>NZ_CM151395.1:0-3514210 GCF_056494105.1 Geobacillus sp. PLS 41 | reverse complement strand
AAGAAAAGCGCAGGCGAGCGGCTTCTTCCTGAGCACGGTTATCTAGTTTTGAGGGAATGAAAAAGTCTTGACAACAGGTCAACTTTCCTTATAATAAGACTTGTCCATTGTTGCCTAGTGGCTATGGCGGAGGGGAAACACCCGTTCCCATCCCGAACACGGAAGTTAAGCCCTCCAGCGCCGATGGTAGTTGGGGCCAGCGCCCCTGCAAGAGTAGGTCGCTGCTAGGCAATTTCGTGGAGGATTAGCTCAGCTGGGAGAGCACTTGCCTTACAAGCAAGGGGTCGGCGGTTCGATCCCGTCATCCTCCACCATCTTAATATAAAAGCTGACTTACTTTCTCATCATCGCGGGGTGGAGCAACGAGCCTTTGCTTCATCGAATTCGCTTCGAGTTGCCTCGACGCATCGAGCGTCTTTGAATCAGCTTGTAGAGGAAGAGGCAACGAACAACAACACTAAAAGCATTGTGAAAATCAACTTACTTTCTCATCATCGCGGGGTGGAGCAGTCCGGTAGCTCGTCGGGCTCATAACCCGAAGGTCGCAGGTTCAAATCCTGCCCCCGCAACCAAAATTGGTCCCGTAGTGTAGTGGTTAACATGCCTGCCTGTCACGCAGGAGATCGCGGGTTCGAGTCCCGTCGGGACCGCCATTGTTCCAAAATCACGAAAAATATGGTATGGCTCGGTAGCTCAGTCGGTAGAGCAAAGGACTGAAAATCCTTGTGTCGGCGGTTCGATTCCGTCCCGAGCCACCATTTTTATCATAGTTCCGAAAGAAGGTTCCCGCTTCATGCAAAGCTAAGTGGGAGTAGTTCACAGACATGTCAGATGTTCAAACCACCCCGGCTTAGTTCAATGGGTAGCGACGAACATTCGCATCGTCGAGTCTGTTGCGAGTTGCCTCGACGCACAAGGCTTCCTTGAATGAGCTTGAAGAGGAAGAGGCACAACCAGGCAGACAACATGAGTCACTAACTAATTTTAAATGTGCCGGCTTAGCTCAATTGGTAGAGCAACTGACTTGTAATCAGTAGGTTGCGGGTTCAAGTCCTGCAGCCGGCATTCTTATTCCTTAATAACCCCTTAAGCCATTAAGGCGGCAACCGCGAGCCATTAGCTCAGTAACGAGCGCTACATCTTCGAGTTCGCTTCGAGTTGTCCCGACGCATCTGACATCTTCGAATATGCTAGTAGAGGAAGGGACATCGTTGTCTCGGAGTGTTATTGAACCCATGAGCCATTAGCTCAGTAGGTAGAGCATCTGACTTTTAATCAGAGGGTCGGAGGTTCGAGTCCTCCATGGCTCATCGTCTTGCGGAAGTAGTTCAGCGGTAGAACACCACCTTGCCAAGGTGGGGGTCGCGGGTTCGAGCCCCGTCTTCCGCTCCACTTCCGCCGGGGTGGCGGAATTGGCAGACGCACAGGACTTAAAATCCTGGGGTAGGTAACTACCGTGCCGGTTCGAGTCCGGCCCTCGGCACTTGTGCGCTCGTAGCTCAATTGGATAGAGCATCTGACTACGGATCAGAAGGTTAGGGGTTCGAATCCTCTCGAGCGCGTTTTGTCGGGAAGTAGCTCAGCTTGGTAGAGCACACGGTTCGGGTCCGTGAGGTCGCAGGTTCAAATCCTGTCTTCCCGATTTATCATGGGGCCTTAGCTCAGCTGGGAGAGCGCCTGCTTTGCAAGCAGGAGGTCATCGGTTCGATCCCGATAGGCTCCACCTTTTGACTTAAATTTGGCGGTGTAGCTCAGCTGGCTAGAGCGTACGGTTCATACCCGTGAGGTCGGGGGTTCGATCCCCTCCACCGCCACCATTATCGGACCTTTAGCTCAGCTGGTTAGAGCAGACGGCTCATAACCGTCCGGTCGTAGGTTCGAGTCCTACAAGGTCCACCATTATTATTGTTGCTTTTTTGGAGGAGTACCCAAGTGGTTGAAGGGGTCGGTCTTGAAAACCGAGAGGCGCCGCAAGGCGCGCGGGGGTTCGAATCCCTCCTCCTCCGCCATGCACTTTAAAATCGTGCCGGCTTAGCTCAATTGGTAGAGACGAGCATTCGCATCGTCGAATCTGCTGCGAGTTGTCCCGACGCATCCCACTTCTTTGAATAAGCTTGCAGAGGAAGGGACACCGAGCATTTGACTTCCTCGAATTAGCTGGGAGAGGAAGAGGCACAACTAGGCAGACAACATGAGTCACTAGCTAATTTTAAATATGCCGGCTTAGCTCAATTGGTAGAGACGAGCATCGGCATCATCGAATTGGCTGCGAGTTGCCTCGACGCACTCAGCTTCCTCGAATCAGCTTGCAGAGGAAGAGGCACAACCAGGCAGACAACATGAGTCACTAGCTAATTTTGAATATGCCGGCTTAGCTCAATTGGTAGAGCAACTGACTTGTAATCAGTAGGTTGCGGGTTCAAGTCCTGCAGCCGGCACCAGAACGAGGCGACTATGGCGAAGTGGTTAACGCACCAGATTGTGGCTCTGGCATGCGTGGGTTCGATTCCCACTAGTCGCCCTTTTCATTATATTCTATATTTGCGGGTGTAGTTTAGTGGTAAAACCTCAGCCACGAGCATCTGCATCATCGAATCTGCTTCGAGTTGCCCCGACGCATCTGGCTTCTGTGAATCAGCTGGTAGAGGAAGGGGCATGGAAGCAGCGTGGCGGATGTTCAACTAAATGATATGCGGGTGTAGTTTAGTGGTAAAACCTCAGCCTTCCAAGCTGATGTCGTGGGTTCGATTCCCATCACCCGCTTTTTATGGGCCTATAGCTCAGCTGGTCAGAGCGCACGCCTGATAAGCGTGAGGTCGGTGGTTCAAGTCCACTTAGGCCCATTATTTTCCATTGAATATTTTTGGGTCATTCGCTATAATAATGGGCGAACAATGCCCCATCGTTCCACAGCAAAATCGGAGCGACGAGCTTCACATCTTCGAATTCGCTGCGAGTTGCCTCGACGCATCTCGCTTCCTTGAATTAGCTGGCAGAGGAAGAGGCAACGAGCACATTTGGAAGATGAGCATAACATATAGTTATTCATCATTCCGCAATAGCTCAGCGGTAGAGCAACCGGCTGTTAACCGGTAGGTCGTAGGTTCGAATCCTACTTGCGGAGCCATTTCTTTGGAGAAGTACCCAAGTGGCTGAAGGGGACGGTTTGCTAAACCGTTAGGTCGCAGTTTTGCGGCGCGCGGGTTCAAATCCCGCCTTCTCCGCCATAATGGCCCGTTGGTCAAGTGGTTAAGACACCGCCCTTTCACGGCGGTAACACGGGTTCGAATCCCGTACGGGTCACTGGTTGCTGGCACCAGAGATTCTGGTGCCCTTTTGTACAATTTCTTTTGTCGATTTTTGCGTTTTTTTCTTGCGATGCGTGTGGAAGTCTGTTATAATATCTCTCGTTAGCTTTAAAATTACGTTATGATTGTTGGGGACAACGCAGTGTTTCGTTTCGTTAAAGAACGAGGCATTGCGTTTTTTTCTTTATCACCCTAAACCGAGAAGACCCCCACTTCCACGCGTGAGCGTAGGTGGGAGAGAGTTCAAGTAGGGAGGGAGTCCCCCGTTTCCAACAGCAGGAAAGTGGGGGGAAGATCAAATGAACAATTGGGCGTCGGCTTCGCCGCCATGAATTTGCACAAACATCGTTTGGATGGCTTGAAGCTGGCGCTTGGCGGTTTCTTCTGGCGTTGATGGGAGAAAGTAAACGATTTGCAAAGCGTTTTTCGTTTCTCTCGTCACGGCGGTCCGCTCCGAATCGACGATCGGACTGCCAAACGGCCCTCGTTCATCTTTGCTGACGAGTTTGTTGGCAAAGTTGACTGTGCGGCCGTTTAACGCGATGTATTCATCTTGTTCCGTGCCGATCGTGAGCGTCACTGTCCCGTTGATGCGGTCTAGATCATAGATGCCGAGCGGAATTTTATAATAGAGTGAAAAAAAGTTGTTTATGTCCGCCGCTGAATGGATAGGCGGAATGAAGCTTTTTTTCTGGATGCGTCGGTACAGGCTTTCACTTGACGGTCGATAGCGGCTTGGGTCCGTTCCGATTTGTTTGAAAGTACGGCGCCATTCGACCATCTCAGGGATGTCGGCAATCGACTTTTCCTGCAGCTCGATGTAAAGAGATTCTTGAAACAGCTCAAGCCTCCCCCTTAACATTTGCGGTGAATCGCTGACCTCGATATGATGATAGCGGATGACGCCGAATTTACCAGAAGGAAGGCGTTGCTTTAGTTGTTCTGATATCACGCATTTCATCTTGATCACCTCGGATTTCATTTTACCATATATGACGAAAGGAGGGAAAACGATGGATGTTATGGCATTAAAGCAGGAAGTCATTGAGTACAGTCGGTCAATCGGCATTGATAAAATCGGATTTGCGAGCGCTGATCCGTTTGTTGAATTAAAGGAACGGCTGCGCCGCCAGCAGGAGCTCGGCTATCAGTCCGGTTTTGAGGAACCAGATATTGAGAAACGGACGAATCCTTCATTGCTTCTTCCGGAAGCAAAATCGATTATTGCCATTGCTCTTGCCTATCCGTCTAAAATGAAAAATGCGCCGCGGGGGACAAAGACGGAACGGCGCGGCGTTTTTTGCCGCGCTTCATGGGGAAAGGACTACCACGATGTGTTGCGGGAACGTTTGCAGCAGCTCGAGGAGTTTTTGCTGGCCAAAGTGCCCCATGCCCGCGTTCGCTCGATGGTGGATACCGGAGAGCTCGCTGATCGGGCGGTGGCGGAACGAGCAGGGATCGGTTGGAGCGGCAAGAACTGCTCTATTATTACACCGGAGTTTGGATCGTATGTGTATTTGGGAGAAATGATTACGAATATTCCATTTCCCCCTGATGAACCGGTTGAAAACCGATGCGGCACGTGCACGAAATGCATTGATGCCTGCCCGACCGGGGCGCTTGTGCAAGGGGGGCAACTGAACGCACAGCGGTGCCTTTCCTTTTTAACGCAAACGAAAGGCTTTTTAGCCGACGAGTTTCGGGAGAAAATCGGGAACCGGCTGTACGGCTGCGATACATGCCAGCAAGTCTGCCCGGAAAATAAGGGGAAAGACTTTCATTTGCATCCAGAATTCGAGCCGGATCCGGAAGCGGTAAAGCCGAAGCTCATCCCGCTGCTTCAGATGAGCAACCGTGAATTTAAAGAAACATTTGGGGCCATGGCGGGTTCATGGCGTGGGAAAAAGCCGATTCAGCGCAATGCCATTCTGGCGCTCGCCCATTACAAAGACCAAACCGCGGTGCCGCACTTACTGCGTTTGTTGAAAGAGGATAGCCGTCCCGTCATCCGCGGGACGGCGGCGTGGGCGCTCGGGAAAATCGGGGATCCAAGCGCTAAGCCTTACTTGGAGGCCGCGCGGCAAACGGAGGCGGATGCCGATGTGATCGCTGAGATTGAAAAAGGACTGAAACTGTTGGCTGAGGCAAAGGAATAGGGAAAAAAACGCAGCTTCCCCACATAAGGTAGTAACAAAAACGAAAGTGGTGGAAAGCAGCATGAAAAAACAGTTGCGCGCGTGGTTGGATGAGCGAGCCCGCTCGTTTGTGTCGGAAAGCAATATCCGAAGCGAAGAGGCGGCAAGAAAGCAACGGCTTTGCCAAAAGCGCGGTGCGGAGATCGTCCGTTGCACGATCCGGGGACAAATTGTCGGCAGGCAGACCATCGAGCGGGAAGCGAAAGTTATGTATATTGCCCACCATCAATTTTTAATTAAGCAAAGGGGTTCACTATATATAGAAGAACAGGTTGAGGAGCGATGCGCCTGTTTTGTTCGCGGTGAGCTTGTAACTGATGAACCGATCAACCGGTTGGGGAGGGATATGGAGGCGCCGCGCGTCGAACGAGAGCAATGGACGGGGGAGCGTCTTTCTTACCAGTATGACCGCGCCCGGGCGGTGCGGTATGCGGAAACGTGGTGGAATCGGCATAACCCGGTGTTTCCGTCGTTTCCGGTGGATTGCACGAATTTTGTCTCTCAATGCTTGTATGCAGGCGGGGCGCCGATGACGGGCTATCCGAACCGGGCGAGGGGATGGTGGTGTCAAAACGGAAGTTGGAGTTACAGCTGGGCTGTGGCCCATGCTTTTCGTTGGTATTTGAGCGGGTCGCGCATCGGCTTGCAGGCGGTGGAAGTGGCGGAGCCGGAGCAATTGATGGCAGGTGATGTCATCTGTTATGATTTTCAAGGGGACGGACGCTTCGACCACTCAACGATTGTGGTGGCGAAAGATCAGAACGGGATGCCGCTTGTGAACGCCCATACGACAAACAGCCGAATGCGCTATTGGTCGTATGAAGATTCAAGCGCCTATACGCCGAACATTCGCTATAAGTTTTTTCACATCATCGATCGCAAATAAACGTTGCTGAGGTGAAGGAAATGCCGCTTCATGTAGTGCTATACCAGCCAGAAATTCCAGCCAATACTGGAAACATCGCTCGTACGTGCGCAGCAACCGATACGTCGCTCCATTTGATCCGCCCGCTCGGTTTTTCTACGGATGATAAAATGTTAAAGCGCGCCGGGCTTGATTATTGGCCGTATGTCAATATTTCGTATTATGACTCGCTTGACGAACTATTCGCCCGCTTTCCGGAAGGGGAGTTTTATTTCATTACGAAATTCGGGCGCCGGTATTATGATTCGTTTGATTTCAGCGATACAGAAAAACATATTTTCTTTGTGTTCGGCCGTGAAACGACCGGACTGCCGAAGGAGCTGCTTGAGGCCAATATGGACCGTTGCCTTCGCATCCCGATGAATGACAAAGTGCGCTCGTTAAACTTGTCGAACACGGCGGCCATTTTAGTGTACGAAGCGTTGCGCCAACAACGGTTTTATGGGTTGTCATAAACAAAAAAACGACCTTCGCTCTGGAGGTCGTTTTTTTGGTCTTATTGTCTGACGCCTGGTTTGTCTTCATAGCCAGCGGTGAAAATGGCCGTCAAAAACGCAATGATAACCCCTAGCACAAGCAAAGTGCGCATCGTTTGTTCCTCCTTCATAATGAAAGTGGCAGGCGTTTCCCCTTTTATTATAGCGAATATGGCCAAGCATGTGAATGACCGCAGTTGGTTGTTAGGAGACAAAATTTTTTTTTGCGGCGAATGATACGGGACATCCTCGCATAAATTGTAATAATCTTGCTGTTAGACATCCAAGGGTGAGGAGGTCCTTTATGGATATTTTGCAAAAAATCGCCCGGTATCGGGAAGAAGAAGAAAAGTTGAAATGGGAAGGAACGTTTGCTGAGTATTTAAAGATTTTAAAAGAAAAGCCGTGGGTGGCCCAGTCGGCTCATTCGCGTGTTTATAATATGATCAAAGATGCTGGGGTCGAAGAGGTGAATGGGCGGAAACGATATAAGTTTTTCAGCCAGCACCTGTTCGGGCTTGAGGAGGCGCTTGAGCGGCTCGTTGAGGAATATTTCCACCCGGCGGCGAAGCGGCTTGATGTGCGGAAACGGATTTTGCTGCTGATGGGGCCAGTTGGCGGCGGGAAGTCGACGCTTGTGACTTTGCTAAAGCGTGGGCTTGAAGAGTATTCAAAAACAGAGCGCGGCGCGGTGTATGCCATTAAAGGGTGCCCGATGCATGAAGATCCGCTTCACCTCATTCCTCACCATTTGCGCGACGATTTTTACCGCGAATACGGCATTCGCATCGAAGGCGAGCTGTCGCCGCTCAATATGATGCGGCTTGAGAAAGAGTACGGCGGACGCATTGAAGACGTGCTAGTGGAGCGCATTTTCTTCTCGGAAAACCGCCGCGTCGGCATCGGGACGTTCAGTCCGTCTGATCCAAAATCGCAAGACATCGCCGATTTAACGGGAAGCATCGATTTTTCAACGATCGCGGAATACGGCTCCGAGTCCGACCCGCGCGCGTACCGGTTTGACGGCGAGCTGAACAAAGCCAACCGCGGGATTATGGAATTTCAAGAGATGTTAAAGTGCGATGAAAAATTTCTTTGGCATTTGCTGTCGCTGACGCAAGAAGGCAATTTCAAGGCTGGGCGGTTTGCTTTAATCAGCGCCGACGAATTGATTATCGCTCATACGAACGAAACGGAATATCGGTCGTTCATCGCCAACAAAAAGAACGAGGCGCTCCATTCGCGCATCATCGTCATGCCGATTCCATACAACTTGCGCGTCTCGGAAGAAGAGCGCATTTACGAAAAAATGATCCGCGAAAGCGATGTCGCCGACGTGCATATCGCTCCACATACGTTGCGGATTGCGGCCATGTTTACGATTTTGACGCGGTTGAAAGAATCGAAGCGGCCGGATGTGGATTTATTGAAGAAAATGCGCTTGTATGATGGCGAAATGATCGAAGGATTCAGCGAGGTCGATGTGGAGGAGCTGAAAAAGGAGCATCCGGACGAGGGGATGAGCGGCATCGACCCACGCTATGTCATCAACCGCATTTCTGCCTGCATCATTCGCAAAGGAGTGCCGTCGATCAATGCGCTTGACGTGCTTCGTTCGTTGAAAGAAGGGTTGGATCAGCATCCGTCGATCACGAAGGAAGACCGCGAGCGGTACTTGAACTTCATTTCGCTTGTGCGTAAAGAATATGACGAAATCGCCAAACAAGAAGTGCAAAAGGCGTTCGTCTATTCGTATGAAGAGTCGGCGAAAACGTTGATGGATAACTATTTGGACAACGTCGAGGCGTACTGCAACAAGACGAAACTGCGCGATCCGCTCACTGGCGAGGAAATGAATCCGGATGAAAAGCTGATGCGCTCGATCGAGGAACAAATCGGCATTTCCGAAAATGCGAAAAAAGCGTTTCGTGAAGAAATTTTAATCCGCATTTCCGCCTATGCGCGCAAAGGGCAGCGATTTGATTACAACTCGCATGAACGGCTGCGCGAGGCAATCCAGAAAAAACTGTTCGCTGATCTAAAAGATATTGTGAAAATTACAACGTCGACGAAAACACCGGATGAGCAGCAGTTGAAAAAAATTAACGAAGTCGTCGCCCGCCTCATTGATGAATACGGGTACAACTCCACGTCAGCCAACGAATTGCTCCGCTATGTCGGCAGCTTGTTGAACCGCTAGGCATGCCTCAAGCGCTGAGGCATGCTTTTTTTATCCTCCTCCTCTGTCTGACCGAGTTGCACAGGGAGGGTCGAGCAAAGACGACGCAGCGAGCTTCGCTAAAAGGAAGAGAACAAGAGGGCGCGAAGCTGATAATCGGGCTTGTCTACTTTTCTATTTTCCTCATTCATTGGTCAATTATTTTGAATTTTTGCATACGATAAAATAAACCAACTTGGCATAGTGATGGCCCGTTTTGATGACGCCAACATAAGTATATGCGGGAAAGCGAAAAGTGTGAAAATGATTTTTTCAAAGGAGGGGAAAACATGAAGGGGAATTTTGTTGTATCGAAGGAAGACTGGTCCCTCCACCGCAAAGGATATGATGATCAAAAGCGCCATCAAGAAAAAGTGAAGGAAGCGATCAAAAACAATTTGCCCGACTTAATTACGGAAGAAAGCATTATCATGTCCAACGGGCGCGATGTGATTAAAATTCCGATCCGCTCGCTCGATGAATACAAAATCCGCTACAATTATGAGAAAAACAAACACGTCGGCCAAGGAAATGGAGACAGCCAAGTCGGTGATGTGGTGGCCCGAGACGGAAGCGGGGAGGGGCAGGGGCCAGGAAAAGGCCAAGGTGCTGGCGATTTGCCGGGCCAAGATTATTACGAAGCTGAAGTGTCGCTGATGGAGATTGAGGAAGCGTTCTTTAGCCAATTGGAGCTGCCCAACTTGCAACGAAAAGAGCTGGATCAAAATGTAACCCAACATATCGAATTTAACGACATCCGCCGCACCGGGCTGATGGGGAATATCGATAAGAAGCGGACGATGCTCGCTGCCTTCAAGCGCAATGCCATGAACGGCAAACCAGGCTTTTATCCGATTTACCGTGAAGATTTGAAGTTTAAAACGTGGAACGAAGTCGTCAAACCAGAATCGAAGGCGGTCGTCTTGGCGATGATGGACACAAGCGGATCGATGGGCATGTGGGAAAAATATATGGCACGCAGCTTTTTCTTCTGGATGACCCGCTTTTTGCGCACGAAATACGAAACAGTGGACATCGCCTTTATCGCCCATCATACGGAAGCAAAAGTCGTCAGTGAGGAGGAGTTTTTCACGAAAGGGGAAAGCGGTGGAACGATTTGCTCATCAGCCTACCGCAAGGCGCTTGAACTCATTGAGACAAAATATCCACCGTCGCGCTACAACATTTATCCGTTCCACTTCTCGGACGGCGACAACCTGACATCGGACAATGCCCGCTGCGTGAAGCTTGTTCAGGAGCTGATGAAAGTATCGAACATGTTTGGGTATGGGGAAGTCAACCAGTACAATCGCCATTCCACGCTCATGTCGGCGTATCGCAATATTAAGGATGAAAAGTTCCGCTACTATATTTTGAAGCAAAAATCGGATGTGTTCCACGCGATGAAAACATTTTTCCGCAAAGAAGAGAGCAAGCAGCTTGTTTGATCCTCTTGTTGGCTGGAAGGGGGATTTCTTTTTTTTGGAAGCGGGGAAGAGCGGTTTCCTTCCCCGTTGGATACGTTATTGCTTTTGTAATGTAGCAACCATGGCGAGCACGGCGCCAAGCACGTCTTCGCTGCTTGGAGCGTGTACGGTCAATAGCATCGGCGTCGGTTGGGCGCTGGCGATGACATGAACCGTGACGCCGTCTGTTTGGGCGGTGTACCAAACCGCATCAGTGAACGGCTTAGGCAACCCGTCCGTTTGTTGGCGGGCGGCGTTGGCGTCGACTGCTTGGGCATGTTCTTTCGCTAGTTGTTCATAGTTTGTTTCACCCGGAGAAAGCAAGCGGATGCGGGCGAATGCGTCGCCATGAAGCAGGACATCGGCACTCGGTTCTTCGGCGTCAAGCGTCCACCCTTCCAAAACATAGAGGGAAAAATGTTGATTGTCGCTCGTTTGCAGCGTCGCTGTTTCGGTGATGGTTTGGTTTCCTGTCCGATAGGACAAAGAAGTCGTTGGCTGCGAAGAGGCAGGTTGCTCTTCGTCAGCGGGCGGCTGCCCGGAGGTTTCTTCCTTTGCGGCTGCTTGTCTACTCGCCGCCGCATCCGATTGGCCGGAAGAAGCTTGCTTTTCGTTTGGCGGCTGCACATTGGCGGACGTTTCTCTTGAGGCGGCTGGCTGTTGTTCTTTCGTTGCTTTTGTTGCTGACTCCTGCGCTTTCATTCCGCAGCCAACCAGCAAGGCGGAGGCGACAGCGAGAGAGAACAACAGTTTCCAGTATCGAGTCATGTTCATTCCTCCTTACGTTCCATATACTCCCCATTATACCAATTGAAACGGTGGAAACAAACAGAATGGTTTCCCTATTTTTTCTGCTTGTTTGTTTTTGCACGTTGTTTGACGTGCAAGGCGATATGCGCCCCGCCCCAAACAGCGGCGACGAGCAGAACGAGTGAAGCAAATCCGTAAAGCATGTTGTCCCCCTCCTCATGTATACTAGATGGCAGGATCCACAATAATGTATGAAACGCGTTTCAAGGCAAGTCTTTTTTAGGGAGTGTGTGAATATGGCCAATATCCGTGACTTGGCGAAAGAGGCAGGCGTATCGGTGGCTGCTGTATCAAGGGTGTTGAACGGATATCCGTATGTGAGCGAGGAAAAGCGGAAGACGGTTGGGAAGCAGTGGAGAAGCTCAATTACACGAAAAATATTCAGGCCGTCCATTTGGCGAAAGGAAGGGCAGCGATTGTCGGCGTTATGCTTCCGTACATTCATCATCCTTATTTTTCTGCGATAATGGGAGGTATACCCAAAGAGGCGCTCCGTTATGGCTACCAACTGCTTTTGGTTCAGACGAATTATGACGTGGAGAGGGAACTCGAGGCGTTAGAGCGGCTGCGGATGAGGCAAATGGATGGGCTGATCGTGTGCTCCCGCGAAGTGGGCTGGGAGGCGTTTGCCGCTTATCAGGAAGACGGTCCCATCGTTTTATGCGAACATGTCAGAGAGCACGATTTTCTTGCTGTTTACACCGTCGCTTTGCCACATTTTCAGCTGGGAGGGAAAGCGTTTCGCTTGATTCATCATTGGCTGGAGACAGGCAATGTGACGCGAAAGCAGGAAGAGCTGCCTGCCCGGTTGCTGGTGCGGGATACGGCATAATAGGGCCTGGCTTTCCGTCTCTGACAACCAGCTTGAAGCCGCTCGAAACGGCATCGTGTTATGTTGCTTTCAGATGGTACCGATTCACTGGGCGTCCGACGCCGCCGTATTGAACATCGAGCACGACTTTTCCCGTTTTCTCAAGGTACTCCAAATAGCGGCGGGCGGTGACGCGGGCGATGCCGACTCCTTCGGCCACTTCCTCGGCGGAAACGGGGAAGCGGTGTTGACGCAAATAGGCGATCACTTTTTCCAATGTTACCTCATTCAGTCCTTTCGGAAGCTCGGAGGACGGTCCGGCCGGTTGTTCAGTCGCCCGCCTTAGGGCATCGAGTTCCACCTGGGTGAGCGATTCCTTTTCCGCAAGCGACCGGCGGAACGTCCGATAATTTTCCAACGCCTGTTTGAGCCGTTCAAATTTAAACGGTTTCACAATGTAATCGAAGGCGCCGTTTTGCAGGACGCGGCGCACCGTTTCAATGTCGCTCGCCGCGGTAATGGCGATGATATCAACTTCATGGCCGCGGGCGCGGATTTGTTTTAATGTTTCAAGGCCGTCCAGCTGCGGCATGTAAATATCAATCATCGCTAAATCCGGACGGAGCTCGTGAATGAGGTGGAGTCCTTCTTCACCGTTTCGAGCGAGGCCGATGACGGTGAAGCCGTCCACTTGTTCAATCATTTGCCGGTTCACTTCTTGCACCATCGGGTCATCCTCGATCAACAACACGCGATACATAGCCTTTTCCTCCTTCGTCTCGACGGGAGTGTCTTTCGCGGCCGCCGCTGCATGAATGGGTAGTCACATATCAAAGGTAACAGTAAACACCGTTCCTTTCCCTTCCTCCGACTGCACATCGATGCGCCCGTTTCCCTTTTCCACAATTTGCTTCACCAAATACAAGCCGATGCCGCGTCCGTTTTCCCCTTTGGTTGAAAAGCCTTCATCAAAAATGCGGTCAATATGCTCGCGAGCAATGCCTTGGCCGTTGTCTTCGACCGAGAGGGAACAAATTTCTTCATTTTGTTCAAGGCTGACGTAAATTTCTTTTTCCCGGTCGGTTACGCCGCGAAAGGCATCGAAGGCGTTTTCAATTAAATTGCCAAGGAGAACAACAAAATCATGGTGATCGAGATGCGGCGGAAAGCGGTGCAGCCGGCTGTGCCGGTCGATTGTCACGCGGATGCCGAGCTCCTTGCCGCGGCGGATTTTGCTTAAGAGCAATCCAGAAATGCTTTCGTCCTTGATGTTGCGGCTTAAAAACTGCGTCAGTTCTGCTTGTTCCTCTGTAACTTGGAACACGTACTCGAGCGCTTTTTCAATATGGCCGAGCTGAATAAGGCCGGCGATCGTATGAAGTTTGTTCATGTATTCATGATTTTGCACGCGCAAGGCGTGGACAAACGCCTTTACGCCCGTCAATTCTTCGGCCAGCCGTTTCACTTCCGTCCGGTCTTGGAAAATGGCGATGGCGCCGACCGTTTTTCCGTTGACTTTGATCGGGATGCGGTTGCTCCAAATCGTTAAATTGCCGATCTGCAACTCCTTATTGTAAATCGGCTTGTTTACTTCCAAGATTTCCGGAAGGTGTGTGTCCGGAATGATGGAACGGATCGATCGGCCGATGACATCCCCTTTGACGCCGAGCATTTGTTTTGCCCGGTCGTTGAAGATGGTAATTTTTTCATCGCTGTCAATGGCGATGACGCCTTCATGCATGGCGTTAAACGCTTCCGTCCGTTCGATCAGCAGCTTGGCGATCTCATGCGGTTCCAGCTCAAACATTTGCCGCTTGATATGGGAGGCGAGCAGCCATGCGCCAATTCCACCGACAACGAGCGACAAAACGACCGCTACAGCAGCTTCTTCTTTCAAAGAATCAATGGCTTCAAAAAACGTCGGCAACCGGTAGGCGGCGATGACGACGCCAATTTGTTCGTGATCGCTGTTCATAATGGGAACGAAGGCGCGAACCACTGTCCCGATTTCCCCGCGGGCTTTGGAAGTGTACGTATGTTCGGCAAACGCCGGCCCCTCATCAGCACCGCGGGAGATCGTGCCGATCATCGCAGGAAGCGGATGGGAGAGGCGCACTTTGTTCATATCGAGAACGACGATATAGTCGGCGCTGTGAATGACGCGCACCCGCTCGACGACCGGATTGATCAGCGCCCGGCTTTGTTTGTTTTCGACAATATAGCGTCTGACTTCGGGCATCTCGGAGACGGTGCGCGCGGTTAGCAAGGCGCGCTGGCTGAGTTCCTCCTCCTTTGTATGGAAAAAGTCGCTGATGATGAATACACCGCTCAGCAACATGGAAAAGCTGACGATGGCGAAAATCAAAATCGTAATTTTCCAGCGAATCGGCAGCCGGTTCATGGCGGAACTCCTTTTTGGCAATCATGATTGCTGTTGAACATGCCATATGAATCGGGAAAGGAATAAATCAACGTTTTTTTTCATTATACCAAATCTTCTTGAATGGAAAGAAACGAAAGGTGTAAAATGGCGGTGGGGAACAAATATTCTGCCCGCCAGCATAGAAGATGGGGCATACGTAAGGCGTGGCGATTGCTGCTTTCAAACCGAATCCGTGAGCTCCAGCCGCTTTTTTGCTTCAATGATTCGAGTCGGCGGGGAGCATTCCGTTGGAGTGCAATTTTAGCAATAGGATGGAAGAATGGTGTGAACAATGGGGAAAAAGTGGAGAGCATGGACAATCCTTTTGTTTGTCGGCCTCGGTCTGGTCGGCTGGGCAGCTAGCCGTCAACTGGGACGTGAACCACTTGTTTATGACGACGAGCAAAAGGGGTTGAAAAAGCAAATCATTATTTATTTCAGCCATGTCGTAGCAGAGAATACGCCAAAAGGGTTGGCGGCGCAAAAGTTTGCCGAGCTCGTCGAGCAAAAAACAAACGGCCGCGTCAAAGTCGAAGTGTTCCCGAACGGCTCGCTTTATTCGGATGGGGAAGAGCTTGATGCGCTGTTGCGCGGCGACGTGCAAATGATCGCGCCATCATTTTCAAAGGTGACAGAGCTTGTCCCCGAATGGCAAGTGCTCGATTTGCCGTTTTTGTTCCGCGATGAGGACGACGTGCGCCGCGTGTTTACTGGAAAAGTGGGCGCCGAGCTGCTTCGGATGCTGGAGGCAAAAGGAATTAAAGGACTGGCGTTTTGGAGCAATGGATTTAAGCAAATGATGAGCACAACCCGTCCGCTCATCGCCCCTGACGATTTTCGCGGCTTGCGTTTTCGCATTATGCCGAGCGAAGTGATTGAAAAGCAGTTTCGTTTGCTTGGCGGTGAACCGGTTGCTGTTTCATTTGACCGCGTTTATCAGGAGCTTGAACAGCATAAGTTTGATGGGCAGGAAAATACGATTTCTAATATTTATTCGAAAGGGTTTTACAAATTTCAACCGTATATTACAATCAGCAATCACGGGTATCTCGGGTACGCAGTCATGATGAATCAGTCATTTTGGGACAGTTTGCCGAAAGACATCCAGCAAAAAATAACTGAAGCGATGGCTGAAGCGACGCGTTGGAATTTAGAGCAGTCGAAAGAGCAAAACGAACGGGAGCTCAAGCAGCTCGAGCGGCGTGAAGATGTCTTCCTTTACCGGCTGTCGGAAGAGGAGAAACGGAAATGGGAGCAGAAGTTCGCCCCGCTGTACGACGAGTTTACGAGGCAGTTTGGTTCCGGGCTTTTGAATGAAATTAGAGGATCGTAATAGGCTTCCGCGGGCGGAAGCTTTTTTGTTTTTGAACAGCAAAAAAGGTCAAGACCAAAAAGACCAAAACGACCATTATCACCATAATATTTTGATTTCAACGATTTTTCTTTATGATAATGTTGAAAGCGTTGCCAATATATCGAAAGGAGTGGGAGAAATGCGGAGAAAACTGAAAAACTTGACGGTGCAAGTCATCATCGGCATTATTTTAGGGATCATTGTCGGATTTCTATTTCCAGAATTCGGAGCGAAGTTAAAAGTATTGGCAGACGGATTTATTAAGCTGATTAAAATGGTGATCGCCCCGATCATTTTCTTCACCGTCGTCATCGGAATCGGCAATATGGGCGACTTGAAAAAGGTCGGCCGCATCGGCGGCAAGGCGCTCATTTATTTTGAAATTGTCACGACGTTTGCGTTGGCGATCGGGATTGTCGTCGTCAACCTTGTCAAACCAGGGGTTGGGTTTCATACCGATGCAGTAAAAGGCGGCGACATTTCACAATACACGAAACAAGCGGAAGAAACAAGCCACGGTTTTGTTGACTTCATTTTAAGCATCATTCCCGACAACGTCGTTGCCGCGATGGCGAGCGGCCAACTGCTTCCGGTGCTCTTCTTCGCCGTGTTGTTCGGTTTAGCGGCTGCCGCGCTTGGGGAAAAAGCAAAACCAGTGATTTCCTTGTTTGAACGGCTGGCAGAAATTTTCTTCGGCGTCGTCAACATGGTTATGAAGGTGTCGCCGATCGCCGCGTTCGGCGCGATGGCGTACACGATCGGCACGTTCGGCCTCGGATCGCTCGTGTCGCTCGGTAAATTGATGGGTTCTGTTTACATTACGATGGCGCTCTTCATTTTCGTCGTGCTTGGCGGGATTGCCAAGTTTTATGGGTTTAACATCTTTAAGTTTCTCGCTTATATCAAAGAGGAACTGTTGCTTGTTTTGGGCACGTCTTCGTCTGAATCAGCGCTGCCGCGGCTAATGGAACGTTTGGAAAAATACGGGTGCTCGAAATCGGTTGTTGGTCTTGTCGTTCCGACAGGGTATTCGTTTAACCTAGACGGCACATCGATTTACCTGTCGATGGCAGCCATTTTCATCGCCCAAGCGTACGGCATTGATTTAACCATTTGGCAAGAGCTGACGTTGCTTGGCGTATTAATGCTCACCTCGAAAGGGGCAGCAGGGGTTACCGGTTCGGGATTCATTACGTTGGCAGCGACTTTGGCGGCGTTCCCGATGATCCCGGTCGAAGGCATCGCCTTGTTGCTTGGGGTTGACCGCTTCATGTCGGAAGCGCGGGCGATTACGAATATTATCGGCAATGCTGTAGCGACAGTGGTTGTTTCGAAAATGGAAAACGAGTTTCATCCGAACGAAGCTGAAGTGGAGCGCGCCTCGATGAGCGTGGCCAAATAAGAGTCAGGAGCCGATCTGCAAGTCCAATTGACAGCTTTTCCGTTCGCATGTTTCTGACTGCGTCGGGAAAGGAGCCGCACGCTGCAAATCGCCGAATGGATGAAAAAAGGAATGCAATGACAGCGCGAGGGGAACGTTTCCCCTCGTTTTTGCGTTGATTTTCCCCTAAAGAAAGAACAAGAGGGACGTGGGGAAGTGAGAAAGGAGAGCAAGCATATATTTTGATTTTCTTTCCCTCTTTTCCCATAATGAAACTATAATGACGCTCGAGGAGGAGAGGATATGAACGGCCTGCAAGATTGCGCCACTTTGCATAACGGGGTGAAAATGCCTTGGGTCGGCCTTGGCGTTTATAAAGTCAAAGAAGGGGAGGAAGTAAGAAGCGCGGTGCGCACCGCGCTCGAGATCGGCTACCGCCATGTCGATACAGCCGCTTTTTATGAAAACGAAGAAGGTGTCGGTCGAGCGATCCGCGAATCCGGCATTCCTCGCGAACAAGTGTTCGTGACAACGAAAGTATGGAACACCGATCAAGGGTATGAGACGACGCTGAAGGCGTTTGACAAAAGTTTGAAAAAACTCGGGTTCGATTATGTCGACTTGTATTTGGTCCACTGGCCGGTGAAAGGGAAGTATAAAGAGACGTACAAGGCGCTGGAAAAGTTGTATAAAGACGGTTATGTGCGCGCGATCGGCGTAAGCAATTTCCATATCCACCATTTGCAAGATGTACTGGCGGATTGTGAAATCAAGCCGATGGTCAACCAAGTCGAGTATCACCCGCGCCTGACGCAAAAAGAGTTGCTTACGTTTTGCCGGGAAAACGGCATCCAGCTTGAAGCATGGTCGCCGCTCATGCGCGGGGAAATTTTAAGCGAACCGACGATCATTGACATTGGGCGCAAGTACGGGAAAACGCCGGCGCAGGTGGTGTTGCGCTGGGATTTGCAACACGGCGTTGTGACGATCCCGAAGTCGGTGACGCCGGCGCGGATCAAGGAAAACGCTGATATTTTTGATTTCTCGTTGACCGACGAAGAAATGAAACAGATCGACGCGTTGAACTTGAACAAACGGGTCGGTCCTGACCCAGACAATTTCAATTTTTGATGTCCCCATCAGCCAAATAGCGCCTCGATGCAGGCGCTGTTTTTTTTTGAAACCGGAGCGGGCCGTTTGACGTATGAAAAGGTGAGCAAGTACAATAAATAATAGTATACACATTTGATGAACATTGAAAAAACGGAGGGTGCTGTGATGCTATTCCATCCGATGGATATTTTCATTTTTATCGCCTTCCTGATATCGCTTTGGGCGCAATGGAAGGTATCAAGCAATTTCAATGCCTGGTCTGAAGTTCCAGCCTCATCGGGGTTGACGGGGGCGGAAGTGGCGCGCATGATTTTAGACCGCCACGGGCTGCACCATGTGCCGGTGGAGGTCGTGCCAGGGAGATTGTCCGACCATTATGATCCGATTTCCCGCACGGTCCGTTTGTCGGAGCCGGTCTTTTATGGGCGTTCAATCGCTTCCATTTCCGTTGCCGCCCACGAGGTTGGCCATGCCGTTCAACACCAGCAAGGCTACGCTGCGCTCGTCCTTCGCCACCGGATGTTTCCGATTGTGAACTTCGCTTCGGGCGTTGCGCCGTTGTTGTTGCTCGTTGGATTTGTGCTCCATCAATTTTCGCTGATTGGACTCGGCATTTTGTTTTTCTCGCTGGCGGTGGCCTTCCAAATCATTACCTTGCCGGTGGAGTTCAACGCGAGCGCACGGGCGAAGCGGTTTATGCTGGCTGAAGGGTTGATCGCCCCAAATGAAGCGCGCGGCGTAAACAAAGTGCTTGGCGCGGCGGCGCTGACATACGTCGCGGCAACGTTGATTGCCGTGTTTGAGCTGCTGAAATATGTGCTCATTTTCACCCAAGGGAACAATAATGAGGAATCGTAACATATTGGGCCGCCTAAGGCGGCCCAGCGGCATCATCGTCTATCAGCTGCAATGGAAACTTTTGTGTGCAGGAGGTGTAACCTGGGCGCTTCATCCGCGCTCGGAGACGAATTGGATATAGCCAGTTTGCTGTTGGTGGCGTTTCTCATCGCTTGCACCGCCTTTTTTGTCGCTTCTGAATTTGCGATCGTCAAGGTGCGCAGCTCGCGCATCGATCAGCTTGTCAATGAAGGGAATCGACGGGCGGTCGCGGCGAAAAAAGTGATTTCGAATTTGGACGGCTATTTATCGGCGAACCAGCTCGGCATTACGCTCACCTCGCTTGGCCTTGGCTGGCTTGGGGAGCCGACGGTGGCGCGGATGTTGCTGCCGCTGTTTGAACGCCTCCATTTATCGGAATCCGTCTCCCACTTTTTAGCGTTTATCATTTCGTTTTCGCTCATCACCTTTTTGCATGTCGTCGTCGGTGAATTAGCGCCGAAGACGTTTGCCATTCATAAGGCGGAAGCGATTACGCTGTTTACGGCTCAGCCGCTCATCTGGTTTTACAAAATCATGTATCCGTTCATTTGGACGCTCAACAACTCTGCGCGGCTCGTGACGCGCCTGTTTGGCCTCAGGCCGGTGGCGGAGCATGAAATCGCCCACTCTGAGGAGGAGTTGCGCCTCATTTTATCAGAAAGCTACAAAAGCGGGGAGATCAATCAGTCAGAGTACCGCTATGTCAATAACATTTTTCGTTTTGACGACCGCATAGCGAAAGAAATTATGGTGCCGCGCAAAGAAATTGTGGCGCTCGATATTAACAAAAGCGTCAAGGAAAACTTGGACATCATTCGCGAAGAAAAGTATACGCGCTATCCGGTCATTGACGGCGATAAAGACCATGTGCTTGGACTCATCAACGTGAAAGAGGTGTTTACGGACTTTATTGCCAATCCGTCCAACGAAAAGCAGATGAAAGACTATATCCGCCCGATCATTCAAGTGATTGAATCGATCGCCATTCACGATTTGTTGGTCAAAATGCAAAAAGAACGCATCCATATGGCGATTTTGGTCGATGAATACGGCGGCACGTCTGGACTGGTTACAGTCGAGGACATTTTGGAAGAAATCGTTGGCGAAATCCAAGATGAGTTTGATATTGATGAAACGCCGCTGATTCAAAAAATAGACGATCGATTGATCTTGGATGGCAAAGTGTTGATCAGCGAAGTGAATGATTTGCTTGGGCTGGACATTGACGATGATGACGTCGATACGATCGGCGGCTGGATTTTAACGAAGCATTATGATATCAAACCAGGCGAGAGTGTAGAAATCGATGGCTACTTGTTTACGGTGAAGGAAATGGATGGCCATCATGTGAAATCGCTGGAAGTGGCAAAAAAAGAGCCGAGCAAAGAGGAGGAGGCGGCAGGCGCCGAAGAGGAGGAGTTGCGTTTGTAAGGCAGACGGGGGCGTCTGCCTTTTCTCGTTTCGGCCGAGAAATCCCCTCCTCCATTGAAGGACAGCAGGGTAGATCAATGGTAAATGCGCGAAAGGTCGGTGGGAAAATCGCTTGTTGGCGCGAGACAAATGACCTCTTCGTTTGTAAACGGGTGGCGGAACGTTAGCTTAGCGGCATGAAGCGCATGGCGATGAAACACTGGTTTGCCGCCATAAAGCACATCGCCGACGAGCGGATGGCCGAGATGGGCCAAATGGACGCGGATTTGGTGCGTCCGTCCAGTCTCGAGAGAAAGCTCGACAAGCGATGTTGACGGGAATGTTTTGATGACGCGATAGTGTGTCACCGCTTTTGCCCCCGTCTTCGAGACGCGCCGGCGCGTTGGATGGTGGCGGTCGCGGCCGATTGGCGCGAAAATGGTTCCTGATTTCGGGGACAAACGACCGTGAACAAGGGCGACGTACGTCCGCTTGATGGCACGGTGGGCGAGCATCCGATCGAGCGTCGCACCGGCAAGCGGGTGTTTGGCAAATAAAATCGCTCCCGACGTGTCGCGGTCAAGTCGGTGAATGTGGCGCACTTTTGTTAAAATTGCCTGCGACTGCAAATAAAACGCGACCGCATTGGCGAGCGTGCCGGTTTGCCCCGGTTCGGACGGATGAATGTCGATGCCGGCTTCTTTGTTCAAGACGAGCAGATGGTCGTCCTCCCATAAAATCGAAAGCTCCCGATATTCTGGAACGATGAACGACGGCTCCGGCTCATATGCGTAAAGCTGAAGCCGGTCGCGTTCGTTGAGCACCGTCTTCCAGGGAACAGCCTGGCCGTTCAGTTTGACGCCGTGTTCCATCCGCCAACGGTGGGCGAGCTTTTTCGAGGCGGCCCATACGTCTTTCAGGAGCTGTTCAATCGTCAAACCGCTCCACCAGCTAGGGATGATGCATTCCAGCCAATCGCCTTTTCTTGTCCACAAAGGTTGTCACACTCCCAATTGTTTGTTAGCTGTGGAAACACTTTCTACCCCTATCCTTGCGCGAGATATGGTACACTCATAGTATCGTCTTAGTGATGGAAAACGCAAGCATTGCGGCGAGAAAAGGTGGTATGGACGTTGAAAATGATGTATGCAGCGACTCCGGAACAAGAGCATTACATGCAGTATTTGCTCAACTACTTTTATACCGATGTGTTCCCGTATTACTTCGATGATGAACAAATCCGTCAATTTGAGGAATGGGGCATTCTTTCGCTGGACCACGAACATGTGGCATATAATGGAACGATGAAAGAGGCTTTCCAAATCATTTCAGCGTTGCAATCGCTCATTACCGTCATCGAACATATCGGAGAGCATGGGGATTTGGAACAGTATGAATGGCTGTTTGTTCGCAATCAAAAGATTTTGGCCCGCCATGGCATTGCCTTTCCTTTTCATGCCAAGCAGTTCACTTGCAGGCGGCTTTGGCCGTGCAGCGTGTATGCGCCTCCGGCGAGCCAATGGGTGATTTGACAATCCGCACGCCTAAAGGTGTGGGATTCTTGGGTCGTTAACACCCTCATCCATTTCTGGTTCGGACAACGCCCAAGTTCGGGGGTGTGTCATCACCCCGTCCCATCGGGTTAGGATGTACCCCAATGGGCGGCGCACCTGCGACCGGTGCGCTAGGTTAGGCGGCGAAGCCCGAAATCGCTTTGGCGATGTTGATCGCGCCATTCAAGTCGGCGTGGAGGGTGTATCCGCACTTTTGGCATCGGAAGCGGATGCCGTTTCGGTTCGCTTTCTCTCGATGCCCGCATCGGCATGTTTGACTTGTGTAGGTCGGATTCACCCATCTTCACTTGTCACTGTGCAATGAGGAAAACCAGTTTCGGAACGTTTGTTCGTCATGATACCCTTCGATGCGTTTGATTTCTTTGCCGTTTTCGTAATGGACGATCGTCGGGGTGGCTTCAATATGGTACGCATCCCATCCGTCTTCGAATTCAAGCAAGTTGAACAGCTTTAAATCGATGCCAAGCTCCTTTGCGAGCGGCACGACGATCGGCGTTGTCCGCTGGCAGTGAGGGCATGTCGGGCTGTAAAAGTAAACGGTGAGCGTCTTGCCGTCAGCCAGCTGCTGTTTCAACTCCGCGGGCAAAATAATGTTGCGGTAGTTCGGGTCGTCAAGTTGGGCGATGGTGGCTGGGTTGAGCTCACTTTTATGGTAAGGATTGTTGCTTGCGGCTTCTTTTTGTTCGTACATCGTAATAAACGCGATCGCAGCGAACAGGACGACAATGATGCCGCCAAATGCGAGCAGTTTTTTCAACGTTCGCTCTCCTTTCTTTGCTGGCGCATGACGGTCCAACTTAACAACATAATGATCATAAAGGCAGTGAACGCCAAAAATGGAATGGTGATAAATCCAAGCCAGTTTATATATTGCCCTGTGCACGGAATGCGGCCGCAGCTGATGGCGTATTCTTGAAGCAGCGGAATTTTTTGCAATCCATAATGATACAGAGAAATACCCCCGCCAATCAATGACAGTGTGAAGCTATAGCGAGCTGCCGCAGCGTCTTTGCGCACAATGGCGATTCCTAAAATCACGACTTGCGGGTACATAAAAATGCGTTGAAACCAGCACAGGTCGCACGGAATGTACCCAAGCACCTCCGAAAAATAAAGGCTTCCGAGCGTGGCGATGAGCGCGGTCGCCCATGCGGCCAAAAGCAAGTTCTCCGCACGTTTTTCTCGTTCCATGTTCTCTCCTTCTTCCCATCATGTTCCCGATCTTGCCTCCGTTAGCTCCATTATAAGGGATGGAAAACGGCACGTCCATTCATAACCGGCAAAGGGCAGGAAAGAAAACAACATTTTCTATCTATATCGCTCGACAAACGAGCCATACTAATCGGTGAAAGGGGAGGATCACATTGACGAACAACAGCGGAAACAAAGTGCAGGACATTATGACGAAAAACGTCGCAACGATTTCGCCGAACCAAACGGTGCAAGAAGCAGCGCAAATCATGAGCCAAAAAAATATTGGGGCGCTTCCGGTTGTGGAAAACGGGCAAGTCAAAGGGATGATTACGGACCGCGATATTACGTTGCGTGTTTCGTCCCAAGGAAAAGACCCGTCGACCGTCAAAGTAGCGGAGGTCATGACGAACCAAGTCGTCACCGGTACGCCGAATATGAGCGTACAGGAAGCCGCGAATGTCATGGCCCAACATCAAGTTCGCCGTTTGCCGATCGTGGAAAACAACCAGCTTCAAGGCATTGTTGCGCTAGGCGATATTGCGACGAACAGCGCATCAAACGAAGCGGCTGAACAGGCGTTGACGAACATTTCGGAGCCGTCGCAGCCGCAAGGGTAATGGGGGAAAAAAGGATGCCCACATTTTTTCCAGGGCATCCTTTTTCTTTTGGCAGGTATATTGTATGATGGGAGCGAATACATAAACAGGGAAAATGAAAATCAAGGGGGAACAGCGATGGAGTGGAGACAAAAATACGAACAATGGCTGCGTGAGCCGCAGCTCGATCCGGAATTGAAGCGGTTGTTGGAACAACGCCGCAATGATGAACGATGGCTGGAGGATTGCTTTTACAAAAATCTCGAATTCGGCACCGGCGGCATGCGCGGCGAGATTGGCCCGGGGACGAACCGAATGAACATGTATACGGTGCGAAAAGCGTCGGAAGGATTGGCGCGATACATACAATCGTTTGGGGATGAGGCGAAGCAACGCGGGGTCGTCATTGCCTATGACTCCCGGCATAAGTCGCCGGAATTTGCGATGGAGGCGGCGAAAACGTTGGCTACGAACGGCATTCAAACATACGTGTTTGATGAATTGCGTCCAACGCCGGAACTGTCGTTTGCTGTTCGCTATTTGCGGGCGTTTGCCGGCATTGTCATCACCGCTAGCCATAATCCGCCCGAATATAACGGCTATAAAGTGTATGGAGAGGACGGGGGACAGCTGCCGCCTGCTGTCGCCGACCAAGTGATCCGCTATGTCAATGAAGTCGAAAATGAGCTCGCCATTCATGTGGAAGATGAGGAAACGTTAAGAGAAAAAGGCCTTATTCGCATCATCGGAAGCGAAGTCGATGATGCTTATATCCATGCGGTCAAAACGATTTCCATCCATCCGGAGCTCGCTCGGGAAGCGGCGATCAATATCGTGTTTACGCCGCTTCACGGCACGTCAAACAAACCGGTGCGCCGCGCGCTCGCTGAGCTCGGCTACCAAAACGTCTTTGTCGTCAAAGAGCAGGAGCTGCCGGATCCGAATTTCTCGACGGTCGCCTCGCCCAATCCGGAAGAACACGCGGCCTTCGCTATGGCGATGGAGTTGGGCAAGCAAATGAACGCCGATCTGTTGATCGCCACCGACCCGGATGCCGACCGGATGGGCGTGGCGGTTACAAATGACAAGGGAAACTATGTCGTGCTGACCGGCAATCAAACCGGCGGCTTGTTGCTCCACTATTTGCTGTCGCAACGAAAAGCTCAAGGCACTCTGCCGGAAAATGGTGTTGTCTTAAAAACGATCGTGACGTCTGAATTTGGTCGGGCGATCGCCCAATCGTTTGGTCTTGAGACGGTCGATACGTTGACCGGTTTCAAATTCATCGGCGAAAAAATGAAGGAATACGAACAAACAGGGCAATATGCGTTCCAGTTCGGATATGAGGAAAGCTATGGGTATCTGATCGGCGATTTTGTCCGCGACAAAGATGCCGTGCAGGCGGCTGTCCTCGCGGCGGAAGTGTGCGCGTTTTATAAAAAGCAAGGGCTATCGTTGTATGAGGCGCTCTTGCAATTGTTTGACCAGTACGGCTATTATCGCGAGGGGCAACGATCGCTCACGCTGAAAGGCAAAGAAGGAGCAGAGGCGATTGCCGCGATTTTAGCGTCGTTCCGCCAACAGCCGCCGGTGGAGGCCGCGGGGAAAAAGGTGACGGTGATTGAGGATTACAAAACGAAAGAGCGGACGAACACGTTGACCGGCGAAAAAACGGCCATTGATTTGCCGACATCCAATGTGCTCAAGTATATCTTGGAGGATGGCTCGTGGTTTTGTCTGCGTCCATCAGGGACGGAGCCGAAAATGAAGGCGTACTTCGGCGTCAAAGGGACGTCGCTGGAGGACAGCGAAGAAAGACTAGCCCGCTTAACAGAAGCCGTCATGCAGCGCGTAAAGGATGTGCTCAGCACCGTTTCTCCTTCTTATGCGCAATGATCAGCACAATCTGCGGGGAATTGGCATCGGCCAATTCCCCGTTCGTTTTACGAGTAAAACTGTGCGTACTGCTCGACTCCCATTTTTTGTTCGCTCACTTCAAGCGCATGGTCAATATAGCGAAGCAAGGCGTGCAACCGCTCCTGGATGACGGAGTAGTCATGTTCAAAATTATAAGCGTGGAGAAACTTTTCAATTTTTTTTGACAGAATATCATCAGGCGTACGCACCATTAAAATGAGCAAATTGTCCCATTCGGAGCGATGCGTGTAATAGAGCGCCTTATCATAGTCGACGGTGTTCAAGCGGCATGCCTCCTTTATCAAGAAGGAGTCATTGTTAGTGTATGACGGTGGGGCGTTTTGTTGCCCTGTAAATGTTGCGACAGAAGGCAAAATATAAATTATAACCGAAATGAAAACGAAAAAGGAAAAATAAATGTTGCAATTTTGTGACAAGGGTAGTATCCTCAAAATAAGGGGATGATGAGAATGAACAAACGGCACGAAGGGCAAGAAATGATCAACATGTGCAAATGGATGGCGTCAGTGGGATTGATTGTCGGAGTCGTACTGTTTTTGCTTAGTTTTATCGCAAGCGCTTACAACAAAGACTATTTCTTGACGATCATCAGTCTCGGCATTATCGGGGCCTCGATGTTTATGTTCGGATTCGGCCTGTTTATGGGATTGCTGACAGAAACGTACCATCGCGGCCCGCGCGAGAACGTATAGCGCGCATAGAGAATGAAAAACACCGGAGATTACCCCGGTGTTTTTCGCTTTTGCTGGATGTACCAATAGAAGATGGCGAAACCAAGAGCGACCAAAAAGACTGGAAATAAGAATGGACGGTAGGCATGGATGTACTGCTTGACGGCCATCCAGCGGCTTTCAAAATAGGCGCCGATCGTCAAAAAGACAGCGACCCACACCATCGCCCCGCTGTAGGCGAACAAGGCAAACTTTCTCCAACGGTAGGCGTTCATGCCGGCCCAAAAGGCGGCGAGATGCCGAACGCCGGGGATGAAATAGCAAATGAACAATACCGCTGGGCCGAGCTTCGAAAAAAGCGCTTTCGTTTGCTCGAGCCGTTTTTCTGTAAGATGGAGCTTGGGACCGAATTTATGCAAAAACGGCAGCCCGAGCGTAATCCCGAGCATATAGCTGAGCGAGATGCCAATGATGGCTCCAAGCCAGCAGGAAAGAAAAGCGAGCGGATACGAAAACGCCCCCGTTGAAACGCGGTAACCGGCATATGTCAACAGCAGCTCGTCGGGGATCGGCAGCCCAACAATGCCGAGCATCAGCGCAACCATAATGCCGATGTAGCCGAAGTGTTCGATAAGATAATGCAAATAGTGCTGCAAATGACCACCACGCTTTGCCGCGATTTCTTGTATATGACCATTATAAGCCAACGGTCCACAAATGAAAATGGGGCGCTGCGCGTTCATGCCAAACGATGGAACGTATCAAAACGCCGTTTCCCTCATACATTGTGATAAGAGGAAAAAGGGGGAGATGGATGCGGCAGGACGAGCTGAAAGAGTTGGAACGGGCGATTGCGGAGATTACGGAAATCGCAGAAGGATTTGGGCTTGATTTTTACCCGATGCGCTATGAGATTTGCCCGGCGGACATTCTTTATACGTTTGGTGCCTATGGGATGCCGACGCGATTTTCCCACTGGAGCTTTGGGAAACAGTTTTACAAAATGAAGCTTCATTATGATTTAGGGTTAAGCAAAATTTACGAGCTCGTCATCAATTCGGACCCTTGCTACGCGTTTTTGCTCGATACGAATACGCTCATCCAAAATAAGCTGATCGTCGCCCATGTGTTGGCCCACAGCGACTTTTTCAAAAACAACGTCCGCTTCAGCAACACGAAGCGCGATATGGTGGAAAGCATGGCGGCGACAGCGGAGCGGATCAAGCATTATGAACATCAATACGGAAAATTGGAAGTGGAAAAATTTTTGGATGCCGTCTTGGCCATTCAGGAGCATATCGATCCCTCGCTCCTGCGGCCAAAGCTGTCATGGACGTGGGAAGATACGGAAGTGTACGAAGAGGAGGAGCCTCCGAAAACATCGACGCCGTACGACGATTTATGGTCGCTTGACGAGCGAGACAAACTGAAAACGCCGCCGCGAAAAAAACGGCGCAAGTTTCCGCCGCAACCGGAAAAAGATGTGCTATTGTTCATTGAAGAATACAGCCGCGAACTGGAGGATTGGCAACGCGACATTTTAACGATGATGCGCGAGGAAATGCTTTATTTTTGGCCGCAGCTGGAGACGAAAATCATGAACGAAGGATGGGCTTCGTTTCGCAAAGGAGCTTTAAATATGTAAATGTGGAATCACTTGTATACGAAAGTGATTTTTTTATTTGTTTGATGTTGCAATTTTTAATTATTGCTCATTTGATTCATGGTTGCTGTATGGTTCGATAATGTTTAGTGATCATGCTAAAATAACGTTTGTAATACATTTTGTCCTGGTGAATCATAAATTTCTTTGACAAATGGAAAATTGTATAATTTGTTGAATGTTAAAAGGATTGTTTCTTTTCGTTGTCAAATAATTTGTAGTAAATATTAGAAATTTAAAGGGGATATATGGCGGAATGGACGCGAAGGATTTGTTGCGTATTATAGACGATGGAGAAAATGCCGAATTGGAATGTAAAGCAGCCAAAGGCGGGTTACCGAAAGATGTTTGGGAAACGTATTCTGCTTTTGCGAATACAAATGGCGGTATTATTTTGCTTGGGGTCGAGCAAAAAGGACAAGAGTTTTTCCCAGTCGATGTTGATGCAAAAAAGTTAGTCAAAGACTTTTGGGATGGAATTAATAATCCACAAAGGATTAGTAAAAATATCTTAGTGGATCGAAATGTAGAAATTGTTGAAGTTGACGGAAAAGAAATCGTGAAAATTTATGTTCCAAGAGCTTCACGTGAGGACAAGCCAATTTATATTGGTCATAATCCTTTTACAGGTACATATCGCCGCAATTATGAAGGAGACTATAAATGTACAAAAGAAGAAGTACAGCGAATGATAGCGGACCAATCTCCAATTCCTCAAGACAGCAAAGTTCTTCCCAATTACGGTTTAAATGATTTGAATATGGAATCGGTGAGAAGTTATCGAAATCGCTTTTCTTCTTTGAAACCAGATCATCCTTGGAATGGTTTAGAACTGAAGGAATTTTTATATAAAATTGGAGCTTTGGGAAGGCTACGCGAAACCAACGAGGAAGGGCTAACATTAGCCGGGTTGCTCATGTTTGGGGAAGAGCGCAGCATTACAGAGTATTTACCGCAGTATTTCTTAGAATATCGGGAAAAGAGTTCGGATGTGCCGGGGGAGAGATGGACAGATCGGATTATTTCTTCCGACGGCACTTGGTCGGGGAATTTGTATGATTTTTATTTTAAAGTCATCCGTAGACTAACGGATGATTTAAACATTCCTTTTCAAATGGAGGGGCTTTTTCGCAAGGATGATACAAGGGTGCACGCTGCTCTTCGTGAGGCTTTAGTCAATACGTTGGCTCATGCCGATTACTACGGGCAACGCGGAATTGTTATCGAAAAGGAAAAGATGTTATTTCGATTTTCCAACCCGGGTGTTCTTCGGATTCCTTTGCAACAAGCACTGAAAGGTGGAATAAGTGATCCGAGAAATCCAACGATTTTTAAAATGTTTATGTTAATCGGACTTGGTGAACGGGCAGGGTCGGGGATTGAGAATATTCATTTGGCGTGGAAAGAACAACATTGGACTGCCCCAGAATTAATTGAAGAATTTCAGCCGGATCGCACGATTCTTACGTTGCGAACAACTTCATTATTACCGCAGGAAAGCGTCGATTTTCTAAAAGCAGTTCTTGGGAAACATTATAAGTTTTTAACCAATGATGAAGTATTAATTTTAGTGACGGCACATCAAGAAAATTATGTGACCAATACGAGATTGCAAAGCCTGACAGATAAAAAGAGTGATGAAATAAGCAAATTATTATCCGGACTGGTGGAAAAAGGATATTTAGAACCAAATGGACAAGGAAGAGGTACAAAATATACGCTAACGGAAATGTTTCATCAAAAGTCTATAGGGAACTCCAGATATAATCGGATAAGCTCCGGACCTAATGTTAATAACTCCGGACCTAACGCTGCTAACTCCGGACCTAACGAAAACGAACAAACAAAAGATCATGAAAAAGTGCTATTGGATATTTCTGAATTAGCAAGGAAGAAAAAGAGATTAAATCCTTCCGAAATGGATGAGATCATTTTAAATCTTTGTGCAATTAAGCCGTTAACGCTCAAAGAATTAAGTCAATTACTGAATAGGCAGATGGATCCTCTTCGCAAAAAGTACATTTCACGATTGCTTAAGGAAGGGAAATTAGAACCGCTATATCCAGAGCAAATAAACCATCCGAAACAAGCATATATGACACGATCTCTTTTTACAAACCAGCATTAGGATATTGGATTCCTAATGCTGGTTTATTGTTATTAGACAAATTTCCCTTCTCATATAGTTTTACAAAATATGATGGGGAGGGGTACGAATGAAGCTTGATGGGATTTGGATGGAATCCATTGAATTAGATAAAATTGTCCCCATATACGTTGAAAATGTTTCAAAAAGAGCAGTAGAGAAAATGGTCAAAATATTAGAGGGAGGGGATCAGTTAAGCAGCCATGTTATTGTTGAAAAGGATCGAACGGAAGATAAATATTGGTTAGTTGCGGGGTACCCAGAATACTTAGCATATAAAAAAATGAATGAAATGCATAAAAGGTGCCCAAAAATATTTTGCGTTATTCAGCGATATTCGAATGAAACAGAACAAAGAATTAAGTTGCTACGGAGGATGTTCCATCATCAAACAACAAAGTGGTTGGACAAACATATGTTGATTGATCAAATGGTTAATAGCGGAGTAAAGGTTGTCACGATAGCCCGAAAGCTGGGAGTTACTCAAGCTGAGATTGAAAATTATTTTGTCCATCCGGATATTCCTTTTGACATAATCAAAAAAGCCCGGGAAAATGAAGGAAGTTTGATAAACATAGAAAAAATTCGCAAATTGCCAATCCATTCAATGCTTAAACACAAGTTATATCAGCAAGCAGTATTACCAAAAAGTCACCCTGACCGATTGGTGATGTATAAAAGTTTGTGTAAAACATTTTGCTAGAACAAAAGAAAAAAGGTAGGGTATTCTCTGATTGGACCAAAAATCTTAGAGAAAGGAGAACCCTACCTATGTCTAAAAGAAGTATACCGAATGTCGACTGGGCAAATCAACTGGAAAGTGTTATTCGTCAATTTGTGAAAGAAAAATTAGAGCTGATTATGCGGGAAGAAATCAAACATTTCCTCGAAATCGAACAGGCTCGAACACCGAATAGGAGAAACGGCTGCTATCTCCGTTGTGTTCGGAAAAAAGATCAATTCGAAATGGCGGAGGACCTGAAACTCATTTATCGTTCTCCGAATAAAGAAATCGCATTGGAGATGTTTCAACAGTTTCAATCCAAATGGTCTCACAAATACCCAAGGGAAGTCCAATCGTGGGCAAATGAGTTGGATGTCCTTCTCACCTTTATGGACTATCCGAGCAGTATTCGAAGTGTGATTTATACAACCAATGCCATTGAACGAACGATCAAAGAGATTCGGAAACGTCTAAAGCCGATGAACAGTTTGAGCAGTTTAGAAGCCGCGGAAAAAGTCGTGTATTTGACCATCCAAGATTTTAATGAGAAATGGGCAGGGCGAAAGTTAAGAGGATTTGCCGAAGCACAGGAAGCCCTCGAGCGAATGTTTGAAGAACGTTACAATTAACCAAATAATGTAAATATCAAACCAATACGATAAGGGGATTCTCCCTTTCTGCGCAATAGACTGAATATTCAGTCCCTCGTGTGGAGGAAACTAGTCCCCTATCCATTCCAAATCCATTTCAGAGATACCCTATCTATCTTGCATTACACAAAATTCTTGACGGTACCTATTATAACTGATCATATTATAGTTGACTAATATAATATGTTGATTTAGCTTTATAAATTGACAATATTTTGAACAATTTATTATTACGCTGAATATGTCCACCCCTTATGATATATTAGTCATGTCTAATGTTATAAGAGGTGACAAGGATGAAATATAAGGGAATGATTGTTTTACTTCTGCTCACTTTGATCATTTCGGCTTGCAGTTCCAATAAAGAACAATCACATCAAGAGCATTCTTCCAATGGGGATTTGCAAGAAAAAACTGCTTCTGCTGACGTTTTACCGACCTTTTTGAAAGGTCAAAGTGAAGAGGTCCGCTTGGTATATCAAGCTGCTGGCAAATCAATAGAGTTGTTACAATGGATTCCTTGTTATTGCGGTTGTGCCGAGAGTGCGGGACATAAAAGTAGTATGAATTGCTTTGTCAAAAAAATCAATAAAGATGGTTCTGTTGTCTGGGATGACCACGGTACTCGTTGTGGTGTTTGCTTACAAATCGCAGCGGAATCCATTAAAATGAAACAAGAAGGTAAGTCTATAAAGGAAATTCGCCATTACATTGATGAAAAGTACAAAGAAGGTTACGCAAAACCAACTAAAACTCCAATGCCTTTATAATAAACAAACCTCACTTTTCCGAAAACGAAGGCTTTACAATCCTCCCACGGTGGAGGATTTTTTGTTTTCTTAAGGCATATTTTATAAGTTTGGCAGATATAAAAGTAAAGACAACTTAGTACAAGGGGGATGATGGATGAACTCACTTTGGCTTTTAGGGTTTTCTGCTTCTGCTATTGGAATGTTATCTGGCGGAGTGATTGCTTGGTTGTTTAAAGGCTGGCAAAAAGGAACGCCAACCATTTTTTCAGTATGTAGTGGTATGATATTTGGACTGGTCACGATGGAAATTTTGCCTGAAAGCATAGAAATTGGAGGTTGGTTTATTGCTATTGTCGGATTGATTTTTGGTTATTTTATTTATAAGCATCTAGAAAAGGTTTCCCATCATGTGATCATTATTACCAATGACGCTAAAAAAGACTTATTTGTACATTCTGGTCTATTTTTAACATTCAGTATTGCCCTACACAATTTTCCAACAGGCATCGCACTTGGAGCCAATACTCACGATTCATTGACTAAACCAATGATGACTGCGATTATGCTTCACAATATTCCAGAAGGTATTGCTGTTTTTACTCCCTTGCTGATGGCTGGGTTTGGAATTCTCAGCATCATACTTGGGGCAACCATAGCCTCCGCCCCCATAGGAGTTGGAGCATTCATCGGAAGCAATTACGGAATGGGGGTTCCTTGGTTAGTAGCAATGATTATCGCATTGGCGATGGGGGTAATGCTTTCCGTGACGGGAAAAGAAATTTTTGGAACAGCTTTACGCGCATCTACCAAAATATACTGTGTTATCATGGCTATAATCGGTTTTATATTGGTTTCATTTTACTTGTTTTTTCTGTAAAAAACTTGAGGATAACGTCATACGGGAACTTGAAGAAGAATTTACAAAAGATGTGCTGATATTCGAAAGGACAGCTCACTGCTGTCCTTTTTATACCCTTAAATCGCCATGTTGCAAGTCCGATTTTTCCACCTGAACGGTTGTCATCATCCTCCTTCCATTCATTATGAGCTAAATAACCCATTTTCATGAAAAAACATTTCCTAAACTTGACAAAAAAATGAATATAAAATATGATACATACATATGAACATATGCTCATATATAATAAATAAAGTGAGGGGAATCATCATGAAGATGGAAGACCATTCTTTCTTAAAATCTGAAACCATTGAAAATGTATCGCGAATATTTAAGGTATTAGCCGATCCAACACGAATCAAAATTCTTTATTTGTTATCGCAAGAAGAGTGCAATGTCAATCACATTGCAGAAGTGTTGGAAATGTCTCAATCAGCCGTTTCCCATCAACTTAGTATGTTACGAAATCTGAGACTGGTTAAGTATCGCCGTGAAGGAAAAACACTGTTTTACTCCTGCGATGACGAACATGTTATTTCATTATTAAAACAAGCCATTGACCATTCTGAACATCATTAAGGAGGTATTTTATCATGCATCATCATCACCACCATCATTCTCACGACCACCATGGTCATCACCATCACCACGGACATCACCATGATCACAGTAGAGAAGGAAATAAAAAAGGGCTTACAATTGCCCTTCTCATTACCGCTGGAATTATGTTGTTAGAGTTTTTCGGAGGTTTAATCACAAACAGCCTAGCCCTTCTTTCTGACTCTGGTCATATGCTTAGTGATGCTAGTTCACTTGTTCTTAGCTTAGTGGCAATTTGGTTTGCCACCAAACCAGCTTCCCCCAATAAAACGTATGGCTTTTATCGTTTTGAAATCTTAGCCGCTTTGTTTAATGGAGTTACCTTGTTTGTTATCGCTGGATTTATTATTTGGGAAGCAATTGAACGTTTTTACAATCCTCCAACCGTGGCTAGCGGCTCTATGATGCTGATTGCGTCCATTGGACTTTTTGCCAATCTTTTAAGTGCCTGGGCGTTAATGAAAAAAGGGGATGTAAAAAATAATGTCAATCTGCGTAGTGCCTATCTTCATGTGATCGGTGACGCTTTGGGTTCCGTAGGTGCTATCATCGCTGGGCTTGTCATGTGGCTCTTTAGTTGGTATGTCGCTGACCCCATTATTTCCATTTTGGTTGCCTTATTAATCTTGAAAGGCGCTTGGGGAGTGATTAAACATACGGTTCACATTTTGATGGAAGGAACGCCAATTACCATTGACCAAAATGAAGTGAAAAAAGCCTTAGAAAGTATTGAAGGAGTGATTAACGTTCACGACCTTCATATTTGGACAATTACTTCAGGGTTAGACTCATTAAGTTGCCATATTTTGATTGAAGATCATCAAGACAGCCAAAAGGTTTTACAAGAAGCGATCCATTTTATTGAGGACCACTTTAAAATTCAGCATGCAACCATTCAAATTGAAACCTCTCAAATCCATCACGGGGAAATGAAAGTTTAATCCTTTTCAGAAGAGAGGTGATAAAATGCAACACATCGTTGATGTTCTGGTTATCGGTGCTAGTCAGGCAGGACTAGCGATGGGATATTATCTGAAACAAAATAATATATTGTTTGCCATTGTTGGCAAGGAAAATCGAATCGGAGATGTTTGGAGAAACCGATATGATTCCTTAGTTCTTTTTACTCCTCGCTGGTTCAGTTCTTTGCCAGGAATGGCTTTAAAGGGTGACCCGAACGGATATCCAACCAAGGATGAAATTGCCGATTATTTAGAGGATTATGCTCAAAAATTTGAATTACCTATTCATCTGAACACAGAAGTCATTTCCCTTCAAAAAGAAGATGAGATTTTTAAAGTTACAACCAATAATGGTAATTATGTGGCAGAGAAAGTGGTTGTAGCAACGGGTCCTTTCCAAAAGCCATACATTCCACCATTTGCAGAAAGCTTATCCGATAAAGTGTATCAAGTGCATACATCCCGTTATTTGAATCCATCTCAATTACAAGAAGGCTCTGTTTTGGTAGTCGGTGCGGGAAATTCAGGGGCACAAATTGCTGTTGAATTGTCCGAAGACAGAGAAGTTTATTTATCTGTAGGTCATAAAATGAAGTTCTTTCCACTTGAAATAATGGGTAAAAGTATTTTCTGGTGGTTTAAAAAATTAGGTTTATTAAATGTCCATATCAACAGCTCGTTAGGTCAGTTTATCAGTAAGCAAAGTGACCCTATTTTCGGTAAAGAACTGAAACATTTAATACAAGAAGGCAAAATTAAAATTAAACCCAGAACAGAAAGTATTTTAGGAGATGTTATTTCTTTTGCAGATAACAGTCAAATTCAAGTTCAAAATGTCATTTGGGCAACTGGATTTTATTCTGATTACAGTTGGATTCAAATTCCGAATGTTTTAGACCATAGAGGAAAGCCCATTCACCAAAGAGGGGTAACTTCTGTGAAAGGATTGTACTTCTTGGGATTGCCGTGGCAGTATCGAAGGGGATCTGCTCTTATTGGAGGAGTGGGTGCCGATGCAGAGTATTTGATAAATGATATTTTAAACCATTGAAGGTGCTTGCAATGTTGTGGTTAGAACTTTTTATAGCCCTTCTAAGCTTAGCGTAAGTGGGAGAGTATTCATTCAAACATAAGCTTCAAATATCATTAAATGGTTTGAACAAGGTCAGTACCTTGTTCAATATTTTAGCGATCTTAAACTAACAAACGATAAAAGTTTCCATTGACTAAAAAAGTTTCTGATGTACAATTTATTTAGGCAACATTTTCTTTGCTCTTACATATATCTAATTCTAAGTTGTAGGAGCAAATTTTTTTACCCCAAAAGTTTCCTTAATGCAAAATATTTAGCGAAAACCAATCATGAGGTGATCATCATGAGTGAAAATATAAAAAAACTGCCGTTAGTCGTTGAGGAAGGTTGGAGAAAGAAACGGACACAACCAACATTGCCCGAAGTATATAGAAGTTTGCGTATACCAAAAACGGGTTCTTGGATGAAAAAGTTTCTTGCGTTTGCTGGACCAGGATACTTAGTTGCCGTGGGGTATATGGACCCGGGAAACTGGGCGACTGATATCGCAGGAGGTTCCCAGTTCGGATACACGTTGCTTTCCGTTATTTTGCTTTCCAATTTAATGGCAATATTGCTTCAAGCATTGGCTGGCAAGTTGGGAATTGTAACGGGAAGGGATTTAGCCAAGCTTGTCGCGACCATTACAGCAAGCCTGTAGCAATGATCTTATGGGTTTTATGCGAGTTGGCAATCGCAGCTTGTGATCTAGCCGAAGTGATCGGTTCGGCAATCGCTTTGAAATTGTTGTTTGGCATTCCGTTAATATATGGAGTGATTATTACAGCTCTGGATGTACTGGTCGTATTGCTATTACAGAATAAAGGGTTTCGTTATATTGAAACGTTGGTAATTGTTTTAATTCTAACCATTGGTGCTTGCTTTGTGACTGAAATCTTTCTTTCTAAGCCAGATGTAGGTGGCATATTGAAGGGATTTGTTCCAAGCCCAGAGATTATTAACAATCCATCCATGCTCTATATTGCAATCGGTATTTTAGGTGCAACCGTAATGCCTCATAATCTTTATCTGCATTCTTCCATTGTGCAGACACGTCAATACGAACAAACCAGCTCGGGTAAACGACAAGCGATCAAATATGCCACTTGGGATTCAACCATTGCACTCTTTTTCGCTTTATTTATTAATGCATCTATCCTTATTGTTTCTGCTGCTACATTCCATAAAGCAGGAATGAAAGATGTTGCGGAGATTGAAGATGCTTATCACTTGCTTGCTCCACTGCTTGGAACAACACTTGGAAGTATTTTATTTGGAGTTGCTTTGTTGGCTTCTGGTCAAAACTCCACATTAACAGGAACCTTAGCTGGTCAAATTGTGATGGAAGGTTTTCTAAACATTCGCCTTCCTGCTTGGTTAAGAAGGCTGATCACTCGATTGATTGCCATTGTCCCAGCCGTTGTTGTAACTGCTCTTTATGGCGAAAGCGGAACGGCTCAATTACTTATTTTGAGCCAAGTTATTCTTTCTTTACAGCTCTCTTTCGCGGTAGTGCCTCTCGTTCAATTCACTAGCGATAAAAAGAAAATGGGCGAGTTCGCAAATCCATTATGGTTGAAAGTTCTTGCTTGGATGGTAGCGATGGTGATTATCAGCTTAAACGCATATTTATTGTTCCAAACATTCTTTGGTTAAGAAATAGTAAACCTCATTATCTTTTTGCGGATAATGAGGTTTATTGTTTTTAGCTAATAGAATTTTTTGATGTAGCTAATTAAATGAAATGCCTGGTAAATATTAGGTTGATTTTTTACATCCAATTCTTTTTTGTTTTTCATTCAAATAAATGTTTGAATAATAAAAGAAATGAGGTATAATATATTCAAACGGAAATTTGAATATGAAAGGGGGATAATGAATGAGTAAGAAAGATACATGTGAAATTTATTGTTATGACGAAGAAAAAGTCAATCGAATACAAGGGGAATTGCAAAAAGAAGATATATCCAGTGTTGTCCTGTTGTTTAAAGCACTGGCAGATGAAAATAGGGCAAAAATTGCCTATTCACTTTGCCAAGATGAAGAGTTATGTGTATGTGATATTGCCAATATCATTGGGGCTTCTGTTGCAACCACTTCCCATCATTTACGGACTCTTTATAAACAAGGGATTGTAAAGTATCGAAAAGAAGGAAAGCTAGCATTTTATTCGCTGGATGATGACCATATTAAGCAGTTAATCATGATTGCGTTAGCACATGATAAAGAGGTGAAAGTCCGTGTCTGAACAACAAGCAAAATTATCTAAATCAGAAGCGAAAACCTACCGTGTTCAAGGATTTACTTGTGCAAACTGTGCGGCAAAGTTTGAAAATAATGTAAAATCATTGCCAGGTGTTCAAGATGCTAAAGTAAACTTTGGAGCATCTAAAATTACCGTTTGGGGTACAACAACCATCGAAGAATTAGAAAAAGCAGGAGCTTTTGAAAACTTAAAGGTTCGGGAAGATAAAGAAAAAGCAGTCAAGCGTGAACCTTTTTGGAAGCAAAAAGAGAACATTAAAGTGTATATTTCCGCCGTTTTGCTTGTGATCAGTTGGTTTTTAGGGAAGCAATACGGAGAAGAGCATATCTTTGCGACAATTGGATATGCTGCAGCAATTTTAATCGGTGGATATTCGTTATTTATAAAAGGTTTCAAAAACCTAGTTCGATTGAATTTTGATATGAATACGCTGATGACAGTGGCGATTTTAGGAGCTGCAGCGATTGGTGAATGGGGAGAAGGTGCAACGGTTGTTATTCTATTCGCCATTAGCGAAGCCTTAGAGCGTTATTCCATGGATAAAGCTCGTCAATCCATTGAATCGTTGATGGATATTGCTCCAAAAGAAGCATTAATTCGTCGCGGAAATGAAGAAATGATGGTCCCTGTTGACGATATTCAAGTCGGAGATATTATGATCGTAAAGCCTGGTCAGAAATTAGCGATGGATGGAATCGTCATCAAGGGTACATCTACGCTAAATCAGGCTGCCATTACGGGAGAAAGTGTTCCAGTAACCAAAACAGTCGGTGATGAAGTCTTTGCAGGAACATTGAATGAAGAAGGGTTATTGGAAGTAAAAGTGACAAAACGAGTGGAAGATACAACTCTTTCGAAAATCATCCATTTAGTGGAAGAAGCTCAAGCAGAACGAGCACCTTCTCAAGCGTTTGTAGATCGTTTTGCCAAATACTATACACCAGCCATTATCATTTTTGCTCTTTTACTAGCCGTTATTCCTCCATTATTTATGGGTGCTGATTGGAGCGAATGGATTTATCGAGGTCTAGCTGTATTAGTGGTTGGTTGTCCGTGTGCGTTGGTTATTTCCACGCCTGTTTCGATTGTAACTGCCATTGGAAATGCAGCGAAAAACGGTGTGTTAATTAAAGGTGGTATTTATTTAGAGGAAGCAGGAAACTTAAAAGTGATTGCTTTTGATAAAACAGGAACATTAACAAAAGGTATTCCTTCCGTCACCGATGTAGTCACTTATAATGGCAATGAAAATGAACTAATGACCATTACAGCAGCCATTGAAAAAGGCTCACAACATCCACTTGCTTCCGCCATTATAAGAAAAGCAGAAGAAGATGGATTGAATTTTAATGATGTATCGGTTGAAGAATTCCAATCCATTACAGGTAAAGGGGTCAAAGCCAAAGTAAATAACGCAATGTATTATGTCGGAAGTCCAGGTCTTTTTGAAGAACTTCTTCCAAATGGCATCCAATCAGAAATAAAAGAACAAATTACAACCCTTCAAATACAAGGGAAAACGGTCATGGCATTAGGAACGGAAAAAGAAATTCTGGCGTTAATTGCCGTGGCAGACGAAATAAGAGAATCATCCAAAGAGGTTATTCGAAAACTTCATCAAGTCGGTATTGAAAAAACGGTGATGCTGACGGGAGATAACCAAAGAACAGCCGAAGCCATCGGAAAACAAGTCGGTGTTTCCGATATTAAAGCCGATTTACTTCCAGAAGATAAACTGAATTTCATCAAAGAGCTTCGCGACAAGTATCGAAGTGTTGCGATGGTTGGAGATGGTGTGAACGATGCACCAGCTCTTGCAGCTTCAACCGTTGGTGTGGCAATGGGTGGTGCTGGAACCGATACAGCCCTTGAAACAGCCGATATTGCTTTAATGTCTGATGATTTAAGTAAATTGCCATATACGATTAAATTGAGCCGCAAGGCTTTAGCAATTATTAAGCAAAACATTACCTTCTCTTTGGGCATTAAGGTGCTGGCGTTATTGTTAATTGTACCTGGTTGGTTAACGTTATGGTTAGCGATATTTGCGGATATGGGAGCAACATTAATCGTAACATTAAACAGCATGCGATTGCTAAATGTGAAAGAATAATGCAATAGTTGAAGAAGACACACAAAAAGACCGAATTTATTTCGGTCTTTTTGTGTGGTTTAAAAATCAACATTGAAATTTAACAAAGCCCTGATTAAAAACAGTCAAAACTAACAAAACAAATGACCTAAATTTTAGAGATCTTAATTAATTAAATGGGATTTTAATAAAAATGCTTGGCGCTTAAAGCCAAGCATTTCTTATTTTCCTAAAATTACTTAGGTAATGTCATAGGTATAACATTACCAACATATTTTTATTTTAAATAATTTTGAGCGGGGGAGAAGGAGATGGAAGTATATAATGTTCACCAAGCACTAAAAATACTTCAGGAATATTACATTACTGACTCAATTCAAATGGTTACTCGTTGGATCAGAGAAGGAAAGATTAAAGCAGAACGTTCGGCAAATCGAAAGGAGGGTTGGCGAATTTATCACGATGATTTATTCGAGTTTATTGAAGAACAGAGACCAGGTTTGCCTGAAGTAATGGGAGTTTATGAATGGTATGTAGAAAACTCTTTTTCAATGTTGGCGAATGACCATCGTGAAAAGCATAATAAATTGGATTCTGAAGAAGTTAAAGGTGATAGCACTCACTCGGAAGAATTAATGAAACAGCTCATGGAGGAGAAGAATCAATTAGAAAATCAACTCATTAATATGCAGGATGAGTTGAACTTGGTTTACGAGCAAATCACTGAATTAACGGTTAAAGTTCAAAAACTGGAAGAAGAAAATGCTTTTTTAATCGGTTTATATGAGCAAATGGATGAGATGTATCAAGAATTAGAAAAGAAAAATCAACAAGAAAGTAGTAATGAAACACCAAAAACAATGGAACGCAAATTAAAGAAAGAGATGTCTATTGAAGATTTTAAAATGATTTTCGAAAAAGTGATCAAGGGATACAAAAGTGAAACAATAAACTACATACAGCAAGAAAATAAACTAATCAACGAAATATATACGTTGTTTTTCAATGAAGATGGAGAGTTAAAAAACGAGGTTATTGATGATGGAGAATATATTTGTCCATTGACTAAGAAGAAGTATAAAAAAAATTTAAGATCCATGCTTAAAAACGCGATCCGAACCAAATTAGAACAAATCCTGAATTCAGTTGACGGATGATGTATAAAATTTTGTGTAAAGCTTTTTGCTAGACCAAAAGAAAAAAGGTAGGGTATTCTCTGATTGGACCAAAAATCTTAGAGAAAGGAGTACCCTACCTATGCCTAAAAGAAGTATACCGAATGTCGACTGGGCAAATCAACTGGAAAGTGTCATTCGTCAGTTTGTCAAAGAAAAATTAGAACTGATCATGCGGGAAGAAATCAAAAATTTCCTCGAAATCGAACAGGCAGACACATCCAATATGAGAAACGGCTACTATCAACGAAATCTAGATACACAATATGGCCGGATTGAAGGGCTTTTGGTCCCAAGAGACCGAAACGGGGAATTTCAAACGCAGTTGTTTGCTCCTTATCAACGCCACACGGGATGGCTGGAGGAAGCCATCATCAAGATGTATCAAAGCGGCATGAGCACCCGGGAAATTGGCAAGTGGATCGAACGAATTCTAGGAAAAGCCTATTCTCCTGCGACGATCAGCCGTATTACCGATGTCGTAAAGGAAGATATCGAAAAATGGCGCAGCCGTCCACTATCCAAGCGTTATTCGGTCTTATATTTAGACGGTTTGTACGTGAAACTTCGCCGCGATACGGTAGAGAAAGAAGTCATTTATGTGGTGTTAGGAGTAAATGAAGAAGGATATCGCGAAATTCTCGATTTTTTCGTGGGAGGACAAGAAAGCGCCTATGGATGGCGGGAAATCCTTCAGAACCTCTACCAAAGAGGCGTCAAGGAAGTGCTTCTGGGCGTATTTGATGGTCTTCCGGGGCTGGAGGAAGCCTTTCGGGCGGTTTATCCGAAAGCGGACGTACAGCGTTGTGTCGTTCACAAAGTCCGCAACACCCTCAGCCGTGTTCGGAAAAAAGATCAATTCGAAATGGCGGAGGATCTGAAACTCATTTATCGATCTCCGAGTAAAGAAATCGCATTGGAGATGTTTCGACAGTTTGAATCGAAATGGTCGAGCAAGTACCCAAGAGAAGTGCAATCTTGGGCCAATGAGTTGGATGTTCTCCTCACATTTATGGACTATCCGAACAGTATTCGAAGTGTAATTTACACGACAAATGCCATCGAACGAACGATCAAGGAGATTCGGAAACGTCTAAAACCGATGAACAGTTTGAGCAGTTTAGAAGCCGCGGAAAAAATCGTGTATTTGACGATCCAAGACTTTAATGAGAAATGGGCAGAGCGAAAGCTACGAGGATTTGCCGAAGCGCAGGAAGCTCTCCAGCGAATGTTTGAAGAACGTTACAATTAACCAAATACTGTAAATAACAAAGTAAGGGGATTCTCCCTTTCCGCACAGGAGACAGAATATTCTGTCTCCTGTGCGGAGGAAACCGACTCCTTATCCATTCTAAATCCATTCAGAGATACCCTATCTATCTTTCATTACACAAAATTCTTGACGGTACCAGTTGACGAAACAGTGTTAGCTAACGACTCGAGTCGTTAGTCTTTTTTACTTATCAAATAAATAAGGATTTGAAATGGAGTTAACAAACGAACCGAAACAAATAAAAGAAATTTATGACGAGGAGGAGAATCTCTCGTTCTGAAGAATAACAACAAATGGAGACGAGATAAGGCAAGTTTACTTCCGAATTTCACACTTTCGTTTGAATTTGTAAAGATTATGTTAAAGTCGTTTTTTTCTCTTGTTTTATATAAGTATGTAGTTATATACTTATTAAAGGGAAGAGTAAGTATGGTTATACTACCATATCCATTTCGTGGATATGAAAGATGTGACATCATTATTTAGTGTGAGAGGAACAAAATTGCAAATAAAGGGATTTAGGAGTATCATATTTCATTTTCGCTCATATATATAAGTAAATAACTATATAATCATAAAAGAATAGGAGGTGTTTCCATGCAAAAGACAGTAGTGGAAATAGAAAAAGCATCACACGTTTTAAAGTTGCTTGGTGATAAAACACGTTTAACGATCATGGCAATTTTAAAACAACGTGAGTGTTGTGTATGCGAGCTTCTTGAGGTGTTTGACATGAGTCAGCCGGCTATTAGTCAGCATCTTCGCAAGTTAAAAGATGCAGGATTAGTAAAAGAAGATAAGAGGGGACAGTGGATTTATTATTCCCTCAATTCACAAAATGAGTTATATGATTTCATCCAAGATATTCTGCAACATATTCCAGATCAAACAGAGAATATTCGTAAGATTGAGGAAACCAACCCTACGCTCCGTTGCGGTTGTTAACCTACTAATCTACTAATTTAAATTATTAGGGGGGAAAAAATGAATAATACGGGGAAAAAACGTCTATCGTTTTTGGATCGATACCTCACGCTTTGGATTTTCCTTGCTATGGCAGCAGGAATTGGCTTAGGATTTGTCTTTCCAGGCTTTGTAGACGGAATGAACAGTTTGCAGGTAGGGACCACATCAATTCCAATTGCGATTGGCTTAATTTTAATGATGTATCCTCCGTTAGCAAAAGTTCGTTATGAGGAGATTGGGCGCGTCTTTAAAGATGTGAAAGTATTAGTGTTATCGCTCGTACAAAACTGGATTATTGGACCGATTCTTATGTTTTTGTTGGCGATCATATTCTTACCGGATAAACCGGAATACATGGTCGGACTCATCATGATCGGTCTGGCACGTTGTATTGCGATGGTGATTGTCTGGAATGATTTAGCGAAAGGAGACAGGGAGTACGCAGCTGGATTGGTGGCGTTTAACTCTGTATTCCAAATGCTATTTTACTCTGTTTATGCGTATGTGTTTGTGACGATCATTCCAGAATGGTTAGGACTAGAAGGTGCTGTCGTTAATATTACAATGATGGAAGTCGCTAAGTCGGTGTTTATTTACTTAGGAATTCCGTTTCTTGGCGGAATGTTGACGCGCTTTTTGTTAGTAAAAGCAAAGGGCAGACAATGGTATGAAAAAGTATTTATTCCAAAAGTCAGCCCGATTACATTGATTTCTTTGTTGTTTACGATTATCGTCATGTTCTCTTTAAAAGGAGACGTCATTGTAAGCTTGCCGTTGGATGTAGTGAGAGTTGCCATTCCATTGTTGATTTACTTTGTGTTGATGTTCTTCGTTTCCTTCTTCTTAGGGAGGAAATTTGGAGCGAGATACCCTGTAACCACAACACTTGCCTTTACAGCCGGCAGTAATAACTTTGAGTTAGCGATTGCCGTAGCTGTTGGCGTGTTTGGGATCCATTCCGGTGCAGCATTTGCAGCTGTTATTGGACCACTGGTGGAAGTGCCTGTCATGATTGCGTTAGTCAACGTGGCACTATGGTTTCAACGAAAATACTTTAAAACAGAATCAGTATCATACTAACAACAGAGGTGGAAGGAAATATGAAAAACAAAAAGATCATTTACTTCTTATGCACAGGTAACTCTTGCCGCAGCCAAATGGCAGAAGGATGGGCAAAAAAATATCTTGGCGACGAGTGGGAAGTGTACAGCGCCGGTATTGAAGCGCATGGACTAAATCCAAACGCGGTAAAAGTCATGAAAGAAGTAGGAATTGATATTTCGAACCAGACATCGGATATCATTGATCCGGAAATTTTAAATAAAGCGGATTTGGTAGTAACATTATGTGGTCATGCAGCGGACCATTGTCCAGTAACCCCACCAAATGTGAAACGTGTTCATTGGGGATTTGATGATCCGGCAAAGGCGGAAGGAACGGAGGAGGAAAAATTAGCTGTATTCCGTCGTGTTCGCGATGAAATCGGCGCGCGCATCAAAAAATTTGCTGAAACAGGCGAATAAGACTAAATGACAGCCGAGAAGAATCTTCTCGGCTGATTTTACAGGAGGGGAAATCATGATAAAAATTGGTGAAATTTTATTCTATTTTCTAAATTAAAAAGTTGCAATATGCAAATAATGTGATATAAATAATTATAGAGGTGAAAAAATGGAAAACATTAGAGAGTTGTTTCAAGTGATGACACGTCGTTTTGGATTGCTAAATAAAAATTGCTGTTCGATTGATGATGTAGATATTTCTCTCGTTCAAAGCCATATTCTTTATGAAATTGACAAAAGAGAACATCCCTCCATGCAACAAGTGGCTGAAGCATTAGGAATGGATATTACCACGTTCAGCAGACAGATTCAAAATTTAGTGAAAAAGGGATTAGTAAAAAAAACGCCGCTTCCTGAAGATCGAAGAGTATACACGTTATCGTTAACCACCGAAGGAAAGTTTATCGCAACAACCATTGATCGAGAAATAAATCGATATCTAGAAGAAGTGTTTTCACATATGACGGAATTTGAGAAAGAAACCGTGATTCGTTCGATTAAATTGTTGAATGAGTGTATGGCAAAATCAAGTGTATGTTGTAAACCGTTATTTTGAGGCAAGTATATCTAGGCTTGCCTGTTTGTTAAACATATAGTTGTAATTTGCAAATAAAATAAGGAGAGATAATCAATGAGCATAGCGATTTTTCAAGACTTTCTCTTATATTGCGTTAGAATTAACTCTTTTGTTTTTGGCTATTTCGTTCGTCATTCACTTTTCAGTAAGGATATATTCCTTATGATAAAATGCAAAGTTTGTTAACAAAGCGCCATCCGTTATTCGGAGCATTGGTTGCTGTCGCGTTTGCGTTTTGCTCATGTTCTACGATCCCAGTTGTCGTATCGCTTTTAAACCAGAAGGTCCGTTTCGGTATTGTGATGATTTTTCTCTTTGATTCTCCTGTGCTCGATCCAATCATATTGACACTCATGGCTGCGACACTCGGAGTAAAAAAAGGAGAAGTAGAGATCGGAAAGAAACGAAACATGAGAGAAGCTTTACAGGAGACCTTTCACTTAATAAAAACGGTTTATCCATATTTGCTTTTGGGTGCAGGCATTGAAGCCATTATTCATGGTGCTGTACTGACAGAATGGATTTCAACCTATATGGGGGGTGATAAGTGGTGGCTTGTTCCACTTGCAGCAATCATCGGAATTCCTTTGTATATCCGCCTTTTCACGATGATTCCCATTTCACAAATGTTGATTGCAAAAGGCATGGCATTAGGACCTGTTATGGCGCCGATGGTTAGCTCAGCAGGGGCAAGCTTACCGGAGATCACATGATTACACAGTATCTTTAGAAAGAAGCTGGTCTTTGCGTTTGTAGGTTCTGTCATGACGATGGCAACGTTATCAGGATTTTTATTCTATATCATTTAAGGAGCATTCCCGTTAGGAGCTTTTCCGGGGACTTGATCAAAAAAAGCCCTCTTGGTATGATGCAGGGGTGTCAAACACATCACTCACCATACCAAGGAGGACTTCAGATGAATTGTACACAAAACTATAAAATTGATCAAGTCACCGAACAAACGCTTGTCGTGGGCATCGATATCGCGAAACGAACCCACTACGCCTGCTTCGTGGATGACCGGGGGCGTGTGCTTCGCAAATCGTTCCCGATCTTCCAGTCGAAAGAGGGCTTTCGCCAGCTGTATGAAGCGATTCAGGAGGCGATGCAAGCGTTCGGAAAGCCGCAGGTGATCGTCGCGGTGGAGCCGACCGGGCACTACTGGTTGAACCTCGCCTACTTCCTCGAGGAGCACGGGATCCCGTTGGTCATGGTCAACCCGGCGCATGTGTGCCGGTCGAAAGAACTTGATGACAACCTGCCGACGAAACACGACGCCAAAGACGCCCTGGTCATTGCCAGACTGGCAAAAGACGGACGATTCCTCGTTCCCCGGCTGCTGCACGAGATTGAAGCCGATTTGCGCGTGGGGAGCACGCTCAAAGAGAAGCTCCGCAAGGAACAGACGGCGGTGAAAAACGCGATCGTCCGCTGGACCGACCGATATTTTCCGGAGTTTTGGACGGTGTTTCGCGACCTGGGGAAAACGGCGCTTTCGGTGTTGGAGTGGACGCCGCTTCCGGCTGATATGGCCGGCCGGACGGTGGAGGAGCTTCTTGAGGTGTACCGGCAAAGCGAAGGGATGAAATGCCCGCAGAAGGCCAAAATTCAGGCGTTGATCAACACCGCGAAGGACTCGATTGGGGTGACGGAAGGGACAGCGATGGCCCGGTTTGAGATCGCCGCGCTCGTCCGCCGATACCGCCAATTGGAGGCGGAGATCGCTGCACTGGACGCCGAGTTGAAGGCATTGGTTCAAACGACGATGGAGTACCAATGGTTGAAAACGGTCGACGGGTTGGGAGACGCCACGATCATCGATCTTCTGGCGGAGATCGGCAGCTTCGCCCATTATCGGGACCCGCGTCAATTGGTGAAGTTGGCGGGCCTGACGCTCAAGGAGAATTCCTCCGGCCAGCGCAAAGGGCAAAAGCACATCTCCAAACGGGGACGGAAACGGCTGCGATCGGTGCTGTTTCGGGCGATGATTCCGCTGATTCGGCATAACGAGGCGTTTCGCGAGCTGCATGAGTATTATACGACCCGATCCGTCAATCCGCTGACCGGAAAGCAGTCCATCGTCGCCTTGTGCCGGAAGCTGTTGAATGTGCTGTTTGCGATTTGTACGAAGAAACAAGCGTTTGACGCGGAGCGAATGAAACAGGACGTCTTGTCCCAGGTGCAACGGGCGGCCTAAGGCCTCCCCCTGCGAACGGAAGAATCGTTGGACAACAGGATGACACCGGAGAAGCTGGCGTGATTTCATCCATTCGACCTTGAGTCCCCAAAGGAGCTTGGCCGGCCTCCGCCTGATGACGAGACCGAACGAGGGAATGTTGGCGCGAAGACGCCCGGAGACATGGGAGGGTTCGTCCTCATCAGCGACGCGGAGATCCAAAGGGTGCATCGAATACGCTTCTCCCCACGGAAGGAAAATATCCCCAGCCGTGGCCGCGAAGCGCACCCTAGGTCTGTAAGATATCCACAAAACTGAAAAAGGATGTAAGGGATTTTGTCGAAAAATATTTTTTGGACACCCCTGAGGGGCCGAAAAGCCTTGATAAATCAACATTTCTAGAGGGAGTGATAACTTATGAATCACGTTAATAACGATCAAATCCGGCAAAATGTCCGCAGCCGCTATAAGCAAATTGCGCTGCAGGAAGTAAATTCTAGAAGCTGTTGTTCAGACTCTTCCGGATGTTGTGGTACACCTAATGAGGTATCAGCAAAACTAGGATACTCGGATGAGGAATTATCTGCCGTGCCAGAAGGAGCTAATCTTGGACTTGGTTGCGGCAACCCGCTAGCAATTGCGGAATTGAACCCCGGAGATGTGGTGTTGGATCTTGGTTGTGGTGCCGGTTTCGATTGCTTTTTGGCTGCTCGTCAGGTCGGAGAAACCGGGCGCGTCATTGGTGTGGATATGACACCAGAAATGATCAGCAAAGCACGCAACAATGCTGCCAAGGGTGGCTTTACCAATACTGAATTTCGGTTAGGAGAAATCGAATATTTACCGGTGGCAGATGGTTCGGTGGATGTCATTATTTCCAATTGCGTCATTAATCTTTCTCCAGATAAGCCCCAGGTGTTCAAGGAAGCCTATCGTGTGCTGAAACCAGGAGGGCGCCTTGTCATTTCCGACGTTGTGGCGACGGCAGAACTTCCATCGGAAATCAAAAACAATATGGATGTCTTGTATTCGGGCTGCGTATCAGGAGCAGCATCGATTGGTGAACTGGAATCCATGTTACAACAGAGTGGATTCACACAGATCACCATTGAACCAAAAGATGAATCGAAGGAGTTTATCAAAGATTGGGTGCCTGGAGCGAACATCGAGGATTACATTGTTTCTGCGATCATTAAAGCAATGAAACCTTAAAAAATGTGGTGTAACAGATCGGAACTCGTTGGGGAAGAAAAGCGTGAGTGTTGCTAATGTTACATGGAAAAGGCATTAGGCGATTCCTAGTGCCTTTTCTGTATGAAAATAAGGAGGGATTTTTCATATGAACATTCGTAGCTTTCGCAAAGAGGATTGGATGCAAGTGAAGGAAATTTACGAGCAAGGAATTGCGACAGGACAAGCAACGTTTGAAACGACAGCACCATCGTTTGAAAAATGGGAATCGACCATTGCCGCAAATTTATGTTTGGTCGCTGAAAACGAAGAAGGCATTCAAGGCTGGTGTAAGATAAGTAAAGTATCGGATCGCTGCGTGTATGAAGGGGTGGGAGAGGTGAGTGTGTATGTTCGAGATGTGAGTCGGGGAAAAGGAGTGGGAAAAAAACTTCTACAAGCTATGATCAAAGAATCCGAGGCAAAAGGATTTTGGACATTAACAGCAGGGATTTTCCCTGAAAACATACCAAGTTTACGTTTACATCAAAGTGTTGGATTTCGTGAAGTTGGTATCCGACAACGTATAGGAAAGTTAAATGGGGTATGGCGTGATGTGGTATTGCTTGAGCGTCGCAGTCCAGTTGTAGGTATAGACTGATTATGAATTTTATATTATGTAATCACTTTGTATATATAAAAGTGGCAGATTATTCTCGGATTCATAGCGAACCAAAATAAATCTGCCACTAGAGTTAGATCCAAATACAATTGTGTTATTTCCATATACCATTCTGTCAATGTACAGCCCCTCGTTGTGGGTTATGTCCTCCTCTGCAAAAAACAGTATATTTTGTTAATTGTATTTACCCGTGGTGCTAGTTGAGCGTCAGCGCTCAACCAGCCCTAGTGTGACCAAGGAATAAGCCAACAAGATGCCATCGAGTGCCACTTCAAACCCGGCAATGGAATTCGCTCGAATGTCGGTGATCCGGTATTGGTCTACGAGAATCGAAAACACCGTCTCGATGACTTTGCGTTTTTTCCTGATCCATTCTTCCCATGCCTTGGATGGGCCGTGCTTTTGATTGTGTCGAGACGGTGTCCAGAACGCGGCTTGGTGTTCTTCGTACAGCTTTTCTCGAAGAGCGTGGCTGATGTACCCTTTGTCCCCAAAGTTGTAGGGATGAGGGATTTGAGTCATCACCGTTTCAGCGGCTTTGACGTCGTGGCAGGACGCTTCCGTCACGACATAGCCCATGGCCAGCCCTTGATTGGTCACTTGAAGATGCAGCTTGAAACCGTAGTACCATTGCTTTTTGGAAGCACAATACCCCATATCCGCGATCCCTCGAAACCGCTTGACGCGCTGCATTCTTGCGGGATGGCACAACGGAAGAGGCAAGCTGTCGACGACCGCATAAGCATGGTGTTGGCCACGTTTCGCCAGCTCATGACGGATCCATTTGATGGCGAAACCAAGCGCTCGGCAGCGGCGGTTGTATCGGGAGCGTTCAAGAAACGAGCCGTTTGTGAACAAATTTCCCGTGACAAAACGATGCCAGGCTCGTTCGGAAGAAAAGCCCAGCAGCTTCCCCAAAAGGTGAACCGCCATGACCACTTCGTCTTCTTGCTTGACCAAGTGACGGTTGCGGCGATGAAGATACATTTGAATCAACGACAGTTGGGCAGAAACAAAACAGAAAATAGCGGCATATTGTTTTTGAAGTTTGGCTGGATCTGTAGTAAAATGAAAGTGCTCTTGCATGGGGGATCTCTCCTTTCGAATGTTGGGTGACACTTTCATTCTACTGGAGATCCGCCAGCAAGGGCTATTTTTATGCTTGTCTGAGTTTTATCTAGCACCACGGGTTTGTATTTAACTTTTTCCAAGGCTCTTTTGTTATTGGATGAAACGAAGATCATGAATTAAAAAATCTTTTTTTATCGGACAGCTAGGAGTGTAAAGACATTCAGCTAACGATTGTTGTTGGAGTTTGTTTGCCATTGCTCCTTTAAAGAAGGCAATGGCTTTTTTATCATTTGTTATTAATTTTAAATGTTCATTGTTTTTTCCGAATACTTGGAATTGCTTGATTACCAGCGGTGAGCAATAAAACAACGGCTTTGGAAATGACATTCCGAATGGTTCTAAAACGCCTAAGTCATCAAAAATATGCATAGGGAACTGATGTAAGGGAATTGTACTAATATATTTTAATTTTGGAGTTAGTGGCGGTTCGTCTAAGGCTGCTAGTTGAATCGCTTCTCTAAAAGCATGAATATGATCAAAATCGGGTTTAATCGAAAAACCAGCAGCGGCTCGATGACCACCGTATTTGGTTAAGAAATGGGAGCATTTCTTAATCACATTAATCATGGAAAAATCCGTCGCATTTACACTTCTGGCAGAACCGGCTCCTGTCAAGGAAATCACAATCGCTGGCTTTTTGAATTTATTGGCTATTTTTGCAGCAATGAGACCGATAATTCCGCTGTGAAAATCATCGCAAACAACAATAACATTTTGTTTGTACCATTGATTTTGAATAATTTGTTCCTCAATACGTTGGAATTGTTCTTTTGTCATTTGTTGCCGCTTTTTATTTAAAGTAATTAATGAATAAAGATCGGCTTTTGCACATAAAGGGTTGACTAGGATATCCACAGCTTGGTTTGGATCACCAATTCGTCCCGACGAGTTAAAAATCGGTCCAATTTGAAAGCTAATGGTGGAACTATCGACATATTTAATTCGTAACATCTCAAAGAGTTTTTTTAATACAGGGGTTGGTGTATAGTTCATTTTTTGCAATCCAAGTTTACAAATAATACGATTTTCTCCTTTGAGAGGCATTAGATCCGCAATCGTACCTAACGTGGCAAACTCAATAAATTCGTAAACATGTTTATCCCAAGGAATTTTTCCTGCCATAAATAGTGCCTGTACGACTTTTAAAGCGACTCCCGCACCTGCCAGATGCGGGAAAGGATAAGTGTTGTCATGACGCTTTGGATTAATAAACGCATAACAGTCGGGATGCGGACCTAAAACTTCGTGATGATCCGTAACAATGACATCCATGCCTCTTCTTTTTGCCACTTCCATGGCAGGGTGGGCACTTGATCCATTGTCTACTGTAATAATTAAAGTGGTGTCTTCCGGAACTTTTTCCATTGCTTTCGGGGACAAACCGTACCCTTCACTGCGAAGTGGCAATCGATAATGGACATCTGCTTTAAATTTCTTTAAAGCTTTGTACAGGATAGCCGTTGCTGTCATTCCATCTACATCATAATCACCATAAATGAAAATCTTTTCTTTTTGCGTCAAGGCTTTAATAATGCGTATAATCGCTTTTTTCATGTCATTCATCAGAAATGGATCATGAAAATCATCTATGGTCGGAAATATGAATCGTGATACTTTTTCGCAATTGTCGATGCCGTGAATAAACAAGTGGTGCATCAGTACCGGTTCGATATCAAACTGTCTTGCCATATAGGTGATCAAAGCTTTATTGGGATGTTTTTCTAGTGATGTATCAAACGGTACCCAATCCATACTTACCGTCCTCTCGTGAGTTGTAAAACCAAACATATTTTTTGGCTTGAAAAACGTTTAATGTTTGAAAAAATCGGTCGGATGGGATGTTTTTTGTTCCGTAGTATTCTTGATAAAAAAACGCAAGGTACTCTAGAGGACGGTTATATGTTAAATACTCTCTGTAAAAATTAATTGGCATCGGGAATGCGTTCTCGTATTCAATTCCTCCCTCTAGAAATGTTGATCTATCAAGGCTTTTCGGCCTCTCAGGGGTGTCCAAAAAATATTTTTCGACAAAATCCCTTACATCCTTTTTCAGTTTTGTGGATATCTTACAGACCTAGGGTGCGCTTCGCGGCCACGGCTGGTTATATTTTCCTGCCGCGGGGGGAAGCATATTCGATGCACCCTTTGGATCTCCGCGTCGCTGATGAGGACGAACCCTCCCATGTCTCCGGGCGTCTTCGCGCCAACATTCCCTCGTTCGGTCTCGTCATCAGGCGGAGGCCGGCCAAGCTCCTTTAGGGACTCAAGGTCGAATGGATGAAATCACGCCAGCTTCTCCGGTGTCATCTCGTTGTCCAACGATTCTTCCGTTCGCAGGGGGGAGGCCTTAGGCCGCCCGTTGCACCTGGGACAAGACGTCCTGTTTCATTCGCTCCGCGTCAAACGCTTGTTTCTTCGTACAAATCGCAAACAGCACATTCAACAGCTTCCGGCACAAGGCGACGATGGACTGCTTTCCGGTCAGCGGATTGACGGATCGGGTCGTATAATACTCATGCAGCTCGCGAAACGCCTCGTTATGCCGAATCAGCGGAATCATCGCCCGAAACAGCACCGAGCGCAACCGTTTCCGTCCCCGTTTGGAGATGTGCTTTTGCCCTTTGCGCTGGCCGGAGGAGTTCTCCTTGAGCGTCAGGCCCGCCAACTTCACCAATTGGCGCGGGTCCCGATAATGGGCGAAGCTGCCGATCTCCGCCAGCAGATCGATGATCGTGGCGTCTCCCAACCCGTCGACCGTTTTCAACCATTGGTACTCCATCGTCGTTTGAACCAATGCCTTCAACTCGGCGTCCAGTGCAGCGATCTCCGCCTCCAATTGGCGGTATCGGCGGACGAGCGCGGCGATCTCAAACCGGGCCATCGCTGTCCCTTCCGTCACCCCAATCGAGTCCTTCGCGGTGTTGATCAACGCCTGAATTTTGGCCTTCTGCGGGCATTTCATCCCTTCGCTTTGCCGGTACACCTCAAGAAGCTCCTCCACCGTCCGGCCGGCCATATCAGCCGGAAGCGGCGTCCACTCCAACACCGAAAGCGCCGTTTTCCCCAAGTCACGAAACACGGTCCAAAACTCTGGAAAATACCGATCCGTCCAGCGGACGATCGCGTTTTTCACCGCCGTCTGTTCCTTGCGGAGCTTCTCTTTGAGCGTGCTCCCCACGCGCAAATCGGCTTCAATCTCGTGCAGCAGCCGGGGAACGAGGAATCGTCCGTCTTTTGCCAGTCTGGCAATGACCAGGGCGTCTTTGGCGTCGTGTTTCGTCGGCAGGTTGTCATCAAGTTCTTTCGACCGGCACACATGCGCCGGGTTGACCATGACCAACGGGATCCCGTGCTCCTCGAGGAAGTAGGCCAGGTTCAACCAGTAGTGCCCGGTCGGCTCCACGGCGACGATCACCTCTGACTTCCCGAACGCTTGCATCGCCCCCTGAATCGCTTTATACAGCTGTTGAAACCCCTCTTTCGACTGGAAGATCGGGAACGATTTGCGAAGCACGCGCCCCCGGTCATCCACGAAGCAGGCGTAGTGGGTTCGTTTCGCGATATCAATACCCACGACAAGCGTTTGTTCGGTTACTTGATCAATTTTATAGTTTTGTGTACAATTCATCTGAAGTCCTCCTTGGTATGGTGAGTGATGTGGTTGACACCCCTGCATCATACCAAGAGGGCTTTTTTTGATCAAGTCCCCGGAAAAGCTCCTAACGGGAATGCTCCTTTTGACAACACAAAATACAACTCGAATGGCGTGTCGATTTCAAGCGAACTCATCACTTCTTTATAAAAAATGACACCCGAATTTTTGTAAGAGATCAGTTCTTTTTTTAGATGAAGCAGATTCTGAAATTGATTAGTATCGAGCAATTGGCGTAAGGTGATCGGTTTCATGCTGTCAACTCCATTTACTGAATGTTTAATACGATTTCAATATCCTTTTCATCAAGTAAAATCACTTTTTCAACAATCGTTTTAATTAATGATTTTGCTTCCGGGACTGGTAAAACATCGATTGCATCGATCACATTGTTCATTTTTTCTTTCACCATTGCCTCAAGCTTTTTTACATCCACCGAAGAAGCATTTTCCGTTTTTTGAACTTCTGCAATGATTTGTTCCATCCGCTTTTTTTCTTCATTTAAATCTTCTAATTCAATGAGTCCTGCAGTGTACGCTTCCACTTTTCGTTTATAACGGTTTTTAGCGGTTCGAATTTTTTGCTCGATTGTGCTCTCTTCGTTTTCAGCAGCCTTTTGAATAAGATGAGGAATCATTTGGGAGTTAATCGAATCGGCTAACTTTAATAACCCATGTTTAAACCATGATTCCACATCGTCAGCGCGGTACTGTTTGCTTGTACACGTTCCTTTGTTTTTGTTAGCGGAACAACGGTAAACGCGATAGCGATTTTTCGCTGAACCTGACCAACCAATGCTCATTCCTGAACCACATCTGCCGCATTTTAATAGTCCACCAAGCAAATGCGGACTTGTCTGTGCTCGAGGTGCCATTTGTTTTTTATTTACTCTTTTTTGTACTTGTTCCCATGTAGCTTGATCAATAATAGCTGGACAAGCGTCTTCAAGGACAACCCAATCAGCGTCATCTTTTTTTACCCGCTTCGATTTACTGGAATCCATGCGGTTCCAAAACAGGGTTCCTTTATATACGGGATTCGTAAGCATTAGTTTAATAGCCCGAATCGACCATTCTTTTTTCTGACGAGAAGGTATTCCTTCTTCATTTAGCTTTTTAGCAATCGCATAGTAGCCGAGCCCTTTATTAAGGTACCAATCATAAACGTTTCGAACGATTTGTGCTTCCGGTTCATAAATAACCAACTCTTTATTCTGTAACCGATAACCGTAAGGGCTTTGTGTTAACCATTTTCCTTGTCTGGCTGCGTGCAGCATGTTTTCAAAAACACGTTCCCGAATTCGTTCTCGTTCAAACTCAGCAACCGCACCTAAAACCTGTAAGGTGAGACGACCGGATGGAGTATTGGTGTCAAACGATTCACTAATCGAAATAAATGAAACGTTATGCTCCTGGAACATATCAATTAATTTCAAAAGATCCAATAGTCGTCGGCTCAAACGGTCCAATTTCGTGACTAATATTTTGGAAATCGTCCCCTTTTTTACTTCCTTTAATAAACGATTTAATTCCGGACGATCAAGATTCTTAGCAGAATAACCGTCATCTATAAAAAGTAGAGGTTCTTCACTCCATCCCATGGCTCGGCAATAAGCTTTTAGCCGTTCTTGTTGTTCATCGAGCGAAATCCCTTCCCGAGCTTGTTCGTCCGTAGAAACGCGGCAATATAAAGCAATCGATCTTTCTTGAAAAGTGTCTTTCATACAGATTGCCTCCAACACTGTTTGTCCCATATCCCATATATATGTGTGGATGAACCAAACAATGAGTTTGGGCGATTTGCAGGGTTGTCCCACCTCACTTTCTGCATATGTATGAGCAAAGGGGGAATACGATGGAAGATGTGAAAGTTCGCTTCTCCGTAAATAGCAGTTTAGGAAAATTTTCATTTGACGACATCCACGATCTTCATAGCCACCCCGTTGCTCAAATGATCCAAGAAAAAATGGTTGCATGGGAACAGAAGTTTAAGGGAAGCGCAATTCATCACCTATTGCATAAAGAAATCGGTCAGGAACAAGCCAAACAGATTCAAGTTGCCTTCCAACAAAAAGAGAGCCAACCGATCGATGGTTAGGCTCTCCTTTTTTGTTAATTTTATTCATGATTATAAACATATGTTTATTATAGTGAATAAAATTCCCAAAATTTGTTTATCATAAAATTAGCGAGTGGAGTTTTCATTTAAAAACAAATGAACTCCTCGTTCCAGTGTGGAAAGGAGGTAATCAGCGACTTCAGGGTGCTTTTGTTCCAATTCCTTTAGTTGTTTCATGACATGCTGGATCCGAATATCGAATTCGCTATCACTGGAATGTGTTGTTTCAACAGGAAGGAGTGAGAGTTCTTCTTGAAGTTTTTCGAGAAGTGAAAGCTGAATGGTATCTGTTTTACCCGTTTCTAAATTGCTGAGATAAGCGGGAGAAACATTTAACCGTTCAGCGAAAGCATTTAAACTGATTCCTTTTTGTTTTCTTAGCACACGAATTCGTTCTCCTATATGTTGCAACATATTCGAATTCCTCCATAAAAATGGCTAGACGCATGTATTTTCAAAGAAATACAGGTTTGGTTAGAAACAAAGGCTTTATTGTATTTCAACATTCATCCAAAAAAATCCTGTTTGTAAGCTTAAGTTTTAGAAAAACATCATAAATTTTTTGAGGAGAGATAGAAATGAAAAGAAAAATCCCAAAAGTAACTTGCCAAGTCGTTTCTATTCAATATGTTCATGATCCAGAGGCAGCTGAAAAGTGGTTTGACTTGTACACAGATATTATTTTGAAGCAAATACAGAACAGGCAAGAAACGAAAAGGGACTCGGAGGTGTTGGATGATTGAAAACGGTTGCTTACTACCGCAACTCGATTAGCAAAGAAAAGCAGAAGTTATCCATTGAAATGCAAATGCAGCATGTGCATGAGGTAGCAGCAAAAAACCGTTTATTGATCGATGATGAGTTTATGGATCGAGAAACGTCCGCCAGAAAAAAGAAAATGGAAGAGAGAAAGGGCATGGCGCAGCTAATCGAGGAAATAAAAAAGGGGCGCGTAAAAAATTTAATTGTGTACAGCCGTTGCCGCTTGGCACGAAATGTACAACAGTATATGAGTTTATATGATTTACTAAGGCAGCATAAGGTAAATGTCATTTTCGCAGCGGACTTTGAATTTCCTATGATGTATACGGCGGAGGCTGAATTAATTGAACGGATTGTCGCCGCCATGAACCAGGAAGATGCTGAAAAATTGGTTCAAAAATTGCAAGATTCTAAAGTAACTGTAGCAAGAGAAGGAAAACATGCTGGGGGACGTATTCCATTTGGGTATCGATCACCCCGAGAGGATCTTGAAGAGGATAAGGAGGAGTCTGATTGGATTTTAGTTGAAGAGGAAGTAAAGACAATCCAAAACGTTTATGATTTATTTTTGCAAAAAGATTTTAGCTCCCTCACAAAATTTGTAGAGATAGTAAACGAATTGGGACTGCGCTTTAAAGATAATAAGGAATGGAACTATTCTAATATGCAAAACGTTCTTACAAACCCTATTTACAAAGGAAAAAGAATATCTCACATAAAGGGAGAAGAAATTGAAAAAGATGTGCCGCATCTTAAGATTGTCGATGAAACAGTATGGGAAAACGTTCAAAAGAAAATGAGTAAGGTTGTAAAGAGACGCAAAAAATCAAAAGAAAATCAAAATGAAAACCATGTATTTTTATTAAAAGAGCTTGTTTATTGTGATGAATGTAATCAAGTAATGCATGGCAAGCCACATCAATTAAAGGGTAAAACGTTTTTAGTGTATAAATGTAAAAAACATTCCAAAGTGCGAGCATCAAAAGATTGGTTAGAAAACACAGTTATTGAACATGCGAATGAGTTCTTTAACCAAATTATTCATACGCAATTTGCGGAGGTTATTGAGAAAATATACAAGGGAGAAACGAAGGGATATATCGAAGCCATTAAGCAAATTGACCGTGAACTGAAACAGTTAGAGGAAAGTATGGTACAGAGAGTGGAGCATGCTCTGGCAAAGGAAGAAGAACTTCAATTAAACAAGTCGATGTTACAGATGTTAAAGAAATATGAACAAAGCTTGTTTGTTAAATCCGAATTAGAATCCAGGATTTTCGAAATGAACGAAAAGTTTAAGACGATACATGATTGGAAACAGGAATCATCGTTGAAAATGATTGATCCGGACATGGAAGACGATCAAAAAATAGAATTGCTGCAGGACATTATCTCTCGTGTTCGGGTCAGTAAAGAGAAAATTGAAATTATTTTCCGTCATCCATTATTTACAGGATTGGAGGGAAGGGAAGAAATTGGACTTATCTAAGATTTTGACACCCGGCATGAAGGGGGTTTTTTATGGTCGGCATTCCACGCATAAGCAGACAATGGAAACACAGCGTCGTAGCGCCTATGATTTAGCCGAAAAATATCAGTGTACAATTGTGGAGGAAATTCTGGACGAGGGAGTGTCTTCACGAAAAAAAGATCGTGAAGGATATAAGCGATTGATTGCTGCAGCTTATGAAAAGAAATTTGACTTCGTTATTATCTACTCACATTCCCGTATTGCACGCATACCTGAAGAACATGATCTGATACGCGCAACGATGCATATATTAGATATCCCAATCATCGAAAGTGAAACAGAAAGTTTATATGATTTTGGCGACACTATTTTTAGAGCGATTAAAGATGGAATAGCCAAATATGAGCTGGATAAAATCCGGATCAATACAAAAAATGCAATTGAAACGTTGGCGAAAAATGGACGATGGACAGGTGGCAGGGCTCCGTTTGGGTATCAGTATACTTCCAAAAAGGAAGGAGGAACTGAAAAGTTTGATATAGTGGAAGCTGAAATAGAATTGGTGAAAAAAGTGTTTGAGTTATATAAAAATCATCATGGTTTTTCATCTATTGCCAGACAGCTTCCTGAAAACAGTTATCGTGGAAAAGCATGGACTAAGGACCGTGTAAAAAACATCATTACGAATCCCTTTTATGCAGGTTATATCGCGATCAGAAGAAAGCACGAAAAGAAACACAATGCGTTAAAAGACAGAAGTGAGTGGATAATGAAAAAAAGTCCACTTATTCCGGCGGTTTTAACGATTGAAGAATGGGAATATTGCTGGAATCTATACAAAACAAAGAACGAGAGAAAAATTCCACCGAAACACTTTAAAACATCTTTTCTGTTAACAGGTTTGTTAAAGTGCCAAAATTGTAATGGGGGGTTAATTGGAAAAGATCAGCGAACGACGAGCAACCAGGGAAAAGTATATGGAAAGAAAGTGTATTTATGCAAATCATGCAATTATAAAATAGATGCAGATGATGCACATCAAACGGTATTAAAAGTATTCAGAAGTTATCAAGGTGTAGATACAGAGAAACTGATCTCGGCTGTTCAGGAAAAAGTGGAAACAGAAATTAGCAACATCAAGAAAAGTATTGAGGATTTAAAAGTGTCATGGCAAACAGAAAAACGAAAACTCCAGCTTTGCGATATTGAAATTGAAAAAGCCTTTAAAAGGAAGGAAGAAAAGGAACCTCACATCAAAATATTGATCATTACAAAAGATCGAATCCTAAACAAAGTTCATCAAATTGAACGTTGGATTGAGGAAAAAGAGGCAAAAATAAAATTCTTAGAAGAGGTTCAAAAAAATGAAAATTTAATTAGAGATCATTTAAAACAATTTCAGGCTCCTGTCTCTAGCTGCAATGAAGATATGCGAGCGTTGTTCCTGTATTTATTTGAAGAAATTATGGTTAATAAAAAAGGACATTTGCAATGTAAACTACGTTTCAATTTAGATGATAAATGATACAAAAATCTCCTCATTTGCAGGAGATTTTTTTATTTATGTAATAACATATCTCGGTGATTAGGTGCATATATTGGTAGGTAAAGCAATTTTTCTCGGTAATTAAGGGTAGGACCCGATCGCGATCAGCCCCAAATTACCGATATTGATACGACTGAAATTCAAGAAAAACCTTTGATTTCAAGGGACAAGCTGGGGTTTGTCCTAATTTTATTATGGACAAGGAAGTCCTTTTTTAACAGTTCTCGGTTATTTGGATAGAGGAGATTTGGAAACTCGGTAATTAGGTTGGTTAAGTATTACTGTTACATCTTATCGATCCAATGTCAAAGATGATTAGACCAACTGTGTTGAAGAATATGTTAGTGCAATACCGTGTCAATGCTTAAAACAGAATAATGAGAATTAGAAAAAGAAATCGAAACTAAACAACAAGATCTAATTCTATTCTCATTACAACTTTAAACAAGGAGGAGAGAACTTCCTTGTTTTTTAGCGACTAAAGTAAAGTTACATCACTAATGTTATGATCATAAATTTACCTTGATTCAAAATTAGATTAGGCGAACAAGCAAAATTGTTCGGTTTTGGAGTAGTAACAAGGAAAATCCAAGGATTTGCAGTTCGGCAAGGAGGTAGTTGAGGGATATGAAGGTTTTATATTAAAAAGAATCAGAATACTAAATGGGTTTTTGTTGAAATAAAGGTAATTTATTCGTTAAAATATTGGTGGTATCTGCCAATTGGGGGAGGTTTAATTGTTAATTCCATTTTGGTTTCGTTTATTATTTCTTTTTATGTCTTATTTTCCTTTATTTTTGGTACTGTTTATAAAATTTTTTAATTATGAATTCCTTGTTTATTGTATTAAATATTGGAGGTTTATCGATATATTGTTTCTGTTAGAGATTAAAACATTAAATGGAGTAATGGGACTTATATCAACTTTGCTGCTGGTAATTTCATTATTATCGATATTGTTTATATTGTTTGAATTAAGAACCACAGAGAAAAAAAGGATTGGACAGAAAAAATATACCATTAAGAAAATACAACCTAGGGATAGGGATATATTAGTTTACCTTGTTACTTATGTTTTACCGCTGATTAGTCTAGATATGGATAATTTTAGGGATATAATAGTTTTATTTGTTCTTATTCTTTTAATATTCTGGTTATCGATGTATTCAGATTTACTTTATGTCAATCCAGTTATGGCAGCTCTAAAATTAAGAATATACGCTATCGAAACAGATTTAGGTGAAGCACTCCTTATTTCTAAAAATGATAAATTCGAGGAATGCTTAGGTAAAAAAATAATTTGTTATCGTTTTATTAGAGATAAAGAAACAGTATTAATCGATGGGAGTAGGGGGCAACAAAATGAATGATGAATTGATTTATGTAAAAGAAAAAATTAATGAAATGGAACATAACAATGATTACGTTTACCAGTTATTTATAGTAGGTTCTGTACTAAGAGAAGGAACACAATCTGTTTATGATGATTGTGATCCAAAAGAAATTCCAATCGACCAATCAGTACAAGATTGGTTGTTGGGAACCACAAAGGCTTTGCTAGAGGATGTAACAGAAAATTATCAAGTATTAAATATTAGAGAAGTTGACGAAGAAAGCGAGACAATAAAAAGATATATTGAAATAAATAATTTAAATCAACTTTATTTATGGACTCAGCGTATAAATAATGAGCAAGTTGAAAATGATGCAAGGACTTTAATAAATAGAGATGATTTTAAACCTAAAGTGTTATTAGCGAAACTTGAAATTGATGATGAAATGAAGGTTTATTTTTTAAAAATAATAAACGAAAGTGTATTTCTAAAAAAACGTAAAATACTTGAAGTTGTGGATAGAGGTGATTATCAGATCTCCCAAGAAAGAGACAAGAAGCTTTTTTTAGACGATCAATGGGACGGAATTATAATTGGTAATAATGTTCTATTGTACAATGAAAATAAAATTTTATCTTTGTTTAGATATTATGAAAGATTTAGACAAGCAGCAGATGAAATAGTCGAACAGATAATGGAAAAAGGGATTGTTTCAGATGATTCTAACTTTTTACAATTTGTTCAGTCTCAGATAAGTCTTCAAAAGAAGCTAGCTAAGGCAGCTGATTATGGGTTGGAACGCATAAAAAGAGAGCGTATTGAGGAATTGATAAATACTGGCATGATTAATTTGCAATTAGATGAGCAAGGCAGGATAGTCTGTACCACAAAAGAAGAAGCGCGATTGGTTATTGATGTAATATTAGACAATTTTGTTTCCTCTTTAATTACTGATGATAAATACCGAGCTATCAATAAAATGCGTATACAATAATTACTGTGTTTTGTTGTGTCAGTGTTGGAATAAAATAAGCATCTTAGATAAACGAAGGCTGGGCGACGTATTGGCATCAGCGCATTTTGCGCGAGATGGATTTGACGAGCGATGAGGCGATTGAATTTGCGAAACTGAACGCCAACGTCGTGCAACCGTCGCGCACTGGCATCAATCCGTATTATTTAGGACTGAAAATTTTTGAAGACATTGAAGAGCGGTGGAACAACCCGACTGAGGAGATGAAAAAATACGGCGTCAAGCCGGGGTCGGGGAGGGCGAAAATTTTTGAAGTGCGCGAACTCGAATCCGACATTTCGTTTTTGCGCAACTATTTAACGAAAGAGCTCGTCATGCGCGAAGATATGTATTTGTTCCAAAAACAGGGGAAAGAATATAAAATCGTCGACAAAAACTGGGAGCATATCCGCGACCAACTCGTCAGCATGCGGGTAAACGGCGGATTCCCGTATATCACGGTCAATGACGGCGATTATATGCGCAACGGAGAGTTGTATTTGAAGCATTGGTATGAAGGAATCGAACTCGATCTGAAGTATTTAGAAAAAGTGCTCCCATACATTTATCAGTTGTGGGGCCGTCCGGTCCATATGGAGACGGTCGTCGAGGAAAAGCCGATGTTGTTTACGTATGACGGGAAAACGGTGCATCGGAAATATTTATAACATAAGGGCAGGGATCTCCTGCTTTTTTTGTTTGTCACGATGAATATGTGAAAAATGACACAAATTATTCGAAATCATGCCGGATAGCGTCCCCGATTTTATGAAATAATATGAAGTGGATAATTTGTGATGGTTGTCACAAATTCTTCACCACTGTTTGTTCGCCCGGGGGGATGGATATGTGGAAGCGGCATGAAAAAACGCTTGTGTTCGTTAGCTTTGCTGTTGCGGCTGTTGTCTTGCTTTCCTTGATTGGCCGCTTGTTTTCATAAGGGGGGATGAATCGTGAACGGTTACGATCCGGTGCTGCTTAGCCGTATTTTGACGGGATTGACGCTGACGGTCCACATCATTTATGCCACGATCGGCGTCGGGATTCCACTGATGATCGCCATTGCTCAGTGGGTTGGGATTCGCAAAAATGATATGCATTACATCTTACTCGCTCGCCGCTGGACGCGCGGTTTTGTCATCACCGTAGCGGTCGGCGTGGTGACAGGAACAGCGATCGGCTTGCAGCTGTCGCTTTTATGGCCGAACTTTATGCAGCTGGCTGGCCAAGTGATCAGCTTGCCGCTGTTCATGGAGACGTTCGCCTTCTTTTTTGAAGCCATTTTCCTCGGCATTTATTTGTATACATGGGATCGGTTCGAAAATCAGAAAAAACATTTGCTTTTGCTTATCCCGGTGGCAATTGGGTCTTCAGCATCAGCCATGTTTATTACGATGGTGAACGCGTTTATGAATACGCCGCAAGGGTTTGAATTTAAAAACGGCGAGCTTGTCAACATCGATCCAATCGCGGCTATGTTCAACCCAGCGATGCCGACGAAAGTCGCCCATGTGCTGGCGACTTCGTATATGACGTCAGCATTCGTGCTTGCTTCGATCGCCGCTTGGCATTTATGGAAAGGCAATCGTCACATTTATCATCGCAAGGCACTTCATTTAATGATGAAAACAGCTTTTATTTTTTCGGTAGCCAGTGCATTGATTGGCGACTTATCGGGCAAATTTTTAGCCGAATACCAGCCAGAAAAGCTGGCGGCCGCTGAATGGCATTTTGAAACGAGCTCCCATGCACCGTTGATCCTGTTCGGCGCGCTCCAAGAAGACGGGGAAGTGAAATATGCCTTGGAAATTCCATATGCCCTTAGCATTTTGGCCCATAACCATCCCGCTGCGGTTGTGACCGGACTGAACGAAGTTCCGGAAGATGAACGCCCACCACTGTACATTCATTACTTATTCGATGTGATGGTCACGATCGGGGTGTTTTTAATGGTTGTCGCAGCCGCGTATTGGCTCGGATCGATTTTCCGCTGGAAGTGGACGGCGAAAAAGTGGTTTTTTGGACTGCTGGTGGCGGGAGGGCCGCTGGCGATGGCTGCGATTGAGGCGGGATGGTACTTAGCGGAAGTCGGGCGGCAGCCGTGGATTTTGCGCGGCTATATGAAAACGGCGGAAGGAGCGACATCGTCGGCGCATGTGGATACGATGCTTGTGTTGTTTTGCCTTTTGTATATGGTGTTAGTAATTGCGAGCGCAACAGTGCTCATCCGTATGTTCCGCCGCAACCCGGTTGAACGGGAGCTGGCAGAGCGGGCCAATAACGGGGAGGTGGCGCCATGACGCTCGAAGTCATTGGCATTTCGGTGTTATGGCTGTTTTTGTTCGGGTACATTATCGTTGCCTCGATTGATTTCGGGGCTGGGTTTTTCAGCGCCTATAGCCATTGGGCAAACAAACAGCATATTTTGCACCGCATCATTCAGCGCTATCTTTCCCCTGTATGGGAAGTGACGAACGTCTTTCTTGTCTTTTTCTTTGTCGGCATTGTCGGCTTTTTTCCGAAAACGGCGTATTATTACGGTTCTATTTTGCTTGTCCCGGCGAGCATCTCCATCATTTTGTTAGCTATTCGCGGCTCGTACTATGCGTTTCATACGTATGGGGGGACGGAACGGAACTGGTATTTAATCGCTTATGGATTGACGGGGTTGTTTATTCCGGCCTCCCTGTCCATCGTGTTGACGATTTCCGAAGGCGGGTTTGTGGAGGCAGGCGCCTCAGGCGTTGCGCTGGATTATGGGAAGCTGTTTGCAAGCCCGTTGTCATGGAGCATTGTGCTGCTCAGTGTGACGAGCGTTCTTTACATTTCTGCCGTTTTCTTAACGTACTATGCGGACGAGGCCAAGGATGAACGGGCGCGGGCGCTGTTGCGCCGCTACGCTCTTCTTTGGAGCGGGCCGACGATGTTGTCAGCGCTGCTCATTATTTACCAGCTCCGCTACCATAATCCCGAGCATTACGCCAACCTATGGAATGTGGCGTGGATGCTGGTCATTTCCTTTTTGTTTTTTGTCATTACCGTTTGGCTGCTTTGGCGGCAGCGGCGGTTCGGCTGGGCGTTTATTGCGCTGTTGTTTCAATATGCGTTCGCCTTTTACGCCTATGGCATTTCACATTATCCGTATTTGTTATACCCGTATTTGACGATTTATGACGGGTTTACGAATGAGACGATGGCTATGGCGTTGATCGTCGCGTTTATTGCCGGCCTCCTGTTATTAATTCCGTCACTTTATTTGCTTATGCGCCTCTTTTTGTTTAACAAGGCGTACGTTAAAGGAAAATGGGAAGGGGGAAAAGGATAATGCAAACATTTTTGATCATGTATGCGCCGATGATCATCGTCGCCCTGTCGATCATCGCCGCGTTTTGGGCTGGTTTGAAAGATGTGCACGTAAATGAGTAGACACAATTTCAGCGTCTTGGTAATGCATAGTTTGCCGCCAATCGCCCACACTAGCGGATGACAACGAATAGAGAAAGGATGGGCGATGATGAAAGAAATATTGGAGCGTGTGAAAGAGCAGCTGGAACAATCGTTTGACGAACCGCGCTCGACGAGTCTTGATGGGGCGATTCATGAGCTTGAACGGTTAAAAGCGAGCGCCAGGGATAAACGGCAAATGATCGAAGATGTCATCCGTGCGGTGACTCACGCGCGCAATGCGCGAATGGAGCTGGCCGAGGCGGGAGATGAATCGGCGACAAACGCTTTCGCTGAGGCCTACCGGGCGCTCGATCAAGCGATTGAATCGTACAGCGATGTTGATAACGATCCGGTATAAAGCAGATGGGAATGTCCCATCTGCTTTCTTGCTATGCCAGCGGCACGATGGTTAAATCAGTAGCCGATTGGCCACAAACATGGTACAATAACAGCGGAAAAAAAGAAGAAAAAGGTTTTCTAGGGTTCCGCGGCTGCTTTGCGGCCGGCCTGCGACCGAGAGAAAACGCGCGGCATCGCCGCGTGCACGGAGGGACAAAAGCCCGGGAGGAGCATCGTTTCGATCGTTCTCGCGGCTTTTTTATTTTCGCTAAAAAGGGAGGACGGGGCATGGCGTGGGTTTATTTAATAGTTGCTGGTTTGTTCGAAGTTGTATGGGCGATCGCGCTGAAATATACGAACGGGTTTGCCCGCTTTTGGCCTTCTGTTGTGACGATTGCGGGGATGGCGGCGAGCTTTTACTTTTTATCACTGGCGATAAAAACGTTGCCGATCGGCACCGCCTATGCGGTGTGGACGGGAATCGGAGCGCTCGGCGCGGCCTTGGTCGGCATGTTGTTTTTAAACGAGCCAGTCAACGCGCCGCGTGTGGCGTTTTTGCTTTGCATTCTTGTCGGAGTCATTGGTTTGAAGTTTACGGCGGGGCAATAAATTGGATTCATTTCTTGTCAAGAAAAAGAGTTGACAACAGGTATAAATATTGAATATCATGAAAATATAAAAACGAATATAGTTTCTTTTGTTAAAGGGGAGTAGCTTTAACAGCAAAGTCGTCAGTTCAGGGCGCATGCCCTCGGCTTTGTTGGCAACGGCGACGTTGTTAGCGAGACCTTTACCGATGTTGGTAAAGGTCTATTTTATTTATGGAGGCCTTTACCAAAGATGGTAAGGGCCTTCTTTCATTTCATGAAACAAAAGGGGGGAAGATAATCGTAAAGGAAGATAGGTTCGGTTTCAAAAGAACAAAAAGTGGAGGGGATGGCATGCGTAAATGGTGGAAACGGCTTCGCTTCATCGTCCATGTCCGGCGTTTTCTACCGTTTTTGTTTGAATTTTTCGTTTCTCATGAAGTGCCAATGCGAAAAAAATTGTTTTCCGTCGGTTTGCTGCTTTTGTATATAGCGCTGCCGCTTGACCTCATTCCGGATTGGCTTGCGTTGTTTGGTTTGATCGATGATTTGGCCGTCTTCCTATTTATTTTGCAACAAGTCATTAAGATGGCCCCGGTTTCATTAAAAGAAAAATATAACTTGTAAAGGGGGATTCTTCCATGGATCTGTTGTCAGTAGAGTTTTGGACGGCGTTGCTGTCGATCGTCATTATTGATCTTTTGCTGGCAGGGGATAACGCCATTGTGATTGGATTGGCGGCCCGCAACTTGCCCAAATACCAGCAAAAAAAGGCCGTTGTCTGGGGGACGGTAGGCGCTGTCGTCATCCGGGCGTTGGCGACGATCTTCGTCGTCTGGCTGCTGAAAATCCCAGGGCTTTTGCTTGTCGGCGGCGTGCTGCTTGTCTGGATCGCCTATAAGCTGCTTGTTGAGGGGAAGGGCCACGACGATGTTGAAGCCGGGGGAAATTTATGGGAGGCGATTCGCACGATCATTATTGCCGATGCGTTGATGGGGCTTGACAACGTATTGGCGGTCGCCGGCGCCGCGCACGGAAACTTTCTCCTCGTCGTTCTTGGGTTGCTCATTTCCGTTCCGATCATGGTGTGGGGCAGCACGCTCATTTTAAAATGGATCGAGCGCTTCCCAATCATTATTACGATCGGCGCCGGTGTCCTCGCCTGGACGGCGGCGAAAATGATCGTCGATGAGCCGCTTTTAAAGGCGTATTTTGCCAATCCTGTTGTGAAGTATGGATTTGAGTTGCTTGTTGTCGCTGCGGTCATTGCAGTGGGAACGATGAAAAAACGAAAAAGCGCCAAAGAGCCGCAACCGAAAGCCGCCAATGAATAATTGGCGGCTTTTGTGGCTGGGCAATCACCAAGCGGATGGCTATTTCCATTTCAGCAGCAGAAATTGCAGCAGCCATCCAATGGAGAGCCCGGGGATGACAGATAAGATCGGCAGCCAAATCGGTCCAAAAACACACGCCGCCGATCGTCACGTGCGACGAGTACATCAAGCCGACCGTCACAAAGTAGGCGGAGACGACAAACGGCAAAAACGAGTACGGCGTTTGCCCGCCGCCAGCGTCTTTAAACGCATCCCACATGGCAAAAAAGTATAAACATGGATAAAACATCAGCCATCCGATATCGACAATGCGGGCGGCCTCATCCGTACGTCCCAAAAAGCTGAGGCGGATGGCTTCATTGAAATGGGATTGGGTGTTAATCACAAATTCCAACGCAATAAACAAAATTCCTTTTATATACTTTTTGTTCAACAGTTGCCCGAATCCAGGCAAAGCAATGCTCCATAACAATGCTTCGATCGCTTTCACCTTCTCGAACCCTTTACTGAGATAATATTAGTTGATCGTTGCTTTGTCCGTTGCACCGTCAGATGGAGCTGGAGACAATCGATGGGTGCTTCATGGTCAGTTGCTGGTTAAGCCGATGGGTGCAATTACATTTTTTGCGCCAAAGACTTGTTTTATACTTTTTTGCAATAGGAATGCAGGAAAACTTTCCTATAGAACCAAACGATATGTTAGCTGAAGATAAAAAAATACTTTAAATTTTTCAGAATAATGAATATAATAGTGACGTAAAGGATTTTGACAAATAAATAAAGGGGGAAGCCGTGTGAAGGGGCTAAAATCGATTTTGTTATGGGGCCTGATTTCCGTCCTTGGGGCCGCAGCGTTTGCCATTTTGGCTTTAAGCCGCGGCGAATCGGTCAACGCCATGTGGCTTATCGTCGCCGCCGTCTGCACGTATGCGGTCGCTTATCGGTTTTACAGCCGGTTTATCGCCCGCAAAGTGTTTGGTCTTGATGATAACCGGAAAACGCCAGCGGAAGTGTTCAATGACGGGAAGGACTATGTTCCGACGAACAAATGGGTGCTATTTGGCCATCACTTTGCCGCTATTGCGGGTGCGGGACCGCTTGTCGGACCGATTTTGGCCGCGCAGATGGGCTATCTGCCTGGGACGCTTTGGATTGTGATCGGCGTTGTGCTCGGCGGAGCGGTGCAAGACTTTGTCATTTTGTTCGCTTCGATGCGCCGCAACGGGAAGTCGCTCGGCGAAATGATTAAGGAAGAAATGGGTCCGGTGACGGGCTTTATCGCAGCGCTTGGCATTTTGGGCATTATGATTATTTTATTGGCCGTATTGGCGCTCGTTGTCGTGAAAGCGCTTGTCGGAAGCCCGTGGGGGATGTTTACGATCGCCGCGACGATTCCGATTGCGATTTTGATGGGCATTTACATGCGCTTCATCCGTCCAGGGCGCGTTGCTGAAGCGTCGCTTGGGGGATTTGTGCTGTTGATTTTGTCGATCGTGGTCGGGCAATATGTCGCGGAGCACCCGACGCTCTCGGCGATGTTTACGCTAAAAGGGGAAACGATCGCCATCTTAATGATCATTTATGGCTTTGTCGCTTCGGCGTTGCCGGTATGGCTGTTGTTGGCGCCGCGCGACTATTTGAGCACGTTCTTGAAAATCGGCACGATTGTCGGATTGGCGCTCGGCATTTTCGTCGTCATGCCGGACTTGCAAATGCCGGCAGTGACGAAATTTATCGATGGCACCGGGCCGGTGTTTGCAGGCAACTTGTTCCCGTTCTTGTTCATTACGATCGCTTGCGGCGCGGTGTCTGGATTCCACGCGCTCGTTTCATCCGGCACAACGCCGAAGATGATTGAGCTTGAAAGCCATGCGCGGCCGATCGGCTACGGTGCGATGCTGATGGAGTCGTTCGTCGCTGTCATGGCGATGGTGGCGGCTTGCGTCTTGACGCCAGGGGCGTATTTTGCCATCAACAGCCCGGCTGCTGTCATCGGAACCGATGTGGCGCAGGCGGCAAAAGTGGTATCGTCATGGGGCTTCACCGTCACGCCGGATATGCTTGCGCAGTTGGCGAAAGACGTCGGCGAACAAACGGTGTTGTCACGCACGGGCGGGGCGCCGACGTTGGCGATCGGGATGGCGCACATTTTATCGAGCGTCATCGGCGGCAAGGCGCTTATGGCGTTCTGGTATCACTTTGCCATCCTGTTTGAAGCGCTGTTCATCTTGACGACGATTGACGCCGGCACGCGCGTCGGCCGTTTCATGATCCAAGACATTATGGGCACGTTTTACAAACCGCTCGGCAAAACGGATTCGCTTGCCTCGAACTTGATCGCTACGACCCTTTGCGTACTGGCGTGGGGTTACTTCCTGTACCAAGGCGTCGTCGACCCGCTCGGCGGCATCAACACGCTATGGCCGCTGTTTGGCATCGCCAATCAAATGTTGGCTGGCATCGCCTTGTTGTTTGCGACGACGGTTCTATTTAAAATGGGCAAAAAGGCATATGTTTGGGTCACGCTCGTGCCGACAACATGGCTTTTGGTCGTCACGCTGACAGCCGGGTATCAAAAACTGTTCCACGAAAATGTCAAAATTGGTTTCTTGTCGCATGCGAAAATGTTCCAAGACAGCTTGAGCCAAGGCAAAATTTTGGCGCCGGCAACGAATGAGGCGCAAATGCGGCAAATTATTATGAACGATTACATTGATGCGACATTGTGCGCGATTTTCATGCTCGTTGTGATCGCGATGCTGATCTCGGCGTTGAACATTTGGATCAAAGTATTGCAAAACAAACATGTGCCGCTCAAGGAAGCGCCGTACGTGCCGCGCGATGGAGAAGGAGCGAAGCACTATGCCTAAATGGCTGCAAAACGTTTTGGCTTATCGCCGGCAGTTTCTTGACTTGCTTGTCGGTGTGCCGAGCTATGAAAAATATGTCGAGCATATGAAAACCCATCATCCTGGCGAGCCGATTAAGTCGCGGAAAGAGTTTTTCTGCGAGGCGCAAGAGGCACGCTACAATGCTAAAGGCGGCAAAGTGTCGCGTTGCTGCTAGCAAACGGGAAGGAAGGAGGGGCGCGTTCCCTTCTTCCTTTTTTTCTTCTTGTTCATCATCGCTGAGAAAATGTTCGATTGGCGGCATGGTTTTTGTGAAAGACGTTGGGAGCGTTGGATCAACCCTCAGTGGAGAAAGGAGCTGTACATATGATGCGCATTCTGTTTGTCGGAGCAGGAGCGGTCGGCGGGTATTTCGGCGGCCGTCTGCTTGAAAAAGGGGTGGACGTAACGTTTCTTGTTCGCGAGCGCAGAAAACAGGAACTGGAGAAATATGGGCTTGTCATCCACAGTGTCCATGGCGATGTGGGATTGGCGCCGAAATTGCTTGTTGCCGGCGAATCGGCCGAGCCATTTGATCTTGTCGTGTTCTCAAGCAAAGCGTACCATTTAGACGGCGCCATCGCCGACGCGAAACCGTATGTTGGAGAGGCGACGATGATTTTGCCGTTGTTAAATGGCATGGCCCATATGGATGCGTTATGGAAGGCGTTCGGCCGCGAGAATGTCTTAGGCGGGCTTTGCTTTATCGAAACGACGTTAAACGAGAGAGGGGAGATCATCCAAACGAGCCCGGCGCATGAGATGCGTTTCGGTGAATGGCCAAACGGGCGGAGCGAGCGAACGGAGGTGCTTGCATCGTTGTTTGCCGGCGCTAACGCCTGCTTTCGCCTAAGCGAACAAATTGCAGCTGATATGTGGAACAAATATTTGTTTATCGCGACGATGTCGGGCGTGACAACGCTGTTCCGCGCCCCGATCGGGCCGATCCGTTCCGGGGAGTACGGGAGCGTCATCATCGATCGGCTGTTTCGGGAAATCAAAACGATCATTCAGGCGCATGGGGCGCCGCTGACCGATGAAATGGCCGAGCGGCAGCGCACCCAGCTCGAGCAGATCGCCCCAACGATGAAATCGTCCATGCAGCGCGATATGGAAAAAGGACAGCTCATTGAAGCCGATCATTTGCAAGGGTATTTGCTAGCATTGGCGAAGCGGCATGGCATCCATGCTCCGATGCTCGAGGTGGTATATCACAATTTAAAAATTTACGAAGCGAGCCGCGCAACCGGTGAGTGACCAGTTGTTCAACCCAGCCGTTTGGCAGGAGCGTGCAGCCCCGCCAAACGGCTGTTTTTTGAGAAAAAGAGAAGTTGTTTACCGCACCAATATAGTGTACAGTTAATAGTGAAAACGTGTGCACAAGGAGGAGGCAGCCTTGAAAAAAACATGGTGGAAAGAAGGCGTTGCGTATCAAATTTATCCTCGCAGCTTTATGGATGCCAACGGCGACGGCATCGGTGATCTTCGCGGCATCATCGAAAAGCTGGATTATTTGGTGGAGCTTGGAGTCGACATCGTTTGGATTTGTCCGATTTACCGGTCGCCGAACGCCGATAACGGATATGACATCAGCGATTATTATGCCATTATGGATGAGTTTGGAACGATGGATGACTTCGATGAATTGCTTGCCCAAGCCCATCGGCGCGGGTTGAAAATCATTTTGGATTTGGTCATCAATCATACGAGTGATGAGCATCCGTGGTTTATCGAATCGCGGTCATCGCGAGACAATCCGAAGCGCGACTGGTACATTTGGCGCGACGGCAAAGATGGGCGCGAACCGAACAACTGGGAAAGCATTTTCGGCGGCTCGGCATGGCAGTATGACGAGCGGACGGGTCAGTACTATTTACATCTTTTCGATGTGAAACAGCCCGATTTGAACTGGGAAAACAGCGAGGTGCGCCAAGCGCTGTATGACATGATCAACTGGTGGCTGGATAAAGGCATCGACGGCTTTCGCATCGACGCGATTTCCCACATTAAGAAAAAGCCGGGTCTTCCCGATTTGCCAAATCCGAAGGGGCTGAAGTACGTGCCGTCATTTGCTGCGCACATGAACCAGCCAGGGATTATGGAGTATTTGCGAGAGTTGAAAGAGCAAACGTTTGCACGATATGACATTATGACGGTCGGCGAGGCGAACGGAGTAACGGTTGATGAGGCCGAACAATGGGTCGGGGAAGAAAACGGCGTGTTTCATATGATTTTTCAGTTTGAGCATTTAGGGCTTTGGAAAAGGAAAGCCGATGGTTCGATCGATGTCCGCCGGCTGAAGCGGACGTTGACGAAATGGCAAAAAGGATTGGAAAACCGTGGGTGGAACGCGCTCTTTTTGGAAAACCACGACTTGCCTCGATCAGTGTCGACATGGGGAAATGACGGCGAGTATTGGGCGGAGAGCGCGAAGGCGCTTGGCGCGCTCTACTTTTTCATGCAAGGGACGCCGTTCATTTACCAAGGGCAAGAGATCGGGATGACGAACGTGCAATTCTCCGACATTCGCGACTACCGCGATGTCGCTGCCTTGCGTCTGTATGAACTCGAACGGGCGAACGGCCGGACACATGAGGAAGTGATGAAGATCATTTGGCAAACCGGGCGCGACAACTCGCGCACCCCGATGCAATGGTCTGGTGCCCCAAACGCTGGATTCACGACAGGTACGCCATGGATCAAGGTGAACGAAAACTATCGTACGATCAATGTCGAGGCCGAGCGGCGCGACCCGAACTCGGTATGGTCGTTTTATCGACAAATGATTCAGCTTCGGAAAGCGAACGAGCTGTTTGTTTATGGAACCTACGATCTGCTTTTGGAAAACAACCCATCCATTTACGCGTACACAAGAACGCTTGGCCGCGATCGGGCGCTTATCATTGTCAACGTATCCGATCGTCCTTCACTTTACCGCTATGACGGCTTCCGCCTTCAGTCAAGCGATTTGGCGCTTTCGAACTACCCGGTCCGTCCGCATAAAAATGCGACGCGTTTTAAGCTGAAGCCGTACGAGGCGCGCGTATACATCTGGAAAGAATAAGAAGGAATTTGCCTTTCCGTGTTGAATGAATCAATGAATACGGAAAGGATGGTAAAGGCTGCCGATTCTTCGGCGGCTTTTTTCTTCATGCATAATAGAAGGATGATGCTGCGCAAACAACACCCGGGAAACCGCCGGCTGGGCGGGGCTTTTTTGGCGTCATCCTGCCGGGAGAACGGTGAAATCACATTTTGCTTAAACGGCGGCATATGATTATGTTATACTAACAAATATTAAGGGACACGAAATACATAGTTCGCAAGGGGGATCGGTATGGGAGCGGAGCAGCAGCCGCTTATTGCAGAACAAAAAGAAAAAATATGGACGAAAGATTTCGTTTTGATTTGTTTGGCCAATTTTTTTGTGTTTCTTGGGTTTCAAATGACGCTGCCGACCATTCCGCTGTTTGTCGAGCATTTGGGCGGCAACGATCAGCTGATTGGCGTTGTCGTTGGTGTGTTTACGTTTTCGGCGCTCATCGTCCGTCCGTTCGCCGGCCATGCGCTTGAGACGAAAGGGCGCCGGTTTGTGTTTTTATTGGGTCTTCTCATTTTTGTCATTTCTGTCGGTTCCTACAGCTTGATCTCAAGCATTTTCCTTCTCTTTTTGATGCGGGTCGTCCAAGGAATCGGCTGGGGGTTTTCAACAACCGCTTCCGGAACGGTGGCGACGGACATCATTCCAGCGAGCCGCCGCGGGGAAGGAATGGGCTATTACGGGCTGTCCGGAAATATCGCCTTGGCGTTTGGTCCGTCGCTTGGACTTGTGCTTGCCGCTATGATTCCGTTTAGCCATCTGTTTGCCATTTGTGCGGCGCTTGGAGTCGCTTCGGTGCTGTTTGCCGCCGCGATCACGTATAAAAAAGTGGAAGCCGTGCATGGCAAAGGGGCGAACAGATGGGATTTGTACGAAAAAAGCGCTTTAACTCCGTCGGTGCTGTTGTTTTTCTTGACGGTGACGTTCGGCGGCATCGCCTCATTCTTGCCTCTATATACGGCGCAAAAGCAGATCGGCGGCCTGCAGCTGTACTTTTTGCTTTATGCGCTTGCCTTGATGGTGACGCGAACGTTCGCTGGCCAGTTGTATGACCGAAAAGGGCATCGGGCCGTCTTTCTCCCTGGTGCGGGGCTTATTTTGCTGGCGATGCTTCTTCTCGCTTGGCTGCCGGGAGAATGGGCGTTGCTTTTGGCGGCGGTGCTGTACGGTTTCGGCTTTGGCATGGTGCAGCCCGGGCTGCAGGCGTGGTCCGTCGAGCGGGCCCCTGCCCACCGCAAGGGAATGGCGAACGCGACATTTTTCTCCTTTTTTGATTTAGGCGTTGGCGTTGGGGCGATGGTGTTTGGCCAAATCAGCCATTGGTTCGGCTATCCGAGCATTTATTTAGCTGCTAGCGGTTCGGTGCTCCTTTCGATGCTTGTCTATCTGTCGGTCTTGCATAAAGAACAATCGCTTCGCCCCAGGGAACGAAAAAACGCTTAGGGATAACCCCTAGGCGTTTTTTCTGCCCAGCGGCGCATCGAAACGGCCTTTGAGTGCGGCTCGTCACCGCCGGGAATGCACTTCGTAAATGGCGAATTTTAAGTAGTCGCCTTCTTCCGCGGCAAGGAGTTTCGGGTGGTCGTAGCCGGCGCCGTTCCAATATACTTGGCGCAGCACTTTTTTCGCGTCAAATGCCGCATCAGCGATCATCTCTTGAAATAGGTGCGGGCGGACGTGGTACGAGCAGCTTGATGTGACGAAAAAGCCGCCGTCTTTGACAAGCTTCAATCCGTTTAAGTTAATGTCTTTATAGCCGCGCAGCGCCTTCGGGACGGCATGGGCCGATTTCGCGAACGCCGGCGGGTCGATGATGACGACATCCCACTGTTTGCCGGCGCGCACCGATTCGCGCAAATAGTCGAAGGCGTTGGCGACGACAAATTCAACGTTCGTGAATCCGTTTAACGCGGCGTTCCGTTTCGCTGTTTCGATGGCATGTTCAGAAATATCGACGGCAGTAGCATGTTTTGCCCCATACAGACAAGCGTTTAGCATAAACGAGCCGGTATGGGTGAAGCAGTCGAGCACGGTTGTCTCCGGACCGATGAGCGGACGAAGAGCGGCGCGGTTTTGCCGTTGGTCGAAGAAAAAGCCTGTTTTTTGTCCGTTTTCAATATCGACGATGTATTTCACGCCGTTTTCCTCGATTTCGATTTCCGTTTCCGCTTCCCCGTACCAAAAGCCTTTTTCTTGTTTGAGACCCTCAAGCTCCCGAACGGACACATCGTTGCGCAAATAAATGGCCCTTGGGGCAAACACGTCAAGCAAGCCGCGCAAAATCCAGTCTTTCCGCCTTTCCATGCCGAGCGCCAAAATTTGCACAACAAGCACATCTTCATATTTGTCGACGATCAATCCGGGCAAAAAGTCGGCTTCGCCATAGACGGCGCGGCAGGAGCGAACGCCGGGAATCATCCGTTCACGGTACGCCCACGCCTGACGGATGCGGTCGATGAAAAAGCGCTCATCGAGTTCATCGTTTGGGTTTTGCGTCAAGACGCGGACGATGATTTGCGAAGCGGGGTTGATATATCCTTTCGCCAGCCAATACCCTTGATGATTGTAAACGTCAACGAAGTCGCCCGGCGCAGCATCGCCTTCGATGCGGTCAACTTCACTTTGAAAAATCCATGGATGCCCTTGCTCAAGCCGTTTTTTCCGTTCTCTTTTCAGGATGACCTTCGCCATCGTTTCCACTCCCATTCCGTCGTCAATTGCTGCGTTTCCATCATAGCGGATTGCAACGCATAGCGCAACGTCGGAGAAAAAAAGATTGACAATCGTTCGTGCCATGGTATGATTAAGTGTAAAGAAAACTGAAAATTGCACCATCATCCACTAGGGGGGCCTTTAGAAAGGCTGAGATCAAAGTGTGCCTTTGAGACCCTTAGCACCTGATCTGGGTAATGCCAGCGTAGGGAAGTGGAGGAGCAGCACAGCAAGGCTAGGCTTTGCCTTGCCAACGTCGCATGCCCACGCCGCTTTCTTTACGCCAATCGGCAAAGGAAGCGGCGTTTTTATTTTGCCAAAAAGGGGGAAAACGAATGTCATTTGCCAAACAATTGCGCCAAGCGGCCGATCCGATCTGGCAGGCGAGTTTCCGCCATCCGTTTGTTCAGGAGCTTGGCCAAGGGACGCTTGCGCGCGAGAAGTTTCGCTATTACGTGATGCAAGATGCCTATTATTTGCGCCATTTTGCCCGCGTGCAGGCGATCGGGGCGGCGAAATCGCCGGATTTGGCGACGACAGCCCGGTTGGCGCACCATGCACAAAGCACGTGCGAAGCCGAGCTGTCTCTGCATGAAACGTTCGCCGAGCTCTTGGGCATTACAGAAGAGGAAAGGGCGGCGTTCATTCCGGCGCCGACGGCGTACGCCTATACGTCGCACATGTACCGCGCGGCGTACGAAGGGCATCTCGGTGATGTTATCGCCGCCATTTTGCCGTGCTACTGGCTGTATTACGAAATTGGCGAGCGCTTGAAAACGTGCCGCCCGAACGATCCGATTTATGAAAAATGGATCGGCACCTACAGTTCGGACTGGTTCCGCTCGCTTGTGGAAGAGCAAATCGCGCGGCTTGACGACATCGCTGACGAGGTCACCGAAGAGGATCGCCATCGGATGAAGCGGCATTTCCTCATCAGCAGCGAATATGAGTACGAGTTTTGGGAGATGGCGTATCGGCTTGAGCAGTGGCCGTCGGCTGAATTGGCGGCGAGCCGTTGACGTGAGACAAGGAGGAGAACAGGATGGAAGTGAAGACAAAAGGGTTAAGATTGGTGGATATTTTAACGACGATCGTCATTGCGATTGTGTTTGGCGTTATTTACAAATTATGGGGACCGCTATATAGCGCGGTGGGAGCAGTAGGGTTTCATCTCGATCAATTCATTTACGGCATGTGGTTTATCGCCTCCTCGCTCGCTTATTTGCTCATTCGCAAGCCAGGGGTGGCGTTGCTCGCGGAGATTGCGGCTTCGTCCGGCGAGCTGATCATGGGATCGCAATGGGGGCTTGAAGTGCTCATTTACGGGGTCGTTCAAGGGCTGTTGGCCGAGCTCGTCTTTGCCGCCTTCCGCTATCGGCGCTTTGATACGTTCGTTGTATCGCTCGGCGCGGTCGGGGCGACGATTGGCTCGCTCATCATGGACTTTTACAAAGGCTATATTGAGGCGCTCGCCCCATGGAATATGGCGCTCTTTTTGCTGGCGCGTTTTATCGGCGCCATCCTCATCTCCGGCGTGCTTGCTGTTTCATTGGCGAAAGCGCTCGAAAAAACCGGAGTGACGCAAATGTGGCGGCCGGCCTCGAAAGACGATTACGATGCATTGAACCGGTAAGGCGGCGAATGGCGATGAAACAAGCAATTGCGATTGATCGGCTGCGCCTGAAATTTCCCGGGAGCGACGGGCTGCTGTTTCGCGACTTGTCGCTTTCGATTGCCGAGGGGGAGAAAGTGCTCCTCCTTGGTCCGTCCGGATGCGGCAAGTCGACATTATTGCAAGTGATGGCTGGCATCATTCCCCGCTCGATCGATGTGCCGATGAAAGCGGAGCGCCTTAAGCGGCCGGAACGGTGGGGCTATGTTTTCCAAGATCCTGATGCGCAATTTTGCATGCCGTATGCGGACGAGGAAATCGCTTTTGCCCTCGAAAATCGAAGCGTGCCGCGCCACGAGATGCCCGTCCGCATCCGTGCCCTGCTGAACCAAGTCGGTTTGGAGATCGCTCCGCATACGGATATTCATACGCTTTCCGGTGGAATGAAGCAGCGATTGGCTCTTGCTTCGGTGCTGGCGCTTGAGCCGGATGTCTTGTTTTTGGATGAGCCGACGGCGCTGCTTGATGAAGAAGGGACGAAGGCGGTATGGCAAACGGTGAAGCAGGTGGGCCGCGGCAAAACGGTCATCATCGTCGAGCATAAAATTGACCATGTGCTCGACTTTGTGGATCGCATTGTCTTGTTCGGCCGCGATGGGCGCATCATCGCCGACGGCGAGGCGAAGGCGGTGTTTTCCGACTATAAAGACGTCATTGCCGCTGAAGGGATTTGGTATCCAGGCGTCTGGGATGACTATGACCGGACGGCAAGGCGGCGAAATCGCCATCGAGGCGAGGAGCTTCTTCGCCTCGCCCGTTTTCGCGGGTTCCGCGGCCGGGAGGCGAAAATCTATGTTCCTGAAGCAACGGTGCACGCCGGCGAATGGATTGCCGTCACCGGAAAAAACGGCGCCGGTAAAAGCACGTTGCTGCACGCGCTTATGCAACTCATCCGCACGGACGGAGAGTATATGCTGCTAGGCGCCGACATCAAGCGGCAACACCCGCTTTACCGCCATATTGCGTTTGTTTTCCAAAATCCGGAATGGCAATTTGTCGCCCATTCCGTTCGCGAAGAGCTCGCCTACTCGCTTCGGCTTGAGGGGCGGCCGAAAGAGGAAATTGAGGGAATCGTCGACCGTCTGTTGCGTGAATTTGACCTTGTTGAGCAGCAAGACCAGCACCCGTACCAACTGTCGGTCGGACAAAAGCGGCGGTTGAGCGTCGCCGCTTCGATCGTCGCCGGCCAGCGCCTCTTTTTGCTTGATGAGCCGACATTTGGGCAAGATGCAAAAAATACGTTCGCGTTGCTCGAAATGCTTGAAGCATACCGTGAACAAGGGGCGGCGATCATGATGGTTACACATGACGAACAAATCGTCCGCCGCTTTGCGACGAGACAGTGGGTGATTGAAGATGGGGCGCTCGTTCGGGACGAACGGCTTGACATCCGAGAGCCGGTGTTGGCGGAAGGTGGGGCAGGGTGATGAAATGGGAGGTTCGCTGCCGCGAGACATGGCTTCATGAGACGAACCCGAGTTTGAAGCTCATTGTGCTTGTCGTGCTCTTTTTCGCTGTCTTGTTCATTCATAACCCGAACGTGCTGATTAACGTTTCGCTCGCTCTCTTCGTTTTGTTTTGCTTTGGCACCGGCTATCCGGCGAATGTGTTGTTTTGGCTGTTTTTGCCGTTTTTCCTCGTGTTTGTTTCGACGGCTTCATCGATGATGATGTTTGGCGAGGGAACGACGACATGGGTTCGCTGGGGGCTCATCCATGTTACAGCGGAAAGTTTTTGGCGCGGGGTGCACATCGGGTTTCGCGCTTTGGCGCTTGGGCTTCTCGGATTGATTTTTTCGCTGACGACCCGGCCGGTTCCGTTGTTTTATTCGCTCATGCAGCAGTTGAGACTGAAGCCAAAGTATGCGTACAGTTTTTTGGCGGCCGTTCGCCTATTGCCGATTATGCTTGAAGAGTTTCAGGCGATCCGCTATGCGTTAACAGTGCGCGGCGTGCCGAATAAGGGCGTCCTCAGCAAAGTGAAGCGCTACGCCATTCCGCTGTTGTCGCAAAGCATCCGCCGCGCCCAGCGCATCGCCGTGGCGATGGAAGCGAAACAATTTTCCGGCAGCGGGCGGCGCACGTTTTATTATGAAATCGGGTTCGGCAAATATGATATTTGGCTTGTCGCCTTGTTTGCCGCTTTGATGTTCGCCGCCTACTATGTCGGTGTTCATTATCCGTATATTTCTATAAGCGATGTACGGTAGAAAGAAAGGGATGGCGATGGGGGTTCTCCATTTCGTTTCCACCGGGCGTCAGACGGTTGACGAATTTGCCGCGATTTGTGCGCACACCCATCCGTATGCCGACCTGATTCATATTCGCGAAAAAGGGAAGACGGCGCGTGAAGTGGCGGCGTTTGTCGCGGCACTGCTTCGCGTCGGGGTGCCGCTGCAAAAAATCATCGTCAATGACCGGGTTGATGTCGCCGCTGTCTACGGTGTCAAAGGTGTGCAGCTTGCTTATCACAGCCTGCCGGTGCGCGCCGTCCGCCGCTCGTTTCCGGACTTGACGGTTGGTTGCTCGGTGCACGGGTCGGAGGAGGCGAAACAGGCCGAACAGGATGGCGCTCACTTTTGTTTGTATGGCCATATTTTTCCGACGGACAGCAAGCCCGGTTTGCCGCCGCGCGGTCTGGACTCGCTTGCGGAAATCGCGGCCGCCGTGTCCATTCCAGTCATCGCCATTGGCGGCATTCACGCCGGCAACGCTCGTCGGGTGCTGGAAGCGGGCGCAGCCGGGGTGGCAGTATTGTCGGCTGTTTTTTTCGCTGCTGACCCCGTTGCTGAGGCTAAACGGCTGGCAGACATCGTGAAAGGGAGGGGATAGGGGATGACGCATCGGTATGACGTCGCGATCGTCGGCGGCGGGGTGATTGGGGCGGCCATCGGTTTTGAGCTCGCCAAGCGGCGGCATCGCGTCGCCATTTTTGAAAAAGGAACGATGGGAAGCGGGGCGTCAAGCGCGGCAGCCGGCATGCTTGGGGCGCAATCCGAGTTTTCGACGTCAAGCCCGCTTGTGCCGCTTGCCTTGCAAAGCCGAGCTCTCATGCCGGCCTTGGCTGAAGAGCTGAGGGAGAGGACCGGCATCGATATCGGCCTTGTCGAAAAAGGATTGATCAAACTAGCGACAACGGAAGAGGAAGCAGACGATCTCTATCGCCATTATACATTTTGGCGGGGCATAGGCGAACCGGTGCAGTGGCTCACGAAAGGGGAGGCGCTTGAAATGGAGCCGCGTCTTGCGGCGGAAGCGCTTGCCGGCGCGATGTACATCCCTGGCGATGGGCAAGTGAGCGCTCCGGATTTGGCCGCCGCTCTTGCCTATGCCGCCGCCTCCGCCGGCGCTTGTCTGTACGAGTATACGGAAGTGTTCGACATCCGTTCCGACAGCAGTGGGCATGTGTTAGACACAACAGGCGGGACGTTTGCCGCCGAGGCGGTCGTCATCGCTTCCGGCGCTTGGGCGGCGCGGCTCGGCGCGCGGGTCGGGCTTTCGCTTTCCGTTTATCCGGTCAAAGGAGAATGCGTCATGGTGCGCGCCCCGGTTCCGTTGTTGCAAACGACTGTATTTGCGAAAAACGGCTGCTACATCGTTCCGAAATCAGGAAACCGGCTGCTCATCGGAGCGACGTCCACGCCCGGCACGTTCGATCGACGTGTATCGGCCGGTGGGGTGATGAACTTGCTTCACCGCGCCGCCCACCTTGTTCCGGACATCGAACAGGCGGAATGGGTGGCATCATGGAGCGGCATTCGGCCGCAGACCGAAGACGGCTTGCCTTATCTAGGCGAGCATCCGGAGCGGCGCGGCTTATTCGTCGCTGCCGGACATTACCGGAACGGCATTTTGCTCAGCCCATTGACCGGTCTGCTTGTCGCCGACTTAGTGGAGCGGAAAGAGACGGCGTTTGATCTTGCGCCATTTTCGTTGACACGCCATATCGGAAAGGTGGGGGTGGAATGACGTTAGTGATTAACGGGGAGACGGTCGCCGTGCCCGACGAGGTGAAAACGGTGGGCGATTTGCTTGCCCATTTCCGGCTTGAGAACAAGCTTTGCATCGTCGAAGTCAATGTCCGCATCATCCAAAAACATGAGTATGGGACGACGGTGCTATGCGATGGTGATCGCGTGGAAATCGTTCATTTTGTAGGAGGCGGTTGATGATGTTGAAAATTGGCCCATATGAATTTTCTTCGCGGCTGTTGCTCGGCACGGGCAAATATCCGAGCTTGGACGTGCAAAAAGAAGCGGTGGAAGCATCAGGGGCGGAAATTTTAACGTTCGCCGTCCGGCGGATGAACATCTTTTCCCCGGAGCAGCCGAACTTTTTAGAGCAGCTCGATTTAAGCAAATATAAGCTTTTGCCGAACACCGCCGGGGCGAAAACGGCCGAAGAAGCGGTGCGCATCGCCCGACTCGCCAAGGCATCCGGATTGTGTGATATGATAAAAGTAGAAGTGATCGGCTGCGACAAAACGCTCCTCCCAGACCCGATCGAGACGTTGAAAGCGGCGGAAATGCTGCTTGAGGAAGGGTTTATCGTGTTGCCGTACACATCCGATGATGTCGTGCTGGCGAAGCGGCTAGAGGAGCTTGGCTGCCATGCGATCATGCCGGGCGCCTCGCCGATCGGGTCTGGGCAAGGCATCATCAATCCGCTCAATTTGAGCTTTATCATTGAGCAGGCGAACGTGCCGGTCATTGTCGACGCCGGCATCGGTGGACCGGCGGACGCGGCGCTGGCGATGGAGCTTGGCGCGGATGGGGTGCTCTTGAACACCGCTGTTTCCGGCGCGGCCGATCCAGTGAAAATGGCGAAAGCGATGAAGCTGGCGGTGGAAGCGGGCCGGCTCGGCTATGAAGCCGGACGCATCCCGAAAAAACGGTACGCGTCAGCGAGCAGTCCAACGGAAGGAATGAGTGTTGTTTGAACGAACGGTATTCCCGGCAGCAACTATTTGCACCGATTGGCGAGGAAGGGCAAAAGAAAATACGGGGAAAGCATGTCGTGTTAGTCGGCGCCGGAGCGCTCGGCACAGGCAACGCCGAAGCGCTCGTTCGCGCCGGCATCGGCAAATTGACAATCATTGACCGCGATTACGTCGAATGGAGCAATTTGCAACGCCAGCAACTGTACAGCGAAGCGGATGCGAAGGAGCGGCTGCCAAAGGCGATCGCCGCCAAACGGCGCCTTGAACAAATCAACAGCGAGGTTGAGATCGAGGCCATTGTCGGCGACGCCGGCCCAGAAGAATTGGAAACGATCGCCCTCAAGCAACGCCCTGACTTATGGATCGATGCGACAGATAATTTTGATACGCGCCTTGTCATCAATGACGTTGCCTACAAGTACAACATTCCGTGGATTTATGGCGCTTGTGTCGGCAGTTACGGTTTAAGCTGCGCCTTCATTCCGAACCGCACGCCTTGTTTGTATTGCTTGCTTGAAACGGTGCCGCAAGGGGGATTGACGTGCGATACGGCCGGCATTATCAGCCCAGCGGTGCAAATGGTTGTCAGCTATCAGATGGCTGAGGCGTTAAAAATTTTAGTGGAGGACTGGTCGGCGCTCCGCGGCAAGCTCGTTTCGTTTGACCTTTGGACGAACGAATACGCCTCCATTCGCATTGACGGGGTGAAAAAGGACGGTTGCCCGACGTGCGGACGTCATCCATCTTATCCGTTTCTTTCCTATGAACAACGGACGAAGACTGCCGTCTTGTGCGGGCGCGATTCTGTGCAAATCCGTCCGCCTGCCCCGCGCCAGTACGACTTGAATGAATTGGCGGAGCTGTTTCGCCGCCAAGGGCTTCAAGCGGAAGCGAACCCGTATCTTGTCTCCGTTTCGCTCGGCGACAAGCGATTGGTTGTCTTTCGCGACGGCCGTGCGCTTGTGCACGGCACGAAAGACGTGCAGGAGGCAAAGGCGATCTATTACCGCTATTTAGGTTGAAACGAGGGAAAATGAAATAAGGGCGTCCATTGATGGGAGGACGCCCTTGTTTTGTTCATCAAACTGTCAAAAAGACACCCTTCTCCTCCCTGCTTTTCCCGCCGGCAATATGGTACGATGAAAGAGGGGAAGAAAAGGGAGGGGAAGACGAATGGCCGAGTGGTCGGTGACATTCAACATTGCCTCATTGCTTGTTCTTGTGTATTTGATTGGTTCCTGTTGGCTTGAATCATGATGCGCCTCGGTTCATCCGGCGCATTTTTCTTTTTGGTTGTCTGGATTTATATGGAAGGACAACTCGCCAGCTATAGTCAGTTGGCGAAAAATTTGTTATATTTAAGATAGGAAGAGCGAAAACGGCTGCTGCCGGTCGCATCGCTTTGTTTCCGCTTAGCGCGGCAAGTGTGGCTTTTACAGATTCGCGAACGAGAAAGCCCACGCTCTTTAGGCGTGGGATGAAAGTGAGCCGTTTTCTTCATATGGAAATGGCATCCTGTCATTGCTGCAAGGAGGTGAATCCATGCCGACGATCACACTAAGGCTGGAACTGCACAAGCCGACGAAAACCAAACAAGACATGTATGAACGGATGACAAAAGTGAATACCGCGTTTGCGAATTGGCTGTTGAATCATCCCGAGCTGAATCAAGCAACGAGCAAACTATTTAAAGAGTTTTCGTCGCAGCGGTTTCCTTCCGCCGTCGTCAATCAGACGATTCGAGAAGTGAAGTCCCAAAAGAAAAACCAGAAAACACATAATTTTCAAACATTATGGTGTTGCTTTAACAATCAAAACGTAAAGGTGGAAAAGAAAGGAGCGTTGTACACGGTTTCCTTCCCCACACTGGAGAAGCGAATTGGCGTGCCAGTGGTTGCGCGCCCCTACCAAGAAGCGTGGCTGAATCGGCTGCTGGACGGAACCGTCAAACAAGGGGCCGCCAAGCTCTACAAAAAGAGAAAGAAATGGTACTTGGCTGTTGCGGTCACATTTGAAGTGGAACCGCGACACGAAACAAAGGTGATGGGAGTTGATTTAGGGCTTCGCTATATCGCCGTGGCCAGCGTGGGAACGAAATCGTGGTTTTTCAAAGGGAACCAATGCGCCTTTGTGCGCCGACGATATGCGGCTTTGCGGCGAACGTTGGGCAAAGCCAAGAAGCTCCAGATGATTCGCAAAATCGGCCGCAAAGAGTCCCGCTGGATGAAGGATCAAAATCACAAAATCAGCCGTCAAATCGTGAATGTTGCGCTCGCCAACGGTGTTGGCGTGATTCGGATGGAAGATTTGACAGGCATTCGGAAACGGGCAACATCGGCTAAAGAAGCAGGACGAAGCCTTCATTCTTGGGCATTTCACCAACTACAAACGATGATTGCCTATAAAGCCGAAATGGCAGGCATTCGGGTGGAGTGGGTGAATCCAACTTATACGAGCCAAACGTGTAAATGTGGACATCGAGAGAAAGCGAACCGAAACGGCATCTGCTTCCGATGCCAAAGGTGTGGATACACTCTCCACGCCGACTTGAATGGCGCCATCAACATCGCCAAAGCGATTTCGGGCTTCGCCTCCTAACCTAGCGCACTGGTCACAGGTGCGCCGCCCATGGGGGTACATCCTAACCCGATGGGACGGGGTGATGACACACCCCTAAACTTGGGCGTTGTCCGAACCAGAAATGGAGGAGGACGCGAACGACCCAAGAATCCCACGGCTTTAGCCGTGTGGAGTGTCAAAAGCATGATTCGGCGGAAAAATGGATATGAATAACATAGTCACCATCCATAGGAGTGTGAAGATTCATTGGAAGAGTGGCCGTTAAGGTTGTTCGGGTGGTTTTTCCTCTCCCTGCTCGCCAATGCACTGTTCGCTTCAGCAGAAGCCGCGTTTTCTTCGGCAAGCAAGGCACGGTTGCGGCATTATGCGGAAGAGCATCTGCACAATAAGCGTCTCCAAGCGGTGATCGGTCAGCTTGACCGCGTGTTGTTGGCGCTTGCTGTGGCCAACCGCCTCACCAGCGTCGTGACGGTCGTGCTCTTTACGGACATTGCCGTTTCGTTGCTTGGGGAACAGATGGGCTTGTTTGCCACGCTGGCGGTGATGACCGTATTATTTGTCGTCTTCGGTGAAATTTTGCCAAAATCGATGGCGAAAGAGCATGCGGAGCAGCTCGCCATCCGATACGCCGGCCTTGCCTATGGGCTGATGAAGTTGATGACGCCGGTTACGGCGTCGCTCCAAGCCTTAAAAGATCGAATCGCCAAGAGGTTCGCCAATGGGGTGGCTGTGCCGGCTGTGACGGAGGAAGATATTAAAGTGATGGTTGAGCTGAGTGAAGAAGAAGGGGTCATCGACAACAAAGAAAAAGAATTGATCCAACGTTCGCTCGATTTTGATGAAATTTTGGTCGGAGAAATTTTCACGCCGCGTGCTGATATGGTGGCGGTGGAAGTGAACCAGCCGATTGAAGAGATTCGCGACGTGTTTTTGGAAGAGAAATATTCCCGCATCCCGGTCTATGAAGGGGATATTGACAACGTGATCGGCATTTTGTCGGAAAGCGACTTTTTCAGCGAGCTTGTGCAAAAGCGGGAGGTGCGCATCCGCGATTTGTTGCGCCAGCCGTTGTTCGTTGTCGAGTCCATGAAAGTGTCGGATCTTCTGCCGGAGCTGCAAAAAAGCAAAGTGCATATGGCGATCGTCGTCGACGAGTTTGGCGGCACCGCTGGACTCATTACGCTCGAAGATATTCTCGAGCAAATTGTCGGCGAAATATGGGATGAGCATGATGAAGCGGTGAAAACGGTGCGCCAAATCGACGAGCACAGCTTCGAGTTCAGCGCCGAACTGCCGCTGGATGAATTTTGCGAAGTGATGAACATCGACGTGCCAAGGAGCGAATCGCATACGTTGGGTGGTTGGATTTTTGAGATGTTTGAGCGTATTCCAGCAGTCGGCGAAACGTTGCAATATGGATCGCTGACGTTCACCGTCCGCCAAGTCGACAATCGGCGCATTCGCAAAGTGCTTGTCTCATTGAGCCAACCGCTTGCCGAGCAGGCGGGAGGCGCCTGATTCGCTCCCCGTTCCCATATGAAAGCGCCCCGGGCTGACTGCCCGGGGCGTTTGCCATCTATATGAAGTTGTTCGTTAAGGCGGTTATTGAATGTTTCCGAATTGGCCCCCAAGTTGTTGCTGAGCCATGGCGACAAGACGTTTCGTAATTTCGCCGCCGACCGAACCGTTCGCGCGAGAAGTCGTGTCAGCGCCGAGGTTCACACCAAATTCTTGGGCGATTTCGTACTTCATTTGATCAATGGCTTGTTGAGCACCAGCGACTAACAGTTGGTTGTTGTTATTGTTGCGTGCCATCGTTGATCATCTCCTCTTAAAAATTTTTGATGGTTGGGGTGGTTGGATTTGCACCAACACTTCACGCTGCAAGGCGTGTGCCAAGCTTGGCTGAACCCACCGGCCCACCCGCCTTTGGCTTCGCCAGCGTCCCTGTTGCAACGGATGGGTGATTTCGCTGGCGGTACTCATAGTTTGGGACGTTTTTTGCCTGTTATGCATGGTGAGAATATGGGAATTTTTAACGTTTTACCGCCGTCACCATTAGGGAATATGTAAAGATAAGGAACATCTTAGAGGAGGAAGCAGCATGAATGTATGCCCGCTGTGCAACGGGTTGCGCCGGGTGACGGTGTATTGCAGCTACTGCCGGCAACCAATGGAAGATCATGGGAAAGTTACAGATTATTTCGATGACTACAGCCCGTACATGGATGCGGACGTCATGAAGCTTGTCGACGGCTATTTGCGCACGTATACGAATCATGAATGTGTTCATTTGTTTTACTGTCCGACTTGCCATGAGGAGGAAGTGCGTTTTATCAAGGAATAAGGCTGTTGATGGAGTGGAAAGGAAAGGCGTTCCGTTTTTTCGGAACGCCTTCGAATGAATCTATATGAACAACAATGGGGGGTTACTTTTCATCCGCCGCCCGGATGCGCCGTTCCGTTTCAACGTCAAAGAAATGCGCTTTGTTCATATCAAGCGCCAGGTCAATCCGGTGGCCCGGCTTGATTTCCGTGCGGGCGTCGATGCGAGCGACCAATTCTTGGTTGTCGATGCTAAAATAGATCATCGATTCAGCGCCAAGCAGCTCGGCGACTTCGACGAGAGCGGTAACTTTCGTCGCCGGAGATGCTTCAAGGAAGAGCGGTTCGTCGTGAATGTCTTCCGGACGAATGCCTAAAATCACTTCCTTGCCGACATACCCTTGCTCACGCAACACTTTCATTTTTCCTTCCGGAATGCCAAACGATGTTTGGCCGACGACAAACTTGCCGTCTTGCAGCGTTCCACGAAGGAAGTTCATGGCCGGTGAACCGATAAAGCCGCCGACAAAAATGTTTTCCGGTTTTTCGTATACCTCGCGCGGCGTCCCGACTTGCTGGATGACGCCGTCTTTCATGACGACAAGACGGGTGGCCATTGTCATGGCTTCCGTTTGGTCGTGGGTGACGTAAATGGTCGTCGTTTCCAAGCGCTGATGGAGCTTCGCGATCTCTGAGCGCATTTGCACCCGCAGTTTCGCATCCAAGTTCGAGAGCGGCTCGTCCATTAAAAACACTTTTGCATCGCGGACGATGGCCCGTCCCAATGCCACGCGCTGCCGCTGCCCGCCGGAGAGCGCTTTCGGTTTGCGGTCCAAATATTGCTCGAGCCCAAGAATGCGCGCCGCCTCGCGGACGCGTTTGTCAATTTCCGCTTTCGGGAATTTGCGCAGTTTTAAACCGAACGCCATGTTGTCATAGACGCTCATATGTGGATACAGAGCGTAGTTTTGGAACACCATGGCGATGTCGCGGTCTTTCGGCGGCACATCGTTCATTCGTTTGCCGTCGATGTAAAGATCGCCTTTGGAAATTTCCTCAAGGCCGGCGATCATCCGCAACGTGGTGGATTTGCCGCAGCCGGACGGGCCGACAAATACGATAAACTCTTTGTCTTGAATATGTAAATTGAAGTCTTTGACGGCGACCACATTGTTGTCGTAAATTTTGTAAATATGATCAAGAATGAGTTCTGCCATAACCATCCTCCTCATCGCCGAAATCGTTTTCTTGCCATTAGTGTATAGAAAAATAGGAACATTCGTAAATGGACGAGGTGCACAAAAAATGCCGCCGATTTTCGGCGACATGACAAAAAAGCGGGGGATTACGAACGGCGCCGGTGCAAGATAGCCAAATAGACGGCTGCCGCCCCTTTGAACCGTTTGATGTCAACACCAGTTTGCTCCGTCCATTTATCGATTCGATATTGCAAACTATTGCGGTGCATATACAGCTTTTTCGCTGCCATCGAGACGTTTAAGTTGCATTGCAAAAACGTCTCCATCGCCCGCACTTCCTCCTCGTCGAATCCGTCAAGAAACGAGAGGGTCCGGCGGGCTTTCTCACTGACTGCTCCTTCTTCAAAGAGCGGAAGCGGAATGACGTCTTCCCATTCGTACACCGTTCGTTTCGGCCAAAAGCGCCGAGCGGCGGAAAAACACTCTTTTTCAAGGAGAAACGATTCATATAGCCGTTCATCGACGGAGCGGATTGGGCCGATCAATAAATGAATGGCAGTATAAAAATCAGCGGCGAGCGCCTCAGCCATGTCCGCTAACGAAGGCGGCTCCGTCGTCCGCTTTTGTTTCGCTTCGACGATCAGCCCGCGCCGATCTTGTTCCCAGACGATGGCAACCGGGGAGGAAAATAAGCCGCGAACAGCGTCAGCAAACTCCTCTTTGTTGGCGATCGGCCGGCTGGCTGTAAAATGAATGAACCGGCAATACGGAGCAGCGAGCCGAGCGAGCGCGGCTGGGTCGCCGGTTGCCATCCATCGTTTCCATGCCCGCTCCTCTTCGCTTTCCGGTTCGCGTCGGCGCTCGGCGGGGGTGAAAAAAAGCGCCAGCAATCGCCGCTCCTGCTCTGTCAATCGATGCTTGGCGATGCCGATCTCATCGCCATCGGCGGTATAAAACCATTCGTAATCTTCGGGGTGTTCCGGCTGACCGTTGATGACGATGTCCCCTTCATAAAGCGATTCGAGCTCTTTTAGCATCGCGGCGCACCACTTTCCGTCAAGGATGATGTCACGCCGAAGAGGAATCGGCGTTGTTTTCATTATACCAAATCTCCGCGAATGGAAAGAAAGACAATGGATGAAAGGAGTCAGTCAAGACTTTGTGGAGAACATTTTTTCGGTTCACTACGGGTGTTGTCAATCACTAGTTAGCGAACCATTTTCAGGAATTGATATCGTAAGCGCTTTCGGACTCTCATCCCTCATCTTGAGGCGATGATACGATATTCCATTTTTTTACACCCAACCACCATCCCGGAGCGCCGACAACGCTTGATGGATCGGCGTCCCGGATGACCGCTGCAGACACGGTAGATTCTGACGCACCACATCTGCCCATAACCGTCCGGCCTTCCGTTTGGCCTGTTCGATCCGCTTGGACTTTGTTGAGGCCGAGACGGCCGACTGGGGCTCTTGCTCCTCCCACCGTCCCTTTCTCCACCCGATCCCGTCGATTCGGGCCGCCATCGCCCTCAGAAACGCCCGAAGCCCTTGATCTTTCCAGCTGCGGCGGGATTTCACCCGATGCGCAAACCGGCTCATCACGCTCTCGGCGTGGCCCATCGGACGCATGCCGGTCGTCTCCACCCCTTGCTCCGACAGCCACTCCCGATAGTCCCGGATGCATCCCGGCATCGACTCGATCCGGCGGATCATGGCAGCCATCTGCTTCTCTTTCGCTTCGTCCTCCAACGTGCCGACCGCGCTGTTCAGCTCCACCAGAAGCCCCTCTTCGTCTTGTTTCGCCAGCTTCTTCCGCACCTCCCGCCAACGCGGATGGCCGGACAGACACTGACGCAGCTCCCGCGCCACATGAAATCGATCCAGCTGAAAGCACGCCCGCTTCCCAAAATACTCCCGGCAGGCCGTGATCCACGACGCCGCGTCGCCGTTGATGATCAAAAGGTCCCGGCACGGATCATAGGCATATTCGTTCATCAGCCACTCTTCAAACCGTTCCCACACGTCTCCCGCCCCTTCATGGAGGTAGTGGCGCCGGTTCACGAGCTTGAGCTGCGAACCGTTTCGTTTCCATCCCTCGTGAATCGCCAGGATTTTCTCTTCTTTCGCCCGTTTCCCTTTCCCCTGGCGGGAAATGAACAGCCCATCCGCCTCCACAAACAGCACTCGGCCGTGCCGTTTGGAAACAGGGTGGTGCAGCGAGACAGGGGCCTCCAGCACCAGTTGGCGAATCGCCTCGTGGCTTAGGACCGCATACCCCACGATCGACTCCAACGTACGGGCCGCTTTGCGGTAGGAAGAGCACTCTACGGCCAACTCGACCGCCGTTTCCTCGAGACAAGGGCTGATCGACTGCGCTCCATCAAAGCCCAGTTCGGCATCCAGCAAGAAGGTATACGCCCCCGCCTGCCGATCATAGTAGTAGTTCCGTCGAAACGTCACTTCTCCAAACAGCGTTTGGATCGTAGTCGGCCGTTTGTCTTTCAGCTGATACCGGCGCTTGTCCCGCGCTTCCGCCAGTTGTTGATCAATCTCCTCCAAAAGGGCCGCCAACAAGACAGCGAACACCTTTTGAAGAGTTCTGACGAATTGTTCCTCCAGCTCTTTTAATAAAGGCCATTCTGTGGTAAGATGTTTCATGGACTCTCTCCCTCCTGTTTTCGGTTGATGTTGACAATCACCATCATAGCAGGGAGAGAGTCCTTTTTGCATGACATTTGCTTTTTTCTACCGCGCTTCGCTTGGTGGCCCCGACGAGCGTCGCGAACAAAAGTTCGCAACCCTCGTCGGGGAATCATTCCTGAATGTCACCCACAAATATTTTACTCACACGGATGAAAGCGGGAAAGCCGCAGGATGAACGGGCGGCTTGGCCAACAGCGGTCGTTTCGAACGATCCCTGCCTAACGCATTAGCGGAGAGGCTTCATAAAACAAAAGGCCGACTTTCCCGAGGCGGGAAAATCGGCTCCGTTTACTGGCCGGCTTCGTACGGCGGCTCTTCTTTGACAAGATCGCGCGCTTCCTCAATGTTGACGTCATCGCCGTGGCCGTACACAGCACCTCCGGCCATCCCTTCGTTGATCATGCGGTCGATGTCCATATAGTATTCATCGCGTCCTTCGTACAATGAATCCCGGCGCTCGGCTTCATTTCGTTCCATCATCTCGCTCCTTCCTCTCATCGTTTTTCCTAAAGTTTGTCCAAAAGAGGCATACGCTATCCATGCCATTCATATGGATGAAAGAGGACAAGCGGGAAGAAAGGGGCGGCACGCGATGATCATGCTGATCAAAAAATTGCTCGAAACAACCGCCGCGGCGGAAGAAAAAGCCCGGCAGCTCGCTGAGATGGAAACGGATGAGGCATGGGCGGTCTATTTGGCTGAAGCCGAGCGGCAGCGTAAACTTTGGCAATACGTGCATTATTTAGTTGCTGGGGCTAACGCCGACGGTCGAGCGGAAAGAGAGCAAAGCAAAGCAGGCGCACCTCGTTGTGATCTCTTGCAAGCCATGGCGGCGGCTGAGTGGGAAAAAGCGATGTTATGCCAGAACGTCTGCCAAAGCTTAAATGGAGCCGCCAAACAAGCGGTTGATGCTGTGTTCCGCCAGGCGCTTCGCTACAGCGGCCAGTTTCTAGCTATGGCGTACGATGAGCGAGCTCGGCAAACAGCTGATTGAGCCTCTCAAGCCGCCGTGCCTCAATCTCCGGCTCATCAAACACCATCGGCTTGGCGTTGATTTCATAAATGTAAAGCTGCTGTTCGCTTCCGACGCCGATGTCGGCGGAAAACTCGCCGACAAAGCCAAACCGTTCGCCAAGGCGTGCGCCGCTCAAGGCAATAAGCCGCTCGAGCGCCGCTTCATCGATGCGTTCCTTGACTTCTTTGTACGGGAGGATGGTTCCGCCATGAAACACATGGGTCGTCACTGACTCGACGTCGGCCGAACGAACACCGATGCCGGTGATCGTATGGCGGCCGTTGTGCCAATGGGCGAGCACGCGCAAATCGTAGCGGCGTCCATTCCACTCGTCCGTTTCAGCCAATGCTTGGGCGATGTAGCGGCCGGACTGAATGAGTGATGCGAGCGCATCGAGCGAGCAGAACCGTTTTTGGCCGCCCGGATATTCGCAAATGGCTTCCGTCTCTGACAAGGCGGTGAGACGAAACAGCCCCATTCCTCTGGCGCCGTCATCCCGCTTCAAGTAAATGCAGCTGTATTGGCGGAGCCAAGCGCGAAGATCGGTCGCTGTTTGGACAGGCGCCGTCGGCAATAGATGCGGCCAGAGCCGGCGGTCGGACCGCAGCGCGTCATAAACGTCCGATTTGCGGAAAAAAGAGCGGTTGACAAGTGGAACGCCATGGGCGCTCAACTGGGCAGCCGCCGTTTGAAACGGCTCGCTTTCTTCTTCTTCGCGGCTTTTTACTCGATTGTAGACGACATCGGGCAGTGGAGCGGCCGCTTCGATGAAACGATGAAGTGTCGGAACGAATAGATATCCGGAGACCGTTTTCTCTCCGATGCCGGCGGCCGCACTGACGACGGAGATGCCGCCGGCTTTGTGGATGGAGCGGATAACGGTTTCAAGCCACGGCTTTTTCCCAGCCAGCAAAGCGGAAAGGGACGAGGCGCTGACCAGCACGCCGACGAGCGGTCCCACCCGTCCATCTTGCTCGCGGACGGGAAAGACGAGATCGGGAAGGACAGCGGCGGGAGCAACCCAGCCGCTGCCGAATCGATAAGGGCCGCCCGGACTGTTGCACACCCACTCGCCGGTGTCAGGACGGTAGCCGATCGTCAGCATGGCCAAAGCGCCTCGGGTTCGGTGATGGCTGTTTTGCTGAGGTGGACGGCGTAAGCGAGCGGCAACCGCGCTGTTCGTTCGTCTGCGTCCTTTAATTTTGGATGCTTAAAAATCGACCGTCCGGGTTTGGAATTGGCTTCAAACATCCAAATCCTTCCTTGTTGGTCAACACCAAGGTCAAAACCGATTTCGCCGATCAACGTTTCTGATGCTTCATCAAGGCAACGGCTGAGCGTAAGGGCGGCGTCAGAAAGACGGGCGAGCATGATTTCGCGCTCGGCGGCATCCGGGAAAATTTCTTCCAGCGTTTTGACGATGCCTCCGCTGTTCATATGGGTCGTGATGCTTTGTTTTCCAGCGATTTTGGCGGCGATGGCGCTCACTTGCCATATGCCGTGTTCGTTTTTGTTAACGTGAACGCGGAAATCAGCCGGTCGGCCGTTGACGGCAAGAAGCGGAACCGCTTGTTGGATGACATAGCGGTGAAGCGGCGCATGGGCGAGCAAATGATGCCACACCGCCATGGCGGTGGGAAACAGCACTGTTTGTATTTCTCCGCTTTCATCGCGGAACCGGCATTCATAGGCGTTTTTTTTCGCTAAATGATAAATGCCGCGGCCGAGGCTGCCGTCGGCCGGCTTGATGTACGCTTCACGGTAGCGGGCAAGAAACTGCTCAATGGTGTGCTGCGTCACGTGGGCGGACGTCGCCGGCAAATACGGCTGCGCCTTCGGATGGGCAGCGAGCCGGCGGTAAATGTCCCATTTGTTGAAAAAACACCCGTTAAAGATCGGGATGCCGTAGGTGGTTTGCAGCGTCTTCGTCATCGTTTGAAACGTTTCCTCCTTTTCGACGCGCCGGTTTGGCAGCCGGTTGTAAACGACATTCGGCAACGGCACCGTATGGCGTTCCCAGCCGCGCTCTGTGTAAAAATAGCCGTTCGTCATGCCGTTTTCCCAGTCAATATGGGGCGCGCCAAACAAAAAGGCAAATCCGCCGACTTGCTTTTCTTGCGCCAGCAACTTGGCAAAAAAGAAGCTCCGGCTGCCGACCGGGCGGTGGAGCGACTTTGTGAATCCGGCGGTCAAAATGCCGACAAGCGGCCCGAAGTGAACAGCTTCATCGGTCAAAAAGACATGAACGTCAGCGGCAAATGGGATCGACAAGCATCGGGCAACGTCATGCGCCACAATCACACGGTCGACAAGACGGGGGGAAGAAATGACCCGGCATGGGGTGACAAGGCTGCCGAACGCGGCTGATGTTTGCCTAGATGCTTGGAGCGTGGCGGGAAGAATCACCGTATTTGTTTGTTGTTCGTCAATGATCAACGTGTAGGTCATTGGCTTTTCCTCCTCTGGCCAAAAACAAGCAATACCGAAGCGGCGCTTCGTACAGTTCGTTTTGTTGCTCCGGGGGCAGAAGATGCGCCACTTTTCTCCCCGGCTTGGAATTGACATCCAAAATCCACACCGCCCCGTTGTCGGTTGCACCAAGATCCAAGCCGATTTCAAACAAAGGACCGAACGTGTGATCCATATAAACTGGCAGCGTGCGGATGATCGTCTCAACGCCATCGAGCACGAAGAGACGTTTTGAAGAGGAAAGGCGGTCGAGCCACTCGGAAAACGGACGAATGTCCGCGCCGGCGCGGACGTTGGCCACCCATGCCCCCGGTCGGCCGACTCGCACGGCCCGCACCCGCTCCACCCAGCGTCCGTTTTCATCCTTTTGCAAAAGAATGCGGAGGTCAAACGGTTCACCCTCCGGGGTCGATAGCTGAAGCAATGGCTGCAGGACATACTCGCCGCGGCGGCTCCAAGAGGCGAGGAGCTGTTCCAGCTCGCTTCGGCGGGCAATGACGGCCTGTTCTTGACCGTGACTGTCTTGGACGGACAGCGCCTTCCCTTTCTTTTGAAAGATGCAAATACCGCGTCCTCCGGAGCCGTGCACCGGCTTGGCGATGGCGGCTTGTTCGCGGCGGAGAAGCGCAAGCACATCATCGGCGCGCTCAAGCCGGACAGTCGGAGGCACGTATGCGGACAAGAGCGGGTGAGAGGAGAGCGCTTCATATACGTCCCATTTGCCCGGCAGGCCATAGCCTAAAAACGTGAGGTCAGGCCGCTGCTTCAACCAGTTCATAATCGGTTTTGCTTTTTTGGACCGCTCATCATTGCCGTAAAAGCAGCGGTCATATAAAAATGGCGGAATGGCAAAGACGGCGTTTGTCCATTCGTTCGTTTCCTCTTGAAAGAGAAAGCCGCGGACGTTTTCCGTCTGCGGATCGATGCCAAGCGGCGAAAAGCGGCAGACGGAAATGCCGTAGCGTCTGGCGCATTTCGCCACCTCAGTGCAATACGTGTGGTCTTGCTGTTCGTCAAGGGTGACAAAACCGAGTGAAAGCAAAACGGTTCACTCCTTTTCCTCCATCAATGTCAAACTATAGTCGATGATCGCCTTCGCCGACGGGCGGACCGATTGGTAGGAAGCGGCCATATCCGTCTGTTTCGACGGCTTCGTATTCACCTCGATGATCCACGGCTGGCCATGGATGTCAATGGCAAGATCAACGCCAAACTCTCCATACAGTCCCTCCGCTTCCGAGGCGAGAACGGCGGCGGATTCCAGTGCGATTTCTTTCAGAAGCTGTTTTTGCTGGAACGCGTCAGCTCTCGTATACCACTTCCGCAAGACATCATTGACCGCCATCAGTTCTCCGCCGCGGGCAAGGTTAGCGACAAACTGATCGGGCGGCGCTACGCGGGCGACGGCGGAAGTGACGCGCCAATCATTGTGGCGGGCGCGATGACAAAGCAGGCGAAAATCGACCGGGCGGCCGTCGAGGGTGCGAAGCTCAAGCCCTTGTTGGATGATCATCGGCGTTCGGATTTGTTGCCGCAAAGCGGAAGCTAAAGCGTCCATCGAACGATATACGGCCGTTGAAGCGGAAGTGGAATGGCGAAGACAAATTCCGTCGTCCGAATGTTGGAGGCAGAAAATCCCTCGCCCTTGGCTGCCATAGATCGGCTTGAGAAAGACGGATGGGAAAGCGTCAAGGAACGCCTCAAGCGTATGTTGACCGCTCCAGAGCGCCGTTTTCGGCAAGTGCGGGTGCAAGTACTCGTGCCGCTCAAAATGGCAGTGCACTTCCCATTTATGCAAAAAGCGATGGTTGAACATCATCCCGTTTTCTTCGGCAAGCCGAGCGAGCAGCTCGGCAAACAAAGGGGAGCGTTCGAGCTTGCGCGAGTGAAGGCGATTGTAAACGACATCGGCTGGAGGCACGTCCCGCTTGCCCCATCCGCTTTCGGTCCACTGATAGCCGACTCCCTCTAAGTAAAGCGCCGGCGAGGACACGTAAAAAAAGAGACCACGCTTTCTAGCATATGCCGCCAATTCCTCGCAAAAATGATGGATGGATCCAAAGGCAGCCCGTTCACTTGTTTCATTGATTTCCGTCAGCACAGCCATCGTTCGTTGTTTGCTCATCGCAGTCCCTCATTTGCGCATTCGTCAGGCAAGCTCTATAATGAACAATTAGGCAAACGTTTATATCGCCATCGTATGATGACGGACGCCGTTTGGTGACAGCGGCGGGGACGGAAGGAGAAGAGGATGGAAACGTTCGTTTATTTGCTGTTTATGGTGGCGGTCGGGGCGCTCATTGGCGGGGTGACGAATTTTATCGCCATCGTGATGCTGTTTCGCCCATATGAGCCGATGTACGTGTTTGGAAAACGGCTGCCGTTTACGCCGGGATTGATTCCAAAGCGGCGGCGGGAGCTGGCCGAACAGCTCGGGAAAACGGTCGTGGAGCATTTGGTGACGCCGGAAGGATTGCGGCGCAAACTCATGGATCCGTCCTTTACGGCCGAGATGGCCGAGTGGGGGCGGGAATGGCTTCGAAAGTGGCTTGCGCGCAAAGAAACGCCGGCTGAGTTGCTTGAACGCCTCGGTATTCGCTCTCCCGCCGAGCGGCTCGAAGCGATGGCGGCCGAGCAAGCTGAGCGAGCGTATGAACGGTGGAGCGAAACGTGGCGTCTGCGGCCGATACGCGATGTATTGCCAGCGGAGTTGAAGCAGACGATGGAAGCGCGCGTCGAAAGTCTAGCGGGTTATTTGGCCGACAGGACGCTTGACTACTTTCGCAGCGAGGAGGGAAAGCAGCAGATTTCCAGCATGATCGAGCGTTTTTTCCAAGAGCGCGGGATGGTTGGAAATATGCTGCAGATGTTGCTTGGCAATGTCAATTTCGTCGATAAGGTGCAGGCGGAGCTCGGTAAATTTTTGCGCCATGCTGGCACAAGAGAGGTGCTCTCCCGCCTTCTTTGGACGGAGTGGAACAAATGGTTGGACTATCCGCTCGCAACCGTGGAAGAGATGATCGGCCGCCGGCGCATCGATGAAGCGGTGCGGTCGGCTGCCCGCCGCTTGGTGCAAAGCGGCAGCTGGCTGCATCGCCCGCTTGATGAGCTGATCGCTCCGTACGAGCAACCATTGTTTGACCGCCTCATCCCGCAGGCGGCGGCAACGGTCAGCTGCCTGTTAAGCGACAAAATCGAGGCGATTGTTGCACAGCTTGGGTTGGCGGATATTGTCCGCGACCAAGTGGAGTCGTTTTCATTACGACGATTGGAAGCGATCATTTTATCGATCGCCCGCCGTGAACTAAAGATGATTACGTATTTGGGCGCTTTGCTTGGCGGGCTGATCGGCGCCGTTCAAGGCGTCATTGGCTTATGGCTGTAGGCTGTGGCATATCGCCGCCAGATGGCGCATACGTTAGAACGTGAACGATATTCGTATAGGAGGCTCTTTTTATGTCTGAACCCCTTCATGCGCTCGCTAAACAGCTTGAGCAGGCGATTCGGGCGAGCGAGCCGTTTCAGCAGCTGAAACGGGCATACGAAGATGTCCGCCGAGATGAAACCGCCTATCGAATGTTCGCGAATGTCCGCGACATCCAGCTTCAGCTCCATGAAAAACAGATGCGCGGGGCGGCCATTTTGCCTGATGAAATCGAACAGGCGCAAAAGGCGATGGCGCTCGCCCAGCAAAACGAGAAACTCGCCCGCCTGATGGCGCTCGAGCAGCAAATGAGCATGACCATTGCCGAGGTTCAGCAAATCGCCATGAAGCCGCTTGAGGAGTTGCACCGTTCATTCATGGAAGGAAGATAGGAAAAACACCCGGTCGGGTGTTCTTTTTTTGTCCGTTTCGTCATAGTCATGAAAATGATAAGGAATGCAAAGCCGCCGCCAGCTTGCTGGCGGCGGCAAGAGAGGTTGAGACGGACAAAAGGGGGAGACAGCCGTGTATAAGCTGTTGGCGCTCAACATTGACGGAACGATTTTAAAAAACAACGGCCGCCTGCCGCGCGAAACAAAAGAGGCGGTCGACTATGTGAAGAAAAAAGGAGTTTATGTTACGTTAATCACGAGCCGCAATTTGCTTTCCGCCCGCAAAGTGGCGAAAGCGCTGCGGCTTGATGGGATGCTCATTGCATTCCAAGGAGCGATGATTGCCAGAACGCTTGATGATAGGCTGTTTGACGCCGTGATCCCTGAGGAGCGGACGTTTAATATCGTGCAAATTTTGGAAAACTTCAACTGCAACATCCGCCTCATGCATGAGCGGTATTCGCTCGGCAATCGGAAGAAAGTGAAGAAAAACCTTGTCGTGCAAACGGTTCTCTCCTCAAGCGACCCGTTTTTCTATCCGACCCAATTTGTCGATTCACTTGGCGATGTGCTGATCGACGAACCGATCGCTGTGCCGAAAATTGATGTATATTTTGCTACAGACGAAGAGAGGGATGCAGCGGCCGCTTTATTGACGAAATCGATTCCGTCCATTGATATGATTATGCAGCCAAACGGAAAAATGGAAATTGTCCCGCAAGGAGTGTCTAAACTCGCGGGGTTGCGCCGGCTGGCTCAACATATCGGCGTATCGTTGAAAGAAACGGTGATGATCGGTGACGGCCTTGACGATTTGCCGGCGATTGAAGCGGCTGGGCTCGGCGTCGCCATGGGGAACGCACCGCTTGAGGTGAAGCGGGCGGCCGACTGGGTGACGCGTTCGAACGAACAGCTCGGCGTCGCCTACATGGTGAAAGAACATTTCCGCAAACAGCAACGGATCGAGTTTTTGCAAAAACTCAAAACGAAACAGTAAGCAGCTTGAGCGGGGAGCGAACCGTGAGCGGACAACTGGCGCTTGCCGTTTTCACGAAAATCATAAAAATGAGGCCGGAGCGAATGCCCGGCTTTTTTAATCTAGTTGGCCGGGCGAGAGTCATTTCCATAAAGTCGGCGGCAAAGGTGCATTCTTCCGCTTGACGAAGGAAACAGCCGTTCAGTACACTGAAAGAAGTTTGAAAGAAAAGGTGATGAACGTGCGGATCGAAATTCAAGGACTGCCGCATCCGGAACGGTTTCAGCGCCCGCTCGAAGTGATGACCGAGCTGTTCTTCGAAGCGCCGGAGCTGTCGCTCGCGCCGCTTCCCGAGGCCGATATGGCCGTTATGTTTTCCGTCAAGAAAGACGGGTGCATCGCTGTTTCTGGGACGCTTCTCGACAAGACGTCCGGGCGCGTTGAGGAAGCGAGTCATGAATGCAGCACGCCGGCGGATGCTGACGGGAAAACGTACGAAAAACAGCTGAAAAACGCCGTTTTGCATGTCTATTTGACGTTGCTTGAGCGTTCTACCGGCCTCATTCAGCCGTGGGGCGTGCTGACCGGCGTTCGTCCGGTCAAGCTGCTTCATCAGCTTTTGCGCTCAGGCCTTTCGAAAGAAGAGGCGCACCGGAAGCTGGCTGAAGAGTATTTAGTGACAAACGAAAAAATCGAATTAATGCAAGCGATCGTGGATCGTCAGCTCACGGTCGTTCCGGATTTATACGATTTGGCCCACGAAGTGAGCATCTATATCGGCATTCCATTTTGCCCAACGAAATGCGCCTATTGCACATTTCCGGCGTACGCCATCAACGGCCGCCAAGGGTCGGTCGACGCCTTTTTGGCCGGCCTTCATTACGAAATGGAGGCGGTCGGCCGCTTTTTGCGCGAGCGCGGCATCCGCATCACAACGATTTACTATGGCGGCGGGACGCCGACGAGCATTACGGCCGACGAGATGGACCGGCTGTACGCTCATATGTATGACGTATTTCCAGACGTCGACCGCGTCCGCGAAATCACGGTCGAAGCCGGGCGTCCGGATACGATTACGCCGGAGAAGCTCGAAGTGTTGAAAAAGTGGCGGATCGACCGCATCAGCATTAACCCGCAATCCTACATTCAGGAGACGTTAAAAGCGATCGGGCGCCATCATACGGTCGAAGAGACGATCCACAAGTTTCATTTAGCAAGGCAAATGGGTATGAACAACATTAATATGGATTTAATCATCGGACTGCCCGGCGAGGGTCTGGCGGAATTTACGCATACGCTCGCCGAGACGGAGCGGCTCATGCCGGAATCGCTCACCATCCACACGCTGTCATTTAAACGGGCGTCGGAAATGACAAAGAACAAACAAAAGTACAAAGTCGCCAGCCGCGAGGAAGTGCAGGCGATGATGAAGGCTGCCCAAGAATGGACAAAGGAACACGGTTATGTCCCTTACTATTTGTATCGACAAAAAAACATTCTCGGCAACCTTGAAAACGTCGGCTACGCGCTGCCAGGTCAAGAGAGCATATACAACATTATGATCATGGAAGAGCAGCAGTCGATCATCGGCCTTGGCTGCGGGGCATCAAGCAAGTTTGTCGATCCGAAAACGCGGAAAATCACCCGCCAGGCGAACCCCAAAGAGCCGAAAGTGTACAACGAGCATTTCGCCGAATATACGGAAGAGAAAATCAATATATTAAAGGAAATATTTGGATAAATAACAACACCCCGGGAACAACCCCGGGGTGTTTTGATTAGCGGTGAAATAAAATGAGCTTGCCGCTGGCATTGACGCAACGGTGTGTTTTGTCCCAACAGCCGCGCTCGCGCAGCTTTTGTTCACCGATTTTTTTCGCTTCTTCATCATTGGCTGCTTCAAACGTTTCATCGAGCAATTTTTCTCCGTCGCGCTCAAAAGCGGTCAACGTATACATCGGCATGTCACCATCTCCTTTCGCTGAATCATCATTCATTTCTCTTTCATTTAGAGGTTTGATAGGCAAATTCCTGCTTCTGTCTGAAACTTTTTTTGAGACTGCACGTTTTAATAATGTGGATGGAAAATTTGTTTTGCGTTGGGGGAATGTGGATGAGTTTAGAGATCATTGAGGTGACGAAACGGTTTGGTCAGGCGACGGCCGTCGACCATTTGACGTTGACGGTTCCAGAAGGGGAGATGTTCGGATTGCTTGGGGCGAACGGAGCGGGAAAAACGACGACCTTTCGCATGATTTTAGGCCTTCTGCTCCCGACGGAAGGGGTGATCCGTTGGCAAGGCGAACCGATTGATTACTCGAAAGGCCATCTGATCGGCTATTTGCCGGAAGAGCGCGGGTTGTACCCGAAGCTGAAAGTGCAAGAGCAGCTTTTGTATTTAGGGCGGTTGCGTGGAATGAAGAAGACGGATATTCTTCCAGAAATCGACCGCTGGCTTGAGCGCTTCCATATCCGCGATTATGCCAACAAGCGGGTGGAGGAGCTGTCGAAAGGCAACCAGCAAAAAATCCAGTTTATCGCTGCTGTGCTTCATCGACCGAAGCTATTAATCTTGGATGAGCCATTCAGCGGTCTTGATCCGGTGAACGTTGAACTGTTGAAAGAAGCGGTGCTTGATTTAAAACGGAACGGCACGACCATTGTCTTCTCGAGTCATCGGATGGAACATGTGGAAGAGCTGTGCGAACATGTCTGCATTTTGCGCCGCGGCCGCGCGGTGGTGGCTGGAGCGCTGCGTGAACTGAAACGTTCGTTTGGCAAACAAATCCTTGTTATTCAAGGGGACGGGCCGTTTGAAGAATTGGCGCGGTTTCCTGGCGTTTTGCAGTGGAAGAGGACGGCGGAAGGGGTGCGGCTGCAAATCGCCAATGAGGAGACGGCACAAGCGATACTCGGCCATATAGCAGGAAAAGTCGCGGTTCGTCTGTTTGCCTTGGAAGAACCGTCTCTGAATGATATCTTTATTGAAAAAGTAGGTGCGGCGTATGAATAAGTTTTTCCTTGTGGCGGGGCATACGTATGGAACGAAGCTGAGGGCGAAAGCATTTCTTGTGACAACCGCCATCACTTGCCTGTTGATCATCGGGGTGGCCAACATTCAGCCGATCATCGAGTTTTTCACCGGTGATGAAAAGACTCATGTCGCGGTCATTGACCGCACGGGATCTTTGTACGGTCCGCTTGAGAAGCAGGTAAGCCATGACCAAATCGCGTTGACGAAAATTACGGATATGGAAAACGAAGCGAAAGAAGCAGTCAAAGAAGGCAAATGGGACGGATTGCTCGTATTGTCCATGGATGCGGAAGGATTGCCGGAAGCGGTGTATTATGCCAATACGATTGTGGACAATCAGACGCCTGAGGAACTCAAACGAGCGCTAAGCCAGCTGAAAACAGCGCTTTCAGCCGCTAAGCTCGGCCTGACGGATGAACAAATGGCAGAGCTTTACAAACCGGTTCCGTTCCAAAAGGTGGCATTGGAAAAAAACGCGAAGACGGAAGAGGAGTTGAACCAAGCGCGCGCTCTTGTTTATGTCCTTCTTTTCGCGATGTATATGTTTGTTTTGATGTATGGAGGAATGATTGCGACGGAGGTGGCGACGGAAAAATCGTCGCGCGTGATGGAAATTTTAGTGTCAAGCGTCCCGCCGGTCCAACAGCTGTTTGGCAAAATCATCGGCGTTGCTCTTGTGAGCTTGACGCAATTTTTCGTTTTTTTCGCCGTCGCTTTCGCCGCGTTAAAAACGAGCGGGCAGGAAGTGTGGCGTTTCCTCGGATTTGACCACCTGCCGGCATCGATATTTGTGTATGCACTCGTTTTTTTCTTGCTCGGTTACCTCTTGTATGCGGTGCTATTTGCCGTGCTCGGTTCGCTCGTCAGCCGGGTCGAAGATGTGCAGCCGGCGATTACGCCGGTCATGATGTTGGTTGTCGCTGCATTTATGATCGCGATGTTTGGCTTGAATGCGCCAGAGTCGGCGTTCGTGACCGGCGCCTCGTTTGTTCCCTTTTTCGCTCCGATGCTCATGTTTTTGCGCATCGGCCTCGTTTCCGTGCCGGGGTGGGAAGTGGCGCTTTGCCTTGTGCTTTTAGCGGCGACGATTGCCTTGCTGATCTATTTTGGCGCCAAAGTGTATCGAGGCGGTGTGCTGATGTATGGACGAATGAACATTTTCAAGGATATAAAACGGGCCATTCAGCTAACAAAAAAATAAACAGCGTGACGGGGCGTTTGGGCCAATGTTTCCTTGCCGTTTCGGCAAGGCTTTCTTTTTGCCCTCTAACCGTTATGATATACTAGAAAGTACGTACAGAGAAACGGAGGAGAACGAAGTGGCGAAAGGCATCATCCATTATGAGGTTGGGGAACAAGTTGATCTCTTTTTGCTCATCAAATCAGCAACGAAAGGCATCGCCAGCAACGGCAAGCCGTTCTTAACTTTGATTTTGCAAGATAAAAGCGGCGACATTGAAGCCAAACTGTGGGATGTCTCGCCGGATGACGAAGAGCGGTATGTGCCGGAGTGCATCGTCAAAGTGGCGGGAGACATCCATAACTACCGCGGCAAATTGCAGCTGCGCATCCGTTCGATCCGTCCTGCTCATCCGGGCGATGCCGTGCGCATCGATGACTTTTTGGAGAAGGCTCCGCTCGGCCGCGAGGAAATGAAGGCGAAAGTCATGGAATACATATTTGCGATGGAAAATCCAAACATCCAGCGCATTACCCGCTATTTGTTGAAAAAATACGAAAAGGCGTTTTTTGAGTATCCAGCGGCGACGAAAAACCATCATGAATTTATCTCCGGACTGGCGTACCACGTCGTGTCGATGCTCGAGCTCGCCAAGGCGCTCATCCATCTCTATCCGTCGCTCAATAAAGATTTGCTTTATGCCGGCGTCATTTTGCATGACCTTGGCAAAGTGATTGAACTATCCGGTCCGGTATCGGCGGCGTATACGCTTGAAGGAAATTTGCTCGGACACATTTCGATCATGGTGAGCGAGATCAGCAAGGCGGCGGAACAGCTCGGCATTCAAGGTGAAGAAGTTGTCATTTTGCAGCATCTTGTGCTCGCGCATCATGGCAAGGCGGAGTGGGGCAGCCCGAAGCCGCCGCTCGTCAAAGAAGCTGAGGTGCTTCATTACATTGACAATTTGGATGCGAAAATTACGATGATCGACCGCGCGCTCGAGAAGGTGAAGCCGGGCGAGTTTACGGAACGCGTTTTTGCCCTTGACAACCGCTCGTTTTACAAACCAGCGTTTTTGTCTGTTTCAAAGCCAAAAAATCCGGGTAGTAAAGAGTAGGGGCGGAAAAAGGGGGGATGATCATGATCGAACCGATCATTGAAATCGTCCCGACGACTCAGTATGAACAGGCGAAAGAAGAGTTGAACGAGCTGCGCCGACAGTGGAAGAAAGCGAAGAAGAAAACAAAGAAGAAGCGAAACGAAGCATAAGCGTTGTCCCTAAGAAAGAGGCGGCTTTCCCGCCTCTTTCTCCATGCATACTGCCCCCTTGTTGCGCGTATAGTGTACTAAGTACAAGACAAGCATACAAGGGGGAATGGCGATGCTCAGTTTGCCTTGGTGGGTGTATTTGGTTGTTGCCGGCATTATTTTCAGCGGCTATATGACCGTAAAAACGGCGGCGCGTGAGCGGGAAATCGACGAAGCATTCATTGAAAAAGAAGGGGAGATTTACATGGAGCGCATCCGAAAGGAGCGCGAGCGGCGGAAACAAGCGAAGTCCTTGCAATAGCAGGGGCTTTCTTTTTTTGGAAGATTTCGTTTGAAAGCGTTTTTTTCGAAAAATTCTCTTTCTTTTTTTGCGAATCGTGCTAGGATAATAATATCAATGGACTACCAGGAGGCAAAGTGAGGGATGACAATGAAACGCGCGTACAACTTCAACGCCGGCCCGTCAGCGCTGCCGCTTCCGGTGCTTGAACGGGCGCAAAAAGAGCTGCTTAATTTTCAAAACACCGGCATGTCGGTTATGGAATTAAGCCACCGAAGCAAGGAATACGAGGCTGTCCATCATGCGGCGAAAGAGCGGCTCAAGCGGCTTCTAAATGTGCCGGACGGATATGACATTTTATTTTTGCAAGGCGGGGCGAGCCTGCAGTTTTCAATGGTGCCGATGAACCTCCTCACGGAAGGGAAAATCGGCTGTTATGTGCTGACCGGGGCATGGTCGGAGAAAGCGCTGAAAGAAGCGCAAAAAATCGGTTTGACAACGGTCGTCGCTTCGAGCAAAGAAGCGAACTACACATACATTCCGCCGCTTGATGACGTCCAATGGCCGAAAAACGCCGCCTATGTCCATATTACGTCAAACAACACGATCTTCGGCACTCAATGGAAGGAATTTCCGAACACGCCGGTTGACTTGGTCGCGGATATGTCGAGCGATATTTTAAGCCGTCCGTTCGATGTCAGTCAATTTGCCCTCATTTACGCCGGGGCGCAGAAAAATCTCGGCCCGTCAGGAGTCACGGTTGTCATTCTCCGCAACGATTTGCTTGAGCGCATTCCGGACGGGCTGCCGACGATGCTTGATTACCGGACGCACCAGAAGAGCAATTCGCTGTACAACACGCCGCCGACGTTTGCGATTTACATGCTGTCGCTCGTGCTCGAATGGGTCGAAGAGCAAGGCGGTGTGGCGGCGATGGAAGAGCGCAACCAGCAAAAGGCGGCCGTGCTGTATGAGGCGATTGATGAAAGCGGCGGCTTTTACAAACCGCACGCCGAAAAGGGAAGCCGTTCGCTCATGAACGTCACCTTTACGCTTCCAAATGAGGAGCTGACGAAAACGTTCCTCGCCGAGGCGAAAGAACGCGGGTTTGTCGGGCTCGGCGGGCACCGATCGGTTGGCGGCTGCCGGGCGTCGATTTACAACGCGGTGCCGCTTGAGGCGTGCGAAGCGCTTGCGTCGTTTATGAACGAGTTCCGCCGCCGTTTTGCCTGAAAATTTCTTCTTCACTTTTACACTGCAAAGTGATATAATGATAGAAAAATTCTCGAGCAAAAGATATAGACGAGGAGAGATGAGGAGAGATGAGCATGAATGTGAGAGCATTAGTATCGATGGCGCTGTTAGTCGGAATCGGAGCCGTGTTGCACGCGGTCATTCCGGGGTTGTTTTTCGGAATGAAGCCGGATATGATGCTGGCGATGATGTTTTTGGCGATTTTGCTTTTTCCAAACGTCAAAGCGGTCGGCCTTGTCGGCGTCGTCACTGGCTTGATCTCAGCCATGACGACGACGTTCCCGGGCGGACAGCTGCCGAATATGATCGATAAGATCATCACCGCCTTTGTCGTGTTTGCCCTAGCGACTTTGATGAAAGCATACAGCCAAACGGTCATTGGGGCTTCAGTGCTGGCGGCAGTCGGCACGGTCATTTCCGGCGGGGTGTTTTTGGCTGCGGCGCTCTTGCTTGTCGGGTTGCCGGGCGGAGCGATGTTTTCGGCGCTGTTTGTCACCATCGTGCTGCCGACAGCGGCGTTGAACGCAGTGGCGATGGCCATCATCTATCCGATCGCATCGTCGATTTTCCGACGGATGAACGTTACAGCGCACGTGTAGACGGCGAAAAACCCGATCATTGCTGGTCGGGTTTTTTGCTATCAAAGAGAGAGTAGGAAAAAAATACTTATGCTCCATTTGTTTTTAACGCGTATTAGACATAGCTGAGAAGCCAAGCGGTGAGCAAGCAAATGAACGCTATTCCAATATAGCGCAAAGTCCGTTCTTTCAGCAATGCTTTCGGCGGGTACGCCCGCGCTTTCCATAAGGCGAAAAATGCGTTTATAAAAAGACAGAAAAATAAGAATCCGACAGCGATAAGCAGCCATTGTATATACACCATGGCATTCTCCTCCTGTATGCGCCAAGCGCCTTATGCTTACTACTATGAATATGCAAAAAAAATCATAAAAATAAATACTTTTGTCTTTATTCCTTTTTGTTTTATTGATATAATGGAAAGTAAAAAATACGGTGAGGGAAGAGTGGGTGGAACGATGAAAGCGACAGAACAGCATTATTCCATCAAAGAGGCGATGTTATTCAGCCAACGAATTGCCCAGCTGAGCAAAGCGCTATGGAAATCGATTGAAAAAGATTGGCAGCGGTGGATCAAGCCGTTTGACTTGAACATTAACGAACATCACATTTTATGGATCGCCTACCACTTCAAAGGAGCCTCGATTTCGGAAATCGCCAAGTTCGGTGTGATGCATGTGTCGACGGCGTTCAACTTCTCAAAGAAATTAGAAGAAAAAGGATTGCTTTCGTTTTCCAAAAAGCAAGACGACAAGCGCAATACGTACATTGAGTTGACCGAAAAAGGCGAAGAAGTGCTGATGAAGCTGATGGAAACGTACGACCCGACGAAAAATGCGGTCTTTAATGGGGCGTTGCCGCTGCGCGAGCTGTACGGGAAGTTTCCTGAAATTTTAGAAATGATGTGCATCGTCCGCAACATTTATGGAGACGATTTTATGGAGATTTTTGAGCGGGCGTTTGAGAACATTAAGGAAGACTTTGTCGAGCAAGACGGCAAGCTCGTCAGGCGGACGGCGAAAGCGACAGAGCAGGAGAAAGAGCTGGCCAGCCAGGCTAATTGACGGTTTGAATGAGCGTTTTCAGCTCGGTCATCAGCGGCACAAACAGTTGTTGGGCCAACATGGCGTCAACCGTTTGTTCGAGCGGAAGGTTCGGATGGAGCATCCCGGCAAACTGCACGAGCAGAGGGGTGAAAATCGTCAACCCTTCCGCTTTTTGCCGCTCATATTGCTCGGCGAGCTCTTGGCAAAACGATAGGAATGCGTCGACTTCTTCTTTGGTCAAATCAGCGCGGATCACAAGGGAGTAAAACGGTTTTTTCGTTTCATCGACCATTTCCAGCAACAATGACTGGTGAAATTCGAGCTTGGCCACTCGCTTTTCCAACGATTCCATATATCGTGCTCCTTTTGGTGACGAAAATGTGACCGTTTTTACGTATATTTTACCGAATTTGTGCGCATTCACCAATAGAAAAATCGGTTTGTGTCCGGAAAAAGAAAAATGATTGATTTCCCGCCATGAACGATGTAAAGTTAAAGCCATGGGCGGCGTTTGGTGAAGATCAAAGAGGAGGGGAACAGTTTTGGTGCTTTCTTTCATCCTCCTGGCGGTTACGGTCTTATTTTTTATCAACCAGCTCACACACTCGCTTTGCGCGCAGCGTGACATCCCGGAGGAGCAGCAGCCGGCGGTTTTTCGCACGATTAATGTCCTGATTACGATTTTATTAATCTCTTCTTACTTTGAAGTGTTGTTTACATGACTTTTCCCTGCTCTGACGGTTGATGCGGGGATTGTTATGTTTTCCTTTTGATGGAGCGAGTTCCATTGTCGTTGCCTCTCCCTTCGTTTCAAGGAAGGCGGCAAAAAAAGGGTGCTCCTTTTGCGGGAGCACCCTCTTTCGTTTAGTAGATGACGCAGGCGCAGCCGACAATGATTAGCAAAATAAACAGCACAACAATCAACGCAAAGCCTCCGGAATAAGGTGCGCTCATCGTAACACCCCCTTTCGGCAAGAAGAAGCCTGTCGAGCGCTTCATCCTCATCATATGTATGGCAAGCGTGCATGTTATGGGCGGATGACTAAAGCGGAAAGAGGTTTTTTTTTCATTGGAAATATGGTATAGTTATTGTCGTGGCTGAAGAGGCGAGCATGTTGTTTCTTGGGCGCCATTCGATCTGCGCCGCTTGAAAGCGTGGGAACATTCAATCGAAAAAAGATGTAGGAGTTGTGAAGCGAATGAAAAAATGGATGATGGCCGCTGCCGTCGTTTCGCTCATGGCTTTGTCGGCCTGCAGCAACGACGGTTCGGAAGCGATTGTGGAAACGAAAAACGGCAATATTACGAAAGACGAATTTTATAATGAGATGAAAGAGCGCGTCGGCAAATCCGTCCTTCGTGATTTGATTGACGAAAAAGTGTTGAGCAAAAAATACAAGGTAACCGATGAAGAGATCGACCGCGAAATCGAACGAATCAAGGAAGCGTATGGAACGCAATATGATTTGGCCGTGCAGCAGAACGGAGAAAAAGTGATCCGCGAAATGGTCAAGCTCGATTTGCTGCGGACGAAAGCGGCCGTTGAAGACATAAAAGTGACGGAGAAAGAGCTGAAGGAGTATTATGACAACTACAAGCCGAAAATTCGTGCCAGCCATATTTTGGTCAAAGATGAAAAAACAGCAAAAGAAGTAAAGGCGAAGCTTGATAAAGGCGAGGATTTCGCCAAGTTGGCCAAAGAATACTCCCAAGATCCAGGCTCGGCGTCCAACGGCGGCGATTTAGGCTGGTTTGGCCCAGGGAAAATGGTCAAGGAGTTTGAAGAAGCCGCCTATAAGCTGAAAGTCGGCGAAGTGAGCGATCCGGTGAAAACGGATTACGGCTACCATATCATTAAAGTGACGGACAAAGAAAAGAAAAAGTCGTTCAACGAAATGAAAGACGAAATTGCGTTTGAAGTCAAACGGAACAAGCTTGATCCTGCGACGATGCAGTCAAAAGTGGACAAATTGGTGAAAGATGCCGGTGTTGAGATCAAAGACAAAGATTTGCAAGATGTGATCGAGCAGCAAGGAAAACAGTAAAAAAACGGAAGCAGAACATCCCTGCTTCCGTTTTTTTATTTGTGGGCTTGACCTTTCTGCTGTTCAACAACGGGAGATCAGCCGAGCTGCTCGCGAATGGCGGCCGCGATCGCCTGCAGGTCAGCGGGCGTATAGTCGCTTGCATGCGACTTCCAGACCGCGCCAAACCCATCCCCTTTGCCGTAGCGTGGAATGAGGTGAAGATGGTAATGGAACACCGTCTGCCCCGCTTGCTCGCCATTGTTGTTCAATAAGTTGAGCCCGACCGGGGAAAATGCTCGCCTGAGTGCATTGGCAATCGTCGGCACTGCGCGAAACAGTTGGCCGGCCGCCTCCGACGTGAGGGTGAAAATGTTTTCCGTATGTACTTTCGGGATGACAAGCGTATGCCCTTTTGTCACTTGGCTGATGTCCAAAAACGCGAGCACATGGTCGTCTTCGTACACTTTCGCCGCGGGCAATTCGCCGTTAATGATTTTGCAAAAAATGCAATCGCTCACTGTGGTCACCCTTTCCTTCCTATTTTCTTCATTTTACCATAAAAAAACCGGGATGTAATCCCGCAACGCAGGTTACATCCCGGTTGGTGAAAAGGGGAGAGGATGATTCAAGCAAATGTGCGTTTGATGAACACCCCATTTGCAGCAAAAATTGGTTCGGCGTGAGCGCTTCCTTTGTTCAACGTGACCATCCCCTTTGGACAGGCTCGTTGCTTCCCAGCAACGAATGCGATGGTCGCTTCCTAGGAACGTTTACAACGTTTTGCGGCTCACAACGGTGTCTTTGACGAACACCCCATTTCGGATGGATCGTTCATCAACTTTTTGATTCCTCATCCCCTCTTCGCTATTTATCATGCCCGGCTTGAGTGAGTTTATGCAAAAGAACGGTGTGATCTTTTTTGGTAAGCGAGGCTATAGTTTGGTACAATGGGGACAAAGGCCAGAACGGAAAGGGAGCGGACGATGACGCTTTTAGAAGTGAAGGATCTATCCGGAGGCTACACGGCGCAAAACGTGCTTGAAGACGTGACGTTTGTGGTCGACCGCGGCGAAATGGTCGCCTTGATCGGCCTAAATGGAGCCGGCAAAAGCACGACGATCAAACATATTATCGGCTTGATGGAACCGCGCCGCGGCGCGATTTCCATTAACGGCTATCGGCTTGCGGACGGGCCGGAAACGTATCGAAGGCAGTTTGCTTATATCCCGGAAACGCCGGTGTTGTATGAAGAATTGACGCTTGAGGAACATTTGCGTCTAGCAGCGATGGCGTACGGGTTGAGCGAAGCAGAGTATGAACGCCGCCTTCCGCCGCTGCTTCGCGAGTTTCGATTGGAGCGGCGGCTTTCCTCGTTTCCGGCTCATTTTTCGAAAGGAATGAAGCAAAAAGTCATGATTGTATGCGCCTTTTTGCTTGAACCGCCGCTTTATATCATCGATGAGCCGTTTCTCGGCCTCGATCCGCTTGCCATTCACGCCCTGCTTGAGCGAATGAATGAACAGAAAGCGAAGGGGGCGGGCATTTTGCTGTCGACGCACATTTTAGCGACGGCAGAGCGGTATTGCGACTCATTCGTTATTTTGCACAACGGCCGCGTCAAGGCCAAAGGGACGCTCGATGACATTCGCCGCCAGTTCGGGCTGCGGGGGGCGTCGCTTGATGAACTGTACGTCGAATTGACAAAGGACGATGCGCCATGATTGACGCCCGCCGTCTTTGGAAGCAGCGTTTCCAATTGGAATGGCGAAAACGGATCCGCTACTTGCGCTATATGTTCAACGACCATTTGCTCGTCGGTTTGATCATTGTGCTTGGCGGCATAGCGGTGATGTACGAGCGCTTTGCGGCGGCGCTTCCTGACTCGTTTCCGTATCCGGCTATTGCGGCGGTCGTGTTCGGCTGGGCGGCGGCCGCTGGATCGGTGCGCACCTTGTTCCGCGAGGCGGATACGGTGTTTTTATTGCCGGCGGAAGAACGGCTCGGTCCGTATATTCAGCGGGCGTTTTTCGTCTCATGGTTATGGCAGGCGTACGGCCTTTCTTTGCTTTTGCTGTTGGCGGGTCCACTGCATGCTCGCTTTTCCCCGGTGTCATGGCCGCTTTTTTTGTTCGGTCTTTTCTGCTTCAAAGGATGGAGCTTATGGGCCAGTTGGCAAGGAAGCTACATCGCCGATCCGTCTTTTCATCGCTTTGGCGCATTTACGCGTTTCATCCTAGCGGCGGTGTTCGTTTATTTGGTGCTGGTTGCGGCCCCATGGCCATTTTTTGTCGTTTTGGTCGGTTTGATGGCCGTTCTGTCCATCTGTTTGTCACGGTTGACGAGAGGAAAAACATGGAAATGGGAACGGATCATCGCGGAAGAACAGCGAGCGGCCACGGCGTTTTACCGGCTGGCCAACTTGTTTACCGACGTTCCGGAATGGAGGGAGGCGGCAAAGCGGCGGCGCTGGCTTGATTCGCTGCTCGCTTTGATTCCGTACGACAAGCGGCATGTGTTTTTTCATTTGTATGCCCGCACGTTTTTGCGCGCCGGCGGGTATGCTGGTCTGTATGTCCGTCTCACTGCGATTGGAGGCTTCATGTTGGCTGTGATCGATCACCAATACGGGCGGGCGGCCATCGCATTTTTGTTTCTTTACGCGACCGCTGTTCAATTGGCCGCGCTGCCTTCCCATCATCGCTATTCGCTATGGCCGCGGCTGTACCCGTTGCCGCAGGCGCAACCGGATGCTGCGGCGGTTCGGTTGCTTTCCATTCTGCTGATTGGGCAAAATACGGTATTCCATCTCGTACTGTTGGCTGTTTCCCCGCGCCTTCTTTGGCTCGCCACTTGGCTTGGCGGAAACATATGGGGGCTTTGGATGGCAGGGCGGTACGTGCGCCTGCAACGTGGGCAGAAAGCCGGACGCTAGTGCTGTTTGTGCTGGCGCCGGCGTTTTTCATTTTCAATGGATGGCCGAAGCTTTCACACCTTTTTTCCCGCTTCATATGCTGTAGTACACCGGCCTGGGCGCATGTCCAGCGGGTCGGGCTGGAAGTTGGGAAGAAAGGGGAATGATTCATGGGTGTAGAGCTTGTAGCGCTGCACTGGATTTACTTGCTGTTCATCGTGCTCATTATTGGGTTTATGGTCGCCCGCAAAGATACATCGCTCATTTGCATTGCCGGCATCTTTTTATTGGCGGCGGTCGCTACCCATTCGTTGAGCGCGGCGGTCAGCGGAGTGTTTAACAGCTTTATTTACGCGATTACGGAGCTATTGCCGACGATTTTAGTCATCTCTATTATTGTGGCGATGAGCAAAGTGTTGTCGGCCACCGGCATCAATGATGTCATGGTTTCGCCGTTTGTCCGTTTCATCCGTACGCCGGCTTGGGCGTATTGGACGATCGGAATTTTGATGATGATCATTTCTTGGTTTTTCTGGCCGTCTCCGGCTGTTGCTCTCATGGGTGCCGTTTTGTTGCCGGCAGCGGTCCGAGTGGGCTTGCCGGCGTTGGGAGCGGCGATGGCGATGAACTTGTTCGGGCATGGCATCGCGCTTTCCGGCGATTTTATCATCCAAGGGGCGCCGAAATTAACGGCCGATGCCGCCGGGCTGCCGGTCGGCGATGTCATCGCTGCCAGCGTTCCGCTTGTTTTTGTCATGGGGGTCGTCACAACGGTCACCGCGTTTTCCTTGCTGCGCCGTGACATGAAGCGAGGGCGCCTGGCAAGCGGGGAGGCGGAAATGGCTGCAACGGTCGATTCGACGCTGGAAAAAACAAGCCATTTCCTGACGGGACAAACGAAAAAATGGCTTGCGCTGTTGATTCCAATTTTGTTCGCCCTTGATGTCATCGCGATGTTTTATTTGCGGTTGCAAGGCGGGGAAGCAACCGCCTTGGTTGGTGGGACGGCGATTTTCATTTTGATTCTCATCTCCGTTCTCGCCCATCGGCAAGAAAGTTTTGCGGAAGTGACCAATTACTTTATTGAAGGGTTTCAGTTCGGGTTTAAAGTGTTCGGACCTGTTATTCCGATCGCTGCGTTTTTCTATCTTGGCGATGCGGGGTTTGTGAAAATCATCGGCGACTATTTGCCGCAGGCATCGCAAGGCATTGTCAACGATTTAGGGGCTGCCTTGGCTCACGCGGTGCCGCTGAACAATGAGGTGGGGGCGGTTACGCTCACAATCGTCGGGGCCATTACTGGTCTTGACGGTTCCGGATTTTCCGGCATCTCGCTCGCCGGTTCGGTTGCTCATTTGTTTTCTGTAGCGATTGGCGGCGGAGCGGCGACGTTGACGGCGCTCGGCCAAATCGCCGCCATTTGGGTCGGCGGCGGCACGCTCGTTCCGTGGGCGCTCATTCCAGCGGCAGCGATCTGCGGGGTTGACCCGTTTGAGCTGGCGCGCCGCAACCTCATTCCTGTTGCTGTCGGCTTGGTGGTTACGACCGTTGTCGCCATGTTTCTCATCTGAACAGAAAGCTGTCCCGTGCGGCCGGGGCAGCTTTTTTGCTATAATGGGCATGAACTGAAAAATCGGTCGATTTTTTGACAGTTCGCCTTCTTCTCTATACATTGGGTACGGAAAGCTGTATAGTGAAAGGGAGATAGGCAATGTTTGAAGGCAAGAAAAGGCGAAATCGTTGACGGGATTGTGAGGACAGAAAGGCGGATGGAGATGGCAAGACAGATCAACGATACATTTTTGCGCGCCTGCCGCGGCGAACAAACGCCGTACGTGCCGGTTTGGTATATGCGGCAAGCCGGACGGTCGCAGCCGGAGTATCGGGCGCTGAAAGAAAAATATTCGCTGTTTGACATTACGCATCAACCGGAGCTTTGCGCGTACGTCACGAGACTTCCAGTTGAGCAATATGGCGTCGATGCCGCCATTTTATATAAAGACATTATGACACCGCTGCCGGCCATTGGCGTGGACGTCGAGATTCAGGGCGGCGTCGGGCCAGTGATCGCGAATTCGATTCGCTCGCTTCAAGACGTCGAGCGGCTCGGGGAGATTGATCCAGAACATGATGTGCCGTATGTGTTTGAAACGATCCGGCTCCTTGTCAACGAACAGTTGGATGTGCCGCTCATCGGGTTTGCCGGGGCGCCGTTTACGTTGGCGAGCTACATGATTGAAGGCGGTCCGTCAAAAAATTATCATAAGACGAAAGCGTTCATGTATGCTGAACCGAAAGCGTGGTTCGCCTTAATGGACAAGCTCGCTGAGATGACGATCCGTTATGTGCGGGCGCAAATTCGGGCAGGGGCAAGCGCTGTGCAAATTTTTGATTCTTGGGTTGGCGCCGTTAGTGCTGACGATTACCGGACGTTTATCAAGCCGGCGATGGCGCGCATTTTTGCCGCTTTGCGGGAAGAAGGGGCTCCGCTCATTATGTTTGGCGTCGGCGCCAGTCACTTAGTGCATGAGTGGAACGACTTGCCGCTTGATGTCATCGGCCTTGACTGGCGGCTGTCGATTCGCGAAGCGCGCCGCCAAGGCATTGTCAAAGCGATTCAAGGCAACTTGGATCCGGCGGTGCTTCTTGCGCCGTGGGACGTGATCGAAGAACGGGTGAAGCGCATTTTGGACGAAGGGATGGAACGGCCGGGCTACATCTTCAACTTAGGCCACGGCATTTTTCCGGATGTTCAGCCGGCGACACTGAAGCGTCTGACCGCTTTTATCCACGAATATACGTCAACGAACTAAACGAGGGGGTGGCACAATGGTGAAAAAAACAGTGGGGCTGCTCGTGATGGCGTACGGAACGCCGTACCGGGAAGATGATATTGAACGTTATTATACGCACATTCGCCATGGGCGCAAGCCGCCGCAGGAACAAATCGAGGATTTAAAAGCGCGCTATCGGGCGATCGGCGGGTTGTCGCCCCTTGCGAAAATTACGGAAGAGCAGGCGAAACGGCTCGAGGAGCGGCTGAACGAAGTGCAAGATGAAGTCGAGTTTCGCATGTATTTAGGGCTCAAACATATTGAGCCGTTCATTGAGGATGCCGTCGAGCGCATGCATGATGACGGCATCAAAGAAGCGGTTGGGATCGTCCTAGCCCCTCATTATTCCACATTCAGCATTCGCTCGTACAATGAGCGGGCGAAAGCGGCAGCGGAAAAGCTCGGCGGACCGACCATTTACACGATTGATCAATGGTATGACGAGCCGAAGTTTTTGCAATATTGGGCAGAACAAGTGCGGGCGATTTTTGCCGCCATGCCGGAACGTGAGCGGGAGCGAGCTGTGCTGATCGTATCCGCACATAGTTTGCCGGAAAAAATTATTCAAGCCGGTGACCCGTATCCAACGCAGCTCGAAGATACAGCGAAACGAATTGCTGATCAAGCCGGCGTCGCCCACTATGCCGTCGGCTGGCAAAGCGCCGGTCAGACGCCGGAACCATGGCTTGGGCCGGACGTGCAAGACTTGACGCGCCAGCTTTACGAAGAGCGCGGCTATACGTCGTTCGTTTACGCGCCGGTCGGTTTTGTCGCCGACCATTTGGAAGTGTTGTATGACAACGACATTGAGTGCAAACAGGTGACGGAAGAGATCGGCGCCCGCTATTACCGACCGGAGATGCCCAACACGAATCCATTGTTTATTGATGCATTGGCGTCGGTTGTGTTAAAGCGGTGGGCGGAAGAAGGCGATCGACATGAATGAAGGGCAACGGACGGTCGTCATCATCGGCGGTGGCATTACCGGCTTGACGGCTGCTTACTACTTGCAAAAAGCGATTCGAGAGCAACGCCTCCCACTTGCATGCAAACTTGTCGAGGCGACGCACCGGCTCGGCGGAAAAGTGCAGACGGTCGTCCGCGACGGTTTTGTCATTGAACGCGGTCCAGACTCGTTTTTGGCGCGGAAAACGAGCGCGTTTCGCCTTGTGAAGGAAGTCGGCCTTGAACATGAGATCGTTCATAACGCGACCGGAACATCGTACATTTTGGTCAACGGCAAACTCTATCCCATTCCGGGCGGAGCGGTGATGGGCATTCCGACGCGCATCGCCCCGTTTTTAACGACCGGACTGTTTTCCCCGGCCGGCAAGCTGCGGGCGGCGCTTGACTTTGTGCTGCCGCCGGTGAAAGTCGATGGTGATATGCCGCTTGGCCGCTTCTTCCGCCGCCGCCTCGGCGATGAGGTGGTGGACAATCTCATCGAACCGCTACTTTCCGGCATTTACGCCGGCGACATTGATGAGATGAGCCTAATGGCGACGTTTCCACAGTTTTTTCAGCTTGAGCAAAAATACGGAAGCCTTGTCCGTGGAGCGAGACGAACGACGCCGAAAGAGCAAAAAGAGCGGAAAGGGGCGTTCCAGACGTTAAAAACGGGCTTGCAGTCGCTCGTTGATGAAGTGGAAAAACGGCTTGAGCCGGGCAGCGTCATCAAAGGGGTGCGTGTCGAGCGGATCGTTCGCACCGATTCGGCGTATCGGCTGCAACTGAGCACAGGAGAGGTGTGGGGGGCAGACGGCATCATCGTGACAACGCCGCATCATGTTGTGCCCGACATGTTCGCTGACTATCCGTTTTTCGCCCCGTTCCGTTCAGTGCCGCTGACGTCGGTGGCGACGGTGGCGCTCGCATTTCCGGAGGAGGCGATCCGCCAAGACATTGACGGCACCGGGTTTGTCGTTTCGCGCCGCAGCGATTACACGATGACAGCGTGCACATGGACGCATAAAAAATGGCCGCACACCGCGCCGCCTGGCAAGGCGCTCTTGCGTTGCTACGTCGGGCGCCCGGGCGATGAGGAGATCGTCGACCAACCTGATGATGAGATCGTCCGTGTTGTATTGGATGATTTAAATAAAGTGATGAACATCGCCGGCCAACCGGAGTTCGCCGTCATCTCGCGCTGGAAGCGGGCCATGCCGCAATACACGGTCGGGCACCGCGAGCGGCTGGCGAAGATTAAGGAGCAGATGGCGTCCGAGTTGCCGGGGGTGTTTTTGGCCGGCAGCTCATACGAAGGGCTCGGATTGCCGGATTGCATTGACCAAGGCGAAAAAGCGGTGCGTGACGTGCTTCTGTATTTGCAACAAGCGCCAGTTCAACAGACGTCCGATCTGTACAGCAGCGTCCGTTAACCAACGGTTTTCCAACGCCCTGGTCCGTTCGCCGCTCACATTTGGACGTCGGTGCGGCCGCCCGCCGTTTGAAGCGAAAAGCAGCGGATGGCTGTTTGTCTCTTTTGGTTCGTGGAAGTGGTTTCCGCTGCAAAAGGGATGTGAAAAGAACGTGGGAGAAGCTTCAACGGCGCTTCTACCCATTTGCTTGGAAAGGATGAGGGAGCAGGAAGAAATTCCGTCCCCAATGCGACGGCCCTTTACATCCATGTTGTTTGATAGTATAATGGATACGGATTGACCAAATTGTTCATTTAGTCAGTTTGAAGGATGAGGAGTATGGCAAGCGACCGCAAACGGCAAATCATCGAAGCGGCGGCCCAATCGTTTGCTGCCTTTGGCTACAAGGCGACGACGATGGAGCAGATCGCCAAGCTCGCCAACGTCGGCAAGGGGACGATCTATACGTTTTTTAAAAGCAAAGAGGAACTGCTTGATGAAATCGTCTCCGGATTGATTATGGAAATCAAGGCGGAAGCGGAGCTGGCGATGGACTCGTCGCTGCCGTTTTCCGAAAACGTCCACCGCGCCTTGTACCGCATTTTGGAATTTCGCCAGCGCCATCAGCTGACGGCGAAGCTGCTTCAAGAAGTGCGCAATATCGGTACGGCGGCGGTGCAAGAAGTGCTTGCCAAACTGGACCGGGCAATGGTCGAGTTCATTCGGCAAAAAATTGATGCGGCGGTGGAAAAAGGGGAGATTCGTCCGTGCAATTCGGAAATTACGGCATTTTTGATGCTCAAGACGTACATCGCCTTGATCGTCGATTGGGAAAAAGATCATGAACCGTTGACAAAAGAACAAATTGCTGAATTGTTTACGCTCTATTTTTTGCAAGGATTGTCGAGATAGATGATCCTCTTTTTTTGTTGGAAATTGACCATGCGGACAATTTGGTCATCTGTACAAAGGAGGGAGCGCCATATGCTGCGAAAAGAGCTGCGGGCCATCGTGCTCCGCCCGAATTTGCTTGGCATTTGTTCACTTGGATCATCAGCATAACATTTATGATGATTGTTCAATTCCTTGTCACCGTGTTTGACAACTCAGGCCGGTTTCTTGCCATTTTGCTATTGATTGCCCAGCTAGTTGGAAGCGCCGGCACGTATCCGATTGAGCTCGTTCCGGGTGCGTTGCAGTCGCTTCATCCGTGGCTGCCGATGACCCATGCGATCCGTGGGTTGCGAGCAGTCATTTCAAGCGGCGATTTCTTGGTCATGTGGAAGGAAGCTGCGATATTGCTTGCGACAGCCGCGGTCTTTGCCTTGGCGACGCTCGTGTATTTTCTCCTTCGGTATCGCCGCCGTTATGCGGTATGGACGGAAACAGCAGCTCAAACGTGATGATTGAACCATGCCGTCTCGAAGGCGTCCTAAAAAGATTGGGACGCCTTTTTGCATTGGCCAATATCGGAATCAAACAACAGATGGAATTAAAACCATTTTCTAGGACGAGGGATTGCTTTTTGCGGATGGGCCGCCATTAGAACGTTGTGTGTGATGGCGCCCCTGAGATTGGCAAAAAAAAAATGCCTCTTAGCTGGAGGCAGTCAAGAGAAAAGGCAGGCTGCATTGGGGAACAGCCAAACGCCGGCGGGGCAGCCGGCGAACGTGACGCAAGGGCAGCGTCCGCTCACCTATTGGCGGTAAGCGGCGCCAAGGCAATCAGAGCACGTGTTGCCGTAGCATTCATGCTGCTCGTCAATCTCTTTGCCGCAGTGCGTACATTTTTTAGGTGGCAAGTTTCTGAAAAATTCCAACACTTTCATCAACATTCCGATCCCCTCCGTTGTCTTGGTAATTTTATTGTATTATAACACATAACAAAATGTCAATAGGTGTTTTAAAACAAAAATCAACAAAGATGAAAAAATAGGCGCGGTTGTGTATGATGAAGACAAAACGAATGGAAGGAGAGAACCGAAAATGAAAGTGACGGTCATCGGCTATTGGGGAGGGTTCCCGGCCGCCAATGAAGCGACATCGGCGTATTTGTTCGAGCATGACGGATTTTGCCTGCTCGTTGATTGCGGCAGCGGGGCGCTTGCCAAGCTGCAAAACTATACGGCTGTGGAAAACTTAGATGCGGTCATCATCTCCCATTACCATTACGACCATATCGCCGACATCGGCCCGCTCCAATACGCGCGTCTCATTCATAAAAATTTGGGAGCTGACCTTCCCGTCTTGCCGATTTACGGCCATGTGGAAGACGAGGCGGCGTTTTCCCGCTTGACGCACAGCGGCATTACGGAAGGAATTGCCTATGACCCGAATGGGACGCTGGCTGTTGGACCGTTTTCGATCACATTTATGAAAACAGTCCATCCGGTGCCATGCTACGCGATGCGCATTACTGCCGGCGGCAAGACGGTTGTTTATACGGCCGATTCAAGCTATATACCGGAGTTTCTTCCGTTTGCCAAAGGAGCCGACTTGCTCATTTGCGAGTGCAACTTTTACGCTGGGCAAAACGCGGCGCCGGCTGGGCATATGACGAGCGAGGAGGCGGCGGCCATCGCAGAGGGAGCACGTGTCGGAGAATTATGGTTGACGCATTTGCCACACGTTGGCCGGCACGAGCAGCTGGTTGAGGAGGCTGGCCGGACGTTCCGCGGTGTCATCCGCCTCGCCCGCACCGGCCTAACATGGGCGCAATAGGCCAAAATAAGAGAGAGCAGCAAAGGAAACGCTTTCCCTTGCCCTTTGCTGTTCTTTTTTTTATAATAAATATAGTTCGAATTTTTTTACTTATAAAATGAATGGTCATTCATTCATTTTGGGGGAGGAGCGTATATGAACGTAACGACGCGGTTGGCGCAAATCGCTAAGCAGTTGCCGGACAAGGAAGCGTATGTGTTCATGAAAGAGCGGTGCACGTATCAACAATTGGACGAAGCCATTTCCCGATTTGCCGACGGGTTGGCGCGGCTTGGCGTTCGCCGAGGCGACCATATCGCCTTGTTGCTTGGCAACTCGCCGCAGTTTGTCATCGGCTTGTACGGGGCGTTGCGGCTTGGGGCGACCGTCATTCCGATCAATCCCATTTACACGCCCGAGGAAATTTCTTATATTTTGCACAACGGCGACGTCAAGGCGGTGATCGGCCTCGACTTGCTCGCTCCGTTGTTTGTGGAGGCGAAGAAGCGGCTTCCGCTGCTCGAGCATGCGATCGTTTGTGAAACGCCGGAAGGGAAGGAGAAAGGTGTTTCGCTGTCGGAAGGGATGAAATCGTTTGCAGAAGTGTTGGCGGACGGCAGCCCGGACTTTACCGGACCTGAACTGGGTGATGACGATGTCGCCGTCATTTTGTACACATCGGGGACGACCGGCAAGCCGAAAGGGGCGATGCTCACTCATAAAAACATATACAGCAATGCGCAAGATACGGCTGATTATTTAGGCATCAATGAAAACGATCGCGTCATCGCCGCGTTGCCGATGTTTCATGTCTTTTGCTTGACCGTGGCGCTCAATGCCCCGCTGATGAACGGCGGAACGGTGCTCATCATGCCAAAGTTCAGCCCAGCAAAGTTGTTTCAGCTAGCCCGAGAGGAAAAAGCGACGATTTTTGCCGGCGTGCCGACGATGTACAATTTCCTTTATCAGTACGAAGGTGGAAGCGCGGACGATTTGCGGACGCTCCGCCTTTGCATCTCAGGAGGCGCTTCAATGCCGGTCGCTTTGCTTGAAAACTTTGAGAAAAAGTTCAACGTCATCATTTCGGAAGGATATGGGCTTTCGGAGGCGTCCCCTGTCACCTGCTTTAATCCGCTCGATCGGCCGCGCAAGCCTGGTTCGATTGGAACGAACATTAAAAACGTTGAAAATAAGGTCGTCAACGAATACGGAGAAGAAGTGCCCGTCGGCGAAGTTGGCGAGCTTGTCGTTCGCGGGCCGAACGTCATGAAAGGGTACTACAAAATGCCTGAAGAGACCTCGGCCGCCTTGCGCGACGGCTGGCTGCACACCGGTGATTTGGCGCGCATGGACGAGGACGGCTATTTCTACATCGTCGACCGAAAGAAAGAGATGATTATCGTCGGCGGCTACAACGTGTATCCACGCGAAGTCGAAGAAGTGCTGTACAGCCATCCGGATGTCGTTGAAGCCGCGGTGATCGGCGTGCCGGACCCGGATTACGGAGAGGCGGTGCGGGCGTATGTCGTCGCGAAAAATCCGGAGTTGACGGAAGCAGAGCTCATTGCTTACTGCCGTGAGCGGTTGGCAAAATATAAAGTGCCGAGCGCGATTGACTTTTTGGACGAGCTGCCGAAAAATGCGACAGGAAAAATTTTGCGAAGAGCGTTAAAAGAGCGGCTCGCGTCTTCCCATGCTTGATGGTGCTGAATTTTCAGCACCTTTTCTTTTTTTTGAATAGTATATTGAAAACAAGTAGATAAATTTATATAATTTAACACATAAAAGTTTAAAAGGACTAAACTTCTCTACATAGGGGGATGGGATCATGGGCCAATCGATTCGGCGGTTCGCCGCGGTGTGTGCAGCCGGCTTTTTGTTGCTTGGCGGCTGCGGCGGCGCGAAAGAGACGGGAAGCAGCCAGGGAAGCGGCGGGAAGAGCGGGAAAGAAAAGACGTACAAAATCGGCGTGACGCAAATTGTCGAGCATCCATCGCTCGATGCGGCGCGCAAGGGATTCCAGCAGGCGTTAAAAGACAAAGGGCTGTCCGTTGAGTATGACGTGCAAATCGCCCAAGGCGACCAAAGCAACAACCAAACGATCGCCAATAATTTTGTTTCGGACGGCGTCGACTTGATTTTTGCCAACTCAACGCCAAGCGCGCAGGCGGCGCTCAATGCGACAAAAGACATTCCAATCGTGTTCACTTCGGTGACTGACCCAGTCGGCGCACAGCTTGTCCAATCAATGGAAAAACCGGGCGGCAATGTGACGGGAACGACCGATACGCACCCGGAGGCCATTCCGAAAACGGTGCAGTTTATTGACAAATATATCAAAGGCAACCGTGTCGGCATGGTATATAACGCCGGCGAACAAAACTCAGTCGCTCAAATCGAACAGGTGAAAAAGGCGATGCAAGGAACGGACTTGCAAATCGTTCCTGCATCAGTATCGACATCAGCAGAGGTGAAGCAGGCGACCGAGTCGCTCGTCGGCAAAGTCGATTGTCTGTACATCATCACCGACAACACGGTCGTCTCGGCGCTCGAGTCGGTGATCCAGGTGGCGAATGAACACGACATTCCGCTTTTTGTTGGTGAACTGGATTCCGTCAAGCGCGGCGGTTTTGCGGCGTACGGGTTCGACTATTATGACATCGGCTACGAAGCGGGGGAAATGGCGGCGCAAATTTTGCAAGACGGCAAAAAGCCAGCCGATTTGCCGGTGCAATATCCACAAAAATTGAAGCTTGTCATCAACAAAAAAGCAGCGCAAGAAATGGGCATCAAGCTCAATCCGGAATGGGATTCCATTGCGGAATATATTGAATAAGCGGCCGTCCCTCCTTCGATGAAGGAGGGGGGCCAAAAAAGTAGGGAAAAGTGCGTTTTGGCACTCAACGTGTCACATGCGCCTTTGGTGTGTTTCCGAAAAGGTAGGTGAAAAGTTGTGTGGACAGCGATGTTCAGTTCCGTCGAAGCCGGCTTGATTTACGCCGTGATGGCGCTCGGCGTCTATTTATCGTTTCGCATTTTGGATTTTCCCGATCTGACGGTTGACGGCAGCTTCGTCACCGGCGCGTCCGTCGCCGCCGTGCTGATTGTCAATGGAGCCAATCCGTTTGCCGCCTCAGCCGCGGCGCTTTTGGCCGGCTTTGCCGCCGGGGTGTTGACTGGGCTTTTGCATACGAAAGGGAAAATCAATCCACTGTTATCCGGCATTTTAATGATGATCGCTTTGTATTCGGTCAATTTGCGCATTATGGGCAAATCGAACGTTCCGCTGTTGCAGCAGGAAACGGTCATCACAAAAATCACAGCCGCCTGGCGGCAAGCCGGATTGGATGCGGCGCTCAACCGACTCGTTTCCTTCACCGGTTTTGCGCCGCGGACATGGGCGGTGCTTGTGTCAATGGCGATTGTCGCGCTAATGGTCAAAGGGCTGTTGGATTGGCTGCTGAAAACAGAAGTGGGGATCGCCTTGCGGGCAACTGGAGACAACAAGCCGATGGTGGCGAGCTTTTCCGCCAACACCGATTGGTTGATCGTGTTTGGCCTTGGGCTGTCGAACGCGCTCGTGGCGCTTTCCGGAGCGCTCGTCGCCCAGTATGGCGGATTCAGCGACGTCGGGATGGGAATCGGGATGATCGTCATTGGGCTCGCTTCCGTCATCATCGGGGAGGCGTTGTTTGGCGCCCGTTCGGTCGCACGCGCGACGTGGGCGGTCATCGGCGGCGCCATCGTCTACCGTCTTATTTTGGCGCTCGCTTTGCGCGTCGAGTTTTTGGAGACGGGCGATGTGAAATTGATTACCGCGCTCATTGTCATGCTGGCGCTCGTCGTGCCCAACACGTTGGCGGCGCAAAAAGAACGGCAGCGGAAAAAGCGGAGGGTGCGGCAGTTGGAGAGGGGGGAAACCGTTGCTGGAGCTGAAACGAATTACAAAAGTGTTTAACGAAGGAACGGCTGACGAGAAAATCGCTTTGCGCGGCATTGATCTGACGCTTGCCCCCGGCGATTTCGTCACCGTCATCGGCAGCAACGGCGCCGGCAAGTCTACGCTCATGAACATCATTTCCGGACGGCTGTCTCCTGATACCGGCGAAGTGTGGATCAACGGCTGCGATGTAACCGCGCTCAAGGAGCATGCGCGCGCCCGCTACATCGGCCGCGTCTTTCAAGACCCGATGGCCGGCACCGCCCCGCATATGACGATTGAGGAAAATTTGGCGCTCGCCTACAACCGGACGAAGCGGCGCACGTTAAGTCTTGGCGTCACGAAGCAAAAGCGCGAGTGGTTTCGGGAAACGTTGCGAACGCTTCATTTAGGGCTTGAAGACCGGCTCGCCGCCAAAGTCGGACTTCTTTCCGGCGGGGAGCGGCAGGCGCTTTCCTTGTTGATGGCGACGTTTACAAAACCGGATGTGCTGTTGCTCGATGAACATACCGCCGCCCTTGATCCGGCGCGGGCGGAGTTGGTCACGGAGTTGACGAAGCAAATTGTTGAGCAGCACCGCCTGACGACGCTCATGGTGACGCACAACATGGAGCAGGCGATTCGCCTTGGCAACCGGTTGATCATGATGGATGGCGGGCAAATCATTTTTGCCGCAGAAGGAAAGGAGAAAGAGGAGCTGACGGTCGAGCGGCTGCTTGAGGCATTCCAACGCATCCGCGGCAGCCAGTTTGCGAGCGACCGCGCCGTGCTCAGCTCATAAACGAAATGAGGTGTCCTTCTTTGGCTAGGGGACACCTCTTCTGTTCGGCCGGCCGGTCAGATATTTTGGGTTTCTCGCTGCGTCGCTTGTCGGTAGGCGGCTTGCAGCGCCTTCGTCACCGCCCCTGGCGCGCCGCTTCGGATCACCGTTTCGTCGACTTGAATAATCGGGATAATCGCTGACGTCGTGCTCGTTAAAAACAGTTCGTCCGCCTCCCTAAGGTCGTTGGTGGAAAACGCTTCTTCGACAAATGGAATGCCAAGCTCAGCGCAAAACTGCTTCACTTTCGTGCGGACGATGCCGTTTAAAATCCGTGCGGTGGCCGGATGGGTGTACACCGTTTCATTTTTGACAAGGAAAATGTTTGACGAGCTGCCTTCGGTTACGACGCCGTCGCGATGCAAAATCGCTTCAAACGCTCCGCGCTCAACCGCTTCTTGTTTAGCCAATACGTTGGGCAATAAGTTCAAGCTTTTAATGTAACAGTATTCCCAGCGGACATCTTTCGTCAAAATCGTGCGCACCCCATGTGTCATTTCCTCGGTTTTCCGCGCCATCGGCTGGATGTAGGCGTACAAGTTCGGCCGGTTTTCCGCCGGAAACGCATGGTTGCGCGGGAAGCTGCCGCGCGTCATTTGCAAATACAAAATCGCATCTTCCTGCACATCGTTGAGGCGGCGAAGCTCCTCAAGCTGTTCGATGAGCTCTTCGCAGCCAAACGGAACGGATAGGCGAATGGCGGCCGCTGAACGGTACAGCCGGTCAAGATGCTCGCGAAGCCAAACGTATATCCCGTTATATAAGCGGACGACTTCGTAGACGCCATCACCGAATTGCAAGCCGCGCTCTTCCATCGGGTACGTGACTTGTTCATAACGGAAAATGCCGCGGTCGGTTAATACATACGGTTTCACTGACATGGACGTGCACTCCTTTTCTGTTGCCATCAATCATGAATCAGTTTGATTATATCATAGATTGGCCTCTCTCTGCGTTTGTCTCGTGTTTGGCGTGAGCAGAAACAATGAATGGACGTTCGGTTTGCGAAACGAAAGGAATTTTTAGATAATAAAGTTATCAATCTAGTCAAATGGAGGGGATGAATGGATGGAAACGACATGGGCAGCCGGCAAGATGGCGCCGTTTCGCCAAGGGCTGCAAGCAGGAGTAGCGATCGCCATCGGCTATATGCCGATCGCGCTGGCGTTTGGGCTGCTCGCCAAAACAACCGGACTGACGTTCGCCGAGACTGTGCTCATGAGCATCGTCGTCTTCGCCGGCGCCTCGCAATATATCGCGTTAAGTCTGCTTACCGCTGGCACTGGGGTGTTTGAAATCGTGTTGACGACATTCATATTAAACATTCGCCATTTTTTAATGTCGGCGTCCCTTAATGAAAAGGCTGAGCCGGACGCGCTTTGGAAAAAAGCGTTGTACGCCTTTGGCATTACAGATGAAACGTTTTCGGTGGCGGCGATGAAAGAAGGAACGATCAACGCCTCGTATATGTTTGGGCTCATTGCCATGGCGTATGGCAGTTGGGTCGTCAACTCGGGCATTGGTTATGCCGCTGGGGCCGGTTTGCCGGAAAGTTTGCAAGAAAGTATGTCCATTGCCTTGTATGCCATGTTTATCGGCCTGCTCGTTCCAGCGTTGAAAAAGCAGCGGAAAATCGTCTGGCTGGCGGGGCTGTCGGCTTTATTCAACTCGATCGGCACGTTTGCTCTTCACTTGTCGAAAGGCTGGTCGATCGTTTTGGCTACATTGTTGTCGGCCATCATCGTTCAATGGCTGACGAAGGAAGGGGGAAACGGCGGTGAATAGCACAATCGTATGGATGATCATCGGCATGGGGGTCGTGACGTATTTGCCGCGCCTGTTGCCGTTTGTGTTGCTCGGCGGCGTCGAGCTGCCGTCGTTTTGGCAAGGAGTGCTGAAAAATGTGCCGTATGCGGTGCTCGGGGCGCTCATTATTCCTGACGTTTTTTTCATCCAAGATGATTTTTGGTTCGGTGTCATCGGTTTTGCGGCGGCCGTCATCACAGCTTGGCTTGGGGCCAACGTCATGATCGTCGTGCTTGCGGCGGTTGCAGCGCTCAGCCTGTATTCGTTATTTGTTTAAAAAGGGAAGCGGACATCGCTTCCTCTTTTCCTTTTGCGACAGGTATGCAAACTTGCTGCATGGTTATGACAATTCCTCCATAATCGCCTCGTATACCTCATCGACATGAAATCGAGATGTCCCCATGCCGATTTGTTTGACGACACGACCGTTGCGGCCAAGCAAGTAGGCGAGCGTCGTGTGTACGATCATGCCGTTGCCCGGGTCGCGGTATTGAAAGTGGAAGGCGTCCGCTACTTTTTTCGTGTCCGCTTCACTGCCGCGCAAAAACACCCAACCTTGTCCGTCGCTCATGACTCCAAACGCATTGGCATATGTCTGCAGCTTTTCATTCGTATCGCGCGCCGGGTCGATCGTGATCGTGATGAATTCCACCTTGCTTCCAAATACCCCGGCTTGTTTTAGGCGATCGCGCAGTTTTGCCATTTGCGCTGTCGTATTCGGACAAACATCCGGACAGTTTGTATAAATAAACTCGACAAGCCTCACTTTCGGCGGAAGGTCGCCAAACTCGTATGATTTTCCCCATGCTGTTTCCATCGTCACGTCATTTGGAAGCCGCATCGTTGATGGCTGGTAGACAGCAAAGTACAGGATGCCGACGCTGATGCCGATGATGACAAGAGAGGCAGCTAACGTATACCATTTTTTCACCATTCATCACTCCTCAATATGATCATATCAAAAAAATTAGCGAAAAAATCGCGATGTTTATGAATAATATGCGACTATTTTCCTAATTAAAAAAAGTTTCAAAAAAAGGCTTGCACTTTCGTTTTTCTGTTATATAATAAAAACGTAAATAAAAACAATGTAATATAACAAAGAGAGATGGGGGAAGGAAAAATGGCGTCATTTGCTGAACGTGTCCGGCAATTAGAAGAAAGTTGGAAAAATGAGGAGCGCTGGAAAGGGATCGTTCGTCCGTACAGCGCTGAGGATGTCATTAAACTGCGCGGCTCGCTTGACATCGAGTATACGCTCGCTCGACGCGGGGCGGAAAAATTATGGAAGCTGCTTCATACAGAGGATTACGTCGCGGCCCTTGGCGCGCTGACCGGAAATCAGGCGGTGCAGCAAGTGAAAGCAGGCTTGAAGGCGATTTATTTAAGCGGCTGGCAAGTGGCGGCCGACGCCAACCTCGCCGGACAGATGTATCCGGACCAAAGCCTGTATCCGTCCAACAGCGTTCCGCATGTCGTCAAGCGAATCAATCAAGCGTTGCAGCGCGCGGATCAAATTCAATACTTAGAAGGCAGCGGGGACGTGGACTACTTTGTGCCGATCGTCGCTGACGCTGAGGCGGGGTTCGGAGGCCAACTGAACGTCTTTGAGCTCATGAAGGCAATGATTGAAGCCGGAGCGGCTGGCGTCCATTTTGAAGACCAGCTGTCATCGGAGAAAAAATGCGGCCATTTAGGCGGCAAAGTGCTTTTGCCGACGCAAACGGCGATTCGCAACTTGATTGCGGCGCGGTTGGCCGCCGATGTCATGGGGGTTCCGACGGTGCTCATCGCACGCACCGACGCGAACGCTGCTGACTTGATCACAAGCGACATCGACCCGCGCGATCAAGCGTTTATCACTGGAGAACGGACACCGGAAGGCTTCTATCGCACAAGAGCCGGTTTGGATCAAGCGATCGCCCGCGGGCTTGCCTATGCGCCGTATGCCGACCTCATTTGGTGTGAGACGAGCGAGCCGAATTTGGATGAGGCGCGCCGGTTTGCCGAAGCGATCCATGAGAAATTCCCCGGCAAGCTGCTGGCGTACAACTGCTCGCCGTCGTTCAACTGGAAGAAAAAATTGGACGATGAAACGATCGCCAAATTCCAGCAAGAGCTCGGCAAAATGGGATACAAGTTCCAATTTGTCACTTTGGCTGGCTTCCATGCGCTCAATTACAGCATGTTCGAACTGGCGCGCGGCTACAAAGAACGCGGCATGGCGGCGTACGCCGAGCTGCAGCAAGCGGAATTTGCCGCCGAGAAGTACGGATACACGGCGACGCGCCATCAGCGCGAAGTCGGCACGGGCTATTTCGACGAAGTCGCCCAAGTGATCTCCGGCGGCCAATCGTCAACAGTCGCTTTGAAAGGATCGACCGAAGAAGAACAGTTTACAGCCATCTAATGCCGATCACCAGCAAAGAGACGCCCGGCTTGGCCGGGCGTTTTTTTGTTTGAGACGAAGAGCCTCCTTGCTTCCATCGCATAATAAGGAAAAAAATGACGCATCCTATGGAGTACAAGGAGGCGATGTAATGGAAAAGAATCAAGGCGATCTGCCGGAGCTGATGCCTGCCGAGTTTCGCGTCAGTACGGATCTTCATGTTGAGCAATGGTCGATGAATGAAGAGACGTATGCTGGCGACTCGGTCGGCGAGCATACCGCGTTGGAACAGGCGAATGAATATTTAGCGTCCAAAGAAATCGGCCAAACGTTCGAAAACTCCTAGAACACCCATGACGATTGTCATGGGTTTTTTTATTAGATTTTTTGCAAAATATAGAAAAAAATAACTACTGATGGTATGATAGGAGTAGTGAGCGAGTTGATTAAGGGAGGAGACGAACGGATGAAAGTCAATGAATTCATTGTATTGGAACAATTCATCGTAAGCCGTTATACGATGGCGGTTCTCCCATACTTTTTAAACAGCGATGTGTATGCGAAAGTCATTGAAGAGGACGGCGAATATATCATCAAACAAACGCCGATTGACATTATTAAACATAGTTGCGATTACTACGGAAGCAGCTTTCAAGGAAGGAAAGAAGGAACGAAAGCCGTCATTGGCATCACTCATAAAGCGCCGATCGCCATTGAACCGTCCAATGAAATTTACGTATTTCCAACCGCCTCTCCGCGTGACTCCCGCTGCGTTTGGCTCTCGCACATGCACGTCTATCGGTATGAGCCTGCCAAATATGAGCGGACCATCGTTTATTTCCGCAACGGAAAAAGCATATCCCTCGATGTTTCCTGCAAATCGTTCATCAACCAGTTATACCGAACGGCTCAACTTCGAACGAAATTATCCGAGCGGATGGAAGCGAGGGAGCGCAAACTCCAATACATATTTCGCATGCAGCAAGAAAAACAGAGTTAGCTGAACAAATTGATAAAAATGGTTTTTCCTAAAGATGAGTTCAAATTAGGCGCCTGGACGTGTAAAATAAAGATATAAACGGCATTTGAATGGGGAATAGACATGGATATGGAAACAATCAAACAATGGTTCACGCTCGACAGCATCCTTTCCCTGCTCGAACAATACCGCTCTTTCGGCGTGCTTCCCGGCATCGCAGCGACGTTGCTTGAGTCGTTTTTTCCCATTTTGCCCATGTTCGTCTTCGTGATGGCGAACGCAGCGGCGTTTGGACTATGGAAAGGGTTTCTGATCTCTTGGCTAGGCGCTTCACTTGGCTCGCTCATCGTGTTTTGGCTGACGCGGAAAGTGGGGCAGAAGCGTTTTTTTCACTTTGTCCGCCGCCACCCGAAAGTGCGGCAGTTTATGCATTGGATTGAGCGACACGGATTTGGTCCGCTGTTTTTGTTGTATTGCTTTCCGTTCACCCCATCGGCGCTTGTCAATATTGTTGCCGGACTGTCGCGCATCAGCCGCCAGCAGTTTGTATTGGCGGTGCTGCTAGGAAAGATGATCATGGTGTTTACCATCAGTTTTATCGGCTATGACTTGAAGGCGCTCATCCGTCAGCCGCTGCGCACGGCGATGATCGCCGCAGTCGTTCTGTTGCTTTGGTACGCCGGAAAACGGGTGGAAGCGCGATTTTCGTTGACGGAAGAACAAGGCGGCGAGGAGGGCGGGGAGTGACGAAGCAAAAAGAAAAACGAGGCCGCCGATGGCCATGGTTTGTTGCCGTTTGCGTTGTCGCCACGCTTCGGTTGTTCGTGTTCAGCAATTACGTGGTGGAAGGAAAATCGATGATGCCGACGCTAGAGAGCGGCAATTTGTTGATCGTCAATAAGCTTTCCTACGACATCGGGCCTATTCGCCGGTTCGACATTATCGTTTTTCACGCCAACAAAAAGGAAGATTACGTCAAGCGGGTTATCGGCCTGCCTGGCGATCGGATCGCGTACAAAAATGACATCTTGTATGTCAACGGAAAAAAAGTTGACGAACCGTATTTGCGCCCGTATAAACAAAAGCTGCTTGACGGCAGGCTGACCGGGGATTTTACGCTTGAGGAGGTGACCGGGAAAACACGGGTGCCTCCCGGCTGCATTTTCGTTCTTGGCGACAACCGGCTTAGCAGCTGGGACAGCCGCCATTTTGGATTTGTCAAAATCAACCAAATTGTCGGCAAGGTGGACTTTCGCTACTGGCCGTTTAAACAGTTCGCCTTTCAGTTTTAACCTTAATCTCGAAAGGAGTCTTCCGCTTCTATAACGAAGTGAAGCGAGGTTGTTCAGTCGTCCGACAGTCGCTGACATGTCGGCTGGCTCTACAAAAAGAAACAAACGTTAACGTTTCAGATTGCCTCTATATAACCCGCAGCCGAAGGGCGTTTTTTCTTCCTAAAAGCGAACATACGTGCTAAAATAAAACAAATAAAGGAAACGAATGGTGGTGGATACAATGTCGCTGCGGTTTTTGCTCGGACGGTCAGGAAGTGGGAAAACGGCTGTCTGCCTCGAAGAAATTCGCCGCCAGTTGCAAGAGGATCCAAAAGGAAGGGCGATCGTCTATCTCGTTCCGGAGCAAATGACATTTCAATGCGAATACGCGTTGATACATACCGAGGGAGTGGGCGGGATGATTCGCGCCCAAGTGTTCAGCTTCACCCGTCTCGCTTGGCGCGTGTTGCAGGAAACAGGCGGCATGACCCGGTACCATATTCATGATGTTGGTGTGCAGATGATGATCCGCAAAATTATTGAGCAACGCAAACAAGAGCTGAAACTGTTTGGCCGCGCGGCGGACAAACATGGGTTTATCGAGCAGCTGAACGAAATGATCACCGAATGCAAACGGTATTGCCTGACGCCGGGCGAACTCCGCCGACATGCCAAGGCGTTCGAGGATGGGCCAAGCCAGCCGGGCCGCCGCTTGCTCGCTGACAAGTTGAGCGATGTCGCGCTTGTGTATGAGGAACTTGAGCGGAGTCTTATCGGCCACTATCTTGATTCGGAAGATTATTTGCGCTTGCTCGCTGAGCATATTCCGCGCTCAAGTTATTTGCGGGATGCCGATATTTACATCGACGGCTTTCATCATTTTGCGCCGCAAGAATATATGATCATCGAACAGCTTCTTCGCCATTGCCGGCGCGTCACCGTTTGTTTGACGATCGACCGCCCGTATGACGACGGAATGCCGGACGAACTTCATCTCTTTTATTTGCCGGCGCAAACGTACCGCCAGCTGAGGGAGTTGGCGCTAAGCAATGACATTGCGATCGAAGAGCCGATCGTGCTTTCGGCCAACCGACGCCATGAAGACAGGGCGCTCGTTCATCTTGAGGCGCAATTTCACCGACGCCCGTTGCTTCCATATGGTGCAAAGACCGATGCCGTCCATCTTTATGAGGCGTCCAATCGCCGAGCGGAAATCGAAGCGGTCGCACGCGAAATCATCCGCCTTGTCCGCGATGAAGGGGCGCGCTATCGCGACATTGCGCTGATCATCCGCCAGACGGAGGCGTACCGCGATCTGGTGAAAACGGTGTTTTTTGATTTTGGGATCCCGTATTTTATGGATGAAAAAGAACCGATGCACCACCACCCGCTCATTGAACTCGTGCGCGCTGCCTTAGAGACGGTCGTGACGCGTTGGCGATATGAAGCGGTGTTTCGGGCGGTGAAAACGGATTTGCTTTTTCCAACGGACGGCGATCTGCACATGTGGCGCGAGGCGGCCGACAAGCTCGAAAACTATGTGCTTGCTTACGGAATCAAAGGGGATAAGTGGACAAACAATGAGCGCTGGGCGTATCGGCGCTATCAGGCGCTTGACGGTTTGAACGTACCACAAACGGATGAAGAGCGGCAGTTTGAGGACATGCTCAATGAATGGCGCGAGGCGTTGGCCGCTCCGCTTCGCCGGTTGGAGCGCCGTCTGCGCCGGGCGGAGGACGGACGCGGGTTTTGTATGGCATTATATCTGTTTTTGGAAGAATTGCAGATTCCAAAAAAACTAGAGAAAATGAGCGCGCAAGCGGAAGCGGACGGCCGCCTCGTTGAAGCGCGCCAGCATGAACAGGCGTGGAACGCCGTCGTCGATTTGCTTGACCAATATGTAGAAATGCTCGGGACAGAATCACTGCCGCTCGCTGAGTTTGTCAAGATTATCGAGGCTGGGCTCGATCGGTTGGAGTTCTCCCTTGTGCCGCCGGCGATGGACCAGGTGATCGTCGCTCAGCTTGATCGCTCTCGTTTAATTGACATCAAGTATGCGTTCGTCATCGGCGCCAACGATGGCGTTATTCCAGCGAAAGTGAAGGAAGACGGGCTGATGGCGGAAGTGGAGCGCGAGCAGCTGCGTGAGTTGGGGGTGGCGCTCGCCCCAGGGGGACGGGAGCAGCTGTTTTATGACCCGTTTTTTGTCTACTTGGCACTTGTTTGTCCGAGCCGGCGGCTGTATGTTACATATCCGCTTGCTGATGGAGAAGGGAAAGCGTTGATGCCGTCGCCGCTCATCAAGCAGCTTACGGAACTGTTTCCGCATGCGCCGGTGCATCTGTGCGGCAACGACCCGTTCGACGCCCCGGCAGAAAAAGCAGAGGCGTTCGTGACCGCGCCGCGGGCGACGCAAACGTATTTGATCAGCCAGCTCCGAGCATGGAAGCGCAACTACGGCATCGATCCGCTTTGGTGGGATGTGTATAACACGTTCATCGGCCATCGGGACTGGAAGGAGCAGGTGCGGCATGCCGTCTCCGCGCTCTTTTATACAAACGGAGCGACGCCGCTCAAAAAACAGTGGAGCCAGCGGCTGTACGGCAAAAAAATTCAGGCGAGCGTCTCGCGCATGGAGCAGTTTCAAAAATGCCCGTACGCCCATTTCGCATCGCATGGGCTGCGGTTGAAAGAGCGCAACGTTTTCCGACTTGAGGCGCCGGATGTTGGGCAATTGTTCCATGCCGCCATCAAGCAAATCGCCGACCGGCTGCGCGAACAGCATCTTGATTGGCGCGAACTGTCAAGACCAGACTGTGAACGGCTGTCGGCCGAAGCGGTCGAGCGAATCGCCCCGCTCATCCAGCAGCAAGTGCTCTCAAGCTCTCATCGCTATGAATATATGAAACGAAAATTGAAACACGTCGTTGCCCGTACAACCCATGTCTTAAGTGAGCATGCGCGGGCGAGCGGTTTCGTTCCGATCGGACTTGAGCTGTCATTCGGCCCCAATGGCGACCTGCCGCCGCTTCGGTTTCGGCTGCCCGACGGAACAGTGATGGAGCTTGTTGGGCGGATCGACCGCGTCGATAAGGCGGAAAGCAGCCAAGGAGTGCTTCTGCGCATTATCGATTACAAATCGAGCGCGAAAACGCTCGATTTGACGGAAGTATATTACGGCCTGGCGCTGCAAATGTTCACCTACCTGGACATCGTGCTGACATATGCCGAACAGCTCGTCGGCCAGCCGGCCTTGCCAGCCGGGGTGCTTTATTTTCACATCCACAATCCGATCGTTCAAGCGAAGCAATGGGTGGATGATGAGGTGGAAATGGCGAAAAAGTTGCTTGAACCGTTTCGGATGCGCGGACTGTTGCTCGCTGACGTCGAGGCGATCCGGTTGATGGACAACCGAACGGAAGACGGACAATGGTCGCTGATTGTGCCCGCTCAGCTTACGAAAAGCGGATCGATCCATTCGCGTTCGTCGGTGGCGAGTCCATCCGACTTTGCCGCGCTCCGCCAGCATGTCCGCCGTTTGTTCATCGACATCGGCGGGCAAATCGCCGACGGCGTCGTGTCGATCGCCCCGTACAAGTTGAAAGATAAAACAGCGTGCGAGTTTTGCGTCTTCAAACCGGTCTGCCAATTTGATGAGGCACTCTCCGGCAACGAATACCGGAAGCTTGCCCCGCAAACGAAGGAAGCGGTCATCGAAAAACTAGCGGAAGGGAAGGAAGGATAAATGAACGCCACGATTCGCCCGAAGCCGGCTGGGAGCCGATGGACGGATGAACAATGGAAGGCGATCGCCGCGGGCGGCCGAGACATTCTTGTCGCCGCGGCGGCCGGATCCGGGAAAACGGCCGTTCTTGTCGAGCGGATCATTCAAAAAGTGACGGCGGAAGAAGGAGCGGTCGATATCGACCGGCTGCTTGTCGTTACCTTTACCAATGCGGCAGCCGCGGAGATGAAAGCAAGAATCGGTGAGGCGCTCGAGCGGGAATTGGCCAAGCGTCCGCATTCGCTCCATTTGCGGCGCCAGCTCAGCCTGCTTCCCCGCGCCGCGATCTCGACGCTCCATTCCTTTTGCTTGGATGTCATTCGCAAATATTACTATTTGCTCGATTTGGATCCGTCGTTTCGCATCGCGGATGAAACGGAAATCGAGCTGTTGAAAGAGGATGTCCTTGAAGAGCTGCTTGAGGAGGAATACGGAAAGCCGGACAACGAGCGGTTTTTCGCCGTCGTGGATGCCTATACGGGCGACCGGAGCGATGCGGAGCTGCAGGAGATGATTGTCGCCCTTTATGAATTTTCCCGCTCCCATCCGGAACCAGATGAATGGTTGGCCGGTTTGGCCTCGATGTATGACGTCGATGAACGGACGGATATCAAGACGCTGCCAGCAGCCCGCTATATCGCGCAACATGCCGCGATGGAGCTGGCGGCGGCCAAACGGCTGATCCGAAGGGCGCTTGAGCTCGCCGAAGAACCGAGCGGGCCGCGGCCGTATGCCGAGCGGCTGCGCGAAGATCTGGAGATGATCGTCAAGTTAGAGGCGCAACTTTCCGGGCCGTGGGCCGAGCTGCATCGCGCGCTAAAGGCGCTGTCGTTTGGGCGGCTGCCGGCCTGCCGCGGCAAGGACTATGACGAGCGGCTGATCGACGAAGCCAAATCGCTGCGTGATCAGGCGAAAAAGAAAGTGGAGGCGCTGCGCGACAATGTGTTTTCGCTCGATCCATCCGTTTGGCTCCGCCATATGAGGGAAATGAAGCCGATCGTTGAAACGATCGCTAACCTTGTCCGCCGTTTTGCCGTCATGTTCCAAACGGCGAAACGGGAAAAAGGAATCGTTGATTTTTCTGACTTGGAACATTATTGTTTGCATATTTTGCGGCGGCGCGATCCGGAAACGGGCGAATGGCAGCCTTCCTCCGCCGCCTTGGAATACCAGGCGCAGTTTGATGAAGTGCTTGTTGACGAGTATCAAGATACGAACCTCGTTCAAGAAGCGATTTTGCGTATGGTAAAAAAAGGAAGTGAACGAACAGGCAATTTGTTTATGGTCGGCGACGTGAAACAGTCGATTTACCGATTCCGCCTTGCCGAGCCGATGCTGTTTTTGGACAAATACAAACGATTCACCGCCGACGGGGAAGAAGGGGGGATGAAAATCGACCTCGCGAGCAACTTCCGCAGCCGCCGCGAAGTGCTTGACGGGACGAATTTTCTGTTTGCGCAACTCATGGGGGAAACCGTCGGCGAAATGGTTTACGACGAAGCGGCGCAGCTGAAATACGGCGCCGATTACCCGGAAGGGGAGGATGCGGCGCCGGAAGTCATGATCATCAACCGGCAGCGTGCGGCGGAAGAGGACGAAGAGGAAGCGGCTGAATGGGAAGCGGCGGAGCTCGAGGCGCGGCTGATGGCGAAAAAAATCAAAGAGATCGTTTCCGCTCCGTTTTATGTATACGATCGTTCGAGCGGGCAGCCGCGGCGCGCCATGTACCGTGACATCGTCATCCTTGTCCGCTCGATGACGAATGCGCCGCAGATGATCGAGCAGTTGCAGGCGCAAGGCATCCCGGCGGCCGCGGATTTGTCATCCGGCTATTTTCAGGCGACGGAAATTTCGATCATGCTCTCACTGTTAAAAGTGATCGACAACCCGCACCAAGACATTCCGCTCGCCGCGGTGCTCCGGTCGCCGCTCTTTCGTTTTGACGAGAATGAGCTCGCCATGATTCGCCTCGCCGATCCAAAGGGCACGTTTTATGAAGCGCTCTGTTCGTTTCGGCAAAAGCCGGCGGAAACAAAAGAGGAGGCCAACGCCCAAAGGAAAGCGGCGGCTTTCTTAGAGCGGCTCGAGGGCTGGCGTACGATGGCGCGCCGCCGCTCATTAGCTGATCTCATTTGGCAGCTGTACCGCGATACGCAATTTTACGATTTTGTCGGCGCACTGCCGGGCGGCAGGCAACGGCAGGCGAACTTGCGCGCTTTGTACGACCGCGCGCGGCAGTACGAGTCGACGTCGTTTCGCGGCTTGTTTCGCTTTCTTCGCTTCATCGAGCGGCTGCAAGAGCGCGGCGACGATTTAGGGGCGGCCCGGCCGCTCGGCGAGCAGGAAGACGTCGTGCGCATCATGACGATTCACAGCAGCAAAGGATTGGAATTTCCGATCGTGTTTCTCGCTGGGCTGGCTCGTCCGTTTCATACACGTGATTTGCACCACCCATATTTGCTCGATAAAGAGCTGGGCTTTGCCGCCCGCTTTGTCCACCCGCGGCTGCGCATCAGTTATCCGACGCTGCCGCTGTTGGCCATCCAAACGAAAAAGCGGCTTGAACTGCTCGCTGAGGAGATGCGCATTTTGTATGTCGCGCTCACAAGGGCAAAAGAGAAGCTGTATTTGTTGGCGTCGGTCAACGATGCGGCCAAGGAGATTGAAAAATGGAAAAGCGCTGCTTCGGAACGCGGCTGGCTTCTCCCCGACGATGTGCGGGCTTCGGCCCGCTCCTACTTGGATTGGATCGGCCGGGCGCTCATCCGTCATCGGGATGGGGGGGCGCTTGCGGGAACGAAGGCGCCTGAAGAGGTCGCCTCTCACCCGTCTGTATGGCGTGTCGCCATCGTGCCGGCCGCCGATTTGCGCGGCGCAGAGGCTGCGAGGGAGGAGATGGATGGCGGCGTGCTTCTTGCCCTCGAACAAGGCCGACCCGTTCCCGTAGAAGGAGGGTGGCAGAAGGAGGTCAAACGCCGCTTGTTGTGGCGGTATTCGTATGAGAAAGAAACGGCCGTGCGCGCCAAGCAATCGGTGTCAGAACTCAAAGAACAGCGCGCGCTCTTTGGCGAGCAAGCGGACGAATGGCGGCCGCGACAAGGGACGGCTCCGGTGTTTTCCCGGCCGCGTTTTATGCAGGAGAAAACGTTGACGCCGGCCGAAAAAGGGACGGCGCTCCATGTCGTCATGCGCCATCTCGATTTGCAAGCGCCGCTTGATGAATCGTGGATCCGCAGTCAGATCGTCCGCCTTGTCGAAAAAGAGCTGCTGTCGGCAGAACAAGCAGAGGCGGTCGATCCAGCGGCCATCGCTGCCTTTTTCACTGCAGATCTTGGCCGCCGCCTTTGCGCCGCCCGCGAAGTGCACCGTGAAGTGCCGTTCAGCTTGGGGCTTAAAGCGGCTGAACTGTACGGCGGCGAAGGGACGGAAAGCGGCCGGCGCGTCCTCGTGCAAGGGGTGATCGACTGCGTGTTTGCCGACGAATGCGGCTATGTGATGATTGACTATAAAACGGATGAAGTCGTCCACCGTTTTGCTGGGCAAAAGGAAGAAGCGGCTCGTTTTCTGCTCGGCCGCTACGGGACGCAAATGCGCTTGTACCGGCGGGCCATCGAGCAAATTTGGCGTGCGCCGGTGGCGGAATGCTATTTGTATTCGTTTGACGGCGGGTTTGTTGTGGCTGTTGAGTGATGCAAGGGGGGAAAGAGAGAATGCGGATTTTGCATACCGCGGACTGGCATTTTGGGAGAACGCTCGAGGGGCGGAGTCGGATGGCCGAGCAAGAGGCATTTGTTGATGAGCTTGTGGAGATTGTCAAGAAAGAACAAATCGACATCATCCTTGTGGCCGGCGACGTATTCGACTCCGTCAATCCGCCGGCGGCTGCGGAACAACTGTTTTATGAAAGCCTCGCCCGCCTGTCCGACAAAGGACGCCGCCCGGTGGCAGTCATCAGCGGCAACCACGACCACCCCGACCGGATCAGCGCTGCCCGGACGTTGATGTGTGCGCACAACATTTTTCTTTTCGGCCGCCCGCAAGCGGCTGTTTGCCGGATTGACGTTCCATCGTGCGGCGAAACGATGATGCTTGCTCCGTTGGCCTATCCGTCCGAATCGCGCCTCGCCGAGCTGTTGTCATCCGACTGTAAGGAGACGACGATGCGCGATCGGTACGATGACCGCATCCGCGCCCTATTAGCGGCGATGGCCGCCTCGTTCACGGCGGAGACCGTCAATATCGCGATGAGCCATCTTTACGTTGCTGGCGGACGTACGTCCGATTCCGAGCGGCCGATTGAAGTCGGCGGCGCTTATACGGTGGCGGCTGAGAGCCTGCCGAAAGCCGCGCAATATGTGGCGCTTGGCCATCTGCACCGGCCGCAGGATGTCAAGCAGGCAAAGACGGCCGCGCGCTATTCCGGCTCGCCGTTGGCGTACAGCTTTTCCGAAGCCGGTCAAGCCAAATCGGTCACGGTCGTTGACGTGCATCCAGGCGGGGCGGCCAAGGTGGCGGAGATACCGCTCGCTGCTGGCAAACCGCTCATCCGTTGGAAGGCGACAGAGGGGCTCGCTCAAGTATACCGCTGGTGTGAGGAAGGAAGAGACCGATCAAGCTGGATCGATTTGGAGATCCATGTGACCGAGTCGTTGACAATGGAAGAAATTGATCGGCTGCGTAAGCTTCATCCCGGATTTGTCCACATTCGCCCGGTGTTTCCCAATCGGGTGGAAGAGATGATGGAAATGAGCCGCGAGCCGCTTTCACTTGAAGAAATGTTTCACCGCTTTTACGAACGTCAGACTGGGGGACAAACGCCGGATGAAGAGCTTGTCCGCCTCTTTTTGGAGCTGGCGGCGGAAGAAGAGAAGGAAGGGGAGGGAGAATGAAGCCGATCTCGCTGACGATCGCCGGGCTTCATAGCTTTCGTGAAAAGCAGACGATTGATTTCACCGCACTGTGTGAGGGCGGTGTGTTCGGCATTTTCGGGCCGACTGGAAGCGGCAAATCAACGATTTTAGACGCCATGACGCTCGCCTTGTTCGGCAGCGTCGAGCGGGCGGCCAACCGCACGCAGGCGATCATCAACCACGCGGAGCAAGAGTTGTTTGTCTCGTTTACGTTTGAGCTGGAAAATGCGGCAGGAGCGAAACGGTATACAGTCGAACGAAGCTTAAAAAAAGTGGACGAATGGCGGACGCGCAGCGCCGTTTGCCGCCTGATCGAGCATCGGTCCGAGCCGGTCGTGCTCGCCGATAAACTATCGGAGGTGGACAAGGCGATCGAGCAATTGCTCGGCTTGACGATGGAGGATTTCACCCGGGCGGTCGTCTTGCCGCAAGGAAAATTTGCCGAGTTTTTATCGCTCAAAGGGTCGGAGCGGCGGCAAATGCTGCAGCGCCTCTTCCATCTTGAGCGGTATGGCGATCAGTTGAATAAAAAGTTGAAAGACCGGCTTGCCGCCGCTGAGCAAGAATGGGAAAAAATCGAAGCGGAAAAAGCGGGGCTCGGCGATGCTTCAAAAGCAGCGCTCGAGCAGGCAGAGGCGGATGTGCGGGAGCTCGCGGGGCTGTTTGCCAAGCGAAAAAAAGAGCTTGAGGAAGTCGAAGCAGATGTGGAACGAACAAAACAACGATGGGCGTGGCAGCAAGAAAAAGAAGCGGTCGAACAAGAGCTCGCCGCGCTGCGCCAACATGAATCCGTCATCCGCGAGCTTGAGGCGAAAAAGGAGCGCGCCGAGCAAGCAGAGCGCATATGGCCGTATTGGGAGCAGTGCGAGCAGGCATGTCGCTTGCGGGCAGAGGCGTTTCGTCGGTATGAAGGACTGGCGCGTCGGTTAGAGGAAGCCCAATTGAGCTATGAAGAAGCGGCGCGGCGTTATGAACGGGCGCGCCAAGAAAAGGCGCAGCGCGAACCGGAATTGCTCGTCCAGATGGAACGGCTGCGGCAGGCGGCGCAGCTTGAGCAGCAAATGGAAGTGCTTGGACAGGAGCTCGCAGCTCTTAGTGAAGAGAGGAAGCGACTCATTGCCCAGGAGAAGGCAGCTGCACGCCGGTTTGAAGAGGCGTCGGTCTGGTATGAGCGCGGCGCGAAGCGGCAGCGGGAGTTGAAAGAAGAACTGAAACAGCATGAAGAGGCGCTGGATGGAAAAGATGAGGCAGAGCGGGCGTACAGGCAGAAGCAGCATATTGAGCAAGCGGCGTCAGCCATCGCTCGCGTCGATGCCCAACTTCAGCAAAAGGAGGCCGTTTGGCGTCGGGCGAAAGAGGAAAAGTTGGAGCGGGAACGCCGATCAGCCGCTGTCGGCTCCCGGCTTCAAGAGCTGTTCCGGCGTGTGGAGCGGACGTATCGTTTCGTCTGCTGGCGGCAGCAGGATGCTGAAAAACAATTGTATACTTTGCAGAAAACCATGGAGGCGGAGCGACAGCGAGCCGAAGAAGCGCGGACGGCGCAACTCGCCTCCGCCTTGGCTGAGCGGCTCCGTCCCGGCGAGCCGTGTCCAGTGTGCGGATCGCGCGAGCATCCGCATCCGGCCGCCGCACCGCACGATGTCCAACTTGAGCGTCTGTCCGAGCTTGAGGCAGAGCGGCAGCGGTATGAACAAGATTGGCAAACGATCATTTCGTTCAAGGCGCAGCTCGAGCAGCTTGCCGAGCTGGCGGTAGGCCATGAAGCGCCGCCTGTGTTTGCCGAAAGCCGCTCGGTGGAGGAGGCCGTCGACCTCACTGTGGAAGTGCGGGCGCTTGCGCAAGATGTCATTGAATTGAAAGAAGCGGTCTACCGGGTGCTTGCCCAATGGAATGAAGCCGAGTCAGCGCGGCGCGAAGCGGAGAAAGCGTGCCAATGGATAGCGGCGGACATCGAAGCGCTGCAAGTTGAAAAGCAGCGGCTGGAGGAAGAGCGGCGGCAACTTGAACAGCAATGGCGGCAGATGTATCCTTTCCTTTCGCTTGAGACGATCGATGCGGTGTATGAACAGCTGCGTGAACGGGAAAACGTGCGGCGCGACGTGCAAAAACGGCTGGAGGACAGCGTGCTGTTTTTAGAGGAAAAACAGCGGGCGAAAGAGGAAGCGGCCAAAGAGCGGAGCCGGCTTGAGACGGAGCGGGTGCGTCTTGACTCGCTGATTAGCGCCAAACAGCAGCAATGGAACGAATATGAGCGGCAACGGGGCGAGAAGGCGGGGGAAGGTCCTGCGGCCGTGCAGCTTCAGAAGGCGGAGGACGAATGGCGCCAGCTGCAAAACGGCGAGCAACAGGCGTATGAGGCTTGGCAGCGAGCCCAGCGGGAATATCAAATGCTTGAAAGCGAAACAAAAGCAGCCAAGCAGGCGTGGGAAGAAGGCGTCCGCCGCGAAGAAGAGGCGCTCGCTCGCTGGCGCGGCGCGCTTTTGGACACCATGTTTGCCGATGCCGAACAAGTCAAGCAAGCGAAGGCGGAAAAAGCGCAGCGAGATGAATGGGATGAGGCAATCCGCCGCTATTGGCGCCAAATCGAGCAAGCCGAACATCGCCTCGCCCAGCTGGCCGCCGCCATCGGGGGGGCGGCGGTGAGCGCTGAACAATGGGAGACGATGCAGCGTGTATACGCCGAGTTGAAGGAGCAAGTGGAGGCGATGACGCAGCAGCTTGGGGCAGCTCAAGCGAAGGTAGAAGAGTTGAGAAAAAAACATAGCCGCTTTGTTGAACTGGAGGAGAAGCAGGCGGAGCTCAGCCGGCGCATCGAGCGGTATAAACAGCTGCAGGCGCTGCTTCGCGGCAACAGCTTTGTCGAATTTATGGCTGAAGAGCAGCTCGAGCAAGTAACCGCCATGGCTTCGGAACGGCTGCAGCGGCTGACACGGCACCGGTATTCGCTCGAATTGGATTCGCAAGGCGGGTTTCTGATCCGCGATGATGCCAATGGCGGCGTCAGACGGCCGGTATCGACGCTCTCGGGTGGGGAGACATTTTTGACGTCACTGTCGTTGGCGTTGGCGTTATCGGCGCAAATTCAGCTGCGCGGCGAGTATCCGCTCCGCTTTTTCTTCTTGGACGAAGGGTTTGGCACCCTCGACGCTGAGCTGCTTGAGACGGTCATTTCCGCCTTGGAAAAGCTACATACCGAGCAACTAGCGGTCGGCGTCATCAGTCATGTTCAAGAAATTCGCAACCGTCTGCCGCGACGGCTCATCGTCGAACCGGCTGAACCGTCCGGACGTGGCACGCGCGTCTGGCTGGAAATGATTTGACACTCCGCACGCCTAAAGGCGTGGGATTCTTGGGTCGCTCACGTCCTCATCCATTTCTGGTTCGGACAACGCCCAAGTTCAGGGGTGTGTCATCACCCCATCCCATCGGGTTAGGATGTACCCCCATGGGCGGCGCACCTGTGACCAGTGCGCTAGGTTAGACGGCGAAGCCCGAAATCGCTTTGGCGATGTTGATGGCGCCATTCAAGTCGGCGTGGAGAGTGTATCCACACCTTTGGCATCGAAAGCGGATGCCGTTTCGGTTCGCTTTCTCTCGATAACCACATTTACACGTTTGGCTCGTGTAGGTTGGATTCACCCACTCAACGCGAATGCCCGCCATTTCCGCCTTATAGGCAATCATCGTTTGCAGTTGATGAAACGCCCAAGCATGAAGGCTTCGCCCCGCTTCTTTGGCCGATGTTGCCCGCTTGCGAATCCCCGTCAACGCTTCCATTCGAATCACGCCAACACCGTTGGCGAGCGCAAAATTCACGATTTGACGGCTGATTTTGTGATTTTGATCCTTCATCCAGCGGGACTCTTTGCGGCCGATTTTGCGAATCATATGGAGCTTCTTGGCTTTTCCTAATCTCCTTCGCAAAGCCGCATATCGTCGGCGTACAAAGGCGCATTGGTTCCCTTTGAAAAACCACGATTTCGTTCCCACGCTGGCCACAGCGATATAGCGAAGCCCAACGTCAACGCCCATCACCTTTGTTTCGTGCCGCGGCTTCACGTCAAAGGTGATCGCGATCGCCAAGTACCATTTCTTTCTCTTTTTGTAGAGCTTGGCTGCCCCTTGTTTAGCGGTTCCATCGAGCAGCCGATTCAGCCATGCTTCTTGATAGGGGCGCGTGACGACCGGCACGCCAATTCGCTTCTCCAGTGTGGGGAAGGAAACCGTGTAGAACTCTCCTTTCTTTTCCACCTTCACGTTTTGATTGTTAAAGCAACACCATAATGTTCGAAACTTCTTTGTTTTCTGGTTTTTCTTTTGGGACTTCACTTCTCGAATCGTCTGATTCACGACAGCGGAAGGAAACCGCTGCGACGAAAACTCTTTAAATAGTTTGCTCGTCGCTTGATTCAGCTCGGGATGATTCAACAGCCAATTGGCAAACGCGGTATTCACTTCTGTCATCCGTTCATACATGCCCTGTTTCACTTTCGTTGGGTTGTGCAGCTCCAGCCTTAGTGTGATGGTCGGCATGGATTCACCTCCTTGCGGCGATTACATGATACCGCTTTTTTCATCATCATTCAATAATATGAAGAAAACGGCTCGCTTTCATCCCACCCCTCAAGGAGCGGGCTTTCTCGCTCGCTGATCTGTAAATGGATAGCCCGTTGAGCTGAACGGGCTCTTGGGAAATAATGGAGGGAGGCGGTCGCAAAAGGTTGGTTTCCTTTCGATCAAGCACAATGTATGGTTTTTTAGATAGAGGTAAATAAGCAAAGGTGTCCGGATCCTTTTGGGACACCTTCTCTTTTTTGGTTTCGGCAGCGTTCGGCTGATAAGGTTGATGTTGGCAAGTGAAAGGTGAGGGGATTCGTTTTCTGCAACGTTCAGTTGTTGGCGGCCACGTTTTGGTCGGATACATCTGGATCAAACGCGTTTGTAAAGCTGATCGCGTTGTTCGTCATCACAAAATCGCCGGTGTTGAACCCGCCGGATCCGGCTTGCGTTTTCGTGGCGACTTTCGGCGCGATGTACAGACAGTCGCCCATTTGGACGACAGCTCCGCTGCTGACGTTGTTGATTTTAATTGGGCCGACAAACGAAGGCATTATAAATCCCTCCCTCTTGTTGGCGCGCTCGACTCAGAGCCGGCCAGCTGGCGGATATGTTTAATTCTTGCCTCTGCCTCCGCTGTCGAGGTCGAGCCGATATGGACGATGGCGGACGAAGAAATGGCGAGCACGCGCACAGACTGAACGGAAATGACCGGGGACTCATGGAGCGTTTGGCGTGCGGCTGCCGGCGGTGGAGAAATCCAGCGCGGGATCGGCTTCGCAAAAACAGGGAATATTTGTTCTCCTTCTGGGCCAAAAAACAGTTCATATTGCCGCTGAACGGCAAAGGAGCGCGTGCGGGCGGAAATTCGCTCTGAGTCGCCGATTTGCAGTACGGAGCCAATGATCAGCGTTTCCGCATGAAATGCCTGCACTACTGACGTTCGTTTCACGGCGTATCCCCTCGGGCCGGCACAAGCGGGACGAACGGGCCGATGATAAGTGATTCAGGCGGTGTGTCAAACGCTGATGACAAGTGAATCGCATCGGCGTCGCCGATTAAAAACAGCGAGGCACTGGCGACGGCCACGAGGCGGATGTCGCCAACATGCAGATGACGATTGATCACTGTATAATTCACGTCTATCCCTCCTTTGAAGGCAAATGTTTCAAAAACGCATCGAGCGATTGTTCGATATCGGCTTTCACTTTTTGAAAAATTTCATTTTCGACTGCTTCATCGCGGTCGCCGGACGGAACGTAGCCATGGTTGGCTTTCTCTTGCAAATAGAAGCGGATGCGTTCGTCTGTTTGCCGGGCGATGTCTTGCAAAATGAACTGGCGGTACGTATCGTCGAGGCGGCGGCCGTATTGCTGCTCAAGGCGTTTTAACGTTTCCGACGCTTCCCCGTTGAGATAGGCGGCCACTTTTTCTTGAATCGGGCGCAACAGCACCGGTTCCGGCTTTGGAATTACGGTTTTGACCGGTTCGACGGCAAAGTCTTCAATTGTACCGCTGGCTCCGGGCGGAGCGATCCCGATGTTTAGCGTTCCTTCGAGCGTTTCCACTTTGAGCTGGTCAAATTTATATTCAATTCGTTCGATCGATGTGCGCGGCTGAGCCTCCATTTCCCGAAGCCGGGCTTCGAGTGCGTGGAGACGGCGTTCCAGATCCCGTATTTTTTTTGTTTGCCATAATAAATAGCGGTGCAGCTTGACGAAATACTCGTAAATGCTCATTGTGCACCATCATCCTCTCCAAAGAGCCCTCTTACTTCAATATATGGACGGCCTTTCGCTCTCATCACTTTTTTTCGCTGAATTTAGCGGGTGGCTGAATGGAGAGGAACGAGAGGAGCGGATGCACCGGGCGGCACGGTCGCCTGTGGGGCCGGACCGGTGAATCCGCCGGTGTTGGCAAGCGTTGAGAGCGCTTGAATGCTTCCGGCGCTGCCGATTTGCAAAACAGATGAATTGGTGACCGAGCCGATCCGCAACTGGTGGATGCAGATGCTTTGGCTGATGTAAACGTGCACCCTCCTTCTCCTCCTTCAAACGTTTCCGACGATATTTTCATCGGCGACATCGGCGTCATTCGTATTGGTATTGCTGTAATAGTTATAGATATGAAGCCCGTCGCCGGTGTTAAACGAACCGGCGCCAGCGAACGTTTTCGTCACGCTTTGCGGGGAAATCGCAAACACATCGCCAATATGGAACACGCCGCTGCTTCCGATGCTGTTCAGTTTGACGACTCCGACAAAAGCCGGCATGTGGGCATGCTCCCTTCCTTGTTTTCTTCGTTGATACTAGTGTATGGGCGCAAGCTGCGAAACGTTCGCTTTAATTGTTGGCGGCATTATTTGAGTCGAACACATCCGGATCGCCGGTGTTTGTAAAGCTGACGAACGTATTCGTCTGCAGGAAGTCCCCGTTGTTGCCGCCGCCTGAGCCGGTATTGGATTTCAACGTGCTCTTTGGTGTGATTTGCAAGACGTCGCCGAAATTCACCGTGCCGTCGCCGCTGACATGGGTGATTTTAATTGGACCGCTGATAAATGAAGGCATGAAGAGCCCCCTCCTTTTTCGTCGTGTCGCTATCGTTATTGTATGAAAACGGAGAAAAAACGGTTCAATGCGGGGTGAGAGTCCAATTGAGGAAAGCAGCTCCCGCGTATGATAAAGAAAGGGAACGGGCAGAAAGGAAGGGGAAAGGGGATGCCAGCAATCGTCATTGGTGGGATCAAAGTGACGAACGTAAGCGGCAATGGCACTGTCAACATGGGCGATGTGCTGCAAATCGCTCCGAAAAGCACCACGAAGTCAAACTCAGGTGCCGGCGGCGGCAATACTGGCGATTTCTTGCAAACGAATACGTTTTGCAGCGTCACGAATACGGTCGATCCGGATGTCTTGGACGCCGGGGTGAAAGGAAATAACTAGCTATTGTCGAGACGACTCCCCTAGCGTTCGTTTTTGGAAAAAAGAAGAAACCAGGTTCTTTTTTGGCGCAATGGAGTGGACTATCCAAGAAAGAGGGCTGACTTCAAAAGTCATTTTACGACTTTTGGGACGGCCCTCTTTTTCTTTATGCCATCTTTGTTATATAATACAATTGTGAATTTTCTAAAACATAAAACAGGGGGATGGGAGAATGAATGCGCCGCTCGTGCTCCATCACTTTTTCGATCGCGCCGTGGCTCTCTATGGGGACAAGACAGCCATGATTTGTTCGGGGCGGACGGTGACGTATCGTGAGCTTGGCGAACGAGTGTCGAGGCTTGCCAACGGGCTGCGGGGGCTTGGCGTTCGCAAAGGCGACCGCGTGGCGTACTTGGCGCCCAACACGCTCGAGATGCTCGAAGGGTTTTACGGCGTGTTTGAAGTGGGAGGGGTGATGGTGCCGCTGAATACGCGGCTGAAACCGGATGATTACGTTTTTATTTTGAATCATAGCGAAACGAAAGTGTTGTTTGTGGATCAGGAGCTGTACGGGCTGATTGCACCGGTCAAAAACAAGCTTGAAACGGTCGAGGAGATCATTGTCCACCATAAAACAGAGGCGGCGATTGATGAAACCGCTTACGAAGAATGGCTCGCCGCCCAGTCGTCAGCGCCGGTTCCGCGCCCGATGATCGATGAGAACGATATATGCAGCTTGCTATATACAAGCGGGACGACAGGCAACCCAAAAGGAGTCATGCTGACGCATCGGAACAACTATTTGCATGCGCTTGTGACGATGCACCATTTGCGTGTGTCCGACCGCGATACGTATTTGCATGTGTTGCCGATGTTCCACGTCAACGGCTGGGGGGCTCCGTTTTATTACACCGCCAACGGAGCAACGCAAATCGGTTTGCGTAAAGTCGATCCGAAAGTCATTTTTGATCTTGTCAAGGAACATCAGGTGACGGTTATGCATATGGCTCCGACTGTGCTCAATATGTTGCTGCAATATTATGAGCAATATCAACCAGATGTCCCGGAAGGCGTGCGGGTCGTCATCGCCGGTTCTGCGCCGCCGCCGGCGTTTGTCGCACGCGTTGAGGAAAAGCTCGGCTGGGAGTTTATCCAGGTGTACGGCATGACCGAATCGTCTCCGCTCAGCACGATTTCGCTCATTCGTCCACAGCTTGACGGACTGCCTGCCGAACAAAAGCAGCGGCTGAAAGCGAAAGCCGGCTATCCGATGATCGGCTGCGAGGTGAAAGTCGTCGACGAGAATGGAGAGGAAGTGCCGAAGAATGGACGGGCGATCGGTGAGGTGATTGTCCGCAGCCATGGCGTCATGAAAGGATATTGGAAAAACGAAGAAGCGACCGCCGCAACGATCCGCGACGGCTGGCTGTATACCGGCGATATGGCGACCGTCGATGAATACGGGCATATTGATATCGTCGACCGGAAAAAGGATATTATTATTAGCGGAGGGGAAAATATTTCGTCGATTGAAGTCGAAGGTGCGCTTTATGAACACCCTGCTGTGCTTGAGGCAGCCGTCATTGCCGCGCCGCACGAAAAATGGGGAGAAACGCCGCATGCGTTTGTCGTCGTCCGCCCAGGGCACAATGTGACAGAGGAAGAGCTGATCGCCTTTTCGCGGGAAAAACTGGCTCATTTCAAAGCCATTACAGGCGTTACGTTTGTCGATGAGCTGCCGAAAACAGCCTCCGGAAAAATTCAGAAAGTACACTTGCGCCGCCAATATTGGGATGCAATTGGAAAATCGGGCCGCTATGTCAACTGATGATACAGGCATGCGCCTTCAGACGGGCAGAGGAGAGCGCGTCGAATGAAATGGATAAGGCGGCGGGCGTGCCGGCAAGGCGGTAAAGCGTCGCCGATTGCGCAGACGGCTAGGCGGTAGAAAGAAGGGAGAAAGCGATGATCAGATCGCCCGAGCGAATCGCCGCGGCCGATGTGCTGCGTGGATTCGCTTTGCTTGGCATTTTGCTTGTCAACATGCGTTATTTTTCCTCGCCGGCGTTATACGACGACGGCGTCAAGGGCAGTGATTTTGACCGAGTTTTCGTTGCCGTCGTGGATGTGTTGTTTGAAGCGAGCGCCTATCCGTTGTTTGCGTTTTTATTCGGGTTCGGGGCGATGACCATGTTCCGCCGGATCAGCAGCCGCGGAAAGCGGCCGATTCCGATTCTGTTGCGCCGCTTCTTTCTTTTGCTTGGGATCGGCATGGCTCATGCGTTTGGCCTTTGGTTTGGCGATATTTTAATCCCCTATGCGGTCGCCGGATTCATCATGTTTTTCTTGTTCGCCGCCCCGCCGCATTGGTGGCGGACGGCGGCTGTCGCTGTCTTTCTTCTTTTTCACGGCCTTATGGTGCTGCTAATGGCCCTCAGCATGTGGACAGGAGGAACGAAACCAGTTGGCGGCCACGAGGCTGAGGCGGCCGCAGCGGTTCGTCATTATCAAAGCGGAACGTTTGGTGATGTGTTTTGGCAACGTTGGCATGACTGGGCCTATGTCAACAGCGATGGCGGGCTGCTGTTTACGGTGTTGACCGTATTGCCCTTTTGTTTCCTCGGCGGCTATGCCTCTTGCAAACGTTGGCTTGAACCCGACCGTCACTCGCCTGCGAAGCTGCGCCGCCTGATGAGGTGGGCGCTATGTTTTGGTTTAGCACTGAAAACAATTCCGTATTGGGCTGCGGCCAACGACTTGACAATGTACATCCAAGACAGCTTCGGAGGCGCCGCTTTGGCGGTGTTCTACGCGGCGGCAGCCGTGTTTATCTGCGGGAAACCAAGTTGGCAGCGCGCTTGGCGGTGGTGGCAAGACGTCGGGAAAATGTCGCTCACCCATTACCTCGCGCAATCGCTCGTTTGCACGTCGCTGTTTTACGGTTATGGGCTTGGGTGGTACGGACGCACAAGCGCATGGCAGGAGATGTTGATTGCGTTTGCCTTGTATGCAACTCAAGTGTGGATAAGCCGCTTTTGGTTTGCGCGTTTTCATTATGGCCCGGTTGAGTGGATGTGGAGGTGGGGGACATACGGAACGCGGCCGCCGTTTCGCCGCCGGCCGGGGCAATAAAAACCCCCGCTTACTGAACGGACGGGGAAGGCGATTCAAAAATCCTCGTTTGCTGCAAATATTGGTTGATCAATTGGTCAAGCTCTTGGCTGCATTCGATCGTCTCTTTGGCCGTGAACCCATACGTGAGCGCCAATTCAATCATTTGTTGTCGTTTTTCTTCAATTTGCAACAGAACCATTTCCTTCACCATCAATCGTTTGAAATGTTGGTTGAGGCATGCCGCGTCGATGCAAGACGTTTGTTGCATGACGAAAGTCGCAATCGACGCCCTAGTGGAAACTAAACATTATTATACATATCACGACGAAAAAAGAAAGCGATTCGGGAAAATAAGTGATAAATTTCCTAATTTAGACAAAATTCTACAAAAACAGGACTTTTTCGCCTCGATGGCGAATATCATCCTCAACGCGCCAAAATGGCGAAGGCGGGTGGAAGAGAAGAGTTCACGAAGCGTCCGCTGCATAACAAAGAAAGGGAGAGAGACACGATGAAACTGATCACCGCACTTTTCGATGGAGAAACGTTTGTCGGAGCCGTGCCGCAAGGAGACGACCGGGCGGTTCATTTGCGCCGCGCCGAACGGACGATGGATGGGACGGAGACGATGCCGACGACTATGCTTGAGGCGATTGCCCAAGGGGAGGCGTTTTTCACCCGAGCACAAGAAGTAGTTGACTGGGCGCTGCGCCACCCGGCACCGGAGTACGTTTATCGCCTCAGTGATGTCCGTCTTTTAGCCCCGATCCCACGGCCGGCGAAAAACATTTTTTGCATCGGCAAAAACTATGTTGATCACGCGCTGGAGCTCGGCGGCGCCGATGTGCCGGAGCATTTGATCGTCTTCACGAAAGCGCCGACAACGGTCATCGGTCATGAGGAAACGATTTTGCGCCATGCCGATGTCACTGATGAAATGGACTATGAAGGGGAGCTGGCGGTGGTCATCGGCAAACAAGGGCGGGCGATCCGCCGCGAAGACGCGCTTGATTACGTATTTGGATACACGATCATCAACGATGTGACAGCAAGAGATTTGCAGGAGCGGCACCAACAATATTTTCTCGGCAAAAGCTTGGATACATGTTGCCCGATGGGGCCATGGATCGTGCCAAGCAAATTTGTGCCAAATCCAAACGATTTGCGCATCGAGACACGGGTCAATGGCGAAGTGCGCCAGCAAGCGAACACGAAACAATTGATTTTTTCCATTGAATCGATCATCGAGACGATCTCAAAAGGCATTACGCTTGAGCCGGGTGACATCATCGCTACAGGAACGCCGGCTGGAGTCGGCAAAGGGATGAACCCGCCGCGCTTTTTGCAGACGGGTGATGTCATTGAGGTGACGGTGGAAGGCATCGGCATGTTGCGCAACAAAGTGGGAGAGTAAACGGCGAAAGTGAGGAAGCCCCCATTGATGTTCGAAAGGCGTCCTCTTGAAAGAAAGGGCGTCTTTCGTTTTCGTGAAGTTTGTCAACCGTCCGCCCGCCGTGCTATGATGGGAAGGAACAAGGAATGGTTGGAGGGATGGATGTTGACGCATGCCCATATTACGAGCTGGCTCATCACGATTGTTTTGTTTTTCCTTGCGGTGTCGATGGAGCGGCAAGGGGCGGGCAAAGCCAAGATCGTGCAAATGGTGTTGCGGCTGTTTTACATTCTCACGATCGCGACGGGGGGGCTTTTGCTGCATAGCATTGCTTCGATATCCGCGCTTTATTGGCTAAAAGCGCTTGCCGGGCTGTGGGTGATCGGAGCGATGGAAATGGTTTTAGCAGCTGTAAAAAAAGGAAAAAGCGCGGCGGCAGGATGGACGCAATGGGTCATTGCCCTTGCGGTGACGCTGTTTCTTGGTTTGCTGCTGCCGCTTGGTTTTGACTTATTCTAAAGCGAAGCGGCAGCCTTCTATTGGTTGCCGCTTTTGTTGAAGATGAAAATATGGTATGGTAAAAGAAATATCATTTTTTGAATTTTCTGACCCGATTGGTCAGCGGAGGGGGGGCATGATCGTTTATGCGTTGGTTCTGCTGCCGCCGCGCCGAGGAGCTGGATCATTTGCTCAGGGAGCATAGTTCTTCCTTGGATGAGCCGTTGTTTGTCCAAATCGCGGGCAATGATGAGGCAGCAGTGCGCCATGCGGCCGCCGTGTTAGCCCGTCGTTGGCCGCACGCCCATATGGTTGGGATGGCAGGGCCGCTGCCAATGGCCGGGGAGGCGAATCTCGCTGTTGGCGTCGCGTCGATGACGTCTTCAACCGTTTCGTCGTTGGCGCTGCCAGCTGATGAGTTTGACCGCCCGGATGGATTGGCGGCGTTGATCGCGGAGGCGGTCGTTCGTCACGATACGACGTTGCTTTTGTTGTTTACGAATCACCGCTCGGCTTTGCCGCCCTTGCTTCGCCATTTGCCGCTTGCAAACGAACGAATGGTTATCATCGGCTGCGCGCTTTCCGAGGGCAGCGTGTTATTTTCGCCCGACGGTCGGCTTGAGCGCGGAGGAATCGCCGTCTCTTTCAGTGGAACAGCGCTTCGCGGCCACTGTGCCGCACCGTTTTTATGGGAGCCGATTGGCTTGGCGTTTTCCATCACGAAAAGCCGCGATCAGCAGATTGACGAGCTAAACGGGCAAAAAGCGTCGAGCTATTTGGAACGGTATTTAGGAAAAGAGTTTATCGAACACCTTCCATTTTCTGGGATGGAATTTCCGTTTCTTATCGAACGGAACGGACGCGATGTCTGCCTGCCGATTGTCGCTGTCAACCAGGATGGCTCGGTTGCCGTAAGGGGCCATGTCCATAACGGAGAAAAGGTGCGATTTGCTTATATTCATGCCGCGTCCCTTTACTGGAGCGCGCGTGATGTGGCGATGCAAACAGCCAAGCAACCAGCAGAAGGAATGCTGCTTTACTACAGTGCGGCGCTGAGTGGGTATACGCGCCCGCTGTTTGACGGTGTGGCTGCGGTGTTTGGACAGGCAGCGCTGTTTCCGGCCGTCGAGGTGTTGGTGAAAGATGCGTATACGGCGGTGCGGCCGGCCGCATTTGCGGCCATTTCGCTGGCGGAAACAGCGGCCTCGGCGGAGAGCGGCCTACTGTCACCGTGGTCATCGCCGCCAGAAGGGATGATGACATTGGCGCAGCTCATGTCAACATCGTCCCGCGACATGGAGCGGCTGCACGTCCGCCTGCAAATGTCGGAGCAACGCTACAAATCGTTGTTTGAGCATAACACGGACATTGTCTATTCCACAGATTTGCACGGCCGTTTGACAAGCGTCAACCCTGCTTTTGAGCAAGTGCTCGGTTACAAGAAAGAAGAGATTTTGTATACGAATTCGCTCAAGTATATTCATCCGAATGATATTCCCCGCGTCACCCGCTATTTTTACCGAGCGCTGCGGGGGAATATCCAAACGTATAACTTGGAAATTCCGACGAAGTCGGGAGAACGGCTTTTGTTTCAAATGAAAAACATTCCCATCATTGTGGATGGCAAAAAGGTCGGCATTTACGGAATCGGACGCAACATTACCGAGCAAAAAAAGGCGGAAGAGAAAATCTCTTATTTAGCATATTACGACATCGATACGAACTTGCCCAACCGGACAAAGTGGATGGAATTGTTTTCCGAACAGCTGGACAAAGCCAAGCAGAAGCGACGAAAGATGGCAGTTGCTTTGATCGATTTGGACCGGTTTAAATGGATTAACGACAGCGTCGGCCATTACGCCGGAGATGACATTTTGCGCCAGCTTGTCGAGCGCATTCGCCGCGTCTTGCCGCCTAGTGCGGAGCTTGGCCGATTTCATGGCGACAAGTTTTGTTTGCTTTTTCCGCTCAAAACAGAGGTCCAGGCGGCGACGGAAGCGGCGCTCCGCATCGTGCGCGAAGTGGCGCGGCCGATTGTGTACGATGGAAAGGAATTTTTCGTTACAGCAAGCGTTGGTCTAGCGATGTTTCCAGATGACGGAGAGGACGAACATGCGCTCCTTAGGCACGCCGATATGGCTGTCAACATGGCTAAAAAAGGCGGCGGCAACCGAGTGGAGCGCTACTGCGCGCAAATGAACGAAGAAGCAATGCACCGATTGGAAATGGGCGGACATTTGCGCAGGGCGATCGAAGAGAATGAATTATTTCTTTGCTACCAACCAATTGTCGACGTACATACGGGTGCGGTGAAGGCGACGGAGGCGCTGATTCGCTGGCGCCACCCGAAGCTTGGGCTTGTGCGGCCGGATGAATTCATCCCTTTGGCGGAAGAGACCGGGTTGATTCATGAGATTGGGCGCTGGGTGCTGAAAACCGCCTGCAGACAGACGAAACAATGGCAGGAAATGACAGGAAATAACCGGCTTTCCATTTTTGTCAACGTCTCCCCTGTCCAGTTTCAACACGAGCGGTTTGTAGACAATGTAAAACAAGCGCTTAAGCAGTCACGTTTGTCTCCGTCCTGTTTGCATCTCGAATTGACCGAACATTCGATGCTCCGTTATCTGTCCAGCACGATGCGGACAATGGACGAGTTGAGGAAGCTTGGCGTCGGCATCGCCGTCGATGATTTCGGCAGCGGATATTCCTCGTTCCATTATTTAAAGCGGTTGCCAGCGACAATATTGAAAATTGACCGTGCCTTTATTGAACAATTGCATGCCAACGCTTCCGATGAGGCCATTGTCAAGGCGATGATTACGATGGGACACGGGTTGGGGCTTGAGACGATCGCCGAAGGGGTGGAAACGCCGGAACAGCTCAACCGGCTTCGCGATTTGCAATGCACGTATGCGCAAGGATACGTGTTTTGTCCGCCGCTTCTCGCTGAAGAAGTGATGCAGTATGTGACGGAAAAGCAAAAGTGATCCCCCGCCCGCGTCGGTTGACAGCTGTCGCCCGTCGGCACTCCGCCTGAAGCAAAACGGCTGCTAGGCTTCGCTTCGGGCGGAAGGATGGCCGTTAAAAAAACATTGACAGCTCGCCGTTGGACTTCGACGACGTGAGGATCAACAGGCGATTCAGCCGATTTGGGCGCAAATGGCTCGCTCACCGCTGTTTAATGTGATTTCAAAACGGTCGCTTGACGCCCGTCCGCGCTCGTAATAATGGTGGATGCTTCCAATTTGTTCGGTGTTGTCATAAATGATGAAATTCACGCCAGACGATTTGGCAAACAATAGGCCGTTGTAGCAATATAAGCAGTCATACAGCGAAAATCCGAGGCTGTTCAGCCATTGAACAAACTGGAAAAAGGTTGAATCAGGAAGCGCGGCGAGCCATTGTTGATAGGCATAAGTCAGCCGTTTGCGGAAACGGATGCGATCGCCGTTTTCGAGGGGAAAGACGCCAAGATCCGTGGCGACCGCGCCCTGATCCTGCCATTGCCCGGACAGCCAATGTCCGCAGTGAAACCATTCGATGCCTTGCTCGGCAATTTCTTCTACTAAAGAGGCTTCCTCTTCTTCTTCGTCGAAGAAGATCCATTCATCGTTGACGAACTCCACTGTTCCATACACATACGCCCGCGGCTGTTCCACAATGCATTGCAGCCGTTCCTCGATGTTCAATATCTCTCATCCTCCTTGTACTCCTCTATTTTTCCATTTTTTTGCTGATTTATTCATGCGGCGACCGACGTCGGACAATTCATCGAAATGACGGGGGGTGCATAAAATGGAATCATGCCGACGTGGAGAACCATCGTGAATCAAAGGAGCGATCGCTGGAAACGATCGTGAAAAAAGAACGGACGAAATGATGGAAACGGGTGAGAACTTGCCATCTTTGATAAAAAGAAAGGATTGGTTTGTATGTGTGGCATTACTGGCTGGGTCCATTTCGGGCGCAATTTGCGCCGCGAGCGGACGGTCATTGACAGCATGACAGAGACGCTCGCCAAACGTGGACCGGATGATACAAATACGTGGCTGGACACTCATGTCGCCTTCGGCCATAAACGGCTTGTCGTCGTGGATCCGGCTGGCGGCAAACAACCGATGGTCCGGCAAAAAAACGGACATCGTTATACGATCGTCTATAACGGCGAGCTGTATAATACGGAAGACATTCGCAAGGAACTGTTGCGCCAAGGCTATCGATTTGATGGTCATTCCGATACAGAAGTGTTGCTTGCCGCATATATGGAATGGAAGGAGAAATGCGTCGATTGGCTCAACGGCATTTTTGCCTTCGCCGTTTGGGATGGGGAGCGCGAGCTGTTATTTATGGCGCGCGACCGTCTCGGAGTAAAACCTTTGTTTTATCGAGAAGATGGCGGGGGGCTGCTGTTCGGCTCGGAAGTGAAAGCCATTTTGGCCCATCCCGATGTAAAGGCAGAAGTCAATTATGAAGGACTCGCCGAAGTGTTCGGCCTCGGACCGTCGCGCACACCGGGGCACGGTGTGTTTGACGGCATTCGAGAGCTGCGCCCGGCACATGCGCTCACGTTCTCTCGCAGCGGGCTTCGCATTTGGCGGTATTGGAATGTCGAAAGCGACGTCCACCGCGATTCGTTCGAGGAAACGGTCGAAAAGCTGCGCTTTCTATTGACGGATGCGGTCACGCGCCAACTCGTTTCCGATGTGCCGGTCTGCACATTTCTATCCGGTGGAGTCGATTCAAGCGCCATTACAGGGATTGCCGCCAATGCTTTCGCGGCAGATGGAAAAGGGCCGCTGCACACCTACTCGATCGATTATGAAGGAAACGACCAGTATTTCAAAGCCAACGATTTTCAACCAAACACGGATGCGCCATTTATCGAACAGGTGTCAAACAAATTTCAAACGGTTCATCATCGCTGCGTGATCACGCAAGAAGAACTGTTCCGCCATTTGCATGAAGCCGTCATCGTCCGCGACGTTCCAGGCATGGCCGATGTCGATTCTTCGCTTCTTTGGTTTTGCAAACAAATTCGCAAACGGTTTGTCGTCAGCTTATCAGGGGAGTGCGCCGATGAAATTTTCGGCGGCTATCCATGGTTTCATCGGCCGGACGATTTGTCTCGGAAAGGATTTCCGTGGATGCGTTCGGTCGACGCGCGCATGGGTCTATTAAAAGATGAGTGGCGGCAAAAGCTTCGCCTTGACGACTATGTGCAAATGCGTTATGAACAAACGCTTGCTGAAGTGCCGCGTCTCGAGGGGGAAAGCGCCGAGGAGGCGAAGCGGCGTGAGCTGTTTTACTTAAATATGATTTGGTTTATGACGACACTGCTTGACCGGAAAGACCGGATGAGCATGGGAGCAAGCTTGGAAGTGCGCGTGCCGTTCGCTGACCATCGCATTGTCGAATACGTTTGGAACATTCCGTGGGATATGAAAATGTACGGCGGCCGAGAAAAAGGCCTTTTGCGAAAAGCGCTCGAGGGCTTGCTTCCCGAAGAGGTGCTCTACCGGAAAAAAAGCCCGTACCCGAAAACGCATCATCCATTGTATACGAAGCTGGTGAAGCAATGGCTTGAACAGCTGCTTCGCGACCGTTCTTCGATTTTACACGAGTTTTTTGACGAGGAAAAGTTGACGGCGCTCGTTGAATCGGAAGGGAAGTCATTCGAGGTGCCTTGGTTTGGACAGCTGATGACCGGTCCGCAACTGCTTGCCTACCTTGGCCAAGTGCACGTTTGGTTTGACCATTACGGCATTCATATTAAAGAATAAGAGCTGCGCTGATGCGCAGCTCTTATTTTCGTGGCGGGAGGCTTCATGCCATTTTCGCTTGCGGCGCCACCGTCTTTTTCATCCAGACGCGCGACCGCCAGCGCCGAAGCATCAACAGTCCGCGCAACCATTCGTCGGCGATGAACGACAGCCAAATGCCGACAAGGCCAAACCCAAGGGCAATGCCGAAGATGTATGCCACTGTGACCCCGACGCCCCACATCGACAAAATGCCCATATAGACCGGAAATTGCACATCTCCGGCTGCCCGCAACGAGCCGATGATGACGAGATTAAACGACCGCCCCGGCTCAAGGATGATGGTTAAAAGCAACAGTTTGCGCCCAAGCCCAATCATCGACGCGTCATCAGTAAAGAAGGAGAGCAGCGGTTCGGCGAACCAATAGGCGGCTGTAGCAAGCAACACGGACATGCCAATGGCGCTGTACAAACTTTTTAAACAACGGGCGTACGCTTCCTCATACCGCCCGGCGCCAACAAAATGGCCGACAAGGATTTGCGTCCCTTGGCTGATGGCGATGCCGAACAAAAAGACGAACATCATAATGTTTTGCGTATACACTCGTACCGTTAGCGCCTCGGCGCCCAGCCACGTAATCAAATAGGTGATCACCATTTGCGCTGTATTGTAGGAAAGGTGCTCGCCGGCTGACGGCACACCGATTTTCAATAGCGAACGAAAGTGGCGAAACGGCAGGGCGCAAAAAGGCACGCGGCGCGAGTGCAATACCTGTTCGTTTGCGCAATAAGGCAACGAGCACAACAAAGCCGGCCAACCGGCTGGCTGCTGTTGAAATAGCAGCTCCTTCCGCCCCAAGAGGAGGAAGAGCAAATGAGCCGAAAATAAGGAAGTAGTTTCCGATGACATTGAGTACATTCATGCCGATCGTGACATACATCGTATCACGTGTAAAGCCGTAGCTTTTTAAGATGGCGCCGACCGTCATCATCAGCGCTTGGATGAACAAAAACCCGCCGACAATCGCCAAATAGCTGCTCCCCTCGTCAAACAGCTCAGCCGGCAGCCCCATCAGCCGCAAAATCGGCCGGCTAAACGCGGCAAGAATGGCACTTACCAACAGACCAAACAGCAAGTTGGCAGCAAGGGAAACGAGCGACACTTCAATGGCCTCTTGTTCCCGCCGGGCACCTAAATATTGGGCGACAAGTACGGCGGTCGCCAAGGCAACGAAGTTGAACAGCACGATCGTTAACGCGATGATTTGGTTCGCCACCCCGACGGCGGCGACCGCATGATCCGAGTACTGGCTGAGCATAAGTGTATCAGCGTTGCCCATGACCATATAAAGCAACGTTTCAATAAAAATCGGCCACGTTAATGAGAACAGTGACCATGTTTTTGCCTCTTGGCGCATATTGAGACAACTCCTTTTTCAAATTCCGACTTGAACGATATACTCAGTTTAGCTAGTTTGCTGCATAATGGAAAGAGAAAGAAGCGATTTCACTTGCACATTTCCGACAAGGAGAGAGGGGACAATGCATTATGTTACGTTTTCGCTGCCACCGCTGCCGGTGTTTATTAAAGGGGCGGAAAGCGTATTTCCAAAAGGAAAACGGCATTTTCGCCGCACGTTTACCGTATTTGACTTGCTGTATGTGAAACAAGGCTGTTTGTATATGACGGAAAACGGGCGCGAGTTTGCCATCGGCAGCGGGCAATATTTGCTGTTGATCCCCGGCCGCGAACATTACGGACACCGCCCGTGTGAAGAGAAAACGGAGCTTGTTTGGCTGCACTTTTTGCTGCCGGACTACACGGTTGCTCCGGACTGCCCGGCGAGCCGGCAAACGGTGATGGAAAAAGAGGCGACGTACACTGAGCCAATCCAATACCGGCTTTCGATCCGTCAATATGGGGAGCTGAAACAACGGGAGCGCGCCGAACAGCTGCTCGCCCAACTTGTCGAGCCGAACGTGGAGCGGGATATGGACCGGCCGCTCCGACAGCTGCTTTTGTTTGTGGAATTTCTTTGGCACTTGCAAAAGCAGGAGCTGTCCGTCCCAAGTGCAGCGGAACAAGTCAGTGCGGCGGCGGTGGCGTACATCGAACGACATTTCAACGAGCCGATTACGCTCGAAATGCTTGCGAAAGGGCTCCGTTTTCATCCCGATTACATCACCCGCTGTATGCAAAAAACGATGGGCATGGGATTTAGCCGTTATTTGACGTATTACCGCCTGTCGAAAGCCAAGCAATGGCTTGCGGAAACGAATGAAACAGTCGAGGCGGTTGCCAAGCGGGTCGGCATTGATGATGGCGCGTATTTTTCGCGTGTATTCAAAAAGATGGAAGGGATGACCCCGACCGAATACCGGCGCATGGCTAGGCGTACATAAAACCGGCGCAGCGAACCGCTGCACCGGTTTGTGATCAAAGCAACACATGGCTGCGCCATCTTACCAGCTTTCAACTTTATAGAGCACAAACCCATACGGAGGCAAAGAGGCGCAAAGCGTTTCCGCCTCGGCCGCAAACCGCTCTCCGGTCAAGAGGTCAACAAGCCATTTTCCGCGAAGGTCGAGCGGGAGCGGAATGTCGGCGGCATCATTGCTTCGGTTGATGATGACGAGCACGGTTTCAGCGCCGTCAATTTTTTCATACACGAGATGGTTAGGGTTGTCGTCGGCGGAAAGAAAGGAGACATCTCCGCGCCGGAGCGCCCGGTGCTGCTTCCTTAGCGCAATCAGCCGCTTGACATGCGCCAACAGTTCGCGGTTTTGGTGCTCCGGATCCCACACCATACATTTCCGGCACTCCGGATCGTTTCCGCCCGTCATGCCGATCTCATCGCCATAGTAAATGCACGGCGAACCGGTGAACGTCAGCTGGAACAAAAACAACAACTTCGCTTTGCGGACGTCGCCGCCGCAAACCGTAAGCAGCCTTGGTGTATCATGGCTGCCAAGCAAGTTGAATGCCGCTTCGTTCACCTGTTTCGGATACGAATGAAGAAGTCGGATCATGATATCGGCAAACTGGCGGGCGCTGATTTCCTCTTTCGCGAAAAAGCGAAGCGCCCCGTCCGTGAACGGGTAGTTCATGACGGCGTCAAACTGGTCGCCGCGCAGCCAAGGCATGGCGTCATGCCAAATCTCGCCGAGAATGTACACATCGGGCTTTAGCGCCTTCACTGCCTGCCGGAATTCGCGCCAAAATTGATGATCGATTTCGTTCGCCACATCGAGCCGCCAGCCGTCAATATCAAACTCGCGAATCCAGTATGTCGCGACATCAAGCAAGTAGCGCTTCACTTCCGGATGAGCGGTGTTGAGTTTCGGCATGTGCGGCACGAACGCAAATGTGTCGTAGTTCGGGCGCGGCTCGGTTTGGAGCGGAAACTCGCGAATATGGAACCAATCTTTATACCGAGAGGCTGCGCCGTTTTTCAGCACATCTTGAAACGGGGCAAACTCATAGCCGCAATGGTTGAAGACCGCATCGAGCATGACGCGGATTCCTTTTTCATGGCAGCGTTTGACAAGTGTTTTCAATGTCTCTTTGTCCCCAAAGTGCGGGTCGATTTCAAAATAATCAGCGGTGTCGTATTTATGATTCGACGGTGCGCGGAAAATCGGCGTCAAGTAAATGCCGGTAATACCGAGATCAGCCAAATAGTCAAGGTGATCGATGATTCCTTGCAAGTCGCCGCCGAAAAAGCTCGTCGGCGTCGGGTCCTCGCTTCCCCACGGCCGCGCCCCTTTCGGATTGATGGCCGGGTTGCCGTTGGCGAACCGCTCGGGGAAAATTTGATACCATACTGTGTCTTTTACCCAGTCCGGCGCTTGGAATAGGTCGACCCGATGAAGAAAGGGGAAGCAAAAGTAGTAAGCGGTGTCGTCGCTCGGAGCTTCATGGTAAAATCCTTTTTCCGTATAGACCAGTTTCTCGCCCCCAGCTCGAAGCACAAACCCATAGCGCAGCCGTCGATATGGCGGTTTGACTTCGGCGAGCCAATAGTCAAACAACCCGTCGCTCCCCGTTTTCCGCATCGGCATCGTTTGAAACTGCCAGGCGCCATCGTGCCATTCGTACGGGTCGCCAAAAAGCAGCTCGACGTGGTCGACATCATTTTTCTTTGTTTGAAGCCGGAGATGGAGCGTCTCGCTGTCATAAGCGTAAGCGAAATTGTCGGTTGAGCGGTGGTGGATGGCTTCTTTCCTCATTCGCTTTTTCCTCCTTTGTTATCTGAAGCAATCGTTTGCATTAATGCTTCGCTATAATAAAAAGTACGTTAAGAGAAAAGAAAAGTCAAATTTTATAGAAAAAAGGCTTGTAAAATGAAAAATAGGCGTTATAATGGAGATGAGTGGTGCAATCGTTTTCATAGGAAGGATTAAAATTTATTTGTGCAAACGTTTGCCTTATGATTGTACCGCTAAGATTCCGTCATGATGACAGGAGGGGGATTATGAGAAAAGCGTTATCTTTATTTCTCATGGCCGTGTTGTTGATTGGCGTGCTGGGTGCCTGCGGTCCTAAGCGCGATGTCCAGCAGCCGAAAGGAAACGACCAAAAGACGGCAGAACAGGACAAAAAGCCAGAGAAACTCGTCGTATGGGTGAACGATGATGAAAAACAAAAACAAGCGTTAAAGGATATTTTTCAAAAGTACACAGAAAAAACGGGAATCAAAATCGAAATGGTAGCCGTCAGCATGCTCGACCAAACGAAAAAACTGGCACTCGACGGACCGGCTGGCAAAGGGCCGGACGTGTTCTATCAACCGCATGATCGCATCGGCGACATTGTGTTGCAGGGGCTGGCCGATCCGGTCGACCTTGGCGATGCAAAAGGTGAGTACAGCCCGACAGCCATCAACGCGGTAACATATGACGGGAAAACGTATGGCGTGCCGATGGTCGTCGAAACGTACGGCGTGTTCTACAATAAAAATTTAGTGCCGGAAGCGCCGAAAACGATGGATGACTTGATGAACATCGCCAAGGAAAAAACGAATGCGGCGAAAGATCAATACGGCTTTTTAATGGAAGCGACGAACTTCTATTTCGTTTATCCGTTCTTTGCTGGCTACGGCGGCTATGTGTTTAAAAATGAAAACGGCAAATACGACACAAGCGACATCGGGCTGGCTAATGATGGAGCCGTCAAAGGAGCCGAGCTCGTCCAATCGTGGTTTAAAAACGGCTACATTCCGAAAGAAATCACCGGCGATATTATGAACGGGCTGTTTACAAAAGGGAATGTGGCGGTTGCCATCACCGGACCATGGAACATCGCGTCGTATAAAGAAGCGCTGGGCGACAAATTAGCGACCGCACCGCTGCCGGTCTTAGACAACGGCGAGCATCCGAAATCGTTCGTCGGCGTGAAAACATGGATGTTATCAGCCTATTCGCAAAACAAAGAATGGGCGGTCGATTTCATGAAATTTGTGACGAACGAAGAAAACTCGCTCCACTACTATGAAGTGGCCGGTGAAATGCCAGCAAACCAAAAAGCGTTGACGAACGAAAAAATCACGAACGACCCGCTGATCGCCGGCTTTGCCGAGCAAATCCAATACGGCGAGCCGATGCCGAACGTGCCGGAAATGTCGCAAGTGTGGGAGCCGATGGGCAATGCCTTGCAATTTATCGCGAAAGGCGACAACCCGAAAGCGGTGCTCGGTGAGGCAGTGAAAACGATTCAAGATAAAATCGCCGCCAGCGGCGCTGGAAAATAACGAGTGATGTCGTGGTGGATAGGATCAGCCCTATCCACTATTCTTATCCATACAATAGGGGGGAGTTCGGATGCCGGAAGCAAACGTCCGCCATCGGCCGGCGGTGGCGATGGCGCTGTCGCTGTTGTTTGCCGGCCTTGGGCAATTGTACAACCGCCGGTATGTCAAAGGAATTTTGTTTATCATCATTGAAGCAGCCTTTTTGATGACGTTTTATAACTTTTTGAACATCGGGCTGTGGGGACTCGTCACGCTTGGCGAAATCCCGATGCTTGATCATTCGATTTTTCTCTTGATTCAAGGATTGGTTTCGGTCATCATCATCGTGTTTGCGGCCGCCCTGCATATTGCGAACATCATTGATGCGCGCAACGACGCCCGCCGCCGGCAAAGGGGCGAACCGTTTCCGTCGCTGTGGGAATCGTGCCGCAACGCTTGGGATAAAGGATTTCCGTACATCTTTGTCACGCCCGGGCTTGTGATGCTGTTGTTTATCGTTGTGCTGCCGCTGTTGTTTATGGTGTCGCTCGCCTTTACCGACTACAACTTGTACCACTCGCCGCCGCGGCATTTATTGAATTGGGTCGGATTTGAAAACTTCAAAAACTTAGTCTCCATCCCGATTTGGAAAAGCACGTTTTTTAGCGTCCTCGCGTGGACAATCGTTTGGACAGTTGTCGCGACAACGATGCAAATCGCCCTTGGACTGTTTTTGGCGTTGCTTGTCAACGACCCGCGCATCAAGTTTAAGCGGTTCATCCGCACGGTGTTGATTTTGCCGTGGGCCGTGCCGGCGTTTGTTACAATTTTAGTGTTTGCGGCGATGTTTAACGACAAATTCGGCGCCATCAACCGTGAAGTGTTGAGTTTGTTTGGGTTGTCGGTCCCGTGGATGACCGATCCGTTTTGGACAAAAGTGGCGCTTATTTTGATTCAAACGTGGCTTGGCTTCCCGTTCGTCTTTGCGCTGTTTACCGGCGTTTTGCAAAGCATTTCCCGCGACTGGTACGAAGCGGCCGACATCGACGGGGCGACGCGCTGGCAAAAGTTCAAATCGATCACGCTGCCGCACGTCCTGTATGCGACCGCACCGCTGTTGATTATGCAATACGCCGGCAACTTCAACAACTTTAACATCATCTATTTGTTCAACGACGGGGGGCCTGCGGTGCGCGGGCAAAACGCCGGTGGAACGGACATCCTCATTTCATGGGTGTACGATTTGACGTTCACGACGAACAACTACAACATGGCGGCGGCGATTTCGCTCATCATCGGCTTGATCGTCAGCGGGTTTGCCATTTACCAGTTCCGGCGCACCCGTTCCTTTAAAGAGGAGGGGAATATTTGATGAACCGCAAATGGAAATCGCACGTGGAAGTAGCGCTTATTTATTTGTTTATCGCTTTCATGTTTATCGTCATCGCCTATCCGCTCCTTTGGGCAATCAGTATGTCGCTCAATCCAGGAACAAGCCTGTATTCGGCATCTCTCATCCCAGAGAAGTGGACGTTCGAGCATTATAAATGGTTATTTACCAGCCCACAGAGCGATTATTTGCTTTGGTATAAAAACAGCTTGTTTGTCGCTGCGGCCAATGCGGTGTTATCTGTCTTTTTCACGGCGCTCATCGCCTATGCGTTTTCGCGCTACAAATTCGTCGGGCGGAAAACGGGGCTGTATTTGTTTTTAGTGTTGCAAATGTTTCCGTCGCTCATGGCGATGGTCGCGATCTATATTTTGCTCAATATGCTCCATTTGCTCGATTCGCTTTGGGGGCTCATTCTTATTTACGTCGGGGGGCAAATCCCGTTTAACGCGTGGCTGGTCAAAGGCTACTTTGATACGATTCCGCGCGAGCTGGATGAGGCGGCGCGCATCGACGGTGCCGGCCACTTCGGCGTCTTTTTCCGCATTATGCTGCCCTTAGCCAAGCCAATTTTAGCCGTTGTCGCCTTGTTTAACTTCATGGCGCCGTTCACCGACTTTTTGCTGCCGTCGATCGTCTTGCGCGATCCGGACAAATTTACGCTGGCGGTCGGGCTGTTCAACTTTATCAGCGACCGGTTCGCGAACAACTTCACCCGCTTTGCCGCCGGCTCGATTTTGATCGCCGCCCCGATTGCCATCGTCTTTTTGTTCCTGCAGCGGTATTTGATTTCTGGCTTAACGGCTGGTGGCACAAAAGGGTAAGAACCGCTATCATAGAATAGGGGGCTTACCCGTTTCCGAACGAGCAAATGAATCGGGAAGGGAGGAATGGAAATGGGGAACCGGCTCTTTATGCTGCTCGTCCTTCCGTTCCTTCTTTTTTATGCCATGCCGGCTGCGGCGGCGGAAAAAGAAGAACGGACGTGGCAAGATGAAGCCATTTATTTCATTATGGTCGACCGGTTTAACAATATGGATCCGACAAACGACCAGAACGTGAATGTGAACGATCCGAAAGGGTATTTCGGCGGCGACTTGAAAGGGGTGACGGCGAAACTCGATTACATCAAGGAGATGGGATTTACCGCCATTTGGCTGACGCCGATTTTTAAAAACATGCCGGGCGGTTATCATGGCTATTGGATTGAAGATTTTTATCAAGTCGATCCGCACTTTGGCACGCTGGGCGATTTGAAAACACTCGTCAAAGAAGCGCATAAGCGCGACATGAAAGTCATTTTGGATTTTGTCGCCAACCATGTCGGTTACAATCACCCATGGTTACATGACCCAACGAAAAAAGATTGGTTTCACCCGAAAAAAGAGATTTTCGACTGGAACGACCAAACACAGCTTGAAAACGGCTGGGTGTATGGGTTGCCTGATTTGGCGCAGGAAAATCCAGAGGTCAAAACGTATTTAATTGACGCTGCCAAATGGTGGATTAAAGAGACCGACATTGACGGCTACCGGCTCGATACAGTGCGCCACGTGCCAAAATCGTTTTGGCAGGAGTTTGCGAAAGAAGTCAAATCGGTGAAAAAAGACTTTTTCCTTCTCGGTGAAGTGTGGAGCGACGATCCGCGCTATATTGCCGATTACGGGAAGTATGGCATCGACGGGTTTGTCGATTATCCGCTGTATGGCGCGGTGAAGCAGTCGCTTGCGAGGCGCGATGCCTCGCTCCGCCCGCTGTATGATGTCTGGGAATACAACAAAACGTTTTACGACCGACCGTATTTGCTCGGGTCGTTTTTGGACAACCATGATACCGTGCGGTTTACGAAGCTCGCGATTGACAACCGCAACAACCCGATTTCACGCATTAAACTGGCCATGACGTATTTGTTCACCGCCCCTGGCATCCCGATCATGTATTACGGGACCGAAATCGCCATGAACGGCGGCCAAGATCCGGACAACCGCCGTCTGATGGATTTCCGCGCTGATCCAGAAATCATCGATTACTTGAAAAAAATCGGCCCGCTTCGCCAAGAGCTGCCATCATTGCGGCGCGGCGATTTTACGCTGTTGTATGAAAAAGACGGCATGGCGGTGTTGAAACGGCAATATCAAGATGAAACGACGGTCATCGCCATCAACAATACGAGCGAAACGCAGCATGTCCATCTCACCAATGACCAGTTGCCAAAAAACAAAGAACTGCGCGGCTTTTTATTGGACGATCTCGTCCGCGGCGATGAGGACGGCTACGACCTTGTGCTCGACCGCGAAACGGCGGAAGTATACAAGCTGCGGGAGAAAACAGGGATCAACATCCCGTTTATCGCCGCCATCGTATCGGTTTACGTGCTGTTTCTTTTGTTTTTATATTTGGTGAAAAAACGGGCAAAACGGATCAATGAATAAATGGAAAGGAGGGGGCTTATGACCGTTACGATTAAAGATGTGGCGAAAAGGGCCAATGTCGCGCCGTCGACCGTGTCGCGCGTCATCGCCGACAGCCCGCGCATCAGCGAGAAAACGAAGCAAAAAGTGCGCGCGGCGATGAAAGAGCTCGGCTATCATCCGAACTTTATCGCCCGCAGCCTCGCGAGCCAAGCGACGCAAGTAATCGGCATCGTCATGCCGAGCTCGGCCGACCAAGCGCTGCAAAACCCGTTTTTCCCGGAAGTCATCCGCGGCATCAGCAAAGCCGCCCATGAAAAGCGGTACGCCTTGCAAATGTCGACAGGGGAAAAAGAAAGCGATATTTACGAACGGGTGGTGGAGATGCTGCAAGGGCGGCGCGTGGACGGCGTCATTTTGCTTTATTCTCGTCAAAACGATAAACTGATGAAATACTTGCAAAAGCACGATTTCCCATTCGTCGTCATCGGCAAGCCGCACCAAAAGACGGAGCAAGTGACCCACGTTGACAACGACAACGTCCAGGCGGGCAAAGATGCGACGAACTACTTGATTGCCTACGGCCATGAGCGCATCGCGTTTGTCGGCGGCAATCCGCAATATTTGGTGACCGTCGACCGCCAAAATGGCTACGCCGCCGCCTTGAGTGAAGCCGGGCTGCCGTACCGCCCGGAATATGTCGTCCATGAAGAATTTTTGCAGGAAGGCGGCCAAGAGGCGATGAAAGAGCTTCTTTCTTTGCCTGAGCCGCCGACCGGGCTCGTGGTTGCCGACGATCTCATGGCGCTCGGGATGCTCAAAACGCTTGATGAAATGGGCCTCGGCGTCCCGGAAGATGTATCGATCATCAGCTTCAACAACACGCTGCTCGCCGAAATGTCGCGTCCGCCGCTCACCTCGATTGACATCGGAATTTTCCAACTCGGCTATGAAGCGGCGAAAAGTTTAATCGAAAAAGTCGAAAATCCAAATGAACCGATCAAGCGCATCATCATTCCCCATCGGCTTGTGGAGCGGGGGTCGTGTGCGAGGCGGTAGATGTTTCCAAGGCAGCCATCATGGCTGCTTTTTTCGGTTGTTATTTTTTATAAAGTTGAAAAAGGAAATCAATAAATTGAAGAGAAAAAGAAAAACAATGGCAAACACGGAGGTGAACACAAGATGATCGTGACCCGCGAACAGGTGAAATCCATGTGGGAAAAGTTCGTATTTCATAACGAGCTCGATCCCGATTTGCCGCCCATGATTCGAGACTCTTGGCTTCGGTCGAAAAAAGCGATGGTTGATCCGTTTCGGCCGTACGGGTGGATTAAAGAAATCGACAATGAAAAGTACCGCTCCTTGATCGATTGGTCATTGCCGTTAATGGAAGGATTGTATTCGATTGTCAAAGGATCTGGATTTTTGGTGATCCTGTGCAATGAAAACGGACAGTTGCTTTTGTCGATTGGCGATTGCGAGCCTTTAGCGAGGGCGGAAGAAATCGGATTTATCGCGGGGGCGGATTGGAGCGAGCAAGTGATGGGGACCAACGCCATTGGCACATCGATCGTCATTGATCGTCCTATTCAAGTGTTTGCTGAGGAACATTACACGAAAATATGCCAGTCATGGACGTGTTCCGCTGCCCCCATCCATGATCCCGACGGCCGAATCATTGGTGTATTGAATATGTCAGGACCCTATGAAAAAGTGCACTCTCATACGCTAGGAATGGTTGTATCAGCCGTAAAGGCGATTGAGTACCAACTAAAATTACATGAGAATGCTGAAAAAAACGTGATGATGCAACGGTTTTTGGAAGCGACAACGAACAATATGAAAGAAGGCATTTTAATCATCGATCGCGATGGGAAGATCGTAAAGGCGAACAACCAGTTAAAAAAGCTGTTCCATATACCACAACTGCAACTGGAAGAGAAAAAGCTCGACGATCTTTTCAATGATCCCTCTATCTGTTCGAACCACCCGCTTCATTTGCAAAATCAAGAGCTGCATCTAAGCGTCAAGCCTTCAAACGCGGTGCACCATGTGTTAGTTGACAAGATTCCAATTTACGAGAAAAAAGAACGAATCGGATCGATGATCATTGTAAAAGAAATTGAAAAGGTACGCCAGTTTGTCAACCACCTATCGGGAAACCAAGCGAAAATCACGTTTGCGGATATGATCGGGCAACACCCGTGTTTCATTGAGAAAATGAACGAAGCGAGGCTCGCCGCAGCGACAGATTCCAACGTGTTAATATTAGGGGAAAGCGGAACAGGAAAAGAGATGGTGGCTCAGGCGATTCATAATGAGAGCAAGCGGAGAAACAAACCGTTTATTGCCATTAACTGTGGAGGCATACCGCGTGATCTCCTTGGCAGTGAGTTGTTCGGATATGTGGACGGGGCATTCACAGGAGCGAAAAAAAGGGGGAAGCGCCGGAAAGTTTGAGCTTGCCAATGGGGGAACGCTTTTTTTGGATGAGATTGGCGAAATGTCCTTGGAAATGCAAGTGTTGCTTTTGCGCGTTATTCAAGAAAAGGAAGTGATGAGAATTGGCGGGCACAAAGTGATCCCTGTTGATGTAAGAATCATCGCAGCGACCAACAAAGACCTTCGCCAGGAAGTGCAAAAAGGCAGCTTTCGCGAAGACTTGTTTTTCCGGTTGAATGTTATGCCGATTGTTCTCCCGCCGCTTCGGAAAAGAAAAGAAGATATTCCGCTTCTCGTCCGTCATTTTATTGAAAAACTGGCTCACAAACGAAATAAACCGTTTCCTGAAATACGGTCCGATTTCTTAGAGGCGCTTATGCAATACGATTGGCCAGGAAATATTCGCGAGTTGCAAAATATGATCGAACGGGTGCTGAATCAGTGCGCAAAACCGGTATTGACAGCGGCTGATCTGCCGGAAGAAATCTTTCGGCCTCTTCGCTTGCCTCAAGTTAGGGAGAACGTAGACATCTCCCGAAATGAGATAAAAAAGCAATCCATCATCGAGGCGTTAAAGCAGTGCAACGGCAACATTTCCAAAGCTGCCCGTTATTTAGGCATATCGAGAAGCACATTTTACCGGCAAATGGATAAATGGAATATTCGGTATTGACTGTCCCATTTTGTATCAAAGTGTAGCGACAAAGTGAAACAAAATGAAACACTTTGTCGCTGTTTTTGTTTAGGTTGGATCAAAAAGGCGGCTTTGGATAAACAATTTGGCGGACGAAGAAAAGGAAACAAGCGTTGGAACGATTTTTGCTTTATAGAAATGATGAAAGCGGTACCAATCAAGTGAAGGAGGAGAGGAAGTTGGCCATTTCCAAGGATCATCTTCTTTGGATGTACGAAACGATGTACAAAATTCGCTGCTATGAAGACAAAATGGCGGAGGCGTATGCCGAAGGGAAATCTCCTGTGTTTAATATCGGCGCGGGGCCGGTGCCAGGGGAAATGCATTTGGCCACTGGACAAGAACCGGCTGCGGCTGGGATGTGTGTTCACTTGAAAAAGGAAGATACGGTGACTGCCCCTCACCGTCCGCATCACCATGCGATTGCCAAAGGGGTGGATTTGAACCGGATGACAGCAGAGATTTTCGGAAAAGCCACTGGACTGGGAAAAGGAAAGGGCGGCCATATGCATTTGTTTGATCCTGACGTCAAATTTTCCTGCGGCGGGATCGTTGGGGCTGGGATTCCTCATGCCCTTGGCGCGGCGCTGGCGGCCAAGAAAAGGGGGACGGATTGGGTGGCGGTTGCGTTTATCGGCGAAGGAGCCGCCAATCAAGGGGCGTTTCATGAATCGTTAAATATGGCGGCATTATGGAAACTGCCATTCATTGTTGTCATTGAAAACAATCAATATGGAATTTCTGTGCCGAAAACGGCGTCTACAGCGGTTCCCTCGAATGATGTACGGGCAGCCGCCTATGGCATTAAAGGATACTATGTCAAAGACAACGACCCGATTGATATGTACAACGTATCGAAAGAAGCGGTTGAACGTGCAAGAACTGGACAAGGGCCGTCGATTATTGAGATTGAAACATACCGTTATTTAGGACATTTCCAAGGCGATCCGGAAGTATACCGGGATAAAAATGAAGTGACGTTGCTTCGCCAAAAAGACCCCATTATTCGCCTTCGCAACTATTTATTGAATGAATGTGGGGTAACAGAGGAGACGATTGCACAGCTGGAAAACAAAGCGACATTTGAGGTCGATCAGGCGTACGCGTTTGCGAGAGAAAGCGATTATCCCAAGCCGGAAGAGGCATTGGAAGATGTGTTTGTCTAATTTCATAGGAGAAAGGAGTTTTGCCATATGCAACAAACAAAACAGCGGCTGTTAACGGGAAATAAGGCGCTGGCTGAAGCGATTCGCCTTGAGATGGAGAGAGATCCGAACGTCTTTGTGATGGGAGAAGATGTCGGAGTATACGGTGGGATTTTTGGAGCGACAGAGGGATTGTTCCAAAAGTTTGGACCGGAACGGGTCATCGATACGCCGATTTCTGAGACCGCGTTCATCGGTGCTGCCATCGGCGCCGCTGCGGAAGGAATGCGGCCGATCGTGGAGCTGATGTTTGTCGACTTTTTTGGGGTTTGTATGGACCAAATTTACAACCATATGGCGAAAATTCCGTACATGTCCGGCGGCAGGGTGAAACTGCCAATGGTATTGATGACGGCGGTGGGAGGCGGTTACAGCGATGCCGCCCAGCACTCGCAAACGTTGTACGCCACCTTTGCCCATCTTCCTGGGATGAAAGTCGTCGCTCCGTCGACGCCATATGATTTAAAAGGGATGATGATTTCCGCTATTCGCGATGATAACCCTGTTGTCTTTATGTTCCATAAAACCTTGCAAGGGCTCGGCTGGATGGATCAGCTTGATGCTTCGGTTGGGCATGTACCGGAAGAGGCGTATACTGTGCCGCTTGGGAAAGCAAATATTGTGCGCGAGGGAACGGATATCACCATTGTCGGTATTCAAATGTCAGTGCATCAGGCGCTCGAAGCGGCCAAAAGACTTGAACAACAAGGCATTCAAGCGGAAGTGATCGATTTGCGCTCTCTTGTCCCATTGGACAAAGAGACGATCATTCAATCGGTTAAAAAGACACACCGCTTGCTTGTTGTTGATGAAGACTATCTGTCGTACGGGATGACGGCGGAAATTGCCGCGATTGCCGCTGAACATTGTTTGTATGATTTGGAGGCGCCGGTGAAGCGGATTGCGGTTCCGGATGTGCCAATTCCTTATAGCCGTCCGCTTGAACAATTTGTATTGCCAAATGCCGATAAAATTTTCCGTGAGGCGATCCAACTCGTCAATGAATAAGGAAAAGTTCGTTCCAAGGGAGGCAGCTTATGGTTGTCGAAGTGACATTGCCCAAATTATCCGATTCCCATGATGAAAGTTTCATTACGTTTTGGCACGTTTCCGAAGGAGATGCGGTGGAAAAAGGAGCCACGCTGGTGGAAGTGCAAACAGAAAAGGCCGTTTCAGAAATTCACGCTCCCGAGTCAGGAACAGTAAAAGAGATCAAAAAGAAACGAGGGGATACGGCCAAGGTCGGCGAAGTACTGGCCGTCATTGCCGTCGAAACGTTTGCTCCGGACGGCGGAGATCCGCAGACAGAGATCAAGATCACCCCACGCGTAAAAAAACTGGCCAAGGAGCTTGGCGTCGATTGGAGTACGGTCACACCGACGGGGGCGAACGGCAAAATCACGGAAGAGGATATTCGTCGTGCGGCGAGCGCGGGAAAACAAAGGACTCCTCAAAAAACATTCGTGGCTGCCCCGTCAGTGCGAAAGTTTGCCCGCGAGCAGAACGTGTCTTTAGAGGAAATCACTCCAAGCGGAAAGAACGGAAGAATATTGAAAAGCGATATTGAAGCAGCACTGTCGGTTCGGCAGCAAAAAGCAACCGATGAGGCTGCTGCTAGTGTTGAGATTGTCAAGAAGCAGGAAAGCCGGGAAAAAGTGCGCCGAGTGCCGCTGACAGGCATCCGCAAGGCTATCGCCCAAGCGATGGTGCGGTCAATGCGGACCATTCCGCAAGTCACCCATTTTGGCGAGGCCGATGCGACCCGTCTTGTTCAACATCGCCGACGGATCAAACCGCTAGCTGAGCAACAAGGGGTGAAACTGACCTATTTAGCCTATGTGGTAAAAGCACTGGCGGCGGTGTTGAAAAAGTATCCAATGCTCAACGCTTCGCTTGATGAGGAACGAGAAGAAATCGTCATTCACGAATTCATTCACATTGGGTTTGCGGTTGACACTGACCGTGGATTGCTCGTCCCGGTGATTCGTGATGCGGATCAAAAATCGTTGTTCCAAATTGCGAAAGAAATTGAAGAATTGACGGCGAAGGCGAGAGCGGGAACGATTCAAGCGGTGGAGATGAGCGGAGGGACATGCACGGTTTCGAACATCGGCTCGGCCAATGGTTCGTGGTTCACGCCGATTATTCATTATCCACAGTCTTGTCTTTTAGGAATCGGGAAAGTTGAGAAAAAACCGGTGGTCGTCGATGATTCGATTGAGATTGCTTCTGTGATGCCGCTGTCTCTTACTTACGATCACCGTCTTATTGATGGGATGATGGCTCAACACGCCTTAAATGAATGTCAAACGTACTTGTCTGAACCGGATTGGCTGCTTGTTATGTGACAAAAAACCCCGCCCCTATTCCGGGGTGGGGTGAGAGAAGAGGGGCACCTTGTAAAGAAGTAGAGGAACATCGTAGCTTTATCGTACTCATTTTTTTACAATCACGCCATATTTTTGTTAGAAAAGGTAACGTGATTTTATTAAAAAAGTTCGGCGCCAGCGGCTGCCGCGGTCAATCGCTGATGAACTTGCCGCCATTTACATGAAGCATTTGCCCGGTCATGTACGACGATTCGTCGCTCGCCAAAAAGACGTAGCACGGGGCGACTTCGCTCGGCTGGCCGGGCCGTTTCATCGGGGTGTTGGCGCCGAATGTGGCGACTTGCTCACTTTGAAAGGTGGAGGGGATGAGCGGCGTCCAAATCGGGCCTGGGGCGACGCCATTGACGCGGATGCCTTGCCCAACGAGCGCTTTGGCGAGCGAGCGGGTGAACGCGACGATTGCGCCTTTTGTCGCCGAGTAGTCGATGAGCTGTTCGTTTCCTTCGTAGGCGGTGACCGAAGCGGTGTTGATAATGGCGCTTCCGTTTTTTAAGTGCGGGAGCGCCGCTTTCGTTAGGAAAAAGTAGCCGAATACGTTCGTGCGAAACGTTTTTTCCAGCTGCGCGGCGGTGATGTTGAGAAAGTTCGGCTGTGGGTGCTGTTCAGCGGCGTTATTGACGACGATATCGAGCTTGCCGAACGCTTTGATTGTTTGTTTCACCGCCTCTTTGCAAAACGTTTCATCGCCGATGTCGCCGGCGATGGCCAAGCACCGTTTTCCTTCCTGTTCGACAAGCCGTTTTGTTTCCTCGGCGTCCTCGTGTTCGTTCAAATACAAAATGGCGACATCGGCCCCTTCTTTGGCGAAATGGACGGCGACCGCCCGGCCGATGCCGCTGTCGCCGCCGCTGATGATGGCGACTCTGTTTTCGAGCTTGCCGCTTCCTTTATAGGTGTCTTTGATGGTGATCGGCTGCGGGTTCATCTCCGTTTGCAGGCCCGGCTGGCGCGTCTGGTGTTGCGGCGGCAGCGTCGTTTGTTGCTTCGTGACCATATTTGCTCCTCCTTGGATATGTATTGTCATCATTAGTATGGGACGGAGGAGGGGAATTATGTGTCAGGTGGACATCTATGATGAAAAATATGGTGAGTCAAGAGGAGAACTCAGTTTCCTTGCCGTCCATTTAGCTCAAGATCGCAAATTTCGTGGGAATGACGGGCCTCAGCACCTTGTCAGTGAACTGAAACATGATGTTTTCCCTAAGTATGAAGGAGGGGATGATGAATGATCAAAAAGGAAGATCAGTTGATTTCGTTATTTGGGAGTATGCCTCCCAAAGGAGACCGTTCTCCGATGGATTGGAAGAGTATTCGTAGACAAGCGAAAGAAGAATGGCTGAAAAAGTTGGAGAATCGTGAACAAATAAAAACAAAAAAGTGACTGTATATCGTTCGGGTGGAGCATTCAAAGAAAAACGACAAACGAGCCGGCCGATTCGGCCAGCTCGTTTCCGGCTTATAACACATTGAAATAACGCGCTTCCGGATGGGCGAAGACGATCGCCGAAACCGATGCTTCGGGTTCCATCATATAGCCGTCGGTGAGACGGATGCCGATGTCTTCTGGATGAAGCAGACGGAACAGTTTCTCCTGGTCTTCCAAGTTCGGACAGGCCGGGTAGCCGAACGAGTAGCGCTGGCCCTGGTATTTGGCGGCGAAGCGCTCTTCCATCGTGAAATCGGGGTCGTCCGGGAAGCCCCAACGGTCGCGCATAATTTGGTGGATGCGTTCGGCGAATCCTTCGGCAATCTCGAGCGCCAACGCTTGGATGGCATGGCTTTTCAAAAATTCGCCTTCTTCCTTCCAGTGCTGGGCGAGTTCGCGGACGCCATGCCCGGCGGTGACGGCGAACAAACCGACGTAATCCATTTCGCCGCTTTCTTTCGATTTCAAATAATCGGCGAGGCAAAGATACGGCGCCCGCGGTTGGCGCGGAAAGTCGAACATCTCGAGCACTGTTTTGCCGTCAGTCGGATCGTAAATGTAAACCCGGTTGCCGTCGCTTTGTGCAGGGAAGAAGCGGTAGACGCCGGCGGGCTGAATCCAGCGGCGCTCTTTCGCTTCGGCGAGCAGTTCGTCGACGACCGCTTTTAACGCCAACGCTTTTTCGTCTTTCTCTTCAAGCAGCCGTTTCACTTTTCCTTTCAAGCCGAGGTGGTGGCCGAGCACCATTTGCCAGTTGACGTACGGCAACACGTGGTCAAGCGGCACATTTTTTAGCACGTGGCGCTCGAGATCGGCCGGGATGTAGACGGGAACGTCGGTCGAGACGGTCGATTTAACCGCTGTGACCACCGTCGTTTGCCGCGTTGGCTCGCTTTCGGCCGTTTCTTTTTTCTTGTAGTCAATCTCGCCCTGCTGGATTTGGTTGGCAAGGGCAAGCCCGTCCATGGCGTCTTTCGCGTACAAGACAACGCCGTCGTATTCGGGTGCGATTTTGTTTTCGGTAAATTTGCGCGTCAAGGCGGCGCCGCCGACTAAAATCGGGGTCGAGATGCCCGCTTGGCGCAAGTCTTGGGCGGTGACGACCATCTGTTGAGCCGATTTCACAAGCAAGCCCGACAACCCGATAATGTCCGGCTGATGTTCGCGCACCGCTTCAATGAGTTGCTGCGGAGCGACTTTAATGCCGAGGTCGATCACCTCGTAGCCGTTGTTGCTTAAAATGATGTCGACCAAGTTTTTGCCGATGTCATGCACATCGCCTTTGACGGTGGCGAGAATGACTTTTCCTTTTGTGCTTCCTTCTTTCTTTTCCATATACGGCTCTAAAAAGGCGACCGCTGCTTTCATCACTTCCGCGCTTTGCAATACTTCAGCGACGATGAGCTGGTTGTTGTTGAACAGCCGCCCGACTTCATCCATGCCGGCCATGAGCGGACCGTTGATGATGGACAGCGGATCGGAGTAGGTCTCAAGCGCCTTTTCCAAATCGGGAATGAGCCCGTCTTTCGACCCTTCAATAACGTAGCGGGCGAGCCGCTCTTCAAGGCTCAAGTTCTCCTCAGCCGGCTTGGCGGCGGTGATTTTGCTTCGGTAAAATTCGATAAAGGTGTTTAATGTTTCATCGCTCGTGTCAAACAAAAGCGCTTCGGCCATCCGCACTTCCTCTTCCGGAATCGAGGCGAACCGCTCAAGCTTCTCAGTGTTGACGATCGCATAATCGAGCCCAGCTTGCGTGCAATGGTACAAAAAGACGGAGTTGAGCACCTCGCGCCCGGCCGGCGGCAAGCCGAACGAGACGTTGCTGATGCCGAGCATCGTCAAGCACTCCGGCAGTTGCTCTTTAATGAGGCGAATGCCTTTGATCGTTTCGTTCGCCGCGCCGATGTATTGCTCATCACCGGTGCCGACCGGGAAGACGAGCGGATCGAAAATGATGTCGCGCGCCGGCACCCCGTAGCGGTTAACGAGCAAGTCATACGAACGCAAGGCAATTTCCAGCTTCCGTTCGGCGGTGACCGCCATTCCTTGTTCATCGATCGTGCCGACGACGACAGCGGCGCCGTATTTGTGCAAGAGAGGAACGACTTTCGCAAACCGCTCCTCGCCGTCTTCCAAGTTGATCGAATTGATGATCGCTTTCCCTTGCGAGTAGGTGAGGGCGCGCTCGATGACGCGCTCGTCGGTTGAATCGATGACAAGCGGCACTTTCACTTTTTTCACGACTTCGCGGACGAACTGCTCCATGTCATGGAGTTCGTCGCGGTCTGGGTCGGCGAGGCAAATGTCGATGACATGGGCGCCGTTTTTCACTTGGGCGCGGGCGATTTCCGCCGCTTCTTCGTATTTCCCTTCGGCGATGAGGCGCTTGAATTTGCGCGAGCCGATCACGTTTGTCCGCTCGCCGACAAAGAGCGGACGCATCGTTTCATCATAGATGAGCGCCTCGATGCCGGAAACGGCGTGGACATCAAACGAAGACGGAATCGCCCGCGGCGGGAGATCACGCACCGCTTCGGCAATGGCGCGGATATGATCCGGCGTCGTGCCGCAACACCCGCCGACGATGTTGATCCATCCCTTTTCGGCAAAGCGGCGGATTTTCTCTGCCAGCATATTCGGCGTTTCATGATAGTGGCCTTCCTCATCCGGCAGACCGGCGTTCGGGTAGCAGCTGACCGCCGTGTCAGCGAGCGAGGCGAGCGTGCGCAAATGGTCGGTCATAAACTCCGGACCGGTTGCGCAGTTTAAGCCGACGGCGATCGGCTTCATATGGCGCACCGAGATGAAAAACGCATCGATCGCCTGCCCGGCGAGCGTCGTGCCCATCGGTTCGATCGTGCCGGAAATCATGAGCGGCACGCGGCGGCCGACCGCTTCAAACGCCTTCGAAATGCCGAGAAAACCGGCTTTGACATTCAGCGTATCTTGGCACGTCTCGAGTAGGAGAAGGTCGACGCCTCCTAAGAGCAGTCCGCGCGCTTGTTCTTCGTAGGCGGCGACGAGTTCTTCAAACGTTGCGCCGCCGGTCACCGACAACGTTTTCGTCGTCGGCCCCATCGAACCGGCGACAAAGCGCGGCCAGTCCGGGGTGGAGAACGACTCAGCCGTTTGTTTGGCGAGTTTGGCCGCTTCGATGTTCAGCTCAAGCGCCAAATGACCGAGGCCATATTCGTCAAGCACGATGCGTGTCGCTCCGAACGTGTTCGTTTCAATGATATCAGCACCGGCTTCTAGGTACGCTTCATGAATGCGGCGGATGACATGCGGGGCGGTGAGGGTCAAATATTCGTTGCACCCTTCATACGCCTCGCCGCCAAAGTCGGCGGCCGATAGGTTGGCGCTTTGGATCATCGTGCCCATGGCGCCATCGATGACAAGAATTTTTCTTTGCAGTTGCTGTTCTAAGGTGACGTTAGCCATGAACAACCTTCCTTTCTTTGGCGGCCGCTTCTTTTTCATGAATGTAGCGGACAAGCTCGACCGTCATGTCGTAGCGCAAGAACGGCGTGATCAAATAAATGCCGTTAAACAAATCAAACGCAGCGTCAATGAGCGATTTGGCGATAGCGATGCCTTCCTTGGCTGCTTGCACCGGGTCGCCGCCGCACGCCGCCATGCGGGCGCGAATCTCGTCAGAGAGCGTAATGCCCGGCACTTCATGATGCAAAAAGTCGGCGTTGCGCGCGCTCACAAGTGGCATAATGCCGATGTAAATCGGCGTGTCAAGATGCTTGGTCGCTTCGTGCACTTCAACGATTTTCTCTTCCGAGTAAATCGGCTGGGTCAAGAAATAGTGGGCGCCGCATTGAATTTTTTTCTCCATTCGCTCAACTGCTTTATCCAAATGGCGGACGTTCGGGTTGAACGCAGCGCCGATCGAGAAGTTCGTTTTTTGCCCAAGCGGTTTGCCCGAGTACGACAGCCCTTCGTTAAACTGGCGGATCAAGCGGATCAAATCGAACGATGATAAATCATACACCGACGTTGCTCCTGGGAAGTCGCCGATTTTCGACGGGTCGCCGGTAATGGCGAGCACGTCGGTGATGCCGAGCGTATGCAACCCCATCAAATGCGACTGCAAGCCGATCAAATTGCGGTCGCGGCACGTAATATGCACGAGCGGGCGGACGCCGAGCCGCTCTTTCACGATCGTGGCGACGGCGGCGTTGCTGATGCGCGGCGTGGCAAGTGAGTTGTCAGCTAACGTCAGCGCGTCGATGCCGGCGTCATGGAGCGCTTTCGCCCCAGCGAGAAACTTGTCAATGCCGAGTTGCTTCGGCGGATCGAGTTCGACAATGACCGAGCGGCGCGTGCGGGCGAGCTCGGGAAGCGGAGTCGGCGCGGGCCGATCGGCTTGCACCGATACAGATGCCGTGCGCCGCTTCACCGTTTTTTCCGTCACCGGCGTCCGGTCGGCGAGCGCCTTTGCCATTGCCTCAATATGTTTCGGCGTCGTGCCGCAGCACCCGCCGATCAAGCGCACCCCTTGATCGCGGAACGCTTTGGCCGCCTCTTCAAAATATTCCGCGTTCGTTTCATAGACAAGCCGGCCGTCGCGGTAATCCGGGAGGCTCGCGTTCGGATACGCCGACAAAAATGCCTGCTTCGGCAGCGGCACTTCCTCGAGCGACCGAAGCATATGATATGGACCGAGACGACAGTTCAGTCCGACGACATCGGCCCCGAGCGCCTCTAGGCGGGCAAGGGCGTCCGCGAGCGGCGTGCCGTCTTGCAAAACGCCGACTTCATGGAGCGACACATGGGCGATAATCGGCAAGTCCGTCTCTTTGCGCGCGATGGCAAGCACCGTCTCCAACTCTTCCAAATCGTAATACGTCTCGAGCAGCACGCCGTCGACTCCTTCAGCCAGCAGGACAAACAGCTGCTCGCGAAACGTCCGTTTCACTTCTTCGAGCGTGACGACGCTTTTGTTTAACGTGCGCAGCCCCCCGATCGTCCCGAGCACGTACGCCCGCCCATTGGCTGCTTGCTTCGCCAGTCTTACAGCGGCGCGATTGATCGCCGGCACCTCGTCTTGCAAGCCGTAGCGCGCGAGTTTCACATAGTTGGCGCCGTATGTATTCGTCTGAATGACGTCGGCGCCCGCGGCGATATACGCTTCATGAATATGGACGATTTCATCTGGATTGGATAGATTCAATTCTTCAAAACAACGGTCAATGCCGTGCGAATATAAAAGCGTTCCCATCGCCCCGTCGGCGATGAGAATGCGCTCTTTCAACTTATCCAGCAATCCCACGTTCGATTCCCCCGTTTCTCCGTAGTAAAAGAAAAAAGCCTTCTATAAGAAGAAGACTTTTCATTCGCTTCTTCTTATCTTCCAGGCTTCCGCCTGTCTGGATTTAGCACCTTGGCCGCGGCCAGGTTGCTGAGGGTTCACCGGGCCAGTCCCTCCCCCTCTCTTGATAAGAATGTCCGTATGCAATTGTGCGGCAGCGTTTTGATGATTACTATATAATTTAATGTATTTTTCGAAATTATTCAATACGGTGAAGCGAGGAAATTTCAAAAAAGAATTTCTCGGATCAACGGAGAAGCTCTTTTCCACATTGGGGGCAAAATTGGAAATTGTGCTGCACATGCCCGCCGCAATGAGGGCAATGCTTGTTTGGCTGTTTATGGCTTCCAAATCGGACGTTCAGCGGGTCGGGCTCTTCCTCGCTGTCGACAATGTCCAATAAGGACATGCGTTGTTTTCCCGTCGCATTTTTGTAATGGTAAAACGCTTGAAATACGCCGATGGCGATGACGACAAGGCCGAAAAACGGAAAAAAGCGGGCGGCGGGAAACGGCGAGTCCGCGGTGATGGAGAATGCCATCACCATCCAAAAGATGCCGAACAACACAGCGGCGATGCTGCCGAAGAGTCCTTGCATCGACGGACCGCGGCCGGGTTTGATGCTTTTCAATTTCATTCCTCCCTAACAGAATTCATAGATATATTATAATAGAAAAAATTGGTTTTTACCATGTTCACATAGAAACGTTTGAGCCGATAGAGGCAAAAATATTAGATTTTTAATTGGATTTATTTTTCAATACCTTGATTATGTCTTGTAAGAGAGGAAAACGGGCGGTATGTTGCCTTATCAATTGCATCATCGACCATTTTTCGCTTCTTAAGCATTGGCATGGGTGGGAAGACCGTTCAACGATCGTTTTGTCATTGCACTTTCATTGTCTCTATGTTCTAATTAGGAATGATGGAGATGAAGAAGACGGGGGGCTGGAAGTGAACGGGGAAGAGATCATCCGCTTCGAGCGAGTGACGAAGGAATACGACGGCACGGTCGTATTGGATGATGTGAGTTTTGCGATGGAGCGCGGGAAGTTTTATACGCTGCTTGGGCCGTCGGGGTGCGGGAAGACGACGATTTTGCGGCTGATTGCCGGGTTTATCGAACCGACGCAAGGAACGATTTATTTCCATGGAAAGCCGATTCAAAACGTCCCGCCGAACAAACGGCAAGTCAACACTGTTTTTCAAGACTATGCGTTGTTCCCTCATCTCGATGTGTTTGAAAACGTTGCGTTTGGTTTGCGCGTGAAAAAAATGAAAGAAACCGACATTCGCGAGAAAGTGAGGGAAGCGCTCCGGTTTGTCAACTTGGAAGGCTATGAGCGCCGGCGCATTCAAGAGATGTCCGGCGGCCAACGCCAGCGCGTCGCCATTGCCCGGGCGATTGTCAATGAACCTGAGGTGTTGCTCTTGGATGAACCGCTGTCAGCCTTGGATTTGAAATTGCGCACGGAAATGCAGTATGAATTGCGTGAGCTCCAACGTCGATTGGGCATTACGTTTATTTTTGTCACGCATGATCAAGAAGAAGCATTGGCGATGTCCGATTACATTTTTGTTCTGAATAAAGGAAAAATTCAGCAGTTTGGGACGCCGAAAGACATTTACGACGAGCCTGTCAATCGATTCGTCGCCGATTTCATTGGCGAATCGAACATTTTGTCAGGGCGCATGATCGACGATTTCCTCGTCGAATTTGCCGGCAAACAGTTTGCGTGTGTTGACCGCGGCTTCGCGCCAAACGAACCGGTCGATGTCGTCATCCGCCCGGAAGATTTGGAGCTCGCGGCGCCGGAAGACGGGCAGATCGTCATCCGCGTCGATTCGCTCTTATTCCGCGGTGTCCATTATGAAATTTGCGGCTATGACGAAAACGGCAACGAATGGCTTGTCCATTCGACGAAAAAGGCCGAAGTCGGGGAAACGGTCGGCCTTCGTTTTGAACCGGAAGCGATTCACGTCATGCGAGTCGAAAGGGAGGATGAGGGCGCATGACGGAACGGGCGTGGCGAAACTGGTATTTAATCCCTTATGGCATTTGGTTGGTGTTGTTTGTCATCGCTCCGATCGTCTTTTTATTATATGAATCGTTTTTGGATATAGACGGACATTGGACAGTGGCGAATTATGAAAACGTGTTGACGCCCATTTATTTGAAAATGATGGCGTATTCGTTTTGGTACGCGTTTTTGATTACCCTTGTGTCATTGTTGATCGGCTATCCAACCGCCTATTGGCTGACGAAGACGAGGCACAAGCAGTTATGGCTGTTGTTGCTCATCTTGCCGATGTGGGTGAATTTGCTGCTGAAGGTGTATGCGTTTTTAGGGCTGTTCGGCACATATGGACTGGCCAACGCTTTTTTGCAGGCGATCGGCCTCGGGGCGCGGCAGTTGTTGTTCACCGATTTCAGCTTTGTGTTCGTCTCTGTGTACATTTTTATTCCGTTTATGGTGCTGCCGATTTTCAACGCGCTGGAGGAGCTGCCGCCATCGCTTGTCGATGCCGCCCGCGATTTGGGCGCTTCGGCTTGGACGACGTTCCGCCGCGTCGTCTTCCCGCTCACGCTTGGCGGGGTGAAGGCCGGCTGCCAAGCGGTGTTCATCCCGGCGTTGTCGCTGTTTATGATTACGCGCCTCATTGCGGGCAACCGCGTCATTACGCTCGGCACGGCCATTGAGCAGCACTTCCTCGTCACCCAAGATTGGGGAATGGGGGCGACGATCGCTGTTGTGTTAATGATCGCGATGGCGGTCATCGTCGTCCTGACAGGAACCGGAAGGAAAGAGGGAAGCCGATGAAACGGACGCATTGGTGGGGACGTGTGTACTTGTTAGTCGTGTTTGCCGTGATGTATATGCCGATTGTGTATTTGATGTATTATTCCTTCAACAGCGGCGGGGCGATGCACGATTTTCAATCGTTCACGCTCAAGTGGTACCGCGACGTGCTGTCCGACGACCGCTTGCTCATCATCGTTTTGAATACAATCGTCATCGCGCTGCTGTCGGCGGCGGTCGCGACCATACTCGGGGTCATCGGGGCGCTCGCCATTTACTATGTCAAGCGGCAGCGGACGAAAAACGCTCTTCTCGCCCTCAACAACGTGCTGATCGTCAGCCCCGATGTCATCATCGGCGCTTCGTTTTTGCTGCTGTTTACAATCGCTGGCATCAAGCTCGGCTTTACGTCCGTGCTGTTGTCTCATATCGCGTTCAGCGTGCCGATTGTCGTGTTGATGGTGTTGCCGAAACTGGAAGAAATGAGCCCGACGCTGATTGATGCGGCTAGAGATTTAGGAGCCAGTCATTGGCAAGTGCTGTCCGGTGTGGTGCTGCCGTTTTTGGCTCCGAGCATATGGGCGGGCTTTTTCATGGCGCTTACGTATTCGCTCGATGACTTTGCCGTGACGTTTTTTGTCACGGGAAATGGGTTCTCGACGCTGTCGGTGGAAATTTATTCGCGGGCGCGCCAGGGCATTTCCTTATCGATCAATGCGCTGTCGACGCTTCTGTTTTTATTTACCATGCTGCTCGTCATCGGCTATTACGTGCTTAGCCAAAAAGGCGGCCGAATGTACGGGATAGGGGGGCGAAAGTAGGTGAGACGGCTTGTCCAAGGATTTGCGGCCGTGTTCATCGCCGCGTTCGTCCTGATGTTTGTCACTCATCGGCTGAACGAAGCGGAAGGGTACGGCGGAGGCAAAACGGTGACGGTCTACAACTGGGGCGATTACATTGACCCCGCGCTCGTTCGCGAATTTGAAAAAGAGACAGGGTGGAAAGTGATTTACCAAACGTTTGATTCCAATGAGGCGATGATGGCGAAAATCGCCCAAGGCGGGGCAACGTTTGACGTCGCCGTTCCATCCGATTACGCCATCAGCAAAATGATCGAAGAAAAGCTGCTTCTGCCGCTTGATCACCGAAAGCTTCCCAATTTGCAATATATCGAGCCGCGGTTTCTCAACTTGTCGTTTGATCCGCACAACCGGTATTCCGTGCCGTATTTTTGGGGGACGGTCGGCATCGTCTACAACCGCGAGATGCTCGGTGGCAAGAGGATTACGAGCTGGAACGACTTATGGGATCCGAGTTTGCGAAACCAAATTTTGCTTGTCGACGGAGCGCGCGAAGTAATGGGCATGGCGTTAAACAGCCTCGGCTATTCCCTCAATGACACGAACAAAGCCCATTTGCAAGAAGCAAAGCGGAAACTCGATCGACTCATGCCGAATGTGAAGGCGATTGTCGGCGATGAGATCAAGCTGCTTCTCGCGAATGAAGAAGCGGCCATCGGCGTCGTCTGGTCGGGTGATGCGGCGGAAATCATCGCGGAAAACGACAAGCTCGACTATGTCGTGCCGAAAGAAGGATCCAACCTATGGTTTGACAACATGGTCATTCCGAAAACAGCGAAAAACATCGAAGGAGCGCACGCGTTTATCAATTTTATGCTCGACCCGAAACACGCGGCGCAAAACGCCGAGTATGTCGGCTATTCGACGCCGAATCGCGCGGCGCTTCGCTATTTGCCAAAAGACATCGCGGGCGATCGGCGCTTTTACCCCGATTTGGATTCAGCAGGGCATCTCGAAGTGTACGAAAACTTAGGAAAACACATGCTCGCCTACTACAACGAGCTGTTTTTGGAGTTTAAGATGCAGCAAAAGTAACCATATAGATGCAACGAAATCGTTTCACATATCCTTGACGGAAAAAGTGGCTTATCCATTTTTGACTGTCGAAGGCAAGCCACAGGCTTGCCTCCGTCACGCTTTAGCGTGACGGAAGACCGAACAACGACTCGCTTCACAGACCCATTCATGGGTCTGGAAGCGGCGTTGTTCGGTCACTCGACAATCGGATGCAATGACCGGTAAAAACGAAAAGTGTTAAAGCTTTACATTGCATCTATACAATCAGAGCAGGCGCCGCCCTCTGCAATAGGGAGATGGGCGCCTGCTTGGCGTTTGCGTAAAGGGTTGCGCCGCTTCCCTAGCGCGCGGGAACGAAGAAGCCCATGGGCGGCTTCACATACAAGAAGGGATCGGACGCAGGGAAGAAGAATAGAAAGACATGATATGATGAAAAAGAGGAGGTGGGAACGTTGCCCAATCATTTGCCTATGGAAGAAAATGTGATGGATATGCTCATCGGCGGCTTTTCGGTTGTGATGTTGATCGCGGTTGCGACAATCGTTTTTCTTTGGCGAAGGAATCGAGAGGGGCGGGCGTTTCTGTGGATATTGGCCCATTTCTTGTTGCTGTCTCTGGCTGTTTCATTTGCGCTGAAGGCGATTTCCTTTGATCTTACCCATGTGCAGGCATCTGAAGAAATCTCCCTCCTTCTTGGCAAGGCGGGGCTGGCGTGGGGAGTGGGGATGGTTTGTTTGTTGGTCGGCATTGTGAAACTTTCCAGACGATGACCACGATTTAGATCGGTATGATTGTAGAGAAACGCCAAGCTGCAAAAAAAAGCCATCCGCCTTTATCGACTGACGGTTCTGAGGGGCGGATGGCGTTTGCATGATCATTCGAATCAGAAGCTGCTTATGTTGTTTTTCGATTTCTTGGTATGGTCAGTGTTTTCCAGTTGTTTGCGTTCAGCTGTTTCGCGATATAGACGATTTGCCCGATATGATACGAATAATGGTACATTTGCCGCTCAATGGCTTCGATGACGGAATGGGGTTCGCCGCGGATCGTGACTGTCCGCAACAAATCCGTTTCTTGCAGTTCGTTCAGCGTCTGAAAGAAAGCAGACCACCCCTTTTCCCAGCAAGCCAGCACTTCTTTGCGCGTATGGAAGTCGTTGATAAACTCATCATCGCGGTTTCGGTCCGGTTTTTCCCCATCCGACGACAAAAAGTCTGTCCAGCGCGACACCATATTTCCGCTCATATGTTTGACAATGATGGCGATGCTGTTGGCCTCCTCATGAAAGCAATGGAACAGCTGTTCCTCCGAACATTGGTCCATAGCCCGTTCGGCGGTCTTTTTCATGTCAACAAAGCGTGCGCGCACCACTCGCAAATATTCTTGGCCGATGTTCATTCACACACCTCCGTCAAAGAAATGCCATCTCTTTTATTCGCCGTCGATGCTGTGATTTCTTTCTATGTGACGGCAAAAAGCAAAAAAAGCAACGCCTTGGGCGGACATGACTATGGGTCATGTTTTCGAAGCAGGCGAGTGAATAATCAGATCATAGCGGCACTCTTCGTTGCCTGTGTTCATAAATTGATGTTCGCAGGCGGCGTTGTAATAAAGAGAGTCCCCTTCGTGCAAGACGTCCGTGTTATGAAACCTCCTTTGCTTTCCTTGATTGTCGAAGATGCATTCGGCATGGTCGCGAAAACATCCTCTCGATTTTCGCCGAAAGGGTGCGAAATGTGAGGGATAACGTCCGCTCTTTTATACGTAGCTTCCGATTTTTCCGTTTTTTCTCGCCCAATGCCATTGTTGCTTCAAGACCAATGAGCCCATGGCCAGCCATAATAGCGAGATGCCGAGAGCAGGAAAGAATACGGGCCATCCTTCATTCACTCCTTGCACGGCCCAAGAAAGGGGAGAAAAGTAGTTGAGAATATGAAACGCTGTCGGCAATAAATTTGAAGATAGAAAAAAACCTGAGAAGATTAATAAATAATAAAGCAGCACCTCGGTAACGGCTCCGACTTGTTTTAAGCGAAGGGACAGTCCTAAAATGAACACACCGATTCCCGTCATCCCGATTAGGCTTACGCCGCCAAATACGACGATCTCCGTTATCATGGATAATATTCCCGAGAGAATTTCGGAAAATCCAATCATCAAAGCCGCACAGATGAAAAAGAGCACTACCCACACGGATGATAATGCGATTTCCGCGATCACTACGCCCATTAAAACTTGCCATGGGGGAGTCTTGGTGGAAAGTACCTGCTCTGCCGTGCCGAGATACGCTTCCTCGATCACCGTGTTGCCGAGCTTTGAGATCAAATGAGCGCTTAAGTACCAAAGGCTGAAACCGAACAGTTTGAGCGTCGCTTCCTTTCCGGTTTGTATCGGGCTTGCGTACAGCGTACCGAGAAAAAAGACAAATTTAATGATAAGGCCAACGGTAAAATCGAACCAATACCGACGATACTCTGCCCTTTTTTTCAAAAAGGAAGCCAATACTACATTCAAGATTTGCAGGGGCAACCGACTCACCTCCTTAGACGGATAGGTTGGAACGAATAGCGGCCAAAAAATGAGTTTCAAGGTCGGCTGGAGTTGAAAAATGTTCTTTCGTGCCGCTCCAAACGATTTTTCCGCCTTGAATAAAGACAAACTTATTTCCAACGGCGTGGGCAAAAGGAATGTCGTGGGTGGTGATGAGAACGGCTTTCCACCATTGGTTTTCTTCCGTTAACATGGTTCGGATATGATGTTGCGACTCAACATCAAGGCCAAGAGTTGGCTCATCAAGGAACAAAAACGGCGCTCCTTTCATTAAGGCGATCGCAAATGCCAGTTTTTGTTTCATCCCACGTGAAAGGGTTTGGGTAAGACGCTCAGCGTATGGGGTTAGATTCAACACGGCCATCATTCGTTCGGCTCTTCGTTTTGCTTCAGCACGACTCCATTTGTTCAGCAAGCCGAAGTATAAGAGATTTTCCAAAACAGTTAAATAAGAATAGGAGTTGTCAGCTTCTTCAAATACGACCGCAATCGACTCGCGCGCTTCATCTGGATGGCGGACAACATCTACTCCATTGACATAGATGCTGCCGCTGTCTGGTGCAGTAAGCCCGATGATGCATCTTATTAAAGTAGTTTTTCCGGCTCCATTCGGCCCTAAAAGAATAAGTCGATCCCCTTCAACCAGTTCAAGGGAAACATTATGTAATACTTGGCGGTTTGGCGGATAGATTTTGTTTACGTCTTGCACGGCAATCATTTTTTTCTACCCTTTCCATTTAATAAGCTAGGGTGGTCTTGAAAAATCTTGAGGACCACCCGAAAGGATTATTACCAACTCGCTGGGACTTGAGACGGAGCATGTTTTAGTATGTCGTCACTTGTTGGAATAGGAGGGACCACAGTAAGAGAACCATGTCCTTCCAGTCGATAGAAAAGCTCTGTAGAAATACTGGTGGAAAGTTCAATAGCTATATCAATTTTGCACCACATATTAAATGGTCTATGATTTTTTCCACCCATATTCTCTTTCCCCTTTAGTGTATTATACAAAAAAACAAAAAAATGTAAATATTTAAAATTAACGTGACATTAGAAACCGATCAAAAATACACGCCAAGACAGGGATTCCGTGAGCTTGTGTAAAAAGAGGGGCGTTTTCCGTGAAGTCGTCGTCAACACCATGCTTTTTTGAGCAGTTTTACTCCAAGCTCAATATCCTCGAGCGACAAGCCGCTAAAACCGAGCTTGATCATGGGTCGGTCTGGCCGTTGGTTCACAAAATAGCGCGAAGTGGGATACACTTTTACCCCACACGATAGGGCGCGTTGAAGTAGCTGTTCTTCTGAACAATCGGAATGAACTTTGATTAACACGTATAAACCGGACTGTTCGCCAATAATGGAGATCATATCCCCAAATGCTTTTCGCAGTAGTGATGTTAAATGCTCCATTTTTCGTTTGTACACGAGGCGCATGCGTTTAATATGGCGGCCCCATTCCCCCTCCTCCATAAATTTGGCCATCGCCAATTGGCTGAGGATGGACGCAGTGCTTTCGAAAAGGCGAAACTGCTGCTGATAACGGTACAAAAGCGACGGCGGCAACACCATGTAGCTTAAGCGAATCCCAGGCAGAAACGATTTTGAGAAATTGCCCAGATAAATGACTTTTGTGGAATCAATGGAAGCAAGAGCAGGAAACGGCTTTTGCGTGTAACGGAATTCGCTGTCGTAATCGTCCTCGATAATATAGCCATCGACGTTGTTCACCCATTGAATGAGCCTGTGCCGTTGCTGGATCGGCATGCTGACTCCCATCGGGCTTTGATGTGAAGGGGTGACATAGATGAGCCGCGATCGCCTGTTCTCGAGCGGTGAAAGATCGATGACGGTTTCGGAAACAGGCACCGTTTCCAGCTGAAAGCGGTGAAACAAAAACGCTTCTCTGGCGCCGTCATAACCAGGGTCTTCGACGATCACGCTGTTGAATTCATCTTTTAGAATATAGCCAAGGGAGAGAAGCATTTGCTGCGTGCTGCTTCCGATGATGATGGCGTTTGGCTCTGTGATCACCCCGCGGGATTCGAGAAGGTAGATGGCGATTTGCTTGCGCAAGCATAATTCCCCAAACGGATCCCCATAGCGGAAACATCCTTTGGCCGTCAATACTTGATTGGAAATTCTTCTCCATGCTTTAACGGGAAAATGATCGGCATCGACGGTATCGGCGCGAAAATCGACAACAACGGACGTTGCTGCTTCCCTTGCCGATTGGCGTGCAGAAATGCGGGCTTTTGGAATGAAAAGAGGTTCCACTTCATTGGCAAAATACCCTTTTCGTTTTTCCGCGCGAATATATCCTTCCGCTACCAGCTGTTCGTAAGCCATTAAAGTTGTGTTCCGGCTGACATTCAATGATTCGGCGAGTTGGCGAATGGAAGGTAGCGGCTCATTGGCTTGAATGTCGCCTTGTTCAATCAATGATTTCAATTTTTCGTAGATTTGCTTGTATTTAGGCGAGCCGTCCTTCAAGTCAAAAATGATCGTCTTCATGTTCATCCTCCTGACATGTTTATTTTTTTGTTATTGTCACTTTTTTTATGTCAGTTTTGATTATATTATACATTGTGAAGAATGGAATGCTGTAATTGAAAAGATGGGGGAGAGGACTGATGTATATTCCGAAGCATTTTGCCATCAACGATATGTCTGTCGTCTATGAGGTGATCGAGGAGAACAGTTTTGCCACCTTGGTGTCGATGCATCAAGGGGAGCTGTTTGCTACCCATTTGCCGCTGTTGCTCGATCGGGAGAAAACGTGTTTGTACGGCCATTTTGCCCGTTCTAATCCGCAATGGAACGACATTCAACGTCAGACGGTCTTGGCGATTTTCCACGGTCCGCATTGTTATATTTCTCCTTCCTGGTATGAAACGAACCAGGCGGTGCCAACATGGAATTATGTGAATGTCCATGTGTACGGGAACGTGGAGTTGATCGACGATGAAGAAGAAATCATGCAGTCGCTGCACGATATGGTAGAAAAATACGAAGCGCCGGGCAGCCGTTACCAGCTGTCAGAGGTCGATGCCGGGATGCTGTCCGGCATGAACAAAGGAATTCAAGCCTTCAAAATCATCATCAAGCGAATCGAGGGAAAAGCCAAGTTAAGCCAAAATCATCCTGCATACCGACAAGAACGGATCATCAAGCAACTCGAGCAAATGCCATTTGAAAACGAAAAGCGAATCGCTTCCCTGATGAAAAAGCAACAGCAGTGAAATAGAAAATGAAGGAGTGAGATGTGAGGATGGGGCTTTCGACGATCGGTGTGTTTATAGTGGCAGCCGCGGCACTGCTCATCGTCCCCGGACCGGCGGTATTGTACATTGTGTCTAGAAGCATCGGTCAAGGAACGAAAGCAGGAGTTGTAGCGGTGTTTGGCGTGGCATTGGGTGGCGCTGTCCATGTTGTCCTTGGAGCCGTGGGCGTTTCCGCGATTTTGATGACATCGGCGGCTGCCTTTACGATGATCAAATATTTAGGAGCCGTTTATCTTATCTATTTGGGAGGCAAAACGTTATTTTTTGCTTCCACCAAGGATGAGGAAATCCCGAACACGAAGGCCAAGGAGAAAACATTGGCGCAAGTGTTTTACGAATCTCTATTTGTCGAAGTGACCAATCCAAAAACAGCGCTCTTTTTTCTTGCCTTTTTTCCGCAATTTATTTCGCCTTCTGCTGGATTGGTGGCTGGTCAATTTTTGCTTTTAGGGGCGATATTTGTTGTTCTCGCCTTGCTAAATGACAGCTTGTACGCCATGTTGGCCGCGGGCATCCGCAAACGGCTGGCTGCCAAGAAAGGAAGCATGAAGGTGATGAACCGGGTGGCGGGCTGTTGCTATATCTTGTTAGGACTATTCTCCGCCTTGGCGAGCCCTTCAAAACCGTAAGAGAATGGAGGAGTGGATGATGACACGTTTTGTTGTTGAAGACGATGTTTGGGCCATATTTCCCCACGCCAAAATCGGTGTGGTCGTTGCCCAAGGGATTGACAACGGCATCAAGAATGCCAGCGTTTACGAACAAATGCTGCGAGAGGCGGAGAAAGAGGCGCGGAAATTCCTGGAGTTTGAAGAATTGAGCCGCAACCCCGTCATCGTTGTTTGGCGAGAGGCGTTTCGGCGATTCAAAACGAAAAAAGGGGCGCGTTGTTCGGTTGAAGCGCTGCTGAAACGAGTGAAAAACGGTCAGCACATCCGAACGATCAACCCGCTTGTGGATATTTATAATTCTGTTTCATTGCGTTACGGGCTTCCATGCGGAGGGGAGGATATCGACACGTTTGTCGGCGACATCCGGCTGGCGCTGGCGGATGGTCATGAACCGTTCATCCCGTTGGGAGGCGAGGAAAACGACCCGCCGTATGAAGGAGAAATCGTGTATAAAGATGACGTGGGCGCCATATGCCGCTGCTGGAATTGGCGGGAAGCCCAACGAACGATGCTCACCGAACAGACGAAGCACGCCTTCCTTTGCATCGAATCGATTGATGAAACAAGGAATGAGGTTCTTTACCAAGCGCTGGAAGAATTGGCTTCCTCCATACGCCGTCATCTCGGGGGCACAGTGAAGACGCACATCGTGGATATTCACCATCCAGAAATATCGATAACGGATTAAGGACCATTTTATCCGTCTTGCTTTAATTGCTGCGGCGCTTGGCCGCTCCGGTGGGGAAGGAGAAGCGATGCGACTCGCCGAGCCGATTGTCGACATGGCACTCGCCTTCATTGTGTTTGGTGTGCTCGTTGGGCGGTGGTTAGCATGTAGAGGCCGCCTGCTTACTTCAGTACCTGATATCATGCGCTCGCTTTTCCCAAAAGATGAGCTGTTTTTTTCTTGCTATAAGAATTATAGGGAGCTTGCCAGCTGGCTTCTCCTTCAAATTTTCTATCGTTCTGCTTGTAAAACAAAAAGCGGATGGAGGCTTGCCTCATCCGCTTATCGATAATTCACAAACTGCACCTCAATCGGCAAATCCGCTTCGCGAATGGCGGCGATCACCTTTTGCAAGTCGTCTTTGCTTTTGCCGCTGACGCGAATTTGGTCATCTTGCACTTGGCTTTTCACTTTCAAGCCGGTGTTCTTGATGATCGTGGTGATTTTTTTCGCGTTTTCTTTGTCGATCCCTTGGACAAGCTTGGCGCGCTGGCGCACTGTGCCGCCTGCGGCCGGCTCGATTTTGCCGTATTGGATGTTTTTCGTCGCCACCCCGCGTTTAATGAGCTTGCCGATGAGCACATCTTTCAGCTGCTCAAGCTTAAACTCGTCGTCGGAGATGAGAACGAGCTCGTCTTTCTCGAGCGAAATGTCGCTTTTGCTTCCTTTGAAGTCGTAGCGCGTTTTGATTTCTTTCATGGCGATGTTAATGGCGTTCGCCACTTCCGACAAATCGACTTTGGATACGATATCAAACGAACTTTCTTTCGACATACGTGACCTCCCGGGCGTGTGATGTACTTTCATTATAGAAAAAGGTGGGAGGAAAGACAACAATGATCAAAGGGGCAAGAAGGTTAGTTTCGTCCTTTATCCGGAAGAGGCCGGCATGTAGCACCATGCTGAAAGCGGGACTTGATGCAGGGGGAACAATGTGAAAAAGGCGGTGTTTCGGCCGCCTTTTTTGTCATTTTGCTCACAAATGATCCGTCTTCTTCGAATACGCGAACTTCCCGGCTTCGCGGTTTTTCTCGCGCATCATGTTTTTCTCATGGCGCTTCGCTTGGTTGTCGCGCGCTTTTTTGTCATTGTCGCTTGTGTTTGGCATCGGCAGCCCCCTCCTTTTGTTTCGATCGTCCATCATTAGTATGCGGTAAATGGAAATGAACTATATGGAAATAGGGGAAGGTAGTTTGTGGAAAGATAAATTGAGAATTTTTCTTAACAAATGGTTCGCTTCAGAGTATAATTAAGTACAAAAATAGAGATAAATGTTTGTAATAGGGTAGATATAGGTGTTTAACGATCATTTTTTATCTAAAATGTTCGTAAAGGGGAATGAAAAATGAAACGAAAACCGTTTGTCCCCTTCAAGCTTCCTCTTAGCGAAGATGTCGTGAATCAAATGCGTTTTCTTCGCGAATTGATCGAAGCGAATAAGGCGATGGTTGAGTATCAAACGATGCTGCGGCATTCAAAGCTGCATCCGCGATTTCTGCTCAGGCCGATCATGCTGAAGGAGGCGGTGCAGTCGACGAAAATTGAAGGGACACAAGTGACATTGGATGAAGTGATGGAGACTGAAGCACAAAGCAGAAAAGCGAACAGCGATGTGCGAGAAGCATTAAACTATTATGAAGCATTAGTGGCAGGGATGGATGCGCTGAAAGAGATCCCGATTTCGACTCGGTTGTTTAAGCAGTTGCATCGAATTTTGTTGTCAAACGATGTACGCGGATCCCATCGGTCGCCAGGGGAATTCCGAAGGGTGCAAAATTTCCTCGGTCCGGAAGGATGCACGATTGAAACAGCCGCTTACATTCCTCCGGAGCCGCATCTTGTCAATGAGTATATGTCAAATTTAGAGAAATACATTCATGAACCGAACGATGATTATGATGAATTAGTGAGAGTAGCCATAATTCATGCGCAGTTCGAAACGATTCATCCGTTTCTGGACGGAAACGGTCGGATTGGAAGAATTTTGATTCCGCTCTATTTGTATAGTAAGGGTGTCATCGATTACCCGAACTTTTTTGTCAGCGATGTGCTTGAACGGGATAAGCACAAGTATTACCGCTATTTGAATGATACCCGCTACAAAGGCGACTGGACGCAATGGATTCAGTTTTTCTTGCAATGCGTCCATTTACAAGCGAAACAAAATGTTCGATTGATTCAAAAAGTAAACGATTTGTATGAAGAGGATTTGGAAAAGGCAAGTGCGCTTGTGAACAGCCATAATATTCGAACCGTTGTCAATGTCATGTTCCAGCACCCGATTTTTACCGCGAACATGATGGCGGAGTTGACCGGTTTGCCGGAAGCGACGGTTCGGCGCTATTTGAATCGGTTTGAGGAACAGCAACTCATTTTCTCGGATGGCCGGATGCGGTCCAAAACGTACTACTACTACAACCTTCTTGATCAACTTCGGTGATGAGGACAGGCGCCTGTGTTGTGCAGGCGCCCGTGTTTTGTCCGGCGGGAAAGGCGTCAGATCTCAATATATTTGTTCAGAAAAAAGAGGGCAATCGTCCCCGGTCCGGCGTGTGCGCCGATGGCGCTGCCGATGTCGGAGAGGAAAAAGCGCGTGCAGCCGTGCGTTTCTTCGATCATTTGTTTCAGCTCCAAGGCGGTTTCTTCGTCATCGGCATGGCTGATGCCGATCGTTTGCTTTTGCAGATCGTCGCCGCGCTCGCCCATCAACTCGACCATGCGCTTTAACACTTTTTTTCGCCCGCGCCATTTTTCGAGCGGAATAAGCGCCCCGTCTTCGACATGGAGAAGCGGTTTAATGTTCAGCAGCCCGCCGAACGCCGCGGCGGCTTTACTGATGCGGCCGCCGCGCGCCAAGTAATCCAAGTTGTCAACGGTGAAAATGTGTTCCATATGGCGGCAATACGCCTCGATCGTTTCACAAAGCAAGTTGTACGGTGTGTTTTGTTTCGCCAGCTCGACTGCCTTCATGACGGCGAGCCCTTGGCCAAGAGAGGCACATTTCGAGTCGATGATCGTCAGGCGAAATTCCGGATATTCATCAAGCAGCTCGCTGCGGACGGCCATCGCCGTTTGGTATGTACCGGATAATTTCGATGAAAAGGCAATGTAAAGGCATGGCCGGTTTTCTTTGGCATACGGCAAAAACAGCTCCTTCATCGCCAGTGGGCTTGGCTGTGCCGTTTTCACCGTATGCCCTTGGCGCATGGCGTCATATACTTGCTTCGGCTCGATCGTGATGCCGTCTTCGTAATCTTGGCCGTTCCAATGAACGACAAGCGGCAAAAAGGCGATTTGATGCTCGCGGATGTACGACTGCGGCAAATCGGCTCCGCTGTCGGTGATGATTTGAATGGGCATGGTTCGTCCCCCTTTTTGTGAACAAAAATGAATATAGTATAGCCGCATCGAATGAACGGACGATTTTGGCCGGTGAACAGCGATTCATTATCTTCTCTTAGTGTAGCGGTTTTTCGGACGGAATACAATGGAAAATCTCGAGCGGGCGAAAGAAACAGCTGCGGGAAACCGCAGCCGTTTAGTGGGTGAGCTCATCAAGCTCGGCTTGAAATTGACGCAACTGCGCTTTTTCCGCCGTGTTGGAATGCGCATAGGCAGATGACAAGGCGTTTTTGGCGATGGCAATGGCGCGGTCGACGTTCATGTCGATTTCGCCGTTAGCCGCTTGTTTGGCCTGCGCGACCGCTTTGCGCGCCTCTTGGAACAGGCGGTTGCCCATCGCTACGCTCCTCCAAGCGACGTTTCCATCGCTTTTTCCGCTTTGCGCGCTTCCGCCTCGGCGTACGTTAAATGATAAGGGATTCGCTTGTCATGCCGTTCAACCGCATCGACGCTTTGTTGGACGAAACGCTTCGATTTGTTTCGTTTGCCCATGACGGATTCCCCCTTTAAAATATGAAGACGCGCGTTGCGTCACGTATAGTGTAACCGCACGGGGGGAACAGTAGTAAGGAAATTCGTTACAACACAAGTCGCTCTACAAAGCGGCGAGGCGGTTGGAGCAAGGCGAAAAGAGAAGCATCAGCCAGCGTTTAGATTGTAGGAAGCAGATAAGGCTGGTGATGGAACGCGGAAAACGCTCCAGCAAAGCGTTCGCCAACGGAGCAGCATCGAAACAGTTCTTTTTTCTGTTCATGAACATTTTGGAGAAACGCGCTTTTTCATCCATCTTAATCGACGGCGCCAAAAAAGGCGGCTCGGAAGCCGCCGCGATGGAAACTACAAACGAAGCAAATCCTGCAAATATACACCGACGCCGTCTTCTTCATTGGTTTTTGCCACATCGTCGGCAATGGTTTTCAACGGTTCGATGGCGTTGCCCATCGCAACACCGAGACCGGCCCAGTCGATCATCTCGAGGTCGTTGTCTTCATCGCCAAAAGCAATGACGCGCTCCCTTGGGATGCCAAAATAGTCGGCGACTTGTTTTAAGCCTGCAGCCTTATGGACGCCATGGCGGATGATTTCAATGACATGCCACGGTTCGCTCCAGCGCCGTTGGTGGATGACGTTGGCGTATACATTCGCTAAGTGTGATTGAATCCGCTCGATATGATCATCGTCCGTGTACACGAGCACGCTCGTCGGATCTTTGCCGAGCGAGCGGCGCAAATCACCGATTTCCACGGTCGGGTTGCCAAGGCGGACGATGTCAAGCAACACCTCGTCATGTTGGTGGAAATAGACATCGTCTAACACTTCGGCCATCATATTCTTGATTCCATAGGATTCGCTGATTTCAACAATGTCTTTGACGATCGCAAGCGGCAGCGGGTAATGGTGCATGCCCCACGACGGCTGGCGCGGATGGTGGACAAACGCGCCGTTGAAATTGACGATCGGCGTTGCAAGGCCAAGTTCTTCGTAGTACATGGAGCTTGCCCGGTACGGGCGGCCGGTGGCGATGACAACAAAATGGCCGGCGTCGATGGCGCGGCGGATGACGTCTTTGGTAAATGGAGAAATCGTTTTATCCTCTTTGAGCAACGTTCCATCCAAATCCAACGCGATTAAATACGGCTTCATGTCCGACTCCTTTGCCCTCGTTATTCTTTACACTACATAGTGTAACTCTTTTCCAAAATCGCTGTCCATATGGTAAACTATACAGCGATGGAAAAAGAAAAGGGGTTTGTGCAACCATGGTGATCATTGAACAGGAACAGTTGGCCGGCGTGCCGGTTCTTCACGTTGTCAAGCCGGAAAAGCGGGACGAACGGCTGCCGCTGATTTTCTTTATCCACGGCTTTACGAGCGCCAAAGAACATAATTTGCATTTCGGCTACTTGCTCGCCGAGGCGGGCTACCGCGCTGTGCTTCCCGACGCGCTGTTTCACGGTGAACGGGACGAAGGCTTGAGCGAACGGAAATTGCAGCTGTCGTTTTGGGACATTGTTGTGCGCACGATCACCGAAATCGAGGAGATGAAAAACGACCTTGTAAGCCGCGGGCTGGCTGACCGAGAACGGATTGGGCTCGCTGGGACATCGATGGGCGGAATCGTCACGTTCGGCGCGCTCGCCGTCTATCCGTGGGTGAGGGCGGCGGTGGCGCTCATGGGCTGCCCGAACTACAGCGCCTTTTTTGATGAGATGATTGAAGAAGGAAAGCGGCGCCAAATCGACATTCCGCTGCCGCCGACGCTGCTTGCGCTCGAAAAAGAAAAGCTCGCCCGCTACGATTTATCCAAGCAGCCGGAAAAACTCGACGGCCGGCCGCTGTTCATCTGGCACGGGAAAGCCGACCAAGTCGTCCCGTATGCTTATACATATGAGTTTTACAAGCAAATTAAACCACTTTATGAAGGAAACGAAGACCGGCTGCAATTCATCGCTGACCCGCACGCCGGCCATAAAGTGACGCGTGAAGCGTTTTTGGAGACGGTGCGCTGGTTTCGCGAGCATGTGTAAGCAAAATCGGCAATGAGGAAACGAACATGTTTGTGGTCAGCTAAAGCGTGCTTCACAAGAGGGAATCCGCCTTTTAAAAACAAAAAAGGCGGATTTTTCGTTTGAACACATTTTTTATTCAAATGAATATTTGAATATAAGGGGGAGATATGCTATTCTATATTCAAACGAATATTTGAATATTGACAAGGAGCGAGAAGGAATGCACCGTCATGATGTGTGCGACGTTTACTGTTATGACGAAGAGAAGGTCGAGCGGGTTCAGCGGCGGCTTCGTGATGAAAACATTGCCGCGATCGTGCCGTTTTTCAAGGCGCTTGCCGACGAAAATCGGGCGAAGATCGTGTATGCGCTTTGCGGTGAAGAGGAGTTGTGCGTCTGTGACCTAGCGAACGTCATTGGTGCGACGGTGGCGACGACATCGCATCATTTGCGCATCTTGTACAAACAAGGCATCGTGAAATATCGGAAAGAGGGAAAACTCGCCTTTTATTCACTGGATGACGACCATATTCGCGAGCTGCTGCTTGTCGCGCTCGCCCATCGGAAAGAGGGGGACGGCCGTGGGGAATGAACAAACATTAGATCGGCTCGAGGCCAAAACATACCGCGTGCAAGGACTGACGTGCACAAACTGCGCAGCTAAGTTTGAGCAAAACGTGAAATCCTTGCCCGGCGTGAAAGAGGCGAAAGTGAATTTCGGCGCCGCCAAGCTCACCGTTTGGGGCGAGGCGACGATTGATGAGCTTGAACAAGCGGGAGCGTTTGAACGCCTGAAAATTCGTGAAGAACGCGAGCGCACCATCCGGCGGGAGCCGTTTTGGAAGAAGAAAGAGAACAGGAACGTCCTTGTCTCTGCTGTATTGCTTCTGATTGGCATTGCGGCCGATGCGGCGGACAAGGGGATGCTGGCGATTGCGATGTATTTGGCGGCGATCGTGATCGGCGGCTACTCCCTGTTCTGGACGGGGCTCCGGAATCTGGCCCGCTGGCAGTTTGATATGAAAACATTAATGACGATCGCTATTCTCGGTGCGGCGGCGATCGGCGAATGGCAAGAGGGAGCAGTCGTTGTCATTTTATTTGCCATCAGCGAAGCGCTCGAGAGCTACTCGATGGATCGAGCACGGCGGTCGATCGCCTCGTTGATGGAGATGGCGCCCGCTGCAGCGACGATTCGGCGCGGTGCGGAGGAGGTGACCGTTCCGGTCGAAGACGTTCGCGTCGGGGATGTCATGATCGTCAAGCCGGGTGGAAAAATCGCTTTGGACGGCATTGTCATAAGCGGCGCCTCCACAGTGAATGAAGCGGCGATCACCGGCGAAAGTCTGCCGGTGGAAAAAGCAGTGGGGGATGCAGTGTTTGCCGGGACGCTGAATGGAGAAGGATTCCTCGAAGTTGAAGTGACAAAGCGGGCGGATGAAACGACATTGGCGAAAATGATTGATCTTGTAGAAGAGGCGCAAGCGGAGCGGGCGCCGTCGCAAGCGTTCGTCGACCGGTTTGCTCGCTATTATACGCCGTTTATTATCGTGACCGCGCTTCTGATCGCCATCGTTCCGCCGCTCGTGATGGGCGGGGAGTGGCTTGATTGGATTTACCGCGGTCTTGCCGTTCTTGTCATCGGCTGCCCGTGCGCGCTCGTCATCTCCACCCCGGTGGCGATTGTGACGGCCATCGGAAACGCGGCTCGGCGCGGCGTGCTCATCAAAGGCGGCGTGCATCTCGAACAAATCGGCCGGCTGCGTGCCGTTGCCTTTGATAAAACCGGGACGTTGACGAAAGGGAAACCAGCCGTGACCGATGTCGTCGTGTATGAAGGAACACGTGAGCAGCTGTTGGCCATCGCCGCCGCCATCGAAAAACGGTCGCAGCACCCTTTGGCTTCTGCCATCGTCCGCAAAGCGGAAGAAGAGGGAGCACCGTTTCTTGATGTGGCCGTCGAGGAGTTTCAATCGCTCACCGGCCAAGGAGTGAAGGCGGTGATTGCGGGGAACACGTACTATATCGGCAGCCCCGCTTTGTTCACCAGTTGGATCGGGAAGTTGCCCGATGAAGCGGAAAAGCAAATCTCTGCCTTTCGGGACGAAGGAAAAACCGTGATGGCCGTCGGCACGGCCGATCGGCTGTTGGGGCTTGTCGCCGCGGCCGATCAACTGCGGCCGTCCGCCCCGGAAACGGTCGCCGCGCTGCGGCGCCTTGGGGTGGCGGAAGTGGTGATGGTGACGGGCGACCACGAGCAAACCGCACAGGCCATCGGCCGTCAAGCGGGCGTATCCGATATTCGCGCCGAGCTCCTTCCGGAACAGAAGCTGGCGGCGATCCGCGAGCTGAAAGAACGTTGCGGCATGACCGCCATGGTCGGCGACGGGGTGAATGACGCCCCTGCCTTGGCCGCGGCCGATATCGGTGTGGCGATGGGCGGGGCGGGGACGGATGCCGCCTTGGAAACAGCCGATGTTGTGCTCATGGCCGACGATTTGCGCCAGCTGCCGTACACCGTCCACCTTGGGCGCCGAACGCTTGCCGTCATCCGGCAAAACATCGCCGTCGCCTTAGGGCTTAAAGTGCTGGCACTCGTGGCCGCCGTCCCGGGCTGGCTCACCCTTTGGCTCGCGGTGTTCGCCGATATGGGCGCGACGCTGCTAGTGACACTCAACAGCATGCGCCTATTGCGGGTGAAGGAATGAGACGGGGCTGCGGGCAGCGAGATACATCGTCCCACTTAGAAGAAGTGCATTTGTCCTCTCTCATGAAATGCGTGGAAAATATGGGTGCTTTCTGACGATGAGAGACGGTATAATGAAGAGGAAAACATCACAGCTGATTAGGTTGAATGTTTGGGGATAGCGGCTGTTGGATGGAACCATCGTTTTGGTCTGTTCATGAAAATCGTGGGGAAGAGGGGCGTCATGAAGGGATCTCGAAAAGAAGAGAGGCATGAAACGCAACGGACAGAAGAGATTCAACGGATGGATGACCGGGTGTTTTCGCCGGCCGAAGAGTTGGATCGGATCGCCGCGGGAGGGGCGATGAAGCGGGAAGCCCTCGATTGGCGAGGATTTCCCCGGTGGATTCGATATGTCGGATACATCGCCTTCGCCTTTTTTGTCATCGTTCCTTTGATGGCATGGTTGTGGAACGTGTTGCTTGAATAGCCGATCAAACGCCAACCGGAGGCGGGTCTCATGGAGGAGAAAAACAAACGACACGGAAATGCCCGTTGTTCCGTGTCGTTTTGTTTGCGCTCTGTTGTTAATCCTCCATCCCTAAAGCGTACAAGTAATGGCGCAAGCTTTCTTCGACACATGCGGCGATCAGTTGAATGAACGGAGTGACCTCACCTTTGACGCTCGCTTTTTCCAACGCTTCGTAATACTTCCGGCGCTGTTCCGGGTTTGCTTTCACAATAGCGGGCGGATAGCCATGCTGCATTAAAATGAAATTCATCATTAAGCGGGCGGTTCGTCCGTTTCCGTCAGCAAATGGATGAATGTATACGAGCTGAAAATGGAAACGAGCCGCCAGTTCGATTGGATGAAGAGCATGTTGATTCGTTTCATACCAAGAAAACAATCGATTCATTTCATCTTGTATATGCAAAAAGTGAGGGGGGGTGTACGAGCTGCCGGAAATGCGCACATTGTATGTTCGATATTTCCCGGCATTTTCATTGTCAATGCTCTTTAATACTAAATAATGGACCTGTTTCAACACGTGCTCAGTCAAATGTTCTTTGTTTGCGACTAACTCTTCAATAAAGTCAATCGCCTCCGCATGGTTAATAGCTTCCAAATGTTCCTTAAGCCGTTTCCCGCCAATGGTAATCCCTTCTTCTATGACTAGCTTTGTTTCCAGCAAGGTTAACGTATTGCCTTCGATGGCGTTCGAATGGTACGTCCATTCGATCCGAAATGATTCCCGCAAGTTTTTCACCAACCCTGGAGGCAAAGGGCGCAACGCATCCAACCGTTGTTTCAGCTCGTCGATTTTGGCAAACATCGCTCTCACCTCTTGGTATATGATTCGCGGCCTCGATTCGTTTTTCCTTTAAATAGCCAAGCGATGGCTCTCGTTTTTTCTATATGATACAAAAATAAAGGGCGGGGAGTGTTCAGCAGTTGCAGAACAATGAAACAACCGCCCGCCCAACACGGGCGAACGGCGAAAAGGGGATGGAAAAAGTGGAGTGTTTCAAGAAAAATGCCCAAGCTGCCGGAGCGCTTCTTCGCTCATTCGCTCCGGCGTCCATGGCGGGTTCCATGTCACTTGGACGCGCACGTCACGGATGCCGTCAATGTGCTCAAGCGCCCGTTTGACGCCGCCGGCGATCGAGTCGTGAAGCGGGCAGCCGGGGGTCGTGAGCGTCATCAGGACATTGATATGCCCATCTTCGATTTTTAAGTCATAAATCAACCCTAAATCGACGACGTTAATGCCGAGCTCCGGATCAAGGACCGTTTTCAGCTGTTGAATGGCAAGTTCGCGGACATCCATCGTTCTTTTCCTCCTCATTCGCTTATTTTCGGAAGACCGTTAAAATCGTTCCGGCAAAGGCAACGCTTAATCCAGCCAACAGCACTTGAGTGATGGCGAACAGCGGCACGCTCGCGACAGCAAGCGCAACGGCCGCCAGCGCGAGGGCGATGAGCCATAGGCGGCATTGGACGGTGACGGCTCGCTCATTCATCATTTGTTTTAACGTCGGCACGTTTTGTTGGCCGACTTTTTCGCTGTAGCGATGCGTCCACCATAAAAACGGCACGATTTTGAACAAATAGCCGACGATGCTGAAGAGAATCCAGCCGACAATGAATAGATAAACAATGATGCCAAGCAGCCGTCCGCTGCCGACGACGATGGCGACAAAGGCGGCAACGTGCAGCACAAGGCCGATGACGATGGCCGAAAGCGAAAAGCGGAACGGGCGGTCAAGCGTTTTTTTCATCCGCTTTTGCAAAATGGCGCGGATATGCCAGGCGAAAACAACGAATCCGCTCATGAGCAAGGCTGCACCGGCTGCAAGCCATGCGTGGCTTCGCAAGAATAAGCTGGCGAACGCCACAGCAATCCCGCTGATGTACAGCGCATAGACGTAACGCGCCGGCCGCAGCGAAAAGCCGTGGGCGAGCGAGAACATCGGCGCCATTTTGTACGAAAAGCCTATGATGAGCAGTGTGAACCAGCCGCACAGCCCGAACAGCACATGCAAGCCGAACACCGTTTCATGACTGTTGGCGCCTGTGGCGGCGAAAAAGTGAAAGGCAAGCAGCCCTCCGGCGGCGCCCGTCAGCAGCAAAAACAACAAGGAAGTCGCGACAAACAGCGTCATGATCGTTTTGTTTTTTTGTTGTTTTAATGTCATCGCCATTTGCCAGACAAACAGCACGATGCCGAACAGCAGAAGCAAGCCAGGGAGAAACGCCTGGTTTGGCGTAAACGCTAAACTGGCGGCAAAGGCGACGATGCCGAGAGCGGTGATCGCAAACTGCCAAAAACCGAGCCGCTCGCTCCAAATCGGCGTCAAAAAGGCGACCGGAACGAGCTGGTACATCGCCCCCATGGCCGTCATCAATGCAAAGCCAAGCAACGCCAGGTGGGCCGCCGCCCACACGAACGGCAGCCGGAACGCGCCGCTGCTAAGTGAGGGAATCGCTCCAAGCAACATAAGCTGCGACGCGGCGAACGCCAACACGGCGAACATGATAAACGAGAACGGAAGACGGACGTCTGTTTCCGTCCCCGTGCGAGTAGGAAACACGTTGCTCATCCTTTCGTAATGCGGATTTCAAAACTGCCGTCTTCACGTGCGACCGTCTCGTGCCGGTAGCCAAGCTCGTCAAGCTGCTCGTACAAAAACATCGGGCGGCGGTCGTTGATGATCGTCAACGTTTCGCCTTGGTTGAGTTTGGCGAGGGCGGCTAGCGTCCGCATCATCGGCTGCGGCGGCTCGAGTCCGCGGTTATCGAGGATCATCGGTCATCCCCCCTGCTTCACAAACGTTACTTTCCAATGTTTTTTTTCGATTTGTTCCACTTCGTACGCAAATCCTTTTGCTTTCATAATTGGAAACAACGGCAACGGCTTGAACGGGGCGTGTAAAATGAACGTATCGCCCGGCTGCAGCGGCTTGATGGCGTTCATAATTTTTTCAAACGGTTCCCGCTTTTGCCGCAAATCTTCGCGTACATCGAGTTCAATCGTCACACCCATGCGCTTTCCCTCCTTTTTGACTATCATGATAATCATTTTCACTGTGGAATGTTGTGATATAGCTCACATCTTTCGGCCGAAACATGACATATTCCACTTTGGAAAAAAGGTTTCGTTTTCGTTTGAAAGGGCGGAATAGCATGTTCCAGAAAGATGGGCTTGCCGAAATGTTTGAAAGGAAACCCCATCAGCTCCATTGCGCATCCCGACCGGTGCCGGACGATGGGGAAAAAGGAGTTAGAAAAAGATTTCTTGTTCGAGCCCTTCGCGGTCAATCAAATAAAAGCCGTGTTCGTCGACGTCAATCAGCCCTTTCCGTTTCAGTTGGCTCAACGTGCGGCTCACCGTTTCCCGGGCGGTGCCGATCATGTTGGCCAGCTCGCGGTTTGTCACATGGGCGGTGAGGCGGTGCCACTTCCCTTGTTTGACGGCGTTCGTGCGCGTCAGCCGCAACAAAAGCAACACGATTTGTTCGTACGTATTATGGAGCACTTGCGCTTCGAGCCGGTTTTGCAAATCAACGATTTTTTCGCCCATGACGCGAAACAGTTTTATGCAAAGTTCAGGGCTCGCCATCAGCACTTGTTCGAAATCGTGGATCGGGATCGCGATCAATGTCGCTTCCTCGACCACTTCGGCGTGGGCCGGATAGGTGCCTTTTAAGAAAAAGCCGGCATGCGGAAACATTTCTCCCGTCTGCAAAATCGAAACGATTTGTTCTTTCCCGCTGAAGTCCGTTTTATAAATTTTTACCGTGCCGGAATGAATGAAATAGACTCGCTCGAGCGGGTCGCCTTGCATAAAGACAAACGTCCGCGGCTTGTAAACGCGCACGTGGGAAATGGCAACCAGCGAATCAAGCTCGTAATCGGACAGTTCACGAAACAACGGAACAGCTTTTAAGCGGTCTTTCATCCAATGGTTCGCCATGGCGTTCTCTCCTTTGGAAATGTGACAAAAGTGTGGCGGCTGTCAACAGAGCATCGATGCTTTTCTCTTTTTGAACATCCGCGCCGTTTGGCCTTTTCTGCCTTCATTGTATACATTCTCACGCCATAAAGCTGTGATATAAATCATAACGGACATTTGCCCCGGCTCACAAACCGCCGAACGATCAGCGCGCTACAATGGGGGCGAACAAACGAGAAGGAGGTTGGCTCATATGGAAGTTCATCGATCCGTTCGCCCCAACATGCGGCCGGGGCGGCAAACGACCAACAGTTTTCTCAAATCGATTCTCATTTTCACTATTGTGATCAGCTTTACCGTCCTGCTTGTCGGCGGATATTGGATTTTTAAAGAAATGGCGCCGAGGCCGAAGGAAGTGCGCAGTGAAGACGGCCAAGTGTTGATGACGAAAGAAACGATCATCGGCGGGCAGGCCGTCTTCCAAAAATACGGGCTGATGGATTACGGAACCGTGCTTGGGCATGGGTCGTATATGGGGCCGGACTATACGGCGGAAGCGTTGAAAATTTATACGGAAGGCATGCAAGATTACAAAGCAAAAGAGCGGTATCACAAACCGTTTGCCGATTTAACCGCCGATGAGAAAACGATCATCCGCGAACAAGTCATCAAGGAAATGCGAAAAAATCGCTACAACCCGGTTACGGATGTTCTCGTCCTGACAGATGCGCAAGTATACGGGTTGGAAAAAGTGCGCGACTATTACCGCGACGTGTTCACCAATGGCGATGGTTGGGGATTGAAAAAAGGATTGATCAAAGAAAGCGACATGCCAAAATCAGGCCGTGCTTGGGTCGCGGACGGCGACCAAATCAAGCAAATTGCCGACTTTTTCTTCTGGACCGCTTGGCTGTCAAGCACGCCAAGACTTGGCGACCACATCACCTATACGAACAACTGGCCGTACTATGAGGACGCCGGCAATACGATGTCGTTTTCCGCGGTATGGTGGAGCGGCGCGAGCGTCACGATTTTGATTTTGTTCATCGGGATCATTTTGTATGTGTTCCACCGCTATCAGTTAAGCATGCAAGAAGCGTATGCAGAAGGGAAGTTTCCAGTCATCGATTTGCGGCGGCAGCCGCTGACTCCGTCGCAAGTGAAAGCGGGCAAATATTTCGTCGTTGTATCGGCGCTCTTTTTCGTCCAAACGATGTTCGGGGCGCTGCTCGCCCACTACTATACAGAACCAGACAGCTTCTTTGGCATCAAATGGATCCATGACCTATTGCCGTTTAACATCGCCAAAGGGTATCATTTGCAGCTGGCGATTTTCTGGATTGCGACCGCATGGCTTGGCATGGGGATTTTCATCGCCCCGCTTGTCGGTGGGCAAGAACCGAAAAAGCAAGGGTTGCTTGTTGATTTGCTCTTCTGGGCGCTTGTCGTCCTTGTCGGCGGCAGCATGATCGGCCAATGGCTCGGCGTCAACGGCTATTTAGGAAACGAATGGTTCCTGTTTGGCCACCAAGGTTGGGAATACATTGAGCTAGGCCGCGTTTGGCAAATCATTTTAGTCGTGGGCATGCTGCTTTGGCTGGTCATCGTCTTCCGCGGCGTCAAACGCGGGCTGAAGCAAGAAAGCGACAAAGGCGGGCTCATCCACTTGCTGTTTTATTCGGCCATCGCCGTTCCGTTCTTTTACATCTTCGCGTTCTTTATCGAGCCGGATACGAACTTTACGATGGCTGACTTCTGGCGCTGGTGGATCATCCACTTATGGGTGGAAGGCATTTTCGAGGTGTTTGCTGTTGTCGTCATCGGGTTCTTGCTCGTACAAATGAGATTGGTGACGAAAAAATCGACGGTCAGAGCGCTCTACTTCCAATTTACGATTTTATTGGGCAGCGGTGTGATCGGCATCGGCCACCACTATTATTACAACGGTTCGCCGGAAGTATGGATCGCTCTTGGCGCGGTGTTCTCGGCGCTCGAGGTCATTCCGCTTACGCTCCTTATTTTAGAAGCGTACGAACAATATAAAATGATGCGCGACGGCGGGGTCAACTTCCCGTATAAGGCCACATTCTGGTTCTTGATCTCCACAGCGATCTGGAACTTGGTCGGCGCAGGGGTGCTCGGCTTTCTGATCAACTTGCCGGCGGTCAGCTACTTTGAACACGGGCAATTCTTAACGCCGGCTCACGGCCACGGAGCGATGATGGGCGTGTATGGCATGTTTGCGATCGCCGTGCTCCTTTACTCGCTGCGCAACATTGTCAAACCAGAGGCGTGGAATGACAAATGGCTGAAGTTCTCATGCTGGATGTTAAACATTGGATTGGTCGGCATGATCGCCATCACGCTGCTTCCGGTCGGGATTTTGCAAATTAAGGAAGCGTTTGTCAATGGCTATTGGGCGTCGCGTTCACCTTCGTTCTTACAACAAGATATCGTCCAAAACTTGCTGCTTGTCCGCTTTGTTCCGGATACGATCTTTTTGATCGGCGTCGCCGCCTTGCTTGTCTTTGCCATCAAAGCGATGTTCCATTTGCGCAAACCAACGCACGGCGAAGGGGGAAGAGCTGCCGGTGGCGAATTTGGCGGAGGAAGAATAACAAAAACGGGCTGACCCAAAACGCGAATGCGTTTTGGGATTAGCCCGTTTTTACACGAAATATAGAAGAGAATCGTTCGTTTTCTGGCAGAATAGAGTCACCATAAACCACTATCACCGAAAAAGGAGCGATTCTTTTATGACACATCATCATATTTTTGAAGAGTGTACCGTGGATCACCTCACGTTGCCAAGCGATATCATTCCATTGGATCATATGGCTCATGTAGTTTACGAAATCGCCAAGCGCATTCCGATGGAGACGTTTCTTCCTTACTATAAAAGGCGGCCACACCTAAGAAAGGTAGGGAGGGATGCTCTCTCCTTGCTTATGGTGCCTTAATAAGACGAATGCTGGAAATTGCCGCTTCTTGTTCAATCGAACGCCTAGAAAGAAGATCTAAAATCCGTTCGTGCTTTTCCATGTTTTGTTCTATTTTCTTAACGATTTCATTTGTTTCAAGCACTGCTTGTTGGACGAAAACAAACTCTTGCTTCGTGACCATATTGGCTTTGACATGATCTAATTCTTTCATTAGGTTGTTCTTTACGTCCTCAAGCTCCTGTTTGGTAGCCATGTTGGCTTTGATGTCTTCAAGTTCTTGCTTGGTAGCCATGTTGGCTTTGATGTCTTCAAGTTCTTGTTTGGTAGCCATGTTGGCTTTGATGTCTTCAAGTTCTTGTTTGGTAGCCATGTTGGCTTTGATGTCTTCAAGTTCTTGTTTGGTAGCCATGTTGGCTTTGATGTCTTCAAGCTCCTGCTTGGTGGCCATGTTGGCTTTAATGTCTTCGATCTCTTTTGTGAAACTATGCTTCACTTCTTCGAGTTCTTGTTTAGTGGCCATGTTGGTTCTAATATCTTCGAACTCTTTTGTGAAACTATGCTTCACTTCTTCAAGTTCTTGTTTCGTTGCCATGTTGGCTTTAATATCCTCAAGCTCTGTTGTGAAGTTTTGCTTCACTTCTTCGAGCTCCTGTTTCGTTGCCATGTTTGTTTTGACGTCGCTTACTTCATGTTCGATCATTTGGAGCTTGTCCAAAATTTGTTTCAATATCTCTTCCAAGGAAAATCCTCCCTTCTAATAAGATATATAGCAGCCCTGGAAAAGCGAGTGATGATGAATCGCTCCTTTCTTTTGAGGACTGGGGAAACGAGCGTGTAGAGTAAGTGGTTGAGGAAAGGGATGGGATTGTAGCGCAGAACAAATGAGGACAATCGTTCCCCATTCATATTATAAATGATTCGTAGAAATTTGAAAATAACGTTTTGTGTCATTGTCGCTTTGTATCCGTCCAGGAAAAGGAGTGCGTTTTAGCCCGTACGGTCATGTTAATCCCGGCAGCGACATTGTTTTGACGAAAATTGAATTTCCTTATAAATAAAAGGGTTTGATTCGGAATCGTTCATGATCAATACACGGCTTACTTAATAAAGAAAGAGCTGGCTCCAAAAGTCCGCTTTTTAGCGGATTTTTGGGTCAGCTCCCTTCGTTTGTGAGCGTTTTCAATCACTTGTGGCATTTGTCCGGCGTGGTGTGTTCCATTTCCTTTTGCTTGTCATGGCACGGAAAGCAGTACAACGTCTCTGTTTCTCGGCTGACGACGCCATTTAAGAACCCATGCAGACAATGGATCGGCTTGCCGCATTGCGCGCAAAAGCCAACAAGCTCTTCCAACCGCCATTTCTCCTTTCATGGGGATTGAACATGTTCACCTTCGGGCTGTGACGCTCGTCACTACCGCCCAAGGCTCAAGCGGTTATGATAAAGTATATAATTCATTATACTACAAAGGAGGCCAATGTTATGAACCAATTTGCTGCCAAAATCCACGCCCCGGACTATCCGCCGCGCGACCGCCATCCGGCAATTTTTCGGCTGTTTGACAGTTTGAAGCCGGGGGAAGTGATGGAGCTGACGAATGACCATGACCCGCGTCCGCTGCAATACCAATTCATGATGGAGCGTCCGGATCAGTTTACATGGGAGTACTTAGAGGAAGGGCCGGACGTATGGCGGGTGGCCATCGGCAAAAAATAAATCATCCGCTCCATTGGGATTTCCGTCTGCAGGCGGAAATCTTTTTTTCGCCGGTTGGTATGGTACGGTAAAAACAAACGATGGATGTCCGGAAAGGGGAAGCATGATGAAACAAACGATTGCCGGAGCGGTGCTCGCCGGCGGCCAGTCGCGCCGGTTCGGGCGGCCGAAGGCGTTTGCGCTGCACGAAGGCGCCCCGTTTTTCACTTGGTCGGTCGCGGCGCTCGATCCGATCGCGGATGAATTGTATATCGTCAGCCACCCGTCGCTTGTCGATGAATTCCGCCGCCAAACGGATATCCCGGTGCTGCTCGATGTCGAGCGCTGCCGCGGCTGTGGGCCGCTGGCCGGCCTTTACACCGTTATGGAACAGAGCCGAGCGGATTGGGTGTTCGTCTTGCCGTGCGACATGCCGTACATGCGGCGGGAAGTGACAGAGCGGCTTGCTTCCTATATCGATCCGATGTTTGACGCCATCGTCCCGCTCCATGGCGTCCGTCCCGAACCATTGGTCGCCTTATACCACCGTCGGCTTCGCTCCGTGATCGCCGAGCTGCTTGACGCCGGCGAACGGCGGATGATCTCGCTCCTTGACCGCGCCCGCGTCCGTTGGGTGGACGCCGAGCAACTTGCCGCAGATAGTGACGTCTGGCGCAATGTCAATACGGAGGAAGAGTACCGGTGAAGGGGGGATGGTGGCCGAAGCAGACACCGCATACACTTTTTTCAATTCAGAAGAGCCATCCTTGACCGCGAAATGGTTCTTTTCCCGGCTTTTCACCACAAAATGCACTTGATGCACAAAGACGTTCATGATACGCAAGTGAAAAATGATTTCGCCTGTACAATAACTGTCAATAAAAGGTCAAGTGCACCTTTTGATGATGACCTGAATTTTATGAAACGGCAATAGGGCGAAAAAGAACCGCACGACTTCGGCTCTTTTACGTTATTGGACTGGAGGTTGATTTCCTTCGCCAAGTCCGCCACTTCGAGGACGGTCAGCCCCGTTCGTTTCGCGACTTCGTGAAATGTCTTTGGCGTGGTACGAGACCCCGTCTGGCATCGTCTCATCTCCACTCGTTTTTACTTAAATGTTATACCGCCTGTTTAAACGGCTGTCATCTTCGCTCATGGCACGATCGCCATCTGTTGTGGCCTCGCTGCGGATGTGATCGATATCACATAACGCACCTGAATGTTGCGGTACAATGGAGGCCAAGGAGGGAGCATGATGCGTGATTTCAATGAAAACCCGTTTATTGTCATTTGGGAGTTGACGCGGGCGTGCCAACTCAAGTGCCTTCATTGCCGCGCTGAAGCGCAATACCATCGCGATCCGCGCGAGTTGACGTTTGAGGAAGGGAAAAAACTGATCGATGAGATTTACGAGATGGATCAGCCGATGCTCGTCTTTACGGGCGGCGATCCGCTCATGCGTCCGGATGTGTACGATTTAGCGAAATATGCGATCGATAAAGGGTTGCGCGTGTCGATGACGCCGAGCGCGACGCCGAACGTGACGAAAGAAGCGATCCGCAAAGCGAAAGAAGTCGGCTTGTCGCGCTGGGCGTTCAGCCTTGACGGGCCGAACGCCGAGATTCACGACCATTTCCGCGGCGTGAGCGGCTCGTTTGAGTTGACGATCCGTGCGATTCACTACTTGCATGAGCTCGATATCCCTGTGCAAATCAACACCGTCATTTCGCGATACAACGTTCATGTGCTTGACGAGATGGCGGCGCTGGTGGAGAAGCTGAAATGCGTCCTGTGGAGCGTCTTTTTCCTTGTGCCGACAGGCAGGGGGAAGGAGGAGGACATGATTTCCCCCGTCGAGCATGAGCGGGTGTTCCGCTGGCTGTACGAAACGAGCAAGCGCGTTCCGTTTGACATCAAAACGACGGCCGGCCAGCATTACCGCCGCGTCGTGCTGCAGGCGAAAATGCGTGAAGGAAAAACGGCAAAAGGCGGCATCCGCTACGAAGATGTGTTGAACAAAGGCTTAACCGGGCAAGTCGACGGGCTCGGCCGCGCGCCCAAAGGGGTGAATGACGGCAACGGCTTTGTTTTTATCTCCCATATCGGCGACGTCTACCCGAGCGGGCTGCTGCCGGTGAAGGCAGGGAACGTCCGAGAAACGCCGCTGGCGGACATTTACCGTCATTCTCCGATTTTCCAAGACTTGCGCAATCCGGACAAATACAAAGGAAAATGCGGCGTCTGCGAGTTCCGATATGTGTGCGGCGGCTCACGCTCCCGGGCGTACGCGGTGACGGGAGACTATTTGGAAAGCGAGCCGTATTGTGTTTACATTCCAAAGGCCCTGCGGACAAAAGAGCAAAGCCAACGGTAAGAGGGCGGGGAAAAACGGCTGCTTAAAATGACGGCGCTGCGGCGTTCGTGAGACGGTTGTCCGGGCGCATGCGGCGGATGTTGGATGTGTGTTCAAAACACACGGGGAAGGAGCAGACGCCCTTCCCCGTTTTTATCATCCTGAACCGAGAAGATCCCCCACTTCCACGCGTGAGCGTAAGTGGGGAATGAATCGGGATTGGCCGTCATTCTTCCTCTTGCTTCCGCAGAACAGAAGGGGTAAAGACCCGTGGGACGCACGGGGATGGCTTGGTGGACAGCCTGCTGTGGGGCGGGTGTTCCCAAGAATCTCCCACCTCAAAGCTCAAGCGTAGGTGGGAGAGCGTTCAATGTTGAAGATCATTCATGCTCCAAATCGACAGTAAATGTCTCCGGCCCGGTCGGTTCTGCGCTTCCTCCTTTTGGTTCGAGGCTTGCTTTAATTTGCTTGAACTGTTTGACATCCTCGCCGGAGATGAAAATGCGCGCTGCTCCGTGGCGGATCGTCAACAGCTCCCCTTTGACCTCGTTGTTGGTGTAAATGATCCACAATTGATAATCGCGAGTCGCAAACGGCGGCAACCCTTCAATTTCCATCAGCATTTCCTTCGTATCGTCATTGAGCCAAATCGTGCCGTCCATCTGTTGAAAAAGCACCGATGGTTCAATCGGAATTTGTTTCGTTTTGGGATTATGGATGATTCGCTCGATTGGCATGTCGGTATGTTGTTTGACAATCTGGTATCGATATGGCTCATCCGATCGGTCATGGGAAGCGGCTGGTCCGTCGCTGGGAGCGGAAAGGCGCAAGGTGAAAAGGAAAACGGCCAAAGCTGCACCGATCCACCCGCCTGCCATGCGGAGACCGCGCCGCATCCGCTTCGTTTGTTTTTGCGCTTCTGCTTGGGCCCAAATTCGCTCTTTATGAGAAAGGGGAGGTGCTTCATATTGGGCTTCCTCCTTAAGCCCGATGTTTTTCCACGCTTCAAGCAAGCGTTGGCATTCAAGGCACTGCTTTAGATGGTTGGACACGTCTTCTTTTTCTTGCTCTGGCAGCATGCCTAACAGCCAGTCCACGATTTTTGCTTCCGAAATATGGCTATGCTTCATGCTGTTCTTCACCTCTGCCAGCCCCCATCCAGTGGAACAGCTCTTTTTGTTTCCGCAAATTGCGCAAGCCGTAGCGGATGAGCGACTTGACGGAGCCTAACGGTTTGTTCATCGCGGCGGCGATTTCCCGCTGTGTTTCCCCATGAAAGTAAAAGTGAATGATCGCTTGCCGCTGCTCCTCGGGGAGATGGGTTAAAGCGTCTATGATGACTTGTTGTTCCAGTTGGCGGAGAAAATCAAATTCCGCCCCCTTTTCTGTTAAAGCTGCTTCCTCAAGGCGGCTCACTAAAAGATCCCGTTTCTTGCGCAGGCGGTCGAGCGACCGGCTTTTCGTTTTCACGGCAAGAAAGGCTTGAACGGTTCCCCGTTTCGGGTCGAATTGATGCGGTTTTTGCAAGATTTCGAGAAACACATCGTGGCTGACATCTTCCGCCTCCACCTCGTCGCCGACGATCCGAAGAGCGATATGATAGACCATCGGAGCGTATTTTTCGTAAAAACGGTCAAAGGCGGCGCGCGAGCCTTCGGCGATCTTCTCGAGCAGTTCGAGGTCTTCCCGTCGGTCTTCCATCTTGCCCACCTCCCGACGCATGCTTGGAATGGTTGCTCTGCATCTATTCTACAACTGAATTTTTCTCCTGCAAAACAAATCCATTGATCCATTTCTGGCGTATACGAAGTGAAAACAGAAGGAGGGAGTGAATGTCGTGCAAAGCAGGATCATCATGATGTTCGCCATGATCTTGACTCTCTTTTCGCTTCTTCTTCCGATCCGCCCGGCAGCGGCGACAAGCGGTGTTGTTCTCTTCACGCCATACACCGGGCTTTCGGTGACACCCGGGGAAACGATCGACTATACGGTCAATGTCATCAACAACGGCTCGGCGATTGAAAATGTCACGTTCTCGTTTGACAGTCTGCCGAAAGGATGGTCGACGTCGATGACCGCTGAGGGGAGAACGATTGAGCAGCTGTCCGTAAGAGGCGGAAAAGAAGAACAGGTCACGTTGGAAGTGACCGTGCCGCTGGATGTCGACAAGGGGGATTACCGCTTTTGGCTCGTCGCGAAAGGGGACAGTGGTTCATCGAAATTGCCGCTGCTTGTCCGCGTGACGGAACAAGGATCGTTTAAAACGGAACTGACGTCGGAACAAACGAACCTCGAGGGGCACGGGGATTCGAGCTTCACGTATGATGTCACGCTGAAAAACCGAACCGCCAAGACGCAAAATTACGCGTTAAGTTCGGCAGCCGAAAAAGGATGGCAAGTCACGTTCAAATCGGAAGGCAATTCCGTTACGTCGGTGAAACTCGAGCCGAACGAATCAAGAGACATTACCGTCGAGGTCAAACCGCCGGAAAATGTGAAAGCGGGCACGTACAAAATCCCGATCAAAGCGCAAACGAGCGATACGTCGGCTGAGCTGACGTTAGAAGCGGTTATTACGGGCACGTATGAGCTCAAGCTGACGACGCCGTCAGGAAATTTGAGCACCGATGTGACGGCGGGGCATGAACGGGTGATCGATCTTGTCGTCAAAAACACCGGAAGCGCTCCGCTTTTGAACATCAATATGACGGCTGACGCTCCGCCTAATTGGGAAGTGGAATTCGATCAAAGCACGATCGCCCAGCTGAACCCGGGCGATTCCAAAACAGTCAAGGCGAAAGTGAAAGCGTCGGATGAAGCGATCGCCGGGGATTATGTCGTCAACTTCCAGGCGCAAACGGCGGAAACATCGGCGGAGGCGGCGTTCCGCGTCTCTGTCAAAACGTCAACGCTTTGGGGGATTGTCGCCCTGCTGATCATTGCAGGGGTGGCCGGAGGGCTGTACTATTTAATCAAAACATACGGGAGGAGGTAAGCATGGCAGCACCCGCTGTCATCGAGCTTGACAACTTGTGCAAAACGTATGGCGACCATCGGGCGGTTGACCATTTGTCGCTTTCCATTCAAAAAGGGGAAATTTTTGGGCTTCTTGGCCCGAACGGGGCCGGAAAGACGACGACGATTTTGATGATGCTCGGGCTCACCGAGCCGACGTCCGGCATGGTTAGGGTATGCGGGATCGATCCAGTGCGAAATCCCATTGACGTTAAACGGAAAGTCGGGTACTTGCCGGATGATGTCGGGTTTTACCATCACATGACAGGCTTGGAGAACTTGCTGTATACGGCGGCGTTAAACGGCATTCCCCGCGCCGAGGCGGAAAAGCGGGCATGGGAGCTGCTCGAGAAGGTGAATTTGACCGATGCGGCCCATAAAAAAGCGGGGAAATACTCGCGGGGAATGAGGCAGCGGCTCGGCTTGGCCGATGTGTTGATGAAGCGCCCGGAAGTGATCATTTTGGATGAGCCGACGTTGGGCATCGACCCTGAGGGAGTGCGCGAGCTGCTTCGGCTGATCCGCGATTTGAGCCGCCATGAAGGCATCACGGTCCTGCTGTCCTCGCACCAATTGCACCATGTGCAGAAAATTTGCGACCGAGTCGGCTTGTTCGTGGGCGGCCGATTGTTGGCCGAAGGGAATATCGAACGCCTGGCGCAACAGCTGTTTTTGCAGGATGCCTATGTCATCCATGTGGCTGCTTCACCGCTTGACGCTTCCTTACGGTCCAAAATCGAGGCGATTCCGGGCGTCAATAAAGTGGAGCAAACGGAAGATGGATGGGATGTGTATTGCCAAACGGATGTGAGCGCCGCCATCAGCCAGACGATCATCGAATCAGGATCTTCGCTGTTCCATCTCAGCCGGCGGGATTTTGGACTTGATGAGATTTATCACCGCTATTTTGAAGGGAGGGATGTACGTGAAGGCCAGTAAGGAAGAGCGATGGGCAAACGATGTTTTTTCATATGTGAAAAGATGGAGCGAACGGCTGAAGGTGGGTGCGCTTGATGAGAAGAAACGAGCAAGAGGGGCAAACAGCGCCTTTTCGGCCATTGTCAAAAAAGAACTGGCCGATTATTTGACGAGTTGGCGCATGATCATTTTAATCGCCCTCATCTTGCTTACTTGCTTCGGCTCGCTGTATACGGCGATGACGACAATCCGGGACGCGTTGGATTCCTCGGAAGAGGCCAAGGAAATCGCGAAAGGCGCCTACTTGTTTCTAAAATTATTCACCGTCTCGGACGGAACGTTGCCTTCGTTTCTGACGTTTGTCAGCTTTCTCGGGCCGCTGCTCGGCATCGCCCTTGGATTTGACGCCATCAATTCGGAGCGGAATCGGGGGACGTTAAGCCGGCTCATGGCCCAGCCGATTCCGCGCGATTATGTGATCAACGGCAAGTTTGTCGCTGCGCTGTTGTTGAATGCTGTTTTGTTTCTTTCGCTCGGCCTGCTCGTGATGGCGTTGGGCATTTTGGTCTTGGGGATTCCGCCTACTTTCGAAGAGTTTGCCCGCATGGTCTGCTTTTTGTTGTTATGTCTTGTGTATATCGCCTTTTGGCTGAATCTCGGCATTTTGTTTTCCGTCGTCTTCCGCCAGGCGGCGACATCCGCGTTGTCGTCGATGGCCGTTTGGCTGTTTTTCAATCTTTTCTACTCGATGATCGTGGAAGTGTTTGCGAAATCGTTTTTGCAGTCTGACGCCATTACGTCCGTCGAGCAGGCGGTCGGCCGTCAAGAGTTGGTGCTTGGTCTCATGAGATTGTCGCCGAGCTACTTGTTCAATGAATCAACAACCGCCTTGCTTTCGCCGGACGTCCGAACGCTAGGGATCGTCACGGTGGAGCAAACGGCCGGCGCTGTTGCGGCCCCCTTGCCATTCTCGCAAAGTTTGCTGCTCATTTGGCCGCAGGCGACCGCGCTCATTGCCGCCACTCTCATCTGCTTTGCGATCGCGTATTGGTTGTTTATGAGGCAGGAGATACGGGCGAGCGGGTGAGAAAACAAGTTGTTTGCCGCAGACGGGGCGGAAGAGATGTGCGCGTCCAACAGCGTTTCTTATCGTTCGTATGTGAAAAACGTTCTGCCAAATCGTGTCCGTTCCTTTTGGGGACGGGCTTTTTCTTTTTTTGGATGTGACAAAACCGTGACAACGCTTGTGGCAAAATGGTGACAACAGGCAAGAATGTGATCAACCTCACAAATCCGTTTCCTTCTCCTGCGTATGATGGAAGTACAAACAACGTCACAAATTTTGAAAGTTTGGGAGGGGCTTTTCATGAATAAACAAAAGGCGCTGCTGCCGATTACGACGTTCGCCATGATGTTTTCATTCGCCGTGTGGGCCGTGTTTTCGCCGCTTGCGAGTACGTTTCAGCAAATGTACGGGCTGACATCGACGCAAAAAAGCATTTTGGTCGCCATTCCGGTGCTGCTTGGCTCGATCATGCGTTTGCCGCTTGGCATTTGGACGGACCGGATCGGCGGGCGCAGGCTGTTTTCGCTGCTGCTCTTGTTTCTTGTCATTCCGCTTGTTGGCGCAGGGTTTGCAGATTCGTATGCGATGCTTCTGTTTTGGGCGTTTTTCATCGGCATGGCCGGAACGTCGTTCGCCATTTCGGTGACGTTCGTTTCCCGCTTGACTCCGCCGGAAAAGCAAGGGACGGCGCTTGGGATTAACGCGATGGGCAACTTCGGCACGGCGGTTGCTGCGTTTTCCGTTCCATCGATTGCCGCAGCGTTTGGTGTGCCTTGGGCTTTTTGGGGGATGATCATTCCGGTTGTCGTCATGCTCGTTCTCGTTTGGTTTTTCACACCGGATATGCCGAAGCCGAAACAACAAAAAACGGTGCGTGAATCGCTGTCGGTATTGAAATATAAACATACGTGGACGTTGTCGCTCTTTTACTTCGTTACGTTCGGGGCGTTTGTCGCTTTCGGCATTTACTTGCCGTCGCTGCTCGTTGACTTGTATGGGTTGACGCCAGTGGATGCTGGGATGCGCGCGGCTGGGTTTACTGTACTCGCTACGCTCGCGCGGCCAGTCGGCGGCTATCTTGGCGATAAAATCGGAGCTGAACGGGTGTTGACGTTCGTCTACGCTGGAATGACAATCGGCGCGTTGGTGATCGCGTTTGGAATGGAAAATATTTGGGTGATGACAGCGGCTTGTTTGTTTGTGGCCGTGATGTCTGGGCTGGGCAACGGTGCGGTGTTCAAACTCGTGCCGCAGCTGTTCCCAGCCGAAACGGGCGCCGTCACCGGCCTTGTCGGCGCCTGGGGCGGACTTGGCGGCTTTTTTCCGCCGATTGTCATGGGGATCATCAAAGATGCAACAGGTTCGTACGTGCTCGGTTTTCTGCTCCTTAGTTTGTTTACCCTTATTTGCTTCTTGCTGAACCGGCTCGTATTTGGCAAAAAAGCCGGCGAACCGGCGAAGCGATACGCATCGTAAAATCCGATGCCAGATCCAAAGAGGCCAAAAGCATATGCTTTTGGCCTCTTTTTTGGTTTGCGGAGGTACAAGCTCAACGAAAGGATGGAAAATGGCGATCCGCAAAGAGGAAGGTCGTTCTCCGTTAGTGAATAGGGCTACATTCGTTACGGTTGCTACATTGCGAATATTTATTGCTCATTATTTCACGAACCCTTCAAACATGGCCGCTCCTTGGTGATACAAATCACTAGGGGAAAGGCAGAAATGGCGTACGCTGAAGGTGTAAATCAAATCAACTGAAGGGGGAGAAAACAGTGAAACGAAATGTGTCTACGTTGTTGTCAGTTGCGTTGGTTGCATCGCTTTTGGCCGCATGCAGCAACGGGGGAGGAGGAGAGGCAAAGGCGGAAAATAAAAACGGAACAGCGGCAACTACGCAACAGTCTGCTACGAACATGTTAGCGGCGCATAAAGGATTGAACCAAGCACCGGTGCCGTTGAAAATGGAGCGGATCGGACCGCATGACGTCCGCGTTGAAATGACGGCGCAAATCGGGAATATACCCGATCGTCACTCATCAGTTTAACCATGCACAAAAAGGAGCCGTCGCCATGCTGAAAGTGACCGAAACGGGCGAAGACGACGGCTCAGAAACAAGCGGACATTAATGTTTCCCCATTTCCCTAAACGGGAGATAGCCGCCTAAAGCCCTATAGCTCTTATTATACGGCGGTGAAAAGAAAAAGAAGTGATTCGCATCACAATCGAAAAAAAGAGAGCGTCCGGCAGGCCGCGAACAACGGTCGGTCGGGCGTTCTTCTAATCAGCGCGCCAAAATGGCTTGGTCGTTGCTGTGTATCGAAGGGGAACGATCAGACAGACCCCTAACTACGGTGCACCGCTCACTCAATGCAACAAATATCCGGCGGACAGTCTTCGCATTGAATTTCCGTTTTCAAATAGTTTAAATCATGAACCGTAATTTTCCCCCGTTTTGTCGAGATGATCCCTTGTTGTTTTAATGCATTGAGCATCCGATTAACGCTTTCGCGCGTTGTGCCGCAAAAGTTGGCTAAATCTTGGTTTTTCAATGCGACGTCGATCAAAATGCTTCCATCTTCAAGCGGGACGCCATAGCTGTTGCATAGGCGAATGAGCGTCGAATAGAGCGCCCCTTTTTTTCCGTTCATAATCAAATCGCGGAATTTCGTCTGTGTCCGCCGGACATGCTTGCTCATCCAGCGCATATATTCAAGAGTAAGGGTCGGATTGATAAGCAGCTGCTGTTCCAGTTCCTCTTTGTTTACGACTGCCGCTTCGCCTGGCTCTATTACCTTGGCCGTCAACAAGTAGTGTGCATCGTTCGTAAACAGCGTCAATTCACCAACGATTTCCCCGCTTCCGCAAATGCGGAAGCACATTTCTTTTCCGTCCGGACAAATTTTGCTTACTTGCACTTTGCCAGAGAGGATCAAATACAATTCATTGGCCGGCATCCCTTCTTGGAACAAAAAGGAGTGCTTGCGCAACGGAATCACTTTTTTCGACGATTGCAACAAAGAACGTAAATGGGGAAAATATCCATTCACTGCAGCTTCCATCGATAGCACCTCCATTCATTCAGCTATTTCTATTGTAAAAATCATCACAGCGGGAGAGAGTGAAAAAAATCACCGGTTACTGTTTTTTTGTGCGAGGCGTCACAATTTTTTCTAAATTGGTTTTTCCTTTTTCTATGTTACAATGTGAGTAGCATCATAGCATTCTACTGTTTGTTTTCGTATGGTAAAAGGGAGACGGAACAGAGAGAGGTTCGTCGATGGAAGAGTTTTGGTCACCGGTATGGTTATCGATAAACGTATCGCTTCTTGCCGGAGTGATCGTCGCAATCCTTGGAACAGCGGCGGCGAGGTGGATGGCGCGCCGCCGGTTTCGTGGGAAGACGATCGTGGAGACGGTGTTTATGTTGCCGCTCGTGCTGCCGCCGTCGGTTGTCGGTTTTTTGCTTGTTGTGCTGTTTGGGCGGCATAGCCCGATCGGACAGTTGATGGAAACGTGGTTTCACACAACGGTGCTGTTTACACCCGGCGCGGCGGTGATGGCGGCGGTTGTTGTGTCGTTTCCGCTCATGTACCAGGCGGCCAAAGCGGGTCTGGAAGCCGTTGATCCAACCGTTGAAGGAGCGGCGCGCATCGATGGGGCGAATGAGCGCCAAGTGTTTTGGCATATTTCGCTGCCGCTGGCCAGAAACGCCTTGTTGTCCGGGGCGGTGCTGTCGTTTGCCCGCAGCCTGGGGGAGTTTGGCGCAACGCTCATGTTTGCCGGGAATATTCCGGGAAAAACGCAAACGATCCCCACCGCTGTCTATATGGCCATGGAATCGGGGCGGATGGAGTTGGCGTGGGCATGGGTGGCGGTCACCATTGGATTGTCATTTAGTTTGTTGTCCTGTGCGGCGAAACTAGGCCGTTGGCAGCGATAAGGAGCAGGCCGTTGGAACATCACGCGGCCCATGAAAGGGAAAGGAGGGAGCGACATGGAAGAGCGCGACCGGGTGAAGATCACCGACCGCCTCGCCCGCCCGCTTCGCGACTTGCGGTTATCAGTGATCGACCAATGCAATTTTCGCTGCGTCTATTGCATGCCGGCCGAAGTGTTCGGGCCGAATTTTCGCTTTTTGGCGGAAGGCGAGCTGTTGACGGTCGAGGAAATGGCGCTTCTATCGGAATGCTTTGTCGAGCTGGGCGTCGAAAAAATCCGCCTGACAGGGGGCGAGCCGCTCTTAAGGCGCGATTTGGACGCGCTTGTTGCGCGGCTGTCTGCGATTCCCGGCCTGCGCGATATCGGCTTGACGACCAATGGCGTCCATTTAGTGAAATGGGCGCAGCGGCTGAAAGAAGCCGGGTTGAAGCGCGTCAACGTCAGCTTGGATGCGTTGGATGATGACATTTTCCGAAAAATGAACGGCATCGGCGTCGGCGTCACCCCGGTGTTGAAAGGCATCGAAGCCGCCCGGGCGGCGGGGCTCGGCGTCAAGGTGAACATGGTCGTCAAAAAAGGGTGGAACGACTCGCAAATCGTGCCGATGGCGGCCTATTTCAAAGAACAAGGCATTCCGCTCCGCTTGATTGAATTTATGGATGTCGGCACCACGAACGGCTGGGATTACTCCCATGTCGTGACGAAAAAAGAGATGTATGAACAAATCAACGCCATGCACCCTCTTGAACCGGTTGAAAAAGCGTACTTCGGCGAAGTGGCGAGCCGCTACCGGTACGCGGGCACGAACGTAGAAGTCGGCTTTATCGCCTCGGTGACGGAAACGTTTTGCCGGAGCTGCACGAGGGCGCGCATTTCCGCCGATGGCAAGCTGTACACGTGTTTGTTTGCTTCTGAGGGCGTGTCGTTGAAAGACAAACTGCGCGCCGGCGCGGGGAAAGAAGAGCTGAAGGCGCTGATCGCCGCCATCTGGAGCGAGCGGACAGACCGCTATTCAGAAGAACGGACGGCAGAGACAGCGAAACAGCGCCCGAAAATTGAAATGTCGTATATTGGGGGATGAAGAAAAACGGGAGCGCTCTTTTCATAGAAGAAGCGATCCCGTTTTTGGTTTATGTTTTCGGAAGTGCGAATCGGCGTCTTTCTTCCTTTAAACCTTCACCGCCGCCAACACGCGCGGGAAGAGGATATTGTTTTCCAAATGGATGTGCGTAAATAAGTCGTCTTCAAGCGCCGCGAGCCGGCTGTAGACGAGCCGATACGTGCCGCACGCATCTTCCGGCGGGGTGAAGTCGTTGGTGATGTCGCGAATTTCTTTCATCAAATCGCCGGCTGCGTCATGTTCATTGACCAGTTCGCGGACGGCTCGCTCGACCGCTTCCCGGTTTTCCGGCGATGGGTTGTCGGCAAATTGCAAAATGAGCGGGAATGCGCCCGTTTCCTCTTTAATCAAGTGTTGCTCAAGCTCCGTTTTTAACTCATGGAACCGTTTATGCACTTGGGACAGATGTGGATGGTGCATGCCGTGCACGCGCAACACTTTCGTGACATATGGGCTGAGCTGCGGCAGTTCCTCGTTCAAATAGCGGTGATGCGTTCTTACAATATGATCGACGAGTTCGTCGAGCGGCGCTTCGTTCCAGTTTCCCGTCGGCTTGTTTTGCGCCTCCGCGTAAAGGGTGTTCAGCTCGCGAAGGAGCGCTTCGCCATCCAGTCCACGCTCTTCGATGGCCTCTTTTAACGGGCGCTGTCCGCCGCAGCAAAAATCGATGCGCCGCGCTTTAAACAAATCAGCTGCTTTCGGAAATTGAGTAACAATATCGCCAATCAATGATTGTTCAGTAAACCGCTGTTCCATTCATCCATCCCTCCATTGATCCAATCGTTACAGCTTCAGCATACCGTGTTTTCCGCGAAGGTGTTGTGACGGATCTCACATACGTAAAAAAAAGTGGACATCGATCCATGTGATAAACGTCACAACAGCACGTTTCTTCTTTATCGTACAATGAAAAAAAGCAGACTTCTGCTGACTCTTTGCAGAGGCGGTGTCTGCTTTCGTGGATGAGAACGGACATGTTCAGCAGATAACATACAACGTGTTGACAACAGAAGCCAATCAAGAGAAGGAAAAGGGGAGACGGATATGTGGGCGTTGGTGAAGGGAAGGCAGTGGGAGGAGGAAAAAACAGAACTGGAGCGGCAACTCGCTGAGATGAAAGAAGAGCTCACGAGACAAAAGGAAGCCATTCATGAGACGGTGGCAGGATTGCTCGGGGAGTTGCAGGAAATCGTTCACCAGCATGAGGTGGTCAACGGGCAACACCATGTATTAGGCCAGCTGGTTGACCGAACGAAAGAAAAGGTTGATAATGTCAGTACGCTCAGCAAGTCATCATATGCGATTTCCGACCGTTTATGCGAACAAGGGAACGCGTTGGTGGAGACGGCGGGTCAGATGGTCGCAGCCGCAAAAGAAGGTATCCGCATGTCGGAAGAAATGGAGCAGGCGATGGGGCGGCTCGGCAGTGAGATGGAAACGACATCGGCCGCGATGCATCGGTTGCGCGGCCGCTCGCAAGAAATTGAACAAATTGTGAAAGTGATCAAAGAAATCGCTGGCCAGACGAATTTGATCGCGTTAAACGCCTCGATCGAAGCCGCTCGCGCCGGGGAGCATGGCAAAGGGTTTTCCGTCGTCGCCGCTGAAGTGAGGAAATTGGCTGAGCATACGGCGGACAGCACGGAAACGATTCACCAGCTAACCGATGCCGTGCAGCAGGAAATCGAGCGGTCGCTAGAGCAAACGGAAGCCATTTCATCTTTGATCGAAACGGTTGTCCAAATGAGCATCCATACAGCTCGCAAATGGTCGGCGATGATGGAGCTGATCGATCAAGTCGAAAATCGAGCCCAAGACGTGCTAAACTATATTCAGGAACAATACCGCTATGCGGATAAAGTGAGGAAAGAGCTCGAACAGTCCGCCGCTTTGTTTGGCGAAACGCGGGAGATGATTTTGCGGCATATTGCCGATGCGAGCGTCGTTGATGAAAAGTTGGCAGAAGGCATAAAACAGCTGCAACAATGGCAACAACGTTGAAAGAACGATATGGTTGCCGCCAGCCGTATGATCGAAAGGAGAGAGAGAGATGGTCGAAAGACGAACCCCGATTCCTGTATCGGAAGCGATCGATCGGGTGATGCGTTATGCCGGAGTGGGAGAAGAGGAAACAGTGCCGCTTCGCCAGTCGTATGGCCGCTATTTGGCCGAAGATTTGCGTGCTGACCATGACGTGCCGCCGTTTGACCGCTCGCCGTATGACGGATTTGCCATTCGCGCCGCCGACTCGGAAGGAGCGGGACTTGACCATCCGGTCGAGTTTGAAGTCATTGAAACGATCGGCGCCGGGCAAGTGGCGAAGCAGCCCGTCGGCCCGTTTCAAGCGGTGCGCTTGATGACCGGGGCGCAAATTCCCCAAGGATGCGATGCGGTCGTCATGTTGGAGCTCGCCAAACAGTACGAGCGGGATGGAAAAACGTATATGGCCATTAAACGCCCGTTCCGCCCTGGCGACAACATTTCGTTTCAAGGGGAAGATGCGAAAAAAGGGCAGCCGCTTGTCGAAAAAGGAACGCGCATCAATCCCGGGGTGGCGGCGCTCTTGGCGACGTTCGGCTACGCCGAAGTGAAGGTGGCGAAAAAGCCGCGGATTGGCATTTTTGCGACTGGAAGCGAACTGCTCGACGTCTCTGAACCGCTTGTGCCGGGAAAAATCCGCAACAGCAACGCCTACATGATCGAGGCGCAGGTGTTCAAAAGCGGCGCCGAGCCGATTTATTTCGGCCAGCTGGCCGACGACCTCGACGCGTGCTTTCACGCCGTGCGCCAGGCGCTCGACCAAGTGGACATGCTCATTACGACCGGCGGCGTCTCGGTCGGGGATTTCGATTATTTGCCCGCCATTTACAAGCGGCTCGGAGCGAACGTGTTGTTTAACAAAATCGCCATGCGCCCGGGGAGCGTGACGACCGTCGCCGAGATTGATGGCAAGCTGCTGTTCGGTCTATCCGGAAACCCGTCGGCGTGCTACGTCGGCTATGAACTGTTTGTCCGCCCGGTCGTGCGCACGCGGCTGTTTTCGGCCAAGCCGTATTTGAAAAAAGCGAAAGCCACCCTTGGCGCCGATTTTCCGAAGCCGAACCCGTTCACCCGCTTCGTGCGCAGCCGGGTCGAGGCGGTTGACGGTCGGCTTGTCGTGAAGCCGGTCGGCATGGACAAGTCGAACATCGTCACCTCGCTTGCCTTTGCGAACGCCTTGATGGTGCTGCCGGGCGGAACGAGAGGGTTTGCGGTTGGCGATGAGGTGGAAGTGTGGCTTTTGGATGACGATGAGGGGTCAAGCGAATGAACGTCTGGCAAGTCGTCGGCTATAAACATAGCGGCAAAACGACGCTTATGGAAAAATGGGTGGCGGCCGCTGTCCGGGAAGGATGGCGCGTCGGGACGGTGAAGCACCACGGCCATGGCGGCGAGCCCGCGCGGCCGGAAGGCGTCGATTCCGTCCGCCATGAGCGGGCCGGGGCGGTGGCAACGGCGGTGGAAGGAGACGGGCTTTTGCAGCTTCATCTCCGCCGCCCGTTGTGGCGGTTGGATGATGTGTTGGCGCTTTATGCGCCGCTTCGGCTCGATCTCGTGTTGGTCGAAGGCTACAAACAAGAGCGGCACCCGAAAGTCGTGCTCGTCCGCACTTGGGAAGATTGGGCGTCGCTTCAGCACCTCGCCAACATCCGCGCCGTCATCGCCTGGGAGCCGCTCGAAGGGCCGCTAGCGCACCCGGTGTTTTCGCTGGCCGATGATGACGAATATATTCCATGGCTCATGAACGAGGTGAGAACACGAACATGACAGAACCGTTGTTTGCCATTACCGACCGGCCGATTTCGGTCGAGGATGTGATGAAAAAAGTGATGCGTCCGGAAGCGGGGGCGGTCGCTGTCTTTGCCGGCACGGTGCGCGAATGGACGAACGGCAAGAGGACGCTCTTTTTGCAATATGAGGCGTACGTGTCGATGGCCGAGAAAATGCTCGCGCAAATCGGGGCGGAAATTGCGGAGAAATGGCCAGGGGCGAAAACGGCGATCACCCACCGGATCGGGCGGCTTAAGATCGGCGACATCGCCGTCGTCATCGCGGTTTCCTCGCCGCACCGCGCCGAAGCGTATGAGGCGAACCGCTATGCCATTGAGCGGATCAAGCAAATCGTGCCGATTTGGAAAAAAGAGCAATGGGAGGACGGAAGCGCCTGGGTGGGCGACCAGTTGGAAACAACGGCGTATCCGTCCGGAAAACCGGAGGTGAAAGAGGAATGATCCGTCTATTGTTTTTCGCCCATTTGGGCGAGCAAATCGGCGAGCGGGAAGTGATGTGGCCGAATGTTCCGGAAACGGTGAAAAAACTGAAAGACGAAGTGGAAGAGCGCTACGGCATCTCGCTCGGGCGCGTCATGACAGCGGTCAACGAGGAGTATGTCCGCGACGAAGCGCCGCTTCACGCCGGCGACACGGTCGCCTTTATTCCACCGGTAAGCGGAGGATGAGACGGATGGCGAACAAAAGCAAATGGGTGATGCCAAAACAACACGGCGCCTGGGCGATGCTCATCATCCCGTTTTGGCTCGGGGCGTACGCCGGTGGGCTTTCGTGGATTCACGCGCCGCTCTTTGTCGCCTGGCTTGCGCTCTATTTGGCGACGTATCCGCTCTTGATGGCGGTGAAAACGAAGCGGAAAGAGCCGTACGTGCCCGCCGCCGCCCGCTATGGCGCCATCGCCGCCGCGGCGCTTGCCGTCTCTCTTTGGCAACAGCCGGCGCTTTTCTACTTCGGGCTCGCCATGGTGCCGTTTTTCTTGGTGAACACGTACTACAGCAAGAAAAAGAACGATCGCGCCTTTTGGAATGATGTAGCCGCCATCGCGGCGTTTTGCATCGGCGGCCTCGCCGCCTTTTACGCCGGACGCGGGGCGTTGACGATCGAAGCGTTTGAACTCGCCCTGTTTTCCTTCCTCTTTTTCATCGGCAGCACGTTTTACGTAAAAACGATGATTCGCGAAAAGAAAAACGAGCGGTACAAATGGCTGTCATGGGGCTACCACGCCCTGTTGATCGTCGGCCTCATCGCCATCGGCGAGCCGTTCGCCGTCTTGGCCTATGCACCGAGCGTCATCCGCGCCGTCTATTTATATGGCAAGTCGCTGCCGATCATGAAACTGGGCATTTTGGAAATCGCCAACGCGGCGTACTTTTTCATCGCGATGATCGTGCTCTACTCTTGAGCGAACCCCAAACGGGAGGCATCCATGACCGTTTGGGGTTTTTTCTTTTGGTTAGGCGGTATTGCTTTTTCATTGCACAAGCATGATGTGAAATGGGCATGAATTCCTTGTAACGGTTTTGCAAAGGATCGTTTCAAAGGCTCACCTCCTCTTCTTCCATGCTCGTTCTCAAATGAAAAGAAGGGCAGCATTTCACCATTCGTTATAGGGTTGTATACGTTCCATCCCAAAGTCATGTCGAACTTTGTCTGTCGAAAACGGTGGATGGCAGGGAGGAGGAAAGATACAATTTTTTTGTAAAAGTAATGGAAATGGGGAAGGAGAGCATATGAGAAACATTCGTTTGCGACGATGGTTGGTTTGGATGGTCGTATGGGCTTTGATGATGTCAAGCATCCCGACAAAGGGATTCGCCGAAACGATCCAATCAGGAGTTGGCCGTGTGGCGCCAAAAGAGGAGCCGCCAAAGGTGCCGGAAGCCCCGAAACGTGATCTCAAGCCAGGGGAAATCATAGAAGAAAGAACTGAGAATACAAAGGTTTACTACAACGGTGATGGCACGTTTACCAAGAAGATCTACTTTGAACCTATTCATATTAAGAAAAAGAATCAAAAACGATTTGAGGAAGTATCTTCTAGCCTAACGGATAGCACCAATAATACGAATTACGTTGAAACACAGAATACCATTTTGGAGACAAACTTTTATAAAAAGATGGTCGATGGAGAATACGCCAATTTCCATTACAATGGATATTCGATTTCCTATTCTATTTTAGAGGCAGCAGGTAATGACGTACAACCGATAAAAGCGAAGGATGTTGCCGCCGTCTATAAGAAAAAAGACAACAAAATTCTTCACAAAAACATTTTTCCGAGCATAGACCTACAAAATATTACATTTAACGAGTCAACAAAAGAAGATTTGGTTCTTCATTCGTTTACTGGCTATCATATTTTCAAATTTCGTCTGAAAACGGATTTACAAGCAGACATTCAAGACGATGGCTCCATTTTATTGACAAATAAAAAACATGAAAAGGTGTTTGAGTTGCCGAAGCCTTTTATGGTGGATTCCCATGTTGATGAGCATTCTGGAGAAGCTCAACGGTCGGAGAATGTAAGTTATGAATTGCAAAAAGATGATGAAGGATACATTTTAACAGTTAAAGCCGATCCCGAATGGCTGAAAGACCCTAAACGTGTATACCCTGTTTATATTGATCCGAGTACTTCCATTCAGGTGTCTGCTGATGCATTTGTAATGAGCGCCTATCCGACAACCAACTATAGTTCCTCATCAAGTAAGTGGGATTCGGCGCAGGGACAATACGTTTTAAAGGTGGGGTATTATGATGGAACAACAGGCACTTGCTATGGCTTTTTGCACCCGGATTTATCAAGCATCAAATATATGAATGTGACGAATGCCACGTTCCATGTCTATGTCACCCATTCGTATTATACGACAACACCAACAGGGCTATGGCTCGATGTGGTAGACAGCTCATGGTCCGCGAGCACGTTAACATGGAGTAATCAACCTTCCTCCACCAACATTGGCAAGGTCGATGTCGCAAGAGACCAATGGGCGCAATTTGATGTCACGAATACGGTAAAAGAATGGGCATTCGGGACAAAGCCAAATTACGGATTGAAACTTCATACGAATGGCAATGGACAAACCTATTGGAAAAAAGTCGTTTCCACGACGAACAGCAGTTATAAACCATATTTGTCCGTTACGTATACGATACCCGTTCCCCATACGCCGACAGGAACGGCCTTCAGTAATGGGGATGGCACAGGATATATCAATTTATCATGGGATCCGGTTCCCGGCGCTGCGGGTTATAAAGTTTGGATTTATAACGGGAAATCATATGAAGCGTTTGATGTAGGCAATGTCACTTCCTGGAGTACAAAGGGGAAAAAAATCTGGCCGACCCCTTCTGAAATTAGCGCTGGAAGATACGACCTGCATCAAGATCAGTTAGGGACGGAGCTTGCTGTCGATCCTTCCCCGGTCTATCGAAATTCAGGCGAAAGCTATCCAAACAGCAAGAACTACTGGTTCCGAGTCAGTGCGATTTTTCCTCAAGGCGAAAGCGCCATGTCCGGTGCGTATATGCCGACCATTCCGGATTTGGCGAAACCATCTGCTCCGACGGGGGTAAGTTATACAAACGGAAACGGAACCGGATATATCGATTTCAAATGGAATCCTGTGAGTGGAGCGACGGGATATAAAATCTGGATTTTTAATGGCTCCTACTATGAATCGTTAGATGTCGGGAACGTCACTTCTTGGACAACGAAAAACAAAAAGTATTGGCCAACCTCCACGGAAATTCATGCAGGTAGATATAAGTTGCATGTAAACGATGGTCTTGGCACGGAATTAGCTGTTGACCCGTCTCCGGTCTATGCCAATGCAGGAACCAAATACGCAACGGCTGCCAACTACTGGATTCGAGTAAGCGCCTATAACTCTCAAGGGGAAACCGTCTTTTCGGATGCGTATATGCCTCGTATTCCGGATTTGCGAGTGCCGCCAGCGCCTTCGGGGTTTGCTTACAGCAACCAATTAGGAAGCAACTCGGGTTATGTCATGTTAGACTGGGATAAGATTCCTGGAGCGACAGGGTATAAAGTGTGGATTTTCAATGGACTTTACTATGAAGCATTTGATGTAGGAGACGTGGATCATTGGACGACGCAAAACAAAGGAATTTGGCCAACGCCGGAGGAAATCCAACAAGGGGATTCCAGCACCTTAACGCTGCATCATGATGGACAAGGATTGGAACTTCCGAAAGATCCTTCCCCCATGTATGCGAAAATGGGGACCAAATACGCGACAAGCACCCATTACTACTTCCGACTCAGCGCCTACAATGCGGATGGGGAAACGGTATTTTCCAGCAATGCCTTGACGGTGAACATTCCGGAGGCGAATGAGTATTTAGGAAAGGAAGAGTACTGGTCCATACCCGTCAAGTTTAGCGGTATAAAATTTTTAAGACGATACTCGTGTTCATCCCCGCAGTGAATGATGGGGATCACATCCATTATTGGGCATACCAAATACCCCTCCAGAAGAGGGGTATTTGGTATTTATATCCATATCTAATTCTACCATATCTCTAATTTCGTTAAGATATCTGATGCCGTTTCTTCCCCTTTCCTTCGACCTTTCTTGGCATGTTTTCGTAACAGGGAAAGGAGAGAGAAAAGGTTGATTTCCGCCATATGCGAACGCAAAAGCAACTGGTGCCAATACGATTGGAGAAGATCGAGCGCTTTCCGTTCACTGATTTCAATGTCTTCCTTTTGATGCCAATACATCCGAGCTTGAAACAGAAACGTCTGGGTGACCAAAATGGCAATCAACGTCCCGTATAAATGGCATTCGAAACGTTCTTTTTTCATCTCCTTGACTTTCTCCAAATCAAATACGGATTTCCAGGCTTTAAACAACAATTCAATTTGCCAGCGCAGGGAATAGAGCTCATAAACCTGTTGACCATCAAACGACTCTTGTGGTAAATTCGTCAGTAAGATGTGGTATTTCTTTTGTTCGAGGGTTTGGCGTGCCAGCGCCTTCCCTTTTCTTTTTTCCTTTTTCCGCACATACGCCATCCGTTTTTGCCATTCTTCCGCCGTCAGACGGCGGAAAACCAACCGTGGAACATACAAGCGTTCATGTCCGATGTACACATGTTCCATTTCCACTGATTCCCCTTCCTCTAATTGATTCCCAAGGGATTCCCAATCCCATTCCTTCCACTGGCCATTCTCCTTGATATACACTTTCATATCGGAACGGAGCCGAGTAATATAATACGCTCCGCGGGCGTCGATCTCGGCCAGTGCGGCAACGGAGAAAAAGCCCAAATCCCGAATACATAGGTCATTCGGTAAAATCGTATGCTGGGCATGATAGGCAAAACGAGCGTCCAAGTCATTGGCCGATTGAACGCATAGCTGAAGGCAGGCGCCGGATAACAAGTCATATTCAAACTGAATTTTCACCCCCGACGAAACGGAACCTCGATAGTCTTCCCCATAGTCAGCGGGAACCAAAAAGCTGGTTGAGTCCAAAATCCGCAGGCGGGTAAAACAAGTTCGATAGGTCTCCATGGCTGACAAAAGCAATGGACGTTGATGCAGGAGGAGAAGGAAAAACACTTCTCGCAAAAATGCCACGGCCCGATCGGTAAAACGCTGATTCAAGCCTTCGCTTGAAAGGGAACAGCCATGCCAGAGCGTCAAGGCCGCACACAACCGCTGAAGCGACTGTTTGGCCAGTGAGCCATCTCCCCATGCACAGAGAGTCAGAAAGGCTTCCGCCGTTAACGAACGCTGCCGCCGGATAAAGCCTGTTTTCCGTGCGAGACGGGTTAATTCTTCGGGAGAAAAGAGTTGACGAATGGTTTGAATCCATGCTTTCATTTGTTTTTCCATGAAAAAAATCCTTTCTAACGTGGAGTGTTCGTTAGAAAGGATACCATGTTTTTGACGATGCACAAAGACCAAAATTCTTAACTTGATGGGTATGGAGTACTGGTCCATCATTGATGTTCCGTATGGCAGCGTGAATGCCGCTACCGGCAATCTGATTATAGACGAAGACGATGTTTCGATTTCCGGAAGAGGACCGGGGCTTGAAATCACAAGAACTTACAATAGTTTATCCACATCGGTTGGATTGTTTGGAAAAGGATGGCATAGCGATGCGGAAATGAACATCGTGGCCCAAGGAAACGAAGCAAGATTGACGGATGAAGATGGCACGCTCCATATCTTCACAAAATTATCCGACGGCACGTATAAAGCTCCGACAGGTGTTTACTTGGAGTTAAGCGAAACAACCGATGAATATATCCTAACGACAAAAGATCAAACGAAAATTCATTTTCAAAAAAGTGATGGCAAGTTAACCAGAATCGTGGATGGACATGGGAATGCGACTACTTATAGTTATTCTAACGGAAAGCTCGTGTCGATTACGGATGCGTCGGGCAGAAAACTGAGCATCGAGTACACCGCAAGCGGAAGAATCCAGAAAATGACCGACCCAATGAACCGGACCATCACGTATGAGTATAACAACGACTTGTTAACAAAAGTAACCCAGACGGGCGGGGAAGTAACGAGATACCAATATAATGAACTTGGTCGGTTAGAGAAAGTATTGGAACCGACGCATACGGAAGAAAAACCGGTCGTTAATCAGTTCATTTATAATGGCGACAGGCTAAGCCAAGCGATTGATCCTGAAAACCGCATCTATACGATGAACTATGACCAAACAAAACGACAACTTGTCGTAACGCAACCGAATGGCCGTAAAATTCAGTATAAATTTAATGAAGCAGCGAACCCAATTCAAATTATCGAAGACGTAGATGGTTTAAACATTACGACAAGCTATGTTTATGAGGGAAATAATCTAGTAGAATCACGGGATCCGAATGATCAAAATGCAGCGAATCCTACTGAATCATATACGTATGACGCCAAGGGGAATGTGTTAACGGCGAAAGATCGTTATGGTACGGAAACATACGAGTATAACAAAAATAATGATGTCATCTCCATGACAGATACGGAAGGCGATACAACCACGATTGCCTATGATGGCTTAAATCCTGTATCCGAAACGGATCAATCCGGAAAAACGTCTTCTGTATCGAAGTATGATGCCTATGGGAATATCATTGAAGAAAGCGATACATTAGGCAGTGCCACGAATTTGCTCTCTAATAGCGGCTTTGAACAAGGAATCACAGCTTGGAATCTGCTCAGTCATTATGATACTGGGCAATTACAGGAAGACACGAATGTCTATAATGGATTGACAGGGAGAAAAACATTAAAAATCGTCGCCGACTCTACTTCTCCTAACACAGAACTTGGCTATGTAGCGGCTACCCAAGAAATCGCGGTGAAACCGAATACCACCTATACGTTAAGCGGGAAGATCAAAACGAATTTAACCAAAGCCAATGCCTTTTTCAATGTTCAATTCCTGAATAGTCAAAATCAAACGATTTCTTGGGCGGATCATCGTTATAGCCAACTTACAGGCACAAGACCTTGGACAGAGCGGCAAGTTACATTTACTACTCCTTCGAATGCAGCCAAAATTCGCGTCTATTTAGAGGTCGATCATAAGTCTCCAGATGCTTCCGGAGAAGCCTGGTTTGATAATGTTCAATTGGAAGAAGCGCAGGTTTCTTCCAGCTACAACCCAGTTGTAAATAGTAGTTTTGAAGGAACCACCACGAATTGGAGTGGAACAGGAGGAAGCGTAGATTCTACGCAATCATTTGATGGAGGGTACTCACTAAAACTATCTAGAACAAGCACCACGCAATCGGCAAGTGAGTATAAGCAGACCATCATCGTTGGCCAAACATCTGGTGATGCACCAATTAATCTTACGCTCACCGGTGTATCGAAAGCGCAGGATGTCAAAGCCAGTGGCACAGTGAGCCCAAGCGATTATTCCATTACGGCTAAAGTATACTTTGTGGATGGAACGACCCAAACGTATACTGCGGATTTCCCTGCTGGCAATCAAGATTGGAACCGTGCCGCCGTTTCGATTCAACCTTCCAAGCCAATTGATAAAATCGACATATCCGCTGTCTTCCGCGGCAATTACACGGGAACGGTATGGTTTGACGCGATCCGGCTCATGGAAGGAAACGTGGTGACGAAAAACAAGTACGATGCCAGCGGAAATTACGTCACGGAAGAAGTGGATGAAGAAGGCTATGTGGCGAAAAAGAATTATGATGCCGTTGGGAATCTATTAAGCGAGTACGATAAGAAAGGAAACAAAAAAGAGTACACGTATGATTTATCGGATCGCTTAAAACAGCTGTTGTTAGCGAACGGCACTTCCGTCAACTACGATTATGACTTAAATGGCAATATGACTTCAAAAGTCATTCGAACCAGCGACGGCCAGTCTCAAACATTTGCCTATTCTTATGATGCGGCCGGCAAACTCGTGAAAACCGTTGGTCCGCTCCATGATGTGACAACGAATGAATATGATGCCAATGGAAATAAAATCAAAACGGTTTTGCCGAAAGGAAACACGATTCAATGGACGTATGACGGAACGGAAAGGGTCAAAACGATTTCTTACAACAACGTTCCGTATTACGAATTTAGTTACGACAAAAACGGAAACGAACTTTCTGTACAATATGTAAAAGACGGTACGACCAAGACAAGAAAATTTGATTCCGCGAATCGTGTCATTGAACAATCCGACCGCGGAGGATTACAAAAGTGGACCTATCCGACGACATCGGATAAATTACAACAGTTTATGTTCTCCCATGGATCGTTTAGCCAAACAGTCACATACCAATACAATGCCTTGGATCAAAATACAGTCGTCCAAGACGGAACGTATACGTACCGCTTTGACTATGACGAGAGAGGAAACGTTCGCACCTTCACGACAGAAAATGGAGCCGGCTCGACCTTTAGGTATGATGACCGCGGCCTCGTGGAAAGTCTTTCGGTCGGTACGGCGGACGGAACAGAAATTGTATCGGAAACGTACCGTTACGATGAAAACGGCAACCGGACAAAAATTGAGTACCCAACGAGAGAGACGATCGTTTATCACTACGACGCGCTCGATCAACTAGTGGAAGAACAGCTGCCAGACGGAACGAAGATCGAGTATACGTATGACGGATTTGGCAACCGGACGAAAGTCGTGAAAACAAAGGATGGGCAGTCGACGACGACCAATGCCGATTATAACGCTGCCAATCAGCTCATTCGTTTTGGAAACGAATCGATCACATATGATGCCAACGGCAACCGATTGGAAGACGGTCAGTATCAATATGAATGGAACGAAGCGGATCAGCTCGTCTCCATCACAAGAAAAGGCGAAAGCACGCCGTTTGTGACGTACCAATACGATGAAGACGGCCGGCGCATTCAAAAGACTGTCAATGGCGTCGTTACGAACTATCATTACCAAGGCGACAGCCTAAACGTTCTGTACGAAACCGATGCGAGTGGAAATGTGGTAAGATCATATATATACGGAGAAAATGGGCAACTCCTTGCCATGAAAAAAGGCAACGCCACGTATTTTTACCACTATAACGCCCATGGCGACGTGATCGCCCTGACGGATGAACAAGGAAACATTGTTGCCCGCTATCAATACGATGCGTGGGGGAACATTCTTTCCCAATCCGGCGCATTGGCGGACGAAAATCCATACCGATATGCGGGGTACCAATATGACCAAGAAACGGGTCTGTACTATCTGATCGCCCGGTACTATCATCCAACGCATGGCGTGTTCTTGTCGCTCGACCCCGACCCAGGCGATGCGGATGACATCTTGACACAGAACGGCTATACGTACGCGAACAACAACCCAGTAATGTTGGTGGATCCGGATGGGCATTTCTTCTGGTTTGCGGTTAACGCTGGGTTTGCGTGTTTATTGCAAAATAAAAATACAGAGTTCTGCAACGAAAAGTGCAGAGCTGAAGGCAAAGAAAAAAGGCTTGCCAGCCTCTAACATTTCCTCTACTGTGGAAGTTGTGAACACATAACCAAACAGTGGAGGAGCGAAAGGATGCTGGCAATGCCCGAAATTAATCGTATCAGAAAACTGCGTGAAAAGAAAGGGTTATCGATTGCGGAAATTTCCCGTGAAACGGGATATAACTGGAGAACGGTCAAGAAATACGCAGATGGAGACATTTCTGTCCAACCAACCATCAAACGCAAAAAGGGGATGATGGAGGAAGAAGGGTACGGGCAAATCATTGATGACTGGTTGGAGGAGGATGCCAAACTGCCGAGAAAACAACGGCGAACGAACAAGACGATGTTTGAAGCGCTTTGTCGTGACCATGGATTTCAAGGCTCGTATCGCACCGTTTGCGCGTACGTGCAAAAACGAAGACCGCAGCTCAAGCTCGAGAAAGAACAGCGCTATGAACGACTGGAGCACCCGCCAGGCGAGGCGCAGGTGGATTTCGGGAAGATGACGGTTGTGACGAAGGAGGGGAAGGAAGAAGAGCGATCGGTTTTGATCATGAGCTTTCCCTATAGCAACGCTGCGTTTGCTTATCCGCTGCCGGCGGAAAACAGTGAATGCTTCCTCCATGGGTTGACGCAGCTGTTTCGTCAGGCTGGGGGAGTGCCAAAGGCATTGCGCATTGACAATTTGTCCGCGGCCATTGTGTCGATTCGAAAAGGGGGAGAACGCCGATTCACCGAGGCTTTTGAGAAATTTCAACTCTACTATCGGTTTGATGTACAAGTGTGCAATCCATACAGTGGACATGAGAAAGGAAATGCGGAGCGAAAAGTCTATTACACTCGCAACCTTTGTTTCATCCCCGCTCCATTGATGGAGTCGGATCCGGAGCTGGTGGAGTGGCTGCATCGCAAGATGGTCGAGGACCGAAACCGTCCTCATTATGAAAAGGGGCGGTGGATCGAGGAACTATGGCAGGAAGAGCAACCGGAGCTGTTGGCGTTGCCGGAACAAGATCTTCCGATCTTCTCCCTCGATCACGCTTACGTGAATAAGTACGGAGAAGTGATGGTGGATGGGAAGGCGTTCGTCGTCCATGGCCTGTCCGTCCCCAACCGGGTGTTAGTGAAGAAAGAATGGAATCGTTTCGTTGTGTTCTCTTCCGATGGAGACGTCCATCTTGAAGCGCCCAGGCCGTATACGAACGTGAAACGCGAAATCCCTTGGAAAGAGATTTTCGCTGAGTGGGAGACCAAACCCCGGGTTGTCGGACATTCCCGCTACCGGACGTACTTGCCGGAGGCGATCCGAACGTATCTGGCTGGCCCCCCGCCCCAGGTGGCGGCCCGTTTGAAAGGACTGCGAGCGCTGTTGGATCGGCACACGCTTTACGAAATCGCCCAGTGGCTCGAGGAGAGTCAGCGATGGGACTTGGCTCCTCATGAAATCGGCGTGTTGATGGAAGCGAAGCACTCCTATTACCCGGACAAGTGGGAAGAATCATACACCCCTTCCGTTCTAATCGACTATGAAACGGATTTAACGGTGTATGATCAACGTCTTCATCCCGCTCGGGAAGGGGGTGTCCAGAGATGAGAGCAGAGGTGAAAGAGATTTGTAAAGCGCTGCATTTGGCCTATATCGCAGATCGATTCGAGGAGGTGAGATTCGAAACGAAAGAACAGTTTTTGCGGGATGTATTGGCGCTGGAACTGTCGTGCCGCCAAGAAGCGAAACAGGCTCGGCTGATCAAGAAAGCCAAGTTTCGGGAGTTGAAATGGCTGAAGGATTACGAATGGTCGGGTCATATCCATTGGCCAGCCACGACATCGAGGGAGGAACTGTGTGACCTTCGCTTTTTGGAGCGAAAGCAAAACGTTCTGCTTTTAGGTTCACCTGGAACGGGGAAAACCCATCTCGCCACAGCACTTGGCATTCAGGCGTGCCAACAAGGCCATGAGGTTCGGTTTTTCCGCGTCGCGGATCTTGTCGCCCAGCTGGAAGAGGCGTTGAAAAACGGCACGCTCGGACGGCTGAAACGAAGCCTCGACCCATGCGAACTGTTGATTTTGGATGAACTCGGCTATGTGCCGTTTCAAAAGCAAGGATCGGAACTGTTGTTTCATATTATCGCCGACTGTTACGAGCGAAAAAGCGTCATGGTGACATCGAATCTAGAATTTGGACAGTGGAATCGGGTGTTTGGGGACAACCGTTTGACGGCAGCGTTGGTGGATCGCTTGGTTCACCACGCCCACATCTTGGCCTTTACGGGAGAGAGCTATCGACTGCGGAACGCTCTCTCCGCGATCCAGCCGTCCTCTGCCTCCGGTCTGGAACCTTAAGTCTTGAGCTGGCAAGCCTATGTATTTTTTCTTGCACTTCTCTGCATTTTTTGCTTGCAAAAAACACCTAGGGAAAGTCCACGTGTGAGTAAAATATTTGTGGGTGGCATTCCGGAATGATTCCCCGACGAGGGTTGCGAACTTTTGTTCGCGACGCTCGTCGGGGCCACCAAGCGAAGCGCGGTAGAAAAAGCAAATGTCATGCAAAAAGGACTCTCTCCCTGCTATGATGGTGATGACCAACATCCATAAAACAGGAGGGAGAGAGTCCATGAAACATCTTACCACAGAATGGCCTTTATTAAAAGAGCTGGAGGAGCAATTAGTCAGAACTCTTCAAAAGGTGTTCGCTGTCTTGTTGGCGGCCCTTTTGGAGGAGATCGATCAACAACTGGCGGAAGCGCGGGACAAGCGCCGGCATCAGCTGAAAGACAAACGGCCGACTACGATCCAAACGCTGTTTGGAGAAGTGACGTTTCGACGGAACTACTACTATGACCGGCAAACGGGGAACTATACCTTCTTGCTGGATGCCGAATTAGGCTTTGATGGGGCCCAATCGATCAGTCCTTGCCTCGAGGAAACGGCGGTCGAGTTGGCCGTAGAGTGCTCTTCCTACCGCAAAGCGGCTCGCACGCTGGAGTCGATCGTGGGGTATGCGGTCCTCAGCCACGAGGCGATTCGCCAACTGGTGCTGGAGGGCCCCTGTCTCGCTGCATCACCCTGTTTCCAAACGGCACGGCCGGGTGCTGTTTGTGGAGGCGGATGGACTGTTTATTTCCCGCCAGGGGAAAGGGAAACGGGCGAAAGAAGAGAAAATCCTGGCGGTTCACGAGGGATGGAGACGAAACGGGTCGCAGCTTGAGCTGGTGAACCGGCGCCACTACCTCCATGAAGGGACGGGGGACGTGTGGGAACGGTTTGAGGAGTGGCTGATGAAGGAATATGCCTATGATCCGTGCCGAGACCTGTTGGTCCTCAACGGCGACGCGGCGTCGTGGATCACGGCCTCCCGGGAGTATTTTGGGAAGCGGGCGTGCTTTCAGCTGGATCGATTTCATGTGGCGCGGGAGCTGCGTCAGTGTCTGTCCGGCCATCCGCGTTGGCGGGAGGTGCGGAAGAAGCTGGCGAAACAAGACGAAGAAGGGCTTCTCGTGGAGCTGAACAGCGCGGTCGGCACGTTGGAGGACGAAGCGAAAGAACAGCAGCTGGCTGCCATGATCCGCCGGATCGAGTCGATGCCGGGATGCATCCGGGACTATCGGGGGTGGCTGTCGGAGCAAGGGGTGGAGACGACCGGCATGCGTCCGATGGGCCACGCCGAGAGCGTGATGAGCCGATTTGCGCATCGGGTGAAATCCCGCCGCAGCTGGAAAGACCAAGGGCTTCGGGCGTTTCTGAGGGTGATGGCAGCCCGAATCGACGGGATCGGGTGGAGAAAGGGACGGTGGGAGGAGCAAGAGCCCCAGTCGGCCGTCTCGGCCTCAACAACGTCCAAGCGGATCGAACAGGCCAAACGGAAGGCAGGACGGTTGTGGACAGATGTGGTGCGTCAGAATATACCGTGTCTGCAACAGTCATCCGGGACGCCGATCCATCAAGCGTTGTCGGCGCTCCGGGATGGTGGTTGGGTGTAAAAAAATGGAATATCGTATCATCGTCTCAAGATGAGGGATGAGAGTCGGAAAGCGCTTACGATATTAATTCCTGAAAATGGTTCACTAACTAGTGATTGACAACGCCCGTAGTGAACCGAAAAAATGTTCTCCACAAAGTCTTGACTGACTCGAATGGTAATTTACAGTTGAAAAAAACTTTTTTTATATTAAAATAAATAAAAAAATAAAAAAATTAAAAGAGGGTGAATATTTTTGTTGATTAATAGCACTAGGGAAAATTGGAAAATCATTAATTATAGAAATGTCGATGATATGATAGCAGCTGAATTTTTACATGATCTGTATAATCGATATGATTATTCAGTTAATTCAATAAGGTTTAGGAATACTATAAGTATTTATAAGGGAAACGTGTTTGAAAGTTACGCACCAAAAGACGAATGGGATAATTTAGGACGAAGGTTGGGAAGAAGATTTTATAACTTAGAGGCTGATTTGGTATCTATTCAGCTCAGTACTAGCGAGATTTTCAGAATCCAGCACCAATAGGGCATTTCCGGTATCGAAAATGCCCTAGGAGGACTGGAGAATCGTTTGGAGAGACTCCCCACTTAGAAGTCTTTGCAACGATTCCCACACCGGCTTTCCGTGTTTTTGCAGGGTGGAAACGACGCTGCGGATGACACAGAAAGCCTCGGCATCGTCTTCCTGACGAAACGTTCCAGAGATTTTTTGTTTGACTTTCACCATCCGCAAATCGCGCTCGGCTTGGTTGTTGTCAAACGGCACTTCTTTCTTTCGCAGGAAGAGAAGCGCTTCTTGCTTGCGCTTTTCTAGGCGCCGGATGAAATGTTCCGCTTTGCGGACACCGAGATGATTGCCTTGTCGGCAACGTTCATCGAGTTCCTGGCGCCCATTCGAAAGAAGCTCGTCGTACACCACTTCCCAATACCGGACTTTCTCTTCCGGCAAGGCTCCGCCCGCTTTCTCCACTGCCTGTTTCATCTCCAACAGTGCTTCAGCCATCTTGTTCGACCAAGAGTGATGGTAAAGTTCGGTATACTCCCGAAGCTCCCGGAGATGATGGGCGTGGCAAAGGGCATGGCTCGCCTGCGTATACATCGGGTATACGGCATACGCATCATGCACCATCGTTCCTTTGTACCGCGGCAAAATCCCGATGTCATCCGTCGCTTGTTTGCCACGCGAGCGATGAATCCCGTATCGGGTTTCCTTGGAAGTGGAAGCGACGTGCACCCATTGTTTCGTTCCTTTCACACGCAGGCTCGTTTCATCGACGTGCAGCGTGCTCGAAGTGAGCAGCGCGGCTTCGATTTCTTCGATCGCGGCTTCTGCCACAGGCTGCCACCGTCTCGTCATGTTCACGACTGTGCCTGCACTCATCGAATGGTCAGTGAGCGCTTTGACCATCTCCGTGACACGCTCGCACGGGATCAACTGTGCATGATTCCAGTATAAAATAAGGGAAGTGATAGCTGGACCGTACTGGACATGATTCGTGACATAAAAAGGGAACTCCGCCTGCTGGACAAGTCGGCATTCAGGACAACGCTTGATTTCCCGCTCGTGTTGAGTGACTTCCATGCGAACCACTGGGAGGTCGAACACTTGGCGAATGTCTACTTGAAGTGGATCGATATGTTCTAACGAGTGACCACATCCTTTGCATTGGGTCACACGGTGAAGGACTCGATGGTCAGGATTCGGTGATTGGCGGAGCGTCGTTCCTTGGTGCCCTGGCTGTCCTCCCGGCCGTTTCTCCGATGGTGGACGAGAAGGAGATTTCGCCTCAAACCGGTCAGAGGACGGCGGGAAATGACTATTCGTACTGTTTTTTTTCGTACGGGCTTCTAATTCTGCAATACGTGCTTTCCATTGCTGGTTTTCTTGTCGGAGCTGTTGGTTTTCTTGACGTAGTTGTTCGTTTTCTTTGATGAGTTTTTCCATCGTTTGTGCTTGGTGTTCGATTTTTGCGACCATGCTTTCAAGTGTGAAGACCGCTTGTTGGAAGCCAAAAGCAACATTTGCCATTGTGTTCACCTCCCATGTCTATGATGGTAATTAGTATAGACAAGGAAGGTGCGAACAAACCGGCTCTCGTAAATTTTTTCTATGTACGGGCTGAATAGTTACCTGATTTGTTAAAACAGTTGGATCTGTATATAAAAAAACCAAAAAATCGTTTAATTAATATGTTGCAAGAAATTTCTTCTGAAAAAATATCTTTAGATAGTTCTCTTGAAACAGTGGAAAGGATTGCATCTCTTCAGTACACCGCTTTAGGAGAAATTTATGGTATAAATCTGGTTCAAATTGAACATGGACTAAAATGGGCAATGGAGCAACTCCTACTAGAAGAAATACCTAAAGAAGATGTGAGAAAATATATTCCGTATCTCCTTGGTTCTGAAAAAGCAACGATAGGAGTTATAGCAGAAAAAACTGCTTTGGCTTTATCTATTAAAGTCAGTGAGAAAAAATTAACTTTAAGAGAAGCGGAAAAAGAGTATTTATCTAAATATAAAAATTTAAACTACGCCTATGGTGCTGTTAAGAAAAATAATGTTGCAGCTGAAAAGTTAAAGTATTTAATAGAGACTCCCTTAAAAGAACGAATACAACTTTTTAATAAATTGGATAATTTAACTGATTGTAATAAAAGTAATTCTCTAGTTGATAAAATCATTAGATCTCATGAGATAAGGGATAAACTTATTAAATTAAATGACATTGCTATAAAAGTAGGGGATTTAAGAGATAAAAATAAAGCATTAATGGGACAAGTAGCCTACCAGAGAAATAGGCTTCTAAATAACTTAGCAAGTTTAACAGGTGAAAAGAGGGAGAACTTGTCAAGATACATGTTGTTTGAACTCTTTGAATTAGCTGAGAACCAAAAAAGATTAAGTGAAGAAACTATTAATTTAAGGTATGACTATGTTGTATTAAATAGAATAGAAAACTGTTTGATTGGAGATAAAGCACGTGAAGCTACATTAGTAGTTGATTTTAAAACTGATAAAAATGACCAAATAAAAGGTACTACGGCAAGCATGGGAAATGTTAAGGGATATGTCAAACATGTTAGAGATATCAGTGACTTAAATTACATAACAAAAGAAGATATTTTAGTAGCTAAGGGTACTGACTTTAATTTTATGGATGCAATGATGAAATCTAAGGGATTCATTACAGAAGAAGGGGGAATCTTAAGTCACGCAGCGGTTATAGCAAGAGAATTAAAAAAACCCTGTTTAATAGGAATTCCCAACGTCTTTTCTAAAATACCTGAAGGATCCTTTATAAATTTAAATGCGGATCAAGGATATGTGAAAGTTATCCATAGAAAGGTAAATGAAAAGAAAATTCCTTTTGTTAAACTTGATGATGCCTCCAACTCTGTTATTGTTGGCAATAAAGCTTATAGGTTATATGAACTTTTAAAACACAATATTAATGTATTACCCGGTATAGTAATACCGTCTAGTATAAATATAAACGACTATACTGCAAATGACGTTGAGATACTATTAAATGAGATTAAAATGCTTTTCCCAGAATGTTCACATTTAGTTGTTCGAAGTAGCTCACCTAGCGAAGATCTTATAGATAAGTCAGTAGCAGGTATTTTAGAATCTAAAATCTGTAAAATGGAATCATTCGATTTATATAATGCAATCCAATATGTACAAGAATCCGGAAAAAAAGGAATAATAAAATATTACTTTAGTAAAGATGAGGTGGATTTGGCTGTTTTAATACAACCATATTTAAAACAAGATTTGGGGGGAGTTATATTTACTTGTAATCCTATAGGTGACGATGAAAATGATATGTTAATAGAAGCTAGTTATGGTGGGGCTTCCAATGTGGTTAACGGAAAAGTTGATATTAGGGAAACGTTAAGTAAGTCAAGTTATAAGTCTAATTATAAAATTTTTAATAATTTAGCGGAAATAGCGAATTATATAGAAAATTTATATGGATACCCTGTTGATATTGAATGGGGAGCACAAAATCAAAAAATTTATATATTTCAAGTCAGACCAATAACAACTTTATCAAATAAAGTAGGGGAATATCATGATTAGAGACTTATTTATTAAAATGGGCGTTAGCAATAATTATAAATTAATTCCAGAAAGCCCCATTATACGTAATAATGCAGACACATTTTTTATTGGATCTGCTATTATGGCAAATATGGATCTTTTTGAAGCAGAAAAGGAGAAAAAACATGAGATACCACAAAAATATATAACAGCACAAAGGGTTTTTTCAGCTAACAGATTAGAAGATGTAGGGAAGTATCCATTAGCTACTCCATTTGAAGTTATGTTATCTATATTTCGGTTTGGAGATAAAAGTGTAGAACCATCTATAGACTTTATTCTCAATTTTTTGAATCTAGCTTTAGGTATAGATCCTTCTCAATTAATCTATTTAGCTCCGTATGAACTAGGGATTAGAAATACCGTCTTATCAAAGAAAGTACCAGAAAGAAATGTTATTAGTTGGGAAAACAATATTCCGTTAAGACTAGGAAAAAATAAACCGCAAGGATATTATTTGAAAATATTTTTACCATATAAACATGGCATTATACCTATTTCGACTATAGGGTTTATCGAAGGTATAAATGGAATTTCAACAGATAGTGCGTTATTTCTCGAACGACTTTCCTTTGTAAAAGATAATTTAATTCATTGGTATGAAAGTGAGTTTTTTATTGATCTTACGAAGGAAGTAAAAGCACAATTCCCTAAATTTAACTATAACGAAGTTTACCTATGGGCTAATCATTTAAGAACACTCATGGCGCTATATTATGACGGTGTAAGACCAGAGGGGAAAGGTCCAGGACATACAATGAGAAAAATAATTAGAACATTATCAGGAACCTTATCTGGTGATAAGGTTTGTGATGATAAAGCATTAAAATTAATTTCAGCTGGAATCAAGTCATTAAAAAACTTGGGTTATGATATTACTGAAACTGTAGATGTTAACGAATTAACCGAACAAATTTTCAGGCAAATTAATAATGGTTCTAGTCAAATCGCCAGAGAGATTAAAAGATTTAAAAGGGCGCTTAGCAATAATGAAATAAAATCTTCTAAAGACTTAAAACAATGGAATGAAGAAAGAGGCCTAACATATGAATGGATGAGAAAAGCTTCCGAAGATGAAGGTGTATATGACTTGCCTTTTCCGGAAATAGAAAAGCGTTTCTGGTTAAGAAACGAATGTTATTCATTTGACACAAATCAGAAGATAACAGATCCAGTACAATTTCTTAAAAATGCAGAGTCTAAAAGAATGAAAGGAGTAATGAAAAATTGACGAAACACGTATTGGTAATAGGCGGTATGAGACCCGTCCATAAACAGTTAAAGAAACACAATGCAAAATTAACATTAATGACTGACAGAAAAAAAATAAAAAATAGTGATGCAGGTATATATGAAAGAATTATAGGAATTGAAAATGTTGAAGATACGAATGAGTGGATTGAATTAGCAAAAGCTATAAATAAAATTGAACCGTTTTATGCAATTGGGGCGTATCACGAAAAACTGCAAGATAAAGCTGCATTAATTGCGGAGGAACTCGGTCTAAATTTTTATAGTTACGAAGTTATTCAAACAGTAAGAAATAAAGTACTGATGAGAGAAAAATTAAATAGCAATGGTATTGATAATGTTAAATTTTCTTGTGCAATAAATAGGCGAGATATTGAAAGATTCATTGATGGGGTTGGTCTTCCTGTTGTTCTTAAACCTGTAGATGAATGGGGAAGTATTGGAGTATCTATTATAAAGGAAAAGAATGAGATAGATAAAGCTTTAGCCCTTATAAAAGCTGAAAATCCTAATAAAGAAGTGCTTGTTGAAGAGTATTTAAATGGAGATGAATATAGTGTTGAAGTTTTTAGTCAAAATGGTAAGCACATCGTAACTGTCATAACCAAGAAATTTAAAAATCAAACTTATCCAGTTGAAAAAGGGCATGTTGTATTTGCCTCCATTCCTTCTTCTATAAGATCAAAAATTGAAAAAAAAGTTTATGACTGTCTTGCATGTTTAGGAATAACACATGGACCTTCTCATACAGAGGTTATAGTGGACCCAAGCGGTAATATAAACATTGTTGAAACGCATACTAGATTGGGAGGGGATTTTATTCCAGAATTAATAGAAAAGTCCACAGGTATAGACTTAATTAAGATGACCGCACAACAAACATTAGGAGAAGATGTAGGCATTCCGGAATTAAAAATAAAGCATTATCACGCCATTTGGTACTATCTTCCTGAAGAAGAGGGTGAAATATGTGAAATAAACGGTTTAGAAAATGTAAGAGCATCGGAAGGAGTAGTGGAAGCTAATTTATTGAAGAATAAAGGTGACGTTGTAAGATCTGCTTTAAGTTCGTTTGATAGATTAGCATATGTTATTGCGAAAGGTAATAGTACAGATGACGCATTATCCAAAGCCAAAAATGCCATAAAAAAAATTAATGTTAAATTAGTATGATTGGAGCAATTTTTAATGTACCAAAACAAGACCTTTTTATTACTGTTATCTAATAATTTTTTTAGTTCTATTGGATTTGGTTTACAGGCCTTTGTAGTAACCTGGTTAGCTTATGATATTACTCAAACAGCCTCAGCAATTGGGACAGTTTTGGCCATCTCTACAATTCCAAGAATTTTATTATCACCTTTTATTGGTGTGCTTGTTGATATTTGGAATAGGAAGAAGACTATTGTTGTTGTACAATTTTTAAGATCGCTATTACTTATTATTATACCTTTAGCAATTTTAATTGATAGTTTAAATTTATTAATATTGTATGTAGTAACTTTTCTTTGGAATGTTGTCGATAGATTCTATATGCCTGCATTTAAAGGGTTGATGAAGGAACTATTAACAAACGATGAGTTGTTAAAGGGAAATACGTCATTAAACGTAACTTTTCAAATAGGAATGATAATAGGAACAGCTATTGCAGGTTTTCTCTTTGAATACATAGCAGATGTATTTGCAGTATTTTTTAATTCAATTTTGTTTATTATAGCTGCAATAAGTATTCTAAGTATAAGACAACGGAAAAATAATACTCTGAAAAAGAAAAATACTATTGAGTTTCATGACTTTTTCGTGCAATTGAAATCCACTGCTAAGTATTTATCTGCTAGAAAAATCATTGTACTTTTCGGTTGTTTAGTAGCATTAAACGAATTTGTGATTCAGATAGTCAATATTATTATGGTTCCTTATGTCACTAAAATCTTAGCTGAAGGGCCGGCAACATTAAGCCTCCTTGAAGGTATTTTTGCAGTGGGTTCTATAGTGGGCGGATTGTGCCTAATAAGGATAATTAAATTAATGGGTAGGAGAAATTTTATTTGGATGAGTATAGCCGCTTTAGGTGGGCTGCTGTGTTTAATTCCAGTAACGAAAAGCATATTAATTATCGGGACAGTGATGTTTTTTCTAGGTGCAGTTGCACTTCAGTCAAGAACATTATTTAGCACTATAATTCTTGAAAAGGTAGATAATAATTTTCAAGGAAGGGTTAACAGCATAATCAATATGTTCATCTCATTATTAGGTGCGTTTATATATAGTATAATTGGTAAATTGGGAGAAGTTATCTCTATTCAAATTATAATATATCTTATCGGAATGTTTGTAATATTATGTTCAACAATTGGTATTTTGATTAATAAATTAGAGTTAATGGAGGAGAAAGAAATTGGCAGTATTGATACTAAACAGATTTCCGATTAATGTTGCAAAATACAAAGAATGGCTTGAAGATTATAACAGTGAAATATATTTGTTCACTAATGAGAGATTTTCAGATCAATTTGTAGGATTTGATATAAAGAAATCTTATAAAAAGTTTCAAGATAATGGTTTGGTAGATTATGACGCAATTGAGTTATATGAACAAAATCCGTATGATGCAATAATAGCTTTAGATGAAACAGAAATTGTTAGAGCAGCTAGACTAAGAGAGAGATTTAATCTAAGAGGTCAAAATATGAAAAGTGCACTTGCCTTCAGAGATAAAGTTATTATGAAGGACTACGTTTCTAGCGCCGGATTAAAAACGCCTGCGTATAAAAAAATTGAAAGCTCAGTAGATTTATATGACTTTGAAAAGACACACGGTTATCCTTTTATTATCAAACCGGTAGATGGAATGGCATCAAAAAGTGTAAGTGTAATAAAAAACCATCAAGAGCTAAAATTATATTTAGAAAAAGGAATACCAAAAGATATGATGGTAGAAACTTTTATAAAAGGGACAATGCACAATGTTGATGGAATAATTTCCGATGGAAAAATAGCTTTTATTTCAGTGGGACAATATCTAGATGATGCACTCAGTTTTAAAAAAGGTTCTTCGTATACTTTATTACCACCTAATCACAGTTTATTTAAAAGAATAAAATATTTTACTGAAGAAATAATTAAATCATTACCCACTCCGAATTTTACACCATTCCATTGTGAAATTTTCCATACAGAAAATGATGAATTAGTTTTTTGTGAGATTGCTTCAAGAGTCGGAGGTGGACGACTTGATGCCGCTATAAATGAGGCGTATGGAATAGATTTATATAGGATATGGGTGAGAAATGAGTGCTCATTACCTATAGAAATCCCCTCGACAGTAGAACTAAAAAGTTTAGTAGGTGGAGTCTTTATCCCTTCGAAAAATGGTAAATTATTGTCCAGGCCATCTAAAATTCCATTTGATTGGGTAGTATTGTATGATCCTTTCGGAAATGAGGGTGAAACTTTTAATAATCCTAACTCTGTAATTGATTCTATAGCAATAGTACTGGTGAGGGGAAATACATTAAAAGAAGTAGAACAACGAATATTCATTATAAGAGATTGGTTCGAAGAGAACGTTGTATGGGGGTTAATGGAAAAATGATGTCGATAAGCTATAAATATTTCAAAATTTTGTTAATATTTATAGTACTATTATTGGCATCTTGTTCTTCTAAGCAAAGTAAACCCAATCTAGATAAAAAAAGTATAAGCTTAACAATCGGATATCAAACTCCTACGGCTCAGACGTGGGGCGCTACAATTATTAAAAATCAAAAGATTTTTGAAAAGAAATTATTAGAGATGTATCCAGATGCGGAAATTGAAATACAATGGTTTAACTCATCATCAGGTGTTCCACTTGTAAATGCTATGTCTTCAGGTAAAGTACAAATAGCATTCCTTGGTGATATGCCTGCTTTATTAGCTGGTGCCAAGTCGGTTGAGCTAGAACAATTAGATGCGAAAATAGTAGCTATTGATGGAAAAGGAAAAAACGGGATGAATCAAAGCATAATAGCTCCAATTGATGGCATTAATGATATTAGTCAGTTAAAGGGGAAAGAGGTTTCTGTCCCCTACGGATCAAGCGCACACAAAATGCTTTTACAGACTTTAAAGTCTAATAACTTGTTAAATAAAGTAACTATAATAGATCAATCTGTAGCTGTAGGATTAGAAAATGTAAATACAGGAAAAATAGCAGCTCATGCTACGTGGGAACCTTACCCAACAATGGCTATAAAACAAGGTAAAGCTAAAATACTTTTGGTTCATCACCAAATTTTGTGATTTAGTGACAAAAAAGAGAAAGCACTGACGAGATCCTGGCAATAATGTTAGCGGTGAAATCAACATTAAGGAGGTCTCGTAAGTGCTTTCGATACCACTAGGATTGCCAGAATTTAAAGTGATTAAACAAGAACTTCTTTCCTATGGTTATGCGATTCATGTAGAGAAAACAGAGACACAGGAACGCTGCCCTCATTGTGGGTTTGCCACTTCCTCTGTCCACGACAGACGGACAAGAAAAGTACGGGATTTGGCGATTTTCCATCAACCGGTGTACTTGTTCGTAAAGGTAAAGCGCTATCGGTGCTGGAATTGTTCCCAAGTGTTTTCCGCCTCTTTGGAATCGATTCAACCCAATCAACACTACACCAATCGATTTTGTGAGTACTTGTATGAACTTTGTGAAGGCTCCACCATTCAAGAGGTTAGCCGAAAGCACCGCATCCCATATACGACATTGGAGCGCATCTATTACTTCATTGCATCGAAAAAAGCAAAAGAGCGTCAAACAGCGATAGAAGCATCTTCTCAAGAAGAGATGGTGCTTAGCTTAGATGAAATCGCGGTAAAAAAGGGACATCAGTATGAAACCGTATTGATGGATGCCAAAGCCGGATCGGTCATGGGAATGCATGCCGATCGCCAATGTGACTCCGCCCTCCACTTGTTGAGCCAAAATGTCCTGTCGAAAGAAAGGGTCCAAACGGTGATTCTTGACATGTGGGAACCTTATCATAAGGCGGTTCGCGCCCTGTTTCCATCTGCTTCGATTGTCATCGATAAGTACCATGTGATTCAAAAAGTGACACAAGCCTTGGATCAAGCAAGAAAGGAATTTCCTCCATTGAAAAAGGCTCGATATCTTCTCTTAAAAGGCTGTGAAAAGCTTCGTAAGGACCAACGGCTTCGATTGGACGATATCTTGGAGGAGTATCCGGTACTTTCCATTGCTTATTATCTGAAAGAGTTGTTTCGGGATTTTTACCGAACCGATGGATATAACGAAGCAAAGGAACGCTTGGAAGAATGGATTCAGTTAGCCAAACAGAGCCCTTTTGCTTCTTTTCAGGAAGCAGCCAACACGCTTGAAAGGTGGAAGGAGCCGATTCTTTCCTACTTTTTGTGCCCATATACCAATGCCCGAATCGAGGGGACGAATCACAAGATCAAAAACATCAAACGCCGGGCATATGGCTATCGAAATCGAGAACGGTTTCGTTTGCGTGTATTTCTGGAGTGTACAGGGAACACTACAGGTAGTCAGGCTGCTTAAGCGCTCTCTTCTTCCGCTATCGGTATGATAGTTGGTAGAATGGAACCCGTCAAGGAAAGCACTTGACTGTTTCCATTCTACCAACTTCGTGGTCTGTATGCGGAAGAAGGATCCTGACTGATGAACCGATTTCATCCAGCTAACATATTTCTGGGGTTGAGTGGAAATCACAGAAAATGGTGAAGACCCTTTTTTGTTAAAGCTTATGCAGAAAGTGTATTGGATTTTTTAGAGGGGAAAGAAACTCAATTAAAAAGAAAAATTCGCAATTTATCTAAAAAAAGTGGCACGGATTTAATCGCAGATATAGCTATGATAGGAACAATTGGCGATTACAATGCTATAAGAGAATTAGACAAAATCAATACGGATAACAAAGAGGTGCTGGAACAAATCAAGGTAGCAAAATTACAAATAATATGTGGACTAGAAGAAATAATTAAGGAGTACAGAAAACCAGATTCCCGTTATTCTCATAAAGCATTAGCAGAGGCTATTTATCATTCATTTGATCATCCAGAAGCATCAAAAGTTATAATAGAAGATCTCTTTAGTGAGGAATTTGAGCGTGTTTTTAGTGCCGTTACTCTACTTGCTTTCGCGGAAAAATTTCCTAAGGACAAAGTTACTAGGGATGTAGTAAATAAGTTCTTTGACATTTTAACGGGTGATTTTAATACAACACTAAAGAATCATGCCATACTTGCAATAGGTAGATATGGAAATATTGATGATGCATCAAGACTTGAAAGAATTGTTGAGGAAAAAAAGTATTTAACAAAGGGGAAATTTTGGAAATGGCTAAGTGAAAGCGCACTGTTAGACGATATCAACATCACAATAAAGAAATTGAAACGAAAGAAATAGACGATTCACACTCTAAATGAGCAACAAGGAAACATTGCGGTTCACGGAGCTGAATACGTTCTTCGTGATGAAGCGAAATCTACAGGTGGGCCAACCGCTGACTATTATCCAAAGGGAAGTAAAAAATGACTTTAAAAATCAGGTTTAAAACAATAGGTGATCTTCGTGAATTTAGAAACATTGTTTGTGAGAGAAAAAAGAGAATTTTATCAGTTATACCGCACGGTGAACGATGTGTTTTTCTTAGAAAATCGATTGCCCAAACAGGTATTTCGTGAACCATTTCGTTATTTTTGGTTTGAAGAATTCGACTGGACAATGGATGGGGATTTTTGGACCGTAATTCAGCAATTGTCGAAAAAATGAAAGATGAGTATATTCTTACTGCTGTACTAGATCCTCATCCTGTAGAATACTTTTATGAAGAATTTGGTTACTATAATTGGGTGAAACCCCCTGTTCATTTAACATCTGATCAATATGTAAATGTCCTGGAATTGGGGCCTAAGGAAAGTCCAGCTGATGCAATGTTATACAATTCGTATACAGTTATTTGGTTGCCTTCTTCCATGAAATGGGCTATATGGGGGGATAGAAATTACGGCATTTGTATTTTAGGACTTCGAGATGCGAACCATCGTGTGGATGCATGGCCGATTGTAAAAACTTGGCGTCCAATGGATCAAACGGTTCTATCATGGGTGGCGCTTAATTTTGCCAATCAACAGCTTCCGCAAGAGGTTGTCGATTCTCTTTTCTTGCATTATTCTAACGAAGCTAAGTAAAGAAGCCTCGCCTTGAACGCTAGGACAGAACAATAAGGATCCTTGATTGGCAACAAGCCTTTCAAGGTTCTTTTTTCGTGACCATTCAAGGAAGGGCAAGCACGAACGGCGATGTTATCTCCCTGACAGATGTGCAAGGAAACGTGGTGGTTCGCTACCAGTACGACACATGGGGCAAAATTCTTTCCCAATCCGGCGCCTTGGCGGAGGAAAACTCATACCGATATGCGGGGTATCAATATAACAACGAAACAGGTCTGTATTATCTGATCGCCTGGTACTATCATCCAACGCATGGCGTGTTCCTATCCCTAGATCCGGATCCGGGGGATGCGGACGATATCTTGACGCACAATGGATACACGTACGCAAATAACAATCTAGTGATGTTGATAGATCCGGATGGGCATTTCTTCTGGTTTGCCGTCAACGCGGGGGTTGCGGCGTATGGTGGATGCCAAGCCTTTAAAAAAAGGTGGTTGGAAAGCCGTGGCGATGGTTGCAGGTGCATCGTTGATAGGCAGTGTAGCTTTCAACAGCAGGGGAGTGTTTGCTTCAAAAAAGCAAAGGCCGCCCCTGAGCGCCGAGAACGGCCTTCCCTTTTATTTGCCGCACTTGCCCGTCAGTCAATGCGGCACAGCTCGGGCGGGCAGCCTTCGCAGGAGATTTCGTCGCGCAAGTATTGCAAGTTGTGGACGCGAATTTTTCCTTTTTGCACGGAGATGACGCCTTTTTTCCGCAAATCGCCGAGCATGCGGTTGACGACTTCGCGGGCGGTGCCGCAAAAGTTGGCGAGCTCTTGGTTCGTCAGCGGCACGTCGATCAAAATGCCGTCTTCTTTCATGACGCCGTAGCTGTTGCACAGACGGATGAGCGTTGAATAGAGCGCTCCTTTTTTGCCATGTAAAATCAAATCGCGGAATTTCGTTTGCGTTTTGCGGAAATGGAGGCTCATCCATTTCATGAATTCGATGGCCAGTTTCGGATTGTTGGCGAGCTCTTGTTCGAGCCTTTCGCGCGGAATGGCGGAAACGACGCTGTCTTCGAGCGCTTTCGCCGTCAGCATGTAGCGGGCGCCAGGGCAAAACAGCGTCAGCTCGCCGATCAAATCGCCCTCGCTGCAAATGCGCAGCGCGAGCTCCCGTCCGTCCATATCCATTTTGCTGATTTGGATTTTCCCCGATTGGATATAGTAAATATCGTCTGCTTTTTCCCCTTCTTGAAACAAGTACGTTCCCTTCTCAAGGCGAAGATCGCGCCCAAGCGATGTAAGCCACTTCTGCCATTCACGAGATTCAATCTCGTTCATCCGATCACAACCTTACGTAAAATGTATCGCTATATAAAAGTGTACAGGAAAAAAAGAGGGAAGTCAATATAAGGATAGTGGAAAGATTGAAAACTTGTTGAACATCGATGGAATCGTTTGTGAAAGTCTTTGCATCCCGAGGACATGAGGGTGATGGAGTCAAGGATGCACCTTGGCTGCCGGGACAAATCGGTATTCGTTTCCCATAGACTTAGGGAGGGGCAAGAAAAAAATCCCCGAAAATTATTAAATATACATTTGATTTTATTTTTATACAGTATTATAATGAGAACTACATGAGGCATACGGGTGAGGGGGAACATGATGAACGTAGCCATTATCGGGGCGACGGGGTACAGCGGCGCGGAGTTGTTCCGCTTGTTGCACGGGCATCCGCATGTGAGCCGCTGCGACGTTTTCTCGTCGTCGCAGGACGGGGTTCATGTATCGGAAAGTTTCCCGCACGTCGGTTCGGTCGATGGTGCGGTGTTGCATAAACTTGAAATCGAGGCGCTTTCCCGTTACGATGCGGTCTTTTTCGCCACGCCGCCCGGGGTGTCCGGGGAGTGGGCGCCGGCGCTCGTGGATCGGGGAGTGAAAGTGATCGATTTATCCGGGGATTTCCGTTTGAAAGACGGAGCGGTGTACGAACAATGGTACGGACGCGAGGCGGCGCCAGCGGAATATTTGCAAAAGGCGGTGTACGGGCTGACCGAGTGGAATCGGGAGGCGGTGCGCGAGGCCGTGCTCCTATCCAACCCGGGCTGTTATCCGACGGCGACGCTGCTTGGCCTGGCGCCGCTTGTCAAAGAAGGATTGATTCAGGAAGATTCGATCATCGTTGACGCCAAGTCCGGCGTATCGGGCGCGGGGCGGAAAGCAGGGCTTGGGACGCATTTTTCCGAAGTGAACGAAAACGTGAAAATTTATAAAGTGAACGTCCATCAGCACATTCCGGAAATTGAGCAAACGCTGCAAACGTGGAATGAAGCGATGGAGCCAATTACGTTCAGCACCCATTTGATTCCGATGACACGGGGCATTATGGCGACGATCTATGCGAAGGCGAAACAATCGATTTCGCCAAACGATTTGGTAGATTTATATAAAACAAGTTATGAAGGTTCGCCGTTTATCCGCGTTCGCAAGGTCGGGCAATTTCCGGCGACGAAAGAAGTGTACGGCTCAAATTATTGCGACATCGGCCTCGCCTACGATGAACGGACGGGACGGGTGACGGTCGTGTCGGTGATCGACAACTTAATGAAAGGCGCTGCCGGGCAGGCGGTGCAAAACTTCAATTTGATGATGGGGTGGGATGAGGCCGAGGGCCTCCAATCCTTGCCGATCTATCCGTGAGGGAAGGGGAACGAACAATGACAGCGACGAAACAAACGGCGCAAGTAACGGCGGTCGCCGATGGAACGGTCGTCACGCCGAAAGGATTTCAAGCGGCTGGGGTGCACGCCGGGCTGCGCTATTCGAAAAAAGATTTAGGGGTTATTCTATGCGACGTGCCAGCTTCAGCCGCCGCTGTGTATACCCAAAGCCATTTCCAGGCGGCGCCGCTCAAAGTGACGCAGGCGAGCCTCGCTGTAGAGCAAAAATTGCAGGCGGTCATCGTCAACAGTGCATGCGCGAACGCCTGCACCGGCGAGCAGGGGCTCAAGGACGCCTATGAAATGCGCGAGCTGTGCGCGAAACAGTTTGGCCTGGCGCTGCACCATGTGGCCGTCGCTTCAACGGGCGTGATCGGGGAATATTTGCCGATGGAAAAAATTCGCGCGGGCATCGAAAAGCTTGTTCCAGGGGCGACGATGGCGGATGCTGAGGCGTTTCAAACGGCGATTTTAACGACGGATACGGTGATGAAGCGCGCCTGTTACCAAACGACCGTCGATGGGAAAACGGTCACCGTCGGCGGGGCGGCGAAAGGATCGGGGATGATCCATCCGAACATGGCGACGATGCTCGCGTTCATTACGACCGATGCCAACATCTCTTCGGCGGTGCTGCATGATGCGCTCCGGTCGATTACCGATGTATCGTTCAATCAAATTACCGTCGATGGCGATACGTCGACGAATGACATGGTTGTGGTGATGGCAAACGGTCTTGCTGGAAATGACGAGCTGACGCCGAATCATCCGGATTGGGAACACTTTTACGAGGCGCTGCGGAAAACGTGCGAAGACTTGGCGAAGCAAATCGCCAGAGACGGCGAGGGGGCGACGAAGCTCATTGAAGTGCGCGTGCGCGGCGCGAAAACGGACGATGAGGCGAAAAAAGTCGCCAAGCAAATCGTTGGCTCCAACTTAGTGAAAACGGCCGTTTACGGCGCGGATGCCAACTGGGGGCGGATCATCGGCGCGATCGGCTATGCGGACGCTGACGTTGATCCGGACAATGTTGATGTCGCGATCGGGCCGATTGTGATGCTGAAAGGAAGCGAGCCGCAGCCGTTCTCGGAAGAAGAAGCGACGGCGTATTTGCAACAAGAGACGGTCGTCATTGAGGTGGATTTGCACTTGGGCGATGGCTTCGGCGTCGCGTGGGGCTGCGACTTGACGTACGATTATGTGAAAATCAACGCCAGCTATCGGACGTAAGGAGAGAGAACGATGGGGAAAACGGTCGTCATCAAATGCGGCGGCAGCGTGCTCGATGAGCTGTCTCCCGCCTTTTTTGCCAGCGTGAACATGATGCGGGAACAAGGGATGGATGTCGTCATCGTCCACGGCGGCGGGCCGGAAATCGGGCAAATGTTGAAAAAACTGGCGGTGCCGAGCGAGTTTGTCAACGGCTTGCGGAAAACGACGAAAGAGGTGCTTGCCGTTGTGGAAATGGTGCTCTCCGGCAAAGTGAACAAACAGCTTGTGGCGATGCTCAGGCAGAACGGCTTGCCGGCGGTCGGCGTTTCCGGCGTGGACGGGGGGCTGCTTGAAGCAGAACCGATCGACTTGGCCAAACTCGGCTATGTCGGCCGTGTGAAAACGGTTCGCTCCCGTCTTTTGCGCACGCTGCTTGAGGCGGGCTACATTCCGGTCGTTTCGCCGCTTGGCATCGATCAAAACGGGCAAACATACAACATTAACGCCGACACGGCGGCTGGGGCGGTCGCGGCCGCCATCGGCGCCAGCCAGCTCGCGTTTGTGACGAACGTGCCCGGCATTTTGCGAGACGGCGCGCTCGTGGCCGACGCGACGGCGGAAACGATTGAACGACTGATCGAAGACGGCGTCATTACTGGCGGGATGATTCCGAAAGTGAAAGCGGCGCTGTCCGCCCTGTCCGATGCGCTGCCCGAGGTGATGATCGTCAGCGGCAAAACGACGTTTTACCAGAACGGAACATGGCACGGCACAACGATTCGCAAAGAAGTGGGGGTATATTTATGAGCGCGCTGTTTCCGACATACAACCGTTGGAAGATCGCCGTCCAAGCCGCGGAAGGGACGGTTGTGACCGATGTAAACGGAAAACAATATCTCGACTTTGTCTCCGGCATTGCCGTCTGCAATCTCGGCCATCGCCATCCGCACGTCCAAAAGGCGATTGAAAAGCAGCTGAATCAATATTGGCACGTATCGAACTTGTTTACGATTCCCATTCAAGAAGAGGTCGCGTCTTTGCTTGTCGCCCACAGCGCCGGCGACTGCGTCTTTTTCTGCAATAGCGGAGCCGAGGCGAACGAAGCGGCGCTGAAGCTGGCGCGCAAACATACCGGACGACACAAAGTGATCACGTTTTCCCAATCGTTTCACGGCCGGACGTTTGCGACGATGGCGGCGACCGGGCAGGAGAAAGTGCATAGCGGTTTTGGTCCGCTGCTTCCGGAATTCATTCACTTGCCGCTGAATGATGTCGACGCTCTCAAACAGGCAATGAACGAAGAAGTGGCCGCGGTGATGCTTGAGGTCGTCCAAGGGGAAGGGGGCGTCCGCCCGGTTGACTCGGCGTTTTTGCAAATAGCGTCGGAGCTGTGTCAACAGCACGGGGCGCTTCTGATCATCGACGAAGTGCAAACCGGCATCGGCCGGACCGGGAAGCCGTTTGCGTACCAGCACTTTGATGTGGAGCCGGACATCATCACCGCAGCGAAAGGGCTTGGCAGCGGCATTCCGGTTGGGGCGATGATCGGCAAAGCGTTTTTGAAAGAATCGTTTGGACCTGGGGTGCACGGGTCGACGTTTGGCGGCAACCCGATCGCGATGGCCGCCGCCAAGGCGACGCTTGAAGTTGTGTTTGATCCGGCGTTTTTGCAAGATGTGCAGGAGAAAGGCCGCTATTTGCTTGAGCGCCTCCATGACGCGCTCGCCCCGCTTGACATCGTCAAGGACGTGCGCGGGCTCGGGTTGCTGGTCGGAATCGAGTGCCAAACGGACGTCGCGCCGCTGTTGCCATTGATTCATGAAAACGGCTTGCTTGTCCTCTCGGCGGGGCCGAACGTGATCCGCCTGCTGCCGCCGCTTGTCGTGACGAAAGCGGAAATCGATGAAGCGGTGGACATTTTGACAAACGTGTTGAACAACGCCAACGCCTCAGCTGTCTTGTAAACGGACGGCCGATGGCTTAATTTTTATTCCTGTTCATGCATAAAAATTCTTGAACGGTTATAAAAACTCAAACGATGAGGTGGCGCCAATGAAAGCGTACTTGCATGTGGCGAGCGGAAAAACGTTCAGCGGCGAGCTCGCCGCTCCGCTTGAAGAAAAGGTGAGCGGGGAGATCGTTTTTTTCACCGGCATGACCGGTTATCAAGAAGTGTTGACCGACCCGTCGTATAAAAACCAAATCATCGTTTTTACGTACCCGCTGATCGGCAATTATGGCATTAATGAAGACGATTTTGAAAGCAAGCGGCCGCACGTCGAAGCGGTCGTCGTCTACGAAGCGAGCGGCACAGGATTTCATTACGGGGCGAAATACAGCTTGGCAGAATACTTGCAGCATTGGAACATTCCGCTTCTCACGCACGTGGACACGCGCGCCCTTGTGAAAGAAATCCGCACCGCTGGGACGATGATGGCGGAATTAAGTTTGTCGCCGATTCCAGCAGTTGCTGATGAGGAAGCGGCGTTTCCAGTGCGCGCGGTGTCAACGAAAACGATCGAAACATACGGCGAAGCCGGGCCGCATTTGGTGCTCATCGATTTCGGCTATAAAAAGTCGATTTTGCAGTCGCTCCTTGCACGCGGCTGCCGGGTGACGGTCGTGCCGCATGATACGGCGCCGGAAGCGATTGACGCGCTGAAACCGGACGGGCTTGTCCTCTCGAACGGCCCGGGCGATCCGAAACAGTTAAGCCATCAGCTTCCCGCTATCCGTCAGCTGATCGACCGGTATCCGACGCTTGCGATTTGCCTTGGCCATCAGCTTGTCGCCTTAGCGTACGGGGCGGATACGGAAAAACTCCGCTTCGGGCACCGCGGCGCCAATCAGCCGGTGTGGGACGCCGGGAAGCAAAAAGTGATGATGACATCGCAAAATCATAGTTACGTCGTCAAAGAGGAAAGCTTGGCGGGCAAGCCGTTTGACATCCGCTTCATCAACGTCAACGACGGCTCGGTCGAAGGCATCGTCCATCGCCATAAACCGATTTTGTCGGTGCAATATCACCCGGAGGCGCATCCGGGGCCGCAAGATACCGGCTATATTTTCGACGAATTTTTGCAAACCGTGTTCAAGGGAGAGAACGTGTATGCCTAAAGATTCTTCGCTTCAGTCGATTCTCCTGATCGGGTCGGGGCCGATTGTCATCGGCCAGGCCGCCGAGTTTGATTATTCCGGCACACAAGCGTGCATCGCCTTAAAGGAAGAAGGATACCGCGTCATTTTAGTGAACAACAATCCGGCGACGATCATGACCGATGAAGTTCATGCCGATGCCGTGTATTTTGAACCGCTCACCGTCGATGCGGTCGAAGCGATTATTGCCAAAGAACGCCCGGACGGGCTGCTCGCCACGTTCGGCGGCCAGACAGGGCTCAACTTGGCGTTTCAGCTGCATGAAGCCGGCGTGCTTGAAAAGTATGGGGTGAGACTGCTCGGAACACCGATTGAAGCGATCAAGCGCGGGGAAGACCGCGAAGCGTTCCGCGCGTTAATGCATGAGCTTGGCGAACCGGTGCCGGAGAGCGAAATTGTCACAAGCGTTGAGGAAGCGGTCGCGTTTGCCGAACAAATCGGTTTTCCGATCATTATTCGTCCCGCGTATACGCTCGGCGGGACGGGCGGCGGCATTGCCGAAAACATGGAGCAGTTTCTCGCGCTCGTGGAAAAAGGGCTGGCCGAAAGCCCGATCCGCCAATGTTTGATCGAACGGAGCGTCGCCGGGTTTAAAGAAATTGAATACGAAGTGATGCGCGACCAGTCGAATACGTGCATCACGGTTTGCAATATGGAAAACGTCGATCCAGTCGGCATCCACACGGGCGATTCGATCGTCGTCGCACCGTCGCAGACGTTGACCGATGAGGAGTACCAAATGCTCCGTTCGTCGGCGGTGAAGATCATTTCCGCATTAGGGATCATCGGCGGCTGCAACATTCAGTTCGCCCTTGACCCGAACAGCAAACAATATTACTTAATCGAAGTCAACCCGCGCGTCAGCCGCTCGTCAGCGCTCGCCTCGAAAGCGACCGGCTATCCAATCGCCCGCATTGCGGCGAAGCTGGCGGTCGGCTATACGCTCGCGGAACTCGTCAATCCGGTGACGAAAACGACGTACGCCAGCTTCGAGCCGGCCTTGGACTACGTCGTCGTCAAGTTTCCGCGCTTGCCGTTTGACAAGTTCCCGCACGCGGACCGGAAGCTCGGTACGCAAATGAAAGCGACCGGGGAAGTGATGGCGATCGATCGCAATATGGAGCGGGCATTCCAAAAAGCGGTGCAGTCGCTCGAGGGAAAAAACAACGGACTGTTTTTGCCGGAGCTTTCGGCGAAAACGGATGACGAGCTGAAACAGCTGCTTGTCGACAAAGACGACCGCCGCTTTTTCGCCATTTTGGAACTGCTCCGCCGCGGGGTGGCGGTCGAAGCCATTCACGAATGGACGAAAATCGACCGCTTTTTCCTTGCTTCGTTCGAACGGCTCGTGGCGCTCGAAAAACAGGCGGCAGCCACCACGATCGATACGATCGATGAGCCGACGTTGCGCTTCTTGAAAGAAAAAGGGGCAAGCGACGCCTTTTTGGCCGAAACGTGGGGCGTGACGGAGCTTGATGTGCGCAACAAGCGGAAGGAACTTGGCATCGTGCCGTCATACAAAATGGTCGACACGTGCGCGGCCGAATTTCATTCGGAAACGGATTATTACTACTCAACCTATTTCGGCGAAGACGAGCGGAAGAAAGCGAGCGGCAAGGAGAAAGTGCTGATCATTGGAGCTGGACCCATTCGCATCGGCCAAGGCATTGAGTTTGACTACAGCTCCGTTCATAGCGTGTTCGCCTTGCAAAAAGAAGGCTATGAAACGGTGATGATCAACAACAATCCAGAAACCGTCAGCACGGACTTTGCCGTCGCCGACCGCCTTTACTTTGAGCCACTTACCTTAGAGAGCGTCTTGGATGTCATTGAAGCGGAACAAATCAAGCATGTCATCGTTCAGTTTGGCGGACAGACGGCGATCAATTTGGTCAAAGGACTCGAAGAAGCAGGTGTGCCGCTGTTGGGCGTCACGTACGATATGATTGACCAGCTTGAGGATCGCGATCGTTTTTACCAGTTGCTCGAGGAGCTTGACATCCCGCACGTACCGGGCTTGATGGCGAACAACGCCGAGGAGCTCGCCGCCAAAGCGGCCGAGATCGGCTGCCCGGTGCTGCTTCGCCCGTCGTATGTCATCGGCGGCCGCGGCATGTTTATCGTCCATAGCGAGGCGCAGCTCGCCGCTTTGATTGAGCAAGGCGAGTTGACATATCCGATTTTGATCGATGCGTATTTGGACGGGAAAGAGGCGGAGGCCGACATCGCCACGGATGGGACGGACATTTTACTGCCGACGATTATCGAACATGTCGAAAAAGCCGGCGTCCACTCCGGCGACAGCTATGCTTGGCTGCCGGCGCAGACGCTCACAGACGAAGAAAAAGCGAAAATCATCGACTATGCGGGCCGGATTGCGAAAAAACTTGGCTTTAAAGGAATCATGAACATTCAATACGTCATTGCGGACGGCAATGTATACGTCCTGGAAGTGAACCCGCGCGCCAGCCGGACGGTGCCGATCGTCAGCAAAACGACCGGCGTGCCATTGGCGCAAATTGCGACAAAGTTATTGCTTGGGAAATCACTCGTCGACATCGTTGACGAAAAAGCTCGCGGATTGGCGGTCATGCCGTACGCCGTGTTAAAGTATCCGGTCTTTTCGAGCCATAAGCTGCCGGGGGTTGACCCGATGGTTGGACCGGAGATGAAATCGACCGGTGAAGGCATCAGCATCGCCGCGACGAAGGAAGAAGCGGCGTATAAAGCATTTTATCCGTATTTGCAAAAGAAAGCGAACGCGAACGAGATCTACGTCATCGGCAACATCGACGCCGAACTGGAGGCGGAGATGACAGCGAAACAGCTGACCATCGTTTCAGATGGTTCATTTGCCGATTGGGTGAAGCGCGACACGGCGCTCGCGGTGATCAACTTGGGCAAAGAGGAAGACGAGGCAAACAAACGAATGACTGCGTTGTCCCGACAATTGCTCGTCTTCACGGAACGTGAGACATTGAAGCTCTTCTTGCAGGCGCTCGATGTGGATCATCTTGATGTGCAGCCGATCCACGGCTGGTTGGAAAAGAAAAAACAGGCAGAACAGGCGGTGATCGCATGAATGCAGTGATGTCATTAAAAGGGAGAGATTTTTTAACGCTGCTCGATTTTTCAACAGACGAAATTATGGACTTGTTGGCGCTAGCAGCCGATTTAAAAGCGAAACAAAAAGCCGGCGTGCCGTATGCGCCGCTTTCCGGCAAAACAATGGCGATGATTTTTGAAAAGCCCTCAACGCGCACGCGCGTGTCGTTTGAAGTCGGCATGATCCAGCTTGGCGGCCAGGCGATGTATTTAAACGGCAACGATTTGCAGCTTGGCCGCGGTGAAACGATTGCGGATACGGCGCGCGTCTTGTCGCAATACGTCGATGTCATGATGATTCGGACGTTTGCCCATCAAAAAGTCGAGGAATTGGCCGAGTATGCGTCCGTTCCGGTCATCAACGGCTTGACGGACGATGATCATCCGTGCCAGGCGCTGGCGGATTTGCTGACGATTTACGAAGCGAAGAAAACGTTCCAAGGCGTCAAACTCGCCTATGTCGGCGACGGCAACAACGTCGCCAACGCCTTGCTTGCGGCCGCAGCCAAAGTGGGAATGGATATTTTCATTGCCTGTCCGCCAGGCTATGAGCCGAAGGAGGAATACGTCGAGGCAGCGCGCCAGATCGGCGAGAAAACCGGAGCAACAGTTGTTGTGACGCACGACCCGCTTGAGGCAGTGGCCGGAGCGGATGCGATTTATACGGACGTATGGACGAGCATGGGCCAAGAAAGCGAAAGCGCCGAGCGGCTTCAAGTGTTCCAGCCGTACCAAGTGAATGAAGAGCTCGCCAAAGCGGCCAAACCCGATTACCTCTTTTTGCATTGCCTGCCGGCCCATCGAGGCGAAGAAGTGACGGCCGGCGTCATGGACGGCCCGAACTCGGTCGTATTTGAGCAGGCCGGCAACCGGCTTCATGCCCAAAAAGCGATTTTAGTGTCGATCCTATAGGAAAAAGGAATTCCCGTTTCGGGAGTTCCTTTTTCGTTCTTTGCAAGGAAAAGGATTTTCATGAGAAAAAACGTTTTTATTGTGAAGGCTTGACGCTCCGTGTGCGGCGGCCCCATCATTTCCCTTCTTATGAACAGCGGCAAAACCGGGAATGCTAACAAATGCAATCGAAGCAAGGGGGATGAAACAAATGGGCCAACCGCGCCATTTCAAACCAGGGGATAAAGCGCCGAACAACGGCGTGTACATTGAAATCGGCGAAACGGGCGACAATGTAAAACACCCGAAAAAGCTGAAACTGAAAGCCGGCGATACGTTCCCGGAAACGTCGAACCATAATCGGCATTGGACGTATTTGCGCAAACCGTGAAGTACAACAAAAGCCATTCCAAGTATGGAGTGGCTTTTGATTTGCCGTGTGCTTCGCGATCGGCTATAATGATTTATGGTCAAAGAAGGTCAAATGGAGGGAACGGCATGGACGCAAGCCGTTTGACGGAAAAACTGCAAGAGGCGCTTATGGCGGCGCAGTCGCTCGCCAAAGAGCGGCATCATCAACAGCTTGATGTCGAGCATCTCCTGATTGCGCTGCTCGAACAAGAAGGCGGCCTGGCGCCGCGGCTCGTGGAGCTTTCCGGCGCCGACAAGGAAAAGGCCGCTGACTGGCTTCGCAGCCAGCTTCGCCAAAAGCCTGAAGTGCATGGGGCGGACGGGCAGCTGTATGTTGCGCCCGCCTTAGCGCGGCTGCTTGAGGAGGCGGAAAACGAAGCGAAGCGAATGCAAGACGAGTACATATCGGTCGAACATGTGCTGCTCGCGTTGCCTCATGGCGCCGAGCCGGTCGCTCGGCAGCTGGCGTCGTTTGGACTGACGAAGGAAGCACTATTAGCGGCAGTGAGAAACGTAAGGGGGAATCAACGCGTGACGAGTCCACATCCGGAAGCAACCTATGAAGCGTTGGCAAAATACGGGCGCGACCTTGTCGCGGAAGCGAAAGCGGGAAAAATCGACCCGGTCATCGGCCGCGACAGTGAAATTCGCCGCATCATCCGCATTTTGTCGCGGAAGACGAAAAACAACCCGGTGTTGATCGGCGAGCCGGGCGTCGGGAAGACCGCTATTGTCGAAGGGCTCGCTCAACGCATCGTGCGCAAAGATGTCCCGGAAGGGCTGAAAGACAAAACGATTTTCGCTCTTGATATGAGCGCGCTCGTCGCCGGAGCAAAGTTTCGCGGTGAATTTGAAGAACGGCTGAAAGCGGTGTTAAACGAAATCAAAAAAAGCGACGGCCGCATCATATTGTTCATTGACGAGCTGCATACGATCGTCGGCGCCGGCAGAGCGGAAGGGGCGATTGACGCCGGCAATATGCTCAAGCCGATGCTTGCCCGCGGCGAGTTGCGCTGCATCGGGGCGACGACGCTTGATGAGTACCGGCAATACATCGAAAAAGACCCGGCGCTCGAGCGCCGCTTCCAACAAGTGCTTGTCCAAGAGCCGAGTGTCGAGGACACGATTTCGATTTTGCGCGGATTGAAAGAACGGTATGAAGTGCACCATGGAGTGAAAATCCACGATCGCGCGCTCGTCGCGGCCGCCGTTTTGTCCGACCGTTACATCTCTGACCGCTTTTTGCCTGACAAAGCGATCGATTTGGTCGATGAAGCGTGCGCGACGATCCGGACGGAAATGGAATCGATGCCGTCGGAGCTGGACGAAGTGATGCGCCGCGTCATGCAGCTTGAAATTGAAGAGGCGGCCTTAAGCAAAGAAACGGATGAAGCGAGCCGCGAGCGGCTTGCGGCATTGCAAAAAGAACTTGCCGATTTGCGTGAAAAGGCGAACGCCATGAAAGCGCAATGGCAAAAAGAAAAAGAGGCGCTTGACCGCGTCCGCCGTTTGCGCGAGGCGCTCGAGCGGGCAAAACGCGAACTGGAAGAGGCGGAAAACGAGTATGATTTAAACAAGGCGGCGGAGCTTCGCCATGGCCGCATTCCGCAGTTGGAAAAGCAACTCAAACAGCTCGAGCAAGAAATCAGTGAGCAAAGTGAAGGGAAATTGCTGCGCGAGGAAGTGACGGAAGAAGAGATTGCCGAAATCGTGTCACGCTGGACTGGCATTCCGCTCACCCGCCTCGTCGAGGGAGAGAGGGAAAAGCTGCTTCGCCTTCATGAATTGCTGCATAGACGGGTCATCGGTCAAGACGAAGCGGTCGAGCTTGTCGCTGACGCCGTCTTGCGGGCGCGGGCCGGCATGAAAGACCCGAACCGCCCGATCGGATCGTTTTTGTTCCTCGGACCGACCGGCGTCGGCAAAACGGAACTGGCCAAAGCGCTCGCCGAGGCGCTGTTTGACAGTGAGGAGCAGCTCATCCGTCTTGACATGTCCGAGTATATGGAAAAACACGCCGTCTCCCGCTTGATCGGAGCGCCGCCCGGCTATGTCGGCTATGAGGAAGGCGGCCAGCTGACCGAGGCAGTGCGGCGCAAGCCGTATTCCGTTCTGTTGTTCGATGAAATCGAAAAAGCTCATCCGGAAGTGTTCAACATCCTGCTGCAGCTGCTGGATGACGGACGGCTCACCGATTCGCAAGGGCGGACGGTCGACTTTAAAAACACGGTCGTCATTATGACATCGAACATCGGATCGCCGCTGTTGTTAGAAAACAAACATGGCGACATCGATGAAGAAACGCGCAAACAAGTGTTTGACCAACTGCGCGCCCATTTCCGCCCAGAATTTTTAAACCGGATCGACGATATCGTCTTATTTAAGCCATTGTCGATGAATGAAGTGAAAGGCATCGTCGAAAAGTTCGCCCGCGAGCTGTCGGCCCGTTTGGCCGATCGGCATATCGAACTCGTGCTGACCGAAGCGGCGAAGCAATACATTGCCGAAGCGGGCTTCGACCCAGTATACGGCGCCCGCCCGCTCAAACGGTTTATGCAAAAGCAAATCGAAACGCCGCTTGCGAAAGAGCTGATCGCTGGGCGGGTGAAAGATTACAGCACCGTCACGGTCGATGTTGACAACGGGCAGATCGCCATTCGTCCGTCGGCGTAAACGAGCTGAAGGGGGCGCCGACGACGCGGAGAGACGTGCTTCTTGTCTGCCGGGGTTGGTCGCATTGTTTGAGCATGGGCGGAAAACACAAGCCCAGATCAATATGGATGGAATGCTCCTCCACTTACCCTATATAGGTGTTGAAGTGGGAGGATTCTCGGTTAAAGATGACAAAAAACAACGCCTTGGGACTTTCACCCCAAGGCGTTGTCTTATGAAGCGAATGATCAATGATGGTGATCCCCGGCCGGCTCGTCCGGAATCAAGGCTGCAATCACGAAGACTAAGATCGTCACGATCACGCCAAGCAAGGCGCCGGTTGCGAAATCATAGCCGATCCCTTGCATCGAGCCCATGACGTACGTTGCCATTTGCACGAGCAAAAACGTCCAAAAAAACGTCCAAAACAAGCGCATCTTTGTTCCTCCCATCTTCTCGTCATTCCTTTTCTTATCTTATCACAATTTGTCACGTAGGCATATACCCGGACGTTTTTTTTGGCCGCGCATATCGTATACTGTACCATTATGCATTGCCAAACAAGGGTGAATGGAAACGATGGCAGGACAACGGCGGTTTTTTCAACTCGATGAGCAATGGTGCATCGTTCACGTGCCGGAGCGCCCAAATGGGTTTGCCCTTTTTTTAATGGGCGACGGCGACCATTTTGTGAACGAACAGACGAGTTTTTGGCTCGAGCATCCGGGGCGGCGCCAATGGCTGGAAGATTGGTTGGAACGTGGGTATACGGTCTTTTCGTCCCATTTGTACGGCCGGCATTGGGGAAGTCCGAAAGCGGTCCGGCTGGCGCGCCAACTCATTTACTCGGTGTTGAAAAGCGAAATTGTGAACCAGCGCATCTATATCGTTGCCGAAGGAATGGGCGCGCTCGTTGCCTTGCAACTGCTTGGCGCCATGCCAAGTCAAATCCGCGCCGTCGCCATGATCAACCCTTGCCTTGATGTTCGCGCCCAGCTTGACTATGAACAGGAACATCCATTCGTGTACCGGCGGATGGTGAGGGAAATCGCGACTGCCTATGGCTTGAAAGAAGAGGAGGTGCCCGAGGCTGTTCCGTCCCTCTTTCTCAGTCCTCATGACGTTCCGGTGACGATTTGGCAGCTGGCCGGAGTGAGCCCGTATCCATCCGCCTTGCATAGCCGTAAATATGAACAATGGATGAAAACGACAAACAACCGGGTGCGCGTCGTTTACGAGCTGCCGGAGAAACGGCGCCAACTGGCTCGACAAATCGGGCAATTTTTCTGCCAATACAATGAACTCCCGTAAACGACAAGGGCAGACGCATCGACCGGTGCGTCTGCTATTTTTTCAATAAGTCGACGAGCGAGGTGATCTTTTTCACGAGCGGTTTTAATTGTTGCAATGAGTCGGCTAGCGTATTGACGTTTTCAAACAGCTTCATGAAATCGATATTCGGCAGTAAAGGCGGTTCTGCCCCGCTCCCTTGATCTTCGCGCTCGCCGGTTGCGCGAGAAGGAAAAGATCCGAACATTAGGCGGGAAAAACGGTCTTGCCGTTCGCGATGTTGTTCTTGTGCTTCGCCGTTGGCCATGGGCGATCCTCCCTTTCATGCGATGGTTGCTCGTATTTGTATTGTATGGCAGAAGGGAAAAAGCGGTTTGGACAAATGCCTTAGGGGTACGGAAAGCGCTGGTTCAACTTTCGTTTTCTATTGCGCATCCACGCTCTTTCGGCTAAAATTAGTACCAAGTAATAATAATTGGTGATGTAGACTGATTGTACATTCAAGTTTGGTTGTCAGCGTGAGCGTTTTTTTGCCATTTTGGGAAAGAAAGAGGAGATGAATGATATGGGAGCAGGAATTATCGGGGTCGGCCGCTATGTGCCGGAAAAAGTGTTGACCAACTTTGATTTGGAAAAAATGATGGATACATCGGATGAATGGATCCGGACGCGCACCGGGATCGAGGAGCGCCGCATCGCTCCGGATGACATCGATACGTCCCATATGGCGTATTTTGCCGCAGAAAGGGCGCTTCAAGACGCTGGCATGGAGGCGAAGGATATTGATCTCATTTTAGTTGCCACCGTCACTCCGGACCGTCCGTTTCCGTCGGTCGCTTGCATGCTGCAAGAGCGGCTTGGCGCCGTCAACGCCGCTGCGCTTGATATCAGCGCTGCCTGTGCGGGGTTTATGTACGGGATGGTCACGGCCGCCCAATTTATTGACACAGGCGCCTACAAGTATATATTAGTAGTGGGGGCAGACAAACTATCGAAAATCATCGATTGGACCGACCGCAACACGGCGGTGCTGTTCGGCGACGGCGCCGGAGCGGTCGTCATGGGTCCGGTGTCGCCCGGGCGCGGGATTTTATCTTTCGAGTTGGGAGCTGACGGAACAGGAGGAAAACATTTATACAAAGACGAATATATCGTCATGAACGGCCGTGAAGTATTCAAGTTCGCCGTCCGGCAAATGGGAGAATCAAGCGTGCGTGTGCTTGAAAAAGCCGGGCTCACGAAAGACGATGTCGACTTTCTCATTCCGCATCAAGCGAACATTCGCATCGTCGAAGCGGCCAGACAGCGGCTCGAGCTGCCAGAAGAGAAAATATCGACAACCATCCGTCGATATGGCAACACGTCGGCCGCATCCATTCCGATTTCGCTTGTAGAAGAGTTGGAAGCGGGCAAAATCCATGACGATGATCTCATCATTATGGTCGGATTCGGCGGCGGGCTGACGTGGGGCGCGATCGCTTTGCGCTGGGGCCGTTAACGGCACGTATATTATCGAAATAAAAGGAGAGACGGAAACGATGGAAAAAAGACGAGTCGTCGTGACAGGCATAGGCGCCGTCACCCCGCTTGGGAATGACGCAGAAACGACGTGGAAAAACATTATCGCCGGCCAGTCCGGCATCGACATTGTCACCCGCGTCAATCCGGACGACTTTCCGGCGAAAGTGGCGGCGGAAGTGAAAGACTTCGATCCGTCGCTGTTTATCGACCGCCGCGAGGCGCGGAAGATGGACCGATTTACCCAATTCGCCGTCGCTGCGGCGCTCATGGCGGTCAAAGATGCCAATCTCGACATTAATGAAAGCAACGCTGAACGGGTCGGTGTTTGGATTGGTTCTGGCATCGGCGGCATGGAGACGTTTGAACAGCAGTTTGAGATTTTCCAGCAGCGCGGTTATCGCCGAGTGAGCCCGTTTTTCGTGCCAATGATGATCCCGGATATGGCCGCTGGGCAAGTATCGATCATCCTCGGAGCGAAAGGGATCAATTCGTGCACGGTGACCGCTTGCGCGACCGGGGCGAACTCGATCGGTGATGCGTTTAAAGTCATTCAGCGCGGCGACGCCGATGTCATGATCACCGGCGGGACGGAAGCGCCGATTACGAAAATGTCGTTCGCCGGTTTTTGCGCCAATACGGCTCTTTCAACCAATCCAGATCCAAAAACGGCGAGCCGCCCATTTGACAAAAAACGCGACGGTTTCGTCATGGGTGAGGGAGCAGGCATCGTTGTTCTTGAGGAATTGGAGCACGCGTTGCGCCGCGGCGCGAAGATTTACGCAGAAATTGTCGGTTACGGTGCGACCGCCGATGCGTACCATATCACCGCGCCGGCTCCGGGCGGCGAAGGCGGCGTGCGGGCGATGCGCCAAGCGCTTCATGACGCTGGCCTGGAGCCGGAGGAGATCGATTACATCAACGCCCACGGCACGAGCACCGAGTACAATGATAAGTATGAGACGGCGGCGATCAAAGAAGTATTCGGCGATCATGCCTATAAGCTCGCCGTCAGCTCGACGAAGTCGATGACTGGGCATTTGCTCGGGGCGACCGGCGCGGTGGAAGCGATTTTCTCCGTGCTGGCGATCCGCGACGGCATCATTCCGCCGACGATCAACTACGAAACACCGGATCCGGAATGCGACCTCGACTATGTGCCGAATGAAGCGCGCAAGCAAGACGTGCGTGCGGTCTTAAGCAACTCATTTGGATTTGGCGGCCATAATGCGACATTGATTTTTAAAAAATATGTGTAATGGATGAAAAGGAGAGCCTTGGTTGAGCAGAGCTGAAAACGCGTGACTAACGGCGGGTTCGGTTCAGCGTCAGGCTCTCTTTTTTGTTTTGTTTCACCGTCTTTTCGCTGCCGACATAACGTAAGAGAAAAGGAGGGAAAAGCGATGGGATTGCTTCCGACCGATCGATGGCTTGAAGAGGATGAAGGCGATCCGCTCCGGTTGTGCGCACGGTTGGCGCCGCTTTTTGGCAAGATGCCGGCGCGTGAGATTTACAGCTATTTACGGCTGTATGGCATGTACCGAAGCACTCGGCAGGCCGAGCGGCTTTTGCCGGAGATGAAAGAGCGCCGTCTTTGGGAACGTCTTGGCCGTTTGTATGAACGGCAACGGGGGATATGGAAGGGACCGGACGTTCCGGTATTTTTGCTGCCGGCCGATGACGAAAACCGGAAGCTTGTGCGCGAATTCCAAGGAAAAGGCGGGGTGGCGTTTGCTGATAAATTGTTTTTCTTCTTGCTGCCGGATCATGGCGACGAGGAGATCGCCGCGTTGGTGGCGCATGAATACAACCATGTATGCCGTCTCAAGCAGTTGCCGAACGAAGGCGAAGATGCGACGTTGCTGGATGCAGTCGTTATGGAAGGATTGGCGGAGCATGCCGTCGCCGAGACAGTCGGCGTCAAGCAGTGTGCGGGATGGACGAAGTATTACACCGATCGGGAGATGGAACGGTTTTGGCGGCGTTATATTGTCCCGAACCAACATTTGCCCGTTTCGCATCCGCATACTTCCCGCATTTTGTACGGGCTTGGATGGCATCCGAAAATGGGGGGCTATGCCGTTGGGTATGCCATCATCCGTCGTTGCCTAGAAAGAGGCTATTCGCTCGCCCAATTGATGAAGATGGAAGCGAAAGACATCGCGGAGTTGGCGGGCTTTTCAGGCAAACAGCAAGGAGCGTCTTAGCTCGAAACCGCATGGCGACCGCCGCTGTCCGGTTATCACAAGAATCTTAGGGGCATCGGGCGCAAACAGGCATGTTGTCCATGGCGCCGACATATATGTAGAACAAGGACGTGGACAAGAAGGAAGGGAAAGCCCGGTGGTCCGCCTGTTTTTTTATTTGGTCGGTTTCGGTTTTTCAGTCGTCGGCGGCATGATGGTGATCGCCTATTTGAACATCATCACTCCAGAGCGTGGTTTTAGTGAATACTTATCTTATATTTCGACAAGGGTGGAATGTTATTTATTCCCTATTGGCCTTCTTTTGATGTGGGGGAGCTTGACGTTTCCAAGCCGCAGCCCCTAGAGGGGAAAAGAGGACGAAATGGAATAAAATTCTCCCCCTCTGCCTATACTGATGGACAAACACGTCTGGAAGTGAGGGGTCTCGCATGCTTTATCTGCACGACATTTGGGTCAACTGGTTTGAAGGAGAAGAGAACGGATACAACGTCTGCCATTTCCATGAATGGCGCAAGGACGATCAAATCGAGCTGCTCGACCAAGTGCCGCTGTTAAAAGTATCCCCGGCCCTGTTTCATTACATTGAAAACAGCTTGTCCGATCTTCCAAAACCGCTGCTAGACGATGTGCATCAGAAGGCGTATGTCCGCAAAAACCATGAACGCATTCAGCTGGACTATTGTTTCGTTGTCACGGACGGCGCCGGCGTTTTGGCTGTCGATACAATCGGTTATCAAATCCCGATTCGCAAAAGCCGTCTCATTCCGCGTCAGGAACAACTCGTCTACGAAATGGCGGCCGAAGCGGAGGAACGGGACTATCCGCTGCCGAGGTATGAAAAAGAATACCACATTTTATCGCCGGCTCCGGAACTGATGTGCGGACTCACGCGCAAAGAGCGGCAGTTGAAACAGCTGTTGTTTATGGCGCTTGACCAGCTTTATTCGACAAAAAATGCTGCCCAGATGCGCTATTGGTATACGGAATGGGCGCCGGAAAAATACGCCGCTATTCAAAAAATGTCTTTTGATGAAGCGTGGGAACAATTGTATAACGAGACGAAATACGGGTGGTCCGAACGGCATGAGCAGCTGTGCGAAAACTTGATCAAAGGGCAGCCATTTTTCGAAAAACTGTGGGAAATGGAGCAAGAACCAAAAGTCAATTAAAAAACGGGCCAAGGCGATAGGCGCCTGCCCGTTTTTGTATGGCTTCGCTGGATGCGGCTATTTACCGCCGCCGCCCGAGCCCCATGGCTTGCTCCATTTTGCGCACCATTTCCGATGCAACCCGATTTGCTTTTTCCGCCCCTTCATCCAACACGCGGTCAAGCTCCTCGCTTTCCATCCAATGGTGATACCGCTCTTGAATCGGTCGAAGCGTTTCGATGACGACTTGAGCGAGGTCTGCTTTGAAGACGCCGTATCCTTTTCCTTCGTATTGCCGCTCCAACTCCTCGATCGATTGACCGGATAGCGTCGAATAAATATTGAGCAAGTTCGAAATGCCTGGCTTCGCTTCTTTGTCGTAGCGAATCGTTCCTTCCGAGTCGGTGACCGCGCTTTTGATCTTCTTCTCGATCGTTTTCGCATCGTCAAGCAGTGTGATGTACGCTTTCGGGTTGGGGTCGGATTTGCTCATTTTTTTCGTCGGGTCGACAAGCGACATGATGCGGGCGCCGACTTTCGGAATGCGCGCCTCAGGGATCGTGAACAGCTCGCCATACCGTTTGTTGAAGCGCTCGGCCAGATCCCGCGTCAATTCGATATGCTGCTTTTGATCATCGCCGACCGGGACGATGTCGGTGTTATAAAGCAAAATGTCAGCGGCCATCAGCGGCGGGTACGTGAGCAGTCCGGCGCTGACCGCCTCTTTGCCGGCCGATTTTTCTTTAAATTGCGTCATCCGCTCAAGTTCGCCGATATAAACGATGCACTGCAGCATCCAAGCGGCTTGAGCGTGCGCCGGCACTTCTGACTGGATGAACAACGTCGCTTGCGTCGGGTCGATGCCGACTGCTAAATACAAAGCGGCGAGGCGGCGGATGTTTTGCCGCAGTTCGTGTGGGTCTTGCCAAACGGTAATGGCGTGTTGGTCAACGATGCAAAAATAGCAGTTGTATTCATGCTGCAGCTCGACAAACTGCCGCAGCGCCCCGATGTAGTTGCCAAGGGTGATGACGCCGCTTGGCTGAATGCCGGAAAAAATGGTTTTCATCGATCTTCACTCCCTCAAGCAAAAAATAAAAAAGGCCCTGCCAGCCCTCTGATAGGGACGGTAGGACCGCGGTGCCACCCTACTTATTGCGCCGACAAGCGCAATCGCTCAGCCCATGCTTAGCGCATGGCCCCCTGTAACGCGGGGAAACGTCCTCGCCTACTGCGTCGCCGGTTCGGCGGGAAGCTCGAAAGCCCATTCCATATGGCTAGCCGCTTGTTCGCACCGTCCACAAGCTCTCTGAAGGCATCGCCAATATGTACTCTTCTTTCTCATCGCTCGGTTGATCCTAGATTTGCCTTATATTATACGGAAAACATTCAGCTGTTGCAACCTTATTGCACGGCATATCCGGCGGCAATCATCGCCAGAAACAGAAGCAGACCAGAAAAGAGAAGCGGATACGTGATGGCGAAACGCCGCGGACCGAGCAGCTCATCCGATTCATGTTCTGCTGCCGCTTCCTCAAGATACCGCTCCACCTTCGTTCGATTCCTGCGCAATCGGCGAAACCCGTATGCGAATCCGCTGAAAAACCCGCGTTCATAAACAAACAAAAGCCCGCCAAGCGACAGAGGCAAAAGGGAGAGCAAAAACGAAACGTTAATAAAGGCCACCGTACTCCATGCTCCTTGCCCTATTACGATGAGTGCGCTTGCCGCCAGCATCGCGGCGACGAGCCATCCAGTCCGCACAGCCGTTTGTTTCATATCGTCTGTTCCCGCCTTTCCCTTCTCACTGCTTATTTTATCATAAATCATGTGGGCGGGAAGATTGTCAAAATTATTAACAAAATTATATTGAAAAATATAGAAGAAACCTGGAAGTTCAGGAGAGATTTGCTTCGAAGCTGAAAGGAAGGGCAAAAAAATTATATTGTAAGCGTTTTCTTTTTTCTGTAAGCAGAAATTTTTTGTTTACAATTGTGGCAAAAGTCGTTACAATGCAGGTGTAAATGCAATCCGATCCTCATCCCGTTTGTAAGTAGTTTGAAATTTTTTTATTTAAGAAAATAAAAAAATCCTTTTCAAATATACTAACACAGGATATAATAAGCGATGTAAGTACAATCTTCTGAAATCAAATGGTTCAGAAGATTTGTAATACGCTACATAAATTTTAAGGGGGGTTTTTTAGTGAAGAAGCGATTCTCTTTCTTCCTCGTCCTGCTTCTCGCGCTGTCGACGTTTTTAGCGGCGTGCGGCGGAGGCAAGGACAACAACAACGCTCAAGGCGGCCAGGGCGGCGAAAAGCCGGCGGAGAAGAAGGAGCAGGTGCTGAACTTGCTTGAAAGCCAAGAGATCCCGTCGCTTGATTCGGCGCTCGCCACCGACCAAGTATCGTTTATCGTGTTGAACAACGTCATGGAAGGTCTGTACCGTTTAGGCAAAGACAACAAGCCGGTGCCAGGGATCGCGGAAAGCTATGAAGTGAGCCAAGACGGCAAAACGTATACATTCAAGCTTCGCAAAGATGCGAAATGGTCCAACGGCGATCCGGTGACGGCGCACGATTTCGAATTCGCCTGGAAGCGCGTGCTTGATCCGAAGACGAAATCGGAATATGCGTACATCATGTACGACATTAAAAACGCGGAAGAAGCCAACACAGGCAAGGTGCCGCTTGACCAAGTCGGCGTCAAAGCCCTTGATGACTACACCCTTAAAGTCGAGCTGAAAAACCCAGTTCCGTATTTCGTCGGCTTGACAGCGTTTGGCACGTTTATGCCGCAAAACGAAAAATTTGTCAAAGCTCAAGGCGACAAATATGGATTGGAAGCGAATACAACATTGTACAACGGCCCGTTCGTGTTGAGCGAGTGGAAGCACGAACAAGGTTGGGTATATACGAAAAACCCGAACTACTGGGACAAAGACAACGTCAAGCTGGAAAAAGTCAATGTGAAAGTCGTGAAAGACACGGCGACAGCCGTCAACTTGTATGAAACAAAACAAGCGGACCGCGTCGGCTTGACGGCGGAGTTCGTGGATAAGTACAAAAACGACAAAAACTTCCATACGAAATTGGATCCGTCGCTCTATTGGCTGCGCATGAACACGAAAAAAGAACCGTTGAACAACGTCAACGCCCGCAAAGCGATTGCGATGGCCATCGACACGCAAGCGATGGTCGATACGCTCTTGAACAACGGTTCGATTCCGGCGAAGTTCACCGTTCCGAAAGACTTCGTCACCGGTCCGGATGGCAAAGACTTCCGCGATGTGAATGGCGATTTGGTCAATTACAATCCGGATGAAGCGAAAAAATTGTGGGAGCAAGCGAAAAAAGAGCTGGGCAAAGACAAATTTACGCTTGAACTGCTGAACTATGACACCGACAGCGCGAAGAAAATCGGCGAGTATGTGAAAGCGCAGCTTGAACAAAACTTGCCGGGCTTGACGATCAACATTAAGCAACAACCGTTTGCACAAAAACTGAAGCTCGAAAGCAACATGCAATATGATTTGTCGTTCTCCGGCTGGGGTCCGGACTATCAAGACCCAATGACGTTCCTGCAGCTTTGGACGTCGACAAGCCCGCACAACGAAACAGGCTGGTCGAATCCTGAGTACGACAAGCTGATCAAAGACGCGCAAACGACGCTTGCCAACGATCAGCAAGCTCGTTGGGATGCGATGCTGAAAGCAGAAAAAATCGTCTTTGAAGGAATGCCGATCGCTCCGCTGTACCAACGCGGCGCTGCGTATTTGCAACGTGAATACGTCAAAGATTTCGTCACGCACACGTTTGGCGCCGACTACAGCTTGAAATGGGCGTATGTCGAGTAATCCGTTGTTCTCTTGAAAATGCGGAGGAGAGTATATGCCTAGGCATATACTCTCCTTTTGCCTGCCAAGGCGAAAAATGTCGAAAAACAACGAAGATTGTAGAAAAGCAGAGGAGGTGCGGTCATGGCGCGGTATACGCTTCAGCGGTTCGTTTATATGATCATCACGTTGTTTATCATTGCGACGTTGACGTTCTTTTTAATGAAGCTGCTGCCTGGTTCGCCGCTGCAAAACCAAGAGAAATTAACGCCGGAACAGAAGGCGCTTATTTTAAAAGAGTACGGATTGGATAAGCCCGTGCCTGTTCAATACATTCAATATTTAGGGAATTTGTTGAAAGGAGACTTGGGGGTATCGTTCCAATATGACAACCGCCCAGTGACAGAGCTCATCAGCGATCGAATCGGCCCGTCGGCCCAGCTCGGGTTTCAGGCGATTGTTTTTGGGACGATCGTTGGGTTGATTCTCGGAATTGTCGCGGCGATTCGACATAATCATTGGGAAGATTACACAGCTACGGTCATTGCGGTGTTGGGCGCCTCGATCCCGTCGTTTGTGTTAGGGGGGTTTTTGCAATATTTTATCGCTGTGAAACTGCAATGGCTTCCGGTCGCCTTTTGGGAAGGCTTCAAATATACGATTCTCCCGACCTTGGCGCTGTCTGTCGGAGTCATCGCCAGCATCGCCCGCTTTATGCGCACGGAAATGCTTGAAGTGTTAAGCTCTGACTACATTTTGACGGCTCGGGCGAAAGGGATCAGCCAGGCGGGGGTTATCATCAAGCACGCCATCCGCAACTCGCTTATCCCCGTCATTACCATTTTAGGACCGATGACCGTCAATTTAATGACGGGAACGCTTGTCATTGAGAAACTGTTTGCTGTCCCTGGTCTTGGAGAGCAGTTTGTCCGTTCGATTGAACTGAACGATTACCCTGTTATTATGGGAACGACGTTGTTTTATTCCGCCTTGTTGATTTTGGCAGTCTTTATCGTTGATGTGTTGTACGGGGTTGTCGACCCACGCATCCGGTTAGCGGGAGGGAAAAAATGATGGCGAAACAACAATACGAACAACTTTCACCGGAATGGTTTCAGCCCGCCCCGCCGAACGTCGGTGAGCAGGAAAAAATCAATCGTCCGAGCTTGACGTTTTGGCAGGATGCTTGGCTTCGCCTTCGGGAAAACAAGGCAGCGATCGTGGGGCTCGTGATGATTATCATTTTGACGCTCATGGCGATCATCGCCCCGATGGCGAGCGACCGGACGTATAAAGATCAAAACTTGCGGCATGCGAAACTTCCGCCGAAAATCCCGGTGCTCGAGCATGTTCATTGGCTTCCGTTTGACGGCCGGGATGCGAACGGCGTTGATGTATATAAACAGCGCGGCGTGAAAGAGTACTATTGGTTTGGCACGGATGACTTAGGACGCGACTTGTGGGTGAGAACGTGGTATGGCACGCGCATCTCACTTTACATTGGTTTGCTCGCGGCGTTGATCGACTTATTGATCGGGATTGCGTACGGCGGCATTTCCGGCTACTATGGCGGCCGCGTCGACAATGTGATGCAGCGGATCATCGAAATTTTAAACGGCATTCCGTATTTAATTATGGTCATTTTGTTCATTTTGATTTTTGAGCCTGGAATCATTTCCATCACGTTGGCGATGGTCATTACCGGTTGGACGACGATGGCGCGGATCGTGCGCGGACAAGTGTTGAAATTAAAGAACATGGAATACGTGTTGGCGGCAAGGACGCTCGGAGCGCCGACATCACGGCTCATTTTCAAACATTTGATCCCGAACGTCATCGGCCCGATCATTATTACGACGATGTTCACGATTCCATCGGCCATCTTCACTGAGGCGTTTTTGAGCTTTATCGGCCTTGGCATCCGTCCGCCGGAAGCGTCGCTTGGCTCGCTTGTCAATGATGGATACAAATCGATCCAAACATATCCGCATTTGATGATTATTCCGGCCGTTGTCATCAGCTTGCTCATTTTAAGCTTCAACTTGGTGGCAGACGGAATCCGCGATGCGCTTGACCCGAAAATGCGCAAATAACCGACGGAAGGGGTGAAACCGATGGAGAAAATTTTGCAGGTGAACGATTTGCATATTTCCTTTGACATCCACGCCGGTGAAGTGCAGGCGGTTCGCGGCGTCACGTTCGACTTGTATAAGGGAGAAACGCTGGCAATCGTCGGCGAGTCAGGGTCTGGGAAATCAGTGACTTCAAAAGCGTTGATGCGCCTGTTGCCGACACCGCCGAGCCGGATTAAGCAAGGGGAAATTTTATTTGAAGGCAAAGACTTGACCAAGCTGTCGGAGAAAGAGATGCAATCGATCCGCGGTGCGGAAATTTCAATGATTTTCCAAGATCCGATGACGTCGCTCAATCCGACGATGACGATTGGGAAACAAATTATGGAAGCGATTTTAAAGCATCAAAAGCTGTCGAAAGATGAAGCGCGCAAACGGGCGATTGAACTATTGCAGCTGGTCGGCATTAAAAACGCCGAGCTGCGCATGAAGCAATACCCGCACCAATTTTCCGGCGGGATGCGCCAGCGTGTTGTCATCGCCATCGCCTTGGCGTGCAATCCGAAAATTTTGATCGCCGATGAACCGACGACAGCGCTTGATGTGACGATTCAGGCGCAAATTTTGGAGTTGATGAAAGACATTCAGAAAAAGCTCGGCATGTCGATTATTTTCATCACCCATGATTTAGGGGTCGTCGCCAACATGGCCGACCGAGTGGCCGTGATGTATGCCGGGAAAATCGTGGAGATCGGCACGGTGGATGAAATTTTTTACAATCCGAAACATCCGTACACGTGGGGATTGCTGGCCTCGATGCCGAGCCTTGATCATAAAGATACGGAGCTGTATTCGATTCCGGGTTCGCCGCCGGATTTGTTAAATCCGCCAAAAGGCGATGCGTTTGCGCCGCGCAATCCGTATGCGCTCAAAATTGACTATGAGCTCGAGCCGCCGATGTTCCAAGTGTCTGATACGCACTATGCGGCGACATGGCTGTTGCATGAAATGGCGCCGAAAGTGGAACCGCCGGCTATCGTGCGTGAACGGATGAAACGGTTTGCTGACATCGTCGCCCGGAAAGGAGGAAAACCGCGTGGCTAGACAAAAGCTGCTTGAGGTCAAAAATTTGAAACAGTATTTCCCAGCTGGACGCGGTCAGGTGGTGAAAGCAGTCGACGGCGTCACCTTTGACATTTATAAAGGTGAAACGTTCGGCCTTGTCGGCGAGTCGGGCTGCGGCAAGTCGACAACGGGGCGGACGATCATCCGGCTGTACGAAGCGACGGAAGGAGAAGTGCTGTTTAACGGCGTCAATGTGCACGGCAAAAAATCAAAAAAAGAGCTGAAAGAGTTAAATCGGAAAATGCAGATGATTTTCCAAGATCCGTATGCGTCGCTCAATCCGCGGATGACGGTCGCCGACATTATCGCTGAGGGCATTGACATCCATGGGCTGGCGAAAACGAAAGAAGAACGGATGCAACGCGTGTATGAATTGCTTGAGACGGTTGGCTTGAACCGCGAGCATGCGAGCCGCTATCCGCATGAGTTTTCCGGCGGTCAGCGCCAGCGGATCGGCATCGCCCGGGCGCTTGCCGTCGAGCCGGAATTCATCATCGCCGATGAGCCGATTTCGGCGCTTGACGTTTCCATTCAGGCGCAAGTCGTGAACTTATTGAAGCGCCTGCAGCGTGAAAAAGGGTTGACGTACTTGTTTATTGCCCATGACTTGTCGATGGTCAAATACATCAGCGACCGGATCGGCGTCATGTATTTCGGGAAAATGGTCGAGCTCGCTGAATCGGAAGAGCTGTACCGCAATCCGATCCATCCGTATACAAAGGCATTGCTCTCCGCTATTCCGCTTCCAGATCCGGAAACGGAGCGGACGCGCAAGCGGATCATGTACGACCCGGCGCAACATGGCTACAAAGACGGAGAGGAACTCGAATTCCGCGAAATTACGCCTGGCCATTTTGTGCTTTGTTCAGAGGAAGAATATAAGCGGTATCGGGCGATGTATGCCTAGCCGAATCGAAAAAAGCGCCGCTCTTTCACCGCCGCATGGTGCGAACGGCGAAAGAGGCGGCACCCACCTATGCGCCTGTTTTGGCGCGTTATTTTTTCCCCCGACGACTTTCCATCCTTGTTGGATGCGGCGGGAGGCCTCAACATGCTTTCCACTTTTGTTTCGGCCGAACATCCGCTCTCCGATCGTGTTGCTGATGTTCCCCATCAATGCGGTGAGGACGACGATCAATGCCGAAGCAATGGCAAAGTCGATGAAATAGCCGGCCATCGGTTCTTCCTCCCTTTTCCTTTTCTACTTTGATTGTAGAGGATTTGCCTTCACTTTGGAAGAGGAAAGAAAGAAAATTGCATTTATCATCGAAAAACTATATCTTTCTTGGCCGATGTATTGTATAATATATCATGTTAAAGTCATTTCAATTTGCAAACGATTGGCAAAGCGGCTGATCGCCAGACTGGCGTCCAGGCCGTGTCGCTATGCTGTCAGACGTCAAACCGGCATAGCGGTGCACGTCTGTCGTCTGACGGACGAGGGAAGCAAGGGATTCCTTGTGAAAAAGGAGTGATCAAAATGGTCAAACTATACACATCACCGAGCTGCACATCGTGCCGGAAGGCGAAGGCGTGGCTCGAGAAGCACAATATTCCTTATATCGAGCGCAATATTTTCTCTGAGCCGCTCACGGTCGAGGAGATTAAAGAGATTTTGCGGATGACGGAAACGGGGACGGATGAGATCATTTCCACCCGTTCGAAAGTATTCCAGAAGCTGAATATTAACTTGGAAGCTTTGCCGTTGCAAGATTTGTACGAGCTGATTCAGAAAAACCCAGGCATTTTGCGCCGGCCGATCATCATTGATGAAAAGCGGCTTCAAGTCGGCTACAACGAAGATGAAATCCGCCGCTTTCTGCCGCGCAAAGTGCGGGCGTATCAGCTTCGTGAAGCGCAGCGGCTGGTGAACGGGTAATAAAAAAACTTCTACATGGTCTGCCATGTAGAAGTTTTTTATCATTTGCTTTATGCGGCGCGCGACCGGCGGTGGGCCGCCAAGCCGAGCAAAACGGCAAGAACGGCCGCCGCCATTGGAAACAGCGCCTCCCCATTCGGGGGGTAAAACGGGCGCAACCGCTCTTCGGCAGCGATCATCTTTCCAGCGGTGTACGCCAAGAGGGCGCCGCCGGCATAAATGAGAATCGGGAACCGTTCCATGGCATAAAGGATGATTTTGCTGCCTAAAATGATGATAGGAACGGAACAGAGAAAACCGAACACAACAAGTCCGATATGGCCTTGAGCCGCTCCAGCGATGGCGATGACGTTGTCAAGACCCATGGCGACATCGGCGGCGACGATCGTCTGGATGGCTTTCCAAAGCGACGGTTCGGCTTTGATCATAGTCGGTTTTTCGTCTTTTTGCCCGATCAGTTTCAAGGCGATCCAAAAGAGGACGACGCCTCCAGCGAGCTGCAAGAACGGAATCGTCAACAGCCAAACGACGGCCACCGTCAAGACAATGCGAACAGCGATCGCCAGCGCGGTGCCGACAATGATGGCCACATTCCGCTTTTGTTCCGGCAAGTTGCGGCTTGCTAGCGCAATGACAACCGCATTGTCCCCGCCAAGAATGACATCAATGCCGATAATCAGCAAGATGGAAACGATGTATTCATCCACCATAGGCGTCCCTCATTCCGTCCGTGTTCATCATCATTATAGTAGGGCATGGCCGGTTTCATAACCAATTTTTAAAAATGCGTTTTTTTATTTCCCTTCTTTCGCTTTTTATCATAAAATAAAAGTACAAGATCATAAGTTTTGATTTAAATAGTTTCAGGGGCACAATCCCTTCCTTTTTTATTTCTCTGTTTTAGAAGGGAGAGTTGAGAAATGGAAATCGAACGCATCAATGAACATACGGTGAAGTTCTACATTTCCTATGTTGATATAGAGGAGCGCGGCTTTGACCGCGAGGAAATTTGGTACAATCGGGAACGAAGCGAAGAATTATTTTGGGAAATGATGGATGAAGTTCACGGGGAAAGCGATTTTTCGCTCGATGGCCCGCTTTGGATCCAAGTGCAGGCGCTCGAAAAAGGGCTTGAAGTCGTCGTGACGAAAGCGCAGTTGTCCAAAGACGGAAGCAAGCTCGAGCTGCCGCTTCCAGAAGAGAAATGGCGCGAGTTTTCGCTGTCAGCTGGTGAAAAGGTGGAATCGCTGTTCGGCCACCATTTCCACTTTGGTCAAAACGGGGACGCCGAGGAGAGAGAAGAGCAAGATGTCCTTCAATTCATCCTTTCGTTCAAGGATATCGAGGATGTCATTTCCTTGGCCCATCGCGCTGACTTCTCTCGGTTGTCGAATCGCCTGTTCCAATTTGAAGGCCGCTATTACTTGTTCGTGGAGTTTGACGAGCGCTACACCGAGCAGGAAGTGGACAATATGCTCAGCCTTCTGTTGGAATACGGAAGCGATTCCCAGCTGACGATTTATCGACTTGAAGAATACGGGACTGAAATTATGGGCGACAATGCACTCGAAACGATCAAAACGTATTTTCCAGCCTTATAATGTTTCCATTCCGCCGATTTCGCCGCCAGAAATCGGCGTTTTCTACGTTAGCGGAAGAAAAACGGCCATCATGAAGAGCCGGGTGGAGGGGTTTTGTTGCGAAACACATCGAGAGTGGCGATTCTCGTCGTCATTGTCGGCGCGTTGCTGGCATTGACGAACGGGTTTTGGGAAGGGAAGCTGCTTGGTCTTTTCAGCGTATTGATGTCTTGTTCCGTCATCTTTATTGCGCTGGTCATTTCTCTTGAGAATCGAAAGCCGGCGCAGACGATCGCTTGGCTGGCGGTGCTGGGGAGCTTTCCGATTGTCGGCTTTTTGTTTTATTTATTGTTCGGACGCAACTATTGGCAACAACGGCGCTATAAAAAGAAAGCCGATTTTGATGAGGCGGTGCTGCTCAAGTTTCAAGAGCCGTCGCCGATTGCCGTCGAGCGGCTGCCGATGGCGCCCCATCAGCGTCCGCTTTTGCGCCTTGCTTATCGCATCGGCCAGCATCCGGTTTCACTTGCTTCGCAGACGGCGGTGTTGACGAACGGAGAGGAGACATTTTCTTCTATTTTTGCTGAACTGGAAAAAGCGGAACACCATATTCATTTAGAATATTATATTGTCCGTCATGATGAAATCGGCCAACAGTTGAAGCGCGTCTTGATGGAAAAAGCGCGTCAAGGTGTGCGCGTCCGTTTTTTGTACGACGCCGTTGGAAGTTGGAAGTTGTCAAACGCCTATATCGAGGAGCTGCGCGCGGCTGGAGTCGAGATGATCCCGTTTTCACCAGTGCGCCTCCCGTTTTTAAGCAACCAAATCAATTTCCGCAATCACCGAAAGATCATTGTCATCGATGGAGGCGTCGGCTTTGTCGGCGGGCTGAACATCGGAGATGAGTATTTAGGAAAAAACAAATATTTCGGATTTTGGCGCGATACGCACTTATTGATCCGCGGTGAAGCCGTCCGGACGCTCCAGCTCATTTTTTTGCAAGATTGGTATTACATGACGGGAGAACGCTTGTTGACGCCGGACTATTTGTCGCCGCCGCTCATCGTCGAGGAAGGGCAAGGCGGGGTGCAGCTCATTGCCGGCGGTCCGGACCAAAAGTGGGAAGTGATCAAACAGCTGTATTTTGCCATGATTACGTCGGCCAAACGGTCGATTTGGGTTGCCTCGCCGTACTTTGTGCCGGATGAAGACATTTTGACGGCGCTCAAAGTGGCGGCGTTAAGCGGCATCGATGTTCGCCTGCTGGCGCCAAAGCGTCCGGATAAAAAAATTGTCTTTTACGCTTCGCGCTCGTATTTTCCCGAGCTGCTCGAGGCTGGGGTGAAAATTTACGAGTATGAGAAAGGGTTTTTGCACAGCAAAGTCATCGTCGTCGATGGCGAGCTCGCCTCGATCGGCACGGCGAACATGGATATGCGCAGTTTCCATTTAAACTTTGAAGTGAACGCCTTTTTGTATTATACCGACAGCATTCATAAACTCGTCCGCGACTTTTTGGAAGATTTTCGCCACGCTTCCATGATCGACTACGAACAGTTTCAACAGCGCCCGTTCCGGGTGCGTATCGCTGAATCGGTCTCCCGGCTGTTGTCGCCTCTGTTGTAACCAACCGCTTGTAAACGCCAGTCCGCCGAATCGGCGGACTTTTTTCGACGCAGTTTGGCTTTGGGCAGGAAAACCGGCGATGGTCAACGAATAAAAGGGAAGAACCGAACGGTGAAGGGGGGCAGCAGAGAACAATTCCAGCTGTTCCCGCTCACGGACAACTATTTTTTACTGGAAAGGAAGTGATCATGTTGTTTGTCGCTCTCGCCGCTGATGGCAGGACGGTTTCGCTTGCCGGGGCGGAAAGATGGGAACGAGAGGGGCTGATGCGCCTGAAACGACAGGAACCGTTTTTTTGTCCCGCGTGCCGTCAAGAAGTGGTGCTCCGGTCGGGCCGCTACCGTTTGCCGCATTTCGCCCATCGAAAAGGGGCGGCCTGCCCGGTCGAGCACGAACCGGAGTCGGAGCGTCACTTAACTGGGAAGCGAGACTTGTTCGCGTGGCTCATTCGCCAAGGCATGGAGGCGAAGCTCGAGCCGTATTTGCCCGCCATCAAGCAGCGTCCTGACGTATTGTTCCGCCATGGCCCACACCTTTATGCCCTCGAATACCAATGTTCCACGATCGATGAATCGCTGTTTCGCGAACGCAATGACGGCTACCGTCTCCTTGGCATCCGCCCGTTGTGGGTGTTAGGAGCCCATCATTTGCGGCGTTCGCCAAAATATTCGGGGGAAGTGCAGCTCTCCCGGTTTCAATGGTTGTTTGCCCATCGCGCTCCACATTCAGTCGTTCCACATATATGGTACTACAGTCCAGAGACGAAACGCTTCATCCGTCTTTTTCGCCCGTTGCCGCTATCGGTGCAGCGAACATTGGCCGCGGTCGATTCGATTCCGCTTTCGTCGTTTTCGTTCCCCGATTGGATGGCCCCCTGCCCGCTGCCGCTTCCATCCGAGTTTTGGGAGCGATGGCTCGAACGAAAAAAACAATGGCGGCGGACGTTTCCGCTTTATCCGAACCAAACCGTGCGCCGCATTTGTGCTGATTTTTACCAGGCGGGCATCGTTCCGTCACTGTTTCCGACCGAAGCAGGCTGGCCAGTGCCGCGGGGGTATTTATGGGAGACGGCGCCGTTCATTTGGCAAACGTATGTCCTTTTGTTTCTTCTTGGAAAGACCGGACGGCCGGCAACGGCAGTATCTTTATTTCAGTGGCTCGACGACAAAATCCGCACCGGCCGCCTCGTTCCGCGCCGGCTGCCGCTTGTCGGCCGGGATACGTATCGTGAGGCCGTCGGCGAGTATTTGCATTGGTTGAGCCTGCTCGGCTATCTCCGCCGCGAAGAGGGCGACCAGCTTCATTTGGTGAAGCCGCTGTCGTTTCCGTCGACCGTCGATCAGATGATTCATCAAGATGCTGCGCTTCTTGAGCAAATTCACCAAACGTCGGCGCTTAGCTGCTATTGGTCAACACTTGAGTTCGGGAGAGTGGAAAAAATGAGCAGAAAACAGGAAAAGATGAACGGAATGGTGAATAATAATTCGTGTATCGATTATTTGTATAAGGAGGAATGATGACGGTGGAGGAAAAGAAAGCGAAAAAGTCGCTGCCGCTGCGAAGCGAGATTCCTGTGGAAGAAACGTGGCGGCTTGAGGACATTTTTCCCACCGATGACGCCTGGGAAGAAGAATTCAAACAAGTGAAGGCAATGATTCCAAAGCTTGGCGAATACAAAGGGCGGCTTGGCGAATCGCCGGAAGTGCTGTATGAAGCATTGCAATGCCAAGATGACGTATCGATGCGCCTCGGCAAGCTGTATACATACGCCCATATGCGCTATGATCAAGATACGACCAACTCGTTTTACCAAGGGCTCGACGCCCGGGCGAAAAGCTTGTACAGCGAAGCATCGAGCGCGATGGCGTTTATCGTGCCGGAAATTTTGGCGATCGATGAAGCGGTGCTGCGCTCGTTTTTGGAACAATACGAGCCGCTTCGCTTGTATGCGCACGCGTTAGACGAAATTACGCGCCAGCGCCCGCACGTGCTGTCGGCAGAAGAGGAGGCGATCTTGGCGCAGGCAGCCGAGGTGATGCAGGCGACATCCGACACGTTCAGCGCGTTGAACAACGCTGATTTGACGTTTCCGACGATCATCGATGAAAACGGCGAGGAAGTCGAAGTCACGCACGGCCGGTTCATCCGCTTTTTAGAAAGCACGGACCGCCGCGTCCGCCGCGATGCGTTTTACGCCGTATACCATACGTATGAGAAGTTTCAAAATACGTTCGCCAATATGCTTGCCGGCACGGTGAAAAAAGACAACTTTTTCGCCCGCATCCGCCACTACCGTTCGGCGCGAGAAGCGGCGTTGGATGCGAACAACATTCCGGAGAGCGTCTATGACAATCTAATCGCCGCGATTCACGAACATTTGCCGCTGTTGCATCGGTACGTGCGGCTGCGCAAACGAGTGCTTGGGCTTGATGAGCTGCATATGTACGATTTGTACACGCCGCTTGTGCAAGAAGTGAAAATGGAAGTGACGTACGAGGAAGCGAAGCAATATATGCTTGAAGGGCTCGCGCCGCTTGGCGAGGAATATGTGGCGATCGTGAAAGAAGGTCTTGACAACCGTTGGGTCGATGTGCGCGAAAACAAAGGAAAGCGAAGCGGCGCCTATTCGTCGGGAGCGTACGGCACCCATCCGTACATTTTGCTCAACTGGCAGGACAATGTGAACAATTTGTTTACACTTGTGCATGAGTTTGGCCATTCGGTGCACAGCTACTATACGCGCAAAACGCAGCCGTATCCATATGCGCATTATTCAATTTTCGTCGCCGAAGTGGCGTCGACGTGCAATGAGGCGCTGTTGAACGACTACTTGCTGAGAACGATCGATGATGAGAAAAAGCGGCTCTATTTGCTCAACCATTATCTTGAGGGGTTCCGCGGCACGGTTTTTCGCCAGACGATGTTCGCGGAGTTTGAGCATTTGATCCATTTGAAGGCGCAACAAGGCGAAGCGTTGACGGCCGAAACGTTGAGCGCCCTTTATTACGACTTAAATAAAACGTATTTTGGCGATGATATTGTCGTGGACAAAGAAATCGGCCTCGAGTGGGCGCGCATTCCGCATTTTTATTACAACTACTACGTGTACCAATACGCAACCGGCTTCAGCGCGGCGACTGCACTCAGTAAACAAATTTTGGAAGAAGGCGAACCGGCGGTGAGACGGTACATCGACTTTTTGAAAGCCGGCAGCTCTGATTACCCGATTGAAGTGTTGAAAAAAGCCGGCGTCGACATGACGAGCGCCGAGCCGATCCGCCAAGCGTGCCAAGTGTTTGCGGAGAAGCTTGATGAGATGGAACGGCTGCTTGAGAAATGAAACGAATGCGGCGCTACAGCCGCATTCGTTTGGACGGAAATCCACGAAACTGATGGCGGCGGTTCCATGTCGCTGCCAATCCAAGCAAGGAGAGAAACAAAAGCGGCATGGTCGCCCAAAGCGGAAGGAGCTGCATGAGGCCCAACAAGTTCAGAATAAAGGCGGCAGTGGATGCCGCCGCCCAAAGGGATAAGACGATGCGCTGCTTCATGGCGATGGCCACCTCTTCCCATTTGCTTTAGTTGATGGCTCTTCACCACAACATGTATTTGACAAGCAATACGGTTTCCTGCACAAAGATGTGCAAAAATCACTGATTTGTTGATTTTCCCTCACAAGCGTAAATAGGGTATGTTCAGAAAAAATCAAGTACAACTTTTGGTGAAGAGCCTAGTTGATTATATGCTGTTTGTCTGCCTGATCATGACGCAGGGCGAATTATGACAATAATGTGAACAAACGAGCAAACGGGTTGCCAATTTAGTTGGACGTTTGGTAAGATAAAAACGTGAACGGAAGACAAAACCTGATACCCCTTTGTTTGACCGTGAACAATTTCTCCCATCCCCTTTGTTGTCTTGGCAACAAGAAAAAGCCCGGCGTCAGCCGGGCTTTTTCTTGCGCCCATCCCTGCTGCTAGGGACGGGAATCATCGATATAGCGCCAAAATGTTCCGTGTTTGACGGGCACCCGCTCCACTTTTTGCTTTAGCTGCAGCTTTTTCATTTCCGTTTCCGCTTCTTGGATCGTCCAGTTGTACACAACGGCAACTTCCTTTGTGGCGACGAATTTAAAATGGCTTAAAAATGATTCCAGCGGAGGAGGAGAGGACGGTTCAGGATGGAAGCCGAGCATTTCAGCGATCAATTCGACGTAGATGTCGTACGGATAGCATCCGGAAATTTTAATGCCTTCGTCTTCAATGTTTTCATTAAACAACACAAGCGTCGGAATTTCGTCAACGTCCATTTCCGAGGTGATTTTTAAATCGCATTGGAACGCTTTCGCCGCTCCCGGCGAGTGCATGTCGCGCAAAAATTCATCGACATCCAAGCCCGCTTTGACGGCGCATTCGGCGAGCACCGACAAATCGGCGACATTTTGTTTTTCGAGAAAGAGCTGTTCTTGCAGCTTGCGCAAAAAGCGAAGGCCAGCCCGCTTTCCTTGCATTTCCGCCGCTTTAATGGCGAGCGATGGGGCGAACGGGCTCGAAATCGGGTTTTCGAGCCAAACGCTGCCGTCGCATGACATGCCGGTGCGGTTCGCCGCCCACTCCCACGCTTTGGCCATTGCCTCCGGCTTCGTTCCTTTGCGCGCGCTCCATGTCGCCCATGTTCCGCTCAATATGTGCCTTAAGGTAAAAAAACGGCCGTATTCGATCGTCAGTTTTTTGATGACTGGTTCAAGCCCCCAGCATTCCGGGCATAAAGGATCGATAAACAAATACAGCTCGAGCGGTTTGTTCGTGTTGCCTAGCGGCTGGGAAGGGTAGCAAGTTGATGTCGTCTTCCCAGCAAACTTCTCACTCAAGGGTATGCTCCTTTCTGTCCAGATGATCTGGGGTATTGACCATATGATGGGCGGTGAGTACGAGCCGGTGATAAAACTGTTCGCGCGCCGGCCCGGACAAGCCGATTTCGTCCATGGCTGCCCGCATGCAGGCAAGCCACGCTTCCGCCCGCTTCGGCGTGATTTCAAAGCGGAGATGGCGCGCCCTCAGCATGGGGTGTCCATGCTCTGCCGTGTAAAGAGGGGGGCCGCCTAAATATTGTGTTAAAAACTGTTTTTGCTTGCGGGCGGTTTCCGTCAAATCGTCAGGGAAAATGGGCCGCAAGTCCGGATGCGCGGCCACGCGACGGTAAAATGCTTCGACAAGTTTCGCAACCGTCTCCTCTCCGCCGATCGCCTCATAAAGAGTTTGCCATTGTTCACCCATCGCGGATGCTCCTTTTGTTTGAAAATCATTCGTTGTCGTTTGATTGCTATTTTATCAACAGCACGCATGGATCTCAAACAAAGTGACTCGAGCGCCGCTCGTTTATGTGCGGTAGCTTTTCAACACGCGTTCGACATACGCCCGCGTTTCGGCAAATGGCGGCACGCCCCCATAGCGGTCGACGTGCCCGGGCCCGGCGTTGTAGGCGGCTAAGGCGAGAGTGATATTGCCGCTGTACCGGTCAAGGAGCTGGCGCAAATATTTTACGCCGCCGTCGATGTTTTGCGCCGGATCAAGCGGGTTGTTGACGCCGAGCATTTTTGCCGTGCTTGGCATGAGCTGCATGAGTCCAAGCGCTCCAGCCGGGCTTTTCGCATCGGGACGGAAATTTGACTCATGGCGAATGACGGCGCGGATGAGCTGCGGGTCAACATCGTATTTTTCCGCTGCCGCCGCGATTAAAGCATCGATGGAAGAAGATGAGTTGGTTGCAGCACCCGCTTCATGTTCGAGCGGGGCGCTGCGATGGCCGGCGGGCGCCGGGGGCTGACCGCTTAGGGCAGCTTGAGGCGCCTCGGCAGAAGATTCCTCACCGCGGCTGAGAGATTCGGCAAGCAAGCTTGAAAACAAGGATGGCACCGGCGATGGCAACAGGCTGGAGCGTCCGGGTGAGAACGCATTGAGCGCCTGCCATTCGATGAGCAGCTTTAATGGCGAAACGGTCATCGTCTTTCCTCCATTTCTTTCATGCGGGCGTAAAAGCGGGCGATTTTGTTTGGCGCCGGGCGGCGCGGGATGCCGAGCGCCTCAAGCAGGCGCAAAAACCGCTTTTCACCCGCTTCCACGTGATCCACTTCATATTCAAGTTCGTAATCTTCGCTTTGCAAGTAACAGTTATGGTCAAGGCATAGCGTGCCGCCTTCATGCGGCCATTCGGCTCGGTCGGTGACAAGGGAGCCAAAGCAGCGCACCTCGTGTGGGTTGATGCCCAGTTCTGCAAGCAAATCGGCGATCGCCCCGCGCGGCGCCGCTATACCAGCAAGCAACGCTTCCGCTTCAGACAGCGAAAGCGGCTCATGGATTTCCAAAATGGTCCCGTCCGCCCGCGTTTGTTTCAGCGTCAAGGTCAGGCGTCCCTCTTTCGCCCGGATGCGCAGCGCTGCCGCTCGTTCTTTCAGGGCGAATGACGGGGTGTCAAAGTAATGGTTTTCCTGGCGGAAGAAAGCGCCATCATCAAGGCGGAAGGCGGCGCGGACGGCAGCAAACTCCGCTGCCGTTAACAAGTTTTTTAATTCGATTTCGATTTCTTGATGCATCGTGAATCCCCTTCAGACAGGATAGTCGTCTCCCTCTATTATCAGCTGTTTTCCGGCGAATATCAATTATTTCGCCTGTATAGGGTGAATATGGTAAAATAAAGGGCGGATGGTTGATGCGGAAGGAGAGAAAACATGAACGAAAAATGGATCGTCGAGCGGGTGGAGCGGGAAGGCGGCCGGCTTTGGCTGTATGTCAATGATGCTCCGGTTCCGCTTGCCCGCGTAACGCCGAAACGCCATATGCTTGTCGATTCGGATGCGTTGGCGTTTGCGTACATTTTGGAAACCGATGACCGCTTTCTATATGTCATGATTCCGAAGCCGTGGTGGCCTGAGCTAAAGGCGGCGCTTGACGCCAAGGAGCCGGTCTGGCTTCGATGTGGAGAGAGGACGCTTGAGCTTGAACAGTTTCACGATGAACTGTCTTATTTGCTTGAAAATATTCGCGGCAACGCCAACTATGGCGAGGCGCTTGAACAGGCGGTGCAAGACGTGTTTTTTGAGCAATAAGCCGGGGGTTTTCCCTTTCCGGCGCGTTCGAACAGGGAGCGGCCCGGTGAATTCGCATCGTGCAGCAAGAAAGAGGCGCGGTTGCGCCCTCTTGACGTAAGCCGCGGGAGATCGAAAACATGTAGGCAGGTGGTACGATGGTCAACCATTGGGATTTGTTTTTAGCCCCGTATAAGCAGGCGGTTGAGGAGCTGAAAGTGAAGCTAAGGGGCATTCGCGCCCAATTTGAGATGATTGAAGCGCACTCGCCGATTGAGTTTGTCACCGGACGGGTGAAGCCCGTCGCCAGCATTTTGGATAAGGCGCAAAAGAAAAACATCCCGCTCGACCGTCTTGAGGAAGAGATGCAAGATATTGCGGGGCTGCGCATCATGTGCCAGTTTGTCGATGACATTAAGACCGTCGTCGAGCTATTGCGCCAGCGCAACGATTTTACGATTGTTGAAGAACGCGATTACATCACGCAAAAAAAAGAGAGCGGCTACCGCTCGTACCATGTCGTCATCCGCTATCCAGTGCAGACGATCCGCGGTGAAAAAAACATTTTGGCGGAGATTCAAATTCGAACGTTGGCGATGAACTTTTGGGCGACGATTGAGCATTCGTTGAACTATAAGTACAGCGGGCGTTTCCCCGAAGATATCAAAGTTCGGCTGCAGCGCGCCGCGGAGGCGGCCTATCGCCTCGATGAGGAGATGTCGAAAATCCGCTTTGAAATTCAAGAAGCGCAGGCTGCTTTTTCTCGAAAACAAGAAGCAAAAGGAGAAGGGCAATGAAACGGACGGACGCGCCGCTCGTGTTCGCCATCACGTCCAAAGGCGACGACATATCAAACGCTCTGGCGCAAAAAATGAAAACGTATTTGCTTGACTTTGACTTGCGTTACGATGAAGAGGAACCTGATCTCGTCATTTCGGTTGGCGGTGATGGAACGCTGTTGTATGCGTTCCATCGCTATTGCCATCGGTTGGACAAGACGGCGTTTGTCGGAGTCCATACTGGCCATCTCGGCTTTTACGCGGACTGGGTGCCGGAGGAACTCGAAAAGCTCGTCATCGCCATCGCTAAGACGCCGTACCAAGTGGTCGAATACCCGCTCCTTGAGGTGACGATCCGCTATCTCAACGGCGGAAGCGAGGCAAAGTATTTAGCGCTCAATGAATGCACAGTCAAGTGCGTCAGCGGGACGCTCGTGATGGATGTCGAGATTCGCGGCGACTTGTTTGAGCGGTTCCGCGGCGACGGGTTGTGCATTTCGACGCCGACCGGCAGCACGGCTTACAATAAAGCGCTCGGCGGCGCGATTTTGCATCCTTCGCTTGAGGCGATTCAAGTGACCGAGATGGCGTCGATCAACAACCGCGTGTTTCGGACAATCGGTTCGCCGCTCGTGCTGCCGGCGCACCATACGTGTTTACTCAAGCCGGTCAACCACGTCGATTTTCAAATTACGATCGACCATTTGTCACTGTTGCATAAAGAAGTGAAGTCGATTCAATGCCGGGTGGCCGATGAAAAGGTGCGTTTCGCCCGCTTTCGGCCGTTTCCGTTTTGGCGGCGGGTGCGCGACTCGTTTATCGCCGACTGAGGGAAAACCCGCCTCCTTGGTTAGGCAACGCTTCCCGTTTGCGGCGAGGTGATGGTCTTTTGGCGCGGATGCCGCTTCCGTTTTAGCGGCGCCAAAGGAAAGTGGATGGAACACGATGAGCAAGACGGAGATTTTTGATCAGAAAGGTGACGAACATTGCCGCCGTTTACCATGACCTTTTCCATCGATGAACAGCACGACGGAAAGCTGCTGCGCCAGTTTTTGCAAGAGAACGGCATTTCGCGGACGGCGCTTACCGATATTAAATTCCATGGCGGGGCGCTGTTGGTTGACGGTCGGCCCGTCACCGTCCGCCATGTGCTGCGCGCCGGCGAGACGCTGTCGGTTGTCTTTCCGCCGGAGCGGACAAGCGATTGGATGGACGCAGAAGCGATGCCGCTTGACATTCTGTATGAAGACGATTACGTCCTTGTTGTCAACAAACCAGCGGGATTGGCGACGATTCCGTCGCGCCACCATCCGGGCGGGACGCTCGCCAATGGCTTGCTTCACCATTATCGAAAGCAGCAGCTCGACTCGACCGTCCATATCGTCACCCGGCTTGACCGCGACACGTCCGGGCTCGTGCTCGTCGCCAAGCACCGCCACGTTCATCATTTGTTGTCGGCATTGCAGCAAAAAGGGCACGTTGTGCGCACGTATGAGGCCATTTGCCATGGCGTCATTGTCGAGGATGAAGGGACGATTGACGCCCCCATCGGCCGCCAAAGCGACAGCATCATTGCTCGCGAAGTGCGGGAAGACGGGAAGCCGGCTGTCACTCATTTTCGTGTACTTGAGCGGCTTTATGGCTATACATACGTTTCGCTCCGGCTGGAGACGGGGCGCACGCACCAAATTCGCGTCCATTTGGCTTATCTCGGCCACCCGCTCGCCGGCGATGAACTGTACGGCGGGAGCCGGGAGATGATCGGCCGCCAGGCGCTTCATAGCCGGCAGCTGTCGTTTTTTCATCCGTTTGCCGGGCGCTGGTATACATGTTCCGCCCCGCTTCCTGACGATATGGAGCTCCTCATCGAGGCAACGCGCAGAAGGTGCGCTGATTAGGAGAACGTGCGGAATTTTTCCGGAACGAACGGCATCGAGGAAGGAACGGAGACCGTTTCCATTTCCGGATAGCGCAAGGCGGTCAGCGCGCCGCCGAATACGCAGCCGGTGTCGATGTTGACCGTCCGCCCGACAAACCGCGGTTTTTCGACCGGCGTGTGGCCATATACAACCCATGCGCTGCCGTGATACCGTTTCGCCCAGTCGCGGCGCACCGGCGTCCCGTCCTGGTTCATTTCGCCGGTGATGTCCCCGTACAGGACGAACGTCTTGACTTTTTTGTCCGTCCGCCCGATATAGTCGTGACGGATGCCGGCGTGGGCGATGACAAGGCGCCCCTCATCGAGCACCGCATACAGCGGCGCCTGTTCATACAGGCGGATGAACTTGCGGCGGATCATCTCCTGTTCGCTTGGAGGCAAGGTGCGATATTCTGCGACCGTCGTCTCAAGCCCGTGGGCGATTTGCACGTTTCGTCCTAAAAAAAAGCGGTACAGCTTATTGCAATGGTTGCCTGGCACGTAGTAAGCCAAATTTCGCTCAACAAGGGCGCAGACGATCTCGATCATGTTCAGCGATTCAGGACCGCGGTCGGTCAAATCGCCGACGAAGCCGAGCTTTCGTCCGTCGGGATGAATCGGCACCCCTTCGTCCCAATGGTAGCCGAGTGTTTCCGTCAATGCGGCGAATTCACGGAAGCAGCCATGAATGTCGCCGATGATGTCCACTTGCATCGAATGTGCTCCTTTCTCGCCATAGTGGTTGTACTACCAGTATGTCCGTTCAGTCAGGAAAAGAAAAGATGCGGCGGTTTTGCCCGTCTCATCGCGGCTTTTGCGGGGGCAACGCCCAAACGGCGGAGCCCGCGGCCAGGAAACAAAGAAGTGGAGTTGAGCTTGATGGCGACAAAAAACGCCGCCTGCGGACACAGCAAGCGGCTTTATTCATCGCTTGCGAACATAAACTTCCGCGTTCGCGAATGAACGTTTAAGACGAGGCCGATCGCCAGCATATAAGTCGCCAGCGAGCTTCCTCCATAGCTGATGAACGGAAGCGGCAACCCCGTGATCGGCAAAAGTCCAATCGTCATGCCAATGTTTTGGAACACTTGGAACGTAATCATGCCCGCGACGCCGGCGCATAAATAGCTGCCATATAAATCGTTGCTCTCCAAGGCAATATGGATCATGCGATAAATGAGCAGGAAAAAGAGAGACACGACGATGCTTGAGCCGACAAATCCGAACTGTTCTGAGATGACGCCAAACACAAAGTCTGTGTGCGCCTCCGGCAAATAGACTTGTAAGTTGCCCAATCCTTTCCCATACAGTTCCCCTGACCCAATGGCCATAAGCGAACGGATGAGCTGGAAGCCTTGTTCGTTGGAATATTCATATGGAGCCAGCCAGCCGTAAAACCGGTTCAACTGGTAATCTTCTTTAATAATGTACTTATGGAAGAAATCAGGAAAATAAAAGAAAATGAACACAACGACTGCCACCATTGTTACACCGGAAAGGACAATGCCGAAAATGATGCGCCAGCGGATGCCGGAAACGAGCACCAAGGTGGCGGTGATGGCCATAAACACCATCGACATGCCCATGTCCGGCTGCTTGGCGAGCAAAATGAGCGGCGGCAAGACGGTCAAAGCGATTTTGCCAAGCAATTTAAAATCATCGCTGATCGTCGGTTCGGGATATTTTTCCCGATGGTTGACGATGATGCGACTTAGGACGATGATCATAAAAATTTTCATCAGCTCGGATGGTTGAAAGTTGCCTCCAGGTAGATGGTACCAGCTCGTCGCCCCCTTAATGGTTACTGATCCTGGGACGTTCAATTCCAGCCCAAGCAACAGCAACATCCCGAATCCATACAAATACCAAGCGATTTGAAACAGCCGATCATAGTCAATGATCATCGTCAAGGCGATCACGACAGCGCCGATGGCGTACCATTGCAGCTGTTTCGAAGCGAAGTTGACGTTTTGCAGTTTCTCCGGCAGCATCGGTTCTGCGCTATGGATGGCGATGGCGCTGACGACCGCCATCAAGAATAAAAGGAACAGCATATGGTAATCCAGCTTCGATTTGGAAAAACGATCATGATCCATGGAACGATCCTCTCCATTCAAATGTGCCATATACCATATTAGCGAATCGCGCCGGTTTTGCAAAGTGGGAAAAACCGCCGCCAGCATGAAGGAATCGGAAGGCAAAAGGGAAGCGTGCATTTACATCGGCCGCCGCATCGCCTATAATAGAATTAACACCTGGTGCTAAGAATAAATGATAATTGGGAGGATGAACGAATGGTCTTATCGTTGGAAGGACGTACATATGTCGTGATGGGGGTGGCGAACAAACGAAGCATCGCCTGGGGCATTGCTCGTTCGCTTCACGCTGCCGGCGCTCGGTTGGTGTTTACGTATGCCGGAGAGCGGTTTGAAAAAGAGGTGCGGGCGCTTGTGGATACGCTTGGGGACGAACGTTCGCTTCTGCTGCCATGCGATGTGGCAAAAGATGAAGACATCGTTCAATGTTTCGCGCAAATCAAAGAACAAGTCGGCGTCATCCACGGCGTCGCTCATTGCATCGCCTACGCCAATAAAGAAGACTTGAGCGGGGAATATATGAACGTCAGCCGCGAAGGCTTTTTGCTCGCCCACAATATCAGCGCATATTCGCTCACCGCGGTTGCGCGCGAGGCGAAAGAGCTGATGACGGAAGGCGGCAGCATCGTCACCCTCACGTACTTAGGCGGCGAGCGCGTCGTGCAAAACTACAACATTATGGGTGTGGCGAAAGCGTCGCTTGATGCGAGCGTGAAATATTTGGCGAACGATTTAGGCAAATACGGCATCCGCGTCAATGCCATTTCCGCTGGACCGATTCGCACACTGTCGGCCAAAGGGGTGAGCGATTTCAACTCGATTTTAAAGCAAATCGAAGAACGCGCTCCGCTCCGCCGGACGACGACCCAAGAAGAAGTCGGCGATGCGGCGCTGTTTTTGTTCAGCGACTTGTCGCGCGGCATCACCGGGGAAATTATTCACGTCGACTCGGGATACCACATTTTAGGATATTAAAAACGTGCGAGCAGCCGTTCCTGTTGATGGAGCGGCTGTTTTTTGCTTGACTTGGGCAATTATTGAGATCACGGGCATACATATATAAGGTAAGGCAAGCATGGAAAGGGGGATCGACGTGCGGAAACAAAACGTTGTGGAGACGGAGCCGTTGCTTTACATTGTGCAGCCAAAAGCGATGCGGGCGGCGGCGCATATGCAAGAAACGTTTATGTGGACTAGCCGAATGCAACAGGAAGAGGAAGGAAATTCCAGCGATGAACGAGGCGGCGAGGAGGAATCGACTGAATTTTTTGCCAAAAAAGAATTCCAAGCGATGGCGCTCGACGAGCGGCTGGTCTTTTTGGCGGAGCTGCCCGGCCATTTGCCGCCGCTGAAATGCCAATTTGTCATGAAGGATAAGAGCTATGAAGGCATATTAAAGAAGTGCACGGCGACCGAGTTGACGATCGCCGATGAACAGGGAAACGAAACGGTCATCGGGCGCGCGCAGCTTTCTCGCGGTGACGATGATCGGGTTTGTGCAGTAACGCATTTCCTTGCGTTGAAACGCATCTTTGCCTGAATGCGTTGCGGCGCCAGGAAAGGATGATGAGGGTTTGTTTCCTTCATTTGCTGTGGGAGTGTATTCTCATTTTTATTTTGGATGTCCGTCATTTTCTTCTTGGCGATTTTCGATTCGTGTTAGTGTGAGCTTGCAATCGTAAAATGTTTGGTGTCATGTTTCGCTTGAGCCAATTTGCGGTTCAAATGCGTTTTAGGCGACGCGTCCAGCGTTTGTTGGTTGCCGCTTGCAATGGTAAAAGGTTTTATGTGGCGGCCGGTTTGGGGCTGTTTAGGAGCTGGGGCGCTTTTCGCGAGTTCAGTTCGCTCTGCCGCAGCTTCTTTTTGTTTGGCTGTTTGTTGATGGTCTTCCATTGATATGGCACGCTCTTTTTTGGTTTTTCCCTTTTTCGTTTTGTCGGATGACGCTGCCGCGTTCTTTTTCGAGTGGACTTTTTCTTTTGCATCCGCTTTAGGGGTTGGCCGGTTCAGTTGTTCTGTTGCATCTTCTTTCAGCGGTTCTATTGTCATGCCGGCTGCTTGTTCTTCACTCACTACAGCTTGTTCTGTTTTCTCCGCCTGCTCCCAAACTTCCAATAACTCGGAAGCGACTCGCTCCCAATGATAGATCGAAATCGCAAGCTGCCGGCCTTTTTCTCCCATTCTTCTCATCAATGATTGATCCGATAATATTTGGGCAATCTTGTTGGCAAAATCACTCGGGTCCTCCGGATTTTCTACGATAAGGCCGTTTTCATTGGCGAAAATGACTTCCGGATTGCCGCCTCTCGCGGTCGTTACGATCGGAAGGCCTGCTGCCATGGCCTCATAGTGGACGCGCGCCAACGGTTCCTGCCATTGCGAGGTGCATACAAACAAATCAGCCGCCGCAAACCAATTTTGGATTTCATTCGGTGGGACAAAGCCTGTCGTGACAACGGGGACAGGCATTCGTTTCGCCAGTGCTCTTACATATGCGACATAATCAGTAATGTCATTTTCGCTAAACCAGTTGCTCCCGACAATCACCAGGGCTAAGTTTTTAAATTTTTTTGCCAGCTCCGGCAATGCTAGAATGAGTTTATCGACCCCTTTATTGCGAGACAGCCTTCCGGCGAACAAAATGACCGTTTTGTTTTCCAACCCATGTGCCCGCCGAATGTCGTTGCGTATTTTCTGCATTTTTGGATGATTTCCCGGCAAAAATCGTTCGCTGTCTACTCCAGAATAAATCGTGCGCAATTTTGGCGATGCCTGCGGATATAGACTGCGGATGACATTGCCAATATAATCGCTCACGGTTACGATGTAGGCCACTTCTGCGATGGCCGCCGTTGCTTCTTCTGGATCGATTTTTTCCGGTTGAAACATATCATTGTGCATACTTAACGTCATTTTGGCGTCGGGCGCTGCCTGCCGGATGGGCAGAACAAGGCGGGGGCGGTTAAAGATATGGATGAGATCGAACTTGTTCGCTTCCACATAACGAACAACGTTTTCCCGGTATATTTCAAATATTTTTCCCGGTACGCGCACGTAGTGAACGCCATGGATGGTTTCTTGCTCGGGAAGCGACGAATCGCTGATGCCTAAAACGGTAATATCATGGAATTGGCTTACATGTGGAAGAATGCCGGAAATATACGTTTGAATGGCCCCGCCTAATAAAGGGGGAACGGGGAGTTTTTCTGTACAAACCATCAAAATCCTCATATTTATCCCACTCCTTTCCAGTCATTTTCGATTTCTGCCAATACAGGCCACTTTGACTGGTCGGTTTCGACAATCGTTTGAATTAACTGTGCTGTTTGTTCATTGAGAAAAATTTCCGGTTCATAGACGACTTCTTTCATATTTTTATAAAATTCGTTTGGCATGGCCAAGTCAATCATCAAAAGCTCGTATAATTCAGGTGTGATTGGATTTGCTTCGTGGTACGCTAGAATCATTTCCCGCACCCATGTTGCATCCCATTTGTATAAATCCGCCATTGTGCCGCTAATGAGTTTTCGTAAATCACGAATCGGAAGGTCAAAGGCAACTCCGTCGAGATCAATAATCCACATTCCGTCCGCGCCCATTTGGCCGTTGGACCAACCGTAGTCTTGGTGAACCAACCCCCAATGAGCCGTTCCTTGCTTGACGAATTCAACATAGCTGGATTGCAGGAATCGTTCCATGCCTTTTCGCGCCTGTTCTTCAAATCGGTCAACTACCTCTAATAATGGTGGGCTTGCCGGCATTTCAGGGTAGTATTTGGCAATGTTCCGAAACCAGCTCATTTTCGTAATCATTTTTTCATAGTTTTTTGGCCATTTGTGCAGCCGCGAAGCCATTTCCGCCTGTTTTGGGGGGACATACCCTTTGCTTAGCCGATGGAATTCACCAAGGGCATAACAAAGCTTTCTTGCTCCTTCCAAATCCTTTGTAACTGGCGTCAACGGTTCAATCCATTCCGCCACAAACCATAGTTTTCCTCCTGCCTCGACATAACTTTTTTCATCCTTTGTTTTTACAATTGGCGGCACTCTTGCCTTGCGCACTTCCACTAAATATTCTTGTGCTCCTAGGCTGAATAGGCTCCTTGTCGGCCTCCGGTGCAGCAGCTTCAAACTTTTCGGGCCTGATTTCGTTTCGAGCTTCCAAATCGCTCCTCCCTTGTCCGGTTTTGTCGTAACGATTTGCATGTTTTGAACGGATAAATCGTAGTTTTTCAGCACTTCCTCTGCCAGCTGGATGATATACTCAGGGATAAAAAATTCATGGGTCGTTTCATCGACGAGCCATGGTTCAATAACGATGTCTTTCATGCTATCCCTCCTGTCAGGTATTTGGGAATGGACGAAGTGAAATATGTGTGATTGCTACTAGGATATGTATGGAGAACGAAATTGGACTGGGTAAGCTCATTAAATAGAGGATATTTCCCGAAGCCTCTGCAGTTTGACGAACTGGGGGGCGGCGAAAGTGTGACGAGTGGGGATAGATGCACAAGGAGCGGCATGGTTGATTTCATCGGAGAAAGAGAAAAAGGCTGTCCCGAAAACATTTCTCTTAGACAGCCCTTATTGGTTTGGGGAAAGAGAGGAACATGCTTCGATATAAACCGTTTCAAACCGCTTGGCCACATGGTGGAATTGAAATTGCTGTTCAACGAGCGTTCTTGCCTTTTTCGCCATGGTTTCCGCTTCATGTTTGTTCACAAGCATGTAATCAATCGCTTCAAAAAAAGCGTGCGGGTTTTGGTAGTCATCGATGACAAAGCCGGTTTCGCCGTGGCGGACGATTTCGGTGTTGCCGCCGCGGTTGGTTGTCACGACCGGAATGCCGGCGGCCATCGCTTCGTAATGAACGCGGGCGAGCGGCTCGTGCCATTGCGAGCTGCATACAAACACATCGGCCATTAAGAGCAGTTTGGGGATATGACTGTGCGGAACGTAATTCGTAAACAGAACGCGATCGGCCATCGGCGCCGCGAGCTCATGAAGCCAGTCGATGTATTCGCTTCGGCCGGTGTCGCCGAACCATTTTCCGCCGACGATGACAAGCGCTGCCTCGGGATGGCGGATCAAAAGGGATGGCAGGCATTGAATCAGCAAATGCGGTCCTTTTGTTTTGCTGAGTCGGCCGAGAAAGAGAACGACTTTTTTATCGGTGAGTCCGTACGCTTCGCGTTCCGCTTGGCGGATGCGCCTGCCTTCTTCCGTCCAGACGGGGATGTATTGGGAAGCATCGACTCCGGAATAAACGACTTTTACTTTCTGAGGATCGATTGGGTAACGGTTTGTCACCGTCCGTTTGATGTATTCACTGACGGCGGTCAGCAAGGTGCAGGCGTCTAGCGCCCGCTTCGCCTGTTCTGCTGTAATTTTCAGCGGGGAAAACATGTCGTTATGCAGGCTTAGCACAAAGGCGCTTTGCGGAGCCGCCGCTTGGTAATCGATGAGCGGAACAGGACGATTGAAGACGTGGACGACATCGAATTTGTGCGCGGCCAACGCACGTGCCACATCCGTTTCATACGTGGCTTTTGGAAAACGGATGTAGCGGATGTCTCCGTCTGTCTCTTCAGGCGGCAAAAGCGGATCAGCGATTGAAAAAATCGTCAGTTCGTGGCGTCGGGCGATCAATGGAGCAATCCCATCGATCATCATTTGAATGGCCCCGCCCCGCACTGCCGGGGCGGGCAGCTTTTCCGTGCAGACATAGGCGATTTTCATGAATGCTCACCCTCATACAGCGAACGGATGTATTCGATCTCTTTTTGTAGGCCGCCCTCAAGCGTTACAACCGGCTTGTACCCGAGCAGCCGCTCCGCTTTTGCCAAGTCGGCCCACGTTTGTTTCGGCTCTCCGCGGGCGGAGGGGGTATACTGAATGATCGCTTGTTTTCCCGTCAGCGTTTCCAGCAGACGGATCACCTCATTGACCGATGCTCGTTCTTTTCCGCCGATATTGATCGTTTCTCCAATGACGCCATCCCGCTCGAGCGCGGCGATCGTTCCATCAACGCAGTCAGAAATATAGGTGAAATCGCGCGATTGTGTTCCGTCGCCGAACACGGTGAGCGGTTGTCCAGCGAGCAGCTGGCGGATGAAGCGGTGAAACGACATGTCCGGGCGCTGGCGCGGGCCATAGACGGTGAAATAGCGCAAAATGACGATCGGTACGGCGAACTCGCGAAAATAGACGCGGCATAAATGTTCGCCGGTGAGCTTCGTAATGCCATATGGGGAGAGCGGGGCCGGTTCAAGCGTTTCCGACAACGGGCCGCTCCGCTCGCCGTAGACGGATGAGGTCGAAGCGTAGATGAACCGTTTGAGTGGCCGGTCTTTGCATGCCTCAAGCAACCGCTGGGTAGTGGAAATGTTGTGTGCAGCATAGGCGGCAAACTCCGTCCCCCAGCTCGTTCGCACACCGGGCATGCCGGCTAAGTGGTAGACCGCTTCGACGTTTTGCAGCAAGGACGGCAAATCGGCTGTCAACAAATCCAGCTCAAGAAAGGTAAACCGTGGATGAGACTGCAAATGGGCAATGTTCTTCGCTTTTAGCGGCGCCGGCGTCGGTCCGAGAAAGCCGTCGACGCCAATCACATGATGCTCGTCGTTTTCCAGCAGTTTTTCGCATAAATGGGAGCCGATAAATCCGGCCGCACCGGTGACGAGAATGTTCACGGGCGCCCCACCCCCATGTAGCGCAAACCGCTTTGTTCGACTGCATGGCGATCCAAACAGTTTCGACCGTCAAACACGAGCGTCCCATTCATCGCCGCTTTCACTTGCCCCCAGTCAAGCGTGCGGAATTCGTCCCAATCGGTGGCGATGACCAAGCCATCCGCCCCTTGGATCGCTTCGTGCACCGACTGGACTTGTGTGACGCGGGTGAGCGGCTCCGAGAGCGTTGCCTTCGGGTCGTAGGCGGCAACCGTACAGCCGTTTTCACTCAATCGGCGGATGAGCGCTTCAGCGGGGGAAAAACGCGTATCGTCTGTATTCGGCTTGAAGGAGATGCCAAGCACGGCGATCTTTTTGTCCGTCAATGGGGCAAGTTGCTCATTGAGTTTTTGGAAGCAAACGTCAAGCTGGGTGGCGTTGATGGTCTGCACCGCCTTCAGCAAATGCGGCTCCACTTGGCGCGAACGCGCCGCATGTTCGAGCGCTTTGATATCTTTTGGAAAGCAAGATCCTCCATAGCCGAGGCCGGCCCGCAAAAAGTGTGGGCCGATGCGCGGGTCGAGGCCGATCCCGCGGGCGATGTCATTGACATCGACGGCAAACGCGTCACAGATGCGCGCCATTTCGTTAATAAAGGAAATTTTGGTCGCCAAAAACGCGTTGGCGGCGTATTTGATCAGTTCCGCGCCGGTCAGGCTCGTTGTGAGGTAAGGGGCGTTGATGCCGGCATACACCGCCTGCATGACGGCAAGCGATTGGTCATCATCCGGTTCGAGTCCGACGACGATTTTGTCTGGGTGAAACATATCGTAGACAGCCGACCCTTCCCGCAAAAACTCTGGGTTGGATACGATTCGGAACAACTGCGGTTTCACTCCTTTGCGGATAAGCTCGGCACGCATCCATTCATTCGTCCCCGGCGGGACAGTGCTTTTCGTGACGATCGTTTTGTACGATTTGATCGTCGTTGCCAAGCGGTCGAGCACCGCTTCAATATAGCGCAAATCGGTGCCGCCGTCGGGCCGCGGCGGGGTGCCGACACAAATGACAACGACGGCCGCCCGTTTGATATCATCCCAGCGGCCGCTGAACGTCAAATAATTATCATTTTTGGCAATCAATTCTTCGAGCCCTGGCTCATAAAACGGAACTTCCCCGTTATTGAGCAGGCGGATTTTCCATTCATCATGATCAATGCAATGCACTTCATGCCCAAGTTCAGCAAGGACGGCAGCGGTGGTTAGTCCGACGTAGCCAGCGCCAATGATGCAGATGTTCATGCTAATAGGCCTCCTTCGTGAAATCTCCGGCTTTTATAGCGTATTAACGGACAAGTGTGGTTTGCTACATGGCAAGCGCCTAAAACGCTGGAAATGGTGCGGCCTATTTTCGTCGGACAACCTTTCTACTGTTTGGAAAGGAAAGGGGAAGAATTGAGCATCAAAAAAAACCAGGTGACAGTTACCTGGTTTTTTTGATGAATTCATCATACAGCCGCTCCTGCACCTTGATTTGTTTCGTGATATCAAACCGCTGTTCAATCACTTTGCGCGCTTTTTTCGTGAAGGATGGAATTCGTTCCGGATGTTCCAGAAAAAAGCGAATGCCGTTCGCTAGCTCAAGATCGTCTCTTTCTGGTGCGAGATAGCCGGTGCGTTTGTGTTCGATCAATTCGGGGATGCCGGCGTGATTCGTTGAGACGACCGGCAGCCCGCTTGCCATCGCCTCTTTCAACACGTTGGGGATGCCTTCGATGTCTCCATCAGAAGCGGTCTCGCTCGCCAAGCAAAATAGATGGGCGCGTTCCATTTCGCGGGCGATTGAAGCGGCATCCATGGCACCCAGCAGGTCGACAAACGGATCGAGCTTCAGCTCGCTGACAAGCCGGCGGATGTTTTCTTCCTCTTTGCCGCTGCCGATGATGCGGAGGCGGCAGCGCGGATGAACTGCATGCACGCGCCAAAAGGCGCGCACGAGCGTTAAAAACCCTTTTTTCTCGACGAGCCGGCCGATCGAGAGAATGATGATGTCTCCGTTTGCAGGAATCGTCCGTTCCCGGTACGGAAATAAATCGAGCTCGATGCCGCCGTAGAGAACTTGAATTTTTTTCGGCGGAAAGCCTAGCGTGATCAGTTCATTGGCAAGGTAGCGGCAGACAGGAAGAAAGAGCGCCCCATGCTGTTTGAGCAAATTGTACCGTTTTTGATTGCGCCGCAAACTTTGATGCTTCGCCGATCCATCGCGGCCGCGGATGCTGACGACAAGCGGAATGCGATGGGCGATGCAAAGCGGAAGAATTTCGACGGCATGCTTTCCATGGTGAGCGTGAATGGCGACAATATTTTGTTCTTTGGCGAAGCGGCCGAAATCGTCGATGTCGTTGAGGCGGTAATAGTTGATGAGAGGAAACGGATGGATGCCGTCATCAGCGAATGACCCGATCATGATCGGGCGGTATTTTTTTAAATGAACCATTTGGTTGTAAATAAAACGTTGATTGATTTTCATTTTTTCATGAAGAAAGTGGGCGATCGTTTGTTTCATTTTTCTCTATCCCTCGCTTTTGAAAAAATCGGACAAGAATGCGAATTTTTTTGTTTCCTGTTCGGCGAGGCGGGTGAGCAAGTCCAAGGACGATGGGCTGTGCAACGCTTGCTTTTGTTTTTCACGGCCGACCGCTTCGCTGTAAAACACGTGCGGAAACATGGCATCAGCCAAATAGACACTTTTGTATGGAGCATACAGGGAACAAACGGAGAAATAAAGGTCAAATAGCAGCCCCGTTCGTTTTACCGCATCGTTTTTCGGGTTTTTCATCAATGAAACAAGCAGAAAGCGAAAATCATCAAGCGGGAGGCCATAGTAGGCGCGGTCAAAGTCAATCATCATGACTTCGTGGTTTTCCGCCAATAAAAGGTTGTTGCTGTTGTAATCCCCGTGGCAAATGGCCTTTCGTTCTTTCGCTGTGCGGCAAAAATCAGCTAGATTGCTTTTTTCAAGCCATGCATAACTTTGATTAGCGATCCGGGCCATCTGTTCCATTATATGAGAAAGAGTGTCACCATGATCGATGGCCTTTGCCTGCTCCTCTAACTGTGCTGCTTTTTGCCGATGTGCGCTCAGCACGTCTTTTGGCTCCGGAAACGATGAAGGGCAGGGGCCGATCCAATCGGCAAACAGACTGTGAGCATGAAAGCGGGCGAGCCCTTCGATCCGTTGTTGGAAAGAGGGCTTCGTTCCGCTTGGGACGATGTAGTCCATCAAATAGTAGTAATGGCCTTTTCGGTGGATGTAATATTGGTCTGTTTTCGTTTGGAAGATTTTTGGGACATGAAATCCTTCTTGGTACAGCTTTGAATGAAGCAAAATCGGAAAATTCGTTTTGTCTTCGCTCAGCCGTTTCAGCACGTACCGTTCCCTCGTTTTTTTGTTTCGCACAAGCCATACTTTGTCGTTTTTCAGTTCCTTCATGATATCGACTTCAGTTCCAGTCAGGTCGTAACTGCTTAAAATGTCAAACAACAAGCGAGATCGTTTCGAAGCCAAGATCAGTTCCTCCTAGCATCTATTGTCGATTAGTAAAAGTGTATGTAATACGAGAAGCGAATGTATAGACAAGCGCACTAGTCAATGAGAAAACGGCGCCGCCAAAAAAATAAGCGCCGACCGCGCTGGTTGGCGTCAGCCGGCTGTGCCTTCTTTTCTAGCTATTCTTCCTCTTCATCTGTGTCGGCGGATGGAGCTGGCCTCATGGAGGCAGGGAGATCGATTGAGGTGATCGTGGCAGCATCGATCGTAAGCGAGCGCCCCCCCTCTTTATAAAAGCGGTCAACCAATAGCGAGACGCTGTTCGTCCGCGGCTCGAAGCCGAGAAAAAGCGCATTGTAATGCGTCTCGTTGGTGGTGTGCACGTTAACCTCAGTGTTGAGTGGAAGCGCGGCCAGCTGTTCGTAAAGAGCACGGGGAAGGCGGGGGCGGGTTGGGCGTCGGTTGAAAAAGACATGGTACATCGCGTCGCCTCCTTTCTAGTCTCTTGTGTTAAAAACCTATACTCCATCATATGATTGGCGTAGGAGAGCGTTTGGGTAAACGTCTGTACCAAAGAGAATTCGCTAGCTGCCAAATGGGAACGACAGAAGGCAATCGGTTTTTTGCGGTCATAATCATGGAAAGGGGAGGGGAGCATGGACGATCCGTTTTCATTTGTCCTTCTTTGTTTAGCCAGCTTTCGCCTGACACGGCTCATCGTATATGACGCGATCACCGCCTGGATTCGCCGTCCCTTTCACGAATGGACGGAGCAGGAGCTTCCGGACGGAAGCAAACAAGTGTTTCTTTCTTTCAAGGGAGGCGGGCTGCGTCGCTGGTTTGGCGAACTGCTGAGCTGCTACTGGTGCACGGGGATCTGGTGTGCGGCGTTTTGTTATATTGGCCTAATGCTTTGGCCGAATGTTTTTGAGCCGCTCATTATGCTTCTAGCGATTGCCGGCGGGGCGGCGATCATGGAGACGATCGTTAGTAAATGGTTGTCGTAAGGAGAAAGGCGGCTATTGAGGTCATGACACAGCCAATGAGGGATGCCGGCGGGCGTCGTTTTGGTCAAAAAATGGACAGCGAATCGCTGATGCTGGTTGGGCAACGTTCGCTGAAGGAATGGCCGGCGGTGTGGATGGAAGTCGTCGTCAGCCGGTGATGCAAAAACAGCCGCGCAGCTTGTCGGGATGACGTTGATGGAAGGAAACGTCCAACTCCTATTGTTTGAAATAGGAAATAGCGGAGCCGGCTCAAAACGGCCGGCCCAAACAGCAGGTGCGCCGCTGGTCGGCATGAAGGCGGAAAACGAGCGGGTCACCATTGAATGGCAATATGGTTGGCGGCAGGAACGCCCTTTGGCAGTTCTGCGCAATACACGAATCCATCAACCGTCAATGAGCGGGCATTGCTGGACGGGGGAACAGTGATTTCGAACTGGGAAAAGCGCCGCTCCTCGCTTGGTTCAAGCGGGGCGTCATAAAGCGGGGCAAGCCAGTATTCCCCGCTTTGCCGCACTTTTTCCCGCCAGTTTTCGTGGGTGAACGTCCAGCTTTCCGCGCTATTGGAGATCAGCGTTTCCTGCTCGGCCCGTCCGCTGTTTGGCAAAACAATTTTCCCGCTGAGCACCGCCGTTTTTGGAGGCGAAAGGCGGAGACAGACAATCAAATGGTGAAGCGGCGCTGTTCCGTGATTGCGAATGATGAAATCGCCGATGATGGTCAGCTCCTCCTCATCAAGATGCGTCGGAACGACGACAGAATAGTGAAACAACGCTGACACGGCAGCAGCTCGTTCAAACGCTGGTGTCTGTGTCTCTTTTGAGGTGTTATATCGCGTTTCTTCCAGTGCAATTTCACACAACAGAAGCTGGCGTTCCAAGGCGGCGATTTTTTTCTTGTACGTTTCAACGTTGGTTGTTTCTGCTTCACGCAGCTTCTCTTTCAAATAGGCGCTGCGCATTTTTTCCTTGGCCAACTCGGCCTCCAGTTGCTGCACTTGTTGCCGGCATGAGGCTGCTTCTGACCGGTAGTGGATGATTTGCTGCTGCAGACGGAGATGTTGGTCGTTTTTGTTTTTCATACGGTTTCCACCCCTTCCATTCTCATCTTATGTATCCATTGCGGGTGCATGCCATATAAAAAAGGCTGTTGTTGGAACAACAGCCTGAACGGTGCAGGACGCTACATGGCCGGGAATACGTCCGGGCATTGCGGCGGGAATTTGGTTGTCGGGCAAAGCACGGCTTCGGCCAATTCTTCGCGCGGTTGGCAGAAACGAGCTTCGACTTCGATTTTGACATCAGCTTCCACTTGGACTTCAAGGCATAAGGTGATGGAAACATCAAGTTGTGCAAAGTTGTCTGTGCAGACTAGGCTCGTGTCGCATTCGAAGAACGAAATATGGCAGTTGAGCTGCGTGCCTTCTGGGGCGCACAAGATGAACGTTTGTGCTGTAGCGAACGGAATTGGTTTCGATTGGCAAATGACCGTGCCGGCTGGGCTGACAATTTGCACGACGACATGCCCTTTGATGAGCGCTTTGACTTTTTGCAGCGTCACCGTTTCCCCAGAAGGAAGGGTGACGTTTACGGACTGCCGGCCGTTTGGCTGCGTAATTTCCTGGCAAATCAATGCGTCCTGGTCAACGACCGAGTCGATCGGGTTTCCGTCGGCGTCTGTCAGGAAGCAACGGATCGTCAAGTGTTGCGGGTTTGTATGTTGCGCTCCCAAAAAATCGCAAATCGTTCCTTCCCGCTGGCAGTGGTCCATCGGGAAAATCGCTTCCAAATCCTCGCCGCTGAAGCTTCGCAATGGCACATCGACTTGGCGCGTCACCCAGTCGTAAATTTTGCGCGTTCTGATGCATACTCTTTCTGTATCGCGACGGTGATGATGACCCATTTTCTTCGTTCCTCCTATCGTTCAGTTGTTCCCCAACGCCTGGTGGTTTGGGACTACTGTATACTATGGAACGGCTTAGGTAAATGTGTTGGGACAGATGCGGATTTTTTGCTGGTGGGTGCAGACAACGATGAATCAAAGGAGGAGATGTCGAATGATGAAAGACAAACATGGGGCGATGAATGAAGAGAGAAGGGGGACAGGTGAACAGCGGCTTGCTGAGCGAATGGCTGAACTGGAGCGCCGGCTGAAAGAGGTGGAAGCCGAAAACATTGTGTTAAAGGAACTGGCTTACCAAAGCGCCAAGCGCTACGAGCAGCTCAAACAGCTGGCGAAGGAAAATGACGAGCTTCGCCGCCAGCTGCTGCAATCGCCATGGAGCGAAAAAACGGGCAAGGCAGATGAGGACGAACGGCCGGACAGCTGGTTTTTCCGCACACTGAGGCAAGAAAATGCCATCATGCCACACCCGGAGCGAAACGAAAAATGAGAGGCACCCTTGGCTCGCCAAGCCATACAATAGCAGTAGCCGCTCGCTTTTTCTCTCGCCGTTAGACATTGTTTGTTTTTATGCCGTTTCGATTAGAGACGAATCGTACGGAAATGGACTTGAACATAAATTGGTTGATCGGCGAGGGCTACACTTTTTTCGGGATGGAGGGATGAGGAATGAAGAAGCCTACTCCGTCGAAACCGGTGACAAGGGTGCTTTCTTCGACAACGCAGCCTGTGCGGCGTCCGAGCGGATGCGGATGCGGTCGGCCAGCCGTCATCAAGAAGAAATAACGGAAATCTGTGAGAGATGCCTATACTTCGCTTCGCCTCCTTGCATAGTCTAACAGTGCAACTAGGCGAAAGGAAGGAGGGAAGGGCATGTCGGATCGGAAAAAAGCGAAAGTGATTCATGTCGATAAATTGATCATTCATGCCGATGACATCGTCATTATGCCGCGCGGCCGCATCCGCGATCCATGGTTGTTCCCGCACCGCGATGATACGGAAATGGAAGCCGTTGAAGATGTGCGGGACCGGGATAAGGAAGAACATGGTGAAGGAGGCCATGATCGAAACGAAGGAGAACGGAGACCGTTCTCGTGGATCTAGCCATAAAGCAAATGGGGGACGCAAACGGTGGAGCGTTTTAAAAATTACGGGCTTTGGCTGGCAATCGGATCGTTTGCCGTGATTGCGCTTGAGACATTCGGCGTCGACATTGATCTTGGCAAATATGAACAACTGTACCATGCCTTCTTAAGCATTTTGGTGATGGCCGGTATTTTAAACAACCCGTCGCTCGGCCGCGGTTATTCCGACAAAGTTGATGACAAGTCGTAAACCGTATGGGCGCCTGCAGAAGGCGCCCTTTTCGTGCCCGGAAAGGCTGGAAAGGCGGGAGAACGTTTTGCAGAAAATGACAATTATAATTTGGCGGCGAAAAACCATTCTAAACATTGTCACCACCAATCTTACACCATATAAGGAGGACATGAATCATGACGGTTGCAACACAAGTGAAACAAACATTGGCGGGGTTAAAATCGGCTCAAGCGAGCTTCGAAACGTTTGCTTTGCAAACCGAAAACCAAGCCGCGAAACAGCTTTACCAACAAGCTGCCCAACAAACGCAGGCGGTCATTGATTTGGTGAACTCGCGCATGCAAGAAATTCAAAACGAAGAGCCACAATATAAACAACAATAACCTTCGCAGAAGCGAATGGGATGGTTTAGGCGGAAAGGTTGGCACAGCACGCCAACCTTTCCCGACTTGGCGGAAATACATAAAAACGAATGGGTTGATGAAGATGAAAAAATGGTGGTTGGCGGCCGTCGTTGCGATGATCGCGGTCGGCGGCTGCGCCAAAGAAGAAACGGAACAAAAGCAATCGCTGCAAGGGGCAAACCTGCTGAGAACCCAAACGTCCGGGACGGCGAAACATGCGGAGCTGAACCAAGGTCCGGCCGAGCGGGCGGCCAGCTATTTGCGCGGGCGCGACGATGTTCGGGACGTGGTGGCGGTCAACAGCGGGGATCGGTTGCTCATTGCTTATCAAATTCCCCATATGAAGCGGTGGAGTCGAAAACAAATTGAGAAAGACATTGACCAAAAACTGCGCGACCTGTTTCCTGGCTATGACGTTGTTTCCTCGAGCGATTTGAAAATTTTTTGGAAGACGAAGGAATTAAAAGCTAACATGGACAATCGACGCTGGGATGAACGAAAAGTCAATCGGGAAGTCAGGCGCATTGAAAAGCTAAGCAAAGAGCAAACATAAGAGGTGTCATTATGGCGAATGAAAAACGGAAAAAGCTGACCCCGGTTCAGCAGGAATATCATTTATTCGAAAAAGAGCGGGAAACGAAGCGCCCTATCGTTCGCAACTGTGTTTGCGCGTTTCTCGTTGGCGGAATCATTTGCGTGATTGGACAGGCGATCTCTTATTTTTACATGTATTTTTTTGACTTTACCGAGCAAACGGCAGGCAATCCGACGGTGGCGACGATGGTCTTTTTGTCGATGATTTTAACTGGGCTTGGCGTTTATGACCGGATCGCCCAATTCGCTGGGGCGGGAAGCGCCGTGCCGGTGACAGGGTTTGGCAACGCCGTCATCTCGGCGGCGATTGAGCACCGGACGGAAGGATTTGTGTTAGGCGTCGGCTCGAACATGTTCAAGCTCGCCGGATCGGTCATCTTGTTCGGTACGTTTGCCGCCTTTGTTATCGCCCTTGTCAAAACGATTGCGACCCAGTGGGGGGGATTGTAATGCTGAAAGGGCACCGCACATGGGTGTTTGCGAACAAGCCGGCAATCATCGCAACAGCGGCGGTCGGCGGGCCGTTTGAGGCAAACGGCCGCCTCGCGGAAGACTTTGATCTTCTTCACGAAGATTTATGGCTCGGAGAGGAGTCGTACGAGAAGGCGCACCGCGTGCTCATGGAGGAAGCAGCGTTTCAGGCGATGGAAAAAGCCGGCCTAGAGAAAGAAAAAGTGCAATTTCTCATCGCCGGCGACTTGATCAACCAAATGACCCCGACAAGCTTTGCTGCCCGAACGCTCGGCATGCCGTATCTCGGTGTTTTTGGCGCCTGTTCCACTTCGATGGAAGGGCTGGCGCTAAGCGCTTTTATTACCAACTACGGCGGGGCAGATTATATATTAACCGGAGCCTCAAGCCACAACGCTGCCGTCGAAAAACAGTTTCGTTACCCGACGGAATACGGCGGGCAAAAGCCGCCGACGGCGCAGTGGACAGTAACGGGAGCTGGCGTGGCGATCGTCAGCCCGAAAGGGGACGGGCCGCGCGTGACCGCGGCGACGATCGGCCGCGTTGTGGATATGGGGCTTGCCGACCCGTTCAACATGGGTGGAGCGATGGCGCCGGCGGCGGTCGATACGATTGAGGCGCATTTGCGCGACATGCAAATCGATGCATCGTATTACGATTTGATCGTCACCGGCGATCTAGGGCGAATCGGACGCCAAGTCTCCCTTGACTTGCTGCGTCAGCACGGCATTGACATTGATGAAGAGTGCTACCAAGATTGCGGGCTGCTCATTTACCGCGATGGGCAGCCGGTTTTGTCCGGCGCAAGTGGGGCGGCTTGTTCCGCTGTCGTCGTTTACGGGCATCTCATCAAACGGATGCGGCGCGGCGAGCTGAAGCGCATTTTGGCAGTCGCGACAGGAGCGCTATTGTCGCCGCTATCGTTCCAGCAAAACGAGACGATTCCATGCATCGCCCACGCGGTGGCGATCGAGTATGGAGGTGAGGCGTAGCGTGTTGGCTATGTTTTTTTGGGCGTTTGTCGTCGGCGGGCTGATTTGCGTGATCGGGCAAATTTTGATGGATGTGTTTAAACTGACACCTGCGCATACGTTGACGATTCTCGTCGTCGTCGGGGCGATTTTGGATGGATTCGGTTTGTATGAGCCACTCATTGATTTTGCCGGCGCCGGGGCGACGATTCCGATTACGAGCTTTGGAAACGCGCTCGTTCACGGCGCGATGCAAGAGGCGGAAAAACACGGCATTATCGGCGTATTGACCGGCATGTTTGAAGTGACGAGCGCCGGCATCTCAGCGGCGATCGTCTTTGGGTTTATCGGGGCGCTCTTGTTCCGCCCGAAAGGATAGGAGGGATCTTCCATGACCGTTGCTTCGCAGGTGAAACAAACGTTGGCGAGCTTAAAAGGCATTCACGCTGGGCTGCAACAGCTGGCGCTCACTTCCCAGGATGAAACGGCGCAGCGGACGTTTCATGAAGCGATGCTTGCGACAGAGGAGATCATCGCGGACATCAAAGACCGGATCGGCCGGCTCGAGTTCGAAGAGCCGCAATACCACGGAAAGTAAGGAGCATGATCGATGCCTATATGGTTAGAAACCGCCATTCGTTCGATTTGCATTTTAATCGGGTTGTTTGTTATCACCCGCATTCTCGGCAAAAAGCAATTATCAAAATTGTCGTTTTTTGAATACATCGTCGGCATTACCGTCGGCGATATCGCTGGAACGATGTCGGTCGATTTAGGAATTTCGTTGCAAGAAGGCATCACCAGCATTTTGATTTGGTCGCTGTTTCCAGTGGCTGTCGCTCGTCTCTCGCTGCGCAACAAGAAATTTCGCGATTTTGTCGAGGGCAATTCCACGGTTTTTATTAAAAACGGCAAAATTTTAGAGGAAAACTTGAAACGGGAGAAATATACGGTTGACGAGCTGCTCGAACAGCTGCGCAAAAAAGATGTGTTCCGCGTCGCCGACGTCGAGTTTGCGGTGCTTGAGCCAAACGGCGACTTGAACGTGTTGCTGAAGCGGGAAAAGCAGCCGCTCACCGTCGGAGATGTGTTCCCAAACCCACCGCGGGAAAAAGAGCCGCAAACGGTCATTATGGACGGCATGATTTTGGATGAGCCACTCGCTACGATGGGGCTTGGCCGCGGCTGGCTGAAGGAACAGCTTGACAAACAAGGAGTGGCAGTGGAAAACGTCTTTCTTGCCCAAGTGGATTCGTATGGGCAGCTGACGGTCGATTTGTATGACGACAAAATTCAAGTGGCGGAACCGCAAGAGAAAAAGCTGCTGTTGGCTGCGATGAAAAAAGTGCAAGCTGATTTCGAATTGTACGCACTGCAAACCGATTCGCAAGAGGCAAAAGTGCTCTATGAAAAACAGGCGGCAAAAATGACGGAGCTCATTCAAAAAGTCGAGCCGCTGCTGCGAAACTAACGTTGAGGAGGACAAAAACAATGGAAAACAAACGAACGAAAACAACCGATGAGGAAATCCAAATCCAATTAAAAACGAACGGCCGTCCGGAGCGAACGCGGACGACCGATGAGGAAATTTCGATTGAATTGATGTTTGATAATCCGCAATTGACGCGCCAGCAGAAAGATTATGACGAGATTGAATACTAAGTCTGCCGTCTGGGTGTGTACGGGCACGTGTGGAAAATACAATCAAATACGCTCTGGAGTGAAAACCGCCGCCCGAAGCGTGGGCGGCGGTTTTCATGCCGTGCCTTAGGCAGAGCCGTGGGAGGCGCGGCAGGGCTATCAAGCCGGCAGCGATTGCAAAAAGGCGCGCACTTCTTCCGGCGTTTTCGCATCAGCGCTATGCAGATGGGCGATTTTTTCCCCGTTTCGGAACACAAGAAGACTTGGAATGCCAAGCACTTGGTACTTCTCACCAATATCTGGAAACTGATCTCGGTCGATTTCGAACCAGTCGTACTGCCCGTAATCGCGGATGATGTCATCGATGAACATGTTCAGGCGCACGCAGTCTGGACACCAAGTTGTGTAAAACTTCATAATCGCTGGCTTATCGCCGGAAATGGCCGCCTCGAATTGCTCCACTGTTTCAATGCGTTTCACATTCGTTTCCTCCCTTTCATGTTGACGTTCATCTTTACTTTATCATATGGCAAGGCAAAAAAAGAACGGGGATGCCTTCACCTCGGGCAGTCGTTTTTGCATACAACAGTAAGAAAGGGGGGAAAGTGTGAGCAAAGAACTGGAAAAGGCGCTCGAAGGTTGGGTTGCGTCACGCAAAGAAGGGCATGAAACGTTCATCCGCCTGTTTGAACAATGGGGAAAGGACTTTAACAAACAGTTGCAAGAAATCGAAAAATTGAACAATGGATTTTTAAAAAGTGTGCAAGGCAACTTAGACTACATCGAGCAATGGTTTGCGAAAAAGGAGCGGGAATTTGCCGAGCTGTTCCGCCGATTTGGATGACAAAATGGCCTTTGCGCCCATACGCCCCGCTAAGCCGGTGAATACGATACAGTAAACGGAGAAGGAGGTGCACATTATGATGGGCTTCTGCGGTTATGGTTATCCTTACGGCTACGGCTATGGCGGTGGCTATGGCGGTGGCTTTGTGCTGATTGTCGTGTTGTTCATTTTGTTGATTATTGTCGGCGCGGCATTTGTCGCCTAACGGAAAAAGCGAAAGGGGTACGGGCCGTTTCGGCGCCACGGAGCGGCTCGTATTTTTCTTTCCCTAATTTGATGCACGCCGAGGCGGGAGCATCATACGATATAGCAGGGAGAAGGAGGCGGAACGATGGATCAGCAATTTTTTAAAAACATCGAAAAGAAAACAGGTGTCAATATGAAAGACGTTTTTGAGCTCGCCAACTCGCTGCAAAACGCCAATTTCAGCGATGAAAAAACGGTGCGCCAAGTGGTGAAGCGGGTGGCGCAAATTGCCAACCGGAAAGTGCCAAAAGAACTTGAGGATCAAATCGTCAAGGCGATCGTCCATAACGGCAAGCAAATTGATTTCAATACGATCGCCAATATGCTGAACAACAAAAAGTAAGCAAAAGGGAGCTTGCGTGCGCACAGCTCCCTTTTGCTCTGCTTGGCTCAGGAGAGCGAAACGATGTTCGATGATCCCAAGCCTTGGATCAGTGTAGACGAGGCTGTTCTATGGCCATCATTCGAGCGATTTCACCATCGTGACATGTGGGATGCCGGCGTCCATAAAGACGCCGGAGACGGTCGTATAGCCGAGCTTTTGGTAAAACGGTTCTGCGTGCGTCTGGGCGTTCAGTTTCGCCGTTTTCGCCCCTTTTGTTTTCGCCAGCTGTTCGATCGCTTCCATCACCATCCGTCCGGCGCCGCGGCCGCGGTAGGACGGCAGGACGCAAATGCGCTCGATTTTGCCGACGCCTTCGTCAATGAAACGGAGTCGCCCAGCACCCACCGGTGTTTGGCCATCATACAGGACGAGGTGGAACGAGTCGTCCTCGAATGCGTCGATTTCCTCGTCTTCCGGCACGTTTTGCTCCTCAATGAATACGAGCCGGCGGACGCGCAAGGCGTCTTCGTACAAAGCGCGATCTTGCGTTGTGCCAATCGCAATGTTCATCTCAGACCGTTTCCTTTCCTCCGACGATAAACGTTTCATAGACGGTCCACGAGCCGTTTTCCAGCTGATAGAGAAGATGGAAGCGGTCGACGGTCTCCTCGAAGTGCACATCTTGCAGCTTCAGCTGGCTGTAGACGTCCGCATATTCTGCGCCCGGCAAATCGCGGCCGATCGTAATGTGAGGCACGAACACAAACTCCGGCTTTCCGGCGAACAAGCCGCTGTGCAGTTGTTCATGAAGGCGCTCGAGCACGTCGTTTGGTTCCACCTTCAAATAAATGATGTTGCTTGTCGGGTAAAACGAGCTGAATTTCGTCACTTTGATCGGAATGGGAGGTGTTTCCGCCGCAATGCGGCGCAACTCTTTCGCCATTTTTTTTATTTGCTCCTCATCCGCTTCAAATGGGTATTTCAGCGTAATATGCGGCGGGATGAGGGCGTAATGGCTGTCGTACCGTTTCCGGTACGAGTTGGCGAAGTCCTGAATCCGTTTTGGCGGAAAGATCACAATGCCGTACTTCATTTTGTTTTCCCTCCTTGAACCAGTTCTTTTTCCATGCACAGGAAACGCACGGAATGGATGCGGCGGCTTCGACATCTTTGAAGTTGCTCCGTTTTGTCCTATAATGATAAAACAGCGGCTACGGCCCGGGGTACATCCGGCTGCCAATACGTCCACGCATGGCCGCCTTCGAACTCATGGTACGTATAAGCAAACCGTTTTTCCATAAACAAGTCCCGCGCCATTCGATTCGGGGTGATAAAATCGCGCACATGGCCATCCGTCGTTTTCACCGCTGTTTCCTCTGTGCCAACAGAATGGTAAAGCGAAAGGAGCGATGGATCGCGGAATGAGCGGATGCGCGCCAATACCGAGTCATCGATATAGGGGGACTGCATGGCGATTTTCCCAAATGTATGCGGATACAACAACCCGGCTAGAAGCGACACCGTTCCGCCGAGCGAATCGCCGATCAGCGCCCGGCCTTTGCCCATTTGGTATGTCGGCAGTTCGCGGTCCAAAAACGGGACGAGCTCATGGGCTAAAAAACGAAGGTATGCTTCGTGCTTTCGTCCTTCCGGGTGGTATTTCTCGTAGCGGTCGTTGACGTTCCGATACGGGATGCCGACGACGATCGTCCGGTCGATTGTTCCTTCTTCCATCAGCGTTTCGATGACGGTTTTCATTTTTCCATACATAAAATAATCTTTGCCGTCTTGCGCGATTAATAAAGAATATTTGTAAAGCGGCGAAAAATTGCTTGGCAAGTAGATGAGCAGTTCGATTTCTTCTTGCAGCTCTCCGCTGTACAACTTGCAGTCGCGCATCGTTCCTGTTGCTGTCGCCATGACCATCCTCCATGAAAGCGTAAGTTCATCTGTTATTGTAACATATTTGCGCCCAAAGATGTTAATGAAGGGCTCGAATTTTTCGCGAATTTGCCGAATCGCACCGCTGACAAAAAAATGGCTTGCAAAAACGTGGGGAATGCGTTACATTTTTATTAAATTTAAAAAAATTGAATACGCGTCCCATTCTTATCAAGAGAAGCGGAGGGAACTGGCCCAATGAAGCTTCAGCAACCAGCCGCCCGACGGCCAGGTGCTAAATCCAGCGAATTGAGCATTCAATTCGGCAGATAAGAAGAAGCATGACCCCATGTGTATGGAAAAGTCTTCTTCTTAGAAGACTTTTTTTATTTATTCAAGCGGCCGCTTCCATCAACCGCGAGGCGGTTTCGGACGAAGGCGCTTGGCCGCTGCCCAACGGACAGTGGTGCTTCGTTGGGCATTAAGTGGTCGGCCGTTGATCCATGATGGAATTTTCAGCAGAAGGAGAGAGATGAGATGGAGAAACTGGAGACGTTGTTAGCGCAAATTGGCAACCGGAGCGAAACGGTGACGGGGACGGTCAACCCGCCGGTTTATTTTTCCACCGCCTACCGCCATGCCGGCATCGGAGAGTCGACTGGGTTTGACTACATCCGCACCGGCAACCCCACGCGCAAAATCGTCGAAGAAGCAATCGCGAGACTGGAAGGTGGCGACCAAGGCTATGCGTTCAGCTCCGGCATGGCCGCCATTCAGACGGTGCTCGCCTTGTTTGAGAGCGGAGATGAGTTTCTCGTATCGGCCGACCTTTACGGCGGCACGTACCGCCTGTTTGAGCGCGGCTGGCGCAAGTATGGTCTTGGATTCCATTACGTCGATTTTGCTGATCTCGCTGCGGTGGAAGCGTGTATCACCGAAAAAACGAAAGCGATTTTCCTGGAAACACCGACGAACCCGCTTATGCATGAGACCGATATCCGCGCCGTCTCCGAATTCGCCAAGCGGCATGGGCTTTTGTTGATCGTTGACAACACGTTTTATACACCGGTGCTTCAACGCCCGATCGAACAAGGCGCCGATATTGTCATCCACAGCGCCACGAAATATTTAGGCGGCCATAACGACGTGTTGGCTGGCCTTGTCGTCGCCAAGGGCGAGGAGCTCTGTCAACGCCTGGCCGAGTATCAGAACGCCATCGGCGCGGTTTTGTCGCCGTTTGATTCGTGGCTGTTGATTCGCGGGATGAAAACGCTGGCGCTAAGGATGCGCCAGCATGAAGAAAACGCCAAGCGCATCAGCGCCTTTTTGCGCGAACATGAAGATGTTACAGACGTCTTATATCCAGGAAGAGGCGGGATGCTGTCGTTCCGGATTGCCGATGAAAAGTGGGTGAACGGGTTTTTAAAAAGCTTGCGCCTCATTACGTTCGCGGAAAGCCTGGGCGGAGTCGAAAGCTTTATTACGTACCCAGCGACGCAGACGCATGCGGACATTCCTGAGGAAATCCGCATCCAAAACGGTATTTGCAACCGGCTGCTCCGTTTCTCGGTCGGCATTGAGCACGCTGACGATTTGATCGCCGATTTGGCGCAGGCATTGAAAAACATGAAAGAGGTGTAAGCGATGGAACAGGAATGGGCGTTTTCGACGAAACTGCTCCATAACGAATGGAAAGTCGACCGCGCAACCGGGGCGGTGAGCGTGCCGATCCAGCACGCCTCCACGTTCCATCAGTTCGATTTCGATTCATTCGGCAAATACGACTACAGCCGCTCCAGCAACCCGACGCGCGAGGCGCTTGAGGAAACGATCGCGGCGTTAGAAGGCGGCGTGCGCGGATTCGCCTTCGCTTCTGGCATGGCCGCCATTTCAACGGCGTTTTTGCTTCTCTCAAAAGGCGACCACGTGCTCGTGACCGAAGACGTCTACGGCGGCACGTACCGGATGATTACGGAGGTGCTCGGCCGCTTTGGCATTGACTATACGTTTGTCGATATGACCGATTTAAACGCAGTGGCGGAAAACATCCGGCCGAACACGAAAGTCATTTATATGGAAACGCCGTCCAATCCATTGTTAAAAGTGACCGATATTCAAGGCGTCGTCAAGTTGGCGAAGGCGCATGGCTGTTTGACATTCTTGGATAATACGTTCATGACGCCGGCGTTGCAGCGGCCGCTTGATCTTGGAGTCGATGTCGTCCTTCACAGCGCCACGAAATTTTTAGCCGGCCATAGCGACGTCGTCGCCGGGCTGGCGGTCGTGAAAGACGAGGAATTGGGAAAAGAATTGTACAAACTGCAAAACGCGTTTGGCGCCGTCCTTGGCGTCCAAGATGCGTGGCTTGTGCTGCGGGGATTAAAAACGCTCCACGTTCGGCTGAAGCAGTCGTCTGAATCAGCGGCCGCCATCGCCAAGTATTTGGCTTGTCATCCAAAGGTCGAAGAAGTGTATTATCCGGGGCTGGAGAACCACCCAGGCCATGACATCCAGCGCCATCAGGCGGCCGGGTTTGGCGCTGTGCTGTCGTTCCGTTTAGCCGATGAAGAAGCGGCTCGGACGTTCGTCCGAAACGTCCGCTTGCCGGTGTTTGCTGTCAGCCTTGGGGCGGTCGAGTCAATTTTATCGCACCCAGCGAAAATGTCGCATGCGGCGATGCCAAAAGAAGAGAGGCTCCGGCGCGGCATTACCGACGGCTTGTTGCGGCTGAGCGTCGGGCTGGAAGATGTGAACGATTTGATCGCCGATTTCGAGCAGGCGCTGTCGTTTGTGAAAGAGCGGCCGTCAGTTTCAACGCCATAGCAATCAGCCCGCCAAGCCTTCAAAGCTTGGCGGGCGGGTCAAGATGCCGCTGAGGTTGACAACAGCTTCTCCTCTTGTAAGTGTTTCAAAAAGAGGTCGACGAGTTCGCTGTCCCACTGCGTTCCCTTTCCTTTTCTCAAGATGTCCGCCGCTTGACGAATATCCATGCCTTTTCGGTACGGGCGATCGGAAGTCATGGCGTCAAACGCATCGGCCACGGCGATGATTTTGCCAAACAACGGAATCTCGTCGCCTGCTAAGCCATCCGGATATCCCTTGCCATCGATGCGTTCGTGATGGGAGCGTATGCCGGCTAGAAGCGGTTCGATCGGTTCGATCGGCCTGACTTCCCGCAAAATGGCCTCCCCAAGGGCGGGGTGTTTTTTGATCCGGGCAAATTCATCATCGCTTAGCTTTCCCACTTTAAGCAAAATGGCATCGGGAACGCCGATCTTTCCGATGTCATGCAGTAGAGCGGAACGATACAAGGCATCAAGCTGTTCATTCGGAAGGGAAAGCTTTTCCCCAATCGCGAGTGCGTAACGGGCCACGCGCAGCGAGTGCCCAGCTGTATAAGGATCGCGGGCGTCAAGCGCCGCTGTCAAGACGGTGATGAAACTGTTAAGCAGTTCTTTGTTCGTTCGGTCGCGGCGATGCACAGCATCGATCATATGATTGAATCCGCGAAGCAAATCGGCAAATTCATCAGTATACACATTGTGGGCGACGGGTTTATACGTTTCGTTTTCCGCCCGTTTCATATGACTTAACAGCACACTGACCGGCTCATGGATCTCATCGACCAACAAGCGAGTCAAGAAAACGGAAAATGCGATCGAAAACAGCAAAATCACGGTTGCCCAGGGCCAATACGACCAATGGGATGCGCTCGGTCCGGCGAGCGACCATTTGATTTCCGTCGCTAAGCTGAACAATAAGACAGGAAATGTGCTGCTGAACAAGACCGTCAGCTGCAGTTTCATTTTGAGCGGCACCGGAAGCGGCGGGCGTTTTTCATCAATTCCCCCAGCCTTTGCAAGCAAATTCTCGTTTGATAGAACAATCAGAATGTAGAAAAAATACGATGTCGAACCGTTCCAACACGCATTATTCCTTTCGGGGAAGTCACCTTTCCTTTTTTCATCATGAACAGCGATTTTTTTAAAAAAGTTGTTGACAAACAACTTGCCCGTTTATATAATTAAAAATGTGTTCGATAGCGGACAATAAAATATGATTCCGTAGCTCAGCTGGGAGAGCGCCACCTTGACAGGGTGGAGGTCGCTGGTTCGAGCCCAGTCGGAATCATCGAGTGAAATCCCTTGAGCTAGAAGGCTTCAAGGGATTTTTTGTTTATCCCGAATCTGTGACAGAAGTGTATCCAAAATGCTGGGAAGCCCAATCGTGCCGAGACTTCGACTCCATTTCGAATGTTCACCTATTAGGTGAAAAACCCCGAGTGCAATATTTTGTTGATTGATCCAGTTTTCTTGGCAGCTTTGAACGCGTCTTTATCACGGATTCAGGTTTATGTTGTCGTTTTTATTACCACGGGTAATAAAACTATATTGAGCAGGTAAAAAGGGATGCATATGAAAAATCATCAAACAAGAACAGTCTATGTCATATCAGGCCCCGCTGGAGTTGGCAAATCAACAATTTCAACAGCATTGGCGAACAAGTTGGAGCGTAGTGCGTATATTTCCGGCGATGACATCAGCCATATGCATATCAATGGACGGAAAAAACCGTGGGAAAGTAAAGAAGAGCTTTCATTAATTTGGGATAATATTCTAAGTCTTGCAAGAAATTTTGTAAAATACGGCAATGATGTGGTAGTGGATTATATTGCCTTTCCCCAAGAAGCGATATGGTTGTATGAAAATGTAAAGGATTTAAACGTAACGGTTATGTATGTTGTTTTGTGGGCAGATGGGAAAACGTTAAGGCAAAGGGATGAGATGAGGGCCCCCGAGCAACAAATGGGGGAACGCTGCCTCATTTTGCTGAATGAGTTCCATGCATCAGGATTCGATCGAAAGCATCTTTTGGATACTAGCGGGAAACGTAAGGATGACATAGATGAGATGATTGATGAAATCATGAGCAATCAAAGATTTCGAATTGGTTAAAAGATGTTTCATTGGCGCTGCTCTTTCCTTGCCATCGCGAGTTGATTCTCACATCAGCAATGACACTGAGGACAGCAACCGCCCTTGTTCGCTTTTTTATGGTCCTGTCTGGGAACACAAACAGCCCGTTTTCAGCGGGCTTTTTTTCATGATATGATAATGGCAAAAGAAGAAAGTTGCAAAAGAGACAAAGATGAGGGATGGACATGGCGCATAACTTTCAATTTCTAGAAGGAAAATGGGATGTGCTTGCCCGAGTAGGGGAGACGGCCGAGCGGCATGTGCATCAAAACCCAAACGTGGCGATCAGCGAGCTGCGAAAGTTGGCCGAGGCGATGACGAAATACATATTGGCGCTCGAAGGCATTCGCGAAGAGCGCGGCACCGATCAGCAAGACCGCCTCAAGGTGCTGCTGTATGAACAAATCATCCCAAAAGAGATATATGACATCTTCACGATGATCCGCTTAAAAGGCAATCAAGCGGTGCATGATCCCCATTATGGGGACGTGCATGAGGCAAAGACGCTATTGCACATGGCGTTTCGCCTAGCTGTATGGTTTATGGAAGTGTACGGTGACTGGTCGTTCGAAGCTCCCCAGTATCGAGAGCCGCTGCCGCCATCATCTGAATCGACGGATGAACTGAATCGGCTCATCGAATCGTATAAACAGCGGCTTGCCGACTTGGAAGCGGAGCTTTCGCACATCCGCGAGACGGGGCTGTATACGAGTGCCGAGGAAAAACAAAAGCGGCGTGACTATTCGCGGCGGGCGGTGGCGAATTTCGAACTGACTGAGGCAGAGACGCGCCTCATCATCGATGAACAGCTGCGGGCGGCTGGCTGGGAGGCTGATTCGGAAAAACTGCGCTTTGCCAAAGGCGCGCGGCCAGAGAAGGGGCGGAATTTGGCGATTGCCGAATGGCCGCTTCGGCACGGGGTTGCCGATTATGCTCTTTTTATCGGCTTGGAGCTGGTCGGCCTCATTGAAGCGAAACGCGCAAGCAAAGACATCCCCGCCGATATCGAACAGGCAAAACAATACGCCCGTCTCGTTGTGCGCCATGGGCAAGAAGTGATTCACGAGCCGTGGGGGGAGTATTTCGTTCCATTTTTGTTCGCCACCAACGGCCGTCCGTACGTGAAACAGCTTGAACAAAAGTCCGGCATTTGGTTTTTGGACGCCCGGAAATCGACGAACCATCCGCGCCCGCTGCAAGGCTGGTATACGCCGGACGGGTTGAAACAGCTGCTGGAACAAGACATTGAACGATCCGAACAGCGGCTGCGCGATGAGACGTTCGATTATTTGAAACTGCGGCCGTACCAAGTGCGGGCGATTCAGGCTGTTGAGCGGGCGCTTGAAGACAAGCGCCGGAGCGTGCTTGTCGCCATGGCGACGGGAACGGGAAAAACGCGCATGGCGATCGGCTTGATTTACCGCTTGCTCAAAGCGAAACGGTTTCGGCGCATTTTGTTTCTCGTTGATCGAAAAGCGCTCGCCGAACAAGCGGAAGCGGCGTTTAAAGAAAGCCGAATGGAGCACTTTCAGACGTTTGCCGAGATTTACGGTTTGCAGTCGCTGTACGACCAAAAGCCCGATCCGGAGACGAAAGTGCATATCGCCACCGTTCAAGGAATGGTGAAGCGCATTTTTTACAACGATCGTCCCGAAGATGTTCCGCCGATTGACCAGTATGACTGCATCATCGTCGACGAAGCCCACCGCGGCTATACGTTGGATAAAGAAATGAACGAAATCGAGCTGGGGTTTAAAGACCATCGCGATTATGTAAGCAAGTATCGGCAAGTGCTTGATTACTTCGATGCCGTCCGCATCGGTTTGACCGCGACGCCCGCCTTGCATACGACGGACATTTTCGGCCCGCCCGTGTTTACGTATTCGTATCGCGAGGCGGTCATCGACGGGTATTTGGTCGACCATGAGCCGCCGTATCAGTTTGATACGGTGCTGAAACGGGAAGGGATTACGTGGGCGAAAGGAGAGACGGTTGATGTCTACGACGCCGTATCCCATACGGTGTCGCAAGAGTATTTGGAGGATGAACTGAACATTGATGTTTCGCACTTTAACACGAAAGTCGTAACGGAAAGCTTTAACCGCGTCATCATTCGCGAGCTCGTCAACTATATCGCTCCGGATGATGAAGGGAAGACGCTCATTTTTGCCGCGACGGACGATCACGCTGATCTCGTCGTCCGACTGCTGAAAGAAGAATTTGCGCGCGTATACGGAGAGTTCGATGACAATGCGGTCATGAAAATCACCGGATCGATCAAAGACCCGTCAGGAGCGATCCGCAGGTTTAAAAACGAAAAATACCCGACAATCGCGGTGACGGTCGATTTGTTAACGACAGGGGTCGATGTGCCGGCGATTACGAACCTCGTCTTTTTGCGCCGCGTTCGCTCGCGCATTTTGTATGAACAAATGCTCGGCCGGGCGACAAGGCGGTGCGATGAGATTGGGAAAGACCATTTCAACATCTTTGACGCCGTCGGCATTTACGAAACGTTAAAGCCGTATACAAGCATGAAACCGGTCGTCGCCCGCCCGCAGGCGACGCTGACGGAGCTGTTCGATGAACTCGAACCGCTTGAACAGACCGCCCATCTGGAATACCAAAAAGAACAAATCATTGCGAAGATGCAACGGAAAAAGCGGACGTGGTCCGACAGGCAGCACGAAGATTTCCGCGTGCTCTCCGGCGGAAAAACGGTCGATGAATTCATCGACTGGCTGAAATCGCTGCCGTCTGATGAACTGAAAGACGGGCTGAAAGAATATAAATCGATGTTCCGCTATTTGGACGAAAACCGGTACCGCGAGCGCAAGCAATACATTTCCCACCATGAAGACAAGCTGCTTGGCGTCAAACGAGGCTACGGCAATGCGGAAAAACCGGACGACTATTTAGAGGCGTTCGGTGAATTTATCCGCACGAACATGAATAAAATCCCGGCGCTGATGATTGTCTGCCAGCGGCCGTCCGAACTGACGAGGGAAGAGTTGAAACAACTGCGATTGGAACTTGACCGAAGAGGCTTTTCCGAGAAAAAACTGCAGGCGGCATGGCGGGAGGCGAAAAATGAGGACATCGCCGCCGACATTATCGCCTTCATCCGCCAACAGGCGCTCGGCGACCCGCTCATCAGTCATGAAGAACGAATTCGCCGCGCCATGAACGCCATTTACCGGATGAAACCATGGCCGCCGCTGCAAAAGAAATGGCTTGAGCGGATCGAAAAACAGCTGCTGCAAGAATACGTCCTCCATCCCGACCCGGAAAAAGCGTTTGACTACGAACCGTTTAAAAGCCACGGCGGCTTTAAGCAGCTGAACAATATTTTCGGCGGTCAATTGCCGCAAATCGTGCGCGAAATTAATGAAAACTTGTACAACTACGCCAAGAAGGAGCAAGCCTAGAGATGAACAACCGAGAAATTGTCCAAAAGCTGTGGAACTTGTGCAACGTCTTGCGCGACGACGGCATCACGTACCACCAATATGTCACCGAGCTGACGTATTTGCTGTTTTTGAAAATGATGAAAGAAACCGGGCAAGAATACATCATCCCCGAGCCATACCGTTGGGACGTGCTCGCCAAAAAGGATGGAATCGAGCTGAAAACGTATTACCAACAGCTGCTCATGGCGCTTGGGCAGGAAGAGAACGAACTGTTAAGGCAAATTTACACCGAAGCGACGTCCAACATCCGTGAGCCGAAAAACTTGGAAAAAATCATCCGCACCATCGACGCGCTTGACTGGTACAACGCGAAAGAAGAAGGGCTCGGCGCCTTGTACGAAGGGCTGCTCGAGAAAAACGCGAGCGAATTGAAATCAGGCGCGGGGCAATATTTCACCCCCCGCGTGCTGATTGACGTCATCGTCGAACTCGTTGACCCGAAGCCCGGCGAGCGCTGCCACGACCCGGCGGCGGGGACGTTCGGCTTTATGATCGCCGCCAGCCGCCACGTCCGGGCGAAAACGGACGACTATTTTGATTTATCGGAAGAAGAAATTCGGTTCCAGAAATATGAAGCGTTCTCCGGGGTCGAGCTCGTCCGCGACACGCACCGCCTCGCGGTCATGAACGCCCTCTTGCATGATGTGCACGGCGACATTTTGCTTGGCGACACGCTCTCTCCCCTTGGCGAGCGGCTGAAAGGGTATGACGTCATTTTGACAAACCCGCCGTTTGGCACAAAAAAAGGCGGGGAACGGGCGACACGGACCGACTTTACGTTTATGACGTCAAACAAGCAGCTGAACTTCCTCCAGCACATTTACCGGGCGCTCAGACCAAACGGCAAGGCGCGCGCCGCGGTCGTTGTGCCCGACAACGTGCTGTTTGAAGGCGGCGTCGGCGCCGACATCCGCCGCGACTTGATGGACAAATGCAACGTCCATACGATCTTGCGCTTGCCGACCGGCATTTTCTACGCCCAAGGGGTGAAAACGAACGTCTTGTTCTTCACCCGCGGGGAAACAGACACGGGCAACACGAAAGAAGTATGGGTGTATGATCTTCGCACGAACATGCCGTCGTTTGGCAAGCGCAATCCGTTGACGAAAGACCATTTCGCCGGATTTACGAAAGCCTACACCGCCGAAGACCGCCATCAAGTCGACGATGAACGGTGGAACGTCTTCACCCGCGACGACATCGCCAAAAAAGGCGACAGCCTCGACATCGGTCTCATCGCCGACGAATCGCTGTCCGTGTACGACAACTTGCCCGACCCGATCGACTCGGCTGAAGAAGCGGTGGAGAAATTAGAGCTCGCCATCTCGCTGCTCCATGAAGTCATTGCCGAACTGAAAGCGGCCGAACACCCGACCCGCTACGAACTGGCCAAAACCGAAATGCTCCACGTCGCTGAACGACTCGAGGTGTCAGAACGATGAGCAAGGCCAAACCAAAATCGATGGAACAGCTGCTCGAAGAAGCGCTCGTGCCCAAAGACGAGCAGCCGTACGAAGTGCCGGGGAATTGGGTGTGGGTTCGTTTAAAACATTTGGTTGATTTTTTTAGTGGTTCAGCATTTCCGAATCAGTATCAAGGATATAATGATTTAGAAATCCCGTTTTATAAGGTAGGGAATCTTAAAGATACTGATTCTAATTACTATATTTACAGTGAAGAAAATACTATTTCTGAAGAAATAAGAGTCAAGTTAAAAGCAAAAAAAGTTCCAAAAGACACTATTCTGTTTGCTAAAATTGGAGAAGCTATAAGACTGAATAGACGCGGTTTAGTTCCGAAGCCAGCATGTATTGATAACAACTTAATGGGGGTTAAATCGAATGAGAATATACTTGACAATAAACTTTTATTATACTGGTCTCTTAAAGAAGATTTTTACAAATATTCTCAAGCTACTGCAGTGCCATCAATTAGAAAAAGCACGTTAGAAGCAATCGCTTTCCCACTGCCTCCCCTAAACGAACAAAAACGCATCGCCAAGAAACTCGACAACTTATTAGAAAAATTAGAGAACGAAAAACAACTCGTTTTGGCAGCGGAGGAAAAGCTCGATTTAGTAAAACAATCCGTTCTCCAGAAAGCCTTCCGCGGCGAGTTGGGGACGAATGACCCGAACGATGGACACGCGATGGAGTTGGTCAAAGAAGCGTTGCTCTCGTCAAGCGGACAGCGGTGACGCTGTTCGCTTGATCGAATCATGATTTTGCATTGTGGGGGATGATGAAAGCTGCGGGGGATTGTGGAAGCGCGCAGAACGATTTCAGTTGTTCATGAACCAAACTGACGGTCAAATAAGCGCAGTGCTTTACAGATTTGGGACTGAAGTCCTCTTTGAACATTTTTCATAAATAACCATATGACTAAAATGCCTCCCAACCTTTCTGTCTCAAAGGATGAGAGGCATTTTATCTGTCCGGCTGCTGTCGAACCCGGTTGAATCAGAGTGATCAAAAATAGCTTATTTTAGTAAAGAAAAAGAGTGAATGTAAAACATATACATTTTTTGCTTACCCGTTTGAATCAAGCGAGTGTTTTGATGCAATCGTAAACTTTTGCACCATTTCTTGCAACGTTTCGGATACATTCGCCAATGAAGCGGCTGCTGACGCAATCTCTTCCATGGAAGCGAGCTGTTCTTCGGTGGAATGGGCCATTGTTTTGGACGTCTCCATCGTCTTTTCGGCTGCAGCGGCGAGTTCCGCAACGGCTGAATCCAGTTCTTGAATACCGGCTGACAGCTGCTGTACGGATGCTGATACGTCTTCCAATTGGGTTGAGATGGTTTGCGAGTTTGCGAAAATTGTGTTGAATTTCGCTGCTGTTTCTTGGGAAGCATCGATGCCGTCTTGAACATTTTGCATCACATCTTCCATGCTCGTTGATGTGTTCTCTACATCTTGATGGATGCTAGACAACAAATGGGTAATTTGTTTTGTCGCTGCTTGCGTTTGTTCGGCCAATTTTCTCACTTCATCGGCCACGACGGCAAATCCCGCCCCATGTTCTCCTGCTCTCGCCGCTTCTATGGCGGCGTTTAAGGAAAGGAGATTCGTCTGCTCCGCGATTTGATGAATCGTGTGGACGACCGCTTCGATTTCTTTTGACCGCTCCTGCAACGTGTGAATCAGTTGTTCTGACCGGAGCACGGCTTGATGAATGTCCTGCATCTGCTCGGCATTTTTTTCGACCGATGTTTTCCCGTCTTCGGCTAAGTTTGTCATATGGACGGCCAAGTGGGCGATGGCTGTCGTACGCTCCGCGATTTGCGAGACGCCCTGCGTCATTTGCTCCATGGCGGCGGCGATTTCATTGGTTTGGCTGCTTTGGCTGTCCGCTCTGCTGGCGACCTCTTGGATGCCGACAGAAACTTGTTCCGTTGACAAGGCTGTTTGCTCCGCGCTCGCTGTCAGTTCCTCTGCAGCCGCGGCGACTTGCTCTGATGCATCCGCGACTCGGGTCAGCATTTGAGAAAGATCGTCTTTCATTTTGTTATAGCTTTCGACAATTTGTCCAATTTCATCACGAGTTTGGTCATTGATGGCAACCGTAAAGTCTCCATTCCCTGCTCGCTGGAGGGCGCTGGAGACGGCGGCCAATCGAGCATGGATGCGACGCGAGAACCATATTGTGGCTGCTGATGCCATCACGAGTATGATGACGGCAGAAAGGATCAATGTTTTCAAAAGGGAAGACACGGCTGTGTCCACATATGTTTGGGGAATCCCCACATAAAACATCCCGATCGTTTCTCCGCGATCGTTTTTGATCGGCATATATGCAGCTTGATACCATTGATGCAAAATATTCACTTCACGGAAGAAGGTGTTCCCTTTCTTTAACACTTGTTCCACCACTTCTGGAGGCGCGGTTGTGCCAACAGCCCGTCGATTGTTCACGATAATGTTGGTGGCAACCCGTGTTTCATTTTGAAAGATCGTGGCCGTTCCGCCCGTTAGGTTTCCGATTTCGTCAACGAGTTGATTGTTGCCATTGATTTTCTCGCTTCCTTTATAAAGCGCTCCGTTTTTGACAGCCCAACTCCCTTCATATTTTTCGTCAAGATAGTGATAGGCCAAGGAAAGACTGGATTTGACTCTTTCAAGCGTTTCTTTTTGGATTCCTTTTTTGATTTGGATGATGGCAGCAGCCGTCAAAACAATGGTTAATAGAATAATGATGCAAAAAATCAAAATATTGATTTTTGTTCCTAGCTTCAACGTTTTCAATGAGCGCTCCCCCTCTCTATTCTTTGTCAAACATATCCATTATTATAGTAATAAAAGAGGAATTCATAAATAGTGTATTGTTCCTAATTCGAATTCTAAAAATGGTAGAGTGGGGAATACTGTCTAGCAAGAATGCCAATAATTTAGCTCAATAAGAAGGAAGTTGCCATGATTCAGGATCATATAGTAAATAATTTTAGTAAAAATATTGCGTATTTGTTATAATACTCATGGATACAACCTAAGCAGAATGGGGTAATGCATATGGCCACGATTCGCGACATTGCTAAACAAGCAGGCTATTCCATTTCAACTGTCTCGCGGGTATTGAACAATGATCCAGATCTTTCGGTATCCGAGGAGACGCGGGAGAAAATTTATGAAGCAGCAGAAAAGTTGAACTACCGCAAGAAAACCATCAGAAAAGTGATTCGCAATATTGCTTTTTTATATTGGTTGACGGATAAAGAGGAATTAGAAGACGTGTATTACAAAACAATGAGGATGGAAATAGAAAATCTGGCGAAAGAGTTTAATCTAGAACTGCAAATGTATAAAATTTCAGATGGCATTGACCAAATTCCAGAGAACATTGAGGGGTTTATTGCCGTTGGAATTTTTTCGGATCGGGAGCTTGAACGTCTGCGATCGATGACGACAAATGGTGTGTTTATTGATTTGTCGCCCGACCCGCGCTGTTTTGATTCGGTGCGCCCGGATTTAACGCAGATCACTGAGCGAGCGATCGACTTCTTTCTTGAGAAAGGGCATACGGACATCGGCTTTATTGGCGGGACGTATCCGAATCCGAATACAGGAAAGGATGAGATGGACTCGCGCGAGCGGGCGTTTCGACATTATATGAAAGCAAAGGGGTTGCTCAACGAAGAGTATATTTTTTGCCACCGGGGATTCTCATTTGACAATGGCTATGAACTCATGACCAAGGCCATTGAAACCCTAGGGGATCGATTGCCTACCGCGTTTTTTGTAGCGGCGGATCCCATTGCTGTCGGTTGTCTGCAGGCGTTGAATGAGCATCGCATTCCTATCCCTGAGCGTGTGAGCGTCATCGGCGTCAATAACATCAGCATTACCAAATACGTATCACCGCCATTGACGACATTCCATATTGATATTCATGAAATTTGCAAAAGTGCGATCGAGTTGTTGCTCGAGCGGATACAAAGAAAGAGAAACATTGTGAAGACATTGCTGTTAGGGGCTGAGCTTATCGTACGGAAAAGTACGAACTAGCCCTCTTTTTTGTTTCGTAAATATTTTTATTAATTTTAGTAAAAAGTTGTTTACATTTTTTATTGTTGGTGCTATATTGAAGGTAGTTAAGCGCTTCCAAATAAGAAGGGGGAATAGGGAAAATGATGAGGAGTATTAGTAAACATCTTGCGCTTATGAGTGTGATGGCTTTTAGTTTGTCTTTAGCTGCATGTGGGCCTAAAGAAAATGCTAATCAAGGATCTCGTGCAGGAGAAAACAAAGAGAGCAATGGAAAAGTAGAGCTCGTCGTTTGGGAAGACATTCAAAAAAGCGCAGGAATTAAAGATGCCATTGCCCAATTTGAAAAGGAAAACAATGTGACAGTAAAAATCATTGAGAAGCCGTATGCGAAACAAATTGAGGATTTGCGTTTAGACGGGCCGGCTGGCACTGGACCGGATGTATTGACGATGCCGAGCGATCAAATTGGGACAGCCGTGACGGAAGGGCTCATTAAAGAATTGAATGTTGAGGAAGACATTCAATCCATCTATACGGAAGCCGCTATGCAGTCGCAAAAAGTAAACAACAAAGTGTATGGTTTGCCAAAAGCGGTCGAGACAACGATGCTTTACTACAATAAAGATCTTATTTCCGAAGAGGAATTGCCGAAAACGCTTGAGGAATGGTATGAGTATTCCAAAAAAGTAACAGATGGCAAAAAATTTGGTTTTTTGGCTCTGTTTGACCAGATTTACTATGCTCAAAGTGTGATGAGTGCGTATGGAGGCTACATTTTTGGCAAGGACGAAAACGGAAATTACAATCCGAACGATATTGGATTAAATAATGCCGGCGCTGTCGAAGGGGCTAAAATGATTCAAAAATTTTATAAAGAACGTCTATTTCCGTCAGGAATGATTGGTGAGCAGGGGATTAATGTACTTGAATCGCTGTTTACGGAAGGCAAAGCAGCAGCGATCATTTCTGGTCCGTGGAATATTGAGCCGTTTACAAAAGCGGGAATCAACTTTGGAGTGACGAAACTTCCAGCGTTACAGAACGGAAAAAATATGAGCGCATTTATTGGGGTAAAAAGCTACAACGTAAGCGCCTACTCGAAACATCCAGATCTTGCTGAAAAATTGGTGATCTTTCTGGCGAATGAAGAAAATTCGAAAAAACGTTATGAAGTGACAAAAGAGGTTCCGGCCGTCAAAGCGTTGGCGGATGATCCGGTGGTGAAAAACAGTGAGGCGGCACGGGCGGTTGCGGAGCAATCTCAATTTTCTGAAATGATCCCGAATATTCCGGAAATGAATGAGGTGTGGAAGCCGGCCGATTCGGCATTGCAAACGATTGCGACTGGAAAAGCAGATCCGAAAGCGGCATTAGATCAAGCCGTGAAAACGATCAAAGGGCAAATTAAGGCGAAACATAGCGGCAAATAAGGGGAGAGAACAAGGTCCTTGCGCTTTCGTTTCTAACAAGGTGCAAGGACCTGCAATAAATCGATCGTGATGGTGTGAAACGATCTTTTTGTTTGATGCGTTTTGTGTTGAAAAAATGTGTTCTTCAAGGAAAGAAGGGGAGTCCATGTCACACCGGAAAATGGCCTTATGTTTATCGATTATTCCTGGCCTAGGTCAATGGTATAACCGACAATGGGCGAAGGGAGTTTTGTTTCTTGTTTTCGCTGCCTCTTTTTTGACGGCGTTTGCCGATCTGTTCAACATGGGGTTTTGGGGGATTGTGACGCTTGGAACAGAAGTGCAACGCGATAATTCGATTTTTCTTTTGGCAGAAGGGATTATTGCGGTCATTGTCGCTTTGTTTGGATTGGCTTTTTATTGTTTCAATTTGTGGGACGCTTATAAAAATGGTGAGCGGAGGGATAGGGGGGATCGGTTGAATACTCTGAAAGAAGAGTACCATCAACTTGTGGAACAAGGATACCCGTATGTTGTTAGCAGCCCTGCTTTTTTTCTTTTGGTTTTTTCTGTTATTTTTCCAGTGTTGTTCAGTTTTGCTTTAGCTTTCACCAACTATGATTTATATCATACTCCTCCTGCCAAGTTGGTCGATTGGGTTGGGTTCGATACATTCCTCAAAATTTTTACGGTTGATATTTGGCGCTCAACCTTTTTTGATGTGTTGTCATGGACGGTCATTTGGACACTCGTTGCTTCCACTCTTCAAGTGGCGGCAGGTATTTTATTGGCGGTGATCGTCAACCAAAAAGACCTTCGGTTGAAGAAATTGTATCGAACCATTTTCGTATTGCCGTGGGCTGTGCCGGGATTTGTGACGATTTTAGTGTTTGCTGGCTTATTTAATGACAGTTTTGGAGCCATCAATCATACAATTTTAGCGGCGCTTGGCATCGATCCAATCCCTTGGATGACTGATGAGCATTGGACGAGGGTGGCGCTCATCCTCATGCAAGGATGGTTGGGATTCCCATATGTGTTTGTCGTGACGACGGGTGTTTTGCAGTCGATTCCTGAAGAATTGTATGAAGCAGCGACGATTGACGGAGCTTCCATGTTTGCCAAATTTCGATATATTACATTGCCGATGGTGCTGTTGGCGATGGCCCCGATTATTATTACACAGTTTACCTTTAACTTTAATAACTTCAACATTATTTATCTGTTTAATGGAGGCGGACCGGCTGTTCCGGGATCGACAGCGGGAGGAACGGATATCCTTGTGTCTTGGATTTATAAATTGACGATGCAATCAAGCCAATATGCGTTGGCTGCCGCTTTAACAATTTTGTTATCTTTGTTTGTCATGGGGATTGCGTTATGGCAATTTCGACGGACCAATTCTTTTAAAGAGGGAGTATAGAACATGAGATCCAGTGTCAGGTCAAAAAAATTCCTTCGCCTCTTCGTATCCTATGCCATTTTAACGTTTGTCGCCGTGGCAATCATCTATCCGCTGCTTTGGACTATTGGTGCCAGCCTGAATCCGGGGAACAGTTTAATCAGCACCACCCTTATCCCCAAAAAACCGACGCTTGATCATTATCGCGAGTTGTTTGCGGGCAAAGAAAGCTTATTGTACGAACGCTGGTATTGGAATTCGATGAAAATTAGCTTTTTTACGATGCTTGGTTCCGTGATTAGTGTTTCGTTTACCGCCTATGCATTTTCGCGCTTTCGATTTAAGGGAAGAAGAAATGCTTTAACGTTGTTTTTGCTGCTGCAAATGGTGCCGCAGTTTTCTGCGTTGATCGCTTTGTTTGTTTTGGCGCAAATGCTTGGGATGCTCAATAGTCACTGGCTATTAATTTTGCTTTATATCGGCGGGCAAATTCCGATGAATACGTACTTGATGAAGGGATATATGGATTCGATCCCGAGAGATCTGGACGAAAGTGCCAAAATCGATGGAGCGAGCAATACGAGGATCTTTTTCCAAATTCTTTTGCCGCTGTCTAAACCAATGATTGCAGTCGTGGCGATGAACGGATTTACCGGACCGCTTGGTGATTTTGTGTTATCATCGGCCATTCTCCGAACTCCTGATGCTTATACGCTTCCGATAGGGCTGTATAATCTCGTTAACGAAGTGATGGGGGCGAGCTATACGACGTTTGCAGCCGGGGCGCTTCTGATTAGCATTCCGGTAGCGATTGTCTTTTTGATGTTGCAACGGAACTTTGTGTCCGGATTGACATTGGGTGGAATCAAAGGATGATGCAGGGAAAGGAGACGACGTAATGCCAAAATATGAACGAACGTATATAACACAAGCGAACTTCATTCTTCATGGAGGAGATTACAACCCTGATCAATGGTTGGATCGGCCGGATCTTTTGCAGGCGGATCTTGAGTTGATGAAACTCTCCCACACAAACACATTCACGATTGGTGTATTTGCTTGGTCTGCTCTCGAACCGGAAGAAGGGGTTTATCGTTTTGAATGGCTCGATAAAGTGTTTGACGACATTTACCGTATTGGCGGGCGGGTGATTTTGGCTACGCCAAGCGGTGCTCGACCAGCATGGTTGTCGCAAAAGTATCCGGAAGTGTTGCGGGTGAATGCGGCGCGTGTTCGACAGTTGCATGGCGGGCGTCATAATCATTGTTTTACCTCGAGCGTATACCGTGAAAAAACTCAACATATCAATCGATTGCTGGCGGAACGGTACGGAGATCATCCTGCTTTGCTCATGTGGCACGTTTCCAATGAATACGGCGGGGAATGCCATTGTAATTTGTGCCAAGAAGCGTTTCGTGAATGGTTGAAAAACAGATACAATCATGATCTTGACGCGCTGAATGCCGCTTGGTGGACGTCATTTTGGAGCCATACGTACACCGACTGGTCGCAAATCGAGTCGCCGTCTCCGATTGGTGAGCATACGATTCATGGGTTGAATCTTGATTGGAAACGGTTTGTGACAGATCAGACGATTTCCTTTTTTGAAAACGAGATCGTTCCGCTTCGGGAGTTGACGCCTCATATTCCGATTACAACGAATTTTATGGCGGATACGCATGACTTAATTCCTTTTCAAGGACTTGACTACAGCAAGTTTGCGAAGCATCTTGACGTCATTAGTTGGGACGCCTATCCTGCTTGGCACAATGATTGGGAGAGCACTGCCGATTTGGCTATGAAAGTCGGTTTTATCAATGATTTGTATCGAAGTTTGAAGCAGCAGCCATTTTTACTGATGGAATGCACGCCGAGTTTGGTGAACTGGCATAAAGTGAACAAAGCGAAGCGGCCAGGCATGCACTTTTTATCTTCGATGCAAATGATCGCTCATGGTTCCGACAGCATCCTCTATTTTCAATGGCGCAAGTCGCGGGGGGCGTTTGAGAAACTTCACGGTGCGGTCGTCGACCATGACAATCGCACGGATAACCGTGTATTTCAAGAAGTTTCTAAAGTTGGGAAAGCACTCGAGAAAATGTCTGGCATCGTCGGAACCAATCGGTCGGCGGAAGTGGCCATTTTGTATGATTGGGAAAACAATTGGGCGTTAAATGATGCGCAAGGATTTGCGACTGAAACGAAACGGTATCCACAAACGCTCGTACAGCATTATCGCCCCTTTTGGGAGCGGGATATCCCTGTTGATGTCATCACGAAGGAACAAGACTTTTCCCGCTACAAATTGCTGATTGCGCCGATGCTTTACTTAGTGAGCGAAGAGACGATTGCTCGTTTGAAACAGTTTGTAGGGAGCGGTGGAACGCTTGTCATGACTTATATAAGTGGAATGGTCAATGAATGTGATTTAGCGTATTTAGGTGGCTGGCATCCCGATTTGAGGAAAACATTCGGCATCGAACCGATCGAAACGGATACTCTTTATCCACGCGATCGAAATTCGGTTCATTATCGTGGACAGTCTTACGAGTTGAAAGACTATGCAACGGTGATCAAGGTGTATACTGCAACAGTCGAAGGAGTTTATGAAGATGATTTTTATGCGGGTACGCCCGCTGTGACGAGCAACCAATACGGGAAAGGTCAAGCCTATTATATTGGCGGCCGCCTAGAGGATCAATTCCATAGAGATTTTTATCAAGAATTGATGGAAAAGCTCGATTTGAGGCCTGTCTTGTTTGTAAAGCATGGAAAAGGAGTATCCGTCCAAGCGCGGCAAGCCCCGGAATGTGATTATGTGTTTATTATGAATTTTACGGAGGAGAAACAGGCTGTTGTTGTTGAGGAAAAGGTGAAGGATCTGTTCACTGGCGAGGAAATCGAAGGGGAGATCACGCTAGGTAAATACGAGGTGCGAGTCGTGGAGAAAAGGAGATAAAGGAGAGAGAATCGTTCAAGCAACAAATCTGTCAAATAGAAAGGCTGGTTTCACACGGCAGCCAATCAAGTGTTTTGGTGTGCGATGTTAAAATAGTCATGGAGGCGGGGGAGAGGATGAGGAAACGATTTTTTTTCATACTAGTCGCCATGATGGTGATGATCATGCCGTTTTCGTCCAATCATATTCATAAAGCAGCGGCTGATTCGTATAATTATTTAATTAACGGGGGATTTGAATCGGATTTTTGGGCTGATGGGTCATGGACAGTCACTGCACAGGATTGGAGTTCTGTTGATCTACAGCGTTTTTCTTATTCAAATGATGCATGGATCGTTCCGAATGAGGGAGATAGCGCCTTTAAATACTGGGTCCGCGATATAGCGAACGGAAATCAAACATTTACATTGAAGCAAACGATCGGACAGCTGCCGCCAGGGAGTTATGAACTTTCTGTTCAATCAATGGGAGGAGCAGGAGACGAAGCGGGTCATATTCAATTGTTCGCAGGCGATCAGATGGCGGAGGCTGTTGTTACAAAAGGATATAATTCTTGGGAGACGGTTAAATTGGAATTCACACTGGAAGAAGAAGCGTTGAACTTTGAAGTCGGTGCAATAGTTACTGGGAAACCGAACGCTTGGGGCTATATGGATCATTTTCAGTTGATATCGCTGAACAGAGCGGGAGGCCGAGAGGGGCCAAAGCCTGTTCCAGCTGATATTTTTGTAAAAAGGGTGGATGGCCTAAGCAAAGGGTTCGTTAAAGGGGTCGATGTTTCGAGTATTATCGCACTTGAGGACAGTGGAGTGAAATTTTACAACGCGGCTGGTAAGAAACAAGATATTTTTAAAACGCTAAAAGAAGCCGGGATCAATTATGTACGGGTGCGCGTATGGAACGATCCTTATGATGAGAAAGGGCATGGGTATGGAGGCGGGAATAACGATTTGAAAAAAGCCATTGAGATTGGAAAGCGAGCTACGGCCAATGGGATGAAGGTGCTAGTGGACTTCCACTATTCCGATTTTTGGGCCGACCCTGCCAAACAACGCCCTCCCAAAGCGTGGGCAAACCTCAATTTTGAAGCAAAAAAGAAAGCTTTATACCGATTCACGAAGGAAAGTTTAGAAGCAATGTTGAAAGAAGAAATTCAAGTCGGAATGGTTCAAATTGGAAATGAAACAAATGGAGCTTTTGTCGGGGAAACGGATTGGGCGAAAATATGTGAGTTGATGAATGCAGGAAGCAGAGCGGTAAGGGAGATGAATCGGAATATACTGGTTGCGCTTCATTTTACGAATCCCGAAACTCCAGGCAGATATGCATCCATAGCGAAAATGCTTGCTGAACATAAAGTGGATTACGATGTGTTCGCTAGCTCCTATTACCCGTTTTGGCATGGTACTTTAGCCAATTTAACGTCTGTGTTGAAACATGTAGCCAATACGTATCATAAAAAAGTGATGGTGGCAGAAACATCCTATCCATATACGAAAAAAGATGGAGACGGCCATGAAAATACAGCTCCAAAGAGTTCTGGACAAATACTGAACTATCCGATTACTGTCCAAGGGCAAGCGAACTCGATTCGAGATGTGATTCAGGCGGTGGCGGCTGTAGGTAAACGGGGGATCGGGGTGTTTTACTGGGAACCTGCATGGATTCCTGTTGGCCCTCCTGAACGTCTCAAGCAAAATGAGAAAAAATGGGAAAAATATGGATCTGGTTGGGCGTCTAGTTTTGCTGCTGAATATGATCCTGATGCGGCGATATGGCACGGGGGGAGTGCTGTAGATAATCAAGCGCTGTTCGATTTTAATGGCCGACCTTTACCATCATTATATGTGTTTAAATATGTAAACACAGGAGCTGTAGCTCCTTTGAAAATCGATGAAATCAAAGACATATATATTCGCGCTATAGTTGGTGAACCGGTTGAGTTGCCTGATACGGTAACAGCTACTTATAATGATGGGAGCCAACGCTCTGTTTCTGTGAAATGGAATCAGGACGAGTTGGATCAAGCGCTGAGAATTGGCATCGGAACACATGTGATTCAAGGTATAGTGGAGGGTGGAGAGACGGTAAAAGCCTATCTTGACATTACGCCGAAGAACTATGTAGTCAATCCGAGCTTCGAGGATCAAGACAGAACGATGTGGACCATCATTTATCGAAACGGCACCTCTCCACATACGGATTATTTGGAGAAAGCTGCGGATGCGAAATCGGGAAACTATTCCCTTCACTTCTATTCGAGTGAGGCTGTTGATTTCCAAGTAGAACAGACGATCACGGGATTGGAGCCCGGATATTATGATTTATCGATGTTTTTGCAAGGAGGAGATGCCTCCGATGCAGAAATATACTTGTATGCGAAAACAGGAGGTAAAGAGTATCGAGCGGCTGCCAGGGTGAATGGTTGGTTGAATTGGAGTCATCCTGAGATTCATGATATTTATATTGGTGACGGAACCGTGACGATCGGAGTGAGCATCAAGGCAAATGGCGGCGCTTGGGGAACGCTGGATGATTTTCAATTATATCGAACTAAGTAACGAACTTTAAAAACCGGGCTGAGAAGAGCCCGGTTCCTTCATGTGTGAGCATGAATTTGGAGATGGAAGATTGCGCTCTGAGTCTTGCATAAGCGGAATCCATTGCGACCCTAAGGTTTTTGGAATCACGCCGTCCTGTGCCATCTGCGAATGACAAAACTTGCAAGCAAAATGAGGATAACGGAACCGATCAGCGCGGGGATGATGTCAAATCCGCCGATGGTCGGCCCCCAGTTGCCAAAGAGCGCCGTTCCAAGCCAGGCTCCGATAAACCCAGCAATAATGTTGCCAATGATTCCTCCTGGAATATCGCGGCCCGTCAGAAGACCTCCCAGCCAACCGATGACGCCCCCGACGATTAAGCTCCAAAGAAACGACATGGATGATTCCTCCCTCAAATCATGAAAAGGATTCTTTTGTAATTTATATTGTGCGTCAAAAGGAGCATCAATTATGCACGCAAAAGCCCCATCATACTTTATCGGCGCGCATTCTCTGTTTTGGGCGTTTTGTCCGGGGGCAGAGTTTTGGCTGCGTATTGGAAACCATTGTGTTCATGATAACGGATAAATCGCCAGCTTCTCTTCCGTCTTCGTGCGCGGCCGGGCAGGAGGGGATTTGATCCGGGATCGAAGAAGCCGAGATGCAAAAGTCAAAACCGCGCTTGACTTGCAGTCAAACGCGGCTTTCGGATGAAGGAAAACTAGCGAATGGTTTCAAGCTGCTTGGCCAAATGGTGGAGTTTTTTCTCGTGTTGGATGGTTTTGGACGCGAGGAAATGGACGGTTTCTTGCGTTTCGGTCAGCTCCACGCGCAAGCCAGCGAATTTTTGTTCGAGTCGGTCGAACCGCTCGTTCACCTCGGCGCGAAATTGCTGCATCTCCGCTCTCAGCTGGTTGGCCGTTTCTTGCATTTCCGCTCTCAGTTGGTTAGCCGTTTCTTGGATTTCTGCTCTCAACTGGTTGGCGGTGTCTTGGATTTCCGCTCTCAGCTGACTTCCCATTTCGTCAATTTGGGTGCGGATGTCGCGGGAAAATATTTTCAGCGCCTCGACCACTTCTTTCACCACCGTATCGCGCTCCATGCTTGTTCACCTCCTCTTTTTTGATTATACGACGTGAAGCAGGGAAAAGAAAAGGACGTTTTGAATAAGATTTTTCTCTGTTAATGGATGGTTGGCTTGAGTTGCGGCGTCGTGATTGGTCCATGATCATGGTGGCGTTTTGAGGGAACAGGTGGCTCGGCTTATTTTTTGTAATTTTTAACAAATATAACCCGAGTTCGACAGTTTTGAGGCCATTTTAGGCAAATGGAAATGATCAAAATGCTGTTATATCAAGCACTTCGTGGTGCGGATCCTAGAAAAAACTTCGAATTTCACAGGCACACGATTTATTCATTTATTCTTTTAAAAACGGAGACCTTTCTCAACGAACCGAGCTGACGTCCAAGCAAGCGCAACTCTTTGCGGCTCTAGGCTGGAGCCTCCGCCGAAGATCCTAGGCATCCATCCTCGCGCCTAGATACACGCTCAAGGTATGCCCAAATGCCTCCGATCCCCTTTTGTATCAAGGGACGTTGCCTAGTGACTGTCGAACTCGGGTCGAACTCAGGCCATCTTTTTCCCTTCATTTCTCTTCATAATCGTTGCCGCCGTACATGCCTTTTCACCATTTTGCCATAGTTTTTTGAATATATTGTGAAATGGTGAACAAACTTATTTCGTTTGTCTGAAAAAGGAGTATGATAAAAGTGTAAGGAACATCTTCCAAAATGAGAGGGGAGACATACAATGGTAGTAAAATGGCTGCGCGAACACGTTACAGCGTCAGCGTTGATGGTAGTATTGAGGCTGTATTTAGGATATGAGTGGATGGTGGCGGGATGGGAAAAAATCACACAAGGGTTTGACGCCACCGGATTTTTAAAAGGAGCATTGGCGAAGGCCACGGGCGAACACCCGGCCGTGCAAAGCTGGTGGGCGGCGTTTATCGAAAACGTAGCGCTGCCGAATGTCGGATTATTCAACTTCCTCGTGCCATGGGGCGAATTTCTCGTTGGGATCGCACTTATTCTCGGATTGTTTACGACATTCGCCGCCCTCATGGGAGCAGTCATGAACTTCGCCTTCATGTTCTCGGGCACGACGAGCACGAACCCGCAAATGGTGCTGCTGACGGTGTTCATTCTCGTCGCTGGAGCGAACGCGGGCCGCTACGGTTTGGACCGTTGGGTATTGCCGTATCTCCGTGAGCGGATGGGCAGCATGCATCGCCCGAATCATCCGCACCGTCCGGCTGCGGCGCATAAGTAACCGTGGGTGCATTCTTGAAACGGGTGCGAACTCCCCCTTGAACGGCTGCTTCTTTCCATATGGAGGGAGCGGCCGTTCGTTTTGTTCACTGGCGGCGAGTGATTGAGTATATTTTTTTGAAAAAAGTGTTTTATCTTTGATTGGATCGCGTTAGTTGAGTGTTAAAACAATATTAATATCATTTTTATTATCTATATAATAGGAATGCTTGTTTCTATCAGAGGAAGGTGACCCCTGTTTCCTTGGAGTTGCTTGGAGCCGGGCGGACGCTGGCGGATAAACGCGGCACCGAGCTTGGCGGAGTGCTGATTGGAAGTGGTGTCAAACCGCTTGCGCCGACGTTGTTTGCCTATGGGGCGGATGTCGTTTATGTATACGACGATCCGATTTTTGCCCATTACCGGACCGAGTCGTATATGCGCGCTTTGCTTGACTGTTGTCAAAAGTATAAACCGGAAGTGCTGCTGTACGGGGCGACGCCGACAGGGAAAGACTTGGCGAGCGCCATTGCCACTGATTTGCCGACCGGACTGACGGCGGATACGACGATTCTTGATATCGAGGAGGACACTGGATTATTGTTGGCGAGTCGGCCGGCGTTTGGCGGTAATATTATGGCGACGATTTTGTGCAAAAAGTACCGACCGCAAATGGCGACAGTCCGGCCGAAAGTGATGAAGGCGCTTTCACCTGACCCGGCACGGACCGGCCGAATCGTTGAAGAGCGGATCGAGCTGCGCGAGGAGGAGATGCGGACGAAAGTGCTTGAAGTCGTAAGGCAAACAGTAAAAAAGGCGCGTATCGATGAAGCGGATATCGTCGTTGCCGGCGGCAAAGGGATGGGCAGCAAAGAAGGATTTCAGCTCATCCATGAGCTGGCGGATGTCCTCGGTGCGGCGGTCGGCGCGAGCCGCGATGTCGTTGAAGCAGGCTGGATCGACCACCATCACCAAGTGGGGCAAACCGGGGTGACGGTGACGCCGAAAATTTATTTCGCCATCGGCATTTCCGGTGCGATTCAACATATTGTCGGCATGCAAAACTCTGAGCTGATCATCGCCATCAATAAAGATCCGAACGCGCCGATTTTCCAAGCGTGCCATTACGGCATTGTCGGCGATGCGCTGGAGATCGTGCCGCTACTCATTAAACGGTTGAAAGAAGAGCTTCCGAAATTAAACGCATCGGCCGATGCGAAGGAGGAAATCCGCCATGCCTGAAAAGTTTGATTGTATCGTCGTCGGAGCGGGGCCGGCCGGAACGGCGTGCGCCTATGAGCTCGCCAAAGCCGGAGTCAACGTATTATTGCTTGAGCGCGGCGAATACCCAGGATCGAAAAACGTCATGGGCGGCGTGCTCTATCGAAAAATGATGGAAGACATTATTCCGGAGTTTTATAAAGAGGCCCCGCTCGAGCGGCCGATCGTTGAGCAGCGGTTTATGCTGATGGATAAAGAGTCGGCGGTGACGTTCAGCTATAAAGGATTGGAGTGGGGGCGCGAGCCGTACAACAACTTTACCGTTTTGCGGGCGAAGTTTGACCAATGGTTTGCCGAGAAAGCAGTCGAACAAGGGGCGTTGCTCGTTTGTGAAACGGTGGCACTCGAATGCATCGTTGAAAAAGGCCGCGTCGTCGGTGTCCGCACCGACCGCCCGGACGGCGAGGTGTATGCCGATGTCGTCGTGCTGGCGGACGGCGTGAACTCGCTTTTGGCGAAACAGCTCGGGTTTCACCGCGAATGGCGGCCGGATGAAGTCGCGCTCGCAGTGATGGAAATTGTCAAGCTCGATAAAAAAGTGATCGAAGAACGTTTCAACCTTGAGCCGGAGCAAGGATGCACGATCGAGCTGCTCGGCGATGCAACAAAAGGCATATTAGGAACCGGATTTTTATACACCAATAAAGACACCTTAAGCATCGGCGTCGGCACGCTGCTTTCCGGGCTGATCAAACATAAAATCAAACCGTACGAGCTGCTCGAATATGTCAAAAACCATCCGATGATCCGGCCGTATCTCCAAGGGAGCGAGCCGGTCGAGTACTTGGCGCATTTGATCCCGGAAGGCGGCTACCACTCGATGCCGAAAGTGGTCGGGGACGGTGTGGGCGAGGGGAATCGTGCTTGAAATGAATGATCACTCTTGCCACGTGTTATGGGAAGACCGTTTCGTCAGTTGGGAGAAAAAAGAGCTGTTAACGGTCGATGTGGAGTTGACGAAAAGGCAAACGATTCGTGTTTCTTCCGATGTCAACCAACCCGTTGTAAGGGTGGTTTTTTATGGGGGAGAAGAAACAGCGGAACGAAGCATTCGTCGGTGTAGGCGGAGCGGCGTTTGTGGTAAGCTAGTGGGGAGGCATACTTGCACAGGAGGGACTGACTAGTGGTTACAACGAACGAGGCGTTTCCCACCAACTTTTTATGGGGAGGAGCGACGGCGGCCAACCAGATCGAAGGAGGATTTGGCGAAGGAAACAAAGGGGTAAGCATTGCCGATGTGCTTCCGGGAGGAAAGATGAGGCAACAACTGCTTAGGGAAAAAGGGTTGCAGTTTGCCATTGATAAGGAGAAGTACACATACCCGAACCATGAAGCGATCGACTTTTACCACCGGTATAAAGAGGATATAGCCCTGTTTGCTGAGATGGGATTTAAAGCGTTCCGCCTATCGATCGCCTGGACGCGCATCTTCCCGAACGGCACCGAGCTTGAGCCAAATGAAGAAGGGCTTGCCTTCTATGATCGGGTGTTCGATGAGTTACATAAATACGGGATTGAGCCGGTGGTGACGATTTCCCATTATGAAATGCCGCTCCATTTGGCCAAAGAATACGGTGGCTGGCGGAGCCGCGAACTGGTAACGTTGTTTGAACGTTACGCCAAGGTGATTTTCCAGCGTTATAAAGATAAAGTGAAATATTGGCTGACGTTTAACGAAATAAACGGTGCGCTCCATTTTCCGCTCATGAGCATGGGATTTGTGCCGGAAAGCGAAGAGACGAAATATCAAGAGTTGTTTCAAGCGTTCCATCATCAATTTGTCGCCAGCAGCCTGGCGGTGAAGGCGTGCCGCGAGATCATTCCGGACGCAAAAATCGGCTGCATGATTCTCGCCGCCCCCGTGTACCCGTACGACTGCAATCCAGAAAACGTCATGCATGCACTTGAAGAGGAGCGGCTGTTGAATTTCTTTTGCGCCGACGTTCAAGTGCGCGGCGAGTATCCATCCTTTATGAAACGCGTGTTCGACGAGCGCGGGGTGAAACTCGATATTCGCGACGGGGATTTGGAACTGATCAAGAAGCATACGGTCGACTATATCGGTTTAAGCTACTATATGTCCGTCACCCAGAAAAAAGACAAGATGGATGATGAGCTCATCCCCGGCAGCGTATTTGATGGGGTGAAAAACCCGTTCCTTAAAGCGAGCGACTGGGGCTGGGAGATCGACCCTATAGGGCTGCGCATCATTTTAAACCGGTTGTACGATCGGTATCGCGTACCGCTTTTTATTGTGGAAAACGGGCTTGGGGCGCATGACAAAGTGGAAGAAGACGGCTCGATTCACGACGATTACCGCATTGACTATTTGCGCCGTCATATCGAAGCAGCGCGTGAAGCGATCGCCGATGGCGTCGAATTGATTGGCTATCTCGTATGGGGCTGCATTGACCTCGTGAGCGCCTCGACCGGCGAGTTTTCAAAACGGTACGGGTTGATTTACGTCGATAAACACGATGACGGCAGCGGCACGCTCGAGCGGAGAAAGAAAAAGTCGTTTGATTGGTATCAAAACGTCATCGCGACGAACGGGGAAGAGTTATAATGGGAATGACCGCAAGGGGAATTTGAAGCAAAAGGCAGCTGATGGAATCGAATGGCAAAATAGTAAGGGAATGCGCGCTCGCCTTGCGCTGCGGGGGAAATTGACCATCAACCCCATTTGAAGGAGGACGAAAATGATGAACATTGTGGCTCTTGTCGGAAGCTTGCGAAAAGACTCATATAACCGGAAATTAGCGGAGTTTATGCGAGAACGGTACAAAGACAAATTCCAATTGGACATTGCCGATATCGGCGCTCTGCCGCATTACAATCAAGACGATGAACTCGATCCGCCCGAAGTCGTGGCGGCATTCAAGCGGCAAGTGGCGGATGCGGACGGGGTTTTGATCGTGACACCGGAGTACAATTGGTCCGTTCCCGGCGTGCTGAAAAACGCGCTAGATTGGCTGTCGCGTGTGGACAAAGTGTTGGTCAATAAACCCGTGATGATTGTCGGAGTATCGACAGGGATGATGGGAACAATCCGAGCCCAGCTTCATTTGCGCCAAATCTTGCAAAGCCCGGGGCTGGCTGCGAAAGTGTTGCCGCCGGCCGGGAACGAGGTGCTGGTGAATGTTGCAAGCCAAAAATTCGACGAAGCGGGAAATCTCGTTGATGCTGCGACGGTGGAATTTTTGGATCAAGTGATCGGGCGGTTTATCGAATGGGTCGGGCGCTAATGGCGACGGACTTCTTGCCTTCATAGATTGTGCGAAACAAAGGGTTGATCCAAAACGCACTCGCATTTTGGGTCAGCCCCTTTTTTGGCGTTAGTACTGTATCTTATTTTTTAGAATGTGTGTACTCTTTGTTTTGAGGACATATTGCACCTTTGGAGTAGTGGGCAAAATCAAATGTTTAACATTTGAGAAGAATGCCTACACTGAATGATGATATCAAAGCTTAGGCGGTTTTCGTTTGAAAAAGGACAATTGATTCGGGACGAAAAGACGATCATCCCCATCACCGACATGACGGCGAACGAAGCATACTCATTATAGAAAAATGTGTGAAGCTGTATCATGAAATTCTGAATATATCCAGCATTTCTTGAAGGGGTAGGCATATGAATGAAGAGTTGATTTCCGCCGAACATATTGCCATGATCGCGACAGCCGTTGTGTTAGGGACTTTAGCCCGTTTGTTGACGATTAAGGAAGATTTCCGACAATATCCGAGCTATCCGAATGGTTATTTCATTCATCTTGTAACAGGTTTTGTTGCTTCTTCCTTAGGCGCGGTTGCTCTTCCAGCATTAATGACAAAAAATTTTGTCGCTGTGACGTTTCTTGTATTAGCCATTCAACAATTTTGTGATGTTCGAAAAATGGAAAGGTACAGCTTAAAGGACCTTGAGAATACTGAATATACTTATCGCGGAAATGCTTATTTGACGGGATTGCAAAAACGTTTGAGGCGAGAAATTACCTAGCCTTAATCGTTTCCTTTTCCACCGCATTAACGATGCAGCTGCTGCCGGGGGCATTATGGGCGGATATGGTGTTTGGAGTCAGCGTGGGAAGCGTTGTTCTTTTTGTTTTAAAGCGGTTTTCAAAAGGAAAAACGATAGCCGATATTGCGGATGTTAAAGAAGGAAAAATCGAAATTAACGGTTCTGAGTTATTTGTCGACGGCATTTATATTTCTAACCTTCTTGGCACAGAAAATGCCCAACGATTGTTTCAGACTGAGGGAATGGCCGTTGTCATTTATCCGCGGGAAGAGCATTTTCGCATTGCGTTGGATAACTACGGACAGCGGCAAGCGGCCTTGTTTGAAGCAACGAGAGCGGTTGGGATCAAGCGGTACCATTTTACGCGAAAGGATTATGAAAAAGGGAGAATTGTGATTGTACTCGTACCAATTATAAGAGATATTGACAAATTTATTGCGGCTGTCAGACAAACTCCATTGCTTGAAAGTTTGCGAAAAAGCCATGCTGTCATGAAAACAAACTGGGTAGGAAAGGAGTAAGAAAAATGGGGAGAGAAGCATCAGAAAAGCCTCCTTATGAAATACTAGCAATCATTACACGAAGACAAAACAGGATTTTAGGTGGGAAGGCGCTGGCTTTATGGGCGGAAAGTGAGGAGGAGCAAAAAGCGATGACGATATATAAGTTGAAACTTTGTTTTACATCCAGTAGAGCGCCCACCGCATTCTATCAAAATGACTTGTTATGAAGGAAAACAGAATCGAACAATCGGAAAATCTTTATTGCAACTTATATACTGTAGATGAGCAAATTCACTGACATAAATTGACAACTAAACAAAAAAGGAGACATGAACCGGACTCCTTGGGTAAAATAGATGTGTTCAAAACCCATTCACACAAGGAGGTTCATGTCTCATGAATAGATTAGCACATCACCAAGGAATCCACAAGTTTTTCTTCACGCTGGGGTTGACGCTGCAGCTTTCCAAACCGGTCATCAAGCATCTCATTCATATTGTCGATGCCTTGACCACCAAGGGATTCTCGGGAACATTGACTGATATTCATTACTGGAGCTTTCACCCGAATCATCGAACGACGCTCAGTCACTTTTTCACGAAAAGCCCTTGGAACGAGGAAAGGCTGCTTGGGAAGCTTCAAGAGTGGATCCTTTCCCAGGTCGAACGACTGGCCAAACGGAAGAATCAACCCCTTTTTGTTTCGATTGATCTCACATTTCGCACCCTCTCGACGAAAATCGGGAGGATTTTTTCGTTCCGATGTCGAATGAATCCTTGACACACAAGGAACGTAAAGGAGTTTTTCTCTTATGAACGTTCAAGTCAAAAAGGTCTATCGCAATCATTATTTGAATATAATAAGTGCCCTATTCAAGAAACTGGGCCTGCCCCAATTGATTGACCATCTCGTTCCCGTTGATCCACAGTGCCAGACTCGAGTCAGCGATGCCGTTCAGGCCATCATCTACAATATGTTTGACGGCCGGCAAGCCCTCGTTCACGTGGAACGATGGGCTCAGGAGATCGATCTAGAGAAACTCATCCGTCCCGGTCTCCATCCTTCCTGGTTGAACGACGATGCCTTGGCTCGTCATCTCGACCGCTTGTATGAGGCCGATATTCACAAGGTGATCAGCACTTGCTTGATTCACATTTATCGCAAAGAAGGCCTTTCCCTCCGAGCCTTTCACGCCGATACGACGGACAAGACGGTTTACGGCGCGTATGAATCGGCCTCATTAGAGGCTTTGCAGATCACACATGGCTACAACCGCCATCATCGTTGGCAAAAACAGATCGGTTTCGGACTGGTCGGCAACGAGGACGGCATCCCGTTTTACGGCGATGTGCACGATGGCAACCTGCCCGATAAAACATGGAATCCCGAGGTGCTGTCTCGTGTCCATGAACAGCTGAAGCAGGCCAAAATCGAAGACGAATGGATTTACGTGGCCGATTCCGCCGCGATGACGAAAGAGACCCTGGCGCAAACCAAAGCGGCCAACGCCTTTTTGATCACCAGAGGCCCTTCGTCGCTCCGGATCGTGAAAACCGCGCTGGCCGAAGCGGATGCTGAGGACACGACGTGGAGCGATCCCTTTACGTTGGCGGAGAGAAACGGCGCCACGTACCGGGTATGGGAAACGGCCTCGACGTATGAAGGCCACCCCGTTCGGCTGATCGTTGTTGAATCGAGCGCGCTCGACCAGCGAAAAGGAAAGACGCTTGAAAAAGAACGAACCAAAGAAGCGGAGCTTCTTCGCGAGGAACAAGCCCGTTGGGAGCGTCACCCCTTCTCCTGCCGGGAAGATGCCGAACAAGCCTTGGCGTCCCTCAAGGCGTCCCTTCGCCCCCGGTTTCATCGGGTTGAGGCCGCGGTCGAAGAGATCGTACGCCTGAAAAAACGGCGCGGACGGCCGAAAAAAGGGGCGGAACCCGAGGTGGAGACGCTGTATTTCTTGCACCTTGACGTCGAATTCGACCAAGACGCGTGGGAACAGGCGAGACGGAAAGCGTCCCGGTTTGTCCTCGTCACGACCGTTCCGAAGGAATGGAAGGGCCAACCCATGGATGCCCAAGAGATCTTGAAGCTGTATAAAGGGCAGATCTCGGTGGAAATGAACTTCGCTTTTTTGAAAGATCCGTTTTTCACGGATGAGATTTACGTCAAAAAACCAGAACGGGTCGCAGTATTAGGCTATTTGTTTCTGTTGGCCTTGGCGATTTACCGCGTTTTTCAGCGCCGAGTGCGTCAGTTTATTACTCCAGAACACCCGTTGAAGGGTCCTGGAGGCCGCAAGCTGACCCGGCCGACGGGACAGGCGATTTTTCAGCTGTTTCAATATGTGAACGTCGTCCTGTTCAAGCTGCCGGATGGGCGCATCCAACGCTCACTGGATCGCTCCCTTACCCCTGATCAGCGAAGGATTCTGCAGGGATTGGGCATGGATGAGAGCATCTACGTGTAACGTGATACGGAACGACCAGCGATGGTAAAAAAAGGATTGCCATCGCTCGTTGTGTTGGTCAAAAAGTTATTCTGAAAAACTAAATAAAAAATCCTTTGTTTTGACCTTGTTAGGGTGCGAAATGTGAGATTGATGATACGATTTGCCAAAAAACAAAGCCTTCGTCACGGGCTGTGCACGCCATTCAAGGGTGCGACTGGCACTACTCGCATAAAGATCATCAATCGGTCTGGGGGCATTCGCTCGTTTGGCTGATGGTGCACACCTTCACGCAGGCGTTCCCATTTGCGTTCCGCCTGTATGACAAGAAAGCGGGAAAAAGCAAGATCGACCTGGCGATTGAGATGCTTTCCTCGCTCAAGGTGAAGCGGGCTCAGCCGGTGTATGTGCTCATGGATTCGTGGTATCCGTCCAAAAAGCTCATCGAAGCCTGTCTGAAACAGGGATTCCATGTCATCGCGATGCTCAAGACGAACCGGATTCTCTACCCGAAAGGCATCGCCATCCAAGCCAAGCAGTTTGCCCGCTATATCGAGTCCAAAGACACCCGCCTCGTCACGGTGGGGCAGGAGCGTTATCGCGTGTATCGCTATGAGGGGGCCATCCATGGCCTCGATGACGCGGTGGTGCTGCTGGCTTGGAAGGCGGATCAGCCGATGGCGCCGGAACATCTTCATTGCATCTTGAGCACCGACCGGGAACTCGGGGACGAAGACATCTTGCGTTACTACGCCCAGCGCTGGACGATCGAGTGCTTTTTCCGGCAGGCGAAAGATCAACTGAAGCTGGATGGATACCGCGTTCGCCACATTCGGGCGGTGAAACGGTATTGGGCGGTGGTGCTGTTGGCCTGCGTGTACAGCATCGCCGAATCCCGACAAAACCTCTCCACCGGGCTGGAGCTTCTTCGGTCGCGGAAAGACCACAGCGTCGTCGAGTTCATTTATGACGCTGCAAAGCAAGATATTCCCATTGATGTGATCAAAAAACAGCTCCGTATCGCGTAAGGGGTACCCTGTTTGTCTCTCTAACCATGGAAATTATTGTAATGAAAAATGCTCATCTACAGTTATATAGATATTGCAAAAGCGATGAAAGCGGATGTTGTTCAAATGAAAAATGGAGATTATCTTGTGATTCGCGTATAGGTGAATCACCGTGGTTTATCTTTTATTCGTTGATCCTTGCTGAGAACTTCAGCATTTGTTTTCATATCTAGAAGGCCGGTGAAAAACAGCTGTCACGAGCAAATCAACGGCATTGTGCCAAAAAAAGAAGGCTGATTCCACAAGTTTTATCTAATTGAGAAACAGATGGAGATAGCAGTATTTTGTACTAAATCACCAGGCTTCCGGAAGATTTTAGTAATTAAACTGGGCGTCAAAAATAGAGCGGAGAAAAACGGCGGCAGTGCCGTTTTTCTTGAATGACCGTTTATTTGGCGTAGCGAATCACCGTAAGCATGCCGCCCATTCCCTCCATTGCATGTGCGTTCGTTGTATGGTGAGGTTTATGACAGTGAAAGACCCAATTTCCCGGATTGTTGGCCAAAAATTCGATGTTCCATGTTTCTCCTGGCGCTACATTAATCGTGTTTCGTTTTAATCTTGCCATCATAGGAATCGGATTTCCGTCAACCGCGGTGACACTAAACTCATGCCCGTGAAAATGCATCGGATGAGAATCCATACTTAAATTGCCAAGGCGAATACGGACGCGCTCGCCATATCGGACAAATAAAGGAGCGGTATCAGGATAGGCTTTGCCGTTAATTGTGAAAAAATTAAACATCATTGACATTGGATCGATGTCATATATATTTGAAGCCGATCGTTTGGAAGGGTGATCATTCATTGGATGGCTGCTAGTTTGCTGACGCATCTCCATCTGCACAGCCCACTCTTGAAGCAACAGAACATAATCGCGGTCCACAGGTTCTTCGTATATGCCGCGCGAAATAAGCATGCCTGCTAATCCCATTAACTCTTGTTTTGCATCATGGACATGGCTGTGGTACATAAACGTTCCTGACTGTTGGATGCGAAATTCATACGTAAAACTTTCCCCCGGTTGGATAATCGGGCTGCCCCCAGGGCCGGGTACGCCGTCCATTCGGTTGGAAACAATTAATCCGTGCCAATGGACGGATGTCGCTTCTGGCAAACGGTTTTCGACTGTAATTTGAACATAGTCCCCTTGATTGACAAGAATCGTCGGCCCGGGAATACTTCCGTTGTATCCATACCCGCGGATTTTAATTCCGTTTACCAACTCATGCACGACCGGTTCCGCCCGCAAGTGAAATTGTTTTACCCCGTTTTTGAGAACCCGAAATGGCGCATCTTTTACATTGGGCGTGATAATAAGCGTTTGAGGATTTCCTGGCAAGTAACCATGCATTCCATCTTCCCCCTTTAGAGAAGGTATCACAATTTCATCATATGCTGCGGCATGTGTGGATAGTCGTTTTATGAACAGAATACATGCAGGTGTAATACAAAAAGCTGTAATCGGATGACACGCCCTCTGTTTTCGTTCAAACTCAGCCGGTATGTTCACTGACATGGACTAACCTGTTATTTGCACACATATATGTGTACAAATAAACATTTGCAGGAGGGATCATCCGTTGCCGATGTTATTCACTGGGGGAATCGTGGCGGTTTTGTCTTTCATTGTGATTGCTTTCATCTTTATCAAAAGGAAGAAAATCACATGCATGGCTGGAATGATGGCGGCGATGGCGTTAGGAATGTTGGTTGGGCTGACAGGCGGCCTGCTGGCTGGGATTTCTTACAACGGCAATCTCTTTTTGTCAACCATTTTAGGAATGGCTTTCGGGTTTTTAGCTGGATTTTTAGCTGGGATGCCGATTAGCATCATGGCCATCATCGACGGTGTTTTATCAGGAGTCATGGGCGGCATGATGGGAGCGATGTTAGGAGAAATGATTGCGCCTGAATATCGGGATTCTACGGTTCACATCATGCTTGTTCTATTTGTTGGAATGGCTTGTATTGTTCTATACATGCTTCAACAAGAAACGGGTTTTAACCGTGCGTTTTTGATAAATAAACTATTCCATAACCCGCTATGGTTAGCAATCGTCCTTCCGCTGTTTTTCTATTTGTATAACCATTTATATAATGAATTTTCTCGATCTTCTAATCTTCCGATAACGAATCCGCCTATGAACCATTTTATGGAGGACCACAACCAAACTGCATCTCCGTTAAGCATCGAAACAAAGGGGAAAAAGGTAGTGGTTGAAGCGACTGAATTTTATTACTTTCCTGAGAGTTTGCAACTGACTGTAGGACAGCCTGTTACCTTAATTCTGAAAAATAGCGGTCAAATGGAACACGATATCGAATTCGAAAATATGAAGATTTTGTTACAACAGAATGACCATGGAAACCATGCAGAAAATGCGGACATTCATGTTCATTCCTTGCCGGGGAAAACAGCCGAGGTGACGTTCATACCAATCGAAAGCGGTGTGTTTCGATTTTATTGTACGGTTCCAGGGCATAAAGAATCTGGTATGGTTGGATTTGCGAAAGTTTCATAAGATGATGGCTGCCCAGACCTTCTCGGCATTTGTTTTGACCAATAGAAGGCGTGGCGACCAAAAGGGAAATGAACTTTTGTGAAAGCCTTGACAAATATTTGTAGTTTTTTATCAATATTTTCTCCACACTTTTTCTCTATTCTGAAAGTAAAGCAAAAGGGGAGATGATGAAAACGTTGTGGATCAATTTTGGGCTGCATCAAGTGTGAATGGGAGTATTGGCAAATGCTAAAGATGCGGAAAAGGGTGCTTGGAGTTCCAATTAGATTTTTCATTCAAGTCAGGCGAAATTATGACATAAATGGTTAGCGATAGGTGAGAATTATTTTTAGATCATGCAGGAGGTGATGAGGATGATGAGCGGGATGATGAGTGGCTGGGGGATGATGGGGTTTGGCATTCTCGGCTGGTTTCTTAATTTGCTTGCCATTGGATTGGTAGTGTATTTTGCAGTAAAACTCGCATTGCGCGATAAACGCTGATCGATTCGCCTCTTATTTCACGCACCTCCCTACTATTAGAGGAGGCAAGGAGGGGAAATCTTATGTTGAATCGACGAGAGTTTCTTAGCAGGTCGTTAAAGGGGGCGGCTGGACTGCTGGCTGTTTCGGTATTGCCTGCAGGACTGGCTGCCTGCAGCAACGATAAGAAAACGGTCAATACAAGTTCAATGGCCAATCTCGGTCCTCTAAGCGAATTAGAAAAGGGAGAATTCCCTAAAAAGGTGCCGTATAAAGTCACCATAAAAGATGCATGGACCAAACAGGAAAGGGAAGGGTTTGTCTACATTAACAAAAATGAAGATGGTTCTTTACTCATTATGTCCCCGATTTGCACCCATCTAGGGTGTACCGTTGGAGATGCTGAGGAGAACATGCAGAAAACAGGCATCCGCTTTTTATGTCCGTGCCACGCGGGGCAATATGACGAATACGGTATCAATGTAGGGGGGCCACCGCCAAGACCGTTAGATACATTTGACGCTTATATTCAAGATGGCAATGTGTATATTGCCGTACTGAGCCCGAGGAAAAGGGAAAAATGAAAATCCGTTATTCCGCAGAAAAAACAGCAGGCTGGAACGTCCAACCTGCTGCTTTTTCCTTTACGGCATGATGCTGATCCCGTTGGGCATTTCGCCTACTTGAACCGTTTGGATTGCTTTGTTTTGTTCTTGATCAATGACGCTCACGGTGTTGTCGAACATATTCGTAACGAAAACATACTTGCCATCCGGGCTTGTGACGACCCCATGCGCTCCGTTTCCTGTTTCAATTGTGGCCACGACTTGTTTCGTTTTTAAGTTTATCTTGCTTACAGAATGAGAGGGCGCCTCTTTCGTCCCTTGATTGGCGACATAAGCAAACGTATCGTCAGGGGACACGTACACTTGGGCTGGCCCTTGCCCGACAGGGACTTTTTCCACTTTCCCGCTTGTTACGTCAACAATGGCCAAGGCATTTTCGGTATTCAACGTTACGACTAACGTTTTGCCGTCCGAAGTAATGCCGGTTGTGACAGGGATGGATCCGACTGTGATTTTCTTTTCTTCTTTCATTGTTTGCAAGTTGAGAACACTGACGCTGTCTTCCCCCATGTTGGCGACGTACGCGTATTGGCTGTCTTTGGAAATGCGAAGCCCGTGCGGGCCTTTTCCGGTTGGAATGGTTTCAATGACTGAATAGCTCGCCAGATCAATAACGGAAACGTTATTGTCTTCATTATTGGTCACAAGGGCGTATTTGCCGTTTTCAGTAAACACGATATGGGCGGGATGGTGCCCCACTTCCACTTTTTTGATTAATTCATTCGTTTCCGTATCATAAAACAACGCCATTCCTTTCATATCCATCGACTGATCATGCCCGTGGTGCATGGCCGGAACTAACGTAGCGCCGAGAATAGCTCCGTCGGGAGAAACTTGGACGTTATGGACCGCGCCGTCGACTTTGATCGTTCCGACCACTTTGTTTGTTCTCGCATCAATTTTTGAAATGCTTCCGCCCTCGTTGGCAGTAAAGTAGAATTTGTTCGTTTCTTGTGTTTGTTCAAGGGCGGCTGGCTGCCCATTTTTCTCTGGTTCGGTTTTGTCTTGAGGGGAATTGGCTGCGCACCCCCCGAGAACAAACGCCAACATCGCCAATAACGATAACCATACAATCGCGGTTTTGCGCATGAGCGGTTTCCTCCTTTTGCTTTAGGTTGAGTCTACCGACATGATAGTGGCAAATGGGGGAGGTTGCTGTGATTAATTTCACAATAGCAATAAAATATCTTCAAATCGTTACAGTTTATTGAAATCCATACATTCTGCAAATTTATCCGATAAAGTATAAAAGTATGCAACGATTTACACTATGCATGAAGGGGAATGAACATCTATGACAAAAATGAAGAAAGTCATCATCATCACATCCGCTCTTCTTCTAAGCGCCTGTTCATCATCCAACGAAAAAGAACAGGCTTTTATTACGAGCAAAGAACAGTCAAAATCGAATGTATCTGTTACCAATAATCCTTTCTTTAAAGAAAAAAAGGAAGGGAAGATCGAACATTTGCATGGGGTTGGTTATGCAGGCAATCAAAATGCGGTTTACTTTGCTACTCATGAAGGGTTGCTCGTTTACCAAGACAATAAGTGGTATGAAACGGTTTCCAATAAACATGATTATATGGGCTTTTCAGCTACGGACGACGGCTTTTATTCATCGGGACATCCTGAAGAAGGTTCATCGTTAGGAAATCCACTTGGTCTTGTGAAAAGTTTTGATAATGGACAAACATTAATGAATTTAGGATTTTATAAACAGTCCGATTTCCATTATATGACGGTTGGTTATAAAAGCCATACCATCTATGTGGTGAATCAAGAAGAAAATGAAACGCTCGGACGAGGGGTATTTTACAGCAAAGATGACGGCAAAACGTGGTCGCCAAGTCAATTGAATGGCCTGCCGCAAACGGCAGCGAGAACGATTGTGGCTCACCCAACGGATGAAAATATGGTCGGGATTAGTACAGCCGAGGGAGTTTTCATTTCGAGAGATAACGGGAATACGTTTGAACGGTTTACGAGAAAAATTGATACGACGACATTTATGTTTCAAGAAAAGTCGGTTGTATTTGCAGCTGTAGAGAATGATCAGTCTATACTCATCAAACAATCATTAGACACAAAACACGAAGAAGTTCTTGCTGTTCCGCCATTGGATGAAAAAGATCATATCATGTATATAACTTCTAATCCAGCAAACGACAAAGAAATTGTGATCGTTACAATGAACGGGGATATTTTTATGACAAAAAATAACGGTGGAAGTTGGACAAAACTAGCATCAGAAGGGGAAATATAGGGACATGCGGGCGCATGTCTTTTTGTTTGCCTAAAAATATATCGCTCCATAATTTTTGCAAAATTCACTGCTACAATATAAGTAACGGATGGAGAGGGTGAGAAGAAGAGTGTATTCATTCCTAAGCCAAATCAGCAACCTGCTGAGCCAGCCGTTTCTGAATATGGCCAACAGCACAACAGCGCTTCCTGTTTTGTCAGCGTTTCTTCTTGGCATCGTCGGAGCGATGGCTCCGTGCCAGCTGACTAGCAACTTAGGAGCAATCACGTTGTACAGCAACCAATCTCTGCAAAAGGGGATCGCTTGGAAAGAACTGCTTTTATTTATTTTCGGAAAGGTCATCGCTTTTTCCGGGTTAGGCTTGATCGTCTGGTTGATGGGGAAGGAGATTCAAAGTACACTGACACTATACTTTCCATGGTTAAGAAAGCTGATTGGCCCGATTCTTGTTCTCGTAGGCTTGTATTTGTTAGGGCTTTTTAAAATGTATTGGAATGTCACTTTGTTCAGAGTGCCGAAGGGATGGGCAAAAGGAAAAATCGGTTCGTTTTTCATGGGATTTGGCTTTTCGTTGGCTTTTTGTCCAACGATGTTTGTTCTATTTTTTGTTACTCTAATGCCTCTCGTATACTCAACGTCTTATGGAGTGTTGTTGCCGAGCGTCTTTGCCGTCGGAACTTCTGTACCGGTTATTTTCTTCATCCTCATCCTTTGGTACTTAGGATTGAGCGGTGCTGTCATGAAAAAAGGAAGACGGGTAGGGAAGCTCATTCAGCAAACCGCTGGAATTGTGATGGTATTGCTTGGCGTGTTAGATACCATCACTTATTGGTTTTAAAGAAGATGATGCAGTAACAATGTTTGGAAGAACGTTTCAAGATGGTTAGGGTGATGTAGTTATAGTTGTATTTTTTTCGTCGCAAAGAAGAATCCTTTCTAATACCGATAGAAATATGAATTTTGGGGGAATGTATATTGCAATTCGGCAATATAGTCGTTCAGGGCGAAAATCTTTTGCTTATCAGCGGCTTATTGATAAGTTATGTCATGTTTTATTATGGTATTAAAGTATTAAAAATAGAGCGAAATATCATGGATTTAATTTTGAACAGTTTTATTAACGGTGTACTTATTTGGAAATTTAGTTATGTCGTTTTACATCCGAATTCAGTTTTACAAAATCCGATGACAATCCTTTATTTTAATGGGGGATATGTTGGCATTAGTATGGCGATTGTTTTTATCACGGTCTATACTTGGCTATACGTAAAAAAGCAGAATATTCCTGTGGCTTCTTATACGCGGGCAATGGTTCCAGTATATTTTGGCTATTTTAGCACTTTTGCATGGATCCGAGTAATGGAAAATTCCCAAAATTATTTCATCATTTTGCAAGCAATAGTAGCGATTTGTTTTTTTATAGTAGCATCACGAGTCAAAACTCAAAAAACTTTATTGCAACTTCTGATATGGTTCCATCTCATTCAATTCGAACTAGCCCTGTATAAAAAATATGTTGTAAATACAGTAATCATATCAAAAGAAGTATGGTTGTACGGCTCTCTCGTTATCGTTTTTATATGTATTTCATATTGGTTAGAGAGGCGAGAAAGAGAAGCGGCTCTTGAGGATAGGAACAAAGGACGGGGAAATGTAATCAATCAACTCGCTTTAGGTGTGATGGTGGTAAGTATTGCTGTATCTTCTATTTTTAACAGTCAACAGGAAGCGGGAAAGGTCAAATCAAAATCAGTTCTATCTACTTCATTGGATTGGGGAAAAATCGGCACGAATAAAGGAGAGGTTGCTCCGGATTTTGAATTACTTTCAATTACAGGGGATAAAATAAAATTGTCTGATTTGCGTGGAAAAACAGTGATATTGAATTTTTGGGCTACTTGGTGTCCGCCTTGCAGAGCTGAAATGCCGGAAATGCAAAAGTTCTACGAAAACAATAAAGATAGCAATGTAGAAATTTTGGCAGTCAACTTGACGAATAGCGAAAGAGGTTCTAATGCGGTGAGCGATTTTGTGGAAGCGAAAGGGATCACATTTAAAGTTGTGCTTGATGAGCAAGGAGACATTGGAAATCTATATGGTGCAATAACGATTCCTACCTCGTATATCATTGATAAAAATGGAGTTATCAGAAATAAATATGTAGGTCCTATGTCTTATGAAACGATGGATCGCATGATTTCAGGAATTCAATAAAAGGTAAATGATGGTTCCCACTGAGTGGAAGTGACAGGAATTGTGACTATCCACTCAGGGGGATGTTTTTGATATTAAAAACCTGTGAATCCTCCAAACAAATCGGTAAAAAAGATGATAATTTTTGTCATCCAATCAAGAAACAGCATAATTCCCATGATAACCATCAGAATTCCCCCGACTCTGACGATGACAGTGTTATATTTTTTTATCCAATTTAACTTGCCGATAAAAAACGACATGATGAAAAAAGGTGCGGCAAACCCTAATACATAGGCGAACATATATAACATGGCTGCACTCGGTTTGGTAGCCGCCAACGCGATCACTGATACAAGAATTGGACCTGTGCAGGGAGTCCAGCCCGCAGCGAATCCTATGCCAATTAAAATTGTGAATTTTTTGTGGAAAGCGGGCTTTTTCCTGCGCAGGTATTGATTACGGTTTTGTGGTGAACATGATTTGTAGAGGGTATCTCTGTTGCGTTTTATACCCATTACCGGTATAATGTAATTAAAAGAGGTGATGTTTGATGAACCATTATGAAGATCATAATATGGATAAAAAAATGGTTCCACGAACGGAACAGGAAATCGAAAGCATCATCAAGCGCTTGAAGCGCATCGAAGGACAAGTGCGCGGTGTGCAAAAAATGGTGGAGGACAATCGTTATTGTATTGATATTTTAGTGCAAATTTCAGCGATCACGGCAGCGTTAAATAAAGTAGGATTGAACTTGTTAGAACGTCATGTCAGCCATTGTGTGTCTAAAGCGATCCGCGAAGGAAGTGGAGAAGAATCCATTCGCGAATTAATGGATGTCATTAAACAGTTCTCAAAGTGAAAGGAGTGGGAAGCATTATGAGTGAACAAAAGCATGTCACACTTAGAGTGACCGGCATGACATGTGCCGCGTGCGCCAATCGGATTGAGAAAGTATTAAATAAGATGGATGGCGTAGAAGCCAATGTCAATTTGGCAATGGAAAAAGCAACGATTAAATATGATCCATCGAAGCAAAATATAGCCGATATCGAAATGAAAATTGAGAATTTGGGGTATGGCGTTGCGACAGAAAAAGTGACGCTTGATATTGAAGGAATGACATGTGCGGCCTGTGCGACACGGATTGAAAAAGGGTTGAATCGGATGGAAGGTGTGACAAGCGCTGCTGTCAACTTGGCGACAAACAGCGCGGTGGTTGAATACAAGGAGGGTGTTGCATCTGTCGAAGACATTTTAGAGAAAATCAAAAAGCTTGGGTATAAGGGGCAAATTCGAAACGAAGAACAAGACGATGCTGGCCGGAAAGAAGAGCGGTTGAAACAAAAACAACGGCAACTTGCCATTTCCATCATCTTATCGTTGCCGCTGCTTTATACGATGCTTGCCCATATGCCGTTTGATATAGGCTTGCCGATGCCGCATCTGCTGATGAATCCGTGGTTCCAGCTTCTTTTAGCTACACCGGTTCAGTTCTACATCGGCGGTCCCTTCTATGTCGGGGCGTACCGGGCGTTACGAAATAAGAGCGCAAACATGGACGTTCTCATAGCGCTTGGAACATCGGCTGCGTACTTTTACAGCTTGTATGAAGCTTTTCGGACGCTTGGGAATCCTGACTATATGCCGAGGCTGTATTTTGAAACGAGCGCCGTCTTGATTACGCTTGTGCTTGTCGGCAAATACTTTGAAGCGCTTGCGAAAGGGCGGACAACCGAAGCAATCTCGAAGTTGGTCAGCCTGCAGGCGAAGGAAGCGACCGTCATTCGGAATGGGGAAGAAATGAAAGTTCCGCTGGAGGAAGTGGTGATCGGCGATACGATCCTTGTCAAGCCAGGAGAAAAAATTCCGGTAGACGGTACAGTCATCTCCGGCGCTTCTTCCGTAGACGAATCGATGATTACCGGTGAATCGATCCCGGTTGATAAGAAGGAAGGCGACTATGTGATCGGGGCGACGATGAATACGAATGGCGTACTGACCATTCGTGCCGAAAAAGTCGGAAAAGATACCGCGCTGGCCAATATCATTAAAATCGTTGAAGAGGCGCAAGGGTCGAAAGCCCCGATTCAGCGGATGGCGGATACCATTTCCGGCATTTTCGTACCGATTGTTGTCGGAATTGCGGTTGTTTCCTTTCTAATCTGGTACTTCTTCGTTGCGCCGGGTGATTTGGCGAAAGCGCTTGAGGCGGCCATCGCCGTTCTTGTCATCGCGTGCCCTTGTGCGCTCGGTTTGGCCACACCGACATCGATTATGGTCGGCACCGGCAAAGGGGCAGAACAAGGAATTCTCTTTAAAGGAGGTGAGTACCTAGAGAGAACGCATCAAATCAATGCCGTATTACTCGATAAAACAGGAACCGTGACAAAAGGAAAACCGGAAGTCACCGATGTGCTAGCCTTCCGCGAGGACATGCTCGATTATGCGGTTTCCGCCGAGAGCGCTTCGGAGCATCCGCTGGCTCATGCGATTGTTGAATACGGGAAGAAACAAGCGATTTCGATGAAGCCATTGGAGCACTTCTCCGCCATTACCGGCCACGGAATTGAAGCGGTCATTGACGGAAAAAGCATCCTTATTGGGACGCGAAAATTGATGAAGGAGCGCTCTGTAGCGATTTCTGTGCATGAAGATAAAATGGTAGAGCTTGAAAAACAAGGGAAAACAGTGATGCTCGTTGCCATCGATGGACAGCTTGCCGGCATCATTGCTGTCGCGGATACGGTAAAAGAAAGCTCCAAAGAAGCAATTCAAACATTAAAACAAATGGGCATCGATGTCTATATGGCAACAGGGGACAATCAACGGACAGCGGAAGCGATCGCCAATGAAGTCGGCATTGAGCATGTGTACGCCGAGGTGCTCCCGGAAGACAAAGCGAACATCGTCGAGGAATTGCAAAAGCAAGGAAAACGTGTGGCGATGGTCGGTGATGGAATTAATGACGCTCCAGCTCTGGCCAAAGCGGATATTGGGATGGCGATTGGCACGGGAGCTGATGTCGCCATCGAGACCGCGGACGTGACCTTGGTCGGCGGCGATTTGCGCCATATCCCGAAAGCCATTGAGTTGAGCCGCCAAACGATGAAAAACATTCGGCAAAATCTGTTCTGGGCGTTGTTTTATAATACGATTGGCATTCCGGTCGCCGCTTTCGGATTATTAGAACCATGGATCGCTGGAGCGGCGATGGCATTCAGCTCTGTGTCGGTTGTCGCCAACGCGCTTCGTTTGAAACGCGTGAAACTATAAACATTCAAGGAGGAATGGACGATGACCATTACATTACAAGTACAAGGAATGACATGCGGACATTGCAAAGCAGCGGTGACCAATGCCCTTCAAGCGTTGGATGGCGTCAGCCGTGTAGAAGTGCATTTGCAAGAAGGAACTGTCGATGTGGAGTATGATGAAACAAAGGTCAGCGTAGAAAAACTGAAAGAAGCGATTGAAGAGCAAGGATATGATGTGAAATAACATACGGAAGGTGCCCCGAAGTGATGACGGGGCACTTTTTTATCTAGAACGTAGCGGGTCTCGGCTGGGGAAAGTTTTTTCTCTTCTTGAAGAATATCGAGAAAGCGAGATGTTATAATGAAAGTAACAGGCGCGGAAAAAAAGAGGGACTGACCCAAAACGCATTTGTGTTTTGGGTCAGCCCCTTCAGCTTTTTTATTCACCTTTATTGGTTGTGTCATTCGGATCTGGAGTATAGTCCGATTTGTAGTCGGTATATTTGACTTCTGTCACCATTCCCGCTGAAGCATGGTGCAAGTCATGGCAATGGAACATCCAATTTCCCGGATTATCCGCTTTAAACGCGACGACATATTCTTCACCAGGGTTTACATTTAAGGAATCCTTTATCAATGGAGAGCCTGTGACCGGCTTGCCGTTTTTGCTTAACACTTGGAAGAAATGGCCGTGTAAATGCATCGGATGTACATCCATCGGCGAGTTGTTCACGATTTTTACTTTTACGAAATCTCCTGTCTTCACATGAATAGGCGCTGTGTCAGGATACGTTTTCCCATTAATCGTGAAAATCATGCCATTTTTGCCCATGGCCGTTCCTAAATCCATTGTATACTCTACATCATATTTTTGGTCTAACGTAAATGGACCTGTTTCATATTTTCCATATGTTGTCATATCCACGACAGGGAGGTTTTCTTTTGCATTTGCTTTGTCCGTATTGTTTGCTTGTCCTTCGTATTGAATTTTCACTTTCATGCCATCGGTGCCTTTCATATTGCCGTGGCATTCCAGCAGCCATTCACCCGGGTTATTGGCGATAAACTCAATGTCGTAGCGCTCACCCGGAGCGATATTCAACAGTTCATCTTTGATTGGTTGCGGGTTCTTTAACGGTTGGCCGTCCGTTGCGACAATTTTAAACTCATGTCCATGCAAATGAAGCTTGTGGGACATGTACCCTGCATTGATCAGACGAAGCCGCACTTTTTCGCCTTTTTTCACTTTTAACGGTTGGACAGCAGCCCCGCTTTTTCCGTTAATCGTGAAAATATCGTACATATTCATATTATGTCCCATGCTGTTCATATCCATTTGTTGATTATCAGAGCTATTTCCATTATTCATATTACTATGATCCATGCCGCTCATATTCATGTCCATATGGCTTTCGGCGTCCGGGTCGCTCATCCATTCATCTAATACAAGCGTGTAATCTCGATCGACTTTTTCTTCATTTTTCGGTTCTACGATTAATGTACCGTATAATCCCTTGTCCACTTGCTCGGCGCTTTTTTGATGGGAATGATACCAATACGTTCCCGGCACGGTTGCTGTAAATTCATACGTAAACGTTTCACCCGGTTTAATGGCGTCCATCGTGACACCCGGTACTCCATCTTGGTTATTTGGAACAGGGTAGCCGTGCCAGTGAATCGTTGTCGGTTCCGGCAATTCATTTTTTACTACGATTTTTACTTTGTCTCCTTGCTTCACGCGGATTTGTGCACCAGGCACGGATCCATTATACGTGTATACCGGGAGTTTGATTTGACCATTAATGGGTAATAACGCTTCCTTCGCAGTAAGGTGAATTTCTTTCCCGGATAATACTTCTGTATTGGTTGCTAAAGGCAATTGCTGCTTGCTCGTTTCAGCGGAAGTATTTTCTTTTTCCATATTCATGCCGGACATGTCGTGTCCCTGCATGGAAGATGGATTTGAGCAAGCTGCGCCAATCGCTGCTACTCCTGCGAAAATGGCGCCAAGCAGCCATTTTTTCATGTCGTTTTCCCTCCTTAAGCTTGTAGTGGGAGATGCAATGATATGATAAAAAATAGATGTGCAAAATGTATGGAGAAAATCGTTCAACTGAAATGTAAAAAAAGGCAAGCGATTCGGATTCACCGATGTCTAACGGTGGTAGGTAATCGCCTGCCGTCCCATTTGAACCCAAGCGTCGATAAAGTCTTGTTTCGGCGCTTTTTGGTTTTTGACAGCGGTCAATGGATCATTGAAATAAATGTACTGCTCATCGTATCCCGTAATGAGCACCGCGTGTTCCCGGTACGTGATTTTGATCGGGCCTTGCGGGGTTTGCCATTCCCGAAAGGCAGAGGGAGGAAGAGGACGAAAGGTGGTGTTGGTGATCACCCAAACCGGTGTGCCTTTGGCCAAGTATGTATAGATGTTCTCAAACGATTGCCCTGTTAAGTCGATGATTTGGTTAGGCAAGTACCGCTCAGCCAACTGCTTGATCGGCTTATGGTACACGCCGTATCCAGGCTTCGATAACGTATACATATCGCCGACAAACCCTTCATTTGGGTGGCCGTAAAACACTTGGCCATTTCGCACTTGATACGGAGTAGGATTTTTCTTGATTTGTTTCGCCAACGTCATCTTATCGACGCGAATGCCGGCATGATTCAAGAGCATGGCCAAGCTGGTTACTTCGCATCCCCTCGGCAGTTCCGGAAGCTGAGACAAAAGGGGGGCGTCAATCAGGACGGATGTCCTTAGCGCTTGTTTCTTTGAAGAGGCAACTGATCGATTCGCCTCCTTTGCTTGATTGCTGGGGGACGGATTGGTTTCTCTGCTGTTTCTGTTCTGTATGAAGGCTTTGATGGCATCGCCTGTCTGGGCCGAACTTGCATAATAGGATAATGAGGCGGCCAATAGCAAGAAACAGGAAATATACAATCCGAGCGACAGTTGATCCATCCTCCCGTTTAGAGGTCTTCTCAAGAGAACAAAACAAAGGGAAACGATGAGAAAAGTCAAAAAAAGGATAAACGCTAACAAGCCATTCTCAACTCCTTTATAACACGTGTGTGTTTTTATAGTAACAGATCGATGTGCAAAAATGGTGAAATTCACACTTTCTCCATATTTTATCGTTAATATTATGAGAAACTGAAAATCTTGCAAGCAGTTTTCCTGAAAAAATGGAAACAGATTGTTTTTGAAACTTGATGTTGTGTACGATAGAATGAAAGTGTCTTTGTATAAATCATTTTAGTTTTAAACAAAAAGGTTTTTGGTGTTGTTTTTGGATTCTTCTTAGCAAAGTGGGGGGACAATCATCGCCATGTGCGGTTTTATTGGCTGTATTCATGATCGCCCAAGAGCGATTGAGCAAACATGGAAAACAACGTTGGTGGAGATGAACCGCCTGATTACCCATCGCGGCCCCGACGATGAGGGGTATTTTTTTGATGACTACGTGAGTTTTGGTTTTCGGCGTTTGAGCATCATCGATCTGGAGGCGGGACATCAGCCGCTGTCTTATGAAAACGATCGATATTGGATCATTTTTAACGGGGAAATTTACAACTATCTTGAATTGCGGGAAGAGCTGGCGGCGAAAGGATATTCGTTTGCGACGCATTCGGATACCGAGGTGATTGTTGCCCTTTACAGCGCGGAAAAAGAAAAAGCGGTCGAAAAGCTGCGCGGGATGTTTGCGTTTGTCATTTGGGACAAGCAAGAGAAAACGGTGTTTGCGGCGCGGGATCCGTTCGGCATTAAGCCGTTTTTTTATGCGGAGCAAGGAGATCGCACGTTTTTCGCTTCGGAAAAGAAAAGCATCTTGCTGGCCCTCAGACAGGAATCGCCAAACGGTGATTCCCTGCAGCATTATTTAACATTCCAATATGTCCCTGAGCCGCTGACGATGTCGGCCGGCATTTACAAGCTGGAGCCGGGGCATTATCTCAAGAAAAAAGTCGGAAAACCGCTCACCATTCATCGTTATTGGAAGGCATCCTTCGAGCCCATTCGCCAATCGGAAGAGGAGCTTGTAAAGAAAATCCGCGATGCGCTGTTTGATTCGGTCAACGTCCATATGCGCAGCGATGTGCCGGTCGGTGCGTTTTTGTCGGGAGGCATTGATTCATCGTTCATCGTCGCCATCGCGAAACAATTCCATCCGCACCTGAAGACATTTTCCGTCGGGTTTGAGCGGGAAGGGTTCAGTGAAATCGATGTCGCAAAAGAAACCGCAGAGAAGCTTGGGGTAGACAACATTAGCTATGTCATCTCACCGCAGGAGTATATGGAAGAGCTGCCGAAAATTATGTGGCATATGGACGATCCGCTTGCCGATCCTGCGGCTGTGCCGCTGTATTTTGTCGCTCGTGAGGCGAGAAAGCATGTCACGGTTGTGCTTTCCGGCGAGGGGGCGGACGAGCTGTTTGGCGGCTACAACATTTACCGCGAACCAGAGTCGTTGCGGCTGTTTGCGCGCATGCCAAACATCGTAAAAGCGGTGTTGCGGGTGATCGCGAAGATGCTTCCGGACGGAATGAAAGGAAAAAGCTTTTTGGAGCGCGGCACGACGCCGCTTGAAGAACGGTATGTCGGCAATGCGAAAATCTATAGCGAAAAGGAAAAAGCGGCGTTGCTCAAAACGTACCAAGAGGGGCGCGAATATACGGCGGTGACGGCTCCTTTTTACCGCGAAACGCTTCATTACCCACCCGTCAACCGGATGCAGTATATTGATCTTCATACATGGCTAAGGGGCGATATTTTAGTCAAAGCGGACAAAATGACGATGGCCCATTCGCTTGAGCTGCGCGTTCCCTTTTTAGACAAAAAGGTATTTGAGGTTGCTATGCAAATCGCCCCTGACATGAAAACAGCCAACGGCACGACGAAATATATTTTGCGCAAAGCGGCCGAGGGCATCGTACCGGATCATGTGTTAAACCGGAAAAAATTAGGGTTTCCCGTGCCGATTCGCCACTGGCTGAAAAACGAAATGTATGACTGGGCGAGACAGCTCATCCACGAAAGCGAAACTGATCATCTGTTCCATAAGGACGTGCTCTATCGGCTGCTGGATGAACATGCCCGCCACAAGGCGGACCACAGCCGCAAGCTGTGGACGGTCTTGGCGTTTATGGTTTGGCATCAAGTGTATGTGGAAAAGAAGTACGATTTTGCTTCATCCGCACAAAGCGAGGAGCGGCCAGCGTCTGTTTTGGAGGCGTAGCAGGGAAACGACAGGGCGTTCTAAGGGCGACACCTAGAACGCCTTTTTCGATGGTGCGGACAGTTTCCTTGCCTTTGGCGAAGCGAAAGAGAAAATTTGCTTTCTCCCGCTCTTGCAATTTTCCCGGTTTTGGTATATGCTTGTTCCATCAGGATGCTAAACTACTATATATTGGTTTTGAGGTCTTTTTTTACAACTACATATTGTTCTGCTAAGCAACGGTGTCCATCAGGACTTAATAGGGAATCCGGTGTGAATCCGGAACTGCCCCCGCAACTGTATGTGCGGACGAAATGGGATGGCCACTGGCGGCAAGAGCCATTCAGCGCGCCGCTGGGAAGGACCCAAAGTAGGACGATGCACGAGTCAGGAGACCTGCCTTGCTTGGAACGTTTCATGTTCTTCGGGGTGTGAGAAGATGAAACGATAGGGGAAAAGAACAAGGGGTTCGTCTGCCTTTTTCCGTCTGTCGTTTCATCCGCTCGCCTGCCCGAGCGGATTTTTTTATGGAGGAGGGAAGAAACGAATGACCACATTGACGAAAACGGTCATCCTCGATGATCAAGGGAAGTCGGTTTCGTTTTCACGTGAAGAGTTTGCGGCGCTGATTGAGCAAGCCGCGGCTGGATTCGGCCGTCTGTCGCTTGATGAATACGTCGAGCGTGTTTGGCAGCTTCTTAGCCGAAAGGAGTCCGTCACGGTAGAACAGCTGCACCAAACGGCTATTTTGGAAGGACTTTCTTACATTGATGAAGAAGAGCCGGACTGGACGTTTGTGTGCGCCCGGCTGTATTTGCGGCAATTGTACCGTGAAGCGGCGCGGCAGCGCGGGTACGATGAACGCGAGCGGTATGGCGATTTCTACTCGCTGCTTGTTGCGCTGACGGAACAAGGGGTGTACAGTCCGTTCTTGCTTGAACGTTATACGAAAGAAGAAGTCGACGCCATCGGTGCGTTTCTTGATCCGGAGAAGGACAAGCTGTTTACGTACATTGGGCTGCGCACGCTCGCGGACCGGTATTTGGCGCGCGATTATGAGCGGCGGTTGTATGAATTGCCGCAGGAGCGGTTTTTGGTCATTGCCATGACGCTCATGGCGAATGAACCGCAAAAGCAGCGGCTTGCGCTCGTGAAGGAAGCGTATTGGGCGTTAAGCAACTTATACATGACCGTGGCGACGCCGACGCTTGCCAACGCTGGGAAGTCGTACGGCCAGCTCTCAAGCTGCTTTGTCGATACGGTCGATGACAGCTTGCAAGGAATTTATGACAGCAACACCGACATCGCCAATTTGTCGAAATCGGGCGGCGGCATCGGCGTCTATTTAGGCAAAATCCGTTCGCGCGGCAGCGACATTAAAGGGTTCAAAGGGGTCTCTTCCGGCGTCATCCCGTGGATGAAGCAGCTGAACAATACAGCGGTGAGCGTCGATCAACTGGGACAGCGAAAGGGAGCCATTTCCGTCTATTTGGATGTGTGGCATAAAGACATTTTTGCGTTTCTCGATGCGCGGCTCAACAACGGCGACGAACGGCTGCGGACGCATGATTTGTTCACCGGCGTTTGCATCCCTGATTTGTTCATGGAGCAAGTCGAACAGCGCGGCGACTGGTACTTGTTTGATCCGCATGAAGTGCGGAAGGTGATGGGGTTTAGCTTGGAAGATTTTTATGATGAGGAAAAAGGGAGCGGCAGCTTTCGGGAAAAATATTGGCAATGCGTCAACGAACCAAGGCTGTCGAAAGAAAAAGTGCCGGCGATCGACGTGATGAAAAGCATTATGCGCAGCCAGCTCGAGTCGGGGACGCCGTTTATGTTTTACCGCGATGAAGTGAACCGGCAAAATCCGAATCGCCATCTCGGGATGATCTACTGCAGCAACCTTTGCACGGAAATCGCGCAAAACCAAAGCCCGACAGTGACGAAGCGGCAATATGTGAAAGACGGGACGATCATCATTGAGAAAATCCCAGGCGATTTTGTCGTCTGCAACTTATCGTCGATCAACTTGGCGCGGGCGGTGACCGACGGCGTTTTGGCGCGGCTGATCCCGATTCAAATGCGGATGCTCGATAATGTCATTGATTTAAACAATATCCCTGTGCTGCAAGCCGGCCTGACGAATCAAAAATACCGCGCTGTCGGGCTTGGAACCTTTGGCTGGCATCATTTGTTGGCGTTAAAAGGCATTCGCTGGGAGTCGGACGAAGCGGTCCGCTATGCCGACGAGCTGTATGAAACGATCGCGTATTTGGCGATTCAAGCGAGCATGGAGCTCGCCAAAGAGAAAGGGAGCTACCCGGCGTTTCCAGGATCGGATTGGCAGACAGGCGCTTATTTTGAGCGGCGCGGCTACGAAAGCCACGGTGAATTGGATTGGGATCGGCTGAAGCAAGACGTGGCCCGCTATGGGATGCGAAACGGCTATGTGATGGCGGTGGCGCCGAACGCCTCGACGTCGATCATCGCCGGCAGTACAGCGAGCATTGACCCGATTTTCTTAAAAGTGTACGCCGAGGAAAAGAAAGATTATAAGATTCCCGTTACGGTGCCGGATTTAAACGAACAGACGACATGGTATTACAAATCGGCGTACCATATCGACCAGCGCTGGAGCATCAAGCAAAACGCCGCCCGCCAGCGCCATATCGACCAAGCCATCTCCTTTAACTTCTACGTCGTGAACACGATTAAGGCAAAAGAGCTGCTCGATTTGCATTTGACGGCGTGGAAGTCGGGGCTGAAAACGACGTATTACGTGCGTTCGACATCGGGGACGATCGACGAGTGCGATTCTTGCGCGAGCTGACGGTCTTCCCCCGGACGTTGCCGATTCCGGGGAAAGATTCACGCCGAAGCTTAGCTGAAAGGGAGGAATGGATCATGACAATCAGCTTAGTCAAACGGCCGATTATGGATCCAGAGGCGCCGAACCGTTCGACGGGCATCATCAACGGCCGCTGCTCGAATGTGTTGAACTGGGACGATATCGCCTACCCATGGGCGTATGCGAAATATAAGCGAATGCTCGCCAACTTTTGGACACCGTTTGAAATCAATATGGCCCAAGATGTGAAGCAGTTTCCGCAGCTGACCGACCGCGAGCAGGATGCGTTTTTGAAAATCATCGGTCTTTTAGCGCTGCTTGACAGCATCCAAACCGATTACGCCGGACGTGTGGCGGATTACATTACCGATCCAAGCATCAATGCCTTGATGATCATGCTTGCCCAGCAGGAAGTCATTCACAACCATTCGTATTCGTACGTGCTCTCGAGCCTTGTGCCGAAAGCGAAGCAAGATGAAGTATTCGATTTTTGGCGGAACGAACCGACGCTGCGCAAGCGGAACGATTTTGTGACGAACGGCTACAAGGCGTTTGCCGAAGAGCCGAATGTGGAAAACTTGTTGCGCTCGATCGTTTTTGACGTCATTTTAGAAGGACTGTTTTTCTACTCAGGGTTTGCGTTCTTCTACAACCTCGCGCGCCAGCAAAAAATGGTGGCGACGAGCACGATGATCAATTACATCAACCGCGACGAGCACATTCATGTTGATTTGTTTGCGAAAATTTTCAAAGAAGTGTTGAACGAATACCCGGAGTATCGGACGCCGGAGCTTTCCGATTTTGTCCGTGAAACGTTTACGAAAGCGGCTGAGCTGGAAATCGAATGGGCCGGGGAAATCATCGGGAATGACATCGATGGCATCGACTTGGCTGATTTGGAAGCGTACATTAAGTTTTACGCCAACGTCCGCGCTCATCAGCTCGGTTTTGACCGCCCGTTTGACGGCTATCGGACGAACCCGCTCCGCTGGATTAAAGCGTATGAAGAAGTCGACCTCGGCAAATCAGACTTCTTCGAGCAAAAACCGCGCCAATATACGAAAGTGCAAGTGGACAACGGATTTGATGAGTTATAAATGAGAGAAGCCACGTTTGACAACGGTCAGCGTGGCTTTTTTGTCAGGCAAGGCCGTTCGCCTTTTGCTTGACTTGCCGTTTTTTGACCTACATTTCGCACCCTGAATAAAAATTCAAAGTAAGCCTGATTTTAACGAATAAAAATTAGTTATTTTACAATATTTGGAAAAACATTTATTTTTATGTGAATATTGAGATTGTTTTTTGTATATTATGCAAAGGTTGCGAAATATGAGTTTTGAACGAACAGCAGCGGGCGTTTTAGCAGGACAGATGATGCCAAGCAGTCTTGAAATGTGAGCGAACGATGTATCATTCAATGGGGATGGGACTTGGTGTTGCTGGCGCGCACAGTAGCCCACCTGATTCAAGGGTGAGCTGCTTCCGTTCAGAGCAGACATGGTTTGTGGCGATATCTCGTTTCCTGTTTACGGGAAATGACGACATTAAAGCAACTGTTCAAATGATATCTCCGAGCCACTTTTGGGCGTGCTGACGGCTGACGAGTTCGTCGAGCTGGCGGATTTTTTTCCACGCTAAGTCGTCGCTGATCGTTCGATAATGGTGGCGGCCGCCGGGCTCCTCGTCGGCTTCGTCGGCCCATTTGACGATGGCTTGGAGCGGCGTTCGTTTCCATTCTCCTTCTGGAAGGTAGGAATCGGTATGAAGCAAAATCGCCAGGGCAATTTCCTTAGCGTTTTGCGGATGTTCGCCAAGGCGGATCAGCAGCTTATGGGCGCGTTCGGCCCCTTTGATGGCGTGGATGTCGTTTTGCCGGTATTGTTCGTAGTCCCAACGGCCGTTTTTGTACCATGTGTAATGGCCGATATCATGAAGCAGTGCGGCTTTTGTCGCCAAGTCGACGTTCACTCCGTGGCGGAGGGCAAGGTGGTAGGCATGGTACGCCGCGGTGATGGCATGGGCGAGGCCGGATCGTTTTAAATATTTTTGCGCAATCGGATGGGCAAAGACGTCGGTTAAGGTGACCGTTCTCATAGGCATCCCCTCCGTTTTTTGTATTTCTCATCATCATACCATGGCGTAAAGAGTCAGGCAATGAGAGAAAGTAGGTGGGAGCGGTTGCATGGGAAAAAATAAGCCGATCGTGCTAAAATAGCGCTCGGCTTATTGGATTTGTGCTTGGCAGGCAAGCCGTTTGGCTGGTTGATCCGTTTTTTCGCGCTCGCGCCGCGTTTTCGGAGCGAGAAGGTGAGCGCCGGCCAGAACGGTGACCATGCAACGGCCACACGTTCCTTTTTTGCATTTGTGATCGAGCAGAACACCTTGTCCTAGGGCGGCGTCAAGAAGCGAAACGCCGGGGGCTGGCTGCACGGTGAACGTTTTCCCTTTTTGTTCGATTTGAATGACAGACGGCCGCACGGCGGACGGCCCATCGGGCTTAGGCGGCGCGGCAGAAATGGAGCGCTCCGATGGCCGGACGGCAGGCTTCAGTGAGCCGACCGTGAATGTTTTACCCATTTTTTTACACATCTCCTTTAAATTACATGGTTAGTTTGAAAATGAATCTCATTTACATCCGAATGAATGATTGGTATCATAATAGTAAAAGGAATTGCGAAAACGCCATCTTGGCTAGGGACAAGGGGGAGACACCATGGGCATTCCGATGAACGGACTGCGCGATATGAAAGCGATTTTGGCCAACGAGCGAAAAGTCGGCGGCGCGGTGGAAGCGGCGCTTCTCCGCCTCCGTTCCGGCGAAGAATATCGAAACGTCTGCATCGTTCATATCGATCAACTAGGCGCCCAATACTATTCGGTCGGTTTTGTGACCGAACAAGGGGAACGGCTCATCGTCAACGTTCATGACATCAGCGTCATCTCTGCGCCTGAACATAAAAAAATTCGTGAGCTGAACAACGCCGCTTATAAACGGGAAGCCATCAACAACAAGCGGCGCTATTTAAAACGCCTCTTTGAGATTTATGAAGGCAGTTATACCGTTCATTTTTGGCGGGAAGCGAAAATGATTATCGATGACATCGGTGTTGAGGCGCTCAGCCCCGAATTGTCGCTGCTCGTCTCCAACGTTCAAGGACAAACGGCCCGCACCGCTTAATGGGAAAATCAAGAAACCGCCCGGCGATCTCCCCTATCGTCCGGGCGCGTCTTCGTTAAAGGGAATTTGCTGTGCCTCGTTTTCATGGCGCGGATCGCTGGCCATATGCCGTTCTTGCTGTTTGATGGCAAGGGAAGCCCGCGTGCCGCTTCTCCGGATTAGGCGCTGCTCATGCTGACTCGTTCGGATCCTCGAGCGTGCAGATGGCGCTTGGACGTTTGATGCGCGGCACAACCGATTCGTAGACACGGAACAAGTAGTTCATGTTTTCCGTATCTAAAAACGCGGTTTGCACATCGACGGCAACAGCGAGGTCGATGTTTTGCCGCCCTGTGTCAATGACGACCCCGCGTTTGCCTTTAATGACCGGAGTTTGGTAAATGCCGGCGGTCATCAGCTCGCGGATGTGCTCAATTTCAAGCACGTGCGTTCCTTCATGGACGCGGTGGATCAACGCATACAATTCCGGCGACAAGACGAGCGCGTATGGGCCGGTATGGCCGAGCTGAAGCAGCTTGTTGCGTGCTTCGACGACGTCAGTAAAGGCGTTGCCCGATTTCATCCAATCGCTGCGAATGTGGGCGATTTTTCCTTTGACGTTCATAATGCCCGGCACATCAAATTCAGTTGAACCATTGAAAATCAAATCGTCCTCAAGCAGCGCGCACTGCTGGGCGGCGTTGGCGGCGGCGGAAAAGTCGATCGGGCTGCCGAGCTGTTTCGCCTGTTCAATGTCACGCCAGTACAAAATAAAGTCTTTATACAAAAGCGGGATCGTTAAATGCACGCGGCGCGCCGGCTCGGAAAGGCTCAGCTCTTTGCCGTGGAAGCTCATGTCCCCCTGTTCCGGGTTCATATAAATATCGTTGGCGACCGACTGGACACCTTCGCCGAGCGGACCGTACAAATCGATAAATCGGCGGCCGACGAGCTGGCGCCGCGCCGTTTCAATGACCAGTTCGTCAAGCTCGCCCCATTGGCTGCTTGTGAGCGGGGCTTCTGGATACAGCTTCGTTTTATCCATGTTTACTCTCCTTTCTTATCCGTGTTTTAAGCTGCCGACTGTCAGCTGCCGTCTTGTTCCGATCGATGGGCGGACAGGCGCCGGGTCGGAAGGCGGGACGGCGTACTGCGCCAGTTTCAAATGGTCTTTTTGATGCTCTTTTTCGTCAGTCGGCACCGAAGCGGCGAGGGAAACCGGCGCGTCCAGCGCGCGATTGAGCGTTTCGAGAGCGGCTTTCATCCGCTGGTAGTCCGCAGCGGTCATGTCGCGCAGTGCCGTAATGGGTGGTTCATGTTCCGTCCCTTTATAGTGGAAGAGGGACAAATCGAGATGCTCCAAAAAGTTGTGCAAGCCGAATTTTTCAAGGCTGATGTCTTGCAACAGGCGCAAAAAGTCGCCGTTTTCCCGCGATAAGAATGCTTCGTCCGCCAATGCCTCCTCCAACTTTGGAAGCAAGGCGGTCAAACGGTCAAACCGGTGTTCCTCTTCTTCGTAAATATGATGCCAATACAGCCGTTCATGGTCGTCCGCGGCCTTTTCAATCGTCGGCTCTAAAATCGCTTGAAACTGGCTGAGCGCCTCTTTCGACCGGCCGAGAATGGCGCTGACTTCCGCTAACGTGTCGTACAATGGACTCCCTCCTACACTATGATTGATTGTTATCATCTTTTCCATATTGAAAGAGGCATAAACATCTCGTCTTCCTTCGAACGTCACCTTTTCTCCTGGTCCGGAATAAAACAGAATAAGGAACATTGCCCACTTGATATGCGACGCGATTCCAGCGATAATGGAAACGATGTGGAATGAATGCCGCCAAGCGGCACGGAAGAAGTAAAGAAGGTGACAGAACGATGGAACATGCGGAACAGATTTATCAAAGACTCGTAGAGATTTGTGGAGAAAGAAATGTCCTTCGCGATGAGCCGATGAAAAACCATACATTGGTGCGGATCGGCGGCAAGGCCGATTTTCTCGTCTGGCCGGAGACGTACGAGCAGGTCATTGAGGTGTTGCGGCTGAAAGAAGAGTACGGCCTGCCGTTTACGCTTCTTGGCAACGGTTCGAACGTCATCATCCGCGATGGCGGGCTGCGCGGCATTGTCATGCAGCTGAAGCATTTGAACCGCATTTGGCGTGAAGGAAACAACGTGATCGCACAAAGCGGGGCGGATATTAAAGCGGTGTCGCGGTTCGCGCTTGAACAACACCTCACCGGGTTGGAGTTTGCCTGCGGCATTCCGGGATCGGTCGGCGGGGCGATTATGATGAACGCCGGAGCGTACGGCGGTGAAGTGAAAGATGTGCTTGACCATGTCAAAGTGGCGACGCTCTCCGGTGAGTTGAAAACGCTGAAAAACGAGGAGCTGGAGCTTGGCTATCGAACAAGCATTATCAGCCGGACGCATGATATTGTGCTTGAAGTCGTCTTTGCGCTCCGGCCGGGCGACTATGCACAAATCAAGGCGAAAATGGATGATTTAACCTTTCAGCGCGAATCGAAACAACCGCTTGAGTATCCGTCGGTCGGAAGCGTGTTTAAGCGTCCGCCGGGCTATTTTGCCGGCAAGCTCATCCAAGACAGCGGCCTTCAGGGAAAAGGATTCGGCGGTGCGGAAGTGTCGACGAAGCATGCAGGATTCATTATTAACAAAAACAATGCGACCGCTGCCGATTACATTGCGACGATCGAAATGGTGCGCAAAACAGTGAAAGAAAAATTCGGGGTCGATCTGGAGTTGGAAGTCAAAATTATTGGCGAGGAATGACAGAGGATCCGAATCCGGTTTGCGGGTTCGGATTTTTCTCATTTCGACGAGAGGAAAAATGAAACCAACCGCCAATAGGTAAGAAAAGGGGTTATGAATGGAGGAAGAGGATGAACCTTTATTTCATTATCAATCCAGCCGCCAAAAACGGCCGGTCCGTGTCCATTTGGAAGCAGCTGCAACCGCTGCTGGATCGGGAAGGAATCGCCTATCAGGCATATTGGACGAGCCGAAAGGGAGAAGGAAAGGAAATCGCCCGACGAATCGGCGAGGAAAGCGTTGAGCCGACGGTGATCGCGGCGGTCGGGGGCGATGGGACCGTGCATGAAGTGGTGAACGGAGCGGGTTCGTTTCCGCACGTTGCGATTGGCTGCATCCCCGCCGGAACGGGAAACGACTTTGTCCGCGGTTTCCGTCTTGCCCGAAAACCGAAACAGGCGCTCCAACGGCTGTTGAGTGACGTTCGATCCGGCAAGGATTTGGCTTTCGATCTCGGCCGTTTTGCCAGCAGCGCCGTGCCCGACGGCGTGTTTGCCAACAGCATCGGCTGCGGTTTTGACGCCCATATCGCCCGCATGGCCAACCGTTCAAAATGGAAAGGGAGGCTGAATCGTTTTGGACTCGGTTCGTTCATTTATGTGTTTTATTTAGTAAGAGAGTTGTTTCGCTATCAACCGGTTGACCTTGATATTTGTGTGGATGGACAGAATTATTCGTTTTTGAAGGCCTGGCTGGCAACGGTTTCGAATCACCCATACTACGGTGGGGGAATGCGCATCGCTCCGTCCGTCCGGGCCGATGACGGCTTGCTTCATGTGACGGTCGTCGGGCCGATGCCGCGTTGGAAAATTCTTGCGCTGTTTTTAACCGTATTTTGGGGCGGGCATGTACGAATGAAAGAAGTTTGCGTGTTCACTGGTCGGAACGTGCGCATCCGCCCTGCCGCTCCTGTCCTGATCCACGCGGATGGCGAGGATGCAGGAGAAGGGGAAGTATTCGCTTGGATTGAGCCGGGGCGTTTGCGGGTCATTGGCGTGAAAACGAGGTGAGTGATTCACTCGTATACTGCAAGTAGACGTAAGGAGGGCGAGGGATGGGGAAGCGCTGTTGGCTTTGCCCTGCGCGATGGATTGCCGGCGGCAATCAAGGCGCATTTGATTATTCGCTATAGCATCGAGGCGTTTGACCGAGCGATTGTGATTCGCGAAGTGATTAGCTGGGGATTTACGATCCTCTATGTTTTGGGGTTTATTAGAATCTCGAATATTCTGAATGACGGAAGCAAGAGCAAGGAAGCGAGCGGTTAAGGCGGAGGTGAAAGAACAATGGAACGACGATGTCCATTATTGTCAAGGAGAAAGGGCTGTTTCCCGTTCGCTTCGGAAAACAGCCCTTGCTTTAGCAACAGCTTCAAAAACGGAACTTATTTTTTGTTCTTTTCTTCCTTGTCTTGTTTTCTATGGGCCGGCGAATGGTCGTTTTTCACCTGCGGTTTGGCTGTTTGTTTCGGAGGTTGTGAAACAGAGACAGAGGCGCGGAACGCTGCTTGCTGCTTTCCGGCTGCCGCTGCTTGATGTTCCCGGCCGTTTGCTTTGGCGCTCGCGGCGACACCTTGGCGGACACTGCCCTTTGCTTCCGCTTTTATGGCTCGCGTCAGCGACGATTTCGTGTCTGCTTTGGCGGCGGTGTTCGTTTGTTCATCTAGACGAACCGCTGTATCGTCTTCCACCGGTGCAGCGGCTGGCTTTTCTGTTTCGATGGATTCAGGAGCCGTTGGTGCGCTCTCGTTTTTCGCTTCCTCCGTTTCGCCGGCCGGTGCTGTCGGTGCTGTTTGTTCATCGCCTATTTCCTCTACTTGGCTGCTTTGTTCTGCCTGTTTCGCCAGCCGCTTTTCGATTTTATTTTCCAGTTTTTGTTTCGCTTTTTCAATGTTGCGGGCGAGCACCTCTTTGGCGCGCGGGTTTTTCACCCGTTCAAGTGCGGCTTGCAAGGCCGTGATGTTTTGCGAAAATTTTTCTTCCAGCTGTTGGCGCAATGCTTCGGCATCAGGTTTTGCGGTTTCTCCGCTTGGTTCATCCGCTTGTTTTGTTTTTTCATACACATTCCATGCTTGATCTTGTTGTTTCAGGGCATTGGCGAGCACTTCTTTTGCTTGCTCGACGTCTCCGCGTTCAAGCAGCGCCTTTGCTTCGGCTAGCCGCTCTTCAGCGAATTCAGCGAGCCGTTTCGCCTTTTCCGCATCGTCAAACGTGAGGGCAAGTTCGATTTTTTCCATCATGGTTTTGACAAAGTAGAAAAAGTCGCCTGGCAACAAAACCGGGACGTCGTGGTTGACACCGGCATCTGCTTCGGTTGCCGTGTTGCCGTCTGTTTTCCCCTCGATTCCTGTGCTGGCGAACACCGCCGGGCTGTAAGGAGTGAGCGCAACAGCAGCGGCAAGTGCGCTTGTTGATAGTATGCGAGGGAGCGAAAATCGCTTGTTCATCACCATCGTTCCTCCTTTTGCTTTGGGTTTCGTTATAACGTTTTCGCAGTTGACCCGTCTGTTTTCGACTGTAGGCGCGAAAAATCAGGCGAAAGAAGCAGAAAAATAGGAAAGAAAGGGAAACGGTGAGATTCCCTTCACGGTTTGGCAGTTAGCCGCCTGTTTGGTATAATGGAAACAAGTTTGGTAACGACGATATCCAAGGCGACTCCTGCCAATCCGTTTGGTGGGAGTTTGTTTTTGCGATGAGCGCCTAGTGGGGCTGACGGGATAAGGGGGCACCGGCCAATGCCATGCCGGGCGAAAACGAAAGGAGCAAACCGGTCATGACGGAGCGGGTGGATGACATTGTTGATGTTTGTTTATTAGCGGGAAAATTGATGCTTGAAAGCGGTGGGGAGACGTACCGGGTGGAAGATACGATGGGGCGTATCGCCGCTTCGTTCGGTGTTTCCCGCTCACACAGCTATGTGACCCCAACGGGCATCATGTTTTCCGTTGAGGGAACGAATGTAACACGGTTTATTCGCATTTCCGAGCGTTCGACCGATTTATCCAAGGTGGCGCTTGTCAACCACATTTCCCGCCGCATCAGCAGCGGCGAACTGTCGCTCGACGGAGCGCGCAAAGAACTGGAACGCGTTCAGCAGCAGCCACTCGGTTATCCGCTTTGGCAGCAAACCGCTGCCGCAGCGGCGGCGAGCGCTTGTTTTGCCTCGCTGTTAGGCGGCATGAATCATTTTCTCCCTTCCCTTCTTTCTGGTGGAATGGCGTTTTGGTGTTTTGAAATGATGCATCGGTTCGTGAAAATCCGATTCTTCGCTGAATTTTTTGCCGCTTTTGTCGCCGGTGGGATCGTGCTGTTGATGGAAAGTGCCGGATTTGTCAGGGACGTAGGAAACATGATGATTGGCTCGGTGATGCCGCTCGTGCCGGGGCTGGCGATTACCAATGCGGTGCGCGATTTAATGGCCGGCCATTTGATCGCCGGTTTGTCGCGCGGTGCTGAGGCGTTTTTAACCGCGTTTGCGATCGGCACCGGCATTGCCTTTATTTTATCGATTCGTTAGCAGGGAGTACCGATGATGATTGTGCAGCTGTTGCTTAGCTTTGTGGCGTCATCGCTGTTTGGCGTCATTTTCAATATTCCGAAACGATTGCTGCCGCACAGCGGATTTGTCGGCATGAGCGGCTGGGCGATGTATATGGCCGCCGCCCGGTCGGGGGTGGACGGTGTCGCCGCCACGTTTGCAGCGGCGTTTTTCGTCGCTTTTGTAAGCAACGGGTTCGCCCGCCGCTATCGAACGCCGGCGACGATTTTTATCGTCTCTGGCATTATTCCCCTTGTGCCGGGCGGAACAGCGTTTGAGGCGATGCGCCATGTTGTCATGAACGATTACAATGCGGCCATTTCACTAGCGGCAAAAGCGTTCATGATTTCTGGGGCGATTGCGATGGGGCTCATTTTTTCTGAGGTCGTCAACCAACTGGTCAAGCGCCGCCCTTAACTGCGTGTAGTTGTTTTTTCCAATCATTTGCCTATCGTTGTATTTGTTTGCTTGAATATTATAATGAATATAACCATGTTTTTTCTATTGATTTTAAACAGCGGGGGAGAGCGGGATGAAAGAAATTGTTCAGCAGATGAAGGCGGAGCTATGGGAGATTTTCGATCACCTTCATCGTCATCCAGAAATCAGTTGGGAAGAGTGGCAAACAACCGAATTTCTTCGCCGAGAGTTGGAGCGCGAAGGGTATCGGGCGCGGACGTTTGCCGATTGTCCGGGCGTGGTGGCGGAAATTGGCACAGGGCCGTTGATGGTCGGAGTGCGCAGCGATATGGACGCTCTTTGGCAAGAAGTTGACGGCGTTTGGCAGCCGAACCACGCGTGCGGGCACGACGCTCACATGACGATTGTGCTTGGCGTGGCGAAATTGCTTCGCCGCATCGGCTATGAGCCGCCGGGGACGCTGCGGTTTTTGTTCCAGCCGGCTGAGGAAAAAGGCACGGGGGCGCTGAAGATGATCGAAAAAGGAGCGGCTGATGGCCTAACGTTTTTGTACGGCGTTCATTTGCGCCCAATTCAAGAGGTAAAAGGCGGTTATGCGTCTCCAGCGATCATTCACGGAGCGGCGCAATGCATCGAGGGGCGGATTCGCGGCGTGGCGGCGCATGCCGCGCGGCCGCATTTAGGCGTCAACGTCATTGAAGTCGGCAGCGCCATCGTGCAGGAGCTCGGCAAAATTCATATCGACCCACAAGTGCCAGCGTCGATCAAAATGACGAAGTTTCACGCCGGTGAAAAAGATGCGAACACGATCCCGGACTACGCGGAATTTGCCCTTGATTTGCGGGCGCAAACGAACGAGGCGATGGAGCGGCTCGTCGAGGGGCTGCGCCATGTGATCAATGGGGTCGCTGCGATTTACGGAGCTGATATTGAGCTTGTTGAGCGGACGCGCATCGTCGCCGCTGATCCTGATCCAGATGCTGTGCGGCTGATGGAGGAGGCGATTATCACGACTTTAGGGACGGAAAAATGCGTTCCGCCGGTTGTGACATCGGGAGGAGAGGATTTCCATTTTTATTCCTTTCAAAAACCGGAGCTGAAGACAACGATGCTCGGGTTAGGCTGTGACTTGCGCCCTGGGCTCCATCATCCGCAGATGACATTCCGGCGCGACGATTTGCTTTCCGGCGTGGAAATTTTGGCGCGAACGGTCATCCATACGTTTTCGACGTTTGCGCCACAGGGAGAGAAAGAACGTGTCTCTGTCGCTGCAAATCATTGAGACGATCGAACAGTTGAAAGAGATGGCCAGGCTTGAGGAGGAGATTTGGAAAACGGCGCCGGTTCCGCTCCATCAAACGCTGACGGTGGCGAAAAACGGGGGCATTATCATCGGGGCGTATGCGGACGGGAAGCTTGTCGGCTTTGTCTACAGCTTTCCTGGGTTTCGAAATGGGGAATTGTATCTTTGTTCCCATATGATGGGGATTGCTGAATCGTTTCGTGATCGTGGCCTCGGCTATCGCTTGAAAATGAAACAGGCGGAAGAAGCGCGGCGGCGCGGTTATCGAGTCATCCGCTGGACGTATGACCCGTTGCAAAGTCGAAACGGCTATTTGAACTTGGCGAAGCTTGGGGCCCTTGGCGTCGAGTATGTGGAAAACTGCTACGGCGAAATGAATGACGCGTTGAACGGTCAACTGCCGTCCGACCGCTTCATTGTCGAATGGCGGCTTGATGAGCGTCCGACCGGGGAGCGGAGCTTGGCTAAAGCTGATCTTCTCAAGGCCAGAAGTCTGACGGTGCTCGAGGCAGGTCAAAGGGCTGACGGTCTGTTGCGGCCCTTGCTGAGAGACATCGATGAAACAGCAGCACCGCTGTTGTTGGCTGCGGTTCCGCTTGACTTTCCGCAGCTGAAAGAGCGGGATCTCGCGCTGGCGCTTGAGTGGCGGCTGGCGACGCGCGCTCTGTTTCAGCGGTTGCTCACGGAAGGCTGGATTGCCGCCGGCGCTTGGCGCCGTTCCGGGGAGCCGGCGATGCACTACATATGGGTGAGGAGAAACGAATGACTGCCGCAGAAAGGGGAAGAGGAATGGCGATCAACATCGAGTACGTCATATTGCGCCATTTGCAAATGGAGTTGAAGGCGCCGTTTACAACGAGCTTCGGCACGTTTCAAACGAAAGAGTTTATTTTAGTGGAGGCGGTCGACTGCGATGGCGTTTCCGGCTGGGGCGAATCGGTTGCGTTTTCCGCCCCGTGGTACAGCGAGGAAACGGTGAAAACGAACTGGCATATGCTTGAAGAGTTTCTCGTGCCGCTCTTGTTTTCGAAGCCGCTTAGGCATCCAGCGGAATTGCCAGAGCGATTTGCCGCCATCCGCCAAAACAACATGGCGAAAGCGGCGCTTGAGGGAGCGGTATGGGATTTATATGCGAAGCGGCTCGGCGTCCCGCTTTGTCAAGCTCTCGGGGGAACGAAAAAGGAAATTGAAGTCGGCGTCAGCATTGGCATCCAGCCGACGGTCGACGATCTGCTTCAGGTGATTGAGCGGTATGTGGCGCAAGGGTACCGGCGGATCAAAGTGAAGATCAAACCGGGATGGGATGTTGATGTCATTCGCGACGTGCGGCGCGCGTTTCCCGACGTGCCGCTCATGGCGGATGCCAATTCGGCGTATACGTTCGCTGACGCCAAGCGGCTTCAGGCGCTCGATGAATTTGGGCTGATGATGATCGAACAGCCGCTCGCCGCTGACGATCTTGTCGATCACGCCCGGCTGCAGCCGCTTCTTCAGACGCCGATTTGCCTTGATGAAAGCATTCGTTCCTATGACGATGCGCGCAAGGCGCTTGACCTTGGCAGCTGCCGCATCATCAACATCAAAATCGGGCGCGTCGGCGGGCTTTGGGAGGCGAAGCGCATCCACGATCTTTGCGCTGAGCGCGGCGTTTCGGTCTGGTGCGGGGGGATGCTGGAAGCAGGGGTCGGGCGCGCCCACAATATCGCGATCACGACGTTGGAAAACTTCGCGCTTCCCGGCGACACCGCCGCGTCGTCCCATTATTGGGAGCGGGATATTATCACACCGGAAGTCGAGGTGCAAGGCGGCTTGATCCGCGTGCCGAACGCCCCGGGCATCGGCTATGAAGTCGACCGCCGCCAAGTGGAGCGGTATACGCAGTTTGCGAAGGTGTTTCATCGTACGGCGACGGCATAAAGGATGATAAAAGGGAGGCGATGTAAAACGAAATCGACATTCTGCCAATGTTGTTTTGGGAGTTCTTGAAGACTATCAAGGACAGGGCATTGCCACTAAACTATTCAACAAAGCGTTTGAGTGGGCAAAGGAAGTTGGAATTTCGAGATTAGGACTTACGGTCATGAAAGGGAACGATAAGGCGTTCAACTTATATAGGAAGATGGGATTCGTATTAGAAGGCGAGAGGGTTCAATCATTAAGAGTGGGCGGAGAATTTGTCAATGAATATTACCTATACAAACTGTTGTAACGCCAATTTGGGGCTGACCCAAAACGCATTCGCGTTTTGGATCAGCCCCTTCTTCGTTGTGTTACACGCGTCCGATCCCAGTATTCGCCTTGACGACAATTTCCGTATATTTCTTTTCATCCGCTTTTTTCGACGAGACGAGCGTGCCGACGATGGCGCCGACAAAGCCGAGCGGAATCGAGATGATGCCCGGGTTGGCGAGCTTAAAGAGCGGTTCGCCGACGAAAATGGCAGCACCCGGCTGCGGCGACCAGACGTTCGGGCTGAAGAAGACGAGCACCAAGGCGCTGATCAGGCCGACAAGCATCCCCGTAATCGCTCCAGTCGTGTTAAAGCGGCGCCAGAAAATGGTGAATACGATCGTCGGCAAGTTGGCGCTGGCGGCGACCGCAAATGCCAGTGATACAAGGAACGCGACGTTCATTTTTTGCGCGACCAGCGCCAACAAAATCGATAATACGGAAACGCCGACAGACGCCCAGCGGGCGGCGAGCATTTGTTCTTTTTCCGTCGCTTGGCCGCGCCGCAAAATATGGCTGTAAAAGTCATGGGCAAACGCCGAGGCGGCTGACAGAACGAGCCCGGCGACAACGGCCAAAATGGTCGCAAACGCTACGGCAGAGATGAAAGCGAACAAGAAATCTCCGCCAAGGGCTTCTGCCAACAGCGGGGCGGCCATATTGCCGGCCGGATTGGCGGCGACGATTTTGTCATAGCCGACGAACGCGGCGGCGCCAAACCCTAAAAAGATCGTCATTACGTAGAAAATCCCAATGATCCATGTTGCATACACGACCGATTTGCGCGCGGTCGGCGCGTCTTTGACCGTAAAGAAGCGGATCAAAATATGCGGCAGCCCGGCCGTCCCCAACACGAGCGCCAAGTTTAAGGAAATCGTATCGAGCGGGTCTTTAAACTTGTTGCCCGGGTTTAAAAACGCTTCGCCAAGCGGTGTCGCGGTTTTGACTTCATGGAACATTTTGGCGATGCTGAAATCGAATTTAGCAAAGACGATGATGGAAATGATAAACGTACCGACCATCAATAAGACGGCTTTGACGATTTGCACCCAGCTCGTGGCCGTCATGCCGCCAAATACGACATACACGGTCATTAAAACGCCGACGATCAAGACGGAATAAACGTAGTCTAAGCCCAACAGAAGCTTGATGAGGCCGCCGGCGCCGACAAGCTGGGCGATCATATAGAAAATCGAGATGGCGATCGTATTTAACGCCGCGACGCCGCGCACTTTCTTATCGTCAAAACGGGCGGCGATCATATCGGCCATCGTGTATTTGCCGAGGTTGCGAAGCGGTTCGGCGACGATATACAAGACGACAAGATAAGCGACAAGGAAGCCGATGCTGTAAAAGAAGCCGTCAAATCCCGTCAGCGCGATCATGCCGGCAATGCCGAGAAAAGAGGCGGCGGACATATAGTCGCCGGCGATGGCGAGCCCGTTTTGCCAGCCGGTGAGGCTGCTGTCAGCGGTGTAAAATTCGCTCGTTGTTTTCGTGCGCTTGGAGGCGTAGTACGTAATGACGAGCGTCAAGGCAACGATGATGAGAAAGAGGAAAAAGGCCAACCCGTGCATTAGGCGTTTCCTCCTTCCTTCGCTTCTTGCTTCACTTGCTCGACGATGGCATCAAATTGTGCTGCGCGTTTCGAATAAAGGATGCATAAGGCCCATGTCATGATAAATTGCGCAAAGGCAAACAGCCAAGCCCAGCTGACCGGCCCGATCGCCGGCGCATTGAGTGCTTTCGAGTACGACGTTAATACCGGAAGGGTGAAGTAAAAAACGAAGAAAAAGACGGTCGCCGGAACGATAAAGCGTTTCTTCGCTTGGATGAGGGCGCGAAATGAAGCTGACTGGGCGATCGCTTCGTAATTAGCGCCGACCGGATCGGAAAACGACTGCTTTTTGACGGCCATGAAAATCCCTCCTTGATTTGAATTCAAGCGTTTTCAAAATGAGATATCGATGCATGACGATGATCGGAAGAACCATCCTCCTTTCTGTCGCAAATTTGTCACATATTCATTATATATTTATCTGAAAAATTTGTAAATTAATATTTTTTGTTATTTCAAAAAAACTATTTTTTGCTTTGCCGCACAAAACGGAAAAAATTTTTTGCTGTTTTTCTTATTTTCGCACTTTACAAAAAAACAAGGATCATGTAGAATGACAACTGTATTCGACAATAAAATTCAACAATTTTCTACAAAAAACGACAAGGGGAGACATCTATGAATTTGTTTCGTAAAAAACCGATTCAGTTGCTCATGAAAGAATCGGGGGCAAAAGGAGCTTCGCTGCGAAAAGAGTTAGGCGCATTTGATTTGACGATGCTTGGCATCGGCGCCATTATCGGGACAGGCATTTTCGTCCTGACTGGGGTGGCGGCGGCGGAACACGCTGGTCCGGCTCTCGTTCTTTCGTTCATTTTGTCTGGGTTGGCGTGTGTGTTTGCGGCGCTTTGTTACGCAGAATTTGCCTCAACCGTGCCAGTGTCGGGGAGCGCTTACACTTACAGCTATGCCACGTTTGGTGAGCTCATCGCTTGGATTTTGGGATGGGATTTGATTTTGGAATACGGGGTTGCTTCGTCGGCGGTCGCCGTTGGTTGGTCCGGCTATTTCCAAGGACTGCTTGCCGGTTTTGGCATCGAGCTGCCGAAGGCGCTAACGAGTGCGTATGATCCGGCGAAAGGAACGTTCATCGATTTGCCAGCGATTATCATCGTTCTGTTCATTACGTTTTTGTTGAATTTAGGTGCGAAAAAATCGGCTCGTTTTAATGCGGTGATCGTTGCCATTAAAGTGGCGGTCGTGCTGCTCTTTTTGGCGGTCGGTGTTTGGTACGTCAAACCGGAGAACTGGACGCCGTTTATGCCGTATGGCTTCTCTGGCGTGGCGACCGGCGCGGCGACGGTGTTTTTCGCTTACATCGGCTTTGATGCGGTGTCGACGGCGGCGGAAGAAGTGCGCAATCCGCAGCGTGATATGCCGATTGGCATCATCGTCTCGTTGCTTGTGTGCACATTGTTGTATATTGCGGTTTCACTCGTATTGACAGGCATCGTTCCGTACGAGCAGCTCAACGTGAAAAACCCAGTGGCGTTTGCGTTAAACTATATCCACCAAGACTGGGTGGCGGGCTTTATTTCGCTCGGGGCGATCGCCGGCATTACGACCGTGCTCCTTGTGATGATGTATGGGCAGACGCGTCTCTTCTACGCCATCAGCCGCGACGGTTTGCTGCCGAAAGTGTTTGCTCGCATCAGCCCGACGCGCCAAGTGCCGTATGTCAATACGTGGCTGACGGGAGCGGCTGTAGCGGTATTCGCCGGCATCATCCCGCTCAACAAATTGGCGGAACTGACGAACATTGGCACACTCTTTGCCTTTATCACCGTCTCGATCGGCGTGTTGGTGTTGCGTAAAACGCAGCCGGACTTAAAGCGGGCATTCCGCGTTCCGTTTGTCCCGGTCGTCCCGATTTTGGCTGTCTTATTCTGCGGCTACCTCGTTCTTCAGCTTCCGGCGATGACATGGATCGGTTTTGTCTCGTGGCTGCTGATCGGTCTAGTGATTTACTTTATCTACGGCCGCAAGCATAGTGAGCTGAATGAAATGGCACGGACGGAAGAAAAGGCTGGATGAGCGGCCACATAATGGAAAGGGGGCTGTCCCAATGGGGAAACAGCCCCTTTTTCCATTTCGTCAAACTTTTCGGCAACACCGCGTTTCACCCCTTTTTCATTAGATGGGAAAAACACCTGATTTTTTGCCGATGGAAGGCGTGTGCTCGGCGCGGCGGCGTTGGGCTCTTTTGGGGACCTGTGTTCACTTGCACAGCTAAAAAAATCCCCTTTGAACGACGGTCATATTTGGATTGCGATGTGCGAATAGTATAAAGAACGAGCGTCAGTCCGGTTTTGTATGAGCGGGGTGAAAAGGGTGTTTGGGACATTATTGAAAAGAAGAGAGAGAACGCTTGAACGGACGGTTGTGGAAATTCAGCGGGAAAATGAAGCGTTGCGCAATGAGCTTATCCGGCAATATAAGCCGTTTATCGTCAAAACAGTCTCAAGTGTATGCAAGAGGTTCATCCGCGAGGAAGATGATGAGGCGAGCATCGGGCTGATCGCTTTTAACGAAGCGATTGAAAAATATGCGTTGCACAAAGGAGGTTCCTTTCTGTCGTTTGCGGAGCTGCTCATTAAGCGGCGCCTCATCGATTACATTCGAAAAGAGGTGAGAACGCGAGAGGCCATATGGCATGTCGAAGATGAAGAAAACGGCGAGCAGGCGGCGCAAACGTACGTAGATGCGAAATTATCGGTTGAGGAGTTTTATAGGCAAATCGAACAGGAACAGCGTCGGGAAGAAATTCTCCATTACCAGCAAGTGCTGAAACAATTCGGCATTCATTTTCACGATTTAGTCGAACAATCGCCAAAACATAAAGACGCCCGCCTCAACGCTATTCGTGTGGCTGAACTGCTTGTTGCGAATGACGAATGGCTTGGTATTTTGTTTCGAAAAAAGCAACTGCCGATCAAACAGCTGGAAACGATGGCGTCGGTCAGCCGCAAGACGATTGAGAGAAACAGAAAATACATTATTGCGGTCGCGGTCATTTTGGCAGGCGATTACATTTACTTGAAGGACTATATAAAAGGGGTGCTTTCATCGTGAAAAAGGGAATTGTGCTGGAGTTGGATGAAGAGTTCGTCACTGTATTGACGCCGGAAGGGGAATTTCTTCGATTGAAAAAAGAAAAAGAATGCGAGATTGGAGAAGAGGTCAAAGCGAATGCGGTTGGCCGTCCTTTTCCGTTTCGCCGCCGTTCGTTTCGATATGCGCTCATAAGCGTTCTAACGGCGGCCACGGTGCTTCTAGCGACTTGGATTCAATGGCCTTCCAATGCGGTGTACGCCTACATGTCGATCGACATCAACCCAAGCATGGAAGCGGGCGTCGACGCGGAGCTGCGCGTGTTGACGCTGAAGGCTTACAATGAGGAAGGAAAGAAGGTGCTGGCGGCGCTTCCTTCCTGGAAACGTCAACCGTTTTCTTCGGTAACGAAACAAATCATTGCGTTAAGCGAACAAAAGGGGTATTTAAAGAAAGGCGGGGAAGTGCTGATTACGACGGTGGAGAGGGAGCGCGACGCCTCTTCAGCGCGGAAGCTGTCCGCAGCGCTCGCGGAAATCCAGCGGTCAGTGGCGGATGACCGGATTGTCATTACCACGGCCAATAGTACGATGGCAGTGCGCAACCAAGCTGTCAAACGGGGGATGACAACCGGAAAACTATTGCAAATCGAGAAAAAGGTGAAACCGGCTGCGCCAGCATCTGTCCGCTCGGCAGATGGAAACGGCCGGAAAGGAGAAGGTTGGAAAGATAAGGCCAAAGGTGGAGAAAAAGAAAACAAAATGCCAGCGGTCAAAGAACAACCGACACAACAGCCGTCAAAGAAACAGAACCATAACGAGTCAAACCCGAAGCCATCAAAAAACGAAAAACAGTCGCCGCGCAAGCAGAAACATTCTCATCCGACCAAAGGAAGCCTTTCTCCTGAAAAAGAGAGTTATGTGAAATGGAAAAGCCATGGGAACGCCCGTCCGTTGCGGCCAGGCGCTCATTATGAAAAGAAAAAGGGGAATGGGGGCGACAGCGGCAAGGAGGGACATCGCCGCCAAGCCGACGCCCACCGCCATTTGAAAGCGATGGATGCCAAAACGAAAAAAGCCGAGTGATTTCGCTCGGCTTTATTCCGTGTGCGCCCGGCATGGGTGCAGTCTATAGGGTGAAAGTCCCGAACTGCGAAGGCAGAAGTAGCAGTTAGCTTAACGCAAGGGTGTCTGCGGCGACGCAGAATCTGAAGGAAGCGGGCGGCAAACTTCCGGTCTGAGGAACACGAACTTCATAGGAGGCTGGGTATCATTGGGTGAGTTTGCACGACAAAACGAAGCCCTTTCTGCCGAAGGTGATACCGAGTAAATGAAGCAGATGGATGGAAGGAAAGACTGCACTCTTACCCGGGGAGGTCTGTCCGGGAAGCCAAGTGCGCTTGGCAACCGTTGGAGCGATCCAACGCTGAACGGACAGAAGTCAGCAGAGGTCATAGTACCCGTCTAGCTTAGATAGAAGGGGAAGGACCGAACCATGAAGGAGAACGGCCACTAGGCGTTCATCTTCTTTGATGAAGCAGATAACCCGAAAGGGCCTGCTTGAGGGGGGAAATGGTGAAGTCCATGGGGAACCTCAAGAGGGTGGAGAAGAAGATGGCACAAATAGAACGGACCGTTCACGTAGAGAGGAAGAATCGGAATGTGGATGAAACAGGTAATGTCACGAGAGAATCTCCTGCGAGCACTCAAACAAGTGGAAAAGAATAAAGGGTCCCATGGAACCGATGGAATGTCCGTCAAAGACCTGCGAAGACACCTCGTGGAACATTGGGACGCGATACGGCACGCTTTAGAAGAAGGGACCTACGAACCTTGCCCGGTCCGACGGGTCGAAATCCCGAAACCGAACGGAGGAGTCAGGTTACTAGGAATCCCGACCGTGACAGACCGGTTCATCCAACAGGCCATCGCCCAAGTGCTCACGCCGATCTTTGACCCATCCTTTTCGGAACACAGCTACGGGTTTCGTCCCGGTCGAAGAGGACACGACGCGGTGAAAAAGGCGAAGCAGTATATTCAGGAAGGATATACATGGGTGGTAGATATCGACTTGGAAAAGTTCTTTGATCGAGTCAACCATGACAAACTGATGGGGATATTAGCGAAACGAATTCCAGACAAAATCCTCCTAAAGTTGATACGGAAGTATCTACAGGCAGGGGTCATGATCAACGGGGTGGTCATGGAAACACAAGAGGGGACTCCACAAGGAGGGCCGCTCAGTCCACTCCTGTCCAACATTCTCCTGGATGAGCTGGACAAAGAATTGGAAAAACGAGGGCACAAGTTTGTACGGTATGCGGATGACTGCAATATCTACGTAAGGACGAAGAAGGCCGGGGAACGGGTGATGAAATCGATCACGGCATTCATCGAAAAGAAACTCCGGCTGAAAGTCAACGAAACCAAATCGGCAGTGGATCGTCCGTGGAGGAGAAAATTCCTCGGTTTTAGCTTCACCCCAAGTAAGGAGCCAAAAATCCGAATTGCAAAGGAAAGCATTCGGCGCATGAAGCAAAGGATACGCACCATGACGAGCCGATCGAAACCGATTCCCATGCCCGAACGAATCGAACAGCTCAATCAATACATTCTGGGATGGTGTGGATACTTTTCGCTAGCAGAGACCCCAAGTGTGTTCAAAGAACTAGATGGATGGATTCGACGAAGGCTGCGCATGTGCCAATGGAAAGAGTGGAAACTTCCGAGAACCAGAGTCCGAAAACTGCAAAGTTTAGGAGTGCCCAAGCAGAAAGCATATGAATGGGGAAACACTCGGAAGAAATATTGGAGAGTGGCCGCCAGTCCCATCCTGCATAAAGCCCTTGGCAACTCCTATTGGGAGAGCCAAGGGCTGAAGAGTCTTTATCAACGATATGAATCTCTGCGTCAGACTTAATGGAACCGCCGTATACCGAACGGTACGTACGGTGGTGTGAGAGGACGAGGGTTAGTCACCCTCTCCTACTCGATTTTTCGTCCTGCCAATTCGCTTTGTGCTTGAGCAATGAGCCGTTTCGTAATCTCTCCGCCGACGGAGCCGTTGGCGCGCGAAACCGTGCCAGCCCCGAGCTGTACGCCAAACTCTTGGGCGATTTCGTACTTAATTTGTTCCAACGCTTGTTCGATGCCTGGGACAAGCAGTTTGTTGCTTGAACGAGCCATATGAAATTCCTCCTTGATGGTTTTTTTGATGAGGTATGATTAGTATGGACGATCTAACAAAGAGATATGGTTGGGAATTACAGGAGGAATTTTTCATTAAAAAAGATTGCAAATAAGATACGCTTTGCCGACGCGCAAATCGGTCGCTGCGGCACTAGGATTTGACAAAGATCCGCTGCGTGCACTGCTTGTCGCTGGCGCATCGTATGCAACTGTATGGCAAAACGGAACGAACTTGCCGATTATTACGAACAACTTCAATAACCAATTTGTCAGCGCTTTCCTCGGTGAACGTCCGCTTGCTGAGGCATTGAAAGAAGCGCAAAAAACGGCCAATAGCGAAATCGAGAGCAAATAAGGCGAATCAGCCCCTGGCAGACGGGCATGCTCTGCCAGGGAGCTGTTCCTTTCTTTCTAACTGCAGCTGTTTTCGGCTGCGTTAGAAAGAGGGGAATAGCGATTTTCGATTCTCGGCAAGGAGAGGGAATAAGATGAAAAGAATGTCAACGAAGCGAATGTGGCGCGAAGCGGGGGCAAGCTACCTGTTTTTGTCTCCTACTTTATTTGTGCTGCTTCTTTTTATTATCGGGCCGATTTGGTTTGCGATCTTTCTGGCCTTTCATAAAGTGCAATTGTTGGGCATGACATTGCCGCTCGCTCGTCCAGCTCTGGCGGCTCAGGCCATTTTCGTCTTCATGGGTTCGTGGAACGATTTCATGCGCCCGCTCATTATTTTGTCCGATCCGCAATTGTTTACGCTGCCGCTCGGGCTTAACAGCTTCAAAGGGTAATACATCAGCTACTGGAACTACATTATGGCTGCATCGATGGTGTTTACGCTGCCAGTGTTGGTCATTTATGCGTTTTTCAACCGTTATTTCATCAAAGGCATTTCGTTTACTGGAGGAAAATAATGATACCGGACGCAAAAAAAGGGCGTCATCTGCAGGGCATCTGAAAAAACGGGATGCCCTGCATCTTTATTTTGAGGGGAGCATCCATTTGTTGCGCATCTTCCTTTCGCATGTATGCCGAGAAAACGGAGATGATAAAGGTATGGTGAATACCAGTACATAAGGAAGGAATGGAACGATGGAGTGGACGATGCAGCTGCCGAAACAGACAGGGAGGCAGGTCGGGCGGGGGTGGACGGTGGCCGCGCTCGCTTCGATTCCCCTTGTGATGACGCTTGGAAATTCGATGCTGATCCCCGTACTGCCGGTCATGGGAAAACAGCTTGGCATTACGCCGGTGCAGTCAAGTTTAGTGATTACGATGTATTCAATCGTGGCGATTTTGTTCATTCCGGTTGCCGGGTATATAAGCGACCGCATCGGAAGGAAGAAGGTCATCGTCCCGAGTCTGTTTTTGGCGGCGACTGGCGGGATGCTGGCAGGGTGGACCGCTTGGCGGATGGATGATCCGTACGTATGGATAATTGCTGGGCGCATGCTGCAAGGGCTTGGAGCGGCCGGGGGCATTTCCGATCGTGCTCCCGCTTGTCGGCGATTTGTTTCCGAACGACGACGAGGCGAGCAGCTGTTTAGGGACGATTGAAACGGCGAATACGTTTGGCAAAGTGCTAAGCCCGATTCTCGGAGCGCTGCTGGCTGGATTGGTTTGGTTTTTGCCGTTCTTTTCGTTCCCTGTCTTTTGCCTTGTATCGGTGGTAATGATGGCATCGTTTGTCCGGGCGCCGACACGTCGTGAACGGCCGCTGCCGTTTCGAGCGTTTGTGGCAATGGTGGGGGCGATCTTCCGCCGCGAAGGGCGATGGCTCGTTGGCGTGTTTGCCATCGGCGGCTTGTTGATGCTCGTGTTGTTTGCCTTTTTATTTTTTCTTTCGAGCCGCCTTGAGGACGTTTATCGCATTGATGGAATGATGAAAGGGTGGGTGCTCGCCATCCCGCTTGGCGCCCTCTGTCTTGCCTCGTTTGCGGCCGGGAAAGTAATTGGCGACCATAAATGGCGGATGAAATGGGGCATTATCGCCGGCAGCGCGCTATCCGCCCTCGCGTTAGCCATCGTTCCGCTTTATCCGTCCCTCTCGTTTTTGATGGCGCTGTTTTCGGCAGCTGGAATCGGCATTGGCGCGGCGTTGCCATGTTTGGATGCACTGATCACCGAAGGGATTGAGGAAAAAGAGCGCGGAACGGTGACATCATTTTACAGTTCGCTTCGCTTTATCGGCGTTGCCGCTGGTCCGCTGCTGGCGGCGTGGCTGATGAAACATGGCACGGCGCCGCTCCTGTTGCTTCTTAGCGTCATGGCGCTGCTTGGCGGCGCTGCTGCTTTTTGGCTCATTCGCCCAGAAACCGATGAAGGAGGAGTAGCATGAAAGCCGTTACGTATCAAGGCATCAAAGATGTAGCTGTCAAACAAATGCCTGATCCGAAAATTTTAAAAGACGATGACATTATTGTCAAAATTACCAGCACCGCGATTTGCGGCTCCGATCTCCATTTAGTGCATGGGATGATTCCGAACATGCCGGAAGATTTCATTATCGGCCATGAACCGATGGGCATTGTCGAGGAAGTCGGCCCGGCGGTGACGAAAGTGAAAAAAGGCGACCGGGTCATCGTGCCGTTTACGATCGCCTGCGGGCAATGCTGGTATTGCCAGCACGGGCTCGAAAGCCAATGCGATGCGTCGAACCCAAACGGCGAATCGGGGGGGTATTTCGGCTATTCCGAGACGTTTGGCGGCTACCCGGGCGGGCAGGCTGAATATTTGCGCGTTCCGTTTGCCAACTTCACTCCGTTTGTCGTCCCGGAAAACTGTGAGTTGGAAGATGAAAAATTACTGTTTTTGTCGGACATCATCCCGACCGCGTTTTGGGGCGTTGATGAGGCGGGGGTAAAAGATGGCGACACTGTTGTCGTGCTCGGCTGCGGCCCAGTTGGGCTGCTGACGCAAAAGTTTGCCTGGATGAAAGGGGCGAAACGCGTCATCGCCGTTGATTACATCGATTATCGGATCGAACATGCGAAAAAGACGAACAAAGTCGAAACGTTAAATTTCACTGAATACGAGAATGTCGGAGAATATATTAAAGAAATGACCGGAGGCGGGGCCGATGTCGTCATCGATTGTGTCGGGCTCGACGGAAAGATGACGCCGCTTGAGCTTATTGGCTCAGCGCTGAAGCTGCAAGGCGGGGCGATGGGGGCGATCGTCATCGCTTCGCAGGCGGTGCGCAAAGGCGGAACGATCCAGCTCGTCGGGGTATATGGCGCCCGCTACAACCAGTTTCCGCTCGGCGATTTGTTCTCACGCAACATTACGCTGAAAATGGGGCAGGCGCCGGTCATTCATTACATTCCGACGTTATACGAGTGGATCGTGGAAGGGAAGTTCGATCCGACCGATATCATTACCCATCGCCTGCCGCTTGATGAGGCGCAATACGCATACGAAATTTTCGACGAAAAGAAAGACGGCTGTATTAAAGTCGTGCTCAAGCCGTAACGTTCTAGCGATGCATAAAGGCAGTGCGGCCGAGACACGATAAGAAAAAATGTGGGAAGGAGGATGCGGGTGAACAATGTAGCGTTCCCGGTCGCCCGTCTCCATGACGGGACGCTCCGCCAGCTCCAGCAGCTTGAACAGCGGCTGCGTGAAGAAACAGGAGAAGAAATTGTGCTTGTCGCTTACCAGCGGGAAACGATCGATCAGGAGGAGGCAAAGCGATGAAACGAAAAGTGAAATTTGACGCGGCGAAAAACAACAATAAAACGCCGACCGAAAGCCTGCCGGATACCGAATTTGCGGCACAATATGCCGGCGAGGAGGACATGATCCGCGGCGCGAACCGCAATTCGAAAAAAGGGCGGCAAGGAGGCGGGGATGGGTAAAGAGCATAAGAAGCGGCCCGCTCGAACGAATGAAGAAACGGCGTTTGAATGGGGCGATTTCGCTGCCCACGAGCCGCTTTGGATCATGGAGGAACAAAAACGGGCGAAAGAAAATGAAAAGAAACGAAAAAAGCAGGGATAACGCTCCCTGCTTTTTCACGTGGTGCACAAAAAAGCCGTGCCTCCGGCGTTTGGCCGTTAGGCGGATGCCGAAGCGGACAAGGCGGACAGCGGCGCGGAAAACAGCGTTGCGCCGGTGCCGGACGGATCAAAATAGGCGACGATGACGGTTGGCGCAAACGAGAGCTGCTTCGCGGCGATATAGCGGCCGACATCAACCGGCACGATTTCCACGACCGTATGTTTAAACAATTCCTTTTCCCCGAGCCCGAGGGCGGCAAAGTCCTCCCCAAGCACCTCGGGGCGCTCAAGCAGCGCGCGGTAAACGGTTGTGCGCGTCGTTTTCTCCGTTTTTTCATTCCACCACGGCTTGCGTGGTTTGTATTTTTGGTTGCGCAAATAGTCGTATTTCATAAGCGACTCGGCGACAGGCAGGGCATCTGGCATACACGTACGCAAAAACTCATGCAGGCGGCGGAACAAGTCTTCCAACTGGTGGCCAATGCGCGCCCAGCCGCGCTCATCCCAATACGTGCCAAACTGCTGGAAAAAGTCAAACGGCGATGGGAACACATCGGTCACCAAGTACTCGATCGTTTCGTCCATTCGATGGGCGTTCCAATACTTTTCGAGCACGTCTTCCACTTGCTTGATGCGGATGACGTCATCAAACGACAAGACGTTGTTGGCGAGCACTTCGTATGGCGCATGGTCCATATACACATAGCCGTACTCCTCGGCGCGCAGGCGCAACCCAGTGCCGCGCAGCAGTTTCAAAAAGCCAAGCTGCAGTTCTTCCGGACGGAGGGCGAACACGTCGTTAAACGTCTTTCGGAACGAGTCGTAATCTTCTTCCGGCAGCCCGGCGATCAAATCCAAATGCTGGGCGATTTTCCCGCCTTCTTTAATCATCGTCACCGTTCGCGAAAGTTTGGCGAAGTTTTGTTTGCGCATAATGAGCCGGTTTACTTCGTCGTTCGTCGACTGGACGCCGATTTCAAAACGGAACAGGCCGGGCGGCGCCTCCTTGTTTAAAAACTCGATGACCTCCGGGCGCATAATGTCGGCGGTAATTTCAAACTGAAATACCGTGCCCGGTACATGTTCGTCAATTAAAAAGCGAAACATGTCCATTGCATAGCTGCGGCTGATGTTGAACGTCCGGTCGACGAACTTGATCGTCCGCGCTCCGTGCCGCATCAAGTAGCGCAAGTCGTCTTTAATTTTTTCGCGGTCAAAGTAGCGGACGCCGACTTCAATCGAGGACAGGCAAAATTGGCAGCTGAACGGGCAGCCGCGGCTCGTTTCAACATACACGACCCGGTTTGGAAGATGAGGAATGTCTTCCGGGAAGCGAAACGGCGACGGCATGTCGGCAAGGTGGATTTTGTTTCGCTGCGGATTGATGACAATGCGGCCCCCGTCGCGAAATGCGAGACCGGCGACATCACGGACGTCTCCATGGCCGTCTAAAGCGAAAAGCAGCTGTTTAAACGTTTCCTCTCCTTCGCCGACGACGATAAAGTCAAACTCCGGCACCCGCTCCATCCATTCACGCACATCGTACGACACTTCCGGTCCGCCGGCGACGATGACAATATTCGGCGCTGCTTTTTTCAACAGCTTGACGACTTTGATCGTTTCTTCAATGTTCCAAATGTAGCAGCTGAAGCCGATGACATCCGGACGGCGTTGGTACAAATCAGTCACAATGTTCAGCACCGGGTCTTTGATCGTATACTCAACAAGCTTGACGTCAAATTCGGGCTGAGCGTATGCTTTTAAATAGCGGATGGCTAAATTCATATGAATATATTTGGCATTCAATGTCGCACAGACGATGTTCATCGCAACAAAACCCCTTTGTCTATAATATAGCAGCAAAACTCCTTTGTCTATAATTTATAGATGCAATTGGAAGCTTTCATTTGGCTTTAAGCGAGGGGGGAGAGTTGACTATCATGCAGTTTAGCCAAATGAAAAAGCTGAAAAACTTGTCGAACATTGTGGAAAAGAATTTTAAAAAATCTTCGTAAATCAAGGGAGGAGTAAATTTTTCCACATCGAATATATATTTCGTTGAATGGTTTGAATAGACAAGGAGAGATGGATATGGCCCAAAGCCTTTCTCCTCGGGAAGAACAAAATGCATCGACGGATGTGCGGTCGCTTGAAGAGGAAAATCGGCGGTTAAAAGAGCGGTTGAACAGTTATTCGATCATTTTTGAGCGGTCGCTCGATGCGATCGTGATTTTAAATAAAAACGGTGAATTTGTCGATGTGAACGAAGCGGCGTGCAAGCTGTTTGAGATGGATAAGTTTTCGTTGATCGGCCATTCGTTTTCTTCGTTCCTCGAACTTGTGCCGCCCGATATTTTGCTGTTTCAGCAGTCGATGCTGCAAAAGTTCGGTTCGTTCAGCGATGAACTGCTCATCAAACTGCCGGACGGCAAAGTGAAGCATGTGGAATTTTCGATGAAAAAGGATGTGTTCGACGAATTTGACCTTGTCATGATGCGCGACATCTCAGCCCATAAGGCGCTTGAGCGCGAACGCATCATTCATGAGTTTTTGTTTCGCGACGTATTCAACCGCGCCGTTGACGGCATCGTCATTTTCGATGAATTTGGGCGGTTTATCGATGTCAATCCGGCGTTTTCGATGAGCTTGAACTTGGAAAAAGGAAAACTGCTCAATTTGTCGTTTCAGCAGTTCGTCGCCCGCGAATGCGCCAATGAGTTCGCTCGGCTGCTCGCGGAAGTGAAAGAAAAGGGAACGGCCAAAGGCGAGTTGTCGCTTGTCCGCCCGGACGGAACGGTGAAAATGTTTGAGCTGACGGCGACTTCCAACGTCTATAGCGGGTTTTACATGGCCATTATGCGCGATGTGACAGAAAGAAAAAATATGGAAATCAAGTTGCAAAAAAGCGAAGAACGGTTCCGGGCTATTTTCGAACAAGCGCATGAGGCGATCCTCATTTGGGACGATTTTGGCTACATATTGAACGCCAATCCGGCGGCGAGCCGGACGTTTGAGCTGCCCTTGAATTTGCTTGTGCGCCGCAATTTGTTTGATTTTGTCGACTATGGGGACGAAAAGGTGAAACGCATTTTCAGCGAGTTCCGGCGCAAAGGGGAAATCCGTGACGAGCTGACGTTTCATATGCCGAACGGTGAGGATAAGCAGCTCGAGTTCACCATGAAAAAAGGAGCGATCGACGGGTACCACTTGACGATTTTCCGCAATGTGAGCGAGCGGCGGAAAATCGAGCGCGAGCTGCGCGAAAGCGAGCAAAAGTTCCGGAGCATTTTCGATCATGCGATGGATGGTATTTTGCTTTGGGATGCCAAGCATCGGATCATCGACGCCAATCCGGTTGTCTGCGGCATTTTTTCCGTCGAAAAGGAGGCGCTGCTTGGCCGAATGGTGGTCGAGCTCGTTCCGGAGCGGGCGCGCCGCCAGCTCAACAAGCTGCTTCAACAATGCCAACGCACCGGCGAAGCGAGCGGCGAGGTCGAATTTTTCGACGAGGGAAAAGGGAGAATTATTGAGTTTTCACTGAAAAAGGAAGTGATTCCCGGCGTCGGGATGATGATGCTGCGCGATGTGACCGAGCGCAAGGAGATGGAGCTGCAGTTGCGCAAGTCGGATACGCTCAACGTCGTCGGGGAATTGGCCGCCGGCATCGCCCATGAAATCCGCAATCCGATGACGGCGCTAAAGGGTTTCATTCAGCTGTTGCAAGGAAGCATTGACGGCGACTATTCGATGTATTTTAATGTCATTATGTCGGAATTGAAACGGATTGAGTCGATCATCACCGAGTTTCTGGTCTTGGCGAAGCCCCAGGCGGTGCAGTACAAACAAAATGATATCTGCAAAATTATGCAAGACACGATCGATTTGATCAGCGCCCAAGCGATGATGCACAACGTGCAAATCATCGCCGACTTCGAGCGCGGGCTGCCGCCGGTGTATTGCGAGCCGAATCAGTTGAAGCAAGTGTTCATCAATATTTTGAAAAACGCCATCGAAGTGATGCCAAAAGGCGGGGACATTACGGTGCGCATCACCCGCGCCGGGTGCTATGTGCGCATCTCCATCACCGACCAAGGATGCGGCATTCCAAAAGATAAAATCAAAAAGCTTGGCGAGCCGTTTTATACGACGAAAGAACGCGGCACCGGCCTCGGCTTGATGGTCAGCTATAAAATCATAGAAGAGCACCAAGGGAAAATTGAAGTGGAAAGCGAAGTCGGCGTCGGCACGACGTTCCATATCACGCTGCCGATCGAACGAATGGAAAGGGAGGACGACGATGACGATTGAATATGCAGTATACCGCTCAGAGCTGCTCGGCGACATTTACATCGCCTCCGACGGCGACGCGATTGTCAAAGTCGAGCTGTTTCCAGAAGAATGGCGCGCGTTCGCCGGCGAACATCCGGCTGTCAAAAGCTGGTCGCCGCTTCTTGAACGCGCGCTTAGGCAGCTGGATGAGTATTTCCACGGTCGACGCCAAGCATTTGACTTGCCGCTGAAGTGGAAGGGAACTGCCTTCCAAGAAGAGGTGTGGGCGGCGCTTTGCCGCATTCCGTACGGCGAGACGGCGACATACGCTGACATCGCCGCGCAAATCGGCCGCCCGAAAGCGGTGCGCGCCGTCGGTCAGGCAAACCGGGCGAATGAACTGTCGATTCTCGTTCCGTGCCACCGCGTTGTCGGCAAAAACGGCGCTCTCATTGGCTATGCTGGAAGCCGCACCGATGTGAAGGCGAAGCTGTTGGAGCTTGAGCGCCGCTTACGTAGATGACGCTCTTGCGTTCGTGGAACAGGCAAAGGGTTTGGAAGGCGTTGTATGCGGATGCTGCAATGAAGCAGGCGGAAAAAGAGGCTGACGGCTTGCCTAGAAAAACGCGTCTGCCCCCGAGGATTGCCATCCACGGGGGCAGAGATCGGGCGTTATTTTTTTTGCCAATGCGACAAGGCGAGGGCGCCGACTAAAATGGCGCCTTTTATAATGTCTTGGGCGTAATACGGAACGTTTGCCATCGTCAAGCCGTTCAGCAACACGCCCATTAAAATCGAGCCGAACAATGTGCCGATGACGTTCGGCTTGCCGGCGCCAAAGACGGAAAAGCCGATGTAGGCGGCGGCGACGCTGTCCATTAAAAGCGAGGCGCCGGCCGACACTTGCCCGGTGCCGATGCGCGAGGCAAGGACGATGCCGCCTAAGGCCGCAAAAAACCCGCTGATGACGTATGCATATGTCCGATAGCGGTTGACCGGGATGCCTGAGAGCCTTGCCGCCTCGCGGTTTTCCCCGGTCAAATAAAAGAGGCGGCCGGGTTTCGTGTACGTTAAAAACAGATGAGCGGCAATGACGACAAACAGCATAAGCAAGACCGAAAACGGCACGCCGAACAGCTCTCCCTGGCCGATAAATAAAAAGGAAGGAATGAATTTGCCCGGCGCCGTGCCGCCATCGGGCAGCGGCATGTCGTTGTAGATCGAAAACCCTTTCGTATAGGTGAGCTGCACGCCGTTAATGGCGTACATCGTCGCCAACGTCGCGAGCAAATCGGGCAATTTGAATTTGACGATCAACAACGAGTTCAAGAGCCCGACAGCAATGCCGAGCAACAGCGGCACGAGCAGGGTGATGAAAATTTCTTGGCGGTACAGGACGAGCGCCGCTGCGCTCGCGATCGTCGCTAGGCTCACCGTCGAGCCGACGGACAAATCGAAGCCATCGACGATGAGCGAAAACGTAATGCCGATTGCCACGAGCGTCACGATCGAAATGGACCGCAAAATGTCACTGAAGTTTTCATACGTAAAAAATCGGTCTTGCGTGATGCCGAAGTAGGCGATAACGGCAAGAATGGCCAGCAAGGTGCCGTGTTTATACAACCATTCAAGAATGGACGGCGCCGTTTTTTTCGACGGCGTTGTGGAAACGGCTGGCTGGCTCATGGATCTCACCTCCGCTGCAATAGTAAACAAGCTGTTCATACGTCAATTCAGCGGCCGGCAGGCGAGCGAGCAGCCGGCCGTCGACCATCACGTAGATGGTGTCGCAAATGTCAAGCAGCTCTTGAAATTCGCTGGAAAAGTACAGCACCGTTTTTCCTTCATCGGCAAGGGAGCGAATGATGGAAAACACCTCTTGCTTCGCATGGACGTCGATCCCTTTGGTCGGTTCGTCAAACAAAAAGACGCGTGCGTTTGTGTTGAGCCATTTGCCGATGACGACTTTTTGTTGATTGCCGCCGCTCAAGTGGCGAACGACGGTGGTGCTTGACGGCGGATGAACACCTAGCGAGCGGACGAGCCCGTCGGCTTCAGCCGCTTCTTTCGCCCAGCTGATCCATTGCCAGCGCGACAGGCGGGAAAGAAGGCGGACGGTCAAGTTCGTTTTCACTGATTCGGGCAAAAACAACCCTTGTTTGCGCCGTTCTTCCGGGATGAGGCAAAGGCCGGCGTCGATGGCTTCATAAGGCGATGAGAACACATAGCGTCTGCCATCAATTTCCCACTCGCCGGATGTGTTCCGGTGGGCGATGAGGCTTTCGGCAAGCTCCGTCTTGCCGGCGCCGACGAGGCCAGCGATGCCGACGATTTCGCCGCGGTGGGCGTATAGGTCGACTGTTGTCCCGGTTTTGTCGATCAAAATTCCGCGGGCGGCAAACGCGATGTCGCTTCTGTATGTGCGTGCTTGTTTCGCGGCGGCGGTCCGCTTCGTTCCAGTCATATGAAGGACGATGTCCTCAAGCGGCAGGCTGCGGGCGCCTCCGTGATAGACGACGCGGCCGTCGCGCAAAATCGTCAGCCGGTCAGCGATCTCCTGAACTTCTTTCAGTTTATGAGAGATGTAAATAAAGCCGACGCCTTGCTGCTTCAGTTCATCGATGATGGCAAACAGACGCCTTGTTTCCGCCTCGCTTAAGGCGGCCGTCGGTTCGTCTAGGATGATATAGCGCGCGTTGGATGACAGCACTTTGGCGAGCACAATCAGCTGCTTTTCATGGAGCGAGCAGTCGCGAACCAATTTCGTCGGCGGCAACGACAGGCCGACGCGGCGAAGCAGGGCGGCGGCCCGCTCTTTTTCTTGACGCAGCGAGCGAATCGGCCGTTGCTTCACATGGACGAACTCGTCCGCCGCTACATTTTCGTAAATCGGCAAGCCGGGAAAGAGCGCTGTGTCAACTTCTTGAACGACGAGGCCGATGCCGGCTTGTTTTGCTTCGCGCGGCGATGAAAACGTGTATATCGTACCGTCGATCGTGATCGTACCAGCGTCAGGCGGAATGGCGCCGGCCAAAATGTTCATGAGCGTGCTTTTGCCGGCGCCGTTCATGCCTAAAAGGGCGTGGACTTCGCCAGGACGAACGTCGAAGTCCACGCCGTCGAGCACGCGCACGGCGCCAAACGATTTTTCCATGCCCCGCATTGACAACCCGTTCATTTTTTGTTCACCTGGGCTTCCAACGTTTTCATCCACGGCGAGATGGCGACATTGGATTGCCCCCAGCCCGGGATGTATTGCGAAAGCTCATTCATCGACACTTGTTTGTCCGGAAGATCGGACCGTTTCACTAAATGCGGCTCAAGCGAGTAAATGTTCGGCGTTTTTTCTCCAGCGATTTTTTGATACGCGAACCGCACTTGGACGCGGCCGACTTCGGCTGGGTCGGTCGCCGTTGTCGCCACCCATGGGCTGTTTGGTTTTTGGATCATTTGCAAGTCTTCATCGCTCAAATCGATGCCATACACTTTAATTTCCGTGCGCCCAGCTTGCTCGATGGCGCGCGTCGCCCCTTTGGCGAACTCGTCCCAAGTTGCGAAGACAGCGTCAATGTCGCCTTTGTTCGGGTATTTTTTCAAAATCGCTTCCATTTGCGTTTGTGTGTCCAAAGCTGTGTTGGCGCTCGCCGTGCCAAACTTGGCAATTTCTTTAATGTTCGGATAGCGTTTTTTGAACGCGTCATAAATGACATGGCGGCGTTCCATCGGGGTAAAGCCGCCGACCCAAATCGTGACGATGTTGCCTTCCCCGTTTAAGTCTTCTGCGAGCGTTTTTAATGTTTTCCAGGCGAGGCTGTAGTCGTCTTGGTCGATGACGGTGACGCCGGGAATGTTCAAATCGTTGTCAAACGCCACAACTGGAATGCCTTTGGCGACGGCTTTTTTCACCGGGCCTTCGAGCGCATCGGCGCGGCCGTGGTCAAGCAAAATGGCGTCCACATTTTGTGTAATGGCCGTCTCAACGTACGATGCCATTTTGGTTAAATCGTTGTCGGCGTTGTAAATTTGCACCTCGCCGCCGAATTTTTGCACTTGTTCTTTGACGCCGGCGATGTATTGCGATGAGAACGTGCCGATGGACAGTTGCATAATGGCGGCGATCTTCACCGGTTTTTTCAGCTTCTCCGGGATGGCCGCCTGTTCGCTGCTCGATGCGGTTTGGCTGTTGGATGAGACGGTGTCGCCTTGGATGGCCGTTTGCTTCGTTTCGTTGGCCGGCTTAGAGCTCACGGCGTCTTGCTCGTTCGTGCAGCCGGCCAAGACGGAGAACACGGCAAAGAAAAGAAGAGAAAGGAACGATAAGGCCTTAAATCGTTTCATGCTGCTCCTCCTTTGTGAATAATGATGGCAGCGTTGCGTTGTAATTGCCGCGAATGATGCCTTTTTCGGTAATGATCGCGGTAATGAGTTCGTTTGGCGTTACGTCAAACGCCGGATTGTATACGTTGACGCCTTCCGGGGCGATGCGCACGCCGGCGATGTGGGTCACTTCATCCGGATGGCGCTCTTCGATCGGGATGTCCGCACCTGTTTTCGTCGTCAAATCGATCGTGGACAACGGCGCAGCGACGTAAAACGGAATGTCAAACGACTTCGCGAGCAAGGCCAGGCCGAACGTGCCGATTTTGTTCGCCGTATCGCCGTTTTGCGCGATCCGGTCGGCGCCGACGATGATGGCGCCAATGCCTTTCGCCTTGATCGCTTGCGCTGCCATGTTGTCGGTGATGAGCGTCACATCAACGCCCGCTTGCATCAGTTCCCAAGCGGTCAGGCGCGCCCCTTGCAACACCGGCCGCGTCTCGAGAGCGTAAACGGATAGTTCAATTCCTTTTTCTTTCGCCAAATAAAACGGGGCGAGCGCCGTTCCGTAGCGGGCGGTGGCGATCGAGCCGGCGTTGCAAATCGTCATCACCCGCTCGCCGGGCCTGAAGAGCGACAAGGCATGCTCGCCAATGCGGCGGCACACATCCTCGTCTTCTACTTGAATGCGAATCGCTTCGTGGACGAGCGTCGTTTTGGCCTCGTTGACGGAAAGGGCGTCGGCCGCAGCGGTGACGAGCCGATCGAGCGCCCAAAACAAGTTGACGGCAGTCGGCCGGGCACTGGCTAGGTAGTCACGATCTCGTTTCAAGCGACGGCGGAATTCATCGAGCGATTCGGTGTCGTAGCGTAAAGCGGCAAGCGCCAGGCCATAGGCGGCGGTGATGCCGATCGCCGGCGCGCCGCGCACTTTCAGCGTGGCAATCGCCTCATAGACGTCTTCCAGAGTGTGCAAGTCGATATATTCGATGATGGATGGAAGCTTTTGCTGGTTTAAAATCGTCACATGCGTCTCGCGCCATTCAACGGAGCGTGGGATGGCAAAGGTGCTCATCGCCATCTTCCTTTCTCTTTTTTTTGGTTTGTCCGGGTCAGCGCCGCGCAGCTTGCGTCGAGACCCGGACGATTGTATGGCATTATTGTTCCGTTTCGGCAAACAGGCGGCGGAAGTCTTCCGTTCCGGTGAACACGCGGCGCTCAATGATCAAGCGGCGGCCGAGACGGAGGGCATGCCGTTTGGCAACAAGCCGTTCATCTTTGTGCTCGATGCCGTCAAGGTCCGCCACATGGGCGAGGCCGATCGTCCGGCGGATGACTTCGCAGCCGGCAAAGCCGACGGCGTCGATGAACGCGTGCCGGAGCACGTCCTCGAGCAAGCCCGGCGTCGCGGCGTACGTTTCCACGCTCTCGGTGCGCCAAAGGTTTGAGAACACGGACGCAAAGACGTCCCATGTCCGGTCGATGTGGTCAAAGAGCGGTTGGCGCTCTAATTCAGAGCGGGACAACGCATTTAACAGCAAATTGGCGAAAAATTGGCCAAGGTCAAACCCGATCGGACCGTAAAAGGCGAATTCTGGGTCGATCACTTTCGTTTCGTCGGCGCTTACGAAAATGCTGCCGGTATGCAAATCGCCATGCAAGAGCACATCGGCTTCGGTTAAAAACTTGCGCTTCAGCTTTGCTGCTTCTAGGTGGAGTCGGTCATCGCGCCAAAGCGCTTCAACGTCTGGGCGCAATTCGTCTTCAAAGTTGTTCGTTTCGTGGTCAAAAAACGGGTCGGTGAAGACGAGGTCTTCGGTAATTTTGCACAGTTCCGGATTGACGAAGCTTTGCGCCAATTTCTTTTTCTCTTGCTGGTTCATGCCGAAGTCAGACGTATAAAATGCCGTTTTGGCGACAAACTCGCCGATATGCTGGGACAAAAGCGGATACGTTTTCCCTTCGATCAGCCCTTTGCGGGCGATTTGCAAACGGGATAAGTCTTCCATCACCGTAATGGCGAGCGATTCGTCAGAATAGTAGACTTTCGGCACGTATTGCGGCACGTAGCTCGCAAACGTGCGCAGCGCGTTGCTTTCAATGACAGCGCGCTTTAACGTGAGCGGCCAGCTTTCGCCGACCACTTTGGCGTACGGCAACGCTTGTTTGATGATGACGCCTTGTTTCGTTTCTTGATCGACGATATGAAAAACAAGGTTCAAGTTCCCGTCGCCGATCTCGCGGCAGGCAAGCGGCGCTCCGTCGCGGAATAGGCCGAGGCGGACAGCGAGAGATACCGCCTTCGGTTCGGTCAGCGGTTCGTAAACCGATGTTTGAACAGTGGTCATTTCCTTGTTCCCCCTTTTTTCATTTCGCTCGTTTTCAAATGCCGGTTCTGACGCGGCGCTGAAATCTCGGCGTTTCCGGCAAATGAAAAAGCCTCTTTCGCATACGGAAAGAGGCTTGAAGATTCATTCGTTCTTCGCGCCTCTTATCTTTCAGAAAGACATCGGTCTTTCTGTTGGACTTAGCACCGTGCCCTGCGGAAGCATGACGCTTCCGGCGCCGCCCTTGGCGTGCGCCCTATCTCACGATAGTATTACGGTCGGTTGCTGGGCTTCATTGGGCCAATTCCCTCAGCCAACTCTTGATAAGAGTACCGATTTCTCGTATTCAGTTTTTGCAATTTTCACGATGTTGTCAATCGTTTGGTTGTTTGATTCGAATGATACATGGTCGATCAATCGATTGTCAATACGTTTTGAAAAAATTTTTTGCCGCTTCGTAGTCGTGCGGCCGGCGGTCGGCAAACACCGGGATGCGTGCGCGGACGTCCGCAACGAGTGCGGGATCGATGTCGGCCGAGAGAATGCCCGGCTTCTCGTCCGCCTCGGCGATCACTTCGCCCCATGGGTCGATGACGAGCGAATGGCCGGCAAAGACGTTGTTCGGGTCGCGGCCAGCCCGGTTGCAGGCGACGACGTAGCATTGGTTTTCAATCGCCCGCGCCATCAAGAGCGTCCGCCAATGGTGCAGGCGGGGAAGCGGCCATTCGGCGACGACAAACAGCACTTCCGCTCCGGCCAACGCATGGGCGCGAATCCACTCCGGAAAGCGGATGTCATAGCAAATGACCCCGGCGCATGCAAGCCCGTCGAGCGAAAACAAGCCTAAGCTGCTTCCCGGCTGCAAATACAAATGTTCATCCATTAATTGGAACAGATGGAGTTTGCTGTATTCGCCGACGATTTGGCCATGGCGGTCGGCCACGATCATCGTGTTTGTCACGCCGGCGGCTGTTTTTTTGGCGACCGAACCAGCGACGAAATGGACGCCGTACGTTTGCGCCAATCGGGAAGCGAGCGCCTTCGCCCGTTCGGCGCCTTCGTCGGCAATTTCATCCAGGCGCGTCAAATCGTAGCCGGTCGTCCATAACTCTGGCAGCACGATGATGTCAGCGCCGTCTTTGGCAGCGGATTCCACGGCCTGTTCGGCTTGCTGTTCGTTTTTTGCTGGATCGCCAAATGCAATATCAAGCTGGAGGCAGGCGATGCGGATCGTCATGAGTTTTCACCTCGAAAAAATTTTGCTTTACATTTTGCTTTTTACGATATATGATGTTGCACTAGAATTTCAAGAATTTTTTAAGAAGGTGTGGGCGATGACGATGGAAATTCCTTTTTCCGAGCTGCTTGAGCAGCTGCCAAAGCAATTTTTCGCCTCGCTTGTCGCAAAAGTCGGGGAGAAAATCAAGGCCGGATGCGACGTGATCAATTTAGGGCAAGGCAACCCGGATCAGCCGACGCCAAAGCATATCGTCGAGGCGATGCAGCGGGCGGCGGCCAATCCGAAATACCATAAATATTCGCCATTTCAAGGCTACTTCTTTTTGAAAGAAGCCATTGCCGCGTTTTACGCGCGTGAATACGGGGTGAACGTCGATCCAGACCGCGAAGTCGCCATTTTGTTCGGCGGCAAGGCCGGGCTTGTCGAGCTGCCGCTTTGCCTCGTCAACCCGGGCGATGTGGTGCTTGTCCCGGACCCGGGCTATCCGGACTATTGGTCGGGGATCGCGCTTGCCCGCGCGCGGATGGAGATGATGCCGCTTTCTTCGGAAAACGGATTCTTACCGGATTACGAAGCCATTCCGGAGTCGGTCGCCGACCGAGCGAAGCTCATGTTTTTAAACTATCCGAACAATCCGACCGGTGCGACGGCGACAAAGGAATTTTTCGCGGAGACGGTGGCGTTTGCCGCCAAGCACGGCATTGCCGTCGTGCACGATTTCGCTTATGGGGCGATCGGCTTTGACGGCCGGAAACCGGTCAGCTTCCTGGAAGCCGATGGGGCGAAAGACGTCGGCGTCGAAATTTATACGTTTTCGAAAACATACAATATGGCCGGCTGGCGTGTGGCGTTTGCCGTCGGCAACGAGCGGATCATTCGGGCGCTTGAGCTTTTGCAGGATCATTTGTATGTCAGCTTGTTCGGCGCCATCCAGGAAGCGGCCGCCGCGGCGCTCCTTGGTCCGCAAGATTGTGTCACGGAGTTGGTCGCATTGTATGAGGCGCGCCGCAATGCGTTCATCGCTGCGCTCTGCGCGATCGGCTGGGAAGCGCCGGCGCCGTCTGGATCATTTTTCGCCTGGCTTCCGTTGCCAAAAGGCGCATCATCCGCCGAATTTGCCGATCTGTTGCTTGAGCGGGCGCACGTCGCCGTCGCCCCAGGCATCGGTTTTGGAAAACACGGCGAAGGGTATGTGCGCGTTGGATTGTTGACCGATGAAGCGCGGCTTCGCGAAGCGGCGGAGCGGATCGGCCGCCTTGGATTGTTCGAAAAAAATTTTTGAAAAATGATTGACAACGCCAATCGGCGATGTCATAATTCAAAGTAAATTTGCCAATTGTTTGACAAGTGCATAAACGAGCAGGCTTTCTTATCAAGAGCAGGCGGAGGGACGAGCCCAATGAAGCCCGGCAACCGGCTTGGCGCGCGCCAAGCACGGTGCTAATTCTTGCAGCGGAAACGCTGAGAGATAAGAAGAGCGCCATGGATGAGTGACGCCTCTTCTTATGAAGAGGCGTTTTTATTTCGAGATTGAGAGGGATGAACGATGAGTGCAGTGATGGCAACGTATTTGCTTCATGATGAAACAGACATTCGGAAAAAGGCGGAAGGGATCGCGCTCGGCTTGACGATCGGCACGTGGACCGACTTGCCGGCGTTGGAGCAGGAGCAGCTTCGCAAACATAAAGGGGAAGTCGTCGCTATTGACGAGCTTGGCGAAAGCGAGCGGGTAAACGCCTATTTCGGCAAGCGGCTGAAGCGGGCGATCGTCAAAATCGCCTACCCGACAGTCAACTTCAGCGCCGATTTGCCGGCATTGTTGGTCACGACGTTCGGCAAGCTGTCGCTCGACGGTGAAGTGCGGCTGCTTGATTTAGAGTTTCCGGATGAATGGAAGCGACAGTTTCCTGGGCCGCGCTTTGGCATCGACGGCATTCGCGACCGAGTCGGGGTGCATAACCGCCCACTGTTGATGAGCATTTTTAAAGGCATGATCGGCCGCGATTTGGCGTACTTGACGTCGGAATTGAAAAAACAGGCGCTCGGCGGCGTTGACCTGGTCAAAGACGATGAAATTTTGTTTGACAGCGAACTTCTTCCGTTTGAAAAGCGGATCACCGAGGGCAAGGCGGCGCTTCAGGAAGTGTACGAACAAACAGGCAAGCGGACGTTGTATGCCGTCAACTTGACCGGCAAAACGTTTGCGTTAAAGGACAAAGCGAAACGAGCCGCCGAGCTTGGCGCTGATGTGCTGTTGTTTAACGTCTTCGCTTATGGGCTTGACGTGTTGCAGGCGTTGCGCGAGGATGAGGAGATTGTGGTGCCGATTATGGCTCACCCGGCGTTCAGCGGCGCTGTTACGCCGTCTGAATTTTATGGGGTGGCGCCTTCGCTTTGGCTTGGAAAGCTTTTGCGGCTCGCCGGCGCCGACTTTGTCCTGTTCCCGTCGCCGTATGGCAGCGTGGCCTTGGAGCGTGAGCAGGCGCTTGGCATCGCAAGGGCGCTCACCGACGACCAAGAGCCGTTTGCCCGGGCGTTTCCGGTGCCGTCGGCCGGCATTCACCCGGGATTGGTGCCGCTCATCATCCGCGATTTCGGCCTTGACACCATCGTCAACGCCGGCGGCGGCATTCACGGCCATCCGGACGGGGCGATCGGCGGCGGAAAGGCGTTTCGCGCGGCGATCGACGCGGTGTTGGCCGGCCGTCCGCTTCGTGCGGCGGCTGCAGAAAACGAAGCGCTGCAAAAAGCGATCGACCGCTGGGGCGTCGTTGAGGTGGAAGCATGACGAAACAGCTCGTTCTCTTTTGTGATTTTGACGGCACCATTACGGAAAACGACAACATCATCGCTATTATGAAACAGTTCGCCCCGCCGGAGTGGGAGGCGTTAAAAGACGACATTCTCGCTGAGCGCATTTCCGTTCAGGAAGGAGTGGGGAAGATGTTTTCCCTCCTTCCGTCCACGTTGAAGGATGAAATTGTGGATTTCCTGCGGCGCACCGCTCGGTTGCGCGCGGGATTCCGAGAGTTTGTCGCGTTTACGAAAGAGCGAGGCATTCCGCTTTATATCGTCAGCGGCGGCATCGACTTTTTTGTCTATCCGCTGCTTGAAGGGCTCATTGAACCGGAGCGCATTTTTTGCAACGGCTCCGATTTCAGCGGTGAGACGATCCGCATCACATGGCCGCATGCGTGCGACGGTGAGTGCCAAAACGGCTGCGGCTGCTGCAAGCCATCGCTCCTTCGCAAGCTTGCCCGCCCGGACGGATACCATGTCGTCATTGGCGATTCGATTACGGATTTAGCGGTGGCGAAGCAAGCGGATTACGTGATGGCGCGCGATTTTCTGCTCCAAAAATGCCAAGAGCTCGGCTTGCCGCATGCGCCGTTTGCAACGTTTTTTGACGTGATTGATGCGTTGCAGCGAATGGAGGTGATCGTATGAGCATTGTCGTGAAAAAGTGGAACGAGCTCGCGGAAGTGAAAGCTGAGCTCGCCGCCCGCGACTGGTTTTTCGCGACAAGCGGCAATTTGTCGATCAAGGTGACGGACGACCCATTGACGTTTTTGGTGACAGCGAGCGGCAAGGATAAGCGGAAGCAAACGGATGAGGATTTTCTGCTCGTTGACGCCGCCGGAAAACCGGCGGAGGAAACAAACTTGAAGCCCTCGGCCGAGACGCTCTTGCACGCGGAAATTTACGGACGGACGAATGCCGGCTGCGTCTTGCACGTTCATACGGTCGACAACAACTTGATTTCTGAACTGTATGCGCAAAACGGGGAAGCGGTCTTTTCCGGCCAGGAAATCATCAAGGCGTTCGGCATTTGGGAAGAAAATGCCGCCGTGCGCATCCCGATCATTGACAATTACGCCGACATTCCAACGCTCGCTCGGGAGTTTGCGAACTATATCCATGGCGACGCCGGCGCCGTGTTGATCCAAAACCATGGCATCACGGTCTGGGGGCGTACAGCGTTTGAAGCGAAAAAACATTTGGAGGCATGGGAGTTTTTGTTCCGCTGGCAGGTGAAGCGGCTGCTTTTGCAGCGGGCCGGCCTGCCGGTTGGCTAATCCATATACATTTTTCCAAAGGAGGATGTGAACAATGGCAGTCATCAAAGTGAGAAAAACGGGCCAAGTGATTGAAGGAGAAGACAATGTGCGCGCGTTTTTGAACAGTCAAGGGGTGTTGTATGAACATTGGGACATCACGAAACTGCCGGAGCATTTGCGCGATAAATATGTTCTGACAGATGAAGAAAAAAATGAAATTTTAGCGACGTTCAAAGACGAAATTGAAGATTTAGCGGCGCGCCGCGGCTACAAAACGTGGGATATCGTCGCTCTGTCCGACGCGACGCCGAACTTGGATGAGTTGCTGAAAAAATTTGAACAAGTGCACATCCATACGGAAGATGAAGTGCGCGCCATTACGGCCGGCCATGGCATTTTCATCATCAAAGGCGACAAAGAAACCGGCTATTTTGATGTAGAGCTTGAAGCCGGCGACGTCATTTCCGTGCCGGAAGGGAATCCGCATTACTTTACGCTCATGGATGACCGTCGGGTCGTTGCGGTGCGCTTGTTTATCGACCCGTCCGGCTGGGTCGCTCATCCATATGAAGAAAAAGAGGAAGCCGTCCAATAACAATGAACGCCCCGCTGCTTATATACAGGCAGCGGGGTTGTTTTCGTTAAAACGATTGTGTTAGAAAAATCATAAACAAAATGCCGACAATAAACGCGTACGTCGATGTCCGTTCATTTCCATCGCCATGGCTTTCGGGAATGAGCTCTTTGTAAATGATAAACAGCATCGCCCCGGCGGCAAACGCCAACCCGTATGGAACGAGGCCGCGGAAGAGAGAGGTTAAATAAAAGCCGAGCAAAGACGTCACAATTTCGACCGCGCCGGTTAACGTGGCAATGACAAACGCTTTAAAGCGGCCAATCTGCTGATTGACTAAAAACAAGGCGACCAAAAATCCTTCCGGCGCGTTTTGCAAGCCGATGGCCAATGCGATCAAATTGCCGATTTGCGAAGCGCCGTCTGAGGCGTAGCTCACCCCGACTGACAGCCCTTCGGGGAGATTGTGCATCGCAATGGCGGCGATGATGAGCATCGCCTTTTCGTCGAATTGCAAGCCGCTTTTCGTATGCTCCAAGTCGATATGGGGGACGGTCATCTCAAGCAACGTTAACACGAGCACCCCCGCCGCCAATCCGATGGCGAGCGCCTCAAAACCGCCGGACCGCAGGGCCTCGGGAATAAGACTTGTCATCGAGGCCGCCATCATAATGCCGGCTGAAAACGCGAGGAGCACATCGCGCCAGCGGTGGGTGAGCGATTTGGCCATAAACAAAATCGGCACAGCGCCAAGTCCGGTCGATAAGGCGGACAGCACACTGCCGGTCAATACCCCGTTCATCCAATTCCCCCTTCATCAGCCTTTATTTTTTCATATGCGCCGTTTCCACAAATGTGACAATCGCCCAAGCGCTGCCCTATAACAAAATTATCATAGCGAAAGGAACGGCCGCTGGCGAGAAAAATGGACCAGCGCCTGGCAAAAACGGTTGCCTGCCTGTTTGCTGTTCAAGTATAATGCAAGTAAGAAATGGTTAAATGCAAAGGGTTGGATGGCATGGAACAAAAAGAGCAAGAACTCGAGCAATCGCTAAAGTTGTTTATCGTATTGTCGCGGGCTTACCGCGCCGTAAGCGACCAAGTGAACAAATCAATCCACTCATTCGGGGTCAATCCGACCGAATTTGCCGTGTTAGAATTGTTATACCATAAAGGGGATCAGCCGCTCCAGCAAATTGGCGAAAAAATTTTGCTGGCGAGCGGGAGCATCACCTACGTCATTGACAAACTGGAAAACAAAGGATTGATCGTCCGCCGCGCCTGCGAAAAGGACCGGCGCGTCACGTACGCGTCCATTACAGAAGAGGGGCGGCGGTTTATTGAACGCGTATTTCCCGAGCATGCGGAAAAAATTCACGAAACGGTTTCGGCGCTGACGGCGGCAGAAAAAGAGCAGGCGATTGCGCTGCTGAAAAAATTAGGATATGGGGCAAAAACAAGGGGCTGACGCGAGGTCGGCCTCTTTAATTTTGCCGGAAATGGATACGTTATATAAAGAACATACCATAGCCAGCAAAAAAGGAGAGATCACCATTGATGGTTCCAGTAGGGGTATCGAATCGCCACATTCATTTATCAAAAGAACACATGGCGGCGCTGTTTGGCGAAGGCGCCGAGCTGACGGTGCTCAAGCCGTTGTCGCAGCCTGGCCAGTTCGCCGCCAAGGAAACGGTGACGGTCGAAGGGCCGAAAGGGAAAATTGAAAACGTCCGCGTCCTCGGACCGGTCCGTTCGCTCACCCAGCTTGAAATTTCGAAAACCGACAGCTTCAAGCTCGGCGTCGCGCCCCCGATCCGCTTATCCGGCGATATTGACGGAACGCCAGGCATTACGATTCACGGACCGAAGGGGACGGTGACCGTCGACAAAGGGGTGATCATTGCCAAGCGCCACATTCATATGACGCCGAAAGATGCCGAGACGTTTGGCGTCCGCGATAAACAAGTTGTGAAAGTGAAAACGCAAGGGGAGCGGGCGCTCATTTTTGACGAAGTGATCGTCCGCGTCAGCGAAGATTTTGCATTAGATATGCACATTGACACCGATGAAGCGAACGCGGCCGGCTTGAAAACGGGCGATTATGTCGAACTGCTTCCATCGTGAAACCATCCGCGCCAAAGGCGGACAAAGCGCCCTCTCGGTACAAACGAGAGGGCGCTTCCCATTAATGCGGCCGCTTCTTCTCTGATGCTAGTGTGCCGACAAGATGAAACGGCGCATCACGCCGAATGGCGTCAATGACGCCGCTGCTGATTTCTTGATGGGTGAGCCAACGCGTGCTGTGCTCTTCGATCACGAAGCCAAGCTGAATTTGCCGGTACAGGCAAGCGGAAGACAAACGGAGTTCCCGCTTTGCCTCGGCCGGATGGGCCCGGCTGCCGAGCACGTGGAACAGACGCCAAGGACCGGGATGTCTGCTATTTTCCCGGATGATGGCCGGAAACGCCTGTTTCCCGTCGCTGTGCACCCATGCGACAACAAGGTCGAAGGCTCTGTTTTCATTGATTGTTTGGTGAATCAAGGAACATAGTACATCATGATCGCGATAATCGACCAAAAGCGGGGTAATGGCCTCCAGATGTGCGGCGCGGGCGATGAGCCGTTCCATCCGTTCCCTGTTCCGGGCGACGATGGATACATGGTACCCTTCTCGCACGAGCCAAAGCGACACGTCGGTTAACATGCCTGTCCCACCGATGACGAGTGCGTGCATGGTGTTTCTCCTTTCGGATTAATGCGATGCTCCTTTCAAATAGCGGTCAAACCAGTCGACGATATGGCGAAGACGCTCAAGCCGAAGAGCAGGGTTGCCGGTGCGCGACAAATCGTGGTTGGCGTCCGGAAAGCGGACGAGCTTTGTTTCCCGCCCGAGCTGCTTTAAGGCGACAAACAGCTGCTCCGCCTGCTCAATCGGGCAGCGGTAATCGCGTTCGCTGTGCAAAATCAACAGCGGTGTGCGCATGTGTTTGACGTATTTGAGCGGCGAATGATGCCAAAGCCGCTCAGCGTCTTCCCAAACGTCGCAGCCGACTTCCCATTTCGTGAAAAAGTAGCCGATGTCGCTCACGCCAGAGAAGCTGAGCCAGTTGGAAATCGAACGTTGACCCGAGTTCGACAGTGACTAGGCAAACAAAATGCCTCTCGACCCTTGATACAAAAGGGACGGGAGGCATTTGAGCACACTTCGGGCGTGTATCTAGGGGCGATGATGGATGCCTAGGATCTTCGGAGGAGGTTCCAGCCCTAGAGCCGCAAAGAGTTGCGCTTGTTTGGCCGTCAGCTCGGTTCGTTGATCAAGGTCTCCGTTTTTGAAGAAAAATGTCCAAGCATAAGACGCTCGCATTCGTCCCTTACTTTCGGCCACGATTCATGAGTCAGGAGAAAGGATCGCGAAATGCTTTTGGCCAGACGCTCCAAGACGGCGCGATCCACTTCATCTTCGCGACCGAACGAATCCATCACCTTCGCTTTCGCCTATTTGGCCTTTGGATCCCATTCATTATGAGCAAGCTGGAGATACGCCACGATCGTTCCATCTTTATTTTTGCGTGTTACTTTCCGCATGTACATGCCTATATTATAAACGATATTTGGCTATTTTAAAAGGTTAATTTGTCAAGTCGTGTGCCTATGAAATTCAGCGTTTTTTTCTAGGATTCACATCGTGAAATCCTTGATATTACAGCATTTTGACCATTTGCATTTGCCTAAAATGGCCTCAAAACTGTCGAACTCGGGGTTGAGTGACAGCCGCTTTGAATCGGTCGGTATGCCCAACGATCCAGTTCGTCATAAATCCGCCGTAGCTGCCGCCGGTGACGCCAAGCCGTTCTTTGTCAATAAAGTCGAACTTGCTGATGGCGGCGTCGACGCCAGCCATAATGTCTTCATAATCCATGCCGCCATAGTCGCCGCGCACCGCATTGACAAACGACTGGCCGTATCCGTGGCTGCCGCGCGGGTTCGTAAACAGCACGGCATAACCGGATGAAGCGAGCAGCTGCAATTCATGGAAAAACGTAAATCCATACATCGCATGCGGCCCGCCGTGAATTTCGACGACAAGCGGCGCCTTTTCCCCTTCGTCAAGCTCAGGCGGTTTCATCCTATTTCGCGCAGGAGACTCCCACTTCAACGACCAAAGGGAGTAAGTGGGAGAGGAATGCGCGTTCCCCTTTTCTTTTGTGTATGATATAATAAAGGCGTGGAGAAAACCGTTTAATAAAGGCACTCCAATAACTGCTACTCGATGTATGGAGTTGGTTACAGGAAACGTTGTAACCGTAAAACATCGAGCGTAGATCCGTCTGTTGTGTGTGGAAGCCAAGTACTGCCAACAGACACACCGAGAGAATCGGTAACGATGCAGGCATGACCTGCGTCGTTGGGTAGTTGTCAACCTGCCCTGATGCAACCCCAAGTCAAGGAAGGAGGACGAAGTCCGCTTGTACTTCTGGGGAGTTGCAAGCCCCCACTTCAAGCGTTAGCTAAGTGGGGGTAGTTGACGATCCAGCCTTGAATCTCCAAACCGTCCGCCGATCGATACGTAAACGGTTCGGCAGCGGCGAAGGCCACTTCATGTTCAAGCGCTTCATTGGCACGCGTAAGCCGTGTTTTCGTTCCATCGGCAAGCGAGACCGCATATAAATCGCCAACGGACGTAGGCGAGCTGATGGCGGCGACGGCTTGCCGTCCATTCGGATGGACGGTGAATCCGTATAGATGAAAATCTCCTTCGACCACTGGAACGATCGGGCCGGCGAGCGAGACGAAATATGCCTTGACGCGTCCGCGCTCTGAGGCGGTGACATACAGGCCGCTTCCGTCGCTCGCCCAAATCGGGCCCGGGCCTTTCGCATCAGCGTGCATGTCGCCGACCATGGTGTCACCGAGATGGACGTCCCAGTCGGCGGTCAACACCCGCTTCGTTCCACGTTCCGGCTCAAAGACGTAAAGCTGGTGAAGCGTCGCCCCAAGATAAGCCAAATCATGGCCGATGGCCGCGAGCTTCATTCCGTCCGGCGACCAGGCGAGTGAAGCGAACGCGCCGCAGCCGTTCGTCAAGTTCGTTTCTGTTTTTTTCTCGAGATCGAGCAAAATGATGTCGCGGGTAAAGGTGGTGTCCGGATCCTCGTTTCGGTTGGCGACAAAGGCGAGCGTCCGTCCGTTTGGCGAAACGGCAAACGAACCGATTTCTTCCTCGCGGCCCGTCAACGCTTCGATTTTTCCTGACAGCACATCGATGCGCGCGAGCACCGCCCGTTTGCCGTCAAGAAAACCAGCCGCATCCGATTTGTAATACAGCCGCTCGACAACGCGCGGTTTCAGGTCGGTTCGCTTCACTTCTGCCTTTTCCGGTTCTTCGCGGTCTTCAATCGTTTCATCATCGCCAAGCGTCGTTAGGGCGATGAGAAACGTTCCATCCGGCGACCAGACGTAATCGCGCACGCCGTTTTTGAAAAACGTCAGCTGGCGCGCTTCGCCGCCATTGGCAGGCAGCAGCCAAAGCTGCACACGCCCCGAGCGGTCAGACAAAAAGGCGATCGTTTCGCCGTCCGGGGAAAAGCGCGGCTTCGTGTCGCGACAGCGCCCGAACGTCCATGGACGGACGGCGCCGTCTTCCGTCCACATAGATAGATGGGAGCGGTATTGGTTTTCTTCGTCGATCGATTTTTCCACAAACACGACGCGCGTTCCGTCCGGCGCGTAGTGCGGGTCGCGCACCGAGCGGAGGCGAAGCAAATCTTCCGCCGTCATGCCGCGGCGTTTCGTCAGGTGCTCGTTGTTGTTCATCAGCAAGACCTCTCTTTCCTTCAAAAATGGAACCATCTTGTATATTTCGTCTTACGAAAGAAAAGATCCTGCCCCAAAACAGAAAAAAACGAACGCCCAAACGATAGGCGTCCGTTTTTTAGCTATGCCGACAGTTTTTGTTTTTCATTTGCCTGCTGCGCTGCCTTTTTCACCTGCGGGTAGAAGATCACGCCGCTTGCCAGCAAGGCAACGCCCAGCAGGAACGTTTTCATATCCGCCGTCCCGGCGATGACGACCCAGACGGAATACAATGTTGCCAGCGCCGCAACGATGCCGTCAGCGAGCCGCTCCCGTCCTGCCGCATACGTTTCCCCCGTGAGCGTGAGCTTCAGCTGGAAGACGGAAGCAATCAAATATGGAACGAGATAAGCGAGCGTGGCGATGTAAATGACGAAGTCAAACGCTGTTGCCATCGAGTTGGAAATGGTCGAGAAAATGAACAATTGCGCCAGCGCGTTTGACAATGTGAGCGAGAAGCTCGGTGCCCCTTTTCTGTTTTCCTTCAAAAAAACCGGCAAAAACATCCCTTGTTTCGCCGCCTGGTACGGCACTTCGGCGCTCAACAAGATCCAGCCGAGCGTCGAGCCAAGCAAGCTGATCAGCCCAAGGCCAGCCAACACGTAGCCGCCCGCCGGTCCGACGATGGCATTGATGGCGTCCACGAGCGGTTTTTCCGATTGAATCAGTTCGCGTTGCGGCAAGACGCCCATCACCAAAAAGCTGATGCCGATGTAAATGGCTAAGGCGATGAGCAGGCCGGCGATCGTCGCCCGTTTTACGTCCGCTTGTTTGCGCGCGCGGGAAGCGAACACCATCGCCGATTCAACGCCGACAAACGCCCAGAGTGTCGATAAAGCGGCGTTGTTGATTTGTCCAAGCAAACCGATCGGCTGTCCGTTCCCGTCATAGCGAGGGGCATCAAGCGGGCCGATGACCGCTTTGTCAAAGGCAAACAAGGCGATGACGATAAATAGGAAAAAGCCAAGCACTTTGGCCGCGGTGGCGACAAAATTCAGCTTGCCAGCGCCTTCTACACCGCGCAAAATGATGATATGCATCCCCCAAAGGAGCGCCGTGCAGACGAGAAACGTCAACAAGTTCCCAAGCTTCAAGGTGAACGACCCGGCGGTGAACACCGTTTGGCCGCTTGTCAGCACCGGGAAAAACGTCGACAAGTAGCTTGCAAATGTTGTAATGATCGCGACGTTGCCGGCAAAGTTGCCGACCCAGTAGCCCCATGATGACATAAAGCCGGATAAAATCGACAAGTTCGAACCTTTCGGAAACAGCTCCTTCGCGTAAATTTGCGGACCGCCGCCTAAGTCGGGCTTGCGGATTGCCAAGTTGCCAAACACAAGCGCCGTCATGAGGACACCGGCTCCGGTCAGCAGCCAGGCGAACATGACGCCGATGGGGCTCGCCGCCTCCGCCAACGAGCGCGGCAGCATAAAAATGCCGGATCCGACCATATTGCCCACGACAAGCGCGGTTAACACCCAAATGCCAAGTTTTCGTTGCTGATCCAAGGTCAAAACGCTCCTTTCGAAAAAAGAAAGCACCCGCGCCTTTTCAGCGGGTGCATGATCGATTCGCATCCAACTGAATGGCGATAGCGCTCCATCGCCCAAGGGCGATGGCAGTCCTGCGCCTGTTCGGCCGCAGGCCCAGCTTGCGCCGCCGGAGCGCGCCGCAAACTTCGGCGGTGAACCCTTTCCCGCTGCGTCATGGACCGCTCCGAGCCTCGGCAGCGCTACTTTTGTTCACCGCAACCTCTATCCCATTGAAGTGGAGAGGGGGTATATGGTTGCCGACACTATCTTACCTGATTCGACAAAAATCGTCAATATGTTTTTGGGAAATACAGAAGATGGGACGAGATTCCCAATCCATGGCCGCTATTTCTAGGGGGAAGAGGGCGCGAATGGGAATATGATTTGTTTTTGAAAAATAGAAATGGTTGCGAAGATCAAGATCATGATAGTTGCCTTCTTTTTCTATGAGGAAATAAAATGGAAATTTGTTCAGAGAATGGTTCATCACTAAAAACTAAAAGATGTACTTGCACTAGCCATTAAAGTATGTTAGCTGTTTCTAACCGAACCCGAAATGCAAAACGTTGGATATTTCTGTATCCGTATCCCCGACGTTTGATCCGCTTAATCTTGTTATTCGTTTCCTCCATTTTCCCATTCGAATAAGACGATAAAATGCATGATATGATTTCGTCTGTTCGTTTGACGAGTGATTTTGCGATGGCTCGCACAACTGAACAAGAACAAAACGAATAACGATGAATCCAAGCCTCCAATTGTTCCAGATTTTGCACATTCTTTCGGAACGTTTGCACGCTCTCTCAGATAAAGATTTCCAACGCGCCTGATGGACCGATGGAAAAGAGAAAGCGCAAAATTTTGGTGAAGAGCCTTTTTATGCGCATATATGGGTGGTTTTTTATATATTATGCAAAGGTTGCGAAATATGAGTGAAATGATTAGTATAATTTGTGGTGATGAACCCAGAGAATAGGAAATCGAGAAGGATTTTGAGGATTCATGGCGAATAAACAGTAGGTCGGCTGAGTGATGAAAAAATGTAAAAATGAAAGGAAAGAAGGGACAGAGCATGAAGTTTTCCGAATTTCGTTACGAGCGGCCGGACATCGCTCAATTGCAAGCATCGTTTCAAGAAGCGCTTGATTCGTTCCGCCGTGCCGGGAGCGCCGCCTTGCAGCACGAGGCGATGAAGCGGATCAATGCACTGCGCCGCCGCTACAGCACGATGGCGAACCTTTGCCACATCCGCCATACGATTGATACAAACGATGAATTTTATAAACAAGAACAGGACTTTTTCGATGAAACCGAGCCGGTCGTCAAGGGGCTCGTCAACGATTATTACCGCGCGCTTGTTTCCTCGCCGTTCCGCGCTGAATTGGAACAAGTGTGGGGAAAACAGCTGTTTGCGTTGGCGGAAACGCAACTGAAAACATACGCGCCGGCGGTTGTCGAAGACTTGCAAAAAGAAAACAAGCTGGCCAGCGAATATACGAAGCTCATTGCATCGGCGAAAATCATGTTTGAAGGAGAGGAGCGGACGCTCGCCCAGCTGCAGCCGTTTGTCGAGTCGCCGGACCGCACGATGCGCCAACGGGCGAGCGAAGCGCGGTTTTCGTTTTTCACGGACCACGAAAAAGAGCTCGATGAGCTGTATGATGAGCTCGTCCACGTCCGCACAGCGATCGCCCGGAAGCTTGGGTTCCAAAACTTTGTTGAGCTCGGCTATGCCCGTTTAGGACGGACCGATTACAATGCCGACATGGTTGCAGGCTATCGCCAGCAGGTAAAAACGCACATCGTCCCGCTCGCGTCCAAGCTGCGCGAGCGCCAGCGGCAGCGCATCAAGGTCGAGAAGCTCTACTATTACGACGAACCGTTTATGTTTCCAACCGGCAACCCGGCGCCAAAAGGGGACGCCGCTTGGATTGTTGACAACGGCCGGCGCATGTATGAAGAGCTGTCGCCGGAAACCGGCGAGTTTTTCCGCTATATGGTCGAACACGAATTGATGGACCTCGTCGCCAAAAAAGGGAAGGCGGGCGGCGGCTATTGCACGTATATCGATGATTACAAGGCGCCGTTTATTTTCTCGAACTTTACCGGCACATCCGGCGACATTGACGTATTGACCCATGAAGCCGGACATGCGTTCCAAGTGTATGAAAGCCGTCATTACGACATTCCGGAATACAACTGGCCGACGCTTGAGGCGTGTGAAATCCATTCGATGAGCATGGAGTTTTTCACCTGGCCGTGGATGGAGCTGTTTTTCGCCGACGACGCCGACAAATACCGGTTCGCCCATTTGAGCGACGCGCTCTTGTTTTTGCCGTACGGCGTGGCGGTCGATGAATTTCAGCACGCGGTCTACGAGAACCCGGATATGACGCCAGCGGAGCGGAAGAGTGTCTGGCGCAGCATCGAAAAAGCGTATTTGCCGACAAGAGACTATGCCGGCCATGACTACCTTGAGCGCGGCGGGTTTTGGCAGCGGCAAGGGCATATTTACACCGATCCGTTTTATTACATTGATTATACATTGGCGCAAGTGTGCGCGTTCCAGTTTTGGAAGCGGGCGCAGGAAGACCGGGAATCAGCCTGGCGCGACTATGTGGCGCTTTGCCGATTGGGCGGCAGCCGGCCGTTTACTGAGCTCGTCAAAAGCGCCAACCTAAAGTCGCCGTTTGCTGACGGGGCGGTCGCTTCGGTCGTCGGCCATATCGAGCGGTGGTTGGACAGCGTCGATGACAAAGCCTTGTAAAAAGAAGCAAAGAAGGCGGGCGGGAACAGCACCGCCCTGCTTTTCTTTATCATCTCGCGCCGAGAAGACCCCCACTTCCACGTGTTGGGCGGGGATGGCTTGGTTGACAGCCTGCTGTGGGGCGGGTGTTTCCAACAATCTCTCACCTCAAAGCTCAAGCGTAGGTGGGAGAGCGTTCAATTTGAAAACTTCTATCAAACTGGGGAAAAGGGGGAAAACGATGATCCGTAAAGCCACATGGGTCGACGCACTGGCCATCGCTTCGGTCCACGTCGAAAGTTGGAAGACGACGTACAGCGGCATCGTGCCGGACGCGTACTTGGAGACGTTGGCAGTGGGAGAAAAACAAACGTTATGGGAGAAGGTGCTCAGCCAATCGGACCATTCCGTGTTTGTCGCCGAGGAAAACGGACGCGTCGTTGGATTCGTCTCCGGCGGACGAAATCGAGCATCCGACGGTCCGATAGCGAAGTATGACGGGGAGCTGTACGCGGTGTATTTGCTCAAAGAGGCCCAAGGAAAAGGATGGGGACGGCGGCTTGTGCAAGCCTTGGCCCGCGACTTGGCGCAAAAAGGCATTCATTCGCTCGTCGTCTGGGTGCTTGCCGCCAATCCGTCGCGCGGTTTTTACGAACGGCTTGGCGGTGAAAAACTGGCCGAGGAAAGGGTGGAAATCGGCGGAACAGTGTTATCGGAGTGGTGCTACGGCTGGCAAGACATTCAAACGATGAACTAGGAAGGGGCTGCCGACAGTTCGGCAGCTCAAAAAATTTGTTTTGCGAGTGATTACTCACTTTAAAAACACGTTTGTCCTGTTTTATACTTTTTGTGAGTGATTACTCACTATTTTATTTCAAGAAGGAGGAAAGGTGCATGAGCATTTTGAGAAGTAAGTGGGTGGCCTTGTCGCCTGTCATGGTGGCCATTGTAGTATTGATTTTCTCTCTTGTTCTTGTTCCAACCGTGCATCCGAAGCCGCAAAAGCTTCCCGTTGCGTTTGTCAACGAGGACGAAGGGGTGCAATTGCCGAATCAGCCCCCGATCAACATGGGGAAGAACATTGAACAAGCCATCCAAAACATGGCGAAATCGAATGCAGCTGGAAAGGATCAACCCCCAATTGATTGGATGCAAGTTGACAGCGAGAACAAAGCGAAAAAAGGAATGGATAAGCAACACTATTATGGCGCTCTCATCATTCCAAAAGATTTCAGCAAGAAAGTAGCGTCCCTGCAGACGCCCCGTCCTTCTGCCCCAAAAGTGAAAATCGTCGTCAATCAAGGAATGAATGCCGCAGCGTCTGCCATCGTGCAGCAAATCTTGAATCAAGCGGCGGACCATATCAATGCCAACGTGCGCCAACAATTGTTGCAAGCGATGTCTAAAAAAGGGGGAATGGTGACGGTTGAACAGGCTGCTCTTCTCGCCTCGCCTGTTGAGAAAGAGACGGCCGTCATTCACGCGGTCGGCACACACAGCGCCAACGGCAATGCGCCTGTTTCGTTCGTTCAGCCGATTTGGATGGCAAGCCTCGCTGCAGCGGCGCTGCTACATTTAGCGATGGATCGACGCGCGTTTGCCCATCGACGCGAGAAGCTAGCTGCACAGGTGATGAAAACGGTTGTTGGGCTGCTGCTGGCGCTGATCGCAGGATTTGGACTTATCGGGATGGCGGATGCGATCGGATTTCATATCCCTTCATTTATAGATATGGCGCTGTTTGTTTCCCTTGCCTTTTTTAGCTTTTTTGCCATTGAAAGCGCCGTGTTCGCTTGGATTGGGTTAAAAGGGATCCTGATTTTTATTCTTCTTTTGTTCTTCGGCGCTCCACTGCTTCCCATGGCGCCGGAATTGATGACATCATTTTACCGCGATTGGGTTTATTCATGGCTGCCGCAGCGCTTCATGGTCGAGGGGCTTCGGGAACTCTTTTTCTTTGATCCGACATTTCAATGGAACGAACCCGTTTCCGTCTTATGTTGGCTGGCGTTTGTCGGGGTTGTTCTCGTCATCGTTTCGGCATTCAAGAAACGTATGGTTCAGGAATCGGAGGAATCCGGCAAACTGGTGACGTCATGATGAGGTGTAAAGGGGGAATGAACAATGCGCACTCATCCACCTATTCAAGTCGAGCGTGTTTCCAAGCGGTTTGGAAAAAAAGTAGTCATCGACGATGTGTCGTTGGAAGTCCAGACGGGGGAAATATTCGGCCTGCTCGGCCCGTCGGGGGCGGGCAAGACGACGTTGGTGCGCATGATCGCCGGCATTGATCAAGCGAGTGAATTCGGCGCTGGGAAATGGGCGTTGGCTACATGATCGGGTTCGGATTGTTTACCACGATTCAAGCGAGCTTAATTTCATGGTTTGCCATTGATGTGTTGGACATGATGATGGAAGGTTCGTTTTGGTATGTGCTGCTCATTACGTTTTTGCTGGCGATGACAGCGCTGGCGCTTGGGATGCTGCTGTCGGCGTTCGCCAACAACGAGCTGCAAATGGTGCAGTTTATCCCGCTTGTCGTCGTGCCGCAAGTGTTTTTCTCCGGCTTGTTCAATCTTGACACGATGGAAGAATGGCTTCGCTCGCTGAGCGTCATCATGCCGCTCACCTACGGGGCGGATGCGCTGCGCGATATTATGGTGCGGGGAGAGGGCTTTGGCGCCATCGCCGTGGATGTGTACGTGCTGCTTGGCTTTACGTTGCTGTTTATGCTATTAAATGTAGTAGCGCTGAAAAAATACCGCAAGCTGTAAGGAGTAGAGTCATGAGTGAGCATCCATGGATTCAAGAGCTGCTGCAAATCGGCGGCAAGGAAGAGCAGTTCAGTGAAAAGCAGCTGAAAATTTTGGAAGCCGCAGTGGAAATGTTTGCCGAAAAAGGCTATGCGGCGACTTCCACGAGTGAAATCGCCAAAAAGGCCGGGGTGGCGGAAGGCACGATCTTCCGCCACTATAAGACGAAAAAAGACTTATTGTTGGCGATCGTCACGCCGACATTGTTTCAGTCCGTCGCCCCGTTTTTGGCGAAAGAGTTTGTCCGTGAAGTGTTTGACAACGAATATGAGACGTACGAACAGTTTTTGCGCGCGGTGTTTTCCAATCGCTACGCCTTTGTGAAAAAGTATTTGCCAGCGATTCGCGTGCTTTGGCAGGAGGTTGCCTTTCATTCCGAGATTAAACAGTGCTTTCAACGCGTGTTTACCGAGCACGTGTATCCAAAATTCGCCCGCATTGTCCGCCATTTTCAAGAAAAAGGTGAGTTGGCCGAGCTGCCGGTCGATTCCGTCATCCGCCTGACGATCACATCGCTCGCCGGCTTTTTGGCCGCCCGCTTTCTCCTTTTGCCTGACCACCATTGGGACGATGAGGCGGAGATGGAGCGGACGATTCACGTGTTGATGAACGGTCTGCGGCGCTAACCGGCCGGCTTCCGCACTGAAGCCGGCCTAGCTGTTTTTCTTAGCATAATCGAGGATGGCTTTCGTAAATTGTTTGAAATCATCAAGATGGTGTTCGACGATGGCTTGCAAGATGCCAAGGTTCAGTTGTTGATAGTCGTGAACGGCGATGTTGCGGAATCCGACCATCGCCTTCATCTTTTTGCTTATGGAAGGGGAGATGACCCCATGTTCTTCGAGGAGAGCGAATGCATCGCGGCTATGCTGCGGCAATCCGAATTTCTGCTCGGCCACAATATGCATGGCCAAATCGATGCATGCCTCGCACGCCCGCTGTAAATTCAGAACGATCGAATCTTGTTTTGTGTAATTTTGTAAATTTTTTGGATCGCCGTTATATTCTTCACGAATTCGTTTCAGGCAGCGTTCGATCACGCTGATCTTGTTTAAAATGACATCACTTTTCATATATGCTCCCGCTTTCCGTAATTTGTTTTAACACCGGTGCTCTCTCTTCGTTTAGTTTCACATACATTTTCAATGTTTTCATTTCGAACTCAGCCCGTTTCCGCTCGTCGCGGCAATCAATGGCTTTTCCCGTCGAGACGACTTGCGCTTGAAACACGGTGCTGGCTTGGCGCAAATCGACAAGATCGACATCTCGCCCTAACTTGTCAGCCAACTCCCCGGCGAGCCGAAACAGCTCATACGGATCATGCGGTTCGCCGTCGCTGACAAAGGCGATGTCGACATCGCTGTCTGGGCGCAGCGTCCCACGGGCGGCTGAACCGAACAGGTAGATGACGAACGGGTGAAGAGCCGGGCGGAGCGTCTGAATGATGATCGTCTCCATTTCGTTTGGCAATCGCGATGCCCCCTTGCGTTTTTCTTCATTATAGCAAAATCTTATTGTTCTTGGCGAAAAGATGGAAAAAGAAAAAGGGATGGCGATGATGCGCCAATCCCTCTGAGCGAAAGAAGCAGGGGCTGATTGATTCATTTCCTCCTTACATACAAACTTCGGGGCGGCTCTTTTTGCTGCTCTTCCCTAAAACACTTCCTCACCCCGAAAACGGGATGGGGCGATGTTCGAGTCATTCGGGTGATGGATGATATAGGTGTGCGCGTTGGTCGTTAAGCCACAATTAGGCGATTTCCGCCACAATGGCATTGTCCTTGACATCGATACGGATCGCACGCACCGATTGATCCGCGTCAAGCAGGCAGTCGGCGATGTTGTCTTCGACTTGCTCTTGGATGACGCGGCGGAGCGGGCGGGCGCCGAAGGCCGGATGGTAGCCGAGTTCGGCCAGTTTTTCTTTCGCCGCTTCGGTCACCTCGAGTTCAATGCCTTGTTCGCGCATCGCCGCTTTGACATCGGCGAGCATCAGGTCGACGATCTCAAGCAAGTGCGCTTTTTCGAGCGGCTTAAACTCGATGATGGCGTCGAAGCGGTTCAAAAATTCCGGCTTGAAGTAGGCACTGAGCGAGTCAAGGACGCTTGTTTGTCTGTTGCCCTCTTTTTCAAAGCCGACGGTGATTTTTTTGTCGGTCACACCGGCGTTGCTTGTCGCGATGATGACGGTGTCTTTGAAGCTGACGGTGCGGCCTTGGCTGTCGGTTAAGCGGCCGTCTTCCAAAATTTGCAGGAAGATGTGCTGTACATCCGGGTGCGCTTTTTCAATCTCGTCGAGCAAGATGATGCTGTACGGATTGCGGCGCACTTTTTCTGTCAGCTGGCCGGCTTCTTCAAAGCCGACATAGCCCGGCGGCGAACCGATCAGCTTCGAGACCGAATGTTTCTCCATGTATTCGCTCATATCGAGGCGAATCATGGCGTCTTTTGTGCCAAACAGCTCTTCAGCGAGCGTTTTGGCGAGCTCCGTTTTCCCGACGCCGGTCGGGCCGACAAACAAGAACGAACCGATCGGGCGGTGTTTCGCTTTCAAGCCGGCGCGGCTGCGGCGGATCGCCTTGGCGACTTTTTTCACCGCTTCCGCTTGGCCGATCACTTTTTTCGCCAAGTTTTCTTCGAGATGTTTCATTTTTTCTTTTTCATCGGCTTGCAGTTTGCCGACCGGGATGCCGGTTTTCTCGGCAATGATTTGCTCGATGTCCGCCACATCGACTGTTGGGCGTTCTTGGGTGACGCCTTGCTCGAGTTGTTTCTCAAGCTTCAGCTCTTCAGCGCGCAGTTTCGCCGCCAGTTCATAGTTTTCCTCTTTCGCCGCTTGTTCTTTTTCTTTCGCGATTTGGATCAATCGCTCTTGCAGTTGCTTTTCATCGGTCGGGCCGAGGCGCAAGTTCGCTTTCGAGCCGGCCTCATCCAACAAGTCGATCGCCTTGTCCGGGAGGAAGCGGTCTTGAATGTAGCGGTGCGACAATTTCACGCACGCTTCGATCGCCTCGTCCGTATAGCGGACATGATGGAATTGTTCATATTTTGGCTGAATGCCTTTTAAGATGGCGATCGCTTCCTCAACGGTCGGCTCGTGGACGATGACCGGTTGGAAGCGGCGCTCAAGAGCCGCGTCTTTTTCAATTTGCCGGTATTCTTTGAGTGTCGTCGCCCCAACGACTTGCAGTTCCCCGCGGGCGAGCGCCGGTTTTAAAATATTGCCGGCGTCCATCGAGCCTTCAGCGGCGCCAGCGCCGACGAGCAGGTGGATTTCGTCAATGAACAAGATGATGTTTTTCCGCTCTTGCAATTCGGCGATGAGCCGTTTCATCCGCTCTTCAAACTGGCCGCGGATGCCGGTGTTGGCAACAAGCGAAGCGACGTCAAGCAAGTACACTTCTTTGTTCAACAGTTTTTCTGGCACTTGCCCTTCGGCGATTTTCAGCGCGAGCCCTTCAACGATGGCTGTTTTCCCGACACCCGGCTCCCCGATCAACACCGGGTTGTTTTTGTTGCGGCGGTTTAAAATTTCGATCACGCGGGCGATTTCTTTGTCGCGGCCGATGACCGGATCGATCAAGCCCGCTTTCGCCATTTGCGTCAAGTTGCGGCCGAATTGATCCAAAAATCCACCGCCATGGCTTTGCGGGCGCTTCGCCATCGTTTTCGGCGCGCTCATTCCGGCGTTGGCGGCTGTGAACGGGCTAGTAAAGAAGTCATCAAAGGAAAACGGTGAAAAGCCGAAGTTCATCGGAATGGACAGTTGTTGTTTTTGCTTTTCATAGCATTCATGGCACAGGTGAAGTTGTTGTTTTTCCCCGTTCCATTGCAAGTTGACAAACACTGTTGCTTCACGTTGTTGGCATGCTTGGCATAGCATGAGACATACCCCCTTTTCTCTTATTCGGGATTTGACTTTGACTTTCTTTGACTTTCTGACTTTATTATACTTTGACCTTTTTTGACTTTCAAGTGTTTTGTACAAAAAAATTGTGATAACGATGAAATGTTTTTGAAAAAATGGTGAATACTAATGTAGGTGCGGCAAAGCTATGATAAAGTGAAAAACAGAAAAAGAGGCGGAAAAGACTCCGTCTTTGGTGCTGACGATGATCATGAATTTGAAGGAAAAAGGAGAAAGGTGAAGATGAGAAGACATGTTGGTTTCGCGTTTGCTGTTGTACTTTTGGGGATGATGATCATGGCTGCTTGTACAAATCACAACAAGCAAGCCGAGACGCCGGCCGTGCTTGAAGTGAAAATGGATGTTCCGGATCACATCGATTTGAACAAACCGACCAAGCTCGCCTGCGTCGTGACGTACGGCGGTGAAAAAGTGGACGATGCGAGCGAAGTCAAGTTTGAAGTATGGAAACACGGAAGCAGCGAGCGGGAAATGCTTGAAGCGAAGCATGACGGCGATGGCCGCTACTCGGTGGAAAAAACATTTACCCAAGCGGGAACATATTCGGTCGTCGCCCATGTGACGGCGCGCGATATGCATAACATGCCGAAAAAAGATATTGTCGCCGGCAACCCGGAACAGGCGGCGACGGCCGACGGTGCGCGCGAAAATTCCCAAGGCAGTGCTGAAGAAAATCATCATGGCGCCGTCGCCATTTCGCTGTCGTCCCGTTCGTTCGAAGCCGGAAAACCGGCGGCATTGACCGTTCACCTCACCAAAGATGGGAAGCCGTTTACGAACGCCACCGTTCGCTTTGAGATTTGGCAGGCGGACAATAAGCATGAATTTGTGGATGCAGATGAAAAAGGAAACGGCGAATACGAAGCAATGGCCACGTTTGCCAACAAAGGAACGTATTCGGTGAAAGTGCACGTCGAAGGAAGCGGCGGGCTGCACGAACATCAAGTCGAACAAGTGACGGTTCAGTAACGAAGGATGCCGAGGGAGGCATCCTTTTTTTCTACTCGTCTTTCTTGTCCGCTGCGGACATATATATGGAAGTAAAGCAACGGACAAGGAGAAGGAGAGGGCAGTCAGTGAAGAAGAAAGCGGAATGGTCGGAAGCATGGCAAATCGCCGCTGTTTACGTCGGCACGGTGATTGGAGCGGGATTTGCGACTGGCAGGGAAATTATTGAATTTTTTACCCGCTACGGAATGGCTGGGACGATCGGGGTGGCGGTCAGCGGCGTTTTGTTCACATGGGGCGGCGCGCGCCTAATGGTGATGGCGCGCCGCATTGGAGCCGCGTCCTATGATGAATTGAATCGCTATTTGTTCGGAAGAATGTTGAGTCCGTTTGTGACGCTTGTGATGACGGCGATGATCGCGGGGGTGACGGCGGTGATGATCGCCGGGGCGGGTGCCGTGTTTGAAGAGCAGCTCGGCTGGACACGGCAGGCAGGCGTCGCGCTGACGCTCGGGTTGGCGCTTCTTGTCATGTTGTTTGACCGCAAAGGGCTGTTTGGCGTCAACGTGTTTGTCGCGCCGATGATGGTGCTGTTCAGCGCCATCGCCTTTGTGAAAACAATCGTGGCTGGCGATTTGTGCCGTCCGGACATGGCTGCGGTGGACTATTCCCTCAAGGCGATGTTGTCCCCGTTTTCCTATGCGGCCTTTAACTTGGCGATGGCCCAAGCGGTGCTTGTCCCCATCGCCCGCGAAGCGACCGATGAGCGAGCGGTGAGGCGCGGAGCGATGTTAGGCGGAATGGTGTTGACGGTTTTGCTGCTGTTGAACCATATGGTGCTGCTGTCGTTTCCACACAAGGACGATTATGATATTCCAATGGCCGAAGTCGTTCATACGTTTTTTACTGTGTTGTATTGGCTTTATGTCGTCGTCATTTACGGAGAAATTTTTACATCGGTCATCGGCGGCATGTTTGGACTTGCACGCCAAGTGCGCGTTTGGGCGCCGCTTGGCGGGAAATGGCTGGGCGTGCTGCTCGTTTTGCTGTTTGCGGCGGTCAGCCCGTTTCATTACGGGGAGCTGCTGTCATTCATCTATCCGCTGTTTGGTTATATGAGTCTTGTGCTGTTGTGGCTTCTTTGGCGCCGGCAGCTGCCGCGCCGGTAAATGAGCCCTTTCGTTCCCCAAAGTTTTTTGGTGAAGGGGGACGAAAGGGCTTCGTTTCGTTATGAGTGGAAGCGGGCGATCATTTTTTCTAAATCGCGCGCTGCTGCAGCCAACGTGTCGGCTTCCCGCGCCAACTGGTGAAGGGCGAGCGTCTGTTGCTCAAGCCCCGCCGCCGTTTCTTGCACCATATTTGAAAAATCGGCGGCGACGGTGCGTACGTCTTCCATCAGTCCGCCGAGCTGCTCGCCATCGGCGGTGATGGCGTTAACATACGCTTCGTTTTGCTGAAGCAAGTCGTTCAGTTGGGCGAACATGCCTTGAAACGATGTGAACGTTTCCCCTGTTTTCCAAAGAGAGTCTTTCGTTGTTTCAACGCGGAGGCCGCTTCCTTGTACAGCTTGCACCGTTTCTTTGAGCGCGTTCGTCATGGCGTCGAGCGAAGCAAAAATTTCAGCGGCGAACGCGTTTGTATCTTCAGCGAGCTTTCGGACTTCTTCGGCGACGATCGAAAAACCGCGGCCCGCTTCACCGGCCCGCGCCGCTTCGATCGAGGCGTTTAGGGCGAGCAAGTTCGTTTGTTTGGCGATCGTGCGAATGGCGGCGATCATCTCATGAACGCGCGCTGCTTCATTGGCTGCTTTGTCGATGAGGGCAGTCATTTCGCCGATGCCGCGCTGCATCGCGTCCATGTTTGTTTTCGTTTCCTCAATGAGGCGGATGCCTTCTGCTGCTGACGACCAAGCGTCGCCCGCTTGCCGTACGACGCGTTCAACGGCGGCCCGCATGAGTTGCACGCGTTCCACCATCTGCCCGATGACGTCACCCGCTTGTTCGACAGCGGTCGTTTGTTGTTTCGCCCCTTCGCGGAACGTTTCAACAGCAGCGGCGATTTCGTCAAACGATTCAGAGAGGCGGCGCATTTCCATTTGTTGCTCATGGCTGACATCATGCACCGTTTTGGCCGCTTTGCCAAGCTCATTGATGATCGTGCGGATGCCGAGAATCATTTTGTTGATTTCGTAGGCGATTTGATGAAATTCATCCCGTTTTCCCGTCGTTTTCACTTCTGTCCGCAATTGACCCGAGGAGACAGTGCGGGTGACGCTGTACCAATGGCGAAGCTGGGCGGCAATGGCCCGATGCCAGGCGGCGCCAAGCCCAAGCCCAACCGCAGCGGCGCACAGCGCGGCCAAAACGGGCGGCGCCCCTGCGATGGAAGCGGCCAGCCCAACGGCTGCGGGCGCGATGGCGATGCTTGCTAACGCCCATTGCAAATACGGACGGTGCATGAGCCGCCCCATCCGCAAATTGATCCGCCTTCCGCCCGGCTCCGTCCAAAGCGGGCAGCTGGCGTCAATCAACACTTCGCCTGTATCGCGTTCGTACACTTGCAAGAGCGGCTCGTTCGTGCGGGCGGCAGCCAGCCCGACCGGGTCGGCAAACACCCTTCCCTCGCGGAGGCGGTTCGTATGAACGAGTCCGTATCCGTTTTCATCGACAAGAACAAAATATTCATCATGGCCAAGCTGTTCATCCAACAAGGCGCGGATGCGGTCGAGCTGCTCTTCAAGCGGGCGCGTTCGGTCGATGGACCGCCGCAGTGCTTCCGCCGTTGCTGTTACTTTTTTTAACGCCTGTTTTGCCCGGCGCCGTTTCGTCAATTTGTTCATAGACGATTCTCCTTTTTTTATTTGTCTATTTTCAATAATATATAGAAGATTTTGTCGAATCAATAGGATGAAAGGGGGATGCATAAAAATATCGATCGATTGGAAGACTATGCCGTAAACGGAAAGGCGAGGGGATCATCGTGGGTTGGTTCTCGTTTTGGAAGAAAAAGAAAAAGCGCCCCGCACAGAGGAATCTTTCGCAACTTTGGGAAAAGCTTCGGCAATCGAGCGATTTTGTCGAAGTGTCGTTTGTTGTCGGAGGCAAGGAGCTGTCGATTTACTATTTCGATTCGCTCGTTGATCCGCAAGTGCTGCAAGAGCGGATTTTTTGCCATTTGCAAAACGACATTCCCCAGCATCCGAACGTCCGATTGGAAGACTTGCAGCAAATCGTGCCGATTCAGCGCATTGAAGTGAGCGAAGACACGGCGCTGATTGAAGAGAAGGTGCTGAAAGGGTTTGTCGCTGTTACATTCCGCGAGCAACCGAACAAAGCGGCGCTCATGGGCGCCGCGGCTGAAAATTTGGGGCTTCGGGAAAACAATGATTCGGAAAACGAATTCAGCGTCGTTGGGCCCAAAGTCGGATTTGTGGAAAATGTCGGCGTCAACTTGCATCTCATCCGCCGGCAAGTGGTGACGCCAAATCTTGTGTTTCGGGAAATGTCGATCGGTTCGATGTCGAAAACGAAAGTGATCATCGCCTACATCGACGGTGTCGTTAATCCGGAAGTCATTCAAACGGTGACGCAGCGGCTTGAGTCCATTCATTTTGACGTCGTGTTTGACAACGCTATTTTGGATCAGCTGCTCGCGGACAATTCGCGGACACCGTTTCCTCTTTTTATCTCGACCGAGCGGATCGACCGGGCCATTTATGCGCTTGTGTCGGGGCAGGTGGCCATTTTTTGCGACGGCTCCCCGTATGCCGTGATTGGCCCCGCCGCTCTTTTCGATTTTTTTACGTCGCCGGAAGACTATTATTTGCCATGGGTGCTCGCCACGTTTTTCCGGCTCATCCGGTTTTTCGGCGTTGCGTTCTCGGTGTTAGCGTCGCCGATTTATGTGGCGGTGCTGACGTATCATTATGAAATGATTCCCGAAGACTTGCTCGGCCCGATCATTTATTCCCGCTCGAACGTGCCATTTCCGCCGATGCTCGAGGTGCTGTTTTTGGAAATTACGATTGAGCTGTTGCGCGAGGCCGGGGCGCGGCTGCCGACGAAAGTCGCACAAACGCTCGGAATTGTCGGTGGGATTGTCATCGGGCAAGCAACCGTTGATGCCGGGCTGACGAGTACGATTTTGTTGATTGTCGTCGCGTTGGCGGCGCTCGCTTCGTTTACAACGCCGATTTTCAAAATGTCCAACACGATTCGGTTCATTCGGTTTCCGTTTATTTTGTTTGCTGCATGTTGGGGCGGGATCGGCATCATCTTTGCTGTCTGTGGACTGCTCATTCATTTAGGGCGGCTGCAGTCGTTTGGTTATCCGTATTTGCTGCCGTTTTATCCATTTCGTGTTCGCAGCTTCCGCGATACATTCATTCGTTCGCCATACAGTGAAACGGCGGAGCGGCCGATGTTTCTTCGTCCGCGGTCGCGGTTTCGTTACGATCCGAATGCGGCGAAGCAAAAACGCGATATTGATGAGTAAGGGGGATCATGATGAGGCGTGGGCTCGCATGGGTCGGTGCGCTGCTGTTGCTTGGCGGCTGCGTCAGTTCGCGGCCGATTGACGAAATTCAAATTATTCAACAGATGGGGTATGATTTCGAGAACGGCCGCTACACGGGCACTGCGGTGTACCCGACGTTCAAGCAAGGGCCGATGACAAAGCCGAATATGCTGACGACGACGTCGCCGACGGTCTACGACTTGATTCCGCGCCTGTCATCGAAATCCGCGCTGCCGGTTGAGGAAGGGCAGCTGCGCTTGATTTTGTTCGGCAAGGAGTTTGCTCGGCGGGGGGTGACGCAAATTACGCACAGCCTCGCGCGCAACAACAAAGTCGGCAGCCATTTGCTGCTTGGCGTGGCGGAAGAAAGCGCGAAGGAGCTGCTGAAAATCACGGCGAAAACGACGCTGAGCGATACGTTGTATTTGCCGAATCTTGTGGAGCAGAACGAGCAGTTGATGAACTTGCCGAAAACGAATTTGCACTTGTTTTTGTATCGCTATTTTTCCCCGGGGAGCGACCCTTTTTTGCCGTATTTTGAGAAAAAAGGAGATTTCGTCAAGCTTGAAGGGGTCGCGTTGTTTCGCGATGACCAATATGTCGGGCATGTAAGTTTGCGTGATTCGTTTTTAATGAAAATTTTGCTCGGGGAAACGAAAAACGGCGTCTACCAGCTGAAGGTTGGGAATCGCGGAAAACAGGGGGAGGATCGGGTGATGCTGCAAAACTTATGGGCGAAGCCGAAATATGAATGGAAGCGTGATGGAAGACGCCATGTGCTTGACGTGTTCGTCCATATCCATGCGTCGGTGAGGGATTACCCGTCATGGCTCGATCAGCCGGGAGGTGATTTGTTTGCTGATGTGAAGAAAAAGATGCAAAACGAATTGGAGCATAATATGCGCCGGTTATTCCACTATTTTCAGAAAAAACGGATTGACCCGCTCGGCATTGGCGATTTTGTTCGCAGCGTGACAAGACATTGGGATTCCGACGCGTTTTACCGCGAATACCCGGATCTAGACATCCGCCCGCACGTCACGGTGGATATCGTCCATACCGGCATTGGCGAATAAGACGGGGAACATGAGGAGGGATTAGGATGAAGCAGGCCATTCAGGAACGGTTTCTCATCTCCCCGTTTCTTGTGTTTTTTGTCATTCACGCTACGCAAGTTGGGGTCGGGGCACTCAATTTTCAGCGTCCTCTGATGAAAGAGGCGGGGCAGGATGCCTGGATGGCAGTCTTAATGGCCGGGCTGTCGGCGCACGTGTTGATTTGGCTCATGTATCGGCTGCTGTCGCATTTGCCATCAGGCGGAGACCTCGTGTCGCTTCATGAACAGTACTTCGGGCGGTGGATCGGCGGGGTGCTGAGCCTTGGACTTCTTTTTTACTACGCGTTGGCGGCGTTTATGGTGCTTCAATCATACATTGAAATCATTAAAGTATGGGTGTTCCCGTTGATTGGGGTGTGGCAGTTCAGCCTTATGTTTTTGCTGATGACGTATTACGCCGTCTCCGGCGGGTTTCGCGTCGTTGTCGGCTTATGCGTTTGGGGGGTGGTGATTCCGCTGTTGACGATTTTTCCGATGGTTTTCTTTCCGCTTGAGTATGCTCAATACCGGAACTTATTGCCGGTGTTCGACCATTCGTTTGGGCAATTGGCAAAAGCATCGAAAGAGATGGTGCTGCAATATTTAGGGTTTGAAATGCTGCTTATGTATTACCCGTTTTTAAAACAGGCTCCGTCCTCGCAAAAGTGGGCGCATGCGGCCAACGCGTTTACGATGTTCATTTATTTTGTTTTGATCCTCATTTCCATCGTGTTTTATAACAAAGAGCAAATCCAGCATATTACATGGCCGACGCTGACGCTGGCCAAAATTCCGGAAGTGCCGTTTATCGAGCGGATGGAGTATATTGTCATCTCGATTTATGTGCTCGTTGTGTTACCGATCATCGCGGTCTCTATTTGGGCGGCGACGCGCGTGATCAAACAGCTGTTTGCTGTTCAGCAGCGCCGTTCGCTTCCAGTGTTGCTCGCTTGCTTGTTTGTCGGGACGCTGTTTTTCCAAGAGAAGACAGACATTGAGCAGTTGATGCAATGGACAGCGAAGGCAGGGTTTTATCTTGTCGCGGTGTATGTTCCGCTCCTGTATGTGTACGTATGGATGGCGGAAAAAGTGAAAAAGGCGCTACAACAAAAGCCATAAGTATGGTATAGTAAATAAAGAAAACAGAAGAATCACAATTCCGTACGCTTGTACGGGAGAGGTTTCTAGCAAAACCCTCTATAAAAAACTAGGGACGGCTGTATCCTAGGGGTATGGCCTTTTTTGTTTTGGAAACCTCTTCTTCTGCTGATTCAGAAGGAGGTTGATCATGATGAAGATGAATGAAGAAAAGGCGGTCGTCGTCTTTAGCGGCGGCCAAGACAGCACGACGTGTTTGTTTTGGGCGAAAAAACAGTTTGGTGAAGTGGAAGCGGTGACGTTTGACTACGGCCAGCGCCATCGCCGGGAAATTGACGTCGCTCAAGCGATCGCTGACGAGCTTGGCGTCCGCCATACAGTGCTTGATTTGTCGCTTCTCGGGCAGTTGGCGCCGAACGCCTTGACGCGGCGCGACATTGCCATTGAACAAAAGAAAGGCGAGCTGCCGACGACGTTTGTGGACGGACGCAATTTATTGTTTTTATCATTCGCTGCCGTGTTCGCCAAACAGCGGGGCGCGCGCCATATTGTGACTGGAGTGTGCGAAACAGATTTCAGCGGCTATCCGGACTGCCGCGATGTGTTTATCAAATCATTGAACGTCACGCTGAATTTAGCGATGGATTACGAATTTGTCATTCATACGCCGCTCATGTGGCTGACGAAAGCGGAGACGTGGAAGCTCGCTGATGAGCTCGGGGCGCTCGAGTTCATTCGCACGAAGACGCTGACGTGCTATAACGGCATCATCGCCGACGGCTGCGGCGAATGCCCAGCATGTGCGCTGCGCAAGCGCGGGTTGGATGAATATTTGCGGGAAAAAGCGGAGGTGGAGTCGCGATGATGCATCAGCTCTATCCGCAGGTGGCGCATCATTACCGCTATGAGTTGAACAAAGATATGCACATCGCCGCCGCCCATTTCATCCCGCACGAAGCGGCCGGGAGTTGCGCAAACGTGCACGGCCACACGTACATCGTCAATGTGACGGTCGCCGGCGATGAGCTCGATGAGAGCGGTTTTTTAGTCAATTTTCAAACGTTAAAACAGCTCGTTCATCGCAAGCTGGACCATACGCTGCTCAACGACCATAGCGATTGGTTTGACGGTCATGACCCGAATCGGTTTCCGACGTCGGAAGTGGTGGCGCGCACGATTTATGAAACGATTCAGCGCTATTTGGATACGCTGCCGCACAAGCCGAAATGTTTGCAAGTGTTTGTCCGCGAAACGCCGACAAGTTATGTCGTCTACCGTCCGAAAGCGGGGGAGCGGTAATGGCGCGCACGATTCCGGTGTTGGAGATTTTTGGTCCGACCATCCAAGGAGAGGGAATGGTGATCGGCCAAAAGACGATGTTCGTCCGCACAGCCGGCTGCGACTACCGCTGCCGCTGGTGCGATTCGGCGTTTACGTGGGACGGATCAGCAAAAGACGAGATCGAGCAGCTGACGGCAGACGAAATTTGGCGGCGGCTTGAAGCCATTGGCGGCCGCCGCTTCCGCCACGTGACGATTTCAGGCGGCAACCCGCTTCTGATTGCGGCTCTTGGGGAGCTCATCGCGCTTCTTCATGAAAAAGGGATGCGGGTCGCGGTTGAAACGCAAGGGAGCCGTTGGCAGGATTGGCTGCTTGACATTGACGACGTCACTCTTTCCCCGAAGCCGCCAAGCTCGGGGATGGACACCGACTGGGCGGCGCTCGATCAAATCATTGAACGGTTGCAGGCTGACCAAAGCCGAGTGCGGCGCATCAGCTTGAAAGTCGTCGTCTTTGATGACGCCGATTTGGCGTATGCGAAAGAGGTGCACTGCCGCTACCCAAGTGTTCCGTTTTATTTGCAGGCAGGAAACGCCGATGTGGCCGATTCGGATGTGGATGCACTCCGTGCGAAGCTTTTCAGTCGGTTGGAATGGCTGGTGGAACAAGCCGCCGATTCGGAGGAGCTGGCAGACGTCCACATCCTGCCGCAGCTGCACACGCTTCTTTGGGGAAACAAGCGCGGCGTGTAAAGCGGGGTGCGGCGATTCGCCCGGCAATGAATAATGAGGGAGGAATGAACGAATGGCAGGAAGAAAAGAGGAAGAATTGAAAGACTTGACGCTGCTTGGCAATCAAGGGACAACGTATTCGTTTACGTACAATCCCAATCTGCTTGAAGTGTTTGACAACAAACATCCTGACCGGGATTATTTCGTGAAGTTCAATTGTCCGGAGTTTACGACGTTGTGTCCAAAAACCGGACAACCGGACTTCGCAACGATTTACATCAGCTACATCCCGGACAAAAAATGCGTCGAAAGCAAATCGTTGAAGCTGTATTTGTTCAGCTTCCGCAATCATGGCGACTTTCACGAAGACTGCGTCAACATCATTATGAACGATTTGATTAAAGTTATGGAACCGCGCTATATCGAAGTGTGGGGCAAATTCACCCCGCGCGGCGGCATTTCCATCGATCCGTACTGCAACTGGGGACGCCCGGGGACGAAATACGAAAAAATGGCGGAATACCGGCTGCTCAATCATGACTTGTATCCAGAAAAAGTCGACAACCGCTAGAGATAAAAAAAGAGGTAGTTTTTTCGCTCCAACTCCTATATAATGAACAATGAATGTTTGCCTTGGAGGTTTTGGCGTTGGAGCGAAGAACAGCTCTTTTGCTTGGAGCGAGCGGTTTGGTCGGCGGAGAGTTGCTGAAGCTGTTGCTGCAGTCGGATTTGTACCGCTGTGTGACGATTTTCGTCCGCACTCCGCTGCCGGTGGAACATGAAAAGCTGCAGCAAGTCGTCGTCGATTTTGCGCGGCTTGAATCGTACGAACGATATTTTTATGTGGACGATGTGTTTTGCTGCCTAGGGACGACGCGCAAAAAGGCGAAAACAAAGCAGCAGTTCATTCAAGTCGACTATGAATATACGCTGCGCGCCGCGGCGCTGGCGGAAAAGTGCCGTGCGAAAAGCTTTTTGACCGTCTCTTCGGTCGGCGCCAACCCGTGCTCGCCGTTTTTTTACCAGCGAGTCAAAGGAGAGACGGAAGAGGCGTTGCAGCGGCTTTCCATTCCGTCGCTCCATATTTTTCGTCCGTCGCTGCTTGTCGGCAAGCGCCGGGAGTTCCGCCTTGGCGAAGCGTTAGGCGGGTGGTTGTTATGCCGTCTTCCGTTTTTGTTCGTCGGCAAATGGAAAAAGTATAAGCCGGTTGACGCCCATCAGCTTGCTTTGGCGATGTTTTACCGGGCGGCGTCAGCAACGAGCGGCGTCCATATCTATGAATGTGATGAACTCGCCCGCATTTCGTAAACAAAAAAGAGGCTCTTGGCAGCCTCTTTTTTATTCGATGATCTTATAGTTTTTATGATTGACGACTGTCCGTTCTTGCAAATCGAGTTCACGGTAGTTTTCCATATACGTTAAATCCACGATGACGGAGTTTTCATTCACCTTCTCCACAATGCCGCGCAGCCCATTTTTAAATTCGATAATATCTCCGACTTTCGCTTTTTTGATCATCATCATTCTCCTTTAATCAAAATGATGGACGGACCGCTCAAGCGAACGGCCGCGGGAATCGAGGCTTGCCTGATTCCGTCGCCGCTCCCCGGTCGGCGGGGATTAGGCGCTTTTTTACTAGTGTGCCTTATTTTTATGCGCAAGTAAAGAGATTTATTTCCTAAATATTTAAAAAAGGTGCCCTGAAAAAGAGTTTGGGCACCTTCCTTATGGGTGCATATATGCATCCAATATGCTCAAAAGACCATATATGGCGCCTCGCTTAGGAGAAAACGGTCTTTTAAGGCAGCCTATCCTTCTTTTACTTGGCGAAGACGTGGTTGCCGATGACGACGGTCACTGGACGCGAGCGCAGCCATTTGCTTTTCGCCGTTTTCGGATTATAGAAATAGAGCGAGCCGTTTCCTAAACCGCGAAAAGCAAGTGCTTCTTCAACGGCGCGGTATGATTCACGGTCGGCCGGTTCGTTGATCGATCCGTTTGCGACCGGCGTGAATGCATAATGGCCGCCAGAGCGCTCATAAATGACAGCGCGGATCGTATCCGGAAAATCCGGATGGTCGACGCGGTTGAGCACGACCGTTGCCACGGCCACTTTCCCGGCGTACGGTTCCCCTTTCGCCTCGGCATGGACGAGGCGAGCGAGCAAATCTTTCTCCGCCGCCGTGATGCCGGCATCAGGGATGACGAGTTTTTCACCAGGATATAGCCAATCGCCTTTGCGGTTTGTCTGCTGCAGTTGTTTCAGCGGCACACCGTATTGTTTCGCGATTTTCCAAAGCGTATCGCCGCGCTTGACGGTGTGGATCATCGCCGCATCGGCATGGCCGGCAAAGAAAAATATGCCGCACAACATAGCCGTCACCCATGCTTTTGCTTGTTTCATCCACATCCCTCCTTTTGTCTTGCAAACTCGCTACTAGAGTAACAAGGATCACGCGATGAGTCATTATCGAAATGATGGAAAAAACGCGCGAGGCATTGAAATGACTAGTTTCATAGAGAGGGATGGAAAATTCTCCGCGAGCAAAAACACCCGGCTTCCAGGACGGAAAGCCGGGTGTGAAGCCATGGGAACAGGAGCTTTTAGCTGCGTGGAGCATCCATATAGTGGTAAATAACGTGGCCGCCGCGCTGGGCGATGCCGCGAAATCGTTTGAAGTCGGGCTGTTTGACGAGCACGGCACGAAAAACAGGGAAGTCCTCTTTTTTCACCAACAGTTCGGAGATGATTCCGTTGCGCAATTCATCGATTTGCTTGGCCGCCAGTGCTTCATCCATCGCATGTCCCCCCAAGCGTTGATTCGGCATCGTCACCGTTATTTATCGTATCACAGACGACTGTTGGGTTAAATACCTATATTTTGGCCGGGCAAACACCCTTTGCTTGTTCTGACATACAATATGGGTGGGTACGCGCCCCGAGAATATAAGCAAGAAAGGGAGAGAACAATGAATCATTGGGATCCGTATATGAATGGTCCGTTTTCAACCTCTTCCGGCCATGACAATGAAGCCGGATGGATGGAGAATAACGTGCCGCCGATGGCTCCGCTATCGGCAACGACACCAAATGAAGCGACGCCGACTCAAGTGATGCCGATGGCGTATTATCCGCCGGCAGCGCCTTATGGCTATTGGTGTCCACCGGTTGCGCCGCCAGCGCCGCTTGTCAGTCCGGTCCATCTTGACAGTCCAGACAGTCCGGACAGCTCCGATATGATGCTGCCGGCGCCGCCGCTCGGTTTAGGAGCCGGGCCGAATATGGCCCATGCTTCCGTTTGGCCGATGGGTGGGAAAGAAAACACGCCGCCGATGACGCCTGATGACGCCGCTATTCCGTATGGCATGACGGCCCCGTATGCAGAAAACGTTCCCCCGGCTGGCAGCACGGCTCCCGTGGCCGTTCCTGGCACGCTGTCTGGAATGGCTGCTGGTGCGACACCAGGTTTCGTTCCTGGCGCACATCCGTATGCGCCGCTGTACTATCCACCGATGGCGCCGCAGCTGTATGCCCCGGTGATGCCGTATGGCTATGGCTATCCCGCTGCGCCGCTGCCTCCATATTATGGCGGAGGAACCCCGTATGCGCCTGGCTTTCCAATCTCGTATGGCCCCTATCGGTAAGATGCCAAAAAAGACCGCCGAATGGCGGTCTTTTTTACATCTGGAGCCGAGAAAATCCTCACTTCCATGCGTGAGCGCAAGTGGGGGATGAATCGGTATCTTTCCTCATCCACCTTTCTCTTGCATCAAGAGAACGAAAGGTATAAAATGGTCATGAATAGAACAAACGTTCCTTATCGTAGGAGGGAAGGCCATGCATAAAGCCTACCTCTTTCGGTTGGATCCCATCCGAAAGCAAACGGAGCAAAGGAAGGGAGAAGAGATTGCACATGAGCATAGAACAGAAAACAGCCATTGTCACCGGTGGAGCGAATGGGATCGGCAAGGCGATCGCTAGAGCATTCGCAAAACAGGGAGCGAACGTCGTGATCATCGACCGCGATATTCAAAACGGTGAAGCGTTCGCCGCGCAATTGCAATCGGACGGGTTCGAGGCGATCTTTGTGGCGGCGGATGTGCGGAAGGTGGACGATATTGAACGGTTTGTACAAGAAGCTGCCGGCCGCTTCGGCCGCATTGACTATTTGATCAACAATGCTGGCGTCTCACGCTGGAAGTCGCCGTATGAGCTGACGGTTGAGGAGTGGGATGACGTGCTGTCAACGAATTTGCGCAGCGCTTTTTTTGCTTCTCGAGAAGCAGCTAAATATATGCGCCGCAATGCAAAAGGCGGAGCAATCGTCAACATTGCCTCGACAAGGGCGCTCATGTCCGAGCCGAATTCCGAGGCGTACGCTGCATCGAAAGGCGGCCTTGTCGCTTTGACCCATGCGCTGGCGGTGTCGTTTGCGGATGATCGCATTCGCGTCAATTGCATCAGCCCCGGTTGGATTGAAACGGGCGATTATGGGCAACTGCGAGACATTGACCACCGGCAGCACCCGGCCGGCCGCGTCGGCAAACCGGATGATATCGCCCGCGCTTGTCTGTATTTATGCGATGAGGAAAACGATTTTATCACTGGGGTAAATTTGGTGATCGACGGGGGAATGACCAGGAAAATGATTTATATTGAGTAGGGAGCGGGCGTTTGTTAAAATAAACAAAATGGAGACGGTTTCAAAGGAAAAGGTGGGACGGAAAAATGAAAATCCGCAAAACGCCGGTGATGGACGGACAAGCTCCGGCTAATGTCTACATTTACGAAAATCGAAAAGAAGAATATATCGTGATTGCCATTCCGGCGCTTGAGTGGTCATTTTCGTTCGCCTATGAGGAAGAGGCGGAGGCGGTGGCCGAGCGGCTTGAGGCATCGCTAAAAAAGCGGCTTGACCATGAGCGCGCCGCCCTCTTGGCCGTGCGGTTGCTCGGCTGGGCGCGGGAAATGTAGCCTAGAGGGCGACCGTGGCTGCCGCGACTTTGCATGTTAGGGGTTCGATGACAACGTGGTCAACAAAACAAAAGTAATCGCAGTATATATCATAGGCAGCATTTTATGGATTGTCGCCACCGACACCCTGCTCAATATGCTGTCGATCAGCCGCGATGTATATATGGCGCTTGGCGCCGCCAAAGGGGCCGTGTTTATTTTGCTCTCGGCCATTTTTTTGTACCAGCTGTTAAAAAAGCGCGAGCAGCTGGAAAAGACCGAGGAAAATGAACAGCAGCTGCTTACGCTCATCAATTCGATGCCAGATTTCGTTTGCTTTAAAGACAGCGAGGGGCGATGGCTGCGCGTCAACGATTTTGGCCGGCGGCTGTACCGCCTCGAACAGATCGATTATATCGGGAAGACGGACCGCGAGCTTGGCGAGCTTGTGCCGTTTTTTAAAGAAGCGTTTGCGCAGTGCATTGCATCAGACCGCGAGGCGTGGGAGAGCGGAAAGGTGACGCGCCGCGAGGAGTCGTTTGCGACGCCGGATGGGGAAGTGAAGACGTTTGACGTCATTAAAGTGCCGCTCTTTGACGAAAACGGAGCGCGCAAAGGGTTGTTGACGATCGGCCGCGACATTACCCAGCAAAAGCTTGCCGAGGAGCTGCTCTTGAAAAAAGAAAAGCTGTCCGTCCTTGGCGAGCTGGCCGCCGGCATTGCCCATGAAATCCGCAATCCGCTCACCTCCATGAAAGGATTTATTCAGATGATGCAAGAAACGCGCGAAGTGAATGATCATTATATGCGCATTATGTTAAGTGAACTCGGCCGCATCAACCAAATTGTCAGCGAGCTGCTGGTGCTCGCCAAGCCGCAAAGCCACGATTATCGGCCGTTTTTGCTAGACGAGGCCATTTCGTATGTCATCAGCTTGATTGGCCATGAGGCGACGTTGAACAACGTTTCCATTTCCGTCCATAACACCGCTCCGAAAGCTTGTGTGTACGGCGATCAAAACCAAATTGTTCAAGTGTTGTTGAACGTTATGAAAAATGCCGTCGAAGCGATGCCTGATGGAGGAATTTTATACGTCCACGTTGCGGAAGGGGACGGGAAGATCTATGTCGATGTTGCCGACACCGGCGTCGGCATTTCGAAAGAGCGGCTGCAGAAAATCGGTGAACCGTTTTTCACTTTGAAAGAAAAAGGAATGGGGCTCGGGCTGACGACAAGCATGAAAATCGTTCAAGAACATAAAGGAACGATGCGGATCGAAAGCGAGGTTGGGAAGGGAACGACTGTTCATTTGACGTTTCCGTCCGGCGGCGTCAAAGCCGCAAACGGCCGGCAAAATGCGCTGTCATAACAACAGGCGTCCACGCAGAGCGAGGATGTCTGTTTTTTTTTGGCTAACGTCTCAATCGATGGCTGATAGACAGTCGAGTTGCACGGCGGGCAGAGGCCGATGCTTTGCCGATCACCATAGGCAATGTCGGCACATAGCGGTTTGGAACATGAAACGCTTCTTTGTTTGCCGGCTTGGCCCGGCGCGGCGTCGATAGCGGTAAGACAACTAAGGGAGATGTTTCGTTTTGGCCTGAATTCGGGAAATGATAAAAGTGAAACCTTCCACGCATGATAAACGTAATTCGAAAAAGAGACTTAAAGCGAAGGAGTGTGAAGGGATGTTGATTGCCCAACTGGCGGTCATTTTGTTCGCCGCCAAACTTGCCGGTGATGCGGCCGTGCGCCTTGGCCAGCCCGCCGTGCTCGGCAAGCTGCTCATCGGCATTGTGCTTGGCCCGAGCGTGTTCGGTGTGATCGAGGATACGGATCTTTTGCAGGAGTTAAGTCAAATCGGCGTCATTTTGCTTATGTTTATCGCCGGCCTTGAGACGGATATGGACCAGTTTCGGCGCACTGGAAAAGCTGCTGTGGCGGTCGGAGTGCTTGGCATTCTCGTTCCGCTGCTCGCCGGGTATGCGGCCGGCGCAGCGTTCGGCATGGAAACCGGCACGGCTCTTTTCCTCGGACTTTTGCTGTCCGCAACGAGCGTCAGCATTTCCGTGCAGGCGCTCAAAGAGATGGGACAGCTGCAATCGAAGGAAGGATCAGCGATTCTTGGCGCGGCGGTCATCGACGACGTGCTGGTCGTCATTGCCTTGGCGTTTTTATTAAGCCTAACTGGCGGCGACGTCGAGCTTGGTGCGGTCGTGCTGAAAAAAGCTGTTTTTTTTGCCGTCGCCATTTTGCTCGCTTGGAAAGCCATCCCGCTCGTATTAAAGTGGTTTGCCCCGTTGCGTGTGACAGAGGCGGTTGTCTCGGCCGGGCTGGTCATCTGTTTTGCATTTGCCTATTTTGCTGAGGCGATGGGGGTGGCAGCGATCATCGGCGCCTATATGGCCGGGCTTGGCGCGAGTTTTACGGACTATCGGGAAGAAGTATTTGAGAAAGTGGAAACGATCGCCTATTCTTTGTTTGTCCCTGTCTTTTTTACCTCCATCGGGGTTGCGGCCGACTTTTCCGGCATCGTCGAGCATTGGCCGCTGATTGTCGGTTGGAGTGCGCTCGCGATTTTGACAAAGCTTGTCGGCGCCGCGCTGGGGGCAAAATGGGCCGGATTTTCGTGGGGAAGCTCGCTGGCGGTCGGCGCTGGCATGGTGTCGCGCGGTGAGGTGGCGCTCATCATCGCCGGCATCGGCTTGGAAGCCGGCCTGCTTGATGGGAACATGTTTGCGGTCATGATCATCGTCGTATTGGTAACGACTGTTGTGACGCCGCCGTTATTGAAGATGATTTTCAGCCGTCTTCATCCGGTGCGCCGGACGGCCTAGTCGCCGTCGAAGTGGGCAGCCGGGCCGATGGCCGGCGCTATAGCGGCAAAACAGCGGGGCTGTCCCCAAAAAAGGGCAGCCTCGCTGTCGCTACGAGCGGTTCTTTTTCGCTTGCTTGGCCGTATCCACGCTGTCTTTGGCCATTTCTGCCTCCGCCTTGGAGACGGTCGGGTTGGCTACTTCTTGGCTCACCTTGTTTTGTCTTCCTTTGTTCGACATGCGATCCCCTCCTTTCGGCCAGTTTCGCTCCGCTTGCCGTATGCCCGCAAAATGCTGTTTAGTTCGCTGCTATGTTTCGTCGGAATTTGATGGCGGGCCTGGTCAATAAACACAATATCTGCATGCGGCACATAACGTTGGAACATAGCGATATACGGATGGATGTAACGATCGCGTGCTCCATAAATAAGGAGCACGGGCAAGCGGAGGGAAGACAGTTGTTTTGTGCATCCATAAACAAGCCCAGCCTGGTACATGGCGTTTAAATCCCGTTTATGGGTCAGCCGGGCGTACCGCCGCAACAGCTGCCATTCGCGCCAGTTCGTTTTGTGCCCCCAAGCAAGAGCCACCGCAAGCAGCGGGATGGCCCCAAGTTTTGCGGCGGAGATGCCGAGCAAAAACTCGCTGAACAAAAGCGGGGTGCACACTTCCGGAAACCCGCCGATCAAAACGAGCTGTTCGACATGCTCGGGATAGCGGAGCGCGAAATCAAGCGCAATGGATCCGCCGTTTGAGTAGCCGCAAATGATGGCGCGCCGAACGCCGAGGGCGCGGAGCAATACGGAAATGTCGTCGGCAAGCAGCGGTACGGTGATCGGTGCATCTGACGAACTGCTTCGCCCGTTTCCACGCATATCATACAAAATAAGGCGAAAATGGCGGGCGAGCGGTTCTTGGCGGCAAAAAACGGCATGCCCCATTCCTGGGGGATGGATGAACAAAAGCGGTGTTCCTTCTCCTTTTTCCTCATAGTAAAGGCGGACTCGTTGGTTGATCGATACGTATGGCATATTCTTTCCTCCCTCCCATTAGTATGTCGAGAAGAGCGGCGTCCCATCCAAAAAACGTCATTGAGAGCGATGGCCCATCCGGTTTATAATGTAGTCTGCATAGACTAGCGGCAGACGATGGGTGCGGAAAGGAGGGAGGCTGATGGAACAGCCGTTTCGCGTCGAAAAAACGCTCAACAACAACGTGTTAATCGCTTCCCATCCGGCATATGGCGAAGTCGTTTTGCTCGGCAAAGGAATCGGCTTCGGCAAAAAACGGGGGGACGAGATTGCCAAGAGCGCTGTGGAAAAATGTTTCGTTCTGAAAAACGAACGCGAACAAGAGCAATACAAAAAGCTGCTTCCGGAATTGAGCGAAGAATTCATCGCCTCATGAGCGAGGTGGTTCAACATATTCAGCAACGCGTGGGCGCGCCGCTCGACGAGCACATCCATGTGGCGCTGACGGACCATATCGCTTTTACATTAAAGCGGCTTGAACAAGGATTGGATGTCAAAAACCCGTTTTTGGCTGAGACGAAAAGCTTGTATCCGTTGGAATATGAAATTGCCAATGAAGTGGCCCGCATGATTGAACAAAAGCTCGGGATTGTGCTGCCTGAAGGAGAGGCAGGCTTTATTGCCCTTCATATTCATAGCGCGATTTCCAAGCAAAGCGTGTCGGAAGCGAATCGATATTCCCAGCTCATTGCTGATCTTGTCAAGATCGTCGAGCAACAGCTTGGCGTTGACATCGACCGCGAGAGCGTTCATTATTTGCGGTTTGTCCGTCACTTGCGCTATGCGATTGAGCGGATGAAAAAAGGCGAAAAAGTCGAAGAACCAAAAAATTTGTCGAAAATCTTGAAGGAAGCGTATCCATTATGCTATAATCTAGCATGGAAGTTGGTCAAAGTCATGCAGCAAACGCTTCATCTGCCGGCGGACGATGCCGAGGCGGTCTATTTGACGTTGCATTTGCAACGGCTGGCGGAGAAAAAGAACAATACAACTGCATAGGTTGTCTCGCTTTACGTGTTACTGACTCGATCAGGCATGAGTAAAGAGGGCAAATAAGGCGGCAACAGCTGCGAATTCATCTTTGCGCTGTTGTAAGCGTTCTTTTTGTCTCTCTTTAGTCATGCCTTTTTTATTGCGCCGGCTCCCTCGGAAACGCCCGCTTCATTTTCGGTACATGAATCGGCTGTTTGCTGTAAAACTTAAGAAAAGGAAACTAAAGGAGGTTATGAAGATGAAGCGAGCGTTTGGCACGCTGCAAAAGGTCGGGAAAGCGCTCATGTTGCCGGTGGCGATTTTGCCGGCGGCCGGGATTTTGTTGGCGCTTGGCAATGCGTTGAAAAACCCGGCGCTCACGGATAAAATTCCCGCATTAAAAGCCGATTGGGTCGTGCTCGTCTCCAACGTGATGGAGCAAGCAGGCGGCATCGTCTTCTCCAACTTGTCGCTCTTGTTTGCGGTTGGTGTGGCGATCGGCCTTGCCGGCGGGGACGGGGTCGCGGGCTTGGCGGCGATCATCGGCTACTTGATTATGAATGTGACGATGAGCGTCATCTTGGGCGTGACTTCCGATATGATCGGCGCCGACCCGTCGTACGCCAACATTCTCGGCATCCCGACGTTGCAAACCGGCGTCTTTGGGGGGATTATCGTCGGGATTTTGGCAGCGTACATGTACAACAAATACTTCAATATCGAACTTCCGCAATATCTCGGCTTTTTCGCCGGCAAGCGGTTCGTGCCGATCGTGACGGCGGCGTCCGCAGTCGTGCTTGGCATTCTCATGACATTCGTTTGGCCGCCGATTCAGCACGGGCTCAATGCGTTTTCGCACAATATGATCGATGCGAACAAAACGTTGGCCGCGTTCATTTTCGGCGTCATCGAACGGGCGCTCATTCCGTTTGGTTTGCATCATATTTTCTATGCACCGTTTTGGTTTGAATTTGGCGAGTACGTCAATAAAGCCGGGCAAGTGGTCCATGGCGATCAAAAAATCTTTTTCGAGCAGCTGAAAGACGGCGTGGAACTGACGGCCGGCACGTTCATGACCGGGAAATTCCCGTTTATGATGTTCGGTCTCCCGGCAGCGGCGCTCGCGATCTACCACGAAGCGCGACCGGAAAACAAAAAAGTCGTTGCCGGCATCATGGGGTCGGCCGCGTTGACATCGTTTTTGACCGGGATTACCGAACCGATCGAATTTTCGTTCTTGTTCGTCGCCCCGGCGCTGTTTGCCATTCACTGCGTCTTTGCCGGCTTGTCGTTTATGATCATGCACCTGTTGAACGTCAAAATCGGGATGACCTTCTCCGGCGGGGTCATTGACTTCTTGCTGTTTGGCGTTCTGCCAAACCGGACGGCATGGTGGCTTGTCATTCCGGTCGGCTTGGCGTTTGCCGTGATTTATTATTTCGGATTCCGCTTTGCGATCCGCAAATGGGATTTGGCGACGCCGGGCCGGGAAAAAACGGTCGAGGAAGCACCGAAAGCCGAGGCAGCCGCCGCTGGCGATCTGCCGTACGAAGTGCTCGCCGCCCTTGGCGGAAAGGAAAACATTGAACATTTGGACGCATGCATTACGCGTTTGCGCGTTTCGGTCCATGATATCGGCCGGGTCGATAAAGACCGGTTGAAAGCGCTCGGCGCCGCCGGGGTGCTTGAAGTCGGCAACAACGTGCAAGCGATTTTCGGTCCGAAATCGGATATGTTAAAAGGGCAAATTCAAGACATCATGCAAGGAAAAGCGCCGGCCCGGGCGGAAGAGAAACCGAAAGCAGCGGCCTCGGAAGCCGCGAAGTCCGAAACGATTGCTTCGCCGATGTCAGGAGAGGTCGTTCCGCTCGCTGAAGTGCCTGATCAAGTGTTTTCGCAAAAAATGATGGGCGACGGCTTCGCGGTCATGCCGACGGACGGCACGGTCGTCTCTCCGGTTGATGGCAAAATCATCAACGTATTTCCGACGAAGCACGCCATTGGCATTCAGTCGGCCGGCGGGCATGAAATTTTAATCCACGTCGGCATCGACACAGTGAAGCTGAACGGCCAAGGGTTTGAAGCGCTTGTCAAGGAAGGCGACGAAGTGAAAAAAGGGCAGCCGATTTTGCGCGTCGACCTTGATTATGTAAAACAGAACGCGCCATCGATTGTCACGCCGGTGATTTTCACGAATCTCAAAGCCGGCGAAACGGTTCATGTCAACAAGCAAGGCCCGGTTGCTCGAGGAGAAGACGCTGTTGTTACGCTCAGCTAAACTGCTTATTCGCGGCGGGGCGGGGCCAAGCATTTTCCGTTGCCTCCCCGCCCCTGCATTTGATATGATGGCAAAGAAAAAATTGAAGAAAAGGGGAATGATGGACATGGCAGAAAAAACGTTTAAAGTCGTTTCTGATTCCGGCATCCACGCTCGTCCGGCGACGATTTTGGTGCAAACAGCGAGCAAATTCAACAGCGAAATCCAGCTTGAGCACAACGGCAAAACGGTGAACTTGAAATCGATCATGGGCGTCATGTCGTTAGGAATTCCGAAAGGGGCGACGATCAAAATCACGGCAGAAGGGGCCGATGCGGCAGAAGCAATGGCGGCGTTAACCGATACGTTGGCAAAGGAAGGCCTTGCGGAATAATGGAAAAGACGATTCATGGCATCGCCGCTTCAAGCGGCATCGCCATCGCCAAGGCATACCGCTTGGAGACGCCTCATTTGGCGGCCGAAAAACGGACGGTCGCCGACGTCGAGGCGGAAATTGCGCGGCTTGAGGCGGCGGTCGCGAAAGCGAAAGAAGAGCTGGAAGCCATCAAACAGCATGCCTTGGAAAAGCTTGGCGAAGACAAAGCCGCCATTTTTGCCGCCCACTTGCTTGTGCTTGACGACCCAGAATTGCTGAACCCGATTAAGGAAAAAATCAAAACAGAACAAGTGAATGCGGAATATGCGCTCCATGAAACGGCATCGTTTTTCATTTCCATGTTTGAAGGCATGGACAATGAGTATATGAAAGAGCGGGCCGCCGATATCCGCGATGTGACGAAGCGCGTCCTCGCCCATTTGCTTGGTGTGACGATCTCCAATCCGAGCCTCATTTCCGAAGAGGTCGTCATTATCGCTGAGGATTTGACGCCATCCGATACGGCGCAGCTGAACCGCCAATATGTGAAAGGATTTGCCACCGACATCGGCGGGCGAACGTCGCATTCGGCCATTATGGCCCGCTCGCTCGAAATCCCGGCTGTCGTCGGCACGAAGGCAATTACGGCGGAAGTGCAAAACGGAGACATTGTCATCGTCGATGGACTTGACGGTCAAGTCGTCGTCAATCCGTCCCCGGAGCTGCTTGCGCGTTATGAAGAGAAGCGGGCTCGCTATGAGGAGCAAAAAGCGGAATGGGCGAAGCTTGTCGATCAACCGACGGTTACCGCTGATGGCGTGCACGTTGAGCTGGCGGCCAATATCGGCACGCCGGACGATGTGAAAGGAGCGTTAGCCAACGGGGCGGAAGGGATCGGGTTGTATCGCACGGAATTTTTATACATGGGACGATCAGAGCTGCCTACGGAAGACGAACAGTTTGCGGCCTACAAAACGGTGCTTGAAAAGATGGATGGCAAGCCGGTCGTTGTGCGTACGCTTGACATTGGCGGCGACAAAGAGCTCCCGTATTTACACTTGCCAAAAGAGATGAACCCGTTTTTAGGGTTTCGAGCCATTCGCCTTTGCCTGGAAATGCAAGACATGTTCCGCACGCAGCTGCGCGCCTTGCTGCGGGCGAGCGTGCACGGCAATTTGAAAATCATGTTCCCGATGATTGCGACGCTCGATGAATTCCGCCAAGCGAAAGCGATTTTACTCGAAGAAAAAGAAGCGCTCCTCCGCCAAGGGGTTCCAGTTGCGAATGGAATTGAAGTCGGCATGATGGTCGAGATTCCGGCGGCTGCCGTCATGGCGGACCAGTTTGCGAAAGAAGTCGATTTCTTCAGCATCGGAACGAACGACCTGATCCAATATACGATGGCGGCCGACCGGATGAATGAGAGGGTGTCGTATCTATATCAACCGTACAACCCGGCCATTTTGCGGCTCATCAGCTATGTCATTGACGCCGCTCACCGCGAAGGGAAATGGGTTGGGATGTGCGGGGAAATGGCCGGCGACCCGATCGCCATTCCGATTTTGCTTGCCCTTGGCCTTGATGAGTTCAGCATGAGCGCCACCTCGATTTTGCCGGCGCGCGCCCAGCTGAAGCGGCTGTCAAAAGAGGATGCGGTCCGCGTGAAAGAGACAGTGCTGTCGCTTGGTACGGCTGAGGAAGTCGTGTCGTTTGTCAAACGAACGTTCCATATGGCTTGATCATAGCGAAAGGTGCAGCGGCATGAATCGGCCGCTGCGCCTTTTTTTGCCTTTAAAGGCAAGACATATGTTTCCGCGCTCTGTTCAAGCCAACAGCGGTGTCGATGATTCATAGCCATACCGCTGCCGGATCGTAAGTGAAAGGCCTAAAGCGATGACTTTCGCCATTTGGTAAACAATGTGCAAATTCGTGTACGGAAGTGCGCTCATATCGGCGGTATCTTCCATCACGACGCCCATCATGCTGATGTCGCCAATCGATGGTAGCGATTTGCCAAGCGCAGTGCCAGGGGGAAAGGGCGCCAGGGCGGATGGCGATCGTATGGACAAACGGCTGCGGCCCGACAATGCTGTCGATCGCCACTACATATGCTCCGTGTTCGTTTTGCAATTGCTCGGAAACGCGTCGGATGTTTGTCGCATCGACAGGTTGCCTGAGTGTGCCGATTACGGTTAGATGATCCGGATAGGCGTTTTCAAGCAGCGTGCCGACGAACGGCCCTAGGCTGTCGCCGTTGATACGGTTGCTGCCGATGCAAACGACGGTCAAACGGGAAATGTGCGCTGGCAGCAGGGAAAACAATTCATTGCGAATAAGCAAAGGAGCAAGCGGATCACTATACAAAATCGATTTCATCGGCCGCGATTCCTTTCTGTCGGTCGTTCTCCTTTTCTTAGTTCGCGGCCGATGCTGGTGATTCCTTTTTTTCGTTTCTGTCAATTGTGTCCTTGTTTTTGCTTGAACGGATTGCGCCATTCCATCAGGACGGCATAGTTGCGCGATTCCTCATCTTCCAAATAATTGTGAACGACCGCCAGCGGGGTGCGCCCGCAACGGAGCAAAAACGTAATGACCGGATCGTTCAGCTCGCCAGCAACGACTTTGTCGATGTAGGCTTCCGGCGATAGTTCAGCCGCATGTCGATGGTAGCCAGGCATCCGCCCGCCGCCGAGCAGCCGGTCGAGGCCGAGATGGACGACGACTTCATACATCGACTGCATGAGCCACTTGCCGAGGCCGAGCTTCCGGTATGGCGGCGAGACGCAAATGTCGACGACATAAAGCGTGTTGCCATCCGGGCGGTGGTTGCGGATGTAGCCGCCGTCGGTGATCTCTTCCCATGTATGATCGGTATGGGCTGGATCAAAGTCAACGATCAAGCCAGTCATCGATCCGACGATGCGCCCGCCGACTTCGACGCAAAGCGCTCCTTCGGGAAACAAAGTGACATGGTTGTGAAGCTGTTGTTCGTTCCACCATAACTCCGATGGAAACGGGGGCGGAAAACTTTCTTGCTGCACGCGGATGAGATCAGCAAAGTCGTCTTTCGTATAGTTGCGGATGACCGCTTCGCGCGGGGTGTTGCCGTCAAAGACGTATAAACGTTTATAGTACATGCCGATCCCCCTTGCTTTTTACCCTCATCATAACGGAAAACTCGAAAAAATGGCAAGAAAAGAAAACGGCCGCTGTTAGCGGCCGCGGGCTTTTTGCTCGACATACTCGCTCACAAGCGCTTCAATTTGCTGTTCATCGGGCTTTTCGCCGCGAAAGGGAAACACAATTTCATCGATGAATTCGCCGTTGCGGTAAACATGCAGCGCCCCTTTTTGCAACAGGACGCTGTATTCGATCTCAAATCGATATCCTTCGTGTTCGATGGCGCCCAATTGTCATTCACCTTCCTCTCGTTTATTGTCTCATGTGCGTCGATTCGTTATGTATGAATTAAGAAGGTCCTCCTATAGACGGGGGCCGATCGTCCTTTGTATAATGAAAATTAGTGCGACAAAAAGAGGAAACAGAGGGGAGAAATAGAGAGTGTTCCGGACATTGCGCAGTAAATTGATCGTCTTGATGGCTTTATTGTTAGTGATTTCATTGGCAGCGACACAACTCGTTGGGGTTGTGCAAATGCGGAAGATGGTGGATGCTGACGTGAAACAGCGGGCGCAGACGGCGCTTGACGGACTGCTTGGCGATATTCGCGACAGTTTTCAAAGTGAGGAGAATAGCTTAGTGCAATTCAGTGAATCGCCGTTGGCTTTGCAAATGGTTCAAGATGAAAAAATGTGGCTGCAGCTTGAGAAACAGTTCCGCACGTTTTTGCGCCTGCATGAGAATGTGCAATTCATCTATATTGGCACGGAGCAGAAGAAAATGTACATATCGCCGATGACAGAGCTCCCGGATGGATACGATCCGACGAGCCGCCCGTGGTATAAAGAAGCGATGAAGCGTCCGGATGAAGTGGTGTGGACCGAACCGTACGTCGATGCGATTACCGGCAAGCACGTTGTGACGTTGGCCAAAGCGGTGAGCGAAAACGGCCGCATTGCTGCGGTCATCGGCATCGATATGACGCTCGATGCGGTGACAAGAATCGTCAATGCGAGCGACGTCGGCTATCACGGCTATCCGGTGCTGTTTGACACGAAGGGAACGGCGGTTGTTCATCCGGAAGATAAAGGGAAAAATATGGCGAACAATGCGACAGTCCGCTACATGCTCGAGCATGAAAAAGGAATGCACGAATATGAGCAAGACGGCGAATGGCGGGTGATTTACTTCACTACGATTCCAGAGCTCGGCTGGAAAGTCGGCGCCGTCTATAAAGAAAAAGACTTATCAGTGATGAGCCGCTCGCTCGGAGCAACCATGCTTGTCATTACGGTGATTGCGTTCATCATCGCTTTGGTCGTCGTTTATTTCTTAGCGCGCTCGATCACCAAGCCGATTGTGGCGCTGCAAGAGCAAGTCGAAAAGGCGGCGGGCGGTGACTTGACCGTGCAAGTGCGCACCGCCAGCAAAGATGAAATCGGCCGCCTCGCTCGCCATTTTAACGAGATGATCGATCATATGCGCGCGCTGATCGGCGAAGTGAACCGATCGGTCAACGAGCTGGCCGCCTCGGCTGATCATTTAAGCGCCGTCTCAGAGGAAACGATGGCGACAAGCGAACAAGTGGCGAAAGCGATCGGCGAAATCGCCAAAGGAACAACCGATCAAGCAGGCAGCCTTGATACGATCAATGAGCGGACAACAGCGCTGTCGCAGCAAATCGAAGCGGTCACGAATGCGACGGCTGGCATGGAGTCGCTGTCCGATGAAACGAAAACCGCGAGCTACGACGGCTTGGAGCATTTAAACATTTTGCAGAAAAAATCGGAGGAAGCGAAAAATGAACTCGAGTCTGTAGAAAATGTCATTAGCGACCTTGTGAAAAAGATGGATGAAATTGACGGTGTCATTCAAACGATCACGGCCATTTCCGGACAGACGAATTTGCTGGCGTTAAACGCCAGCATCGAGGCGGCGCGGGCTGGCGAGCATGGGAAAGGGTTTGCCGTTGTCGCCGATGAGGTGCGCAAGCTGGCCGAACAATCCGCGAAAGCGACGGAGATGATCCGCGCGACGATCGCCGCCATCCAGCAGCAAGCCGGGCTGGTGATGGAGGCGGTCCGCCGCTCCAAGCAGGCGTACGACGAACAGCGGGAAGCGGTGCACACGACCGGCGATTCATTTGTCAAAATCACTGGCATGATGGAGCAAGTGGCAACAGCGCTCGCTGGGATTATGGAGGAAGCAAAGCGGATGAACGCGAGCAAAGACGATGTCGTCGGGGCGATGCAAAACATCGCCGCCATCGCCCAACAAGCAGCGGCAGCGGCGGAAGAAGTGGCTGCTTCGGCTGATGATCAGTTGCAGGCGCTTTCGACGGTGACCGAATCGGCGGAGGCGTTAAGCGAAATGAGCCGGCAGTTGAAACAACTGGTTGAGAAGTTTAAGATTTCATAAAAAATGGAAGGCGTCCTAGCGGCAACGGGGCGCCTTTTTTATCATCTCCAGCCGAGAAGGCTCCCATTTCCGCGTGCGTAAGTGGGGGATGAAGCATCAAGGATGTTCCCTAACGCCGCCCAAAATAAAGAAGGATTTCGCTTGCTGTCTTCGTAAGACAACGGAACCGTGGGACACACGAGGATGGCTTGGCTGGCAAGCCTGTCGTGGAGCGGTTGTTCCAAAGAATCTCCCACCGCTAAACGTTTGCGCAGGCAAGAGAGCGTTCAATCATTTTCGAATAGGAGACTTTCACTTTCGCTTTGTACAGGGTGCAGTCCAAAAATAAGCGGGAGATGAATGTCGGTCGGCGTTTGCTTAAAATCGCGAATGTTCCGCCGCCGTGCAGTCACGATCTTTTTTCTATTCATACAATGATAATAAGTGAAATTTTTTCAGCTTCTTCGTCGATTTTAGTGAGCGATAGTGCTAAAATAAATAGTGAAAACGTTTATACCGTTATTTTGCTGTACGTTTGGGGATGCTGGCAGCGCAATGAGGACTTTTATGCATAGCTGTTGCCAGCCCGAACGATGCGAAAACAAGGTGGAGGTTTTTTCACGATGGCAAAACAGACGAACTACGCTCAACCGTGGAGCCAGTTTTACGGGCCGAACCTCGGTTATGTCATCGAAATGTACGAACAGTATCTCGATGACCCTAACAGCATCGACCCGGAACTGAAACAATTGTTCGAACAGTGGGGGGCGCCGGTCTTGGAAGAACCGGTTTCTCCTGCGGATGACGAAACAGCCAAAACGCATCAAACGTTCCGGCTGCCGGAGACGCCGACGATTTTCAGCAAGCTTGTCGCTGCCGTCAAGCTGGCGGACAGCATTCGCCATTATGGCCATCTGGTTGCCGATACGAATCCGCTTGTCAAAAAGGAGAAAAAGCTGCGCCGCTTGGAGCTTGACGAATACGACTTAACCGAAGAGGACTTAAAGCGCATTCCGGTCGCGTTTCTTTGCCCGCACGCTCCGGCGCATGTCAAAAACGGCTGGGATGCCATCTTGCATTTGCGCAAAATTTACACGGACAAAATCGCGTTCGAATTCTCGCAAGTACATAATCTTGAAGAGAGGAACTGGCTCATTCAGCAAATCGAGTCCGGAGCGTATTACCCGAGCTTGGCGAACAAAGAGCGGGTCGCTTTGTTGCGCCGCCTGACGGAAGTGGAAGGGTTTGAAAAGTTCATCCACCGGACGTATGTCGGGCAAAAACGGTTTTCGATCGAAGGGCTTGATTCCATGGTGCCGCTTTTGGATGAGCTCGTCCGCCAAGCGATCGAACATGAAATCGACGCTGTCAACATCGGCATGGCGCACCGCGGCCGGCTGAATGTGCTTGCCCATGTGCTCGGCAAGCCGTACGAAATGATTTTCGCCGAGTTTCAGCATGCGGAAAGCAAAAATTTCATTCCGTCTGAAGGGTCAGTGGCGATCACGTACGGGTGGACGGGCGATGTCAAATACCACTTAGGGGCGGCGCGCCGCCTTCGCAATAAAAGCGCGCATACGATGCGGATTACGCTCGCTAACAACCCAAGCCATCTCGAAGTGGTCAATCCGGTTGTGCTTGGCTACACGCGCGCCGCGCAAGAAGATCGGACAAAACCAGGAGTGCCGGTGCAAAATACTGATGCGTCGTTTGCCATCTTGATTCACGGCGATGCCGCGTTCCCGGGACAAGGGATCGTCGCGGAAACGCTCAACTTAAGCCAGCTGCGCGGCTATACGACCGGCGGGACGATCCATATCATCGCCAATAACATGATCGGCTTTACGACGGAGAGTTACGATTCACGCTCGACGACGTATGCTTCCGATATGGCGAAAGGGTTTGAGGTGCCGATTGTGCACGTCAATGCCGACGACCCGGAGGCTTGTTTGGCGGCCGCATGCTTGGCGTTTGCCTACCGCCAGCGGTTTAAAAAAGACTTTGTCATTGACCTAATCGGTTACCGCCGTTTCGGTCATAATGAAATGGATGAGCCGATGGCGACGAACCCGACGATGTACGCGATCATCAACCAACATCCGACCGTGCGCCAGCTGTATGCGCAAAAATTGATGGAAAAAGGGATCATCACCGAGCGGGAAGTCGACGAAATGGAGCAAGAGGTGGCCGAACGGCTGAAAATCGCCTACGAACGGGTGCCGAAAAACGAAGACGAGCTCGATTTCATCATGGATCCGCCCAAACCGGTCGTCGATCGGCTGCCGGCAGTGAAAACGGGCGTGGCGAAAGACGTGCTCCATCGTGTGAATGAAGAATTGCTGCAGTTTCCGGACGGATTCAACGTCTTTAACAAGCTTGAGCGCATTTTAAAACGGCGAAGCGGCGTGTTTGCGCAAAACGGCAAAGTCGATTGGGCGCACGCGGAAATTTTAGCGTTTGCCACGATTTTGCAAGACGGCGTGCCGATCCGCTTGACCGGGCAAGATTCGCAGCGCGGCACGTTTGCGCAGCGCCATTTGGTGCTCCATGACGTGAAAACCGGAGAAGAGTATGTGCCGCTTCACCACATCAGCGGCGCCAAAGCGTCGTTTGTCGTGTACAACAGCCCGCTGACGGAAGCCGCCGTGCTCGGCTATGAATACGGCTACAACGTTTACGCGCCGGAGACGCTCGTGCTTTGGGAAGCGCAATTTGGCGACTTCGCCAACATGGCGCAAGTGATGTTTGATCAATTCATTTCATCCGGCCGGGCGAAATGGGGGCAAAAATCCGGGCTTGTCATGCTATTGCCGCACGGCTACGAAGGGCAAGGCCCTGAACATTCAAGCGGCCGCGTCGAGCGCTTTTTGCAGCTGGCGGCGGAAAACAACTGGACGGTTGCCAACTTATCGACGGCCGCGCAATATTTCCATATTTTGCGGCGGCAGGCGGCGCTGTTGACAAGGGAAGAAGTTCGCCCGCTCATCATCATGACGCCAAAAAGCTTGCTCCGCCATCCGCTGGCGGCATCGGATGCGGAAGCGTTCGTTGACGGTGCGTTCTCGCCGGTGCTGGAACAGCCGGGATTGGGCGCTGACGCTGGCAAAGTGGAACGCATCGTGTTTGGCACCGGCAAATTGATGATCGATTTGGCGGAACAAATCGGCAAAATGGAAGGTCTTGACTGGCTGCATATCGTGCGCATTGAAGAGCTGTACCCATTCCCGGAAGAAGCAGTGAGAGACATCATCGCCCGCTATCCGAACGTCAAAGAGCTCGTCTGGGTGCAGGAAGAACCGAAAAACATGGGCGCGTGGACGTATATGGAGCCGCACCTGCGTGCCGTTGCCCCAGACGGTGTCGATGTCAGCTATATCGGGCGGCGCCGGCGGGCGAGCCCGGCGGAAGGCGATCCGGTCGTCCACCGAAAAGAGCAGGAGCGCATCATCCGCTGTGCATTGACGAAGCATGAATGATGACTACGGAACATTTGAGGAGGGCATCAACGTGGCTGAGATCAAAGTCCCAGAGTTAGCAGAATCCATCACGGAGGGAACGATCGCCCAATGGCTGAAAAAACCGGGCGACTACGTGGAAAAAGGAGAATCGATTTGCGAGCTTGAAACGGATAAAGTGAACGTGGAAATTATGGCGGAAGAGTCGGGTGTTTTGCAACAGCTGCTGGCCAATGAAGGCGATACGGTTGCGGTTGGCCAAGCGATCGCCATTATCGGCGAAGGAGCGGCAGCACCGACTGCCGCTTTGCAAGCTGCTCCGCAGCCAGCCGATGAAACGGAAACGGTCGCGCCGGCCGACAGCAATGAACAGCCAGCGCCGCAGCCAGTCGCGGTTGCCCAGGCGCCGAGCCAGCGGCCAATCGCCTCTCCGGCCGCCCGGAAAATGGCACGTGAAAAAGGGATCGACTTGACGCAAGTGCCAACGGCTGATCCGCTTGGGCGCGTGCGCAAACAAGACGTCGCCTCGTTTGCCGCACAACCGGCCGCCGCTCCGCAGCCGGCTCCGCAAGCCGCGCCGACGTCGACGCCGGCCGCCGTTCCAGCCGCTGAGGCCGGCAAGCCGGTCATCCGCGAAAAAATGTCGCGCCGTCGGCAAACGATCGCCAAACGGCTGCTGGAAGTGACGCAAACGACCGCGATGTTGACGACATTTAACGAAATTGACATGTCGGCGGTCATCGATTTGCGCAAGCGGAAAAAAGATAAATTTTTCGAAGAGCATGACGTCCGCCTTGGCTTTATGTCGTTTTTCGTCAAAGCGGCTGTCGCGGCGCTGAAAAAATATCCGTACGTCAACGCGGAGATCCAAGGCGATGAGATTTTGCTGAAAAAATATTACGATATCGGCGTTGCCGTATCGACGGATGAAGGGCTTGTCGTTCCGGTTGTGCGCGACTGCGACCGGAAAAACTTCGCCGAAATTGAGCGCGACATTGCCGAATTGGCAGCGAAAGCGCGCAGCAACAAGTTGTCGCTCGCCGATTTGCAAGGCGGCACGTTTACGATCACGAACGGCGGTGTGTTCGGTTCGCTTCTGTCGACCCCGCTTCTCAACGGGCCGCAAGTCGGCATTTTAGGGATGCATTCGATCAAACTGCGTCCGGTCGCCGTCGATGAAGAGCGGATCGAAAACCGTCCCATGATGTACGTCGCCTTGTCATACGACCACCGCATCATCGATGGCAAAGAGGCCGTAGGGTTCTTAAAAACGGTGAAAGACTTGATCGAAAATCCGGAAGATTTGCTGCTTGAAAGTTGATTAGGAAGGAAAAGGGGAGCCTGCGATGCGCGGGCTCTTTCTTTTTCCCCGCCTTTCCCTGATCGGTGAATGATTTTCCATGTCTTACGGAACACTACCGGAAAAAGGGGGGAATTTGATGCCAGAGCGTGGACGAAACGATCACCCGCACATGTTTTACCGCGACGGCGCCCGCGAAAGCGTCATCAACGATCCGACCGCCGACGGCGCCGAGGCGATTGGGGTGCGGACTGATGCTGATCCGATGAAGGATGCCAATCCGAATCCGTTTCACGTTGACCGCCTTAATGTCGAGGAAGGGATGAAACGGTTTCAGTCGTTTTTCGAAGAGAGGTGATCCGCCCAGCGGATCACTTTTTTCGCTGATCGCAAAGAAGGAAAATGACGAATGATCGCGAATATAATTACTTAACACCCATTCTTTTGTTGGAGGGATGACGATGGAACTTGGATTGGCGGGAAAAACGGCGCTTGTCGCTGCCTCGAGCCAAGGGCTTGGCAAGGCGATTGCGCGAGCGCTTGTGCTTGAAGGAACAAACGTGATGATCACGAGCCGAAACGAAGAAAAGTTGCACGAAGTGGCGGAAGAATTGAACAGTTTACATAAGGGACGCGTCGCTTATACGCGCACAGATGTCACCAACGCCGACGACATTCGCCAGCTTGTCGCCAAAACGGTCGAGACGTTTGGGACGATCGATTTGCTCGTCAACAACGCCGGCGGCCCTCCGGCGGGAACGTTTGAAACGGTGAGCGACGAAGACTGGCAATATGCGTTTGAGCTCAATTTGTTAAGCTATATTCGCCTCATTCGCGAAGCGCTCCCTTACTTAAAGAAAAAGGGAGGAAAAATTGTCAACATCGCCTCATCATCGATTAAAGAGCCGATTCCGGGGCTTATTTTATCCAACACGTTCCGCACTGGCATCGTTGGGCTGACGAAAACGCTTGCTGTTGAGCTGGCTCCGGATGGCATTTTAATCAATACGGTGGCTCCTGGTCGGATCGCGACGGAGCGCGTCGCCTTTTTGGACAAAGTGAATGCCGAGAAACTCGGCATTACGAAAGAAGAAATGGAAGCGCGCATGAAAAGCGCCATTCCGCTCGGCCGCTACGGAACCCCTGAAGAGTTTGCCAATGTCGTCGTCTTCTTGCTGTCCGAAGCGAATTCGTACGTTACTGGTCAAGCGCTCATTGTCGATGGCGGCATGGTGAAGGCGATTTAAGGCAAACCGACAGGAGGGAAGACCGGATGAAAACGATCGGATTCATCGGCCTTGGCGTCATGGGGAAAAGCATGGCGCGCCACTTGCTGAAGGCGGGCTATCCACTTCTAGCTTATACACGCACAAAAGAAAAGGCGGAAGACTTGCTTCAAGAAGGAGCGGTTTGGAAGGAAACGGTTGCTGATTTGGCGCGGGAGGCGGATGTCGTCATGACGATGGTTGGCGATCCGCGCGATGTCGAGCAAGTGTATTTCGGCGAGGGTGGCATTTTGGAGAATGCGCGGCCGGGAACATATGTCATCGATATGACGACGTCAACGCCGACGCTCGCGCAATCGATTTACGAGGCGGCCAAGCAAAAGGGCATCCATGCTTTGGACGCCCCGGTGTCCGGCGGCGACATCGGCGCGCGCGAAGGAACGTTGACGATTATGGTCGGCGGTGATGAGGACGTCTTTTTGGCGTGCAAGCCGATTCTCGAGCGGCTTGGCACGAACATCGTGCGGCAAGGAGGAGCTGGAGCCGGCCAGCATACGAAAATGTGCAACCAAATTGCCATCGCGACGAACATGATTGGGGTGTGCGAGGCAATGGCGTATGCGAAGCGGGCTGGTCTTGATCCATTCAAAGTGCTTGAAAGCATCGCCAAAGGGGCAGCCGGCAGCTGGTCGCTGAGCAACTTGGCGCCGCGCATGTTGTCAGGAGATTTTGCTCCTGGGTTTTACGTCAAGCATTTCATTAAAGATATGAAAATTGCGCTTGAGGAAGCCGAGCGGATGAACTTGCCGCTGCCAGGCCTGGCGCTCGCCAAGCAACTGTACGAAGAGTTGGCGCAAGCCGGTGAGGAAAACAGCGGCACGCAAGCGCTATACAAGCGGTATGTTAAGGCGTAATCGGGGCGGTTGTTCGCCCTTTTTTATCTTCTCTGTCTTCTCAGCGAAGCAGGGGAGATGGGAAGCGCAAATTCGGATGTATTTATCGAAAAATATTGAATATTTCCTCTTGTAGAGGTATAGTAAAAGTAGAAACAACATACCAACCGGTTAGTATAAAAGGGAGGGGAGCATATGGACTTTTCTTATTCACCAAAAGTGAAAGAGTTGATCAAAAAATTAAGCGCTTTCATGGAGGATTACATTTATCCGAACGAGAGGGTGTATGAGGAGCAGCTGAACACACAAGAGTCGAGATGGTCGGGCGTGCCGCCGATCATCGAAGAATTGAAGGAAAAGGCGAAAAAAGAAGGGCTTTGGAATTTGTTTTTGCCAGACAGCGAATACGGCGCGGGATTAACGAATGTGGAGTACGCGCCGCTTTGCGAAATAATGGGCCGCTCGCTCATCGCCCCGGAAGTGTTCAACTGCAATGCGCCCGATACGGGCAATATGGAAGTGCTCGTCCGCTATGGCACAGAGGAGCAAAAGAAAAAGTGGCTCATCCCGCTCTTGAACGGAGAAATCCGCTCGTGCTTTTCGATGACGGAGCCGGATGTCGCGTCGAGCGATGCGACGAACATTCGCGCTTCGATCGTTCGCGACGGCGATGAGTATGTCATCACCGGACGGAAATGGTGGTCGTCTGGCGCCGGCGACCCGCGCTGCAAAGTCGCCATCGTGATGGGAAAAACGAACCCCGATGCGCCAAAACATGAGCAACAGTCGATGATCATCGTTCCGCTTGATACGCCGGGCGTGAAAATCGAACGGATGCTGCCGGTGTTCGGCTTTGACCATGCGCCGCACGGGCATGCCGAAATTACGTATGACCATGTGCGCGTGCCGAAAGAAAACATCATTTGGGGCGAAGGAAAAGGGTTCGCCATCGCTCAAGGCCGGCTTGGCCCGGGACGGATCCACCATTGCATGCGCCTCATCGGAGCGGCGGAGCGAGCGCTTGAACTCATGTGCCGGCGCGTACAGTCGCGGGTGGCGTTCGGCAAGCCGCTCGCTGAACACGGTGTCATCCGCGAGTGGATCGCCCAGTCGCGCATTGAGATCGAGCAGGCGCGCTTGCTGACGCTAAAGGCGGCGTACATGATGGATACGGTCGGCAACAAAGCGGCGCGCAAAGAAATTGCGATGATTAAAGTGGTGGCGCCCAATGTCGCTTTGAAGGTCATCGACCGTGCCATTCAGGCGTTTGGCGCCGCTGGGGTGAGCAACGATTTTCCGCTTGCCGCCATGTGGGCGAACTCGCGCACGCTCCGTCTGGCCGATGGGCCGGACGAAGTGCATAAAGAGCAAGTTGCCAAGCTTGAATTGCGGCAATATCAACAATAAGGGAGAGGAAGTGGTCGTATGCATGTGTTGGACTTATTTAAAATCGAGGGGAAAACCGCCATTGTCACTGGCGGTGGGCGCGGGCTCGGCGAGCAAATTGCCGTCGGTCTTGCCGAAGCCGGGGCGAACGTCGTCGTTTGTTCGCGGAAAGTGGAAGCGTGCGAGCAAGTGAAAGAAAAGCTTGAACAGCTCGGCGTCCGTTCGCTGGCGCTGCGGTGCGATGTGACGAATCCGGAGGAGGTCAAACATGTCGTCGAAACGACCGTCAAAGAGTTTGGCGGCATCGACATTTTAGTCAACAACAGCGGAGCGACGTGGGGAGCGCCGGTCGAGGAAATGCCGCTTGAGGCATGGCAAAAGGTGATCAACGTCAACGTTACCGGCACGTTTCTCATGAGCCAGGCGGTCGGCAAGGTGATGATCGCCAAACAAACAGGCGGTTCCATCATCAATATCGCTTCCGTCGCTGGCCTTGGCGGCACGCACCCGGACATTTTAAATACGATCGGCTACAACACGAGCAAAGGGGCGGTTATTACGTTTACGAGGGATCTAGCAGCCAAATGGGGGAAGCACGGCATTCGCGTCAACGCGGTGGCTCCGGGCTTTTTCCCGACGAAAATGTCAAAAGTCGTTCTTGAACGCGTTGGGAAAAAAGTGCTCGAGCATACGCCGCTCGGCCGCTTTGGCGGCGAAGATGACTTGAAAGGGGCCGTCTTGTTTCTCGCTTCCCCGGCGTCCGCCTTTGTCACGGGCGCGCTCCTCGTCGTTGACGGCGGCAGCCATGCGACCGGCATTTAATTAAAAAAAGGGGGAAACGCAAATGAGCGAAAAACGGGCGTTGTCTCTTTATCCGGAACACATTTCGTTCTATATGGATATTCCCGACAAAACGGTATGCGATGTACTGCATGAACGAGCGGCGGAATTCGGCTCCCAGCCGGCGCTGACATTTTACGACAAGACGATCACCTATGCCGAGCTTGAGGCGGCGGTCAACCGTTTCACCTCAAGCCTGCAGGCGCTTGGGGTGCAAAAAGGCGACCGCGTCGCGATTATGCTGCCGAACTGCCCGCAGTATGTCATCGCTTACTACGGCATTTTGCAGGCGGGCGCGATCGTCACACAAGTGAACCCGATGCTTGTTGAGCGCGAACTTGCCTATTTGCTCAAAGACTCCGGCGCCGAGACGATCGTCATTTATGAACCGCTTTATCCGCGCCTTGCCGCCGTCAGAGGGGAGACAGCCGTCAAACAAGCGATCACTGTCAGCTTCGGAGCGCCGCCATCCGTTTCGCTGGCTGAAGGAGATGTCACGTTTGACGAATTTCTTGCTGCAGGAAGCGGAGCTGTGCGCCCGGTGTCGATCGAGCCGGCGCATGACGTCGCTGTGTTGCAATATACTGGCGGGACGACAGGGCGCTCAAAAGGGGCGATGCTCACCCATCGCAACATTTTCGCCAACGTCTTGCAATGCGCCGAATTTTTCAAAGGGACATTTGAGTTCGGGAAAGAGCGATATTTAACTGTCATCCCGTTGTTCCACGTGTTCGCGATGACGTCGGGAATGAACTTGGCCATTTACCAAGGAGCGGAAAACATTTTGCTGCCGCGCTTTGAGCTGAAAGAAGTGTTGGAGACGATTCGCGACAAGCAGCCGACCGTGTTTCCAGGCGTGCCGACGATGTATGTCGCTATTACAAATACTCCTGGAGTCGAGCAATACGGCATCAGTAGCATTAAAACGTGCAACAGCGGCAGCGCGCCGATGCCGCTTGAATTGATGCGCGATTTCGAAGCGAAAACGGGAGCGGTTATCCTTGAAGGATACGGCTTGTCCGAAGCCTCGCCAGTGACGCATTGCAATCCGCCGTTTGCGGCGCGCAAGCCGGGCACGGTCGGCATCGGCATGCCGCTGACCGAGTACAAAGTCGTCGATGTGGCGACTGGCACGCAAGAGCTGCCGCCAGGCGAAGTCGGCGAGCTGATTATCCGTGGACCGCAAGTGATGAAAGGCTATTGGAACATGCCGGAAGAAACGGCGGCGGCGCTGCGCGACGGTTGGCTGTACACTGGCGATTTGGCTTCGATTGACGAGGAAGGGTATGTGACGATTGTCGACCGGAAAAAAGATCTGATCATCGCCGGCGGCTATAACATTTATCCGCGTGAAATCGAAGAAGTGCTGTACGAACATCCAGCGGTGAAAGAGGCGGCGGCAGTTGGTGTGCCTGATCCGTACCGCGGCGAAACGGTGAAGGCGATTATCGTTTTAAAAGATGGAATGCAGGCAAGCGAAGAAGAAATTCTTGCCCATTGCCGAAAAAACTTAGCGGCGTACAAAGTGCCGCGCATTGTCGAGTTCCGTGCCGAACTGCCGAAGACGAACGTCGGGAAAATTTTGCGCCGCGCCTTGCGTGAAGAGGCGTCCCGCCCGCAATAACAGAGGGCTTTCGGCCAAGTCCCAAAGCGGGCTTGGCCGTTTTATGGTACAATAGCTGGCAGCGACTACATTTTAGGCAAGAGGTGTAAAAACATGAAGGAGAAAATTATGGCTGCCAGCATTGAGCTGTTTGAACAAAATGGGTTCAGCGAAACATCGATCCAAGACATCGTTGACGCCCTCGGGGTGACAAAAGGGACGTTTTATTACTATTTTACAAGCAAAGAAGAACTGTTGATGGATATTCACCTTCGCTACATTGAAGGGCTGCTTGACGAAGAGGAGCGCATTATAAGCGATAAACGGCGCCCGTTGCGGGAGAAGCTGTATGACATTATCTTCATGCTCATTCATAATGTCGAGCGGCAAGGACGGGAAGCACGCATTTTTTTTCGTGAAATGAAGCATTTGAGTGAGGAGCATTTACAAAAAGTAAAAGAAAAGCGCGATTTGTTTCGCCAACGGTTGCAGGCGTTAATTGAGGAAGGAATGAAAAACGGTGAACTGCGCTGCGATTTGTCGCCATCGATCGCCACGCTTACCGTTCTTGGGGCGGCCAATTGGAGCTACCAATGGTTTCGTCCGGACGGCGAGCTGACCGATGCCGAGGTGGCGAAGCAGATGGTGGAGATCCTGCTTGATGGCATGAGCGCGCCGTCTGTCTCGAAAGCCGAGTGAAAAGAGAGACAAACAAGTTTGATCCGAGGTGTGTCGATGGATGCTGCCCGTGCGGCGGCATGGCGCGCTTGAATTGTTGACCAAGGGGGAGAGGGAGATGACAGCGATTATTCCAGTGCGCAAGGGGGAAGAACTGCCGGCAGGGAAGCTGGCCAAGTTTTTGCGCACGGTGCTGCCGGACATGCCGGATGGGGAGCTCGAGATCCAGCAATTTTCCGCCGGCCGGTCGAATTTGACGTATTTGCTCCGCTGTGGGGAGTGGGAGGCGGTGCTGCGCCGGCCGCCGTTTGGCCCGGTGCCGCCGAAAGCGCACGATATGAAGCGGGAGAGCACGTGGCTTTCTGAAATCCATCCGCTGTTCCCGCTCGCCCCGAAACCATTCTATTTTTGTGAAGACGAATCGGTGATCGGCAGTCCGTTTTTCGTCATGGAGCGGCGGCATGGCGTCGTGATTGACAGTGATTTTCCCGATGGCATCACTCCGACGGAGGAGGTTTGCCGTGGCATTTCCGAGACGATGGTCGAGACGCTTGTCCGTATCCATCAAATTGATTATACGAACACACGCCTCGTTCAGATGGTAAAGCCGGATGGGTTTATGGAACGGCAAGTGCACGGATGGATCCAGCGCTATGAGCGGGCCAAGACGGATGATATTCCGGAAGCCGAGGCGCTGATGAAGTGGCTCGCTTCTCATATTCCACCGCAGCGCGAAGCAACCGTAATCCATTACGATTTTAAGCTGAATAACGCTTTGTTTGCCAAAGACGACATCACCAAAATGGTTGGGCTGTTTGATTGGGAGATGTCGACGGTCGGGGATCCGCTTGCCGATTTGGCGGTGGCCATGAGTTATTGGATTGAGGAAGACGATCCTCCACTCATTAAAAGTGGGTTTGGCCGCGCGCCGGTCACCGTCCGTCCCGGTTTTTATACGCGCGAACAGTTTATTGAGGCATATGCCAAAAAAAGCGGCCGTGATGTGTCCGATATACACGTTTATTTAACGTTTGCCTACTTTAAATTAGCGGTCATTTGCCAGCAAATTTATTACCGCTACCGCCGCGGACAGACGAACGATGAGCGGTTTCGCCATTTTGGCCAGTTTGTCGAAGCGCTCATTGAGCATGCATGGCAGCTGGCGACAGGACGGTGAGGCGGCGTGATGACAAAAGTGCATGTCGTGCTGCGCAAAGAAGACATTGATGAGATGGCGCTTGCTGATCGAAAGGTGGCTGTCGTGTTCGATGTTTTGCTTGCCACCTCGTCGATTACAGCAGTTCTCTCTGCCGGCGCTCGTTCGGTGATCCCGGTGCGCGATGCCGAGGAGGCCAAGGAGATCGCGCTTCGCTTGCCAGAGGGCAGCTATGAGCTCGTCGGCGAATACGAAGGGCGGACGATCGCCGGTTTTCATCCGCCGGCGCCGCTGTTTTTGCAAACGGTTTGTCCAGGGAAAACAGTCGTGCTATCGACGACCAATGGCACGGTGGCGATTCGCAGAGCTCAGCCAGCCCGTGCGGTGTACGCGGCGAGCTTGCTGAACAGCCCGGCGGTCAGCGAGCATATTTGCCGTTTACATCAGGAAGAGACGATCATTGTGATTTGTTCCGGCTCGTCGGGCCGTTTTTGCCTAGAAGACTTTTATGGCGCCGGCTACTTTGTGCACTGCTTGATCGAGCAAGGGATCAACGCGGCGGAGCTGTCCGACAGCGCGACGGCCGCATGGTTCTTTTACCGGCAATATTCAGATGAAGGAAAGGCGAAAGAAGTGTTGTCTGCCTCGCGCGTCGGCCGTTGGATGACGGCGTACGGCTTGGAAAAAGAAATCGACTACATCAACCGGCACGGGTCGCTTTCTGCCGTTCCAAAACTTGAGCTGGGGCCGTTCGGCCTGGAACTGCGCAATATGGCGTCGACAAAAGTAACGAAAGAGGGGATATCGCCATGAAATTTGTCCAATTCGTTGAATACGGTGGACCGGATGTCTTGCGTGTTTGCGAAGGCGAACGTCCGAAACCCACGGGGCGGCAAGTCGTGATTGAAGCTGAAGCGATCGGCGTCAACTATGCGGATACAGCCCGACGGGAAGGCCGCTATGTTGTGCCGACGCCGCTTCCGTTCATCCCTGGGACGGAAGTGGCCGGCGTTGTCCGTGAAGTTGGTCCGGAGGTGCAAACGGTCCTCCCGGGGCAACGCGTCGTCGCGTTGATCGAATCCGGCGGCTACGCTGAGTTTGTCGCCGTCGATGAACGGGCGGTCGTGCCGCTTCCGGATGGAATGGATGCCCGGCAGGCGGCGGCCTTGCCGGTGCAAGGGCTAAGCGCCTACCATATTCTCAAAACGATGGGCCGCTTGGAAGAAGGGGAGACGGTGCTCGTTCATGCCGCAGCCGGCGGCGTTGGGACGATTGCCGTCCAATTGGCGAAACGGTTCGGCGCCAAAATGGTCATCGCCACGGCAAGCACGGAGGAAAAACGAGCGCTCGCCAAACAGCTTGGCGCTGATGTCACCATTGATTATACAAAAGACAGCTGGGCTGCGGACGTGATGGAGGCGACCGGTGGGCGCGGCGTCGATGTCGCTTTGGAAATGGCGGGCGGCGATGTCTTTCATCAGACGCTCGATTGCCTTGCTCCGTTCGGCCGCCTGGTCGTATATGGGGCGGCGAGCGGGGAAATGACGCGTCTCAATCCAGTCCGGCTGATGGCGAAAAACTGGTCAGTGATCGGCTTTTTCTTGCCGCAAATCATGAAAAAGCGGGCGTTGTACGAACAAAGTTTGCGGGAATTGCTCGCGTGGGTGCAGGAAGGAAGCCTGAAGCTGATGATCGGCGGCGTCTACCCGCTTGAGCAGGCTTCTGAAGTGCATCGGCTGCTGCAGGGGCGGAAAACGCATGGCAAGCTATTGCTTGTGCCATAAGTAAAGAAGAGGGGGCTGACCCAAAAGGCTGTCTGCCTTCAGGGTAGACACAAAATATAGTGCGGAAGAATCGATTGCGGAAATGAGAGTGAAAACAAGGAAAATTCGTAGACACAAAATATAGTGCGGAAGAATCGGTCAGTGCGTATATATAGAGACGAAAGAGGGTGTCCCGATCCTTTTGGGACACCCTTTTCTTGTATATTCCCCTAAAGCCAATGGTGAACAAAAGTCGAAAGAAAAGCAGCCTTTTTCTTATGGGGGCATGGCGGCCTAAACCGATACGATTTTTGAAAACCGTTACGGTCTGCGGCGCTTCGTTTGGATATACCGCTCGAGCCGGTCAAGCCCTTCTTTGAGCACATCGAGCGAATAAGCGTACGACAGGCGGACATGGCCTTCACCGTATTCGGAAAAGGCGCTGCCGGGAACGAGGGCGACCCCGGCGTTTTCGACGACATCGAGGGCAAAATCAAACGAAGACATGCCAAAGGCGGCGATTGACGGAAACAAGTAAAAGGCTCCATCCGGCTTCTCAACCGGCAGCCCCATGGCGGTGAGACGATGATAGGCATACTCAAGCCGTTCGGCGTAAGCGGCGCGCATCGCCTCGGCGTCGTGTTTGCCGGCGGTCAGCGCCTCCACCGCCGCTTTTTGGCTGATCGATGACGTGCACGAGACGCTGTATTGGTGCACTTTCACCATTTGTTCAACGGCGAACGCTGGAGCGAAGACAAACCCGATGCGCCAACCGGTCATGGAGTGCGATTTGCTTAAACCGTTGATGACGATCGTCTGCTCCGGCAGCCACTCGGCGATCGAGTGATGGCGTCCGTGGTAAACGAGCTCGCTGTAAATTTCATCGGAAACGATCCAAATCGGCCGTCCTTTCAAAAGGGAAGCGATGTTCTCAAGCTCTTCGGCTGACAGCGCCGTCCCGGTTGGATTTGATGGGTATGGAAGAACGAGGCAGCGCGTCTTTTCCGTCAAATAAGGCGCAATGAGCTCAGCCGACAGACGGAAACCGTTTGGCCTTGTGTCGATGTACACCGGTTTCGCTCCGCACAGGCGGATGAGCGGTTCATAGCCAGGATAGACGGGTGCGGGAAGAAGCACTTCCGTCCCTTCCTCCAAAATCGTGCGGAATGCGATATCGAGCGCTTGGCTGGCGCCGACGGTGGCGATGACTTCGTCCGGCGTGTAGCGAAGGCCGTACTTGTCAGCGACGAATTGGCAAGCCGCCTGGCGCAGTTCCAGCAGGCCGGCGTTCGCCGTATACGTCGTGAAGTCGGCGGCAATGGCTTCTTGGGCGGCTGCTTTTACATGATCAGGCGTCGGAAAATCCGGCTGGCCGATTGTCAAGGAAACAAGCCCCGGCCGTCCGGCGACGAGATTGAAAAATTGGCGGATGCCTGATAGCTGAATCGCTTGAACGCGTGGCTGAATGAGGTGTCTCACGTGTTGTCCACCTTTCCGTTTTTTTCTCTATTGTACCATCCATGCCGAAAAACGAAAAAACAAAAATGAGCCCCTTTCCGTTCGGACCGTTCCTGCACACGGAAATGGGCTCATCCTGTCATAGACGATTCACACTCCAACATTGTTCGCTCCTTTTACGCGCCGTATTTTTTCAACAGGTCGTTATATTGGGCGGAAAGCTTGAAAAACAACGGCTTGTTGCCGGCCGCGAGCGCTTCATCAATTTGTTCCATCAGTTTTTTTCTTTGAAACTGGAAGATCGCTTCTTTCAGCACTTGTTCGGCCATCGGCCCGTAGCTGCTTTTTTCTTCCGGCTGGTTGAACAAAACGGCGCCTTCATTCGGGTATTGTTTTTCGTACATGATTCAGTCCCTCCCATATGGGAACGAAACAGTTCCCTTTCTTATATTATCGTCGTTTTTGATGCTAATGTAAAGAAAATTTAGATAAATATTTTTTGTCAATTTTTTCTCTACATGATTTTTATACCCGTTTTTTGTTGGGACTTAACAGTTTTTCGGTTATGATAAGAGGAGAACAAGGCAAAGGTGATGGCGATGATTCGCACGTGTGTCGTGACAAAAGAATTTGAGATTTTGTATGATGTTGACTTAACGCTTGTCAACAGCCCGGACGTCTCATGGTATTGGGTTGACTTTCATGAGCCGACGGATGAGGAATCGGCGCTGCTCGCCTCCTTTTTCCGTTTTCACCCACTGGCGATTGAAGACTGTCTCGAATATGTGCAGCGGCCGAAGCTCGATTTTTATGACCGCTACTTGTTTGTTGTGCTTCATGCCATTGCCGGAATGACGCTGGAGGCTGAGGAAGTCGATTTGTTTGTCGGGCAAAATTTCATCGTTTCGTTTCATAAGTCGGCCATTCACGCGGTCGATGAGGTGTGGGAGCGATTGAAGCATGAAGAAGATGTTCAGCAGGGGCCGTTTCACGTCATGTACCGGCTGATCGACAAGCTTGTGGATGATTATTTTCCACCGCTTTACCATATTGAAGACGTGCTGAACGATTTAGAGGAGAATACGAACAATGAACCGATTCACGACATTATTGAAAAAGTGTTTGACATCCGCGGCGATTTATCGAAGCTGCGCCGAACGATCGTGCCGATGCGCGACTTGTTGTACCGCATCATCCATTCCGACCGGCTGCAGCGCATGAAAGAACGGCAGCTGTACTTTCATGACATTTATGATCATTTGCTGAAGCTGTCGGAAATGATTGAGACAAACCGAGAAATTACCGCGGATATCCGCGACAGCTATTTATCGCTCAACTCGAATCGAATGAACAATATTATGATGACATTTACAGCCATTACGACCATTTTCATGCCGCTCTCCTTTATTGCCGGCATTTATGGGATGAACTTTGATTATATGCCTGAATTGCACTGGAAGTACGGATACTTTGTTGTATTGGCTGCCATGGCGGTGATCGGCATGACGATGTTCGTCTGGTTTAAGCGCAACGGCTGGTTTCAGTTGTTGAAAGGCGACTGGGCGAAGGAGGAGCGGGAGCGCCGCCAGTAGCCGTATAAAACGGGCTGTTCCCCTCATATATATAATTACATAATGACGGCAGCGTAAGCGCGAAGGAGGGGAACCGATGGCAAGAGGAATTTGGGGAGTCGACTCGGCGCAAGCCGTAACGGATCAGCTGTTTCAATGCGTGCGGACGGAGCTTGGCTATCCGAAATTTTGGGGCCGTTATTTGTCGGAAGTGCCGAACGTGTCCGAAGGGTTGACACGCGACGAGATCGCCCGCATCCGCAGCTATGGCGTGAAGGTGCTGCCGATTTATAACGCCTTCCGCGAAGCGGTCGGCTATGCGAACGGTCAGGTGGCGGCGCGCAACGCGGTGTTCCATGCGCGGCGGCTCGGCATTCCGAAAAATAAACTGCTGTTTGCCAACATCGAAGACTTTTTCGCTGTGGATGCCGCTTGGATCGCTGCTTGGGTGGAAACGCTCTATCCGACCGGATACCGGCCGGGGCTGTACGCGGACCCGACGAAAGGGGATTTCGCCGCTGCCTATTGCGAGGCGGTCAGCCGGAACAACCAAGTGGCGGTGCAGGCGGTCATTTGGAGCGCCGCACCAAGGCCGGGAACGACGAAAGAGCAGAAAGCGCCGCGCTATCAGCCGGCTGCCCCGCCTTGCAGCGCGAATGTCTGGGTGTGGCAGTACGGGCGTGATGCAGAAGTCTGCCCGGTTGACACGAATTTAGCTGACCGACGCCTATTGGACTTTTTGTATTGAACAAAGCCGTTGCAAAAAAAGGCAGCGGCTTTTTTATGCGGCTGGGAAATTGTTGGCTGTTGCGCGTCTTTTCTTTTAATTTTTTTGCTTGGATCGATTATATTAGTAATAGGAAAAAAGGAGGATGTCAGTCGGTTGGGGAAAACGGAACGATGATCGAAAGGAGAGGGAATATGGATCGATCTGTCGCCTCACTGTTGGATCGCATCCATGAACAATACGAACGATGGAGGACGGGACCGCCGCTTGACGGTGTGGAATTGGCCCGATTTTTCAATGCTGTCGGCCGGACGGCGGCGGTGATTGGCCTTAGCGACATCGCTGCTGAAGCAGAGCGGCTCATTCACCGGTTGAACGGCCAAACGGAACGGCAATGGACAGCGGAGGAGGCGCTGATGGAGATGGTTCCTCTCCTTCGCTGCTTCTATGAAGCCGGGGAAGCGGCTTCTGCCACCATTCCCTCTTCGCACCGCCAAGGGCCGAAAGCAGCGATTCTCCTCTGTGGAAATGATCCCCTGTTTTTTGCTTACGTCCGCGGCGCCCTGCAAACCGTGCCATGGCGTTTCACGACGATTCCCTCCCTTGAGCAGGCGGCCGCGTCGATGTTTCGTCTCAGCCCGGATTGCATCATCGTCAGCGTGAAGGAGGGAGAGTGGGAGAATCCGGACTTGACGGTTTTGCTTGAGCGCGCCGGACAGCGCCCCTATCTTCCTGTTGTCATTGTGAGGAGAGACGAGGGCAAAGAGGGGCGGTTGAAAGGTTATGAGCTTGGCGCGGATGATGTCATCACCACCCCAGCGGCAGATGAGCTGTTCGTTCGCGTTCGCCGGCTCATTGAAAAAAAACGAAAAATCGATGACCTTGTGCTCATTGACGAATTGACAGGTGTGTACAACCGGAAGTATTTGCCGCGGGTATACGCCCGCCTTCGGAGCGACCTCGAGCGTTACGGAGCGCCAAGCTGTTTGGCGTTGCTTGATTTGGACCATTTCAAACAAGTCAATGACCGTTTCGGCCACCTTGCAGGCGATGCGGTATTGCAAAAGCTGGCTGCCTTTTTGCGCCAACATACACGTGGAGTGGATACCGTCGTTCGCTTTGGGGGCGAAGAGTTTGTCGTTTGGCTGGCCAAAACGTCCAAAAGCGAGGCTCGTGCAGTGCTTGAGCGGCTGCAACGCCAGTTCGCCGCCGAAAAAATCGAGGCGGATGGCGCACTTCTATCATGTACGTTTTCCGCCGGCCTGGTTGAGTGCGATGAACCGGATCGGCCGCTTGACTATTGGCTGCGTCTGGCCGACAAGGCGCTGTATGCGGCGAAACGAGGCGGCGGCAATCGGATCGAAGAGGCGGCGCGTGAGAAAAGCGGTTCTTCGGATGAGGCCCCAAGCCAAGCATCAACGGATCGGCGGCGATGGGCGATTGCCATCGTAGACGACGATGAACTCGTGCGGATGATGATTGCTGATCTTGTCCGCAAGCTCGTCAATGAGCAGGGGAGGAAAGCAGACATTTACGAGTTTGGCGACGGCCTTTCGTTTCTCGAATCTCCGTTTTATCAAAGCGGGCGGCAATCTGTCGTCATTTTGGATCGGGTGATGCCAAAAATGGACGGCCTTGAGGTGCTGAACCGCCTCCGTCAAGAGCGAAAGCCATACAAGGTGATGATGCTGACGTCGCGCCAAGATGAGCGGGATATTGCCCATGCGCTGAACCGAGGAGCGGACGAATATGTGACAAAGCCGTTCAAATGGCTTGAACTTGAGGCGCGGCTGCGCCGGCTGCTGAAGGAGCTGGATGAGTGATGGCGCTGTTGGTCGTCTTCACGGCAGCAATCGCTTTGTTTGCGGTGTTGATCGTTTTGTTCCTCTATCTCGTGGTGCGCAAATGGCGGGAAAACCGGCGCCAAGCCCGGCTGCGAGTTTATAAGGAACGGCATCGGCTTTGGTTGCTTCGGTATCTGCTCGGCGAGGAGGAACAGATGCTTTTGCCGGCTTCCCCTCTTGAGCGTGAAGCGATGATGGAGCTTCTTGACCATTTTGCTTCACTCTTGAACGGAGAGCAAGTGCAGGAGCGAATTCGAACATTGGCGGAGATGCATTTCCAAGGATGGCTGCATCGAAGGCTGTCAAGCCGTCATTGGAGCGAGCGGATGAACGCGCTGTTTTTGATCGAGGATTTGCAGGTGAAGGCGATGCTGCCGGAGATGGAGCGGCTGTATCGCTCCAACCGGGTGACGAAAGGTGAGGCGGCGAAACTATTGGCCATTTTCGCCCAATTTGATTACAGCCCAGTGATTGCATATGTGCTCGAACCGAAATATAAGTTAACGGAGTTTTCCTATCGGGTCATTTTTGGCCATATGAGCGAGCGGCTTCTTCGACAGGTGGAACAGCGATTTGATGAGCTGCCGCGGGCAGGGAAATGCGCGTTCATCGATATGATCGGCATCCGCCGACGAGGGGAGCGATCGTTTTTGCTGGAGCTGTTGACATCAGATGAGTTGGAGCTTCGTGTTCGCGCGCTTAAGGCGATGGCAGAAATTGGCGTGTCGATTGAAGCGACAAAGCTGGATCGCCACTTGCGCTCGCCGCATTGGCAAGAGAGGCTGATGGCAGTCCGTCTCGCCGGAAAATGCCGCGAAGAACGGTTGCTTCCCTTGCTCTATGAGCGGCTGGCCGACCGTTCATTCGCCGTTCGTTCGGAAGCGGCTGCCTCCATCGTGCGCCTGCCGGGCGGCCGGGCGATGCTGCATAAAGCGGCGTGCACAGCGGAGGACCGTTATGCCCGTGACATGGCGAAGCAATGGATTGGAGAGGAGGGGTGATGGTGGAAGGGGGGCAAGCGTTTCTATCGGCTATCGGGCATGTCGTGCTCATTTATATGGCTGTCGTTCTCGCCTTTTATACGTTTTTGCTTGTGGTAGCTTTCATTCACTTGCGCCGCACTCGTCGTCTTGACGATTGGGAGCCGTATGAAGAATTGCTCGATGCCAGCTACGCAAAACCGATATCGATTCTTGTTCCAGCTTATAATGAGGAAGCCGGCATCGTTGGTTCGGTTCGCTCACTGCTAGCCATCGAATACCCGGAGTATGAAGTCATTGTCATTAATGATGGGTCGACTGACAAGACACTTAAGCGGTTGATCGATCATTTTCATCTGAAGCCGGTCTATCGCGTCATTCGCCGTCAGCTGGCGGCGAAGGAAATCAAGGCGGTTTACCAGTCGCCCGATTACCCGCATTTGTTTGTGCTGGATAAAGAAAACGGCGGGAAAGCCGATGCATTGAACGCCGGAATCAACGCCGCCCGCTATCCATACATTTGCTCCATCGACGGCGATTCTGTTCTTGAGCGGCGCGCGTTTTTGAAGGTGATGAAACCGATGCTTGAATCCGACGGAGAGGTCATTGCTTCTGGAGGGACGGTCCGGATCGCCAATGGCTGTCGGATTGAACGCGGTGAAATCGTCAAGGTCGGTTTGTCGCGGCGGCCGCTTGTCATTATGCAGACAATTGAATATTTGCGTGCGTTTTTGCTCGGCCGCCTCGGCTTAAGCCGCCATAACTTGCTGCTCATCGTTTCTGGGGCATTCGGCGTTTTTTTTAAGCCGTGGGTGATCGAAGCAGGCGGATATACGGATACAGCTGGAGAGGATATGGAACTCGTTGTGCGCCTGCATCGACTGGCGCGCGAAAAAAACGAGGAGAAAAAAATCATCTATATCCCCGACCCGGTTTGCTGGACAGAAGCGCCGGAAACGTATGGGGATTTGCGGAGGCAGCGGCGGCGCTGGCATCGCGGGCTTTTGGAAAGCTTATGGATGCATCGATCGATGCTATTCAATCCAAAATATGGCTCAATCGGCCTTCTTTCGCTGCCGTATTTTTGGTTCATTGAGCTTCTTGGTCCGATCGTTGAATTGATGGGCTATATTGTCGTTGTTTTCTCCTTATTTCTCGGAAACTTGTACGTCGAATTCGCTCTTCTTTTGCTGACGGTTTCGGTTTTGTACGGTTCGCTGTTATCAGCAGCAGCCGTCTTGCTTGAAGAGTGGACTGAGCGGAAGTTCCCGAGCATCTCTGATTTGGTGAAGCTGTTTTTCTTCGCGTTGACTGAGACATTTTGGTACCGTCCGCTTACCGCTTGGTGGCGGTGCGAAGGGGTGATCGACGCTGTTCGCCGGAAAAAGCAATGGGGGAGCATAAAGCGAAAAGGAGTGTCGGTGTAAACATAGGTAGAGAATAGAGCGAAAAGGGTGCGCCTCGGCTTGACGAATCAGTGCATGTCTCCCCAAGTGATCGTGATCGAACCCAAAGAGGAATATTCACGAAAACATGATGAATTGAAAGAGAAAAGCCAGGTCACGGCTCGGCGTCCGCTTAATAGCGGTCGCCGAGCCGTTTAAATACGGGTCTTGTCAGCCGTTTCGGCTTTTGTTCCGGCTTTTCCTTCAGTCCGGTGTAGGCGATGAGAATGGCTTTTGCCTCTGACAGCGGCATCCGAGCTGGAGGGTTGCGGTATGAATCGTTGAGAGAGCCAAGGTGCGGAAGGGCGGCGAAATCTTGTTTTGTCGGTGGGATGTGGAAGTAGTAGTCGCCGACGGCGACAAGCACGTCGGATTGCTGTTGGCTGTATCTCGGATTGCGGGAAAAATGGAGGCCCACTTTTTTCGCCTTGCCCTCCTCAAGCAGCTTCTCGATCGCTTTTTTCTTCAGAAGATAAAGAAACGAAGGGTTCAATGCTGTTTTGGCATGGCGGTTGACGGTAAAAATCGCTTTGGCAATATTGTCGACCGTCAATTGCACCGGTTTCATCGGCATGTCTCCTTTTTTCTTTCTATTATAACATAGGAAGCGGTGTTGTTGCCCGGTTTGTCCTACTTCTATCCGGGGGTAAGCGAAAAAACGGTCAACTCCGGCGGAGCGAAGAAGCGAAGCGGCACCCTTGTTGTGCCAAGGCCGCGGTTGACGTACAACAAGAGTCCGCCGACGTGGTAAAACCCTTCATAATACCGCTCAGACAACGGCGGCGTGATGAGCGGTCCGATAAACGGCAACTGAATTTGCCCGCCGTGGCTATGGCCGGAGAGTTGAACGTGAATAGGGAAGCGGCGAGCCTCAATGGCACCGTCCGGCTCATGAACGAGGGCGATCGTATATGTCGCCCGCGGAATGCCGTTCGTCATTTTCGACCAGTCCGGGCGTCCGAGCATCATATCGTCGCTGCCGGCGATAGCGATCGCGTCATGGCCGCGCCGGACGAGTGCATGCTCATTGACGAGAACGCGGAACCCGGCTCGTTCCATCAATCGACGGTAAATATCTGTCCCGTAGCCGCCGTGATCATGGTTTCCGTAAATACAAAATTTTCCAAGAGGAGCACGGACGCCAGCCAACGCCTCAGCGACCGCGTTGACGTGCGGATACCGGTTCGCCTCATGGAGCAGATCACCTGTGAATACGACGAGATCGGGCCCGAGTTCGTTGATGCGGCCGATAATGCGGTAAAAGCGTTTCAAGCCGTAATAATGGCCGAGATGGAGATCACTGAACTGCAGCAGCTTGACGCCGGCAAACGACCTTGGGATCAGCGGATGCGACAGCGCATGGTGCGTCACGGTCAGCTCGGCTGGCTCAATCCAGCGGGCGTATCCAGAGGCGGCTGCCATCGCCAGCGCTGCGCTGAAACTTGTGCGCGCCAGCTTTTTCAAAAAGGCGCGCCGGCTTAGTTTGGTTGTTTCGATATGGTGCATCGTTTCGCCGTCCTTTCACAAGCAGCTTTATTATAACGAAAAGAGAGGGAAAAGGACAATAGGAGGACTAAGATGTTCGAATATTCCACTATTTTATGATATGATAAAAATGAATGAGTAATCAGTCATAGGAGGAGAAATGGATGAACGGAAAAGTGATCATTGTGACCGGCGGGTCGAGCGGAATGGGGAAATATATGGCGAAGCGGTTTGTTTCTGATGGGGCCAACGTCGTCATTACGGGAAGGCGGGCCGAGGCGCTCGAAGAGGCCAAGCGGGAAATCGCCGCGCCGGATGGAGGGAAAGTGCTTACGATCCCGATGGATGTGCGCAACCCGGAACAAGTGGCGCACATGGTGGAGCGGACTGATGCGGAATTCGGCCGCATCGATGCCCTCATCAACAACGCGGCTGGCAATTTCATTTGCCCGGCGGAAAAGTTGTCGATCAACGGCTGGAACAGCGTCATTAACATTGTGTTAAACGGCACGTTTTACTGCAGCCGGGAAGTCGGCAACTACTGGATTCAGCGCGGCTTGAAAGGGAACATTATCAACATCGTTGCGACATATGCCTGGCATGCCGGCGCCGGGGTCATTCATTCAGCGAGCGCCAAGGCTGGAGTGCTGGCAATGACGCGCACGCTTGCTGTGGAATGGGGGAAAAAGTACGGCTTCCGCGTCAATGCGATCGCTCCCGGACCGATTGAGCGGACCGGCGGGGCGGAGCGGCTTTGGGAATCAGAGGAAGCGGAGCGGATGACGTTGGAAAGCGTGCCGCTCGGGCGGCTCGGGACGCCGGAAGAAATCGCGGCGGTCGCTTCGTTTTTGCTTTCGGATGAAGCCGCTTACATTAACGGCGCTTGCATCACAGTCGACGGCGGCCAATGGCTGAACCGGCGGCCGTTTTAATCAAATTTGCCATAAAGCAAGATGGTCCTCACCCAAAAGGGATTGCAGGCGGTATTTCTTCATTTATCGCGGGCAACCGGCTCATTGCACGCAACGGCCTTTGTCACAAGCGGATTCCCTGCTGTCAGGGGAGCCGCTTTTTTTACGAGTCAGGAACGATTGGGCAATTATGCTATAATAAAGGCAAAGATGGTCGATGGGGATGAGGTGAACACGATGGATGCATTAGACGTGATGGCCAACTTGCCGCAAGTGATTCCGCACTATCAACCGATTTTCAGCGCCGATGAGCATGGGGTCGTCGGCTATGAAGTGCTCGGTCGGTTTCAAACGGAAACAGGGCCGGTCAGCCTTGGGCCGTTTTTTCACGATGAAACCATTCCAGAAGAATTTCGCATCGAAGTGGATGATGTGATCACGAAAAAAGCGCTCGACTATTTTCTGTCGCTTGATGATCAAACGCTGCTCATTTTTTTAAACCGCGACGCCAACTTGCTGATGCTTGACCGCGGCGAGTCGTTTTTGCAGCTGCTTCTCTCCTATGAAGCGAAAGGGTTGGCGCCAAGCCGCATCGTTTTGGAAATCAACGAGCAGCATTTCAAGGGAGACGTCGATCAGCTCAGCCATTTATTGACGTATCTTCGTACATACGGCGTTAAAGTGGCGGTCGACAACATCGCCGAACATAGCATTCATCTTGAGCGAATCGGCGTCTTGTCGCCTGACATTTTAAAAATCGATTTGTGTGAATTGCGGAAAACGTCCGTTCATCAAGCATACCAGGAAATCGTTCACTCGATTTCGCTGTTGGCGCGCAAAATCGGAGCGACGCTCCTGTATGAGGACATCGAAACGTCATTTCAGCTTCAGTATGCTTGGCGGCATGGCGGCCGCTATTATCAAGGGTATTATTTGGCCAAGCCGGCGCCAGAGGTTGTGCCGCGCGATTTGTTGAAAGACTTGCTCCGCCAAGAGTGCCATCGCTTCATCCAGCAGGAAAAGAAAAAGCTTGAAACGCTGTATCAAATTGCTGAGCAGTTTCAGCAGCGGATCAGCGCGCTGCTTGGCAAATACAAAAAAGCCGCCGATTTTAACGAGCTCATTTCCCTGTTGGCCGGCGAGCTCGACGATGTTTGCTTCCGCATTTATGTTTGTGATGAGGACGGCTTCCAGCAGTCGGGCAATATGTTCAAGCGCGGCGGCCGGTGGGAGCTTCAGCCGCAATATTATATGAAAAACTGGAGCTGGCGCCCGTATTTTTTGGAAAACATTATTCGCATGCGCTCGCGCCGAAGAGGGATTTTGTCCGATTTATACACGGATATTGAAACAGGGGAAACGATCCGGACGTATTCGTATCCGATCGATGAGCGCCATTACTTGTTTATTGACTTGTCGTACAGCTATTTGTTTGAGCATGACGCCCATTATTGACTGCATAAAATCGCCTCATTGCGGCAAAGTAAACATGAGGTGAAACTTATGGCACAGTTAACTTTTGTGTTATCCGCCCTCTCTGTATTGATCGCGGTCATTGGGTTCGTCTATACGGTTCGCCTCGGACGCCAACAGCGTTGGCAAGGGGAGCTTGACGGGCCGATTCCGAAAACGGTCGAGGAGCATGCCTACTTGCGCAACCCGGTGTTCCTCGCTTACGTACTCGCTGTCTTGCTCGCCATTTTTGCCATTGGTTATTTGGCGTTGCGCTATTATTGAAAAAAAGGCCATTCCATTCATATGGGTGGCCTTTTTGCCTGTCCGCAAATGACGCTTTTTTCCACGACTTTTTTCCTTTGCCGGCGAATATATATGGAAGCGGAAGAGGCAAAGGGGGAATGGAGATGACGAAGCGGCTGCCGACAAGGCTGTCGGGCGAGGAAGCGGCGTTATTGCTTGACGTTTTGTTCAGCCAGCAATATGCACTCGAGCTCATCCGCTCCGAGCTGGCGGATATCGAAAACGGAGACAAGGAGGTCGATGAACACCGGTACCGGCAGCTGTTGCGTTTATACGACCGACTGTTGACAGAGGAAGAGGAAGGATAAAAATTGTTGTGCACTATCGCTATCGCAGGAAGCGATAGTCTTTTTTATGGTATGATAACAATGTGGAGAGGAGAAGATGCAGAAGAAAGGCGGAACATCGGCATGACATGGGAACACAATGAATTCATGCAAATGACTGTCAAGCCATTTCTGATTCCGGCGGATAAAGTGGCGCATGTGCAGCCGGGAAATTATTTGGATCATGCGCTGCTCGTCCTGACGAAAACCGGCTATTCAGCGATTCCAGTTCTCGATACATCGTATAAACTGCATGGGCTCATCAGCATGACGATGATGATGGATGCAATTTTAGGATTGGAGCGCATCGAATTTGAACGTCTCGAGACGATGAAGGTCGAAGAAGTGATGAACCGAAACATTCCGCGCCTGCGGCTTGACGACAGCCTGATGAAGGCAGTGGGGCTTATTGTCAATCATCCGTTCGTGTGTGTGGAAAATGACGACGGATATTTTGCAGGCATTTTCACTCGACGGGAAGTACTGAAGCAACTGAATAAACAGCTGCACAGGCCTAATGGCGGCCGGAAGCTAGGCCGAAAAGAGGCTGAACAATGAGCAGAAAGATAATCGTGTGCAATAACAAGAGCAGCTGGCTTTGGCTGATCAGTTCGGAAGCTGCGTGGCAACTTCCGCAAGTGCAAGCCTTCGAGAAGATATTTACAGCATTTTGCTCGATGAATTTGTGCTTGTCACAATGATCTCTGTTTTGCTAAAGTAAAAAAGAATACAGGTGTAAAGGAGGATATCGCCCATGAAGATGATGGACGCCAATGAAATCATTTCCTTTATTCAAAACAGCAAAAAATCGACACCAGTCAAAGTATACATAAAAGGGGATCTCGAAGGCATCGATTTCGGCTCAAGCGCCAAAACATTTATCACGGGCAACGTCGGCGTCGTGTTTGGCGAATGGCAAGACATTCAAGCGGCAATCGAAGCGAATCAAGACAAAATCGAGGACTATGTCGTCGAGAACGACCGCCGCAACTCGGCCATTCCGCTCCTGGATTTGAAAGGCATCAAGGCGCGCATTGAGCCGGGCGCCATCATCCGCGACCATGTCGAAATCGGCGACAACGCCGTCATTATGATGGGAGCGGTCATCAATATCGGCGCCGTCGTCGGCGAAGGAACGATGATCGACATGAATGCGGTGCTCGGCGGCCGGGCGACGGTCGGGAAAAACTGCCATATCGGCGCCGGCGCGGTGTTGGCAGGCGTGATCGAGCCGCCATCAGCCAAGCCGGTCGTCATTGAAGACGATGTGCTCGTCGGGGCGAATGCCGTTATTTTGGAAGGCGTCACGGTCGGCAAAGGAGCGGTTGTGGCTGCCGGCGCCGTTGTTGTCGAAGACGTGCCGCCGTATACGGTCGTGGCCGGTGTGCCGGCGCGCGTCATTAAGCAGATCGACGAGCAAACGCGGGCGAAAACGGAGATTAAGCAGGAGCTTCGCCAATTATAATCATCATAAAAGCTGTCCCTTCACACGAGGACAGCTTTTTTGCCCATGGAGGAGAGACGATGTCTGCAATCAGCCCATTTGTCGCCATTCGCCGCGACTTGCATCAAATTCCGGAGCTTGGGTTTCAGGAGTTTAAGACGCAGCAATATTTGCTTCGCTATATCCAGTCCCTGCCGCAAGAGCGGCTTCAAGTCCGGACGTGGAAAACGGGGATTTTCGTCAAAGTCAACGGAACATCGCCGCGCAAAACGATCGGCTACCGCGCCGATATGGACGGGCTGCCGATTCGCGAGGAGACCGGCTTGCCGTATCGGTCGAAACATGAAGGGCGCATGCACGCGTGCGGCCACGATGTGCATATGAGCATCGCTCTTGGTGTGCTCACTCATTTTGCTCATCATCCACTGAAAGACGATTTGCTGTTTGTATTCCAGCCGGCCGAGGAAGGACCGGGCGGAGCAAAGCCGATGTTAGAAAGCGACATCATGCGGGAATGGAAGCCGGATATCATCGTCGCCTTGCATATTGCGCCGGAATATCCCGTCGGCACGATTGCAACGAAAGAAGGGTTGCTGTTTGCCAATACGTCGGAGCTGTTTATCGATCTGAAGGGGAAAGGTGGCCACGCGGCGTTTCCGCATTTAGCGAATGACATGGTCGTCGCCGCCTGCGCATTGGTGACGCAGCTGCAGTCGATCGTCGCCCGCAACGTCGATCCGCTCGACAGCGCGGTCATTACGATCGGAAAAATTGCCGGCGGGACGGTGCAGAACGTCATTGCGGAGCACGCCCGGCTCGAAGGAACGATTCGGACGCTGTCGACTGCAGCGATGCAGAAGGTGAAGCGGCGGATTGAAGCGATCGTGCATGGCATTGAAGTCGCATACGAATGTGAAGCATCCATCGATTACGGTGCCATGTACCATGAAGTGTATAATGATCCGGATCTGACAGCGGAATTTATGAAGTTTGCCAAGGCGCACGGCGGCGTGAATGTGATCCGTTGCAAAGAAGCGATGACTGGCGAAGATTTCGGCTATATGCTGGCGGACATCCCGGGTTTTATGTTTTGGCTTGGCGTCGCCTCACCATATGGGCTGCACCATGCAAAACTGGCTCCGAACGAGGAAGCGATCGACCGCGCCATCGCGTTTTTAATCGACTATTTTTCATGGAAAGGAAACGCAGAATGAAGTATAGTTCCGCCTCTAGCAACACACATTAATGAGTGTGAGGAGGTGGATTGTGATGGCGAAAATTGGTGTTGAGCCATCGTTGACGGACGTACAGGAAGCGTTGAAAGAGCGAGGATATGACGTTGTGCCGCTCCGAGGGGAGCAAGACGCAAGAGGCTGCGACTGCTGCGTCATTACCGGCCTGGACGCCAATATCGCCGGCATTCACAACATCGTGACGTCCGGTCCGGTCATTGAAGCGAGCGGGCTCACCGCAGAAGAGATTTGCCAAAAAGTCGAAGAAAAACTTCGCTGATGACGAACGTTCGGGCTGTGTGCGCTGGCAGCCCGCTTTTGGGCGAAATGGCAAAATCGCATAGCGTAAAGGAATGGTGGAAAAGGAACGAAGAACGTTTTCGTTCCTTTTTCTTTTTTGCTAAAATAAGGGGAGAAACAATGCTTGATCAACGATGGAGGAGTGTCAATGAAAAAGAAACAGTTTGCCGTCATCGGCCTCGGGCGCTTTGGCGGCAGCATCTGCCGGACGCTGAGCGAACAAGGGATGGAAGTATTGGCCATCGATATTGATGAAGACCGGGTAAACGAATTTGCGTCGATCGCTTCGCACGCCGTCGTCGGCGACACGACCGATGAAAACGTGCTGAAAAGTTTAGGCATCCGCAACTTCGACCATGTCATTGTCGCGATCGGCGACAACATCCAGGCGAGCATTTTGACGACCCTGATTTTAAAAGAGCTCGGCGTCAACCATATTACGGTCAAGGCAACGAACGATTACCATGAGAAAGTGCTGAAAAAAATCGGCGCTGACCAAATCGTGCATCCAGAACGGGACATGGGCGAGCGGATCGCCCACAACTTGATTTCCAACAACGTCCTAGATTATCTGGAGCTGTCGGACAAATACAGCATTGTCGAAATCGTGGCAAGCGAGCGGCTTGACGGCCATTCGCTTTTGGAGCTTGACATCCGCGCCCGCTATGGCATCAACATCGTCGCCATCAAGCGTGGAACAAGCGTCATCGTCTCCCCGCTCGCCTCGGAAATCATCCGCAAAGGCGACGTGTTGGTCGTCATCGGCGCTGACAGCGACATTGACCGGTTTGAGGAAAAAGTGGTCGGTTGACGGCTGGCAGGCGGCCTGTGCATGATGATGACGGAAAAAGGGCATCCTTTTACAAGGACGCCCTTTTTTCTTTAGATTTCCATGATGATCGGCAAAATCATTGGCCGCCGTTTCGTCCGCTCGTACAAGAACGGAGCGAGCGTTTCCGTAATTTCGTTTTTGATCTCCGACCATTGGTTCGTTTTCCGTTCCAGCACTTTTTCGAGATGCTTGGAGATCAACACTTGCGCTTCGCTGATTAAGTCACCGGACTCACGCATATAGACGAAGCCGCGAGAAATAATGTCCGGGCCGGCGGCGATTTTGAACTCTTTCATGTTGATGCTGACGACGACAATCACGAGCCCTTCCTCAGACAAAATGCGGCGGTCGCGCAAGACGATGTTGCCGATGTCGCCGACACCGCTGCCGTCGATGTAGACGGAGCCGGACGGGATCTTGCCGACGATGCGCGCTTCTTTGTCGCTGATGCCAAGCACTTCGCCGTTGTCCATAATAAAGCAGTTTTCCTCCGGCACGCCGCAGTCGATGGCGAGCTTGGCGTGCATTTTTTGCATGCGGTATTCGCCGTGGATCGGCATGAAATATTTCGGCTTCATCAGCCGGATCATCAATTTTTGTTCTTCCTGCCCACCGTGGCCGGACGTATGGATGTCGTTGAGCGGGCCATGGATGACTTCTGCGCCGGCGCGGTACAGCATGTTGATTGTCCGGTTGACGCTCACCGTGTTGCCCGGAATCGGCGATGAGGAAAAGACGACCGTGTCGCCTGGGATGATTTGAATTTGCCGGTGCGTGCCGTTGGCGATGCGCGACAAGGCGGCCATCGGCTCCCCTTGGCTGCCGGTGCATAAAATCGTCACCCGGTTGGCCGGCAGGCGGTTGATTTCGTTCGCGTCGACGAACGTGCCTTTCGGACATTTGATATAGCCGAGGTCTTGTCCGATCTCAATCGCCGCTTCCATGCTTCGACCGAAGACAGCGATTTTTCGGTTGTTGGCGACGGCTGCTTCCGTCACCTGTTGGAGACGGTGGATGTTTGATGCAAATGTGGCGAAAATGATGCGTCCTTCCACCTTGCGGAAAATGTCGTGAATGCTTTCACCGACGCGCCGCTCCGACATCGTAAAATGCGGGATCTCGCTGTTCGTGCTGTCCGACAGCAGGCAAAGAACTCCTTCTTTCCCAATTTCGGCCATTTTTGTCAAATTGGCCGGCTCGCCGACCGGCGTAAAGTCGAATTTAAAATCCCCAGTGTGAACGATTTGCCCGACTGGCGTTTTCACAACAATACCGTAGCTGTCCGGAATGCTGTGTGTCGTCCGGAAAAAGGTGACGGCCGTTTTTTGAAAGCGGATGACATCGTCTTCGCGAATCTCAATGAGTTTCGCTTGGCGCAACAATCCATGTTCCTCAAGCTTATTGCGAATCAGCCCAAGCGCTAATTTGCCGCCGTAAATCGGGATGTTCACCTGCCGGAGCAAATACGGAATGCCGCCGATATGGTCTTCGTGCCCGTGGGTGATGAACAGTCCTTTCACTTTGTCCGCGTGCTTCACTAAATAGGAGTAGTCTGGAATGACATAGTCGATCCCGAGCAGCTCATCTTCCGGAAACTTAATGCCTGCGTCAATGACAATGATTTCGTCTTGGAATTGTACGCCGTATGTATTTTTTCCAATTTCACCCAGTCCGCCGAGGGCAAAAACGCCAACTTGCTGATCTGTCAACAGCTTCATGATGAAATCTCCAATACTTGAAAGTTCGGGCTTTTCTTTTCGTATTCTAGATGCGCTCCCTCTAACGGCTGAATATACTCAATATTGATCGGACGGCCTTCGAGTTTTCGGCGTACATCCCGCTCTGATTCTGCTTCGATGTAGAGTGTTTTCGTTTTTTCTCTCACGGGCGCCTCGTCTGCGTTTTCTTGGTAAAACACTTTGAAAATCATCGTGAAATCTCTCCTTATCGTACAATGGTTGCTCTATCTATTATATAAGAATGTAACTTTCTTTTCATGTATTTTGTTGCCAAAAGCAAAAAACAGGCGTGAGATGTGCCGACGATATGCATCATCTTTGACGAATGTTGCCCGCTTTATTCGCCAAAGTGGGAAAGAAGCCCTTCGAATGGAAGGGCTGTTGTTGTAACGGTCAGGCGATCAATTTTTTCCGGAGCAGGTCTTTCCACTGTTGAAGCAGCTTTTTTTTCAGCTTTTTCAACATGTTTCATCACTCCTTACCTTTTATTGTACTCATTTTGCGGCGAAAGTAAATGTTCTATTATATATGATATGTAGGCGGAGGTTTGTTTTTCATGGGTAAAAATGGAACAGATCGTGCCTCTTGGTTGACATTCCGGGCGTTTTTCAGTACGGTAGACAATGAACAATTTTTTAACAAGGGGAAGTGAACGTGGGCAGAAAAATCGTCTTTTTCGACATCGACGGCACGCTTCTTGATGAGCAAAAGCAGCTGCCGCTGTCAACGATCGAAGCGGTTCGCCGCCTGAAGCAGTCGGGCGTTTATGTCGCCATCGCCACCGGACGCGCTCCGTTTATGTTTGAGCATGTGCGCAAACAGCTTGGCATCGATTCGTTCGTCAGCTTCAACGGTCAGTACGTCGTTTTTGAAGGGAACGTGTTATACAAGCAGCCGCTCCGGCGCGAGAAAGTCAGGGCGCTGACAGAGGAAGCCCACAAAAACGGCCATCCGCTCGTCTTTATGGATGCGGAGAAAATGAGAGCGAGCATCGGCGACCATCCGCACATCCACGTCAGCATGGCGAGTCTAAAATTCGCCCACCCGCCTGTCGATCCTCTTTATTATGAGAACAAAGACATTTATCAAGCGCTTCTGTTTTGCCGCGCCGAGGAAGAAGAACCGTATGTGCGCAACTATCCCGAATTTCGCTTCGTCCGTTGGCATGACGTCTCGACGGATGTGCTGCCGGCAGGGGGCTCGAAGGCGGAAGGCATCCGCATGATGATCGAAAAGCTCGGGATCGATAAGAAGGATGTGTACGCGTTCGGCGACGGATTGAATGACATTGAAATGCTCTCGTTCGTCGGAACCGGGGTGGCGATGGGCAACGCCCATGAGGAAGTGAAAAGGGTCGCCGACTTCGTTACGAAACCGGTCGATAAGGAAGGCATTTGGTACGGATTGAAACAGCTGCAGCTCATCCGATAAAAAGCGGCCTTGGCCTTTTCGGCGAGGCCGCTCGCCATTGACAGCGGGCTTTTTAGCGCCCGATTGGAATCGCCCCGTCCGGCACTTGAAACGGGTCATCGGGGTTGATGCGGTCATAGAACATAATGCCGTTTAAATGATCGATTTCATGTTGGAAGACGATGGCCGGCAGCCCTTTCAAGCGCAGTGTGACTTCTTCGCCGTCGATCGTCGTCCCAGTGACCGTGATGCGGGCATAGCGCGGCACATACCCTGGCACGTCGCGGTCGACCGACAGGCAGCCTTCCCCGGTCGTCAAGTAACATTGCTGGACGGAATGGCTGACGATTTTCGGATTGAACAAGGCGTAGCTGTACAGCGTCCCGTTTTCATCGGTGATATGGACGGCGATCATCCGCTTTGAGACGTTGATTTGCGGGGCGGCAAGGCCAATGCCGGGCCGCAGGCCGTATTTAGCTGCCAGCTCCGGGTCTTGGCTCATTTTCACGTAGTCAAGCAAGCTTTGCAAAATGCGCTTATCTTCCTCTGAAGGCGGCAACGGAACGGGTTCGGCGATTTTCCGCAATGTCGGGTGCCCCTCTTTGATGATGTCCTTCATCGTGATCATTCGCTTCGTTCACTCCCTACGTTTGGCATCGCTGTCTATCGTTTAGTCTAACAAAATGAGCATCGATCGTAAATAAAAACGCAACCGCACGAATATATTATTCGAGTATAAGGAAAACAATAAGACAAATTCGAGAAAACGTTTTCATTATCTTGTCAAGCCACTGTGTGTTTTATATTTTGTGAAAATATAATACAGAACTCATACAGATGGTGAGGAATGTAATATAACAGTTTGTGGGCGGAATATTGCCAATTCCAATTTCACCCAAAAAATAAAGCGAAAAAACATGAGAAATCAAAGTCGTTGACGGTTGATCCAAGAACGTGTAAACTAAAACTTGCAAATGCATATTGTACTAATTCAGTCTTGAAAAATAGTGAAACAGATTTCGGCGCCTTTGTTGCTTGTGTTGGCGCCGGATGGCGGCCGTTTTTTATTTCTCTTTCATTTTGGGTACATTAATAGTATATGGGCGAATGTATTCTCATTTCTAAAATTTCTAATGAAAGGCAGAGGTGAATAACATGGGTGTGAAAACCTCCCAGTTTCGATTTGCGGAGCAGCTCGAGAAAGTAGCCGAGCAGTTCCCGACGTTTCAAATTTTGAATGAAGAAGGCGAAATCGTCAACGAAGAGGCGATGCCGGAGTTAAGCGATGAGCAGCTGAAAGAGCTGATGCGCCGCATGGTGTATACGCGCATACTCGACCAGCGCTCCATTTCGTTGAACCGCCAAGGCCGACTCGGGTTTTACGCGCCGACCGCCGGGCAAGAAGCGAGCCAAATCGCCAGCCATTTTGCGCTTGAGAAAGAAGATTTCATTTTGCCGGGATATCGCGACGTTCCGCAAATCATTTGGCACGGGCTTCCGCTTTATCAAGCGTTTTTGTTCTCGCGCGGCCACTTTCATGGCAACCAAATTCCTGAAGGCGTCAACGTCTTGCCGCCGCAAATCATCATCGGCGCCCAATACATTCAAGCGGCCGGCGTGGCGCTCGGCTTGAAAATGCGGGGCAAAAAGGCGGTGGCCATTACATATACCGGCGATGGGGGCACATCGCAAGGCGACTTTTATGAAGGGATCAACTTCGCGGGGGCGTTTAAGGCACCGGCCATCTTTGTTGTGCAAAACAACCGCTTTGCCATCTCGACGCCAGTGGAGAAGCAAACGATCGCCAAAACATTGGCGCAAAAAGCGGTCGCTGCCGGCATTCCGGGCATTCAAGTCGACGGCATGGATCCGCTTGCGGTCTACGCCGCGGTGAAAGCAGCCCGCGAACGCGCCATTAACGGCGAAGGGCCGACGCTCATCGAAACGCTTTGCTTCCGCTACGGTCCGCACACGATGTCCGGCGACGATCCGACGCGCTATCGTTCGAAAGAACTCGAAAACGAATGGGCGAAAAAAGACCCGCTTGTCCGCTTCCGCAAGTTTTTAGAAGCGAAAGGTTTATGGAGCGAAGAGGAAGAAAACCGCGTCATCGAGCAGGCGAAAGAGGACATCAAGGAAGCGATCAAAAAAGCGGACGAAACGCCGAAACAAAAAGTGACCGACTTAATCAGCATCATGTTCGAAGAGCTGCCGGCGAACTTAAAAGAGCAGTATGAAATTTATAAAGAGAAGGAGTCGAAGTAAGCCATGGCGCAAATGACAATGGTTCAAGCGATCACCGATGCGCTGCGCATCGAGATGAGAAACGATCCGAACGTGCTGGTGTTTGGCGAAGACGTTGGGGTCAACGGCGGCGTATTCCGGGTGACCGAAGGGCTGCAAGCTGAGTTTGGCGAAGAACGTGTGTTTGATACGCCGCTGGCCGAATCGGGGATCGGCGGTTTGGCGATCGGCTTGGCCTTGCAAGGGTTTCGCCCAGTGCCGGAAATTCAGTTTTTCGGGTTCGTCTATGAGGCGATGGATGCGATTTGCGGACAAATGGCGCGCATCCGCTACCGCACTGGCGGCCGCTACCATGTTCCGATTACGATTCGTTCGCCGTTTGGCGGCGGCGTCCATACGCCAGAATTGCACTCAGACAGCTTAGAAGGACTCGTCGCCCAACAGCCGGGCTTGAAAGTCGTCATCCCGTCGACGCCGTATGATGCGAAAGGATTGCTCATCTCGGCGATCCGCGACAACGACCCGGTTATTTTCCTTGAGCATTTGAAACTGTACCGTTCGTTCCGACAAGAGGTGCCCGAAGGAGAGTACACAATTCCGATCGGCAAAGCAGACATTAAGCGTGAAGGGAAAGACATTACGATTATCGCGTACGGGGCCATGGTGCATGAATCGTTAAAGGCGGCGGCAGAATTAGAGAAAGAAGGCATTTCTGCCGAAGTCGTCGACTTGCGCACCGTGCAGCCGCTCGATATTGAGACGATCATTGGTTCGGTCGAAAAAACGGGCCGCGCCATCGTCGTTCAAGAAGCACAACGGCAAGCCGGCATCGCCGCCAACGTCGTTGCTGAAATTAACGAGCGCGCGATTTTAAGCCTTGAGGCGCCTGTATTGCGCGTCGCCGCGCCGGATACCGTCTATCCGTTCGCTCAAGCAGAATCGGTGTGGCTGCCGAACTTTAAAGACGTGATCGAGACGGCGAAAAAAGTGATCAACTTCTAATGTGGACAAGTCCGGGGGAGCGAAGCGCCTTCCCCCGCTCATTTTCGGCAAACGATAGGAGGTCGACCTACAGTGGCATTTGAATTTAAGCTGCCGGACATTGGCGAAGGCATTCACGAAGGCGAGATCGTCAAATGGTTCGTCAAGCCGGGCGATGAAGTGAACGAAGACGACGTGTTGTGCGAAGTGCAAAACGACAAAGCGGTCGTCGAGATCCCATCTCCTGTCAAGGGGAAAGTGCTTGAGATTCTCGTCCCGGAAGGAACGGTGGCGACGGTCGGGCAAACGCTCATTACGCTCGATGCGCCGGGCTATGAAAACATGACGTTTAAAGGACAAGAACACGAAGAAGTGAAAAAAGAGGAAAAAGCGGAAACGGTGTCGAAAAAGGAAATGGTTGAGACCGCTGCTCCGAGCGCACCGGCGGCCGAAGCGGAAGCCGACCCGAACCGCCGCGTCATCGCGATGCCGTCTGTGCGCAAATATGCGCGTGAAAAAGGCGTCGATATCCGCCTCGTCCAAGGCACGGGGAAAAACGGCCGCATTTTGAAAGAAGATATTGATGCCTTCCTCGCCGGCGGCGCGAAAGCCGCGGCTGAGCCGACGCCGCAAGCGGCGGAAGAGAAGGCAGCGCCGCAAGCGCCAGCGGCGAAACCGGTTGTGCCGGAAGGCGAATTCCCGGAAACGCGCGAGAAAATGAGCGGCATCCGTCGGGCGATCGCCAAGGCCATGGTGCATTCGAAACATACGGCCCCGCACGTGACGCTGATGGACGAAGCCGATGTGACGAAGCTTGTTGCTCACCGAAAAAAATTCAAGGCCATTGCCGCGGAAAAAGGCATCAAGCTGACGTTCTTGCCGTATGTCGTCAAAGCGCTTGTTTCCGCGCTGCGTGAATATCCGGTGCTGAATACGTCGATCGACGATGCGACGGAGGAAATTATTCATAAGCATTACTACAACATCGGCATCGCCGCTGATACGGATCGAGGGTTGCTCGTGCCGGTCATTAAACATGCCGACCGGAAGCCGATTTTCGCGCTGGCGAAGGAAATCAACGAACTCGCTGAAAAAGCGCGCGAAGGCAAACTGATGCCAAACGAAATGAAAGGCGCATCGTGCACGATCACGAACATCGGCTCAGCCGGCGGGCAATGGTTTACGCCGGTCATCAACCATCCGGAAGTGGCGATTCTTGGCATCGGCCGCATTGCCGAAAAACCGATCGTCCGCGACGGTGAAATTGTCGCTGCTCCGGTCTTGGCGCTCTCGTTGAGCTTTGACCATCGGATGATCGACGGAGCGACGGCGCAAAAAGCGCTCAACCATATCAAGCAGCTGTTAAGCGATCCAGAATTATTATTAATGGAGGCGTAAAACGATGGTAGTTGGCGATTTTGCAATTGAAACAGAAACGCTCGTCGTTGGCGCCGGCCCTGGCGGCTATGTCGCCGCCATCCGCGCCGCACAGCTCGGCCAAAAAGTGACGATTGTGGAAAAAGGAAATTTGGGCGGCGTCTGCTTAAACGTCGGTTGCATCCCGTCCAAGGCGCTTATCTCGGCAAGCCATCGCTACGAGCAGGCGAAGCATTCCGAAGAGATGGGCATCAAGGCGGAAAACGTCACGGTTGATTTCTCGAAAGTGCAAGAATGGAAAGCGAGCATCGTCAAAAAATTGACGGGCGGCGTCGAAGGACTTCTCAAAGGCAACAAAGTCGACATCGTCAAGGGGGAAGCGTACTTCGTCGACGCCAATACGGTGCGCGTGGTCAACGGCGATAGCGCGCAGACGTATACGTTTAAAAACGCGATTCTGGCCACCGGTTCGCGTCCGATCGAGCTGCCGAACTTCAAGTTTTCCGGCCGCATTCTCGACTCGACCGGTGCGCTCAACCTCGGGGAAATCCCGAAATCGCTCGTTGTCATCGGCGGCGGCTACATCGGCATCGAACTCGGTACGGCTTACGCCAATTTTGGTGCGAAAGTGACGATTCTTGAAGGGGCCGGTGAGATTTTATCCGGCTTTGAAAAGCAAATGGTGTCCATCATTAAGCGCCGTCTGAAGAACAAAGGGGTCGAAGTTGTGACGAATGCGCTCGCAAAAGGAGCCGAAGAGCGTGCAGACGGCGTGACGGTCACGTATGAGGCGAACGGCGAAACGAAAACGATCGACGCCGACTATGTGTTGGTGACGGTCGGCCGCCGACCGAATACAGATGAACTTGGTCTTGAACAAATCGGCATCAAAATGACGAACCGCGGCTTGATTGAAGTGGACCAACAATGCCGGACAAGCGTGCCGAACATTTTCGCCATCGGCGACATCGTTCCAGGCCCGGCGCTTGCTCATAAAGCGTCGTATGAAGGGAAAGTGGCGGCGGAAGCCATCGCCGGCCATCCGTCGGTAGTGGATTACATCGCCATTCCGGCTGTGGTCTTCTCCGATCCGGAATGCGCCTCGGTCGGCTACTTTGAACAACAGGCGAAAGAGGAAGGCATCGACGTCATTACGGCGAAATTCCCGTTTGCCGCCAACGGCCGCGCTCTGTCACTCAACGATACGGACGGTTTCCTGAAGCTTGTCGTCCGCAAAGAAGACGGCGTTGTGATTGGAGCGCAAATCATCGGCCCGAACGCCTCGGATATGATCGCCGAGCTTGGGCTGGCCATTGAAGCCGGCATGACGGCGGAAGATATCGCGTTGACGATTCATGCCCACCCGACGCTTGGCGAAATCGCCATGGAAGCGGCGGAAGTGGCGCTTGGCACGCCGATTCATATCATTGCGAAGTAACGGAAAACGAAGGTGCCCCAAACACAGCGGGGCACCTTTTTCCTGCGGTGCAATAAGCAGGGAACATCATCCAGAAGCAAGATGATTGGCAGAAAAGAAATGAATCTGCGGCGACAGCTGTATGTTCGCCTGTTGCTGCGCCCGGTCGACAGTCTTTTGTCCGAAGGAGCGGCCTGGTCCATTTCTTGTCCAATTTCCCATACTATTTTCCGCTCTCGCTTCATATCGTTATGGTAAAGAACAAGCGGGAGATGGAGTTGAAATGAAAGCTTACGTTGCATTTTTGATGCAGATGATGATTTGGAGCAGTTTCTCATTGATCGAGTGGCTGTCAGGAAGAGACCGCCTGTTTTTCCGCGGGCTGATGCTGTGCATCTTTATGTACATCGCGTTTTTGCTGGCCCGCCAGCTCGGCTTGGCGACGCGCAAGGCGGCGCTGACGACGATTGGGACGGCGGCGGTGTACTTTGCCGGTCAGCATGTCATTTGGCAGGCCGTTCAATAAAAAACAGCGGTCGAATGCCCGCTGTTTACGCGCTGCCAAACACCATTGTCCGGCCGCTGAACAAGTGCAGTTCACCGCCGAGCGTTTTCGCCAGCCATTTGCTGAATTCATTGGCCTTCCCTTTATCCCCATGCGTCGCCCCCGGCGGCAGTGCGATGTCAATGAATGTCTCTTCTCCAGCTGTTCGCACGGAAATCGCCATCCCTTTGTACAAGCGGCCGTCGCCTTGCAAGTAGAGAACGGATTCGTGTATGCGGACCGTATACGGGAAGGCGGCCTGTTCGTACGCCCAACCAAGCTGTTCCCCTGTCTTTTTGAGCGCCATCTGGTAGCGCTCGAGCAGCTGTTTGACGTCCTCGATGGTCATCGTTTTCCCCGCAGGCAGCTTTAGATCGGTGTTCATCATTCCTTCCCCTCCCACCATTTCCATTGCGTCTTTATCCTTATTGTACCATATGTTGGCGGACAATAAATGGAAAAAGGGCGTTTTCAAAAAAGTTCTTTTTTATTAAATGTGATATACAAATTAGGATTGACAATTGAAATGTGATATATTATTATGAAATCAACAAGCGAATTTATCATCACAAAGGGGTTTTGGGGATGGGCACGATCGTATGTCAAACGTGTGATGCGACGATTGCGTATTTCGAAGATGAAAAAGTGACAACGCTTTATGGGAAATGTGATTGCTGCGAGCATGACAATGAGGGCGGAGAAAAAGAATAAAACGGTCAAACCGATGGGGGAAAGGAACGGATAGAGGCGCGCATGTCGACAAGTCACATGCGCGCCGTTTATTTTTGGCAAACAAGCACAAGCCAGGCAAACCGGCTTGTGCGGTCAGCGGATCGGTTTATATTCCTTAATGACACGCAACGTCTGCAGCGTGTCGTCTTCCGGCCCTTGGACAGGGAGGCCGGCAGCCAAGTTCGTCTCAATATACTTCAAGTTTTCTTCCGTGATGATTTCGCCTGGAATAAAAATTGGAATGCCAGGCGGATACACCATCACAAATTCGGCGATGATTCGGCCGGCCGATTCGTGAAACGGCACGACTTCCGTTTCGGCGTAAAACGCATCGCGCGGCGTCAAGGCGAGCGCCGGGATGTCCGGAAGGAGCACTTTCGGCTTGATCCCTTTCTCTGCCTGATGGCTGAACTGCTTCGACAAGCGGCGGAGCGCTTCAACGAGCAGGCTCGCCTCCCGTTCGGTATCGCCCGGGGTGATGATGCACAAAATGTTGTATAAATCGGAAAGCTCGACTTCAATGTTGTACGTTTCGCGCAGCCACCGTTCGACGTCATGGCCGGTCAGCCCGAGCTCTTTAACCGAAATGATGAGCTTTGTCGGATCGTAGTCGTACGTTGCTTCCGTGCCTAAAATCTCTTCGCCGACGCAGTACAAATATGGAATCTCGTTGATTTGCCGGCGCGTCCAGTCGGCGAGTCGAATGGCTTTGTCGATGAGTTCACGCCCTTTCGTCGCCAACTGTTTGCGGGCGACATCAAGCGAAGCGAGCAACAAGTACGACGTTGAAGTCGTCGTCAGCATGCTTAAAATCGCCTGCACGTGTTTCGCGGAGACGAGTCCTTCGCGCACATTCAAAATCGAGCTTTGCGTCAGCGATCCGCCGAGCTTATGGACGCTTGTCGCCGCCATATCGGCGCCCGCTTGCATCGCTGAGAGCGGCAAGTCCTCATGAAAATGAATGTGCACGCCGTGCGCTTCGTCGACAAGCACCGGAACGTTGTACGAGTGGGCGATATCGACGATTTTTTTCAAATCGCCGGCAATGCCAAAGTACGTCGGGTTGATGACGAGCACCCCTTTGGCGTCCGGGTGCTGGCGGAGCGCTTTTTCCACTGCTTGCGGCGTAATGCCATGGGAAATGCCAAGCTCTTTGTCGATTTCGGGATGAATGAAAATGGGCGTCGCTCCAGAAAAGACAATGGCCGACATGACCGATTTATGGACGTTGCGCGGCACGATGATTTTATCGCCCGGCCCGGCGACCGACATGACCATCGTCATGATGGCGCCGCTCGTTCCTTGCACGGAAAAAAACGTATAATCGGCGCCGAACGCTTCGGCAGCGAGCTCCTGCGCCCGTTTGATCATCCCTTTTGGATGGTGCAAGTCATCGAGCGGGCTGATGTTGATTAAATCAATCGCCAAGGCGTTGTCTCCGATGAAAGCGCGAAACTCCGGATCCATGCCGGCCCCTTTTTTATGGCCGGGAATGTGAAATTGAACCGGATTTTTTTTCATATGCTCCAACAAACCGGTAAACAATGGTGTCTCGAGTTGCGACAATGGTTTTTCACACCTCTTTATCTCGAGGATAAAACAAGTGCATTATAGCATGGATTTTTCCGTTTGCAAAGAAGAAATGAATGGACGCTGAAAAAGGAAAACAGCGGTTCAAGAGAGAAATAAAAGAAAGACAAAACAAAAAGGGGGCGTTATCGAAATGAAATGGAGAACGAGGGTGACAGAGCTGCTCGGCATTACATATCCGATCATTCAAGGGGGACTCGCTTACTTGGCGTACGCTGATTTGGCCGCAGCGGTCTCGAACGCCGGTGGGCTCGGACAAATTACGGCGATGTCGCTCGATGGACCGGAGCAACTGCGCGAGGAAATCCGCAAGGTGAAGGAAAAAACCGATCGGCCGTTCGGCGTCAATTTCGCCATTGGCCAGCACGGCCGCCCGTTTGCTCATATGCTTGAAGCAGCGCTTGATGAGGGGGTGCCGGTCGTTTCGGTCACCGGCGGCAATCCAGCGCCGTTTTTTGAACAATTGAAAGGAACGAACGTGAAAAAGCTCGTGCTCGTTGCCGCCGTCCGCCAGGCAGTGAAAGCAGAGGAGCTCGGTGCTGATGCGGTGATGGTCGTCGGTCAGGAAGGGGGCGGGCATCTCGGCAAATACGATACTGGCACGTTCGTCCTTATTCCGAAAGTCGTTGACTCCGTATCGATTCCGGTCATCGCCTCGGGCGGCATCGCCGATGGACGCGGGTTGATGGCGGCATTGGCGCTTGGAGCGGAAGGGATTGAGATGGGAACGCGGTTTATCGCCACGAAAGAATGCGTTCATGCTCATCCCGCATATAAAGAAATGATTCTCAACGCCACCGAAAACGATACGGTCATCATTAAACGGTCGCTCGGGGCGCCAGGGCGGGTGCTGGCCAACGCCTGGGCGGAAAAAATATTGGAAATCGAGCGCCAAGGCGGTACGTATGATGATTTAAAAGAATATATTAGCGGAGAAGCGAACCGGCGCTTCATTTACGAAGGAAAGGTGGACGAAGGATTCGCTTGGGCCGGGCAGGCGATCGGGCTCATTCACGACGTTCCGTCCGTCGCTGAGTTGTTTGCCCGCATGATTGAAGAGGCGGAACAAATTCGGCGCCGTTGGGCAAACTAACGGTGGAGGTGGAACAATGGGTTATTCCTATCCATTTTCCTACGACTGGTCAACACAAGAAATCATTGATGGTCATAGTTCCCCTTGGATTATCGCTGTGGTATAATTCGAGCCACAACGGAAGCGCGGTAGGTAAACGCACAAATTAGTTGCATACACCCCTTTTTCCACATAATATAATATAAAACAAAATGAAGCAGCACATTCGTGACGGGCGCCGGAAGTTTAGCGGATGATAGGGAAAGGGGTGCGGATGAATATGAAAAAAACCGCCAATTCGCTGAAGCGACCAGATGGAGACAAACGCATGGCGGTGTTGCGGCTCGAACTCGATTACGAATTAGCGACGCTGTACGAGGCCATGATGGAAAACGATGAAGAAAAGAAAAAAGAGTGCAAACGGCGGCTTGAAAAGCTGCGCCAAGAACTGATGCGCCTTCAAGTATGATTCTGATTCAAGGCGAACCATCTTTCCGGTTCGTTTTTTTCTTGAGCGGTGTCCGCCCCCGTTCCGGTTGCGATCTATACATAACCGAAGGCAGGAGGAATCAATATGGCAGAAAAATGGGAAGAAATCGACCGATACGCCCGGCAATGGATCGACGAAGCAGGAAAGCGCATCCGCGCCTCGTTTGCAAAACAGCTGACGGTGGAAGCGAAAGAGAACCCGAACGACTTAGTGACGAACGTTGACCGCGCCATTGAGCAATTTTTCGCCGAGCACATCCGCCGCCAGTTCCCTAGCCACCGCCTGTTGGGGGAAGAAGGATTTGGCGACCGGATCGATGCCTTGGACGGCGTTGTTTGGGTGATTGACCCGATCGACGGCACGATGAATTTCGTTCATCAGCGGCGCCATTTTGCTGTATCGATCGGCATTTTTGAAGATGGCATCGGACAGCTCGGCTACGTGTATGACGTCGTGTTTGACGAACTGTATGCGGCGCAAAAAGGGCGAGGGGTGTTTTTGAACGGGGAGCCGCTTGGCCTCCTGCAGCCCGCGCCAGTGACGGAGTCGATCATTGCCATCAACGGGACATGGCTCATGGAAAACAAGCGCCTCGACCATCGCCCGCTCATGAGGCTGGCGAAAGAGGCGCGCGGCACGCGCTCGTATGGTTCAGCGGCGCTTGAGCTCGCGTATGTTGCCGCCGGCCGTTTGGACGCCTACATTTCGCCGCGCCTGTCGCCGTGGGATTTCGCCGGCGGGATGATTTTGATTGAAGAAGCGGGCGGAATGGTGACGACCCTTGACGGGAAGCCGCTGGATCTGCTTGGCCGCAATTCGGTGCTTGCTGCGAAACCTGGGGTGCACGAAGAAATTTTGCGGCGCTATCTTCACGATTGATGAGGCGCGAAATCGCGAAAACGGGACAAGCATCCAGCTTGTCCCGTTTTTCAACGCGTCCGTTTTTTATGGGCGAACCCGGCGCCCATGGCGGCGATCAAGATGACCGTGGAAGCGGCGATGCCGATCAAACTTTGCTCGGCGATGAAGACGCCGATCGCCATGATGGCGGCGACGGCAAGAATGGCGAGCAACAGCGGTACAGGCTCGATCCGTTTCATCCTATTTCGCGCAGGAGACTCCCACTTCAACGACCAAAGGGAGTAAGTGGGAGAGGAATGCGCGTTCCCCCTTTCTTTTCTATATGATAGAATAAAGGCGTGGAGAAAACCGTTCAATAAAGGCACTCCAATAGCTGCTACTCGATGTATGGAGTTGGTTGCAGGAAACGTTGCAACCGTCAAACATCGAGCGTAGGTCCGTCTGTTGTGTGTGGAAGCCAAGTACTGCCAACAGACACACCGAGAGAATCGGCAACGATGCAGGCATGACCTGCGTCGTTGGGCAGTCGTCAACCTGCCCCCTGATGCAACCCCAAGTCAAGGAAGGAGGACGAAGTCCGTTTGCACTTCTGGGGAGTGGCAAGCCCCCACTTCAAGCGTTCGCGAAGTGGGGGTAGTTGACTGGGTTGACTCCTTTCTGGCAAAGTGGGCGTCTTTTTCTAGTGTACAGGAAAACATGCCGATTTTCTATCGGTTGTGATATAATAGACAAGCAGTTTGCCGAACAGGAGTGACCGACATTGACGAACAAACGAATCGATCTCCGCAATATCGCGATCATCGCTCACGTCGACCATGGGAAAACGACGCTCGTTGATCAGCTGCTTCGGCAGTCAGGGACGTTCCGCGAAAACGAACAAGTCGCGGAGCGGGCGCTTGACCGCAACGATTTGGAGCGGGAGCGCGGCATTACGATTTTGGCCAAAAACACGGCTGTCTTGTATAAAGGAACGCGCATCAACATTTTGGATACGCCGGGACACGCTGATTTCGGGGGGAAGTGGAGCGGATCATGCGCCTTGTCGACGGCGTCTTGCTTGTCGTCGATGCGTATGAAGGCTGCATGCCGCAGACGCGGTTTGTGCTGAAAAAGGCGCTTGAGCAGCAGCTTGTGCCGATCGTCGTCGTCAACAAAATCGACCGCGAATTTGCTCGGCCGGCGGAAGTCGTTGATGAGGTGCTCGACCTGTTTATCGAACTTGGTGCTTCTGAGGAGCAGCTCGAGTTTCCAGTCGTGTACACATCGGCGCTGCGCGGGACGGCAAGCCTCGATCCGGATCGCCAGGACGGTGACATGACCGCCTTGTTTGAGACGATCATCGAGCATATTCCGGCGCCGGCGGACAACCGCAACGAACCGTTGCAGTTTCAAGTGGCGTTGCTCGACTATAATGAATATGTCGGACGCATCGGCATCGGCCGCATTTTCCGCGGCACGATGAAAACAGGCCAGCAAGTCGCTCTTTTAAAGCGCGACGGTGCCGTCAAGATGTTTCGTGTCACGAAGCTGTTTGGTTTTATTGGGTTGAAGCGGATTGAGATTGAAGAAGCGCACGCTGGCGACATCGTCGCGGTCGCCGGGATGGAGGACATCAATGTCGGTGAAACGGTTTGCCCGCCCGATCATCAAGAGCCGCTGCCGCCGCTTCGCATCGATGAGCCGACGCTCAAAATGACGTTTCTCGTCAACAACAGCCCGTTTGCGGGGCGCGAAGGCAAATACGTGACGGCGAGAAAGCTGGAGGAGCGGCTTCGCACCCAGCTGGAGACGGATGTCAGTCTGCGCGTTGAGCCGACCGAGTCGCCGGATGCGTGGATTGTCTCCGGCCGCGGGGAGCTTCATTTGGCGATTTTGATTGAAAGCATGCGCCGCGAAGGATACGAACTGCAAGTATCGAAGCCGGAAGTCATTCTAAAAGAGATTGACGGTGTCACGTGCGAGCCGATCGAGCGGGTCGTCATGGACATCCCGGAGGAATATACGGGAGCGATCATGGAGTCGCTCGGCAGCCGCAAGGGCGAGCTCGTCGATATGGTGCACGGCGACAACGGGCAAGTGCGTCTCGTCTTCCTTGTGCCGTCGCGTGGCTTGATCGGCTATCGGAGTGAATTTATGTCGTTGACGCGCGGATATGGAATTTTAAACCATTCGTTTGACCATTATGCCCCCGTGCAGCCTGGCGCAATCGGCGGCCGCCGCCAAGGGGTGCTCGTCTCGATGGAAACCGGAAAGGCGACGGCTTACAGCATTATGCAACTTGAGGATCGCGGCGCCATTTTTGTTGAGCCGGGCACTGAAGTGTACGAAGGGATGATCGTCGGCGAGCATAACCGCGAAAACGACCTGGTCGTCAACATTTGCCGCGAAAAACATGTCACCAACATGCGTTCATCGACGAAAGAACAGACGGCGACGATGAAAAAGCCGCGTCTGTTGACGCTTGAAGAAGCGCTCGAGTATTTGAATGATGATGAATATTGTGAAGTGACGCCAGCCTCGATCCGGTTGCGCAAAAAAATCTTGAATAAAAGCGAGCGTGAAAAGGCGGAGAAGAAAAAGAAAGCGGTTGAGCAGGCGAAATAGCCGGAAGCGCCATGCGCGCGTCTTTAGTTTGCGAACAATCGAAAACGCCTTGGAGAAGGGCGCTATTAGGATGAACGGGAGGGGAATGATGTGAATGTGCTCGAACGGCTCACGTTTTTCGCCTCGCTTTATAAGGTGCACGATAATCCCGAGCGAGGTATGTGGCTATTGTATGTGACAGTGTTGTTGCTTGCCGCGCTTGTGTATCGACTCGGTTTTGCCCGCCGCCTGCCGCTGTTGAAAAACGTCATCATTTACGTCTTGCTGGCGCTTGGCTGCACGGTTTTGACCTTTTTTGCCGTCTTTTTGCCGGTGGCAGAAGGATTGGCCGTCGCCGCCCTCGTATTAATCATTTATAAAGTGCGCCTGAAGCAGGCGAAAGAGGGAGAAAAGTCATGAAATCCGTGCAGGATGCCCTTTATAACTGGCTGACGATCCACATCGTCGCCAAAGCCCGTCCGCACGATGCGGCGGCGCGCGATACGGCCTCGTTTTTCCGCGCCATCTTGGAAAACGACTTTGGTGTGACGGCCGTAGACGCCGTCAAAGATGAAACGAATGGGCAATACATCGTCGAATATGTGCGCGGCGGGGAAACAAAGGCGGCGTGTTTCCCGCTTGAGCTGGCTGAGGCGATGTGGCGGCAGATCGAAGCCGAACCGGAAAAGTATGGATGATGACAACCAAAAAGGCGCGGAAAAGCGATCGCTCTTCCGCACCGTTTTTTTTTTGCAGGATCACCAATCATCGTCTGCGCGGCGGCCGCGATAGAAGCGGAACTTTCCTGTTGCCAGCCGCTGTTTCGTTTTTTCGGCGATGCGGTCGTGGCATTCGCGGCACATGTACGTGTGGATCGGGCGGTTGCGCAGCCGCTTGGCGAGCGGCGATTCATCGTCGATCGTATCGATTTGGTCGCAAAGCACGCATTTGACTCTCATTGTTCACCTCAATACATCCAAACGCGAAATGGTAGAGTGTTCTTTCGTTCCCATTATACCACATTTCCCGCCATCGTTTGTTGATTCAAATGCATTTCACTCCCGCTTTCCTCGGAAATGAGCCGCGCTTTCTGTTCCATTATAACCCACACAGAAACCGTTTATCGATTTAAATGTTCATTCGATTGCTTGTTTTGCTGTTCGTTCAGTTGCCGCTCCTCCCGTTCGTTCAGCTGTCCGTCATTTTCTTCGGTCGGCTTCGGCGTCGTTTCAAACAAGTCGCTCGGCACTTCCGGCATCACTCGTCCGACGATGTCGGCGATTTCGTTCATGAACGCTTGCACCGGCCTCCCCTCATCGATTTGCCGGCCGATGTTGCGCACGCGGGTGTAAAGATCTGGGTCAGCGACAATAATAGCGTTCGCGCCGTACGGATCTTTTTGCAATGCTTCGGCGACGGAATATTTGATGGTGCCGACGCGCGAGGCATCCATATTGGCGCCGACGTCAATGCCGACGATGGCATATTTGCCGACGACGAGCGCGGCGGCATTGTGAACGTTTGGAACACGGTCGGCGATTTCTGCAAGCCGGCGGGCGATCTCTTGCCCGGATTTATTCTCGATGCGTTCATCGACTGTATTTTTGACGCGCACGAGTGAACGATTGGACTCGTTCGCTTCATGATCGTTTCCAAACGTGCAGCCGCTGAAAATCAAAAGGGGAAGGAAGAAAACGGCGAGCCAGCAGTTTCTCTTCATAATGAGCCACCTCGACTTTTTTTCTTTAGTTTGCAAATGTCCTTCTATCTTTATACATGTTTTCATATGTTGTATTACAGCCATTCCCATCCAACGGAAAAACGTGAAAAACTCACATGGGGGGAAGCGGAATTTGGGAAAAAAAATTTACGTGCTCGATACGAACGTGCTGTTGCAAGATCCGTATTCGATTTTCGCGTTTGAGGATAATGAGGTCGTCATTCCAGCGGTCGTGCTTGAGGAAGTGGATTCGAAAAAGCGGTATATGGATGAAATTGGTAGAAATGCCCGCCAAGTGTCAAAGCTCATCGACCGTCTGCGCGAAAACGGCAAGCTGCATGAAAAAATTCCGCTTGAAAACGGAGGGGCGCTTCGCATTGAGTTGAACCATCGTTCGTTTCATCAACTGCAAGAAATTTTTGTCGAAAAAACAAATGACAACCGCATTCTGGCGGTGGCGAAAAATTTATCGCTTGAAGAGCAGGCGAAGGAAGATGGACGCTCTGTCATTTTGGTGAGCAAGGATGCGCTCGTGCGCGTCAAAGCGGATGCCATCGGGCTGCAGGCAGAAGACTTTTTAAGCGACCGCGTCGTTGATGTCGACCATATTTACAGCGGATTTTTGGAGCTGTACATAGGAAAGGACCACCTGCAGCGGTTTTACGACAAAGGGGAGCTCGTGCTCGCTGATATCGCCGACCACCCGTTTTATCCGAACCAGTTCATCATTATGAAAGACGCGTTTGGCAGCTCGGCGTCAGCGATTGGCATTGTCGACCAAAACGGCAAAAAAGTGAAAAAGCTCATCTTCCATCACGAACATATATGGGGCATTCGCCCGCGCAACGTGCAGCAGACGATGGCGTTTGAGCTTCTCATGCGCGACGACATTCCGCTTGTGACGCTAATCGGCAAAGCCGGAACGGGCAAGACGTTGCTTGCCCTTGCCGCGGGGTTGATGCAAACGGAAGATTTGCGCACATACAAAAAATTGCTCGTCGCTCGGCCGATTGTGCCGATGGGGAAAGATCTCGGCTTTCTGCCGGGAGAAAAGGAAGAAAAGCTGCGCCCGTGGATGCAGCCGATTTTTGACAACTTGGAATACTTGTTCAACACGAAAAAACCGGGGGAGCTCGATGCGATTTTAGCCGGCATGAGCTCGATTGAAGTGGAGGCGCTCACGTACATCCGCGGCCGGAGCCTGCCGGAGCAGTTTATCATCATTGATGAGGCGCAAAATTTAACGAAGCATGAAGTGAAGACGATTTTGACACGCGTTGGGGAGAAAAGTAAAATCATTTTAATGGGCGATCCGGAACAGATCGACCATCCGTATTTGGATGAATATAACAACGGGTTGACGTACGTCGTCGAAAAGTTTAAAGACCAAAAAATCGCCGGCCATATCCGGCTCGTCAAAGGGGAGCGTTCGGCGCTCGCACAGCTTGCCGCTGATTTGCTGTAGCTAGGCGTTCCTCAGAGCATCCGCCGTTAAAGAACGGGTGCCAGGCGCGCGGCCCGACGCCGCGAACGTTTCGAAAGGCGCCCGCCGCCTGGGGCGCTGTGGAAAACATCTGGGGTTAAAGCGCTTAAGGCGGTTGAAGGCGTCAAAAGCTCAAACACCGGGCCGCCCCTTCATGGGGCGCCCGGTCATCGGACGACGAGCCGACGCACATGAGTAATCGGCGCCTCGCGGTTGGAGCCGTCGCCAAAATAAATGTGCACCGGACCGTCGTCGCGCAACGGTTTTCCGTTTTGGGAAAAAGCGAAAATCAGGTCGTACGCCTTTTCCAGAGGGATCACGGTTTCTCCATGTTCCGTCTCAATGACAAGTTCAGACGCGTCTTCATGCGGCTCAGCGTTTCGCAAAAATGGGGCGAACGGCATGCCGAACGAGCCGGTGATGATTTTCTCCTTCAAAAAGCGCCGCTCCGTTTTCAACGTCGGCGGAAAAACCGCGCCCTCTTGAATTTCCCGGTCCCAAAATGCCGACAGCTTTTTGATTTCCTCGTCCTCTTGCTCCGCTTCCGTCGGCTGTGGAGCCGGCTCCGAAAAATACGCATCCATGTCCACTTTCCGGTCGTCGAAAATCCAGACGCCGGGGTCAAGCGTGATCGTAAACTTCACCTTTCCTGTCAGCACAATAATATCGTTCATGAAACACCTCTCCTCTGCATGTTCCCACCGTTTTTAGTATAATAATAATGAAAGAGCTTGTCATGTTCCAGGCCCGGTTGCTGTCAACGGTTTCAACTTGCAAAATGGCTTGTTTCACGTTAAGATGTAAAGAAGGATAGGGGAGAGAACGGAGGGATCGATGTGACGGACGAATCGATGAGCTATCGGGAGAAGGCGTACGCGCTTTTACAAGCGGATGCAGAGAAAATCATCCAACTCATCCGCGTGCAAATGGACCATTTGACGATGCCGCAATGTCCGGTGTATGAAGAAGTGCTTGACACGCAAATGTTCGGGTTGTCACGGGAAATTGATTTTGCGGTGCGCCTCGGGCTTGTGGAGGCGAAAGACGGAAAGGCGCTCCTTGACCGGCTTGAGCGCGAACTTTCCACGTTGCACGAGGCCGTGGCCAAAAAGCGCGTGCGATAAAGGATATATAAAACAACTCAAACGATTGGTTTCCCGTCGTTTGAGTTTTTCTGTTTTTCGGCAGGAAAACAGCGCGCCGCTGCGAATGATTTTAAGTACATACATGTTCACAGGGAAGAGGAACGATGGAACGACAATTATGGAAAAAAGTATTGAAGTGCTATGATTATCCGCTGATCACCGCGGTCATCATGCTGTCGTTGTTCGGATTGATTATGGTGTACAGCTCAAGCATGGTCACCGCTGTCATCCGCTTTGAAGTGCCAAGCGACTATTTTTACGAGCGGCAAAAACTGTGGCTGATTGCCGGATTCATCGCGTTCGCCATCATGATGGCGATTCCGTATAAAGTGTGGCGGGCGGAGCGATGGGTGAAACTCGTCTTTTTTGCTTCTCCATTGATGCTGATCGCCGTCGCTTTTCTCGGCCATACGGCCAACAACGCAACAAGCTGGTTTCGCGTCGGGGCGCTTTCGATCCAACCGGCGGAGCTCGCGAAGCTCGGTCTGATTTTATACTTGGCCGCAGCGTTTGCCAACAAGCGGAAGCGGCTGGCCGAGCCGGCGAAAAGCAATTTGTTCCCCATTTATTATACATTGGTGATTTGTTTCCTGATTGCCATACAGCCTGACTTCGGAACGGCGGCGATCGTGTTTGCCATCGCGATGTGCATCATTGTTTCGTCCGGTTTGCGCCTCGTGTTGCTTCTAAAGCAGCTGCTTTTTTTTACATTGATCGGGACGGTGCTGTCACCGTTTTGGCTCCCGGTTGCCGGCAAAAAAATTTTTTCTCCTGAACGGGTATCGCGTCTTTACAGCTTTTTGGATCCATTTCAATACGCAAACGGCGATGGCTACCAGCTCGTGAATTCGTATTTGGCGATCGGGCTTGGCGGGCTGAAAGGAGTGGGACTTGGCAAAGGCATTCAAAAATACGGCTACCTGCCAGAGTCGCACACCGATTTTATTATGGCGGTCATCGCCGAAGAGCTCGGCTTATTTGGTGTAGCGTTCACGCTTGGGTTATTGGCGTTTATCGTGCTGCGCGGGCTTTGGATTGCCCGCCGCTCCCACGATGCGTTTGGGAGCCTGCTTGCGATCGGCATCTCCGTCATGATCGGCTTTCAAACGTTCATTAACGTTGGTGGGGTCGTTGGCCTTATTCCGATTACAGGGGTGCCGCTGCCGCTCGTCAGCTATGGGGGAACGTCGCTTGTCCTGACCATGGCTTCGCTCGGTCTGCTTGTGAACATTTCTATGTTTGCAAAGTACGAACAACGGTATAAAAAAGCGGAAAAAACGATGGTCAGCAAACAGAAAAGAGGTCTGACTTTTTAGAAAGTGTATTTACAAATCGGCAAAACTTTTATACTTTTATTAAATAAAGGAGGAGGGACAGAATGAGGACAAGACGAATTCGCAAAGTGCTGGTAGCCAACCGCGGAGAGATCGCCATTCGCGTTTTCCGCGCCTGCACGGAGCTTGATATCCGCACCGTGGCGATTTATTCGAAGGAAGACGCCGGATCGTACCACCGCTACAAAGCGGATGAGGCGTATTTAGTCGGGGAAGGGAAAAAACCGATCGAAGCGTACTTGGACATCGAAGGCATCATTGAGATCGCCAAAGCCCACGATGTTGATGCCATCCACCCGGGATATGGGTTTTTGTCGGAAAACATTCAATTTGCCAAACGGTGCCGCGAAGAGGGGATTATTTTCATCGGCCCGAATGAAGAACATTTGGATATGTTCGGCGATAAAGTGAAAGCGCGGCATGCGGCCATGAAGGCGGGCATTCCGGTCATCCCGGGCAGCGACGGACCGGTCGGCGGCCTTGAGGATGTCGTCCGCTTTGCCGAGACGCACGGATACCCGATCATCATTAAAGCGGCGCTTGGCGGCGGCGGCCGGGGCATGCGCATCGTCCGCTCAAAGTCGGAAGTGAAGGAAGCGTTTGAGCGGGCTAAGTCGGAAGCGAAAGCGGCGTTTGGCAGCGATGACGTTTATGTCGAAAAGCTGATTGAAAAGCCGAAGCATATTGAAGTGCAAATTTTGGGCGACCACGAAGGAAACATCGTTCACCTTTATGAACGCGACTGCTCGGTGCAGCGCCGCCATCAAAAAGTCGTGGAAGTCGCGCCGAGCGTCTCGTTGTCGGACGAGCTGCGCGAGCGCATTTGCGAGGCGGCGGTCCGGCTCATGAGAAGCGTCGGCTACGTCAACGCTGGCACGGTTGAGTTTCTCGTCTCCGGAGATGAGTTTTATTTCATCGAAGTCAATCCGCGCATTCAAGTTGAGCATACGATCACCGAAATGATCACCGGGATTGACATCGTCCAGTCGCAAATTTTAATCGCCGACGGATTTTCGCTCCACAGCCCGGAAGTCGGCATTCCCAAGCAGGAGGACATCCGCATCAACGGCTACGCCATTCAGTCGCGGGTGACGACGGAAGACCCGCTCAACAACTTTATGCCGGATACGGGAAAAATTATGGCGTACCGTTCCGGCGGCGGTTTTGGCGTGCGCTTGGACGCCGGCAATGGCTTCCAAGGGGCGGTCATTACGCCGTATTACGATTCGCTGCTCGTGAAAGTGTCGACATGGGCGTTGACGTTTGAGCAGGCGGCAAGAAAAATGTTGCGCAACTTGCGCGAATTCCGCATCCGCGGCATTAAAACGAACATTCCGTTTTTGGAAAACGTCGTGCAGCATCCGAAATTTTTGTCGGGGGAATACGATACGTCATTTATCGATACGACGCCGGAATTGTTTGTATTCCCGCGCCGAAAAGACCGCGGGACGAAAATGCTTACGTACATCGGCACCGTGACGGTCAACGGCTTCCCTGGCATCGGCAAAAAGAAAAAGCCGGTGTTTGACAAACCGCGCGTGCCGAAGGTGAGCCAAACGGAACCGATCCCAGCGGGAACGAAGCAAATTTTGGATGAACGCGGACCTGAAGGGCTTGTTCGCTGGATCCAAGAGCAGCCGCGCGTGCTCTTGACCGATACGACGTTCCGTGACGCTCATCAGTCGTTGTTGGCGACCCGCGTCCGCACGATCGACTTGTTGCGGATCGCTGAGCCGACGGCGCGTTTGCTGCCCAACTTATTCTCGCTTGAGATGTGGGGCGGGGCGACGTTTGATGTGGCGTACCGCTTTTTGAAAGAAGATCCGTGGGACCGGCTGCTCAAGCTGCGCGAGCGCATCCCGAACGTGCTGTTCCAGATGCTTCTTCGCTCGGCCAACGCCGTGGGGTATAAAAACTATCCCGACAACGTCATCCGCGAGTTCGTTGAAAAATCGGCGCAAGCCGGCATTGATGTGTTCCGCATTTTCGACAGCCTAAACTGGGTGAAAGGGATGACGGTGGCGATCGATGCCGTCCGGCAAAGCGGCAAAATCGCCGAGGCGGCTATTTGCTATACAGGCGATATTTTGGACCCGAACCGGCCGAAGTACAATTTGGATTATTACAAAGCCTTGGCGAAAGAGCTCGAGCAAGCCGGTGCGCACATTTTAGGCATTAAGGATATGGCCGGCCTGTTGAAGCCGCAGGCGGCGTACGTGCTCATTTCCGCGCTCAAGGAAACGGTCGACATTCCGATCCATTTGCATACGCACGATACGAGCGGCAACGGCATTTACACGTACGCCAAAGCGATCGAAGCCGGCGTCGATATCGTCGATGTCGCCGTCAGCTCGATGGCCGGCTTGACGTCGCAGCCGAGCGCCAATACGCTCTACTATGCCTTTGAAGGAACGGAGCGGGCGCCGGAGGTCGATATTTACAGCTTGGAGCAGTTGGCCCGCTATTGGGAAGACGTGCGCAAATTTTATCAGGAGTTTGAAAGCGGTATGAACGCCCCGCATACGGAAGTATATATGCATGAGATGCCAGGCGGCCAGTACAGCAACTTGCAGCAGCAGGCGAAAGCGGTCGGCCTCGGCGATCGGTGGGATGAAGTGAAAGAAATGTACCGCCGCGTCAACGACTTGTTCGGCGACATCGTCAAAGTGACGCCATCATCGAAAGTTGTCGGCGACATGGCGCTTTACATGGTGCAAAACAACTTGACGGAGCAAGACATTTTTGAACGCGGCGAAACGCTCAATTTCCCAGACTCGGTCGTGGAGTTTTTCGAAGGCTATTTAGGCCAGCCGCACGGCGGGTTCCCGAAAGAGCTGCAGCGCATTATTTTGAAAGGGCGTGAACCGATCACCGTTCGTCCGGGCGAGCTGCTTGAGCCGGTTGATTTCGAGCAAATCAAGCGGGAGCTGTATGACAAGCTCGGCCGCGAAGTGACCGACTTTGACGCCATTGCCTATGCGCTTTATCCGAAAGTGTTTTTGGAATATGCCGAAACGGTCGAAAAATACGGCGATATTTCAGTGCTCGATACACCGACGTTCCTGTACGGCATGCGCCTCGGCGAAGAGATCGAAGTGGAGATTGAGCGCGGGAAAACGCTCATCGTCAAACTCGTCTCCATCGGCCAGCCGCAGGCGGACGGCACGCGCGTCGTTTACTTCGAGCTGAACGGCCAGCCGCGCGAAGTCATCATCCGCGATGAAAGCATCAAAGCCGCTGTCGCTGAGCGCATCAAGGCCGATCGGACGAATCCGAACCACATTGCCGCCACGATGCCGGGCACGGTTGTGAAAGTGCTCGTGGAGAAAGGGGAAAAAGTTGACAAAGGCGACCATTTGATGGTTACGGAAGCGATGAAGATGGAAACGACGGTGCAGGCGCCGTTTGCCGGCATTGTCAAAGATATTTACGTCAAAAGCGGCGATGCCATTCAAGCGGGGGATTTGCTAATTGAGCTGTCCAAATGAAACTGTCCATCGCGCGCAAAAAGAGGGTGTCCCAAAAGGATCGGGATACCCTCTTTCGTTGCTCTATATACGTGCTGACTGCTTCTGCTGCACGATAGGTTGTGCCTATCTTGAAGACAGACAACCTTTTGGGTCAGCCCCTTTTGGTTTGCTGACCGACGAACGTCATTTCAACGTCGCCGGCGCCGCTTCCCCAGCTGAATGGTCGGCGGCTTTTACCGGCGCGCGGCGGGTGCGGAGCGCCAAAAGCAATAAATAGCTGAGCACACCGAACAGGCAGGAAATGAAAAAGGCATGCGCCAAGGCAATGTATAAATTCAGCTGCGTAAAAACGACAAGCGCTCCAGTCGTCATTTGCGCGAGCACGAGCAAAAGGGCGATGAGCCATCCGTAGTAGATGACCGGCTGCCTGCGGTAATGGCGGACGGCATGTATCGCGGCGGCGGCGATCCAAATGATGATGACAGCAGCGGCCAATCGATGGCCCATCTGCACCCATTCATGAAACTGAACCGGGAGGAGGCGCGTTTTCGCGCAAAGCGGCCAGCTCGGACAAGCGAGGCTGGCGTTCGTATGGCGCACGAGCGCTCCGGTGTAGACGACGATGTATGAGTATATGGTGATGCCGTAAATATGAAACCGCATTTTGCCGTCAAGCGAAAGCGAAGCGGCGGAAAACGTTTTGTCGATTTCAAAAATCAATAGCGTCAATAGCAGCACAGCGGCAAACGAAATGAGCGAAATGCCGAAATGCAAGGCGAGGACGAAATCGGACTGCCCCCACACGACCGCGGCGGCGCCGATCAGCCCTTGCAAGACGAGAAAGACAAACGATATGACCGCTAAAAACTTCGTCTCCTGCACATGGCCAATGGCTCTCCATGCCCAGATGGAAAGGATGAGCACCATGATGCCGGCAAGGCCGGAAACGAGTCGATGGCTCAGCTCGATGATGAGCTCAGGCGTAATGTGATCCGGCACCCATTGGCCGTTGCACAGCGGCCATGATCGGCCGCACCCCATGCCGGAGCCGGTTTTGGTCACAAGCGCTCCGCCAATTAAAACAAACAACATTGCCAACGTGGTTGCCGAGGCAAACCATTTCAGTGAACGTTGCAAAATCTTCACCTTCTTGTATTGAGAAATTGTGATTTTGTCCATATTAGTAAAGTGATGGATTTTATTGCAGCCAACCGTGTCGCTAAGCCAAGTCTATTTTACACGATGGCGCCGGGAAACACAAAATGACGTTTGCATATTGAATAAGTCGATTAAGTTTGCTAGAAATATTAATGGGACAAGCGAATGAACCGTTTGGGGCATACGGATTCAAAAATTTGACACAAATTATTCAAAAAAAGTTCACATGATGAGGAAAAAATGTGATTTAATATAAAGAGGAAACAGCCCGTTTTTGCTATTTGGCGTTGGAAAGAATTTCAGGCAACATCACGGCGCCGGCCGGGCAAGGAGCGGCGCAGCGAGGAGGAACAGGAGACATGGCCGAATTGAAAGCGGTGCACCAGGATGCGGCCGATGCCGGGCATCGCTCGCATGTGAGCGTCAAGGCAGTTTGGAGAGAGTTGTCGTCTGTTGTGAAAATCGGAATCGTCAATTCCAATTTGATTACGACGTTCGCCGGAATGTGGCTGGCGTTTTATTTTACTGGGGAACACTTTTTGGAGAACCTGCATCTTGTCTTTTTCACACTGTTTGGAGCAGCGCTTGTCATTGCGGGTTCATGCGCCATCAACAACTACATTGACCGCGACATTGATCAATATATGGAGCGGACGAAAGCACGCCCGACCGTCACCGGGACGATGGATCCGCGGCGGGTGCTTTGGCTTGGGATTGGTCTTGTCGCAATCGGCGAGATGGGCCTGCTTATGACAACGGTTACGGCTGCCGTCGTTGGATTGATCGGTATGGCGACGTACGTCTTTTTATACACCCTTTGGACGAAGCGCCATTACACGATCAACACCGTTGTCGGCAGCATTTCCGGCGCGGTGCCGCCGGTTATCGGCTGGACGGCGGTCGATCCGGAGTTTCATATTGTTCCGCTCATCTTGTTTTTGATCATGTTTTTATGGCAGCCGCCGCACTTTTTGGCGTTGGCGATGAAGCGATGCGAAGAATACCGTGCAGCCGGCATCCCGATGCTGCCGGTCGTCCATGGATTCGCCATGACGAAGCGGCAAATCATCGTTTGGGTGGCATGTTTGCTGCCGTTGCCGTTTTACTTGTTCTCGCTTGGCGTTCCATTTTTAATCGTGGCCACGCTGCTCAATGTCGGCTGGCTGCTGCTGGGATTGGCAGGTTTGAAAATGAAAGATGACATCAAATGGGCGAAGTGGATGTTCGTCTATTCGCTCAATTACTTGACGATTTTGTTCGTGGCGATGATCATCGCGACGCTTTGGTGAATTAAGATAAAATTCTTTCTTTAGTGAAAGAATTTATATACATTTATCCATCAAAGAAAGAGGGGTTTGATTAGGCTATGAACAAGGGGCTCTGTAACTGGCGCTTATTTTCCCTGTTCGGGATGATGGCGCTGTTGCTCGCCGGTTGCGGCAAACCGTTTTTATCGACGCTCCAGCCCGCCGGTGAAGTAGCGGACATGCAGTATTCGCTCATGCTGTTGAGCACATCGATCATGGTGCTCGTCATTGTCGTCGTGGCGATCATCTTCGTTTACGTTGTCATCCGCTTCCGGCGGCGCAAGGGGGAAGAAAATAAAATCCCGAAGCAAGTGGAAGGGAACCATAAACTGGAAATTATCTGGACTGTCATTCCGATCATCCTCTTGCTCATTTTGGCCGTGCCGACGGTATCAACCACGTTTAAACTGGCCGATGTCAAGGCGATGAACGACAAAAAACGAGATAAGGATACAGTTGTCGTCAATGTTCGCGCCAACCAATACTGGTGGGAGTTTGAATATCCGGATTACGGCATTATCACGAGCCAAGATTTGGTCGTGCCGACGAATGAAAAAGTGTATTTCAACTTGATTGCGTCGGATGTCAAACATTCGTTCTGGATTCCGGCGGTCGGCGGCAAAATGGATACGAACACCGACAACAAAAACCAATTTTGGCTTGTTTTTGACCAAAAGGCGACCGATAAAGCCGGCGGCGTCTTTTACGGCAAATGTGCGGAGCTTTGCGGTCCGTCCCATGCGCTGATGGATTTTAAAGTTCGGCCGTTGCCGCGCGACCAATTTGACGCCTGGGTGAAAAAGATGCAAAATGCGAAAAAACCGGTTGTCACCGATCCGGTCGCCAAAGAAGGGGAAGCGATTTTCAATAAAAGCTGTATTGGCTGCCATGCGGTGACGCCTGTGGACAAGCGTCCGGTGCAAGCGCGCACGGCGCCGAACTTGGCGAACTTTGGCGATCGCGAACGAATCGCCGGTATTTTGGAGCATAATGAAGAAAATCTGAAAAAATGGCTGAGAGACCCGAACAGCGTGAAGCCTGGAAATAAAATGGCGGGTACATATGGCCACTTGACGGAAGAGCAAATTGATGCATTGACGAAATATTTGATGAGCTTAAAAGTGGAATAAAGCATGAGAAGGAGGTTTCACCGTGAGTACAATCGCGCGCAAAAAGGGTGTTGGCGCCGTTTTGTGGGATTATTTGACAACGGTCGACCATAAAAAAATCGCCCATCTGTACTTGATTGCCGGCGGGTTTTTCTTCCTGCTCGGCGGTCTCGAGGCGTTGTTCATCCGCATTCAGCTCGCCAAGCCGAACAACGATTTCCTTGTCGGCGGGTTGTATAACGAAGTGTTGACGATGCATGGGACGACGATGATTTTCTTGGCTGCGATGCCGCTTGTTTTCGCCTTTATGAACGCAGTCGTGCCGCTGCAGATCGGCGCGCGCGACGTCGCGTTCCCGTTTTTGAACGCTCTTGGATTCTGGATGTTTTTCTTCGGTGGTTTGTTTTTGAACTGTTCATGGTTTTTAGGCGGCGCACCGGACGCTGGTTGGACGTCGTATGCGTCGCTGTCGCTTGACTCAAAAGCGCATCATGGCATCGACTTTTATACGCTCGGGCTGCAAATTTCCGGCTTCGGAACGATCATGGGTGCCATTAACTTTCTTGTGACGATCATCAACATGCGCGCTCCGGGCATGACGTTTATGCGCATGCCGATGTTCACATGGGCGACGTTTGTGACGTCGGCGCTCATCTTGTTTGCGTTTCCGCCGCTTACGGTCGGCTTGATTTTCATGATGATGGATCGATTGTTTGGCGGCAACTTCTTTAACCCCGCTGCCGGCGGCAATACGATCATCTGGGAGCACTTGTTCTGGGTGTTCGGCCATCCGGAAGTATACATCCTTGTCTTGCCGGCGTTCGGCATTTTCTCGGAAATTTTCGCGACGTTCTCGCGCAAACGCCTATTCGGTTATTCGTCAATGGTGTTTGCGACGGTGCTTATTGCTTTCTTAGGGTTCATGGTATGGGCGCACCATATGTTCACGGTCGGGATGGGGCCGATTGCGAACGCCATCTTTGCCGTCGCGACGATGACGATCGCCGTTCCGACAGGAGTCAAAATTTTCAACTGGCTGTTTACGATGTGGGGCGGAAGCATCAAATTCACAACGCCGATGCATTATGCCGTCGCCTTCATCCCGTCGTTCGTCATGGGCGGGGTGACCGGGGTCATGTTGGCGTCGGCGGCGGCGGACTATCAATACCATGACAGCTATTTCGTCGTTGCGCACTTCCATTACGTCATCGTCGGCGGGGTTGTGTTCGCTTTGCTCGCGGGCACGCATTATTGGTGGCCGAAAATGTTTGGCCGCATGCTGAATGAAACGCTCGGCAAAATTACGTTCTGGCTGTTCTTTATCGGGTTCCATTTAACGTTCTTTATTCAGCACTTCCTTGGTTTGACAGGGATGCCGCGGCGCGTGTTTACGTATTTGCCGCATCAAGGATGGGAGACTGGCAACTTGATCAGTACGATCGGCGCGTTCTTTATGGCGGCCGCCACGGTCATTTTGCTCATTAACATCGTGATTACAACCGCAAAAGGAGAAAAAGTGGCGGGCGATGCGTGGGGCGACGGCCGCACGCTCGAATGGGCGATCGCTTCGCCGCCGCCGGTGTACAATTTTGCCCAACTGCCGCTCGTCCGCGGGCTGGACGCTTTCTGGCTCGAAAAAATGGAAGGCAAAAACGAATTGACGCCAGCCGAACCGCTTGGCGACATCCATATGCCGAATTCGTCGTTCCTGCCGTTTGTCATTGCGTTCGGTCTGTTTGTCGCCGCCTTCGGCTTTACGTATCATAACGATGCTGGATGGGGCTTGCCGGTCGGCATTCTTGGCCTGCTCATTACGCTCGGTTCGATGTTCTTGCGCTCGGTGATCGATGATCACGGCTTCCACATCCATAAAGAAGAAGTGCTTGAACTTGAGAAGAAGGGGGCGAACGCCTGATGCATGCAGAGGAAAAATTGACGGCCGAGACGTTTCCGGCCGCGCCGGAACGCGCCACCCTTGAGGGGAAAAATAAGTTTCTTGGCTTCTGGCTCTTTTTAGGCGGAGAGACGGTGCTGTTCGCCTCTCTCTTCGCCACCTATTTGGCGCTCAAAGATAAAACGAACGGCGGCCCTTCGGCGGAAGAACTGTTCCAAATGCCGGTCGTGTTCATGGCGACGATGCTGCTGCTAACCAGCAGCTTGACGAGCGTGTATGCCATTTATCATATGAAAAACTTTGACTTTAAAAAGATGCAGCTCTGGTTTGGCATTACCGTTTTGCTTGGCGCCGGCTTTTTGGGCTTGGAAATTTACGAGTTCAATGAATATGTGCATGAAGGCCATAAGTTTACGACCAGCGCTTTCGCTTCAGCGTTCTACACGCTCGTTGGCACGCACGGAAGCCACGTCGCGTTCGGGTTGCTTTGGATTTTGACGCTCATGATTCGCAACGCTAAGCGTGGGTTGAATTTATACAACGCCCCGAAGTTTTACGTCGCGAGCCTTTATTGGCACTTCATCGATGTTGTCTGGGTGTTCATTTTTACCGTTGTATACTTGATGGGAATGGTGGGGTGAACGTATGGCGAACCAAACGAATTCAGGAAATGAGCGCATCGACTTAGCGTATCGCCGCCGGAAAAATGCGGAAGAAATGCGCCATCAAATGATTGCATTCGTTTTGATGATTTTGTTGACGCTCATTGCCTTCGCCGCCGTTGGTTACGAAGAGTTTTCCCATTGGTTTGTCGTTCCGTTTATTTTGCTTTTAGCCGCCGTGCAGGTCGCATTTCAGCTGTATTATTTCATGCACATGAGCCATAAAGGCCACGAATTCCCGGCGATGTTTATTTACGGCGGTGTGGCGGTTATGCTTCTACTTGTTTGGGCGTTTACAACAGTCGTTTGGTGGTAAGAAAAGGGGGAATCGGTTTTTGCACCGGTTTCCCCTTTTTCAATAGCCTTGGCGCGGCGTCGTATAGTATAATGGGAAAGGACAAATCAGGAGGGGATTCGTATGTTTCAATCGCTGCAAATGTTTGGCCCCGTTGCCCTTTGGAGTCCGTTTTTTTTGCTTATGTTAGCGGCGGTTGCGTTGCTGTACATTGGGATCACCGGGCCATGGCGGCAGCGTTTCGGCCTCGGTGATGCCGTTTCGGAGAAGCAGAAAGCGTATTTTTTGACCGGGATTGCGCTTCTTTATATATGCAAAGGGTCTCCGTTGGATTTGATGGGCCATTTGACGTTCACCGCCCATATGGTGCAAATGGCAGTGCTGTATTTGATCGTGCCGCAATGTTTTATTTTAGGCATTCCGGCGCCGCTTTATGAGCGCGCATTCCGCATCACAGCAGTGCGCCGCGTGTTTCGGCTGTTGACAAAGCCAATTGTGGCGTTGCTGCTGTTTAACGGCTTGTTTTCGCTTTATCACGTTCCATTCATTTTTGACGCTGTGAAAATGAATATGTGGCTGCATGCGTTTGTTACCTCGGTCATTTTCGTTGCCGCGTTTTGCATGTGGTGGCCGCTTGTCAACAAGCTGCCCGATTGGCAAACGTTGTCCGGCCTAAAAAAAATGGGTTACATTTTCGCTGACGGCATGCTGTTGACCCCGGCTTGCGCGCTCATCATTTTTACCGATACGCCGCTTTATGCGACGTATACTGACCCGAAAGCATGGATGGCCGCGCTGGCTCTATGCGTTCCTCAAGGGACGCTGGCTTCGCTTGATTTGACCGGGCCGCAAATGTTTTTATCGATGTCGCCGCTCCATGATCAGCAGCTCGGCGGAGTGTTGATGAAAATCATCCAGGAAATCGTGTACGGGACGATGCTGTTCTTCATCTTCACCGAATGGTATCGGAAGGAGCGGGAGAAAGAGCCAAGCATGGATATGGAGCCGCGGCCGACCAAACTGTAAAGCGCGGTTGGCCGCCAACGATGAACAAAGAAGAAAGGGAGAGAAGCGATGGCCGTTTTACCGACAATCAGCACGAGCTGCATCGTGATCAGCGCTTTGCTTGTTGCTTATGGGTGGTATTTGATCAGCCGCAGGCGGATCGAAGCGCATAAAAAGGTGATGCTGACGGCAGCGGTGTTTGCTTTGCTGTTTTTCACCATTTACATGTCGCGGACGTTGTTTATCGGCAATACGAGCTTTGGCGGGCCGGAGAACGTCAAAGTGTACTATACGCTGTTTCTTATTTTCCATATTGTGCTGGCGACAGTTGGCGCCGTATTTGGCCTTGTCACGATTTGGACGGGATTGAAAGACAAGAGGGCCCGCCATCGTCGGCTTGGGCCGATCACCAGCATCATTTGGTTTGGCAGCGCCTCAACCGGGGTCGTCGTCTATTGGCTGCTTTATGTCCTCTATCCAGGGGGCCAAACGACGTCGCTCATCAAGGCGGTGCTCGGTTTTTAACCGGCGGGCAAGGAGCAAGGGCAGCGGCGGTTGCATAGCATAGAATACAACACGCCTATATAGACGTGATTTTGTGCAGCGGGGGGGAAGGCGGTGAACACGTTTCGCTATCGGAAACGGAGCGCCGTAGAGGCGACGCTATTGACAATTGTCATGATGTGTGTGCGCGGCCAGACGGAGGTCGCCCTTGACGATTGTGAGGTGTTCATCACCGTTGCTCAAGGCGGGCGGTGCCGCGTCACGGTAAAGATGTCCATTCGATATGGGGCGCCGGTGATGGAAGTTTGCCGCCAGCTGCAACAGCATATTGCCGAGGAGATCGCCGCGATGACGCCATATGTCGCCGAGGCGGTCGACATTGTTGTCAAACGGCTTGTCATGCCGGAAAAAAACGCATGAGAACCGCGCTCTCATGCGTTTTTTGATTATTCTTTGATTTTTTCAAGCTCGCTTTTGACCTGCGCCAACACGTTTTGGCATTGGCTGACAAGAGAGGACGGAAAATGCTCATCATCGCCGTATTCGACGCCGTGTGGATAGTAATGTTTCCCTAAAATCGGCGTGAGCAGCTTAATGAGTGCATAGCGCGAATCGACGTTTCCCTCAATGGCGTATCCTTGAACGCGCAAATAGTAGGTGCCTTCTTTCACGACGTATTTCCGGTCGTATGTGACCCGTTCATAATCCCATTGCGCCGCGCGTACAAAGCCGAGGCGCTCCATAATGTCATCAAGGCGGGATAGTTCGACCGTCTGATTTTCCAGTCCGGTATTTTCAAACTTCATCCTTCTTCCTCCTAACAACACAGTATGTAAAAGCGCCAAACAGGAAATCATCCCCTCATTTATAATAGTACGAAAACGGTTTGCTTTTCAACGAATTGTTTGCCGTTGTTTCCGTTTCGCACGCATTTTTTTGTGTGATCCGGCGCACAATACGGGTAGAAAGGAGAGACGAAGAATGCAAACGGTACGGGACGTCATGTCAACGGATGTGCAATATTGCACCCCCCTTGACAATCTCTACGAAGCGGCGGTAAAAATGCGCGATTTCAACGTCGGGGCGATTCCGATTGTCGATGACGGCCGCCTTGTCGGAATGATTACCGACCGCGATATTGTCGTGCGCGGCATGGCTGAAAAACGTCCTGGTTCGACTGCGGTGACGGAAGTGATGAGCCGCGATCTCGTCACGCTTTCTCCGGACGATTCGGTGCAAAAGGCAGCAGATATGATGGCACGTCACCAAATTCGCCGCCTCCCGGTCGTAGAAAACGGGCGTTTGGTCGGCATCATCTCGCTCGGCGATTTGGCGACGAACCGCTATTCTGATGAACGCGCGGGTCGTGCGTTAAGCGAGATTTCCGAACAAGGCGCCATCCATTGACAAATGCAACGGACACGGCTTCTTTCGAGGAGGAGCGCTCTTTTTGGGTGTCCTCTTTTTTTTGCCTCTAAAAAACGGCTATAATGGCAATAAGGAGATTGCGCAGAAAGCGGGAGTTGCCGTGTGAAATGGTTTTTCCTTTTTTTGTTTTTCTTGATTGGATTGTATTATTTTGTGCCGAGTCCGCCGCCCCCGAGCCCCCCGAAGCAGCCAGAGACGAATCGATACATGTTGAAAGAGCCGAAGGCGACGGCCGGCATCGTTGCGTTGATCGGGCAATCGGCGCAAGAGGCGAAAAAACTGTTTGGCGCCCCAGACCGAATCGACCCGTCAGCTTACGGATATGACTGGTGGGTGTACAGCCGTCGACCCGAGTCGTACGTGCAGATTGGCATCTTGCGCGGTCGCGTCGTCACCGCCCTTGTCGGCGGAGAGAAGGTGAACGTTGAACCGTTTGCGGTCGGCCAGCGGTTGCAGACGATTTTTCAAACGATGCCGGTGCTATCGAACATTGAGATTAAGCTAGGCAACGGGACATACCGGTTTGAGCTGTCTGAACAAGATTACTCATCAAGGCCGGTTGTCAAAGTTGGCAGCGTCTACGCTCAGCTGTATGTTGACCGCTTTACCGGCGAGGTGGCGGCGATCCGCCTGATGGATGCAGAAACGTTCGTCAAGTTGCGGCCGTACGAGCTCGTTTACCGCGGCAGCCTGCCGGCGGCCGCGCCGCTGTCGGAAGAAAAGCGACAGGCTGTTGATGCGGCCAACGCGAAGCAAATTTTTGACTGGACGAATTTGATCCGCCGTCGCCATGGGCTTTCCTCTCTCATGTGGGATGACAAGGCCGCTGCCGCTGCGGAAAAACATAGCCGAGATATGCATGATCACCGGTTTTTCTCCCACGAGTCGCCGCAGTATGGCGATTTATCGAAGCGGCTTGGCGCGCTTCACATTCCGTTCCAGCTTGCCGGGGAAAATATCGCCGCCCATCAAGTCGATGGCGTTGAGGCGACCATCGGATGGCTGAACAGCCAAAACCATCGGAAAATTATGTTGAACGAAGAGTTCACCCGCTTGGGCGTTGGCGTCTACGCCGATTACTATACGCAAAACTTCTTTACGCCGCTCTAAAAATTGGGCGCACCTCTCTTTGTTGGATGCGATATGATATGGCAGATAGGCATGAGTGGACGAAAGGGATGAGAACCGCCATGGTCAAGCCTCTGCATCCTTCCGTTGAACAGTTTAAACAGTTTGTGAAAAAACATCCAAAAATCATCCAAGAGGTGCGCAGTGGCAAAAAGACGTGGAAACAAGTGTATGAGGATTGGTATTTGTTCGGGGAAGACGATGACATATGGGAGCCGTATCGGGAAACAAACGGTGCGGCAAAAGAGGAGGAAAAAGGAACGAACAAATGGCTCGATAAGCTCGCGTCTATGCTTGGACAGATCGATGCAGCCGATGTGCAAAAACATTTGGCGAACGTCCAGCAGGCGATCGCGGCGATCCAAAGCATTCTTTCCGAATTTCAAGGGGCCGGTCAAGAACAAAGAAACAAAGAAGCGCATCCGTTTTCGTTCCGCAAAGATTAAAGGGTGGTGGCGATGAGGAAAGATGTATGGCAATATGTACAAGGAACACCGATGTTGCGCGCGTTTTTGCGCGAACAGCCGCGCTGGTACCGGCTCCTTGCCCGCCGTCCGCATGAACTGTCGACGTTCCAATTGGCCGCCTTGCGCCACTATGAGCTGACGATCCCTGACAAAGTGGAAAGAATCTCCCAATCGTTGCAAATGGCGTCGCTTATGTGGCAAATGTTTAAAGCCATGCGCGACTAATCGGGCGGCCAATGGCAAAGACTAGTTTCGAAAGGGAGTGATGTCTTTGCCAAAGTGGTTTGCATGGTTTGCGGCTGTCATATTGCTTGCGGCGTATGCCTTCTTTGAGCCGGCGCCGTCGTCCTCCGCTCACGCCGAAGCAGTGGGCGGTCCGCTTCAGGTGAAGCATGAAGTGAAAGGAAGCGACGTATTCATTGAATGTGTTGCCGTCCACTTTCCGTTCCGCAAAGGGAGCGGCGGCGGACACATTAATGTCTATGTCAACGGGCAAAAAATGACGGAAGTATACACGGCCGCCTTTATCGTGCGCGGTTTGCCGAGCGGGAAACATACCATCCGTCTTGAGCTCGTCTACAATGATGGGAAAGCAACCGGCATGACGCACGAATTTGACGTCGCCATCCGATAGAGATGACGACGATCGTTTAAAAGGCGAACAGAGGCGATTCGGCACAGTCTGGATCGCCTTTTTTGTTTGCTTCTTTGCTATCTCTTTCCTTTTCATTTTCTTTTCGTTCATGGTATGATGGATAATGGAGGTGCCATTTGGTGAAGATTGCGACTCTCGAGCGCATCGAGATTTTAGATAAAGCAGAAGCGTTGGCCAAAATGATTGTCGAGTCGGACGTGGCGGACGAATACCGCCGCGCCTTTTGGCGGCTGAAGCAAGACCGCCGCGCCCAGCAGCTGATCGCTCGCTTTGTCAAGCTGAAGGAGCGCTACGAAGAAGTGCAGCGCTTCGGAAAATACCATCCTGATTACCGCGACGTGATGAAAGAAGTGCGCGAAGCGAAGCGGGAGCTCGATTTGCATGAGACGGTCGCCGCCTTTAAGGAGGCGGAGAAGGCGATGCAAGAGTTGCTTGATGAGATCAGCGTGCTGATCGGCAAAGCGGTGTCCGAACATGTGAAAGTGCCGACCGGAAATCCGTACTTTTTGTCGGCGGGCTGTTCCGGTGGCTGCGGGGCGGGCGGAAGCTGCGGCTGCCGCACATAAAAAAGGGGAAGGGACTATGTTTCCAAAACGGCAAGGGATTATCGTTTGGCTTCATTCGCTGAAATATGGGAAACAGTTGCGCAAGTTCGGCAACATTCATTACATTTCCAAACGGCTGAAGTATGCTGTTCTGTATTGTGATATGGAGCAAGTCGACCATGTAATGAAAAAGCTCGCCTCGCTTCCGTTCGTCAAGCGGGTCGAGCCGTCGTACCGCCCATTTTTAAAACTGGAATTTGAATCGAAAGGGGAGAAGGAAAAAGACTCCCCGTATCCGCTTGGATGAAGGAAAACAGCGGGTCGAAAAAAAGCCGGCACCGGCTTTTCGACCCGCTGTTTCTTTGTTTACTGCAGCGGCGGGATGAAGCGATTCATCCGCATAATGCCGATCAAATGTTGGTAATATAAATCGGGTTCAGCGAACATCGTCGATGGCTTAACATCAAGGTGAATGACGTCCATGCCCAGCTCCTTTGCGGTTTCCATAAATAGTTCGTACCGTTTGTTTGGCTTGACGGACGGATCGGGAATGCCTTCACGGCAAATGTAAAGTGGTTGGAAATCGCCGGGATCCGTCGGATGAAGGACAACGGCCAAGGAGACGACCGCCTGGCCTTTTTTCACCGTATGAAAGACAAAGAATCCGGACAAACGATGGCGGTTGGCCTTCGCCAATGCAATCAGCTCATATATATCGGAATATCCTTCGCCAAGTTCGATAAATCGTTGGATCATGAATCGTTCCCCCTTGCAAGCATCGTCCACCCTTAACTTTACCGGCCATCCTCGCGAATTGCAATCAAAAAAAACCTTGCGGAAATGAACCCGCAAGGCCCTTTCCAGTTCCTTGCCTCCGCGCAGGGCGGAACAAGGATCGGAAAGAATAAAGAAAAGGGAGAGGAGAAACCGGAGGAAGAACTTATGGGGAAACGTAAGTCTTCTCCGTCACTGGCAACAACGCGTCAAGCGTGTTGCCATTACTCATTATGGACCGTTTGCCGATTTCTATACATGAATGGCGAAAAAATTCCGTAGTTTGACGATCATCAACTTTATGGTAAGATTACCATGAAAACAACGAATCAAATGGATGACAAGGCCACCTTGAAACGGTGAATTGGGTGAAGGCGATGAGAGTCATTTCCGGGACATGCAAAGGACGGCGTCTGCAAGCGGTTCCAGGGATGTCGACGCGGCCGACGACCGATAAAGTCAAAGAAGCGATATTTAATATGATCGGGCCATATTTCTCAGGCGGCAACGGTCTTGATTTGTTTGCTGGCAGCGGCGGCTTGGGCATCGAGGCGCTCAGCCGAGGAATCGAGCGCGTCATTTTCGTCGATCAAGACAGGAAAGCGGTGCAGACGGTCCGAAAAAACGTGGCGGCCTGCGGGCTTGAGAAGCGGGCGGAAATTTACTGCAACGACGCCGAGCGGGCGCTGAAGGCGGTAGCGAAGCGCGGCCTCCGCTTTGCGGTTATTTTCCTTGATCCGCCGTACAAAGAGAAACAGTGGCCGACGTTGCTGTCGTCGATCGCCGGGCGTCAGTTGCTGGAACCGCACGGCGTCGTCGTCGCTGAACACTCGGCGGAGGCGGAGCTGCCGGAGGAGGTCGGCGGCCTGACACGATGGAAGCGGGAAACATACGGTATCACCGGTGTGACGATTTATAGATGGGAAGGGGATGGAAGCGATGGCGAGCATTGCGGTTTGCCCCGGGAGCTTTGACCCTGTGACGTACGGGCATTTGGATATTATTAAACGAGGGGCGAAAGTGTTTGATCAAGTGTATGTGGCGGTGTTGAACAACTCGTCGAAAAAGCCGCTGTTTACTGTCGAGGAGCGGATCGAGCTGCTTCGTGAGGTGACGCGGACGCTTCCGAACGTCCATGTCGAAGCGTTTCACGGCCTGCTTGTTGATTACGCCCGCAGCAAAAAAGCGAATGCCATTTTGCGCGGCTTGCGCGCTGTGTCCGATTTCGAATACGAAATGCAAATTACGTCGATGAACCGCGTTCTTGATGAAAACATTGAAACGTTTTTTATGATGACGAACAGCCAGTATGCGTTTTTAAGCTCGAGCATCGTCAAAGAAGTGGCGAAATACAACGGCGATATTTCCGAGCTCGTGCCCCCGGTTGTTGAGCAGGCGCTGAAGCGGAAATTTGCGTCCACGGCCGCTGATTGACGCTTCCTTATGAAAGCCGCTTAAGCGAACATTGCAGTCGGCGCCGGCCCGGTTTTGCCGTCAAGGGCGGCTCACGGCTGAGACGACGCGAACCGCCCCGATGGCTTTTTGCTGCCAAAAAGCTGGGCGCTCAAGCGTCTTATGAGCGCCCGCGCGATTTACTGACCGCCTTGATGACGAGCCATATATAAAGGCAAAGGAACAACAGTGTCAGGAGCGGCCCGTATTGCTGCAGCAACCGCCAGCCTTCATTCCAAGCGCTGTCTTTTGCGGCGTGAAGAAACGCTGGGATGTGGGTCGGCATCCCGCCGGCTGTTTTGATGTACAACGGTTTCCAAAGCAAGTATGTAAAGGAAGCGGCAAACACTCCGTGCAGCAAGCGCGCGATGAAAAACGGCTGAAAGCGGATGTTCGCTTCGGCGAGAATGCTGGCGACTTGCGCTTGGACGGAAAAACCGCCAAAAGCGAGGACGAAGCTTGTTGCCACTGCTTTTTCCATCAGCATCGCCTCATCGGTCTGACTGATCATTTGGCTGCCGAGTGTAATTTCAAACAAGCCGGAAAACACTGGGATGTCAAGCTGCTCCGGCAGCTGGGCAAGGCGGAGCAGATGGCGCAGCAATGGGGCAAGCTGTTCGGTCAAATGCATCATATACAGAAGTTTATTCATAACCGAAAAGAGAATAATAAAACCGCCGATCATTAACAGTGTTTGGACAGAAGAGCGCACGGCGTCGCCAAGAAGTTTGCCAAGCGGCTGTTCGTTTTTCAGTCGCGTGCGGTGCAGTGTGCGCAGCGCATACGGGAGCGAAAATGAGCGTGGCTGCCGCTTCGATTGCCTCCGTTCTTTTCGGATGCCGTGAAAGCGCATGATCAGCCCAACGCTAATGTTTCCTAAATAGTGGGAAACGGCCAGCACAAGGCCGAGTTGCGGGTTGTTGAAAAATCCCGCTGATACAGCTCCAAAAATAAAAAGTGGGTTGGATGAATTGGTGAACGACGAGAGCCGTTCGGCTTCAATCGTCGTCAGCTGTTTTTCCTGGTACAGGCGGGCGGTCAGCTTGGCTCCAGACGGGTAGCCGGACGCCATTCCCATGGCCCAGGCGAATCCGCCGACGCCCGGGACGCGAAACAACGGGCGCATGAGCGGCTCGAGCAAGACGCCAAGGAAGCTGACGACGCCGAAGCTGATGAGCAGCTCCGAGACGATAAAAAACGGCAAAAGCGATGGAAAGACGACCTCCCACCACATGTTTAAACCGCGAATGGACGCTTCAAGCGACTGTTTTGGATAGCAAATGAGCGAAAACGCAAACAAGGTGGCGGCGGAAGCGAGCAATACGGTTTTCCATTTCGCCCCCCAATTTTGTTTCACTTTTCCCCCCCCCCCTTTTTTGCCGTGCGGTTTCTTGTAGTACAACCTCATATAACCTAATATACGAGCATAGGGGGGCGTTTTAGACCATAAGATGAAAGCGGATAGCGCTGCGACAAAGGGGGAGGAGGCGTGCCGCCAAAAGTCGGATTGGCGCTCGGGTCGGGAGGAGCGCGCGGGTTCGCCCATCTTGGGGTATTGAAAGTGCTCGAGGAGGAGCATATTCCGATTTCCTATTTGGCCGGCAGCAGCATCGGCGCGCTCGTCGCCGTCCTTTACGCAAGCGGCCATGGCCTCCATCGTCTCTATCGGTTGGCTCAATCGTTTCGACGCAACGATTTTCTTGACTGGACGGTGCCGAAAATGGGACTGATCGCTGGCGAGCGCATCACGCAGTTTATTCGCTTGTTGACGAAAGGGAAACGAATCGAGGAGATGTCCCCGCCTGTGGCTGTTGTCGCCGCTGATTTGCAGACAGGGGAGAAAGTCGTGTTTCGGCAAGGGGAAGCAGCCCAGGCGGTGCGGGCGAGCATCTCGATTCCTGGCATTTTTGTGCCGGCGGAGGTGAATGGCAGACTGCTTGTCGACGGCGGCGTCGTTGACCGGGTGCCAGTGTCGGTCGTCCGAGCGATGGGAGCGGATATTGTCATCGCCGTCGATGTCTCTCCGCTCAACACAAAGGCGGAAATTGCGTCGATCGCCGATGTCATTTGGCAGAGTCTCGATATTTTGCAAGCGGAACTGGTAGCTCACCGTCAGCTCGCCTCAGACGTTATGATCCGGCCGCGAGTCGAACAGTATAGCTCGCGGGCGTTCAAGGATATTGAGGAAATCATCGCTCGCGGGGAAGAGGAGGCGCGGAAGCAAGTGGGAGCGATCCGTCAAGCGATCGAACAGTGGAAGGAGCCATCACACGAATGAAAAAACGGACGTATATTGCCCTGTTTTTCTTTGGCGCCGCCCTCACCTTTCTGCTTATTTTTATGAAGCTGCCGTATTATGTGACGATGCCGGGAAGCGCGCAAAGTTTAAAGCCGCTCGTTCACGTGGAAAACGGCGACCGCGATAAGGGAACGTTTATGCTTACGACGGTGCGGATGGGGCGGGCGAATGTGATAGCGTATTTGTTTGCCCATATCCGCCCTTTTTATGAGCTTCATCCGGTCGAGGAAATCAAGCAGGAAGGGGAGAGCGACAAGGAATATACGATGCGCCAGCTTGAGCTCATGGAACAGTCGAAGGAAGCGGCGATCGTCGTCGCTTATCGCCACGCCGGAAAGCCGGTGTCGTATGAACCTCATGGCGTTTATGTCATGAGCGTCCTCCCTGATATGCCGGCCGCCGGCCGTCTAGAGACCGGCGATCGCATCGTCGCGGTCGACGGAAAGCCGCTCGGCACATCGGAGCAGATGGTCAACTACATTCGCGGAAAACAAGCGGGTGATCGCGTCCGCGTCGCATTCATTCGCGGCCGGAAGCGGCAGGAAACAGAGCTCGAGCTGAAGCCGTTTCGACAGCACCCGAACCAAGTCGGCCTTGGGGTGACACTCATGACCGATTATGACGTCCGCACCGACCCGCCGGTTGACGTGGAGTCGGAACAAATCGGCGGACCGTCGGCTGGGCTCATGTTTTCACTTGAAATTTACAACCAACTTGTCGATGAAGATATTACAAAAGGTCATAAAATCGCTGGCACCGGAACGATTGATCTTGACGGAAACGTCGGGCCGATCGGCGGTGTTTCGCAAAAAGTCGTGGCCGCTGACCGCGAAGGAGCCGAGGTGTTTTTCGCCCCGAACGAACATGGTGCGCCGACGTCGAACTATCGCGAGGCGGTGCGGACGGCGAAAAAAATCGGGACGCATATGAAAATCGTCCCGGTCGATACGTTCGACGAGGCAGTTCGTTATTTGCGTTCGATGCCGGAAACGTAAATCGGCGCCGTGGCGTATTCTTCTTTCAGCGCGGCGCTGTAGAGCGGCTCCGGAAAAGCGGCGGCGTACACAGCTGCCGCTCTTTTTTCTTGCTCATAAAGAGAGTCGCCGTTGAGTTTGGATGCTCTGGCGACGAGCGGGAGCGCAGCGCTTTTTTTCACCTGCTTTAAGTAGCGGCGGCCGGCTTCACTCATGCCGAGCAGCCGGATATAGGTCGGGTTGGCCGCTTTGGCTTGCTCCTCCTTTGTGAAATTCGTCAACACATGCGCACATAGGCGTTGCAGCCTTGTCCAGGTGTATCGCTTCGTTTTGACGGCGGCAATGAAGGCGGCAAACGTTTCGGCGTGGGCGATGTGTTGCTTCAGCCGGTGTTCGATCCCTTCCTCCACGCCGGCGATGCGGCGCAAGTCGGCCTCTGTGGCGGTCAACAGCCGATATTTTAGGAGCGGAAAATACACTTCCCAATCGTGAAAGCGCCCGTATGTCTCCCGATATTGGCGGAGTTGTTCGAGCGCAGCGGGCGGAACGTACGCCGCGATCGACTCGAGACGACCGGTTTGTCGCAATGTTTTCCGCAGGCTGGTGGCGCTCGCAATCGACGGGTGGGAAAATGATTCGTCATGATAGCCGGCGGCCAGCCGCGGAATCGTGCGTGGCATCATCGCCAGCTTGTTTTGCCAAATGGCTTTCACATACGCAAAACCAAGCACGTTGTTTGGCTTGGACAAATCAAGCGGAGCGGCGCCGAACTTTTGCCACGCTTCAGCGGCGGCTTTCGGAAAGCTTTGTCCGCGCGCCAGCCCGGTGCGGATGAGGGAATCGAACGTTTCCTTCTGTTCAAGCCATGTTTTGGCCGCGGATAAAAAAGCGGAAATTTCCCCCGATTCGCTGCCAAAGCAAAGCTCTTGGCAGCCGATCGCCGCAAGCAGCTGCACCGCCCCATGTGCGAACTGTTCAGCCGCTTGCACAGCGAAGGCGTACGGCAGCTCGATGACCACATCTACGCCGGCGGCGAGCGCCATTTTTGCCCGCGCCCATTTGGAGACGATGGCCGGCTCACCGCGCTGCAAGAAGTTTCCGCTCATGACGGCGATCAAACAGTCCGCATCTGTCTTTTGTCTCGTTTCGTTCAAATGGTGGAAATGACCGTTGTGAAACGGGTTGTATTCCACGATCACGCCGACGGCTTTCACCTTTTTTCGCTCCTTTCATGGCGATTCGCGCGGCTTGGCCGCAACGAAATGGCTGTCTATTCTATCTGAACTTAGTATGGAATAGAAAGCGGCGAAGATCAACGGCAACATGCGGTGAGGACAGCAAAAGAAACGAAGCGGTCGACCGTTTTCCGATGTCCGCGCGCCGACCGTGCATGTTCAAAATGGCATTTGGAAATGATGGGAGTATGCCGTTCTTTTCCCAAGGAATGAGTGGTTGTAAAGAAAAAACATTGACAAAACTAGAAACGAAACGTATAATTTTATTCGTTGCCTTGAGGTGATGATATGAAATGGACGGTCCAACAGCTTCGCCGTTTTCAACATAAGGAAATGGCGATTGATGAGACGGTCGATGTGTCCGATTTAAAACAAATTGACACGTTGATCCGCGATATTTCGCCGGTGCACGTCCGAGGAAAAGCGGATGTCGGGTCGACAAAATTCACGTTTCATTTGACGTTGTCCGGAACGATGGTGTTGCCTTGTTCGCGGACGCTTGTCGATGTGACGTATCCGTTTTCCATTCAGACGACGGAGACGTTTTTTGCGGATGGCAGCGGCATCGTGAAGACCGATGAGGACACCCATATGGTGGCGGGGGACACGATTGATTTGAATCCCATCATCCGCGAGTTGATTTTGCTTGAAATCCCGTTGCAGCTGATCGCCGAAGGACCGGTTGCCGGCGGAGCGCCGCAACATGGGGAAGGATGGGACGTTCTGTCGGAAGAAGAATGGGAGAAAGCGATGCAAGAGCGGGAAAAGAAAGTAGATCCTCGCCTTGCAGGGCTGGCCAAGTTTTTCGAGGAAAAACGAGAGGAATGATCGTGAGTCGGCGTTGCCGGCCGATGGCGCCGAATATTGCGCACCGTCCGGCAGCCGCCTTGTGTGCCGGCGGACGGCGGCCTCGAGGTTGACTGATTCGCCGGCATGGATATGCCAAAATGCGCCCGACAAGGAGGTGGGAATGATGGCAGTACCTTTTAGAAGAACATCGAAAACGAGAAAACGGCTGCGCCGCACGCACTTTAAACTGCAAGTGCCAGGCATGGTGCAATGCCCGAACTGCGGCGAATGGAAATTGGCGCACCGCGTCTGCAAAGCATGCGGAACATACAAAGGAAGAGATGTCGTCAACAAATAATGGCCGACATCGAACGACAGGCTGTCCGAAAAGAGGACAGCCTTTTTGATTGTCTGCAAAAAATCAACGCTGTTCGTCTAGGCGGCAGTTTTTTTCGTCGTGAGGCAGGAAATTGAAGAGAACGCGCCCAATTCATTGATGTGATGAAGAAAGGAGAGACGTGCTGATGGAAGCAATGTTGGAGCATCATGACGGCATTGCACTGTTTACGATTTGCCGTCCAGAGAAACGGAATGCGATCAATTTTGCCGTGATGGGGGCGCTTGAGGAGGCGATGGAACAGGCGGCGGCTGATCCACAGGTGAAAGTGTTCGCCATTACCGGCGCCGGCAGCGAGGCGTTTTGCTCCGGCGGCGATTTGAGCGAGTTTGGGCATTTGCGCGGCACGGAGGCAAGACAGATGCTCATGCGCATGGGAGAGCTGCTGTACAGGCTGCTGACGTTTCCGAAGCTGACGGCCGCCCTTGTCAACGGAACAGCGATGGGGGGCGGCTGCGAGCTGGCGACCGCTTGCGATTTTCGCTTTGCCAAAGAAGGAAGCCGGATCGGATTTGTGCAAGGCCGGCTTGGCATTACAACCGGCTGGGGAGGAGCGTCGATGCTGTTTGCCAAACTTCCGTACGGGCGGGCGCTTGACTTATTGCTGCGCGCCGAGCCGATGACGGCGGAGGCGATGGAAGCGTGCGGTTGGGTTGACGCCATCCTGCCAGCCGAACATTGGCGCGAACAATGGCGTGAACGGCTGGCGCCTTATGCGGAGCGGTCGCTTTCCGTCTTGCAGGCATATAAGGCCGCAGCCGGCGAAAAATGGCGAACAGCTTGGTTTCGAGAGCGGTTTTTCGCCGAGATCGCCCGTTGCGCCGAGCTGTGGGGGTCGGCTGAACATGAACAGGCATTGCGTCCTTTTTTGTGTAAGAAGTAATTTTTTCCTTCTACCGTTTCTACTAGCCGCATACATATAATGACAAAGCGGCGATAAGGGGGGAAGGGGATGACGGGAGTACGTCAAGATGCATGGACGAAAGAAGAGGATGAGTTGTTGGCGAATGTTGTGCTTCAGTATATTCGCGAAGGCGGCACCCAGCTGGAGGCGTTTGCCGAAGTCGGGCGGCGCTTGTCGCGGACGGCGGCAGCGTGCGGATTTCGCTGGAATTCGTGCGTTCGCAAGCAGTACAAGGAGGAGATCGAGCAAGCCAAGCAAGAACGGAAGATGCGAAAAAAAGAAACCCCATCAACAAAGGAAAGCGAGGGGCAGGAGAAGGTGGAAGCGGCAGTCAAAAGCCATTTGTCATGGGCGGAAGTGCTGGCCTTTTTGCAAGCTGAGGAGCAAAAGGCGCGCGACGCTCGACGGACGGCCGATGAAAACCGGGCGCTCAAAAACGATATGGAGCAGCTGCAGCAAATGGTAACGAAGTTGCAAATGGAAAAAGAATCGCTGCAAAAACAACTAGCTGCGATCCAGGAGGAGTATAAAACGCTGCTTTCCATTATGGAGCGGGCGCGCAAAATGGTGACAGACAGCGGGAAACCGGCTCCGAATGCAGTGGCTGAAGGCGTCGACGAAGGGTAAAGGCTGGCTTTTCGCCGGCTTTTTTTCTTAACGGAAGAAGAAGATCTCTGCTAAAATAAGGCTAACGCCATGTTGCAAGAAAGCGGGGGAGAAGGATTGAACATTGGGATTGTCGGCGGCGGAGCAGTCGGATTGCTGCTCGCCGCTTATCTTGGGCGGCGCCATGGGGTGACGGTCTATACGAGGCGTCCGTCCCAAGCAAGGCAGCTTGCCGAGCATGGTGTGGCGCTAAAAAAAGATGGCGAGACATCGGTCGTGGCGGTGCGCGCGCAGCCGTTTGCTGGAGCGGAGCTGGACGAGCCGCTCGTGTTTGTGACCGTCAAACAGTACGATCTCGCTTCCGTCTGTGCGCAAATCGACGCGTTTCGCCGCGTTCGCACGCTCGTTTTTTTGCAAAACGGCATGGGGCATCTCGAGCAGTTGACGATGTTTGCCGACAAAAATGTCCTCGTCGGCGTCGTGGAGCATGGCGCAATGAAGTTAGATGACCGGACGGTGGCGCATACGGGCGCCGGAAAGCTGACACTTGCTTCCCGCTACGGTTCACTTGGCGACGCCCGGGAGCTTCGGGAAGGGGAGCGCGGCTTTCCGATCGAATGGGCCGATGATTGGGAGCGCATTCTTGTGGACAAGCTTGTCGTCAACGCCGTCATCAATCCGCTCACCGCTCTATTGCAAGTGAAAAACGGAGCGCTGCTAGAAACGGCTCCGTACCGCGATATGATGAGGCAGCTGTTTGATGAGGTGCGGAACGTGCTGCCTCTTGAAGACGCCAATCGGGCGTGGGAGCGCGTCGTCCGCATATGCCAAAAAACAGCGGACAACTATTCGTCGATGTATATGGACTTGGCGAACGGGCGCCGGACGGAGATTGACGCCATTTTGGGCTATGTGTTGAAACAAGGGGAGGCGCGCGGCGCTATGCTGCCGGTCGTCCGCTTTGTCTTTTGCGCGGTGAAAGGGAAGGAAGGGAGAGAGACGGATGGGTGATTGGCTCGCTTCAACGCTGGCGACGTTTGTGACCGCGCCGCTTCTGCTGTTTTTGCTCGTCTACTTCGGAGCACGCTTGGTCGGCAGGCGGAGGCGGGCAGCGTTTTACGCCGCGGTCAACGCTGCGACTGTTTTTTTCATCGCCGCTGTCTATTTTTTGCTGACAGTGCTGTTTGGGAAATCGTACTTCGTTCCTCTTCTTCTCTTTTTGTTTGGTCTGCACGCGGCGATCGCGCTTGGCTATTGGCGGAAAAAGGCGGACTTTCGGTTGCGGACGGTGTTCCGCGTCTTTTGGCGGGCGAGTTTTCTCATTTTTGCCTCCCTTTACGCCGGGCTGCTTGTATACGGAATGGCCATTCGCGTTGCGATGAGCCTTTAGTGTGGCCGAGCAAGCCTTTTTTCTCTTGGCAATAAACGTGCTATACTCATGAAAGAATACATAAGAAAGGGAGTTTTTAGCCATGGAAGTTCGCGAAATTCCGTTGCCAGCAGCGACGAAATTGGCGGCTGATTACATAACCGGCGCGTTTCCAGCAGAGAGCGGCTTCGCTTATGCCCAGGCGGACGATGAAGCGTTTTGTCGGCGGTTGGCCTATTTGCAAGGAAGAACCTATGACCGAGAAGGGCTTGCCGACTATTTGCGTGCTTATCACCGGCGCTTCTCGGCGAGTGTGGCTACGATGGCAAACATTGAGAAACTGCGCAATGAGCGAAGCGTCGTCATTGTCGGCGGGCAGCAAGCCGGGCTGTTGACTGGGCCGCTGTATACGATTTATAAGATCATCACCATCATCCAGCTTGCCAAAGAGCAGGAACGAAAATTGGGCGTGCCGGTCGTGCCGCTGTTTTGGATCGCCGGCGAAGATCATGACATCGCGGAAATCGATCATGTCTATGTCGTTGAGGAAGGAGAAGTAAAAAAAGCAGCGTACCCACACAAAACGAACGAAAAACGGATGGCCGCCGATGTGCTGCTGGACCGGATGGCTGCGAAAGAGTGGATCGAGCGCGTCGTCAAAACATATGGGGAAACGGACGTGACGAATGAGCTGCTCTTCTTTTTGTCATCGTGTCTTGATGAGGCGCGCACGTTTGTCGACTTTTTTGCCGCCATTGTGCTCCGGTTGTTCGCTGATCACGGTTTAGTTGTTTTGAACGCTGGCGATGCGGCGGTGCGGCCGCTTGAGCGCCGCTTTTTCGCTGCGCTCATTGAACGCCATCGCGATGTGACGGCCGCGGTGCTCGCTCAGCAAGAGGCGTTGCGCACGCTCGGATATGCGCCGCTGATTGAAATCGGTCGTGACGCGGCCAACTTGTTTTATTACGACGGCCGTGAACGTTCGCTTTTGCAGTATGATGAGGAACGCGGCCTGTTTCACAATAAAGCGGGAACTCTCGTTTGGACAAGAGAAGAGCTGCTTGAGCTTGCCGAAACGAATCCGGCCCGTTTAAGCAACAATGTCGTCACCCGTCCGCTCATGCAAGAGCATTTGCTGCCGACGCTCGCTTTCGTTGCCGGACCGGGGGAGATCGCTTATTGGGCGGAATTGAAAGAGGCGTTCCCGCTTTTCGACCTAGAAATGCCTCCAGTCGTGCCGCGTCTGCAGGCGACGATTGTCAGCCGTTCGCTGCAAACCGACCTGTCCGATATCGGTCTTGAGGTGGCTGATGTATTGACTGGGCGGCTCGATGAAGCAAAGCGGGAGTGGCGGGAGGCGACCGCTCAAGCGCCGCTTGCTTCGGCGTTTGCCAAAGCGAAGGCGGACATTGACGCGGCGCACCGGCCGCTTCGTGAGCTTGGGGTGGCGATTGACCGCGGATTGGAGGGATTGGTGGCGAAAAATGCCGCCATCCTTCAGGCGCAAATCGAGTTTCTTCAGCACGCGCTCGAGCGGGCGCTGTTGCGCAAACATGAGACGGAGTGGCGGAAATTTTGGCGCATCGAGACGTCGCTTCGGCCGAACGGCGCGCTCCAGGAGCGGGTTTGGAACGTGTTTTATTACATCAACCGCTACGGATTTGATTTTGTAGAAAAACTTTTGGCCATTCGCAGTCCTGGCAATGGAATGCATAAAATTGTATATATGTGAGGCTTTTTCAAAGAAAAAGTCGAAAAGAAACATCCTGCTTTGAGCAGGATTTTCTTTTTTGTGAAATGAATTGTAAAAAAACAACATTCATTAAATGGAAATAAAAGTAAAGGGGTGAAGCCGCCAGGATGGCTGTGATTGGCCCGTCCGACAAAAAGAAACAAAAAAGGACGTTTTTTTACAAAAAAAGCTAAAATTTTGTCCATCTTTGCGATATAATAAGGAGGCGGCCACTGGCCGATGTGAGTGTGGCTTTACGCAACGAAGGTGGTGGACATGTGTTTCAACATACAACAGTGTTGCTGAAAGAGGCAGTCGATGGGCTGAACATCCGCCCTGACGGCATTTACGTCGATTGTACGCTGGGCAGCGGCGGCCATAGCGAATATTTGCTCTCCCGTTTGTCGGAACATGGGAAGCTGTTTGCCTTTGACCAAGACGAAGCCGCCATCATGCATGCGCGCGAACGGCTCGCCCGCTACGGCCGGCAAGTGCAGTTTGTGCACCGGAACTTCCGGTTTTTGCAAGAGGAGCTTTCGGCGCTTGGCGTCAAGTCCGTCGACGGCGTCTTGTTTGATTTGGGTGTTTCTTCACCGCAGCTTGACGAACCCGAGCGCGGCTTCAGTTATCAGCACGATGCGCCGCTTGATATGCGGATGAACCGCAAGCAGCGGCTGACGGCGGCGGAGATTGTCAACTGCTGGCCATACGAGGAGCTCGTCCGCATCTTTTTCCGTTACGGCGAAGAGAGGTTTTCGAAGCAAGTGGCGCGCAAAATCGAGGAAGTGCGCCGCACGAGGCCGATTAAAACGACGGGGGAGCTCGTTGATGTGATCAAGGCGGCGATTCCCGCCCCGGCTCGCCGCAGCGGCGGACACCCGGCCAAACGCATTTTTCAGGCGCTCCGCATCGCGGTCAACGACGAACTTGAGGCGTTTCGCGAGGCGCTCGAGCAGGCGATCGAACTGCTTGCACCCGGTGGACGGGTGAGCGTCATTACGTTTCATTCGCTTGAAGATCGCATTTGCAAAGAAACGTTTAAAAAGGCGAGCGAAAGTCCGCCATTGCCTCCGGGGCTTCCGGTTCTCCCCGACGACTACCGCCCCGTGCTGAAAATCATTACAAAAAAACCGATCGTTCCTTCCGAGGAAGAGCTCGAACGAAACCACCGCGCCCGTTCGGCCAAACTCCGCATTGCCGAAAAGCTGTAGATGACGAAAATAGCGGGGAAACACAACCAATTTCAATGCGGGCGCCGCCCATTGCGGCGAAAAACGAATGCATGGAGAAACAGGAGGGGAAAAATGTGAACGATGCAGCAGTCAAAGTCGCGCGTGAACAACGACATCCGGCGGCACCGCCAAGCCCGAAGACGCGGCGGAAGCAGCGCTTTCGCCTGTCGCTGGCTGAAAAGATGCTATTTGTGTTGTTTTTCTTGTTTGTCTTCTATGCGGCGGTTCATATCGTCTCGAACCAAGTGCGCATTTACGAATTGAACAAAGGGGTGCAAAAGCTCGAGGCGTCGATTGACGAGCAGAAAAAGGAGAACAATGACCTATATGTCGAGGTGCAACGGCTGAGCGCGTACGAGCGCATTTTGCAAAAGGCAAAAGAGCTCGGTTTGTCGCTCAACGAAAACCATGTGAAAGTTGTGCAGGAATGATCGGCGATGGAGGCAAGAAAGCATCGCAACACCCATCAGGGAGCGTTCATCCTGTTTTGCCTGTTCGGCTTTCTCTTTTCTCTGTTGTTCGCCCGCTTTGTGCAGCTTGAATGGACCGGCAAAGCGGACGGCCAAACGCTGGCTGTGATCGCGGAGCGGCAGCATCAACAAACGCGGACGATCAAGGCGAAGCGCGGAACGATTTTCGACCGCAACGGCGCCATTTTGGCTGAAGATGTACCGTCGTATACGGTTGTGGCCATTTTGGATCCGAAGATGACAACCGATCCAGATCATCCGCACCATGTGGTCGATCCGAAAAAAACAGCGGAACAACTCGCCCCGTTGCTTGGCATGGACGTCGAGGCGATGGAACGCATTTTGACCAAAAAAGCGAAGCAAGTCGAGTTTGGGGCCTACGGCCGCAACATCAGTTTTGAGCTGAAGCGAAAAATCGAAGCGCTCCATTTGCCAGGCATCGCTTTCATCCGCGACACGAGCCGGTTTTATCCGAACGGCATGTTTGCGTCGCACGTCATCGGCTATGCGCAAAAAAATGCAGCCAACGAAACGGTCGGCAAAATGGGAGTGGAAAAAGAGCTTGACCGGTATTTGCGTGAAGAAGACGGCTATGTGTCGTTTGCCGGCGACATAAACGGCTTCCGCCTCCCCGGGGGGAAAGAGCGCATTGTCAAGCCGGACAATGGGGCAAACGTCTATTTGACGATTGACGGAAAGATTCAATCGTTTTTGGAAGATGCGATGAACAGCGTCGAGAAGCAATACAAGCCGAAAAAAATGATCGCCATCGTCGCTGATCCAAAAACAGGGAAAATTTTGGCGATGGCGACGCGTCCGAGCTTTGACCCAAACAAGCGTGATATTACGAACTTTTTAAATGACGCCATTTCCTATCCGTATGAGCCGGGATCGACGATGAAAGTGTTCACGCTCGCGGCGGCCATCAACGAAGGAGTGTATAACGGCAACGAAACGTATCGCTCCGGTTCCTACAAAGTGGGGCCGAACACGATCCGCGACCATAACGATGTCGGCTGGGGGACGATCACGTTTAATGAAGGGGTGCAGCGCTCTTCAAACGTCGCCTTTTCGATTTTAGTGAAAGAAAAGCTTGGTGAAGATCGGTTTTTGCAATATTTGCACCGTTTCCATTTTGACCGGAAAACGGGCATCGATTTGCCGAACGAAGCGGTCGGACAAATCCGCTATCGCTACCCGATTGAACGAATTACGACCGGATTCGGCCAAGGGACATCGGTGACGCCAATCCAGCAAATCCAAGCGGCGACGGCGATCGCCAACGATGGGAAAATGATGAAGCCGTATGTCATCGAGAAAGTCGTCGACCCAGACAGCGGCAAAGTCGTGCTCGATCATGGGCCGACCGTGGTCGGCGAGCCGATTACGGCGGAAACCGCGCGCAAAGTGCGCGCCATTTTAGAGACGGTCGTCACGTCCGAGCACGGCACCGGCCGTCCGTACCAAATCAACGGCTACCGCGTCGCCGGCAAAACGGGGACGGCGCAAATTCCGTCGGCTTCCGGGGGCTATTTGACCGGACGGGAAAACTACATTTTTTCGTTTTTAGGCATGGCGCCGACGGATGATCCGAAGCTTCTCATGTATGTCGCGGTCCAACAGCCGCACCTCGATGTGACTGAAACCGGAGCGGCGCCGGTGTCGCAAATTTTTACGACGGTGATGAAAAGCAGTTTGCAATATTTGCATATTGAACCGAACGGGGAAAAACGAATGAAAGCAAAGACTGCCCAACCGCAGGCGCTTGATTCATGGATCGGCCAGCCGGCGGCTTCGGCAGCAGAGCAGCTGAAGGAAAAGGGATATGTGCCGGTCGTGATCGGCCGCGGCAAATATGTTGAGCAGCAGCTTCCGCAAGGCGGCGATCACGTTCTTTTGGGCGAACGGGTCGTGTTGAAAACGGACGGGGCGGCAACGATGCCGGATTTGCGCGGCTTCTCGCTGCGCGACGCTATGAAAGTGGCTCATATACTCGGCTTGCGGCCGAGCACGAAAGGGACCGGCTATGTCGTCAGCCAAAACATTCGTCCGGGAGCGGAGGTGCGCAAAGGCGATTATTTAATTGTTGAATTGGCTCCGCCGCGCCAATGGGAGAAAGAGGCGGCGGAGAAGGAGAAAGAGGCGGCTTTACGGAAAGAAGCCGAGCCGCATGAATGATTTTTGCCGTTCTATAACGGGGCGTACAAGCATATAGTGGAACGAGCCCACCATGAAGGAGGTTCCGCCATATGCGCGTATCGTACGTTACCGTGCGCAAGCGGTTGACGATCGTGTTTTTGATCGGGATTTTGATCTTTGCCATTATCGATCTCCGTCTCGGCTACGTCCAATTTTGGCTCGGCGATCTATTAGCGGAACGGGCGAAAGGGCTATGGGGCCGGAACATTCCGTTTGAGCCGAAGCGAGGCGAAATTTTGGACCGCAACGGCGTCCCGCTGGCGACGAACATGAGCGCGCCGACGGTGTATGTCATTCCGCGGCAAGTCAAAAACCCGGCAGAGGCGGCGAAAAAGTTGGCCGGGGTGCTGGGCGGTTCGATCGAATCCATCTATAAACAAATCACGCAAAAAACGTCGATCGTCCGCCTGAAAGAAGGGCGGAAAATTTCCGATGAAAAAGCGGCGAATGTGCGCTCCCTCGACTTGGATGGGGTGTATATCGCGGAAGATACGAAGCGCTACTATCCGTTTGGCAGCTATTTGTCGCACGTGCTCGGCTTCACCGGCATTGACAACCAAGGGCTCACCGGGTTGGAGCTGTATTATGACAAGGAACTGAGGGGCGAGCGCGGCTCCGTGCAGTTTTATTCCGATGCGAAAGGGCGGCGCATGCCCGATATCGCTGATGACTATACGCCGCCGACTGACGGCTTGAATTTGGTGTTGACGATCGATTCGCGCATTCAGACGATCATTGAGCGCGAACTTGACATCGCGGAGGCGAAATACAATCCGGACGGCATCATCGCGATCGCCATGGACCCGAACACCGGTGAAATTTTGGCGATGGCGAGCCGGCCGACGTTCAATCCAGCGGATTACCGGAGCGTTCCTCCGGAAATTTACAACCGCAACTTGCCGATTTGGAGCACGTACGAACCGGGATCGACGTTTAAAATCATTACGCTGGCCGCAGCGCTTGAGGAACATAAGGTGAATTTGCTGAAAGACCATTTCTTTGACCCGGGCTACGCCAAAGTAGCCGGCGCTACGCTTCGCTGCTGGAAAAAAGGCGGCCACGGAGATCAGACGTTTTTGGAAGTCGTGCAAAACTCGTGCAACCCGGGGTTTGTCGAGCTTGGCGAGCGGCTTGGAAAGGAGACGTTGTTTCGTTACATTAAGCAATTCGGTTTTGGTGAGAAAACGGGCATCGACTTGCAAGGCGAAGGAACAGGCATTTTGTTTGATTTGAAACGGGTCGGGCCGGTGGAACTGGCAACGACGGCGTTTGGCCAAGGAGTGTCGGTGACGCCGATCCAGCAAGTCGCTGCCGTGTCGGCGGCAATCAATGGCGGTATTTTGTACACTCCGTACATTGCCAAGCAGTGGGTCGACCCGGAAACAGGAGAGATCGTCCGCCGCAACACGCCAAAAGCGAAACGGCGCGTCATTTCCGAGGAAACATCGAAACAAGTCCGCTACGCACTTGAGAGCGTCGTCGCTCAAGGAACAGGGAAAAAGGCGTATGTCGAAGGGTACCGCGTCGGCGGCAAAACGGGAACGGCGCAAAAGGCGCAAGGCGGCCGCTATTTGCAAAACAACCATATCGTTTCGTTCATCGGCTTCGCTCCGGCGGATGACCCGAAGCTTGTCGTGTACGTCGCCGTCGACAACCCGAAAGGAACGGTTCAGTTCGGCGGCACGGTCGCTGCCCCGATTGTAGGAAAAATTATGGAAGATAGTTTGCGCACGTTGGGCGTGAAGCCCCGCAAAGACCAGCTCGAGAAGGAGCGCGACTGGAACGAGCCGAAAGTCATTGAAGTGCCAAACTTGATCGGAATGACAAAAAATGATTTGCAAGAGCAGCTTTTTGACTTAAAATTAGATGTTAGTGGCGAGGGAGATGTCGTTGTTGAACAATCCCCGAAGCCAGGGGCGAAAGTGAAAGAAGGTTCAACGGTCCGCATTTATTTGGCGAAACGCGAAGCGGTAGAAGAACGGTAAGACGAACGCGCAAGGGGCGACCGATGCGATGACACATCGGGTTGGTTGTGCCCCTTTTTCCGCTGTCTGCCTAACGGAGCGGACGATTTCGAAGCGAAAGGGATGAACGAAATATGAAACTGCTGACGCTGCTGTCACACTTGCCCGGTTTTTGGGTGCACCATGGAGGCAATCCCGATATCGTGGCGCTCGAAATGGACTCGCGCCGCGTTGCCTCCGGTTCTCTCTTTTTTTGCCTTAAAGGGTTTACAGTAGACGGACACGACTTTGCCGAGGAAGCGGTGGCGCGCGGAGCGGCGGCGATCGTGGCCGAGCGGCCGCTTTCCGTTGATGTTCCCGTCGTTCTTGTGTCGGACAGCCGGCGGACGATGGCGATTTTAGCGGACGCGTTTTACGGGCGGCCGACCCACCGCCTACATTTAATCGGAGTGACAGGCACAAACGGCAAGACGACGACAACGTCGATCATCGAACAAATCGCGAGAAAAGCCGGCAAGAAAACAGGGCTCATTGGCACGGTTCACATCAAGGTCGGCGACCGCTCCTATCCGGCGGCCAATACGACGCCGGAGTCGCTCATTTTGCAGCGCATGTTTAAACAGATGGTCGATGAAGGAGTGGAGTTTGTCGCCATGGAAGTGTCGTCGCACGCGCTGCACCAAGGGCGGGTGCATGGCTGCGATTACGATGTGGCCGTCTTTACGAACTTAACGCAAGACCATTTGGATTATCACGGGACAATGGAAGAATATCGGAACGCCAAAGGGCTTTTGTTTGCCCAGCTCGGCAACCGCTACGACGAACGGCGGCCGAAATTTGCCGTTCTCAATCATGACGATCCGGTTTCGCAGTATTATAAACATATGACGGCCGCGCCGATCGTCACATACGGGATGAGGGAAAAAAGCGATGTGATGGCGGAACAGATCCGCATGACCGCAGGCGGCATGGCGTTTCGGCTTTGCACGCCGCACGGATCGGCGGCGGTCGAAACGAAACTTGTCGGCTCGTTCAATGTCTATAACATTCTCGCCGCTGCCGCTGCCTGCCTTGCCTCTGGCTTTTCGCTTGAAACGATCGCCGCGGCGCTTGCGGATGTCGAGCCGGTGCCGGGGCGGTTTGAAACGGTTGATGAAGGGCAAAACTTTACGATCATCGTCGATTACGCCCACACGCCGGACAGTTTAGAAAATGCCTTAAAAACGGTGCGCCAATTGGCGAAGCGAAACGTGTATGTCGTCATCGGCTGCGGCGGCGACCGCGACCCGTCGAAACGGCCGCTCATGGCGCAGGTGGCGGTGCGGTATGCGGATGTCGCTATTTTTACCTCCGACAATCCGCGTTCGGAAGACCCGAAGCAAATTTTGCGCGACATGGAAGCGGGAGTAAGCGCTGAGATCGGAAAGCATGTGACGATTCCTGACCGTGAAGAGGCGATCCGCTACGCCATTGGCCAGGCGCAGGAAGGCGATGTTGTGTTGATTGCCGGCAAAGGGCATGAAACGTATCAAATCATTGGCAACGATGTGATTGAGTTTGACGATCGCGCTGTTGCCCGAGCGGCAGTGAAGGAGAGAGGATGACCATGATCGCATACAGGACGGTGCAATCGATGGCGGTGGAGGCGCGCGGCATTGTTGATGAAACGATCCGCTTTCACGCCGTGTTCGTCAACCCAGCCAAACAAGTGAAAAAAGGGTTGTTCGTTCCGCTCGAAAACGGGGCGGAAACATTGAAAACGGCGATTGAACACGGAGCGATCGCTTCATTTTGGCGTCTGGGAGAGCCGTTGCCGCGCTACATTCCAAATCAATTTCCGATCTTTTTCGTTCCGTCGCCGCTCGAGGCGGCAGCGGCATTGTTCGAGCGATACTTGGAGCAAGACCGTGCAGAGGGTGTGCAGTTTTTCTTCGCTCTTCCTGAAGACAGCCCCCTTGCTGGCGAGGCTGTGCGCCGCCGACTGGCGGAATTGGAGAAGCGATGGCTGGACGCTCGGCCGTTTAAAGGATGTGACGATGCATGCCAGAACAAGCGATCGTGATTGCCATGGCGGTTTCCTTTCTCATCACTGTCGTTTTGTCGCCGCTGTTCATCCCGTTTTTGCGGCGGTTGAAATTCGGACAAAGCATCCGCGAGGAAGGGCCGAAGTCGCATCAAAAAAAATCAGGCACGCCGACGATGGGCGGCATCATGATTTTGTTGGCGATTGTGGCAACGACCTTATGGATCACACCAAAAATCGCCGGCTTGTCGACGAGGACGTATTTGCTGTTGTTGGTCACCGTCGGCTATGGGGTGCTCGGCTTCCTCGACGATATGATCAAAGTCGTGATGAAGCGAAATCTTGGCTTGACGAGCCGGCAAAAATTTATCGGCCAGCTCCTTATCGCAGCCATCTTTTTTGCCGTCTACCGCCAAAGCGGCTTTTCGACGGTGTTACATATTCCCGGCGCCGATTGGTCGGTCGACCTCGGATGGGCGTACGGCGTGCTCTTGTTGTTCATGCTTGTCGGCGGTTCGAACGCTGTCAACTTGACCGACGGGCTTGACGGGCTGCTTGCCGGAACGGCGGCGATCGCCTTTGGCGCTTATGCCGTCTTGGCTTGGAATCAAGGCCAGTACGATGTCGCTGTATTTTGCGTCGCTGTTGTTGGCGCCGTGCTTGGCTTTTTAGTGTTTAACGCCCACCCAGCGAAAGTGTTTATGGGCGACACCGGCTCGCTCGCACTTGGCGGGGCGATCGCCGCTGTCGCTGTCCTGACGAAGCTTGAGCTGTTGCTTGTCATCATCGGCGGTGTGTTTGTCATCGAGACGCTGTCGGTCATCATTCAAGTGGCTTCGTTCAAAACGACGGGACGGCGCGTGTTCCGCATGAGTCCGCTTCATCATCATTATGAGCTTGTCGGCTGGTCAGAATGGCGGATCGTTGTGACGTTTTGGGCCGTCGGCCTTTTATTTGCGATGCTAGGAATTTATATCGAGGTGTGGATGTAATTGAAACCGACTCGTTTTTATCAACATCGTCGTGTGCTTGTCATTGGATTGGCGAAAAGCGGAGCGGCGGCAGCTCGGCTTCTTGCGGAGTTAGGCGCTAAGGTCGTCGTCAATGATCAAAAGCCGCTTTCGGAAAACATGGAGGCCAAGCAGCTTGAACCGCTGGGCATTCGCGTCGTTTGCGGCGGTCATCCGCTTGAACTGCTTGATGAGCCGTTTGACCTTGTCGTGAAAAACCCGGGCATTCCGTACACGAACCCGATGGTGAAAAAGGCGCTTGAGAAGGGGCTTCCGGTTGTGACCGAAGTGGAGCTTGCTTATCACATTTCCGAAGGGCCGTTTATCGGCATCACCGGGTCCAACGGAAAAACGACGACGACGACGCTCATTTACGAAATGTTAAAAGCGGACGGCCAAGATCCGCTGCTTGCCGGCAACATCGGCCTTGTCGCCTGCGAGGTGGCGAGGGAAGCGAAGCCGGGGCAATGGCTTGTCACGGAACTGTCTTCGTTCCAGCTTGCCGGCATTGACAAGTTTCGCCCAGCCATTGCGGTTTTGCTCAATATTTTCGACGCCCACTTGGACTACCACGGAACGAAAGAGGCGTATGCAGCGGCAAAGGCGAACATTTTCCGCAATCAAACGGAGCGCGATTATGCCGTCGTCAATGCCGACGATCCGCTCGTGATGAACATTGCCTCCTCGGTTCGATCGCAAAAAGTGCTGTTTTCGGCGACGAAGCTTCTTGGCGAAGGGGCGTACGTTCAAGATGGCGCCATCTATTGGAACGGTGATCCAGTTATCAGAATCGCTGACATCGTTCTTCCTGGACAGCACAATTTGGAAAACATTTTAGCGGCGGTGGCGGCCGCCAAGCTGGCCGGCGCCAGTGATGAGGCGATCCGCCAGGTGCTGGCGACGTTTTCCGGCGTGAAACATCGGCTTCAGTATGTGGCGGAAATTGACGGCCGGCGGTTTTACAACGACTCGAAAGCGACGAACATCTTAGCGACGCAAAAGGCGCTTTCAGCGTTTGCCGGCGAGCCGGTCATTTTGCTCGCTGGCGGGCTTGACCGCGGCAATGAGTTTGATGATCTTCTCCCGTATTTGCAACAGGTGAAGGCGGTCGTACTGTTCGGCCAGACGGCGGATAAAATCGGCCGCATCGCCCAAAAAGCGGGAATAGAAACGATCCGATATGTCGATAATGTGGAAAAAGCCGTCCCGGTTGCTTTCGAGCTTTCCGAGCCGGGCGACGTCATTTTGCTCTCTCCAGCATGCGCCAGCTGGGATCAATACAAAACTTTCGAGGAGAGAGGGGACATTTTTATCAATGCCGTGCATAAGTTGAAATAGAGGGAAAGGGACAGCCCTTCCCCTCTAGTTTACAAAAATAGAGGTGTTGGGCATTGCCGCGGAAAAAGTCTGCGCCGGATTTTTTGCTCATTCTTTTGACGTTTTCGCTCTTGGCCATCGGACTTATTATGGTGTACAGCGCGAGCGCCATTTGGGCGGAATACAAATTCAACGATTCGTTTTTCTTCGCCAAGCGCCAGCTATTGTTTGCGGGCGTCGGCATTATCGCTATGTTTTTTGTCATGAACATCGATTATTGGGTGTGGCGCGACTGGTCGAAAGTGCTGCTTGGCGTCTGTTTTGTGCTGCTCGTTCTTGTGCTCATTCCCGGCATCGGCATGGTTCGCAACGGGTCGCGCAGCTGGATCGGCGTCGGGGCGTTTTCGATCCAGCCGTCCGAGTTTATGAAGCTGGCTATGATCGCTTTTTTGGCCAAATATTTATCGGAAAACCAAAAAAAAATTACGTCATTTAAACAAGGATTGTTGCCGGCGCTTTTGCTTGTGTTTGCCGCGTTCGGCATGATTATGCTGCAGCCGGACTTAGGAACGGGCACCGTTATGGTTGGTACGTGCGTGACGATGATTTTCGTCGCCGGCGCCCGTCTCAGCCATTTTGCCGGGCTTGGCGTTTTGGGGCTCGCTGGGCTTGCCGCCCTCATCCTGTCGGCTCCATATCGAATCAAGCGGATTACATCGTTTTTAAACCCATGGGAAGATCCACTTGGAAGCGGATTTCAAATCATCCAGTCGCTGTACGCCATTGGGCCTGGCGGCTTGTTCGGCCTTGGGCTCGGGCAGAGCAGACAAAAGTTTTTTTATTTGCCGGAGCCGCAAACCGACTTTATTTTCGCCATTTTAGCTGAAGAGCTCGGCTTTATCGGTGGTTCACTCGTTCTCCTGCTCTTTGCTCTTCTTCTTTGGCGCGGTGTGCGCATTGCCCTTGGCGCCCCTGACTTGTACGGAAGTTTTTTGGCGCTTGGCATTGTTTCGATGATCGCGATTCAAGTGATGATCAATATCGGCGTTGTGACGGGACTGATGCCCGTTACCGGCATCACGCTCCCGTTTTTAAGCTACGGTGGATCGTCGCTGACGTTGATGTTGATGGCCATCGGCGTGCTGCTTAATATCAGCAGGCATGCCCGGTATTAGGCAAGCGGCGGATGTCCGCCGTTTTTTTTGGCGTCTCTCGAACGCAGCCCATCGTCGAACGGTGCCGGCAAATGCGATAAAAACAGGCTCTCTCTTGCATTCATTTGTGATATAATGAAAATAAGTGCAAAAACAAAGAAACGGCAGCGGATGCCGTTTGTTTTTATACCGGTCGTTTCAGCGCGGGCTTTGAAGAAGAAAGCGGGGAATGCGATGGAAAAGGGAAAAGTCGTCGTCTTGGAGGACCGCGTGCCGAAACTGAAGGAGCGGCGCCGCCAGAAAGCGAACCGCCGGCTCATTGCGTACTTATCTTTCTTTTTTCTATTTATTTTGTGCGTCCTTTACTTCCAGTCGCCGCTTGGCGCTGTCGGGCATGTGGAAGTGAGCGGCAACCGTCATCTCACAGCGGAGCGCATCATCAGCTTAAGCGGCATTACGAAGCGGACAAGCTTTTGGAAAGTGAATGAACAAAACGTGGAAAAAAAGCTCACTCGCCATCCAGAAATTAAGGAGGCCACAGTGGAAAAGCAGCTGCCGAACACGATCGCCATCCACGTCCGCGAATGGCGGCGAATCGCTTATGTGTATGACCGGCAAACGTTTTTTCCATTGCTTGAAAACGGGCGGCTGTTAAAGCAAGAAGGGACGAAGACGGCGCCAAGCGATGCGCCGGTGCTTGTCGGCTGGAAAGACGGCGACGCCATTGCTGAAATGACGGGGCAGCTCGCCGAACTGCCCGCGGCCGTGCTGGGCGCCATGTCGGAAATTCACTACAAGCCGACGAGGGAATATGAAGACCGCGTCATCGTCTACATGAATGACGGTTATGAAGTAAGCGCGACAATCCGGCAATTTGCGGACAAGCTGTCGCATTATCCTGCGATTGCCGCCGCGCTTGACCGAAACGTCAAAGGAGTCATTCATTTGGAAGTCGGCAGCTATTTTGTTCCTTATTCCCCCCCGAAAAAGGAGGATGGCGATGAAACGACAAGCCCGTAGCCGCCTCCTGCTGACGTTGATCTGCTTGATCTTCGGCGCCATGCTCGGGTTCTCGTACCAACATGCGAAAAACGAAGCATCCCGCCGCGAATGGAGCGACAGCGAGTGGAAAAAAGAGTACGAATATCGCTCGGCGCTTCTTGCTTTGCAAAAAGAAAACCGGTCGCTCAAGCAGCAGCTTGTCAAAAAGCAGGAGGAGCTGGCTGCGTGGGAGAAGAAGCTGGCCGAGGAGCAGGAGAACGAGGCCGGATTGGCAAAAGAAGCGGAACAGCTGCGCATGCATGTCGGAAAAGCGAGGGTGAAAGGGAAAGGTGTAGCAGTCACCCTTTCCGATTCCTCTTATATCCCCTCTGAAGCGAGCGCTACCAATTATATCGTTCATGAACAGCACGTATGGAAAGTTGTTCACGAGTTGCTCATTTCCGGCGCCGAAGCGGTCGCTATTAATGGGCAGCGCATTTCCCACCGTTCATACATCGTCTGCAACGGCCCAGTCATTGAGGTCGATGGAACGCAGCATGCCGCTCCGTTTGTCATTTCGGCCATTGGCAATCCGGACGTGCTCATGTCCGCTCTAGAGCTTCCCGGCGGCATCGTCGACGAACTTGTCGAAGACCATATCGACGTAAAAGTGGAAAAGCAAGGAGCGATCGTGTTGGATCCGGTGTTTGCGCCCGAGCCGTAAAACGGGCGGAAAGGGGCGGTGAAGCGCATTGGAACGGAAAAATCGATTCTATTTTGCCGGCGTAGCTGCCATATTCGGTGTGATGCTGGCCGTCGGGCTTCGGACGACGCTGCATCCGGAAGGACGCGACACGCGCGACATTTGGGAGTTGCGCGCCGATTTGACAAAAGAGCAGAAGCTTGAACAACGGCTGCTTGAGGAGCTAGAGAGTTACGAGGAAACATTGCGCCGCTACCGGCGGGAACACGAGGCGGGCGGCGCGACAGAGCTTGAAGCGACAGTCGCGAAGCTGAGGGAAGAAGCCGGGCTGACAGAAGTGAGAGGAAGCGGTCTCGTGTTGACGATCGCGCCGCTTTCGGCGGCCGGCTACGTTGGTCCGGCCGTTGCCGCCGTATCGCCCGAGCTATTGCAACGGTTAGTGAATGAGTTGAACAAATACGGGGCGAAAGAAATCGCCATCGACGGTGAGCGACTGACGAACCGGACGGCCATTCGCGATGTCAATGGCGCAACGAAAGTCGGGAGCCGCTCAGTGAGGCTGCCAGTCGAAGTGAGAGCAATCGCCGATGATGCGGACAAGCTGTACAGCGGGCTCGCCGTTTCGCCGATCCGCGATGATTTCGCCGTGGAAAACTTGGAGCTGTCAATATCCAAGCCCCAGCCGCTCGTTGTCATTCCGCCCGCGGCTAGCCGCCCTGATGTGAAATACATGGAGACAGCGAACGGCGGCAAGGAGGAGAAATAGCATGTGGCTTCCGCTTCTCGGATTGCTTCTTGGGTTTGCCATCGGCGTTTTCGCCGGCTGGGAAGTTCCCGATGAATATTCCAATTATTTGTCGATTGCCATTTTGGCCGCCTTTGATACATTAATCGGAGGATGGCGCGCCCACCTGCAGCGGACGTACGACGAAACCGTATTTATAACCGGGTTTTTTTTCAACATTGTTCTGGCCGCAACTTTAACTTTTCTTGGGGTGCATCTTGGTGTAGACTTGTATTTAGCGGCTGTGTTCGCCTTCGGCGTCCGCTTGTTTCAAAACATTGCCATCATCCGCCGCCTTTGGCTTGCTGAGTGGGCCAAGCGGCGGTACAATCGCGAAAAAAGTTAGGCAAAAGACAGGGAAAGTGTTTTCGCGTGTTGAATTATATAGGGTAAAACAAAATATAGTGTTGTTGCGAAACTCGCAAACTAGACATAGACCAATAGACAAAGAGATGGGAAATTTCAGCCGAAAAAGGAGGTGTCGCTGCTTACTGAAACGCCGGCCGGCACCGGCGCGTTTTTAGTAGGCAGATGCCAAAAAATGAGCAGCAATGAGATCGTCGTTAGCCTGGATGTCGGAACATCGAGCGTGAAAGTCATCATCGGGGAAATGCTAGGCAGCTCCATCAATATTATCGGGGTGGGCAATGTCAAAGCGGAAGGGCTCAAAAAAGGGGCGATTGTTGATATAGATAAAACGGTGCAGTCGATCAGACGGGCCGTCGAGCAAGCGGAGCGGATGGTCGGTTTATCGATCCGCCGTGTGATCGTCGGGGTGGCCGGCAGCCATATTCAGCTCCATGACTGCCACGGCATTGTCGCCGTCGCGAGCGAAAACCGGGAAATCAGCGATGAAGATGTCGCCCGCGTCATCGATGCCGCGCAAGTTGTCTCTATTCCTCCCGATCGGGAAATCATCGGCGTCGTTCCGCGCCAGTTTATCGTCGACGGGTTGGACGGCATTCATGATCCGCGCGGCATGCTCGGCGTTCGCTTGGAAATGGAAGGCACTATGGTGACTGGTGCGAAGACGGTATTACATAATCTTCTTCGCTGTGTGGAGCGGGCAGGCTTGGAAATCAGCGATATTTGTCTTCAGCCGCTGGCGGCCGGTTCGCTCGTGCTGTCCGATGACGAACGGCATTTGGGGGCGGCGCTCGTTGACCTGGGAGGCGGCTCGACAACGGTCGCTGTCTTTGAGCAAGGGACGTTGCAAGCTGTCTCTTCGCTGCCGGTCGGCGGGGAGCACATTACGAAAGACTTGGCCATCGGATTGCGGACGACAACGGACGATGCCGAAAAAATCAAACTGAAGCACGGACATGCATTTTACGACTACGCTTCGGAGGAAGAAGTGTTCAGCGTGCCGATCATGGGCACCGATCAACACCAGCAGTTCAGCCAGCTGGAGATCGCCGATATTATTGAGGCGAGACTGGAAGAAATTTTGCAAATGGTTCAGCAGGAAGTGCGTCGTCTCGGGTTTCGCGATCTCCCCGGCGGCTATGTGCTGACCGGCGGCGTCGCCAATATGCCAGGGTTGCTTGAGCTGGCCCACGTCGTTTTAGGGACGAGCGTCCGCATTGCCATGCCGGATTATATCGGTGTGCGCGACCCGCAGTATACGATCGGCGTTGGCTTGCTCAAGTTCGCCTACCGGCAGGCGCAGCTGCAAGGGAAAACGGTCCCGGTTGCCGCTGCGGTGGAGCCGGTCGAGCGCTCCTCGCCAAAACAGCAGTCGAAACCGAAAAAGAAAGAAGACCATTTTGGGAAGAAGGTCAAGAGATTTTTTGGTTCTTTCTTTGAATAGAGATTGAAATTTTAGGAGGATTTGGCCATGTTGGAGTTTGAGACAACAGTCGATCAGTTGGCAACGATCAAGGTGATTGGAGTCGGGGGCGGCGGCAACAACGCCGTCAATCGGATGATTGAGCATGGGGTGCAAGGTGTAGAGTTTATTGCGGTCAATACGGATGCACAGGCGCTCAACTTGTCGAAGGCGCCGATCAAGCTGCAAATCGGGGCGAAGCTGACACGCGGCTTGGGCGCGGGGGCAAACCCAGAAGTTGGAAAAAAAGCAGCTGAGGAGAGCAAAGAGCAAATTGAAGAAGCGCTTCGCGGCGCCGATATGGTGTTTGTCACCGCTGGCATGGGCGGCGGCACGGGAACTGGCGCTGCCCCGGTCATCGCCCAAATTGCGCGCGAGTTAGGGGCGCTTACGGTCGGCGTTGTTACGCGCCCGTTTACGTTTGAGGGGCGCAAGCGGGCGACGCAGGCCGCAAGCGGCATCGCCGCCATGAAAGAGGCGGTCGATACGCTCATCGTCATTCCGAACGATCGATTGCTTGAGATTGTCGACAAAAATACGCCGATGCTTGAGGCGTTCCGCGAAGCGGACAATGTGCTGCGCCAAGGGGTGCAAGGCATTTCCGATTTGATCGCCGTGCCGGGGTTGATCAACCTTGACTTCGCTGATGTGAAGACGATCATGTCGAATAAAGGTTCGGCATTGATGGGGATTGGCATCGCCAGCGGCGAAAACCGAGCTGCTGAGGCAGCAAAAAAAGCCATTTCCAGCCCGCTGTTGGAGACGTCGATCGACGGCGCGCAAGGGGTGCTCATGAACATCACCGGCGGCATGAACTTAAGTTTGTACGAAGTGCAGGAGGCTGCCGACATCGTCGCTTCGGCGGCCGACCAAGAAGTGAACATGATCTTCGGCTCCGTTATTAATGAGAACTTAAAGGACGAGATCATCGTGACGGTCATTGCGACCGGATTCAACGAAAACGTCGCTTCGCAGCCGCGGCCGCCGCGCATTGGCATCGGCACTGTGCCGAAAGCGGCGCCGGCGCCAAAGCGGGAGAAGCGCGAAGAGCCGATACAAGACTATGCGGCGCTCCGCTCGGGGCAAGCAGAAGATCCGCTTGACATTCCCGCTTTCTTGCGCAACCGCAACCGCCGCCGCTAGATGGCGAAACGAGGGTGTCCCAAAAGCAACGGGACACCCTTTCTTCATCACAAGATGCATGCACGAACGTGCACGAAGCACTTTGGTGAAACAATATATTGTATCTCTCTTAAAGAAAGACGATCTTTTGAGACAGCCTCGCTTTTCCGATTAGGACCAAAAACTTCTCGCGTTGGCCGCCCGCTCTCTCGCAACGAAAGGGCGAAAAAGAGAAGGCGGGCTAGGCTTTCGTGCCGGCCGATTTGATCCGCCGTGGTTCCCCCTGTTTTGACAAAACATCTCCTTTTTCACCGCCACCGATTGACAGACTTTCCCTCGCAAGGTGCTATATACTTGTTTCAGACAAAGCCGATATGGGCGGGGGAGGGGCTTGACGGTTGGTCGTCTATCTCGATGTGATTTGGCTGTTGAACGTCTGTTTTGACGCGTTGCTTCTTTGGCTGACGGCGCTCATGCTCAAGCGGCCGATCGTCTGGTGGCGTCTGTTGGCTGGGGCGTTGATCGGTTCGCTGCTTGTCATATTGCTGTTTACCCCGTTTTCCGCCATCGCCCAGCACCCGTTGGTAAAAGTAGCTGTTTCCGTGTTGATCGTGTGGGCCGCCTTCGGGTTTAAGCGCCCGCGCTATTTGCTTGAGAATATGCTGGCGTTTTACTTTGCCACGTTCGCCGTCGGCGGCGGCATGCTGGCGGTTCACTATGTTTTCGCGCACCAACTGTCCGTCCGCCAAGGAATGCTTCTCATGCATCATCCCGGAGCGGGCGATCCGGTCAGTTGGCTGTTTGTTGTCATCGGGTTTCCGGTTTTATGGCTTTTTTCTCGCCGAAGGGTGGAGGCGATTCGCGAAAAAAAACTGCGGTTTGAATATATCATTGAGGTCAAGATCGTATGGGACGGGCGGCCGCTTATGCTGCGCGGCTTGATTGACAGCGGCAACCAGCTCGTCGATCCGTTGACAAAAACGCCGGTGATGGTAGTCGAACAGGAAAAAGCAAAGGCCGTGCTTCCTGAGGAGCTACTGGGTTGTCTCAGCTCTCCCATGATGCTGGCTTCCCCGCCGGAGCGGTGGGTCCATCGCCTCCGTCTCATTCCGTACCGTGCGGTCGGCAGCGGTCCACAAATGATGGCGGCGGTTAAGCCAGACCGCATTATGCTGCGGTACGAAAACGAATGGTTGGAAGTAGCGCAAGGGCTTGTGGCGCTAAGCGCTGATCCGCTGTCGACGGATGGGGAGTACGACTGCATCGTCCATCCGAAAATGGTGCAGGCGGGAAGAAAGCTGACCGCTTCGTAGGTTTTGTTAGTATATCATACTCACTTTTGATCCGTTTAGAAGGGGGATTTTCATGAGAAAATGGAAACTTCGCTTCATGAACTGGCTGTATAAGCTTTTGGCCAAGCTTGGCCTGAAGGCGGATGAAATTTATTATATCGGAGGCAGCGAAGCCCTCCCGCCGCCGCTGACAAAAGAAGAAGAGGAGCAGCTGATTGCCAGGCTCGCCGCCGGTGATGACACGGCAAGATCGCTTTTGATCGAACGCAATTTGCGTCTTGTCGTCTACATTGCGCGCAAGTTTGAAAACACCGGCATTCACATTGAAGATTTGATCAGCATTGGAACGATCGGCCTCATTAAGGCGGTCAACACGTTCAACCCAGAGAAGAAGATCAAGCTGGCGACATACGCGTCGCGCTGCATTGAAAACGAAATTTTAATGTATTTGCGCCGCAACAACAAAGTGCGGGCGGAAGTGTCGTTTGATGAACCGCTCAATATCGACTGGGATGGCAACGAGCTGTTGCTTTCCGACGTGTTGGGAACGGATGACGACGTGATTACGAAAGATTTGGAAGCGGATGTCGACCGGCGCTTGCTCTTAAACGCCTTGCGCCAGCTGAGCGACCGCGAGAAGCAAATTATGGAATTGCGTTTTGGCCTCTCCGGCGGCGAAGAAAAGACGCAAAAAGACGTCGCTGATTTGCTCGGTATTTCGCAATCGTACATATCGCGGCTCGAGAAGCGGATCATTAAACGGTTGCGCAAAGAATTCAATAAAATGATGTAGCGGGCGGCGGGAGCGAAATTCCGCCGCTTTTTCCGCGTCGGACAGGCTGTGCATATTTTTCCCTTCCAAGGAGATACTGAAAACTGACGACTTAGCATCTCCTGATGGGAGGGAACAACTTGACGAGGAACAAAGTCGAGATTTGCGGCGTAGACACTTCGAAGCTTCCCGTCCTCAAAAATGAGGAAATGCGTGAACTGTTTCGACGGATGCATGAGGGGGATTTGGAGGCAAGAGAAAAATTAGTAAACGGCAACTTGCGCCTCGTGTTGAGCGTCATTCAGCGCTTCAACAACCGAGGCGAATTTGTCGATGATTTGTTTCAAGTCGGCTGCATCGGACTTATGAAATCGATTGATAATTTTGACCTCAATCAAAACGTGAAGTTTTCCACTTACGCCGTGCCGATGATCATCGGCGAAATCCGCCGCTATTTGCGCGACAACAACCCGATCCGCGTTTCGCGCTCGCTGCGCGACATCGCCTACAAAGCGTTGCAAGTGCGAGAGCGGCTCATGAGCGAGACGGCGAAAGAACCGTCAACCGAGGAAATTGCCAAAGAACTCGGCGTCGCCCATGAGGAAGTGGTTTTTGCCCTCGATGCCATTCAAGATCCTGTTTCGTTGTTTGAGCCGATTTACAACGACGGCGGCGACCCGATTTATGTGATGGACCAGCTGAGCGATGAGCGCAACCGCGACAGCCAATGGATCGAAGAAATCGCCTTGAAGGAAGGGCTTCGGCGGTTGAATGAGCGGGAAAAAATGATCATCCGCAAACGCTTTTTCCAAGGAAAGACGCAAATGGAAGTGGCCGAGGAAATCGGCATTTCCCAAGCGCAAGTGTCGAGGCTCGAAAAAGCGGCGATCCGGCAAATGAATAAAAACATCCAAGTGTGACAGGCTGCAGGTGCAGCCTTTTTCTTTGGCACATAACTGCACATTTGGCTTCATATAGATGAAAAAGAGGGAGAGAGGAAAGGCGGGGAGAAAAACCGTGATGAGAATTTCCGAATTTCAGACGAAAGATGTCGTCAATGTAGCCAATGGGAAGAAGCTTGGCAATATTGGGGACATTGATATTGATTTAGATACTGGAAAAATCCGCTCACTCATTATTTTAGGCGCCGGAAAGATGCTCGGGCTGTTCGGCCGCGAAGAGGCGGTCGTCATTCCATGGCAGAACATCGTCAAAATCGGAGCCGATGTTATTTTAGTCCGCCTTCATGATTCCGATTAAACGGCTGGTGCAACGATTGGCCCCGTCGCTTGCAACGCGGCAGGACGATGTTGCAGACCTTTCCGCTTTTCGTGGGCAGATCGGCTATGCCGCCAGCGCGGTTTTCGGGCGGCAATAAGGGTTGGACAATTTCTGCGGCAATGTTTCGACAAAATCATAAATAAAGGTTATCATGGACAAACAAACTATGATAAAATAGGAAAAAAAGTGATAAAAAACTACAAAAAACAGCGTGAGGTTGACGCGAATGCCGGACATTTTTCAACAAGAAGCCCGCGGCTGGCTCCGCTGCGGTGCGCCTCCGTTTGCTGGAGCCGTCGCTGGATTGACGACGAAACATGGCGGGGAGAGCAAAGGGCCGTTCGCTTCGCTGAATATGGGGCTGCACGTCGGCGACGATCGCACGGTTGTTGTCGCCAACCGCGGGCGTTTGGCGCAATGGCTCTCATTCCCGCTTGAGCGATGGGTATGTTGTGAACAAGTGCATGGCGCCGACATTCGGAAGGTGACGAAAAACGAACGGGGGAACGGAGCGCAAGATTTCGCCACGGCGGTTCCAGGGGTCGACGGGTTGTATACAGACGAAGCGGAGGTGTTGCTCGCGCTTTGTTTTGCCGATTGTGTGCCCATTTATTTTGTGGCGCCATCTGCTGGGTTAGTCGGCCTTGCTCATGCCGGGTGGCGGGGAACGGCGGGCGGCATCGCTGGTCACATGGTGCGGCTTTGGCAAACGCGCGAACACATCGCGCCGAGCGACATCTATGTTGCCATCGGACCTGCCATCGGTCCGTGCTGTTATACGGTTGACGACCGTGTCGTGGACAGTCTGCGCCCGACGCTTCCTCCGGAAAGCCCGTTGCCATGGCGGGAAACAAGCCCAGGGCAATATGCGCTCGACTTAAAGGAAGCCAATCGGCTTCAGTTGATCGCGGCTGGCGTTCCGAACAGCCATATTTATGTGTCAGAACGCTGTACAAGCTGTGAGGAAGCGTTGTTTTTTTCCCACCGCCGCGACCGCGGAACGACTGGAAGGATGTTGGCGTTTATCGGCCGAAGGGAGGAGACGGCATGACGGTGCGCGACAACTTGGCGGCCATTCGCCGAGAAATCGAGGCGGCCTGCGCTCGCGTCGGCCGCGATCCGGCCGGCGTGCGCATCGTGGCGGTCACTAAATATGTCGATGCCGAGCGGGCGATGGAGGTGCTTGACGCCGGCATTGCCGACCTCGGCGAAAACCGCTCCGACCAATTGATTGAAAAGCATGCACGGATCGGAAATCAAGCGACGTGGCATTTCATTGGGACGCTTCAGTCGCGCAAAGTCAAAGACATTATTGATAAAGTCGATTACATTCATTCACTCGACCGCTTGTCGCTCGCGAAAGAAATTGAAAAACGGGCGGTGCGGCCAGTAAAATGTTTTGTGCAAGTGAACGTGTCGGGGGAAGTGACCAAACACGGGCTCGCCCCCGAAGAAACGATTCCGTTTATTGAACAACTTCGCGCCTTTTCGCGCATCGAAGTCGTCGGATTGATGACGATGGCGCCGCACACGGACGACGAAGCGGTATTGCGCGCTTGCTTCCGCCGATTGCGAGTGCTGAAGGAACACGTTCAGGCGATGGGAATGGCCCATGCGCCATGCACCGAACTGTCAATGGGCATGTCAAACGATTACACGATCGCCATCGAGGAAGGAGCGACGTTTGTGCGCATAGGCAGCGCGCTTGTTGGATCATTGTAGGAGGTGAAACCGGATGGGATTGATGAAAAAATTCCGTGATTATTTTTTAGAAGAAGACTACGAAGACTATGAAGAAGAATATGAGGCGCCACAGCCGGAAGAAGAGGCGCTGCCGAAGACGGCAGGCAAGGCGAACGTCGTCAGCCTGCAAAGCGTGCAAAAATCGGCGAAAGTCGTGCTTGCTGAGCCGAGGGTGTATGCGGAGGCGCAGGAGATCGCCGACCATTTGAAAAGCCGGCGCGCGGTCATCGTCAACTTGCAGCGCATCCAGCATGAGCAGGCGAAGCGGATCGTCGACTTTTTAAGCGGCACGGTGTACGCCATTGGCGGCGACATTCAGCAAGTCGGCACAAAAATTTTTTTATGCACCCCGGAAAACGTCGACGTCAGCGGCTCGATTTCGCTCGACGGCGAGGATGACAGACCGATGAAGAGGTGGTAGCTGTTGGATTATGTACTCACGTTTTTGACGACAGTGATTCAAGTGTACTCGTATGCGCTGATCATTTATATTTTAATGTCATGGTTTCCCAATGCGCGCGAAACGCGGTTCGGACAGATGTTGGCCGCTATTTGCGAGCCGTATTTAGAGCCGTTTCGGCGGGTCATTCCGCCGCTTGGCATCATTGACGTCTCCCCAATCGTCGCGTTTATCGTTCTTGAATTCGCGACGAGAGGGCTTCACGCCCTGTTCGACATTCTTCAGTCGCAGTTTTAACTTCGTTTTGCGCGCACGGCGCCGCCGCTCTCCGCCCGGCAGGCAAAAAGGCGGAAGGGCGAAACTCGCAGAGAGGAATCCGTTGTGGGTTCCTTTCTTCCATGAAAGCAAGGTGACGTCGAGTGGAGCTGTATCAGCATTTTCGCAAAGAGGAACATCCGTTCATTGATCAAGTGCTCGAGTGGAAGGAGATGGTGAGCCGTCAGTACGCTCCGAAGCTGACCGATTTTCTCGATCCGCGCGAGCAGCAAATCGTGCAAAGCATCGCCGGCGGTGCGGAAGATGTGCGCGCGTTCTTTTTCGGCGGCGCCCCGTTTGTCGAGCGGAAGCGGGTGTTTCTCGCTCCGCCGTATATCGACCCTGAGGAAGAGGATTATGGCATTGTACTGTTTGCCGTCCGCTATCCGGCGAAATTCGTTTCCCTTGAACATCGCGACGTGTTGGGGGCGCTGATGTCGCTTGGCTTGCGGCGCGGCAAGTTTGGCGATATTCTCATTCGGGATGGGGAAATTCAGTTTTTTGTTGCTGCTGAAGTCGCCGACTACGTCCGCTTGCATGTCGAAACGATCGGCAAAGCTCCGGTTGCGCTTGAGCCGCTTCCGTTGTCGGCAGCCATGCCGCTTGCCGAAACGTGGGAGGAAGGAACGGTCACGGTGTCTTCTCTAAGGCTCGATGCTGTGCTCGCTCAGGCGTTTCGCCTTGCGCGCGAGAAAGCGCGTGCGCTTGTTGAAAGCGGGCTTGTCAAAGTCAACTGGAAGGTGGTGGACAAGCCGGATTTCCTCTGCGGACCGGGCGATGTCCTGTCGGCGCGCGGTTTTGGCCGCTGCAAGCTGTTTTCGGTGGAAGGGCCGACGAAAAAAGAGCGCTGGCTCGTTCAGATTGGCCGACAAAAATAAGCAAATGACGGCAGGAAATCGGCAAACCATGTCGAATGAAAGTGAAGAAAAGGAATGATGGAGACGGAGGTGGCCGTTGTGCCGTTGACGCCATTGGATATTCACAACAAGGAATTCAGCCGCGGGTTTCGTGGGTACGATGAAGACGAAGTGAACGAGTTTCTCGATCAAGTCATTAAAGACTATGAAATGCTCATCCGTGAAAAAAAGCAGCTGGAAGAAAAAGTGGCCGAACTGACGGAAAAGCTGAACTACTTTGCGAACATTGAAGAGACGCTCAATAAGTCGATTCTTGTTGCACAGGAAGCAGCGGAAGAAGTGAAGCGGAATGCGCAAAAAGAGGCGAAGCTGATCATTAAAGAGGCGGAAAAAAACGCCGAGCGCATCATCAGCGATGCATTAGCGAAATCGCGGAAAATCGCCCTCGAGATCGAGGAGCTGAAGCGGCAGTCGAAAGTGTTCCGCGCCCGTTTCCGCATGCTTGTCGAGGCCCAGCTCGATATGATCAACAGCCGCGATTGGGACGAGTTGATGGAGTATGAGGCGCCGGATTTGGAAGAAGGGGCGAGAGAACCGCTGTCACAGCCTTGACGAACCGAAGACGTTTCGGTTATAATAATTGGCAAAAATCGCCGCATCAGCCGCCGTGGGAGGCGGTTGGCTTTTTTCAGGATGAATAGCGAAATAGCCATCGACGATGAAAGGGACAGTAGCTCTTGTACGACCGGTCGCAGCGAGCCGGGGATGGTGGAAGCCTGGCATCGGCGCAAGAGTGAACATCACCCTGGAGTTCCATGCCGAACATCAAGTAGGCCATGGCGCGTCATTCCCGTTACGAATGAAAAGAGGGCTGTGCGTCGTTTGCATGGCCAAGAAGGGTGGTACCGCGAGACCGTTCTCGTCCCTTGCCGGGGGGAGAACGGTTTTTTATTTGGAATCTATCGTTCGAAGGAGGAGCAAGGATGGATTACAAAGAAACGCTGCTCATGCCGAAGACCGACTTCCCGATGCGCGGCAACTTGCCGAAGCGGGAGCCGGAAATGCAAAAAAAATGGGAGGAAATGGACATTTACCGGAAAGTGCAGGAGCGGACGAAAGGACGGCCGCTGTTTGTTCTGCATGACGGCCCGCCGTATGCCAACGGCGACATTCATATGGGTCATGCGCTGAACAAAATTTTAAAAGATATCATCGTCCGCTACAAATCCATGAGCGGCTATTGCGCCCCATACGTGCCGGGCTGGGATACGCACGGCTTGCCGATCGAAACGGCCCTTGCCAAGCAAGGAGTTGACCGCAAATCGATGAGCGTCGCCGAGTTCCGCAAGCGGTGCGAGCAATATGCGTATGAACAAATCGACAACCAGCGCCGGCAATTCAAGCGGCTCGGTGTGCGCGGCGACTGGGACAACCCATACATTACGCTCAAACCGGAGTACGAAGCCCAGCAAATTAAAGTGTTTGGCGAAATGGCGAAAAAAGGGCTCATCTACAAAGGGTTGAAGCCGGTCTATTGGTCGCCGTCAAGCGAATCGGCGCTCGCCGAAGCGGAAATCGAATATAAAGACAAGCGCTCGCCGTCGATTTATGTCGCCTTCCCGGTGAAAAACGGCAAAGGCGTGCTTGAGGGCGATGAGCGAATCGTCATTTGGACGACGACGCCGTGGACGATTCCGGCGAACTTGGCGATCGCGGTTCATCCGGATTTGGATTACCATGTTGTCGATGTCAGCGGAAAACGGTATGTCGTCGCTGCCGCCTTGGCGGAATCGGTGGCGAAAGAAATCGGTTGGGACGCATGGTCGGTCGTCAAAACGGTCAAAGGAAAAGAGCTTGAATACGTCGTGGCGAGACATCCGTTTTATGAGCGCGACTCGCTTGTTGTGTGCGGCGAACACGTCACGACCGACGCCGGTACGGGCTGCGTCCATACGGCGCCGGGCCACGGGGAAGACGACTTTCTCGTTGGGCAAAAATATGGGCTTCCGGTCCTTTGTCCGGTTGATGAACGCGGCTACATGACCGAGGAAGCGCCGGGATTTGCCGGGATGTTTTACGAAGACGCCAACAAGGCGATTACACAGAAGCTTGAGGAAGTCGGCGCTTTGTTGAAGCTTGGGTTTATCACCCACTCGTATCCGCACGACTGGCGGACAAAGCAGCCGACGATTTTCCGGGCGACAACGCAATGGTTTGCGTCGATCGATAAAATCCGCAACGAGCTGCTTCAAGCGATTAAGGAAACGAAATGGATTCCGGAGTGGGGGGAAATCCGCATCCACAACATGGTGCGCGACCGCGGCGACTGGTGCATTTCCCGCCAACGCGCCTGGGGGGTGCCGATTCCGGTCTTTTACGGCGAAAACGGTGAACCGATCATCACCGATGAGACGATTGAGCATGTGTCGAACTTGTTCCGCCAATACGGGTCGAACGTCTGGTTTGAGCGCGAGGCGAAAGACTTGCTGCCGGAAGGATTCACCCATCCGTCGAGCCCGAACGGCATCTTTACGAAAGAAACGGACATTATGGATGTCTGGTTTGACTCCGGTTCGTCGCACCAAGCCGTGTTGGTCGAACGCGACGATCTCGTGCGTCCGGCTGATTTGTACTTGGAAGGCTCCGACCAATACCGCGGCTGGTTCAACTCATCGCTGTCCACCGCCGTTGCCGTCACCGGCAAAGCGCCGTATAAAGGCGTGTTGAGCCACGGCTTTGTCTTGGACGGCGAAGGGCGGAAAAATGAGCAAGTCGCTCGGCAACGTCGTCGTGCCGGCGAAAGTGATGGAACAGTTTGGCGCCGACATTTTGCGCCTTTGGGTCGCTTCGGTTGACTACCAAGCGGACGTGCGCATCTCCGACCATATTTTAAAACAAGTGTCGGAAGTGTACCGGAAAATCCGCAACACGTTCCGGTTTATGCTCGGCAACTTGTTCGATTTCGATCCGAACCAAAACGCCGTGCCGGTTGGGGAGCTTGGCGAAGTCGACCGCTATATGCTGGCGAAGTTGAACAAGCTGATCGCCAAAGTGAAAAAGGCCTATGACAGCTACGATTTCGCCGCGGTTTACCATGAGATGAACCATTTCTGCACCGTCGAGCTGAGCGCGTTTTACTTGGATATGGCGAAAGACATTTTGTACATCGAAGCGGCCGACTCGCGCGCCCGCCGCGCCGTGCAGACGGTGCTCTATGAAACGGTCGTCGCGTTGGCGAAGCTCATCGCGCCGATTTTGCCGCATACCGCCGATGAAGTGTGGGAGCATATCCCGAATCGAAGAGAAAACGTCGAAAGCGTCCAGCTCACCGATATGCCGGAGCCGATCGCGATCGACGGCGAAGAAGCGCTGCTGGCGAAATGGGATGCGTTTATGGACGTGCGCGATGACATGTTAAAAGCGCTCGAGAACGCACGCAATGAAAAAGTGATCGGCAAATCGCTGACGGCCAGCGTCATCGTCTACCCGAAAGACGAGGCGCGGAAGCTATTGGCGTCGCTTGATGCCGACTTGCGCCAGCTTCTCATCGTTTCCGCCTTTTCGATCGCCGATGAGCCGTATGACGCCGCGCCGGCCGAAGCCGAGCGGCTCGACCACGTGGCCGTCATCGTCCGCCCGGCGGAAGGCGAGACGTGCGAGCGGTGCTGGACGGTGACTCCAGCTGTCGGACAAGATCCGTCCCACCCGACGCTTTGCCCGCGCTGCGCGCACATTGTGAACGAACATTATTCCGCATAACGAAAAGCGGCAAGGCTGCCCCAAGGTAGCCTTGCCGCTTCATTTGTTTGCCATGGCGAATTATGCTACAATGCAAAAAGGATGAATGAGAAGGACAGGGGGACTTGGCACGGTGGCATACTATTGGATTGCGGCGGCGGTCGTCATCCTCGATCAATGGACGAAATGGCTTGTCGTCCGCTATATGCGGCTTGGGGAAAGCATCCCGATCATTGACAATGTGCTCTATATTACGTCGCACCGCAATCGCGGCGCGGCGTGGGGCATGCTGGAAGGGCAGTTTTGGCTCTTTTATTTGATTACGGTTATTGTCGTGGCGGCGATCGTGATCTACATCCGCCGCCTGAAGCCTTCTGAACGCCTGGCGGGCGTAGGGCTTGGGCTGATGCTCGGTGGGGCGATTGGCAATTTTCTCGACCGCGTCTTTCGCAAGGAAGTGGTCGATTTCATCCACGCGTACATCGGCACGTACAGTTTTCCGGTGTTCAACGTGGCTGACTCGGCGCTGACGGTCGGCGTCATCTTGCTGTTTGTCCATATGTTTTTTTTCGCGACACCAGAGAAAGGGAATGAGTAGATGGACACGATCACATTTCACATTGAAGACGAATATGACGGCGAACGAATTGATAAAGTGATCGCGGCGTTAAATGAGGAATGGTCGCGTTCACAAGTGCAGCAATGGATCAAAAACGGGCTTGTGACCGTGAACGGCCAAACGGTGAAGGCGAACTACAAATGCGAGGCGGGCGACTCGGTCGCCGTCTCACCGCCGGAGCCGGAGCCGCTTCATGTCGAGCCGGAGCCGATTCCGCTGGACATTTATTATGAGGATGAGGATGTCCTTGTCGTCAACAAACCGCGCGGCATGGTCGTCCATCCGGCGCCCGGGCATATGCGCGGCACGCTTGTCAACGCGCTTCTCGCCCATTGCCGCGACCTGTCTGGGATCAACGGCGTGCTTCGCCCCGGCATCGTCCATCGGATTGACAAAGACACATCAGGACTATTGATGGTGGCGAAAAACGACGCCGCCCACCGCTCGCTCGTCGAGCAGCTTGTGAACAAAACGGTGACGCGCCGCTACAAGGCGATCGTCCACGGCGTCATTCCACACGATTACGGGACGATCGACGCGCCGATCGGCCGCGACAAGCGCGATCGAAAGAAAATGGCCGTCACCGAGGAAAACGGCAAGGAAGCCGTCACCCATTTCCGCGTGCTCGAGCGGTTTCGCCATTATACGTATGTGGAGTGCCAGCTGGAAACGGGGCGGACGCACCAAATTCGCGTCCATATGAAATACATCGGCTATCCGCTCGCTGGCGACCCGCAATACGGGCCGAAAAAAACGCTCGCCATCGACGGCCAGGCGCTTCACGCCGGGGTGCTCGGCTTCCGTCATCCGAGAAGCGGCGAGTATTTGGAATTCGAAGCGCCGTTGCCGCCGGAGTTTGCCGAGCTGCTTGACTGGCTGCGAAAAAACGATTGACAAACGAACACGCCCCCTTTACAATGAAAACAGGTGAACAGGAACCTTTAAGTTCAGTCCTGTGAGGCTGAAAAGGGGTCGGAATGACAAAGAAGGGCGATGTATGCCCATCTTGTTTGGTGATAAGCGCGCCATCCCCCGCTTCACAGGCGGGGGATTTTTTGTGCCAACGGAGGTGGCTTGTATGCAAAAGGCGGTCGTGATGGACGAACAGGCGATTCGCCGCGCTTTGACGCGCATCGCCCACGAAATCATCGAACGAAACAAAGGCATTGACGGCTGCGTGCTTGTCGGAATTAAAACGCGCGGCATTTACTTGGCGCGCCGCTTGGCGGAGCGGATCGAGCAAATTGAAGGGGCGTCCGTTCCCGTCGGTGAGCTTGACATCACCTTGTACCGCGACGATTTGACCGTGAAGACGGACGACCATGAACCGCTTGTGAAAGGAACGAATGTGCCGTTTCCGGTGACCGAGCGGAATGTCATTTTAGTTGATGACGTGCTCTTCACCGGCCGGACGGTGCGGGCGGCGATGGATGCGGTCATGGATTTGGGCCGCCCGGCGCGCATCCAGCTCGCCGTGCTTGTTGACCGCGGCCACAGGGAACTCCCGATCCGCGCTGATTTCGTCGGCAAAAACGTGCCGACCTCTCGTTCGGAACTGATCGTCGTGGAGCTTTCGGAAGTGGACGGCATCGATCAAGTCTCCATTCATGAAAAATAGCGAAGCACCCTTTTAAGCGCAGTCCCGTGAGGCTGCAAAAGGGGCGGAATCGTTTCGGCTGTTTCTGCACCCTCTTTGCGTCTTCGCGGGCAAAGAGGGATTTTTTTGTGCACACTAGAAAGCAAGCCTCGCTCATTTGATCAAAGGAGTGACGAAAGATGAACAAACCGGTGTTGGACATTCAAGACCGCCCGACTGTTGGGCAATGGATCACCTTAAGCCTTCAGCATTTATTCGCCATGTTCGGGGCGACGATTTTAGTGCCGTACTTAGTCGGCTTAGATCCGTCGATCGCCTTGCTCACAAGCGGGCTTGGAACATTGGCGTTTTTGCTCATTACGAAATGGCAAGTGCCGGCGTATCTTGGCTCGTCGTTCGCCTACATTGCGCCGATCATCGCGGCGAAAACGGCTGGCGGCCCGGGAGCGGCCATGATCGGCAGCTTCCTCGCCGGATTGGTGTACGGGGTTGTCGCCCTCATCATTAAAAAAGCCGGCTACCGCTGGGTGATGAAACTGTTGCCGCCGGTTGTGGTCGGCCCGGTCATCATCGTCATCGGCCTCGGCTTGGCCGGGACGGCGGTCGGGATGGCGATGAACGGCCCGGACGGCAAATACAGCTTGCTCCATTTCTCGGTGGCGCTCGTGACGCTCGCGGCCACGATCGTCTGCTCCGTGCTCGCGCGCGGCATGTTGAGCTTGATTCCGGTGCTTGTCGGCATTGTCGTCGGCTATCTCTACGCGTTGGCGGTCGGGCTCGTCGATTTGTCGAAAGTGGCGGCGGCGAAATGGTTCGAATGGCCGGATTTCTTGATCCCGTTTGCCGATTATCCGGTGCGCGTCACATGGGAGATCGTGATGCTCATGGTGCCGGTGGCGATCGTCACCTTGTCCGAGCATATCGGCCACCAGCTCGTCTTAAGCAAAGTCGTCGGCCGCGACCTCATTCAAAAACCGGGGCTGCACCGCTCGATTTTAGGGGACGGAACGGCGACGATGATCTCCGCCTTGCTTGGCGGTCCGCCGAAAACGACGTACGGGGAAAACATCGGTGTGCTGGCGATCACCCGCGTCTACAGTGTCTACGTGCTGGCCGGCGCGGCGGTCATCGCGATCGCTTTCGGCTTCGTCGGCAAAATCACGGCGCTGATCAGCTCGATTCCGACGCCGGTCATGGGCGGTGTGTCGATCTTGCTGTTTGGCATCATCGCCTCGTCCGGACTGCGCATGTTGATCGACAGCCGCGTCGATTTCGGCCAGACGCGCAATTTAGTCATCGCCTCGGTCATCTTGGTCATCGGCATCGGCGGAGCGGTGCTGAAAATCAGCGACAGCTTCCAAATTACCGGGATGGCGCTCTCGGCCATTGTCGGCGTCCTCCTCAACTTGATTTTGCCGGGGCGTCCGCAAGCCGCGGAAAACCTATTTGAAGAAAACCAGAGCGACCATGTCGCCTAATAGGAGAAAGCACCTTTTAATTAAGTCCCGCGAGGCTTAAAAAGGTGTGAAAACAGGCGCATCCAGGGCCGGAGTGCACCTTCTTCGGCTCTGCCATGCGCCGATCGTCACACCTTGCCTGGCCGGCAAGGTGTTTTTTTTCGCGAAAAAACGAAAAGGAGCGAGACCGATGACCCATCTTTTCGCATTAAGTGAACTGCCGCTTGATGAAATCCACCGTTTGCTCGATGAAGCGGAAGCGTTCCGCAGCGGGCGCATCTGGCGCCCGGCGGCGCCGATGTACGTCGCCAACTTGTTTTTCGAACCGAGCACGCGCACGAAATGCAGCTTCGAGATGGCGGAACGGAAGCTTGGGCTTCATGTCATTCCATTTGACCCGGAACGCTCGAGCGTGCAAAAAGGGGAGACGCTGTACGATACCGTACGGACGCTTGAGGCGATCGGCGTCGATGCGGTTGTCATCCGCCATCACGAAGATGCGTATTTCGAAGCGCTCCGCCATGCGGTCGGCATTCCGATCATCAACGCCGGCGACGGCTGCGGGCACCATCCGACCCAGTCGCTCTTGGATTTATTGACGATCCGCCAAGAGTTTGGCGCCTTCACTGGCTTGACGGTGGCGATCATCGGCGACATCCGTCATAGCCGCGTCGCCCGCTCCAATGCGGAAGTGTTGACAAGGCTGGGGGCAAACGTCCTGTTTTCCGGACCGGAAGAGTGGAAAGATGAAACGAATCCGTACGGGACGTACGTCGAAGTCGACGAGGCCATCGCCCGCGCCGATGTCGTGATGCTTTTGCGCATCCAACATGAACGCCATGCGGAAACGATGGGGCTGACAAAAGAAGAGTACCATGCGCGGTACGGGCTGACGCTTGAGCGGGCGCGGCGGATGAAATCGGGCGCCATCATCTTGCACCCGGCGCCGGTCAACCGCGGGGTCGAAATCGCAAGCGAACTTGTCGAAGCGAAGGCATCGCGCATTTTTAAACAAATGGAAAACGGCGTCTACGTCCGGATGGCTGTCTTAAAACGGGCAATGGAAGGGAGAATGGAGCATGGGCGTATGGCTGAAAAATGGCATGTCGTTCAATAAAGATGGGGAATTGATGCGGACACATATCAAAATCGAACACGGAACCATTGCAGCGATCCTCTATGAACAGCCGCTGGAAGCGAATGAGGAGGACGTTATCGACGTTGGCGGCCGTCTCATCGTTCCTGGCCTGATCGACTTGCACGTTCATTTGCGCGAACCGGGCGGCGAAGCGAAAGAAACGATTGAAACGGGCACGCTCGCCGCGGCGAAAGGCGGATTTACGACGGTTGCTGCCATGCCGAACACGAACCCAGCGCCGGATCGGAAAGAGCAGATGGAATGGCTGCAAGCCCGCATCCGCGAAACGGCGCGCGTCAACGTGCTTCCGTACGCGGCGATCACGATTGGGCAAAAAGGGGAGGAGCTGACCGATTTTGCGGCGCTAAAAGAAGCAGGGGCGTTCGCCTTTACCGATGACGGCGTCGGCGTCCAGTCGGCCGGGATGATGTTTGAAGCGATGAAACAGGCGGCGGCGCTCGATATGGCGATCGTTGCCCATTGCGAGGACGACACGCTGACAAACGGCGGAGCGGTGCATGACGGCGAGTTCGCCCGGCGCTATGGACTTCGCGGCATTCCATCCGTCTGCGAGGCGGTGCACATCGCCCGCGACGTCTTGCTTGCCGAGGCAGCCGGATGCCATTATCACGTCTGCCATATCAGCACGAAAGAATCGGTGCGCGTCGTCCGCGACGCGAAGCGGGCCGGCATCCGCGTCACCGCCGAAGTGACGCCGCACCATCTGCTCTTGTGCGATGAGGATATTCCAGGGCTTGATGCGAACTACAAAATGAACCCGCCGCTGCGCAGCCGCGCGGACCGTGAAGCGCTCATGGAAGGGCTGCTCGACGGCACGATCGATTTTATCGCCACGGACCACGCGCCGCATACGGCTGCGGAAAAAGCGAAAGGCATCGAGGCGGCGCCGTTTGGCATCGTTGGGCTCGAAACGGCGTTTCCGCTCTTATATACCCATTTCGTCAAAACAGGCGTGTTTACATTAAAGCAGCTTGTCGATTGGCTGACGATCAAGCCGGCGCAATGTTTCGGCCTCAAGGCCGGGCGGCTTGCCGTCGGGGCGCCGGCGGATATTGCGGTCATTGATTTGGAAACAGAAGAAGCGATTGATCCCGAGACGTTTGCGTCCAAAGGGAAAAATACGCCGTTTGCCGGCTGGGTGTGCCAAGGCTGGCCGGTGATGACGTTTGTCGGCGGTACACTCGTATGGGAGAAAGGGAGAGAGTAACATGAAACGGCAACTGATCTTGGAAGACGGCTCGTTTTTTGTCGGCGAAGCGTTTGGCAGCTTGAAAGAGACGACCGGGGAAGTCGTCTTTAACACCGGCATGACCGGGTATCAAGAAATTTTGACCGACCCGTCGTATTGCGGGCAAATTGTGACGATGACGTATCCATTGATCGGCAACTACGGCATTAACCGCGACGACTTTGAAGCGATCCGCCCGTACGTGCACGGATTCATCGTCAAAGAAGCGTGCGTGAAGCCGTCCAACTGGCGCGGAGAACTGACGTTGGACGAGTATTTGAAAGAAAAAGGCATCCCTGGCCTTTCCGGCATCGACACGCGCAAACTGACGCGCCTTATCCGCCAATACGGAACGTTAAAAGGGATGATCTGTGGGCTAGATGTCGATCCGGTGGAAGCAGCAGCCAAGCTGCGGGCGATGGAGTGGCCGCGCGACCAAGTGCGGCGCGTCTCAACGAAAAGCGCCTACCCGAGCCCGGGGCGCGGTGAGCGCATCGTCTTGATTGATTTCGGGATGAAACACGGCATTTTGCGCGAACTGAACAAGCGAAACTGCGATGTGATCGTCTTGCCGTACAACGCCACCGCTGAAGAGGTGCTCGGCTGGCATCCGGATGGGGTCATGCTTTCCAATGGACCGGGCGACCCGAAAGACGTGCCGGAAGCGATCGAGATGATCCGCGGGATTCTCGGCAAAGTGCCGCTCTTTGGCATCTGCCTCGGCCATCAGCTGTTCGCGTTGGCGTGCGGCGGGAATACGGAGAAAATGAAATTCGGCCATCGCGGCTCGAACCATCCGGTCAAAGACTTGCGCACCGGCAAAGTCGCCATCACGTCGCAAAACCATGGCTATACCGTCACGCACGAGTCGCTTTCTGGCACCCGGCTTGAGGTGACGCATATCGCCTTAAATGACGGCACAGTCGAAGGGCTGCGCCATCTCGATTTCCCGGCGTTTACGGTGCAGTATCATCCGGAAGCGTCGCCGGGGCCAGAAGATGCCAATCCGCTGTTTGACGAGTTTTTGGCGCTCATCCGCGAGTTCAACAAGAAAGGAGAAGTCATCCATGCCTAAGCGCCGCGACATTGAAACGATTTTAGTCATCGGCTCGGGGCCGATCGTCATCGGCCAGGCGGCCGAGTTCGACTACGCAGGGACGCAAGCGTGCTTAGCCCTAAAAGAAGAAGGATACAAAGTCATTCTGGTGAACTCAAACCCGGCGACGATCATGACCGATACGGAAATCGCCGATAAAGTCTATATGGAGCCGCTGACGCTCGATTTTGTCGCCCGCATCATCCGCAAAGAGCGGCCGGACGCGATTTTGCCGACGCTTGGCGGCCAAACGGGCCTCAACTTGGCGGTTGAGCTCGCCAAGGCCGGCGTGCTTGAAGAGTGCGGCGTGGAAATTCTCGGCACGAAGCTCGAGGCGATCGAAAAGGCGGAAGACCGCGAACAGTTCCGCGCCCTCATGAACGAGCTTGGCGAGCCGGTGCCGGAAAGCGCGATTATTCACAGCCTGGAAGAGGCGTATGCGTTTGTCGAACAAATCGGCTATCCGGTCATCGTCCGCCCCGCGTTCACGCTCGGCGGCACGGGCGGCGGCATTTGCACGAACGAAGAAGAGCTTGTCGAGATTGTGTCAACCGGCCTGAAGCTGAGTCCGGTGCACCAATGCTTGCTTGAACGGAGCATCGCCGGCTACAAGGAGATTGAATACGAAGTGATGCGCGACGCCAACGACAACGCGATTGTCGTCTGCAACATGGAAAACATCGATCCGGTCGGCATTCATACGGGTGACTCGATCGTCGTCGCCCCGAGCCAGACGTTAAGCGACCGCGAGTACCAGCTGCTCCGCAACGCGTCGCTTAAGATCATCCGCGCGCTTGGCATCGAAGGCGGCTGCAACGTCCAGCTGGCGCTTGACCCGGACAGCTTCCGCTATTACGTCATTGAAGTGAACCCGCGCGTCAGCCGCTCGTCGGCGTTGGCGTCCAAAGCAACGGGGTATCCGATCGCGAAACTGGCGGCGAAAATCGCCGTCGGGTTGACGCTTGATGAAATGATCAACCCGGTTACCGGGAAAACGTACGCCTGCTTCGAGCCGGCGCTCGACTATGTGGTGACGAAAATTCCGCGCTTTCCGTTTGACAAATTTGAATCGGCGAACCGCCGCCTTGGCACGCAAATGAAAGCGACCGGCGAAGTGATGGCGATCGGCCGGACGTTCGAAGAATCACTGTTAAAAGCCGTTCGTTCGCTCGAGATCGGGGTGCATCATCTGGAATTGAACGAGGCGAAAACGGCCGCCGACGACGTGATGGAAAAACGGATCCGCAAGGCGGGCGATGAACGGCTCTTTTACATCGCCGAGGCGCTCCGCCGCGGGGTGACGGTGGAGACGCTGCATGAATGGAGCCAAATCGACCGCTTTTTCCTGCATAAGATTCAAAACATTATTGAGATGGAAACGGTCTTGAAAAACCACCCGGGCGACCTTGACGTGTTAAAAAAAGCGAAGGGGCTCGGCTTCTCCGATGCGGCGATAGCGGCGTTATGGAACAAAACGGAGCGCGACATTTACGCGCTGCGCCGCCAACGAGGCATCATGCCGGTGTACAAAATGGTCGATACGTGCGCAGCCGAATTCACGTCGGAAACGCCGTACTACTACAGCACGTACGAGGAAGAAAACGAATCGATCGTGACGGAAAAACCGAGCGTCATCGTGCTTGGCTCCGGCCCGATCCGCATCGGCCAAGGGATCGAATTTGACTATGCGACCGTCCATTGCGTCTGGGCCATTAAGCAGGCCGGCTATGAGGCGATCATCATCAACAACAACCCGGAAACGGTCTCGACCGACTTCAGCACGTCGGACAAACTGTATTTCGAGCCGCTGACGGCCGAAGACGTGATGCATGTCATCGACCTCGAGCAGCCGATCGGCGTCATCGTCCAATTCGGCGGTCAGACGGCCATCAACTTGGCGGCGGAACTCGAGGCGCGCGGCGTCCGCTTGCTTGGGACAACGCTTGAGGATTTGGACCGCGCCGAAGACCGCGACAAATTTGAACAGGCGCTCTCGGAACTCGGCATTCCCAAACCGGCCGGCAAAACCGCCGTTTCGGTCGAAGAAGCGGTCGCCATCGCCGAAGAAATCGGCTACCCGGTGCTCGTCCGTCCTTCGTACGTGCTCGGCGGCCGGGCGATGGAAATCGTGTACAATCGCGGCGAGCTGCTTCATTACATGGAACACGCCGTGCGCGTCAATCCACAGCACCCAGTGCTTGTCGACCGCTACATCACTGGCAAGGAAGTCGAAGTCGATGCCATCGCCGACGGCGAGACGGTCGTCATCCCCGGGATCATGGAACATATCGAGCGGGCCGGCGTCCATTCCGGCGATTCGATTGCCGTCTACCCGCCCCAGACATTAAGCGCGGAAGTGATCGACAAGATCGCGGATTACACGATCCGACTGGCGCGCGGGCTGCATATTGTCGGGCTGTTGAACATTCAGTTTGTCGTCTCGGGAAGCGATGTCTACGTCTTGGAAGTGAACCCGCGCTCAAGCCGCACGGTGCCGTTTTTAAGCAAAATCACCGGCGTGCCGATGGCGAATCTCGCCACGAAAGCCATTTTAGGGACGAAGCTCGCCGAGATGGGCTATGAGACGGGCGTCTGCCCGGTGCGCCCTGGCGTGTACGTGAAAGTGCCGGTGTTCTCGTTTGCGAAATTGCGCAACGTCGACATTTCGCTCGGCCCGGAAATGAAATCGACCGGCGAAGTGATCGGCAAGGACGTGACGTTTGAAAAAGCGCTCTATAAGGGGCTTGTCGCCTCGGGCATCCATATCCAGCCGCATGGGGCGGTGCTGTTGACGGTGGCCGACAAAGACAAAGAAGAAGCGGTCGAGCTGGCGCGCCGCTTTGCCGACATCGGCTACCAGCTGTTGGCGACGAACGGCACGGCGGAAACGTTGAAAGCGGCCGGCATTCCGGTGACGGTCGTCAATAAAATCCACTCGGCGTCACCGAACATTTTGGATGTCATCCGCCAAGGGAAGGCGCAAGTCGTCATCAACACGCTGACGAAAGGAAAGCAGCCGGAAAGCGACGGCTTCCGCATCCGCCGCGAAGCGGTCGAAAACGGCATCCCGTGCTTGACGTCGCTCGATACGGCCCGGGCGATGCTGCAAGTGCTCGAATCGATGACGTTTTCAACGACGGCGATGACGGAAGGGCTGGTGCGGTCATGATCGGCCGCGAACGAATGACGGTCGCAAGCCAGCGGTTGATCGCCGAGCGGACGTATGAATTGACGCTTTCAGGCCGCCTCGTGCAAGAGATGCGCCAACCGGGCCAGTTCGTTCATGTGAAAGTGGCCGCATCCGCCGATCCGCTCCTGCGCCGCCCGCTCAGCCTTTGCCATATCGACCACAAGCAGGGGCAATGCACGATCATTTACCGCCAGGAAGGGAAAGGCACGGCGCTGTTGGCGCAAAAACAGCCGGGCGACACGGTCGATGTGCTCGGCCCGCTCGGCAACGGCTTTCCGCTCGAGGCCGCGCCGGCGGGCAGCCGGGCGCTGCTAGTCGGCGGCGGCATCGGCGTCCCGCCGCTCTATGAACTGGCGAAACAGCTCACAAAGCGCGGCGTCAAAGTGGTGAGCGTGCTCGGGTTTCAAACGAAAGCGGCGGTCTTTTACGAAGAGGAATTTGCCGCGTTCGGCGAGACGCATGTCGCGACCGATGACGGCTCGCACGGAACGGCCGGGCGCGTCACCGATGTGATCGAAGCGCGCTCGCTCGAGTTTGACGTCTTGTACGCCTGCGGTCCGAAGCCGATGCTTCGGGCGCTTGCGGAACGGTTTCCGAACCGGCCGGTGTACTTGTCGCTCGAGGAGCGGATGGGCTGCGGCGTCGGGGCGTGTTTCGCCTGCGTCTGCCATGTGCCAGGGAGCGAGACGGCGTATAAAAAAGTATGCAGCGACGGCCCGGTGTTTCGGGCCGGGGAGGTGGTGCTATGAACCGGCTTGCGGTCGAACTGCCGGGTCTTTCGCTCAAAAACCCGATCATGCCGGCGTCCGGCTGTTTTGGATTTGGCCGCGAGTACGCCCGGTTTTACGATTTAAGCGTGTTAGGCGCCATTATGATCAAGGCGACGACAAAAGAGCCGCGCTTTGGCAACCCGACACCAAGGGTGGCAGAAACGCCGGGCGGGATGTTAAACGCCATCGGCCTGCAAAACCCCGGCCTTGACAAAGTGCTCGAAGAAGAACTGCCGTGGCTTGAACAGTTTGACGTACCGATCATCGCCAACATCGCTGGCTCGACGGTGGAAGAGTACGTCGAGGTAGCCGAAGCGATTTCCAAAGCGCCCAATGTCCATGCGTTAGAGCTCAACATTTCCTGCCCAAACGTGAAAAAAGGCGGGATTGCGTTCGGCACCGTGCCGGACGTGGCCGCGGAACTGACGCGGCTTGTCAAAGAAGTGGCGGCTGTCCCCGTGTATGTGAAGCTGTCGCCTAACGTTACGGACATCGTCGCGATGGCGAAAGCCATTGAACAAGCGGGTGCTGACGGCCTGACGATGATCAACACGCTCGTTGGCATGCGCATCGACGTGAAAACAGGCCGGCCGATTTTGGCCAACGGCACCGGGGGCTTATCCGGCCCGGCGGTGAAACCGATCGCCATCCGCATGATTTATGAAGTGAGCCAGGCGGTGTCGATTCCGATCATCGGCATGGGCGGCATTCAAACGGCGGAAGACGTGCTCGAGTTTTTCTACGCCGGCGCGAGCGCGGTTGCGGTCGGCACGGCCAACTTCGTCGATCCGTTCGTCTGCCCGACGATCATCGCCGACCTGCCGGCGCTGTTGGACGACCTCGGGATCGGCCACATTTCCGAATGCATAGGAAGGAGCTGGAAGACCGGTGCACACGCCGTTCATTGTCGCGCTTGATTTCCCATCAAAACAAGAGGTGGAGCGGTTTTTGCGGCCGTTTGCCGGAACGCCGCTGTTCGTCAAAGTCGGCATGGAGCTGTACTATCAGGAAGGTCCAGCCATCGTCGCGTTTCTCAAAGAACAAGGACATGCCGTCTTTTTAGACTTAAAACTGCATGACATCCCAAATACGGTGAAACAGGCGATGAAAGGGCTCGCCCGTGTCGGCGCCGATTTGGTGAACGTCCACGCCGCCGGCGGCCGGCGCATGATGGAAGCGGCGATCGAGGGGCTTGACGCCGGCACGCCAAGCGGAAGAATGCGGCCGCGCTGCATCGCTGTCACCCAGCTGACAAGCACGGACGAGCGAATGCTTCATGAGGAGCTGTGGATTTCCCGCCCGCTTGCGGAAACAGTCGCCCATTACGCCGCCTTGGCGAAAGAGAGCGGCCTTGACGGCGTCGTCTGTTCAGCGAACGAAGCGGCGTTCATCAAAGAACGGTGCGGCGCCTCGTTCCTTGCCGTCACCCCGGGTATCCGCTTTGCTGATGATGCGGCGCACGACCAAGTGCGCGTCGTCACCCCAAGGAAAGCGCGTGCGCTTGGTTCTGACTACATCGTCGTCGGCCGCAGCCTCACCCGCGCCGCCGATCCGCTCGGGGCGTATGCCCGCCTGCAACACGAATGGAACGGAGGAGAGAGAGTCAACTACCCCCACTTAGCTAACGCTTGAAGTGGGGGCTTGCAACTCCCCAGAAGTGCAAACGGACTTCGTCCTCCTTCCTTGACTTGGGGTTGCATCAGGGGGCAGGTTGACGACTACCCAACGACGCAGGTCATGCCTGCATCGTTACCGATTCTCTCGGTGTGTCTGTTGGCAGTACTTGGCTTCCACACACAACAGACGGACCTACGCTCGATGTTTTACGGTTACAACGTTTCCTGTAACCAACTCCATACATCGAGTAGCCGTGATTGGAGTGCCTTTATTGAACGGTTTTCTCCACGCCTTTATTATATCATACACAAAAGAAAGGGGGGAACGCGCATTCCTCTCCCACTTACTCCCTTTGGTCGTTGAAGTGGGAGTCTCCTGCGCGAAATAGGATGAAACACGACATCGCCGCCAAACTGCTTCAAATCGGGGCGGTCGCCCTGCAGCCGAATGAACCGTTTACCTGGTCCTCGGGCTTGAAATCGCCGATTTATTGCGACAACCGCCTGACGCTCGCTTACCCCGGCGTGCGCCGCCTGATCGCCGACGGCCTCGCCGAACTCATCCGCACCCATTTCCCTAAAGCGGACCTCATCGCCGGCACGGCGACCGCCGGCATCCCGCACGCCGCCTGGGTGAGCGAGCGGCTTGAGCTGCCGATGTGCTACGTCCGCAGCCAGGCGAAAGCACACGGCAAAGGAAAACAAATCGAAGGCCAAGCCGAACCGGGCCAGCGCGTCGTCGTCATCGAAGACTTGATCTCGACGGGCGGCAGCTCGCTTGCGGCCGTCCGCGCCTTGAAAGAGGCAGGCTGCGAGGTGCTGGGCGTCGCCGCCATTTTCACATACGGGCTCGAAAAAGCGAAACAGGCGTTTGCCGCAGAGAATTTGCCTGCCTACACGCTTACGGACTACAACACCCTCATCGAAACGGCCGTCCGCCTTGGCGCCGTCAGCGAACACGATCTGGCGACATTGCGGCAATGGCGGGAGAATCCGGAGGAGTGGGGGAGCTAAAAGAGGAAAAGAGGAGCGCGGACCAAAGGATGGTTCGCGCTTTTGTCATGGACGAAGCGGGGAGATGACTCACTCGCCATCGGCGTCATTCCATGGGGAAAAACGGAGTGCGACAGCGTCTAATGTCGTCAATATTTCGTGGGTTTTCTGAACATGAGCAAGTTTCGCTCACCACCAAGCATGAACATAACCATTCGTGGATGGTTATGTTCACAGAAAAAACGGGTGGCTTGGCATTCAAATAAAATGATCATTTACAGCATTTCGCTTAGTGGTCACGATCATCATCACAAGCAACCATTCGCATTCTCCATTTCACCTACAAATATTTTACTCACACCTGCGGATTTCCCTGCTGGCAATCAAGATTGGAACCGTGCCGCCGTTTCGATTCAACCTTCCAAGCCAATTGATAAAATCGACATATCCGCTGTCTTCCGCGGCAATTACACGGGAACGGTATGGTTTGACGCGATCCGGCTCATGGAAGGAAACGTGGTGACGAAAAACAAATACGATGCCAGCGGAAATGATGTCACGGAAGAAGTGGATGAAGAAGGCTATGTGGCGAAAAAGAATTATGATGCCGTAGGAAACTTGTTAAGCGAGTACGATAAGAAAGGAAACAAGAAAGAGTACACGTATGATTGAAGAAGGGATATCTGACGTTAAAAAAGTTTTTCTATCCTGAAAATACCCGAACTTCAAAATGTGCAAGGTTTCAGAGTTCGACATAGCGGCATTTTCATCCCTTCGATGGTGACGAAATCTTTTTGTCATGGGAGTCTATATAGATCGTAAAGTGAATTTTCATCTCATGATGTACAATGAACGGGTATAATATGTTTAAAAGGATCCATCTTCCTTGAAAGGAGTGAAAACGTTATGGATTTTGTAAGAGTAATCAAAAACAGCAATGACTTAGAAAAGATCATCGATTTGCCTCAATCATTAAAAAATAGAAAAGTGGAAGTCATTATTCTTCCTTATGCGGATAAAGAAGATTTGGAACAGCCAAAAAAAGGAATCTAAGAGGGGCTCTGTCCAAATATAAAAATGAGACTTTGCAAGCCCGAGAAAGCGATGCTTGGTCTAAAGCTGTGGTGGATCAATATGAAAATCATTGATGCGAATATTATTTTAAGATATCTGCTTAATGACCATGATGAGTTGTCGGGCAAAGCCGCAACGATTATTGAAGATAACAAAGTATTGTTGCTAAGAGAAGTAATGTTCTTGAAAAAGTGTACAACGTAAAAAATGACGAGATCAGCGATATTCTTTTAGAATTGCTCAAATACGATAATATCGAGGTGGATGATATCGAGGTCGTAGAGGAGGCGCTTGCTCTGTTTGGCAAAAGGCGCTTGGACTTTGTCGATACCCTTTTATACGCCTATAACAAAGTGAAGGGATATCAAGTGTATACTTTTGATAAGAAGCTGGATAAGATGCTTGAGGAATAGCCGGCCATTACGGCTGTTGCGTTCTTCTTTTGGGGAATATGTAAGCGACAAAGGAGAAGATGCCGATGTCCTTGCCTCGGTTTTCCAATGTGTCGTACGAGCAATATTGGGCGTTGCGGGAACAAAGCGATGAGTGGCTTGAATATATTGATGGCGCTGTGTATATGGCTCCGTCGCCAAGCATCAAGCATCAGCTTGTTTCGAGCAACCTTCATACCGAATTGGGCCTTTATTTTCGTGGGAAGCCGTGCAACGTGTTTGCGGCGCCGACCGATATTGAACTGGCTAGCGACAAGTTTCCCGATCGCAAAGTCGTCATTCCGGATTTAAGCGTTATTTGCGATTCAAAAGGGTTTACGGAAACGAAGTATGTCGGCGTGCCTACTCTTATCGTTGAGATCTTGAGCCCTTCCAACCAGGCGCACGATTTAGTGACCAAATTCAATTTGTATATGGCGTACGATGTGAAAGAGTATTGGATCGTCAATCCGATGAAAGAGGCGATTACCGTCTATACGCTGAACGAGGAAGGACTGTATGAGCAGGCGGATGTGAAAGCGGGAACGGGTGTGGTGCAGTCGGCATGCTTTCCTGGGCTTCAAGTGGCTCTTGAGGATATGTTTCGTTGAGACGGATGGCAGACGTGCATGGAGTTGCATTCGTGATGGCGGCTTGTGGTTGACTCGACAAGTTTGCAAAGCGGGCTGTCCGTAAGGCCAATGCAGCTGGTCTTACAGACAGCCCGCTGTCTTTTATGCGGCACTAGACCGTTTCGGTTTGCGGGAGTTCGCGCGGATCGCCCGATGCCGTGTTGGGCGGCCATTGGGGCGCGTTTACGATGGTTTCGCCGCTTGTTCTTTTTGCCTCTGTTTCATGGTGCGGACGAGTTCTTCATCCGGTGTGACGTAGAGCGTTTGCTCGTTTTCGTAAATGACAAATCCCGGCTTGGCGCCGCTCGGTTTTTTTACATAGCGGATGCGCGTGTAGTCGACAGGCACGGAGCCGGAGTGGCGGGCCTTGCTGAAGTAGGCGGCAAGATTCGCCGCTTCCAAGAGCGTCTCGTCAGACGGCTGCTTGTTCCGGATGACGACGTGCGAGCCGGGAATGTTTTTCACATGCAGCCAAACATCGTCCTTATGGGCCAGCTTTGTCGTGAGATAATCGTTTTGTTTGTTGTTTTTGCCAACGAGTATTTCCGTGCCGTCGCTTGCGACGTAGCGGTCAAGCTCGGGTGCGGTTGGTTTGCGCTTTTTTGCTCCTTTCGCCGCGCGCGGGCGCAAATAGCCTTGTTCAATGAGCTCGTCGCGGATTTCCTCGACATCTTTCGGCGAGGCGGTTTCAAGCTGGCTTAAAATCGTGTCGCAATAGGCGATGTCTTCTTTCGTCCGCTCGATTTGTTCTTGAACGACGGCGAACGAGTTTTTCGCTTTTTGGTATTTTTGAAAGTACTGTTGCGCGTTCTCGGACGGCGATTTTTGCGGGTCGAGCGGAATGGTGATGGTGCCTCCGTTTTCGTCGTAGTAGTTTGCGACCTCGATTTCCGTCATGCCGCGCTTTATGGCGTACAAATGGGCGGTGAGCAGTTCGCCGTACAGTCGATAAACGTCGGCTTTCTTTGCTTCTTCGAGCGTCTGTTCGAGCTTTAGGAGCTTTTTCTCGTTTTTCGCCTTTTCGTTCGCCATGAGACGCTCGATGTCATGAGCTTGCTGCTTGACGCGGTCGCGCTCGGCCTTGCCGAAATAAAAGCGGTCCAATAGCTCGCTTGCACTCGCAAACGGTTGGCCTTCGATTTTTAAGTGCTTAAGCGGCAAAACGTAAAACCATTCTTTTTCCCCGTTCGTGTACATCATCGGGGCAAAGCGGCGGTGCCGAACGTCATCGATGAGTGCGAGGAAGCTTTTCGGCAGCGTCGTCCGGTTGGCGAGTCCAGCGCGGAACACCGCCTCATTGGCAAATAGCGGCGAAATGCCGCTGAAGGCGGAAACAAGCTGATGGGCGAGCTTGCCGGCGTGAAAGTCGATTTTTTTCAGCACCATTTCTTCCGTCGCCTCAAGCGGGTTCAGCTTGCCGTGCGTCGGTGGGGCGACGTACGGATGCCCGGGAAGCACCGTCCGGTAGCGGTTGACCGACGGCGGCAAATGTTTCAAGCTGTCGATGATCGTGTCGGTCGATGCATCAACGAGGATGATGTTGCTATGGCGGCCCATCACTTCAATGATGAGCCGCTTTGTCTGCACGTCGCCGAGTTCGTCGCGGCCTTTTGTGTCCATGACGATGATGCGGTCAAAATCGACTTGGCGGACCGCTTCGATGACGCTTCCTTCCAACTGTTTGCGCAGCCGCATGCAAAACATCGGCGGCTCGGATGGGTTGTTGTACGTTTCGTTTGTCAAATGGACGCGGGCGTACGTCGGATGCGCCGACAGCATCACTTTATGGTTATGGCCCCGGGCGCGCACAAGCAGCACGATCTCATACGCCGACGGCTGGTGGATTTTCGTGATCCGCCCGCCCGCAAGCGCCTCTTCGAGTTCACCGACAATGGCGTACGTAAACACTCCGTCAAAGGACATGGAAAACACCTTTCTATTTCGTTTGTTTGCTATTTCGATCTTACCATACGACCCGCCGTTTTGAACATTTCTTTGAATATTACCTGAAGACGGACGAAGATGCCCGACGAACATGTTGCATAAAATGGGGAGGCCCGCTTTTTTGACACGATTTTTTCCCTTATGGGGGAGATGGCGTGGCAAAGGGCCCCACGACTCCTTATGTTTGTGTCGCTAAACATCATGGCGGGGACTATCATTTTTTGGGACATGTATGAATAAGCATAGAGAAGCGGGAACGGCGTGCGAAAAAAATGGAAGGACGGAGGGAGACAGATGCAATGGCATACGCTCGCGGCAAGCGATGTCGCGCACGAGACGAAGACGAATGTCAAGACCGGGCTTACTGCGGCGGAGGCGGAAAAACGGCTGCGGCAGTTCGGGTACAACGAGCTGGCGGAAGGGAAGAAGGAGTCGGCCATCGTTGTCTTTTTTCGCCAGTTTCAAGATTTTATGGTGCTTGTGTTGCTTTTGGCGACGGTGATTTCCGCGTTTTTAGGCGAGTATGTGGATGCGGTGGCGATTGTCGTCATCGTGATCATGAACGCCATCCTGGGGTTTATCCAGGAGCGGCGGGCGGAAAAGTCGCTTGCCGCCTTAAAACGGTTGTCCGCTCCGCAAGCGGTTGTGTTGCGCGGCGGGGAGTGGGTGAAAGTCCCCACGCGCGAGCTTGTTGTCGGCGATGTGGTGAGACTTGCAAGCGGCGACCGGGTCGGGGCCGACATCCGCTTGATTGAGGCGGCCGGCCTGGAAATCGAGGAGTCGGCGCTGACGGGCGAATCAGTGCCGGTGGCCAAATCCGCCGCCCCGCTTCATACAGCACAGGCGTCGTTGGGCGATTTGCACAATATGGCGTTTATGGGGACGCTCGTGACAAGAGGGAATGGGGTCGGGATTGTCATCGCCACTGGGATGAAAACAGCGATGGGACAAATCGCAACGATGCTCGAAGAGGCGGATGCGGGGGCAACCCCGCTCCAGCGCCGGCTCGAGCAGCTTGGGAAAATTTTGCTTGTCGTCGCATTGGCGCTGACGGCAGCGGTCGTGGCCGTAGGTGTCATTCAAGGGCACGACCTGTATGAAATGTTTTTGGCTGGTGTGTCGCTCGCGGTCGCCGCCATTCCGGAGGGGTTGCCGGCCATTGTGACGGTCGTCTTGGCGCTTGGCGTGCAGCGGATGATCAAACGAAACGCCATCGTCCGCAAGCTTCCGGCGGTGGAAACGCTCGGCTGCGCTTCGGTCATTTGTTCCGACAAAACGGGGACGATGACGGAAAACATGATGACCGTCACGCAAGTATGGGCAGGCGGGCGGACATTTGCGGTAAGCGGCGTTGGTCTTGAAACGGATGGCGAGTTTTCTGAACGCGGCCGGACGGTTGATCCGAACCGCGTTCCCCAGCTCGCTCGCCTGTTGACAATGGGGGTGCTTTGCAATAGTTCGGAGTTGAAAGAGGAAAACGGCCGGCGTTACGTCGACGGCGATCCGACGGAAGGAGCGCTGCTGGTCGCGGCGGCCAAAGCTGGATTGGCGAAAGGAATGCTTTTGCGTGAGTACACGATCGAACAGGAGTTTCCGTTTGATTCCGAGCGGAAAATGATGACGGTGATCGTCCGCGACCGAAACGGCCGTCGGTTTGTCGTGACGAAAGGGGCGCCCGATGTGCTGCTTGAGCGGGCGGACCGCCTTGAATGGAACGGCCGCGAGCAGATGCTGACCCCGGCGTGGAAAGAAACGATCGAGAAGGCGATTCGCCAGATGGCGTCTTCCGCCTTGCGCACGATCGCCGTCGCGTATCGGCTGCTTGCGGAAACGGAACGGATCGAGTCGGAGAAGGATGCGGAGACAAAGCTTCGGTTCCTCGGCGTCGCCGGCATGATCGATCCGCCGCGCCCTGAGGTGAAGCAAGCAGTGGCGCGATGCAAAGAGGCAGGCATGAAAACGGTGATGATCACCGGCGATCATGTGTTGACAGCCACCGCCATCGCCAAACAGCTTGGCGTGCTGCCGCCTGGCGGAAAAGTGATGGATGGTGCGGCGTTGTCGAAGCTGTCGGTCGATGAGCTCGAACGCGTAGTTGATGAGATTTACGTGTTTGCCCGCGTCGCTCCGGAGCATAAGTTAAAAATTGTCAACGCCCTCAAGCGTCGCGGCCATATTGTTGCCATGACCGGCGACGGGGTGAACGATGCGCCCGCTCTGAAAGCAGCCGATATTGGCGTCGCCATGGGCCGGTCGGGGACAGAGGTGGCGAAAGAGGCGGCGTCGCTCGTTTTGTTGGATGACAACTTTGCGACGATTGAGGCCGCGATCGAAGAGGGGCGCAACATTTACGAAAACATTCGCAAGTTTATCCGCTACTTGCTTGCCTCGAACGTCGGGGAAATTCTCGTCATGTTGTTTGCGATGCTGCTTGCCTTGCCGCTGCCGCTCGTGCCGATTCAAATTTTATGGGTCAATCTTGTCACCGATGGTTTGCCAGCCATGGCGCTCGGGCTCGACCAACCAGAAGAAAACGTGATGAAGCGGCCGCCGCGCCGTCCCGATGAAGGGGTGTTCGCCCGCGGGCTCGGCTGGAAAATCGTAAGCCGCGGCTTTTTGATCGGCGTTGTTACGCTGGCTGCGTTTCTGACCGCCTATGAACGGAGCGGCGAGGATCTCGTTTACGCCCAGACGGCGGCGTTTGCGACGCTTGTGTTGGCCCAATTGATCCATGTGTTCGACTGCCGTTGCGACCATTCGGTTTTTGACCGCAGTCCGTTCGGGAACATATACCTTGTCGCGGCGGTGATCGTGTCGCTGCTTTTGCTCATTGTCGTCATCTATTACCCACCGCTTGCCGCAGTGTTCCATACGAAGCCGCTCGCAACAGTCGATTGGCTGCTCATCATTGGCTTGTCCGCCTTGCCGACATTTTTGTTTGCAGGCTCGCTTTTTACGAGAAAATAAAAGGATGGATATGTTATAATAAAAAGGGTGATAGAGGAACGCTCTATGACCTTTTCTTTTTCATCAAGGCAACGACGGATGTGATGATATGGTTTACAGCATGACCGGCTTCGGCGCAAGCACAAAAAAAACGGATCGTTTGATGGTGGCGGTGGAAATGAAATCGGTCAACCACCGGTTTTGCGAAATTTCCATTCGCCTCCCTAGACAATGGCTCGTGTTTGAGGATAAAATAAAGAAAGCAATTTTGCCGTACGTGCGGCGCGGAAAAGTGGAAGTGTTCGTCACGATCGCCGGAGAAGGGCTTGTGAAACGGAGCGTACATATCGATTGGGATTTGCTTGGCCAGTATTGGGCCGGAGTGCAGGAAGCCGCAAAGCGATTTGCCATTGACGGCAGCGTGACGGCGGCCGAGCTGCTTCGGCTTGATGGGGCCGTCGAAGTGGTGGAAGAGGAAGGAGCGAACGAGGAGGTCGAGCCGCTGCTTTTGACCGCTGTCGATGAAGCGGCAAAGGCACTTGTTGCCATGCGCCGGCGCGAAGGGGAGGCGCTTGCCGCGGATTTGCGCGCCCGTCTTCATGAAGTCGAAGCCGGGGTGGAAGCCATTGAACAGCGGGCGCCGCTTGTTATTGAACAATACCGCGAGCGGCTTGCGCGCCGCCTGCGCGAATGGGCGCCCGCTCCGGTCGATGAGGCGCGCCTGCTCACAGAAGTGGCGGTGTTTGCCGAAAAGGCGGACATTCATGAGGAATTGAAACGCATCCGCAGCCATTTGGCGCAAATGGCAGACGCCTTAGAAATGGACGAACCGATCGGGAGGAAGCTGGACTTTTTGGTGCAAGAGTTGAACCGGGAAGTCAACACGATCGGCGCCAAGGCAAACGACAGCCTGATTGCCGCGCAAGTCGTTGAGATGAAAAGCGTGCTTGAGAAAATGCGCGAGCAAGTGCAAAACGTGGAATAACTGTTTAAAACGACTTATTGGCGGCAACAATATCGGATATGGCAGGTGGGCGTGTCATGATGATGAAATTTATCAATATCGGGTACGGAAACATGGTGTCAGCCGCCCGCATCATTACGATTGTCAGCCCTGATTCGGCGCCGATCAAACGAATCATTCAAGATGCGCGCGAAAGCGGCAAGCTTGTTGACGCGACGCACGGGCGGAGGACGCGCGCCGTCATCATTATGGACAGCGATCACGTCATTTTGTCGTCCGTGCAGCCGGAAACGGTGGCGAACCGCTTATATGGAAGCGACGATTTCTCCGAGGAAGGGTAGGGTTTTGGGCGTTGAAGAACGAACGTGGGTTGTTGATCGTCATGTCGGGTCCGTCTGGCGTTGGCAAAGGAACGGTGCGCAAGGCGCTGTTTTCGCAGCCGGACATCAATCTTCATTATTCGGTGTCGGTCACGACGCGCAAGCCGCGCGAAGGCGAAGTGGAAGGCGTCGACTACTTCTTCCGCACGCGCGAGCAGTTTGAACAAATGATTCGGGAAAACAAGCTGCTCGAGTGGGCGGAATACGTCGGCAACTACTATGGCACGCCGATCGACTACGTGGAGAAGACGCTTGCCGAAGGGAAAGATGTGTTTTTAGAGATCGAAGTGCAGGGAGCGATGAAAGTACGGCGGGCGTTTCCAGAGGCGCTCTTCATTTTCCTTGCTCCGCCAAGCCTCACGGAGCTTGAAAAGCGGATCATGGGACGCGGCACCGAGTCGAAAGAGCTGATTGAAAATCGGCTGCGGGCGGCGAAAGAGGAGCTTGAAATGATGGACGAGTACGACTATGTCGTGGAAAATGATGAAGTGGAGCTCGCCTGCGAGCGGATCAAGGCGATCGTCATCGCCGAACATTGCCGGCGCGAACGCGTCGCCGAGCGATATAAACGGATGTTGGGGGTGGAATGACGATGCTGTATCCTTCCATCGATTTGCTGATGCAAAAAGTCGATTCGAAATACAAGCTCGTCACGGTGGTGGCCAAACGGGCGCGCGAGCTGCAGGACGGTGCGGAGCTGATGGTGAAAAAGCCGGTGTCGAAAAAATTTGTCGGCCAGGCGCTCGAGGAAATTGCCGGTGACAAGGTCGAATTAGTGGAGGAGGAAAAATAACAACCTAGCTTTAGGTTGTTATTTTTTTCAATGTCGGGGGGTGGCCAACATGATCAAGGGAAAACATATTTTGCTTTGTGTGACCGGGGGGGTGGCGGCGTACAAGGCGGCGGCGCTCACCAGCCAGCTCGTCCAGCGCGGCGCTGAAGTAAAAGTGATCATGACAGAAGGGGCGTGCCAGTTCATTACACCGCTCACGTTTCAAGCATTGTCGCGCCAGGAAGTGTATGTCGATACGTTTGCCGAAAACGATCCGGCTGTCATCGCCCATATCGATTTGGCGGACTGGGCGGATCTCGTTTTGGTCGCACCGGCGACGGCCAATACGATGGCGAAGCTGGCCGCCGGCATCGCCGACAATATGGTGACGACGACGATTTTGGCGACGAAAGCGCCCGTCTGGATTGCTCCGGCGATGAACGTCCATATGTATGAGCATCCGGCCGTCCAGGCGAACATTGAGCGGCTCTGCCAATTCGGCTACCGGTTCATCGAGCCGTCGGAAGGCTATTTGGCGTGCGGCTACATCGGCAAAGGGCGGCTGGAGGAGCCGGAGAACATCATCGCCCATATCGAGCGCTTTTTTGCCGGTGATCCGCCGCTGTTTCGCGGGAAGCGTGTGCTTGTCACCGCTGGGCCGACGCGGGAGAGGCTTGATCCAGTCCGCTATTTCTCCAACTATTCGAGCGGCAAAATGGGCTACGCCATCGCCGAAGCGGCGGCCCGCTTCGGCGCTTCGGTGACGCTTGTCTCCGGACCGACGGCGCTTTCTTCGCCCGATGGCGTCGAGACGGTGGCGGTTGAATCGGCGGAAGAGATGTATGAAGCGGTGATGGCTCGGTTTGCGGAAACGGACATCGTGATCAAGGCGGCGGCGGTCGCCGATTATCGGCCGAAATATGTGGCGGCGTCCAAAATCAAAAAGCAACCGGGTGATTATGTGGTGGAGATGGAGCGGACGGTGGACATCTTGAAAGCGCTTGGTGAGCGGAAAACGGGACAGATTTTAGTTGGATTTGCCGCTGAGACGGACAACCTTGAACAGTATGCGTTAAAAAAGCTTGAAGAAAAGCGGCTTGATATGGTCGTCGCCAACAATGTCACCGAAGAAGGGGCAGGGTTTGCCGGCGATACGAACATCGTCACCATCTTCCGCCGCGACGGCGTCGTTCGGCCGCTGCCGCTCATGACGAAACGCGAGGCGGCCGAGGAAATTTTAAAAGAAATTCACGCGTATATCGAGGCGATTCGATGAAAGTAGCATCCGTGATTGTCGATGTCCCGTCCCGGCAGACGGACCGCCCGTTTGATTATTTGATTCCGGAACGCTGGCAAGGCATCATCCAGCCGGGCATGCGGGTGACGGTGCCGTTTGGGGCGCGGCGTTTGCAAGGGTTTGTCGTTGATGTGAAAGACCATTCCGACATCAAACAACTGAAACCGATTGAGCATGTGCTTGATGTCGTGCCGGTGTTAAACGAAGAGCTGCTTGATCTTGGCCGCTATTTAACGGAAACGACGCTTTGTTTTGCCATTTCGGCGTACCAGGCGATGCTGCCGGCAGCGATGCGGGCGAAATATGAAAAAACGCTCCGTTTGACAGATGAAGAGAAGAGAGAGAGGTTGCCGGATGAGGTAAAGCCGCTGTTTGCCGGGCGGACGGAAGCCGCTTGGAAAGAGGTTGAGGCGGCCGGTTTATGGCGGGCGGCGCAAAAAGCGGTGCAGCAGGGCGTGCTCGAGGCGGTCTACAAGGTGAAAGAAAAAGCGGGCAAGAAAACGGTGAAGCACGCCGCTCTTGCCATTCCATCGGAACAGGCGAAACAGGAGCTCGGGTCGCTGCCGGCAAGACAAAAAGAGGTGCTTTCATTTTTGCTTGAAAAAGGGAAGGCGGCGTCGGTTGCCGAACTGCAAGCGGTGCTTGGCGTCTCCTCAGCGCCGCTGAAAGCGCTCGTCGACAAAGGATTTGTGGTGCTGAACGATGTCGAGGTGTACCGCGACCCGTACGAGCATCGCACGTTTCAGCCGAGCGAGCCGCCGGCGCTCACCCAGGCGCAAGAGGCGGCGTTGGCGAAGATCGCCGCTTCGGTGCGCGCTGGGGAGCATCGCACGTTTTTGCTGTATGGCGTCACCGGCAGCGGGAAGACGGAAGTGTATATGCAGGCGATTGATGAAGCGTTGCGCCAAGGAAAGGAAGCGATCGTTCTCGTGCCGGAAATTTCGCTGACGCCGCAAATGGTCGAGCGCTTCAAAAGCCGGTTCGGCTCGAAAGTAGCGGTGCTTCACAGCGGGCTGTCGGTCGGCGAAAAATATGACGAATGGCGGAAAATTCACCGGAAAGAAGTGCAGCTTGTCGTCGGTGCGCGTTCGGCTGTGTTTGCCCCATTTGAAAACTTAGGGATGATCATCATCGATGAGGAGCATGAGACGAGCTACAAGCAAGAAGAAATGCCGCGCTATCATGCGCGCGATGTCGCCATTTACCGCGCTCGCCGCCACAGCTGCCCGGTCGTGCTTGGCAGCGCCACCCCTCGCTTGAGACGTTCGCCCGCGCCGCCAAAGGGGTGTACGAGCTGCTCGAGCTGCCGGAGCGCATCAGCGACCGCGGCCTGCCGGACGTTCATGTCGTCGATATGCGCGAGGAGCTGCGAAGCGGCAACCGTTCGATGTTTTCACGCCGGTTGCTTGACGAATTGCGCCGCCGGCTTGAGCGCGGCGAGCAGGCAGTGTTGCTGTTGAATCGACGCGGTTATTCGACGTTTGTCATGTGCCGCAGCTGCGGCTATGTCATCCGCTGTCCGCACTGCGACATTTCGTTGACGTACCATCGCGCCGGCGAGCGGATGAAATGCCATTATTGCGGGCATGAAGAGCCGCTTGTCCCTCGCTGTCCATCGTGCGGAAGCGAACACATCCGCTTTTTCGGGACCGGCACGCAAAAAGTGGAAGAAGAACTGACGAGGTTGCTGCCGAAAGCGCGCGTCATCCGCATGGATGTCGACACGACCGGCCGCAAAGGGGCGCATGAAGAGCTGCTTTCCCGTTTTGCCGCCAAGGAAGCCGATATTTTGCTCGGCACGCAAATGATCGCCAAAGGACTTGATTTTCCGAACGTCACGCTTGTTGGTGTGCTGGCGGCCGACACGATGCTTCATTTGCCCGATTTCCGCGCCGCGGAAAAAACGTTCCAGCTGTTGACGCAAGTGAGCGGGCGCGCCGGGCGGCACGAGCTGCCCGGCGAAGTCATCATTCAGACGTATACGCCTGACCACTACAGCATTGAACTGGCCGCCCGCCACGACTACCGCGCCTTTTACCAGCGGGAGATGGCGCTGCGCAAAGCGCACGGCTATCCGCCGTACTATTATTTGACGCTCATTACCGCCGCCCACGAAGAGGCGCCGGCTGCGGCCAAAGCGGCGGAAAAGATCGCCGCCTATTTGCGCAAGCATCTGTCGCACGAAGCGGTCGTTCTCGGCCCGGTTGCCTCGCCAATCGCCCGTCTTCACGATAGATATCGCTACCAATGCATGATAAAATACAAACGGGAGCCGAATTTGACCGCGGCGCTCAAGGCGGTCATCGACCGCTACCAAGCCGATGCCGCCCATGGCGGAGTGACGATTACGGTCGACACGAATCCGTATATGATGATGTGAAGATGGAGGAATGACATTGGCCGTTTTGTCGATTGTGATGCATCCAAATCCAATTTTGGAACAGCCGTGCGCGCCGGTGACGATATTTGACCGTCGGCTCGGGCGGCTGCTTGACGATATGTATGAAACGATGCTTGCCGCTGACGGGGTGGGCCTAGCTGCCCCGCAAATCGGCGTCGCGGAACAGGTTGCGGTCGTTGATGTCGGAGATGAGCACGGACGCATTGAGCTCATCAACCCGGTCGTGATCGAGGCGCGCGGCGAACAAGTGGATGTTGAAGGCTGTTTGAGCTTTCCTGGTTTGTTTGGCGAAGTGCCGCGCGCGAAATTTGTGAAAGTGCGGGCGCAAAACCGGCGCGGCCGCCCGTTTACGCTTTCCGCGACCGGTTTTTTGGCGCGCGCCCTGCAGCATGAAATCGACCATTTGCACGGCGTGCTGTTTACGTCGAAAGTGATTCGATATTGCGATCTTGAAGAATTGGAAGGATAGATGCCAATGACGAACATTGTGTTTATGGGAACACCTGACTTTGCCGTGCCGATTTTGCGCCAGCTGCTTGATGACGGTTATCATGTTGCAGCGGTCGTCACCCAGCCGGATAAGCCAAAAGGGCGGAAGCGCGAGCCCGTTCCGCCCCCGGTGAAAGTGGAAGCGGAGCGCCGCGGCATCCCGGTGCTTCAGCCGACAAAAATTCGCGAGCCGGAGCAATACGAACAAGTGCTGGCGTTTGCGCCCGATTTGATTGTCACGGCTGCGTTCGGGCAAATTTTGCCGAAAGCGCTGCTTGATGCACCAAAATACGGCTGCATCAACGTCCATGCCTCGCTTCTGCCCGAGCTGCGCGGCGGGGCGCCGATCCATTACGCCATTTGGCAAGGGAAAACGAAAACGGGCGTCACGATCATGTATATGGTGGAGCGGTTGGACGCCGGCGACATGTTAGCGCAAGTCGAAGTGCCGATTGCCGAAACGGATACGGTCGGCACGCTCCATGATAAATTGAGCGCCGCCGGGGCTAAACTACTATCAGAAACGCTTCCACTTTTATTGGAAGGAAACATTGCGCCCGTTCCGCAAGATGAGGAGAAAGCGACGTATGCGCCGAACATTCGCCGCGAGCAGGAGCGGATCGATTGGACGCAGCCCGGCGAAGCCATTTACAACCATATTCGCGCCTTCCATCCGTGGCCGGTCACGTATACAACGCAGGATGGGCACATTTGGAAGGTTTGGTGGGGTGAAAAAGTGCCGGCGCCCCGTTCGGCGCCGCCGGGCACGATTTTGGCGCTCGAGGAAAACGGCATTGTCGTGGCCACCGGCAATGAGACAGCCATTCGCATCACCGAATTGCAGCCGGCCGGAAAAAAACGGATGGCGGCGGGCGAATTTTTGCGCGGCGCCGGCAGCCGGCTGGCGGTCGGCATGAAGCTAGGAGAGGATCATGAACGTACGTGAACTTGCTTTAGATACGCTGTTAGCCATTGAACAAAAAGGAGCGTACAGTCATTTGCAATTAAACGAAGCCATTCAAAAAGGACGCCTTGACGGGCGCGATGCGGCGCTGTTGACCGAGATTGTCTACGGCACGGTGCAACGGCGCGACACGCTCGATTATTATTTGGCGCCGTTTTTGCGCAAGGCGCGCCGGCTTGAGCCGTGGGTGCGCGTGCTTCTTCGGTTGACGCTGTATCAAATGGTGTATTTGGATCGTGTTCCCGACCGCGCCGCCGTCTTTGAAGCGGTTGAAATCGCCAAACGGCGCGGCCATCGCGGCATTGCTTCACTTGTCAACGGCGTATTGCGGGCCATCGGCCGCGAGGGGCTGCCGTCGATCGAGGCGGTTGATGACGCGGGCAAGCGGCTCGCCCTTGCCACCAGCCATCCCGAGTGGCTCGTTCGGCGCTGGATCCAGCAATATGGTTATGAAGAAGCGGCGCGCATGTGCGAGACGAATTTGCGCCCGCCGCAATCAACGGCCCGCGTCAACCGGCTGCGTGCGACTGTCGAAGAAGCGCTTGAGCGGCTACGCGCTGAAGGGATGCAGGCAATCCCTGGCCATGTCGCTCCGGAGGCCATCCGGGCGGAAAAAGGGAATTTGGCTCATACGGAGACGTTTCGCGCCGGTTGGCTGACGATTCAAGATGAAAGCTCAATGCTTGTCGCTCGAGCGCTCGACCCAGCCCCCGGCGAGCGGGTGCTTGACTGCTGCGCGGCGCCGGGCGGGAAAACGACCCATATCGCCGAGCGGATGGACGGGCGCGGCGAGGTCGTTGCTGTTGATATCCACGAACGTAAGGTAATGATGATCGAACAGCAGGCCAAGCGGCTCGGGCTTGACAACGTTGCGACGCTCGCCCTTGACAGCCGCCGGCTCGGCGAGCGGTTTGCCCCGGAATCGTTTGACCGCGTTTTGGTCGATGCGCCGTGCACTGGATTCGGCGTCATTCGCCGCAAACCGGAGATCAAATATACGAAAGGGAAAGACGCCATCGCCGCGCTTGTCGAGATTCAGCAAGCCATTTTGCGGGCGGCCGCCCCGCTTTTGAAAAAAGGCGGTACGCTTGTCTACAGCACATGCACGGTGGAGCGCGAGGAAAATGAAGAAGCCATCGCCCGCTTTTTAGCGGATCATCCGGACTTTTTCCTCGACGCCAGCCTTGCCGAACGGATGCCGGAACCGGTGCGGCCGCATGTGAAAGGCGGCATGTTGCAGCTTTTGCCGCATCATTTTGACTCTGACGGGTTTTTTATCGCCCGACTGCGAAAGAAGGTGTAAAAGCATGGAAATGGTTCGTCCGGCTGCCCGCCGCTCTGTCGGCGAAACGCAGCCTCCGTTGCCATCGATTTATTCGCTCACGCTAGACGAATTGAAGGAATGGCTTGTCGCTCAAGGCGAAAAGCCGTTTCGGGCCACGCAAATTTACGAGTGGCTGTATCAAAACCGTGTCACCGATTTTGCCGACATGACGAATTTGCCGAAGCGGCTGCGCGAACAGCTAGCGTCATCGTTTTCGATCACGACGTTGAAAACCGTGGTCAAACAAACGTCTAAAGACGGAACGATCAAATTTTTGTTTGAGCTCCATGACGGCTATTCGATCGAGACGGTGCTCATGCGTCATAACTACGGCAATTCGGTGTGCGTCACGACGCAAGTCGGCTGCCGCATCGGCTGCACGTTTTGCGCTTCGACGCTCGGCGGACTGAAGCGTCATTTAGAGGCGGGCGAGATCGTCGCCCAAGTCGTGCAAGTGCAAAAGGCGCTCGATGACACGAATGAACGCGTCAGCAGCATCGTCGTCATGGGCATCGGCGAGCCGTTCGACAACTACGATGCGCTCATCAAGTTTTTGCGCATCGTCAATCACCCAAAAGGGTTGAACATTGGCGCCCGCCATATCACCGTTTCCACCAGCGGCATCATCCCAAAAATTTACCAATTTGCCGATGAAGGAATGCAAATCAACTTCGCCATTTCGTTGCATGCACCGACGAATGAGCTGCGGACGAAACTCATGCCGATCAATAAAGCGTACCCGCTGCCCAAGTTGATGGAGGCGGTTCGGTATTACATTGAAAAAACCGGCCGGCGCGTGACGTTTGAATACGGATTGTTCGGCGGGGTGAACGACCAGCTTGAGCACGCCGAGCAGTTGGCCGAGCTGATTAAAGGGCTGAAATGCCATGTGAATTTGATTCCGGTTAACTACGTGCCGGAGCGCAACTATGTGCGCACGCCGCGCAGCCAAATTTTCGCCTTTGAACGGGCGTTGAAAAAACATGGAATCAATGTCACCATTCGCCGCGAACATGGACACGACATCGATGCCGCCTGCGGACAGCTTCGCGCGAAGGAGCGAAAAGAGGAGACGAGGTGAATCGGATGCGAGCCGTTTTCCGAACTGACATCGGCCAAATTCGCGAACATAACGAAGACAGCGGCGGCGTATTTGTCAATCAAAGCGGCCAATATTTAGCGGTCGTCGCTGACGGGATGGGCGGCCATCGCGCCGGTGATGTGGCCAGTTCCATGGCGGTGGCGTATTTGCAGGAGCGATGGGAGAAAGAGAGTAGCCTTGCTTCACCGGCTGAGGCGGAGCAATGGCTCAAGACGCAAATTGCGGCGGCGAACGAACAACTGTTTCGCCATGCCTGTTCCCACCCGGAATGTCAAGGAATGGGGACGACGGTCGTCGCCGCCGTTTGCGCTAATTCGTTTGCGACGGTTGCCCATATCGGCGACAGCCGTTGCTACGTGCTCAACAAAAGCGGAATTCAGCAGCTGACCGACGACCATTCGTTGGTCAATGAGCTCGTCAAAAGCGGGCAACTTTCGAAAGAAGCGGCTGAGCATCATCCGCGCAAAAACGTGCTGTTGCGGGCGCTTGGCACGGAACCGGCGGTGAAAATCGACGTGAAAACAGTGGCGCTCGACGAGGGCGACATGTTGTTGTTATGTTCGGACGGGTTGTCCAATAAAGTGCCGGAAGCGGACATGATACATATTTTGACGGGTGCCGGCACGCTGGAAGAGAAGGCGGAGGCGCTTATCCAGCTCGCCAACGGGCGGGGCGGAGAAGACAACATTTCGCTGGCGGTCATCGATGTTTCAGCGGAACGTGAAGGTGGGTGATCGGCGTGCTCATTGGAAAGCGATTGAATGACCGCTATAAAATCATCAGCCTCATCGGCGGCGGCGGCATGGCCAACGTGTATTTGGCCCGTGATATGATTTTGGAACGCGATGTTGCTGTCAAAGTGCTCCGCCTTGATTTTGCCAATGATGATCAGTTCATCAAACGGTTCCGCCGCGAGGCGCAAGCGGCGACGAGCTTAAACCATGAACATATCGTCTCCATTTATGACGTCGGCGAAGAGGAAGGCGTCTATTACATCGTCATGGAATATGTGCGCGGCGCGACGCTGAAGCAATACATCCAGCAGCACGCTCCGCTTCCGGTCGAACGGGCGCTTGGCATCATGGACCAGCTGACATCAGCGATCGCCCATGCCCATGAGAACGGCATCATCCATCGCGACATTAAACCGCAAAACATTTTGCTTGATGAGCACGGCAATGTGAAAGTGACCGACTTCGGCATCGCTGTGGCGATGAGCGGCACGACGATCACGCAGACCAACTCGGTGCTCGGTTCGGTTCATTATTTGTCGCCGGAGCAGGCGCGCGGGGGCATCGCTACTGAAAAATCAGACATTTATTCACTCGGCATTGTCATGTTTGAACTCGTCACCGGTCGGCTGCCGTTTTCCGGCGAATCAGCCGTTTCGATCGTGTTGAAGCACTTGCAGGCGGAAACGCCGTCGCCGAAGGCGTGGAATCCGGACATCCCGCAAAGTGTGGAAAACATTATTTTAAAAGCGACGGCGAAAGACCCGTTTTACCGCTACCAATCCGCGCGCGAAATGAACGAGGACATTCGGACAGCGCTGGATCCAAGGCGGCGCAATGAGCCGAAATTTACCATACCCGATGACGATGAGGAAGCGACGAAAGCCATTCCGATGATCAAACATGCGGAAAGCGCGGCGTTGGAGCAAGAGACGCTTGTGTACGAGGAAAAAACGAGCGAACCGGTTCATACGACGGGCGAACCGAAACCGAAGCGGAAACGGGTATGGATTGCCTGGCTTGTGGCTGCCTTGCTGTTCATTGGAGCTGCCGGCATCAGCGCGGTCACATGGATTCCGGACCTCATTTTTCCAAAAGAAGTGACGATGCCGAACGTGGTCAACAAAAACTATGATGACGCTGTTGAACAGCTGTCGTCGCTCGGTTTGGAAATCAAAGATACGATCGATGTAGAAGATGATCAAATCGAAGAAGGAAAAGTCGTGCGCACCGATCCAGAAGCCGGCATGACGGTGAAGAAAGGTGCCGGCGTCATTATTTATAAAAGCATTGGAAAAAAGAAAATCGAATTTCCAAGCTTCATTGGCGATGATATTGCTGCGGCGGAGGAGGAGCTGCGCGCCGAAGGATTTACCCGCATCACACGTAGCGGCCGCTACAGCGACAAGCCGGAAGGGACGATTTTGGATCAATACCCGTACGCCGGTGATGAAGTCGTGCCTGATGAAACGGAAGTGATGTTCACCGTCAGCCTCGGGCCGGAGAAGGTCACCGTTAAAGATTTGACTGGCTATACGGAAAAAAGCGTGCGCGACTACGGCGCGGATCAAGGGCTGCGCATTGACGTGAAGTACGAGTATTCGGACGAGGTGCCAGAAGGGCTTGTCATTTCGCAAACTCCAGCGGCGAACGAGCGGGTAAAAAAAGGGGAAACCATCACAGTCGTCATTTCCCGCGGGCCGGAGCCGAAGCCGTCCAAAACGGTAGTGAAAGAGATTATGATCCCATATGAACCGGCGATGCCGGGGCAAATGGTTGAAGCCCAGCTTTACATCCAAGATGCCACCCACAATATGTCAACGCCATACAAAACATACCGGCTGACGGCGCCAGCGACCGAGATGGTCGAGTTTGAAATTCCATATGGGGAGACCGCTTATTACCGCGTCATTGTCAACAATGTCGTCAAAGAGGAAGGATCGATCCCGTACCCAGAAAATAACGGAAAAAAGGGGTGAGGCTATGGCGGAAGGGCAAATCATTAAGGCGTTAAGCGGATTTTATTACGTCCTGTCCGAAGGCCGCGTGTTCCAATGCCGCGGGCGCGGTGTGTTCCGCAAGAAAAAAGTGACGCCGCTCGTCGGCGACCGCGTCGTTTTTCAGGCGACGAGCGAAACGGAAGGCTATATTTTGGAGATTGGCGAGCGGCAAAATGAGCTTGTGCGGCCGCCGATTGCCAACGTCGAACAGGCGATTTTAGTCTTTTCGGCTGTAAGCCCGGACTTCAGCGCCAAGCTGCTCGACCGCTTTCTTGTCTTGGTTGAATCGAAACGCATCACGCCGATCATTGTCATCAGCAAAATCGATTTGTTGGATGGCGAATCAAAAGAAGAGATTGCCCGCTACGTGCATGATTACCGGCGCATCGGCTACGACGTGATTGAAACGTCAGCAGTGACCAAGGGCGGCCTCGATGAACTGGCGTTGCGCCTTCGCGGCCGCGTCTCAGTCGTCGCCGGGCAGTCCGGCGTCGGCAAATCGTCCCTATTAAACGCGCTCCGTCCGGATTTGCGGTTGAAAACGGGCGACATTTCCACCCATTTAGGGCGCGGCAAGCATACGACCCGCCATGTCGAACTGCTTGAGGTCGCCGGTGGGCTTGTCGCCGACACCCCAGGGTTTAGTGCACTTGAGTTCGACCAGATCGAGCTTGACGAATTGCCGCATTATTTTCCTGAATTCCGAACGTACGGGGAAGGGTGCAAGTTCCGCGGCTGCCTTCATATCGCCGAGCCGAAATGCGCTGTGCGTGAGGCGGTCGAGGCCGGGGAGATTCCGTCGTACCGCTATGACCACTACGTTAGTTTTGTTGCCGAAATGAAAGAACGAAAGCCGAGGTATTGAACATGATTCGAATTGCGCCATCGATTTTATCAGCCGATTTCGCCCGCCTGGCTGAGGAGATTCGTTCGGTCGAGGAAGGCGGGGCGGATTGGATTCACGTCGATATCATGGACGGGCATTTCGTGCCGAATTTAACGTTCGGGCCGCCGGTCGTGGCCGCCATTCGACCGGTGACGAAGCTGCCGCTTGACGTCCATTTGATGATCGCCGACCCGGACCGATACATTCCGGCGTTTGCGAAAGCGGGCGCGGATGTGATTTCCGTCCATGTTGAGGCGTGCGTGCATTTGCATCGGACGATTCATTTTATCAAAGAACAAGGCGTCAAAGCCGGGGTGGTGCTCAATCCGCATACACCGGTCGAGATGATCCGCCATGTGATCGGTGATGTCGATCTCGTCTTGTTGATGACGGTCAATCCAGGGTTTGGCGGACAGGCGTTCATTCCGGCGGTCGTGCCAAAAATCCGTGAGGTCGCCCGGATGGCCAGCGAACAAAATAAAGAGGTCGATATTGAGGTCGACGGCGGCATCAATGCGGAAACGGCGCCGCTTTGCGTGGAAGCCGGGGCGAACGTGCTTGTCGCCGGCTCGGCCATCTACAATGAACGGGATCGAGCCGCCGCCATTCGCACGCTTCGCGAAGTGTGCGCCAACTAGCCAAAAAGGCAGCGCCGCTTTTGCCATCTTATCGAGCCGCAGGGTGATGAGAGCAAAGAAAAGGACGGAAGATGGCCGCCTCGGCCCTTGCTGAAAGGGGGAAACGCATGTGTTGATCCATATTGTCGGCGGCGGTCCGCGCCACCTTCTTCCCGATTTGCGCTCGTATGATGGGAACGATGTGCAGTGGGTCGGCGTCGACCGCGGTACGAAAGCGCTGCTGGATTTCGGACTCCGTCCGGTGCGGGCGTTTGGCGATTTTGATTCGCTGCCGGCAGAGGAGGTCAAGCGGCTAAGGGAGATGCTGCCGGAGCTTGACATTTGGCCGGCGGAAAAAGATAAAACGGATATGGAGATCGCTCTTGACTGGGCGGTTAGGCAGACAGATGGGGCCATCCGTCTGTTTGGGGCGACCGGCGGGCGGCTTGACCATTTGTTTGGCAACGTTGAGCTGCTGTTAAAGTACGCCGGGCGGCCCATTGAACTCATCGACCGGCAAAACGTGCTCACCGTCCATCTGCCCGGCGTGCATACGGTTGCGCGCGACGATCGATACCGCTATGTGTCATACATCCCGATTTCCGAAACGGTGGCGGAGCTTACGCTTACCGGATTTAAATATCCGCTAACAAACTGTCATATTTCCCGCGGTTCGACATTATGTATTAGTAACGAACTTATCCAATCTTCCGGTACTTTTTCGTTTTCAGAAGGCATATTAATGATGATAAGGAGCAGCGATTTTGCCGGCTGCCCGTAGTCGCGCTTGGCTTATGACGGAATATAATGGATAAGGAAATGGCGGGAAGCTCGTTATGATCGGTGTGAGGAGGGAATCGGGATGAAGTTTTATACGATCAAGCTGCCGAGATTTTTAGGCGGAATCGTGCGGGCGGTGTTGAACGCATTTAAAAAAGGATAAGAAAAAAGCACCATTTTTGGTGCTTTTTTGTTGCCGCCGAACAAAAGGAGGGTTGCAACCTTTTGGGCGGCTTCTTTTCGTTAGGACGTTAGACGCGTTTCACTTTTCCAGATTTCAGCGCGCGCGCCGAAACCCAAACGCGTTTCGGTTTGCCGTCAACTAAAATGCGCACTTTCTGCAAGTTGGCTTTCCATGTGCGGCGGCTGGCGTTCATGGCATGCGAACGCGAATTGCCGAACGATTTCTTCTTGCCGGTAATGAAGCACTTCGCCATCGTTTTTCCCTCCTTGCTTTCACATCCCTCTAAAAACACTATTATAATTTACCATACAACTGTAGGGATTGCAATAGACGTGCGGTTTTCTTTCAAGAAACTGTCCTTGACATATATTTCAGTTTTCGGCTAAATAATACTAGTGGGCGGACGGGAAGCGCTTTGAAAACAGAAAGCGTTATAGTACAATAGGGGTAGCTGTGCGAGATACGCAAAGGGGGAACGAGCATGTCGATCGAATGGCAAACGAAATACGGGCGCATCGAAGTCGCCAATGAAGTCATTGCGATGATCGCGGGGGGAGCTGCCGTCGATTGCTACGGCATTGTCGGAATGGCGTCGAAAAACCAAATTCGCGATGGGCTGTCGGAAATTTTGCGCCGGGAGAATTTTTCCAAAGGGGTTATTGTCCGCGAAGAAAACGGCGAGGTACATATCGATATGTACATCATCGTCAGCTACGGAACGAAAATTTCCGAAGTCGCTCATAACGTGCAGTCGAAAGTGAAGTACACGCTCGATCAGACGCTCGGGCTGGCGGTTCAGTCGATCAATATTTACGTTCAAGGGGTTCGGGTGTCAAACCCGTAGTAAGGAGGAGTTAGCCGGTGACAATGAGGACGCTTGACGGAAGACGATTTGCCGATATGGTGCAGCAAGGGGCCGCACATTTGGCGAACAACGCCAAGACGGTCGATGCGCTGAACGTCTTTCCGGTTCCAGATGGCGATACAGGAACAAACATGAACTTGTCGATGACGTCCGGGGCGAAAGAAGTGAAGGCGAATGCCTCCGACCATATCGGCAACGTCGCCGCGGCGCTGGCAAAAGGGCTGTTGATGGGGGCGCGCGGCAATTCCGGCGTCATTTTGTCGCAGCTGTTCCGCGGATTTGCCAAGGCAGTCGAAGGCAAACAAGCGGTGAACAGCTTCGAATTCGCCGCCGCTTTGCAGGCGGGGGTGGACACAGCCTATAAGGCGGTGATGAAGCCGGTTGAGGGGACGATCCTCACCGTTGCCAAAGAAGCGGCGCGCAAGGCGGTGGAGGTGGCAAAAAAAGAACGCGACGTGATCGCCGTGATGGAAGCGGCGCTCGCCGAGGCGAAAGCGGCGCTGCAGCGCACACCCGAATTGCTCCCGATCTTAAAGGAAGTCGGTGTCGTCGACAGCGGCGGTCAAGGGCTCGTATACATCTATGAAGGGTTTCTTGCTGCTTTGAAAGGAGAAATCGTGAGCGCCGCACGCGCTGAGGCGCGGATGGACGATCTAGTGAAAATGGTGCACCATCAAAGCGCGCAAAGCCATATTCATGCCGATGAGATCGAGTTTGGCTACTGTACGGAATTTATGGTCCGTTTTGAGCCGGAAAAGCTGGCCGAGCACCCGTTTTCCGAAGAAACGTTCCGCCGCGAGTTAAGCCAGTTCGGCGACTCCTTGCTCGTTGTCGCGGATGAAGAGCTTGTTAAGGTGCACATCCATTCGGAAACGCCGGGTGAGGTGCTGACATACGGTCAACGCTACGGCAGCTTGATCAATATTAAAATTGAAAACATGCGCGAACAACATGCCAACATCGTCGGCAAGGAGGCAAAAACGCTTCCTGGCGTTGCCAAAGAGGAAGCAAAGCCGTACGGCATCGTCGCCGTCGCCATGGGCGCTGGCGTGGCTGAACTGTTTCGGAGCATCGGTGCACACGCCATCATTGAAGGTGGGCAAACGATGAACCCGAGCACGGAAGAAATCGCTGACGCCATCCGCCTCGCCAACGCGGAAACGGTGTTTGTGCTGCCAAACAACAAAAACATTGTGATGGCGGCAAAACAAGCGGCGGAGCTTTCCGAACAGCGGGTGATCGTCATCCCGTCGAAAACGGTTCCGCAAGGTCTGGCGGCGCTCTTGGCGTTCAATCCGGCGCAATCGGCCGAGCAAAATGAGCGGGCGATGACGGCGGCGCTGTCGCGAGTGAAAACGGGGCAAGTGACATTTTCCGTGCGCGATACGACGATTGACGGCATCGAGATTCAAAAGGGCGATTACATGGGGTTATGGGATGACCGCATTATTGCCGCTGACAAAGACAAACTCGCCGTAACGAAGCGGCTGCTTGATGCGCTCATTGATGAAGAAAGCGAAATCGTGACCATTTTGTACGGCGAAGACGCAACGGAGATCGATGTGGAAACAGTCGTTGCCTATTTGGAAACAAAACATGACGGGGTCGAAGTGGAAGTGCATAACGGAAAGCAGCCGCTGTATCCATTTATCATTTCCGTCGAATAATATGTTAGAATAATAGAAGGGAGCATTCCCTTCTATTTTTCTTATTTTTCTGTTTTGTGGAGGAATAGCGGAGATGAAATACAAAAGCGTCTTTGATATCATTGGCCCGGTGATGGTCGGGCCGTCAAGTTCACATACGGCCGGGGCGGTGCGCATCGGTTTGGTTGCGCGCAAGTTGTTTGGCCGAAAGCCGACGTGGGCGCGCATTTCGTTTTACGGCTCATTTGCCGAAACGTATCGGGGGCATGGCACCGACGTTGCCATTGTCGCCGGGCTGCTTGGGTTTGACACGTTCGATGAACGTCTTCCGAATGCGCTTGAGATCGCCCGAGCGGAAGGTGTAGATGTGTCGTTTTCCGCCGAGGAGGCGATTCCGCATCATCCGAATACGGCGCGCCTGCGGATTGGCGATGATGAAGGCGAGCTTGAGCTCGTCGGCATTTCGATCGGCGGCGGCAAAATCGAAATCGTCGAATTGAATGGGTTTGCCTTGAAGCTGTCTGGCCACCATCCGGCGCTGCTCATTATGCATAATGACCGGTATGGGACGATTGGGGCGGTGGCTTCGGTGTTGGCGAAACAGAAAATCAACATCGGCCATATGGAAGTGTCGCGCAAGGAGAAAGGGAAAGAGGCGCTCATGGCGATCGAAGTTGACCAGCCGTTGACCGATGATCTGATTCAAGAATTGGAGCAGCTGCCGAACATCATTCAAGTGGCGAAGCTTGCGGATTGAAAAGAAATCGGTTTCATGTTGATGTGCATCAAAGAAGATAAGCCATGATGGAGAGAGGACAGGTGGGAATCAAATGTTTCGCAATGTGGCTGAACTTGTGGCGTTGGCCGAAAAGGACAGCATCAAAATCGCTGAAGTGATGATTCGTCAGGAAGTGGAAGTGAGCGGGCGAAGCCGGGAAGAGGTGATCGCGCAAATGGATCACCATCTAGCCGTCATGGAGCGCGCCGTCGAGAGGGGACTCGAAGGGGTTGTGTCCCGCTCCGGATTGACGGGCGGAGATGCGGTGCGGATGCAGCGTTATATTGAGGGCGGCCGTTTTTTGTCCGGAGAGACGATTTTAGACGCCGTCAGCAAAGCCATGGCGACCAACGAAGTGAACGCAGCGATGGGCGTCATTTGCGCCACGCCGACGGCTGGGGCGGCCGGCGTCGTCCCGGGGACGCTGTTTGCCGTGAAAGAGAAGCTGCGGCCGACAAGAATGGAAATGATTGAGTTTTTGTTTACAGCCGGGGCGTTTGGCTACATTGTCGCCAACAACGCCTCGATTTCCGGCGCCGCCGGCGGCTGTCAAGCCGAAGTTGGGTCGGCGGCCGGCATGGCCGCCGCGGCGCTGGTTGAGCTGGCCGGTGGGACGCCTGCTCAAGCGGCCGAAGCGATGGCCATCGCCTTAAAAAATATGTTGGGATTAGTATGCGACCCGGTTGCTGGCCTGGTCGAAGTGCCGTGCGTCAAGCGGAACGCGATGGGGGCGGCGAACGCCATGATCGCTGCGGATATGGCGCTAGCCGGCATTAAAAGCCGCATCCCGTGCGATGAAGTGATTGAAGCGATGTATCGCATCGGTGCAGCCATGCCGGTGGCGCTCAAAGAAACGGCGCAAGGGGGGTTGGCCGCGACGCCGACTGGCCGCGCCATTGCGGCCCGCATTTTCGGCGCTTCTGCGGCATCGAAGTGAACGAAGCGATGCAGCAGCCGGTGACGGCGGTCAAAGGCATCGGTGAAGAGACGGCGGCGGCGCTTGCCGACATCGGCATCGCAACGGTCGGTGAGCTGCTTGCGTACGCCCCGTACCGCTATGATGATTACGAACAAAAAGATTTGGCCGCCGTCCGCCATGAAGAAAAAGTGACAGTGGAAGGAAAAGTATACAGCGCCCCGCTGTTGACGTATTACGGAAAGAAAAAATCGCGCCTTTCCTTCCGCATGCTGGCCGATCGCTACTTGATCACCGTCGTTTGTTTCAACCGTCCCTATTTGAAGGAAAAAATCGCCCTGAACGAGACGGTGACGGTGATCGGCAAATGGGACCGGCATCGGCAAACGATCAACGCCTACGAGCTTCGGTTCGGACCGGCTCCGGAGACCACCGGCATCGAGCCGGTTTACTCCGTGCGCAGCCCACTGACGGTGAAAACGATGCGCCGGTTGATGAAAGCGGCGTTCGAACAGTTTGGCGAGCACATTCCCGACCCGTTGCCGCCCGCTTTGCGCCGCGCTTATCGCCTTGTCGACAAACAAGAAGCGCTCCGCGCCCTTCATTTTCCGCGCACGCGCGAAGAATTGCATCAGGCGCGGCGCCGGCTCATCTATGAGGAGTTTTTGTTGTACCAGCTGAAAATGCAGGCGCTCCGTCGATTGATGCGCGATGAGCGGCGCGGCGTCGTTCATTCGTTTTCTGAAGAGCGGCTTTCGTCCTTTCTTTCCGGATTGCCGTTTGTCTTGACGAACGCCCAGCGCCGTGTCATCGGCGAAATTTTGGCGGACATGCGCTCGCCGCGGCAAATGAACCGGCTTTTGCAAGGCGACGTCGGTTCTGGCAAGACGGTCGTTGCCGCTGTCGCTCTTTACGCCGCCGCTTTGTCCGGATTTCAAGGAGCGCTGATGGTGCCGACGGAAATTCTGGCTGAACAGCACGCCCGCTCGCTCGCCGAGCTGTTTGCCGATACGGATGTGACGATCGCGCTCTTGACAAGCTCAGTGAAGGGAAAGCAGCGCAAAGCGGTGCTTGCCGAACTGGAAGAAGGAACAATTGATATCGTCGTAGGCACGCACGCCTTGATTCAAGAAGGAGTGCAGTTTCGCCGGCTCGGCCTCGTTATTACGGACGAGCAGCACCGGTTTGGCGTCGAACAGCGCCGCGTTTTGCGTGAGAAAGGGCATGCACCGGATGTATTGATGATGACGGCGACGCCGATTCCGCGCACACTCGCCATTACGGCGTTCGGCGACATGGACGTATCGGTGCTCGATGAAATGCCGGCCGGACGAAAAAAAGTCGAGACGTATTGGGTGAAGCATCATCAGTTCTCCCGCGTGCTCGATTTTATCGAAAAGGAATTGCGCCGTGGTCATCAGGCGTATGTCATCTGTCCGCTCATTGAGGAGTCGGACAAATTGGATGTGCAAAACGCCATCGATGTCCATAGCCAGCTTGTCCATTATTATCGCGGGAAATATGAGATCGGCTTGATGCACGGCCGGCTGTCGGCCGACGAAAAAGAACGCGTCATGAGGGCGTTCAGCGAAAACCGCATCCATGTGCTCGTCTCGACGACGGTCGTTGAAGTCGGCGTGAATGTACCGAATGCGACGGTGATGGTCATTTACGACGCCGAACGGTTTGGCCTCGCCCAGCTCCATCAGCTGCGCGGGCGGGTCGGGCGCGGCGACGCCCAGTCGTACTGCATTTTGATCGCCGACCCGAAATCGGAAGTCGGCAAAGAACGAATGCGCATCATGACGGAAACGGCCGATGGGTTTGTGTTGGCCGAAAAAGATTTGGAGCTGCGCGGTCCGGGCGATTTTTTCGGTACAAAACAAAGCGGGCTCCCGGAATTCCGCTACGGCGATCCAGTGCATGATTACCGCATTTTGGAAGTCGCCCGCCGCGATGCCGCCAAGCTCGTTTCCTCGGCCGCGTTTTGGCGCGATGAGGCGTACGCCGGGCTGCGCGCCGAGCTGGAAGCGTCCGGCATACTCGATGGGGAAAAGCTAGATTAATAGACAGGGGAGGAGGCGCCGGCGCATTCGCGCCCCGCTGTTTTTTATGGTAATTGATTTTTTGGCCAGTGGAAGCCTATATTTTTATTGCTCGGACGGAGGAGGCAGGAGATGCCTGTCCCACTATTTCGTTTGTGGGCCTCGAGGATGGAGCAGAAAGCCGTTTGGCGAGGGGGGCGTCGGATCCACAGCGGCCGACAGCATGTGGCGCTGTTCATTTTTTGTGCTTGCATTTCGTTTTGTGATATTATATATTACTTTTAGTACCTAGTCATAAAATCGGACGGTGTCACGAATCGATGAGAAAAAGCAAACGCGAACGGCAACGGTTGTTGCAGGAGACGATCCGGGAAAACCCGTTTATCACCGATGAAGAGCTCGCCGAAAAATTTTCGGTCAGCGTGCAGACGATCCGCCTTGATCGGCTTGAGCTGTCGATTCCCGAACTGCGTGAGCGCATCAAGAATGTCGCCCGCCAGTCGTTCGCTGATAAAGTGCGGGCGTTGCCGCTTGAAGAAGTGATCGGCGACATTATTGACATCGAGCCGGATGCGAGCGCCATTTCGATTTTCGATGTGAAAGAGGAGCACGTCTTTCGGCGCACCCGCATCGCCCGCGGCCATCATTTGTTCGCTCAGGCCAACTCGCTTGCCGTCGCTGTCATCCATGATGAACTGGCGCTGACAGCGAAAGCGACCATTCGTTTTGTGCGCCAAGTGAAAGAAGGGGAGCGGGTCGTAGCCAAAGCGAAAGTGACCGGAAAAACGGCGCACGGGCGCACAATCGTCGAGGTGAACAGCTACGTCGGCCAGGAGCTCGTCTTTTCTGGTACGTTTGAAATGTATCGTTCAAACATAGAGAAAAAGGATGGGGACAGCAATGAATATCGCGGTTGATGCCATGGGTGGAGACCATGCCCCGGGCGAAATCGTGCGCGGGGCGCTTATGGCCGCCGCCCATTTCCCTGACATCGAGATTACGCTGATTGGCGATGAAGAGAAAATTCGCCCGCATGTGACGGGTGAAGAGCGCATTTCGATCATCCACACCGACGAAGTGATCGAAGCAGATGATGAGCCGGTGCGGGCAGTGCGGCGCAAAAAGAACTCGTCGATGGTGCGCATGGCGGAAGAAGTGAAAGAAGGGCGCGCCGCTGCCTGCATTTCCGCCGGCAATACCGGGGCGCTCATGGCAGCCGGACTGTTTGTCGTCGGGCGGGCAGCCAGCATCGACCGCCCGGCGCTCGCCCCGACGCTGCCGACGTTGGATGGGCGCGGCTTTGTCTTTCTGGATGTCGGCGCCAACGTCGATGCAAAGCCGGAACATTTGCAGCAATACGCTTTGATGGGACATGTGTACGCAAAGAACGTGCGCGGCGTCGAAAAACCGCGCATCGGCTTGCTGAACGTCGGAACGGAAGACCAAAAAGGAAACGAAACAACGAAACGGGCGTTTGCCTTGCTCAAGGAAACGAACCTTCATTTCATCGGCAATGTCGAAGCGCGCGATCTGCTGCAAGGAGTGGCTGATGTTGTCGTCGCCGACGGCTTTGCCGGCAATGTTGCGTTAAAAACGATTGAAGGGACGGCGCTGGCGCTCTTTTCCTTGCTCAAGCAGACGCTGACAAGCGGCGTCGCGGCGAAGCTGGCCGCCGCCGTCCTCAAGCCAAAGCTCGCCGGGCTGAAAAAAATGATGGACTACTCGGAGTATGGCGGCGCGGCGCTGTTTGGCTTAAATGCTCCGGTCATTAAAGCGCACGGGTCGTCCGATGCGAACGCCATCTTCCACGCCATCCGCCAGGCGCGAGAGATGGTGGTTCATGATGTCATCGGCACGATCAGAGCGGAGCTGGAACGGGCATAATCGGTAAAGGAGGAATCAAAAATGGGGAAAATCGCCTTTTTATTTCCTGGCCAAGGATCGCAGACGGTCGGCATGGCGAAAGACGCTGCCGAGCATGACGACCGCGCCCGTGCCGTCATCGCGGAGGCTGACGAGCGGCTTGGATTCGCGCTTTCCAAGCTCATGTTCAACGGACCGCAAGAAGAGCTGACGTTGACATATAACGCCCAGCCGGCGCTCTTGACCGCCAGCATCGCCTTGCTCCAGCTTGTCGACGGCGCTGGGCTGAAAGCGGACTATGTTGCCGGCCACAGCTTAGGCGAATATACGGCGCTTGTCGCCGCCGGCGCCATGTCGTTTGCCGATGCCGTCTACGCGGTGCGCCGCCGCGGTGAGCTGATGGATGAAGCGGTGCCGGCCGGTGAAGGGACGATGGCGGCGGTGCTTGGGATGGACGCTGATGCGCTTGAAGCAGTGACAAATGAAATCGCCGCCCAAGGCGATCCGGTCGAGCCGGCCAACTTCAACTGCCCGGGGCAAATTGTCATCTCCGGCTCGAAAGCCGGAGTGGAAAAAGCGGCTCAGCTTTTGAAAGAACGCGGCGCCAAACGCGTCATTCCGCTTGAGGTGAGCGGTCCGTTCCACTCCGCTCTCATGAAGCCGGCGGCAGAAAAACTGAAAGCGGTTCTTGACAGTTTGGTGATTCGTGACGCCGTCATTCCGGTCGTCGCCAATGTGACTGCTGAGCCGGTGACGAAAAAAGAGGACATCGCCCGCCTTCTCATTGAACAACTGTACTCGCCGGTGCGTTGGGAGCAGTCGGTGCGCACGCTTCTTTCGCTTGGCGTCGACACGTTTGTCGAAATCGGTCCGGGAAAAGTGTTGTCCGGCCTTGTGAAAAAAATCGACCGCAACGCCCGCGTTTATGCGGTGAACGATCTTGCTTCCTTCGAAGCGACCGTTGCGGCGCTGAAAGGGGAATAAAGCGATGCTCGAAGGAAAAATTGCTCTTGTGACCGGGGCGTCGCGCGGCATTGGCCGGGCGGTCGCTCTGGAGCTTGCCCGCCAAGGGGCGAACGTTGCCGTCAATTACGCCGGCAGCGAGGCGAAAGCGAATGAAGTTGTCGAGGCCATCCGCTCGCTCGGCCGCGAAGCGATCGCCGTGCAGGCGGACGTCGCCCGCGCTGAAGATGTTGAGCGCATGGTGAAAACGACGATTGACCATTTTGGCCGCCTCGATATTTTGGTCAACAACGCCGGCATTACACGCGACAATTTATTGATGCGGATGAAAGAAGAAGAATGGGATGCCGTGATTAACACGAACTTAAAAGGAGTATTTCTTTGTACGAAGGCGGCAACGCGCCCGATGATGAAGCAGCGCTATGGGCGGATCGTCAACATTGCTTCGGTCGTCGGCGTGATCGGCAATCCGGGGCAGGCGAACTATGTCGCCGCCAAGGCCGGTGTCATCGGGCTGACGAAGACGGCGGCGCGCGAACTCGCCAGCCGCAACATCACCGTTAACGCCGTCGCACCAGGATTCATTACGACCGATATGACCGAAGCGCTCAGCCCGGAGCTGAAGGCGGAAATGTTAAAGCAAATTCCGCTCGCCCGCTTTGGCGAGCCGGATGATGTCGCCCGCGTCGTCGCTTTCCTCGCTTCCGACGCCGCGAGCTACATGACTGGACAGACGCTTCATGTTGACGGCGGCATGGTGATGCCGTAAGAAAAACAGCGCTAGTATTTTTTCTGCCAATCGACTATAATCATGAAGGGAGGTGAACGCAATGGCCGATGTATTGGAACGTGTAACGAAAATCATCGTTGACCGGCTGGGGGTTGACGAATCGCAAGTGACGCTCGAAGCGTCGTTTAAGGACGACCTGGGCGCTGACTCGCTCGACATCGTCGAACTCGTCATGGAACTTGAAGATGAATTCAACATGGAAATTTCCGATGAAGAGGCGGAAAAAATCGTCACAGTCGGAGACGCTGTGAACTACATAAAAAGTCGTCTGTAATGCTGCTTTTTTGCAAAGTCCCGTTGCTTCGAACGGGGCTTTCTCTGCTTTTTCAGGGATGCTCGGCGGGCCTTGCGGAAAAAAGCGCACGATTCCCGCTCGCGTAGCGGACCGGAGAACGGATATAATAGAAGAAGACACGGCCATTTTGTTCTGGAACGAAGTCGGAGGGCATTTTTATGTCAAAACAAAAAGATAAAGAGCGCATCCATGAAAAGAGGCGGGCGAAGTTTCAAGAGCTGCAAAACAAAATCGGCATCACCTTTCGAAACGAAAAGCTGTTGATTCAAGCGTTCACCCATTCATCGTATGTGAATGAGCATCGGCGGCGGCTTCACGAAGACAATGAACGGCTTGAGTTTTTAGGCGATGCCGTGCTGGAGCTGACCGTTTCTCAATATTTATTTCAAAAGTTCCCGCATATGAGCGAGGGGCAATTGACGAAGCTGAGGGCGGCCATCGTCTGCGAGCCGTCGCTTGTGAAATTTGCCAACGCCCTGTCGTTCGGCGAGCTCGTCTTGCTCGGCAAAGGCGAGGAGCTGACCGGCGGGCGGACGCGTCCGGCGCTCTTGGCAGACGTCTTTGAGGCGTTCATCGGCGCTTTGTATTTGGATCAAGGAATGGACGCGGTCATCCGCTTTTTGGAGAAAACGATGTTTCCGAAAATTGATGAAGGTGCTTTTTCTCATGTGATGGATTTTAAAAGCCAGCTGCAGGAATTGGTGCAGCGGGACGGCAGCGGAACGCTTGAATACGCCATTTTGGAGGAAAAAGGTCCGGCCCACAACAAGGAGTTTGTCGCCCGCGTAGCGTTAAACGGCCAAGAGCTTGGCATCGGCGTCGGCCGCTCGAAAAAGGAAGCCGAACAACATGCGGCGCAAATGGCGCTCGAAACGTTGCGGGCTGCCGATCAGCAGTGAAGGCTGGCGCTGTTACGTCAGTCTTTTTTCTGTGAACGTGCGAAGGGATGGAGAGCAAACGCTGCTCATGGGTGTTTCGATGAACATGCGCGCCTTGAGCGGGGGAAGAAAGGCGTTTTTTTCGATAGCTCATATGGTAGGATGAAAAGATCGAACGTCTCGGTTTCCAAAAAGGGCTCCGGGGTGTTTGTGGTGGATCACAGTGGAAAGATGGTGAGGCGTCATACCATGTTCCTGAAACGATTGGATGTGATCGGCTTTAAATCGTTCGCCGACCGTGTATCGATCGAGTTTGTCCCTGGTGTGACGGCGGTCGTCGGTCCGAACGGGAGCGGCAAAAGCAACATTACCGATGCGATCCGTTGGGTGCTCGGTGAGCAATCAGCAAAATCGTTGCGCGGGGCGAAAATGGAAGACGTCATCTTCGCCGGCAGCGAATCGCGCAAGCCGCTCAATGTGGCTGAAGTGACGATCACACTCGACAATGAAGACGGCTTTTTGCCGCTTGAGTACCAGGAAGTGAGCGTGACCCGGCGCGTCTATCGCTCGGGGGAGAGCGAGTTTTTCATCAACCGCCAGCCGTGCCGTTTGAAAGACATCGTCGATTTGTTTCTCGATTCCGGGCTCGGCAAGGAGGCGTTTTCCATCATCGGCCAAGGCCGGGTCGAAGAGATTTTAAGCAGCAAACCGGAAGAGCGGCGCACGATTTTTGAAGAAGCGGCCGGCGTGTTGAAGTACAAGCTGCGGAAAAAAAAGGCGGAGGCGAAGCTAGCGGAGACGCAAGACAACTTGCACCGCGTCAACGATATTTTGCACGAGCTCGAACAGCAGCTTGAGCCGCTCCGCATGCAGGCGTCGCTCGCCAAAGAGTTTTTGGAAAAACGCGAAGAGCTCGAGCGATTTGAAGTGGCGCTGATGGTTCACGACATCGAGCAGCTGCGCGGGCAATGGAATGAGTTGAAGGAAGCGCTTGATGGGCACCAGCGGGACGAAGTGGCGCTGGCGGCGGCGTTGCAGAAAATGGAAGCCCAAATCGAACAGCTCCGCGATCAAATGACCGCCATTGACGAATCGATCGACGGTTTGCAGCAAGTGCTTCTTTTAGCCAGCGAAGAGCTTGAGAAGCTCGAAGGGCGGAAAGAAGTATTGAAAGAGAGAAAAAAGCATGCCGCGAGGCGAAAAGCGCAGCTGGACGACATAACGGCTGCACTGGCTGCGAAACGGCGCCGCTTGACGGAGCAGCTGCATGCCGAGCGGGAGGAACTCGCCCGGCTTGAGGCGGGCGCCGCAGCGCTCGAGCGGGAGCTGAAAGAAAAACAGGCTTTGTTTTCGGCGCATGAAGCCGACATTGAAGAAGAAATCGAGCGGCGAAAAGGTGATTACATCGACCTTGTTCATGAACAGGCGGCGTTGAAAAACGAACGCGCACATGTGGAGCAGGCGCTTGGCAAGCTGCATGCCAAACGGACGGCGCTCGATGAAGCGAACCGCCGCCATCTCGCCGAACGTGAACAGCTCGAGCAGAAGCGGGCGGCTTTATGGGCCGAGCAGACCCGCCTCGAACAGGCGCTGACGGAAGCGCATAACAGACAAGCCGCTCTCGCCGCGGCGCTCGCAGCGCAAAAAACGGAGCTCGAGCAGCATGAAGCGTTGCTGCATCAGGCGCGCCAATACCGGCAGCAAACCAAAGCGCGCCAGCAATGGTTGGAAGAGATGCAACATGATTATTCCGGTTTTGTCCAAGGAGTAAAAGAAGTATTAAAGGCGCGCGACCTTCTGCCCGGCATTCATGGCGCCATTGTTGAGCTCATTCGCGTGCCGGACCGCTATGAGACGGCGATTGAAACGGCGCTCGGCGGGGCGATGCAGCATATCGTCGTTGACAGCGAACAGGCGGCGCGGCAAGCGATTCACTATTTGAAAACGAACGGCTACGGGCGCGCGACGTTTTTGCCGCTTGACGTCATCCAAGCGCGCGCGCTTTCCGAACGGGAGCGGGCGGCGATTGACCGCCATCCGGCGTTTGTCGGCATCGCAAGCGAGCTCGTCGAATACGACCGCGCCTATAGGGCGGCGATCGCCCATTTGCTCGGCCATGTCATCGTGACAGCCGATTTAAAAGGCGCGAATGAGCTGGCCAAGCTTCTTCACTATCGCTATCGCCTCGTGACATTGGACGGTGATGTCGTCAGCCCTGGCGGGGCGATGACCGGCGGCGGGGCGGCGAAAAAGACCGCGTCGTTGCTAAGTCGAAACCGCGAGCTTGAGACGCTTTCGGTCAAACTGCAGGAAATGGATGAAACGATCGCTCGGCTTGAGCGGGCTGTTGCCGCAAAACGACACGAGCTGGCGGAGCAGGAAGCGCAGGCGGCCGCGCTGCAAGAAGAGGTTGCGGCGCTTCGGGAGGCCCTGCAAAGACAAAAGGACGAGCAACGCGAGCTCGAATGGCAGAAAAAACGGATCGACGAGCGGCTCGCACTGTATGATGAAGAAAAGGCGAACGACGAGCGCGAAATGGCAGAGCTCAACCGCCGCCTCGGCGCCATTGACAGGCAGCTTGAGCAGCTTGCCGAGAAACTGCAGGCGATCGATGACGACATCAGCCGGCTGCAGGCGCAAAAACAGACGGAGCAAACGACGAAAGAGGCGCTCCAGGCAGCGATCACGGAGCAAAAAATCGCCTTGGCGGAAACGAAAGAGCGCGTGAAACATGCACGCCGGAAAGTGGAAGAATGGGAAGCGGAGCTTGCCGAAACGATCCGTGGGCTCAAAGAAGCAGAGCGCGAACGAGCCGCTTTGGATGCGGAAATGGAGGCGCCGGAATGGAACGAGGAAGAGATTGAGCAGCTGCGAAAGCAAAAGCTTGAGGACAAGCAAAAGACATTGGAGCTGATTGCGAGCCGTCGCGAACAGCGGCTCGATTTCCAACGCCGTCTTGAACATTTGGAACAGGAATGGAAAGAGACGAAGCGGCAGCATAAACAGCTCGCCGATGTCGTGAAAGACGAAGAAGTAAAGTTGAACCGGCTTGATGTGGAGCTTGAGAATTTGCTTGTCCGTCTGCGCGAAGAGTATGGGCTGTCGTTTGAAGCGGCTCGCTCCGCGTACCCGCTTGAGATCGGCGCCGATGAGGCGCGCAAGCGGGTGAAGCTGATCAAGCGCGCCATGGAGGAGCTCGGCACCGTCAACTTGGGGGCGATCGATGAATACGAACGAGTTTCCGAACGGCACCGCTTTTTAAGCGAGCAAAAAACCGATTTGGAAGAGGCGAAGGCGACGCTCCACCAAGTCATTGATGAAATGGACGATGAAATGAAAAAACGATTTTTCGCGACGTTTGAACAAATCCGCGCCCATTTTGGCGAGGTATTTGGCGAGCTGTTCGGCGGCGGGCGCGCCGATTTGCGGCTGACCGATCCGAACGACTTGCTTGAGACTGGGATCGACATCGTCGCTCAGCCTCCGGGGAAAAAGCTGCAACATTTAAGCTTGCTTTCCGGCGGCGAACGGGCGCTGACGGCGATCGCCCTCTTGTTTTCGATTTTAAAGGTGCGTCCGGTGCCGTTTTGCGTCCTTGATGAAGTCGAAGCGGCGCTTGATGAAGCGAACGTGCAGCGGTATGCCCAATATTTAAAACGGTTCAGCCGCGACACGCAGTTTATCGTCATCACCCATCGAAAAGGGACGATGGAAGAAGCGGACGTGCTGTACGGCGTCACGATGCAAGAATCGGGCGTCTCAAAGCTTGTTTCTGTCCGTTTGGAAGATTCGAAGGAGCTCGTGCGGTCATAATGGAAAGGAGGCGCTTTGGATGGGTTTTTTTCAAAAATGGAAAGAAAAATGGACAAAGCAAGCGGATGCCGTAACCGAAAAGTTTAAAGAAGGGCTGTCAAAAACGCGAAATTCGCTCGCCGGGAAAGTGAACGACCTCATCGCCCGTTATCGGAAAGTGGATGAAGAGTTTTTTGAAGAGCTTGAGGAAATTTTGATCGCCGCGGATGTGGGCGTCACGACCGTCATGGAACTTGTCGATGAGCTGAAAATGGAAGTGAAGCGCCGCAACATTCAAGACCCGGCGCAAATGCGCGACGTCATCGCCGAAAAGCTCGTTGACATTTACCGCGCCGGCGCCGATGACAAAGAACTTTCCGCTTTGAATATACAAGAAGGCGGGCTGACGGTCATTTTGTTCGTCGGTGTCAACGGCGTCGGCAAAACGACAACGATCGGCAAGCTCGCCCATAAGCTGAAATCGGAAGGGAAATCCGTCTTGTTGGCAGCTGGCGACACGTTCCGCGCCGGGGCGATCGAGCAGCTCGAAGCGTGGGGCGAGCGCGTTGGGGTCGACGTCATTAAGCAGGCGGCCGGCTCCGATCCAGCGGCGGTCATGTATGATGCGATTCAAGCGGCGAAAGCGCGCGGCGTTGACGTATTGTTATGCGACACGGCCGGGCGGCTGCAAAACAAAGTGAATTTAATGAAAGAGCTCGAAAAAGTGAAACGCGTCATCAGCCGCGAAATTCCGGGCGCTCCGCATGAAGTACTGCTTGTGTTGGATGCGACGACCGGGCAAAACGCGATGAGCCAAGCCAAGCTGTTTAAAGAAGCGACCGATGTGACCGGCATCGTGTTGACGAAGCTTGACGGCACGGCGAAAGGCGGCATCGTGCTTGCCATTCGCAACGAGATGGCCATCCCGGTGAAACTCGTCGGCCTCGGCGAGAAGATGGACGATTTGCAAGTGTTCGATCCAGAACAGTACGTCTACGGATTGTTTGCTGATTTGCTGGAATCATAAACAAGCCAACAGAGGGTGCTCCCAAAACAATGGAGCGCCCTTTGTTGTTACGTCCACGGGAGTGTAACCGATAAGCCCTTTGTTCGTTCCATCCCTTGACACCTTGCCGAAAAGACGGTACACTACATTTTTGTAAAGGTATTTTACTTAACAATGAGGGAGGGAGAGTCCGGTGCTGGAAAAAACGATGCGCATGAACTATTTATACGATTTTTACCAAGCGCTGTTGACGCCGAAACAGCGCAACTATATGGCGCTTTACTACTTGGACGACTACTCCCTCGGGGAAATTGCCGAACAATATGAGGTGAGCCGCCAGGCGGTGTACGATAACATCCGGCGTACAGAAGCGATGCTGGAGCAGTATGAAGAGAAGCTCGGGCTGCTGCGAAAATATGAACGGCGGCGGCAGATCATCGAGCGGCTGAAAGACTACATCAGCCGGCACTACGGTGCTGACGCCGAATTGGCGGCGCTAGTCCGCGAGCTTGACGAACTTGATTAAAAAAGGGGGTGGCCGCCATGGCGTTTGAAGGACTGTCTGAACGTTTGCAGCAGGTGATGAACCGCATCCGCGGCAAAGGGAAAGTCACCGAAGCGGATGTCAAAGAGATGATGCGCGAAGTGCGCCTTGCGCTTTTGGAAGCTGACGTCAACTTTAAAGTCGTCAAAGATTTCATCAGACAGGTGAGCGAGCGGGCTGTCGGGCAGGAAGTGATGAAAAGCTTAACGCCGGGCCAGCAAGTGATCAAAATCGTCAAGGAAGAGCTGACGGCGTTAATGGGCGGTGAGCAAAGCCAAATCGCTGTCGCGAAGAAACCGCCGACCGTTGTGATGATGGTCGGGTTGCAAGGGGCCGGGAAAACGACGACCACCGGGAAGCTGGCCAACTTGCTGCGCAAACGGCATAACCGGAAGCCGCTTCTGGTGGCTGCCGACGTTTACCGCCCGGCGGCGATCAAACAGCTTGAGACGCTTGGCAAGCAGCTCGACATGCCTGTCTTTTCGTTAGGCGAGCACGCCAATCCGGTTGAAATCGCGAAACAGGCGCTCGAGCGGGCGAAAGAAGAGCATTATGATTACGTGCTCATCGACACAGCCGGCCGCCTCCACATTGATGAAGCGCTCATGGATGAACTGAAGCAAATGAAAGAAGCGGTCAAGCCGGATGAAATTTTCCTCGTCGTTGACGCCATGACCGGGCAAGATGCCGTCAATGTCGCACAAAGCTTCCATGAGCAGCTCGGCATCACCGGGGTGATTTTGACGAAGCTGGACGGCGACACGCGCGGCGGGGCGGCGCTGTCGATTCGCGCCGTCACCGGAGCGCCGATCAAGTTTGCTGGGATGGGCGAAAAACTTGACGCTTTGGAGCCGTTCCATCCGGAGCGAATGGCGTCGCGCATTTTAGGCATGGGCGATGTCCTGACGCTCATCGAAAAAGCGCAGGCGGCCGTCGACGAAGAGAAGGCGAAGGAGCTCGAACAAAAAATGCGCACGGCCACCTTCACGCTTGACGACTTTTTGGAGCAGCTCGGCCAAGTGCGCAAGCTCGGACCGCTTGACGAACTGATTAAAATGCTGCCGGGCGCCAACAAAATCAAAGGGCTCGCCAACATCCAAGTCGATGAAAAGCAAATCGCCCGCGTTGAGGCGATCATCCGCTCGATGACGAAAGAAGAGAAAACGCATCCGGAAATCATCAACGCTAGCCGCAAAAAGCGGATCGCCAAAGGAAGCGGCACGACGGTGCAGGAAGTAAACCGGCTTTTGAAGCAATTTGACGAGATGAAAAAAATGATGAAAATGATGACGAATATGCCAAAAGGGAAAAAGAAAGGATTCCGTTTTCCATTTATGTAAATGAAGATCTGTTAAGCGAAAAACCTTTACAAACGGAAAAAGAATTGTTAATATACTATCTTGTGTGAACTCTATACGGAGGTGCGTACTGACTATGGCAGTAAAAATTCGTTTAAAACGCATGGGGACAAAGAAAAAACCATTCTATCGCATCGTGGTAGCTGATTCGCGCTCGCCGCGCGACGGTCGTTTTATCGAAACGATCGGCACGTACGATCCGGTCGCTGAGCCGGCGCAAGTGAAAATCGATGAGGAATTGGCGCTCAAATGGCTGCAAAACGGCGCCAAACCATCGGATACGGTGCGCAGCTTGCTGTCGAAGCAAGGCATTTTAGAGAAGTTCCATAACTTGAAATACGGCAAATAAGCGAGATGCACATGAAGCCGCTCATTGAAACGATCGTCAAGGCGCTTGTCGATCATCCGGAGGCGGTGGCGGTTGAACGCCGCGAAGAAGAGACGGCCGTCATCTATGAGCTGTCCGTGCATGAAGACGACACTGGCAAAGTGATCGGCAAACAAGGGCGGACGATCCAGGCGATTCGCACGGTCGTTGCCGCCGCCGCGGCCGGATCGCCAAAGCGGGTTGTTGTGCAAGTGAAAGACAAAGGGTGAGGATGTTCCTCTCCCTTTTTTGATATGATGCCAAAGGGCGCAAAAATGGCCCGGGTGCCGTTCATTCCGTGTCAAAAGGGGGAAGAGGATGAAGCTCATTCAAACGGTTGAGGTGCGGCAAATCGTCACCGAACGGAGCAAACAAGAGCTTGCCGCCGCGTTTTTGGCGCGCAAGCAGCAGCTCGAGCGCGAGTGCGACCAGCTTCGTTTTGAACAGAAACGAATGGAGAAAAGCGGAAACTATCCGCCCGCTTTAGTGAAACAATATTTTGCCAAAGAGATCGACGAGCGGATGGAGAAAATGAAACTGCTTGAGTTTCAGCTCGAACAATTACATATGCTACCGTTAGGGAGCGAATTGAAAGAGCGGGAAGTCGAGGCGCTCGTTGAGGTGAACGTCGGCGACCGTTGGGAAGAGGTGACAAAAACGCGCGCCATCATCATTGAAGACGGCGTCGTCAAAGAGATTCGCTAAGAAGGGATGAAAGCGATGGAACGATGGTTTAATGTCGGAAAAATTGTCAATACGCACGGCATTCGCGGCGAAGTGCGCGTCATTTCGCGCACCGACTTTCCTGAAGAACGGTATAAAAAAGGAAACAAGCTGTACATTTTCCGCGAACGGGACACGGAACCGATTGAAGTCACGGTGAAAAGCCACCGCGTCCATAAATCGTTTGACTTGTTGTCGTTTGAAGGCTATGACAGCATCAACGATGTGGAACGGTTTAAGGGAGCGATGCTGAAGGTGCCGGAAAGCCAGCTCGGCGAACTCGCGGAAGGGGAATATTATTTCCATGAGATCATCGGCTGCACTGTCGTGACAGAAGGCGGGGAGACCATCGGCGCGGTAAAGGAAATTTTGACTCCAGGGGCGAACGACGTCTGGGTCGTCCGGCGCGAAGACGGATCGGAAGCGCTCATTCCGTACATTGACGAGGTCGTTTTGCACGTCGATCCGGATCGGAAAACGATCATCATCCGGCCGATGGAAGGGCTGCTCGAGTGATGCGGATCGATATTTTAACGTTGTTTCCCGGCATGTTTTCCGGGGTGTTGAGCGAGTCGATTTTAAAGAAGGCGCAAGAAAAAGGGGCCGTCGACATCCGCCTTATTGATTTTCGCGAGTTTGCCGACAACAAGCATAAAACGGTCGACGATTATCCGTATGGCGGCGGCGCCGGCATGGTGCTCAAGCCGCAGCCGATTTTTGACGCGGTGGAACACGTGACGGCTGGATCGCCTGGCGCCCGCATCATTTTGCTTTGCCCGCAAGGCGAGCGCTACACGCAAAAAAAGGCGGAAGAGCTGGCGAAAGAAACGCATTTGGTGCTCATTTGCGGCCATTACGAAGGGTATGACGAACGCATCCGCCAATATTTAGCAACCGATGAAATTTCGATCGGCGACTATATTTTAACAGGCGGGGAACTCGGCGCCATGGTCATTGTCGACAGCGTCGTCCGTCTTCTCCCCGGGGTGCTCGGCAATGAGGCGTCGCCGGTCGATGACTCGTTCAGCTCCGGGCTGCTTGAGTATCCGCAATACACAAGACCGGCCGATTTCCGCGGCATGAAAGTGCCGGATATTCTGCTTTCTGGCAACCATCAGCTCATCGCCGAGTGGCGCGAGAAGGAATCGCTCCGGCGCACGTTTTTGCGCCGTCCGGACTTGCTCGATGAATATCCGCTTACAGACAAGCAAAAGCAATGGCTGAAAGAGTGGGAAAAGGAGCGCGAATAGCTATTGCCTGAGTCAACAGTTTATGCTATCATGTCTTTTGTGTGACCTTAAGCGATTGGCTTGAGGATGGAAAACGATGTTCCGCTGCAATGAAGAGATCATTGGCATGAACATCTGTGGAAGGAGTGGATCATGATGCATCATTTAATCCAAGAGATTACGAAAGAACAACTGCGGACGGATTTGCCGGATTTCCGCCCGGGCGACACGGTGCGCGTTCATGTGAAAGTCGTCGAAGGCAACCGCGAACGCATCCAAGTGTTTGAAGGTGTCGTCATTAAACGGCGCGGAGCGGGCATCAGCGAAACGTTCACGGTCCGCAAAGTGTCCTATGGCGTCGGCGTTGAGCGCACATTCCCGGTGCATACGCCGAAAATCGCCAAGCTGGAAGTCATCCGCCGCGGGAAAGTCCGCCGCGCGAAATTGTACTACTTGCGCGAACTTCGCGGCAAAGCGGCGCGCATCAAGGAAAATACGAACGCAGCGCAATAATGGACAACGGTGGATCACAGCGGAAAAGGAGCTTGCTTTCAAGCTCCTTTTTTCACTACCGCCAATGATGATTACGGTAGTGATCCACGACTGCAAACTTTGATTTAGGTGGGTGGACAATGGAACAGAAAAAAAGCGAATGGCGTGAATGGATGAAAGCGATCGTCGTTGCCGTCTTGCTCGCCGGGGGCATCCGCTACTTTATTTTCGCTCCGATCATCGTCGACGGTTATTCGATGATGCCGACATTACATAACCATGAGCGGATGATCGTCAATAAACTGGCGTATAAAATCGGCATGCCGCACCGTTTCGATATCATTGTTTTTCACGCCGAAGAAGGGAGAGACTATATTAAGCGAGTCATCGGCCTGCCGGGCGACCGAATTGAATACAAAAATGATACGCTCTATATCAATGGCAAGCCGTATGAAGAGCCGTATTTGGACGAGTATAAAAAGCAGTTGTCCGACGGCGGTCCACTGACGGAATCGTTCACTTTGGAGGAACTGACCGGGCGAAGCACGGTGCCGCCGGGGCATTTGTTTGTCATGGGCGACAATCGCCGTTTCAGCAAAGACAGCCGCCATATCGGCTTCATTCCGATGTCCAAAGTCGTTGGCAAGGCGAATCTTGTGTATTGGCCGTTGGCTGACGCCCGGATTGTGAAATAAACGAGGCAGGTGATGCCAATGACAGTGATTCAATGGTTCCCCGGCCATATGGCGAAGGCCAAGCGGGAAGTGCAAGAAAAATTAAAGTTGATCGACGTAGCGTTTGAGCTGCTTGACGCCCGTGTGCCGATGTCCTCGCGCAACCCGATGATCGACGAGATTCTCGGACAAAAGCCGCGCCTCATTTTGCTCAATAAGGCTGATATGGCCGATGAGGCGGTGACCGAACAGTGGATCCGCTATTTCCACGATCAAGGGCGGCTGGCTTTGCCCATCGATGCTCAAAGCGGAACAGGAGTCCGGCAAATCGCGGCGGCAGCGAAAGAGATGGTGAAAGACAAATTCGAGAAAATGCGGGCGAAAGGGATTAAAAACCCGCGCCCGGTTCGGGCGCTCATCGTCGGCATCCCGAACGTCGGCAAGTCGACGCTGATCAACCGGCTCGCCGGCCGCCATATCGCGAAAACCGGCGACAAGCCGGGGGTGACAAAAGCGCAGCAATGGATCAAAGTGGGCAAAGAAATGGAGCTGCTTGATACCCCAGGCATCCTATGGCCGAAATTTGAGGATGAGGACGTGGGCTACAAGTTGGCGGTGACCGGCGCCATTAAGGACGAAATTTTAAACTTGCAGGATGTCGCCGTCTATGCGCTCCGCTTTTTGTCGACTCACTATCCCAACCGGCTTGCGGAGCGCTACGGCCTTGATGACATTCCTGATGACATCGTCGCCTTGTTTGACACCATCGGAAGGCGGCGCGGCTGCTTGACGTCAGGCGGCGCTGTTGACTACGATAAAGTGGCTGACATCGTTTTGTATGACATCCGCACGGAAAAATTAGGCCGCTTAAGCTTTGAAACGCCCGCTTCACGGACGTAGCGCGTCCGGCGGGCGTTTTTTGCCGGCGGTGCTTTACGGTCGGCCAAACAGAGCCGATAGTAATAAGTAGAAGAGGGAGAGGAGCATGAAGCGGTATACGGTGAAAGACATTGAAGCGCTGCTTCCGAAGCTTGGCGCGGACGACCCGCGCTGGGAGATGCTGCGGCAGGATGAGCGAAAAAGCGTGCAGGCGCTTCTTGCCCGTTTTGAAAGGCAGAAAGCGCGCCGGCACGCCATCGAGCAGCGGTGGGAAGAACTAATGCGTTATGAGAGGGAACTATACGCCGCTGGCGTTAGACGGATCGCCGGCATTGATGAGGCCGGGCGCGGCCCGCTGGCCGGCCCGGTCGTCGCCGCCGCGGTCATCTTGCCGAAAGACGCCTATTTGCCGGGGCTTGACGACTCGAAGCGGCTGACGCCGGAAAAGCGCGAGGCATTATTTGCGCAAATTGAAGCGTGCGCCGTCGCCATCGGCATCGGCATCGTCAGCGCGGCGGAGATCGATGAAAGGAATATTTACGAAGCGACAAGGCAAGCGATGGCGAAAGCGGTGAACGCCCTTTCCCCGCCGCCTGAACATTTGCTTGTTGATGCGATGGCGGTGCCGTGCCCACTGCCGCAACAGCGCCTCATAAAAGGAGACGCCAACAGCGCTTCAATCGCCGCTGCGTCGGTCATCGCCAAAGTGACGCGCGACCGGTGGATGAAAGAACTGGATCGCCGCTATCCACAATACGGGTTCGCGCGCCATATGGGCTACGGAACGCCGGAACATTTCGAGGCGATCCGCCGCTACGGCGTTACGCCTGAGCACCGTCGTTCGTTCGCACCGGTGAGGGAGGTGCTGAAGGCGAGCGAGCAGCTCTAGAAGAAGGGATGGGACGAAATGGTCGAGCGCATGGAGCGGACAATGCCAACGACCGCTGTCCGCGACGCGACATCCAGCCGGCGGTTTCAGCCGGGGCAGGCCGTCGTCGGCCGAGTGGAGCGGGTCGAGGAGATGGAAACCGGGGAGCGGGCGGCGCTCGTCCGCGCTGGCGGACAGCTTGTGCGCGCCCGTTTGGAGGCGCCGCTTGCCGTCGGACGTTTGTATTTGTTTGAAATTCACGAACGACAAGGAACAATTTATTGGAAAGCCATTCCCCTTTCCGAACCGGCGTCTGCTCCGTCAGGTGAAGAGGCGGTGCGCCGGTGGCAAAAAGCGTGGAAACTGCCGGATGCGGCGCTGCCGGTGCTCCGCCAAGCGCTGAAAGCTGGCGCGGCTGCAACGAAAGAGGAAATTGCCGCACTGACTGAAGCGGTGAAAGAGACCGGCCAGCCGGACGCGGCCGAAGACGTGCTCGCCCATTTGTTTCGCCGCCGGCTGCCGTTCTCTTCAGCCGTGTTTCGCGCGCTATGGGCAGCCAAAACCGGGGTGCCGCTCGCTGAGGGTTTGGGGAAACTGAAAGCGGCCATTGCCGCCCTTTCCGCCCATCCGGCGGCGCTTAAGCTCATCCGGGCGATGGAGAAGTTTCTTTCACCGCCGCTGTCCGCTTACGAGGCGGCCGTGCGTTTGTTGCTGTCAGGGGAGGAAGAGGCCGAAACGGCCCGCGCGCTTCTTGCCCGCCTTGGGCTCGCCCCGTTGCCGGAGGACCGCCGCTTGGCGCTTCGGGAGGCGGTGCAATGCCGCCGGTTTGCCGATATCATTCGGCAGCTCGGCTTGACGGACGAGGAGGCGTTTTTGGAACGGTGGGCCGCTCTCGATGCTGCCTATCAAAGCGGAGCGCTGCCCGCCGCGGAAGCGAAGTTGTGGGCGGCCGCTCGAGCGACGAGAGATCCGGCGCTGTCGCTGTTTTGCTGGCTGAGGCGAGCGGCCGTGCGGCTTGGGCTTGAGGACGAGGCGGCGCTCGTCCGTGTCGGGAAAATCGAGGATTTGCCTTCCGCCCCGTCGTTGAAACGGCTGCTTCTTCGCTTTCTTCATGAATCGGGGAGCGAAGGGGCCAAGAGGGCGGCCGAAGCGATTCTCGACCAGCTCGATGGCATGGCCATCGCTGCTGGCGGCGATGGGCTCATTGAGCACGTATGGATTTCGTTTCCATTGCCGCTTGGCGGCCGCAGCAGCGATTTTGCTGTGTGCTGGCAAGGAAGGAGGAAACAAGGCGGGCCGCTTGATGCCGATTACAACCGCATTGTTTGTTGCCTGACGCTTGAAGAGCTGGGAGAGGTGATCGTTGATATGCGCGTGCAACGACGGATCGTCCACATCTCCATTTTTCACGATGATCCGCGGTTGGCGGTTGCTGCCGCTCGGATGGCTCCGCTTGTCAAAGAGCGGTTTCAGGCGCACGGCTATGCGCTTTCAGGCATTGATGTAAAGGCAACGCGTTCCGCCCCTCCTCCGCCTTCCGTTTTTCTGTTTGCCGACAGTTGCAGCGAGGTGGATTGCCAAGCATGAACGAGGAGCGGAAAAAAGCAGTCGCCTTGTCTTACGATGCGGCACTTGACGCAGCTCCGATCGTCAAGGCGAAAGGGGTTGGCAAGGTCGCCGAAGCGATCATCGCCGCCGCCCGGCAGCACGGCGTGCCGATTCGCCAAGATCCGACGCTTGTTGAGCTACTGGGGAAAGTGGAGATCAACGAAATGATCCCGGAGGAGCTGTACGCCTTAGTGGCTGAATTGTTCGTGTTTTTGTATCAGCTTGATCAGGAAGCGAAAGGAGAAAGAGCGGGGAAGGGATAATTTTCCTATTCCCCGCTTTCTTAATTTTGCGGCGAAACGGTGGACAAGCGCGAAATGTTAGGTATAAAATGAAAGCGCTAAGACTTTTTTGATTTTATACATAGGAGGTTGGCGCATGAACATTCATGAATACCAAGCAAAAGAAATTTTGCGAAGCTATGGTGTGAGCGTGCCGAACGGCCGCGTCGCGTTCACGGTGGATGAAGCGGTCGAAGCGGCGAAAGAGCTCGGCGCGCCGGTGTGTGTCGTCAAAGCGCAAATTCATGCCGGCGGGCGCGGCAAAGCGGGCGGGGTGAAAGTGGCAAAAAGCCTCGAGGAAGTCCGTACATACGCCAGCGAATTGCTCGGCAAAGTGCTCGTCACCCATCAAACCGGCCCGGAAGGAAAAGAAGTGAAACGGCTGTTGATTGAAGAAGGGTGCGACATCCAAAAAGAATACTACATCGGCCTTGTCGTCGACCGCGCCACCTCGCGCGTCGTGTTAATGGGGTCGGAAGAAGGCGGAACGGAAATCGAAGAAGTGGCGGCGAAAACGCCGGAGAAAATTTTTAAAGAATACATCGATCCAGCCGTCGGGCTCCAAGCGTTCCAAGCGCGCCGATTGGCTTTCAACATCAACATTCCGAAGCATCTCGTCAACCAAGCGGTCAAATTTATGATGGGCTTGTACCAAGTGTTTGTCGATAAAGACTGCTCGATCGCCGAAATCAACCCGCTTGTCGTCACCGGCGACGGCAAAGTGATGGCGCTTGATGCGAAGCTGAATTTCGATTCAAACGCCTTATACCGCCATCCGGACATCCTTGAATACCGCGACTTGGATGAAGAAGACCCGAAAGAAGTCGAAGCGTCGAAATACGACTTGAACTACATCGCTCTTGACGGCAACATCGGCTGCATGGTCAACGGCGCCGGCTTGGCGATGGCGACAATGGACATCATCAAATATTACGGAGGCGAGCCGGCCAACTTCCTCGATGTCGGCGGCGGCGCCAGCGAGGAAAAAGTAAGGGAAGCGTTCAAAATCATTTTGTCCGACCCGAACGTCAAAGGCATTTTCGTCAACATTTTCGGCGGCATTATGAAATGCGATGTCATCGCGAGCGGCATCGTCGCGGCGACGAAGCAAGTCGGTTTGACGCTTCCGCTTGTCGTCCGGCTTGAAGGAACGAACGTTGAGCTTGGGAAAAAGATTTTGCAAGAGTCAGGCTTAAACATTATTGCGGCCGAATCGATGGCGGACGGAGCACAAAAAATCGTCGAGCTAGTACGTTAAGAAAGCGAGGGAGACACGTGAGCGTTTTTGTCAATAAAGACACGAAAGTGATCGTGCAAGGGATTACCGGTTCGCAAGGGCTGTTCCATACAAAGCAGATGATCGAGTACGGGACGAACATCGTCGGCGGCGTCACGCCGGGCAAAGGCGGCACGGAAGTCGAAGGCGTGCCGGTGTTTGACACTGTTTCGGAAGCGGTCGAAAGAACGGGAGCGAACGCCTCGGTCATTTACGTTCCGCCGGCCTTCGCTGCGGATGCCATCATGGAAGCGGTCGACGCGGGACTCGACCTTGTCGTTTGCATCACCGAAGGCATTCCGGTGCTTGATATGGTGAAAGTGAAACGGTACATGGAGGGCAAAAAGACGCGCCTCATCGGCCCGAACTGCCCGGGCGTCATTACGCCGGAAGAGTGCAAAATCGGCATTATGCCGGGCTATATCCATAAAAAAGGACATGTCGGCATTGTTTCCCGTTCCGGCACGCTGACGTACGAAGCCGTTCACCAACTGACGCAAGCCGGCATCGGCCAGTCGACGGCGGTCGGCATCGGCGGCGACCCGGTCAACGGCACAAACTTCATCGATGTGTTGAAGGCGTTTAATGAAGACGAAGAAACGTACGCGGTCATTATGATCGGCGAAATCGGCGGCACGGCGGAAGAAGAAGCGGCCGAATGGGTGAAAGCGAACATGACGAAACCGGTCGTCGGCTTTATCGGCGGGCAAACGGCGCCTCCGGGCAAACGGATGGGCCATGCCGGCGCGATCATTTCCGGCGGCAAAGGCACGGCCGCAGAGAAAATCAAAAAAATGACCGAATGCGGCATTAAAGTGGCGGAAACGCCGGCCGTCATCGGCGAAACGCTCATTTCTGTGCTGAAAGAACGCGGCTTGTACGAAAAATGCAAAACGCACTAATGGTTTGGCCCCGCACGTCCTCGTGCGGGGTGTTGCATATCATGCTATAGATGCAATTTGAAGCTTTACCATTTGCCGCTTTTACAGAGCAATTGGATCGACTGTCGGGCGACCGAACAACGCTGCTTAAAGACCCATGTATGGGTCTGTGAAGCGGGTGGCTGTTCGGTCTTCCGTCACGCCAAGGCGTGACGAGGAAGCCTGCGGCTTGCCTCCGACAGTCGAAAAAATAGACAGGCGGCTTTTCCGTCAAGGATATGTTAAACGTTTTCGTTGCACCTATAGATCCATGTTGAAGGTGAAAAAAGAAAGGGGAGCAGTATGTACGATACGGTCCGCGACCGACTTATCCATCTCCATCATTGCCGCGGGGCGGGATGGAAGACGATTCATTCCTTGCTTAAGGCTGATCCGACGCTCACCGCTCCATTTTCTCTGCCTCCTCATGATCTCCGCCCGCTCGTTCCGCTTTCCGACGCTCAATGGACCGCTTTTTTTCATGATTTGCATTCCATCGATGTGCAACGTGTGATAAAAACATATAAGGGCCGGTGCATTCGTGTGATCACTGTATTTGATTCCGACTACCCACCGCTGCTTAAATATATATACGCCCCGCCGTGGGTGCTGTATGCAAAGGGGGACTCCGCTTTGCTTCAGGAGCGGAAACTGATCAGCATCGTTGGCACGAGGCGGCCGACGAAGGAAGGAATCGAAGCGTTGAACAAATTGGTGCCGCCGCTTGTTGCCGCCGGCTTTACGATCGTCAGCGGGCTCGCGTTTGGGATTGACGTGTGCGCCCACCAACTCGCCGTCCAGCATGGCGGGTCGACGATCGCCGTCATCGCCGGTGGGCTGGACCACATTTATCCGAAAGAACATCGACCGTTCGCCACCCGGCTGATGAACGAACAGTTGGTCATCGCTGAGCATCCGCCGGCAACGCGCCCACAGGCATGGCAGTTTCCCGCGCGCAATCGCATCATCAGCGGGCTGTCGCTCGGCACGCTTGTCGTGCAGGCGAAGCGAAAAAGCGGTTCGCTCATTACCGCCGCGTATGCGCTTGAGCAAGGGCGGGAAGTGTTCGCCGTCCCCGGCCCGATCGGTTTGGCGGAATCCGCCGGGCCGAATACGCTCATTCAGCACGGGGCAAAACTAGTGCAAGAAGCGGCGGACATTTTGGATGAATTCCCGTACGTGTAATGCACATGTTTGACAAATGCGGCAATAATCATTAATAATAATGAAGATTTCAATTTACCTCCTAGGGGTGGAAGATGGATGTCAGACTACTTAGTTATCGTCGAATCGCCAACGAAAGCGAAGACGATCGAACGATACTTGGGAAAAAAATATACAGTCAAAGCGTCGATGGGCCACGTCCGCGATTTGCCAAAAAGCCAAATGGGCGTTGATATAGACCACGGCTACGAGCCGAAATACATTACGATCCGCGGCAAAGGCCAGGTGATCAAAGAGTTGAAAACGGCGGCGAAAAAAGCGAAAAAAGTGTTTCTTGCCGCCGACCCCGATCGCGAAGGAGAGGCGATCGCCTGGCATTTGGCCCACATGCTCGATCTGGACATTCACTCTGATTGCCGCGTTGTCTTTCATGAGATCACGAAGGATGCTATTCAGCAATCGTTTCAGCAGCCGCGCGCGATCAATATGAATCTTGTTGACGCCCAGCAGGCGCGGCGCGTGCTCGACCGCCTCGTCGGCTATAACATCAGCCCGCTCTTATGGAAAAAGGTGAAAAAAGGATTAAGCGCCGGCCGCGTCCAATCGGTGGCGCTGCGCCTCATCATCGATCGGGAACGAGAAATTCGCGAGTTTCAGCCGGAAGAATATTGGACGATTCAAGCGACGTTTCAAAAAGAAGGAGAGACGTTTGCCGCCTCGTTTTACAGTATTGACGGACAAAAGCGCGATTTAAAGACGGAGGCGGATGTGAAAGCCGTGCTGGACCGCTTAAACGGAACGGCATTTGCGGTGAAAACGGTGACAAAACGAGAGCGCAAGCGCAGCCCCGTGCCGCCGTTTACGACGTCGTCGCTTCAGCAGGAAGCGGCGCGCAAACTGAATTTCCGGACGAAAAAGACGATGATGATCGCCCAGCAGCTGTACGAAGGAATCGATCTTGGCAGCGAAGGGACGGTCGGTTTGATCACGTATATGCGCACCGATTCAACGCGCGTCGCCGAGACGGCGCAGCAAGAGGCGGCGGCATATATCGAGGCGACGTTCGGCGCTATGTATGTCAACCAGGAAAAGCGGAAAGAGAAGAAAAGCACGAACGCCCAAGACGCCCACGAAGCGATTCGCCCGACATCGGCATTTCGCGATCCGGACAAAGTGAAACCGTATTTGACGCGCGACCAGTTTCGGTTGTATAAACTCATTTGGGAACGGTTCATCGCCAGTCAAATGGCGGCCGCCGTGCTTGACACCATGAGCGTCGAGTTGGAAAACAACGGTGTCGTGTTCCGCGCCAGCGGCTCGAAGGTGAAATTTCCAGGGTTTATGAAAGTGTATATTGAAGGAACGGACGATCAAACGGAAGAGCAGGACCGTATCCTCCCGGATTTGGAAGAAGAGGAAACGGTTGAGAGCGAAACGATCGAATCGAAGCAGCACTTTACTCAGCCGCCGCCGCGCTACACGGAAGCCCGCCTCGTCAAAACGTTGGAGGAACTCGGCATCGGCCGCCCGTCGACGTATGCCCCGACGCTTGATACGATCCAAAAACGCAACTATGTCGTCCTTGAGAACAAGCGGTTTGTCCCGACCGAGCTCGGCGAAATCGTTGTAGAGCTGATGCTCGAATTTTTCCCGGAAATTATCGATGTCGAGTTTACGGCGAAAATGGAAAAAGAATTGGACGAAATTGAAGAAGGGAAAGTGGAATGGATCAAAGTCGTCGACGAGTTTTACCGCGAATTTGAAAAACGGTTGAAAGTGGCGGAAAAAGAAATGCGCGCAGTTGAGATTAAGGATGAGCCGGCCGGCATTGACTGCGAGGTGTGCGGCAGTCCGATGGTGTACAAAATGGGCCGTTTCGGCAAGTTTATCGCCTGCTCGAATTTTCCGGAATGCCGCCATACGAAGCCGATTGTCAAAGAAATCGGCGTCAAGTGCCCGAAATGCCGCGAGGGCAACATCGTCGAGCGCAGCACGAAAAGAAAGCGGGTGTTTTACGGCTGCGACCGTTTCCCGGATTGCGACTTCGTCTCGTGGGATAAACCGCTCGCCCGCCCGTGTCCGAAATGCGCGGGGCTGCTTGTGGAGAAAGTGCTGAAAAAAGGTGTGCAAGTGCAATGCACGGCGTGCGACTATGAAGAGCGGCTAGAAGCTTGAATAGGCATCGGATACAATTCAGAATTTTATAAAAAAACAGTTGCATTCATGCGGATGAATATGGTACGATGTAGTAGCCGTTGCGGGGTGAGGCGATGGAGAATTCGAAACTTGCGTTACAATTATTCATGGAATATTTACAAATCGAGAAAAATTATTCACAATATACTATTGTGTGTTACCGGCGTGACATTGAGCAGTTTTTCCGGTTTATGGATGAGGAAGGAATCGGCGCGCTCAATGAAGTGTCCTACAGCGACGTTCGTTTATATTTGACGAAACTATACGAGCAACAGTTGGCCAGCCGTTCGGTCGCCCGCAAAATTTCGAGTCTGCGCAGCTTTTACAAGTTTTTGTTGCGCGAAGGGCGGGCGGCCGAAAACCCGTTTGCGCTCGCGACACTGCCGAAAAAAGAGCAAAAAATTCCTAATTTTTTATACCCAAAAGAATTAGAAGCATTGTTTCTTGTCAATGATGAAAATACGGCCCTAGGCCAGCGCAATGCGGCGCTGCTTGAGTTGTTGTACGCGACTGGCGCTCGGGTTAGTGAATGTTGTCACATACAGCTGTCTGATGTCGATTTTGTTGCGGAAACCGTGCTCATTCACGGCAAAGGAAACAAGCAGCGCTACGTTCCGTTCGGCCGTCCGGCCCGCGAAGCGCTTGAACGGTATATCCATAGGGGCCGACGCGAACTGACAAGAAAGCTGCCGGCGGACCACCGCTATTTATTTGTCAACGCCCGAGGCAATCCGCTCACGCCTCGGGGAGTGCGCCATATTTTGGATCGGATTGTCGAAGCCGCTGCGCTGACGCAAAACATCAGCCCGCACGTGCTTCGGCATACGTTTGCGACTCATTTGCTCAACGAAGGGGCCGATCTCCGTTCAGTGCAGGAACTGCTCGGTCATGCGCATTTGTCATCGACGCAAGTGTATACACATGTAACGAAAGACCGGCTGCGGCATATTTATTTGCAGGCGCATCCGCGGGCGTAACCCGCCGGCAAGGAGGGGAAATGATGGGAGCCTTTCATGCGACGACAATTTTTGCCATCCGCCATAACGGCGCATCCGCCATGGCTGGAGACGGCCAAGTGACGTTCGGCAATGCGGTCGTCATGAAGCATACAGCGAAAAAAGTGCGGCGGCTGTTCCAAGGAAACGTGCTCGCCGGTTTTGCCGGCTCCGTCGCTGACGCGTTTACGCTGTTTGAAATGTTTGAAGGCAAGCTCGAACAATGGAATGGCAACTTGCCGCGCGCGGCGGTTGAGCTGGCGAAAGAGTGGCGGAGCGATAAAGTGTTGCGCCGCCTCGAGGCGATGCTCATTGTTATGGACAAACAGCATTTGTTGCTTGTCTCCGGCACGGGCGAAGTGATTGAGCCGGATGATGGCATGCTTGCCATCGGCTCGGGCGGTCAGTATGCGTTGGCTGCTGGGCGTGCGTTGAAGAAGTACGCCGGCGGCTCGATGACCGCGAAAGAGATTGCCAAGGCGGCGCTCGAGATCGCTGCTGACATTTGCGTTTATACGAACGGCCATATTATTGTCGAAGAGCTGTAAAAAGGAGGAGGCCGATGATGGCGGAAACGTTGACTCCACGGCAGATTGTCGAAAAGCTCGATCAGTTCATCGTCGGGCAAAAAGAGGCAAAAAAGGCGGTGGCGATCGCGCTTCGCAACCGGTACCGCCGCAGTTTGCTCGATGAAAAATTGCGCGATGAAGTGATGCCGAAAAACATTTTAATGATCGGCCCGACCGGGGTCGGGAAGACCGAGATCGCCCGCCGGCTCGCCAAACTCGTCGGCGCCCCGTTCATCAAAGTCGAAGCGACGAAATTCACCGAAGTCGGTTATGTCGGGCGCGACGTCGAATCGATGGTGCGCGATTTGGTGGAAACGTCAGTTAGGCTCGTGAAAGAACGAAAAATGAACGAAGTGAAAGACAGGGCTGAACAGCAGGCGAACAAGCGGCTTGTTGAACTGCTTGTTCCGGGCAAGCCAAAGCAGACAATCAAAAATCCGCTTGAGCTGCTGTTTGGCGGCCAAGGAGCCCAAGCGGACAACAGCTACAGCCATGAGGATGAACAGGTGGAACAAAAGCGGCGCCAAGTTGCTTGGCAGTTGGCAAACGGGCAGTTGGAGAACGAGATGGTGACGATTGAAATCGAGGAACAGACGCCGTTATGGTTTGACTTTTTGCAAGGGGCAGGCATTGAGCAGATGGGGATGAACATGCAGGACGCCTTGAGCAGCCTCATGCCGAAGCGGCGCAAAAAGCGGCGTCTCAAAGTGAGTGAAGCGCGCAAAGTGCTCATCAACGAGGAAGCGCAAAAGCTGATCGACATGGATGAAGTGACGCAAGAGGCCGTCCGCCTGGCTGAACAGTCCGGCATCATTTTTATCGATGAAATCGACAAAATCGCCCGCAGCGGAGCGGTGTCCGGCTCGGCCGACGTCTCGCGCGAAGGGGTGCAGCGCGACATTTTGCCAATTGTCGAAGGGTCGACCGTCATGACGAAGTACGGACCGGTGAAAACAGACCATATTTTATTCATCGCCGCCGGCGCGTTCCATATGGCGAAACCGTCGGATTTGATCCCTGAGCTGCAAGGCCGTTTCCCGATCCGCGTCGAACTTGCGAAACTTTCGGTCGACGATTTCGTAAGAATATTAGTCGAGCCGAATAACGCGCTCATTAAACAATATCAAGCTCTTTTGGCAACAGAAGGTATAAGTCTTGAATTTTCTGACGATGCTATTCGTAAGATTGCCGAGGTGGCGTTTGAAGTAAACCAGACGACCGACAACATCGGTGCGCGCCGGTTGCACACGATTTTGGAAAAACTGCTGGAAGACTTGCTGTTTGAGGCGCCGGACATCGGAATCGACAAGGTCGTCATCACACCGCAATATGTCGAGCAAAAACTCGGCAGCATCGTCAAAAACAAAGATTTAAGCGAGTTTATTTTATGAGGAGGAGATGAAATCAATGAACTTGCTAGAGAAAACGCGGAAAATCAACGCCATGTTGCAAAAGGCGGCCGGGCGGCCGGTCAATTTTAAAGAAATGGCAGAAACGCTTTGCGAAGTGATTGAAGCCAATGTGTTTGTCGTCAGCCGCCGCGGCAAACTGCTTGGATTCGCCATTAAACAATCGATTGAAAACGAACGGATGAAGCGAATGCTGGAGGAGCGCCAGTTTCCGGAAGAATACACGAAAAACTTGTTCAACATTACGGAAACGTCTCCTAATATTGATATTAATAGCGAATATACGGCGTTTCCAGTGGAAAATCGTGACTTGTTCAAAACCGGCTTGACGACGATTGTTCCGATCAACGGCGGAGGCGAGCGGCTCGGCACGCTCATTTTATCGCGCCTTGACCGCGAGTTTGACAATGACGATCTCATTTTGGCTGAATACGGTGCGACGGTCGTCGGCATGGAAATTCTGCGTGAAAAGGCGGAAGAAATTGAAGAGGAAGCGCGCAGCAAGGCGGTCGTGCAAATGGCGATCAGCTCCCTTTCTTACAGCGAGCTTGAGGCGATCGAACACATTTTTGAGGAGCTTGACGGAACGGAAGGACTGCTTGTCGCGAGCAAAATCGCCGACCGCGTCGGCATCACCCGCTCGGTCATTGTCAATGCTCTGCGCAAACTAGAAAGCGCCGGCGTGATCGAATCGCGTTCACTCGGCATGAAAGGAACGTACATTAAAGTATTGAACGACAAGTTTTTAAGCGAACTTGAAAAATTGAAATCGAGCTGAACGGCGCAGCCGCCTAAGCCCGCTGGGTATTTTGGCCCGGCGGGTTTTTTGTTTTGACAAACATCCTTGGCATCGTTTTTCTGTAATGGCATCGTCGAAAAATAGTACCAAGTTCCGTCTATACATTGGGTTTTCTTTCCCGTAAAATGAAAACTAGCAGAAATTGTCGAAAAATAGGAGAAAAGAGGGGATTCCATTGGCGCTCTTTTCAGCGACGATCGGTTGGCTTGAACAAGGGCTTCGCTACGCTGCGCTTCGCCAACAGGCGATCGCCGACAACATCGCCAACGCCGATACGCCGGGCTATAAGGCGAAAGATGTGCGCTTTCAGGCTGAATTGGAACGGGCGTTTCGGCTTGAGGCCAAACGGACGAATCCGAAGCATTTTTCGTTTCCAAACGAACAAAATGGAAAAATCATCGTGACGACGGACACAACGGTGAGTTACAATCATAATGGAAACAGTGTCGATATCGATCAGGAAATGTCAAAACTAGCAGAAAACCAAATTTATTACAATGCCTTAATCGAGCGGCTCAACGGCAAATTTACAACGTTGAAAACAGTGATTAAAGGAGGGAAATAACGGGTGTCTTTGTTTCAAAGTCTAAACATTTCGGCTTCGGCGTTGACCGCCCAACGGTTGCGCATGGACGTGATCGCCTCCAACATCGCTAACGTCGATACGACGCGCGCCCGCCTTGTCAACGGCGAATGGGAGCCGTACCGCCGCAAAATGGTCATCATTGAACCGCGCAGCGGGTCGTTTTCGGGCTATTTGCAGGCTGCGCTCGGCCGTGCCGACGCGGTGGACGGCGGAGTGCGGGTGCGCGAAATTGTCGATGATCCGGCGCCGTTTAAACTCGTCTACGACCCGAATCACCCGGATGCGGGCGCCGACGGCTATGTGCGTCTGCCAAACGTCGACCCGCTGAAAGAAATGGTGGACTTGATCGGGGCGACGCGTTCGTATGAGGCGAACGTTACGGTGTTGAATGCTTCAAAAGGAATGCTCATGAAGGCGCTCGAGATCGGGAAATAGCATGCGAGGGGGATAAACGATGATTGATGGAGCAAGCCGCATTGGGCTGACGATGTCTTCCGCCGTTTCGCCCCCAGCGAAGCCGGCTGAGGCGCAAAAGCAATTCGCCGCATTTTTCAAAGAGGCGCTCAACCGCGTGAACGAAGCGCAAATTCAAGCCGATGCGCTGACGGAAAAGCTCGTTCGCGGGGAGAACGTTCAGTTGCATGATGTGATGATCGCCGCGCAAAAAGCGAGCATCACGCTGCAGCTGACGCTGGAGATCCGCAACAAAGCGATCGAGGCGTATCAAGAAATGATGCGCATGCCATTGTAGCAGCAATGAATCGCAATACATACGGAAGCCGCCGCCATTGTTGCGCTATGGCGGCAGGTATTGGATCATCGGGGGAATTGTATGAGAAGGAAATGGAAAGAGTGGTGGAGCCGCGCTCGCGCGTTTTGGCAGGAACGGACAAAAAAACAGAAATGGCTCGTGCTCACTGCGGCAGCGGCCGTGCTTTTGGCCGTTGGCGTCGGCGTCTTTTTCGCCACAAGGACGGAAATGGTGCCCCTCTACAGCAATTTGTCGCCGCAAGAAGCGGGGCAAATTAAAGCAACGCTTGACCAGCGCGGCGTTCCGGCCGAAGTGGCGGACGGCGGGACGACGATTAAAGTGCCGAAAGAGCAAGTGGACGCGCTGAAAGTCGAGCTCGCTGCTGAAGGCATCCCGAACAGTGGAGTCATTGACTATTCATTTTTCGGCCAAAACGCGAGCTTCGGCATGACGGATAACGAGTTCAATATGGTGAAGCTGAAGGCGATGCAAACGGAGCTCGCCAACTTGATCAAGACGATCGACGGCGTCGAGGACGCCAAAGTCATGATCAACCTTCCGCAGCCGAGCGTATTCGTTTCCGATGAGAAAGGGGAAGCCTCGGCTTCGATCGTGCTGAAGACGAAGCCGGGCTATCAATTCAGCGACGAGCAAATCAAAGCGCTCTATCATCTCGTCGCCAAAAGTGTTCCGAATCTCTCTACAGATAATATCGTCATTATGAATCAGTTTTTTGAGTATTACGATTTAAAAAACGACGGCGAAAATTCGACAGGAACGACATTCGCCTCGCAGCAGCAAATCAAAAAGCAGATCGAGCGCGACATTCAACGCCAAGTGCAGCAACTGCTCGGCACGATGATGGGGCAGGATAAAGTCGTCGTTTCCGTGACGGCGGATGTCGACTTTACGCAGGAGAAACGAGAAGAAAATTTGGTTTCTCCAGTGGACGAGAAAACGAAGCAAGGTATTGCCGTCAGCGTTCAGCGCATTAAAGAGACGTACTCCGGGAGCGGTGCGCCGCCCGGAGGCGCCGCTGGAACGGGCGCGAACGAAGTGCCGGGCTACCAAAACGCAAACGGCGCAACAAACGGCAACTATGAACGAACCGAAGAGACGATCAACAATGAGGTAAACAAAATCAAAAAGCAAATCGTCGAAAGTCCATATAAAATCCGCGACCTAGGCATCCAAGTGATGGTCGAGCCGCCTGACCCTAATGATCCGAACTCGCTGCCGCCCGAGACGGTCAATGATATTCAAAAACTGCTAGGAACGATCGTTCGGACGTCAATTGACAAAAGCGAGGCGCAAACGCTCACTGATCAAGACATCAACAACCGCATCGTCGTTTCGGTGCAAAAATTCAACGGCAAGCCGACATTCACCGAATCAACGCCGGATCGGCCGGCGTGGTGGTGGTATGCGGCCGGTGCAGGAGCGCTGTTGCTCGTTGCCTTGCTGTTGTTCCTCTGGTTGCGCCGCCGCCGTGAAGACGAGGAAGAGGAAGAAGAACACTTGTTCACTCCGCCGCTTTCGACGGAGCCGGATTTGCCGGAGCCGCCGGAGACGGAGGCAGCGTTGCGCCGTCGACAGCTTGAGCGGCTGGCGAAAGAAAAGCCGGATGAGTTTGCAAAACTATTAAAAACGTGGCTATCGGAAGAGTAGGGGGAACGGCGTATGGCAAAGCGCGAACGAAAAGGCGGGCTGTCGGGCAGGCAAAAAGCAGCCATCCTGCTTATTTCCCTCGGCCCGGATGTGTCGGCCTCTGTCTATAAACATTTATCCGAGGAAGAGATCGAGAAGCTGACGCTAGAAATTTCCAACGTCCGTCAAGTGACGACGGAACAAAAAAGAGGAAGTGCTTGAAGAGTTTCGACAGCTCGCCTTGGCGCAAGATTACATTGCCCAAGGCGGCATCGCCTATGCGAAAGAAGTGCTTGAAAAAGCGCTCGGCCCGGATAAGGCGATGCAGATCATCAACCGCCTGACATCAGCGCTGATGGTGCGGCCGTTTGATTTCGCCCGCAAAGCCGACCCGATGCAGCTGTTAAACTTCATTCAAAATGAACATCCACAAACGATCGCTCTGATTCTTTCGTATTTGGAGCCGGCACAGGCAGGGCAAATTTTATCGGCGCTGCCGCAGGAAATGCAGGCGGATGTCGCCCGGCGCATCGCGCTGATGGACAGCACATCGCCGGAGATTATCAACGAAGTCGAGCAAATTTTGGAGCGGCGGCTGTCCGCGACCGTCGTGCAAGATTACACGCAAGCCGGCGGAATTGAGGCGGTCGTGGAAGTGCTGAACCAAGTCGACCGGAGCACGGAGCGGACGATTTTGGATGCCTTGGAAATTCAAGACCCGGAACTGGCTGAGGAAATTAAAAAACGGATGTTTGTCTTTGAAGATATCGTGACGCTCGATCACCGCGCCATTCAGCGCGTCATCCGCGAGGTGGACAACAACGATCTCATGTTGGCGCTGAAAGTAGCGAGCGACGAAGTGAAAAACATTATTTTCCGCAACATGTCGACAAGAATGGCCGAGACGTTCAAAGAAGAAATGGAATATATGGGGCCGGTTCGGCTGCGTGATGTCGAGGAGGCGCAATCGCGCATCGTCGCCGTGATCCGTCGTCTCGAAGAGGCCGGAGAAATCGTCATCGCGCGCGGGGGAGGAGATGATATTATTGTCTAACGTCATTAAAGCGCCGAAATTGGCGGCGCGCGCTGGGAAAAAGACGATCGTCGTGCAGCGCCATGTTTCCGATCTTCCATCGTCCGTCGACGATCGGCAACGGGAGATGGAAGCGGTCGCCGCCGCCAAGGAAGAAGCAGCCAAGCTTCGCCGCCAGGCAGAGCAATATTACGAATCGGTGCGCGAGCAGTTGGCCCGCGAAAAAGAGGAATGGCAGCGGGAGAAAGAGCGTCTCATGCAGGAAGCGCGCGCCCGCGGGTATGAAGACGGCTATGCGGCTGGGCGCGAGGAGGCTTTGAGCGAGCACCGCGCGTTGATCGAGCAAGCCCGCCGCTTGGCGGAGCGAGCGAACACCGAATTTTACGCTCGCATCGAATCGACGGCTGAGGCGATGCTGGAGGTGGCGTTAAAAGCGGCCGAACGCATTATCGGCGCCGCGCTTGAGGGCGATCGAAACGCTTTTTTGCCGCTCGTGCACCAAGCGTTGCAGGAAGTGCGCCGGCAAACGGAAGTGGCCGTTTATGTGCATCCGCACGGCTACGAAATAGTGGCAGAGCAAAAGGAGCTGTTGAAATCTCTGTTTCCGCATCGCGTTGATCTATTCATCTACCCGGACGATGCGCTTCCTGAATATGGATGTGTCGTGGAGACGCCGTTTGGGCGCATCGAGGCGAGCGTCGATGTACAGCTTGAGCGGCTGCGCGAGGCGCTCTACCGGCGATTGAAGGAGGGAGCGTTTTCTGAACTGGCAGGCGCTTCTTGATGAAATAGACGCTATCGACTTGTATAAACGGTTTGGCAAAGTGTCGCGCGTCATCGGCTTGATGATGGAATCGAAAGGACCGAAAAGCTCGATTGGCGATCTTTGTTACATCCATGAACAGAGCGGATGCCGGAAAATTCCCGCCGAAGTCGTCGGCTTTCATGAACAGCACGTCTTGCTTATGCCGTTTTCCGCCATGTCTCATATCGCTCCCGGCTGTTTTGTCGAAGCGACCGGCCGGCCGCTTGAAGTGCACGTCGGCGATGCGCTCATTGGCATGGTTCTTGATCCGCTCGGCCAACCGCTTGACGGGAGCCCGTTGCCGCCCGGGCTGAAGCCGGTGTCGGTCGAACGCGATCCGCCCAATCCGCTCGTTCGGCCGCCGATTGTCGAACCGCTTGAAGTCGGCATCCGCGTCATCGACAGCCTGCTTGCCGTCGGCAAGGGGCAACGCGTCGGCATTTTTGCCGGCTCGGGCGTCGGCAAAAGCACGCTCATGGGAATGATCGCCCGCCATACGTCGGCTGATGTGAACGTCATCGCCTTAATCGGCGAGCGTGGCCGCGAAGTGCGCGAGTTTTTAGAGCGCGACCTTGGCCCGGACGGCTTGGCCCGCTCGGTCGTCGTCGTCGCCACGTCCGACCAGCCGGCGCTGATGCGCGTCAAAGGCGCCTATACGGCAACGGCGATCGCCGAATATTTCCGCGACCAAGGGGCGGATGTTATGCTCATGATGGACTCGGTCACCCGCGTCGCTATGGCGCAACGGGAGATTGGCCTTGCCGTCGGTGAGCCGCCGACGACGAAAGGCTATACGCCATCGGTCTTCGCCCTCCTGCCAAAGCTGCTTGAACGGGCTGGAACGAACGCTTCCGGCACGATCACCGCGTTTTATACGGTGCTTGTTGACGGCGATGACATGAATGAGCCGATCGCTGATGCGGTGCGCGGCATTTTGGATGGCCATTTTGTGTTGGAACGCCAGCTGGCGAACAAAGGGCATTACCCGGCGATTAACGTGCTCAAAAGCGTCAGCCGCGTCATGCCCCACATGATCAGCGCAGAGCACCGCGAAGCGGCAAACCGGTTCCGCCGCCTTCTGTCCACTTATATCGATTCGGAGGATTTGATTCAAATCGGGGCGTACAAACGGGGGTCGTCCCAAGAAATTGATGAGGCGATCGAATTTTATCCGCAAATGATGGCGTTTTGCCGCCAAAACATCGATGAAAAAACGACGCGCGCCGAAAGCATTGATGCCCTGTTGCGCTTGTTGTCGGTTCGGTGAGAAATCGCGCGCCATTTTCAGACGATGAAAGGGTGAACAAATGTGACGCCGACGTTTCGGCTGCAAAAAGTGCTGGCGATGAAAGAAAAAGAAAAAGAAAAGGCGCTTGGCGAATACGAGGAGGCGGTCCGCCGGTTTGAGCAGGCAGCCGAAACGCTTTACCGCCTGCTCAAGGAAAAAGAAGAATGCGCGGCGGCTCGGGATGAACAGCTTCAAGCCGGCCTGTCCGTTGGAGACATTCGCCTTAGGCTGCAATATATGGCGAATTTAGAGCGGATGATCGACCATTATCAGCTCGTCGTCATGCAGGCGCGCGAGCAGATGCAGCGCCGGCAGCAGCGTTTGATGGAATTGAATATCGAAGTGAAAAAATACGAAAAAATGCGCGAGCGCATGAAGCGGTGGGCCGAGCAGCTTGAGAGGGAAGCGGAACGCCGCCTGCTCGATGAAATGGCGGTTCAACGTTTTGCAAGGCAAGGAGAGGTATAGATGGCGGAGAGCAAAGTTGAACAGGAAATGCAGGCGAGTTGGTGGCAATGGCTGTTGTTTGTCATTGTCATTCCGAGTGCGTTTGCCGCCTCCTTTCTGTTGTTGATTTTAAACATTGCCGGCGTTGATGTGGCCAAGGCGGCAAAGCAGTGGACCATAAAGGCGCCGTTTGTCTCCGAGTGGATCAACTGGAGCAAAAGGGAGAAAGCTTTGCAAAAAACGATTGAAGCTCAGCAGCAGACGATCAACCAGCAAAAACGAACGATCGCCGACCAACAAAAGCAAATCAAGCAGTTGAAAAACGAATTGGCGGCAAAGGAAAAGGAAATCGCCCAGCTGTCTGCGCCAAGCGGGAAAACGGACGCTCAGGCTGAGCCTGGTGACGAGCCGGCCTTGACGGAAGAAGATGTCGTCGGCATGTATGACGCCATGTCGGAAAAACAGGCGGCGGCGATTTTAGCGGAACTGCCTGAGAGCGAAGCGCTCCGTGTACTGAGCCAGATTGACGGCGACAAAGCGGCAGCCATTTTGGAACAAATGCCGGCTGGGCAGGCGGCGAAACTGTTGGCATCGTTAAGTAAAAGGGCGATGGGGAAGGAGGCGGCCGAATGAAAGTAACGATCACAGCAAACGCGCCGCTATCGGCAGGCGCTATGGCGGTGAAAAAAGAGGCGGAAAACGCAAACGTGTTTGCGGCGTTGCTTGCTGATAAGCAACAAGAGTTATTGCCCGCTGGGGCAGAGACTAGCTTGCTTCAAGAGGAGTCGAGCAAAAACAAAGAGCCAGATTGGCAAAATGGTGGAATGGAAACGGGCGCAGCCGGACAACCATCTTCAGCGGAAAAGAAGCCGGCGCAAATCGAATCATTGTGGCTTGCCCCTTCCCTCGTGGCTGCTTGGGCTGTCGCTCCAATTTCGGCAGCTGCAGGCGCGCCGCTTTTAGCGGCGGATCAGCAGGCGGAAGGGAAAACGAGTGATCATGGGACATTTCCGTTTGTCGGTGCGATGAATGGTGAAGAAACGATTGCCGCTCAGCCGGCGGCCGATGAAGCGGGATTGGAACGTGCGTTCATAACCGACGGACAAAAACGTGGTCATATCGATGCTGAATCGGGTTCGCCTTCCAGCGGAAAAACCGGGATGTTTCCACTGCTCCTGAGCGACGGCGACCAGCGCCCGTTCCGTGAGCAGGGAGGCAACAGGGCGGTTGTCGCGCTGCCGAACGGAGTTTCTTCTGTGCGACCGGCTGGCGAAAAAGACGTTTCGCTGCCAAAAAGGGGGGACAAGGGGCAGGGCGGCGAGGCCGCTCCTTCGTTCACTACTCCTCCTGCGCTTTTATCACCCTCCTTTTCATCTGTCGGGTTGGTCGGCGAGATGCCGGCGTCAGCTGGCGGAAGCGTCGCTGATCAAGTCGCCCACGCGCTAAGGTCGGCGCGGTGGATGAAGCTTCCAAACGGTGTCATGCAGCTTGTCATCCGTCTGCATCCGGAACATCTCGGGACGGTGACGGTGAAAATGACAGAGGAAGGTGGAAAGCTCGCCGCCAAGCTGCTCGTGGCGAACGACGCGGTGAAAGAGTTGCTCTACGCTCATTTGCCGCAGCTTGCTCAGCAGCTTGATGCGAGTTCCATCACGGTCGAAAAATGGACCGTTTGGTCGGATTATGACAGCCCCGCGATGCCGCCATATTCCGGAAACCGCCAAGGAGGGCAGCAGCAGGGCGAATCGCGGCAAAAACAAAAGCGGGAGCCATCATCTTCCTTCCCGTTTGCGCTAGACGGGATCGAAGCTGACGCATAAGGGGGAAAAGAACGAGGATGACAACGAATGCGATTGACGGGAGCTTATGGCTGACAAACGCGGTTCAGCCGGAACGGAAAACGGGCAATCAAATTTTAGGAAAAGACGATTTTCTCAAAATTTTGCTCGCTCAGCTCGAAAACCAAGACCCGCTCAATCCGATGGAAGATAAAGACTTTATCGCGCAAATGGCGAGCTTCTCTTCGCTTGAGCAAATGATGAACATCGCCAATTTGATGCAGCAATGGATGCAAGCGTCAAGCCGCGATGCGCTTTTGCGCTACAGCGAATGGATCGGCAAAACGGTGCACTGGCAAGACGGCGAGACGACGATGAGCGCCGTCGTTCAATCGGTCATGCAAAAAGACGGCCAAGTGACTCTTGGGCTTGATAACGGGACAACGATTGCCGCGGATGCGGTCGTGAAAGTCGAACAAAAAGGATAAAAAGGGGAGAGGAAACCGATGCTTCGTTCCATGTATTCCGGAATCGGCGCCATGCGCAACTTTCAAACGAAGTTGGATGTCATCGGCAACAACATTGCCAATGTCAATACGTACGGGTTTAAAAAAGGACGAACGATTTTCAAAGATTTGATGAGCCAGACGATTTCGGGAGCAAGCGGACCCAATGCCGGTGCCGGCCGCGGCGGGACGAATCCAAAGCAGGTCGGGCTCGGTTCGCAGCTGGCGGCGATCGACACCGTCCATACGCAAGGCAGCTTGCAAACGACCGGCCGCGTGCTCGATTTGGCGATTTCAGGAGATGGATTCTTTATTCTCGGCGAGTTGAATAATGGAAATCTTATAAATCCGTTGTTTACGAGAGCAGGAAATTTTTATTTAGATAAAGAGGGATATATTGTCAATACCGATGGCTTATATTTAGTTGGTGAAGGATATGAGAACGGGGCATTTACGGGAAAACGGGCTCGAATTCAAATTCCAACTAATGCGAAAAGCGTCAGCATCGGCGCTGATGGGGTTGTGAACTATGTAGATGCGGTTGGAAACTTGCAAGTGGCAGGGAGAATTCGACTGGCCAAGTTCCCCAACAATGATGGTTTAGAAAAAGTAGGAGGAAATTTATTTAGAGAAACAGCCAACTCAGGCACAATCATCAATCCAAATAATCAAAACGAATGGATTGCCTACTCGCCTCAAGAAAGCGGAGCGGGCTCAATCGTCTCCGGCGCGCTTGAGATGTCCAACGTCGACCTTGCTGAGGAATTCACGGAGATGATCGTCGCCCAGCGCGGCTTCCAGGCGAATACGCGCATCATTACGACATCGGATGAAATTTTGCAAGAGCTTGTCAACTTGAAAAAATAGAATAGGAGGTAGGGCGTGAGCGGCGTCTTGCGCCTGTTGCCCGATGATTTCGTTAACGAAGCTCAACGGCAAACGGTTTGTGCTCAATGCGTTGTACATCGAACAAATTGAAGCGTTTCCTGATACGACCGTGACGCTGACGAACGGAAAAAAATTCGTCGTTCGCGAAACGGTCGAGCAAGTGGCGGCGCGAGCGAGCGAATTTTACCAGCAGCTTGGTGTGTTTCGCTTACCGAAAGCAGGAGGATTGGACCGTGAAAGGGAATAAAGCAATCAAAACGATGATCATTGTGCTGGCGGTCATCGCTTTGGCTGGAACGGCGGCGCTTGTCGCGGTGATGAAGATGGGGCATGCGGAAAAACAAGGGGCGCCAAGCGCTGACGAACTGGCGGAACGATCGATCGATATTCCGGAAATGACCACCAATTTAGCAGACGGACGTTATATTAAAATCTCATTTAAAATTGAAACAGACAGCGATCAAGGAAAAGAAGAGGCGGAGAAACGCGATTTTCAGATGAAAGACGTGATCATCGAGCAACTTTCGCAGATGAAAGCGGCCGACTTTAAAGGAAAAGAAGGGCTGACGGCGCTGAAAGAGAGGCTGAAGCGCGAGATCAACGGATTGATGCAAGAAGGGAGAGTGGAGAACGTCTACATTACCTCTTTTATCCTCCAGTAGCCCTGTCATTGGAAGGGGGGAAGATGAAATGACGGCCGGGGAAGTATTGTCGCAAAGCGAAATTGACGCGTTGCTCGCGGCGCTTTCTGCAGGGGAGATGAGCGCGGAGGAGCTGAAAAAAGAGGAGGAAGGCCGACGCGTCAAAACGTATGATTTTCGGCGGGCGCTCCGGTTTTCCAAAGATCAAATCCGCAGCCTGACGCGCATTCATGAAAATTTCGCCCGTCTGCTGACAACGTTTTTTTCCGCCCAGCTGCGAACATATGTGCAAATTTCGGTCGCATCGGCCGACCAAATTCCATACGAAGAATTTGTCCGCTCCATCCCAAAAATGACGATCATCAATGTCTTTGAGGTGCCGCCGCTCGGCGGGCATGTCCTTTTGGAAGTCAACCCGAACATCGCTTACGCCATGCTTGACCGGGTGATGGGCGGGCGCGGCGTCGGGATGGATAAAGTGGAGCATTTGACTGAGATTGAAACACGCATCATGTCCAATTTGTTTGACAAGGCGTTTGTCCATTGGCGCGACGCTTGGGAATCGGTGGCGGAAGTCGACCCGCTCTTTGTCGATTTTGAAGTCAATCCGCAGTTTTTGCGCATGATTGCGCCGAACGACACCGTCGTCGTCATTTCGCTCAACACGCAAATCGGCGAAGCGCGCGGCATGATGAATGTGTGCATTCCGCATGTCGTCTTGGAGCCGATTATGCCGCGGCTGTCGGTTCATTACTGGATGCAGGCGCAAAAAAAGGAGCGTTCCCCCGAGGAAGCGAAACGGATCGAACAGCGCATCCGCGCGGCAAAATTGCCGATTATCGCTGAACTGGGAACGGCGGTCATCACGGTCAATGAATTTCTTCAACTCGAGGCCGGCGACGTCATTCAGCTCGAGCAGTCGATTCATGAGCCGCTCGTGGTCAAAATCGGCCATATTCCAAAGTTTATCGGCCAGCCGGGGAAGCGGAACAAAAAGCTGGCGGTGCAAATTTTAGCGATGATCGAGGGGGACAAAGACGACCATGATGAATGATGGAATGTTGTCGCAGGATGAAATTGATGCTTTGTTGCGCGGAATGGACAGCGACGGACATATTCCGGCGCTTCATGATATTCTCTCTCCACTTGAGCAGGACGCCCTTGGGGAAATCGGCAATATTTCTTTCGGCAGTTCGGCCACTGCACTGTCGATGTTATTGAACCAAAAGGTGGAAATTACGACGCCAAGCGTGTCCATGATCGAGCGCACAAGCGTCGCTGATGAATTTCCGCAGCCATATGTCGCCATCCAAGTCAACTATACGGAAGGGCTGCTCGGGACAAATTTGTTGGTCATTAAACAGAAAGACGCGGCGATTATCGCTGATTTAATGCTTGGCGGCGACGGAACGGCGGCCGATGGTCCGCTCGGAGAGATTCAGCTGAGCGCTGTTCAAGAAGCGATGAACCAAATGATGGGCTCAGCGGCGACGTCGATGTCGACCGTCTTTGGCAAGCGGGTTGATATTTCCCCGCCGACGCTCCACCTGCTTGATTTGGCGGAAGGAAAAGGGATGGAATATTTGCCGGACGAAGATTTTCTCATTAAAGTGTCATTTCGGCTGAAAATCGGCGAGTTGATCGACTCAAGCATTATGCAGCTGTTGCCGATCGATTTCGCGAAAGAATTGGTTGCCCAATTGCTCGGCTCGCCGCTTGAGGAGCCGGGGGCTGCGGAAGTTAACCTCAAGTCGTCGGCGGACGCGCGGCCGTTTAGCGAGCCGCAGCCTGTTCCGACTTACGCTCAGGCGAACGGCGGTGCGGCCGTTTCAGAAGCGGCGAGCCGCTCGACGGATGGACCGCCGGCTGGGCGCGCGGACAAGGAGAGGGAGGGTGCAGCCGCTCGGCATATTCAAACCGCCGATTTCGTCGAGTTCGATGCCCCGCCGCTTGCGGCAACGGAGGCGCGCAATTTGGAGCTGCTGTTTGATGTGCCGCTGCAGGTGACGGTTGAACTCGGGCGGACGAAGCGGTCGGTGCAGGAAATTTTGCAGCTGTCGACTGGATCGATCATTGAGCTCGATAAACTGGCCGGCGAACCGGTCGATGTGTTTGTCAACAACAAGCTGATCGCGAAAGGCGAGGTTGTCGTCATCGATGAAAATTTCGGCGTCCGCATCACGGACATCATCAGCCAAAGCGATCGGCTAACACGGCTAAAATAAACAGGCGTTTGGGAGGTAAGGGGACATGGCAAGAGTGCTTGTCGTTGATGATGCGGCATTTATGCGCATGATGATTAAAGACATTTTGACGAAAAACGGACATGAAGTCGTCGCCGAAGCGGCCGATGGACGGCAGGCGATCGAGAAATACAAGGAAACGCGGCCCGATGTCGTGACAATGGATATTACGATGCCGGAGATGGATGGGATTGCGGCGCTCAAGGAAATTAAAAAAATCGACAGCAATGCCAAAGTCATTATGTGCTCCGCGATGGGGCAGCAGGCAATGGTGATTGATGCCATTCAAGCCGGGGCGAAAGATTTTGTGGTCAAGCCGTTCCAAGCCGACCGCGTCATCGAAGCGATCAACAAAACGATCGGGTGAGCGATCAGAGGTGGAAACGATGGCAATTTGGCGCTGGGCGGCCGTTTTGCTGGCAGCAGCCATTGCTTTGGGGCCGACGCCGGCATCGGCCGCCCAAAGCCCCACGGTCGCCGACTGCCTGCAGCATCCCGATTCATGCGGGCCGTCAGCTCCTTCCGGGCAGCAGACAAACCAAACAGCGAATCAAGCCGCTGATGCGGTTTCCGCTTCCGATGTGCTTCGGCTCATCGGCGCGACCGCCTTTGTCCTCATTCTCCTTTATGCGGTGTTAAGGTGGATGTCCCGCCGTCAGTCGTTTGTTTCAAGCCAAAAGGGTGTCATCGAACATCTCGGCGGGACGAGCGTCGGGACGAACCGTTCTGTACAGCTCATTAAAGTCGGCCGTCGGCTGCTCGTCATCGGTGTCGGCGATTCGATTCAGCTGCTTACGGAAATTGAAGACGAACAAGAAATGAATGAGCTGTTAGCGCAGCATCGCGAGCGGTTGGAACGAATGGCGGAGTTCGGCCGGCTTGGCTCCTTCCTTCGAGGCGAGTGGACGGGGAAATCAAAGCGGAAAAACGGTTTGCCGCCGTCGTTTTCGACGCTGTTGGCTGAGGAGATGAAGCAAATGACTGAAAAACGGAACGAGTGGCTGAAGCGGCTGAAAGGGAAAGGAACGGCGGGCGATGAGTGAATTTGTCCATATGTTTGATTCGATGGCTCCCGAGCACGTGTCGACAGCGGTGAAGCTTCTTCTGCTGCTCACCGTTTTGTCGATCGCACCCGGCATTCTCATTATGATGACATGTTTTACCCGCATCGTCATCGTTTTGTCGTTTGTGCGTACGGCGCTCGGCACGCAGCAGATGCCGCCGAACCAAGTGCTCGTCGGGCTCGCCTTGTTTTTAACGTTTTTCATTATGGCGCCGACTTGGAAAGACATCAACGATCAGGCATTGCAGCCGCTGTTTGCCGACAAAATTGACTTGGAGGAGGCGTATGAACGGGCGGCTGTTCCGCTGAAGCAGTTTATGAGCCAATACACAAGGCAGGAAGATTTGGCGCTGTTTTTATCATACAGCGGCGCCAAACAGCCGAAAACGATCAACGACATCCCGATGACCGCGCTCGTGCCGGCGTTTGCCATCAGTGAGTTGAAAACGGCGTTTCAAATGGGCTTTATGATTTTTATTCCGTTTTTAGTCATCGACATGATCGTCGCCAGCGTCTTAATGTCGATGGGGATGATGATGCTGCCGCCAGTGATGATTTCGCTGCCGTTTAAAATTTTATTGTTTGTCCTTGTTGATGGCTGGCATTTGGTCGTCAAATCATTGTTGCAAAGTTTTCAATAAAGATAGGTGGCGTTTATGAGTGCCGATTTCATCATCCGCCTTGCTGAACAAGGCGTGTATATCGTGCTTGTCGTCTGCGGGCCGCTCTTGTTGTTGTCCCTTGCCGTCGGGCTTGTCGTCAGCATTTTCCAGGCGGCGACGCAAATTCAAGAGCAGACGCTCGCGTTTGTGCCGAAAATCGTCGCCGTCTTGCTTGGACTTGTGTTCTTTGGGCCGTGGATGCTCTCGAAAATGGTGTCGTACGCGCACGATATTTTCAACAATCTTGCTTCGTTTATAGGTTGATCGGCGATGGAACAAGCATGGACTTATTTTCCGGCGTTTTTGCTCGTCTTTGTCCGCGCCGCTTCGTTTTTCGCGGCGATGCCGTTGTTTTCCTACCGGACCGTGCCGGCTTCGTATAAAGCCGGATTGGCGTTTTTGTTCAGCTGGCTGTTGTTTTTGGCGATGCCCAAACCGGTGTTGGCGCTTGACGGCGTGTATGTATTGCTTGTCGTAAAAGAAGCGCTCGTCGGATTGGCGCTTGGGCTGCTGGTAGCGATCCTCATGGCGGCGATGCAAATCGCCGGCGGCTTGATCGATTTTCAAATCGGGTTTGCCATCGCCAACGTCATCGACCCGCAAACTGGAGCGCAAAGCCCGCTGCTTGGCGAATATCTTCATTTGCTGGCGCTTTTGCTTTTGCTTATGCTTGACGGGCACCATTTGCTGCTTGACGGCATGTTTTACAGCTATCATTGGTTGCCGCTTGACCGCCTGCCGCACGTTGCTGACGGTCGGGCGGTGGAATACGCGGTGCGGGCGTTTGCTGCGATGTTCGCCGCCGCTGTGCAAATGGCCGCCCCGCTTGTCGGATCGCTCTTTTTAGTCGACGTGGCGCTTGGCATCATCGCCCGCGCGGTGCCGCAAATGAACATTTTCGCGGTCGGCTTTTCCGCCAAAACGGCGGCGGCGTTTTTGCTCCTGTTGGCGGGGATTGGGACGATATTGCTTGCGGCGCGCAGTGTATTTCACTTCATGTTTGCCTCGTTGCGCGAGTTGATGCGGCTGTTGGGGGGCGGATAAGATGGGCGAGTGGCGGCTCGATTTGCAATTTTTCGCTGGGGAAAAAACGGAAAAGGCGACGCCTCGCAAACGGCAAGAAGTGCGGGAAAAAGGACAGGTGGCCAAAAGCGGTGATGTCGTCTCCGCTTCCGTGTTGCTTGCTTCATTTCTTGCTTTGTCCTTGGCGGGGGCGTACGAGCGGGACGGTCTGCTGCGGTTGTTCGCCCGCGCCTTGTCCGATTCTGCCTCCCCTTCGTTGACGGTTGACTCGCTTCACCGGCTGTTTCTTGACTGGCTTTCCCATGCATCCTTGCTTTTGGCGCCGCTGTTCGCCGCCGCAGTGCTGGCGGCTGGGTTGGCCAACTTTTTGCAAATCGGCGCCTTGTTCACCGTTGAACCGTTAAAAATGGATGGGAACCGCCTCAATCCCGTGCAAGGAATGAAACGGCTGTTTTCGTTGCGCGCCTTGGTCGAGCTGTTGAAATCCGTGTTAAAAGCTGGAATCATCGGTGCGGTCGTGTTTGCGGCGCTGTTGGCCGAACGAAGCGAGCTTGCGGCGCTCGTTTCCAAGACGCCGGGTGAGGCTTTGACTGTCGTCGGCGGCTTGACGGTGAAAATGGGGCTGTACGCCGCGGGGGCGCTCTTGTTTTTAGCGCTGTTTGATTACTTGTATCAGCGGTTTGAATTTGAAAAAAGCATCCGCATGTCCAAACAGGACATTAAAGATGAATACAAAAAGACGGAAGGCGATCCACTCATCAAATCGCGCATCAAGCAAAAACAGCGTGAGATGGCGATGAGGCGGATGATGCAGGAAGTGCCGAACGCGGATGTCGTCATTACCAACCCGACGCATTACGCCGTTGCCCTCAAGTATGAAGACGGCAAGATGGAAGCGCCAGTCGTCGTCGCGAAAGGGGCGGATTATATGGCGTTGAAAATCAAGGAAGTGGCGAAAACCCATGGCGTCGTGACGGTCGAAAATCGCCCGCTTGCGCAGGCGCTCTACCGCCAGACGGAAGTCGGCGACATGATTCCAGAGGCGTTTTTTAAGGCAGTGGCGGAAATTTTGGCGTACGTCTATCGGCTCAAAGGAAACGTGTAGCAACAAGGAGAGAAAACCATGCAAGCGCAAATCAAAGATTTATCCGTATTGTTTCTTGTCGTGCTCATCGTCGCCATGCTCGTCATCCCGCTGCAGACATGGCTGTTGAGCGTCTTGATCATCATCAATATTTCCCTTGCCTTGCTTGTATTGCTGACGGCGATGAACACGAAAGAGCCGCTTGAGTTTTCCATTTTTCCGTCATTGCTTTTAGTGCTGACGCTGTTTCGGCTCGGGCTGAATGTGTCAACCACCCGCTCGATTTTAAGCAAAGGGGAGGCGGGCGGCGTCGTTGAAACGTTCGGAACGTTCGTCGTTGGCGGCGATGTTGTCGTTGGGTTTGTCGTGTTTTTGATTTTGGTCATCATCCAGTTTGTTGTCATCACCAAAGGGGCGGAGCGCGTCTCGGAAGTGGCGGCCCGCTTTACGCTCGATGCGATGCCCGGCAAACAGATGAGCATTGACGCCGATTTGAACGCCGGCATGATTTCGGAGCAAGAAGCCCGAAAGCGGCGGGAAAAAGTGGCGCAAGAAGCCGACTTTTACGGAGCGATGGACGGGGCAAGCAAATTTGTGAAAGGCGACGCCATCGCCGGCATCATTATCGTCGTCATCAACATGTTGTTTGGCATGGTGATCGGCGTTGTGGAGAAAGGAATGGATATAGGGGAGGCGGCAAAGCGCTACACGCTTTTGACGGTCGGCGACGGCATCGTCAGCCAAATTCCGGCGCTGTTGATTTCCACGGCGACCGGCATCATCGTCACCCGGGCGGCGTCGGACAGCAACTTGAGCGGCGATATTATGCGCCAGCTGTTCGCGTTTCCGAAAATGTTGTACGTCACGGCAGGAACGATTTTCCTGCTCGGCTTGTTTACGCCGATCAACGACTTGTTGACGATGCCGATTGCCGGGCTGCTGGCGCTTGGCGGCTACCGATTTATCGAGCGGCAAAAGCAAGAAGAAGCGGCATTGGCCGCTCCGGAAGAGGAGGCGGCGGCCGCCGACGAATTGAAAAGCCCGGAAAGCGTCATCCAACTGCTGCATATTGATCCGATTGAATTTGAGTTCGGCTATGCGCTCATTCCGCTCGCTGATGCCAATCAAGGCGGGGATTTGCTTGACCGGATCGTCATGATTCGCCGTCAGCTCGCGCTCGAGCTTGGCATTGTCATCCCGGTTGTGCGCATTCGCGACAACATCCAGTTGCAGCCGAATGAATACCGGATCAAAGTGAAAGGAGAGGAAGTGGCGCGCGGCGAGCTGCTGCTTGACCATTATTTGGCGATGAGCCCCGGAGTTGACGATGATTCGATTGATGGCATTGACACCATCGAGCCGGCGTTTGGTCTGCCGGCGAAATGGATTTCCGAGACCGTCAAAGACCGGGCGGAAATGCTTGGCTATACAGTCGTCGACCCGCCATCGGTCGTCTCGACACACTTAACGGAGGTGCTGAAAGCCCATGCCCACGAACTGCTGGGGCGTCAGGAAACAAAACAGCTGATCGATCATTTAAAAGAATCGTATCCGGTGCTTGTCGACGATGTGACGCCGAATCCGTTGTCTGTCGGCGACGTGCAAAAAGTGCTCGCCAAGCTGCTGAAAGAGAAAGTGTCGATCCGCAACTTGCCGCTCATTTTTGAGGCGCTTGCCGATTTTGCCCGCCTGACCAGCGACACCGATTTGTTGACGGAATACGTCCGCCAAGCGTTGGCGCGGCAAATCACCTCGCAGTACGCCGTGCCGGGCGAGCCGCTGCGCGTCATTACGCTGTCGGGCAGGGCGGAAAAAACGATCGCCGACGCCGTGCAGCAAACCGAACACGGCCGCTATTTGGCGCTCGAGCCGGCGCGGGCGCAGGCATTTGTGGAAGCGGTCGCCGCGGCGCTTGAACGCTATCCGTTCGCCGGCCAGACGCCGATTTTGCTCTGCTCCCCGGCGGTGCGCATGTACGTCCGACAGCTGACCGAGCGCCATTTTCCGACTGTTCCGGTGCTGTCGTACAACGAGCTTGAAGCGGATGTCGAAGTTCAAAGCGTGGGGATGGTGGAAATCGAATGAAAGTGAAAAAATTTGTCGCCCCGTCCATGAACGAAGCGATGAAAATGGTTCGCGCCGAACTTGGCCGCGACGCCGTCATTTTGCACTCGAAAGTCGTGCAGACCGGCGGATTTTTCGGTCTGTTTGCGAAAAAAAAGATCGAAGTGTTGGCCGGCGTTGATCCGGATCCACTGCCGCTGCGTCAGCCGAGTGCCGCCGCGTCTTTGACGCGTCAGCCGAGTGCCGCCGCGTCTTTGACGCGTCAGCCGAGTGCTGCGTCCTTTGCCCCTTTGCCGGCGGCCGAGCGGGAGGAAGACGGCTCGCTTGCCCGTGAGATCGAGGAAGTCAAGGCGCTCATCCGTCAGTTCAACGCCCGCTCGTCTTCGCTTTTGTATCCTCCACCGCTTGCGGAAGCGGAACGGCGCCTCGTTCGGCAAGGGATGGCGGATGTGTACGTCCGCCAAGTGATGGATCGCCTGCTTGAACGGTGGTATGCCGACAAAGACGGCCGGTCGCCCGCTGCGGTCTCCGCCTGGACGAAAGAAGCGGTGCGCGATCTATTGTCGACGCTTCCGTTTGTCAAAACGGCGGAGCAAAAAAAGTATATGATTTTGCTTGGTCCGACCGGGGTTGGAAAAACGACGACGCTCGCCAAAATGGCAGGGCGCGCCGTCCTCGAGCAAGGGAAAAAAGTCGGGTTCATCACGGTCGACACGTACCGGATCGCCGCCATCGACCAACTGAAGACGTATGCCGACATTTTGCACGCTCCGTTGGAAGTATGCTACAATGCCGACGATTTTCGGACGGCGAAGCGGAAATTGGCCGGCTGCGATCTCGTGTTCGTCGATACGGCTGGCCGCAACTTCCGCAATCCGCAATACGTGGATGAACTGCAGCAAACGCTCGAGTTTGACAGCGAAACGGAAACGTTTCTTGTATTCGCCGCCACGGGAAAGTATGACGATATGAAAACGATTTACAACCACTTTTCCCACCTGCCGATCGATCGGCTGATCGTGACGAAGCTCGATGAGACGGACTCGTTTGGAACGATCGTCAATGTGTTGCTTGACAGCCGGCTTGCCGCCGCCTATTTCACGAACGGGCAAAATGTGCCGGACGACATGGTGGAAGCGTCCGCAGACCGGCTCGTTCATCTGCTGTTTGGGGCGGAGCGATGGTGAGCGATCAAGCAGAACGGCTGCGCTATGAGCTGGGCCGCCGGCGCCAGCCGGCGGCGGGGCCGCGGACCATCGCGGTGACGAGCGGGAAAGGCGGAGTCGGCAAGTCAAACCTTTCGCTCAATTTTTCGCTGTCGCTCTCGAAGCTCGGGTTTCGCGTCTTGCTGCTTGATATGGACATCGGCATGGGCAACATCGACATTTTGCTCGGCCAGTCGTCGCCATTGACGCTTTCGGATTGGTTTTCCGCGCGGTTGCCGCTTTCCGAGCTGGTAAAAAGCGGACCGGAGCATCTATCGTATATTGCTGGGGGGACGAGCGCCGCGCAATGGTTGAGTGTCGATCGATCCGCTATCGACTATTTGTTGGCCGAGCTGCAGACGGTGGCGTCGCGATATGATTATCTCATTTTCGATATGGGGGCGGGTGCCTCAGAAGAACGATTGTATTTTTTAAAGTCCGTCGACGATGTGTTTATTGTCACGACGCCGGAGCCGACCGCGATGATGGATGCGTACGCCATGATGAAATATATGCACACCGCCGGCAGCGAGGCTCCGTTTTCCGTCATCGTCAACCGCGCCGGCAGCGAGCGGGAAGGATATGGCGTCTTTTCGCGCCTGCAGCATGCCGCCAGTCGGTTTTTCCATAAAGACATCGCCTTGCTTGGCGTCGTTCCTGAAGACCGGATGGTCGCGCGCTGTGTCGTCCGGCAAACGCCGTTTGTTCTCTTTGATCCAGCGGCGAAGGCGAGCCGGGCAGTGCGTCAAATGGCGTGCCGCTATGCGGCGGGAGGAGAAAAAGAGCCGGAGCGGGCTCCCCGCTTTTTTGCGAAGCTGCGTCAACTTTTGCTAGAAAGGTAGAGACGGAACATGAAGACGATCAAGGTGCTTGTCGTCGATGACTCGGCGTTTATGCGCAAATGGATCAGTGATTTTTTGTCCGAACATCCGCGCCTCGAAGTCATCGGAACAGCTCGCAACGGCCGGGAGGCGCTCGAGAAAATCGCCGCCCTAAGGCCGGATGTCGTGACGCTTGATGTGGAAATGCCGGTCATGAACGGACTCGAAACGTTGCAGCGCATCATGCGGGACCATCCCGTGCCGGTCGTCATGGTGTCAAGCACGACGACCGAAGGGGCGGAAAACACGATCGCCGCCATGCAGTACGGGGCGGTCGACTTTGTCGCTAAGCCGTCCGGACCGATTTCGCTCGATTTGTACAAAGTGAAAGACGAGCTGATTGGCAAAGTGCTGCACGCGAGCGAAGCGAACGTGGCTGCCTTGACTGCCCCGCGCCGCCAACATCCGTCTTGGCGCCCATCGTTCAAAGCGGCGGCGCGGCCGCAACAGGCCATCGTCGCGATCGGCACTTCCACCGGCGGCCCGCGCGCGCTCGAGACGGTGCTGACGCAGCTTCCGCCCGATCTAGCCGCTCCGGTCGTCGCTGTCCAGCATATGCCCAAAGGATTTACGACATCGCTCGCCAACCGGCTTGATGCGCTTGCCGCGATCACGGTCAAGGAGGCGGAAGACGGGGAAGTGCTGCAAAATGGCACCGCCTATATCGCGCCAGGCGGCGTCCATCTCATCGTTCGCGAAGAAGGCGGCGCGCTTAAAGCCCGTTTCGACGAATCGCCGCCGCGCGCCGGCCATCGTCCGGCTGTTGACGTGTTGTTCGAGTCGCTCGCTGCCATTCGCCTCTGTCGGAAAATCGCGGTGATCATGACCGGGATGGGAAGCGACGGAACAGCGGGGTTGAAAAAGCTGAAGGAAAGCGGGAACACAAAAGCGATCGCGGAAGCGCGCGAGACAGCCGTTGTCTTTGGGATGCCAAGAGCGGCGATCGAGGCTGGCGTCGTTGATGTCATCGTTCCGCTTGACAGCATCGCCGCTGCCATCGTCCAATTGATCGGGGAGTGAGGGGGAAACGGCATGGACATGAGCCAATATTTGGATTTATTTATTGATGAAAGCAAAGAGCATTTGCAGGCGATCAACGAGCGGCTGTTGGAACTTGAAAAAACTCCGGAGGACATGTCTGTGGTGAATGATATTTTCCGTTCGGCCCATACGTTGAAAGGCATGTCCGCCACGATGGGGTTTGAAGATTTAGCCAATTTGACGCACCAAATGGAAAACGTGCTCGATGGCATCCGCAATCGGCGGCTTTCCGTTACCCCGGAATTGCTTGACGTCATTTTTGAGGCCGTCGACCATTTGGAGGCGATGATCAGTTCCATCGCTGCAGGCGGCGACGGAACGCGCGATGTAAGGAGAACAGTCGAACAGCTGAAACGAATCGAGCAAGGGGAGATGCCGAACAAGCAGGCAGCAAGAGAAGAACCGCCCCTTGAACATGCGTATGGGGAATTTGAATACCATGTGCTCGAGCAGGCGAAGGAGCAGGGATTTTCCGTCTACGAAATCCGCGTTCGGCTTCGCGATGATTGCTTGTTGAAAGCAGCGCGCGTCTATATGGTGTTTGAACAGCTGAATGAAGTCGGAGAAATTGTGAAAGCAACGCCGCCGGTCGAGATGCTGGAGGAAGAACAGTTTGACCGGGAGTTTCTCGTTACGGTTGTATCCAAAGCGCCAGCCGATGAGTTGCAAAAGCGGCTGATGGGCATTTCGGAAATTGATGACGTCAAGGTGTCTATGCTATCGAGCAATGAACCGTCGGCAGAAAGCGAGAAAGCGGCTGCGCCCCAACAACCGGCCGCTATGGAGCAGGCGGCGGCCGTTCAGGCCGAAGCGGAGGCGCCGGAAAAACAAACAGCGAAACAGGCGACGAAAACGATCCGCGTCAACATTGAACGGCTCGATCGGTTGATGAACTTATTTGAAGAATTGGTTGTCGACCGCGGTCGGCTTGAGCAAATTTCCCGCGAACTGAACCATGCCGAATTGACGGAAACGGTCGAGCGGATGTCTCGCATCTCGAGCGATTTGCAGACGATCATTTTAAATATGCGCATGGTGCCGGTCGAAACGGTGTTCAACCGCTTCCCGCGCATGGTGCGCCAGCTCGCCCGCGAGCTCGGCAAAAAGGTGCGCCTTGACATCATCGGCGCGGATACCGAGCTTGACCGGACGGTGATCGATGAAATCGGCGACCCGCTTGTCCATTTGATCCGCAATGCGCTCGACCACGGCATCGAAGCGCCGGACGTCCGGGTGGCGCGCGGAAAGCCGGAAGAAGGGACCGTTCAATTGCGAGCGTACCATAGCGGCAACCATGTCTTTATTGAAATCGAGGATGACGGCGCCGGCATTTCCCGGGAGAAGGTGCTGCAAAAGGCGAAAAGCCGCGGCATTGTCTCGCCGCAGGCGGCGGAGCATTTGAACGATCAGCAAATTTACGAGCTTATTTTCGCTCCCGGCTTTTCGACCGCTGAGCAAGTTTCTGACATTTCCGGCCGCGGCGTCGGTTTGGATGTCGTCAAAAGCACGATTGAGTCGCTCGGCGGCACCGTTTCGGTCGATTCGCAGCCTGGAAAAGGGTCGCTCTTTTCGATTCAGCTGCCGCTCACATTGTCGATCATTTCTGTGTTGCTCGTTCAAATCGCCGAGGAAACGTACGCGATTCCGCTGTCATCGATCATTGAGACGGCGCTGGTGAAAAAGGAAGAGATTTTTTCCGCCCACAACCAGCCGGTCATCGATTTTCGCGGCAAAATCGTGCCGCTCGTCCGCCTGAAAGACGTCTTCGCTGTTCCTGGAGCAGCCGATGACGGAGATGCGGTGGCGGTCGTGATCGTCCGGAAAGGGGAAAAACTGGCGGCGCTGGCGGTCGACTCGTTTATCGGGCAGCAAGAAGTCGTGTTGAAATCGCTAGGAAACTATTTATCTTCGGTTTTCGCCATCTCGGGGGCGACGATTTTGGGAGACGGCCGAGTGGCGCTGATTATCGACTGCAACGCGCTCGTGAAGTAGGAGATGGCCGTGTCGGTGCGGGGGCGCCTATGGCGTTGATCTGCCGTTTTCAGTGGCATGTCGAAAAAAAGGGGGAGGATTGGATGACGGCCAGCGTGCAAGCAGACTGGAAAGTGATTGCGTTTCGCCTGAAAGAAGAAGAATATGCTCTGCCGGTGCAGCATGTCCGTTCCATCGAGAAAATGCAGCCGATCACGCGCGTGCCGGGGACGGCCCATTATGTAAAAGGGGTCATCAACTTGCGCGGTGTTGTGACGCCGATCATCGATTTGCGCGAGCGGTTCGGGTTTGCCCCCGAACCATATGGGGAACAGACGCGGATCATTATCGTTGCTCTTGAGGATATGGAAGTTGGGCTCATCGTCGATGCCGCGAATGATGTCCTTGATCTGCCGGCGGAAAGCATCGAACCGCCGCCAGAGGCAATTGGCTCCGTTGAGGCAAGTTACATCGACGGCGTGGCGAAAGTGGAGAATCGGCTCCTCATTTTGCTCGATTTGGCGAAAGTGCTCGACCGATAACCCGTGGAGAGGAGCATTGACATTGGACGATATTCGCAACTTGACGGGGATGCATATTGACATTTTGCGCGAAATCGGCAACATTGGCGCCGGCAACGCGGCGACGGCTTTGTCGACGTTGCTAAACAAAAAAATTGAAATGGCGGTGCCGCGCGTTCAAATTGCGACGTTTGCCGAAATGATGGAATCAATCGGTGGACCGGAACAAATAGTGGCGTGCGTCTATTTGCGCATCGAAGGAGAAGCGCCGGGAAACATGTTTTTCGTGCTGCCGCCGGAACAGGCTGAGCGTTTTGTCCGCCGGATGATTGGCGATGACTCGTTTTCGTTTCAAGGAGAAGCCCATGAGCTTGGCTGCTCGGCGCTTCAGGAGCTCGGCAATATTTTAGCCGGCTCGTATTTGTCGGCATTGGCTGACTTTACGCGGCTCAACTTGCACCCGTCTGTGCCGGCATTGGCCATTGACATGATCGGAGCTGTGCTGTCGTTTGGGTTGCTTGAGCTGTCGCGCGTTGGCGATTACGCCATTTTGATTGACACAGCCATTTATGATGAACGGCGCCCGGACGAAAGCATCAACGGCCATTTCTTTCTTCTGCCTGACCCCGAGTCGTTTTCCACTATCTTTCGAGCGTTAGGTGTGGATGGTCTATGAGCACAGCGCAGGCTGTCAAAATCGGCATTGCGGAAATGGAGGTCGTCATAGCGCCGAATGTCATCCGCACGTGCGGGCTTGGGTCGTGCGTCGGCGTCGTCATTTACGATGCAGGCAAGGCGGTTGCCGGCATGGCGCATGTCATGCTTCCGCATTCCTCGATGGCGCGCGGCGGAGTCATCAATGCGGCCAAATACGCTGATACGGCGGTCGAGGCGCTCGTTCAGCTTGTCATGGCCGCTGGCGGGCGGAAAGGGATGCTGAAAGCGAAGCTGGCTGGCGGGGCACAAATGTTTTCGTTTTCGGCAGTTGGCGGCGATATGATGCGCATTGGCGCGCGCAATGTGGAGGAAGTGAAAAAGCAGCTCGAGCGGCTTCACATTCCAGTCGTCGCCGAAGATGTCGGGGGCCATAGCGGCCGCACGATCGAATTTAATCCGCAGACGGGCGTGCTCTCCATCCGCACCGCCGCTCAAGAAATAAAGGAAATATGACTAGGATGCGCCGTTTCCGCAAGGCAAGGGGGAGAAGAATGGGAAGCGCGCTAAAAGGAGAAGAACGGAAATATTGGGAGGAGTGGATCCATGGCCGCGACCGTCACGCGGCCGAGGAGCTGGTGCAGCGCTATATGCCGCTTGTTTTCTACCACGTACAGCGGCTTTCGGCGACGCTGCCGAGCTCCGTGCCGAAGGATGAGCTCGTCAGCCTTGGACTCGTCGGCTTATACGATGCGTTGGAGAAATTTGATCCATCGCGTGATTTGAAGTTCGACACGTACGCCTCGTTTCGCATCCGCGGCGCCATCTTAGACGGTTTGCGCAAAGAAGACTGGCTGCCGCGCAGCATGCGCGATAAGGCAAAAAAAATTGAGGAAGCGATCGAGCGGCTTGAACAGCGGCACATGCGATCGGTGACGGCGAAAGAGATCGCCGCTGAGCTCGGGATGACGGAAGAGGAAGTGCAGGCGGCGGCGAGTGAAACGTTTTTTTCCCATTGGCTGCCGCTCGGGCAGACGACCGTCGACGAAGATGAAGGACTGCTTTCGGTTCGCGACGACCGCGCTCCGCTTCCCGAGGAGCAAATCGTTAAGCAGGAAATGATCGAAAAGCTGGCTGAAGCCATCGGACAGCTGAATGAAAAAGAGCAGCTCGTCATCAGTTTGTTTTATAAAGAGGAGCTGACGTTTACAGAAATCGGGAGCCTTTTGCATTTGTCGACATCAAGAATTTCGCAAATTCATGCGAAAGCGCTTTGGAAACTGCGCCGCTTTTTTGAAAAAGAGCCATGAGGGGAGAGAAAAAGCGATGGACATCCAGCTTCCAGCGTTGCAAAGCGTCATGCCGAAAGCGCCCGACGCGGAAAGGCTTCAAGCTTCGACGCAACAACACTCCTATGCAGTGCAGGCGCAAATGGCAACTGCCGGCCAAAAGCGGGCGGAGCGTGCGCGCCGTCGGGTGACGGATAAACGAACGAGCGCCCGTCTTGAGCAGGAGGCGTCCCGTTTTGGAGGACACCCTTATAAAGGAAAAACGATCGACATTCAAGGATAGTGAACATCATGATGGCATTTTGGCTAACGATCAGTTTGCTGCTGCACGCCTTGTCGTTTTGGTTGATCATTGTGCTTTTCCTTCGCCTGTCGCGGCTTGGCGAGGCGGAGAGGCGGGCCGAGGAGCTCGAGGAAGCCATGACCGCTTATCTCGCTGCTTGGAAGGAAGAAAACGAGCGATTTTTGGCTGAACTTGACTCGTTGCTTGGCAGCGGAGCGGCTCCATTCGTTTCTGCACCGGAAACGAACGATGCGCCCAGTGTGCAACGGGGCGCAAACGGGAAAGAGACGGCGTCCATGCTGGGGGCAGGAGGCGGTGAAATCGGAGGGGGGTTCGAAAAGCGAACAGCGGAAGCAAAAAAGGAGGAAAACGAGCCGGCGGAGCGGGGAGAAACCGAAAAACGCACAGAAACAAGCCGCCCAAGCGCCGCTCCGGGCTATTTCCCAGACATCGGAACGGTCAAGGATGTGCTCGAACTTTCACTCACCCGACCAGCGGACGCGAGTGAGCTTGCTCGCCGCCTATATGCGGAAGGGGCGACGGTCGAGGAAATTGCCAAACAGCTCGGCAAAGGGAAAACAGAAGTCGAGCTATGGCTCAAATTTGCGCAAAAAACGAATCAATAGGCGAATAACAGCTTGATTTGCCGCTTGCAGTTGTGATATATTTTTTCATGGTGTGAATACACACGCCTGATGATTTCAGCAACGGTGCTGGCAACGCCAGTCTTGCTGAAAGATGAGGCAGGCGGAGGACCAAAAACCACTAAGGAAACAGGAGGAGCATACATGTCGGTTATTTCGATGAAACAACTGCTTGAAGCTGGCGTCCACTTTGGACATCAGACGCGCCGTTGGAATCCGAAGATGAAAAAATACATTTTCACGGAGCGCAACGGCATCTATATCATCGACTTGCAAAAAACGGTGAAAAAAGTCGAGGAAGCATACAACTTCGTCCGCGAATTGGCGGCGAATGGCGGCAAAATTTTGTTCGTCGGCACGAAAAAACAAGCGCAAGAGTCGGTGAAGGAAGAAGCGGAACGCTGCGGCATGTTTTATGTCAACCAACGCTGGCTCGGCGGCACGCTGACGAACTTCGCTACGATCCAAAAGCGGATCAAACGGCTGCGTGAAATTGAAAAAATGGAAGAAGATGGGATATTTGACGTTCTGCCGAAAAAAGAAGTCATTCGCTTGAAAAAAGAAAAAGAGCGTCTTGAGAAGTTTTTGGGCGGCATCAAAGACATGAAAGAGCTGCCGGATGCGTTGTTTGTCATTGACCCGCGCAAAGAGCGGATCGCGGTGGCGGAAGCGCGCAAGCTGAACATCCCGATCATCGGCATCGTCGACACGAACTGCGATCCGGATGAAATTGACTATGTCATTCCGGCCAACGACGACGCCATCCGCGCTGTTAAGCTGTTGACTTCGAAAATCGCCGACGCCGTGCTTGAGGCGAAACAAGGCGAAGAAGCGGCCGTCGCAGCAGAGTAACGATGCACAAGAAAGGTGATAAGAGGGGAAAGCCTTTTATCACCTTTTTTTGAGACAGAAATGAGCAACTTTTGGCTATACTAACGAATAAGGGCAAAACGGGAAGCCGCTGCCGGCACCGATACATATACGGGACAATGAGAAGGAGGATTTTTTTATGGCGATTACAGCACAAATGGTGAAAGAACTGCGCGAAAAAACAGGCGCAGGCATGATGGACTGCAAAAAGGCGCTCACCGAAACAAACGGTGACATGGAGAAAGCGATCGACTGGCTGCGCGAAAAAGGAATTGCCAAAGCGGCGAAAAAAGCGGACCGCATCGCGGCCGAAGGGATGGCGTACATCGCGGTGGAAGGCAATACCGCCGTCATTTTGGAAGTGAACTCGGAAACGGACTTCGTTGCGAAAAACGAAGCATTCCAAACGCTTGTCAAAGAGCTGGCCGCCCACTTGCTGAAACAAAAGCCGGCTTCGCTTGATGAAGCGCTCGGTCAAACGATGGACAACGGCTCGACCGTCCAAGACTACATCAACGAAGCGATCGCTAAAATTGGTGAAAAAATTACGCTTCGCCGCTTTGCCGTCGTCAATAAAGCGGACGGCGAAACGTTCGGTGCGTACTTGCACATGGGCGGGCGCATCGGCGTATTAACGTTATTAGCCGGCAATGCGAGCGAAGACGTCGCCAAAGATGTGGCCATGCACATTGCCGCACTTCATCCGAAATACGTCTCGCGCGACGACGTGCCGCAGGAAGAGATTGCGCATGAGCGTGAAGTGTTGAAGCAGCAAGCCTTAAACGAAGGCAAGCCGGAGAAAATCGTTGAAAAAATGGTCGAAGGCCGGCTGAACAAGTTTTACGAAGACGTCTGCCTGCTCGAGCAAGCGTTCGTGAAAAACCCGGATGTGACGGTGCGCCAATACGTCGAATCGAACGGAGCAACAGTCAAGCAGTTCATCCGTTACGAAGTCGGCGAAGGGCTCGAAAAACGCCAAGACAATTTTGCAGAAGAAGTCATGAGCCAAGTCAGAAAACAATGACGGACCGCAACAGGGAACACGCGCGTGTTCCCTGTTTTTCAAAGTGATTCGCATCATGGAGGTTGGACATGGAACAGCCAAAATACAAACGCGTCGTGTTAAAGTTGAGCGGGGAAGCGCTCGCCGGAAAGCAAGGGTTTGGCATTCAACCGGCGGTCATTCAGTCGATCGCCAAACAAGTGAAAGAAGTTGTTGAACTGGGCGTCGAGGTCGCCATCGTCGTCGGCGGCGGCAACATTTGGCGTGGAAAAACGGGAAGCGAAATGGGCATGGACCGGGCGACGGCTGATTACATGGGCATGTTGGCGACGGTGATGAATGCCCTCGCCTTGCAGGACAGCCTTGAGCAGCTCGGTGTGGAAACGCGGGTGCAAACATCGATTGAAATGCGGCAAGTGGCCGAACCGTACATTCGCCGCCGGGCGATTCGCCATCTTGAGAAAAAACGAGTTGTCATTTTCGCCGCCGGCACAGGCAACCCGTACTTTTCGACCGATACGACCGCGGCGCTCAGGGCGGCGGAAATCGAGGCGGACGTCATTTTAATGGCGAAAAACAACGTCGATGGCGTCTACAGCGCCGACCCGAACGTCGACGCCAATGCGGTCAAATACGATGAGCTGTCGTACTTGGACGTCATCAAGCAAGGGCTCGGCGTCATGGATTCGACTGCTTCCTCGCTTTGCATGGACAACAACATTCCGCTCATCGTCTTCTCGATTATGGAAGAAGGCAATATTAAACGCGCTGTGTTAGGTGAAAACATCGGAACGATCGTAAGGGGGAAATAACGATGGCAAAGCAAGTGATCCAACAGGCGAAAGAAAAGATGGATAAAGCGGTGCAAGCGTTCACCCGCGAGCTGGCAAGCATTCGTGCCGGACGGGCGAACGCAGGGCTGCTTGAGAAAGTAACCGTTGACTATTACGGCGTGCCGACGCCAATCAACCAACTGGCCTCCATCAGCGTGCCGGAAGCGCGGCTGCTTGTCATTCAGCCGTACGACAAATCGGCCATTAAAGAAATGGAAAAAGCGATTTTAGCATCGGATTTAGGGCTGACGCCATCGAATGATGGATCGGTCATTCGTCTTGTCATTCCGCCGCTCACCGAGGAACGGCGCCGCGAGCTCGCGAAGCTTGTCAAAAAGTATTCAGAAGACGCGAAAGTCGCGGTGCGCAACATCCGCCGCGATGCGAACGATGAATTGAAAAAACTCGAGAAAAACGGCGAGATTACGGAAGATGAGCTCCGCAGCTACACGGACGAAGTGCAAAAGCTGACCGATGACCACATCGCCAAAATTGACGCCATCACAAAAGAAAAAGAAAAAGAAGTGATGGAAGTATAGGCAAAACCATGCAAACCCTCTATGTTGATGGAGGGTTTTTTTGCTATAATGGAAAGGCAAAACACGATCCCGGAGGACTCGTATGTTCAATAAAATGCGAAAAACAAAAGAGAAAGACGTCCCGGTGACGAAAGAAGAGGTGCTCAGGCATCCGATGCCGAACCACGTCGCCATCATTATGGACGGAAACGGGAGATGGGCGAAAAAGCGGGCGCTGCCAAGGGCGGCCGGCCATTACGAAGGAATGCAAGTTGTGCGCAAAATCACTCGTTTTGCGAATGAGCTGGGGATTCAGATTTTGTCGCTTTACGCGTTTTCGACAGAAAACTGGAAACGTCCGAAAAGTGAAGTCGATTATTTGATGAAGCTGCCGGAACAGTTTTTGACGACGTTTCTTCCCGAGCTCGTCGCCGAAAATGTCAAAGTCCAAGTGATCGGTCATGCGGAGGCGCTGCCTGATCATACGCGCCGGGCGGTCGAGAAAGCCGTGAAGGAAACAAGCGGCAACACCGGCCTTGTGTTAAACTTTGCCCTTAATTATGGAAGCCGGGCGGAAATCACTGCCGCCGTAAAGCAGATCGCCAAAGACGTTGAACGCGGGATGCTCGCGCCGGAAGACATCACCGAGCCGCTCATTTCCTCGTACTTGATGACGAGCGGGCTCGCTGACCCTGACTTGCTCATCCGTACGAGCGGGGAGATTCGCTTGAGCAATTTCATGCTTTGGCAGTTGGCGTATACGGAACTTTGGTTTACGGATGTCTTATGGCCGGATTTTACGGAGCAACATTTCTTAGAGGCGATTGCCGCTTACCAGCGGCGCGACCGCCGATTTGGAGGAGTGTCAGCGCGATGAAGCAGCGAATCATCACCGGAGTCATAGCGGCGGCGCTCTTTTTGCCGATTGTTATTTTTGGCGGATTTCCGTTTATAATAGTAACATATATATTGGCCACGATTGGGCTGTTTGAATTGTTGCGGATGAAAGGGATGCACCCGTTGTCGTTTGTCGGGGCGGCTGGATTGATCGCCCTTTGGCTGTTGCTCGTTCCCGCCCGTTACGGCGGCGAGTGGTTGGCGTCTGGGACCGCCAAATTTGGCGTGCTCGCCGCTTTGGCTTTTTTGTTGCTTGTCGGCACAGTCGTGACGAAAAATGCGCTCTCGTTCGATGAGGCGGCGTTTGTCGTTTTGGCGGTCGTCTATGTCGGCGTAGGGTTTTTCTGTTTCGGCGCTGTTCGTTTGGTTGGGTTCGTGTACTTCGTTTATGCCTTGTTTGTCATTTGGGCGACTGACATTGGGGCGTATTTCTTTGGCCGCGCGTTTGGCCGGCGCAAGCTATGGCCGGAGATCAGCCCAAAAAAAACGGTGGAAGGCGCCATCGGCGGCATCGCTTCAGCGGCTGTTGTCGCCGCGATTTACGAGTGGGCGGCGGCGCCGTTTGGCAGTTTGGCGGCCGCGCTTGGCGTCGCGCTGCTGCTGTCGGCGTTCGGTCAGCTCGGCGATTTGATCGAATCGGCATTTAAGCGCCATTACGGCGTCAAAGATTCCGGGGCGATTTTGCCGGGACATGGCGGCATTTTAGATCGGTTTGACAGCTTGCTGTTCGTGCTGCCGATATTGTACATATTGCTTGAAATCGCACGATAAGCGGGTGAGGAGTGAAACGATTGAAATATATTAGTATATTAGGGGCGAGCGGATCGATCGGCACACAGACGCTCGATGTCATCCGCGCCCATCCGGACGAATTCCGCTTGGCCGCCGCATCGGTCGGGAAAAATATCGAGGCGGCGAGGCGGCTGATCGCTGAATTTTCCCCAAGTCTTGTCGCCGTCGCTGACCGTGATGCGTATGAAGTTCTTTATCGCGAGTACCGCGGGCGGACGACGATCGTGTACGGAGAGGAAGGATTGATTGAAGCAGCCGTTTGCCCACAAGCCGATGTTGTCGTCACCGCTGTCGTCGGCAGCGTCGGCCTTGTGCCGACGCTGAAGGCGATTGAAGCGGGAAAAGCGATCGCCCTCGCCAACAAAGAGACGCTCGTTGTCGCCGGACATCTCGTCATGGCTGCAGCCAAGCGGCGCGGCGTGCCGCTGTTGCCAGTTGACAGTGAACATTCCGCCATTTTTCAATGTCTGCAAGGGGAAAGGATGGAGCAAGTCGACAAACTCATTCTGACCGCATCCGGCGGCAGCTTCCGCGACAAGACGCGCCGAGAGCTCGCTCATGTGACGGTTGAGGAGGCGCTTCGCCATCCGAACTGGTCGATGGGGGCAAAAATTACGATTGATTCGGCGACCATGATGAATAAAGGATTTGAGGTCATTGAGGCTCATTGGCTGTTCGGGCTGCCGTATGAGCGGATTGAGGTTGTTTTGCATCGAGAAAGCATCATCCATTCGCTCGTTCAGTTCCGTGACACAAGTGTATTGGCGCAGCTTGGAACGCCGGATATGCGCGTTCCGATCCAATACGCGCTTGCGTATCCAAAGCGGTTGCCGCTCCCATCCGCCAAGCCGCTTGATTTAATCTCGCTTGGGGCGCTCCATTTCGCCCCGGTTGATTTCGACCGCTATCGCTGTTTGCGTCTCGCCTATGAGGCTGGCAAGCGCGGCGGCTCGCTGCCGACGGTGTTGAATGCGGCCAATGAGGAGGCGGTGGCGGCGTTTTTAGCCGGGCGCATTCCGTTTTTGGCCATCGAGGAGTGGATTGAACGCGCGCTCGAGCGCCATCGGCCAGTGAGCGATCCGCAGCTTGAGGACATTCGTGAAATCGATGCGGACGCGCGCGCCTACGTCCGCTCACTACTAACATAAAGGTGGTTGAAACGTTGGAATCGATCATTTCATTTATCGTCGTCTTTGGTGCCCTCGTCTTTTTTCACGAGCTCGGCCACTTGCTGCTAGCAAAACGGGCCGGCATTTTGTGCCGCGAATTTGCCATCGGCTTCGGACCGAAAGTGTTTTCGTTCAAGAAAAACGAAACGGTGTACACGATCCGCCTGCTCCCGCTTGGCGGCTTCGTCCGCATGGCCGGTGAAGACCCGGAGACGATTGAATTGAAGCGTGGGCAAGTCGTCGGTCTTTTGCTTGATGAGAGCGGCCAAGTGGAAAAAATCGTCCTCAACCATAAGGACGATTATCCGAATATCCGCGTAGTGGAAGTGGAAGAGGCCGATTTAGAGCGTGGCATGTATGTGACCGGCTATACGGACGGCGAGCGGTTCGAGCGGTTTACGGTCAAGGAGCCGGCGTTTTTCGTCGTCGACCGCCAAGAGATTCAAATTGCTCCGTACCATCGCCAATTTGCGGCAAAAACGCTCGGGCAGCGAACGATGACGATTTTGGCCGGACCGCTCGCCAACTTTCTCTTGTCGCTCGTTGTCTTTATCATCATCGGTCTTTTGCAAGGCTATCCGGTCGACAAGCCGGTGATCGGCGAGCTGACGCCGGAAGGAGCGGCGCGCGCCGCCGGCTTGAAGCAAGGGGATGAAGTGATCGCCATTAACGGCGAACGGATGGAAACATGGACGGAAATCGTCAACACGATTCGCGCCCATCCGGGAGAACCGCTTCAGTTTCAAATTGAGCGGAATGGGAAAGAACGGAGTGTGACGGTCACTCCGGAGGCGAAAACGGTGCAAGGGGAGACGATCGGCTTGATCGGCGTCTATCAGCCGATGGAAAAATCGGTGTTGGGCTCGATCAAGCAAGGGCTGGTTGAGACGTATTACTGGACGCGGGAAATTGTAACGGGGCTCGGCCAATTGATCACCGGCCAGTTTCAGCTTGACATGCTGTCCGGACCGGTCGGCATCGCCGTATCGACCGGCAAAGTGGCTGAGTCTGGGATCTACTACTTGATGAAATGGGGCGCGATTTTAAGCATCAACCTGGGGATTGTCAACTTGTTGCCATTGCCGGCGCTAGACGGCGGGCGGCTCCTCTTTTTCGCCATTGAAGCGGTGCGCGGCAAGCCGGTCGACCGGCAAAAAGAAGGAATGGTTCATTTTATCGGCTTTGCCTTGCTTATGTTGCTTATGCTTGTGGTGACATGGAATGACATTCAAAAATTTTTCCTATAGAGAGAAAACGAGGTGGCTAATGGATGAGACAAAGTCAAGCATTTATTCCGACGTTGCGTGAAGTGCCGGCGGATGCGGAAGTGAAAAGCCATCAGCTCCTGCTCCGGGCCGGCTTCATTCGTCAAAGCGCAAGCGGCGTCTATACGTTTTTGCCGCTTGGGCAGCGTGTTTTGCAAAAAGTGGAAGCCATCATTCGCGAGGAAATGAACCGGATTGGAGCGATGGAGCTCTTCATGCCGGCCTTGCAGCCAGCTGAGCTTTGGCAGCAGTCCGGCCGCTGGTACTCGTACGGGCCGGAGCTGATGCGCTTAAAAGACCGGCACGAGCGCGATTTCGCCCTCGGGCCGACGCATGAGGAAATGATCACGGCGATCGTCCGCGACGAGGTGAAAACGTACAAGCGGCTGCCGCTTGTCTTGTATCAAATCCAAACGAAATTCCGCGATGAAAAGCGTCCGCGTTTTGGGCTGTTGCGCGGCCGCGAGTTCATGATGAAAGACGCCTACTCGTTCCATACGTCGAAAGAAAGCTTGGATGAAACGTACAACAACATGTATGAGGCGTATGCGAACATTTTCCGCCGCTGCGGATTGAACTTCCGCGCCGTCATCGCCGACTCGGGGGCGATTGGCGGCAAAGATACGCATGAGTTTATGGTGCTCTCGGACATCGGCGAAGATACGATCGCCTACTCCGATGCGTCTGACTATGCCGCCAACATCGAGATGGCGCCGGTCGTGGCGACGTACGAAAAAAGCGATGAGCCGCCAGCCGAATTGAAAAAAGTGGCGACGCCGGGGCAAAAAACGATCGCTGAAGTCGCTTCGCACTTACAAATATCGCCGGAGCGCTGCATCAAATCGCTTTTGTTCAATGTGGACGGCCGCTATGTGCTCGTTCTCGTCCGCGGCGATCATGAAGCGAACGAGGTGAAGGTGAAAAACGTGCTCGACGCGACGGTCGTCGAATTGGCGACGCCGGAAGAAACGGAGCGGGTGATGAACGCTCCAATTGGTTCGCTCGGCCCGATCGGCGTCAGCGAAGACGTCACTGTGATCGCGGACCATGCTGTCGCCGCCATCACGAACGGCGTTTGCGGCGCGAACGAGGAAGGATACCATTACATCGGAGTCAACCCGGGCCGCGATTTTGCCGTCAGTCAATACGCCGATTTGCGCTTCGTAAAAGAAGGCGACCCGTCTCCAGATGGCAAAGGGACGATCCGCTTTGCCCGCGGCATTGAAGTCGGGCATGTGTTTAAGCTGGGGACAAAATACAGCGAAGCGATGAACGCCGTCTATTTGGATGAAAACGGCCAAACGCAGACGATGATCATGGGTTGCTACGGCATCGGCGTATCAAGATTGGTGGCCGCAATCGCCGAACAGTTTGCTGACGAACACGGGCTTGTGTGGCCGGCTTCGGTCGCACCGTTTCACATCCATTTGCTTACAGCGAACGCAAAAAGCGATGAACAGCGCGCGTTGGCGGAAGAGTGGTATGAAAAGCTCGGACAGGCTGGGTTTGAAGTGTTGTATGACGACCGCCCCGAACGGGCCGGAGTGAAGTTTGCCGACAGCGATTTGATCGGCATTCCGCTCCGCGTCACCGTCGGCAAGCGAGCGGGCGAAGGCGTTGTGGAAGTAAAAGTGCGGAAAACAGGCGAGACGTTCGATGTGCCGGTCAGCGAGCTTGTCGACACTGCGCGCCGTCTCCTTCAATCATGAGTGCCGGCGCTTTTGTTATGGTATGATATAGAAAGAGAATGATGTTGAGAGGGGAACAAACGGACGTCATGGTGACAAAAGAGCAAAAAGAGCGGTTTCTCATCCTGCTTGAGCAGTTGAAGATGACGTCGGACGAATGGATGCCGCATTTTCGTGAGGCAGCCATTCGCAAAGTCGTGATCGATAAAGAGGAGAAAAGCTGGCATTTTTATTTTCAGTTCGACAACGTGCTGCCGGTTCATGTATACAAAACGTTTGCCGATCGACTGCAGACGGCGTTCCGCCATATCGCCGCCGTCCGCCATACGATGGAGGTCGAAGCGCCGCGCGTAACTGAGGCGGATGTGCAGGCGTATTGGCCGCTTTGCCTTGCCGAGCTGCAAGAAGGCATGTCGCCGCTTGTCGATTGGCTCAGCCGGCAGACGCCCGAGCTGAAAGGAAACAAGCTGCTTGTCGTTGCCCGCCATGAAGCGGAAGCGCTGGCGATCAAACGGCGGTTCGCCAAAAAAATCGCTGATGTGTACGCTTCGTTTGGGTTCCCCCCCCTTCAGCTTGACGTCAGCGTCGAGCCGTCCAAGCAAGAAATGGAACAGTTTTTGGCGCAAAAACAGCAAGAGGACGAAGAGCGAGCGCTTGCTGTACTGACCGATTTAGCGAGGGAAGAAGAAAAGGCCGCGTCTGCGCCGCCGTCCGGTCCGCTTGTCATCGGCTATCCGATCCGCGACGAGGAGCCGGTGCGGCGGCTTGAAACGATCGTCGAAGAAGAGCGGCGCGTCGTTGTGCAAGGCTATGTATTTGACGCCGAAGTGAGCGAATTAAAAAGCGGCCGCACGCTGTTGACCATGAAAATCACAGATTACACGAACTCGATTTTAGTCAAAATGTTCTCGCGCGACAAAGAGGACGCCGAGCTCATGAGCGGCGTCAAAAAAGGCATGTGGGTGAAAGTGCGCGGCAGCGTGCAAAACGATACGTTCGTCCGTGATTTGGTCATCATCGCCAACGATTTGAACGAAATCGCCGCAAACGAACGGCAAGATACGGCGCCGGAAGGGGAAAAGAGGGTCGAGCTCCATTTGCATACCCCGATGAGCCAAATGGACGCGGTCACCTCGGTGACAAAACTCATTGAGCAAGCGAAAAAATGGGGGCATCCGGCGATCGCCGTCACCGACCATGCCGTTGTTCAGTCGTTTCCGGAGGCCTACAGCGCGGCGAAAAAACACGGCATGAAGGTCATTTACGGCCTTGAGGCGAACATCGTCGACGATGGCGTGCCGATCGCCTACAATGAAACGCACCGCCGTCTTTCGGAGGAAACGTACGTCGTCTTTGACGTCGAGACGACGGGCCTGTCGGCTGTGTACAATACGATCATTGAGCTGGCGGCGGTGAAAGTGAAAGACGGCGAGATCATCGACCGGTTCATGTCGTTTGCCAACCCTGGACATCCGTTGTCAGTGACAACGATGGAGCTGACTGGGATCACCGATGAGATGGTGAAAGACGCCCCGAAGCCGGACGAGGTGCTAGCCCGTTTTGTTGACTGGGCCGGCGATGCGACGCTTGTTGCCCACAACGCCAGCTTTGACATCGGTTTTTTAAACGCGGGCCTCGCTCGCATGGGGCGCGGCAAAATCGCGAATCCAGTCATCGATACGCTCGAGCTGGCCCGTTTTTTATACCCGGATTTGAAAAACCATCGGCTCAATACATTGTGCAAAAAATTTGACATTGAATTGACGCAGCATCACCGCGCCATCTACGACGCGGAGGCGACCGGGCATTTGCTTATGCGGCTGTTGAAGGAAGCGGAAGAGCGCGGCATACTGTTTCATGACGAATTAAACAGCCGCACGCACAGCGAAGCGTCCTATCGGCTTGCGCGCCCGTTCCATGTGACGCTGTTGGCGCAAAACGAGACTGGATTGAAAAATTTGTTCAAGCTTGTGTCATTGTCGCACATTCAATATTTTCACCGTGTGCCGCGCATCCCGCGCTCCGTGCTCGTCAAGCACCGCGACGGCCTGCTTGTCGGCTCGGGCTGCGACAAAGGAGAGCTGTTTGACAACTTGATCCAAAAGGCGCCGGAAGAAGTCGAAGACATCGCCCGTTTTTACGATTTTCTTGAAGTGCATCCGCCGGACGTGTACAAGCCGCTCATCGAGATGGATTATGTGAAAGACGAAGAGATGATCAAAAACATCATCCGCGGCATCGTCGCCCTTGGTGAGAAGCTTGACATCCCGGTTGTCGCCACTGGCAACGTCCATTACTTGAACCCAGAAGATAAAATTTACCGGAAAATCTTAATCCATTCGCAAGGCGGGGCGAATCCGCTCAACCGCCATGAACTGCCGGATGTATATTTCCGTACGACGAATGAAATGCTTGACTGCTTCTCGTTTTTAGGGCCGGAAAAAGCGAAGGAAATCGTCGTTGACAACACGCAAAAAATCGCTTCGTTAATCGGCGATGTCAAGCCGATCAAAGATGAGCTGTATACGCCGCGCATCGAAGGGGCGGACGAGGAAATCAGGGAAATGAGCTACCGGCGGGCGAAGGAAATTTACGGCGACCCGTTGCCGAAACTTGTTGAAGAGCGGCTTGAGAAGGAGCTAAAAAGCATCATCGGCCATGGCTTTGCCGTCATTTATTTGATCTCGCACAAGCTTGTGAAAAAATCGCTCGATGACGGCTACCTTGTCGGGTCGCGCGGATCGGTCGGCTCGTCGTTTGTCGCGACGATGACGGAAATCACCGAGGTCAATCCGCTGCCGCCGCATTACGTTTGCCCAAACTGCAAGCATTCGGAGTTCTTTAACGACGGTTCAGTCGGCTCAGGGTTTGATTTGCCGGATAAAAACTGCCCGCGATGTGGAACGAAATACAAGAAAGACGGGCACGACATCCCGTTTGAGACGTTTCTCGGCTTTAAAGGCGACAAAGTGCCGGATATCGACTTGAACTTTTCCGGCGAATACCAGCCGCGCGCCCACAACTATACGAAAGTGCTGTTTGGCGAAGACAACGTCTACCGCGCCGGGACGATTGGCACGGTCGCTGACAAAACGGCGTACGGATTTGTCAAAGCGTATGCGAGCGACCATAACTTAGAGCTGCGCGGCGCGGAAATCGACCGGCTCGCGGCTGGCTGCACCGGGGTGAAGCGGACGACCGGACAGCATCCGGGCGGCATCATCGTCGTCCCGGATTATATGGAAATTTACGATTTTACGCCGATTCAATATCCGGCCGATGACACGTCCTCTGAATGGCGGACGACCCATTTCGACTTCCATTCGATCCACGACAATTTGTTGAAGCTCGATATTCTCGGGCACGACGATCCAACGGTCATTCGCATGCTGCAAGATTTAAGCGGCATCGATCCGAAAACGATCCCGACCGACGACCCGGATGTGATGGGCATTTTCAGCAGCACCGAGCCGCTTGGCGTTACGCCGGAGCAAATCATGTGCAATGTCGGCACGATCGGCATTCCGGAGTTTGGCACGCGCTTCGTTCGACAAATGTTGGAAGAGACAAGGCCAAAAACGTTTTCCGAACTCGTGCAAATTTCCGGCTTGTCGCACGGCACCGATGTGTGGCTCGGCAACGCGCAAGAGCTCATTCAAAACGGCACGTGTACGTTATCGGAAGTCATCGGTTGCCGCGACGACATTATGGTCTATTTGATTTACCGCGGGCTCGAGCCGTCGCTCGCTTTTAAAATCATGGAATCCGTGCGCAAAGGAAAAGGCTTAACGCCGGAGTTTGAAGCAGAAATGCGCAAACATGACGTGCCGGAGTGGTACATCGATTCATGCAAAAAAATCAAGTACATGTTCCCGAAAGCGCACGCCGCCGCCTACGTGTTAATGGCGGTGCGCATCGCCTACTTTAAGGTGCACCATCCGCTTTTGTATTACGCGTCGTACTTTACGGTGCGGGCGGAGGACTTTGACCTTGACGCCATGATCAAAGGATCAGCCGCCATTCGCAAGCGGATTGAGGAAATCAACGCCAAAGGCATTCAGGCGACGGCGAAAGAAAAAAGCTTGCTCACGGTTCTTGAGGTGGCCTTAGAGATGTGCGAGCGCGGCTTTTCCTTTAAAAATATCGATTTGTACCGCTCGCAGGCGACGGAATTCGTCATTGACGGCAATTCTCTCATTCCGCCGTTCAACGCCATTCCGGGGCTTGGGACGAACGTGGCGCAGGCGATCGTGCGCGCTCGCGAGGAAGGTGAGTTTTTGTCGAAGGAGGATTTGCAACAGCGCGGCAAATTGTCGAAAACGCTGCTCGAGTATCTAGAAAGCCGCGGCTGCCTTGACTCGCTTCCAGACCATAACCAGCTGTCGCTGTTTTAGTGGAAACGCCGCCGCTGAAGGAAGCGGACAGCGCTCTTTCGCCCGAGCGGCAGTTTCCCGTTGCAATATATTTCCCAATGTGTTATAGTTTTAGTGGAATTGGCAAAGATAATGGCAAGCAGAGAGTGGGGAAACCCACTCTTTCGTCTTGAATGGGCACCCGTCTCTCGTTCATTCCCCGCCTTGTGCAGGGGATTTTCTCATTATGCCACGCATGCACGTTTGCTCGGTAAGGAGGAACACAATGAGCAAAAAGGTGACAGAAACGGTCGAACAACTCGTCACACCGATTTTGGACGAAATGGGGCTTGAACTCGTCGATATTGAATATGTGAAGGAAGGGAAAAATTGGTTTTTGCGCGTCTTCATTGACTCTGACGATGGCGTCGATATTGAACAATGCGGTGCTGTCAGCGAAAAATTGAGCGAAAAGCTGGATGAAGTCGATCCGATTCCGCATAACTATTTTTTGGAAGTATCATCGCCCGGAGCGGAGCGGCCGCTGAAAAAGGCAAAAGATTTTGCCAAGGCCATTGGGAAAAATGTATATATCAAAACGTATGAGCCCATTGAAGGAGAAAAGCAGTTTGAAGGCGAACTAACCGCTTTTGACGGAACGACCGTGACGCTGTTGGTCAAAGACCGCGGACGGCAAAAAACGGTCGCCATTCCGTATGAAAAAGTGGCAAGCGCCCGATTAGCCGTCATTTTCTTCTAATCGCAAAAGGGGGATTTTTGTTGCATGAACACGCAATTGCTTGAGGCGTTAGCCGATCTGATGCGGGAAAAAGGCATCAGCAAAGAAGTCGTGATGGAAGCGATCGAAGCGGCGATCGTTTCAGCGTATAAACGCAATTTCGGCCAGGCGCAAAACGTGCGCGTCGATCTCAATATGGACACCGGCACGATCCGCGTGTTCGCGCGCAAAGATGTCGTCGAAGAGGTGGCCGATCCGCGCCTTGAAATTTCACTTGAGGACGCGCAGCGGATCAATCCGAATTATCAAATCGGCGACGTCGTCGAGCTCGAAGTGACGCCGCGCGATTTCGGGCGCATCGCCGCACAGACGGCGAAGCAAGTCGTCACCCAGCGCGTGCGCGAGGCAGAGCGGAGCATCATCTACGCCGAATTTGTCGACCGTGAAGAGGACATTATGACCGGCATCGTTCAGCGCGTCGACCCGCGCTTTGTCTACGTCAGCCTCGGCAAGGCGGAGGCGCTCCTGCCGGCAAACGAACAAATGCCGAATGAAACCTATAAGCCGCACGACCGGTTGAAAGTATACATTACGAAAGTGGAAAAAACGACAAAAGGGCCGCAAATTTTCGTCTCCCGCACCCACCCGGGACTGTTGAAACGGCTGTTTGAGCTCGAAGTGCCGGAAATTTACGACGGAACGGTCGAGATTAAATCGATCGCCCGCGAAGCCGGTGACCGTTCGAAAATTTCCGTCCACTCCGACAACCCGGAAGTCGATCCGGTCGGCGCATGCGTCGGACCGAGAGGGCAACGCGTGCAGGCCATTGTTGATGAGCTGAACGGAGAAAAAATCGATATCGTCCGCTGGTCGGCCGATCCGGTGGAGTTTGTCGCCAACGCGTTAAGCCCGGCGAAAGTGTTGCGCGTCATTGTCAACGAGGAGCAAAAGGCGACGACGGTCATCGTTCCGGACTATCAGCTGTCGCTCGCCATCGGCAAACGCGGGCAAAACGCGCGGCTGGCGGCGAAATTGACCGGCTGGAAAATTGATATTAAAAGCGAATCGGAAGCGCGGGAGATGGGCATTGATCCGCATGCGCCATCCACTTCGCTTGATTTCAGCGATGCGGCGGCCGATAATGAAAATAGCGAAGAAAACGGCCCATCGTTTGATCAATCGGCGGAAATCGAGTGAGGGGGAATGAAAAATGGCAGCGCAAAAGAAAATTCCGTTGCGCAAATGCGTCGTCACTGGAGAGATGAAGCCGAAACGGGAGATGGTGCGCATCGTCCGCTCGAAAGAGGGGGAAGTGTCGATCGACCCAACCGGCAAAAAGGCGGGGCGCGGCGCGTATATTACCCTTGATCCGGAGTGCATTTTGCAGGCGAAAAAGAAAAACATTTTGGCCCGCCATTTAAAAGCAGACATCGATGATGCGATTTATGACGAATTGCTCGCCTTGGCGGAAAAGGAGAAACAGGCCGGACATGAAGCATAACCGTTGGGCATCGCTGCTTGGATTGGCGCAGCGGGCGGGCAAAGTCGTCTCCGGCGAGGAGCTTGTCGTCAAAGAAGTGCAGCGGGGCCGGGCGCGGCTCGTCTTGCTTTCGCAAGACGCATCCGTCAACACCGAAAAAAAAGTGACGGACAAATGCACGTTTTATGGCGTCCCGCTTTGCAAAGTGCCGGACCGGTATGTGCTTGGCGGCGCGATCGGCAAGGACGCCCGCGTCGTTGTCGCTGTCATCGACGAAGGGTTTGCGCGCCAATTGCAAACGATGCTCGACCGATCTTAATGGGGGTGAATGTATGTCGAAAATGCGTGTGTATGAATACGCGAAAAAACAGAACGTTCCAAGCAAGGACGTCATTCATAAATTGAAAGAAATGAACATTGAAGTGAACAACCATATGGCGATGCTGGAGGCTGATGTCGTCGAAAAACTCGACCATCAATATCGCCCGAACACCGGGAAAAAAGAAGAGAAAAAAGCGGAAAAGAAAACGGAGAAGCCGAAACGGCCGACGCCGGCGAAAGCGGCCGATTTTGCTGATGAGGAAATTTTTGACGACAGCAAAGAAGCGGCGAAAATGAAACCGGCGAAGAAAAAGGGAGCGCCAAAAGGGAAGGAAACGAAAAAAACCGAGGCGCAACAGCAAGAAAAGAAACTGCTCCAAGCGGCGAAAAAGAAAGGAAAAGGGCCGGCGAAAGGGAAAAAGCAGGCAGCACCAGCCGCCAAACAAGCGCCGCAGCCGGCGAAAAAAGAAAAAGAGCTGCCGAAAAAAATTACGTTTGAAGGCTCGCTTACCGTGGCCGAACTGGCGAAAAAGCTTGGCCGCGAACCGTCGGAAATTATTAAGAAGCTGTTTATGCTCGGCGTGATGGCGACAATCAACCAAGATTTAGACAAAGACGCCATCGAGCTCATCTGCTCAGATTACGGCGTTGAAGTCGAAGAAAAAGTGACGATCGATGAGACGAACTTTGAAGCGATCGAAATTGTCGATGCGCCGGAAGATTTGGTTGAACGGCCGCCGGTCGTGACGATCATGGGGCACGTCGACCACGGGAAAACGACGTTGCTTGATGCGATCCGCCACTCCAAAGTGACGGAGCAAGAAGCCGGCGGTATTACGCAACACATCGGTGCGTATCAAGTGACGGTCAATGACAAAAAAATTACGTTCCTCGATACGCCGGGGCATGAAGCGTTTACAACGATGCGGGCGCGCGGCGCGCAAGTGACCGATATCGTCATTCTTGTCGTTGCCGCGGATGACGGGGTGATGCCGCAGACGGTGGAAGCGATCAACCACGCCAAGGCGGCAAACGTGCCGATTATTGTCGCCATCAACAAAATCGATAAGCCGGAAGCGAACCCGGACCGCGTCATGCAAGAATTGATGGAATACAACCTCGTTCCGGAAGAATGGGGCGGCGATACGATTTTCTGCAAGTTGTCGGCGAAAACGAAAGAGGGCCTTGATCATCTTTTGGAAATGATTTTGCTTGTCAGTGAGATGGAAGAATTAAAAGCCAACCCGAACCGGCGTGCGGTCGGTACGGTGATCGAAGCGAAGCTTGATAAAGGGCGTGGCCCGGTGGCAACGCTTTTGATTCAAGCGGGAACGTTGCGTGTCGGCGATCCGATCGTCGTCGGCACAACATACGGGCGCGTGCGCGCGATGGTGAACGACAGCGGCCGGCGCGTCAAAGAGGCGACTCCGTCGATGCCAGTCGAAATTACTGGGCTGCATGAAGTGCCGCAAGCCGGCGACCGCTTCATGGTGTTTGAGGATGAGAAAAAGGCGCGGCAAATCGCGGAGGCGCGGGCGCAGCGGCAGCTGCAGGAGCAGCGAAGCGTCAAAACGCGCGTCAGCTTGGATGATTTGTTTGAACAAATTAAGCAAGGCGAAATGAAAGAGCTGAATTTGATCGTCAAAGCCGATGTTCAAGGATCGGTTGAGGCGCTTGTCGCCGCCTTGCAAAAAATCGATGTGGAAGGCGTGCGGGTGAAAATCATCCACGCGGCTGTCGGCGCCATCACCGAATCGGATATTTCGCTGGCGACGGCATCGAACGCCATCGTCATTGGATTTAACGTCCGTCCGGATGCAAACGCAAAGCGCGCCGCTGAATCGGAAAAAGTCGACATCCGCCTCCATCGCATCATTTACAATGTCATCGAGGAAATTGAAGCGGCGATGAAAGGGATGCTCGATCCGGAGTACGAAGAGAAAGTGATCGGTCAGGCGGAAGTGCGGCAAACGTTCAAAGTATCGAAAGTCGGCACGATCGCCGGTTGCTATGTCACGGACGGCAAAATCACCCGCGACAGCAAGGTGCGCCTCATTCGCCAAGGCATCGTCGTCTACGAAGGGGAAATCGATTCGCTCAAGCGGTATAAAGACGATGTGCGCGAAGTGGCGCAAGGGTATGAATGCGGGCTGACGATCAAAAACTTCAATGATATCAAAGAAGGAGATGTCATCGAAGCATACATCATGCAGGAAGTGGCCCGGGCATGATCGGCTTCGCCGCGTGCGAATGCATCATCTACAACGCCCGCTCGCTCAAGGATAAACGGGCCGTCCTGCAGCGGGTCATGACAAGAATCCGGCAAAAATATAACGTCTCTGTGGCCGAAATCGATCATCAAGACGCATGGCAACGAGCGACCATCGGCCTTGTTGCCATTACGTCCAGCCGCCGGGCGACCGAACGGGAGCTCGAGCGGGCGCTTGCTTTGATCGACTCGTTCCCTGAGCTGGAGCGGGCGGCCACATCATTCGAGTGGTTGTAACCGAGGTGATGGGTGATGAATATACGGGCAACTCGCGTTGGCGAGCAAATGAAAAAAGAGTTGAGCGACATCATCAGCCGCAGGCTGAAAGACCCGCGCATCGGCTTTGTCACGGTGACCGATGTGCGGGTCACCGGTGATTTGCAACAGGCGAAAGTGTACATCAGCGTCCTTGGCGATGACAAGCAGCAGGAAGAGACGTTGAAGGCGCTCGAGAAAGCGAAAGGGTTTATCCGTTCGGAAATCGGGCAGCGCATCCGCCTTCGCAAGACGCCGGAAATTTTCTTTGAAATCGATGAAACGATTGAATACGGCAGCCGCATCGAACAGCTGATTCGGCAAATTTCAAGCGATGACCACCCGGCGAAAGAGGCGGATGGGGAGCCGAACAATGGATAGACGAACCGTCTATCCATTTCCATTCATGATCATGGAAACGGAAAGGGTGCGTCGATGGACGGGGTATTGCTGCTGAATAAACCGAAAGGGATGACGTCTCACGACTGCGTGGCCAAAGTGCGCCGTCTGCTTGGCGTAAAAAAAGCGGGACACACCGGCACGCTTGACCCAAACGTGTCCGGTGTGCTGCCCATTTGCCTTGGCAAGGCGACGCGCATCGCCGAGTTTTTGACCGGGACGACGAAAACGTATGAAGGAAAAGTGACGCTTGGCGCCGCGACGACAACCGAAGATGCGGACGGCGACATCATCGCCGCCCGTCCGGTTGACCGGCCGATTGCGCGCGCGGAAATCGAAGCGGTGTTTGACAGCTTGACCGGAGAAATTGAGCAAACGCCGCCGATGTACTCCGCGGTGAAAGTGGGCGGCAAAAAACTGTATGAATACGCGCGCGCCGGCATCGAAGTCGAACGTCCGACGCGGCGCGTGACCATTTATGAGCTCGAACTGCTTGATGAACGTGAACAATTCTTTGGGGAAACGGTGTCATTTCGCTTTCGCGTCACGTGCAGCAAAGGCACGTACGTGCGTACGCTGGCGGTGATGATCGGCGAGCGGCTCGGCTATCCGGCGCATATGTCCGACCTCATCCGTACGGCGTCCGGGCCGTTTCGGCTTGAAGATTGCGTAACGTTTGAAGACGTTGAGCGCCGGGCGGCCGACGGGACGGCTGATGTCTTGCTCATCCCGATCGAGCGGGCGCTTTTTCATTTGCCGAAATATGAAATCAATGATAAAGTAGCAGAGAAGGTAAAAAACGGGGCGCTGCTCCGGCTTCCCGCTTTTTTAGAGAAGCTTGACGGGCCGGTCGTGCTTGTTTCGCCCGAGCGGGAAGCGCTGGCCCTGTACGTGAAGCATCCGGCGCGCCCCGGCTTGATGAAACCGCTCAAAGTGTTTCGTTAACGCCGCGGGTGCAGCGCGGAAATAAAGAAGGTAGGTCATGGACATGGAAACGCTGTTTCTTTCGCATCCCCACCGTCTCGAACGCCAGGCGCTCCCTCCGACGGTGATGGCGCTGGGCTATTTCGACGGCATCCACCTCGGCCATCAAAAAGTGATCCGCACCGCGGTCGAGATCGCCAACGAGCGTGGGTACGAAAGCGCGGTGATGACGTTTCATCCTCATCCGTCTGTTGTGCTTGGCAAACAGTCCGAGCTGCGCTCGATCACGCCGCTTGGCAAAAAGGAGCAGCTGATTGCATCACTTGGCGTCAACCGGCTGTACATCGTTGAATTTACGCCGACGTTTGCTGCGCTGTCGCCAGAAGCGTTCGTTGACCAATATTTGGACGGGTTGCACGTGAAACATGTCGTCGCCGGCTTCGATTTCACTTATGGGCGGTTCGGAAAAGGAACGATGGAGACGATGCCGATTCATGCGCGCGGCCGCTTTGGACAGACGGTCATTCCGAAGCTCGCGGTCGACGGGGAAAAAGTGAGCTCGTCCCGGGTGCGGAAACTGCTCGAAGACGGGGCGGTCGAACAGCTTCCCCGCCTGCTCGGCCGCTTTTATGAGCTTGAAGGAACGGTCGTTGCCGGGGAACGGCGCGGGCGGATGATCGGCTTTCCAACGGCGAACATCGCTTTAAACAGCGATTATGCCTTGCCGGCAGTCGGCGTCTATGCAGTCAAGGCGGTGATCGGCGGGCAAGTATATGAAGGGGTGGCGAACGTCGGCTACAAACCGACGTTCCATAAAACGCGCGAAGGATTGCCGAATATTGAGGTGCACTTATTCGAGTTTTCCGGCGATGTTTATGGACAAACGATGACCATTGAGTGGCACCGCCGTCTGCGGAGCGAGCAGAAGTTTACCAGTGTCGATGAACTGACGGCGCAAATCGCCCGCGACAAGAAAGAGGCGGAGCAGTATTTCCGCTGTTTCAGCGAAAAGACTTGCATTTTGCCGGAAAAAGAGGTATTCTAATCAATGTATGCGAACCATTGCTTGGCTAGGCGAGTCACCGACGCCCGCTCGGCAATCGGGGATCTAGGACTAGGGAGGTGAACAAGGATGGCATTGACGCAGGAGCGCAAACGCGAAATCATCGAGCAGTTTAAAATCCATGAGAACGACACTGGTTCTCCGGAAGTGCAAGTTGCGATCCTGACGGAGCAAATCAACAACTTGAACGAGCATTTGCGCATTCATAAAAAAGACCATCATTCACGGCGCGGCTTGCTGAAAATGGTCGGGAAGCGCCGCAACTTATTGGCCTACTTGCGCAAGAAAGATGTGGCGCGCTACCGTGAATTGATTGAGAAACTTGGATTACGTCGATAAAAAAGCGGGAGCATTCCCGCTTTTTTGCTAGTTTATAGGCGTGATTGACACGGCGATGATAACAATGGTGCCAATTCGTCTATACTAATCATCAGCTGATCTAAATTTCATCTGTACATAGAGAGGAGTACTCGTCTGTATGGAACAAGAGAAACGCGTGTTTTCCATCGATGTGGCCGGGCGGCCGCTCATCGTCGAAACCGGCGAGCTGGCGAAACAGGCGAATGGCGCGGCGCTCGTCCGCTACGGCGATACGGTCGTGTTGAGCACAGCCACCGCGTCGCGAGAGGCGAAAAACGTTGACTTTTTCCCGCTTACCGTCAACTACGAGGAACGGTTGTATGCGGTTGGAAAAATTCCTGGCGGGTTTATTAAGCGCGAAGGTCGCCCGAGCGAGAAAGCCATTTTGGTGAGCCGTCTCATCGACCGACCGATTCGCCCGCTGTTTGCCGAAGGATTCCGCAACGAAGTGCAAGTCGTCTCGATGGTCATGAGCGTTGATCAAGACTGCGCGCCGGAAGTAGCGGCCTTAATCGGTTCGTCGGTGGCGCTGACGATTTCCGACATTCCGTTTGAAGGGCCGATCGCCGGTGTCATCGTCGGCCGCGTTGACGGCCAGTTTGTCATCAATCCGACGGTCGAGCAAATGGAAAAAAGCGATCTGCATCTTGTCGTCGCCGGCACAAAAGATGCGATCAACATGGTGGAAGCCGGGGCGGATGAGGTGCCGGAAGAAGTGATTTTGGAAGCGATCATGTTCGGCCATGAGGAAGTGAAGCGGCTCATCGCCTTCCAAGAGGAAATCGCCGCCCAAGTCGGCAAAGAAAAAATGGAAGTCGTCCTTTACGAGCCGGATCCAGCGCTGGAGGCGGAAATCCGCCAGCTTGCCGAAGCGGACATTAAGCGAGCGGTGCAAGTGCCGGAGAAACTGGCGCGCGATGCTGCCATTGAAGATGTGAAAGCTGGCGTCATCGCCAAATATGAGGCGGAAGAAGCGGATGAGGAGAAGCTCAAGCAAGTACAGGAAATTTTGCATAAACTCGTAAAAGAGGAAGTGCGCCGTTTGATCACGGTCGAGAAAATCCGTCCGGACGGGCGCAAAGTCGATGAAATCCGTCCGCTTTCATCGGCGGTCGGCGTCCTGCCGCGCACGCACGGCTCCGGTTTGTTTACGCGCGGGCAGACGCAAGTGTTGAGCGTTTGTACGCTTGGGGCGCTTGGTGATGTGCAAATTTTGGACGGGCTTGACCTTGAAGAATCGAAGCGGTTTATGCACCATTACAACTTCCCGCCGTTTTCCGTCGGGGAAACCGGGCCGATGCGCGGGCCGGGGCGTCGTGAAATCGGACACGGGGCGCTTGGCGAACGGGCGCTCGAGCCGGTCGTGCCGTCGGAGCGCGAATTCCCGTATACGATCCGCCTCGTTTCCGAAGTGCTGGAGTCGAACGGCTCGACATCGCAGGCCAGCATTTGCGCCAGCACGCTGGCGATGATGGATGCTGGGGTGCCGATTAAAGCACCGGTCGCCGGCATTGCCATGGGGCTTGTGAAAAACGACGACCATTACACGATTTTGACAGACATTCAAGGCATCGAAGACCATCTTGGCGATATGGACTTTAAAGTCGCCGGCACGAGAAAAGGCGTGACGGCATTGCAAATGGACATTAAAATCAAAGGATTGACGCGCGAGATTTTGGAAGAGGCGCTCATGCAAGCGCGCAAAGGGCGGCTCGAGATTTTGGATCATATGATGCAAACGCTCAGCGAACCGCGCAAAGAGCTGTCCAAATATGCACCGAAAATTTTGATCATGCACATCAACCCGGACAAAATCCGGGAGGTGATCGGACCAAGCGGCAAGCAGATCAACAAAATCATCGACGAAACCGGCGTCAAAATCGACATCGAACAAGACGGCACGATTTTCATCTCGTCTGTGGATGAAGCGGCCAACCAAAAAGCGAAGCAAATCATCGAAGACATCGTCCGCGAAGTCGAAGTCGGCCAAGTGTACTTAGGCAAAGTGAAACGGATTGAAAAATTCGGCGCCTTCGTTGAGTTGTTCAACGGCAAAGACGGGCTTGTCCATATTTCCGAGCTCGCTGAAGGGCGGGTCGGCAAAGTCGAAGACGTCGTTTCGATTGGCGATGAAATTTTAGTGAAAGTAACGGAAATCGATAAGCAAGGGCGCGTCAACCTGTCGCGCAAAGCGGTGTTGCGCGATGCCCGCAACATTGGAGGGGAACTGCCGCGGGAATCTAGGGAAAAACGAGGAAGACGGCCGGAGCGCCATCGCATGAAGCCTTAGGAATTTGTTTCTTAAGGCTCTTTTGTTATGTTCTATCCTGTCCCCCTAAGACATATGTTGTAGTAGTAAAAAAGGAGGGGGACAAGGGTGAACAACGGAATTGCCCGCTATATGGCGCTAGCGGTCATGTTTCTTGCCGCCTGGGCGGCGGTTCATTGGCCTCCGGTTGGCGATTACATCGCGAGCTGGCGCCCGATGGAAACAACCGCGATGAAAGAGCGCGACAAGCTGTACGACACGATCGTCAAACAAGCGAAGCAATATGAAATTCCCGCCCAAGATGCGGTCATCGATAAAGTATGGAAGGCGACGCCCGGCTACAACGGGCTCGCCGTCGACATTGACGCCTCCTATCAAAACATGAAGAAAACGGGGATGTTTGATGAGCGAAAACTCGTGTTCCGTCAAGTGCCCCCGCGCGTCCATTTGGACGATTTGCCGCCGGCGCCGATTTACCGCGGCCATCCTGACAAGCCGATGGTGGCGTTTGCGGTCAATGTCGCTTGGGGGGAAGAATACCTCCCCGACATGCTTGAGACGATGAAAAAATACAATGTCAAGGCGACGTTCTTTTTGGAAGGACGATGGGTAAAAAAACACCCGGAGATGGCAAAAATGATAGCAGACGCCGGCCATGAAATCGGCAACCATTCCTACAGCCATCCCGATATGAAAACGCTCGCTGTCGACAACATCCGCCGCGAGCTCGAAAAAACAAACGAAGTGATTGAGGCGGCGACATCGGTTAAATGCAAATGGTTTGCCCCGCCAAGCGGCAGCTACCGCGACGAGGTCGTCGAGGTCGCCGCGGAACTCGGCATGAAAACGATTCTATGGAGCGTCGATACAATTGATTGGCAAAAACCGTCGCCATCTGTTATAGTGAAACGGGTGACATCGAAAGTTCATCCTGGCGCCATCATTTTGATGCACCCAACGATGCCGACGGCGGCTGCACTTGACGAGCTGATCATCTCGATTAAGCAAAAAGGCTACGCCCTAGGCAGCTTGACGGCCTTATTCGATGAGAAAAGACTGGCAAACAAACAGGAGGAACATGGAGTTGATTAACAAATATACGTGCAAAAACGGTGTGCGAATCGTGCTCGAGCAAATTCCGACTGTAAGGTCGGTGGCCATCGGCATATGGATCGGGACCGGCTCGCGCAATGAAACGGAGCAAACCAATGGCATTTCCCATTTTTTAGAGCATATGTTTTTCAAGGGGACAACGACGCGCACGGCCCGGGACATTGCGGAAGCATTCGACAGCATCGGCGGGCAAGTAAACGCCTTTACATCGAAGGAGTATACGTGTTACTACGCCAAAGTGTTGGATGAACACGCGCCGCTGGCGCTTGAAATGCTCGCCGATATGTTTTTCCACTCGACATTTGTGGAGGATGAGCTGCAAAAGGAGCGCAACGTCGTGCTCGAGGAAATCAAAATGTATGAAGATACACCGGATGACATCGTCCACGATTTGCTCGGCAAAGCGTGCTATGCGGGTCATCCGCTCGGCTATCCGATTTTGGGCACGGAAGAGACGCTGCGCACGTTTACTGGCGACACGCTGCGCCAATATATGGCGGACTACTATACACCGGATCGCGTCGTCATTTCGGTCGCCGGCAACGTCGACGAACGGTTTATTGATGAGGTCGAGCGCTATTTCGGCTCGTTTGCCGCAGAGAGCAAGCCGCCTTCTTCAGGGACGCCGGCGTTTGTGCCGCAAAAGATCGCGCGCAAAAAGGACACTGAGCAGGCGCACGTATGCATCGGATTCAACGGGTTGCCGATCGGCCATCCGGACGCGTACCCGCTCCTCATCTTGAACAATATTTTAGGCGGCAGCATGAGCAGCCGGCTGTTTCAGGAAGTGCGCGAACAGCGCGGATTGGCGTATTCGGTGTTCTCGTACCATTCCGCCTACCAAGACAGCGGCCTGCTCGCCATTTACGCCGGCACAGGAAGCAGCCAGCTTGATGTGCTGTTCGAAACGATCCAGCACACCATTCGCCAGCTGAAGGAGGACGGAGTGACCGAAAAAGAGTTGCATAACAGCAAAGAGCAGATGAAAGGAAGCCTGATGCTTGGGCTCGAGAGCACGAACAGCCGGATGAGCCGCAACGGCAAAAATGAACTCCTTCTCGGCCGCCACCGCTCGCTTGATGAGATCATTGAAGAGATTGAAAGTGTCACGGTGGAAAAAGTAAACGAACTGGCGCGCACGGTTTTCACGGACGATTACGCGCTCGCCTTAATCAGCCCGGACGGCGTGCTGCCGCGCCCGCTCCGTTCATAGACCGAGCCCAAAAAAGCTAACGACCTTTCGCTAGGTTGTTAGCTTTTTCGTTTCCGCCTCTTTCACCCTTCCTCGGGGACGTCGATCATCACCATATCGGCGCCGATTTTGCGAATATATTTCCACGGCACGCGAATTTCCTGTCCGTCTTTGCGAAACCCGAACCATTTTCCCGTTGGGATGAGCAGCGCCTCGATCTGCCCCGTTTGCTCGTTGATTTCCAAATCGGTCTGCCCGAGCACCCCGAGCCGCTCGGCTCGGCTTACATCGACAATTTCTTTTCCGCTTAATTCGCTCAGCCTCATGCTGGTTTCCTCCTTTTTCGCTTCTTTACTTTATATGTAAGGAACAAAAACAGAAAAAATGACTGCCTCTTGTCAGCTTTGGGCGTATATCGCCCATTTTTTCCCGCAAGGATATTCACCTATATTTTCCTTCCAACATAAGATGGGAAAGGAAACGGAGCAGTTTGCCAGAAAAGAAGGTGAGCGTACAACATGATGCTGACAGGAATGCATATCGCCATCATCGGCGGCGATGCTAGGCAGCTTGAAGTCATCCGCAAACTCGTTGAACTCGACGCGAAGTTGTCGCTTGTCGGCTTCGACCAGCTCGCCCATCATTTCACCGGGGCGATGAAGCTGCCGATTGGCGAAGTCGATTTTGCCGATTTGGATGCGATCATTTTGCCGGTTCACGGCACGACGCTGGACGGAAACGTCAACAGCGTGTTTGCCCACGAACCGATTCCGTTTACAGAAGAGATGGTGCAAAAAACGGCGCGGCAATGCACGATTTATTCCGGCATCAGCAACGCGTATTTGGACGAATTGGTGAAAAAAACAGGGCGCAAGCACGTGCAGTTGTTTGAGCGCGACGATGTCGCCATTTACAACTCCATTCCGACCGCGGAAGGCACGGTGATGATGGTCATTCAGCATACGGATTTTACGATCCACGGCTCATGCGTTGCCGTCTTGGGGCTTGGACGCGTTGGCATGACCGTCGCCCGGACGTTCGCCGCGTTGGGGGCGAAAGTGAAAGTCGGGGCGCGCCGGTCGGAGCATCTCGCCCGCATTACAGAAATGGGGCTCGTGCCGTTTCACTTAAACGATTTGGAAAAAGAAGTGCGTGACATTGACGTCTGCATCAACACCGTGCCTCATCTCATCGTGACGGCGAGCGTCATCGCCAAAATGCCGCCCCATACGCTGATTATCGATTTGGCGTCAAAACCGGGCGGCACTGACTTCCGCTATGCCGAAAAACGGGGAGTGAAAGCCATTTTGGCGCCCGGGCTGCCGGGGATTGTCGCGCCGAAGACAGCTGGGCAAATCATCGCCAACGTCTTGGCGCAACTATTATATGCAGATTTACAAAAACGGGAGGAGAATCATGCATGAGCGGAAACAGCTTGAAAGGAAAGCGGATCGGCTTTGGCCTCACCGGGTCGCATTGCACATATGATGCGGTGTTCCCGGAGATCGAGAAGCTTGTCAACGAAGGAGCGGAGGTGCTGCCGATCGTCACCTATACGGTGAAAACGACGAACACCCGCTTTGGCGAAGGGGAAGAATGGGTGAAAAAACTCGAACAACTGACCGGACATGAAGTGATCGATACGATCGTCAAAGCGGAGCCTCTCGGGCCGAAAATTCCGCTCGACTGCATGGTGATCGCTCCGCTCACCGGCAACTCGATGAGCAAGCTGGCCAATGCCATGACGGATTCCCCCGTGCTGATGGCGGCGAAAGCGACGATGCGCAACCACCGCCCGGTCGTGCTTGGCATTTCGACGAACGATGCGCTCGGCTTAAACGGCGTCAATCTAATGCGGCTTATGGCAGCAAAAAACATTTATTTCATCCCGTTCGGCCAAGACGCCCCGCAGGCGAAGCCGAACTCCATGGTCGCCTACATGCCGCTTTTGCGCGATACGATTCTTGCCGCGCTTGAAGGGAAGCAGCTGCAGCCGGTCATTATCGAGCGGTTCCGCTACAACTGAATCGAAAATCCATGTTCCGCATAAAAATGTTCTCTCGTCCACAGCGGAATGTGATAAAATAAAGACTATGAATTCACTTCTTAGAGTGACGATGTGGAAGGAGAATGGTGGATGGCTCAAAAACAATATCATGTCGCTGTCGTCGGAGCAACGGGGGCCGTCGGGCAGCAAATGGTGCGGACGCTTGAAGACCGGAACTTCCCGGTTGGAAAATTGACTTTGTTGTCATCGGAGCGGTCAGCCGGCAAAAAAATGCGCTTTCGCAGCGAGGAGATCGAAGTGCAGGCGGCATCGCCCGAGCGCTTTGACGGGGTCGACATCGCCTTGTTCAGCGCCGGCGGCGCCGTATCGAAAGCGCTGGCGCCGGAAGCGGTGCGGCGCGGGGCGATCGTGATCGACAATACGAGCGCGTTTCGGATGGAGGAAAACGTGCCGCTTGTCGTTCCGGAAGTGAACGAAAGCGACTTGACGTGGCATAACGGCATTATCGCCAATCCGAACTGCTCGACGATTCAAATGGTTGTGGCGTTGGAGCCGATTCGGAAGGCGTTTGGCCTAGAGCGCGTCATTGTCTCGACGTACCAAGCCGTCTCCGGGGCGGGAGCGCAGGCCATTGAAGAGCTCAACGAGCAGACGAAAGCGGTGCTCGAAGGGAAGCCGGTGGAGGCGAACATTTTGCCAGTGAAATCGGACCGAAAGCATTACCCAATTGCGTTCAACGCCATTCCGCAAATCGATAAGTTTCAAGACAATGGATTTACGTTTGAAGAGATGAAAATGATCAATGAAACAAAAAAAATTATGCATATGCCTGAGCTGAAAGTGGCGGCGACGTGCGTGCGCATTCCGGTGGCGAGCGGCCATTCGGAATCGGTGTACATCGAAATTGAACAAGACGGCGTCACCGCCTCTGACTTGCAGGCGGTGCTCCGCGAAGCGCCGGGCGTCGTGCTTCAAGATGATCCGAGCGAACAGTTGTATCCGATGCCGGCCCATTGCGTCGGTAAGTACGACGTGTTTGTCGGCCGCATCCGCCGCGATTTGGACAACCGCCGCGGCTTCCATCTATGGATTGTCGCTGACAACTTGCTAAAAGGTGCAGCCTCGAACTCGGTGCAAATCGCAGAAAGTTTGTTGAAGCTCGGGCTCATTTGAAAAAGCATCGAGGTGTTAGCATGAAACTCATTGTTCAAAAGTTCGGCGGCACGTCCGTCCGCGACGAGCGCGGGCGGAACTTGGCGCGCCGCCATATTGAACGGGCGTTGGAAGATGGCTATAAAGTCGTGGCCGTCGTATCGGCTATGGGACGTTGCGGCGATCCATATGCGACCGATACGCTGCTTAGTTTGATCGGCGGCGTTCATCACCATGTCACAAAACGAGAGCAAGATATGCTTATGGCGTGCGGAGAAATCATCTCAAGCGTTGTGTTCAGCAACTTGTTGAACGAACACGGCATCAAAGCGACGGCGTTCACCGGCGCCCAGGCAGGATTTTGCACGAACAGCGATCATACGAACGCGAAAATTCTCGAAATGCGCTGCGACCGCCTCCTTGAGGCGCTTCGGCAATACGACGTCGTCGTTGTCGCCGGCTTTCAAGGCATGGCGGAAAACGGCGACATAACAACGCTCGGCCGCGGCGGGAGCGACACGTCGGCGGCAGCGCTCGGCGCGGCGTTAAACGCGGAGTGGGTTGATATTTTCACCGATGTCGACGGCGTCATGACCGCCGACCCGCGCATCGTTGAGAGCGCCCGGCCGCTTGACGTCGTTACGTATACGGAAATTTGCAACATGGCGTACCAAGGGGCGAAAGTGATCCATCCGCGCGCGGTGGAGATCGCCATGCAGGCGAAAGTGCCGCTGCGCATTCGCTCGACGTACTCCGATGCCCCCGGGACGCTCGTCACTTCATCGGTGCGCGGCCGAAAAGGAAGCGATGTGAAAGAGCGGCTTGTCACCGGCATTACGTACGTCGCCGACGTCACACAAATCAAAGTGCTGGCGAAAGAAGGCCACTATGAGCTGCAGTCTGACGTGTTTCAAGCGATGGCCCATGAAGGGATCAGCGTGGACTTTATCAACATTTCCCCGTACGGTGTTGTGTACACCGTGAGCGGCGACATGACGAAAAAAGCGGTGGCCGCCCTGCGCCGCATCGGCTACGAACCGGCCGTGACGCCCCGATGCGCCAAAGTGTCGGTCGTCGGCGCCGGCATTGCCGGCGTACCGGGGGTGACGGCGAAAATCGTCACTGCCTTGTCGGAGCAAGGCATTCAAATTTTGCAGTCCGCCGACAGCCATACGACGATTTGGGTGCTAGTGAAGCAAGACGATATGGAAAAGGCGGTCAACGCTCTGCATGACGCCTTCTGTTTATCCGAGGCGGATGCGGGCGAAGATGAAGCGATTTGGAGCGAGGAGTGAAAACCGTGGTTCAGTTCGGGAACATCATAACGGCGATGGTTACGCCATTTGACCGAAAAGGGAATCTCGATTTGGCAAAAACAACGGAGCTTGTCAACTATTTGCTTGACAATGGCACAGATGCGCTCGTTGTCGCCGGCACGACCGGCGAGTCGCCGACGTTGACGACCGAGGAAAAAATCGCGCTTTTTCGCCATGTCGTCTCCGTCGTCAACGGCCGGGCGCCGGTCATTGCTGGAACGGGCACGAACGATACGCGCGCGTCGATCGAGCTGACGAAAAAGGCGGAAGAGGCGGGCGTCGATGCTGTCATGCTTGTGGCGCCGTATTACAACAAGCCGAACCAAGAAGGGCTGTATCAACATTTCAAAGCGATTGCCGAAAGCACATCGCTGCCGGTGATGCTGTATAACGTTCCAGGGCGCACGTCGGTGAGTCTTGCTCCGGAGACGGTCATCCGGCTGTCCGAAGTTCCGAACATTGTCGCTGTCAAGGAAGCGGGCGGCAATTTGGACGCCATGGCGGAAATCATTGAGCGTACGCCGGACGACTTTTTGCTCTACAGCGGCGACGACAGCTTGACGCTTCCAGTGCTAGCGATCGGCGGCAATGGCGTCGTCTCGGTCGCTTCGCACATCATTGGCAATGAAATGCAGGAAATGATTCGTTCCTTTTTAGCGGGCGATCATCAGAAGGCGGCGGCGCTGCATCGAAAATGGCTGCCGCTCATGAAAGGCTTGTTTGCCGCCCCAAGCCCGGTGCCGGTGAAAACGGCGCTGCAGCTGCGCGGGCTGGACGTTGGTTCGGTGCGCCTTCCGCTTGTGCCGCTCACCGAACAAGAGCGGAAGGAGCTAAGCCGCCTGCTCGATGCGCTGTCGTAACGAAACGATTCCCCAACGCTTTGCTTGCGCGTTGGGGCCTTTTTTTGCCTTGGCTGTGAAATCCATTGGCTGGTGAATGAACCATCTTGTGTTTTTCAGCATCGATTCGTTATAATAAAAGCAAGTGACTTTGAGCGGGTTAGCATCACAATTGGGAGGACGCAGCCTTGAAATCGAAAATAAAGCCGGTAGAGAAAATACGCATTTTTGCCCTTGGGGGAGTCGGAGAAATCGGCAAAAACATGTATGTTGTCGAATTGGACGAGGACATTTTTGTCATCGACGCCGGGGTGATGTTTCCGGAAGACGAAATGCTCGGCATCGACAAAGTGATCCCGGACATCACATATTTGATTGAACGGCAGCATCGCATTCAGGCAATTTTTCTCACCCACGGGCACGAGGAGCATATGGGGGCGATCGCCTACGTGCTCAAGCAGCTGTCTGTGCCGGTATACGGAACGAAGCTGACGCTCGGGTTGGCGGAGGCGCTGTTAAAAGAACAAGGGGTGTCGGGCGCGAAGCTCAATGAAGTTCATCCGGATGCGGAGCTCGTGTTTGACAAGGCGAAAGTGACGTTTTTCCGCACGATCCACAGCATCCCCGATTCGATCGGCATCAGTCTGCATACATCGCAAGGTGCGATCGTGTACACGAGCGATTTTAAATTCGACCAAACCCCGTACGGCAACAACCGCACCGACTTAGGGAAAATGGCGCAAATCGGCGAAGAAGGGGTGCTGTGTCTTTTGTCGGACAGCACAAACGCCGAACGCCCCGGCTACAGCGGCTCCGATACGGTAGTCGCCTATGAGATCGCTGACGTGATCGGCCATGCGAAAGGACGAGTGTTTGTTGCCTGCTACGCTTCCAACATCACCCGCATCCAGCAGGTGCTGTACGCCGCCCACCAATCCGGGCGTAAAGTGGCAGTCATTGGCAAAACGCTGCATAAAGTAATGGACATCGCCGTGCGCCTTGGCTATTTGCATGTTCCAGACAAGGTGACGATTTCTGCGCACGATATCGATCGCTACAATGACCGCGAGCTCGTCATTTTGACAACCGGCGGGCATGGCGAGCCGATGAGCGCGCTTTGGCGCATGGCGCGTCAAGCGAACAAACAAGTGAACATCAAAGAAGGGGATACCGTCATCGTCGCCGCATCCGTCATGCCGGGCTATGAGCTTGGGTTCGCGAAAACGATCGACGCCTTGTATCGGGCCGGCGCCAACGTGATTTACCGCGACCGGCAAGTGCACGTATCTGGGCACGGTTGCCAAGAAGAATTAAAGTTGATGCTCAATTTAATGAAGCCAAAATACTTTATTCCGGTGCATGGGGAATATCGGATGCAAAAAGCGCACGCCCGGTTGGCGAAGGCGGTCGGCATCTCGGAGGAGCGGACGTTTTTAATCGACAAAGGCGAAGTGATCGAGTTCCGCGGCGGTGCCGCCCGCCCTGGCGGCAAAGTGCCGTACGGCAATATTTTAATTGATGGCCTCGGCATTGGCGATGTCGGCAACATTGTGTTGCGTGACCGCCGCTTATTGTCCCAGGACGGCATTTTGATCGCCGTCGTCACGCTGAATAAAGAAGCGAAAACGATCGCCGCCGGCCCGGAAATCATTTCGCGGGGGTTCGTCTACATGCGCGAGTCTGAGACACTGCTGGAGGAAGCAGAGAAAATGGTGGCGGCAATCATCGAGCGCTGCCTTGAATCGTACATGCTTGAATGGTCGTCGTTGAAAGCGAACATCCGTGAAGCGTTAAGTCAGTTTTTATTTGAAAAAACGAAGCGCAGACCAATGATTTTGCCTATTATTATGGAAGTATAATGCAATCATGCTCAAAGTCAACTGGAAAATGCCGGGAACGGTCAGCCGTTGCCGGCATTTTTCTTTTTTCTTTCGGCCATACTAAGCGTATGATCGACAAGAAAGGAGACGAAATGGATGGAGAAGGAACGTTATTTTCAAGCGGAAACCGAGGGCGAACAGCCGGAAACAAAGGCCGAGGAAGCGACTGCGGCCATCACCCAGCTTGGGCAGACGAACGTCCCGCAAATGGATCCCGATACGAACATTCATTGTTTGACGATCGTCGGACAGATTGAAGGGCATATTCAGCTGCCTCCGCAAAATAAGGCGACGAAATACGAGCACGTCATTCCACAGATTGTGGCCATCGAGCAAAACTCGAAAATTGAAGGGCTGCTCGTCATTTTAAATACGGTCGGCGGTGATGTGGAAGCAGGGCTCGCCATTGCCGAAATGCTCGCCTCGCTCTCGAAACCGACTGTTTCCGTTGTGCTTGGCGGCGGCCATTCGATCGGCGTGCCGATCGCTGTGTCGTGCAACTATTCGTTCATCACCGAGACGGCGACGATGACGATTCATCCGATCCGTTTGACGGGGCTTGTCATCGGCGTGCCGCAGACGTTTGAGTACTTGGATAAAATGCAGGAGCGCGTCGTCCGCTTCGTGACGAAACATTCGAAGATCAGCGAGGAAAAGTTTAAAGAGCTCATGTTTTCCAAAGGCAATTTGACGCGCGACATCGGCACGAACGTCGTTGGGCCTGACGCCGTCCGGTACGGGCTCATCGATGAAGTCGGGGGCGTGTCCCAAGCGATGGCGAAGCTGCGCGAGCTGATCGCGATGAGGAAAAACGGGGAAGGGAAGATGATCCAATGATTTTGTATACGATCATGCCCGAACATTTGATTTTTCCGGTCGATGCCGCTGTTTATGAGAAGCGGAAAATGGTGTATTACGATGGCATTCCGTTTCTCGTCCAATCTGTAGAAACGGGAGAATATGAAATCGTGCAAAACTTAAGCACGAATCCGTTCCATTTTTTAAACGCCAAATATGCGCCTGGGGCGAGATTTCCGGCTTCTGCGGCAACATCGTAATGAATTGTTCAGCCGTTCATGATATAATAGTAAACAAACGGAAAAAAGCAGCCATTGTTGGCTGCTTTTTTCCGGCTTGCCAATTCATTCATGCTGGAGTGAACGATCATGGCGAAACGAAAGCGAAGAAGAAAAGGGAAGCCGTCAAAAACACAGCCATGGACGGAAACAATCCGCTTTGAATTGATCGGACTTGGCTTGCTCGCGGTCGCTGTCGTTGCGATGGCCCGCCTCGGGCTTGTCGGGGAGACGCTCGTGCTTGTGGGTCGCTTTTTTTTCGGCGAATGGTACATGCTATTAGTAGGCGGACTTTTCCTATTATCGCTCATCGTCATGTGGCGGCGGGAGTGGCCGTCATGGACGGGCCGCCCGTTTGTCGGCGCTTCGTCCATCGCCGCGGCGCTTCTGCTTTTGAGCCATGACAAGCTGTTTGAACTCATGTCGCGGCGCGGCGAGCTTGATCCGAGCATCATTCGGACGACGTGGGGGCTGTTTTGGAACGAAGCAAGCGGCAAGGCGGCCGATGTGGATTTAGGAGGCGGAATGGTCGGCGCCCTGTTATTTGCCGCCAGCTACCAGCTGTTCGATTCGCCCGGGACGAAATGGATTTGTTTCCTTCTGTTCATCGTCGGCTTTGTCGTGCTGACCGGGAAATCGCTGCGCGAGACGGCCGGCAAATGGGTTGCTTTTGCCGCAGCGTTTGTGCGAAAAGAATGGTTGGCGTTTGTCGAAGATATAAAGCAATGGCGGGCGGGGAGGAAGCGCAAGGAAAGCGGCGGCCGAAGCCGACGCTCGCGGCGGGCGGCCGCAAAGCGGGAAGACGAGCCGGCTGAAGCAAGCAGCGTCGAGCCGGATGAGGAACTGCTTTCCCCGCCGCCGATCATTTCCGATTTTGCCGCGGTCCGGTCGGCCGCTGAGCCGGAAGAAGAGAAGAATCCACTGGTGGAAGGCGACAGTGGGGGGAGGAGGACAAACCGGCGCCGCCGCTTGCGTTTTCCGAGCATGAAAACACCAATTACGACCTGCCGCCGCTTGATTTGCTTCGCCTGCCGAAGCCGGCCGGGCAATCGGCCGATCATGCGAACATTTACGCCAACGCGCGAAAACTGGAGAAAACGTTCCAAAGCTTCGGCGTCAAGGCGAAAGTGACGCAAGTGCACCTCGGTCCGGCGGTGACGAAATATGAAGTGTATCCGGACGTCGGGGTGAAAGTGAGCAAAATTGTCAGTTTAAGCGACGATTTGGCGCTCGCTTTGGCGGCGAAAGACATCCGCATTGAAGCACCGATCCCCGGCAAGTCCGCGATCGGCATCGAAGTGCCAAATGAAGAGATCGCCACTGTTTCGCTGCGCGAAGTGCTGGAAGCCATTGAGCATACACGGGACAAGGCGAAGCTTTTGATTCCGCTTGGGCGCGACATCTCCGGTGAAGTCGTCGCTGCGGAACTAAACAAAATGCCGCATTTGTTGATCGCCGGCGCGACCGGCAGCGGCAAAAGCGTCTGCATCAACGGCATTATCGTCAGCCTGCTCATGCGCACGAAGCCGCATGAGGTGAAGCTGATGATGATCGATCCGAAAATGGTGGAGTTAAGTGTGTACAACGGTGTTCCTCATTTGTTGACACCGGTCGTCACCGACGCGAAAAAAGCGGCCCAGGCGCTGAAAAAAGTCGTCCAAGAAATGGAGCGGCGCTACGAGCTGTTCTCGCATACCGGCACGCGCAACATTGAAGGATATAACGAGCATATCCGCCACCATAACGAAACGGCGTCGGAACAGCAGCCGCTTTTGCCATACATCGTCGTGATCATCGACGAATTGGCCGACTTGATGATGGTGGCTTCCTCGGATGTGGAAGAGGCGATCACCCGTTTGGCGCAAATGGCGCGCGCCGCTGGCATCCATTTGATCATCGCCACCCAGCGCCCGTCGGTGGACGTCATCACCGGCGTCATCAAAGCGAACATTCCGTCGCGCATCGCCTTCAGTGTATCATCGCAAATCGACTCGCGCACCATTTTGGATATGGGCGGGGCGGAAAAACTGCTCGGCCGCGGCGATATGCTGTTTTTGCCGATGGGGGCCTCAAAACCAGTGCGCGTCCAAGGGGCGTTTGTCTCCGACCAAGAGGTGGAAGAAGTCGTTCGGTTTGTCATCGGACAGCAGCAGGCGCAATATTATGAGGAGATGTTCGTCGAAGACAGCGAACCCTCTTCCTCAGCCCTTGAAGACGAGTTGTACGATGAGGCGGTCCGTCTTGTCGTTGAAATGCAAAGCGCCTCCGTCTCGATGCTGCAACGCCGCTTCCGCATCGGTTACAATCGCGCCGCTCGGCTCATTGATGCCATGGAGGAGCGCGGCGTCGTCGGCCCGTATGAAGGAAGCAAGCCGCGCGCCGTTCTTTGGTCGAAGGAAGATTTAAAAAAGACATCATAATCATAAATGGGAAAAAAGGGCGGGCGAAAAAAGCCTGCCCGCTCAATCATACATCTTATTGGAAGCGTTGCCAATCCTATTTCTTTTTCTTCGACAAAATTTGATATCACCTATTTATTTGCCCAGTAAAAAATGATATAGTAATCTCAAAAAGGTTATATGTCTAATGTCAGAGGTCTGATCTCAACGGAAATGCGTAACACGGAGGACGTTGTCATGTCAATCAAATCAGACAGCCGCCACCTTTACTTGCAAGTGATTGATCGCATCAAGCGCGATATTGAAACGGGAGTGTACAAAGAAAAGCAAAAACTGCCGTCCGAGTTTGAACTCGCCAAACAGCTTGGCGTCAGCCGGGCGACATTGAGGGAAGCGCTGCGGGTGCTGGAAGAAGAAAACATTATCATCCGCCGCCACGGCGTCGGAACGTTTGTCAACGCCCGTCCGCTGTTTACGTCCGGCATCGAGCAGCTCTCAAGCGTCACGGATATGATTCGTCAAGCGGGGCGCAAGCCAGGAACGATTTTTTTGTCTTCCTCCATCCAACAGCCGACGGAAGACGATATGCGCCGCTTCCAATGCCGGCCGGACGAGAATTTGTTGCTCATCGAGCGGGTGCGCACCGCCGATGGGGAGCCGGTCGTTTATTGCTTGGATAAAATTTTATGCAAATATTTGCCAAAGGGCATCTCCTATGAACAGGAGTCGCTGTTTGAAAACTTGCACAACCAAACGCATCGTGATATCGCCTATGCGGTCGCGCGCATCGTGCCGCTCGGCTATCATGAAAAAGTGTCGCCGATTTTGCAATGCGACCCGGAAACGGCGCTGCTTGTGCTCAAGCAAATGCATTTCGATAAAAACGATGAGCCGATTTTTTATTCCGTCAACTACTTCCGCTCCGACAAGTTCAGCTTCCATGTCATGCGGAAGCGGTTCAGCTTTTAAGGGGGGTGAAAATGGGTACATAGAAAGAGAGCGGAAGCTTTATACTAACTAATTAAAGAACAAATTTTCAAGCCAGGGGGTAGTGAATGTGAAAAAGCGAATCGGATTGGTGTTGTCCGTCCTGTTTGCCGCCGGCACGCTGCTTAGCGCCTGCGGACAAGCCGGCAACAATGCGGGAGGCGGCAATCAGAAAGATACGTTCAGTGTCGCCATGGTCACCGATGTCGGCGGCATTGACGACAAATCGTTCAACCAGTCGGCTTGGGAAGGGCTGCAAAAGTTCGGCAAAGACAACGGGCTTGAAAAAGGCCGCGGCGGCTACGACTACTTGCAGTCATCGAGCGACGCTGACTATGCCACGAACTTAAACAAGCTTGTGCGCAGCGACTTTGACTTGATTTTCGGCATCGGGTATTTGATGGGCGACGCGGTGAAAGAAGTCGCTAAGCAAAACCCGAAAAAACATTTCGCCATCGTCGACACTGTTGTTGACGAGCCAAATGTCGCCAGCATCACGTTCAAGGAGCATGAAGGCTCGTTCCTTGTCGGTGTTGTCGCCGGGCTAATGACGAAAACGAATAAAATCGGCTTTGTCGGTGGGATGGAGATTCCGTTGATCGAAAAATTCGAAAGCGGATTCCGCGCCGGCGTGAAAGCGGTCAATCCGAAGGCGACTGTGGAAGTGCAATACGCCGGGGCGTTCGACCAAGCGGATAAAGGGAAAGCGATCGCCTCGAGCATGTACGCATCTGGCATCGACATCATCTACCATGCAGCGGGCGCGACTGGGAACGGCGTCTTCTCGGAAGCGAAAGATTTGAAGAAGAAAGATCCGAACCGCGAAATTTGGGTCATCGGTGTTGACAAAGACCAAGCGCCGGAGGGAGAAGTGAAAGTCGGCGGCAAAACGTACAACGTAACGCTCACTTCGATGGTGAAACGCGTCGATGTCGCTGTCTATGACACGGCGAAACGGGCGAAAGAGGGCGACTTCCCGGGCGGCAAAACGATTGAGTACGGGTTGCCGGAAAATGGGGTTGGCATTGCCCCGACGCAAGACAACATTCCGGAGAACGTGTTAAAAACAGTTGACGAATGGAAGCAAAAAATCATCAAAGGCGAAGTGAAAGTTCCGACAAACCGGAAAGAGTACGAGCAATTCGCTGCGACGATCAAGTGACGAACAAAGGCCAAGAAGGCTAGTGCGCGCCGCTAGCCTTCTTCAAAATCATAAAATGAAGGGCGGCTGTTTCGCTGTCGCCTTTCATTTTGTGATTTTGACCTTGCTTGAGTAAGGAGTGAATCGCTTGGAATACGTGATTGAAATGCTCAATATCCGCAAGGTGTTTGGCACGTTTGTCGCCAATGACAACATTACGCTGCAAGTGAAAAAGGGGGAGATACACGCTCTGCTTGGCGAAAACGGGGCCGGCAAATCGACGCTCATGAACGTGCTGTTCGGTTTATACCAGCCGGACGGCGGCGAAATCCGCGTGAAAGGAAAGCCGGTGCGCATCACCGACCCGAACGTCGCCAATGATCTTGGCATCGGCATGGTGCATCAGCACTTTATGCTCGTCGATACGTTCACCGTGACGGAAAACATCATCTTAGGCAGCGAGCCGACGCGGGCCGGAACGATCGATATGAAGCGGGCGGAGCGGGAAGTGCGCGAATTGTCGGAACGATATGGACTCGCGGTCGATCCGACAGCGAAGATCGCCGACATTTCCGTCGGCATGCAGCAGCGCGTGGAAATTTTAAAGACGCTTTACCGCGGCGCCGATATTTTGATTTTTGACGAACCGACAGCGGTGTTGACGCCGCAGGAAATTCGCGAGCTCATGCAAATTATGCGCACGCTCGTCCGCGAAGGAAAATCCATCATTTTAATTACGCACAAACTCAAAGAAATTATGGAAGTGTGCGACCGCGTCACCGTCATCCGCCGCGGCAAAGGAATTGCGACGCTCAATGTGGCGGAGACGAATCCGAACGAACTGGCGGCGCTCATGGTCGGCCGCGAGGTGCAGTTTACGACCGCTAAGAAACCGGCTGAGCCGGGAAAACCGGTGTTGGAAATTAAAGACTTAGTCGTCAAGGACGCGCGCGGGATCAAAGCGGTCAACGGTTTGAACTTGACGGTGCACGCCGGCGAGATCGTCGGCATTGCTGGAGTCGACGGCAACGGCCAGACCGAGCTCATTGAAGCCATAACCGGCTTGATCAAAGCTGAATCAGGGACAATCCGCCTCAACGGCCGAGACATTACGAATTTGCCGCCGCGTAAAATCATCGAAGCCGGCGTCGGCCATATTCCGCAAGATCGGCATAAGCACGGGCTTGTCCTTGACTTTCCGATCGGCGAAAACATGGTGCTGCAAACGTACTATCAGCCGCCGTACTCGAAACGGGGTCTGTTGAATTTTCAAGCCATTTACGAAAAAGCGCGCCAGCTCATCCGCGAATTTGACGTGCGCACGCCGGATGAATATACGAAGGCGCGGGCGCTATCGGGCGGAAACCAGCAAAAAGCGATCATCGGCCGTGAAGTCGACCGCGACCCGGACTTGTTGATCGCCGCCCAGCCGACGAGGGGGCTTGATGTTGGAGCGATCGAATTTATTCATAAGCGGCTCATTGAACAGCGAGACCGCGGGAAAGCGGTGCTGCTCGTCTCGTTTGAGCTTGACGAAGTGATGAACGTCAGCGACCGGATCGCTGTCATTTATGAAGGAAACATCGTCGCCATCGTTGATCCGAAAGAAACAACCGAACAGGAGCTCGGGCTGTTGATGGCTGGAAGCAAACGGAAGGAAGCAGGTGTGTCGTGATGAAGTCGAATCGTCTCCAGCAATTTTTGATACCATTGTTGGCCGTTCTTCTTGGCATGATCGCCGGTTCGATCGTGATGCTTGCAAGCGGCTACAACCCGATCGCCGGCTTTGGCGCTCTCGTGTACGGGGCGTTTGGCGATACGTACTATATCGGCGAAACGATCCGCCAGACGACGCCATACATTTTAACGGGCTTGGCGGTGGCGTTTGCCTTTCGCACCGGCTTGTTTAACATCGGGGTTGAAGGGCAGCTGATCGTCGGCTGGCTCGCTGCCGTCTGGGTCGGGGTGTCCTTTGATTTGCCCAAAATCATCCATTTGCCGCTTGCCTTGTTGGCCGCCGCGTTGGCCGGGGCGCTATGGGGCTTGATTCCGGGTGTGCTGAAGGCGTATTTAAAAGTGCACGAAGTCATTATTACGATCATGATGAACTATATTGCTTTGCATGTAACGAACGCCATCATCCGTTCCGTTTTGTCTGATGAGGGATTTAAATCAAAGCCGGTGAAAGAAAGCGCATCGCTTCACTCCGACTTTTTTGATGCCATTACGCATCATTCCACCATGCATTACGGCATTTTCATCGCTGTCGCCGCCGCATTTGTCATGTGGTTTTTGCTTGAGCGGACGACGAAAGGGTTTGAGCTGCGGGCGGTCGGTTTCAATCAGCATGCGTCACAGTACGCGGGCATGAATGTGCGCGCCAACATCATTTTAGCGATGGTCATCTCCGGCGCTTTTGCCGGCGTCGCCGGGGCGATGGAGGGGCTTGGCACATTTGGAAACATCTCGACGAAAGCCGGCTTTACCGGCCTTGGATTTGATGGCATCGCGGTTGCCTTGATCGGAGGAAACAACGCGTTTGGCATTTTGCTCTCCGCCTTGTTGTTTGGCGCCTTAAAAGTCGGGGCGTTGGAAATGCCGTCAAGCGCCGGCGTGCCGACCGAACTCGTCGATATTATTATCGCGCTCATCATTTTCTTTGTTGCATCCAGCTACATGATCCGCTGGCTGTTATCTCGTTGGCAAAAGGGGGCGGAGTAAGTGAGCGTGTATGACGTCTTGCAAACGATTGTCCCGACGACGATTTTCTTTGCGGCTCCTCTCATTTTCACCGCCCTTGGCGGCGTGTTTAGCGAACGGTCCGGCGTCGTCAACATCGGGCTTGAAGGATTGATGACCATCGGCGCGTTTGTCGGCATCGTCTTTAATTTGACGTTTGCCGATCGGTTTGGCGAATGGACGCCGTGGCTTGCCTTATTGGCTGCCATGGTGGTCGGCGCTGTATTTTCCCTGCTGCACGCTGTCGCGTCGGTCACATTTCGCGCCGACCAAGTCGTAAGCGGGGTGGCGATCAACTTTTTGGCGCTTGGTCTGTCGCTGTTTTTAGTGAAGAAAATGTACGGCAAGGGGCAGACGGACCAAATTCAAGTTGGGTTTGACAAAATTGACGTGCCAGTGTTAAGCGACATTCCCGTCATCGGGCCGCTGTTGTTTTCCAACGCGTACGCGCCGTCATATATCGCCATTGCGCTGGCGTTTGTATCATGGTATGTCATTTACAAAACGCCGTTTGGCCTGCGGCTGCGTGCGGTCGGCGAACATCCGATGGCGGCGGATACGATGGGGATTCATGTCGCCAAAATGCGCTACATCGCTGTCATGATCAGCGGCGCGCTCGGCGGCTTGGGCGGTGCGGTATACGCGACGATCATTTCCCGCGATTTCAGCCATGCGACGATTTCCGGGCACGGATTTATGGCGCTTGCGGCGATGATTTTCGGCAAGTGGCATCCGATCGGCGCGATGGGGGCGGCGCTCTTTTTCGGGTTGGCGCAAAGCTTAAGCATCGTCGGGCAAACGATTCCGTTCTTGAAAAACGTCCCGACCGTTTACTTGCTCATCGCCCCGTATGCACTCACGATTTTGGCGCTGGCGGGCTTCATCGGCCGCGCTGAGGCGCCGAAAGCGGCTGGCACGCCATACATCAAAGGAAAACGGTAATGAAAGCGGCTGTCCGAAAAACGGACGGCCGTTTTTTGCTGAATGGAATGATTTGCATTTTTCTATTGGCAAAAGGTATATTGTTGATAAGACGCTTTACAATAAATTAAAGATAGTGCATATCTGCAAAGAGAAAAAGTAAGGAGGAGTTGGATTGGTCGACGAAAAAGTCACAGCGGTCGGACCGGTTCGCGTCCATACGATTTCGACCGATAAGTACAAAACGAACACGATCGTTTGGAAAATGAAGGCCCCTCTTGCTAAAGAAACGGTCACGCTGCGCGCGCTTTTGCCATACGTCTTGCAAAGCGGCACGGCCGACTATCCGAGCGTTAAGGCGCTGCGCACCTATTTGGATGAACTGTATGGGGCGACGCTGAACGTCGATTTAACGAAAAAAGGCGAACATCATATCATGACGATTCGCATCGATGTCGCCAATGAACGATTTTTGCCGGAGCAAACGCCGTTGCTTTCGAAAGCGTTTCAGCTCTTGGCCGATCTTCTGTTCCGCCCGGCTCTTGATGGCGGGCGGTTTGTCACCGACATTGTCGAGCAGGAAAAGCGGGCGCTCCGTCAACGCATTCAGGCGGTGTATGATGACAAAATGCGCTATGCGAACATGCGCCTTGTAGAAGAAATGTGCAAAGGCGAACCGTACGCCCTCTCGCCAAACGGCGAGCTTGAAGACGTGGACGGCATCACGGCGGAAGGGCTGTATCGCTATTATGAACGAGCGCTGGCCGAGGATGAGCTGGATCTATATGTCATTGGCGACGTGGCTGAAGAGGCGGTGCTCACAGCGGTGAAGCAGCGCTTCTCTTTGCCGGATCGTCCAAAGCGGGAGCGCGCATCGTCGGTTTCTGTCAAGCCGCAAGGGGAAGTTCGCGAAGTCATCGAGCGGCAAGACGTGAAGCAAGGAAAGCTCAACATCGGCTATCGGACAAATGTGACGTACGAGGATGACGATTATTACGCCTTGCAGCTGTTTAACGGCATTTTCGGCGGTTTTTCCCATTCGAAGCTGTTCATCAACGTCCGCGAGAAGGCAAGCCTTGCCTATTATGCCGCCTCAAGGCTTGAGAGCCATAAAGGGCTGCTTATGGTCATGTCCGGCATTGAACCGGCCAACTATGAGAAGGCGCGCCGCATCATCGATGAGCAAATGCAGGCGATGAAAAACGGCGATTTCACAGATGAAGAAATGGCGCAGACGAAAGCGGTCATCCGCAACCAGCTGCTTGAGACGCTCGATACGCCGCGCGGGCTTGTGGAGGTGTTGTACCATAACGTCGTCTCAACGCGAAAGCGCCCGATCGATGAATGGATTGCCGGCACCGATCAAGTGACGCGCGAGGATGTGGTGCGCGCCGCTGACAAGGTGGAGCTTGATACGGTGTACTTTTTGACCGGAATGGAGGCGACGGAAGATGGAAAAACGGGTGTATGAGACGTTGCACGAAGAGCTGTTTTATGAAAAAATGGACAACGGCCTTGACGTATACATTTTGCCGAAAAAAGGATTCAACAAAACGTATGCGACATTCACCACGAACTACGGTTCGGTCGACAACCAGTTCGTCCCGCTCGGTAAAACGGAGATGAAGCGCGTTCCGGACGGCATCGCCCATTTTTTGGAGCATAAGCTGTTTGAAAAAGAAGACGGCGACGTGTTTCAGCAGTTCAGCAAACAAGGCGCCTCGGCGAACGCCTTTACGACGTTCACCCGCACCGCCTATTTGTTCTCAAGCACCGACAACGTCGAGAAAAACTTGGAAACGTTGATCGATTTTGTGCAAAGCCCGTACTTTTCCGACAAGACAGTGGAAAAAGAGAAAGGGATCATCGGCCAGGAAATCCGGATGTACGACGACAACCCAGACTGGCGCGTCTATTTCGGCGCCATCGAAAGCATGTATCACAACCATCCGGTCAAAATCGACATCGCCGGCACAGTTGAATCGATCGCCCAAATTACGAAAGAGTTGCTGTATGAGTGCTACGAAACGTTTTACCACCCGAGCAACATGCTTTTGTTTGTCGTCGGCCCGGTCGATGAACAAAAAATCATGCAGCAAATCCGCGACAACCAGGCGAAAAAGTCGTTCCCGCAAGCCCCGGAAGTGAAGCGGTTTGCGTATGAAGAACCGAGCGCAGTAGCGGAAAAGAAAAAAGTGATTCCGATGCATGTGCAGACGAACAAATGCTTTGTCGGCATCAAAGCGCCGTCCGTTCCTGAAGCCGGCGAACAAAAACTTCGGCATGAGCTTGCCTTCCACGTCGCATTGGACTATTTGTTTGGAAAAAGCTCGCCGCATTATGAACGGCTGTACCGCGAAGGATTGATCGATGATACATTTATGTACGATTATACAGAAGAGCGCGGGTTCGGCTTCGCGTTGATCGGCGGCGATACAAGGGACGCTGAACGGCTCGCTTCGGAAATTCAAACGGTGCTGCTGTCGTTTGCCGCGGAGACTATAAAAAAGGAAGAATTTGAACGGGTGAAAAAGAAAAAAATCGGCGCCTTTTTGCGCGCGCTCAACTCGCCGGAATACATCGCCAACCAGTTTACGCGCTACGCGTTTTACGGATCCAACTTGTTTGACATTTTGCCGGCGCTTTCATCCCTTGCCATGGACGATATCGCGGCGGTTGCCTCTTCTTGCTTCCGCGATTCGCAAATCGCGGTTTGCGAAGTCGTTCCAAAAGGGCAATAAGGCATCCTTCCTGAGAAGGATGCTTTTTTGCGGCAAAAAGGAGAGGATGGTTTCATGCGCTACGCCTTGATCACGGGAGCCTCTGGAGGCATCGGACAAAGCATCGCCCGTGTGCTCGCTCGGGAGGGATACGGACTTTTTCTTCATTACTATCGGCGACGGGCGCCTGTTGAAGCGCTGAAAGAAGAGCTTAACGATGTGCATATTGTGCCGATTGAGGCCGATTTGTCGGCACTGGATGGGGTGGAAAAGCTCGTTTCGCAAATCGATCGCCCGGTTGATGCCATCGTTTACAACAGCGGTGCAAGCTATTACGGGTTGTTGACCGACATGAACGATGAATTAATCGAGCGGATGGTGCGGCTTCACATGACAAGCCCGGCGTTGCTCATCAAAAGGCTGACCCCATCAATGGTGGCGAGAAAGCGCGGTCATATTGTGTTCATTTCCTCGATTTGGGGATTGTGCGGCGCTTCATGCGAGGCGGTGTACTCGATGACAAAGGGAGGGCAGAACGCGTTTGCCAAGGCGCTGGCCAAGGAGCTTGCCCCAAGCGGCATTCGCGTCAACGCTGTTGCACCGGGGGCGATTGATACCGATATGCTGCGGGTGTTTCGTCCTGAGGAGCTGGAAGCGCTCACTGACGAAATTCCAGCCGGCCGGCTCGGCACCCCGGATGAGGTGGCGGAAACGGTGGCGTTTTTGCTGTCTGATGCCGCTTCGTATATCACCGGCCAAGTCATTTCCGTCAACGGCGGCTGGTATTGTTGAACGTATATTTTCCGGTTCGGCAGGCAAACTATCCTTGAAACATTCAACAAGGAGGGATTGACATGTCGGTACTGGATAACTTTGAACAATGGAAAGACTTTTTGGCGGAACGTTTAGAACAAGCGCAACAGCAAGGATTGACTCAGCAAGTGATCACAGATGTCGCTTACCAAATCGGGGATTATTTGGCGAAACACGTCGACCCGAAAAACCCAGAAGAACGGGTGCTCGCTGATCTTTGGAGCGTTGCGGATGAAAAAGAGCAGCACGCCCTTGCCAACATGATGGTCAAGCTGGTCCAACAAAAATAATCACCCGGTAAAAGAGAGGGGCCTCCCTCTCTTTTTTTCTTCCTCCTTTTCGGTTGCTTTTCCATTTATAATTATAGTAGTATGAACTTAGCATAAGGCGTTCGTGCGGACACCGGCAAGGGAGGAGACGGGATGGGCAAGCAGGAATGGTATTTGGAATATGAAATTCATGTCAACCGCCCGGGGTTGCTCGGCGACGTTGCTTCGCTGCTCGGTATGTTGTCCATTAACATCGTGACGATCAACGGTGTCCGGGATTCGCGCCGCGGCATGTTGCTTTTGTGCGACAATAACGAGCAAATTGAACGGTTGGCGACGATCTTGCGGACGATGGACAACATTACGGTGACGAAGCTGCGCCAGCCGAAGCTGCTCGACCGCCTCGCCGTCCGCCACGGCCGTTATATCCAGCGCGATGCCGATGACAAAAAAACGTTCCGCTTCGTCCGTGATGAACTTGGACTGCTTGTCGATTTTATGGCGGAACTTTTTAAAGAAAAAGGGCATAAGCTCATCGGCATCCGCGGGATGCCGCGCGTCGGCAAGACAGAGTCGATCGTCGCCGCCAGCGTGTGCGCCAACAAACGATGGCTGTTTGTTTCATCGACGCTGATTAAACAGACGGTTCGCACGCAGTTGATGGAAGATGAGTATAGCGAGGACAACATTTTCATTATCGACGGCATCGTCTCAACGCGCCGCGGGAACGAGCAGCACTGGCAGCTCATCCGTGAGCTCATGCGCCTTGAGGCGACGAAAGTCGTCGAGCATCCGGACATGTTTGTTCGCCATACGGAATACACGCTCGATGATTTTGATTATATTATTGAGCTGCGCCATGAACCGGACGAAGATATTTCCTACGAAGCGATTGACCGCCCGTCATTGTTGGGCGATGACGGATTTTCCGAATTTGGGTTTTAATTTAAAAAAGTGGAAGGTGTTGGCCGTTGACGGAACTAGGAAAACGTTTGCGGGAAGCACGGGAAGAAAAAAATATGAGTTTGGACGAGTTGCAGGAGATGACGAAAATTCAAAAGCGGTATTTGATCGGCATCGAAGAAGGCAACTATGCCATCATGCCTGGAAATTTTTATGTGCGTGCCTTCATCCGGCAATATGCTGAAGCGGTCGGACTTGATCCGGATGAGCTGTTTGAACAGTATAAACAGGACATTCCCCAGTCTTATCAAGATGACATTCCGCAGACGCTGTCGCGCGTGAAGACGCGCCAGCAACTGTCTGCCGAGGGGGCGAAATGGCTCGATTGGCTGCCGAAAGTGATTGTCGCGGCGGTCGTCATCGGGGCGGCTGTCCTCGTTTGGGTGCTGCTCCAGCACGGCGCCGCAAATGAGCCGCCGACAAAGACAAGCCCAAAAACAGCGGAGGTCGAAAAGCCGAAACATTCGCCGCTTGAGCAGGCGAAACAAAAGCAGTCGGCGAAGGAAACGGACGAGAAGGCAACGAATGAAAACGGACAGCAAAATGAACAGCCAGCGCCGACTGGCGAAGAAGAACAGCCGGCTGCGGCGATGAATGTGACGGAAAAGCGCGGCAACACGGCGACGATTGAAGTCGCCAGCTCCGGCGCGTTTTCCATCGAGCTTTCATCCAAAGGAACGTCATGGGTCGAAGTATACAATACGAAAGGCCATACGTTTTACCGCGGCAACTTGACAAGCGGGCAGACGAAAACGTTCGATCTGTCGGCCGAAAGCGAAGTATGGGTGAAAATCGGGCGTACGCTGGACGTCGACATGAAGGTAAACGGCCAGCCGTTTGCCTATCCGTTTGCCCCGAAAGAGGAAGTATACCAAAAGCTGCATTTCGTGTTGAAGAAATGATGGAACAGGGCGCTTTTCCGCAGGAAGGCGCCTGCTTTTCGCACGGACTGAACTATGTTGAATGAGCGGAGGTATTTGTGGTGAACTTGCCGAATAAAATTACGGTAGCGCGCATTATGCTCATCCCGTTTTTCTTGATCGTGATGCTCGTTCCGTTCGGGTGGGGAAGCATCCAAATCGGCGGGACAGAGCTTCCGGTTGCCCATCTTGCCGGCGCGCTCATTTTCATCATCGCCTCAGCGACGGACTGGATCGATGGCTACTATGCCCGCAAATACGGGTTGGTGACGAATTTAGGAAAATTTTTAGATCCGCTTGCCGATAAATTGCTTGTGTCGGCGGCGCTTATCGTGCTTGTCGAGCTCGGGGCCGTTCCGGCGTGGATGGTGATTGTCATCATCAGCCGCGAGTTTGCCGTCACCGGCTTGCGGCTCGTGCTTGCCGGCGAGGGGGAAGTCGTCGCTGCCAACATGCTTGGCAAAATCAAGACATGGACGCAAATTGTCGCCATTTCCGCTTTATTGTTACATAACTTCCCATTCTCGCTCATTTCGTTTCCGTTCGCTGAATTGGCGCTGTGGGTGGCGGTCATTTTCACGATTTGGTCTGGCTGGGATTATTTTGCGAAAAACAGACATGCGTTTTCCCATTCGAAATAGCCGGCCACAAAGGGGGAGAAAAGTCTGTTGAACGCGGAGATCATTGCCGTTGGCTCTGAGCTGTTGCTTGGGCAAATCGCCAATACGAACGCCCAGTTTTTGTCGCAGCAGCTGGCGATGCTTGGCATTAACGTCTATTTCCATACCGTCGTCGGCGACAACGCCGGCCGCCTTGAGCAGGCGGTGAAAACGGCGCAAACGAGAGCGAACCTCATCATTTTCACCGGCGGCCTCGGCCCGACGAAAGACGATTTGACGAAGGAGACGATCGCCCGTTTGCTTGGCCGCCGGCTCGTGATCGACGAGGAAGCGCTCCGAGCGATTGAGGTGTATTTTGCCCGCACAAACCGGCCGATGACAGAAAACAATAAAAAGCAGGCGCTCGTCTTGGAAGGATCGACGGTGCTGAAAAACGAGCACGGCATGGCGCCAGGGATGGCGCTTGTGGCAGACGGCATTACGTACATGCTGCTGCCCGGGCCGCCGAAAGAAATGCGGCCGATGTTCAAAAAATACGGAAACGCCTTTTTGCGCCGTACGTTTTCGCTTTCCGAGCGCATCGAGTCGCGCGTGCTCCGCTTTTTTGGCATCGGTGAATCAGCGCTCGAGACGGCGATTGCGGATTTGATCGACGCCCAGTCGAATCCGACGATCGCGCCGCTGGCCGGCGACGGTGAAGTGACGCTTCGTCTGACAGCGAAGCATCAGGATGAGGCGGAGGCGAAGCGGCTTCTTGACGAAGTGGAATCGGCCATTTTGGCGCGTGTCGGCCGCCACTGCTACGGATATAACGATGAAACGTTGTTTACAAAGACGCTCGAGCGGTTAAAAGAAAGAGGATGGACGATCGCGTCGGCCGAAAGTTTGACCGGCGGCCTTTTCCTCGAACAGCTCACCGCCCTCCCCGGCGCGTCGCAAGTCGTGCAGGGCGGTGTCGTCTGCTACACAAACGGCGTCAAAGAACAGGTGCTTGGCATACCGCGCCCGCTGCTTGAGGCAGAAGGGGCGGTGAGCGAGCCGTGCGCCCGTTTGCTTGCTGAAAACGTCCGCGCGATGTGCGATGCGGATATCGGCATCAGCTTCACCGGCGTCGCCGGACCCGATCCGCTTGAGGGCCACCCGCCCGGCACCGTGTATATCGGCATCGCCGTCCGCGGGCGCGATGCGACTGTCCACCGTCTGATGCTGTCCGGCACGCGTGATGCCATTCGCATCCGCACCGCCAAATACGGCTGTTTTTTTCTGCTTGAGATGCTCGCGGCCGACTGCTGATCGGCCGCCCCCTTCCTTGAACATTCTCCACCGCACATCGTTTTTTCCACCGCATGAGTATGGCGATTGTTGCTAGTTTCTCCACCGAAAAAACGAATGGACGTTCGTTTTTTTGCTTGGCAATGGCCGCAAAACGCGGTATAGTATAAGTAGTCCTAGAATAAGGAGGAGTAGGTTAGTGAACCAAGATCGTCAAGCTGCATTGGAGCAGGCATTAAAACAAATTGAACGACAGTTTGGCAAGGGGGCCATCATGAAGCTCGGCGAGCAAGTCGACCGCAAAGTGTCGGTCGTGCCGAGCGGTTCGCTGGCGCTCGACATCGCGTTAGGAGTCGGCGGCTATCCGCGCGGGCGGATTGTGGAAATTTACGGCCCGGAATCGTCCGGGAAAACGACCGTTGCCCTTCACGCGATCGCGGAAGTGCAAAAGCGGGGCGGGCAAGCAGCTTTCATCGACGCAGAGCACGGTGCGACCTGTTGCTGACTGAAGTATGGCGGAAACGCCGTGCGAAAAGTCAGCGGGACTGAGCATGAGTAGGTCCTAACTGCATCACCGAGAGCTCGGTGAAAATCCGAGACGGGAATGAAGGTTGGCATTCCCGCCCTAATACCCCGACGTGCGGTCATGGTGCGCAACATGGCTGTACGAAGCTCGGAGAGGACGGCGAAAAGCAGACCTGAGAAGCGGTTAGCGAAGTAGCCGGGGGTCCATAAAGCTCCTATGGCTAGAGAACGCATAGCGTTGGAACGAACCACCGGAAGTACGGCTCGTAAGGCGTGGGGCGCCGAAAAAAGAAGGCGCTCACCTCCTAAGTGAGGTTCAGCCCTGGATGAGGTATTCGTGTTTGCCGAGTCTGGATTGATCCCGTAGAGGATCTTTGCCTTGAGCCCTCCAACCATGGGCAGAAAGGCGGCTGACGGGTCAGAGGTGGAGCCTAAGGGAGCATGCAAGGATAGGTGATGCGGTACAGGTGAACCACCCCAGCGGATGCCAAGGGATGCGCATCCCGATGCCGCTAAGCAGGAGGAAATGACTGCTGAAGGGGTGGGGCAGCAGCCCGTAGTAGTGATGAAGCAGGGTAACTCCTGCGGAGCGAAGGGGCATAGTCGAGTACCCTAGGTTACTAACCCAGACAATGATTAGGAAGCCGTGAGGAAATCCGTAAGGGTTTCGGTGAGCAAAACTGACTAAAAACGTGTATGGTACAAATCCGCTAGAAAGGATTTGATACTATCAACCAAACGTTTCAAGAACTAATCATTCCTAGGTCGGAGCAGGAATTCCGCGACCTACAAGACAAGATGTACGCCATTACAAAGGAATGTCTGGAAAAAGGTGATGTTCCAAGATTTAAGGGATTGGTCGAAATAGCAAGCAGCGATGTCGTGATCGTATCCGCCATTCACAAAATCAAATCAAACCAAGGAAATAGTACAGCGGGTACAGATGGGAAAACCATCAGCGACATACTAACGCTGAACTATGACGAAGCGATAAACTTCGTTAAAAGATGCTTTAAGAAATATACACCTAACCCGATCAGAAGGGTCCATATCCCAAAACCCGGGAAAAAGGAAAAGAGACCTTTAGGCATTCTGACGATCGCAGACCGAATAATCCAAGAATGTGTGAGGATGGTCATTGAACCAATTCTTGAAGCACAATTTTTTCAACACTCATATGGGTTCAGACCCTACCGAGACGCAAAACAAGCCATCGAAAGATGTGTATTTATATGTAACCGAATAGGGTACAATTGGGTGATAGAGGGAGATATAAAAGGTTTCTTCGATAACGTGAACCACACTATCCTGATCAAGCAGCTTTGGCACATGGGTATACGTGATAGACGAATGCTCATGATTATCAAAGCCATGCTGAAAGCAGGAGTTATAAAAGAAACCAAGATAAATGAAATGGGCACGCCACAAGGTGGAATTATCTCCCCACTATTAGCCAATGTGTATCTTCATAAACTCGACCAATGGATAACAAGAGAATGGGAAGAGAAGAAAATGCGAAATGGTACAACCATTCGCACGGCAAAATACAAGTCCCTCCGAGATCACTCAACAATAACCAAACCAGAGTTCTACGTAAGATACGCAGACGACTGGATACTGTTCACCAATAGCAGGGGGAATGCCGAAAAATGGAAATATCGAATCAAGAAATATCTAAAAGAAAACCTTAAACTTGAACTATCCGATGACAAAACACTCATAACCAACATTAAGAAGAAACCAATGAAATTCCTAGGTTTCAAAATTAAAATGATACCACACGGTAAAGGTGGAAAATACATCGGATACGCGAGTGCAGACACGGAAAAAATTAAAGGGAAAGTTGAACAGATCAGGAAAGATCTGCGTAAACTAAAATTCGCCACGAATCAAGAATGGCTTATAACGGACATCAACCGAATTAACAGTAAAATTAGAGGTATCATTAATTATTACTCAAGTGCTCCTAGCGTCAACAGAGATGTAAGGCCATTTAAGGAAAAACTTAAATATGCGTCCTACAAAGCACTAAAGAGATATGGAGCGAAATGGATACCTGCTAATCAATGCTACAACTTAGCACCCCTGTACCCAGATAGAACAGAACAAGTGCCTGCAATCAAAATAAATGGAAGATGGCTTGGTATAATGAGTATTGGGTTCGCAACTTGGATTAAAACAAACCAGAAAAATCAGAAGGAAACACCATACACAGCGGAAGGAAGAAGAATTAGGCTTCAAAACACGGGTAAGAAGCCGCTGACCGTAAGAGCACAATGGTTATTAGACAGTGGTTACCTAAACCTAATTCAAGGAGTTAAGTCTAGTAAAATTTACAACTTCGAATTCTTCATGAATCGGTGTTATGCGTTTAACAGAGATAAAGGAAAATGTAAAATATGTGGTGACATTCTGCAGCCATTTAACACTAGAACCCACCATATCAATACGAAACTTCCGCTGAACGAAATTAATAAGGTAAGCAATCTCGTAACGGTCTGCGACAAATGTCATACATTGATCCATTTAAAGGATCTAAGTGATGTCAACCTCAGTCGCTTAAAAACAAACGCAATAAGGAAACTCGAGGAATACAGAAAGTGCGTACACTAGTAAAGTCTAGAGCGGATTAGTAACCGGGGTACTCGATGGAACGCCGTGTGCGGGGAAACTCGCACGCACGGTGTGAAGCGGGGGAAAATAGCCCCTCCGGGTAATGCCGAGGGTGACTATTACCTATCGCTATCGCTCGACCCCATCTATGCACAAAAATTAGGGGTCAATATCGATGAATTGCTGCTTTCCCAGCCTGACACGGGCGAGCAGGCGCTCGAAATCGCGGAAGCGCTCGTGCGAAGCGGCGCGGTCGATATTATCGTCATCGACTCGGTGGCGGCGCTTGTGCCGAAAGCGGAAATTGAAGGGGAGATGGGCGACGCCCATGTCGGCTTGCAAGCGCGGCTTATGTCCCAGGCGCTTCGCAAGCTGTCTGGCGCCATTAACAAATCGAAAACGATCGCCATCTTCATCAACCAAATTCGCGAAAAAGTCGGCGTCATGTTTGGCAATCCGGAAACGACGCCGGGCGGGCGGGCGCTCAAGTTTTACGCTTCCGTCCGCCTAGAGGTGCGCCGCGCCGAGCAAATTAAGCAAGGCAATGATATGGTCGGCAACAAGACGAAAATTAAAGTCGTCAAAAACAAAGTTGCGCCGCCATTTAAAACGGCTGACGTCGACATTATGTACGGCGAAGGCATTTCCCGCGAAGGGGAAATTCTCGACATGGCGTCCGAATTGGACATCGTGCAAAAAAGCGGTTCGTGGTATTCGTACAAAGACGAGCGGCTTGGCCAAGGGCGGGAAAACGCGAAGCAATTTTTGAAGGAAAACCCGCACATCGCCGATGAGATCGCCCGCGCCATCCGCCAGCATTACGGCATCGACGTTGAAGAGGGAACGAGCGAACCGCAGCAAGACGGGTTCGGATTGCTTGAAGAATAACGGGACAAGGCGTCCTGGCAAGCTGCCGGGGCGCCTTTTTCCATCCGTTCGGCCTGCCAAGGAGAGCGATAAGCCTAAAAAAGGACGGCGTGCGGAACGGTCTTGTTCCGTTGTCATCCTCTAGGCGCGTCGGTGTAATATCTTGACAATTCCTATTGCCGCCTTTACAATGAACATGTATATTTGTCCATACGCGCGGCAGGGCCATACGCCCGCCCGCTGCGGCGGACCGCCTTCGTGCGGAAGGCTGCGCGGGTCGATTGTGATGCCAAGCGACTGAGCTAATGGATTGAAAACGGGAATGTCCATCTGCGCCGGTCATGGCGGTGAGAAGAGAGAGCGAAAGGAAACCGAACAGCAAGAGGAGGTGAAACGATGGGTTCGATCATCATCTCCGCTTTGCTTGCCTTAGTCATTGGTGCCGTTGTTGGCTTTTTTGTTCGCAAATCGATTGCCGAAGCGAAAATCGGCGGGGCGAAAGCCGCTGCCGAACAGCTGATTGAGGAGGCGAAACGCGAGGCGGACGCCTTGAAAAAAGAGGCGCTTCTCGAAGCGAAAGACGAGATTCATAAACTGCGTACGGAGGCGGAGCGTGATATCCGCGACCGGAGAAGCGAGCTCCAAAAACAAGAAAACCGCCTGATGCAAAAGGAGGAAAATCTCGACCGCAAAGATGAAGCGCTCAACAAACGTGAGGCGTTGCTTGAGGCAAAGGAAGAAGCGTTGAACGAAAGACAACAGCATATTGAACAAATGGAAAGCAAAGTGGAAGCGCTCGTCAAACAACAACAAGCCGAACTTGAACGCATTTCCGGCCTGACGCGCGACGATGCCCGCCAGCTCATTTTAGAGCGCGTCGAGAAAGAGCTGTCGCATGAGATTGCGATGATGATCAAAGAGGCGGAAACGCGGGCGAAAGAGGAGGCAGACAAACGGGCAAAGGCGATTTTGTCGCTTGCCATCCAACGTTGCGCCGCCGACCATGTCGCCGAAACGACTGTTTCCGTCGTCAATTTGCCAAACGACGAAATGAAAGGGCGGATCATCGGGCGCGAAGGGCGGAACATCCGCACGCTCGAGACGTTGACCGGCATCGATTTGATCATCGACGATACGCCGGAAGCGGTCATTTTGTCCGGATTTGACCCGATTCGCCGCGAGACGGCGCGCATCGCGCTCGATAAGCTTGTGCAAGATGGCCGCATCCATCCAGCGCGCATTGAGGAAATGGTCGAAAAGGCGCGCCGCGAAGTGGATGAGCATATCCGCGAAGTCGGCGAACAGACGACGTTTGAAGTCGGTGTTCACGGCTTGCATCCGGATTTGATCAAAATTTTAGGGCGGCTCAAGTTCCGAACGAGCTACGGACAAAACGTCTTAAAACACTCGGTGGAAGTGGCGTTTTTAGCCGGACTGATGGCGGCCGAGCTTGGGGAGGACGAAATGCTGGCGCGCCGGGCCGGCTTGCTTCATGACATTGGCAAAGCGATCGACCACGAAGTCGAAGGAAGCCATGTGGAAATCGGCGTTGAGCTGGCGACGAAGTATAAAGAACATCCGGTCGTCATCAACAGCATCGCTTCCCACCATGGCGATACGGAACCGACGTCGGTCATCGCTGTGCTCGTCGCGGCGGCCGATGCGCTGTCGGCGGCGCGGCCGGGAGCGCGCAGCGAAACGCTGGAAAACTATATCCGTCGTCTAGAGAAGCTTGAAGAAATCGCCGAATCGTACGAAGGCGTTGAAAAATCGTACGCCATTCAAGCTGGGCGTGAAGTGCGCATTATGGTCAAACCAGATATGATCGACGATTTGGAAGCGCACCGGCTGGCGCGTGACATCCGCAAACGAATCGAAGAAGAGCTCGATTACCCGGGCCATATTAAAGTGACGGTCATCCGCGAAACGCGGGCGGTCGAATACGCGAAATAAAGTGGCTATTGCCACTTTCTTTTTTTGTGCGTAAAATAGGAGGGTATAACGATGCGGAGATGGGCGCAAGGCGATATTTTTCGTTTAGAAAGGGATCAGGGATGAGAATTTTATTTATCGGCGACGTCGTCGGTTTGCCGGGGCAAAAAATGGTGGAGCACTATTTGCCAAGGCTGAAGGAAAAACATCGGCCGGACGTTGTTGTGATCAACGGCGAAAACGCCGCCGGCGGGAAAGGAATCACCGAACCGATTTACCGGGCGCTTCTCGCTTGGGGGGCTCATGTGATCACGTTGGGCAATCACGCATGGGACAAACGCGATATTTTTGAGTTTATCGATCAGGCGAAGGCATTGATTCGCCCGGCGAATTACCCGCCCGGCACGCCGGGAAAAGGCATCGTCTTTGTGCCGACCGAGCATGGCGAAGCGGCGGTCATCAATTTGCAAGGGCGGGCGTTTTTGCCGGCGATTGACTGCCCATTTCAAAAGGCGGACGAGCTGATCGCCGCCGCCTCCGCGCGCACGCCGGTCATCATCGTCGATTTCCATGCCGAGGCGACGAGTGAAAAACAGGCGATGGGCTGGTACTTAGACGGCCGCGTATCCGCGGTCATCGGCACGCATACACACGTCCAGACGGCCGATAACCGCATTTTGCCAAGAGGGACGGCGTACATTACCGACGTTGGCATGACCGGTCCATACGACGGCATTTTAGGCGTCGATCGAGAGGCGGTGCTGCGCAAATTTTTAACCGGGCTGCCAGTTCGTTTCGACGTCAAGGAAGGACGAAGCCAATTGAATGCCGTCTTTGTTGATGTAGACGAAAAAAGCGGACGGGCGTTTCGCATTGAACGGTTGATCATTAACGATGACCACCCTTATTTTGAATAGTCCATCTTTTAAAAATTTTTTAAAATGTCCTCCTCCCATGCAGGAATAGTTGTCGAAACAGTGAATATAGTTACAATGAAGACCTTTTACCGAAATCATTTTCCAAGGAAACGAGGGAGGAGCTAGGAATGGAAATATTAAAAGTTTCAGCAAAATCGAATCCGAACTCTGTAGCTGGTGCACTTGCCGGGGTGTTGCGCGAGCGCGGCGCAGCGGAAATTCAAGCGATCGGCGCAGGTGCATTGAACCAAGCCGTTAAAGCAGTAGCGATCGCACGAGGGTTTGTGGCACCGAGCGGCATGGACTTGATTTGCATTCCGGCGTTTACGGATATTATCATCGACGGAGAAGAGCGGACAGCGATCAAATTGATTGTCGAACCTCGTTAACTGGATGATCAGACAATGGCGGCTATAACCTGTTGGCGCCTTCGGCTGCGAAGGCAGGCAGGTTATTTTTGCTTTTTCAAGGGGGGAACGGAATGATCTTCGATGCACATTGCGATGTGTTGATGAAGTTATGGCAAGATCGGTCTCTGTCGTTTTACGACGGAGCTTCGCTTCACGTCACTCTTTCCGGGATGGCGGAAGCAGGGGTGAAAGTGCAATGCTTTGCCATCTACATACCGGAAACGGTGCCGGAGGAAGCCCGGTTCACTGTTGCGCTGGAGATGGTGGACATCTTCTTTGCCCGCATTATCGATGCGTTTCCGTCTGTGAAGTTCGTGCGGACGAGACGGGATATCGCCGCCCTTAAAAAAGAGGAAGTCGGCGCCATGTTGACGCTGGAAGGGTGCGACGCCATCGGCGTCAACCTTGTCAAGCTAAAGACGCTCCTCCGCCTCGGCGTCGCTTCCGTAGGGTTGACATGGAACTTCCCGAACGCTGTCGCTGACGGAGCGTGGGAGAAGCGCGGCGCCGGGCTGACGGCGTTTGGCCGGCAAGTCGTTGCACTTCTTAATGAAGCAAAACGATGGGTCGATGTGTCCCACTTATCGGAGAAAGCGTTTTGGGATGTCATCGAGATGGCTCGGTTCCCCATCGCTTCCCATTCCAACGTGCATCGTCTATGCCCACATCCACGCAACTTAACCGACGAGCAGATCAAAGCGTTGATCGAAAAAGACGGCATGATCGGCATTAATTTCGTTCCGTATTTTTTGACGGCGAAGAAAAACGAGGCGATGATCGCTGATGTGCTTCGCCATCTCGACCATATATGCGCGCTCGGGGGGGAAAACAACGTCGGGTTTGGCTCCGACTTCGATGGCATCACGGAGACGGTCGCCGGCCTTGGAACGGTAAGGGAATATGCGCGGCTTGTCAACGAGTTGTACAAGCATTACTCCACCGAGCAAGTATCCCGCTTTTTATTCGGCAACTTCTACGCCCATTTGCCGGAGTGACGAATATCACTGAGTATCGGCTCTGCGTATCCTAGAATAGAAGACAGGGCATCCGCGGCGCCGGCTGAAAAAGGCGTTCAAAATGGTAGTTTCCTTGTCAGAAAAGTGGTACAATAGTAGCGAAAGGCTGGAGTGAATATAAAGGGGTGTAATTCATGATCGAACAGCTGTCATGGAAGGTAGGCGGCCAGCAAGGGGAAGGAATTGAAAGTACAGGGGAAATTTTTTCCACAGCGCTGAACCGCCTCGGATATTACTTATATGGATACCGCCATTTTTCTTCACGCATCAAAGGGGGTCATACGAACAACAAAATTCGCGTCAGCACGAAACCGGTGCGGGCGGTCGCTGATGATTTGGACATCTTGGTGGCGTTCGACCAAGAGACAATCGACTTCAACTTCCACGAGCTGCGTGACGGCGGCATCGTCATTGCGGACGCCAAATTCAATCCAGTGATTCCGGAAGGAAAAGGAGTGGCGCTTTACGCCGTTCCGTTCACCGATATCGCTACACAGCTTGGCAATCCGCTGATGAAAAACATGGTTGCCATCGGCGCGACAAGTGCGGTGCTCGATTTGGACGCCGCCGTGTTCGAAAGTGTTGTTGTGGATACATTTGGGCGCAAAGGGGCGCAAGTCGTTGAGAAAAACATGGAAGCGATTCGCGCTGGAGCGCAATATATGAAAGAGCAGCTCGATGGTTCGACGAAAACGATGAAACTAGCCAAAGCCGACGGCAAACGGCGAATGTTCATGATTGGCAACGACGCCATCGCCTTGGGCGCCATTGCCGGCGGGGCGCGCTTTATGGCCGCCTATCCGATCACCCCAGCTTCGGAGATTATGGAGTATTTGATTAAAAAGCTGCCGGATTTTGGGGGCGCGGTCATCCAGACAGAAGATGAAATCGCAGCCTGTACGATGGCGATCGGCGCCAACTATGCGGGCGTGCGGGCGTTCACCGCTTCCGCCGGACCCGGGTTGTCGCTTATGGCCGAAGCGATCGGACTAGCTGGGATGACGGAAACACCGCTTGTTGTGGTTGACACGCAACGAGGCGGTCCAAGCACCGGCTTGCCGACAAAGCAAGAGCAGTCGGATTTGCTCGCGATGATCTATGGCACGCACGGGGAAATTCCCAAAATTGTCATGGCGCCAAGCACGGTCGAAGAAGCGTTTTACGATATGGCGGAAGCGTTCAACTTAGCTGAGGAATACCAATGCCCGGTCATTTTCCTGTCGGATTTGCAGCTGTCGCTCGGCAAGCAGACGGTTGAGCCGCTTGATTACGATCGGATCGAGATCCGCCGCGGCAAGCTGATGAATGGTGAGCTGCCGCCGCTTCCGGACAAAGACAACTTCAAACGGTATGAAATCACGCCGGACGGTGTTTCGCCGCGGGTGCTGCCGGGAACAAAATACGGCATCCACCATGTCACCGGGGTCGAACACGCCGAAACAGGCCGCCCGTCAGAGACGGCGGCAAACCGCCGGGCGCAAATGGAAAAACGGATGCGCAAACTCGAGCACATCCACTTCCCGACGCCGGTGCACAAACAACTCCGCCACGAAGAACCGGATTTGCTCCTTGTTGGCTTTTTATCGACGCGCGGAGCCATTGAAGAAGCGATGGAGCGGCTCGAGCAAGATGGCGTCAAAGTCAACCATGCGCACATCCGTCTGCTTCATCCGTTCCCGGTTGACGACGTGCGGCCGCTTGTCGAGAAAGCGAAACGAGTCGTCGTCGTCGAGCAAAACGCCACCGGGCAGCTGGCGAACTTGTTGAAAATGAACGTCGGGCACGCTGATAAAATCGCCAGCGTCTTAAAATTCGACGGCAATCCGTTCTTGCCGGGCGACGTCTATACTAAATGCAAGGAGTTGTTAGCGCAATGGCCACCTTTAAAGATTTCCGCAATGATGTGAAACCGAACTGGTGTCCGGGGTGCGGCGACTTTTCCGTGCAGGCCGCCATCCAGCGCGCGGCCGCCAATCTCGGGTTGGAGCCGCACGAACTCGCGGTCATTTCCGGGATCGGCTGCTCGGGCCGCATTTCCGGCTACATTCACTCTTACGGCTTTCACGGCACGCACGGCCGCGTTTTGCCGCTGGCGCAAGGAGTGAAAATGGCGAACCGCGATTTGACGGTCATCGCCGCCGGCGGGGATGGCGACGGATTCGCGATCGGCATGGGGCACACGGTTCATGCCATTCGCCGCAACATCGACATCACATACATCGTCATGGACAACCAAATTTACGGGTTGACGAAAGGACAAACATCGCCGCGCAGTGCTGCCGGCTTCCAAACAAAAAGCACGCCGCACGGGTCGATCGAGCCGGCTTTGTCGCCGCTCGAGATCGCGTTAAGCGCCGGAGCGACGTTTGTCGCGCAAGGTTTCTCAAGCGATTTAAAAGAATTGACGAGCTTGATTGAGGAAGGCGTCAAGCATAAAGGCTTTGCGCTCATCAACGTCTTCAGCCCGTGCGTGACGTACAACAAAGTGAATACGTACGAGTGGTTCAAAGAGCGGCTCATCAAGGTGAGCGACATCGAAGGATACGACCCGTCCGACCGGGAGATGGCGATGCAGACGGTCATGAAATACGATGGGCTCGTCACCGGGATCATTTATCAAAACAAAGAACAAAAGTCGTACCAAGAGCTTGTGCCAGGCTACAGCGAGGCGCCGCTTGCCGAGGCGGAGCTGAAAATGAGCAAAGAAAAGTTCGCCGAACTCGTAGCAGAGTTTATGTAAAAATGGAAACAATTTGCACCCGATGGAGGCTTGCCTCATTGGGTGTTTTTTGTTATCATGACATGTTCCGGTCCTCCGGAACAAACCCCATTGTGTTTCCTTGCCGCTCGCGATATACTATGGTAGTGTGTGGTTGGAAGAAATTTGCCGAGGCGAGGCCGGCTGCACAGGAAACGGCGGCCGCTCGTCCCGGATGATCGAATGATTTTGTGAAGAAAGGAGATTGCTATGAACGAAAAACAACGTTTGGAGCAAACGGGACAAATCAAAACCGAAAGCCATCCAGCGGACAGAAAATCCGCCTTGGACCGGCTGAAAGAAAAAACGACGAAAGACTATGAGAAATATTTCACGAGCGTGTTTCTCCCGCCGAATTTAAAAGAGGCGAAGAAACGCGGCAAAGAGGAAGTCAAGTACGTCAAAGACTTTTCGATTCCTGAAGAGTTTCGCGGCATGGGGCGCGGACGGAAGTTTTACATCCGCACGTATGGCTGTCAAATGAACGAGCACGATACGGAAGTGATGGCCGGCATTTTCATGGCGCTCGGCTATGAGCCGACCGACCGTCCGGAAGAGGCAAACGTCATTTTGCTCAACACGTGCGCGATCCGTGAAAACGCGGAAAACAAAGTGTTTGGCGAGCTCGGCTACTTAAAGCCGCTCAAAACGACGAACCCGGACTTATTGCTCGGCGTGTGCGGCTGTATGTCGCAAGAAGAATCGGTTGTCAAGAAAATTTTAAAGCAATACCAATACGTCGACCTTATTTTCGGCACGCACAACATCCATCGCCTGCCGTACATTTTGCATGAGGCGTACATGTCGAAAGAAATGGTCGTCGAAGTATGGTCGAAAGAGGGCGACGTTGTTGAAAACTTGCCGAAAGTGCGCAAAGGGAAGATTAAAGCATGGGTCAACATTATGTACGGCTGTGACAAGTTTTGCACGTACTGCATCGTTCCGTACACGCGCGGCAAAGAGCGAAGCCGCCGTCCGGAAGACATCATCCAAGAAGTGCGCCAGCTCGCCGCCCAAGGCTATAAAGAAATTACGCTCCTTGGGCAAAACGTCAACGCTTACGGAAAAGATTTCACCGACATCCAGTACGGCCTTGGCGATTTAATGGATGAGCTGCGCAAAATTGACATTGCGCGCATCCGCTTCACAACGAGCCATCCGCGCGACTTTGACGACCGGCTCATCGAAGTGCTCGCCAAACGCGGCAACTTGGTTGAGCATATCCATTTGCCGGTGCAATCGGGCAGCACGGAAATTTTAAAAATGATGGGCCGCAAATATACGCGCGAGGAGTACTTGGAGCTCGTTCGCAAAATCAAAGCCGCCATTCCGGATGTCGCGTTGACGACGGATATTATCGTCGGCTTCCCGAACGAGACGGACGAGCAGTTTGAAGAAACGCTGTCGCTTTACCGTGAAGTCGAATTTGACTCGGCCTACACGTTCATCTATTCACCGCGCGAAGGCACGCCGGCGGCGAACATGAAGGACAACGTGCCGATGGAAGTGAAAAAAGAGCGGCTCAAGCGTCTCAACGACCTTGTTCAAGAAATCGCGGCCAAGAAAATGAAGCAATACGAAGGGCAAGTCGTCGAAGTGCTTGTGGAAGGCGAAAGCAAAACGAATCCGGATGTATTGGCGGGTTATACGCGCAAAAACAAGCTCGTCCACTTCGTCGGCCCCAAATCGCTCATTGGCCAATTGGTCAACGTGCGCATTACGCAGGCAAAGACGTGGACGCTGACGGGCGAGCTAGTCAATGAAGCGATCGAGGTGAACGAACATGGCAAAATATACGCGGGATGATATCTTGGCCCAGGCGAAGCAGCTGGCGAAAATGATCGCCGAAACGGAAGAAGTCGACTTTTTCAAACGAGCGGAAGAAAAAATCCACCAAAACGAAAAAGTGCGCACGTTGATCAACGAGCTGAAATCGCTGCAAAAGCAAGCGGTCAACCTTCAGCATTACGGAAAACATGAAGCGCTGAAACAGGTTGAGGCCAAAATTGACGCCATTTACGAAGAGTTGTCGCAAATCCCGATCGTCAGCGAATTCCAGCAGTCCCAATCCGATGTGAACGACCTGCTTCAGCTCGTCGCCTCGACGATTTCGAATACGGTGACCGATGAAATTCTCGCTTCGACGGGCGGCGATGTGCTGCGCGGCGAAACCGGCGCCGCGCTTCGCTACAACAAACACGGCGGCTGCCATTAATGGCATGCGGCTCAAAAGCGTCCTTTGGGGCGCTTTTTTTCTTATGGGCGCGCTCTCCCTTTCCCCGAACCGCGGGCGGCTGCCTGGCGGCAAAAAAGAAGGCACATCGAACGGAGCAGGCGCATACAATGAACTATACGGAATAATGATTCATTTGCTGTGCACATTAGCGGAGATGGCGCATAGGATGAAATGAAGATTCATTTGAGGAGGGTTCCGTTCGATGTCTGAATACAGAGAAATTATTACGAAAGCCGTTGTCGGCAAAGGCCGCAAGTTTACACAATCGACCCATACGGTGACGGCGCCGAACCGCCCGTCAAGCATTCTTGGCTGCTGGATCATCAACCACCGTTATGAAGCGAAAAAATGCGATAAAACGGTCGAAATTCACGGCCATTATGACATCAACGTCTGGTATTCGTACAACCACAATACAAAAACCGAAGTCGTCACCGAAACGGTGTCGTATACGGACGTCGTCAAATTAAAATATCGCGACAAAGATAATTTAATCAGCGATGACACCGATGTCATCGTCCGCGTCATCCAGCAGCCGAACTGCCTCGAATGCACGATTTCGCCAAACGGCAATAAAATCGTTGTCGATGTTGAGCGGGAGTTTGTCGCCGAAGTGATCGGCGAAACGAAGGTGTGCGTTGCCATCAATCCGGAAGGATGCGGCAAGGACGACGATTTTTGCGACGAGGATGACCTTGATGAAGAATTAGAAGATTTAAGCCCAGATTTGCTGCTTGGCGAAGAAGAATAAAACTAGGAAATTTCTTTCCTAGTTTTTTCTTTTGCCGCTTGTTATAATAGTAGCGCAATCAACGAGCCTTCGGGCCGAAAAGGTTGGGGAGAAGCGATGCCATCGTACACACCGATGATCCAGCAATATTTGCACATTAAAGCGCAATATCCGGACGCGTTTTTATTTTTCCGGCTTGGCGATTTTTACGAACTGTTTTTTGACGACGCCATCAAGGCGGCGCAAGAGCTGGAAATTACATTAACAAGCCGCGACGGCGGCGATGAACGGGTGCCGATGTGCGGGGTGCCGTACCATTCGGCGCAAGGATATATTGAGCAGTTAATCGAAAAGGGATATAAAGTCGCCATTTGCGAACAAGTCGAAGACCCGAAAACGGCCAAAGGCGTCGTTCGCCGCGAAGTTGTGCAGCTCATCACCCCAGGGACGCTCATGGAAGGCAAAGGGCTCACCGAGAAGGAAAACCACTACTTGGCGGCGCTCACGCCGTTTGCTGATGGTACATACGGATTGGCTTACGCCGATTTGTCGACCGGCGAGGTCCGGTTGACGCTTCTTTCTTCGTGGGAGGAAGCGGCAAACGAATTGCACGCCGTTGGAGCGCGGGAGATCATCGTTGCCACAGACAGCGGCGAAGAGTGGGTGCGCGAGCTGAAAGAGCGGTACGGGGCGGCGGTCTCTTATGAGGACGACACATCTCTATGCGACGAATGGAACGGCGTCATCGGCCATGTGGCGCAAGAAAAGCTGCGGCAGGCCGCAGCCCGCTTGCTTCATTACCTCGTCCGCACGCAAAAGCGGCGGCTCGATCATTTGCAGCCGGCTGAGTTGTATCAAGTTGACCACTATATGAAAATGGACCGACATTCCAAGCTGCATTTGGAATTGGTCGAAACGGTGCGGTCAAAAGGAAGGAAAGGCTCGTTGTTATGGCTTTTGGATGAAACGGTGACAGCGATGGGTGGGCGGCTCTTAAAACAATGGCTGGACCGGCCGCTCATTGATCGGCGCGAAATCGAACGGCGCCTCGATTTTGTGGAAACGTTGAAAACGAGCTATTTTGAACGGCAGGAGCTGCGCGACAGGCTGCGCGGCGTTTACGACATTGAGCGCCTTGTCGGCCGTGTCTCCTACGGCAACGCCAATGCCCGCGATCTCGTGCAGCTGAAAAAGTCGCTTCTTCAAGTGCCGGCGCTCCGCCAGACGGTCGGCGCACTGCCGCTCGCTGAAGCGGACAAGCTGTGCGAGCGCCTTGACCCGTGCGAAGAGCTCGTCGATTTGCTCGAGCGCTCGATTCAAGAACAGCCGCCGCTTTCCGTCAAAGAAGGGAACCTCATCAAAGACGGATATGACAAGCAGCTCGACCGCTACCGCGATGCGAGCCGCAACGGCAAGGCGTGGATCGCTGAACTTGAGGCGAAGGAGCGGGAAGCGACCGGCATCAAATCGCTCAAAGTCGGCTACAACCGAGTGTTTGGCTACTATATTGAAGTGACAAAGCCCAATCTCCCCCTTGTTCCGGAAGGACGTTACGAGCGGAAGCAGACGCTCGCCAACGCCGAGCGGTTTATCACCCCGGAGTTGAAGGAAAAAGAGGCGCTCATTTTGGAGGCGGAAGAAAAAAGCATCGAACTCGAATATGAACTGTTTGTCGCCATTCGCGAGCAGGTGAAGCAATACATCCCGCGCCTGCAGACGTTGGCGAAAGCCATTGCCGAGCTTGATGTGCTTCAATCATTCGCAACGATCAGCGACGAGTATCGCTACGTGCGTCCGCAGTTTTCCACGGAGCGCGTCTTGGTGATTCAAGGCGGCCGCCACCCGGTTGTCGAAAAAGTGCTCGGCGCGCAAATGTACGTGCCGAATGACTGCTACATGAACCGCGAGCGGGAAATGCTGCTCATCACTGGACCGAACATGGCTGGAAAAAGCACGTACATGCGGCAAGTGGCGCTCACCGCCGTCATGGCGCAAATCGGCTGTTTCGTTCCCGCCGAGCGGGCGGTGCTGCCCATTTTTGACCAAGTGTTCACCCGCATCGGCGCTGCTGACGACCTGTCGGCAGGACAAAGCACGTTTATGGTCGAAATGTTGGAGGCGCGCCACGCCATCGCTCATGCGACACAAAACAGCCTCATTTTGTTTGATGAAATCGGGCGCGGCACATCGACGTACGACGGCATGGCGCTCGCCCAGGCGATCATTGAGTACATTCACGACCATATCGGCGCGAAAACACTATTTAGCACCCACTACCATGAACTCACCGCCTTGGAGCGTTCGCTCCCGCGGCTTTCGAACGTCCATGCCCGCGCCATCGAGGAAAACGGCAAAGTCGTCTTTTTGCATCAAATCGCCGACGGGCCGGCCGACAAGAGCTACGGCATTCACGTCGCCGAACTGGCCGGGCTGCCGGCTTCGCTCATTGAACGCGCGCGGGCCATTTTAGCGGAACTGGAGAAAGCGGCGGGAAAACAGGAAGCCGCCGCAGGCAGGATGGACGATGGCGCTTTGGCGGAAGCGGGTTTGGCTTTTCAGGGGAACGAAGCGTTAGACGTCGGCAGCAAGGTTGAGCGCGAGAAGGCCTCCCGTCCGTCAGCCGGCGCGGCGCGGGAGGGCGTTTTGGCGGAAGCGGCGTTTGAGCAGCTGAGCATGTTTCCTGACCTTGCCCCGGCGCCTGTGGAGCCGCCTCTTTCAAGCAAAGAGAAAAAGGCGCTCGCGGCGCTGAAAGAGATCAATTTGCTCGAGATGACGCCGCTTGAGGCGCTCAACAAACTGTATGAACTGCAAAAGCTCCTCAAGTAAAGGAGGGAGGCCCGATGGGACGCATCCGCAAGCTCGATGACCTGCTGGCAAACAAAATCGCCGCCGGCGAGGTCGTCGAGCGGCCGGCTTCGGTCGTCAAGGAGTTGGTGGAAAACGCCATTGATGCCCATAGTACGGTCATCAACATCGAGCTTGAAGAGGCGGGAATGGCGAAAATCCGCGTCATCGACAACGGCGACGGCATGGAGGAAGACGACTGCTTGCTCGCTTTTGAACGCCATGCGACAAGCAAAATTCATGACGAGCACGATTTGTTCCGCATCCGCACGCTCGGGTTCCGCGGTGAGGCGCTGCCGAGCATCGCTTCTGTATCCGAAGTGGAGCTGACGACCGGCACGGGCAGCGGACCGGGAACGAAGCTTGTGCTTCAAGGCGGCGCACTCGTCTCCCGCGAGCGGGCGGCGGGGCGCAAAGGAACGGATATTACCGTATCGAACTTGTTTTTCAACACCCCAGCGCGCTTGAAATATATGAAAACGATCCACACCGAGCTCGGTCATGCGGCCGACGTCGTCAACCGGCTAGCGCTCGCCCATCCGGACGTATCATTTCGCCTCCGCCACCAGGGCAAAACATTGCTTGCCACCAATGGCAGCGGCGATGTTCGGCACGTGCTCGCCGCTATTTACGGCGCCGAGACGGCGAGGCAAATGATCCCCATTGAAGCGGAATCGCTCGATTTTACTATTCGCGGTTACATTTCGCCGCCGGACGTGACGCGCGCCTCGCGCAACTACATCTCGCTTGTTGTCAACGGCCGCTATGTGCGCAGCGTGCCGCTCATGAAAGCGATTGAAGCCGGCTACCATACGCTCTTGCCGATCGGCCGCTATCCGATTGTGTTTTTATCCATTGAAATGGATCCGGTGCTTGTCGATGTCAACGTCCATCCGGCAAAGCTCGAAGTCCGCTTTAGCAAGGAAGCAGAGCTGAATGAGCTCGTCACAGACGCCATCCGCCAGGCATTTCGCAAGCGGACGCTCATTCCGTCCGTATCTGCCGACAGCAAGATGGCAAAACCAAAGGCGGAGCAGGCGGCTTGGACGTTCACTCATCGCGTCCGCGAGCCGTCTGTCTTATCGAGCGACATCGGCGGCGGGGAAGATGCGACCGCCCCTCTTGCGCCGCTAACCGGTGACGCACCGGCTGAGCGGCCATCCGCGGCTGTGCAGACGGATGAATGTGGAATACTGGACGAACATGGGCCCGCTTTTGAGCGAAAGCAGGAGGAAGAGGTGGGAGAAGAGCGGTGCTCTCCCCGCTTGCCGACAGATGGGCAAGCGGAGGATAAAGCGGCGGCCGATCGCCTGCCGCCGCTTTATCCGATTGGACAATTGCATGGGACGTACATTTTGGCGGAGAACGAACATGGGCTGTATATGATCGATCAGCATGCGGCTCAAGAGCGGATCAACTATGAATATTTCCGGGAAAAACTCGGCGAAGCCACGAAGGAAGTGCAGGAGCTGCTCGTTCCGTTGATGTTTGAATATCCAGCCGACGAGTACGAGCGGATCGCCGCCTGCCGCGATGAGCTGGCGCGCTGCGGCGTGTTTCTTGAGCCGTTTGGGCCGCGGGCGTTTCTCGTTCGCTCCCATCCGACGTGGTTTCCGAAAGGGAGAGAAAGGGAAATCATCGAGGAAATGATCGAACAAGTGTTGGCGGCCAAAACGGTCGACATCAAGCAATTGCGCGAACAAGCGGCGATCTTAATGAGTTGCAAGCGCGCCATTAAAGCAAACCAACATTTGCGCCAGGATGAACTGTTCGCTTTGCTTGAGGCGCTGCGGCAGACAACGGACCCATTTACTTGTCCCCACGGCCGGCCGATCATCGTTCATTTTTCGACATATGAAATTGAAAAACTATTTAAACGGGTGATGTAGCCTGCGCCCCCTTTGCGCGACAAAGGGGGCGCTTTTTTGTAATCGTTTTGTAATCTACTTTTATTCTTTCTGTTACAGACGGATTGCTTTGATTTTACTATAATGGCTCATGTGTAGGAATACGTGGTGAATTTTGTAGAGTGATAGCGAATTTTGTATAAACATGGATACATAAAGATGGATACATCGACGTCATAGGGGGATGCAGCATGAAAAAGACGGTTGTATTGACAAGCACGTTGATCGGCTCGCTGTTGGCCGGCCACGCGGCATCGGCGGCGAGCTATACGGTGCAAAAAGGCGATACGCTTTGGAAGATTGCCCGGCAATCCGGCACGACGGTCGCCGCGTTAAAGCAAGAAAACGGTTTGTCTTCGGATTTGATTTTTCCCGGACAAGTATTGCGCGTCAATGAACCAAATAAATCGAACGAAACTTCTTCGAATACATATACGGTCGAGCCTGGTGATACGCTAAGCGGAATCGCCCGCAAGTTTAGCACGACTGTGGATGCGTTGCTCAAGCTTAATCCAAGCATTACGAACCCAGACTTCATTCGCGCCGGGCAGAAGCTGCAAGTAGCAGGGGAACAGGAACGTTCCAATACATACAATGTGCAGCCGGCAGCCGTGCCGACAAGCGGCCGGTATATCGTGCAGGCGGGGGATACGCTGCTTGAGATTGCGAACAAGTTTCAAACGACGGTCGACCGTCTATTGGCACTGAATCCGCAAATTACAAACCCGAACACCATCCGCATTGGCCAAGCCATTAAAGTGGCGGGCGGAACGACTGATGTCCGGGAGGCCAAGCAGCAAGTATCGGCCGCCAACTCGGCTGCCACTGAGTCGTCCGCATCGCTTGCCGACCGAATCATCGATATTGCGGAAAAATATTTAGGGGCGCGTTATTTGTACGGAGCAAGCCCGTCGCGCACCGATGTGTTTGACTGCTCATCGTTTACGATGCGCGTCTTCAGCGAAGCCGGCATTTCGCTGCCGCGCACATCCACCGCTCAAGCGCAAGCCGGAAGAACGGTGTCGTTTAACCAATTGCAAAAAGGCGATCTCGTCTTTTTTGACACCGATTCAAATGGGACGATCAACCATGTCGGCATTTACGCTGGCAACGGGCAAATGATCAACGCGACCGTTTCGTTGGGTGTTGCGTATTCGTCGCTGACGTCATCCTATTGGAAAACGCGGTATGTAAAAGCGGTTCGGGTCATCAACTAAATGAAAGACGATTAACGCAGCTGTTCGTGCGAAGCCTTAGGCGCTTCGGTGAACAGCTTTTTTGTTGTTCGTGCGAGTGAAAGCCGAATCCAACAAAGATGCAGGATGATGCCGCGGAAAAACGGGTTAGCGGTTTTGAGGCTTTCTGCTTTTAAGGCAACAAAAAACAGCAACAAGTACAAATAGTCCGGCTTTCTGGCGCGTATCATTTGGTGCCATGATGATTCATCATGTAAAATAAGATATTCATAGATGATCAAAAAGGAGGGCATTGGTATGAACAGCCGTCTGTCCGTGATGGTGAGCATTGTGCTGGCCATGCTCGTCGCCTCGATGGATACGACGATCATGAACACGACGATGCCGATCATCGCCAAAGAACTTGGGGGATTCTCCCTTTATGCATGGGCGTTTGCGTCATACATGATTACGACAACCGTCCTGTCACCGATTGCCGGCCGTCTGTCCGACCTGTTTGGCCGCAAAAACGTATTCAGCTTTGGCATCATTTTATTTTTGATTGGCTCGCTTCTTTGCGGTTTGTCGCAAAATATGGTGCAACTCGTCCTGTTCCGCGCCGTACAAGGGGTCGGCGCCGGGTTTATGATGCCGTTTCCGGCCATTATCGCCGGCGATTTGTTTCCGGTGGAAAAGCGCGGAAAGATCCAGGCGTTTTTTACCGCCATGTGGGGGATTTCCGCCGTCTTGGCGCCGCTTTTAGGCTCGCTGTTTGTCGAATACGCGACATGGCGCTGGATTTTTTATGTCAACATTCCCATTTGCCTGCTCTCGCTTGTGACGTTGTTTCCATATAAAGAAGTATATGAACCGAAGCGGGCGGCGGTTGACTATATGGGGGCGGTGTTATTTGCCGCCGCAGTCAGCCTGCTTTTGCTCGTCACTGTTGCGAAGCGCGGACAATGGTGGTACGGGGCGGCCGGTGCGCTCTTGCTTGTTGCGTTTTACTTTTTCGAAAAACGGCAGCCGTCTCCGCTCGTGCCGCTTTCACTTGTTCATCACCGCACGCTCAAATGGATGAACATTAACGGCTTTGTCAGCTGCGTCGCGCTGTTTGGCACGTCAAGCTACATTCCGCTCTTTTTGCAAAATGTTGCTCATTTATCGGTATTTATCAGCGGCGTCGCTTTGCTCGGCTCGTCCGTTGGTTGGATGATCGCCGCCGTGCCGGCCGGGAAATGGATTTTGCGCTATGGCTACCGTCCGCTTCTCATCATCGGCAATGTGCTGCTGGTTGCGTCCGGCTTGCTTCTGGCGCTACTGAACGAAAGTCACGGGTTTTGGTATGTGTTTTTCGTCATGTTTGTCCAAGGGCTGTCGTTTGGGTTGACCTCGACCGTCGGCGTCATCGGCTCGCAGCAGCTTGCGGACGTCCATGAAAAAGGAATCGCGACGTCCTTTTTTATGTTTTGCCGCAATATCGGCACGGCGATCGGCGTGACCGTCATGGGAGCGTTTTTGACGAAGGCGCCGACGTTTATGACCGGCATCCATCATTTGTTTTTATTCGGCCTCATTGGCAGCATCGCCGCGCTTGTCACCTCGCTTTTCATTCATGATGAAGCCGAAACCGGCCGAAACACGTGGCAGCCGGAAGGAACGGCGTAAGGCGGGGAAGCGGCATGGGGGCGGCCGGTTTGCTCTCCTTGCGAGTTTACGGTGAAAGAGGAGGCTCATTGAGAAAATCCAGTTGATTTTCTCAATGAAGCAGGCCTTTTCATCAAAGATGGCGAAAGAGCCAAAAAAAATACTAAACATTGGCTGTTATCATCCGATAATGTAGATGGAACAACATACTGATTCACAGACGGAGGACTTGCCAATGAACATGAAAATGACCGTGCGCAAAAAACTGCTGGCTGGCTTCGGCCTCGTCTACGTGTTGATCGCGCTGCTAGTCGGGTTTTCTTATTACGAAATTTCGACTCTTGACCGTACATACACCGATGTGATCGACAAACGGGTGACGAAGCTTGTCAATGCCAAAGAGCTTGAAGTATTGATCCGCCGCGAGGTCGGCAGCATGCGCGGCTATTTGTTGACCGGCGATGAGACGTCAAGGAAAAATTTTGAAAAAGCGCATGGGGAGTACAAGAAAATAAGCGAAAAGCTTGCGGCGGAGCTGACGCGGGAAGAAACGAAACAGCTGCTTGCCGAGCTCGATTTGCTTGAACAGCAGTTTTACGAACTTGGGCAAAAAACGTTCGACCTAAAAGCGCAAAACAAACCGGAGCAGTACATCGCCCTTGTGACCACAACAGGGCGCGACTTAACAACCCAATTTGATGAAAAGGTGAATCAATTGGTCGCTCTCCAGCAGCGGGAAATGAAGGAAGCTAATGATGATGCGAGCGCATCGGCGGCTGCGGTCCAGCGGCTGATCATCATCGTCGGCTTGTTGACGGCGGCGGCTGGAGCGACCGTCAGCTATTACATCAGCCGCTCGCTTTCCCGCCCGCTATTGGCGCTGTCGGAAGCGGCGAAGCGGATCGCCGCCGGCGATTTGACGGACGGGCGGCTCTCGGTTCGCAACCGCGATGAAATTGGCGCACTCGCCGCTTCGTTTGAGCAAATGGCGAAAAACTTGCGCGAAGTGCTCCAAGAAGTGGCGCAAAACGCCGAGCAAGTCGCCGCTTCGTCGGAGGAGCTGGCAGCGAGCGCCGAACAGACGAGCAAGGCGACCGAGCAAATCGCCATGACGATTCAGGGCGTTGCTTCCGGCATGGACAAGCAAATGCAAAGCGTGGAAGAAACGTCCGCCGCCGTCGATTCGATGTCTGAGAGAATCGAGCAAATTTCCGGACGGGCGCAAAGCGTGTCCGCCATCGCTGCTGAGGCGTCAAGACAAGCGGCTGAGGGAGGGCAAACGATCGAGGCGGGCGTTGCGCAAATGAACAAAGTCAACGATACGGTCGAGCGGCTGGCTGACCTCATTAAAGGGCTTGGCCACCGTTCCGAGCAAATCGGCTCGATCATCGAAGCAATCCGCAGCATCGCGGCGCAGACGAACTTGCTCGCCTTAAACGCCGCCATTGAGGCGGCGCGCGCCGGCGAGCACGGGCGCGGCTTTGCCGTCGTTGCTGACGAAGTGCGGAAGCTCGCCGAGCAATCGGCCCAATCGGCCCAGCAAATCGCGGAATTGATCGCTGCCATTCAAGAAGAAACGGTCCATGCCGTCCAATCGATGGAGTCGGTCGTCAACGAAGTGACGGCCGGAACGAACGTCATTCGCGCCTCGGGAGAAATGTTCGCCCGCATTCGCGCCGCCGTGGACGAAGTTGCGGCGCAAATCCGCGACGTATCCACCGCGGTCAGCGACATGGTCTCTTCTTCGGAGCAAATGGTGCGCTCCGTCCGGCTTGTCGCCGACGTGGCCGAGTCGACATCGGCCGGTGCGCAGGAGGTGTCGGCGGCGACCGAGGAACAGCTGGCCTCGATGGAGGAAATTTCAGCTTCGGCCGCGTCGCTCTCGAAAATGGCGGACGATTTGCAGGCGATTGTCAACAAGTTTTCATTATGATGAGCGCCTTTTATGGCGTTCATTTTTTTCCATATGGTTATGGCGAAAGGGAAGAAAGGCGATTTTTCGCGCTGCCATGTATAAAACGATTTGTGGATGGCGAAAACGTATGAAAGAAATGGTTCCATGCACAGCTGTTTTTATGTATAATGATGGTTGACACAAGTCCCACAACAGAAAGCAGTGACGCGCTATGGCTGAAAAAGTCGCCGTCATCGTCGGGCCGACGGCGGTCGGCAAAACGAAGCTCGGCATCGCGTTGGCGAAAAAGCTGGGCGGAGAGGTCATCAGCGGCGATTCGATGCAAATTTATAAAGGGATGGACATTGGCACGGCGAAAGTGAAGCCCGATGAGATGGAAGGAATCCCGCATCATTTGCTGGACATCAAAGAGCCGTGCGAACCGTTTTCCGTCGTCGAATTTCAGCGGCTTTGCCGTGCGCTCATCACCGAGATTTCGGCGCGCGGCCGGCTGCCGATCATCGTCGGCGGCACCGGGCTGTACATTCAGGCAGCCCTTTACGATTACCAATTTTCCGCCGCCCCTTCCGACGAAGCGTACCGCCGGGCGCTCAAACAGCTGGCGGCCGAGCAAGGAGCCGAAGCGCTTCACCGGCGGCTTGAGGCGGTTGATCCAATAAGTGCGGCCCGCATTCATCCGCACAACATCCGCCGCGTCATCCGCGCCTTAGAAGTGTATCATTGCACCGGAAAGCCGTTCAGCGAGTGGCAGCAAGGGCAGTCAAAGCGGCTTTTGTATGAGGCGGCCATCGTTGGCTTGACGGCGGAGCGGGAGGCGCTTTACCGCCGCATCAACGAGCGGGTCGATGAGATGATCGCCGCAGGGTTGATCGAAGAGGCGAGGGCGCTTTATGACCGCGGCCTGCGCGACTGCCAGGCGGTGCAAGCCATCGGCTACAAGGAGCTGTACGACTATTTTGACGGCCGCGTTTCCCTTGATGAAGCGATCGAGCAGCTGAAACAAAATTCGCGCCGCTATGCGAAACGGCAGCTCACTTGGTTTCGCAACCAAATGCCGGTGAAATGGTTTGACATGACCGACGCTGGGCAGTTCGCCGCCAAGGTGGAGGAAATTTCTCGCTATGTAGCAGGAAAGCTTCAACTTGAAGCGAATATATAATTATATCCTTAGAGAGAAAAGAGGAGGACGTTTGATGAAAAATACGATCAATATTCAAGACCAGTTTTTAAACCAGCTGCGCAAAGAGGGCATTCAAGTGACCGTCTTCTTATTGAACGGCTTCCAACTGCGCGGATACATTAAAGGGTTTGACAACTTCACCGTACTTTTGGAAGTGCAAGGAAAACAACAGCTCATTTACAAGCACGCCATTTCGACGTTTGCGCCGGAGCGGAACATCCATTTTGAAACCGAACAGTAAGACCGACGGTACATACGCCGCCGAAAAAAGGCGCCTTCCTTCGCGGAGGGCGCCTTTTGCCATTTCCCGTTTTCCTTCCGCGCCCGCTATTTGATCGACAAGCTCCTGCGTCACCCGAAGGGAAGTGAGGGACGAGGTGAATTCAGATGCGTAAACCGCCGCTTTTGTGAATAAACATATACAAACTTTTTCCGCTATAGCCGACCCGCTGTTCGTTTGGGCGATTGTCACGGATCGGCGGTGGCGTACGTATACTAGTAACGAAAAGGCAAGGCGTCAAAAGCCAAGTCGGAACGGGTGCGGATGGCAGAAAACGGGAAGCGAGGTGACGCCCCTTGTCAGAATTGACGATGAACAAGGCGAAAGGGCAAATCAACATCGTGTTGAACTCCAAAACGGTAAACCATTTAGTGAAAGAAGAGAGAAACGACTGGCTCGATGGCGAAGAGCATCAGGCGCTCCGCAATATTCAAAAGGAGCTTGATCAGCTGATCGGCCTTGATCATGTCAAAAAAATCATCAAGGAAATTTACGCCTGGCTGTACATCAACCGGCTGCGCAAGGAGAACGGCTTAAAGGCCAACCGCCAGGCGCTCCATATGATTTTCAAAGGCAATCCCGGCACCGGCAAAACGACGGTGGCGCGCTTGCTCGGCAAGCTGTTTTTTGAGATGAACGTGCTGTCCAAAGGGCATTTCATCGAGGCGGAGCGGGCCGATTTGGTCGGAGAGTACATCGGGCATACGGCGAGCAAAACGCGCGATTTGATCAAAAAAGCGCGCGGCGGAATTTTGTTCATCGATGAAGCGTATTCGCTCGCCCGCGGGGGCGAAAAAGATTTCGGCAAAGAAGCGATTGACACGCTTGTCAAAGGGATGGAAGACTATTGCGACGACTTGGTTGTGATTTTGGCCGGCTATCCGAAAGAAATGGACTACTTTTTGTCGCTAAATCCCGGCTTGCCGTCGCGCTTTCCTCTCACGATCGAGTTTCCCGATTATACGGTCGAGGAGCTTGTGCAAATCGCCAAGCAAATGCTGCGCGAACGCGAGTATGAAATGACGCCGGAAGCGGAGCGGAAACTGTACATTCATCTCGAAGGGACGCTGGAAGCGACCGGCCGCCTCAAGTTCAGCAACGGCCGCTATGTGCGCAACTTAATCGAAAAAGCGATCCGCAAGCAGGCGGTCCGCCTTCTTCATGAAGGGCGCTACGACAAAAAAGAGCTGATGACGATCCGTGACCGCGATTTAGTGATTCATGCTTGAACGCTCTCCCACCTACGCTCACGCGTGGAAGTGGGGGTCTTCTCGGCGCGAGATGATAAAAAAGCCAAGGAGGCTCCTCTTTCTTTTTCTTGTCGAAAGAAAGAGGTCTTCCTTTCTTTTTTGTGCCGCAAAAAAGAGGAATGCGATCAAAAAGAGCGAATACATAAACAGCGGGGGCATCATACACCTATTTATCTGAATGATCTGTCTAGTGGATCTGCACGCCCTGCGTCCATTCGGAGAAAAGGGGGAAAGGCGCTTGTACATGACGATTGGGGAGATGTTTTCCCAGACAGTGCGAAAGTTTCCAAACCGGGAGGCGGTCGTCGACGCGGCGACCGGACGCCGCTATACGTACGCCGAATGGGAGAGGGAAGTGAACCGGTGGGCGAACGCGTTTTTGGAAGCGGGCGTCCGCAAAGGAGATCGCGTTTCGACGGTGCTGTACAATACGCTTGAGCTCGCGACCGCCTTGTTTGCCTGCGCCAAAATCGGCGCGGTGTTCAATCCGATCAACTTTCGGCTGAGGGCGGAAGAAATCGCCTATATTTTGACGGACGCCGAGCCGAAAATCGTGCTGTTTGAACGGGCGGTGGAACCGGAACTTGCCGCGATTCACAGCCGTTTCCCGCACGTGTCATTTTGGTCGATCGACCGCGATCCGCCGCCGTTTGCCAAAAACGCTCACGAGCAGGCCGCGCGGGCCCTAGGGGAAGCGCCGCGTGTTCATGTGGATGAGAGCGATCTTTATGCCATTATGTATACAAGCGGCACAACTGGGCGTCCAAAAGGAGTGATGCACCGTCACCGCGACATGATCGAGCAAAGCGTCATTTGCCATGGCGTCATGCGCATCCGCGAGACGGATCGCGGGCTGGCGGCAGCGCCGCTGTTCCATTGCGCCGAGCTGCATTGCTGCTTGCTGCCGCGCGTGCATGCCGGAGCGGCGAGCGTCATTTTGCACCATTTTGACGCCAAGCTCGTGCTTGAAACGATCGAACGGGAGCGGATTACGATCATGTTTGGAGCCCCGACGATGTGGAACATGATCTTGCAGGAGAATGTAAGCGGTTACGATTTATCTTCGCTTCGCCTCGGCCTATACGGCGCCGCTCCGATGGCTCCAGCGCTTGTCAGGCAATGCCAAGAGCAGCTCGGCATCGAGCTGATTCAAGCGTACGGCATGACGGAAATGGGGCCGGCGGTGACGTTTTTGTTGGAAGACGAGCAGCTGAAAAAAGCCGGTTCCGCTGGACGCGCCTGCCTGAACCATGAGATCCGCGTCGTCCGTGCGCGTGAAGACGGGCCGTCCGACCCAGACGATGTGCTGCCGCCATATGAAGTCGGTGAAATTGTGATGCGCGGGCCGTGCATGATGGCTGGCTACTACAAGCGCGAGGAAGCGACGGAAAAAGCGTTGTACAAAGGTTGGTATCATTCCGGCGACCTCGGCTACCTTGATGAAGACGGCTACTTGTATGTCGCCGACCGGGTCGATGACATGGTGATCAGCGGCGGGGAAAACGTCTATCCGCGCGAAGTCGAGGACGTGTTGTACGAGCATCCGAAAGTGCTCGATGTCGCTGTGCTCGGTGAGCCGGATGAGTTGTGGGGCGAAAAAGTCGTCGCCTTCGTGGTCAAAAAAGATGACCTCCTGACCGCCGATGAGCTCGAGCAGTTTTGCAAAACGAGCGACCGCCTCGCTCCGTACAAACGTCCGCGCGCCTACTATTTCATCGATGCCCTGCCGCGCAACGCGAGCGGGAAAATCCAAAAGTTTTTGCTGCGCGAACAGCTGAAAAAACAGGCGACGGGCGGAACAGAGAAAAAGTGACCGAACAGAAGAGAGGGATGAACGGGTGACGGCTCGCTATTTGCGTGAGGAGCACCATATGTTCCGCGCGGCGTTTCGCAAGTTTTTGGAAAAAGAAGCGTACCCGCATTATAACGATTGGGAGAAGCGCGGCATCATTCCGCGTTCGTTTTGGGCGAAGATGGGCGAGAACGGCTTTCTTTGCCCGTGGGTCGATGAGAAGTATGGGGGTCTAAACGCCGATTTTGCCTACTCAGTCGTCATCAATGAAGAACTGGAAAAAGTCGGATCGAGCCTCGTCGGCATCGGCCTGCACAACGACATCGTCACGCCGTATATCGCATCGTACGGAACCGAGGAGCAAAAACAAAAATGGCTGCCAAAATGCGTCACCGGCGAGCTCATCACGGCGATCGCCATGACCGAGCCGGGGGCGGGTTCGGATTTGGCCAACATTTCGACAACGGCAGTAAAAGACGGTGACTACTACATCGTCAACGGACAAAAAACGTTTATCACGAACGGCATTCATGCCGACTTGATCGTCGTCGCCTGCAAAACCGACCCGCAGGCAAAGCCGCCGCACCGCGGCATCAGCCTGCTCGTCGTGGAGCGGGATACGCCGGGGTTTACGCGCGGTCGGAAGCTCGAGAAAGTCGGGCTGCACGCCCAAGATACCGCCGAACTGTTTTTCCAAGATGCGAAAGTGCCGGCATATAATTTGCTCGGCGAGGAAGGAAAAGGTTTTTACTATTTGATGGAAAAGCTCCAGCAGGAGCGGCTCGTTGTCGCCATTGCCGCACAAACGGCGGCGGAAGTGATGTTTTCCTTGACGAAGCAATATGTCAAACAGCGCACGGCGTTCGGCAAACGGGTGAGCGAGTTTCAGACCGTCCAGTTCCGCCTTGCCGAGATGGCGACGGAAATCGCCCTTGGCCGCACGTTTGTCGACCGCGTCATTGAAGAGCATATGGCGGGAAAACAGATCGTCACGGAAGTGTCGATGGCGAAATGGTGGATTACCGAGATGGCAAAACGTGTCGCGGCCGAGGCGATGCAGCTGCACGGCGGTTATGGTTATATGGAAGAATATGAGATCGCCCGGCGCTATCGCGACATTCCCGTAAGCGCCATTTACGCTGGGACGAACGAGATGATGAAAACAATCATCGCCCGGCAGCTAGATTTGTAGAGAGAGGGAAAGATATGCTTCGTGGCATTGTAGTCGTTGATTTTTCCCATTACTTGCCGGGCCCATTTGCCAGCTGGCGGCTCGCCCAGCTCGGAGCAGAAGTCATCAAAATTGAGCCCCCATCCGGCGATCGGCTGCGCCCGTTCGCCGAGGGCCGGTTGTTTGCCGCCTATAACGCCGGCAAAAAAAGCATCGGGTTGGATTTAAAAACGGACGCGGGTCGCGAGCAAGCCCGGCGGCTCGCCGCCCGCGCCGATGTAGTGATCGAAAGCTTCCGCCCCGGGGTGATGGCGCGGCTTGGGCTCGGTTATGACGATATGTGCCGCATGAACGAACAAATCATCTATTGCTCGATCAGCGGCTTCGGTCAACAGAGCAGCCGCTCATTGCTTGGCAGCCATGATTTAAACTATATGGCGCTCTCCGGCTTGCTTGCGCAGCTGGCCGATGAACGCGGCCGCCCGGTTCATCCGAAGATCACGCTTGCCGATTTTATCGGCGGCATGGCGGCGGCCGAGCGCATTTTGGCTGCCCTCTTTGCACGCGAGCGAACCGGCAAAGGCGCCCATCTTGATGTTTCGCTTGTCGATGGCTTGGCAGCGATGATGGCTGGCCATTTTGCCATTGAACACGGCGGTGGGCCGAAGACCGGTCTTTCCGAGTTGTCTGGGGAGGTGGTGTGCTACCAGCTGTATGAGACAAAAGACGGCCGTTATATGAGTTTAGCGGCGCTCGAGCCGCACTTTTGGCAGCGGTTTTGCGAGGCGGTCGGCCATCCGGAATGGACGGAGGCGCAATGGGCGCCGGCGCGATCGGGGGAAGCCGTATATGACGAGCTCGCCGCCTTGTTCCGTGAAAAGACATTGGATGAGTGGAGCGCGTTCGCCGAAGCGGTCGACGTCTGCCTTGCCCCGGTGCTGGAGACGGGTGAGGCGAAGGCGCTGTTTGCTGACAGCCGGCTCCGCCATCTCGTTCGGCTGCAGCCGGGCGGCGCATGGACGGCCGCACATGGGCCGGACGGCCAATGGGGCGGCGGGGAGCCGCCTAAAGTCAATGAACATGCGCATTTGGTAAAGGGGGAGGAATGACCGATGATGAAAACACCGTTAAACATTTCCATGATGCTTGAGCGGGCGGAGTTGTTTTTCCCAAAAAAGCAAGTCGTTTCGCGCATGAAAGAAGGCGTCGTCCGCCATACATACAAGGAGATCGGCGAGCGGACGCGCAGGCTGTCAAGCGTGTTGAAGCGGCTCGGGGTGGAAGTCGGCGACCGCGTTGGCACGTTCGCTTGGAACCATCACCGCCATTTGGAAGCGTATTTTGCCATTCCCGGCATCGGGGCGGTGCTCCATACGATCAACATCCGCCTCTCGCCGCAGCATATCTCTTACATCATCAACCACGCCGATGACCGTGTGCTGCTGATCGATGATGATTTGCTGCCGGCGATTGAAGCGGTGAAAGACGAGATCCCGAACGTGCGCGCTTTCATTATCATGACTGATAAGGATGAGCTGCCGGACACGACGCTGTCGCCGGTGTACCATTACGAGAAGCTGCTCGCGGACGGCGATCCAACATTCCCGTTTTTAAAAGATCTCGATGAATACCAACCGGCCGGTATGTGCTATACGTCGGCGACAACGGGCCGTCCGAAAGGGGTCGTCTATACGCACCGGAGCACCGTTCTGCATGCGATGGCGCTCGGGCTGGCTGACACGCAAGGGCTGTGCGAGCGCGATGTCGTCATGCCGGTCGTGCCGATGTTCCATGTCAACGCCTGGGGGCTGCCGTTTGCCGCCACTTGGTTCGGTTCGACGATCGTCATGCCGGGACCGGCGTTTACGCCGAAAGTGCTTGCCGAGCTGATTGACTCCGAACGGGTGACGATCACCGCTGGCGTGCCGACGATTTGGCTCGGGCTGTTGCAAGAGTTGGAGAAAGGAAACTATGACGTCAGCAGCCTGACGCGCGTCATTTGCGGCGGTTCAGCCGCGCCGAAAGGGATCATCCGCGCGTTTGAAGAAAAATACGGCATTCCGTTCATTCACGCGTACGGCATGACGGAAACGAGCCCGCTTGTGCTCGTCTCGCGCCCGAAAAGTTATCAAGACGGGCTGTCGTACGAGGAGAAACTGGACATTCGCGCCAAGCAAGGGCTGCTTGCTCCAGGGCTTGAGATGAAAGTGATCGGCCAAAACGGGCCGGTTCGTTGGGACGGGCAGGAAATGGGCGAGCTTTGCTTGCGCGGTCCGTGGATTGCTGCCGAATACTACAACGACGACCGGACGAAAGACGCGTTCCGCGACGGTTGGCTGCATACCGGCGATGTCGTCACCGTGGACGAAGAAGGGTTTGTGAAAATTGTCGACCGGACGAAGGATGTCATTAAAAGCGGCGGCGAATGGATTTCATCGGTTGATTTGGAGAATGCGCTCATGGCCCATGAGGCGGTGTTCGAAGCGGCGGTCGTCGCTGTGCCGCATCCGAAATGGCAAGAGCGCCCGATTGCCTGCGTCGTGCTGAAAGAAGGAAAACGCGTCACGAAAGAAGAGCTGTACGACTTTTTGCGCCCGCAATTTACAAAATGGTGGCTGCCGGATGACATTGTGTTTCTCGATGAAATTCCGAAAACGAGCGTCGGCAAGTTTTTGAAGCGGAAACTGCGCGATGAGATGGCAGCGCGCTATGCCGATGCGGCGAAGGAGTAAAGGAGGCGGACACCGTGGCAGAAACGATTGCGGTCATCGGCGCCGGGGTGATGGGAAGCGGCATCGCGCAAACGGCGGCGATGGCGGGAAAAACGGTGTATTTATATGACGTGTCCGAAGCGGCCTTGCAAAATGGGCTCGCTTCGGCGGAAAAAAGCTTGCGCCGCTTTGTCAAAACCGGCGGGCTGTCCGAGCCGGAAGCGCGAGCGGCGCTCGGGCGCATCCGCTCGACCGTCGATTTGGCCGAAGCGGTGCGCGGGGCGGATGTCGTCATCGAAGCCGTGCCGGAAAACTTGGCGCTGAAAAAAGACGTGTTTCAGCAGCTTGATCAATTGGCGAAGCCGGACGCCATTTTAGCGACCAACACATCCGAGCTGAGCGTCACGGCGCTTGCCGCCGCGACCAACCGGCCGGAGAACGTCATCGGCATGCATTGGTTCAATCCGGCGCCAGTGATGAAGTTGATCGAAATTGTGAAAGGTGAGACGACTTCCGACGACACAGTCGACGCCATCCGTCGGCTGTCTGTGGAGCTTGGCAAAGAAACGGTCGTCGTGAAAGACCGGCAAGGGTTTGTGACGACACGGGCGCTTGCCGCCCATATGATTGAATGCATCCGCATGTACGAAGAAGGAGTTGCTTCCGCTGAGGATATCGACAAAGCGGTGCGGCTTGGCCTCAATTATCCGATGGGGCCGCTGGAGCTGGCCGACATGGTCGGGCTTGATACGCTCTTGTTTGTGAGTGAAAACATGACGGAAGCATACGGCGACCGGTTCCGGGCGCCGCAGCTTTTGCGCAAGCTCGTTGAAGCCGGGCATTTAGGGCGGAAGACGGGGAAAGGGTTTTACACGTATTGAGCAGCGCTCGCCGTCCATCTGATGCCGCGCGCCAACAAGCGCTTAAAGAGCGCCCGCTTTCGCCCGTGTGGAAGCGCCCGAATAGGCAAGGCAACGAAGAAATCACGAAAGTAGAGCAAAAGGAGGAAGTTGCATGGTGCGTGAAGCGGTCATTGTCGAAGCGGTCAGGACGCCGGTCGGCAAGCGGAACGGCGTCTTCCGGGACGTTCATCCGGTCCATTTGGCCGCGGTGGTGCTCGATGAAGTCGTGCGCCGGGCCGGCATGGACAAAGGGGCGGTGGAAGACATCGTCATGGGCTGCGTGACGCCGGTCGCCGAACAAGGGTACAACATCGGCCGGCTGGCGGCGCTTGAGGCCGGATTCCCGATCGAAGTGCCGGCAGTGCAAATCAACCGAATGTGCGGCTCGGGGCAGCAGGCGATTCATTTCGCCGCCCAGGAAATCCGCTCCGGCGATATGGATGTCACGATCGCCGCCGGGGTCGAAAGCATGACGAAAGTGCCGATTTTAAGCGATGGCAACGAGCAGACGATTCCGCCGTCGCTTCATGAAAAATACGAATTCATCCACCAAGGTGTCTCGGCTGAGCGGATCGCCAAAAAATACGGCCTAACGCGCGAGGAGCTTGACGCCTACGCGTACGAAAGCCATCAACGCGCCTTGGCGGCCTTGCGCGAAGGGAAGTTTCGCGCGGAAATCGTCCCGGTGAAAGGGCTTGACCGCGATGGCCGCGAAATCCTTGTCACCGATGATGAAGGGCCGCGGGCCGACACATCGCCGGAAGCGCTCGCCGCGCTCAAGCCGGTGTTTCAAGAAGACGGTCTCATCACCGCTGGCAATGCGAGCCAAATGAGCGACGGGGCGGCCGCTGTGCTTTTGATGGAACGGGAGGCGGCGAGGCGGTTCGGACTGAAGCCGAAAGCGCGCATTGTCGCGCAAACGGTCGTCGGCTCCGACCCGACGTATATGCTCGATGGCGTCATTCCGGCGACGAGGCAAGTGCTGAAAAAAGCCGGCCTCTCGATCGATGACATCGACCTCATTGAAATCAACGAAGCGTTCGCCCCGGTCGTGCTCGCCTGGCAAAAAGAAATCGGCGCTCCGCTTGAGAAGGTGAATGTCAACGGCGGCGCCATTGCGCTTGGCCATCCGCTCGGCGCCACCGGTGCGAAGCTCATGACGTCGCTTGTTCATGAACTTGAACGGCGCGGCGGCCGCTATGGGCTATTGACGATTTGCATCGGCCACGGGATGGCGACGGCCACGATCATCGAGCGGGAGTAAGAGCAACGCGTGGAAAAAACATTTGTTTGACACACACTCGACAGCGGTGGCAGCCGCTGTTTTTTCTGTCATGACGAGAAAATAAAAATATGGGACGGAACTGGAGCGATGTGATAAGATGAAAGAAAAGCAAGTGAAAGGGGAAGCGCAGTGCAGAAGGAGAAGCCGTTTTACACGTATCGCGACATTGAACATTGGGAAGGAAATTGGGAACTGATCGATGGTGTTCCCTATTTATTGGCGTCTCCGTCGTTTGAGCACCAGTATGTGGTCGGACAACTGCACCTTGCATTGGCTTCGTATTTTCAGGCGCGTGGCTGTCATGTCATTCTTGCCCCGTTTGATGTTCAGCTTGATCCTGAGGAGCCGGAACGGATGGCGAAAACGGTTGTTCAGCCGGATTTATCAGTTGTTTGTCGGGTTGAGCAAATCGGGAATCGGCGAATGAAAGGGGCTCCCGATCTCGTTGTGGAAGTGCTGTCACCAAGCACCGCCTTGCGTGATCGAAACCAGAAATACTATTTATACGAAAAATATGGTGTGCATGAATATTGGATTGTAGACCCCAGCAATCGAACGATCGAAGTGCTCAGCTGGCAAGATGGACGATTTCAACAGCGAGCGGTTTTCGGGCCAAGCGATGAGTTGGTTTCTTTTTGGCAACCGGATTTGACGGTTTCGCTCGCCCCCGTGTTTCCTCGGGAAGAAAGCGATGTGTAGCTGATGGAGAACAACCTTGTTTGGCTGCCATCTCTGGAAATAACGGCTTCGCTTTTGGTGTCAGCAGCAGAAAGAAGAAAGCAAAGGGGATCGATGTCATGAAGCAAGCCTTTCTCGCTTCCTTCTATTTATCCCTTGCCGCTGGCATTTGGGGCGGGATGTATGTGGTGAGCAAATACGTGTTGGACTACATTCCGCCGTTTACGCTCGTCTGGCTGCGCTACGCCGTCGCCTTGATCGTGCTGGGCGCCGTCGCCGTGGCGAAACGCGAGCGCCCCCCAAAGAACGGGCGTGACTGGGGAATGATTATCACGGTCGGGATCATCGGCTACGTCGTTTCCATTTCCTTGCAGTTTGTCGGCACGAAATGGTCGAACGCCCATACCGCTTCGCTCATCACCGCCTCGACGCCGGCGTTTGTCGTTTTGTTTGCCCGCTGGCTGATTGGTGAGGCGCTCACATGGCGGAAGCTTGGCGCGCTCCTATTGGCGACATTCGGCGTCATCGTCATCGTCGGCTTAGGAGGCGGAGAAGAATCAACGTTTCTTGGCAACGTTTGCTTAGTCGGCGCGGCGGTCACTTGGGCGCTGTTGTCGGTGCTCGTGAAAATCGCTTCGGCCCGCTTGTCCGTGTTTTCGATCACCACGTATGCCATTTTTGTGGCACTCATTGGCATGACGCCGATGATGCTCGCCGAAGGGCCGGGGCTTGCTGCGAGCCATTGGAGTGTTCCCGTCGCCCTTGGGGTGTTGTATCTTGGCGTTGTATCGACAGCGGGAGCATTTTTTCTTTGGAACAAAGGGATGGAAATGATCGATGCCGGCGTCGGCTCGCTCTTTTTCTTTTTCCAGCCGCTCGTCGGCTCGCTCTTTGGCCGGCTGTTTTTACAAGAGCAACTCGATGTCTCGTTTTGGCTCGGCGGGGCGCTCATTGCTGCCGGCGTGGCCGTGGCGGTGCGAAGCGAGCAAAGCGCGTAAGGAAGGCGTCAGCAAACCAAAAGCGAGGAGTCCGCGTTGGGCGCCTTCGCTTCCGTGCTTACGGTTTTGCTTCTTTTCGCTTCCTTCGTACCAAGAGGCAGGGGCAGAGAGGAGCCATACAACGGCTGTCAAACGGAATGGGACGATTTATACAAAAGTCTATCTTTTCGTATAAATCAATGAGTAGTTGTTGCTTTTGCCGTTTGATCATTGCTCGCCCGCTTTTTCTCCGACCGCCCGCCGCGGCAGCTTCCAGCCGTACGTGTATGACAAAACGCGCAAAGCGGCGACGACAATCAACAACACATACAGCTCCATGGGCGATTCGGCCCATTTCAGCCCAACGGCGAGGCCGGCGAGAATGGCCCAGGCGGCATAAATTTCTGCGCGCAACACGAGCGGCTTTCTTCCCGCCAACACGTCACGGATAATGCCGCCGCCGCTTCCGGTCAACACCGCGGCGACGATGACCGCGCTTAATGGATGCCCCATGTTTGCCGCGTACAGCGCTCCTTGAATGGCGAACGCGGACAACCCAAGGGCGTCAAAAAAGTTGCCCCACCGCTTCCACGGCGGCAGCATTTGCTTTGGGAACAAATACACAACTGTCATGGCCGCCAAAGCGACAAGAAAGAGCGGCTGCTGTTCCCATAACGCCGACACGGGAACCCCGATCAGCAAATTGCGCACCGCCCCGCCGCCAAAAGCGGTGACAATCCCTAAAATGTACACCCCAAGCAAATCGTACTCCTCTTCCATCGCGACGATCGCCCCGCTAATGGCAAAGGCGATCGTGCCGATGATGCTCAATACTTCCCACGTCATTCGTGCTGTTCCTTTCCGTACGGTGTTCTTGTATCATTGTAGGGGCAAAAGCGGCGGAAAATCAATCGTTTTTTTGGAACGAACTAGCAGACCGACGGTGGGATTTGGTATCATGAACGTAGAGAACATGTTCGCCGCGAGGGAAAGGAAGGGGGATGCCATGAGCCGTGAACAAGCGATCCTTGTCGGCTGCCAGCTCGCTGGTGTCGATGATGAACGGTTTCGCTATTCGATGGAGGAGCTCGCTTCGCTCGTTGCGACGGCGAACGGCGAGGTTGTGGCAGAGTTGACGCAAAAACGTGAAGCGCCGCACCCGGCGACGTATATCGGCAAAGGGAAAACGGAAGAGCTCGCCGCCATAGTCAAGCAGCTGGAACCGGACGTGGTTATTTTCAACAGCGAGCTCTCTCCAAGCCAAGCGCGCAATTTGACGAAAATGCTTGGCGAGGTGAAAGTGATTGACCGGACGCAGCTGATTTTAGACATTTTTGCAAGGCGCGCCCGCTCAAAAGAAGGAAAGCTGCAAGTCGAGCTCGCCCAGCTGGAGTATATGTTGCCGCGCCTTAGCGGTCAAGGAGAGGCGCTATCCCGCTTGGGCGGCGGCATCGGCACGCGCGGCCCGGGGGAGACGAAGCTCGAGACCGACCGCCGCCATATTCGCCGCCGCATTGACGACATTAAAGCTGAGCTTGTGCGCATTGCTGAGCATCGAGGGCGCTACCGCGAGCGCCGGCAAAAAAACCAAGCGTTTCAAGTGGCGCTCGTCGGCTATACAAACGCCGGCAAATCAACGATTTTCAATCGGCTGACCGCCGCCGATTCGTTGGAAGAAAACTTGTTGTTTGCCACGCTCGACCCGTTGACGCGCAAATGTGTCTTGCCATGCGGCTACACGGTGCTTGTCACCGATACGGTCGGGTTCATTCAAGATTTGCCGACGACACTTGTCGCCGCGTTCCGCTCGACGCTCGAGGAAGTGACGGAAGCCGATCTATTGCTTCACGTCGTCGATTCGTCTCATCCGGATTACGTTGCGCACGAGCGAACGGTGTCGCGGCTGCTCGCTGAATTAGGGGCTTCTTCCATTCCGATGGTCACGGTGTACAATAAAAGCGATCAAAAAGCGTCGGAATTCATTCCGACAACGACTGCTTCCATCATGATCAGCGCGCTTTCCGCCGCCGACATTGACCGGCTCCGCTATTTTCTTGAAGAGGCGGTGAAACAGCAAATGGCCCGTTACGACGTGTCGATCCCAAGCGGTGAAGGAAAATTGCTCGCTCGGTTAAAATCGGACACCATTTTGCACGAATGGCATTATAATGAACAGGGAGGCACGTACGACTGCCAAGGGTACGTGCTGCCGACGCACCCCTTGTATGGGGAGCTGCAATCATTCCAACGGTAGAAAGGGTTCATCTATGTTTTGGACACAATGGAGACACGGAGAAACCATCGCTCTTCTCATCGAGGAAATCGAAGCACAAATCGCGCCGATTCACCGCCGCATCGATGAACTGGTCGACGTCAACCAATACCGCGTGCTTGAGAGCTTCCGTCGCCATCAAGTGAGCGACGCCCACTTCATTCCGTCAACCGGTTATGGGTATGACGATGCGGGCCGCGATACGCTCGATCGCATTTTCGCTGATGTGTTTGGAGCGGAAGCGGGGCTTGTGCGCCCGCAAATCATTTCCGGCACGCATGCGATTGCGATCGCGCTGTTTGGCGTGTTGCGCCCGGGCGATGAGTTGCTTTACATCACGGGCGCTCCGTACGATACGCTTGAGGAAATCGTCGGCGTCCGCGGCCGCGGCGTCGGCTCGCTGAAAGAGTTTGGCATTCGTTATCGCAGCGTGCCGCTCACAGCGGAAGGGATGGTCGATTTTCCGGCCGTTCGCGAAGCGATCCATGAGCGGACGAAAATGATCGGCATTCAACGTTCGCGCGGCTATGCGGACCGGCCGTCGTTTACTGTCGAAGAGATCGGCGACATGATTGCATTCGTCAAGTCGATCAAACCGGATGTCGTCGTGTTTGTCGACAATTGCTACGGAGAATTCGTCGAGGAGAAAGAGCCATGCCATGTCGGCGCCGATTTGATGGCCGGCTCGCTCATTAAAAACCCGGGAGGGGGCTTGGCGAAAACGGGCGGCTACATTGTCGGCAAGCGGGAATATGTGGAGGCGTGCGCCTATCGGATGACCTCGCCGGGCATTGGAGCGGAAGTCGGTCCGTCGCTTTACAGCTTGCCGGATATGTATCAAGGCTTTTTCCTTGCGCCGCACACCGTGGGTCAGGCGCTCAAGGGGGCGGTTTTTACGGCGGCGATGCTCGAGCGGATCGGACTAAAAACCTCGCCATCGTGGAAGGCGAAGCGCACGGATTTGGTTCAGTCCGTCCGTTTTGACGATCCGGAACAAATGGTGGCGTTTTGCCAAGCGATTCAGGCTTCCTCCCCGGTCAACGCTCATTTCACTCCGTATCCGAGCGACATGCCCGGCTATGAAGACAAAGTGATCATGGCCGCCGGCACGTTCGTCCAAGGGGCAAGCATTGAGTTGACGGCCGACGGGCCGTTGCGCCCCCCATATGTCGCGTATGTGCAAGGCGGATTGACGTATTCGCATGTGAAAATCGCCGTCTGTTCCGCCATTCAGCGTTTGCTTGAACAGCGGTTGATTTGTTTGTGAGGAAACATCACGTTTCATTGACTCATTTCCTAACATTATGGTAAAATAAAGGTATCAAAAGCGAGGAGGAATTGGCATGAGCAGCCAAATTCGTCGTTCCATGCCATTGTTTCCGATTGGGATTGTGATGCAGCTGACCGACTTGTCGGCTCGGCAAATCCGCTATTATGAAGAGCACGGCCTCGTTTCGCCAGCGCGCACTGAAGGCAACCGGAGGCTGTTTTCGCTCAATGACATTGACCGCTTGCTGGAAATTAAAGATTTGATCGACCAAGGCGTCAACTTGGCGGGCATTAAGCAAATTTTTGCCGCGCGGGAGGAAGGACGCCACCAGCAGGCGGAGAAAGTCGAAAAAGTAGGAAAACCGAAGCTGTCGGACGAAGAACTGCGCGAAATTTTGCGGAATGAATTGCTGCAGGCCGGGCGGTTCCAGCGCGCATCGCTTCGCCAAGGAGATCTCGCTCGCTTCTTTCATTAATGACGGAAAATGATTTCCGAGCCGGGGAGGAGTTTGGACATGGCAAAATATACGCGTGACGACATTCTACACATCGTCAAAGAGGAAAATGTCAAGTACATCCGCCTGCAATTCACCGATATTTTGGGCACGATCAAAAACGTCGAAATTCCGATCAGCCAGCTGGAGAAAGCGCTTAACAACAAAATTATGTTTGACGGGTCGTCGATCGAAGGATTTGTCCGCATCGAAGAGTCAGATATGTATTTGTATCCGGACTTGGATACGTTCGTCATTTTCCCGTGGACTTCAGAAAAAGGAAAAGTCGCCCGCTTTATCTGCGACATTTACAACCCGGACGGCACGCCGTTTGAAGGCTGTCCGCGCTATAACTTGAAGCGGATGCTGAAAGAGATGGAGGCGCTTGGCTTCAACGCCTTTAACTTAGGAGCTGAGCCGGAATTCTTCCTCTTCAAGCTGGACGAAAAAGGACACCCGACGATGGAGCTGAACGATCGCGGCGGCTATTTCGATTTGGCGCCGACCGATCTTGGGGAAAACTGCCGGCGCGACATTGTGCTCGAGCTTGAGGAAATGGGGTTTGAAATCGAAGCGTCCCATCATGAAGTCGCCCCGGGCCAGCATGAGATCGATTTTAAATACGCTGATGCCGTAAAAGCGTGCGACGACATTCAAACGTTTAAGCTCGTCGTCAAAACGATCGCCCGCAAACACGGATTGCATGCGACCTTTATGCCGAAGCCGATTTTTGGGATTAACGGTTCAGGAATGCATTGCAACCTGTCGCTGTTCCGCAACGGTGAAAACGCCTTTTTCGATCCGAACGGCGACTTGCAGTTGAGCGATACGGCGCGGCAGTTTATCGCCGGTGTGCTGAAGCATGCGCCGAACTTTACGGCGGTGACGAACCCGACCGTCAACTCGTACAAGCGGCTTGTTCCAGGCTATGAAGCGCCGTGCTACGTCGCTTGGTCGGCGCGCAACCGCAGCCCGCTCATCCGCATTCCAGCTTCGCGCGGCATGAGCACGCGCATTGAGGTGCGCAGCGTCGACCCGTCGGCCAACCCATACTTGGCCATGGCGGTGCTTTTAGCCGCTGGGCTTGACGGCATTCGCAACAAGCTCACTCCTCCGGCGCCAGTGGATCGAAACATTTACGTCATGACGAAAGAAGAACGGCTCGAAGAAGGCATTGTCGATTTGCCGGCAACGCTGCATGAAGCGTTGGAAAACTTGAAGTCCGATGAAGTGATGATTCACGCGCTCGGCAAACATTTATTCGAGCATTTCGTCGAAGCGAAAGAAATTGAGTGGGATATGTATCGGACAACGGTTCATCAATGGGAATTGGACCAATATATGGAACTCTACTGATTCATAAAAAAGCTGCCCTGAAAAAAACGGGGCAGCTTTTTTATGGGCGCAGGCCGGCACGAGTCAGTCGAACAGGCGATAGACGCCGATCACTTTGCCGAGAATCGTGCAGTCGCGGACGATGATCGGCTCAAGATGGGCGTTTTCCGGCTGCAGGCGGATGTGGTCTTTTTCCTTGAAAAACCGCTTCACCGTCGCCTCGTTGTCTTCCGTCATGGCGACGACGATGTCGCCGTTGTTGGCCGATGACTGCTGGCGGACGATGACGTAGTCGCCGTCGAGAATGCCGGCTTCGATCATGCTGTCGCCCATCACTTCAAGCATAAACAGCTGCTCCTCGCCGGCGGCGAGCCGCTTCGGCAGCGGAAAGTAGCCTTCGATGTTTTCCACCGCTGTAATCGGTTGGCCGGCCGTCACCTTGCCGATGATCGGCACCGAGATGATCTCCTCTTTTTCTCTCTCCTTGGCCATATCGTTGTCCAAAATTTCAATGGCGCGCGGCTTTGTCGGGTCGCGGCGGATGTACCCTTTGCTTTCTAGGCGCGCGAGATGCCCGTGGACCGTCGAACTTGACGCCAGTCCAACCGCTTCCCCAATTTCCCGCACCGACGGAGGATAGCCTTTTGTTTTTACTTCCTGTTTAATAAACTCTAAAATTTGCTGTTGTCGTTTTGACAGTTTCGTCATTGTTTCACACCTCTCGCCACATCATTTGCCTTCATTATACCATGCGGAAGACGAAAAAACAAACATAGGTTCGAGTTTTTTATTGACACAAACAAATGTTCCTGGCTATAATGAAGGAAAGCGAACAAACATTCTAGAAAGGGTGGGAGGGAATGAGGAAAACGTTGCTGCACTATGTTTTGTTTTCATTTTTGTTTGCGCTCGTGTTGGCAGGGTTCGTTTACGCCAGCAGCCCGGTCGATAAAAAAGAATACGTGACGATCACGGTCGCTCCCGGCGATACGCTTTGGGGGCTGGCAAAACAGTACGAACAGGAACACCATATGCCGCCTGATGAGTTCATCCGCTGGGTCGTCGATGTCAACCATTTGCCGAGCCCGCGTCTTGCCGCCGGTGAACAAATTGTCATTCCTGTGTTAAAATCAAAGCAGGGCGGCTCGGTGGCCGTCAATCAGTGATGGAAAGAAGGGATTGGCCATGAGGGCGGTCATTTACTGCCGCGTCAGCACGGACAAAGCTGAACAGGAAACGTCGCTCGCGAGGCAACGAGATGAGCTCGAGCAGCTGGCGGCCGAGTGTGGATTTGAAGTCGTGAAAGTGATCGCCGAGCAGGCGAGCGGTTATGAAGCCGACCGCGACGGCGTGTTGGAGCTGCTTTCGCTTTGCGAGGAAGGCGAGGTCGATGTGCTGCTCATTCAAGATGAAACGCGGCTTGGGCGCGGCCATGCGCGCATGGCGGTGCTGCATTGCTTGAAAAAGCAAGGGGTGAAAATATACAGCGCCAGCCACCGCGGGGAGATGCCGCTGTCGGAGGCCGATGAGATGGTGTTATCCATTATCGCTATTGTCGAGGAGTACCAAAGAAAAATACATAACGCCAAAATTAAGCGTGGCATGCAGCGAGCCATCGCCAGCGGCTACCGACCGGAGCGGAACCTAAGGCGCCGGGGCGAAAACGCCGGGCGCGATCGAATCGATCTGCCGGTTGAGGAGATCGTCCGCTTGCGCGAGCGCGGACTGACGTTTGCCGATATCGCCGCGACGATGCGAAGCTTCGGCTACGAGGTGTCCAAGGCGACCGTCCATCGGCGTTACCAGGAATATATGGACGAGCAACAAAGGCGGCGTTGATCGTGTACTGCGCCTGGCCCTAAAGCGGCGAGCGGGCAAAGGAAACCAAGATGCCATCGTTGCCATCTTCCCGGTTGATCAGATAAGATAAAACAGAGTGAGAATATGGCAGATAGGAGAAGATGATCAATGCTTGCCAAACATAAATTAGCCCGCATCAATGAACTGGCGAAAAAAGCGAAAACGGCCGGCTTGTCGGCCGAAGAGGCTTTCGAGCAAGCGAAGCTGCGCCGTGAGTACATTCAAGCGTTCCGCAAGGCGATGACCGATATGCTCCATACAGTGACCGTCATTGACCCGAGCGGCAACGACGTGACGCCGAAAAAATTAAAGGAAAGCCAGCGGCGGCGCTTCCATTAAGCCGCGAAAAAACAGACGGCGTCTCGTTTGTCCCGAAGGAGGAAATAAACGTTGTACAAGGAATCTGATTTTCTATATGATAGTAAATGACACCATGTTGATGAAAGGGAGGAAGACGATGGCGCATTCAATCGAGGAGTTGGCGATTACCACCATTCGAACGCTGTCGATTGACGCGATCGAAAAAGCGAAATCCGGGCACCCGGGCATGCCGATGGGCGCGGCGCCGATGGCGTACACGCTTTGGACGAAATTTATGAATCATAACCCAGCGAATCCAAACTGGTTCAACCGCGACCGGTTTGTCTTGTCAGCCGGGCACGGGTCGATGTTATTGTACAGCTTGCTTCATTTAAGCGGCTACGACGTATCGATGGATGATTTGAAACAATTCCGTCAATGGGGAAGCAAAACGCCGGGCCATCCGGAATACGGCCATACGCCGGGCGTGGAAGCGACGACCGGCCCGCTCGGCCAAGGGATTGCGATGGCGGTCGGCATGGCCATGGCGGAACGGCATTTGGCTGCTACATACAACCGCGACGGGTTTGAGATCATCAATCATTATACGTACGCCATTTGCGGCGACGGCGATTTGATGGAAGGAGTGGCGAGCGAAGCTGCGTCACTCGCCGGCCACTTGAAGCTCGGCCGTCTGATCGTCCTGTATGACTCGAACGACATTTCGCTGGACGGGGAGCTCAACCTGTCGTTCTCGGAAAACGTCGCCCAACGTTTCCAAGCGTACGGCTGGCAATATTTGCGCGTTGAGGACGGCAACAATATTGAAGAAATCGCCAAAGCGCTCGAGGAGGCGCGGGCGGACCTCAGCCGGCCGACGCTCATTGAAGTAAAAACGACGATTGGCTACGGCGCGCCAAATAAAGCGGGCACGTCCGGCGTCCACGGCGCTCCGCTCGGCGCCCAAGAGGCGAAGCTGACGAAGGAAGCGTACCGCTGGACGTTTGCTGAAGATTTTTATGTACCGGAAGAAGTATATGCCCATTTCCGAGAAACGGTGCAAGAGGCCGGTGCGAAAAAAGAAGCGGAATGGAACGAACAGTTCGCCGCGTACGAACGGGCGCATCCGGAGCTGGCTGCCGAGCTGAAGCGGGCGATTGAAGGGAAGCTTCCGGATGGCTGGGAGGCGGCGCTGCCGGTGTATGAAGCGGGCAAAAGCCTGGCGACCCGCTCATCGTCCGGGGAAGTGATCAACGCCATCGCCAAAGCGGTGCCGCAATTGTTTGGCGGTTCGGCGGACTTGGCAAGCTCGAATAAAACGCTCATCAAAGGCGGCGGCAACTTCTTGCCGGACAGCTACGAAGGGCGCAACATTTGGTTTGGCGTGCGCGAGTTTGCCATGGGGGCGGCGCTGAACGGCATGGCGCTTCACGGCGGGTTGAAAGTGTTCGGAGGCACGTTCTTCGTGTTCTCTGACTATTTGCGTCCGGCGATCCGCTTGGCGGCGCTGATGGGCTTGCCGGTCATCTACGTCTTGACGCACGACAGCATCGCCGTCGGCGAAGACGGGCCGACGCACGAGCCGATCGAACATCTCGCTTCGCTTCGGGCGATGCCGAACTTGTCGGTCATCCGTCCGGCTGACGCAAACGAAACGGCGGCAGCATGGCGGCTGGCGCTCGAATCGACGGACAAGCCGACTGCGCTCGTCTTGACGCGTCAAGATGTGCCGACGTTGGCGGCAACAGCTGAGTTGGCGTATGAAGGCGTGAAAAAAGGTGCGTACGTCGTTTCACCGGCGAAAAACGGCGCTCCGGAGGCGCTGTTGTTGGCGACTGGCTCGGAAGTCGGTCTGGCCGTCAAAGCGCAAGAAGCGCTCGCCGCTGAGGGCATCCATGTCTCCGTCATCAGCATGCCATCGTGGGACCGCTTCGAAGCGCAGCCAAAATCGTACCGCGATGAAGTGCTTCCGCCGGCCGTGACGAAGCGGCTCGCCATTGAAATGGGCGCGTCGCTCGGTTGGGAGCGCTACGTCGGCGCCGAGGGCGACATTTTGGCCATCGACCGATTCGGTGCTTCCGCTCCGGGAGAGAAAATCATGGCCGAGTATGGCTTTACGGTTGACAACGTCGTCCGCCGCACAAAAGCGCTGCTCGGCAAGTAACCGGGAAAGCTGCCCTTGCGTTGTTGCAGGGGCAGCTTGTTTTTGTGAAAGATGGCTGCGCCTTGGTCAAGTATTTTCGGGGTTGAATCGAGGGCAAAGGCTTGTTCATGACGTGTTGGCCTGTTTGCGGCCGCATGGCCACCGCAAACAAAAATCGACAATGTTAGTGAAAAAACTTGCCGTTAATAGACATATTTTTCCCCTTTCCTTTTCTATAATAGAAAATAGATGAACAGAAATGGGGGATGGGGCATGGTCCGCTATTGGATTTATTTGTTGAATGACGATGTGGCGTCGCATTACCGCCATCGGGCAGAAAAAATTGTCGAACTGCTTCGTGAGCATCAATACGCGAAAGCGCCGCTGAAGGCGATTTGCCGCAAGCAAGTCGAATTTATCACCGAACGGCTGTCATTTTCGCGCCTGGAACTTGGCTTAAAGCAATATTTTGCCGGCCGCGTCGGCAAAAATTTGGAGCGCAATATGTTTGTTTTGCAAAACGACGCCGGCGAGGAAGCGTTGCTTGTCGTGCAAAAGCGCCGCTTGCTTCTTGTCGCTGACAGCGCGCCGCTTGCCGCGGACATCGGGCGGGCGCTCGCTCGGCTTTCGCCGACGTTTTTGGCGGTCGACGCCGATTTTGTCGATTACTACTGGCTGTCTGCGCCTCGGCAAGGAAGAAAATTTGCGTAATGAAAAGATTTTTGTCGCGAAATATTGTCTAATGACGCATCGTTTAGTACACTGTTAGGGAGACAACAAGAAGGAGGAAAATCGCTGTTATGTGGGGTACGATTCTCGTTGGCGTGCTGGCGCTCATCGCCGGGGTGGCGATCGGATTTTTCGTCGCCCGCAAAACGATGATCAATTATTTGAAGAAAAACCCGCCGATCAATGAACAAATGATTCGCATGATGATGATGCAAATGGGCATGACTCCGTCGCAGAAGAAAATCAACCAGATGATGAAAATGATGAACAATCAACTGAAATAAGCGAAACGGACACTCGATCGAGAGTGTCTTTTTATTTTGCCAAAATGTTCTTTCAAAATTTTTCTAGTTTTGTTACAATAATATGGCGATTGTTCGTCAGCCAAATGAAAGGAGGGCGGGCCTTATGCGCGTGTTTCGCGATTTGTTTTGGTTTTTCCGTCAAGAAAAGAAGGCGTATATCACCGGCATTTTCGTGCTTGTCATCGTGGCGTTTTTGGAGACAGTCCCGCCGAAAGTGATCGGCTTGTTGGTCGATCATATGAAAAACGGCACGATGACAAAAGAAGTGCTCATCCGCTGGATCGCCGTCCTCGCCGCCGTTGCGGCGGCGCTTTACGGGCTCCGCTACGCTTGGCGCATTTTCATTTTCGGTTCGGCGGTCAAGCTTGCCCGCCAGCTGCGCAACGAGCTGTATCAGCATTTTACGAACATGTCGCCGTCGTTTTACCAGCGGAAGCGGATCGGCGATTTAATGGCCCATGCGACCAACGATTTGCAAGCGATTCAGCAGACGGCCGGAAGCGGCATTTTGACGCTTGTTGACTCGGTGACGCTTGGCGGGTTTGTGTTGGCAACGATGGCGTTTTCGATCAGCTGGAAGCTGACGCTCATCAGCCTATTGCCGATGCCCGTGATGGCGGCGGCGACGAGCCGCTATGGGACGATGCTCCATCGTCGGTTTTTAACGGCGCAAGCGGCGTTTTCGTCGCTGAACGACAAGGTGCAGGAAAGCGTCAACGGCATCCGCGTCATCAAGGCGTTCGGCTATGAGGAACACGATGTCGAGGCGTTTCGCCGTCAATCGGAAGACGTCGTGGCGAAAAACGTTGCCGTCGCCAAAATTGACGCCTTGTTTGATCCGACGATCGGGCTGCTTGTTGGGCTGTCATTTTTTCTCGCTGTGGCGTTTGGCAGCCAAATGGTTTTGGCGGGCGAATTGACGATCGGCGAGCTTGTGTCGTTTACGACCTACCTTGGCCTGCTTATTTGGCCGATGTTGGCGTTCGGCTGGCTGTTTAACATTGTTGAGCGAGGGCGTGCTTCGTACGACCGGGTGCGGGCGCTGTTGGCTGAACAAGATGAAATCAACGAACGTCCGGATGCCCTTCACATCGCTCCGCAAGGCGACATTGAGTATGATGTTCGTCAATTTGCCTATCCGGGGGAGGCGAAGCCGGCGCTTCGGGGCATTCGTTTTCAGCTCAAGCGTGGGGCAACGCTTGGCGTCGTCGGCAAAACGGGGGCGGGAAAAACGACGTTGCTTCGCCTGCTGCTGCGCGAGTTTGACGGCTATGACGGCGAGATTCGCTTCGGCGGCCGCGACATCCGCGATTATACGCTTTTCGCGCTCCGTTCGGCGATCGGCTACGTGCCGCAAGACCATTTCTTGTTTTCTGCCTCCATCCGCGACAACATCGCCTTTGCCAAGCCGGAAGCCGGAGAGGACGAGGTCGTACGGGCGGCGCGGCTGGCCGACATTCATGATGACATTTTGCAGTTTCCCGACGGGTATGAGACGGTCATCGGAGAGCGCGGCGTTTCCCTATCCGGTGGGCAAAAACAGCGGCTGTCAATCGCCCGGGCGCTTCTCATTGACCCGGAAGTGCTCATTTTTGATGACGCGTTGTCGGCCGTGGATGCGAAGACCGAGGCGCGGATTTTAGCGGCGCTCAAACAGGAGCGGCGCGGAAAAACGACGATCATCGCCGCTCACCGTTTAAGCGCGGTTGAGCATGCCGATTGGATTCTCGTCCTTGACGGGGGGCGAATTGTGCAGGCCGGAACGCACGAGCAGCTGATGGCAGAAGGCGGCTGGTATCGTGACATGCACCGACGCCAGCAGCTTGAGGCGCTTGCGGAGTAACAACAGGTCTGAACGTTCGAGCTCTCGCCAAAAACGAGCGGAGCGAAAAACCTGAAAATACAAGTTGTTTGTAAGATAGGGGGAAGTGGATGAACGACCGATGGTTGACAACAAAAGAGCAGCGGCGCGTCTTATGGCGGCTGCTCGCTTATATGGGAAGATACAAAAAAGAAACTGCGCTTGCGTTTGCGCTTCTTCTGTTGGCAACGGCCGGGGAGCTTTCCGGCCCGTATTTGGTGAAAGTGTTCATTGATGACTATTTGGTGCCGGGCCGCCTCGCTTTTGGACCGGTGGCGGCGCTGGCGGCCGCCTATCTCGGCGTGCTCGTCTTGAAAACGATCATTTCCTACTTCCAGCTTGTCGAGTTTCAGCGGCTCGCTTTGTACGTCATTCAAGCGCTGCGGATGGATGTGTTTGCGAAAGTGCACCGGCTCGGGATGAGCTATTTTGACCGGACGCCGGGCGGAAGCATCGTTTCGCGGGTGACGAACGATACAGAAGCGATCAAGGACATGTTCATCAGCGTCCTAGCGGCCTTTGTGCAAAACGGCTTGTTTGTCATCGGCGTGTTTGTCGCCATGTTTTCGCTTGATGCTAAGCTTGCGTTGTTTTGCCTGTTCATCCTCCCGGCGATCGCGTTCATCATGCACACATACCGCCGCTACAGCTCAGTGTTTTATCAAGAGATGCGCGAACGGCTGAGCGAACTGAACGCCAAATTGAACGAATCGCTGCAAGGAATGGCCGTCATTCAAGCGTTCCGCCAGCAGCGCCGTTTATATCAAGAGTTTGCCGCCGTCAATGAAGCGCATTACAAGGCGGGGATGAAAAACATCCACCTTGATGGACTGCTGCTTCGACCGGCGATCGATGTGGTGTATATGTTGTCGATCATGGTTGTGCTCAGCTTTTTTGGCATCACGGCGCTTGATGGCCCAGTTGAGATCGGCGTGCTGTATGCGTTTGTCAACTATTTGGAGCGCTTTTTCGAACCGGTGACGCAAATGATGATGCGCCTGTCTCTTTACCAGCAGGCGATCGTTTCCGCCTCTCGCGTGTTTGCCCTTCTTGATCATCAAGAAGAGGCGCCGGCCAATCCAAATTGGTCGCCGCATGTGATCGAGCGCGGGGAAATCGAATTTCGGGATGTCAGCTTTTCCTACGACGGCAAACGGGATGTGCTGAAACGGCTGTCGTTTGTCATCCGTCCAGGTCAGACGGTCGCGTTTGTCGGCCATACTGGCAGCGGCAAAAGTTCGATCATCAACTTGCTCATGCGCTTTTATGAGTTTGACCGCGGCGATATTTTGCTTGACGGCCGGTCGATCCGCGATTACTCGCGCGCCGAGCTGCGCCGCCGCCTCGGCCTTGTCTTGCAAGATCCGTTTTTGTTTTACGGGACGGTCAAAGAGAACATTCGCATGTATAATCAGGAACTGGACGACGAAGCCATTAAGGAGGCCGCTCGGCTCGTGCAGGCCGATGCGTTTATTGAGCAATTGCCCGGCGGCTACGACCATGTGCTCGCCGAGCGCGGGGCGACGTTATCAAGCGGTCAGCGCCAGCTTCTTTCCTTTGCTCGCACGATCGCTGCTGATCCGAAAATTTTGGTGCTCGATGAGGCGACCGCCCATATTGACACCGAAACAGAGGAAGCGATTCAAGATGCGCTCATGCGCATGCGGAAAGGGCGGACGACGATCGCCATCGCCCACCGTCTATCAACGATTCAAGACGCTGATCAAATTTTCGTCCTCCACCGCGGCGAAATCATCGAGCGCGGTACGCATCAGCAACTGCTGGCGCAAAAAGGGCTTTACTACCAAATGTACTTGCTGCAAAACGGCCTCGTCGACGTCCATGCGTAAATGGCGGCGTTTTGCCGCCCCTGCTTGGAACAAAAAGAAGAAAGCGCCATGTCCCGCCTAGCGGGAGGCGCTTTGCTTTCGCCGCTTGGTTTGTTCGCGTTGATAGGCATTGAGCAACGTGTCAAGTTCTTTGCTGATTTTCATGGCCGCCGCCGAGTTTAACCCCGTTTTGGCCACCGTGTCGACAAGCTCCATCCGCTTTTGTTCAATCAAGGTCAACAATTTGCATTTCGGCACGAATCGACCGTCCTTTGCTTGAAGTATTGTGTATGGTGCTTTATACTATTTTATCAGTGAACGCAAAAATGGAAAATAGAAAAATTGACCAGGAACAATGAGAAACGTGTTACGGGAAGAAGGAATTCTGCTAAAATAAAAAGTAAAAAAGCAGGGGCTGGTTCACCAATGAATGATCTCAATCTATTTTTAGCGTTCGGCGCCGGGTTTTTGTCGTTTATTTCCCCGTGCTGCTTGCCGCTTTATCCGGCGTTTTTATCGTATATCACCGGCGTGTCGGTCAGCGAGTTGAAAGAGGAAAACGCGATGCTGAACCGCCGCAGCTTATGGCATACGCTTTGCTTTTTGCTCGGCTTCTCGCTCATTTTTATCTCGCTTGGCTTTGGCACCTCGCTTCTTGGAAGGCTGTTTGTTGATTATCAAGATGCGATCCGGCAAATCGGCGCGGTCGTGATCGTCGCTCTTGGCCTCGTCGTCGCCGGGCTGTGGAAGCCGGCGTTTTTGCTGAAAGATCGGCGCATTTCGTTTCGTGAACGGCCATCGGGATATGTCGGCTCCGTGCTGATCGGCATGGCGTTTGCCGCCGGTTGGACGCCGTGCATGGGGCCGATTTTGGTGGCGGTTGTCGCTCTAGCCGCCACCAACCCGGGCTCAGGAATGATGTATATGCTTGCTTATACGCTTGGATTTGCCGTTCCGTTTTTCATGTTGTCGTTTTTTATCGGCAAGCTGCAATGGATCCGCCGCCATAGCGCATCCATCATGAAGGCGGGCGGCTATGTCATGGTGGCGATGGGCGTCGTTTTGTACTTTGACTGGATGACAAAGCTGATTGCTTATACGACAAGCTTGTTTGGCGGATTTACTGGTTTTTAGCGGCGATGGAGCCGCCCTTTGTGCGGCTGTTGTTGGAGGAATATCGTTGAGGAGAGGGCGATGGAAAGATGGCTGCCATTTTAATTGCTGACGATGCGAAGTTTATGCGGGTAACGCTGGCGCGCATACTGGAAAAAACGGATCACACCGTAGCCGGTGAGGCGGAAAACGGCAAAGAGGCGGTCGAGCTGTATCGCCGGCTGCGCCCCGATCTTGTCATCATGGACATTACGATGCCGGTCATGAATGGGATTGAAGCGGTGCGGGCGATTAAGGAGATCGATCCCGGGGCGAAAATCATCATCTGCTCGGCGCTCGGGCAGCAGCGTATGGTCGTTGAGGCCATTGAAGCCGGAGCGGCTGACTTCATCGTCAAGCCGTTTGAAGAAACCCGCGTGCTCGAGGCGATTGCCCGTCTTTTGTAAGCGGGCTTTGGCTTCGTACGGCATAGGAAGGCGCCGGCTTATGACCGCTGGAAAACAGCTGACTGCGTTCCTCTTGGCAAGCGAGAGGGATGAAGCGAGCGCGATGTTTGGCGAAGGCGGGGGCGGCTGGAGAGGGCGGTAGGCAAGCGGAGCGGTTTTTGCTATAATAGCGTTGTCCGTGAATTTTGTCGGAAGAAGGTGATGGCTTTGGCGTTCATTACATCGCTCATCGCCGTTGTGATGGCGTTTTTCATCTTTTTTGTGCGCATGAAGGCGTCGGAAAAGCCGACGAATGCCAAAAAAATTATTTTGCCGCCGCTGTTTATGAGCACCGGGGCGCTGATGTTCATCGATCCGGTCTTTCGCGTTACGCGCGGGGAGCTCATCGAAGCGGTCATTCTCGGCCTGTTTTTCTCGCTGTTTCTCATTAAAACGTCAAAATTTGAAATCCGCGGCAGCGATATTTATTTGAAACGCTCAAAATCCTTTATTTGGATTTTGCTCGGGTTGATTGTCATTCGTCTTGGCTTGAAAACGTATTTAGGACGAACGATCGACTACCGCCAGTTAAGCGGCATGTTTTATTTGCTCGCGTTTTCGATGATCGTCCCATGGCGGATTGCAATGTACGTTTCGTATAGAAAGCTGGCGGCGCAGCTGAAACCGCCAGTGCTGACATAAAGAGCTGTCCCGCTGATGGACAGCTCCCTTTTTTGTTGCGCCAAGCCGCTTCACTTCGCTTCCCTGGAATTGTCCCGCAGACGGAGCTGAAGTCGTCGGTCCCGGCCTAAAAAGCTGCTTGTTTGGGCCGCTTTTTCCATGCTGAAACAGACGAAAGCCGCCGGTCAGCCTTAGACGAAAGGCGGAACGTCAGCGGCTTTCCAATAAATGTTTATAAGGGGCGAGATCGATGTTCTTCGCCTGCAATGTCCGGATCAAAAACTTATGGTCGCGCTTGGGGGTTGCGATGATATAGCCGCGGATCAGCAAGTCGCGTGTGATGCGCGGCGCCTGTTCCTTGAGCGCAAGCTCGCCGATTTTGCCGGCGATCTTTTGCCGCGCGACGTCGCGGAACAATTCCGGCACAGGGCGAACCAATTCCTCAAGCAGCGCTTTTTCTTCTTCCCCCCATAGATGACGCGTCTGTTCAATGTAATATTCCTGCCAGTCGAGCTCCGATTTCCCATCTTCTTTCGGCAGCCGCTTCAAAAACTTGCGGAACATGAAAAAGCCGCCGATCGACATCATGACAAGCAAAAAGACGACCCAAAGCAAAATAAACCAAAGAAACCATCCGGTCAGCACGATCCCCACCCCAACATGATGATCAACTGTTTTTGCCATAGGCAAGATTCGTCTACTATTATGTCGAAAAGCTTGCTGTTTGGCAAGTTTCAAACAGCGGCTTGTTACGAAGCGTAACGCAACTGTAATGCAACTGTAAAAAAGCTTGTCCCACCTTACAGCGCCAATGGATTGAAAGCCGCCGGCCGCTTTGTATGGAAAAGATATACAGTGACGTTCCCTTCTTTGCCTGCTAATCTAGTAAACAAAGAAAAAAAGCCAAAAGGCAACGATGAGGGGGATGCGCAGAGTGAAAGTGAAAAAGACGATTGCAGCGCTCACGATCATTTGCTGTATGGCGTTAAGCTCTCATGGGCTGTCGGCGGAAGCGGCTGGCTCGTATACATACTATCAAGTGAAAAAAGGGGATACGTTGTCGAAGATCGCCAAACAATATCATACTACGGTTGCTTCGTTAAAGTTGTTAAATCACTTAAAAAGCGATGCCATTTATGCCGGAGAAAGGCTGAAAGTGCCGGCTGCGGCGAAACGATCGGCTTCGGCGCCGGCAAAGAAGAAATCGATCTCATTAAGCGCCGCTGACCGGAAGCTGCTCGCCCAGCTTGTGCAAGCGGAGACCGGTTCGAGCGAGCCGTTTGCCGGCAAGGTGGAAGTGGCGCTTGTGATTTTAAACCGCACAAAGCATCCGGAGTTTCCAAAGACGGTGCGCGGCGTCATTTATCAAAAAACGAAATCCGGCTATGCGTTTGTGCCAGCCAAAACGGGGAAATTGACCCGCATTCAGCCGACCAAGCAGGATTACGAGGCGGTCGACAAGGCGCTAGCCTTATTCCCAAACGATCGCCGCGGCTCGCTTTATTTCTACAATCCGAAAATCACCAAAGACAAATGGATGTTGTCGCGCCCGGTGACGATTCGCATTGGGCACCATGTCTTCGCGAGATGAACGGGGTCGAATAAGGCCTCGTTCTTTTGTTTTGTGCATAGCGGCGGGCAGCCGGTGGTGACGCTTCTGATGGTGCATGCCCAAGATCATTTAATGACGGCGATCACGGTCAAGGATTTAGCCGCTGAATTCGTGGAGCTGTATGAAGCGCTCAAGCGGCAAACAACCGAATCATAATTGTCGTCGGCCGGCTTGTTGACCGGGTGAGGATGATTCGCTTCAACGGGAATGAACCCAAGGCGGGCGGCAACGGGCTGTTCTAGCGACCGCCCGCTTTGTTGATTTTACAATAATTTTATTATGTGAACATAAGGGCGCCAGCCGTTCAGCCCTCCCGGCTGCCGCCGGTCTCGGCTGAACGGAGAAGGAAAACTCCGCTTGTTTGCGTCACATATCGTGGCTTGTGTTGTGCTTTTGCCGCGTGTGATTGCGGTTCTTCACTTTTTTCGAACCGTCAAGCGGCTCCGGCTGCCCAGGATTGTCGCCTTTTGGGGCGTTTTTGCGCATATCTTTGCCGTCGTTTTTGTTCGTCATTTGTTGTCCCTCCTTTGTCCGTTAGCATGCGGCGTTGTGCTTTCGCTTATTCGGCGCATAATTTGCGCCCGGTTTGAAACGATAAGTAGTGAACGACCGCAATGACTGCGAAGGAGGGACGAGCCATGGTTTACCATAAAACGAAGCAAGAGGCGTTTCAAGCAGCGCAAAAGGCGACGATGGAAGCGAAAGAATGGCACGATCACTTGGTGCGTGATCAAGCCGACTACGGCCACCAGCTGGCCCATCTTCGGCAAGAAGTAAACGAGGCGTTCGCCCAAATTGAAAACGCGCTCGAAGTTGCCTCGGAAACGCAGCGCGTGCAGCTCGAAAAATTCCGCAGCGATTTGCAGGCGATCGTTGACGAAGTCAATGAAAACGAGTAAGGGAATGCCGGCGGCGGACATTCCCTTTTTTCATCCTATTTCGCGCAGGAGACTCCCACTTCAACGACCAAAGGGAGTAAGTGGGAGAGGAATGCGCGTTCCCCCCTTTCTTTTGTGTATGATATAATAAAGGCGTGGAGAAAACCGTTCAATAAAGGCACTCCAATCACGGCTACTCGATGTATGGAGTTGGTTACAGGAAACGTTGTAACCGTAAAACATCGAGCATAGGTCCGTCTGTTGTGTGTGGAAGCCAAGTACTGCCAACAGACACACCGAGAGAATCGGTAACGATGCAGGCATGACCTGCGTCGTTGGGTAGTCGTCAACCTGCCCCCTGATGCAACCCCAAGTCAAGGAAGGAGGACGAAGTCCGTTTGCACTTCTGGGGAGTTGCAAGCCCCCACTTCAAGCGTTAGCTAAGTGGGGGTAGTTGACGCTATGGCAGTCCGGGATGGCGGAATGGCCGCCACGCTATTGGTTCTTTTTTCGTTTTTTGTTGTTTTGCCGCTGCGCTTCGGTCAACGGTTCGTTGGAAAATTCTTCATTGTAGCCGGCGCCCATCCCTTGCGCTTTTGCAGCGTTCATGCCAGGGATCACGTGGTTTGCTTTTCGCTTTGCCATTCGTTTCACCTCCGCTTCTAGTTTGCGACGAAACGGGCGCCTTATTCCTCTTTTGCCGCGGTAAGGAAGTAATATGGCGAGACATTGGAAATCATTATTTACAACTTGTGCTGTTCTATAATAAGATAAAGTCGTGCCGAACTTTATGGGGATTGGGAGAATTCATGCTATTTTTTCGACTTTTGTGCGAAAAAATAGTATAGTATTATTATGAAGTGAAGGATTATGAAGTGAAGGGGGTTATACATATGGCGAAACAAGATGTGTTCAACACCCGCTCTTCATTCGAAGTCAACGGTAAAAAATACAATTATTACCGTTTGCAAGCGCTTGAAGAAGCGGGCATCGGCCAGGTGAGCCGCCTGCCGTACTCGATCAAAGTATTGCTTGAATCGGTGCTCCGCCAAGTCGACGGCCGCGTCATCACGAAAGAGCACGTCGAAAACTTGGCGAAATGGGGAACGCCGGAAATGAAAGACATCGACGTGCCGTTTAAGCCGTCGCGCGTCATTTTGCAAGACTTCACCGGCGTGCCGGTTGTCGTCGATCTGGCTTCGATGCGCAAAGCGATGGCCGATTTGGGAGGCGATCCGTACGAAATCAACCCGGAAATTCCGGTCGATCTCGTCATCGACCACTCGGTGCAAGTCGACCGCTACGGGTCAGACGATGCGCTGGAGTACAACATGGATTTGGAATTCAAACGGAACGCCGAACGGTACAAGTTTTTGAAATGGGCGCAAAAAGCGTTTAACAACTATCGTGCCGTTCCGCCGGCAACGGGGATCGTCCACCAAGTGAACTTGGAATATTTGGCAAGCGTCGTTCACGCGGTCGAAGGGGAGAACGGCGAGTACGAAGCGTTCCCGGATACGCTTGTCGGCACGGACTCGCATACGACGATGATCAACGGCCTCGGCGTCCTCGGTTGGGGAGTCGGCGGCATTGAAGCGGAAGCCGGCATGCTCGGCCAGCCGTCGTACTTCCCGGTGCCGGAAGTCATCGGCGTCCGCCTGACAGGCAAGCTGCCGGACGGAGCGACGGCCACGGACTTGGCGCTTAAGGTGACGCAAGTGCTCCGGAAAAAAGGCGTCGTCGGCAAATTCGTTGAATTTTTCGGACCAGGAGTAGCGACTTTGCCGCTTGCCGACCGGGCGACGATTGCCAACATGGCGCCGGAATACGGGGCAACGTGCGGCTTCTTCCCGGTCGACGCTGAAGCGCTTGACTATTTGCGCTTGACCGGCCGCGACGAACATCACGTTCAAGTCGTCGAAGCGTATTGCAAAGCGAACGGTTTGTTCTACACGCCGGATGCACCGGAGCCGGTGTTTACGGATGTGGTGGAAATCAACTTGTCGGAAATTGAAACGAACTTGTCTGGCCCGAAACGGCCGCAAGACTTGATCCCGCTCTCGAAAATGAAACAGTCGTTCCGCGACGCGGTGAAAGCGCCGCAAGGCAACCAAGGCTTTGGCTTGACGGAAGCGGACTTGGAGCGGGAAATTACGGTCGAGCTGAACGGCGAACAAGTGAAATTAAAAACGGGCGCTGTCGTCATCGCGGCGATCACAAGCTGTACGAACACGTCGAACCCGTACGTGCTTGTCGCCGCTGGTTTAGTGGCGAAAAAAGCGGTCGAAAAAGGCTTGCAAGTGCCGAAATACGTGAAAACGTCGCTCGCGCCGGGCTCGAAAGTCGTCACCGGCTACTTGCGTGACTCGGGGCTGCTTCCGTATCTGGAACAGCTCGGTTTCAACATTGTCGGCTACGGCTGCACGACATGCATCGGCAACTCAGGTCCGCTTGCGCCGGAGCTCGAAAAAGCGCTCGCGGAAAGCGATCTGCTCGTGACAAGCGTCCTGTCCGGCAACCGGAACTTTGAAGGCCGCATCCACCCGCTTGTCAAAGGCAACTATTTGGCATCGCCGCCGCTTGTTGTCGCCTATGCGCTCGCCGGCACGGTCGACATTGACTTGCTTAACGAGCCGATTGGCAAAGACAAAGACGGCAACGACGTCTATTTCCGCGACATTTGGCCGTCGATGGAAGAAGTGAAGAATGTCGTCAAGCAAGCGGTCGATCCGGAACTGTTCCGCAAAGAATATGAGCGCGTGTTCGACGGCAATCCGCGCTGGAACGCCATCGAAACAACGGATGAGCCGCTGTACCAATGGGATGAAAACTCGACGTACATTCAAAATCCGCCGTTCTTTGAAGGCTTGTCGCCGGAAGTGCGCAAAGTTGAACCTCTCACCGGCTTGCGCGTCGTCGGCAAGTTCGGTGATTCGGTCACGACTGACCATATTTCGCCAGCTGGGTCGATCGGCAAAAACACGCCGGCAGGCCAATATTTGATCTCGAAAGGCGTCGAGCCGAAAGATTTCAACTCGTACGGTTCGCGGCGCGGCAACCATGAAGTGATGATGCGCGGCACGTTCGCCAACATCCGCATCCGCAACCAAATCGCGCCGGGCACGGAAGGCGGCTATACGACGTACTGGCCGACCGGCGAAGTGATGTCGATGTACGATGCGTGCATGAGATACAAACAAGACGGCACTGGGCTTGTCGTCATCGCCGGCAAAGACTACGGCATGGGCAGCTCGCGCGACTGGGCGGCGAAAGGGACGTTCTTGCTCGGCATTAAAACGGTCATCGCCGAAAGCTTTGAGCGCATCCACCGCTCGAACCTCGTTTTGATGGGCGTCCTGCCGCTGCAATTTAAAGAAGGCGAAAATGCGGAGACGCTCGGCTTGACGGGTAAAGAAGTGTTCGACATTCACATCGATGAAAACGTCAAACCGCGCGATCTCGTCAAAGTGACGGCGACGAACCCGGATACGGGTGAGAAGAAAGAATTTGAGGTCATCGTCCGCTTTGACAGCGAAGTCGAAATCGACTACTATCGCCACGGCGGCATTTTGCAAATGGTGTTGCGCGAAAAATTGGCGAAAGTGAAACAATAACGACAAAAAGCAGGCTCCCATATCGGGAAGCCTGCTTTTATTTTGTGTTGAGCTTTTTCGCTGCGTTCTCAAGCTTGCTTTTTGGATCCGGGGTGAACGTTCCGTCTTGGCCAAAGCCTTGCGGGTTGACGCCCGGCGCCTTCGTGCCGCGGTTTCGGCCGCCGTTTTTGGTCATTGCTCTCACCTCCGCTCTTTACGGATAGTATGGCCACCCTTGGTCAAAATATAAGCAAAGGAGGAAAGCTTCACTGTTTTTCGCTAAGAGCAATCGTTGCGGCTACGATGGGATGTTCCGCTTTTCCCGCCACCGTCTGCCCCAGAGGCGCATGCTTGGCAGTTCGGCGAAAATCATGCCGGCCAAAATCGCAGCGCCGCCAAGCCAGGCCGATGGCGACAGCCGCTCTCCAGCCCAAAGGTAGGCGGTCAAAGCGGCGAACACCGGCTCCATGGCGAAAATCAGCGCGACATGGGCGGGAGTCGTATATTTTTGCACCGCCGTTTGGATGAGAAACGCCGCGGTCGTCGCCAACAACGATGTCACAGCGAGCGCCCCCCATACTTCCGGACGGCGGAGCACCGCCATATTCCACATTTGCGCGGCGTCTTCAAACCAAAAGGCAAAGAAGAAACAGAGGATGCCGACGGTAAAAATTTGCACCATTGTCAACAGCATCGTCGAATACTGAGAGGAATAGCGGCCGGTGACGATAATGTGCATGGCAAAGGAAACAGCACAAAGAAAGACAAAGAAATCGCCCTGATTGAACGACAGCTCCGCTCCCCCTGTCAGCCAATACAGGCCGAACGCGGCAAGTGCCGCTCCAACGACCGCATTCACAGACGGTTTTTGCTTTAAAATCAAAAAGGAAAACAATGGAACGAGCACAACGCTCAGTCCGGTAATAAAGCCGGCTTTCGAGGAAGTGGTATACAACAGTCCGATCGTTTGGAATGCGTAGCCGCAAAACAGCCATAGCCCCATCCACGCCCCAGCGCCGATGACTCGCCATGACAACTGGCCGAAGAGTGGGCGGGAAGCGGCAGCGATCCAAGCGAGAAGCAACAAGCCGGCCAAACTGAAGCGAACGGCGTTAAACGACAACGGCTCCAAAAACGAAATGGCATTTTGGACGACGACGAACGTCGCCCCCCAGACGAACGTCACCATTAGCAGACTCAGATCGGCTATGGTTTGACGCTTCAATTCGAATCCTCCCTCTTCATATGCTTGCGCCCCATCTCATTTTGGGTGCTAGCCGCTAGTGTACCACAAGTAGGCCGAAAAAGATAGATATTTTGGAAAAAAGATGGGCGCCTGCGGCAAAATGGTTGATACAAGAAGAAATTGCGCATAATATTAGGTAATGAACAAGGGCGCAAGTGTGGTAAAATAAAAACCAGCTCCGATCATCGCCACGCGGAAGGGTGACAATGCGTTGGACGTACAAATCCACTGGACGTATATCACGCCGAAAAAACAAGAGGCGTTTCTTGTCTCCGATTGGGTCGATGCCAAAAAGGCGCTCGCTTTGGCGGATGATTTTGAAAAAACCGGGCGGACGAAAACAGTGGAGTTCATCGATCGAAACGGCACGGTGTGGTCAAAAAAAGAGCTGCAAAAGCTGCTTGAGGAGATCGCCGGCGAGCCGCATGAGATCGTTGTGTATTTCGACGGCGGCTTTGACCATGAAACGTCCCAAGGCGGCGCCGGCGCGGTCGTATACTATAAGCAAAACGATCATCGCTACCGGTTGCGCGCCAACAGCCGGCTCGGCGAAATCAAATCCAATAACGAGGCAGAGTATGCGGCGTTTTGGTTTGTCATGCAGCTGCTCGAGGAACTTGGTGTTCATCATTTGCCGGTGACGTTCCGCGGCGACTCCCACGTCGTGTTAAAGCAGCTGTCCGGCGATTGGCCGTGTTTTGAGGACGATTTCAACATCTGGCTTGACCGCATTGAAGCGAAAATGCGCGAGCTTCACATCGAACCGGCGTACGAGCCGATTTCGCGCAAACAAAATAAAGAGGCGGATTCGCTCGCCCGCCAGGCGCTTGAAGGGCAGATCATCACAAGCCGAACGGAATTGACAGGGAAAGGGTAAGGTCGTATGGGAAAGAAGCGGAACCGACGCAAAGAAATATTGGACCAAATCGCTTGGCTGGAGGAAACGTACTGCGATGGCTGCTTTTTAAAAAGCACGTTCCGGAAAGAGTACGGCAAAACGTACGCCCAATCGTTTTGCATCCAGCAATGCACGGTCGGGGAACAAATGCGGCAGTACGGGGAGATGCTTCTATCAGCGCCGCCGCGTTCGCGTCGGTAATGAAGGAATTTTTTTCAAGAGGCGGTTGGTGCGGGCGATAGGAGCCCCAATCTGCGCTTTCGCGGGCCTGGGGCGGTGCCGGCTGCGACCAGGCAAGCTTTGGCGTTTGAACGGAGGAAGCGGATGCGCTGCGAAGGCCGGTGATTGACAGAACATACGTTTTAACATGGAGAAACCTCAAAAGCAGTTCTTCTTTTCACTCCAAAAGGAAATCGCTGTTTGTCCTCCGCCTTAATAGATGCAATTTTTACTGAGCATTGGATCGACCGTCGAACGACCGAACAAACACCGCTTTCAGCCCCATGTATGGGTCTGAGAAGCGGGTGGTTGTTCGATCGTCCGTCACGCCAAGGCGTGACGGAGGCAAGCAAAGGCTTGCCCTCGACAGTCGAAAAATTGATAAGTGTCTTTTCTGTCAAAGAAAAGATATGTTAAACGTTTTGGTTGCATCTATATAGATGCAATTTAAAGCTTTAACATTTTTCGTTTTTACCGATCATTTCATCCGACTGTCGAGTGACCGAACAACACCGCTTCCAGACCCATGAATGGGTCTGGAAGCGAGTCGTTGTTCGGTCTTCCGTCACGCTAAAGCGTGACGGAGGCAAGCCATAGGCTTGCCTTCGACAGTCAAAAATGGATGAGCCACTTTTCCGTCAAGGATATGTTAAACGATTTCGTTGCATCTATATATATCGTTTTGCTGTTATTGCCGCGCCTCGCGAAGCTGGTGTTCGGCGCGGGCCAATGTTTGTTCGCAACGGGCGAGAAAATCACCGTCGACGCCCGTTGCTTCTTGGCGGGCGCGCGCAAGTTGGTCGCGGGCGTTTTTCACCGCTTGTTCGGCATGGCGAAGCATCTCGGGGTCGAGCTGCATCGTCGCCTGGCCGACCATTTTCTCCGCCGTCTCGACGAACATTTCCACTTGCTTTAAGTCGTTGTATCCCGTATGTACGTCGGCATCGCGTCTGGCCATATGAACACCTCCCTTTTTTTATTGTTCGCCGCTTGGTTGAATCTATGCAAATCGCAATGAAAAAGCACCCTGCTTAAGCAGGGTGCCTCTCGTGTGCGCCCGGCATGGGTGCAGTCTATAGGGTGAAAGTCCCGAACTGCGAAGGCAGAAGTAGCAGTTAGCTTAACGCAAGGGTGTCTGCGGCGACGCAGAATCTGAAGGAAGCGGGCGGCAAACTTCCGGTCTGAGGAACACGAACTTCATAGGAGGCTGGGTATCATTGGGTGAGTTTGCACGACAAAACGAAGCCCTTTCTGCCGAAGGTGATACCGAGTAAATGAAGCAGATGGATGGAAGGAAAGACTGCACTCTTACCCGGGGAGGTCTGTCCGGGAAGCCAAGTGCGCTTGGCAACCGTTGGAGCGATCCAACGCTGAACGGACAGAAGTCAGCAGAGGTCATAGTACCCGTCTAGCTTAGATAGAAGGGGAAGGACCGAACCATGAAGGAGAACGGCCACTAGGCGTTCATCTTCTTTGATGAAGCAGATAACCCGAAAGGGCCTGCTTGAGGGGGGAAATGGTGAAGTCCATGGGGAACCTCAAGAGGGTGGAGAAGAAGATGGCACAAATAGAACGGACCGTTCACGTAGAGAGGAAGAATCGGAATGTGGATGAAACAGGTAATGTCACGAGAGAATCTCCTGCGAGCACTCAAACAAGTGGAAAAGAATAAAGGGTCCCATGGAACCGATGGAATGTCCGTCAAAGACCTGCGAAGACACCTCGTGGAACATTGGGACGCGATACGGCACGCTTTAGAAGAAGGGACCTACGAACCTTGCCCGGTCCGACGGGTCGAAATCCCGAAACCGAACGGAGGAGTCAGGTTACTAGGAATCCCGACCGTGACAGACCGGTTCATCCAACAGGCCATCGCCCAAGTGCTCACGCCGATCTTTGACCCATCCTTTTCGGAACACAGCTACGGGTTTCGTCCCGGTCGAAGAGGACACGACGCGGTGAAAAAGGCGAAGCAGTATATTCAGGAAGGATATACATGGGTGGTAGATATCGACTTGGAAAAGTTCTTTGATCGAGTCAACCATGACAAACTGATGGGGATATTAGCGAAACGAATTCCAGACAAAATCCTCCTAAAGTTGATACGGAAGTATCTACAGGCAGGGGTCATGATCAACGGGGTGGTCATGGAAACACAAGAGGGGACTCCACAAGGAGGGCCGCTCAGTCCACTCCTGTCCAACATTCTCCTGGATGAGCTGGACAAAGAATTGGAAAAACGAGGGCACAAGTTTGTACGGTATGCGGATGACTGCAATATCTACGTAAGGACGAAGAAGGCCGGGGAACGGGTGATGAAATCGATCACGGCATTCATCGAAAAGAAACTCCGGCTGAAAGTCAACGAAACCAAATCGGCAGTGGATCGTCCGTGGAGGAGAAAATTCCTCGGTTTTAGCTTCACCCCAAGTAAGGAGCCAAAAATCCGAATTGCAAAGGAAAGCATTCGGCGCATGAAGCAAAGGATACGCACCATGACGAGCCGATCGAAACCGATTCCCATGCCCGAACGAATCGAACAGCTCAATCAATACATTCTGGGATGGTGTGGATACTTTTCGCTAGCAGAGACCCCAAGTGTGTTCAAAGAACTAGATGGATGGATTCGACGAAGGCTGCGCATGTGCCAATGGAAAGAGTGGAAACTTCCGAGAACCAGAGTCCGAAAACTGCAAAGTTTAGGAGTGCCCAAGCAGAAAGCATATGAATGGGGAAACACTCGGAAGAAATATTGGAGAGTGGCCGCCAGTCCCATCCTGCATAAAGCCCTTGGCAACTCCTATTGGGAGAGCCAAGGGCTGAAGAGTCTTTATCAACGATATGAATCTCTGCGTCAGACTTAATGGAACCGCCGTATACCGAACGGTACGTACGGTGGTGTGAGAGGACGAGGGTTAGTCACCCTCTCCTACTCGATTCCGCTCCCGTTCTCTCGTCTATGTCAACGAAGTCTTATAATTTGACAACGTTCGCTGCTTGCGGTCCGCGGTTTCCTTGGACGATTTCAAACGAAACTTCTTGGCCTTCTTCTAACGTTTTGAACCCTTCACCTTGGATCGCCGTGAAGTGGACGAATACGTCGGAACCGCCTTCCACTTCGATGAAACCGTAACCTTTTTCGTTGTTAAACCATTTTACTTTACCACGTTGCATAATACTGAATTCCTCCTAATACCTTTAGCCTGTTCGGCTAACCTCAAGATTTTTATCAAATAACAAAATATACTTCACAGCCATCCAAGATGCACCTTCATGTTGAATGCCTGAAATATATTCTGTTATATGATGACTTTACTATACACTACCGCGGGTGGCCGCGTCAAGCAAAAGAAAGGAAATTTCCGAAAAAATTGTTTGCCGGCCCGAAAAACAATGCGTTGAAAAGGAAAACGGGCCGCTGGGGGAGAAAATAGTCATGAGCGGGCCACAACGCCCATACATTGGAATAGGAACGACAAAAAGGGGGAGAGCGGATGTACCGCGGAAAAATCGCGGGAAAAGAAGTGATCGTCCGGTTAGGGAGCCGGGTCAGCCGCCGTTATTTCAGCGACAATAAAATTTACCACATGGTTCTTTCGTACGGAGAGTCGGCGTTTCGCAAAGGGCAGGATATGTTTTGCATCTATAATGACCGCGTCGGCTTGATTGTCGCGGAAGTCGAGCAACAGGACGTCCCGGTCATTCGAATCGATTACATTATCGAAAACGAAAATGTGTACGAATAACCAATTGACAGCGGAAGGCGAATGCGGTAATCTCGAATGTAAGCGGTAACAAAACAAGCCGCATTCGTCCCTGTTTCTCCCAGGGGCAGACGTGCCGCGCCAGCATCGTCTGTTTATTTTTTGGCTCGCGTTGAAACAAGCGGCTTCGTTTTTTCGTATGATGATATGACAAGAGAGACAAAGAGGTGACTACGGTGTTATTGCGCAAAATGATGTCAAGAGTCGGAGTCGGGTCGGCGCACGTCGACTTGATCTTAAATAAATCGTTATGGCGCCAGGGGGAAATGATTCAAGGGATCGTCCACATTTACGGCGGAACGGTGGAACAAAGGATCGAGCGGCTCGATGTGGAGCTCGTGCAAAAAACAATCGAAAACGGCAAGGAGCTGGATGCCATTGTCGCCGTCATTCCGGCGGCCGGAGCGTTTTGGATCAAGCCGAGCGAGAAAAAGGAAATCCCGTTTTCCTACATGATTCCAGAAACCTTGCCGCCATCGCGCCCCGGCCGGTCGTACCGGTTCATCACCCGCCTTCATATCGAAGACGCGGTCGATACGCTCGACTTCGATTACGTGCAAATTTTGCCGAAGAAATAGGTTGACAGCGTTTTCAACGGATGATATGCTAAAAGCAAGTTAATAACGTTGTGGTGGAGAAGCGGAGACCCACACATATTCCTCGTTGCTTAGCGGGGAAGTGTGTGGGTTTTTGTTTTTCCACCCAACGGCTAACCCTCCGGAGGGGCCGCCCAAGCAGGAAATAGCAGAGGAAATCACGAATGAAAAGGGGGAAGAGAACAAATGTCGCCATTTTTAGGGGAATTCATCGGCACGGCACTGCTCATCATTTTCGGCGCTGGTGTGTGCGCCGGGGTCAATTTAAAGAAATCATATGCGGCCAATTCGGGCTGGATTGTCATTACGATGGGGTGGGGGCTGGCGGTGGCCGTGGCCGTATACGCTGTCGGCCGGTATAGCGGCGCCCATCTCAATCCAGCGCTGACAGTGGCATTGGCCATAAGCGGTGATTTTCCATGGAAAGATGTCCCTGGCTATGTGTTGGCACAAGTACTTGGCGCTATGGTTGGGGCTGCCGTCGTCTATCTCCACTATTGGCCGCATTGGAAGGAAACAGACGACCCGGGTGTCAAGCTTGGCGTGTTTGCGACGGGTCCGGCAGTGCCGAATACGGCTGCCAACTTGCTTAGCGAGATCATCGGAACGTTTGTGTTGGTTTTGGCCATCTTGGCCATTGGCGCCAACAAATTCGCTGATGGGCTCAATCCATTTATCGTTGGTTTTTTGATCGTGGCGATTGGACTGTCGCTCGGCGGTACGACGGGATACGCCATTAATCCGGCCCGAGACTTTGGACCTCGCTTAGCCCACTTTTTGTTGCCAATCCCAGGGAAAGGGTCATCGAATTGGGCGTATGCGTGGGTGCCGATCGTCGGACCGCTGCTTGGCGGCGCGTTAGGCAGTTTGGTCTATAAAGCCGTTTTCTTGGGAAAACCGACAGGCGCATTATGGGGAGTGCTGGCGGCAACCGCAGTCGTTTTGGCGGCGGCGAAGATGGCAAAAGGAAAAACAACCAGCGCCGCAAGCCGCCGTTCTCTCTAGTTGGCGTACCGGGTTTGTAAGCAAATAAAGGTGAAGGGGGAAGAATGTCATGAATCAATACATTTTAGCCATCGACCAAGGCACAACGAGTTCGCGCGCGATTTTGTTCAATCAAAAGGGCGAAATCGTCCATATGGCGCAAAAAGAGTTTACGCAATATTTTCCGCAGCCCGGCTGGGTCGAGCACAACGCCAATGAAATTTGGGGATCGGTGCTTGCGGTCATTGCCAGCGTCTTGTCCGAGGCGCAAGTGAAGCCGGAACAAGTGGCGGCGATCGGCATTACGAACCAGCGGGAAACGACGGTTGTGTGGGAGAAAGACACCGGCAACCCGATTTACAACGCCATCGTCTGGCAGTCGCGGCAGACGGCCGGCATTTGCGATGAACTGAAAGCGAAAGGGTATGACCCGCTATTCCGCGAAAAAACCGGCTTGCTTATTGACGCCTATTTTTCCGGGACAAAAGTGAAATGGATTTTGGACCATGTCGAGGGGGCGCGCGAACGGGCGGAGCGAGGAGAGCTGCTCTTTGGCACGATTGATACGTGGCTCATTTGGAAGCTGTCCGGCGGCCGCGCCCATGTAACCGATTACTCGAACGCGTCGCGCACATTAATGTTTAACATTCATACGCTCGAGTGGGATGACGAGCTGCTTGCGATTTTAAACGTGCCAAAGGCGATGCTTCCTGAGGTGCGCCCGTCCTCGGAAGTATACGCGAAAACGGTTCCGCATCATTTCTTCGGCGTGGAGGTGCCGATCGCGGGAGCCGCGGGCGACCAGCAGGCGGCTTTGTTCGGCCAGGCGTGCTTTACGGAAGGGATGGCGAAAAATACGTACGGCACCGGCTGCTTTATGCTGATGAATACGGGGGAAAAAGCGGTGCAATCGAAACACGGGCTGCTCACAACGATCGCCTGGGGAATTGACGGCAAGGTTGAATACGCCCTTGAAGGCAGCATTTTCGTCGCCGGTTCGGCCATTCAATGGCTGCGCGACGGCTTGCGGATGATCAAAACGGCGGCTGACAGCGAAGCGTACGCCGAAAAAGTCGAGTCGACCGACGGGGTGTATGTCGTACCGGCGTTCGTCGGGCTTGGCACGCCGTATTGGGACAGCGAGGTGCGCGGGGCGGTGTTTGGCCTCACGCGCGGCACAACGAAAGAGCATTTCATCCGGGCCACCTTGGAATCGCTCGCTTACCAGACAAAAGATGTGCTCGCCGCCATGGAAGCCGATTCCGGCATCTCGCTGACCACGTTGCGCGTTGACGGCGGGGCGGTGAAAAACAATTTCCTTATGCAATTCCAGAGCGATTTGCTTGCCGTTCCGGTCGAACGTCCGGTTGTGAATGAAACGACGGCCTTGGGTGCGGCGTATTTGGCCGGGCTGGCGGTCGGCTACTGGAACAGCCGAGATGACATCGCCGCCCAATGGCAGCTCGAGCGCCGGTTTGAGCCGAAGATGGATGACGACAAGCGAACGATGCTCTACGATGGCTGGAAAAAAGCGGTGCGGGCGGCGATGGCGTTTAAATAACTATAGGGAACAAAGCAATAATCGATCGTGAATGGGCGGCCGCGGTCAAGCTGTGTCCTTTTCCACTTTTTTGTTCATTGCTTAGGCAGATGTTCCTTTCGTGGAGCATCTGCTTATTTATTGTCCAAAAAATAGTGGTTGAAACTGAGCTGTAGTTCACAGTCATGTTTTTCTATGAGGTATAAGACTGGAAAGGAATCAAAAAATTTACTGATATTTTTTCTATAAATATTGAATTTACGAAAAAAAATGATAGAATATTATCTGGATATTATATATAGTCTAAAATTTAGTAATACTAACAAAAGGGAGAAGGACACATTGGCAAAGCAAACGTTATTGGAAATTGAGGAGCTGCGAGTCTCTTTCCGCATCGGTGATGACTATTATGCGGCGGTCGACGACGTTTCGCTGGCGATCGGGGAGAACGAAGTCGTCGCTCTCGTCGGGGAGTCGGGTTGCGGCAAAAGCGCACTCGCTTTGTCGATTATGGGTCTCCACCCGCCCGAAAAGACAAAAATTGAGGGGCGCCTGCACTTTAAAGGGACAAATTTGCTGTCGCTCTCCGTTGCCGAACTCAATCGCATCCGCGGCAAAGAAATCGGGATGATCTTTCAGGATCCGTTAACGGCGCTCAATCCGCTCATGACGGTCGGCCGGCAGATCGAAGAAAGCATGGATTACCATCTGCGGCTGTCAGCAGCCGAAAAAAAAGAAGCGAACGATCGGCTTGCTTCGCAAAGTCGGCATTCCGGAGCCGGAAAAGGTGTACTACCGTTATCCGCACGAGTTGTCCGGGGGGATGCGGCAGCGGGTCGTCATCGCGATCGCCATCGCCTGCGAGCCCGCCCTGCTCATCGCCGATGAACCGACAACGGCGCTTGATGTGACGATTCAGGCGCAGATCATAGGGCTGCTCAAAGAGTTGCAGCGGCAAATGAAAACGAGCATTATTTTAATCACGCATGATTTGGGGGTGGTGGCGGAAATGGCGGACCGTGTGGCGGTCATGTATGCTGGGGAAATCGTTGAGTTAGCGGACGTCGATACCATTTTTCACCGTCCGCTTCATCCATACACTCGCTCATTGTTGCAGTCGATCCCGTCTGCGCAGACGAAAAAGGAACGACTCCACGTCATCCAAGGGATCGTTCCGCCGCTGCATAAACTGCCGCGGCGCGGCTGCCGCTTCCAGCCGCGCATCAGCTGGATTGGGGCGGATAAGCACGAATCGGATCCGAAGTTGCGGGAAGTGGAGCCGGGGCACTGGGTGCGTTGCACATGTTACCAACATTTTTATTTTCCCGATGATCAAACGGTAGGTGGAATCGGCTATGGCGCTTCTTAACGTCAACCATTTGAAAGTATACTATCCGGTGCGCGGCGGTTTTTTTCGCCGGGTGGTCGACCATGTCCGCGCGGTGGATGATGTCAGTTTCACGCTGAACAAAGGGGAAACGTACGGGCTCGTCGGCGAGTCCGGCTGCGGCAAGACGACGACAGGGCGCACGATTATCGGTTTGATTCGCGCCACGGCCGGGGAAGTGCTGTTTGAAGGGACGGATTTGACAAAGCTTCGTCGCCGCGAGTTTCATCCGTATCGGAAAGACATCCAGATGATTTTCCAAGATCCGTATTCTTCGCTCAATCCGCGCAAACGTGTGCTCGACATTGTCGCCGAGCCGCTCCGCAATTTTGAACGCCTGTCCCCGCAAGAGGAGCGGCAGAAGGTGCAATACGTTTTAGAGCGGGTCGGCTTGAGCGCGGAGTCGATTTACAAATATCCGCATGAATTTTCCGGCGGACAGCGCCAACGCATCGGCATTGCGCGGGCGCTCACGCTCAATCCGAAGCTCATCATCGCCGATGAGCCGGTGTCGGCGCTTGATGTGTCGGTGCAGGCGCAAGTGTTGAATTTCATGAAAGAAATCCAGCAGGAGTACGGGCTGACGTATTTGTTCATCAGCCATGATTTAGGGATCATCCGGCATATGTGCGACCGCATCGGCATTATGTACCGCGGCCGGCTCGTGGAGGAAGGGACGAGCGAGGAGATTTTTACGAATCCTCAACATATTTATACGAAACGTCTGCTCTCCGCCATTCCGAACGCCGATCCGCGCGAACGCGGCCGGCAGGAGGCGCTTCGCCGCGAAGTGGAAAAAGAATATGAGCAGTCGTATTCCCGCTATTTTGATGAAAACGGCCGGGCTCACCCGCTCAAGCCGATTTCGCCGACGCACTCGGTGGCCATTCCGTAAAGAGGGGAAGACGGGAAGATGCTGAAATTTATTTTACGGCGAATCCTCATTATGATTCCGCAATTGTTTTTGCTGAGCGTCCTCATTTTCTTACTGGCGAAGGCGATGCCGGGCGATGCGCTGACGGGGCAGCTGGCGGCCAACCCGAAAATGGATCCGCAGACGCTTGAGGAAATGCGGGAAAAACTTGGCTTGAATGATCCGGTACATATTCAATACATCCGTTGGGTGAAAAACATGCTGCAAGGGGATCTCGGCCTTTCCTATACCCACCAGCAGCCGGTCACTGATCTGCTGGCCGGACGGATCGGGAATACGGTGTTGCTGTCGGCGGCGATTTTAATTTTGACGTACCTGATTGCCATTCCGCTTGGCATCGTGTCGGGGCGATGGACAGATACATGGGCTGATAAGCTGATCGTCGGCTACAGCTATCTCGGGTTTGCCACGCCGCTGTTCATTTTTGCTTTGATCATGCTGTTTATTTTCGGCTTTCACCTTGGCTGGTTTCCAACCGGCGGCAGCGTGGACGTTCAGGTCGAGGAAGGGACGCTCGCTTACTATTTAAGCAAATTGAACCATCTCATGCTTCCGGCGTTGTCGGGAGCGCTCATCAACACGGTCGTTACGATTCAATATTTGCGCAGCGAAATCGTCGATACGAAAGTGAAAGATTTCGTGAAAACGGCGCGGGCGAAAGGCGTGCCGGAGCGGCACATCTATTGGCGCCATATTTTGCGCAATTCGTTTTTGCCGATCGCGGCGTTTTTAGGGTATGAGATCACCGGGCTTGTCGGCGGTTCCGTGTTTTTGGAGTCGATCTACAGCTATCCGGGGCTTGGCCAGCTGTTTTTGCAGTCGATTATGCAGCGGGATTACAGCGTCGTGACGGCGCTCGTCATGATTTCCGGCCTGGCGACGCTGGTGGGCACGCTGTTGTCGGACATCATTTTGAGTGCGGTCGACCCGCGCATCCGGATTGAGTAGGGAAGGAGGAAGGCAGCTGACATGAAAGCGGAAATCAGCGGCCCAACGCCGGCCGGAGCGAACATCGAGAAAAGCCCTTCCGCCTTTTCGATCATGTGGCGGGAGGTGGTTCGGGATCGGCTCGCGCTTGGTTCGCTCATCATTTTAGGAATCCTTTTGTCGATCGTCTATGGCGTGTCGCTCTTTTTGGATCAAGAGGAAATCGTGAAAGTGGATTTTCTTTCCATCTATTCTCCGCCGTCAGCGGAACACTGGCTTGGCACAGACTACGGAGGGCGCGACGTGTTTGGCCAGCTCATCATCGGCGCCCGCAATTCGTTTACGATCGGACTGGCCATTACGCTCATCACTGGGGCGATCGGCCTCATTGTCGGATTGGTGGCCGGCTATTTCGGCGGCTGGATTGACAATGTCATTATGCGCATCATCGATTTCATTCTCGTTCTGCCGTTTTTGATGCTCGTTATTGTTTTTGTCGCCATTGTGCCTAAATATAATGTATTGACGTTCATTTTGATCATGAGCGCGTTTTTGTGGACGGGCAAAGCCCGGCTGATCCGCGCCAAAACGCTGGCCGAGCGCGAGCTGGATTATGTCAGCGCGTCAAAAACGCTCGGCACGCCAGATTGGAAAATCATTATTTTTCAAATTTTGCCCAACCTCAGCTCGATCATTATCGTCAATTTGACGTTAAATTTGGCGGGCAACATCGGCATCGAGTCCGGGCTCACGTATCTTGGCTTCGGGCTGCCGGAGAGCACGCCGAGCTTAGGGACGTTGGTCAGCTATGCGACCAACCCGGATGTTTTGCAAAACAAATGGTGGGTTTGGTTGCCTGCGTCATTGCTTATTTTAGTGATGATGCTGTGCATAAATTTCATCGGCCAAGCGCTGAAACGTGCGGCTGATGCAAGACAACGACTAGGATAAGGGGGAAGAAAATGTGAAGAGAAAATGGCTGGCGGCTCTCGCCGCGCTCTTGCTCGTGCTCGCCGGGTGCACGGGCAAATCCGACACAACGAGCGGAAAGGGCAACAATAACGAAAAACCGGCGGCTCAGAAGGAAGACATCAGCAAATTCCCGATGACGGTGAAAAACGACGGGAAAATCATCGACGGCGGCGTGTTGAAATACGGCCTTGTGTCCGATACGCCGTTTGAAGGGACGCTCAGCTATGCATTCTACACCGGAGCGCCCGACGCAGAGATTTTGCAATTTTTTGACGAGTCGCTTTTCCGGACGAACGGTGACTATGAAATTACAAATGATGGGGCTGCCACGTATGAGTTGTCGGATGATAAAAAGACGATGACAATCCATATTAAAGACAATGTGAATTGGCATGACGGCCAGCCGGTGACCGCTGAAGACTTGGAGTATGCGTATTTGGTCATCGGCCATAAAGATTACACCGGCGTCCGCTATGGCGATGCGCTCATCCAAGGGATCGTCGGGATGGAAGAATATCACAGCGGCAAAGCGGATAAAATTTCCGGCATTAAAGTCATCGACAAAAAGACGTTGACGATCACATGGAAACAGGCCAATCCGTCGGTGTTGACCGGCATTTGGGCGTATCCGCTGCCGAAGCATTACTTGAAAGACATTCCGATCAAAGACTTGGCGAAATCGGATAAAATCCGGAAAAACCCGATCGGGTTCGGTCCGTTTAAAGTGAAGAAAATCGTTCCGGGCGAGTCGGTAGAGTTTGTTCGCAATGATGACTACTGGGCTGGCAAACCGAACTTGGAAGGCGTCATTTTGAAAGTCGTCAGCCCGCAAGTCGTCCTGCAAGCGCTGAAAAAAGGCGAAATTGACGTCGCTGAGTTCCCGACTGACCAATATTTGAACGCGAAAGGGACGAAAAACATTCAGTTTATCGGTAGAGTGGATTTGGCGTACAACTATATCGGCTTTAAACTCGGCCATTGGGATGCGAAAAAGCAGGAAAACGTAATGGACAATCCGAAATTCCAAAACAAAAAACTGCGCCAAGCGATGGCGTATGCCATCAACAACCAAGAGGTGGCTGACCGCCTGTATCATGGCTTGCGCTTCCCGGCGAACACGCTCATTCCGCCGTCGTTCCCGGGCTATCATGACAGCTCCATCAAAGGATATACGTACAATCCGGAAAAAGCGAAACAATTGCTGGATGAAGCGGGATATAAAGATGTGGATGGCGATGGCCTCCGCGAAGATCCAAACGGCAAAAAATTCAAGATCAACTTCTTGGCGATGAGCGGTGGGGACATCGCTGAACCGCTGGCCAAATTTTATATGCAATGCTGGAAAGATGTGGGCCTCGATGTTCAGCTTGTAGACGGACGCTTGGCGGAGTTCAACTCCTTCTACGATATGGTCGAAAAAGACGATCCGAAAGTGGATGTCTACGCCGCCGCTTGGGCAACGGGAACGGACGTCGACCCGTACGGATTGTACGGCCGCAACGTCATGTTCAACTACTCGCGCTGGGTGAATGAGAAAAACGATGAACTGTTGGAAAAAGGCCATTCCGAACAGGCGTTTGACAAAGAATATCGTCGGAAAATTTACAGTGAATGGCAAAAGCTGATGAACGAAGAAGTGCCGGTCATCCCGACGTTGTATCGTTCGGCCATTTATGCCGTCAACAACCGCGTCGCCAACTTCACGGTCGATCCGGGCTCGAAACTGACGTGGAAAGATGTCGGCGTCACGTCCGAGCAACCGGAAGTCGAACAATGACGATTGTTGCCTTTGATGATGTATGATAAGATAGAAGATAAATTGCATACGTCTTATCAAGAGTGGGCGAGAGAACGGGCTTGATGACCCCACAGCAACCTGCCGCAGGCAAGGTGCTAACACCCGCAAAGCGGTTTCGCTTTGGATGATAAGAACGGCTCATGGCCCCTTTCGCATCATTCCGAGGCGAAGGGGGTTTTTGTCGATGGGAGGTGAAGGAGAAACAGTGGAGGAGGCGGTTTCGCTCCGCGCTTGCATGGCCGCTCATCTCCCTGCCGCAGCGTTCGCCGTTTGTGTCATGCGCTGTGTGCAGGCGGAGCTCATCCGGTTTGACCCTAAGGCGGCGGTGCATGTCGACCGTGGGGACGGATACGTTCATTTGTATGGGGAAGCGCAAGGAACAGCCTTTTCGTTGTTGTTGACCAACAGTGAGGCGGACGAATGGAAGGCGGACGGACCGTACGCCCTTGACCGCTACATATGGACAGAGCTTGGGAAAAAAGGGATTTTCCCGATGCAGATGACGCCGTATTTACAAGCAGTATGGTTAACTGAGTCATAGAAAGGAAGAGGGACGAATGGCAGTCAAAAAATTTGAACATGTCGGCATTCAAGTGAAAGACATCGAGGCATCGAAAGAGTTTTATCAAAATGTTGTCGGCTTGGAGCTGCTCGACGAAATGATTCATACGAACGGCACGATGAAATTGGCGTTTTTAGGGATTGGCGGCTCGATCATTGTCGAGCTGATCGAAGGATACAATCCGGATTTGCCGACGGAAGGAAAAGTGCACCATGTGGCGTTTACGGTGGAAGGCATTGAGCAGGAGAAAGAACGGCTTCAGTCGCTCGGTGTGCCGCTTGTGTGGGAAGAAATAACGACACTTCCGAACGGGGCCAAATATTTGTTCTTCCTCGGGCCCGACGGCGAATGGATCGAGTTTTACGAGCCTGCTCGATAAATGGCGTCACGCTAGGCGGCCAGCTGTTTGGGCCGCCTATGAATTTGCCGTCTGGCGATTGGCGCTTCGTTCCATTTTTCTTCGTATGGCCTTGCCTGCCGCTAGACAACAACCGTCCATGTAGGAGTCGTCGTCTTCTCGATTCAATGGTATACTAGAAAAAGAGAGGGGGAGGATGACGTGGAAGAAATGATCGTGCACGCGATTCAAGACGACTACCCTGATGAATTCGCCTGGTGCTACGGCTGCGGGCGTCTGAATGAACAAGGCCACCATTTCCGCACCGGGTGGCGGGGCGACAAAACGGTGACGGTGTATACGCCGCGTCCGGAACATACGGCGATTCCAGGGTTTGTGTACGGCGGGCTGATCGCCTCGCTCATTGATTGCCACGGCACCGGTTCAGCGGCGCTTGCCTTGCATCGGAAAAACGGCCATGAACCAGGGAGCGGGGAAACGCCGCCGCGCTTTGTCACTGCGTCGCTTCACGTCGATTTCGTCAAGCCGACGCCGCATGGAGTGCCGCTTGTCGCCGTCGGCACTGTGACGGAGATTCATCCGAAAAAATGGAAAGTGGACACCGAAGTGTTCGCCAACGGCGAACTGTGCGCCCGCGGGCAAGTCGTCGCCGTCGTAATGCCGAAAACGTTTGTCCGTGGGTAACAAGCAACAAAAGGCGCCGGAGAGCGGCTGTTTTTGACAGCGCTTTCTCCGGCGCTTGGCAACTGGTCGAAAACGGCTGCGCCTCACCTCGTTTCGCCATTGAGGACTGATGATGTCATGAAAAAGGCAACTCGACAACGCCTCTTCTCAAGTGGGGAAACCTTGTGAAATTGGTTCTCCTTTTTCAACAAAACCACCGATTTGGCGAACATCATCGTTTTTCGCCGGTTTTCTCGGATTCCTCTGATCATCGCTTTCCATGCGTTTCAAAACAACAACAGCAGCTGCTGTTTGGCCTCGTCGAATCCAAGGAGAACGAGCATGCGCAAAAACGCCTTTTGGAGATCCATCACCTTCACGGTTTGTCCATGATCAGCACCGACGACGTGGCGCTCGCCACCTCTTTGCCGTTTTGCCGCACGATGGCGGTTACATAGGCGACGGTTTTCCCGAACTTTTCCACCCGCGCCTCGATTTCGGCTTCTCCAGCCACCGCTGGGCGGTGAAACGTCGTCTGCAAGTTGATGGAGGCGTGCATTTGGTCATCGCGAAGCAAGGTCGTCACCGCATACGCCATGAGAATGTCCGCCGCCGCCCCGACGAACCCGCCCATAATCACCCCGTTGCCGTTGAGCAGCGATTCGCTGATCGTCCATACGCCTTTCGCATAGCCGTCTCGGGCTTCCGTCAGGCGGACGCCGAGCGTTTCGTCGCATGGGGGCGGCGCGCTTTGACCGGCGATGACAGCGTGCAAGTTGGTCATTGGCTTCATGTGGAACACCCTTTCTGTTGTCAATCATGTTTTTTTATTCGCCAAACGGCGGCGATTTCCTCTTTTCGCGTGCATGAGGAGGAGAACGGCAAAGCTGTGGCGAAAGAAACAAGCAGCTGATGATGGAAAGGAGATGGTCTCATGTATCAACCGCCAGACGCCGGCCGTTGGACGGGACGGATTGACAGCGTGAGCGATGAGCAGGCGTTTCGTCTTCATCAGCGCATTCGCTTGCTCGATTTGTCGCAGCCATTGGAGACGGTGGAACGAGCGGCGGCATTCATCGGGTTTGCGTGCGACGAAGGAGTGCGCCGCAACCAAGGCCGCCAAGGGGCGAAAGAGGCGCCGGCCGCCGTCAAAGCGGCGCTGGCCCGGCTGCCTTGGCATCTTCCGGAAGGGGTCGTTGTCTATGACGCAGGCGATGTCGTTTGCGTCGATGAACGGCTCGAACAAAGCCAGACTGAACTTGGGAAGGCGGTCGCCCGCCTGCTGAAAAACGGGATGGCGTCTATCGTGATCGGCGGCGGCCATGAGACGGCGTACGGCCATTACTTGGGCGTTCGCGAAGCGCTCGGGCCCGAAGCCCGCCTTGGCATCCTCAACATTGACGCCCATTTCGACTTGCGCCCGTACGATGACGGGCCGACGTCCGGGACGATGTTTCGGCAAATATTGGATCAAGACGAACGGGTCCGTTACTTCTGCCTCGGCATTCAGCGGCTTGGCAACACGGCGGCGCTGTTTGCGGCGGCCGAGACGTACGGCTGCCGGTACATGCTTGAAGACGAGCTGACCGCAGGGCCGATCGAGGCCGCCTATGAACAAATCGAGGAATTTGCCGCTCATCACGATGCCGTGATGTTGACCATTTGCATGGACGCCATCAGCGCGGCTGCCGCGCCGGGGGTGAGCGCGCCGTCGCCGTTTGGACTCGCTCCGTCGCTAGTGCGCGCTCTCGTCCGCCGAATCGTTTCTCATCCGAAAACGATCAGCGTCGATCTTTGCGAAGTCAATCCACTCTGGGATGAAGGCGGAAAAACGGTGGCGTTGGCCGCCGCCTTTTGCATGGAAGCGCTCCTTCATTTTCGACGCTTGCAGCCAAGGCGGTGAGAACGTGAAATTGGTCATTGCCGAACGGGACGACAAGGAACGAGAAGCGATCCGCTGGCTCGTTTCCGCGTATTCCTTGCCGATTGAGCAAGTATATACGGCGGCTACGGTCGAGGAGATGATGGCGTTTCTTGAGCGGGAGGCGCCGGAGCTATTGTACGTCGAACTGGATATGATTCCGTATGAACGATGGTCGAAGGCGACATCCCACGTCCGCTTGTTTTGCCAACGCGTGATTGCCGCAACGGCCGAGGCGACGTTTGCGCGGGCGAAACAAGCCATCGACTGGCAATGCGTCGATTTGCTTGTGAAGCCGCTTGAGCCCGCCAAGCTGAAACAAGCGTTGAGGACGGCGGTTTCGCTTTCCTCCAACAGCCGCTCGAGCCTGACAGCGGGTTTTGACGGCCATGACGACTACCGCGCATTATTTTACGATGACCCCGCCGCAGCTTCCACCCATGTATGGCTTGTGCAGGCGGAACAGCCTGCCTTGTCTCGAGAAGTGATCCGCTTTTTAACGAGCTATCCGTTTCGCGGACGGGCGCGCGTATTGCCGCTCACCCATATGGCGGTTTGCCTGCTTCCCGATTTGCCGGGCGACGGGAAAGAAGAGGCGTGGAAGCTGTTGCGCGATTGGGAAGAGGAGCATCATGAGCCGCTCGCGGTTGTCGTGATGCCGCCTGATGGTCGGAAAACGGTGCGCGGGCAATACCAAGCGGCCCGCCGGTTGCTGGAGACGACGTTTTTCATTGGCTATCGCCAAGTGATCGCTCCCGCTTCGGAATACGAACAGTGGCGTGAGCTCGATCCGTTTTTGACGCCGGAGGAGCAGCGGCAATGGATCGAGATGCTCGAGCGGTTCGACCATGAAGGGGTGAAGCGATGGCTGCGGCGCGAATTCTCCCATTGGAAGCCGCCGTTTCCGAGCCCGGAGATGGTGCGGACGCGGCTGACGAGCATCTTGGCGCAAATCCGCCGGTTTATGAAAACATACGGCCTTGACCGCGGCGGAACCGAGCGGGAGTATATGCGCATTTTTCAAGACATTTTGTACAATCCCGTCTTGTATCGCATCGTTCAAGAATTGATTTTATTTTTATATCGATTGTTCCATGAGGCCAAGCAGGCCGAGGAAGACGCGCGCGTCGACGCCGTGGAGCGCGGCCTCCGCTATATGGAGGCGCATTTTCGCGATCCGTCGCTCACGCTTGAGCGGGTCGCGGCCGCCGCCGGGCGCAGCCCCGCGTATTTCAGCCATTTGTTGTCGAAAAAGCGCGGCGTGACGTTTCGCCAGTGGCTGACCAACCGGCGGCTTGAGGAAGCGAAACGGCTGCTTCGGCAGACGGATTTGTCGATTAAAGAAATCGCCGAACAAACCGGGTTTCGCACCGCCCATTATTTGATGCGCGTCTTTAAAGCCGAACTGAACCAGACGCCGACCGCCTACCGCGATGAACAACGGCTGAAACCGTCATCACCGCGGTAGGCGGTTTTTTCAAAAGAAATGAACATATATCAAAAGAAATGGATAGATGAAGCGAAAAGAAAAAAGAAATTTCAAAAAAAATGGATCATCTTGAAAAGACGAGAATCTATCTCCATCCTCTTGGCTTCCTTACAATAAAAAGCAAAGAGGAAAAAGGAGAGGATGACGATGGCAGAAAAACGGACCGTACGCCCGTTTGCGGGCACCGAGCGGCGGGCGAAAGGATGGATTCAAGAAGCGGCGCTGCGGATGCTGAACAACAATTTGCATCCCGATGTCGCCGAGCGGCCGGATGAGTTGATCGTCTACGGCGGCATCGGCAAGGCGGCGCGCAACTGGGAATGTTACGAGGCGATTGTGGACACCCTTCTTCGTTTAGAAAACGATGAAACGTTGCTCATTCAATCCGGCAAGCCGGTGGCGGTGTTTCGCACGCATCCGGACGCCCCTCGCGTGCTGATCGCCAACTCCAACCTCGTGCCCGCATGGGCGACGTGGGACCATTTCCACGAACTTGACAAAAAAGGGTTGATCATGTACGGACAAATGACGGCCGGGAGCTGGATTTACATCGGCAGCCAAGGGATCGTCCAAGGGACGTATGAAACGTTTGCCGAAGTGGCGCGCCAGCACTTTGGCGGCACGCTGGCCGGGACGATCACGCTAACCGCCGGCCTTGGCGGCATGGGCGGGGCGCAGCCGCTCGCCGTGACGATGAACGGCGGCGTCTGCCTCGCCATCGAAGTCGATCCGGCCCGCATCCAGCGCCGCATTGACACGAATTACTTGGATACGATGACCGACAGCCTAGACGCGGCGCTCGAGATGGCGAAACAAGCGAAGGAAGAGAAAAAAAGCGCTGTCGATCGGCCTTGTCGGCAATGCGGCTGAAGTGTTGCCGCGTCTCGTCGAAATGGGCTTTGTTCCGGACGTCTTGACCGATCAAACGTCCGCCCACGATCCGTTAAACGGCTACATCCCGGCTGGCCTTACGCTTGATGAGGCCGCCGAACTCAGGGCGCGCGATCCGAAGCAGTACATCGCCCGTGCAAAACAGTCGATCGCCGCGCATGTTCGAGCGATGCTGGCGATGCAAAAGCAAGGGGCGGTGACGTTTGATTACGGCAACAACATCCGCCAAGTGGCAAAAGACGAAGGGGTGGACGACGCCTTTTCCTTCCCGGGTTTTGTGCCGGCCTACATCCGTCCGCTCTTTTGCGAAGGAAAAGGGCCGTTCCGCTGGGTGGCATTATCCGGCGACCCGGAAGACATTTATAAAACCGATGAAGTCATTTTGCGTGAATTCAGCGACAATGAGCGTCTTTGCCATTGGATTCGCATGGCGCAAAAACGCATTAAGTTCCAAGGGCTGCCGGCGCGCATTTGTTGGCTCGGCTACGGCGAGCGGGCGAAGTTCGGGAAAATCATCAACGACATGGTGGCCAAAGGCGAGCTGAAAGCGCCGATCGTCATCGGTCGCGATCATTTGGATTCGGGCTCCGTTGCTTCGCCGAACCGGGAGACGGAAGGAATGAAAGACGGAAGCGACGCCATCGCCGACTGGCCGATTTTAAACGCGCTGTTGAATGCGGTCGGCGGCGCAAGCTGGGTGTCGGTTCACCACGGCGGCGGCGTCGGCATGGGCTACTCCATTCACGCCGGCATGGTCATTGTCGCCGACGGCACGAAAGAGGCGGAAAAACGGCTGGAGCGCGTGTTGACGACCGACCCGGGGCTTGGTGTGGTCCGCCACGCCGACGCTGGGTATGAGCTCGCCATTCGGACAGCGAAAGAAAAAGGCATCGATATGCCGATGCTGAAATAGAAAGGGGAACCGCCTATGCGACCGCTCTTTGTCCGCCGCGCCCGCCAGCTCGTCACGCTGGCGGGAAGCTCCGCGGCTCCGCTTGTCAAGGAGAAGATGAGCGATCTTCACATCATCGAAAACGGCAGCGTCTGGATCGAACATGGCACGATCGTGGCGGTTGGTGCGGACGATGAACTGGCCCGCCAATTTGCCGATCGGCTCGCCGAAGCGGAAGTCATTGACGCTAAGGGCAAAACGGTGACGCCTGGGCTTGTCGATCCTCATACTCATCTCGTTTACGCCGGCAGCCGCGAACACGAATGGACGATGCGGCTCGGCGGGGCGACGTACATGGAAATCATGAACGCAGGCGGCGGCATTCATGCGACGACAAAAGCGACGCGCGAGGCGTCGGAAGAGATGTTGTATGAAGAAAGCAAGCGGCGGCTCGATCAGTTTTTGCTTCATGGGGTCACGACCGTCGAAGCAAAAAGCGGCTATGGTTTAAGCCTTGAGCACGAAATCAAGCAGCTTGAAGTCGCCAAGCGTCTCGATGACACCCACCCGGTCGATATCGTCTCCACGTTTCTTGGCGCTCATGCCGTTCCGCCGGAGTGGAAGCACGATCCGGATGAATACGTCCGCCTTGTCATCGACGAGATGATTCCCGAAGTGAGCCGGCGGGGGCTCGCCGAGTTCAACGACGTCTTTTGCGAGCGCGGCGTCTTTACCCCCGACCAGGCGCGCCTCATCCTCGAAGCAGGCAAAGAGCACGGCTTGACGCCGAAAATCCACGCCGATGAAATCGAGCCGTATGGCGGGGCGGAACTGGCAGCCGAAGTCGGCGCGATATCCGCCGACCACCTGCTTCGTGCGTCGGACGAAGGGCTTCGGCGCATGGCGGAGCGCGGCGTGATCGGCGTTCTCTTGCCGGGCACGGCATTTTTCTTAATGACAAAAGCCGCTGATGCCCGCCGTTTGATCGACGCCGGCGTTCCCGTCGCTTTGGCGACCGACTGCAACCCCGGTTCGTCGCCGACCGTCTCGCTGCCGCTTGTCATGAGCCTTGCCTGCCTGCATATGGGCATGACTCCCGCTGAAGCGATGGCCGCCGCCACGATCAATGCCGCCCACGCCATCGGCCGCGCGCATCTCGTCGGCAGCCTCGAGCCGGGGAAGAAGGCGGATTTGGTCATTTTCAATGTCCCGAATTATATGCAAATCATGTACTATTACGGCGTCAACCATGCGGAGACGGTGATCAAAGGTGGAAAGGTGGTGGTGAACGACGGCAAGGTGTACATCTGAAGGGGGAATGGTCTTCCGTCGAGGTGTTTAGCGACCGGGAGCGGTTATGCTTCCGGCCGTGCTGTCGTCTTTAGCCTGTAGAAGAACAAATGGGGGTGGAGGAAAATGAAAACGGATACAAACATGGCGCCATCCGTGCCGACACCAACGCCGGCAAGCGGGGCATGGAAGTTTTTCGTTTACAGTGCCATCGGGATTTTCGTGTTTTTCGTTCCGGTGTCAATTGGCGGCACATCATCGATTTTGCTCGATCATATTGTGACATGGATCCGCACCCAGTTTTCGGCACTTGTTCCTTATTATGCTCTTATCGTGATCGCTCTCGGTGCCGTTTATCCGTTTTACAAAAAAACGTGGAACAAAGATGCTGTGACAACCGTTTTTTCACTGTTGAAAGTTCTAGGACTGATCACGGCGGTCATGCTTGTGTTTCACATCGGTCCGTCGTGGCTGTTTCAACCGAATATGGGGCCGTTTTTGTATGACAAACTCGTCATTTCCGTCGGTCTCCTTGTGCCGATTGGCTCGGTTTTTCTCGCTCTTCTTGTTGGTTACGGGCTGCTTGAATTTGTCGGTGTGTGGATGCAACCCGTCATGCGGCCGATTTGGAAAACGCCGGGCCGCTCGGCGATTGACGCCGTCGCTTCCTTTGTCGGCAGCTACTCCATTGGGTTATTGATCACTAATAAAGTGTTCAAAGAAGGCAAATATACCGTGAAAGAAGCGGCGATCATCGCCACCGGCTTTTCCACTGTATCCGTGACATTTATGGTCGTTGTGGCGAAAACATTGGGGCTCATGCCAATCTGGAATACGTATTTTTGGGTGACATTTCTTGTCACGTTTGCCGTTACAGCGTTCACCGCTCGGATTTGGCCGCTAAGCCGCATGAGCGATGAATACTACGACGGCAAGGGGGATCCCGAGCAAAAAGTAACGGGCAACTATATGAAACAAGCTTGGGCTGAAGCGATGAGGGCGGTAGAGCAGTCAAAAGGGATTGGGACAAACATATGGGAGAACTTGCGAGATGGCTTCATCATGACGATGGGCATTTTGCCGTCCATTATGTCAGTCGGACTGATCGGGCTGTTGCTCGCTGAATATACGCCGGTGTTTGACTGGTTGGGTTACCTGTTCTATCCATTCACCCTTCTGTTGCAAATCCCTGAACCGCTGTTGGCCGCGAAAGCTTCGGCCATCGAAATCGCAGAAATGTTTTTGCCGGCCTTGCTTGTCACCGAAGCACCGCTTGTCACGAAATTCATTATTGCTGTTGTATCCGTATCAGCGATCCTATTCTTTTCCGCTGTCATTCCATGCATTTTGTCTACGGAAATCCCGCTCAGCTTGCCGCGGCTTCTTGTCATTTGGTTTGAACGCACCGTCTTAACGCTCATCCTCACCGCGCCGCTTGCATATTGGCTGCTTTGACGGGAGTGCGGCGCTTCGATGAAAACGGACATCGATGGGGCGGCTGCGATTTTCAGGTTCGCCGCCATTCCATCAACCCGACTGAGAAGTTTCAGCGCCATGAAAGCCTGTCCATCTTCCAGACAGGCTTTCACGTCGTTTCCCGTTGCTGCTTTAACAAATCGCGAATTTCTGTCAATAGCTCCTCCTCTTTCGTCAGCGTCGGTGCGGTTTCCTTCACCTCTTCCTGCTTTTTCACCCGTTCATACAGCGTGTTGATCAATTTCACAAACAGGAAAATCGAAAACGCGATGATCAAAAAATCGACGACTGTTTGGATAAACGCCCCATATTTCACTTCCGCTTTGCCGACTTTCCAAGACAAATCGCTGAAATTGATGCCGCCTAGAATCAGCCCGACAAGCGGCATGATGATGTCATTGACGAGCGAGGAAACGATTTTGCCAAACGCCCCGCCGATGATCACCCCAACGGCTAAATCGATGACATTGCCGCGGATGGCGAATTTTTTAAATTCGTTCCACATGTGAATCTCCTTTCTCGAAATGTGATCCTCTACATTATACCATAAGTTCATACGTGAAATTTTTATATCTAAATCATAGAAAATCAATCTGTTTTATATTATTATAGAGTATATTAACAATGGGGAAAGAAAAGGGGGATATGCACCATGGAAATGACTGCGCAACAAGACGTTCGCGCGAAACAGGCGGCGAACGCCCCGAAAAATCCGACGGCATGGATCATTGCAGTCTCCTGCTTCGTGTTAATCGGTGGAGCATTGTTCTTATACAGCCGTGTGTCCTGGCAACAAGCGCTGTTATATTTGTTGGGAGCGTTCGGCGGTTTTGTGCTTTATCAGGCCCATTTCGGTTTTACTTCGGCCTGGCGGAAATTCATTTTGTACCGCCAAGGGGAAGGCATTCGGGCACAGATGATCATGATGGCTGTGGCCAGCGCGTTGTTTTTGCCGTTGCTCGTGAAAGGTTCGGCGCTCGGGCACCCGGTGTCAGGGTATGTATTTGGCGTGGGGGTATCAGTCATCGTCGGCGCCTTCCTGTTTGGCATCGGCATGCAGCTTGGCGACGGCTGCGCGTCCGGGACGTTGTACCATATCGGCGGAGGCGATGCAAACGGCATCGTGACGCTCATCGGGTTCATCGCTGGCTCAGTCATTGCGACGACCCACTTTGACGTGTGGGCGAAGATGCCGCAATGGAAGCCGTTCTCGTTCATTGGCGAGTTCGGCGCCTTGGGAGGGTTTTTGCTTCAGTTGGTTTTGTTGGCAGCGGTCTACTATGTGGTGACCGTGGCGGAAAAACGGCGCTATGGCCAACTCGTTGCTACATCGCTTGAGAACCGTCATGGCTGGAAAGCGATTTACAAAGGGCCATGGTCGCTTCTGGTCGGGGCGTTGCTCTTGGCTGTAACGAACGCGCTTGTGCTGATGATTAGCGGTAAGCCGTGGGGCATTACGTCCGCCTTCGCCCTTTGGGGGGCGAAGTTCGTGCAGCTGTTTGGCGTCGATCCGACTGCTTGGGCGTACTGGCAAGATGAAGCGAAACGGCAGGCGCTCGCGAATCCACTCTACTACGATACAACGACCGTGATGGACATCAGCTTGATGGTCGGCGCCTTATTGGCGGCAGCGCTTGCGGGCCGCTATACAAAACCGATTCAGTGGAAGCGTCCGACGCGCATGACGATCGGTGCGCTGATCGGCGGCCTGATGATGGGATACGGCGCCCGGCTGGCGTTCGGCTGCAATATCGGCGCGTATTTCGGCGGCATTGCGTCATTCAGCGCCCACGGCTGGGCGTGGTTTGTCTTTGCTTTCCTCGGCAGCCTGATCGGCGTCAAACTGCGTCCGTATTGCGCGTACAAAAACTAAGTGTCCGAAAGTTGGCATCCCGTCGTTTTGACGGGGTGCCTTCTTTATGCCGTTCTTGCCAGGCGGTATGTGGTACAATGGGTGGTGAGGCTTCGAAGCGTGTAGCTGTCCGCTTTTTTGAAATCGTTTTCTCCGTTTGGAAAGAGGCGGGATCGCGCGGCTGCGATCATTGGAAGAGAGGGGGAAAGGCATGGGGAAAGCGGCCTCGATCGTCTGCATCGGCGGGGCGAATGTCGATCGGAAAGCGCGGTTGCTTGTGCCGTTTCAGCTTGGCACGTCCCATCCCGTCACCACGACGCAAACCGCGGGCGGGGTGGCGAGAAACGTGGCGGAAAACTTAGGGCGGCTTGCTCAACCTGTTTCGCTCGTCAGCGCCGTTGGCGATGATCACGATGGACAGTGGCTCATTGACGTGACGAGCCGATATGTCAATACGAGCTTCATCGTGCGAACGCCAAAAGCGAACACCGGGACGTATACAGCGGTGCTCGATGAACGCGGCGAGATGGTTCTCGCCTTGGCGGGTATGGCCATTTATCATCCTGAACCGAGAAGACCCCCACTTCCACGTGTGAGCGTAAGTGGGGGATGAATCGGTATTTGTCATCGCTCTTCCTCTTGCCTTAACAAAACAGAAGGTGTAAATGGGAGAGCGTTCAAGATACAGTGGGAAACGAGTGGATGAAGCAGCGATGGTTGAAATTCGGTCCGATTTCCACTGTCGTGCTCGATACGAATTTTCCGCCTGATGTCATCTCATGGGTGATCGAGCAGTGCCGCCAAGACCGCCTTCCGCTTTGCGTCGTGACTGTGTCCGTGCCCAAAGTGAAGCGGTTGCCGACGGTTCTTTCCGGTGTCACTTGGCTTGTCACGAATCAGGCGGAGGCCATGGCGCTTGCGGGGAAACGCCGCCTTGATGATGCGATCGAATCGCTTTTTCGTTTGGGAGTGGAAAATGTCATCATCACGCGCGGGGCTGAGGGCGTCGCGTACGCCACCAAGCAAGGGGAAACAGGAGCGATTGCGGCGCCGAAGGTTGAGGTCACCGACGCCACCGGAGCGGGCGACGCCTTTGCGGCTGGATTTTTGTACGGCGTCTTAGGCGGACATACGGTGGAAGACGCCTGCCGCTTTGGGATGAGCAGCGCGGCGCTTACGCTGCAAACGGCCGAAACGGTGCATCCCGCTTTGAATGAACACCTGTTGCAAGCCGCCTATGCGCGGTATTTTTGCGAAGGGGGAACGAAGTGATATGAATGATTTTCTCGTCTTTTCCGAAGAAGTCGCTCAAGCGAAGGCCGAAAAAAAGCCGATTGTCGCTTTAGAATCAACGATCATCTCGCATGGCATGCCGTATCCGGAAAACGTGCAGACGGCGAAAGACGTCGAGCGGATCATCCGCGACCGCGGCGCCGTGCCGGCGACGATCGCGATTTTTAATGGAAAAATTAAAATTGGATTGACAGAAGGGGAACTTGAACAGCTCGGGACAAGCCACGATGTAGAAAAAGTGAGCCGCCGCGACTTGCCGTATGTCGTCGCCATGAAGAAACACGGGGCGACGACCGTGGCGGGGACGATGATTTGCGCTGAGATGGCGGGCATCCGCGTATTTGCGACCGGCGGCATCGGCGGCGTGCACCGCGGCGCCGAACAGACGATGGACATCTCGGCTGACTTGCAGGAACTGGCGCGCACAAATGTCGCGGTCGTCTGCGCCGGGGCGAAATCAATTTTGGATTTAGGCTTGACGCTTGAATACCTCGAGACGCACGGCGTTCCGGTCATCGGCTATCAGACGGACGTCCTGCCGGCGTTCTATTCGCGGACGAGCCCGTTTCGCGTCGACTATCGCCTCGACAGCGCCAAAGAGATCGCCCAGTTCCTCGAAACGAAATGGAAGCTTGGGTTAAACGGCGGTGTTGTGATCGCCAATCCCGTCCCAAAAGAAGAGGAGCTCGAGGAGTCGTATATCACCGCCATCATCGAACAAGCGCTCAAGGAAGCAGAAAAGCAGCACATCACCGGAAAATCGGTCACCCCGTTTTTGCTTGACCGTGTGAAAACGTTAACCGGAGGCAAAAGCTTGCAAGCAAACATCGCCTTAGTGAAAAACAACGCCGCCTTGGCGGCCGACCTTGCCCGAGAGCTTTCTTGATGCGAACGCCCCCGCCCTTCCATCAGGGCGGGGGCATGATGGCAGTGGAGGATTTATCGAGCGTGAAGCAAATGGCGGATTTTTCGATCGTGCTGGGCGATTTTGACGGAGTGGAAGTCGACCGTTTCTTGTGTTTCAACTAGTTCGACGCGGATGTGGCCGAGTTTCGCTTCGAGCCGTTCGAACCGTTCATTCACGGTGCGCTCCAACTGGGCGATCTGCCGCTCAAACCGTCCATCCATCTCCTCGATGCGTCCGTCCATTCCTTCCACACGTCCATTCATTCCTTCCATGCGCTTGTCCATGTCTTCGATGCGCTTGTCCATGTCTTCGATGCGTTTGTTCATCGTGTTCGTTTGTTCGCTCAACGCTTGGACTTGGCGTTGAAGCGAGTCGAATTTCTCATGGAGCGCTTCGAACTGCTTGCGCATATCGGACGCGTACAAGTCAAGCACTTGCAAAATTTGCGCCAATATCGTTTTTTCTTCCACCCTCTTCACCTCCTTCCACTTCTAGTATATCAAACAAGCGAGTTTGCGAGAAGGAAAAACGGTTTCAAATCAAGCGGATTTTGTCTATGATAGAGGAGGAGATGCTGTGATGTTTGAAATGACCAAGAGCTCCTTTGGCTGCCCATTTCCATCGCATCGGCCGCTGCTTGTGTTCCATGTATGAAGGAAGAACCCGCAAGCCCGTCGCGAGGAGGTTGAATGTCGATATTCTGTCAGCGACGGGGGTGAAATTTCAGAAAAAAGAAGGTGTGATCATGTCCTTTATTCAAACAATCGAGCCGCATTTGTTTAGCGACCATCCTGTCCTCCGCCAGTTTGCGTTTGACGCAATCGAAGAGTATCCGGATATTCCAGCCGCGCTTGTGGAGCGTTTGGTGGATGAGGCTGTAACGGCGGACAACGAAGAAACACGGAGGATGATTTTGCACGGCATCTCCAAACAGCCGTTGACCGACCGAGCGCTTGAGCAGTTGTTGAGCATGAAAGATGCAGCGAAGTACATCCGTTGGTTTTTCCCGTTTCCAGCCGCCCAGCTCGAAAAATACGGAGAACAGCTGCTCCCTCACTTCCCGCGGTCTTGGCAGCGAGCTGTCCGCCTTGCTTTAGAAGGAACGGAAGATGACGTATGGGAACACTATTTTTCAGTGCTTTCGCATTTGCACGAGGAAGAGTTTCACAATCACGATTGGTTTTTAGTAGCCAAGCAAGCCGTGCGCATTCTCGTTGAACGCGGATGGATGACGAAGGAAGATATCGGTCTGACATGGATGAAAAACGAGCAACAGCCTTGGTTTTCGTATGACGGCATTTTGGCGGTGTATGCGGTCTCGCTCGTCGGCGCCGCTGAATATATTCCCCGCCTCGCCCGACTGTTGGAACAACAAGACGGTGATGTGCTTGTTGATCAAGCCGTTTCCACCTTATCGATGTTCCAACGTGAAGAAACGATCGAAGCGGTGCGCCCATATGCGTTTCAGGAAGACACGGCGCTGTCCGCTATTCATGTGCTCGCCAACATCAAATCTAAACAGGCCGTGCGTGTATTGCGAGAAGTCTTTTCCAAACAGCGCGATGATGACCTCCAAGCATTTTGCTTTGAGGCGCTTTGCCATCAGCTGGATAAAGAGGCGCTCCCAGAAGTAGAGCAGTATGTAAAAAGAGCGGAAAAACGAGGGCGTTCTTGGATGATTGATGTCGAACAGAACGCGTACGCCTATTATACGATTCTAGAGATCGATCACCCGAAGCTGGAAACGTGGAAAGCCATTGCCGAGCAGCGGTATCGCCATTTTCAAGCCGTGCTGCAAACACCTCCGCGGCCGACCAACATCCCATACCGCCGAAAAGAGCGAAAAATCGGCCGTAACGACCCATGTCCGTGCGGCAGCGGGAAAAAGTATAAAAAGTGCTGTGGCAAATGAGAACGCTGCTTTGTCTCAAAGAAACGGCCCGTCCCCACGCGGTGGCGTCGGAGGCGGGCCTTTTAAAAAGACACAGCCATGAGGCTTAAGCTTCCATATTGATATTCTCGGAACAACACGCGCGGCGCTTGGTCGCGATCGCCTGCGCCGTAAGCGATCCAATACGGCGCGAGGTGTTCGGGGGTCGGTACGGCCTGCTTGGCGTAAGGTGCTTTTTCTTCATAATGGAATACATCCTCACTGCGGGCGGCTGACTCGCGCAACAGCCAGTCATCAAAAGCGGCCGCCCAGCTTTCTGCCTCCGCATGCCCTTCCCAACGGAGCGCCATCAAATTGTGCACCGTCCCGCCGCTGCCGATGACCATCAATCCTTCGTCACGCAATGGACGCAGCGCCTCACCAAGCTGGAACAATTGCTTCGGCGTCCACCACGGCACGACCGACGCTTGCACAATCGGGATGTCAGCGTTGGGAAATAGGCGGTGCAACAACACCCAAGAACCGTGATCCAGCCCGCGCGTGGAATCAACGGCCACTTCCGCCACACCAGCGAGACGCTCGCGCACGCGCTCCGCCCACTCGACCGACCCGCGCGCCGGATAAACCACTTCATACAGCTCGCGCGGAAACCCGGAAAAATCATAAATCATGTCATACGTCCCCTCAACCGCCGAAACCGTCGGTTGGCGCGTCATCCAATGCGCTGTAAAGATGACGACCGCCTGCGGGCGAATTCCTTCCCCAAGCTTTTTCAAAAACGCCGTATACGCATTGTCTTCGATCGCCAACATCGGCGAACCGTGGGCGAGAAACAGGGCAGGGGGGTTCATCGTTCCATTCCTCCCTTGAGTCATATTGACAGATCAACACTTTGCGGCCTGATGCCGCCTCTAGAAGGTTGGTGAAAAACCACTGTTTGACTTGATCGATGATTGAACGCGCGAACATAGAGGCTGATGCAACAAGTTTTTTCTACTTGAGAACCGATTTCCAGAAGCGGTTGCGCAAGTAAATCACCAACCTCCTAGAGAGCTGGTGAAAAATTTGTTTTTTGCTTGAACCGGTGGCAGTTCATCAGAAAGGGGGACAGATCTGACAAGGCTTCCCTAATTGAAAAAAATAATGGGGATGAGCCGCCTTTTTCATTCCTCGTCGGCCTTTCTAGACGATTCGACGAAAAACGGTGTATGGGCCGCTTCCCTTGCCAATCCCCTTACCCTTAGTGTAGCATAAGCATCCTTTGCCATTCTATGCACTTGCAAAACTTTTCCTTGTCCATTTAACCTTTTAAAACAGCAAAAAATCAGTTATAATATACCCGTCTGACACGCCATAAACGGTATGCATCAACAAACATGACTAGAGCCTGCCCCCAGTTCACTGGCAACCAAACAATGAACATATTCTCAAACTGGCCGCGCGTTTGATCGGTTGCACAGCGCCAAAGGCAAGGAGCGGTCTCGTTTCGATGTTTTTCCTCAAAAAACCAGGAACGGATCAAACAATCGGAATTCTCGACGTCTCGAGGGGATGGAGTCTCTCCCCTAGCCGTCCCAGCGCTTAGGTGTACATTCTTATCATGGCCCCGTAGCTCAGTGGATAGAGCGTCGGTTTCCTAAACCGTGCGTCGGAGGTTCGAATCCTCTCGGGGCCGTTCCAACGATCCGACTAGTTCGGATTAAAATTCTTAAACCCCTTGATACGACTGCGTTTGCAGTCATTTTCTATTTTTTTGGAATCCGAAAAAATACGATAGAATTTGAAAAAATTTTGCACGAATTTTGCACGGCTATTTGGCATGATGCAGTTCCTCCATTGCCAGATCAACTTGGCGGAATCCTTTTTGCTTCATTCCCTTCTATTCTAGAAACAGTCAAGTACCACTTTTGGCGAAGATCCAAAATGACATGTATAAGATAAAACGGGTTTGGTGTATGCACATCGGATTTTGCACGATTTAGACGTCGAGTTAAATGGAACTCAAACACATAAATTCAGGATGAGTTCATACGATCACGGTGGAGAAAATCGTCCAAAGCTATGGGAATATATAAAAAAATGGTCGAGAGCGACCGACGATATTGGAATAAACGAAAGGGATAAGAGGCGGCAATCAAAGACATCATTGTTACGCTTGCGGCTTTGGCGGCGCTAATCAAAAATGTCCTCGACATCCTAGACTGGTTCGACCGCCGCCGCAAGCGACAGTAAGCGGACGAGGGGGTGGGGTTCTCCCCAACCTCACCCTCTCACAACTATTATATCCGTTCTTCCACACAAATTCCATATGAAATGGTTGAAAAAGACAGATGCAACAGACTGGTTTTTCCTTATGCTGTATCTCTCCTGGCTTAGTGAAATTGATTTTGATGACATGACGTTTTTAAGATGGATCACATTGGGATTAGGGATCGTCTGGATCGTGATCGTCGTCATCAAATACAAACTGAAATTCGAAGGGGATGAATGATGGAGTATCATTTAAAAAATCGGAAAGAGGTAGAGGACTTCATTCGAAATGAAGTCCTCACGACTTCTGAAGTAGTTGAAATTCTTGGTGTCACACGTCAAAGAGTGAGTCAGATGATTGCGGGCGGCAAGTTAAATCCGATCAAAAAGCTACGCGGCGACAGTTTGTTTTTAAGAAGCGACATCGAGGAAAAGAAAAAAGAATTGGAGGCGTTGCGCAAGAAATACCGGCCGTATGATATGGAATGATGATTACGAATCTCCACCTTTAGAGTGGGGATTTTTTTATTTTAATACAAAATTCGACAATCTTTTTGATCAAAATTGATTACTATTGAAATTAATGGATAAAGCTTTGAAATGGGGGGCTCAATGATGTACGTTGTAGATGGGACTAGCAGAATCATCTATTATCCATCAAATTATACAAATTATCTATGGAGTGGGCAAACGCTGAAAAGAGGTGATCGAAATGATTATGTGAAGACATTGCAATCTTGGCTTTATAAAGCCGGATTTAATCCCGGGGGAATTGATGGAGTTTACGGAGCAAATACAGAGAAGGCTGTGAAGGAATTTCAGAAGAAGGTTGGAATCACGGCCGATGGAATTGCGGGGAAACAAACGTACCAAGCTCTACAAGAGTATGTGAGAACACAAACAACAGTGTCCCGATCAAACTCATCAGGTAGCGATGATCGTTGGACAGGTCAGACGCTTAGGGAAGGAGATCGGGGACAAGCCGTAAAAGATTTGCAGGCTAAGCTTCAACGATTGGGGTATAACGTCGGAGCTGTTGATGGTATTTACGGTAAACAAACAGCAGAGGCAGTGAAAAGCTTTCAAAAAGCGCATGGGTTGACAGCGGATGGCTTGGCGGGAAAAAGCACTTATCATGCTATCGAGCACGCCATGCAGCAAAAAATTTATTATAATCAAAAAACGATTGTTGAGAATAAGTATAAAGCATTGGAAAACAAGGTTCATTCTAAAGATTCTACATGGGAAGAAGTGGTGAAATCTTTAAAAGAAATTGCTAAATTAGGATTTGATTTCATCATTGGTGATGATATTAAAACTTTATTGGATGGCAATGCTAGTACAATAGATAAATTGATTGCTTCCCTAAGCTTTATTCCAGGTGGTAAAGTTGTAAATGAGGGTGTTAAACTGAGTAAAATGGGGAGTAAAGTATTGTTGAGGCTTGATTTGCAATTTTTTGCTAGAGAAGCAGTACATTCTGTTATTAGATCTTTACCGGAAAATCCTAAAGATTTATTGAAGAGGGGATGGCAGGATGTAACTGATCCAAGAATGAAAGCAAATACTAAAATGAGAGAATATAAAGACCCTGTAACGGGTCTAAAAGTTAGATTTGACCCAGCAACGCCAGGAGCAAGTGGTTATGAAGGGAAAGATCATTATCATATATATAATCCTAATGCCACAGGAAAAAATGATATGTATTTGGACATAAATGGTAACCCGGTGGCAAAGGGATCAAAAGCTTCGCATATTGTGATTAATAGGGGGAAGAAATGATGAGAATATCTGATTTTCTTAAAAGATATAATTTACATGGGAGTTTAATTAATAATGTGGAATATGATTCCACTACAAAAAGAGTATCTATTGAAACTGAGTTATGTAAATGGCAGCAATTTGATTATGACGAAACTAAAGATCCTGAAATGATTGAGGGATTCATTGTTTTTGAAGATGTAACATATTTTGAAACAGATTGCGTTAAAGACTTTGATGCTGATGAAATATTGGAAGCGGTGCTTATTTCCGAAACTCCATCGCTTGAAAAAGTTAAAATAGTAACCGATGGGGTGAACATCATCATTATTGAGGCAGGGAATGTAGAGTGGCACTCACTTTGAGTTCAATGCTTGAGGAAAAGAACATTAAAATGTATACAGCGCATACAGTTGTATCGAACGATATTGCTTCATACAGTTTCGAGAAACAAAGGGAGGATGACATCACATATGAAGATGAACCGCCTCGCGAAATAAAGCTGGTGAAGGTGGATGGTACGTATGGAACGTATCGCGTCGAGGAGAAGATGAAGCCGAGTGATGTGGTGGGGTGTGCTTTGTTATCGTTTTACTTATAGCTTATTTTAGCTAAACAAAAGGCGGATCTCTCCGCCTTTTCGCACGAGATAGCAACTCAAAAGAATTTTGCACAAATTTTGCACAACACAAAAGAATGTTTCGCTCAAACATTGAAATATCAATACTTTTCGGTAAATGGTTATTATCCTCTCGGGCCGCTAGTGAAAACCCTTGCGATGCGGGGGTTTTTTCTTTATCTCCCGCCATATTCGCCGTAGCTCACCCCGATCGAGCGTTTGCGGAAATGGCGGAAAGATCCTGTCATGGCGAATGTATTTCATAAAGAACGAAACGATATCATGCAAGCCTTTGATCGATTTACGGCTTATATCCATGAACATCCGGAGAAGGTGCTGCAGCGCTTGGGGGATGGGGCGTGATGAGAAGTCCACTCTTCATGTTGCATGTATATACATAAAGAACGCCTGCTCGTGACGAAAGAAGCGGCTCTCTCACTAGTTGAGAGAGCCGCTTTTTTAGTAGAATAGAAGAAAAATAGAAACGAAGAATAACATTTCTATACGAAGGAGTTATTCCCATGTCATTGCACGATCTTTTCCGCCAAGTGATGGCCATTTACGAACAAGAAAAACGCGAAAAACTGTCAAAAGAGCGACGGTCGTTTCAGCTGGTGACACGAGCGATTCCAGAGGCGTTGAAAACATTGCCTTTCTTACCGCCTGACCGGTATATGGTGAAAGGTTCTGTCGGTCAAGGGGTGTGGACTGACGTGCCGTGGGTGGCGGTGATGGATCAAGAGGTGACGGATTCGACGCAGCGAGGGTATTATATCGTCTACTTATTCAGTGAAGATATGCGCCGGCTCTATTTGACGCTCGCCCAAGGAGTGACGGAGACGCCGAGAGACGAAATGGAGCGGGTGAAGCGGGACATCCGCCAACTCATTCCCGCTGAAGAACGCGTGCGGACGAATGATGACATCCGTCTTGGCGAAAGCAAACGGGCGAAAGACTACGAACGGTCGGTGGCGGCGTATATCGCCTATTCGTTTGACGATCTGCCATCCGATGAACAACTCGCGCGCGACCTCGAAACGATGATCGGTTATTACCGACAGTATGTGGAGCGAACAGAACCGATGGCACCGCCCGAGCAGGCCCTTTCCTATCGGGAGGCGGTTGAGCATATTCATTCATACATATCCGCCAAAGGGTTTTACTATACGAAAGAGGAAGTGACCAACCTCTTTCTATCGTTAAAAACAAAACCGTTTGTCATCTTGTCCGGCATTTCTGGAACCGGGAAAACAAAAATTGTTCAATGGCTCGCCGAGAGCGTCGGCGCGACGGAAGACAACGGCCGCTTCACCTTAATTCCCGTCCGCCCGGATTGGCACGACGGCTCGGACTTGCTTGGCTATGTCGACATTAAAGGCGATTTCAAGCCCGGGCCGCTCACCAACGTCATCATCGAAGCGGGGAAGCATCCGGACAAGCCGTATTTCGTCGTGTTGGATGAGATGAACCTCGCCCGCGTTGAGCATTATTTCAGCGATGTCTTAAGCGTCATGGAAAGCCGCCGCTGGGAAGACGGGCGCATCACCTCGTCACGGCTGCTGCCGAGAGAAACAGCAGGGTGCGATCTTTTTCTCCCGCCGAACGTCTACATCATCGGCACGGTCAACATGGACGAGACGACCCACCCCTTCAGCAAAAAAGTGCTCGACCGGGCGAACACGATCGAGTTCAACCGCGTCCAGCTCGACCATCTCGATTTTTTGCGCGACTTGCCGACCGTCGCGCCCCTGTCAATCGGACAGGAGCTGTTCGCGGCGCGGTATTTGCATTTGAAAGATGTGTACGCACGCTGCCCAGAGCTTGTTGAAACGGTGACGAAACAGCTCGTGGAGATCAACCGCATCCTCGCGCCGCTCGGCGCGCATATCGGCTACCGCGTCCGCGATGAAATTTGTTTCTACCTTGCGTATAACGAAGAAGGAAAGCTGATGGAATTTGACAAGGCGTTCGACTATTGCCTGATGCAAAAAATTTTGCCGCGCGTCTCTGGAAGTGATGCGAGAGTGCAACGCGCCCTGGAGCAACTATTTACGTTCTGCACTGGCATTGAATTAAATGGGGAATACGATGCTTTGCTTGATTTTACATACGCGAAATATCCAAAAAGCGCCGATAAAATTTTGCACATGTTAAGGAGGTTAGCGAACGATGGCTTTACCTCCTTCTGGATTGGCTCGTGAGGATGTAGAGCTAGTCCATATTGAAACGAAACATTTAACGCTCGTGATCAAAGGAAAGCCATATCACGAGCAATACAAAGGACTCCAGCAATACCGCAAACTCGACTTTCACGAATCGATGGAGTTTTTGGTCAGGGGAGAAGACATTCTTGAAGTGAAGATATTTGATATTGATCAACAAAGACTTGTGGAATGGTCTGAGGGCCACCGGCCGATCTTTTTTGAAAATGGCATTTATCAAATCATCGTTTCTCCAAAAAACGATAGTGAACTAACGTTTTATCATGAATATCCATCATTAAGAAGAGCAGTCGACCGAGTCAACATCGGCAGTCAATACGTACTGATGGGAAACCTTCATTTTCAAAACGAAGTGGGATTATCGACATTTGAAATCCGGAATGGAGATAAAGTCATATTAGAAGTGACGATCGAAATTTTTCCAACGAAATTAAATTATAAGGAAGACTATCAAAAGCTTCTCCAAGAAGTAAGCGATGAAATTTATAATCTCGCCTTTCATTTTATTAAGAAAACGTATCAGCGGGCGAAAGCAAAACTAGACGGCACTCCTTCCCGAAGCGAATTTTTCCGGCTGATGGAGGCGCATTTTCACGACTTCCTCCAAGCCATTCGGCAAATCGAGCGGCAGCCGCACCATCAGCACGTGACGACCCATGTGAAAGCGAGGGGAGACCAGCTTGGCCGCTTGGACCAAAAAGGAAGAAACTATTTGCGGAAAAGACCGCAATTATTTTGTGAAGTCCATAACGGAATAAAGATTCAACACCGTTCACTAATGCCGGTATCCGGCTTAAAAGCGAAAAAAGAATTGACGTATGATACGCTAGAAAACCGGTTTGTAAAATGGATGATGGCACGTTTAATCGATAAATTGCACGATTTATGGGAAAAAGTGCAATCGAAAAACAAACGATACGAAGTAGAAGCAGATCCGGACTTGCTTGCGAAAATCATGAATATGAAACGCGCGCTCGAAGCGAAAACAAACAATGCGTTTTGGCGGACGATCGGGAAACTGGACCGTTCGATCATGAGCCTCGTCTTGCAAATGGCGCCGGGATATCGCGATGCGTATCAAATATTTTTAATCGTGACGCGGGGCCTTGCACTGCAAGGAAAACTGTATCAAATGTCCGTCAAAGACGTGGCGACATTGTACGAGTATTGGACGTTTCTGAAGCTGGGACAACTGTTGGGCAAAAAGTATAAATTGATCAGCCAGGACATAATTCAAGTGAATCGAACGGGGCTGTTCGTCAACTTGGAAAAAAACCGTTCCGCAAAGCGGATATACGAACATCCGCACACGGGCGAAAAAATTATTTTGACGTATCAAAAATACGAAGGAAGGCTGCCGACCATTCCGCAAATTCCGGATACAATGTTGTCGATCGAGAAGAAAGGAAAAGATTATACGTTCAATTACATTTTCGACGCGAAATATCGCATTGATTTCGCGGTGGAGGGAAGCAGCTACCAAAAACGTTATCACATTCCCGGTCCAATGGAAGAAGACATCAATACAATGCATCGTTACCGCGATTCGCTCGTTGTCCGCCACAACGGCCCTTATGAAAGAACCGCCTTTGGCGCTTATGTGTTATTTCCTTGGTACGATGAGGATAGCTATCAAGACCATAAGCTATACAAAAGCATTAATGAAGTCAATATCGGCGGGCTGCCGTTTTTGCCAAACGCGACCCGGTTAGTCGAACAATTGATCGAGCGTCTGATCGAAAAAAGCCCGGAGGAACTGCAACAGGAAGGAATTTTGCCGCAAGGAATTATGGAAGAATGGCGGTCTTCTTTCGATGAAAAAGTGCTTGTTGGAATGGTCCCAAGCGCGCAAAACTATCACACCCATCTGAAGCACCGGTTTTATCATATTCCGGTCAAACGTCTGAAAAAAGGATGGCAGGAAGCGAAATACATCGCTCTTTATCCAAAACAAGGAGCGGCGCCGGTCAATGGAGTTGCTTGCTTTGGAAAGATCACCGATGTAAAGTTTGTAAAACGATACGAAATCAATGAACTGCCAAAAAACAGTTCAGAGGAGTACGTGAGATTCGAGATCGAAAGCTGGCATTTTTTAAAGGACATTATCCGACCGGTCGGCTACGGAATATCTGTCTACACAATGACTACCTTAAATACGTTAAAAGAAGCGAAAGAACTCCCTGAATTGTTTATGAAATCGAAAGAAGAAATCACTTTATGGAGAATGCTGCGGAGACTGTCCGACCGCATTCGCTTTGACCTAGATGACCGATACTTAGATAAAGCGTCTAAAATTACAGCGTACCGCATCAAAGATATTGTCATAAAGCTCGAAGGAGAGCAACTAGTCATCACAAGAGGAACTAAACGCAAAACACTTTCGATTGACGCTTTGCTTAAACAGCCGTCGATGGTGTTTAAGGAAATGGTAAGATTGATGGATAGCGACACCATTTAAAGAAAAATAGCACTAACGGAGGTAATAATCATGAAACACTTGCAGCAAAAAATCATTGAATTTCGCGATGCGCGTAATTGGAAACAGTTTCATACCCCAAAAGACTTAGCGATTTCATTATGCCTGGAAGCAGGAGAGTTGCTGGAAAATTTTCAATGGAAAAGCAGCGAAGAAGCTGTAAAAACAAACTTGGAAAATATAAAAGACGAAATTGCCGATGTAGTCATTTATGCGCTCCTATTATCACACGAATTAGGAATTGACCTGGAAAAAGCTGTTGTTGATAAAATAAAGAAAAATGAACAAAAGTATCCGATTGAGAAGTCGTTTGGGTCAAAAAAGAAATATACTGAATTATAAAGTTGAAAAAGTTTTGGTGATTTGTTAGATTCATGTTCGCTGTTCCAATTGGAATCATGATCGTGTTCACCCCTTGTTTTTTTGGTCACTGTATATGACCTTCCAAGGTGGTGGATTTTTTATGTACATTATGCATTGGTTATGCGTTTTGCAACACGTTCAGTATTACTTTAAACTATAGATGTCAATCGTTATACTATCATTGAGTAAATCAAGAACAAAAAATTATTAGGAGAAATGAAAGAAGCGGATAAACATTTTGGGTCTTCACCATTTTCTGTGATTTCCACTCAACCCCAGAAATATGTTAGCTGGATGAAATCGGTTCATCAGTCAGGATCCTTCTTCCGCATACAGACCACGAAGTTGGTAGAATGGAAACAGTCAAGTGCTTTCCTTGACGGGTTCCATTCTACCAACTATCATACCGATAGCGGAAGAAGAGAGCGCTTAAGCAGCCTGACTACCTGTAGTGTTCCCTGTACACTCCAGAAATACACGCAAACGAAACCGTTCTCGATTTCGATAGCCATATGCCCGGCGTTTGATGTTTTTGATCTTGTGATTCGTCCCCTCGATTCGGGCATTGGTATATGGGCACAAAAAGTAGGAAAGAATCGGCTCCTTCCACCTTTCAAGCGTGTTGGCTGCTTCCTGAAAAGAAGCAAAAGGGCTCTGTTTGGCTAACTGAATCCATTCTTCCAAGCGTTCCTTTGCTTCGTTATATCCATCGGTTCGGTAAAAATCCCGAAACAACTCTTTCAGATAATAAGCAATGGAAAGTACCGGATACTCCTCCAAGATATCGTCCAATCGAAGCCGTTGGTCCTTACGAAGCTTTTCACAGCCTTTTAAGAGAAGATATCGAGCCTTTTTCAATGGAGGAAATTCCTTTCTTGCTTGATCCAAGGCTTGTGTCACTTTTTGAATCACATGGTACTTATCGATGACAATCGAAGCAGATGGAAACAGGGCGCGAACCGCCTTATGATAAGGTTCCCACATGTCAAGAATCACCGTTTGGACCCTTTCTTTCGACAGGACATTTTGGCTCAACAAGTGGAGGGCGGAGTCACATTGGCGATCGGCATGCATTCCCATGACCGATCCGGCTTTGGCATCCATCAATACGGTTTCATACTGATGTCCCTTTTTTACCGCGATTTCATCTAAGCTAAGCACCATCTCTTCTTGAGAAGATGCTTCTATCGCTGTTTGACGCTCTTTTGCTTTTTTCGATGCAATGAAGTAATAGATGCGCTCCAATGTCGTATATGGGATGCGGTGCTTTCGGCTAACCTCTTGAATGGTGGAGCCTTCACAAAGTTCATACAAGTACTCACAAAATCGATTGGTGTAGTGTTGATTGGGTTGAATCGATTCCAAAGAGGCGGAAAACACTTGGGAACAATTCCAGCACCGATAGCGCTTTACCTTTACGAACAAGTACACCGGTTGATGGAAAATCGCCAAATCCCGTACTTTTCTTGTCCGTCTGTCGTGGACAGAGGAAGTGGCAAACCCACAATGAGGGCAGCGTTCCTGTGTCTCTGTTTTCTCTACATGAATCGCATAACCATAGGAAAGAAGTTCTTGTTTAATCACTTTAAATTCTGGCAATCCTAGTGGTATCGAAAGCACTTACGAGACCTCCTTAATGTTGATTTCACCGCTAACATTATTGCCAGGATCTCGTCAGTGCTTTCTCTTTTTTGTCACTAAATCACAAAATTTGGTGATGAACCAACATTTTTTAATAAATTGAAGATAACAGTGAGAGAGCCATGGGACCTTAGGAGAACATTGTCATATGTTGTCAAATGTCTGTTATTGTAAGATAACGTCGAATATAATAGAAATATAGATAACGTCCGGCATGCGAGTAACGTTGGGACTTTATATTTGGGGGGCTAGTTAATGATAACGTCATATCAAAGCAAATACTTTGCTTACGAACTGACAAAACAAAACGCTTCAAATTCGATAGGACGGTTAAGCCAATCTCTCATTAATGCTACGGTCGATTTAAACCCACATCAAGTGGAAGCAGCATTATTTGCCTTTCGTGCTCCATTGGAGAGAGGAGCGATTTTAGCGGATGAAGTAGGACTAGGAAAAACGATTGAAGCGGGATTGATTATTAGTCAATTGTGGGCAGAACGAAAGCGAAATATCCTTATTATCGTACCGCCTCCGCTAAGAAAACAATGGCATCAGGAACTATGGGAAAAGTTTTATATCCCATCCATTATATTAGAAAGCAAGAACTTCAACGAAATGGTACGTTCCGGTCACCGTAATCCTTTTTTGCAACAAGATCAAATTGTGATTACTTCTTATCCGTACGCTCGAAATAAAGCGGATATGATACGAAAGGTCAACTGGAATCTAATCGTTTTTGATGAAGCACATCGCATGCGAAATGTATACAAAAAATCAAATAAAATTGCTCGCACGTTAAGAGAAGCTACAGCTGGTTATCCCAAAATTTTATTGACGGCTACGCCGTTGCAAAACTCGTTAATGGAATTATATGGACTTATCAGTTTTATTGATCCGCATATTTTTGGTGATGAAACGACGTTTAGACGCCAGTTTTCCCGAGGAACGAAAGAAATGTCGGAAATGGATTTTATTGATTTGAAACAACGAATTAAGCCTGTTTGCCATCGTACATTAAGACGGCAAGTGACTGAGTACGTGAATTATACACAGCGTATTCCTATCACTCAAGAGTTTATGCCAACGAATGAGGAATGGGAACTGTATGAAAAAGTATCGGCATATTTACAAAGAGAACATCTTTTTGCGTTACCGGCAAGCCAACGGGCATTAATGACGCTTGTTGTTCGCAAATTGTTAGCTTCTTCTTCGTTTGCTATTTCCGATACATTGCTTTCTCTCATCAAAAGGCTTGAGCAATTGTTAGAACAATTAGATAGCGGAAAAACAGAGATAACTGTAGAACACTCTGATGTTTACGCTGATGTTGACGAATTTGATGATACGGTGGAAGAGTGGGAAGAAGACGATCAGCCATCATACATAGACAAATTATCGCCAGATGAAATGAAGCGTCTTATTCAAGAGGAAAAAGAAGAATTAGAACAATATTATTCTCTAGCAAAATCAATTAAAGAAAATTCAAAAGCGGAAGCATTGCTTATTGCGCTTGAAAAAGGATTTGAAAAATTAAGAATGCTAGGCGCAAATGAAAAAGCGGTTATTTTCACAGAGTCACGTCGAACACAGATGTATTTACGTGAATTTCTTGAACGTAATGGCTACGCTGGCAAAATTGTTTTATTTAATGGCGAAAACCAAGATGAACAGGCAAAACAAATTTATGAGCAATGGTTAGAAAAGCATCGGCATGATGATAAAATTACTGGATCAAAAACAGCAGATATGCGCGCGGCGCTTGTTGAATATTTTAAAGAACAAGCGTCGATTATGATTGCAACGGAATCAGCATCAGAAGGGATTAACTTACAGTTTTGCAGCCTAGTCGTTAACTACGATTTACCTTGGAATCCACAGCGGATTGAGCAGCGAATCGGACGTTGTCATCGTTACGGTCAAAAGCATGATGTCGTTGTGATTAACTTTTTAAATTGTAAAAATGAAGCCGATAAAAAAGTGGATGAAATTCTCTCCGAAAAATTTAGGCTGTTTGAAGGGGTTTTTGGTTCTTCGGATGAGGTGCTAGGTTCGCTAGAGTCCGGTGTCGATTTTGAAAAACGGATTCAACAAATTTATCAGACGTGTCGCACGGCGGAAGAAATTGAACAAGCGTTTAAAAACTTGCAAGCCGAGTTAGATGAGCAAATTCAATTAAAAATGAAAGAAACACGTATGCATCTATTAGAAAACTTCGATGATGAGGTAAGAGAGAAACTAAGAGATCATTATCATCAAACAAGTTTACACCTCAATCGTATGGAACGTTACCTTTGGAATCTATCAAAATATGAAGGAGCAAGAGAGGCAATATTTGATGATGAAACATTAAGTTTTGTCAAAGATTATGAAACATATCAAATGATATCACAAGCAAAGAAGCAAAACAGCCCAAACGTTCATCATTTTCGTTTTTCTCATCCGCTTGCACAAAAGTGGATCGAGCAGGCAAAAAGCCGGGAACTGTTGCCGAAGGAAATTACGTTCCGTTATTCGGATTATAAAGGGAAAGTCAGTATTTTAGAGCGATTGATTGGAAAAGAAGGTTGGTTATCGCTTGATTTGCTTCATGTACAGTCATTAGAAAGCGAACAGCACCTTATTTTTTCAGCAATTGATACAGAAGGTGGACAGCTCGATCAGGAAATGTGCGAAAAAATGTTTGAACTGCCTGCTGTTGAAGGAGAAGAGGTGGAAATTTCTGATTCGATTCGAAATACGCTTCGCCGGATTAGCGAAGGGCAACAAGAAGCAATTTTAAATGAGATTATGGAGAGAGCATCAGCTTATCTTGATTCTGAATTAGAAAAGCTGGAAAAGTGGTCGCAAGACTTGAAAAATAAACTTGAAAAAGATATAGATGAAATGACGGTAGAAATTGAACATTTGAAGCGAGAAGCAAAACTTACACGTAACTTAGCTGAAAAGCTGGAAAAAAACAAGCAAATTAAGGAATTGGAAAAGAAGCGCAACGAGATGCGGAGAAATCTCTATGATCAGCAAGATGAAATTGATGAACAAAAAGATCGCTTATTCGAGGAAGTAGAGAAAAAACTAGAACAACGAACGGCAACTGAGCACCTTTTTACAATCAAATGGAGAATCGTGTAGCAACAGGAGGGATTACATTGGCACAAAAACAAAAACTAGAATTAACATGGATTGGCAAAGACGAACAACCAAAACTCGAACCGCGCATTCTTCTCGAAGACCCGGAACTTTCGTATCATGCAAAAGAACGGGTGTCGGAAAATGATATATTTGATAACCGCCTTATTTATGGGGACAATTTGTTAGCGCTGAAAGCATTGGAACAAGAGTTTACGGGAAAGATTAAGTGTATTTACATTGACCCGCCGTATAATACAGGAGCGGCTTTTGAGTATTATGATGACAGTTTAGAACATTCAATTTGGTTGACTTTAATGAAACAAAGATTAGAAATATTAAAGAAACTATTATCGAAAGATGGGGTTATTTTTGTTCAAATTGATGATAAAGAGATGGCGTATTTACGTATTTTAATGGATGAGATCTTTGGTAGAAGAAATTTTCTGAATATGATAGTTGTAAAAACCTCTGACCCTTCTGGTCACAAAACAGTTAATCCATCTCCATATTCGCAAACCGAATATATATTAATGTATGCAAAGGAGAGAAGCCAATATAACTACGAAATTCAGTATGTGGAATCGGAGTATGATCCTTCTTATAATAAATATATAGTAAATCGCAATGAAAGTTTTGAAAAGTGGAAAATCGTAAATTTAGAAGATATTGTGGCAAAAGAGCTAGGGTTTAATGATGCACAAGAAGCAAAACTAAAATATGGTAAATTGGATTTTCTCGAGAAAATAGCAGAATTTGCTCTTCATAATGCGGATAGCGTATTTCAATTGACTGCAATTAGTGATGCAGCAGGAAAAAATATTGTTAAGATTAGAGATGAGTCTAAGAAAAATAGAGGAGTAATCTACCATATTCCACGCGAAGGTTATGAGGATATCTATGTTCTTAATGGAAGACAAATTTATTTTTATAGTTCCAAAATTAAAGAAATCGATAATAAAAAAGTACCTGCTAAGCCTTTAACTAATCTTTGGACTGATATACCATGGAATGGGATTGCGAATGAGGGAGGCGTTAAATTTAAAAACGGTAAAAAACCTGAAAAATTGATAAGAAGATGTATTGAGATGTCGACAAAGAAAGGAGACTGGGTTCTCGATTCGTTTGCCGGTTCGGGAACGACTGGTGCAGTGGCGCATAAAATGGGACGGCGATGGATTATGATTGAGCTTGGCGAGCATTGCCATACGCATATTATTCCTCGAATGAAAAAAGTCATCGATGGAACGGATCAAGGCGGAATTAGTAAAGCAGTGAATTGGAAAGGCGGAGGCGGTTTCCGCTATTATAAATTGGCGCCAAGTTTGTTGAAGAAAGATAAGTTTGGAAATTGGATCATTAATCCGGAATATAACGCCGAAATGCTGGCGGAAGCGATGTGTAAACATGAAGGATTTACGTACAACCCGGATCCGGAAGTGTTTTGGAAGCAAGGTCAGTCTACGGAGAACGATTTTATCTTTACAACCACACAGCTTGTCACGCAACAAATGGTGGAAAGTATCGTCGAGCAAATGAAAGAAAATGAAACATTGCTCATTTGCTGTAAAGCATATAACGTTAACGTTGAGGATTTCCCGCAAGTGACGATTAAGAAAATTCCGCAAGCCATTTTAAACAAATGTGAGTTTGGTCGCGACGATTACAGTTTAAATGTCAACAACTTACCAATGAAAGAAAAAGAACCAGAACAATTAGAGTTATTTTAGGGGGAAGAGGTCATGAATCGTATCGTTAACGTTATCTCATCTCGGCTTAGTCTCCGTAAACCACAAAAAGAATCATTGGAAATTCTTGCCGAAGTGATTGAACACTTCGGCTTAGATAAACAAAATGATCCACAATCGTTAAAAGAGAAGTTAGCGGCTGTTAATGCATTATTTCCTAGTGTTACTGATTTTGAACGAGAATTTCCGTCGCTCTGTTTTGCGTTAGCCACTGGCGTCGGTAAAACACGTCTGATGGGAGCGTTTATTGCTTACTTACATATGGCAAAAGGAATTCGTAATTTCTTTGTTTTAGCACCTAACTTAACAATTTATGAAAAATTAATCCAAGATTTTACGCCTAATACACCGAAATATGTGTTTAAGGGGCTTTCAGAGTTTGCTAATAAACAACCGAACATTATTACAGGGGATAACTATGATCAGCAAGCCCTCTTTTTAGCTGATCCGTTAGCTGTAAACATTAACATCTTCAACATATCTAAGATTAACAGCGAAGTTAGAGGAGGAAAAGCGCCAAGAATTAAACGGTTAAGTGAATATTTAGGACAGAGTTATTATGATTATTTAAAATCCCTTCCTGATCTTGTTTTATTAATGGATGAATCGCATCGGTATCGAGCATCAGCTGGGGTGAAAGCGATCAATGAACTGAACCCGATTCTTGGTCTGGAGTTAACGGCTACGCCGCAAGTGGAAAGCGGAAACAGAACGATACCATTTAAAAATATAATCTATAGCTATCCTTTGTATAAAGCGATGGAAGACGGATATGTGAAAGAGCCAGCTGTAGCGACGAGAGAAAATTTTAATCCAGCAAAATTCGACAACGAACGAGAGTTAGAACGTTTAAAATTAGAAGACGGTATCCGTGTCCATGAAGAAACGAAATTAGAGCTAGAGTTGTACGCTCGGGAAAACAACGAAAAATTAGTAAAGCCGTTTATTCTTATCGTCGCTCAAGATACGAATCATGCGGAAGAGTTAATGAACATCATTGAAAGTGATGATTTTTTTGAAGGACGCTATAAAGGTAAAGTCATTACTGTTCATTCCAACCAGCGTGGCGAAGAAAAGGACGAAACAATTAAGCAATTGCTTGCTCTTGAGGATCCGAATTCAAAAGTGGAGATTGTCATTCATGTGAACATGTTAAAAGAAGGATGGGACGTAACGAATTTATATACGATTATCCCACTTCGTGCGGCAAACTCCAAAACATTAGTGGAACAGTCCATCGGTCGAGGACTTCGTCTCCCATACGGAAAACGGACGGGAGTTCCAGCAGTCGATCGTTTAACGATTATTGCGCATGATAAATTCCAAGAAATTATTGATGAGGCGAATAATCCTACTTCTATTATTCGTCGTGGGGTTGTCATCGGTCGTGATGTGGCACAGACAGAGAAAAAAATAGTTACTGTTGAGTCAAACGTAGAACGTTCATTAATTGATGAACTAGTTGGAACGACGGAATCCACTTCTCCAGAAGACGAAAAGAAAATAGAAATGAAAAGAAACATTGCGGAAACAATAGTAAAAGCCATTTCTAAGCAGCGCACATTATATAGTTCTAAACAATTAAAAGATCCTGAAGTACAACAGCAAATTGTTAGCGATGTGAAAGGAACATACACAGTATCACAGTTGTCTATATTTGAGGAAGAACCTGAAAAAATGATTGAGAGCATGGTTGCAAGAGCAGTTGATGTACTTCCTAATTTGACTATGGAAATTCCGAGAATTATCGTGCAACCTACAGGAGAAATCTCGTGGGGGTACCGCGATTTTGATTTAAACTGCGATTTAATTCCAAAATTTCAGCCTGTTGCTGAAAATATTCTAATTGAACATTTGCGTACACATCAAAGAGAAGTGTTGCGGATTCAAAAAGATACGAATATGACGGAAGAACGTTTAGAAGATTATCTTGTCTTTCATCTAATGGATTATCCAGATGTTTCCTATGAAGAACATGCTGAATTGTTGTATAAGTTATCAGGACAGTTAATTAATTATCTTCGAAGTTATTTAAAAACGGAAGATGATGTCAAAAATGTAGTAATTTACAATCAAAAACGTTTGGCAGAATTGATTTATAAGCAAATGAAAGAACATTATTATGAAGAGCAAACGAATTATGAAGTGACTGTTCGAATAGGGTTTGATACGTTAAAAGATACCAGTGTCACTGTAGATGTCAATGAAGAAGTGCGCGATTTTCGCCAACCAGTAGCAAATAAAGCGGCGATTCGAAACATGTGTTTTGGCGGATTTAAAAAATGTTTATATCGAACACAAAAATTTGAATCTGATGCGGAGCGAAGATTTGCGGTCATTTGCGAAAATGATCCATCCGTTTTAAAATGGCTGAAGCCAACGAAAAACCATATTAAAATTTATTATAATCAAACACAAGCATATATCCCGGATTTTATTGTAGAAACAGAAGAGAAAATGTATTTATGTGAAATCAAAGCAACAAACAGAATCGAAGAAGATCGAGAAGTAGCGCAGAAAGCACAAGCGGCTATCACCTGGTGCAAATATGCATCCGATCATGCTCGTCAAAACAACGGAAAAGAATGGGTATATTTATTAATTCCACATGATGATGTAGATTCGAATAAGACGATTAAGGGATTAGAGGCAGTGTATAGAAAGAATTAATTTTATTATCTAAACAGATAAGCAAGCCAAGCAGCAGGCTTGCCTATCTGTTATTTTTATATTTTCAATGTATTTGGATCTCCAAAGTATTGTTTGTAAAGTTGTTCAGCGTAATGATCTGTCATTCCAGCTATATAATCGCATACAACACGCTTTTTTGGTTCCCCGTTTTGAATTAAGGCTCGATACTCAGGAGGAAGTAGTCTTTCATATTTGTCATCATTTAAGAGCTCAAACAAGCGATTGACTATCTGGGCTCCTCTGATTTCATACAACGCTACAGTTGGTTTTTCGATGAGAATCTCCCTTACAGCATTTTTTAATCCGTCCATTAACTTTGCTTTTGTTCGCAATCCTAAGCCGTATTTAAAGGAGGTGCCTTTCCGTTGACGTTGTTCTTCAGTTAATTCCACTACACCGATGTCTTTAATAAACGTATCGATTAATGTAGAGGTGAGTGATTTAAATGCAACGTCACCAAACGTCTCACCACAATTTTTATATGCTTGTTGTAATAGTTCTTGAAACTCTTTTCTTAATTCTTCTTTAAGTTGCCCTAATACAGCGTCTATCGATAAAATTCCTGATTTTAATCCATCTTCAAGGTCATGAGTGGAGTAGGCGATGTCATCTGCAAGTTCCATAATTTGTGCCTCTATCGTTTGGATTTTCATTGTTCCGTTATCTTCTAAATTCTGCTTATTTTCTTTATAAAGAAATTTTTGTTTTTCGATTTGTTTTGGAGATGTGTTATAAACGCCATATTTGACAACGGAATATAAAGCTGCTTTTGTTAAGTTCAGACCATCATAATGAGAGCTTTTCTTTTCTAATTTGCAAAGAATGCGGAGTGTCTGTGCATTTCCTTCAAATCCTCCATCGTCTTTCATTAATTTATTTAACTCTTTTTCTGCATAATGACCGAATGGTGGATTGCCAATGTCATGTGCCAAACATGCCATCGCAACCAATGCCGAGTTTACTTTAACACCTTCATGTTCTATTTTTCTAGAAATGGTTGTTCCGATTTGGCTCACTTCAAGCGAATGAGTAAGACGGGTGCGATAGTAATCACTTATTTGAGTGCCGAGAAGTTGCATCTTTCCTTGTAATCTTCGAAATGAAGAAGAATGAAGAACACGAGCATAATCTCTTTGAAACGGATCTCTCCAACCATCTATTTCGTCTTGTTTAGTGGAGATAAATAAATCTTTATATTGGCGAAATGTGTGAAGTTCATTTTGATTGCTTGCTATTTCTTGTCCCTCTTCAATCATCTTTGAAATATCGATTTGACCAGAACTCATGAAAGAACCCCCTTCTCTTTTCTTAGTATTATCCCCCCCTGTTATTTTACAACAATTTAAATAATTGTTGAAATTTTTATTAAAACCTGGATAATCTTTTAGCCTATTCTTTTTTGTATCTTATTCCTAAGGAGATGTGTTTTTGTGAACATAATTCAGATTTTTTTTCAAGTCGTTCTATTTCCACTATAATTTCAAGAGATGATGATATAATATAGAATGGATCAATTTGGAAAGGCGGTGAGATTGTGAACCATTATTATTTTTCTGAATGTAAAGCGGATGAAAAAGCGTCGGATATTGCCATTCATCTTTATACGGTTCCTTTATCTAATCCGCACGAAAAATATTCTTATGCCCATTCGATCGCTTATGAACTGAGAAAGCTAAATTCGTACATAACGGTGGCGGCGCATGGACAGTATATAGCATCGTTTGAAGAGATTTGTCATTGGGGAGATCATCGTTATATTCAGCACGAACATCGGCCCATTCAATGTTCTTTACCTATGGAAAGAACAATTTTGGAAAGATTATTAAAGAAAGAATTAGAGAATCGTTGTAAAAGCAGCTATAAGATGGATAACGACTTATTCCGTTTAGCCAATGAACAGTCTATGCATGTCGGTGAAATTAGCATTCATCCGGCGATCTATATTTCCTTTTCAGTTGAAGAAAATGGAGATATTTTCGTCGGTTTTGATTATCAGCACCGTTTTGAATATCGAAAAACATTGCAAGATGTGATCAATAATGATCCATCGCTTCTCAAAGAAGGAATGGAGGTTGTCGATCCATTTAATAGGCGGGCATACTATTACACTTTTGTGGGGATGGCTGACTATACAGCCGGGCAAAAAAGTCCGTTTTTACAACAAAGTGTCATTGATTATTACTTAGAAAAAAATGAACTGTGGAAGCTAAAAGGAGTTCATGAAAAAACACCGGTCGTACATGTAAAAAGCAGAGACGGTCATCTTCTTCCTTATTTGCCCCATTTGCTAAAATTAACTTGTTCATATGAGCAATTGCTGCCATCGATGACGAAGGAAGTGAATCGCCTGATTAAGCTGTCACCAAATGAAAAAATGTCTAAGCTTTATACAGAAATGTTCCGCTTGCTTAGGCAACAACAAGTGTTGACGTTCAAAAAAGAAAATGTGCGGGCGGTTAACCTAGGCTATGATGTTAATGAGTTGGATTCCCCGATAATGGAGTTTGGACAAGGATATAAAACAAATGAGATTTATAGAGGGCTTAAGCAGTCGGGAGTGTATGAACCGAGCAGTGTAGCCGTCAGTTTTTTCGTCGATCCAGAGCTGAACTATGACCCACAAAAGCGAAAAGAAGTAGGATGTTTTGTAAAAAAGCTAGAATCAATGTCTGAAGCGCTTGGTGTAAAGCTTAATATTTCCGATCAGCCTCGCCAACTATACGGTCAATTGCCAAAAGACTTTTTTAAGCAAGATAACCTGTCGTATCATTTGAAATCCATTACTGACCAGTTCCGCGGAACAGTAGTAGTGGTCATTGGAACAGAAGAAAATATTGATCGCGCCTACGTTACGATTAAAAAAGAATTTGGCGGAAAAGAAGACTTGATGACGCAATTTGTTGGGTTCACTTCTTCTTTAGTTACGGAAAATAATATCTTTCACTACTATAATATTTTGCTGGGGATTTATGCCAAGGCAGGAGTTCAGCCTTGGATCTTGGCCAGCCCGATGCATTCAGATTGCTTCATTGGCTTGGATGTCAGCCATGAACACGGAAAGCATGCCTCTGGGATCATTCAAGTTATTGGACGCGATGGGAAAATCATTAAACAAAAATCAGTGGCTACAGCGGAAGCGGGGGAAACCATCGCCAATTCTACAATGGAAGAGATTGTGAATGAAAGCATATACAGCTACGAACAAATATATGGAGCGAAGCCGCGGCATATTACTTTTCACCGCGATGGTATTTGTCGGGAGGATCTAGATTTTTTGCAAGCTTATTTGCGATCATTTCAAATTCCTTTTGATTTTGTAGAAATCATAAAAAAACCGCGAAGAAGAATGGCTATTTATTCAAATAAAAAATGGGTGACAAAGCAAGGAATATACTATTCAAAAGGAAACACGGCGTATTTATGTGCGACAGATCCGAGAGAGTCTGTAGGCATGGCTCAACTTGTAAAAATTGTGCAAAAAACGAATGGTCTGTCTGTTCATGAGATTGTTTCTGATGTATATAAGCTATCGTTTATGCATATTCATTCCATGCTGAAGACACGCTTGCCGATTACGATCCATTACTCCGATTTGAGCTCTACTTTCCATAACCGCGGGTTGATTCACCCGCGTTCGCAGCATGAACGGGCATTGCCGTTTGTGTGATATGAAAGGGTTGCTTGCCCGCCACTCTCTAAGGGTTGCTGGGATTTGTAGAAGCAGAGAGTCATTGCTTGGCTCTCTGTTTTTGTTTTATCCCATGCAGGAATTTCGCACATGTTGTCGAATAACGTATGTGAATTTTCACATGTGAGGTGAATGTATGGCTGTTGACCATGACCGCTTGTTCAAAGAGTTGATCCAAGCATTTTTTGAAGAGTTTATTCTTCTCTTTTTCCCCGAAATGTACGAGTATATTGATTTTCAGCATTTGTCCTTTTTATCTGAAGAACTGTTCACCGATGTAACGGCAGGGGAAAAGTATCGCGTCGATCTGTTAGTCGAAACGAAATTAAAAGGGGAAGATGGGCTGATCATCGTCCATATCGAAAACCAAAGCTATGTGCAGCCGTCGTTTCCTGAACGGATGTTCATTTACTTCAGCCGCTTGTTTGAAAAATACCGCACGAACATCGTTCCGATTGCCGTCTTCAGCTATGATGCCATCCGCGACGAACCCTCTTCGTTTACGCTTCAACTTCCGTTTGGCAGCATCCTTCACTTCCGCTTTTTCACCATCAAACTACGCAAACAAAATTGGCGCAACTACATTCGCATTGACAACCCGATCACCGCTGCGCTGCTTAGCAAAATGGGGTATACTGAAAGTGAACGAATCGAATTGAAAAAACAGTTTTTGCGCATGTTAGTTCGTTTAGAGCTGGATGAAGCAAAGCAGAGGCTGTTAATGGCTTTTTTGAAACATATGTGAAATTGTCGGATGAAGAAGAACAACAATTACGAAACGAGGTGAATCAAATGGAAACGAAAGAAAAAGAGCAAGTGTTGGAATTGTTGATTTCGTATGAACAAAAGGGAAAACGTGAAGGAGCTAAGCAAAAAGAGCGAGAAATGATGCGAAAAATGATTGCAAAAGGAATGAGCATTGCCGATATTGCACATATATTTGACCTAACGGAAGAAGAAGTTCATAAAAGGGTAAAAGATGAGTAGGAAGGGGCAGTACTTGGCATCTGCTCGAACGTGATTTTATTTATAAGGATGAAAAGACGATTAGAGGATTTAAAGAAATAATGGAGCGCCTTTTGGAACTGGAGAGATACAAGAGAACATTATTAGATGACGAGGATACTTCTTCCGATATATTAATAACAATGAAAATAGCAACCATTGAGCAGACATTAAATTATTTGATGGAATACGAACAAGGGAAGTTGCATGAAGAATTTAACCGGGAGCGAGAACGTATACATTATGGGAGGAAATAAAGAGATTTCAAACGATATTTTGCATGTGGAGTGAAATGTATAACGATTGACCACGACCGCTTGTTTAAATAAAAAGATGGCACAGCGTTTTTTAATGGTTTTATTCTTCGCTTTTTCCCGAATATGTATTGGCCTGGTACCTGTTGTTACCCGCTAAAGGAGAAAGCTACCCTAAGATGATGGGGTAGCTTTTTTGTTTCGATTGCCTGAGTTTTCAGACGGTATATTAGGTTAATTATGCATAGGAAATTTGCAAATGATTTTACAATATTCGACAACGTTTTTCTACAAATATTGGTACAATCGAATTAAATGAGATTTTTGGTTTAGGAATAAGGAAGGGGATCATGATGACAACGATTTGCAAAGCCGATTACTATTACGGGGCGTTGCTTTCTGCGCTGGTTAATGGGGGGCTGGCGCCTGCACTGTTTGAAAAAGAAAACGATAACCGGCAAATATACGAAGTCACGACGAATAAAGCGAGTTATATCATTTATACGAAGTACAATACCACTCCATCAGGTTCCAAGGATTTCACTTGGTCCTTTTCGTTTAGCGACAATGAGATCGAAGAAATTACTAAGATTCATCAGGAAAACAACAAAGAAAAAGAATTTATCTTTGCCTTTATTTGCGGCCAGAAGCAATTAAGCGACTACAATCAAGTCATTGCCATCGTCTACTGGGACGAATTTCTCGAATGCGTGGATATCGAAAAAGAACAAGTTCGCGGAACGGCGCGGCTGTCCGTGAAAGCAGTCAAAGGCTCCCCATGGCTGCGCATTTACGGCAGCAAGCGCGCTGACAGGCTCGATGGGAAAGATAACACGATCAAAATTGAACGAAATCGCCTAGGTAATCTGTAAAGTGGTATGGGGGATGTGAAAAGGGAGGGGGGCAGACGAACGTGAATCTTTTCTATACACTGCTTCTTTTATGTTTGCTTGCCTTATTGGCAAGATGGATCAAGTCAAAAGAAGCGGAATGGATTGGATCGTATGGAGAATATAAAGTCCGTAAAGCAATTAAAAATATAGAAGCAACATCATCCGGAAAATACAAAGCTTTTCATAACCTGTATATTCCAAAACAAGACGGTTCAACTTCGCAAATTGATCATGTTATCCTTTCCGATCAAGGACTGTTTGTCATCGAAACGAAAAATTACAGCGGCTGGATTTTCGGAGATGAAACGTCAAAATATTGGACGCAAGTCATTTATAAACGAAAAGAAAAATTTCTTAATCCTATTTTGCAGAACAAAGGGCATATCAAGGCGTTAAGAGGCTGGCTTGGGGAGGAGTTTGCGCATATTCCGATTCACTCGGTTGTCGTGTTTTTGACGCGGGCAAAGTTTAAATCAAATGCTCATTTTGCCCATGCTTATGTGGTTTATCCGAAACAATTGAAACAAGTGCTCGAGCAACATCAAACAAAAGTGATCGATAGGGAAACAAAGGAACGTTTAGCTCAAAAATTAGAAACAGTGCTTGCCAAAGATAAGACACAAGAAAAAGAAATGAAAAAGCGGCACGTGCAAACGATTCGAACGAAGCAAAAGCAGACGGAACAACATATACAGCAAAACCGTTGTCCAAAATGTGGCGGTGTTCTAATCGTTCGGAAAGGGAAATACGGAACATTTAAAGGTTGCAATAATTATCCGAAATGCAAGTTTACGCAGTCGATTGGCTGAACTTGCAACACGGCCGTTTGGGCAGCAACTATAGATAAGGGAAGGAGGAAAATGATGTTTTCTATTCACGAGGAATTGGAACGCCTATCGCAAAAGTATCGATTTTTTGCTTCAAAAGAAGCGTTTAAACAGTCATTAAAATTTCAGCTTCAAGAAAAATTCCGCGTCGAGGAGAACAAACGCTTTCATGATTATCTGATCGATTTGTGGGTGGAAGAACCGGAAAGTGGGCGCCAATACGCGATTTGTTTAATGAACAAGCTCGCTCGGGTCACGATAAAGCAAAACGGGCAAACGATTGAATTGAAGCACCACGGTGCTCAGGATCAGGGTCGTTATGATTTTTTGGCGCAAGTGGAAAAGTTAGAACGAATAACAATGGGGAGAAGGAATGTATACGGGATCGTTGTGCTGCTAACGAATGACCATTTGTATTGGACCGAGCCGATGCGACCAAATACGGTGGACTGCGAGTTTCGCATTCATGAAAACCGGATCATCACCGGGGAGTTAAAATGGCAGGAACGTGCATCAGCAGGGACGAAAGAAAACCGTGATGCGCCGATCTTTATTAAAGGGAGATATCAATTGAAATGGCATCATTATTCTACTATCAACCAAGATAAACATGGCGAGTTCCGATATGTAGCCGTTCATGTTGGGGACGTATATAGTTGAGAGAAATAGTTTTAGTGTCTGTTGTCACCTATCGAAGAAAAGCTGTGTCAGGAACGAAAACGTCTCGGGCAAGACTTGATTAACCCGGATTTATCTGTTGTGATGAAGAAGTGTTATGAGAAGCAATTAAAAAATTAGAGTGCGACAGGAGAAGCTTCGTTGCACGCGGATCCTGTCACTTGTCGAATGTATGGGCACAGACAGGGGGGAGAAAGTTTGTTAGCTGAAATACATGGAAAAATATCATCAGACGGTTCGAATTTAAGCGAGCGGCTTGAAGATCAGCTGACAGCGAACGTATTTGGTACGTCGCGTTATCTCCCTTTTCACAAAGGGATTAAGCCGATTTTAAGCAAGGCTGTATTTTTTTCTCAAACTGATCAAACGGTGTTCATAAATGGTTTGGAGATGCAAAAAGACGAGTTTATAGGGGATAAGGTTAAGTTTTGGGTCAAGGGAGAAAGAAGTGAAATCGATGTTTTACTTGAATTGGATCATTTGATCATAGGAATCGAAGTGAAATACCATAGTCCTTTATCATCAGACGATCAATTGGAGCGAGAAGCGAGTGATTTACTAAAGGGTAAAGGGCAGACGCCAAAGTTTTTGCTCTTATTAGGAACGGAACCAGAAGTGAATATGATGGCTAAAAAGGTGATGGAAAACAGAAAACTGCCAAGCGGTGTTCATTTCGGGTATTTATCGTGGCAAGAAGTGTTCCATCAATTGGTGTACGTGCAAAAAAATGAAACATTGAATGAGTTTGAAAGGTTAATGCTGAAAGATTTGATTGCTTTATTGAGAAAAAAGGGATTTGATCGTTTTCAAAACTTTCAAAGCCTTGCTTGTCCTTTAGTTGACCACTGCTCCTACTTTCATTTTTATACAGATGAACAATTTTTTCATTTAAGTGCCAATCGTATTGAAAAGGAGTGGTATTATGAATTCCGTTAGTATACGAGAGAACATAAAAAACGCTTTTGAGGTTGTGCGAAAAACGTACGAGAGTGTCGATAAACTGTTGGCGGAATTGGACCGTCAATCGGTTGAATGTGGATTTGTTCCGGTGATCCCACAATTTTTACGTCAGAAATCTGACCGCGAGTATCAAGGCTGGTTCATTCAATCTTTTATCAAGCTATATCAGAGAGATTCTGCGCCTCCTTGCCAGTTGGGGAATGGGTTGAAAAACGACCCAATCTATGCGGTTGAAATCTCATTCAAAGAAGAACCACGAATGACGTTGTGTAAATACGTGTATTCAACACTTGAACATTGGGATAAACCACCGATCGTTTCTGAGCATTGGTTTTTCTACTGGCCTTTATATGATGGCAATAACTTTACTAATCATGAATCTGAAAATGGAGTGTTTAAACGCGTTCCAAATGACGAAAAAACTTCAGAAAAATATGGTAAAATTCAAGAAGTTATTTCAAAGAAAATTGATTTATTATCCATTACATCAACGAACATTAAGGATAGGGTGTTTGATGAGTTGCATCGTTTGTGACAGATAAACTGGAATTAGGGAAATTAAAACAGTTGACAGACTGAGGAGGGCGGTGCGTAGGGATCAAAATAGAAATGTCTCTTCGGATGGTAATATTCCGTCTAGCAGAGTTGGACAAATGGAGAAACGGGGGAAAGAAAAAACGGTAAAGATTTTTTATTGAAGAAAACCGTCTAGAAGGCTGGTGAAAAACGACTGATTTCGCCGAACCCATTGTTTTCGGTCGAAAGAGAAGCGTTGATTTTGCAAGACTTCTCTATTTGAGAAAAAAGTCCGTTTTTCCGCGATTTTTCACTAAATCACCGGCCTTCCAGAACAAAAGGATTTGGAGGAACCTGGATGTCAAAATGGTGGATGATCCGCGCGGGCGATCGCAATGAACTGATTCCGCTTTGGCTGGAAAAGGGCATCGCATCGATCGGTTGGGCGAGATTGGGCGATCCGAAGCGCTTTCGGTCGAAAGAACAGCTGCAGCGAAAGGCGGATGAAGTGTTTGCCGAGTCAAAACCAAAATCGAGAACGAGTTGGGTGAATCAAGTATGGCGGTTTGCCCATGAAATCAAAAAGGGCGATCGAGTGATCACATATTCAAAAGAGAAAAGGGAGTACATTGTTGGAACCGTGACAGAAGAGCATCGTTACGATCCCTCCATCGGGCATCCCTATTATCCGAACATCATCCGGGTAAAATGGGAAAATGCGACAGTTCCAAGGGATTCGCTGTCAGACGGAGCGAAGAACAGTTTAGGTTCGACGCTGACGGTGTTTCGAGTGGACGAATGGGGCGATGAAATCGAGCAGCGTTTACACAGTGAACCATTCTCAAAACCTCAACATGAAGAGGGGGAAACGGAAGAAATCGTTGAAGACCTTGTTGGAAAAGCGTTGATGATGATCCAAGACAAAGTGGACAAGCTTGATCCGTGGCAAATGCAAGATTTAGTGGCGGGCTTGCTTCGGGCTATGGGGTACAATGTGCAAGTCAGCCCGAAAGGCCCTGACGGTGGGGTGGATGTGTTGGCCTATAAGGATGCATTCGGTTTTGAAAAACCAATTATTAAAGTGCAAGTTAAGCATCGCAAAAGTGCCGCTTCGGCTCCGGAAATCCAGCAGCTTCTCGGGGCCAACCCGATTGATGCCAATTGTTTGTTCGTTTCGACTGGAGGATTTACTTCCCAAGCAGAGGCAGTCGCCAAACATAATTCCGTGAAACTGATTGATTTGGAAGAGCTGGTCAACTTGATTGTCCATTGGTATGAGAACATGCCTAGCGATGCGAGAGCGCTGCTTCCGCTGCAGAAAATGTATGTGCCCGAATCTTGACAAACATAAGGCTTCATCCCTGCTTGGCAAGTGCGAGAGGATGAAGCCTTTAGTGATGATCGACATGTTTTTACTCCAAAACGCTGCGATATTGATCGTACACTAGCGAGGTCAAACTAATCTTGTCTAAATAACGAACAGGGCACAAGAAGGTCACGGTGATGACCCCAGGATGTCGGCCAATTTCGATGGCGCCGGTAATCGTGGCACGGTTCATCACCTCAGGGACAGAGATGCCTAACGTTTTCGCTGCCCGCTGCAACCCGTTTTCTGTTGCCTCATTTAGGTTGGCACCTGTCCCGACAAAGGAAATCGGCAACGATTCTTCCAATTTGTTTACCCCCCATGATTGTGCCAAATCGAGGGCGATCTCTTTTTCTTTTTTTGTCAATGGCTTTGCCAAGTAGGGGAGGTCCTCAGCAACAGGAAGAAGAATCGGTCCGTCAATGGTCAACCCTTTGATCACTTTCACTTGAAGGGTGACGATGCCAGATACGTCGGTCGTATGCCCAGCAATTTCCCCGTCGCCCTGCATGGCATGCATATCACCGAGATAAACACCTCCGCCCCGCACTTTCACAGGGCAGATCAACACGGCGCCTTCGCGTACACGGTTAATGTCCATATGTCCGTCCGTGCGATCTTCCAGCTGTTCTTTCGTAATCCCGTATTCATGTGGGGCGTTGATCAGAAATTGGCCAAAGTCGCCAGCGTTATGTGAATCCGGTAGCGGACGCGCCGGGGTGGTGCCGAGCTGTCCGAGGAACGGGCGGAGTCTGGCCACCGTTCCGACTAAGTCATGGGGCGCAAACGTGACGATCGGGTTTTGGACGGAGTTGTCGGGTGTCGCCATGTAGTACCGTCCTTGTCGAGCGATGTGTTCTGCCGCTTCTTTATGCACGGTCACGCCGATTTGTCGGTTTGGATCAAACGTCATCGTATAGCCGTTCGTAAATACAAATGGAGTCACGTCCGCGCCACAATTCGCACACCGAATGGCTTCCGGGCCGATCCCCTCGATTTTCGTTTCCGGGTACATCGTTCCGCACTGTGGGCATTTGACAGCAACGAACGGATCGCCGACAAACCGACCTTCCATTGGTTTATCATTTCCTGAGGATGTGGCGATAGAGGTGACGCGAATCGATTTGATCTTAATCGCAATGGCGTCTCCTACTTCAGCGCCTTCGACAAAAACGGGCTTTGTCACTTCATGGCCACCGCGGATGCAAGGAGTGATCATCGGTCCCCAGCAGCCAGGAGTAGTATTGGCGACAATGTATCCCCCATCCTGCACGGGGCCAAGCATGTTTCCATGAGGGTCTAAGATGCCGTTAGTGAACTCATTGACAAACACGGTTTGTTTCGCTTCCATGGCGTTCCCCTCTTTACTTTTAGATTTTAGGATTGGTTACATAGGAACCTTGGATCGCTGACAACGAACCTTCGACGGGTGATGTCTAACTACATTTTAGGAAATTCAGTAGAGTATTGTCAAAATAATCGGGTGTATATTTATTATATTTTGTTAAGTCAAAATATTTTGGAATTTAATTCTTGTAATGTATAATAATTTTAGAAGGGAGGAAACGAAATGAGCAATAGCATAGAAAAGAAATTAAGAGAAAAAGGGATTAAGTGTTCAGAACAGGAATTGATGATGCTTGAGCATCAGTGGAAAGCCATTCAGCAACTAAAACAGGGAGTCGAAAAACTTGGTTTGAATGAGGCAGATATTGGAGTCGTCCACCAACCGGGAGGTGTGTATCGTGGAAAAACGGCTAAATACGAAAACAATCTCTGAACTTTCCCCTCTTCTAAAAAACAAAGAAGTTTCACCTGTTGAACTCGTTGACGATGTACTCGAACAAATTGAAACATTAAACAATAAGCTGAATGCCTATATAGAGGTGACAGCAGAGAAAGCACGCAAGCAAGCTGAGTTGGCGGAATCGGAAATCCGATCTGGAAATTACCGCGGCCCGCTACATGGCATCCCTATAGCAATCAAAGATATTCTTTACGTAGCTAATGAAACAACAACGATGGGGTCAAAAATTCACCGAAACTTCCGGCCAACTTACAGTGCGACAGTAATCGAGAAGTTGACGGAAGCGGGAGCAGTGTTTCCTGGAAAAACAAACTTGCATGAGTATGCTTGGGGAGCAACGAACAATAATCCTCATTTCGGACCTGCCCGAAATCCTTGGGATCCTGAACGCATTCCCGGAGGCTCAAGCGGAGGATCGGGGGTCGCAACGGCGGCGCATATGACGATTGCTTCCCTAGGAACAGATACCGGTGGTTCGATTCGAATTCCTTCTTCGTTTTGCGGCATTGTCGGTTTAAAGCCCACCTATGGACTAGTAAGCAAATATGGTTGTTTCCCGCTTGCATGGTCGTTGGACCATATCGGTCCGATGGCGAAAACGGCGAGGGACGCTGCCTATATTTTAGAAGCCATGGCAGGATACGACCCAAAAGATCCTACTTCCACCGATGCCCCTGCAACGAGTTATTCCACACAATTCATGGAGTCTGTTAAAGGTGTAAAAATTGGCATAGAACCGTACTTCTTTGATCATGTGGATGAAGGAGTCGAAAGAGCGGTTAAACAGGCGATTGCTTCTTTGGAACGCGAAGGTGCTGTTGTAGAAACCGTGCGAATTCCAACATTGCAATATGCGCAGTATGCGGAAATGATCACGATTCTTTCAGAAGCCAGCGCTATTCATCACAATCATTTAGTAGAAAGGGAAGAAGATTTTGGCGATGATGTCCGTTTCCTTTTAAAGCTTGGAGAACTCCCTTCCGCTGTAGACTACTTGGAAGCGCAACAAATTCGTTTGAAATTGGATCACGAGTTCATGGAAATATTCAATAAGGTAGATGTTTTGATCACCCCAACCATTCCGTTTCTCCCTCCCAAAATCGGGCAGGATACGGTATGGATCAATGGAGAGGAAGTAAACTTTCTTGACCATATCATCCGTTTTACAGGACCGTTTAACTTGACGGGCTTGCCTGTTGTAACGGTGCCATGTGGTTTTGTTCAAGGACTTCCTGTAGGGATGCAAATCATCGGCCCAGCCTTTGGGGAAGGAACGATATTAAATGTTGCTGATGTGTTTGAAACGTTGCATCCTGAGCTGAAATACCCGCCGGCCGTTCTAAGAAAGTAAAAGCAAACGCTGGTCGTGGCGATGTACTTACTGAAGGGCGGTCTCAAAAGGTGATGATGACATAACTTTTTGAAGCAGCCTTTTTCAACTGAGTGTTTTTCACTCGCGTTCGCTGCTGTTTGTATGACGGGGAGCAAGCACAAAACGGAGAGCTTTTTTCCTGGCTCTCCATTTTTTATGTCTTCCATGCAGGATTTTCGCCTCGTGCTCACGAATGATAGTTGGTGAACATCTTCATCGTGAGGTGATCGGATGGCCATTGACCATGACCGGTTGTTCAAAGAGCTGATCCAGACGTTCTTCGAAGAGTTTTTCCTCCTCTTTTTCCCCGACATGCACGAGCATATCGATTTCCGCCATTTGTCCTTTTTGTCCGAAGAACTGTTCACTGATGTGACCGCAGGAGAAAAATACCGCGTTGATCTGTCGGTCGAGACGAAGCTGAAAGGGGAAGATGGACTGATCATCGTTCATGTGGAGAATCAAAGCTGCGTGCAGTCGTCCTTTCCGGAGCGCATGTTTGTCTATTTCAGCCGTTTGTTTGAAAAATACCGCATCCGCATTGTTCCCATTGCCGTCTTCAGCCATGATGCCCTCCGTGATGAACCGTCCGTGTTTTCGATTGAGTTTCCCTTTGGCGAGGTGCTGCAGTTCCGCTTTTTCCCGGTGGAGCTGCGCAAGAAACATTGGCGGGATTCTATTCGGCATGACAATCCGATTGCGGCTGCGCTGCTTGGCAAAATGGGGTATACTGAAAGTGAGAAAGTCGAGTTGAAAAAAGAGTTTTTGCGCATGTTGGTGCGATTGGAGCTGGATGAAGCGAGGCAGCGGCTGCTCTTGGGCTTTTTTGAAACGTATGTGAAGTTGTCGGAGGAGGAAGAGCAACAACTGCAAAGAGAAGTGAAGGCGATGGAAACGAAAGAAAAAGAGAACGTGTTGGGGCTGATCATTTCCTATGAGCAAAAGGGAAGGAGGGGTTGGAAGAAGGGATGGAACGTGGAATTCAACAAGAAATGAAACAGCTGATTCGTAACATGGAGCGCAAAGGAATGACGGTGGAAGACATTGCTCGGTTGGTGGATCTTCTAGAGGAAGATGTTCGGGGATTGCTTGAAGAGTAGGGAAATAAAAAACAAGGGGATGGCCATGGGGAATAAGAAGGTTGGTGACGACAAGCGACCAATTGATCGTCGTATGGACGGCATGGCCTAAGGATGCCGAAGGGCCGCAGCGTTTGTGAAGACCGTGACCGCGGAAGCGCCTTGCTTGATTACGAAATTTGGCCGCCTTTCATCCTACGGTTTCCATTGCGGGATGAAAGACGGTGTTGTTTCGCATCTTCTTGTGAGGGAGGAAGAGAAAAATTGGATTTCCGTGATATCCCGCAACTCATTGCCCGAATGCTCATGGAAGTGATTCAAACGCATATACCGCACCAATGGATATACACCGCTGAACCATTCATCAACCCATACAACGGCAAGATCAGCTATGACTATTCCGGTGAAGTGAGGAAAATGAAGAAGGAAGAGTTCGCCGAGCTTGTCCGGTCGCTGGGGAGAAGTAAGGGCTCGCGATTTTATTGTTCTCCGTTAGATGAGTTGTTAAACAACGTTTACATTGATCAATGGGTGCCGACGTATATGTCTAACTATGGAAAGCGTTGGGTGACATACTGTGACTTGCTTAGGGAAACATTTGATCAATGGAAGTACAGCCACTTTGAGATTTATGACGAGGACGGGAATGAGGTCAATGAAGATCTCAACTTGCAACTTGATGAAATATTCGAAGATTTTTTAGAGAATACTTCGCACGAGCCATTTGTTAGAGAAATTGAAAAAACGATTGCCTAATACGATGGATGTCACCTTGGAATGTTTCGGGTGTAGATGGCTTATATGACGCTTTGGCGGCATGGAGCCGTCTTTTTTGCTGCTATGAAATGATTTCGTTTGTTTTTCATCAGTCTTCTTGAAAAATCTCTGCGTTTTTTCTCGAGATGGTGGCGAAATATTCAACGATTTTGTAAAATTATTGTGAAGGGCGATTGCGGATGGTCGTGTTGATGTCATGAATATGCAACGGTGCATTGAATTATATTAATATATTTTTGTTAAAATCGATAATAGTGACATACTATTAATCAATTGTGTTATAATAAATTTTGTAATCGCCCTCAAAAACAAAAGGGGTATCGGTGGAATCATTTCGAGCGATCGCTCGATGCTCTTTTACAACTATTCATGGATAGGGATGGTAAACATGGGCAACAAACAAGGAAAAATGGATGTCATTTTAATCGGCGCTGGCATTATGAGCGCGACGTTGGGGACGCTCTTGAAGGAATTGGCGCCCGAGTGGGACATTGTCGTCTTTGAAAGACTGGAAGAGGCAGGAGCGGAAAGCTCCAACGAGTGGAACAACGCCGGGACGGGGCATGCGGCGCTTTGCGAGCTGAACTATACCGTTGAGAAGTCCGATGGGTCGATCGACATCAGCAAAGCGATCAAAATCAATGAACAGTTTTACGTCTCCTTGCAGTTTTGGGCTCATTTAGTGAACAGCGGAGTGCTCGCGAATCCAAAAGAGTTCATCCGCCCGCTGCCGCATATGAGCTTCGTGCAAGGGGAAGACAATGTGGCGTTTTTGAAAAAGCGGCATGAAATGATGGCGGCCAATCCGCTGTTTAAAGGGATGGGATTTTCCGATGACCCGAAAAAGTTGGCCGAATGGGTGCCGCTCATGATGGAAGATCGGGTTGTGACCGAACCGATTGCGGCGACCCGCATCGAATCGGGGACGGACGTGAACTTCGGGGCGTTGACGCGCCAACTGTTTGAACATTTGAAACGGAAAAATGTCAACATTCACTACCGCCATCATGTCGAGGATATCCAACGGACAAGCGATGGCTTATGGGAGTTGAAGGTGCGGAATTTGGACACGGGCGCCGTTGAGCGCCATGCGGCCAAGTTCGTCTTCATCGGCGCCGGGGGAGGCAGCCTCCATTTGTTGCAAAAATCCGGCATTCCCGAAGGAAAGGGGATTGGCGGTTTCCCGGTGAGCGGGTTGTTTATGGTGTGCAACAATCCGGAAGTGGTGGAAAAGCACCATGCGAAAGTGTACGGCAAAGCGAAAGTCGGGGCGCCGCCGATGTCGGTGCCGCATTTGGACACGCGGTTCATCGACAATCAAAAGATGCTGCTGTTTGGGCCGTTTGCTGGTTTTTCGCCGAAATTTTTGAAAAACGGATCGATGCTCGACTTGTTCACTTCAATCAAGCCGCATAACGTATTGACGATCTTGGCGGCGGGCGTGAAAAATATGGCCTTGACCAACTATTTGATCCAGCAAGTGCTGTTGTCCAAAGAACAGCGCATGCAGGAGCTGCGTGAATTTGTCCCGACGGCGAAAAGCGACGAATGGGACATCATCGTCGCTGGTCAGCGCGTGCAAGTGATTAAAGACACGGAAGCTGGCGGCAAAGGAACGCTGCAGTTCGGCACGGAGGTCGTTCATGCGGCCGATGGCTCGATCGCGGCGTTGCTCGGCGCTTCGCCAGGCGCATCGACGGCGGTTCATGTGATGTTGGAAGTGATTGAGAAATGTTTCCCAGAGCAGATGAAACAATGGCGACCGAAAGTGAAAGAAATGATTCCGTCCTACGGTGAATCATTGATGAAAAACGAATCGCTTTTGCGGCAAGTGCAAGCGTCTACAGCGGAAGCGCTCGGGTTAAATGGCCACTTTGCGCTGCAGCTTGCGTAGGCCCATGCCAATTGCGGCCTGCTGGGGATAGCTTGGCCGTCTGTGAGAAACAGCTGCCTGAAGACGAAGGGCAGCTGTTTTCCTATTTTGATTGTTGTTCTGTTGATGGGATCAAAGATGTGCGGCGGAAGCCTTGAACACCGCTCGCGGCTGCGTGATGGGGCAAAATCGGTTATACTGAAAGTAAGTAAATGGATGGAATGGGAATAGACGTTTTTACGCTATCATTTGCTTCACGTTGAATAAACCTGTGTCGCGGTTCGTCCCTTGGTTTTTGAACAATGAGGAGATGGTCAGACAACTCCGCGGTGGCAGGCGAATAGGCTAGGGTGAAGGGGGTGACGCAATGATGAGGTGGGTGTCGGCTTTGGAAAAGCGCAATTTTTTAACATCGTTTTTGCACAATCATCGCTTAAAGCATCCGGATGCCCGATTTGTGCTTAAGTATTTGCTTCAGCACCCCCATTTGCTTGAGAACGTCCAGTTTACGGAAACCGAGCAAAAGCAAGCGCGGTGGCTCATCATCTCAACCGCGATGGCGGAAGAAGAGGGGCTTGTGTTTTATCGACGCGGTCAAAAAAGCACGAGTTTGGCCGCCATTATGGGCGATTTGGCGCTGCATCCAAATGAACCGCTCTATTTGACGCTTCATTTTCCAGGAAAGGCAAGGAATTTTTCGTACCTTCGGCTCATTGATCACCAAGCGTTTGAAAACGTCCGTCGGCATGAGCGCCATGAGAAAATGGCGAAAGCGGCCGAGCAAGTGCTCGATGAAGCGTTGAAACGCCATGAAGTGTCGATTTTGAAGATGCAAATCGATCAAGCGCTTGACCGCAAAGATATGGAGCTGTTTCACAAGCTGACGGAGCAGTTGAAAAAATATGAAGGACAAAGCTGACAAAACACGGTCAGCTTTGCCCTGACGGTGAGAAAGGGATATCAGTCGCTGCGTTGGCTATTGTCCATATCGTGGAAGCTCCGTTGTTGCTTTTTCTGATCCCCCTCATTGAACGATCGGTGCGACGGCGCTTGCTGCGTCATAATCGCTTGGGTCGAGTTCCGTCGGCAGGCCGATGACGAGTTTCGCCAACTCCTTTCCTAAATACGGGCCGACGGTGAGACCTGAGGAGCCGAGCCCATTGGCGATATACACCCCAGAAAAGCCCGGAAGCGGTCCGAAGATCGGGAGAAACCCAGGCGTGCGCGGGCGAAACCCGACCCGTGTTTCCACGTAGGTGCACGCCGACAGCCCTGGCGCGACGGCGAGCGCTTTGTCCAGTATTTCGTGGATGCCGCCGGCGGTGGCGCGGACATCCATCCCCGCTTCATCTTCATGGGTCGTTCCGATGATGATTCGCCCTCTAGGGAAGGCGAGCATATACTGATTGTTCGGCGGCATGACGACCGGCCATCGGCCAGTCTCGCCTGCCAACCATTCGAGATGAACGATTTGTCCTTTTTGCGGAGTGACGGCAAACCGAACGCCCAGCGGCTCAAGCAGTTCGCCAGCCCATGCGCCGGCTGTGACGATGACCGCTTCGGCCGTGTATTTCGCTCCATTGACTTCCACGCCGATGACGCGGGAGCCTTCAAACAGGATCTGGGCGTTTCCGCGGATGTAGGCGGCGCCAAGCTTTTGGGCCGCGTTTGTGAGGGCGTCCCGCACCGCCCGGCCGTTCACTCGGGCGGCGCCGCTCACATATAGGGCATGATGCTCACCGCCAAGCGGCGGAAACAGCTCCTTCGCCTCATGGGGATGAAGCCGCACGATCTCTCCCATTTCCGGCGCGTCTTCGCGCCGTTTGCGAGCGCGCTCCTCCATTTGTTCCAGTTTCTGTTCGTCTGTATGCAGGCAAAGCGCCCCGACGCGCGCATAACCGGTGTCCGTTTCCCCGAGCGCTTGCAGTTCTTCGATGAGGGAGGGGTAAAACTTCGCTCCGTTTTTGGCCAATCGGTACCATTTTTGGTTGCGGCGCTGCGACAGCCAAGGGCAGACAATCCCCGCCGCCGCACCGGTCGCCTGCCCTTTGTCGCCGCGGTCGATGATGATCACGTTTGCGCCTTCCTTGGCCAAATGGTAAGCGGTCGAGGCCCCTAAAATGCCGGCTCCGACGATGATGTACTTCATTCATGAACACCTTTTCCTTTTTTCTACTAGCATACCATAGACGGCGCCAATCGGGAACCGGTGTGGGCCGGCCCGAAAGCCGGCAGGCGTCAAAAAGGCGCCCGCGTCAAACGGTGTTCGGCATATTTTTTCCGTAAAAGATTTCATCCATTTCCCTTCTCAGCTTGGCGGTTGTTTCATTCGCTTCTTGTTCGCTCAAATCCTCTTTTGCATAGCCAAACAAGTAGTTGTCCAAGTCAAACTGTTTCAACTTGCATTTTGTGTGAAAAATATTCTCTTGGTAAATGTTTACGTCGATCATATCGTACTTTTCGCGAATGTGCTCCGGGATATAATCTTGAATCGACGTAATGTCATGGTCGATAAACAGCTTGTATCCGTGAATGTCGCGCGTAAATCCGCGCACGCGGTAGTCGATGATCATAATGTCGGCGTCAAATGAATGAATCAAATAGTCGAGCGCTTTGAGCGGCGAAATTTCCCCGCATGTGACGACATCAATATCGGCGCGGAACGTGCTGATTCCGTCATTCGGGTGGTATTCTGGGTATGTATGGACGGTGATATGGCTTTTGTCAAGGGAAAGCACCACCGCCTCCGGCAAAGGGCCGTCATCTTCGGGCACCTCGACGACCGGCCCCTCGGAAACGAGCATCGCCACGCTCGCGCCCTGCGGAACGTAATCTTGTTTGGCGATGTTTAACACATGGGCGCCGATCATGTCGGCGACACGTTTTAAAATATTCGTCAGCCGTTCGGCATTGTACACGTCGTCAATGTATTCGATATACGCCTCCCGCTCCTTCGCCGTTTTCGTATAGCAAATATCGTACATATTGAAGCTGAGCGATTTCGTCAAGTTGTTGAACCCGTGCAGCTTGACGCGCGGTGTTTCGTTCATCGACGGGACCCATCCTTTCGTTTTTTCTTAATTTGTCCCGTTGCTGGCGAAGATAGTAATTTTTCATTTGAAATGGAAGAAAACGGAATATGGGCTTGCCCTAATGGTCTATGGCCATTTCCGGGAAGCGTCCGCTTCAGCTTGCCCGTTTCGCTTGATATTCTTGAATGACCGACCGGACAATGTGAAGGGAGTCCCACTCCTTCGCCGAAAAAAAGACGATCGGATATTTTTTCGGGAAAAGCGTTTCTTGAATTTGTTTCGGCGGCATGCCTTTTTCGTATAAATCGATGATGTTGCCTTGAAGTTCAAGCAAGTAATCGAGTTTTCGCTGCAAGGCCTCGCGCCCGTTTGGGAGATAGCTGGCATGGGCGCAGAAGACGTCGCCGAAATCGTATGTCAACGTGCGTTGCAAGGAGGCGATGATCGCCGGGATGTTTTCCTCGCGCAAGATGACTTTCGTTTTCTCCTGACAGTACAAGTCGCCGCTGAACAATTGCCCCGTTTCGCGGTTCAAAAACGCCACATGATCGATGGAATGACCTGGCGTCGGGATGACGTCCCACGTTGCGCTTCGCGAGGAAAACGTCGTGCCGATGGGCTTGGCGGTGAATGGATCGCGCTTGCCCCAAAACACTTTTCGATAGAGCGGATAGTCCGCCTTTTGCTGGCAATAATGGATCATCAGTTCGTTCATATAGATGGGCAGGCCCATCTTCCGCTGCAAAAACGCTGCGCAGCCGGTATGGTCTTCGTGATAATGGGTGATGACGACTTGGTCGATGTCTTGTTGTTGGAAAAACGAAGTAAATTCGTTTTCCATCGATTTTGCGCCGGTGTCAATCAGCACCCCATCGATGACAAAGCAGCGGACGGTAAGACGGACGCCTTGAAACATCGCCGTTCCTTTGGCGATGCGCACGTTTTGCACGGTCTCCGTTTCAAACCGCTTTTTGATCACTTTATCGAGCAGCATGGCGAACGGGCCTCCTTATTGGTGTGAGGATGTTGTTACCATTATACCATAACAAAATGAATGATCATTCATTTTTATTGGCGTTTCACGCACATCATGTGCTTGATGGGATGGAGAAAAACGATGCTATCGTTAAGCTTACTTCAATCCAGTGTCTGTGAATATCCCCTCTTTTGGAGGGATTGAACGTTTGATCAAAAGGAACGATTCGGAAATATGAAGGGGGGCAATTTCGCGCAGCTTGTTCAATATGGTAAAATGATAGGGATCATACTACAATGTGGGCCAAACACAATGGATGGACTTTTGCGGACGTGCATTCCATGAAGCGCCTGACGTATTCCTAACAAGTGTGGAAGGGGAATGTTCATGAAAACCGTTATTCATGCTTTCGCCATTTCGATCATCGTTCATGTGGTGTATTTGGCATCAACAATCGGCATAGGGTATTGGAAAACGAAGCTTTATAAGCCTGATGTGGGGAATGCTTGGGAGAAAGCGGCCATGCTGCAAAATGAGGTTGTGTTTGGCCAAACGGGGTCGCCGATGGTGTATTTGGTTTCGTTTGTAGGAGTGGCGGCGGTCAGCGCCTTGGTGATGCATGTGTACCAAATGGTTCGCGGCTAACAAAAAGGAAAAGGAAAAAGCCGGTCCCGAAGGGGAACGAAGCCTGTTGGGGCGGCTTTTCCGATTTTAGACGTTAATAGCCGTCCATCCGGCATCAGCTACAATGACCGTGCCATTGACGAGGATTTCACTACTCTATGGGAATAACGAAGAAAAAGGAGAACAAGGGGATGGCCGTTCTCCTTTTTCATGACGCAGATAGTGGAGATCAGTATTCATCTCTGTGAACATTATGGAGCAGGATCATATCCCACCACCGTCCATATTCCCGTCGCGTCTTGCCGGATCAGCCGTTTCAAATATACTCGCTTGATTGGAGTGTTGTGGGCGTCCACTTCTACGATGGCCTCCTTCCCGTTGTTTTGGATAATGCGCAAGTCTTCATAGTGAATCGGGTAATCTCCAGTAATGCCTCCAGGGGACATTTGCAGGCTGACAAATACTTGAGCCACAAACAAAGGATCCAATTTCCAAGGCGAACTTCCAGCATCGACGTTTTTTTGATCATTTTTCTCCCGTTCCAAGTCAACAGGAACTTCCACCTTCGGCTTGAATGGGAATGGATCTTTATGTGTCGGCATTTCAAAGGCTCCGTTTGTCAGCTCTTTGGTGAATGCGATCAAGTCCCCCAAAGAGGCATGGCCGATAACGGCGTATTCAAACCCGTTTTGCCGCCAGCGAATCGAATGGAGGTCCGTCAGGCCGGCATATGGTCCTCCTGCTCCGATCACGCCTGATTCTTCTACAACCGGCGACTGAATTTCAGCAGTTTGGTGATGAATTTTCCCGACCATCGCGGTTGGGGCAAGTTTCCATTCGCCGATGGCTTTTCCTTGGATGATGACAATCTCTTTGTCCAGTGCCCGGTAATAGAGTTTGACCAGTTTTTTGTCCGGTATGATCGCGATGCGGTCTTGGACATATCCAGACGGGATTTGGCTGACCGTATCAGGCAGAAATCCGACAGCCTCCTTTGCTTCATCGATGTTGGTGACGATTTGTTCCGGGTTTTGGTTGACTTCTTGAAACCCTTTTGGCACATGGTAGGTCAGCAGTTTTTCAGGGATAGCGTGGTTCCATTCGATTTTCGTGTACGTCATTTTGTATTGGATCCCATGCTGCATTGCATATTGTTTTTGCAACGGAAGACGGGTTTCCTTATCAATCCATATCCGATAAGGCTCCCCTCCTTGTGGGGTGACTTCGACAATCCAAGATGGACGGTTGGCTGCCTTCTCTTCCCCGATGATGTTCGTTGATATGGCCTGTTTGATCCCTTTGATTTCGTTTCCGAGTTCAAAGGCAAAACGATACGGATCAGGGAAGGCAGGAAATCGATGAACTTGTTTTTCGGAAGGCCGGATCTGCCATTTCGTTTGCCCGTTATTGACGGTAATCAGCCCTTTGTTTGAACCTTCCAGTTCTTGTATATAATAGCGTCCGTGTTTGTCGGCCCAAATTTCCAATTTGGCTTGTGTGGTCGTCTTGCCTTGGGCATTCGTTTCGACAATTTCCAAAAATCCATGGTAGGCGTTGACGTCTTGAAAGGCTTTTTCCATCGCCTTGACAATGTTGGGATGGTCAAAGAGTGAAGCGAAATGGATCAGCAACGATAGGGCCAACATAGCCGCGATGCCGGCGATGCTGGCCATCCAGGCCCGTTTTTTCTTTTTCTGTTTTGTTTGCACTAGTTGATCGGTGACCGCACGGACCAGTTTGGCTGGAAAATCCCGCTCCGGCATGGCAGGCTCCCTGAGGTTGCGGACGAGCCTGACTGTATGAAACAGCTTTTGCAATTCGGGATCTGCCCCTAAATGTTCATGGTCTTTTGGTTTTTTCTCGGCGTTCAATTGATCGATATAATCGGATAATCGGCGTTCGTTGTCATGCATCGATGGACTCCTCCTTCATTTCATCCCGTCATGTAAAATGCGGGTAAGAGACTGCAATGCCCGATGCTGCATTACGCGAATGGTTGTTTCTTTTTTGTTCATGATTTGGGCGGTTTCAGCGACGGAATACCCTTTTATAATTCTTAGTTCGATCACCGTGCGTTGCTCTTCATTGAGTTCATTTAACGCTTTTTCGATCGTCATGCGCTGTACACTCCATTCCGCAGGATCCTCAAAGGCAGCCTCTTTGGGGGCAATGGCTTCCAAATCGGCTGTCGTTCCTCGGCGTTGGTGCTGCCGCCAGCGATCCCGGATGATATTCAAGGCCACTGTTTTTAGAAAGGCCATCTGTTTATCAGGGGGGACGTGGTTTTTTTGCAAATAGGGGATGGCCCTTACATACGTTTCTTGTGTGATGTCTTCCGCTTCTTCACGGTTTTGGACCTTAAAATAGATCAATCGGTAGACCGGCTCCCAAGTGGAAAGGCATAAATGTTCGATCCAGTTGACGCGGCTGTCTTCATTCGCATGAACCATACATCGTAACTCCTTTTTCCCGATCGGGTCATTTACGCTAATAAAAACGATGAAGCTGCTTAAAACGTTACGGCCATGGAAGTTTTTTTGATCGATGGCTGTGTCCATCGGTTGGATAACGGTTTTCTATGCATGTCGCTATGCCGATCTTCAAGGTAAAACAAGGACGAAGGCTGTGATCATTTCGATCATGGTGCATATCCGCGTTGTTTTGCCCATACACTGAAAGAAGAGGAGAAACAGGGAGGGAAGAGCGTGCAATTTTACTACGGCCCACACATGCCGCTGCGCGTTTTGGATGAGATTGAATTCTGGAAGCATCAAGAAGAGGAGCATACGGTCGTCATTCGCGAGCTTGCGTCTGGATTGGAAGCGCCATATGTAGAAGCGTTGAAAAAATGGGAGGAGGCGCTTTCGGCTGCGCATCAGCACGCGGTCCGTTATATCGAATCGGTGGTTCGGGCCGGCCATTATGTTCCTGAACAACTGCATCAACAAGTGCTCCATTTTGTGTCGTACTGCCTAGAGCAGAGCCTTCAGTTCATCGAATTATGCCGGCAAATCAAAACCCGCAGCAAAGCCGTCAGCCAAAACCCGACCGCCAAGGTGGTGCTCGATCACATCATTCGCGAATCGGAGTATTTTGTCGGCATCGCGCAGTTGTTGCTGTACGGTACTCATTCGGCATTGGCTGCACTGCGGACCAATCCATCGGTGACGTCATATGATGTGCCGTAGTATAATCGAATGGGGTGCTTCCACCTATTATGATGAGCCACGAGGGGGACATAGCTGTGATTGTCACGACCACCAATACCATTGAGGGAAAAGAAATTGAAGAGTATTTGGGCATCGTAGCGGGAGAGGTCATTTTGGGCGCCAATGTCGTCCGTGATTTTCTCGCCAGCATCACCGACATCATCGGCGGGCGGAGCGGAACGTATGAAAGCAAGCTGGCCGAAGGGCGGGAGATGGCGATCAAGGAGATGGTCAATAAGGCGAGAAGCCTTGGCGCCAACGCCGTCATCGGGGTGGATCTCGATTTTGAAACGCTGCGCGACGGCATGATGATGTGCATTGCGACGGGGACGGCGGTGCGGCTGAAATCGTAATGGGAAAGCAGCGGGTCTATCGGCCCCTGCTTTTTTTTGCTTTGTCGGCTGCCGTTGTGGGGGTGTCAGTGCATCGGCTGTTGATGCTGATGGGGTTTTGCAGCTTGAAATAGGATTGACAGAAGAAAAAAAAGCGGTTTATGGTTCGCATATATGAACAAATGCTCATATATTAAAATGTGAGGGAACAGCCATGAACGCAGAGGATCATTCGTTTTTAGATGAAAGTGTGATTGAGGAAGTGTCACGGATCTTTAAAGCCCTAGCGGATCCGACTCGGATGAAGATGTTGTATTTGTTGTCGCAGGAAGAATGCCATGTAGGCCATATTGCGGAAGTGCTCGGCATGTCGCAATCGGCGGTTTCCCATCAGTTGGCGCTGCTTCGGACGTTGCGGCTTGTGAAATATCGCCGTGAGGGGAAGATGTTGGTTTACTCATGTGATGACGAACATGTCATATCGTTGCTAAAGCAGGCGATTGATCACGCACAACACCAATAAATAAGGAGAGAAGATGGATGCATCATCACGCGCACGGCCATTGTGATCACCATCACGGGCATCATCACGGCAGAGAAGGAAATCAAAAAGGGCTGGCGATTGCCCTCGGTGTAACGATCGGGATCATGGTGCTCGAGTTTGTCGGCGGGCTTGTGACGAACAGCCTTGCTCTTCTTTCGGATTCGGGGCATATGCTGAGTGATGCCATTTCGCTTCTGTTAAGCCTGGCGGCGGTTTGGCTGGCGGCGAAGCCCGCGTCGCCGAAGAGAACGTATGGATTTTACCGGTTCGAGATTTTAGCGGCGCTCGTAAACGGGGTCACGTTGGTGGTGATTGCCGCTTGGATTATTTGGGAAGCGGTCGGGAGGTTTGTGAATCCACCTGCTGTCGCGAGCGGGCCGATGATGGCGGTGGCCGCCGTCGGGTTGTTGGCAAATCTCGTGAGCGCTTGGGTGTTAATGCGCAAAGGGGATGTCAAAGAGAACGTCAATGTCCGCAGTGCGTATTTGCACGTGATCGGCGATGCGTTAGGCTCGGTCGGGGCGATGGCGGCAGGGCTTGTCATCTGGCTGTTCGATTGGTACGCGGCCGATCCGCTCATTTCCATCGCGGTGGCGGTTTTGATTCTAAAAGGAGCATTTGCCGTAGTCAAGCAGACAGTGCATATTTTAATGGAAGGAACGCCGGCGGCGATTGACCATGCGGAAGTGAAGGCGGCGCTCTCGGGCATTGATGGGGTGATCGATGTCCACGATTTGCATATTTGGACGATCACCTCGGGGCTTGATTCGTTAAGCTGCCATTTGCTCATTGAGGAAGGATGCGATGGACAGGCGGTTTTGCAGCGGGCGATTGATTTGGTCGAAACGCGCTTTCACATTCGCCATGCGACGATTCAAATTGAAATGCCGCACATCCGCCATGGGGAGATGGAAGTGTGAGGGCGGGTCATCCATGACCACGCCCTTCTGTTATTGGCTGACGCCAGTCCAATTGGTTTGCAAGGCTTCAAGGAAAATGCGCACGTTTTGTTTGTTTTCCATAATCGGTGCATAGATGTAGGAAAACATTCGGTAAAACGGTGGATGGTTCAGGCGAACGATGGACAGGTGGCCGTGCTCGATGTCGCGGGCGACGACGCTGCGCGACAGCAAGGACAGGGCGTTGCCGTTGATCAACGTTTCTTTAATGCCTTGGTTGCTGCTGATGATCATGAGCGATTTGACTTTCAGCCCGTTCGAGCGGATGAAATGGTTGAAATATTCCCTTGTTCCCGACCCGACTTCGCGCGCCACCCATGCTTCGTTTTGCAGCTCGGCGATCGTGACCTCCTCTTTTTGCGCCAGTTCGTGGCGGTTGGAGGCGACGATGACAAGCTCGTCCTGCATGAACGGATGAACGGACAGTTCTTTTTCGTTCGTTTGCCCTTCGATCAAGCCGATGTCGACTTGATATGATTTGACGAGTTCGACAATTTCTTTTGTGTTGCCGATCATGACCTCAAGCTCCAACTCTGGGTAACGTTTTTGGAAATCGGGCAAAAGCGGCGGCAAAATATACTCCCCAATCGTAAAGCTGGCGCCGATGGTCAATTTGCCTTTCACCGAATGATGGTGCTCCAAAATGTCTTGCTTTGTTTGTTCATAGAGCGCCACCATTTGTTTGGCGCGGTCGTACAACAGCTCGCCCGTCGGCGTCATGCGCAGCCGCTTCGGGGAGCGGATGAACAGTTTCGTCTGGAACTCCTTCTCTAAATTTTTAATGTGCAAGCTGACACTTGGCTGGGATAAATGGAGAATTTCCGCCGTCTTTGTGAAATTTTTCACTTCTGCTAACGTAATGAACGTCTTCAACTCGTCGTAATACATTGGCCAACCCCTCGCATGCAGCCTGACTGTTTTGTTGCGGATCATTATTAGTGATGTTAATAGTTTTAATAATTTATATTTATTTTACTAATGTTTTGTTTTGCGGTAAAGTGTAAATATGATACCCTCATTAAAGTATACTTGGCTTATAGGAATAATGGAATTTGGCGTTCGTCCTGTCGTTGAGACCGAAACGGCGCCAATCGTTCCATTTTATTTTATATTGTGAGGTGGACACCGTTGCAGCTGCAAGTAACCAACAGTCCGTTTACCCAGGAGCAGATTGAGCTTTTGAATCGTTTGTTGCCGACGTTGACGCCGTCGCAAAAGCTTTGGCTGAGCGGGTATTTGGCTGCTGCCGAGGCGGCGGTCGCCGTTTTGGATGCCGAAGCGCCGGCGCTGTTTGCTGGAAGCAGCAAACCGGTTTCGAAAGAAGTGACGGTATTGTACGGCTCGCAAACCGGCAATGCGCAAAAGTTGGCTGAAAAAGCCGGCAAGGCGCTTAAGGAGCGCGGATTCGAGGCGAAAGTGTCGTCCATGCTTGACTTTAAGCCGAATGAATTGAAGAAAGTCGAGACGCTGCTCATCGTCGTGAGCACGCATGGGGAAGGCGATCCGCCGGACAATGCGGTATCGTTTTACGAATTTCTCCACAGCAAACGGGCGCCAAAGCTCAACCATCTTCGTTTCTCTGTCTTGGCGCTCGGCGATACGTCGTACGAGCATTTTTGCCAGACGGGGAAAGATTTCGACAAACGTCTTGAGGAGCTGGGCGGAACACGGTTTTATCCGCGCTTCGATTGCGATGTCGACTATGAAGAAGCGGCGGCGAAATGGCTTGATGGCGTGCTTGGCGAGTTAAGCAAAGAAGCGAATGCCCATGTTGGGGCCACGCCGCTTTTGTCCGCTGCGGCCACGGCGCCAAAAATGGAACCAGCTGTCGTCTATTCGCGGAAAAACCCGTTCCCGGCCGAGGTGCTTGAAAACATCAACTTAAACGGCCGCGGATCGAACAAGGAAACGCGCCATTTGGAATTGTCGCTCGAGGGATCGGGGTTGAAGTACGAACCGGGCGATGCGCTTGGCATTTTCCCGAAAAATGATCCCGAGCTTGTCGACCTCATCATCCAAGAAATGAAATGGAACCCGGAAGAAACGGTGACGATCGACAAAGATGGGGAAGTGCGGTCGCTGCGTGAAGCGCTCACCTCACATTTTGAAATTACGGTGCTGACGAAAGCGCTGTTGCAAAAGCTTGCGCCGCTGTCGAAAAACAGCGAGCTTCAAGCGCTTGTGGCGCCCGGCAATGAAGCCAAATTGAAAGAATACGCCAAAGGCCGTGATTTGTTGGATGCGCTCCGCGATTTCGGCCCATGGGACGCCACTTTGCAGCAACTCATCTCCATCTTGCGGAAAATGCCGCCGCGCCTGTACTCGATCGCGAGCAGCTTAGCGGCCTATCCAGATGAAGTGCACTTGACGATCGGTGCGGTCCGTTATGAGTCGCACGGCCGCCTGCGCAAAGGGGTGTGCTCGACGTTCTGCGCCGAACGCGTCCAAATCGGCGATACGTTGCCGGTCTTTGTGCAGCCGAACCCGAACTTTAAGTTGCCGAAGGATCCCGACACGCCGATCATTATGATCGGTCCAGGCACCGGAGTGGCGCCGTTCCGCGCCTTTATGCAAGAGCGCGAGGCCATCGGGGCGAAAGGAAAATCGTGGCTCTTTTTCGGGGACCAACACTTTATGACCGACTTCCTGTATCAAACCGAATGGCTCGCATGGTTGAAAAGCGGTGTGCTGACCAAAATGGATGTCGCCTTCTCTCGCGATACGGAGAAGAAAGTGTATGTGCAGCACCGGATGATTGAACGAAGCAAAGAGCTGTTCGGTTGGCTTGAGGAAGGTGCTGTCGTCTACGTTTGCGGCGACAAGCAACACATGGCGCGCGACGTTCATCAGACGTTGATCGAGATTATCGAAAAAGAGGGCGGCATGAGCCGCGAACAGGCGGAAGCGTATTTGACGGAAATGCAAAAGCAAAAACGGTACCAACGCGACGTCTATTAATCTCTAAAGAAGGAGTGGAATCGGAAATGGCGAAAGTCGTGTTAAAAGCGCCGGACGGACCGCCAAGCGATGTCGAGCGCATTAAACAGGAAAGCCGTTACTTGCGCGGCACGCTTGCCGAAACGATGGAAGACCCGCTCAGCGCGGGCATCCCAGATGATGACAACCGGCTGATGAAGTTTCACGGCAGCTACTTGCAAGACGACCGCGACGTGCGCACCGAACGGCAAAAACAAAAGCTTGAACCGGCCTATCAATTTATGATCCGCGTGCGCACGCCGGGCGGGGTGGCGACGCCCGAACAGTGGCTTGTCATGGATGAACTTGCCCGCAAATACGCGAACGGCACGTTAAAATTAACGACGCGCCAGGCGTTCCAACTGCACGGCGTCTTGAAATGGAACGTGAAAAAAACGATGCAAGCCATCAATGGCGCCTTGATGACGACACTCGCCGCCTGTGGCGACGTCAACCGAAACGTCATGTGCAACCCGAACCCGTACCAGTCGGAAGTGCATGCGGAAGTGTATGAATGGGCGAAGCTGATCAGCGACCATTTGCTGCCGCGGACGAGGGCGTATTACGAAATTTGGCTTGATGATGAAAAAGTCGCCGGCACGCCGCCGGTCGACGGTGAAGAAGAACCGATTTACGGTCCGACGTATTTGCCGCGGAAGTTTAAAATCGGCATCGCCGTTCCGCCGTCCAACGACGTGGATGTGTTCTCGCAAGACATTGGGTTCATCGCCATTGTCGAGGACGGCAAGCTCGCCGGGTTTAATGTCGCCATCGGCGGCGGCATGGGGATGACCCATGGGGACAAAACGACGTATCCGCAACTGGCGAAAGTGATCGGCTTCTGCAAGCCGGATCAAGTCGTGGAAGTGGCGGAGAAAATTATGACCGTTCAGCGCGACTACGGCAACCGCTCATCGCGCAAACACGCCCGCTTCAAATACACGATCGATCGGCTTGGGCTGGAAGCGGTGAAAGAAGAAATTGAGCGCCGCCTCGGCTGGAGGCTCGGCGAAGCGCGCCCGTACCATTTCGAGCATAGCGGCGACCGCTACGGCTGGGTCGAAGGCGTCAATGGGACATGGCATTTCACGCTCTTTGTCGAAGGCGGCCGCGTCAAAGACTACGACGATTACAAGCTGATGACCGGCCTGCGCGAAATCGCGAAAGTCCATACCGGCGATTTCCGGTTGACGCCAAACCAAAACTTGATCATCGCCAATGTCACGAGCGAGAAAAAGCCGGAAATCGAGGCGCTCATCGCCAAATACGGCTTGACCGACGGCCGCCGGTACACCGCCTTGCGCCGCAACGCGCTCGCCTGTGTCGCCTTGCCGACGTGCGGTTTGGCGATGGCGGAAGCGGAGCGGTACTTGCCGAAACTGCTCGATAAAATCGAGGAAATTATCGATGAAAACGGTTTGCGCGACGAAGAAATCACGATCCGCATGACGGGCTGTCCGAACGGCTGCGCCCGCCACGTGCTCGCGGAAATCGCCTTCGTCGGCAAAGCGGTCGGCAAATACAACATGTACCTTGGAGCCGCGTTCAACGGCACGCGCTTAGGCAAACTGTACCGCGAAAACATCGGCGAGGAGGAAATTTTGCGCGAACTGCGCATGCTCCTATCCCGCTATGCGAAAGAGCGGCTTGACGGTGAACACTTCGGCGACTTCGTCATCCGCGCCGGCATCGTCAAAGAAGTGACGGATGGGACGAATTTCCATGATTAAAGTGGTCAGGGTGAAATGGAAACCAGCCTCTCCTTGTTTAGGGGAGGTTGGTTTTTTGTTGCTTTCATGCAATGGCTTCGGTGTTTTGTTCATTGTAGCCGCATTCAATCTATATTAGGTTGTAATAAAGGATTTCCGATCTCCATGTCCTATCTTTATCACTTGAAAAGCTGGCACGGTGACAAAAAGAGCGAACAATGCTATGTAAAAAAGTTGCAACTTATATAATTCACAAAATATTTCAACTATATTATAGTAGTGTTATGAACTTGTATTTTTCAGATCATGACCAGGGGCAAACATTTTTTCCAAGATCGTATGCAGCGATCACGTGAATGGAAAGGGGGAGAAGATATTATGAAGATGGGAACAGAAAAACAAACATACTTGAATTACATCAATGGCGAATGGATTCATTCCTCCACTGGAAAAATCGAAGCCAGCCTTAACCCAGCCAACATCGATGATATCGTCGGCTACGTTCAAGAGTCCGGCGCGGAAGATGTGAACGCCGCGGTGGAGGCGGCGCGAAGGGCGCAGGCGGCATGGCGGAAGCTGTCCGGCCCGAAACGCGGAGAGTATTTGTTCCGCGCGGCTGACGTTCTTGAGAAACGGCTTGACGAGATCGCCGAAACGATGACAAGAGAAATGGGAAAAACGCTCCCGGAAGCAAAAGGGGAAGTGCAGCGGGGAGTCAATATTTTGCGCTACTATGCTGGGGAGGGGATGCGGTCCATCGGCGAGGTCATTCCATCCATGGACGGCGAAGCGTTGATGTTTACCACGCGCGTGCCTCTTGGCGTGGTTGGGGTCATCACGCCGTGGAACTTTCCAGTCGCGATTCCGATTTGGAAAATCGCACCCGCCATCGTCTATGGAAACACCGTTGTGTTTAAGCCGGCGCAAGAAACAGCTGTCACCGCCGCGAAAATCGTGGAGTGCTTTGATCAAGCGGGGCTGCCGGCCGGCGTTGTGAATTTGGTGACGGGCAAAGGATCGGTCATCGGCAATGCGATCGCCGAACACCCCCATATTCACGGCATCACCTTCACCGGCTCCAATGAAGTCGGCAAAACGATCGCCCAAAAAGCGGTGGCCCGAGGGGCGAAATACCAGCTGGAAATGGGCGGAAAGAATCCGGTGATCGTGCTCGAGGACGCTGACCTTGATCGCGCCGTCGAAGCGACGATTAGCGGAGGACTGCGTTCGACGGGGCAAAAATGTACGGCGACAAGCCGTGTCTTCGTTCAGAGTTCCATCTATGAATCGTTTAAAGAACAATTATTAGCGAAGATTAAACAGTTGAAAATTGGCGACGGACTGAAAGAAGGCGTCTGGATGGGCCCGTGCGCCAGCCGGAAGCAGTTGGAGACGATTCTTTCTTATATCGAAAAAGGGATCGAAGAAGGGGCGACATTGCTTTGCGGCGGCCGCCGCTTGGTCGATGGAGAGCTCGGAAACGGGTTTTATATAGAGCCGACGGTGTTTGAGAACGTATCCCCGAACATGACGATCGCTCGCGAGGAAATTTTCGGGCCGGTGCTCGCCTTAATTAAAGTGGACACGTTTGAAGAAGCGTTAACCTTAGCCAATGACACACCGTTTGGCCTTAGCGCCTCGATTTTCACGCAAAATATCGGCAAGATGCTCGCGTTCATCCAAGACATCGAGGCCGGACTCGTCCGGATTAATGAAGAAAGCGCCGGCGTCGAACTGCAAGCGCCGTTTGGCGGGATGAAGCAGTCCAGCTCCCACTCGCGGGAACAAGGACGGGCGGCCATCGAGTTTTTCACGGCGATTAAAACGGTGTTTGTAAAAGGATAAGAAGTTGAGGAAAGTGCGCTGCCGTTTGGGCAGGGCGCTTTTTTAGCGTGAGGGAATTGGCAAAGGCGATTGTCGGCGAGCAAACGGTTTGCTTACATATAGAGGAAATAGCATGTGCGGGAGGGAGAGCGGCATGAGCCAATCAGGCGAGCAACGCCGGTATACGCTCGGCGAGTTCTTTTCTTTAGCTGGAGACGAGCGGATGGAGCTGTACGAAGGAACGATTGTGTTGATGTCCCCAGCTCCTTATGAGCATGAAGGGGTGGTCGCCAATTTGATTGCCGAGTTTCGCATGGCGTTAAAAGGAAGTCCTTGCCTTGTGTTCGGCAGCAATCTCCAAGTCGTTCTTTTGTTTGAAGATGAACAAAAAGGAACGAAAAATGTAACGGTGTTGCCTGACCTATCCATTATTTGCGATCGAACGAAACTGCGCCAAGGGCGGTGTTACGGCGCTCCCGACCTGGTGGTGGAAGTGTTGTCGCCAAGCACGGCCCGCAACGATCGGCTGCTTAAGCGTCATTATTATGAGAAAGCAGGAGTCCGCGAGTACTGGCTTGTCGATTATCAGCACCAGGTGATGGAAAAATATGTTTGGCAATCGGGGACGTTTCAGCTAGAAGACGTGTACGATGCAGCCAACGGGGCGGCTGCATCGACCATGTTTCCCGAGGTGCGTTTTTCCGTGAAGGAGATTTTTGCGTTTTTGTCGTCGTAAAGAGCGGCACAGGCACATACAAAATAACAACAAGCATAACGGCCGACTCAAAGAAATGATCCGTATCGCGAAACGGGCAGCAGAGTCGGACTTGCCAGTGTTCATTATGGGGGAAAGCGGAACCGGCAAGGAGCTGTTCGCCTAGGCGATTCATCAGGAAAGCCCGCGGGCTGACCGCCCATTCGTTCCTGTAAACTGTGCGGCCATTCCTGACGCTTTGCTGGAAAGCGAATTGTTCGGCTATGTGGAGGGATCGTTTACACATGCGAAAAAAGGAGGAAAAATCGGGCTGTTTGAACTGGCGGACGGGGGAAATGGTTAAATAAGTTGAACAAGAGCTTAGATAACGGACAGGCGGGCTTAGGCGGCCCGCCTGCTTTATCGTCATAAAATGACATTCTTAATTTTGTAGATTTCCCGTTCGTGTTCGATGACTTTGTTCGAGAGGAAGGTGATGTCAAGCTTGATGTTGTTCAGCTGTTCGGTGAATGATTGGGCATGGGAATCGACTTTTTTCTCTAAGGCGTCGAGTCTTTGGTGGATGGAAGAGACTTCGCCGTGAAGTTTATGCACGTCCATCGCGAGGGCGTCGAGTGCAGCGTCGGTTTCATCCTGGCGGTGAAGAAGAGCAGACATCAGATCATACAGCTCTTTTTGGCCGGCTTTGATATGGGCTTGTTCTTCTTCTAACCGCTTTTGGCCTTCAAGGAGAGCTTGCTGGATCCGTCGGAATTCTTCCTGTTCTTTTCGCATTTCTTGTTGTTCTCTTCGGATCTCCTGCTGCTCTTTCCGCATTTCTTGCTGTTCTCTTCGGATCTCCTGCTGTTCTTTTCGCATTTCTTGTTGTTCTCTTCGGATCTCCTGCTGTTCTTTTCGCATTTCTTGCTGTTCTCTTCGGATCTCCTGCTGTTCTTTTCGCATTTCTTGTTGTTCTCTTCGGATCTCCTGCTGCTCTTTCCGCATTTCTTGCTGTTCTCTTCGGATCTCCTGCTGTTCTTTTCGCATTTCTTGTTGTTCTCTTCGGATCTCCTGCTGCTCTTTCCGTATTTCTTGTTGTTCTCTTCGGATCTCCTGCTGCTCTTTTCGCATTTCTTGTTGTTCCGCTTCCAGCCGTTTGTGGCTTTCGACGAGGAGATGCAACGTGTTTTCGATATGACCGAGCCGGTCGAACAGTTGCAAGAGGATCTCTTCGCTCATGGTTGGCCCCTCTTTCATTCTAATTTCTTTCATTATAGCACATATGTTCTTGTCGGACAAGCACGAATGGTGTATATAGGAAAGCGTACAAACATATGATACAATGAATAAACAAACTGACAAGTCCCAGTGCGGATGTCGGCTAGTATGTTTTTAGAAAGGGATCGATGTATGCTTTACGTTTCTCCTGCCAAAATCGCAAGCTATTTTTATCATGAGTGCGAGCGGAATTTTTATTTTCAGTCGTTGGCGAAAGAGCGGCGCGGCGAGCTCGATGTGCCGGAAGAGCTGTTTGAGCGGCCCGCGGTTCATGAGGGAGTGCTGCGCCGAGGAGTTGAGTGGGAAGAGGAAGTGATCACGACCCATTTGGCCGGCCAAGTGAAGATGGGAGAGCGAGAGCCTGGCGTGCCGATTTCCCACTGCTATTTGGATGGCGAGGAAACGATCCGCGAGTTGAAGCGGCCGAGCAAGCGATATTTGTATCAGCCGACATTGATCGCGCCGCCGCGCTTTTACGAACGGTACGGGTTGGATCGGGACGACATCCATTTTGCGGCGTGCCGCCCGGATTTGATTGAGTGCATACCGGGACAAAACGGCTTTGTGTTTCGCATCATCGACATCAAATCATCAGACGTGTTGAAGCTTTCCCACCGCGTGCAAACGGCGTTGTACGCCTTGATTTTGTCTTCCGTTTTAGAGGAGCACGGCATTAGGGGCAATGTGGATTGGCGCGAAGCGGGGGTATGGACGTACAAAACCGAGCAGCCGCAAGCAGCGGATATCAGCCAGTTGCTCCCGTATCTCGAACAGTTTTTGGCTGGCGAACTGACGGCGCTGGCCGAGAAGCAACCCGATGAGCTGTTTTGGCACTTAGATTACCGGTGTGAATGGTGTCCGTTTTATGACTATTGTTTCGACAAAGCACGGCAACAGAAGCACATTTCCCTCGTTCCGTACTTATCGAACTACACGTCCCGCTTCATCCGTGAGCGGCAGCTGCCTGAGACGATCGGTGAGTTTCGCCAATTTCTTGAACGTCAAGAAAACAGGCATGTGCTGAAACAAAACGCCGGGCTGGCGCGCCAACTTCGGCGGCTTGAAGCGCAGCTTGAGGCCATCACGCAAGAAAAAGTCGTTCCGTATGACCGTGCGGTGACGCATATGCCGATATGGGAAGACATCCGTCTTATTCTCACCGCGCAACGCGACCCGTTGACGGGCAAGATCGCGGCGGCATCGCTGTACCGTGTTGGTGGAACAGACGTGTTTGGAACGGGATCGGAAATGCATCATGTTATCGCCGGTTCGTTTGAGGAATGCGACGAGGTTGGCCGAAAGCTGGCCGATGCGCTGGACCGCCTGCTTCATACGGTGCACGATTACAACCGAGAGCGAGAGTGGCGGGCGCAAAAGTCCGTGCAGGCGTATGTCGTCGACAACTATGAATGGGACAATGTGCAACAGTTGCTTCAAGAGCTTTTGTTCGATCCAGAATATCAAGAAAAAGCCGTTCGGTTGCTGTCTTATTTTCATAGCAGCTCATTAGCAAGTGCCAGCGACCACCCAAGCGAAATGGTTCCGCTTCCTGTCGTTGTCCTGACAACGGCCGTGAGCCAGCTGTTCGCCTTGCCGGCGCATGTCGCGTACCGTCTTGAAGACTTGTCGCGATATATTGCGGCCTACAATGATTCGCCGTTTCTGTACTCGGCGAGTGAGCGTTTTTCATTTCGTTTGACAAACGCCATGAAACTGGATGTGCTGCACGACGCCTGGCAAACGGGGGACGAGGAAAAACGAAAAGCGGTCGAGAAGGAGCTAAGCCGGCGTCTTTGGGCCGCAAGCAGCATTATCCAAGGCATCCGCGTCTGGGCTGAGAGCGTCCATCCTTCGCCGCTTATTGTCTGGCCGGAAAAATTTGCTTTTCCCGATCTGGCTGATTACCGTGATCCGCTTGTGTCCAAGCTGGCGTTTATGGCGCGCTACGAGGCGCTATTAAACTACTTGGAAATTCGCCGAAGCCGCCTGCTCCCGCTTTCGGAGCGGCTTGAGAACGGAGTGACGCTTCATGTCACGTACCTTGGCGGCGATCGGTTCCGATTGAACAACCGGCAGGCGCTTGAAGCGATCGATCAAAAGGCGAGCTGGATTTTGACGGAGTGCAATGAGGAAGGGGAAAAGGCGCAACAGGCGTTTCCAGATTATAAGTATTCCAGCGAATGGAAGCCGCCCCAATGGGCCAATTTGTACTTTACCCGCATTCGCGCCATCGAAGATGATGGCAAGACAGCTGAACTCGAGCTCGAGTTGCCCAAATGGATCGACCGGTTCCCGCTTGTGGAAGGAGAGGAGTATCGGCTGTCGATCCGGCATGCCGATTTTACCACCCGGCGCGTCTTGCAGGCGTTGCAACAGTTGGATCAGGAAAATCATCGCATCTTGGACTTGATTCGCGATCCGATTCGCTATCGGAAAACGTTTCGTCCCAACTGGGATGTAGAGGAGGTGAAGGCGCTCCTCCGCCAAAGCGGGCTGACGAAAAGCCAGCGCCAGGCGTTTCTTCAATTTCTTCGTCATACGTTGACACTCGTCTGGGGGCCGCCTGGCACCGGAAAAACGCACTTTATCGCCGCCGCTCTTCAGTTGCTTATGGCGATTTACGAACATCAGGGGCGGAGGCTTGCCATTCTCATCTCCGGCTTCACTCACGCGGCGATTGAAAACTGCCTGCGCAAAATTCAGGAGCTTGCGCCGCGGCGCAGCGTCCATATCGCGAAACTCGGCGAGATTCAGACGGAAAACGCCAAAGGAATCGCCGAGGTGGCGGACCGTGACCTTCTCGGATGGCTTGGCAGCGGCGGCCATCGGGTGCTTGGCGCCACGCTGTACGGCATTCAAAGGGCATACGAAAAAGGCTATATAGAAGGGTTTGACGTCGTCGTCCTTGATGAGGCGTCGCAAATCCGCGTGGCCGATTCACTGTTGGCGTTACGCCATGTCAAAAAAGCAGGCAGGCTGCTCATTGTCGGCGACCATTTCCAGCTGCCGCCGATCATTCAAGGGACGTATGCGGCCGGCGAAGGGGAGCCGCACTTGTTCGACTCGATTTTCCGCCTGTTGTTTGACGCCGATGTCGAGAAGCGGTATACCCGCCAATTGACGGACAATTTCCGTATGAATGAGGCGCTTTGCCGCTACCCGGCCGATCGGATTTATGGACGTGACTATACGGCGTTCAACCGCCAAATTGCCGAGCAAACATTGGCGCTCGTCGACGCTCCAACTGCCGATGAATGGGTGGAAGCGGCGATCGACCCCGATTATCCGCTTGTTGTTTGCGTTTATGATGGTGCGCACGGCACGCAAGAAAATGAGGCCGAAGCGCGCTGGGTGGCCAACATAACGAGGGTGCTTCGGGAACGGCTCCTTGATGGTGATGGAAAACGGTATGATGACACGCCGGATGGCGATCAAGCGTTTTGGCGCCACGGGCTGTTTATCATCTCGCCACATCGGGCGCAAATCCGCGCCATTCGCCGTGAGCTTGAACGCCAAGAATTGCGCCCGCCGTTTTTCGTCGATACGGTTGATAAAATGCAAGGGCAAGAGGCGGATGCGGCGATCATTAGCTACGGCGTCGCCGACCCTGAACTGGCTGTGATGGAAGGGGAGTTCATCTACAGTTTGAACCGCCTCAACGTTTCGCTTACACGGGCGCGGAAAAAGACGATCCTCTTCCTCTCGCGCCAACTCATGTCGCCGTCGCTTCAGGTGATCGGCAACGAGGAATACCGTGAAGGAGTGAATTTTATGCTCGGGCTCGAGCACTACGCTTCACGGCGTGGGGAAGCCCGGGCATTCATGATCGACGGCGTCAAACTGTACATGTACCGGGTCGGCTGTTCTAAGCTTGAAAAGGTGGACCATTCCTCTCTTTGAAAACCGTATGAGCGGTCGCCATCCGCCATGCCGCCTTCTCCATTTGTTGGCTCGTTTTGTTTCCATGCTGAGCGCAGCCGCGCACGGTTCGGAAGAGGGGGCATGGCGATTTTTTTGGGGACGGAATGGGGATTGATGTACGAACGGTGAATAGTTGATAAGAAAATTAAGGGAGGAAACCGCCGAGCCATGGAGAAATAATGGAAATAAGATTTGTCGATAAGAAGCACTGTGCTAGGAATACGCGACAAGAGAGGGGGCGTGCCATGGCAAACGTCGGCGGGAGAAGGAAACCGGCAGCGGATGCAAGGCTTGAGGCGATCAAAAAGCTCTTTCCGGAAGCGGTTGTGGATGGGGGCATCGATTGGGAGTTGCTGAAGAAAGTGTTTGGCGGTCACGAACGGCAAGAAGCATATGAGTTCACGTGGCCGGGGAAGGCGGAGGCGAGGCGGCTCGCTGAGCTGCCTGCGTCCGGAGTATTGCGGCCGGATCAGGCAGCGAGCAAACAGTGGGAGACGACGAACAATTGGTATATTGAAGGAGACAATTTAGAGGCGTTAAAGCTGCTGAGAACGTCGCATGCGGGAACCATTCAAATGATTTACATCGATCCGCCGTACAATACAGGAAAAGTGCTCACGTACAAAGACAATTGGCGCAAGGGGAAAGCCGTTGTTCCTAGCGGAATCCAGGAAGAAGCGCGTGCCCATGCCGGCTGGCTCAACATGATGTACCCGCGCCTTTGGGTGGCGAGGGAGCTGTTAGCCGAGACGGGGGCCATCTTTATCTCCATTGATGATACGGAGCAGGCGAATTTGAGAAAAATGTGCGATGAAATTTTTGGCGAGCGGAATTTTGTCGCCACGTTCATTTGGCAGCGGGCGTTTTCGCCCGTGAATATGAACAAGTTCGCCTCGCGCAACCATGATTTCATTTTATGCTATGCGAAAAACATCGATCGCCTGGCTTGGTACGGCTTGCCGCGCCATCCGGAAGCGGATGGGCGGTATGCCAACCCAGACAATGACCCACGCGGTCCATGGACGTCAGGCGATTTGTCGGTGGGTCCGCCGATTCCGGAAAAGATTTATGAGATTGTGACGCCAAGCGGTCGGGTCGTTTCCCCGCCGAATGGGTATTGCTGGCGGGTGACGAAGGAGCGCTTCGCCGAGCTGGCGGCGGATAACCGCATTTGGTTTGGCAAAGACGGAAACGGGGTGCCGCGCCTGAAGCGGTTTTTAAGCGAAGTGAAGTCGACGGTGACGCCGCTTACGATTTGGACGCATGACGAGGTGTCCCATTCGCAGGAGGCGAAAAAGGAGCTGAAGGAGCTGTTCGGCGGGCTGGCGGTGATGGATTACCCGAAGCCGGTGAAGCTCATTCAGCGCATGGTGGCGCTGACAACGAGAGATGACGACCTCATCCTCGACTTTTTTTCCGGCTCGGCGACAACAGCCCATGCCGTCATGCAGCAAAACGCCGAAGACGGCGGCCGGCGGTCGTTTCTCATGGTGCAGCTTCCCGAGCCGCTTGCGGAAACGTCAGCGGCGTATCGGGCGGGGTTTCGAACGATTTGCGACATCGGCCGCGAGCGCATTCGCCGCGCGGGAGAGAAAATCGTCCGTGAAACGGGGAAGACAGAGCTTGATATCGGCTTTCGTGTATTTCGGCTCGAGAAGAAATCGAAGCAGCCCGCTCGCTAGGCGGACGGGCTGCTTTTCGATTCGGCTGATGAAAAGCGCTTTGGTAAAGCAGGCGTTGCGTCTATGTTCCGAGTCCCTGATGTCCGTTGTTTCAGGCGCTTTTTACAATGACGGCGCAGCCCAGCGGTGGTCGACAAAGACGTCGTACTCCGCGGCAATCGTTTCTTTGAGCTCCGCTAAAGACGGGATGCCGTCGGCGAAAGTGTAGGTGTCAAGGCAAATGAGGGAGTATTCGTCGCCGGGATCAAATACGATGGTGACGACTTCTTCTGTTCCGGCGTCCACTTGCCGGATGGTGTCGCCGTCTTCCGGCTCAACGAGTACGTTTTGGTATGTTTCGCGAATCACGTAGTAGCCTTCCTGCAATTGTTCAGTGAATAGATGTTCGATGTCCGTCAGTTCGTGGACAATCATTATTTAAGTCCTCCTAACTTGTGAAATCATTCTCAATGTCAGTATATAACGTAGTCGCTGTCGATATAATAGATGCCGTGGAAAGTTCGAAAAGTTGTCATGTTTGCATGCCAAGCGTAGATAAGGTTGGGTGCAGGATTGATAAGGGAAAATAGCAGCTTCCTGCAAAAAGAAAGCGCCCTCGTGGGAGGGCGATGTCAACGTTTAACCAGTGACACTGCTTGCCTTCTGTCATCGATAGGCTGTTTAGGTGTAAATGATTCATTATTTTGCGATTTCTGTCGGACTGTTATGTTTTGAATCGAAAAGGGTGATTTGTTCATACTCGCCTTCCTTTAATACGCTTTGGTCGTTTTTCATTAAGTAGGTGTAGACACCAATTGCAATGAACAATCCAAATGTCCACGCGTTGTCCCAAAGAAAACGAAGTGGCGGTATGAATAAACCAAGTACAGGAATAACGACTCCCACAATCAGTGCGTACACTCCGTTTTTGTTGAACCCATTTGCATAATTGTAACGGCCATTCGGTTTGTACAGTTCCTTTAGGTGCAACTGTCTTCGGCGAACGAGCCAATAGTCCGCAATAGCAATGCCGTCAATGGGTCCAAGCAAAGCGGCGTATGTGCCAAGCCAGCCGAATATATAATTCCCAAAGTTGGACATAATATACCATGGCTGCAATAAAATAGCGAATAGTCCTGTGATAATCGCGCCAATTCCAAATGTAATTCGCTTCGGATATAAATTTTCGATCGCTCGGGCAGGGGCAACCACGTTGGCACCCACATTAATAGTTACAGAAGAGATGACAATAATAATAGTCCCTAATAGAATGACAAATGGGGGAAATTTAGCTAACAGCTGCACGGGATCCCAAATGGCTTGACCAAAAATCACAATGGTTGCTGAGGTTACGGCAATTCCGATAAATGAAAAAACAGTCATTGTAATAGGCAAGGATAAACTTTGGGCGACCATTTGTGATTTCTGACTCTGTGCGTATCGGCAAAAATCAGGGATGTTTAATGCCAATGTGGCCCAAAAGCCGATGACGCCAGTTAAAGAAGGGAAAAAGACTTTCAAAAATTCACCGGTTGTTTCGAACTTAGAAGGAGTCTCTAAAATCGGTCCCCATCCTCCGGCGTTCGTAAATGCCCAAATGAGCAAAATGATGGAAGAAATCCCGACAACAGGTGCAGCCACTGCGCTTAGCTTTTTGATGCCTTCTGGGCCTCTATAAGCAACGCTGATATTTAAGATCCAAAATAATGCAAATACAATGGCTGTATGTCCCGGTAAATTTCCCCACGAAGAGAATGATGCCATGAGTAATGTGTCAATGGCTTTTGTTCCGATCCACGTATTGATTCCAAACCATCCGGCTGCTACAAGGGCCCGGGCTAAAGTGGGAATATGGGCGCCTTTATCTCCAAACCAAAGCCGGGCAAACACAGGATAAGGAATCCCGAATTTTGTTCCTGCATGAGAGTTTAATAAAATCGGAATAAGGACGATCACGTTCCCCAGAAAAATGGTACCAACAGCTTGCCACCAGTTCATTCCTAAAGCAATCATGCCGCTGGCCATGGTGTATGAAGGAATGCATAAACACATTCCAATCCACAATGTAGCAAAATTGATTCCTTTCCATGAATGTTCTTGCCTTGTTGTCGGACGCAAGTCATCATTCCATAAAGGACTTCCACTGACTTCTTGTGCGGCTTCCTCCGTCAAGACCACAATCCCATTGTGTTCAATTTGTGTTTTCATTCATATCCCCCTTTTTTTAAAAATCCAGTGTATAAAAGAGAAATTTAAGAAAATTCTATCTATACTATGTAAATTTTTCATTATACGATTTGTCAAATAAGAAAAAGAGAAATCTATTCATTATGTAAAATGTGTAACTATTCCTCACATTTTGATGTTCTCAATCCTAGGGAGCAACTTCGTCTAGCTGTATATTTATTTCGCTGAAATTTACATAGTGAACAATCAATGTTTTCTATTATTTAACAAAGTGTATAATGAAAAGCTGGTGATTTACTATGTAGAATATTCTTAAAGTTCAGCCTAATTGTGAAACTAGATAAAATGAAGAAGGAGTGATTGGAGCATGGCTGATCAAGTGACCATTGGTTTGATCCAAGCTTCTCATAATGTGCATGGGGACGAGCCGGTCGAGGTTCATAAGGAAAAGGCGATTGAAAAGCACGTCAAGCTTGTCAAGGAGGCAAAAGATCGGGGAGCACAAATCATCTGTTTGCAAGAGATTTTCTATGGCCCGTATTTCTGCGCCGAGCAAAATACAAAATGGTATGAGGCGGCGGAAGAAATTCCAAATGGTCCGACGACCAAAATGTTTCAGGAAATAGCAAAACAGCTGGGGGTAGTGATCGTTCTACCGATTTATGAAAGGGAAGGAATTGCTACTTACTATAATACGGCAGCTGTCATTGATGCCGATGGAACCTACTTAGGAAAGTATCGCAAACAGCATATTCCGCATGTCGGGGTAGGAAACGAGGGCTGTGGATTTTGGGAAAAATTTTATTTTAAGCCTGGAAATTTAGGCTATTCGGTATTTGATACCGCATTTGCCAAGATCGGCGTTTATATTTGTTATGACCGTCATTTCCCAGAGGGAGCGCGAATTTTAGGACTAAAAGGCGCTGAAATTGTGTTCAATCCATCCGCTACGGTAGCAGGTCTCTCCGAATATTTATGGAAACTGGAACAACCGGCTCATGCCGTTGCCAATGGCTATTACGTGGCTGCCATCAATCGGGTTGGATATGAAGCACCGTGGAACATGGGAGAGTTTTACGGGCAGTCTTACTTGGTTGATCCTAGAGGGAACTTTGTGGCCATGGGCAGCCGTGATCAAGATGAAGTGGTGATTGGCGTTATGAATAAGAAGATGATTCGGGAAGTGCGCGATATTTGGCAATTTTACCGTGATCGTCGTCCGGAAACCTATAGTGAAATGACGGCTTTACTTCCATAGAAAGCAGCGAGAAAGGGGAGGAGGGAATGACTCTATTCCCTTTCTTTAAAAATGACGCGTGGAGGGGGATGGAGATGGAGCAATCACGTTTGGAAAAGAACTTTGAAGAAGTAGAGCCTGGCTTGACAGATCGAGAAGCAATGGAAGAAGCGAATCGATGTTTGTACTGTTATGACGCTCCTTGTATTCGAGCTTGTCCGACAGGGATTGATATCCCCGCTTTTATCAAAAAAATTGCTTCTGGGAATGTAAAAGGGTCAGCGAAAACCATTATGTTGTCAAACCCGGTTGGCGCCAGTTGTGCAAGAGTGTGTCCGACAGAGGAATTATGTGAAGGGGCTTGTGTTTTAAATCATTCTACAAAACCCATTATGATTGGAAAATTGCAGCGATATGCGACCGATTGGGCGATCCGAAATAAAGAAGTATTATTCCAAGCGGGACGAAAAAATGGAAAAACAGTGGCGGTTGTCGGCGGCGGCCCTGCTGGATTATCATCGGCCAGAGAACTAGCTCGTCTTGGGTATGAAGTGACCATTTTTGAAGCGGAGAACCAAGCAGGCGGGCTAAACACGTATGGCATTGTTTCTTTCCGCCTCCCTCAAAATATCTCGTTGTGGGAAGTCAATCAAATCAAAAGCTTAGGCGTGCAAATCCGCACGAATACAAGGGTTGGTAAGGATATTGAAGTAAACGAGCTCCTAGAAAATTATGATGCTGTTGTTTTAGCTGTTGGCATGGGGAAAGTGCCAAAGTTAGGAATCCCGGGAGAAGATTTGGACGGAGTATATGATGCCATTGAGTTGATTAAAGAGACGAAAACAAAACCGTTGACTGATCGGCTGGTGGGGAAAAGGGTAGTTGTGATAGGTGCGGGAAATACCGCGATTGATGCAGCTACCTGTTCGGTGCGTCTAGGAGCGGAAAATGTAAAAATTTTATATCGCCGGACGAAAGAAGAAATGACAGCTTATGAATTTGAGTATGAGTTTGCCAAACAGGATGGTGTCGAATTTCGCTGGCTAACAGCACCCAAAAGGATTATTGGCGACAGTAAGGGCAAGGTTACTCATGTTGAATGCGTTCGGATGGAATTGGGAGAACCAGACGCTGATGGCCGCCGCCGCCCTCTTCCGGTTGAGGGATCGGAATTTATTATGCCGGTTGATGTTGTCATTAAAGCCATTGGGCAAGAGCGCCATATCGAATTGATTGAAGCTTTTGGATTAGAGCATGATCATGGCGTAGTCAAGGTGAATCCTGAAACTTATCAAACGTCGAATCCGAAGGTGTTTGCTTGTGGGGATGTGATTTTTGAAAGAGGAAAAGGCGAAGCGATGGTGGTGGTGGCAGCGCAGCAAGGGAAGGAAGCAGCTTACGGGATTCATCGATATTTGACAAAGGCAGTAAGCGAAACGGCCTAAATGAGAGGAGGGAACGGCAATGGCTGATTTAAGCATTAACTTAGCGGGAATCAAGTCCCCCAATCCATTTTGGCTCGCTTCCGCCCCTCCCACCAATTCGGGGTATCAAGTGCAAAGGGCATTTGAGGCGGGTTGGGGAGGAGCGGTATGGAAAACATTAGGGGAACCTATTTTGAATGTATCGTCCCGATTTGCGGCAATCAGTTTTAACGGACAGCGAGTCATGGGCTTTAACAATATTGAATTAATCACGGATCGTCCTCTTGAGGAAAATTTAAAGGAAATTTATGAGACGAAAAAACGTTTTCCTGACCGGGCTGTCGTTGCTTCTTTGATGGTCGAGCCCAAGCGCGAAAAATGGCATGAGATTGTGAAGCGAGTAGAAGATGTGGGCGTGGATGGGTTGGAACTCAATTTTGGCTGTCCGCATGGAATGGCGGAACGGGGGATGGGATCGGCATCAGGTCAAGTGCCAGAATTGGTCGAACGACAAACATATTGGGTCAAAGAGGTGGCACGCACCCCTGTCATTGTTAAATTAACTCCTAATATTACCGATATTACGGCGACCGCTGAAGCGGCTGCCCAAGGCGGGGCAGATGCCATCAGTTTGATCAACACAATCAATAGTCTCATGGGGGTGGACTTAGATACGTGGAATACGATTCCACATGTAGCAGGAAAGGGGGCGCACGGGGGATACTGCGGTCCAGCAGTAAAACCCATTGCTTTAAATATGGTGGCCGAATGCGCGCGACACCCGCGTATCCGCATTCCGATTTCGGGAATTGGCGGGATCTCCAATTGGAGAGATGCCGTTGAGTTTATGTTAATGGGAGCGACAGGAGTTCAAGTGTGCACGGCGGTTATGCACCATGGGTTTCGGATTATCGAGGATATGATTGAAGGGTTGAATCACTATCTTGATGAAAAAGGAATTGCTTCCGTAATGGATATTGTAGGGAAATCAGTGTCAAAGTATTCTGATTGGGGAGATTTGGACCTCAATTATAAGGTTGTGGCGCGAATTCATCGTGAGCGCTGTATTCAGTGCAATAAGTGCTACATTTCTTGTGAAGATGCTTCCCATCAATGCATTGAGCGTCTCGTAGACGAAAACGGAAAAGAATATTTAAAAGTGCGCGAAGAAGATTGTGTAGGATGCAATTTATGTTCCATCGTCTGTCCGGTTGACGGAGCGATTGAGATGGTCGAAGTGCCAAGCGAACATCCCCCGATGACATGGAATGAACGGCAAGTGGCCCTTGGCCGGCTAAGCGGTTGCAGTGTGGATATCAAATCATTATAAATGAAGGAGGGTATCATGATGACAAAATTGATAAAAAATGGAACAATTGTCACCGCTACAGATATATATGAAGCCGATCTCCTCATTCAAGATGGGAAAATTGCAGTAATCGGGAGAAATTTAGATGAGAGCGGAGCGGAAGTGATTGATGCCACAGGTTGTTATGTGTTTCCAGGAGGCATTGATCCGCACACCCATTTAGATATGCCGTTTGGCGGCACTGTGACAAAAGACGACTTTGAGTCGGGGACGATTGCCGCCGCATTTGGCGGGACGACGACCATTATTGATTTTTGCTTAACGAATAAAGGTGAGCCCCTGAAAAAAGCGATTGAAACTTGGCATAACAAAGCGACGGGGAAAGCGGTGATCGATTACGGGTTCCATTTGATGATCAGTGAAATAACGGACGATGTGCTTGAAGAGCTTCCAAAAGTGATCGAAGAAGAAGGAATTACCTCCTTTAAAGTATTTATGGCGTATAAAGATGTGTTTCAAGCTGATGATGGAACCTTGTATCGGACGCTAGTCGCGGCAAAAGAACTCGGAGCGCTTGTCATGGTGCATGCCGAGAATGGAGACGTGATTGACTATTTAACGAAAAAAGCCTTGGAGGACGGGCATACTGATCCGATTTATCATGCATTAACGAGACCTCCAGAGCTAGAAGGAGAAGCGACGGGGCGCGCCTGTCAATTGACAGAACTCGCTGGTTCGCAATTGTACGTCGTTCATGTATCGTGTGCTCAAGCGGTAGAGAAAATTGCTGAAGCGCGCAATAAGGGGTTGAATGTATGGGGCGAAACTTGTCCCCAGTATCTGGTGCTCGATCAGTCCTATTTAGAAAAGCCGAATTTTGAAGGTGCTAAATATGTATGGTCACCGCCGCTTCGTGAGAAATGGCATCAAGAAGTGCTATGGAATGCCTTGAAAAACGGCCAGCTGCAAACGCTCGGATCTGACCAATGCTCATTTGATTTTAAAGGCCAAAAAGAATTAGGAAGGGGAGATTTTACCAAAATCCCAAATGGTGGTCCTATTATTGAGGATCGGGTGAGTATTCTTTTCAGTGAAGGAGTGAAAAAAGGGAGAATTACCCTCAACCAGTTTGTTGATATTGTATCAACAAGAATCGCCAAATTGTTTGGTCTATTCCCGAAGAAAGGAACCATTGCCGTCGGTGCGGATGCGGATTTAGTCATTTTTGATCCAACGGTTGAACGGGTGATTTCAGCCGAAACACACCATATGGCTGTGGATTATAATCCGTTTGAAGGGATGAAAGTAACAGGGGAACCTGTGTCGGTTTTATGTAGAGGAGAATTTGTGGTACGTGATAAACAATTTGTCGGGAAACCGGGGTACGGCCAATATGTTAAACGCGCGAAATATGGGGCGCTAATGGCCGACCAAGATGTGGTGAAAATGTCCTAACGTAAATAAATCATTGAACACCAACAAGCTGTGCCTGGCGGTAAGGATGCGGGTCACGACGAGAAGCGGGGGGTGTGTGATGACTTACCATCAGTTTCTACGTGAGCGAGAAAAGATCGATTACTTAATTGAACAAGGATACTATATGAAAAGCGTAAAAGAAAATTTAAGCGGATCGTTTGTTGAATTTGAGAAAGAAGACTCTTTGTCAGAAACAAGAGATATCCAAACACTGCATATTACAAACGCTGATGCACGCAAATATTTTTCGTCATTATTAATCCGCCAGCTCAGAAAACACCACGAATAGAGAGAAGAGCGATGCACATCGCGATAAGCGCCGGAACGAGTTCCTCTATATATCCTCAATCATTATAGAGGCAGGGCCGGCGCTTTGATTTTCATGAAACAGAGCGCGAATCGCCTAAATGAATGTCACATCTCATAACATAAAACGAGATCGATGATGTTGCTTTCTGTATAATGAAACGTAGAAGGCCATATATAGCCAAGCCGTTACATAAAAATTTGTGATAGAAGCAGGAGCGACCGTTTACGCTGCCTAATATTAAAATGGCATTGCCATGATTGGTGTAAGGGGAGTGAAACAAAGTGTATGAAGACTCCTACATTAACGGTTTCTGATATTCTAAAGCGGAAACATTTTGAACATGTTGAAGTGGTTGCAGGGCATAATGGGCTCAACCGCACTGTAAAATGGGTTCATGTTGTCGAGGTTGCGAAAATCCATCATCTGTTAAACGGAAAAGAGCTGATTTTATCTACTGGGGTAGGATGGAAGGAAAATAAGGAACTGTTTCGATCGTTTGTAGAACAGCTTATCAACTGTGACGCTTCGGGATTATGTATTGAAATCGGTATGCATACTCCTTCTGTTCCGCAAGAAGTAATCGATTTAGCGAATGCGCATCACTTTCCGATCATTCTCTTTCTCAAAGAAGTGCCTTTCGTTGAGATCACCCAAGACATCCACACTTATTTAATTAACCAACACTATGAAATCATCTCCGGACTAGAATCATATTCACAGCAATTAAACAAAAAATTACTTTCAATGGACCATTATAGTGAAATTTTAAAACTATTGCACCACTATTCGGGACATCAAGTGGTTTTTAACTCACATTTCGCACCCTCTCGACGAAAATCGGGAGGATTTTTTCGTTCCGATGTCGAATGAATCCTTGACACACAAGGAACGTAAAGGAGTTTTTCTCTTATGAACGTTCAAGTCAAAAAGGTCTATCGCAATCATTATTTGAATATAATAAGTGCCCTATTCAAGAAACTGGGCCTGCCCCAATTGATTGACCATCTCGTTCCCGTTGATCCACAGTGCCAGACTCGAGTCAGCGATGCCGTTCAGGCCATCATCTACAATATGTTTGACGGCCGGCAAGCCCTCGTTCACGTGGAACGATGGGCTCAGGAGATCGATCTAGAGAAACTCATCCGTCCCGGTCTCCATCCTTCCTGGTTGAACGACGATGCCTTGGCTCGTCATCTCGACCGCTTGTATGAGGCCGATATTCACAAGGTGATCAGCACTTGCTTGATTCACATTTATCGCAAAGAAGGCCTTTCCCTCCGAGCCTTTCACGCCGATACGACGGACAAGACGGTTTACGGCGCGTATGAATCGGCCTCATTAGAGGCTTTGCAGATCACACATGGCTACAACCGCCATCATCGTTGGCAAAAACAGATCGGTTTCGGACTGGTCGGCAACGAGGACGGCATCCCGTTTTACGGCGATGTGCACGATGGCAACCTGCCCGATAAAACATGGAATCCCGAGGTGCTGTCTCGTGTCCATGAACAGCTGAAGCAGGCCAAAATCGAAGACGAATGGATTTACGTGGCCGATTCCGCCGCGATGACGAAAGAGACCCTGGCGCAAACCAAAGCGGCCAACGCCTTTTTGATCACCAGAGGCCCTTCGTCGCTCCGGATCGTGAAAACCGCGCTGGCCGAAGCGGATGCTGAGGACACGACGTGGAGCGATCCCTTTACGTTGGCGGAGAGAAACGGCGCCACGTACCGGGTATGGGAAACGGCCTCGACGTATGAAGGCCACCCCGTTCGGCTGATCGTTGTTGAATCGAGCGCGCTCGACCAGCGAAAAGGAAAGACGCTTGAAAAAGAACGAACCAAAGAAGCGGAGCTTCTTCGCGAGGAACAAGCCCGTTGGGAGCGTCACCCCTTCTCCTGCCGGGAAGATGCCGAACAAGCCTTGGCGTCCCTCAAGGCGTCCCTTCGCCCCCGGTTTCATCGGGTTGAGGCCGCGGTCGAAGAGATCGTACGCCTGAAAAAACGGCGCGGACGGCCGAAAAAAGGGGCGGAACCCGAGGTGGAGACGCTGTATTTCTTGCACCTTGACGTCGAATTCGACCAAGACGCGTGGGAACAGGCGAGACGGAAAGCGTCCCGGTTTGTCCTCGTCACGACCGTTCCGAAGGAATGGAAGGGCCAACCCATGGATGCCCAAGAGATCTTGAAGCTGTATAAAGGGCAGATCTCGGTGGAAATGAACTTCGCTTTTTTGAAAGATCCGTTTTTCACGGATGAGATTTACGTCAAAAAACCAGAACGGGTCGCAGTATTAGGCTATTTGTTTCTGTTGGCCTTGGCGATTTACCGCGTTTTTCAGCGCCGAGTGCGTCAGTTTATTACTCCAGAACACCCGTTGAAGGGTCCTGGAGGCCGCAAGCTGACCCGGCCGACGGGACAGGCGATTTTTCAGCTGTTTCAATATGTGAACGTCGTCCTGTTCAAGCTGCCGGATGGGCGCATCCAACGCTCACTGGATCGCTCCCTTACCCCTGATCAGCGAAGGATTCTGCAGGGATTGGGCATGGATGAGAGCATCTACGTGTAACGTGATACGGAACGACCAGCGATGGTAAAAAAAGGATTGCCATCGCTCGTTGTGTTGGTCAAAAAGTTATTCTGAAAAACTAAATAAAAAATCCTTTGTTTTGACCTTGTTAGGGTGCGAAATGTGAGTTTTAAAATAAACGGCAGAGAGGTGGAGATATTTCCTAAATATAGCAAAACATTTAAGGAAGAACAGTTGATAGTTGACGACAACGCAGCTTCCAAGAAAAGAGTGGCCACCCAACCGATCCAATTTCTCGGGAATGAATATGCCGAGCTATCCATTGTGTCAACCGGAAAGGAAATCAGCGAATTTGATCTGCTGATTTTGGATCGTACGGCAACTGCGCTGGCACAGCATCTGCTTCGTGATTTGTATGTCGATGAAAAAAAGAGAGTAGAAGAAAATGAGTGGTTGAAAAGCTGGCTAGAGGGAGAGCATCCCATTGAAAATGTGTTTAGTTATTTGGCTGAGTATGGGGCAGAGCCAAATCCAAAAGGAGGGACAGTGCTTGTTGTCCGTTTTAAATCTTCAATGAAGCAATGCTCGAATTTAGACATGATTTATTTTAAAATGCTATGCCGGACGATTTTTGAACAACAAGGTTTTTCGACATTTCCTGTCGATTTTCACAGCAGCATCGTATTTATTATGATCAATAACAGGGAAATGAAAACATGGAAAAGTCGAATGAAAATAGGACTGAATTCTTTGCTTGAATCGGATTATATTCAAAAGAAGAAATTACCTCAATTTGTTGTCGGGGTCGGAAAATTTATCGAAAATGTTTCTCATATGGACAAAAGTTATCGGACGGCTTTAGAGACGATCAAAATTCAACATCATCTTGGCGGCAGAGCCAATAGCTGTTTTTATGAGGATTTGCATATCTATCGAATTATTTCCCTTATTCATAAATACAATGATTTGTATGAAGTTGTCATGGAATACTTAGAGCCTGTTCTTCAATACGATGAAAAATATAATGGAAACTTGTTGGAAACGTTAAAGGTATATTTGGCGTGTAACGGTTCAAAAAAAGAAACCGCACAAAGACTATTTGTCGTTAGGCAAACGCTGTATCATCGAATCCAAAAACTAGAGTCGCTTTTAGGAGAGGATTTTATGAATCCGGAAAAACGGCTCGCTATTGAGTTTATGATCAAGGCATATGAATATTTACACTCGCAAAGTATGGAAAACAAATATGTGCAGCATGATCGGTTGCGAAGATTGTAAGTAAGAAGTCTCCCCCCTGAGAAGCGAAAAGCAGAAGATGCCGTAGGCTTCTAGGGGGATTTCTTTCGTAAAAACATCCATGAGCAATTTTTTGCTCTCCACCGACATGAAAATCTCAGTCCAAGGCGCGCACATTTTCAAAATTTGGTCACATTGTGGAATAAATAGGCTAATCGCTTTTACGCTTTGTCTAGTGAAGGCAATCAAAAACTGGAGGATAATTTTGTGTAACAATACAAAATATTTAGATCATGAACAAAGATAGGAATAAGGAGCATTCCCGTTAGGAGCTTTTCCGGGGACTTGATCAAAAAAAGCCCTCTTGGTATGATGCAGGGGTGTCAAACACATCACTCACCATACCAAGGAGGACTTCAGATGAATTGTACACAAAACTATAAAATTGATCAAGTCACCGAACAAACGCTTGTCGTGGGCATCGATATCGCGAAACGAACCCACTACGCCTGCTTCGTGGATGACCGGGGGCGTGTGCTTCGCAAATCGTTCCCGATCTTCCAGTCGAAAGAGGGCTTTCGCCAGCTGTATGAAGCGATTCAGGAGGCGATGCAAGCGTTCGGAAAGCCGCAGGTGATCGTCGCGGTGGAGCCGACCGGGCACTACTGGTTGAACCTCGCCTACTTCCTCGAGGAGCACGGGATCCCGTTGGTCATGGTCAACCCGGCGCATGTGTGCCGGTCGAAAGAACTTGATGACAACCTGCCGACGAAACACGACGCCAAAGACGCCCTGGTCATTGCCAGACTGGCAAAAGACGGACGATTCCTCGTTCCCCGGCTGCTGCACGAGATTGAAGCCGATTTGCGCGTGGGGAGCACGCTCAAAGAGAAGCTCCGCAAGGAACAGACGGCGGTGAAAAACGCGATCGTCCGCTGGACCGACCGATATTTTCCGGAGTTTTGGACGGTGTTTCGCGACCTGGGGAAAACGGCGCTTTCGGTGTTGGAGTGGACGCCGCTTCCGGCTGATATGGCCGGCCGGACGGTGGAGGAGCTTCTTGAGGTGTACCGGCAAAGCGAAGGGATGAAATGCCCGCAGAAGGCCAAAATTCAGGCGTTGATCAACACCGCGAAGGACTCGATTGGGGTGACGGAAGGGACAGCGATGGCCCGGTTTGAGATCGCCGCGCTCGTCCGCCGATACCGCCAATTGGAGGCGGAGATCGCTGCACTGGACGCCGAGTTGAAGGCATTGGTTCAAACGACGATGGAGTACCAATGGTTGAAAACGGTCGACGGGTTGGGAGACGCCACGATCATCGATCTTCTGGCGGAGATCGGCAGCTTCGCCCATTATCGGGACCCGCGTCAATTGGTGAAGTTGGCGGGCCTGACGCTCAAGGAGAATTCCTCCGGCCAGCGCAAAGGGCAAAAGCACATCTCCAAACGGGGACGGAAACGGCTGCGATCGGTGCTGTTTCGGGCGATGATTCCGCTGATTCGGCATAACGAGGCGTTTCGCGAGCTGCATGAGTATTATACGACCCGATCCGTCAATCCGCTGACCGGAAAGCAGTCCATCGTCGCCTTGTGCCGGAAGCTGTTGAATGTGCTGTTTGCGATTTGTACGAAGAAACAAGCGTTTGACGCGGAGCGAATGAAACAGGACGTCTTGTCCCAGGTGCAACGGGCGGCCTAAGGCCTCCCCCTGCGAACGGAAGAATCGTTGGACAACAGGATGACACCGGAGAAGCTGGCGTGATTTCATCCATTCGACCTTGAGTCCCCAAAGGAGCTTGGCCGGCCTCCGCCTGATGACGAGACCGAACGAGGGAATGTTGGCGCGAAGACGCCCGGAGACATGGGAGGGTTCGTCCTCATCAGCGACGCGGAGATCCAAAGGGTGCATCGAATACGCTTCTCCCCACGGAAGGAAAATATCCCCAGCCGTGGCCGCGAAGCGCACCCTAGGTCTGTAAGATATCCACAAAACTGAAAAAGGATGTAAGGGATTTTGTCGAAAAATATTTTTTGGACACCCCTGAGGGGCCGAAAAGCCTTGATAAATCAACATTTCTAGAGGGAGGAGAATCTGATGTCCATCACCAAACCGGAAACAACGGTTCTCAAAAACTATATCGGCGGACAGTGGGTGGCATCGAGTGGCACAGAAACGCTAGAAGTCCCGAACCCGGCGACTGGGGAAGTGTTGGCGCGTGTTCCGATCTCAACCAAAGAGGATGTCGATCAAGCGGTGCAAGCAGCCAAGAAAGCGTTTGCGACGTGGAAAGATGTCCCTGTTCCCAAACGAGCGCGGATTATGTTTTCATTTCACCATTTGTTAAACCAGCATCATGAGGAATTAGCGGAGCTTGTCGTACAGGAAAATGGCAAAGCGTATAAAGAAGCGTACGGAGAAATTCAACGGGGGATTGAATGCGTGGAGTTTGCGGTCGGCGCTCCGACTTTGCTGATGGGGGAATCGCTGTCGAATATTGCGGAAGAGATTGACTCGGAAATGTTTCGTTATCCGTTGGGAGTTGTGGCAGGGATCACTCCGTTCAACTTCCCCATGATGGTGCCGCTTTGGATGTTCCCGTTGGCGATTGTGTGCGGCAATACGTTTGTATTGAAGCCATCGGAACGGACGCCCATTTTGGCCAATAAGTTAGCAGAACTGTTTACGGAGGCAGGTGCCCCTCCTGGAGTGCTCAATGTCGTTCATGGAGCGCATGAGGTGGTCAACGCCTTGATTGATCATGAGGATATTCGTGCGATTTCATTTGTCGGTTCACAGCCAGTGGCCAAGTATGTGTATGAACGGACAGCAGCGCAAGGCAAACGAGTGCAGGCGTTGTCGGGGGCGAAAAATCATCATATTGTCATGCCAGATGCGGATGTAGAGACGGCCGTACAACATGTGATCAGCTCAGCGTTTGGCAGCGCGGGCCAGCGTTGCATGGCTTGCAGTGCAGTCGTGATTGTCGGGGAAAACGAAACGTTCGTCCGTCGGTTGAAACAAAAAGCGGATGAGTTGATTATTGGGAATGGTATGGATCCGGAAGTGTTATTAACCCCGGTCATTCGGCAGTCTCACCGTGAAAAGGTGCTAGGCTACATTCAGAAGGGGATTGAAGAGGGTGCTGTATTGCTTCGCGATGGACGAAAGGAAATGGATGATAGACCCGAAGGCAATTTTTTAGGTCCCACGATTTTTGATTATGTCACCCCGGATATGACGATCGCCAAAGAAGAGATCTTCGCACCTGTATTAAGTTTGCTGAGGGCCAATGATTTAGATGAAGCGCTCAGCTATATTCGGAAGTCTCGGTATGGGAACGGGGCGACGATTTATACAAAGGATGCGAAGGCCGTCCGGAAATTCCGTGAAGAGGCCGATGCGGGGATGTTGGGCATTAACGTCGGCGTGCCGGCGACGATGGCGTTTTTCCCGTTCTCTGGCTGGAAAGATTCGTTTTACGGCGATCTTCATGTGAATGGAAAAGATGGCGTGAATTTTTACACGCGCAAAAAGATGATTACTTCCCGGTTTGATTTTTAACCTGTGTTGGGTGAAAGGGGCAGAGAATCATGCAAACTGAACAAACCCACCAACTGTGGCTCGACAAAGATGACCGATATATCTGGCATTCGATGAAGCCATATAACCCACAAGCAACGCTGATTGCCGCCGAAGCAAAAGGCTGCTGGGTGACGGATGCAGCTGGCCATCAGTATTTGGATGCGATGGCCGGGCTCTGGTGCGTCAACGTCGGCTACGGGCGCGAGGAACTCGCCGAAGCGGCGTATGAGCAGCTGAAGACGCTGGCGTATTTCCCGTTGACGCAAAGCCACTTGTCGGCGATTCAGCTCGGGGAAAAGCTCAACGAACTGTTAGGCGATGAGTATGTGATTTTCTTTTCCAACAGCGGGTCGGAAGCGAACGAAACGGCGTTTAAAATCGCCCGCCAATACCATCAGCAACGCGGGGAGCATCATCGGTACAAAATCATTTCCCGCTACCGGGCGTACCATGGGAATTCGATGGGGGCGCTCTCAGCCACCGGGCAGGCGCAGCGGAAATACAAATACGAGCCGCTCGCCCCAGGTTTCATCCACGTGCCGCCGCCGGATGTCTACCGCGACCCGGATGCGGCGGACGATCCGCGCCGACTGCGGGCGGTAAAGGCCATTGATGATGTCATGACGTGGGAGTTGAGCGAAACGATTGCGGCCGTCATTATGGAGCCGATCATCACCGGGGGCGGTGTGCTCATTCCTCCGGACGGGTATATGAAAGCGGTCAAAGAAGTGTGTGAAAAACACGGGGCTTTGCTTATTGTCGATGAAGTCATCTGCGGCTTCGGCCGGACGGGAAAAGCGTTCGGATTTCAACACTACGGCGTCAAGCCGGACATTATCACGATGGCGAAAGGCATTACGAGCGCGTATTTGCCGCTGGCGGCAACGGCGGTTCGGAAAGAGATTTACGAGGCGTTCAAAGGAACAGGCGAATACGACTATTTCCGCCATGTCAATACGTTTGGGGGCCATCCGGCTGCTTGTGCGGTGGCGCTGAAAAACATCGAGATTATGGAGGAGGAGCGTCTGTTTGACCGTTCGCGTGAAGCGGGCGAATGGCTGCTTTCGGCACTGAAAACGAAACTGGCCGACCATCCGTACGTCGGGGATGTGCGCGGCAAAGGGCTGCTTGTCGGCATTGAATTGGTCGCCGACCGAGCGACGAAAGAGCCTCTTGATGTGTCGCTTGTCAATCAAGTGATCCATCGATGCAAAGAAAACGGCCTCATCATCGGCAAAAACGGAACGACAGTCGCCGGGTACAACAACGTGCTCACCTTATCGCCGCCGCTTTGCATCACGGATGATGAACTTTCGTTTGTGGTGCGTGTCTTGACCGGGGCGCTAGCGGCCATTCAATAAGAAGAAGGACAAACGCCAGCTTGGGTCGACAGGCTGGTGTTTTATTTGCCTTCGTGCAGACATTCGGAAAAACATAGAAGCAGGCGGCTGTCGCTAGGGCTGAACGTTCTCCCGCCTATGCGCTTGTTCTTCGAGATGGGAGATTCTTAGACACCTGCCTCAGGGCAGGCTGCCCGATCATCGATTCCTGTGTGTTTGACGAAAGATCGATCATGAACACTGAATGGCCATTCCGAACAAGAGCCGTTTTAACCCCATTCAAATACATACGTTAATGGAATAGCTAAGTCCTTAAATTGTGCGGAATGCAGCGTGTCTTGTTGTCCGTATGTTGCATGTCGTTGATATGTACCTTCGTGCAAATAGTACACATGAATCATTTTATTAGCAGTATCAACAATCCAATATTCCGCAATTCCATAGTGTTGGTAAGTATAAAATTTTTCGTTGTAGTCTTTTAAAGCGGTTGAAGGTGACAAGACTTCAACAACCAGTGTAGGTGCCCCGTAACATCCTTTTTGGACAATCTGTTTTTTATTGCAAATCACGGCAATATCGGGTTGGACAATGTCATCAGGGGTTTCATACGTTTCATTTTTGCTAAGGAATACATCAAACGGCGCCATAAAAACATAACAATGTTTGTTTTGGAAAAAATGGCGCAAAGCAAAATACAATTCTCCGACTGCAAATTGATGTTCCGAAGATGGAGCAGGTGTCGTATTATATGCTTTTCCATTTATAAGTTCCCAGCGACCTTCCCATGTTTTCCAGTCAGCGTAAGTGTAAATTTTGTTCGAGTCAGGGATATTGCCCATTGTTTCACCCTCTTTCATTTTTAAGAATACGTTTGTTTACAGTTTAGCAAAAGAAATCAAGGAAGTGTAGGGAGGACTTTCATTAGACGTTTATTTATCACCCGCTTACGCTCACAAGCGGGAGTGAGGGTCTTCTTGGTTCAGGATGATAAAAAAGGAATCTGGCGTTTGGTTGTCGAATGACATGAGAGAAGAATGCATGAAGAAAGGGAGAGGAATGATGTCCGCATTTCAAGCGTTTGTCGTCAACAAAACCGAAACAGAATTTACCGCCGGCGTGCAGACGATATCCATGGATGATTTGCCGGAAGGAGACGTCGTTGTCCGCGTCCATTATTCAAGCGTCAACTACAAAGATGGATTGGCGTCCATTCCGGACGGCAAAATTGTGAAAACGTATCCGTTCGTGCCGGGAATTGATTTGGCCGGGGTGGTTGTCTCGTCGCAACATCCGCGCTTCCGCGAAGGGGACGAGGTGATCGCGACCGGATATGAAATCGGTGTGACGCATTTCGGGGGCTACAGCGAGTACGCCCGGCTGCACGGCGATTGGCTCGTGCCGCTGCCAAAAGGGTTGACGTTGAAAGAAGCGATGGCGATCGGCACGGCTGGGTTCACGGCGGCATTGTCCATTCACAGGCTTGAGGAGCATGGGTTGACGCCGGAACGCGGACCGGTGCTTGTCACGGGGGCGACGGGCGGCGTCGGGAGTCTGGCTGTGTCGATGCTATCGAAGCGCGGCTATACGGTGGAAGCGAGCACAGGCAAAACGGCGGAGCACGACTATTTGCGCGCCCTCGGCGCCAAGGAAGTGTTGACGCGCGAAGACGTCACGGCTGAACGCATTCGTCCGCTTGATAAGCAGCGCTGGGCCGCGGCGGTCGACCCGGTCGGCGGCCGGACGCTGGCGACGGTGTTAAGCCGCATCCGCTACGGCGGAGCGGTGGCGGTGAGTGGACTGACCGGAGGGGCGGAAGTGCCGACGACGGTCCATCCGTTTATTTTGCGCGGTGTCAGCTTGCTTGGCATCGATTCTGTCTATTGTCCAATGGATGTGCGCCTCCGCATTTGGGAGCGGCTCGCTGGCGACTTAAAGCCGGATTTGGAGCGGATTGCTCAAGAGATTTCGCTCGCTGAATTGCCGCAAGCGCTTAAGCGCATTTTGCGCGGCGAACTGCGCGGCCGGATGGTGGTGCGGCTGGGATGACGTTTGGGACGCGGTCTGCTTGAAGCAACGCCAAAAGCTCGATGCTTCCACATTCCTTCTTGTTTTGTCCTTGACACGAACACTTCCTAAAAGGTCGGTGAAAAACGATCATTTTCGTCAAATGGGTGGTTTTTTTTGGAAAAGAAGAGACATTTTTACAAGGTTTCTTAACTTGAGAAGGGATATTGTTGAGCTGATTTTTTCATTAAATCACCAGTCTTCTAAAAGAGTGAAGGGGACGGGGGAGGCAGGCGTGCAGAAGAATAAGAGAAAGACGCAGGAAGCAGCGCCTGCGTCTTTTTTATCCCCGCAATTGGTACCGCTCCAGCTCGGAGAAAAAGTCTTTCACAAACCGGTAAAACACTTTCACCGACGGGGCGAGCTCGTGATGGTCGGAGACGATGATGCCGACATTTCGCTTCACTTGCGGCATTTCAATCGGCACTTTGGCGGCGTAGCGAAGCAAGCTTTCCGACAGGGCGCTCTCCGGCAAGAGGGTCACGCCGATGCCGGCGGAGACAAGCCCTTTAATGGCATCGAGATCTTCGCCTTCCGATGAGATGTTGGGCGAAAATCCGGCTTGGTGGCAAGCGTCAATGACGATTTGATGCAAAATGTATCCCTTTGGAAACGTAACAAACGGGTCGTGGCGCAGTTCGTTTAACACGATCCGGTCGCGGCGAGCGAGCGGATGGCTGTTCGGCAGGAGGGTCGCAAACGGTTCAGAAAATAAAATTTCCCCTTTGATGCCGATTTCGCGTGCGGGAATTGGTCCAAGAAAGGCCAAGTCAATTTCCCGTTTTTTCACCGCTTCGATTAAATAATAGTACGACCCTTGGCGGAGATGGAACGAGACGTTTGGGTGTTCCGCTTTAAAGGCGGAGATGACCATGGGCATCATGTGGCTTGCCAGGCTTGTCGGAAACCCGATTTTAATCGTCCCGCGCTCCGGGTCTAAATATTCTTCGATTTGTTGCTTTGCATCATCGACCGCCTTCAACACCGCTTCGGCGTGCGGCAAAAAATGACGGCCGATGGGGGTGAGCTTCACGTTCCGCCCTTCCCGTTCAAAAAGCTGCACGCCAAGCTCCGCTTCTAAGTTTGCGATTTGCCGGCTGATCGCCGACTGCGCGACATGGAGGGCATCGGCGGCTTCGGAGACGTGTTCGCGCCGGGCGACTTCCACGAAATATTGCAGCTGCCGCAGCTCCATTTTTCTCCCTCCTTTTGATTGATCGCAAAATGAGATGGATTTTATCTAAATTATATATTGTTTATATTAATTTTGAAAACTACAATGAATATTACAGACAATTCGGAACGGGAGGGGAAGGCAGCATGAAACACTACGGATTACCGGAAGCACAAGGGTTATATCGCCCGGAATTTGAGCATGATGCATGCGGGATCGGGTTTTATGCGCATTTGAAAGGAAAACCGTCACATGACATTATCGAAAAAGCGCTCCATATGCTTCGCCAGCTTGAACACCGCGGCGGACAAGGGAGCGATCCGGAAACGGGCGATGGCGCGGGCATTATGACGCAAATTCCGCATGAGTATTTTCAAGCGGTGTGCGGCGGGATGAACTTGCCGGAAAAAGGGCGCTACGGGGTCGGGATGTTCTTTTTGCCGGAAGAGGAAGCGAAACGGGCGTACTATGAATCGATGTTCAATGAGATCGTCGCTCAAGAAGGGCAACGGCTGCTCGGATGGCGGACAGTTCCAGTTGATCGTGAAAAGCTTGGCAAACTGGCGCGGCAAAGCCAGCCGTTCATCCGCCAAGTGTTTGTCGCGGCAAGTGATGACGTGGCTGATGAGTTGGCGTTTGAACGGAAGCTGTATGTGATCCGCAAACAATTCGAAAAATGTGTGGAAAACAACGAGTGCTATGTAGCGAGCTTCTCGAGCCGGACGATCGTTTATAAAGGGTTGCTTACGCCGGAACAAATCGATGCGTTTTATTTGGATTTGCAAGATGAACGGTTCCGTTCGGCGTTTGCCCTCGTGCACTCGCGCTTCAGCACGAACACGTTCCCGAGCTGGGAGCGGGCCCATCCGAACCGCTATTTGATCCATAACGGCGAGATCAACACGCTGCGCGGCAATGTCAACTGGATGACGGCGCGCGAGAAACAATTTGTGTCGGAAGCGTTCGGCGCGGATTTGGAAAAAGTCGTGCCGATTTTGGATACGAACGGCAGCGACTCGTCGATTTTGGACAATGCGTTTGAATTTTTCGTTCTCGCTGGCCGGAAGCCGGCCCATGTCGCGATGATGCTCATTCCGGAACCGTGGTTTTGGGATGAGCAGATGGACGGGGCGAAAAAGGCGTTTTACGAGTACCACAGCTGTCTCATGGAGCCGTGGGACGGACCGACGGCGATTTCGTTCACCGACGGCAAGCAAATCGGCGCCATTTTGGACCGGAACGGTTTGCGTCCGGCCCGCTATTATGTCACCAAAGACGACTACATTATTTTCTCATCCGAAGTCGGCGTCATCGATGTTGACCCGAACAACATTTTATATAAAGAGCGGCTGAGCCCGGGGAAAATGCTGTTGGTTGACCTCGAGCAAGGGCGCATCATCTCTGACCAGGAAATCAAGGAAGAAATGGCTCATGAAAAGCCATATCGCCAATGGATCAACGAGCAAATGATCACGCTTGGCGATCTGGAAATTCCGGAGGACGTCGAAGCGCCGAAGCAGCTTGTCAAGCTGCAAAAAGCGTTCGGCTACACGTTTGAAGATGTGGAAAAAACGATTTTGCCGATGGCGGCGGAAGGAAAAGATCCGACCGGCGCTATGGGCATGGACGCGCCGCTTGCCGTGCTGTCGGAGCGGCCGCAAAGTTTGTTCAACTACTTCAAGCAGCTGTTCGCCCAAGTGACAAATCCGCCGATTGATGCGATCCGCGAATATGTCGTCACCTCGACGATGACGCTGCTTGGCAAAGAAGGGAACATTTTGCATCCGGACGCCAAAGCGGCGCGGCGCATCCGCTTGGAAACTCCGCTATTGACGAACGAAGAGCTCGCAGCGTTAAAAGCCAATCCGTACCCGGAATTTGCGTGCGCGGTGCTGCCTACGCTGTTTACTGATGATTTGAAACAGGCGCTTGATGAGCTGTTTGCCAAAGCGGATGAAGCGATCGAAAACGGCGCGGCGCTCCTCGTGTTGTCCGACCGCGGCGTTGATGACACGCATGTGGCGATTCCGGTGTTGCTGGCGGTAAGCGGGCTTCATCAACACCTTGTCCGCAACGGGACGCGCACAAACGTCAGCCTGCTGGTCGAAAGCGGCGAAGCGCGGGAAGTGCACCATTTTGCGGCGCTCATCGGCTACGGGGCGGACGCCATCAACCCGTACTTGGCGCTCGAGACCATCCGCCAGGCGTCAGAAAACGGCGTCATCGCCTTGTCGTACCGGGAAGCAGCGAAAACGTACATCAAGGCGGCTGTTGACGGCGTCGTCAAAGTGATGTCGAAAATGGGCATTTCGACGGTGCAAAGCTACCGCGGCGCGCAAATTTTTGAAGCGGTCGGCATCGGCGACGATGTCATTGAGGAATACTTCACCGGCACGGCGTCGCAAATCGGCGGCATCGGGCTTGCGGAAATTGCGAAAGAAGCGAAAATGCGCCACGAAGCCGCTTTCGGAGCGCGGCATGAAGACGATGTGCTCGATGCAGGCAGCGAGCTGCAATGGCGGCGCAACGGCGAACATCACGCGTTCAATCCGAAGACGATCCATTTGCTGCAGTGGGCGTGCCGGAAAAACGATTACAACCTCTATAAACAATATTCGAAACTGGCCAATGAAGAACAGTTGACGTTCTTGCGCAATTTGTTCGATTTCGATTCGAGCCGGCAACCGGTGCCGATTGAGGAAGTCGAACCGGTCGAGTCGATCGTCCGCCGCTTTAAAACAGGGGCCATGTCGTTCGGTTCGATCAGCCAGGAAGCCCATGAGGCGCTGGCGATCGCCATGAACCGGATCGGCGGAAAAAGCAACAGCGGCGAGGGCGGCGAAGACCCGGCCCGCTATGTGAAAGATGAAAACGGCGACTGGCGCCGCAGCGCGATCAAACAAGTGGCGTCCGGACGTTTTGGCGTAAAAAGCCATTATTTGGTCAATGCCGATGAATTGCAAATCAAAATGGCCCAAGGAGCAAAACCGGGTGAAGGCGGGCAGCTTCCGGCCAACAAAGTGTATCCGTGGGTCGGCAAAGTGCGCGGCTCAACGCCAGGGGTGGAGCTCATCTCTCCGCCGCCGCACCATGACATTTACTCGATTGAAGATTTGGCCCAACTCATTTATGATTTGAAAAACGCCAACAAAGATGCGCGCATCAGCGTGAAGCTCGTCGCCAAAGCCGGCGTTGGCACGATCGCCGCTGGCGTGGCGAAAGGGAACGCCGATGTCATTGTCATCAGCGGCTATGACGGCGGCACGGGCGCTTCGCCGAAAACGAGTATTAAACATGCCGGCCTGCCGTGGGAGCTTGGTTTGGCGGAAACGCATCAGACGCTCATGCTCAATGGGTTGCGCGACCGCGTCGTTCTAGAAACCGACGGCAAATTGATGACCGGCCGTGACGTTGTGATGGCGGCGCTGTTTGGGGCCGAAGAATTCGGATTTGCGACGGCACCGCTCGTCGTTTTAGGCTGTGTCATGATGCGCGTCTGCCATTTGGATACATGCCCGGTCGGCGTGGCGACGCAAAATCCGGAACTGCGCAAAAAATTCACCGGGAAGCCAGAACATGTCGTCAACTTTATGTACTTTGTCGCTCAAGAAGTGCGGGAAATTATGGCGGAGCTCGGCTTCCGCACGATCGACGAAATGGTCGGCCGCGTCGATGTCTTGAAGGTAAGCGAGCGGGCGAAAGCGCATTGGAAAGCGAAACATCTCGATCTGTCGCGTCTTCTGTACCAAGTCGATGGACCGCGCACTTGCATCAAAGGGCAAAACCATCGTTTGGAAGAGACGCTTGATCATACAGAAATTTTGCCGGCGGTGCAGCCAGCGCTTGAACGGCAGGAGCCGGTCGAACTTCACCTCGCCATCCGCAACGTCCACCGCACGGTCGGGGCGATGACCGGCAGCGAGATTTCGAAACGCTACGGTGAGGAAGGGTTGCCGGATGATACGATCCGCCTCCATTTCACCGGATCGGCCGGGCAAAGTTTTGCGGCGTTTGTGCCGAAAGGGATGACGCTCGAGCTCGTCGGCGACGCGAACGACTACGTCGGCAAAGGGCTTTCCGGCGGCAAAGTGATCGTCCGTCCGCCGCATGAGGCGCCGTTTGCCGCAGCGGACAATGTCATTATCGGCAACGTCGCTTTCTACGGGGCGACGAGCGGCGAGGCGTACATTCGCGGCCGCGCCGGTGAACGGTTCTGTGTGCGCAACAGCGGCGTTCATGCCGTTGTTGAGGGAGTCGGCGATCACGGGTGTGAATATATGACCGGCGGCCGCGTCGTCATCCTCGGTTCGGTTGGCAAAAACTTCGCCGCTGGCATGTCCGGGGGCATCGCTTACGTTCTCGCTGACGAAGACAGCTGGCAGCAAACCGCCAACCTTGAGCTCGTCTCGTTTGAGCGGCTCGAAGACGAGGAAGAAATTCGCGACGTGCGTCGGATGATCGAAAACCATTACCGCTATACGGGAAGCCCGCGGGCGGCGTTAGTGCTCGAAGAGTGGGATGCGTATGTCCGCCGGTTTGTCAAAGTCATTCCACACAACTACAAACTGATGGTGGAAACGATTCAAGCGCTCGAACAATCCGGGTTTTCGTATGATGAAGCTGCCTTGGCGGCGTTTGAAACGGTGGCGAAACGGAAAAAAGCGGCTGCCGTCGGTGTCCATGTGTTGCAAGCGGCCGCGAAATAAGGTCTTCCTTTCGGGCGGCTGTGGCATGGCGGCGCCGCTTTGGCCCCGCGGCCGCGCGGGGCTCGCTTTTTGACTGGCCTAACAGGCGGGAAGGCCGCATCGGGGAGAAGAGAGGACGTGTACGGAAAGAAGGAGGGGGAACCATCGTGGGAAAAGCAACAGGGTTTATGGAATATGCACGCGAGGAGGAAAAAAAGCGCGACCCGCTTTCCCGTCTTGATGATTGGAAAGAATATACACAGCCGTTTTCGGAAGAGGTGCTGGCCCGCCAAGGCGCCCGCTGTATGGACTGTGGCACGCCGTTTTGTCATATGGGATTGGAGCTGAACGGCCTTACCTCGGGGTGTCCGGTGCACAACTTGATCCCAGAATGGAACGATTTGGTGTACCGAGGGCGCTGGAAAGAAGCGCTTGACCGACTTTTAAAGACCAATAATTTCCCGGAATTTACTGGACGCGTCTGTCCGGCGCCATGCGAAGGATCGTGCACGGTGGCCATTTCCGACCCAGCGGTTGCGATTAAAGGAATCGAACGGGCCATTATTGATAAAGGGTTTGCTGAAGGATGGGTGAAACCGCGCATCCCGAAGACGCGCACGGGGAAAAAGGTGGCCATCGTCGGCTCCGGCCCGGCCGGGTTGGCCTGCGCTGACCAACTCAACCAAGCCGGCCATTCGGTGACGGTGTATGAGCGGGCTGACCGCATCGGCGGCTTATTGATGTACGGCATTCCGAATATGAAGTTGGAAAAAGAAGTGGTCGAGCGGCGGGTGCGTCTGCTCGAAGAGGAAGGCATCACGTTTATTACGAACACCGAAGTCGGCAAAGATATTATGGCTGACGAACTTCGTGCTCAGTACGACGCCGTCGTCTTGTGCATCGGTGCGCAAAAGCAGCGCGATTTGGCCATTGAAGGCCGGGAGCTTGAGGGGGTCCATTTTGCGATGGATTATTTGACCGGCGTGACGAAAAGTTTATTGGATTCGAATTTTGCCGACGGCCAGTTTATCGATGCCAAGGGAAAACGTGTCATCGTGATCGGGGGCGGCGACACGGGGGCCGACTGCGTGGCGACCGCGCTGCGCCAAGGCTGCAAAAGCGTCGTCCAGTTTGGCAAACACCCGGCTTTGCCGGACAAGCGCCCAGACAATAACCCTTGGCCGCAATATCCGCTCGTTTTCACGCTTGATTATGCGTATGAGGAAGCGAAGGCGAAATTTGGGGCAGACCCGCGTCAATATTGCATTCAAACGAAAAAAATCGTAGGCGACGAGCACGGCCGCGTGAAAGAGCTGCATACGATTCAAATGGAAAAAATCATTGATGAAAACGGCAAAGCGATCTTTAAAGAAATTCCGGGGACGGAACAAGTATGGCCGTGTGATTTGGTGTTTATCGCCATCGGGTTTGAAGGGCCAGAGCAGCCGTTGTTGAAGCAGTTTGGCGTTGAAACGATCAACAACAAAGTGAAAGCCCCATACGGCAAATATACAACAAACATCGAGGGCGTGTTTGCGGCTGGCGACGCCCGCCGCGGCCAAAGCCTGATCGTTTGGGCGATCCACGAGGGCCGGGGGGCGGCCCGTGAAGTGGACCGGTTCCTGATGGGAGAGACGAAGCTGCCGTCGTAACGGTTGTTTCCTCCTTAAAAAGTGTTGCTTTTTAAGGAGGATTTTTCTTTTGTTCATGAAAATATATTAAGTTATAATGAGGAACTTTCAATGTTTCCTTTTGGTTTGATCTCCGTACAAATCGACTTTGATATCCAGTGGTGGGCAACCGACTGATGCGGTTGTGAGGAAGCATCAACAAGGAGTGAGTCAGAGTGAACCGACGATTATGGATGATAGCGGCTGTCGGCGCGGTCTTTTTTTTGGCTGTTTGGGCAAGCGTGGCAGCCGGGGTGACAAAGGCGGCTGACGAAGGTGGGCTGCAGCTGTTTGATTCATGGCAATGGCTCGATCCGTTTACGTTTCTCGGCAATGAGAAAACAATAGGCATCATCAGTGTGATGCTTGTCATTGGTTTATGGTTTTTCCGCCGCGATGTCTATGGAATGGTGTTGGTTGTCGTCGCTGTTGGTGGGGGGTATGGCATCAACGAATGGATCAAGCATGTTGTGGGGCGGGAGCGCCCGCCGCATGCCGAGATCGGGGGGTTCAGTTTTCCGAGCGGCCACGCGATGATCGGGACGATTTACTTGCTGCTTTTAGCGTATTTTTTGGCGCAAACGCGCACCAAGCGTGGAGAACGGGCGGCCATTTACGGCGTGTTTGCGGCGCTGGCGCTCTTAACTGGCTTAAGCCGGTTAAGCTTGCAAGTGCATTATCCGTCTGATGTGCTTGGCGGGTTTGTGCTTGGCGGTGCTTACTTGGCGGCCTGTCTTGCTCTTTATCGGATGTGGATTCATCGAGGCGGCCGTTTGTAGCTGATCATCAAAAAATCATTTTTTGCCCCATGTTGATTTGATGATGAAGCCGATTCATCGGTTTGATTTAGCGTCTGATCTTGTCGAAAAGGAGAAGAAAATCTCTTTTTCTATACTATGACGTTGTGTGGGACAATGATACAATGGGGGAAAGGAGGTGAGAAACGATGAGCCAAGCCGAACTCGTGCAACTAATGGCTGAATTGCTTGACCAAAAGTTGAATCCGATCCACATGCGGCTCGATCGGATCGAAGGCGATGTCCGGGCCCTTCAAGAAGGACAAGCGCGTTTGGAAGGCGAGATCCAAGCGCTGAAAGAAGGACAGGCGCGCTTGGAAGGTGAAGTGCAGTTGTTGCAAGAGGGGCAAGCCCGCTTGGAACAGCGGCTTCACCGGGTGGAAGAGGATGTGCGCACATTAAAAGCGGACATGGACATGGTCAAAGGCGACGTGCAAACGTTGAAAGCGGACATGGACGCGGTCAAAGGTGACGTGCAAACGTTGAAAGCGGACATGGACGCGGTCAAAGGCGACGTGCAAACGTTGAAAGCGGACATGGACGCGGTCAAAGGCGACGTGCAAACGTTGAAAGCGGACATGGACATGATCAAGGGCGACGTGCAAACGCTCAAAGAAGGGCAACAACGGCTTGAAGCGAAAGTTGAACGGGTCGAAGAAAAAGTTGACAACCTCGCAACAGAAATGCGGAGCCACTTTCGCCACATCGAGAACATGCTTCATAAGCATCAGGCCGCTCTTGATCTGGCTTCGCGCGAGTTCTCTTCCAAACAGGCATCCATCGATTATTTGATGAAAAAAGTGACAGAGCATGATATGGAAATTTTCCACTTAAAAAATTATCTCCAACCATAATGTTCTTCACCGCAACAAAGAAAAAAGTCTAAAAGGCCGGTGGTAACTAGGAAAATGCGATGGAATAAGGCGTGTTTTCACTGGTCTTCTAGACAGCTTTTTCAGCATATGCTTTATAGAGGAAAGATCTGAGTCACAGGGAGGAAGCGATATGGCGGCCCGGATCGTGAAAACGGGGTATGCGTTGGCGTTTTTGTGCATCATTGCCGGCATTGTGTATTTTTTTGCCGCCAACTGGCCGGGGATGGGGCGAGAGGTGAAAGTCGGAATCAGCATCGGCATGATGGCGGCATTTTACATCGCAAGCGCGGCGCTTTGGGGCCGCCATCGTTTCTTAGGGCGCTGGATGCTGATCGGCGGGGTGTTGTCATTTGGCATTGCGTTGGCGTTGCTTGGACAAATTTACAATTCGCATGCTGACAGTTATTGGCTGTTTCTTGCCTGGCTTGCGCCGACCGCTTTGTTGGCGCTGCTGACAAAAGAACGGGTGCTGTCCGTGATCGCGATTGGGTTGTTGCAGCTTGCGTGCTGGTTTTATTATTTTCCGTCCGCTTATCGGATTGAGTGGACGGAATGGTCGTCGTTTGGTTTGCTCTTATTGTTTGCAGCGATCAACGGCGTGCTGGTTGGTGTCAGCCGTACGCCGTTAGTCGCCCATCTCGCTTATATTGCCATGCAAGGTTGGCTGCTTGTGATTGACGTAACCGGTTTTTCCTATGGGCGCGACGCATGGTGGCCATACGTGTATACCGTGTTGCTCGCCGTGTTGCTTTATTATTTTCTTGTCATCGCCAAGCAGCGGCCGTACGTGTTGTTGACGAGTTTGTTTGCTGGACTGTTTTTGTTCATTCAATACATTCGCTTGCTCGCAGATCATTTTGAAACGTGGCTGCTTCTCATTGGGCTTATGGCGGCCGCTGCTGTGCTGTGCGGCGGCGTTGTGCTATTGCGGCGGGCTGGGCTGTTTTCAGCGGAGACGAAAGCTGGAAGGCGTTTTTTGGCGTCGTTTCAAGCGATTGTCACGCTTGCGGCTTCCGCGTTGGCCATACAAAGCCTGCTTGGCTTGTATTTCCTTTGGACAGAGTCATGGTCGCCTTACGTGCTCTTTTTCATTTCCATCTTTGGGTTTGTCGTTCCCGCCTCATTTGGCTGGCATTGGAATCCGGTCGTTCGTTATACACTGCTGGCTGTTGGCTATGGGCTCGGGGTGGCGATGGCGTGGGAGGTCTCGCGGTCGACTCTGTTCCTCTATGCCATTGGGCTTGCGATTGGCGTCATCCGATCATCAGACAGCGGAGTGCGCCGGTTGACGACGGCGGCGCTGACGGTCTATTTAGGGATCGCCTTAAGTTCGGTGATGGATGACGGCCGGATGGTGTTGCTCACCTTGGCTTTGGTCAACGGCGGGTTGTATGCGTATGGCCGCTTTCGCGAAACGCCGTTTCTCACTCCGCTTGTCTTGGCGTTCGGCGCGCTTGGGATTGCGACAAGCGTTGATGTGTTTGCGGCTGATGGACTGTACGTGACGTTGAATATCGCCATGATTTTGGCGCTTGCCTTCTTTCTTTTCCGCGGTCGGCAACTGGAGCGGAAGACCGCTTGGGTGTACACAGCGCTTTATCTCGTGCTGAAATATTATGAACTCGCATGGAATTTGCTTCATAAATCGGTCAGTTTGCTGGCGGCGGGAGCGGTGTTGCTCGCATGGGCGGTATGGCTTGAGAAACGAAATGGCTTCACATGGAGGCTGGGCGTGCGCTGGGGGCGGCGCGTTTCGTTGTTGACGCTCATAGTCGTGATCGCTCAATTTTCATTTTTAGGTTATACCGTGTGGCAAAAAGAACGATTGTTGCGATATGGTGATGTAGTAAAGTTGGAACTTGAACCGTTGGATCCACGTTCCATGTTGCAAGGGGATTATATTCAGCTTCGGTACGATATTTCCACCATTCCGTCGCTTGACGGAAGCGGACGGGTGCAAGTCGGGCTGCGAAAAGGAGAGGACGGGGTGCACCGTTTGGCTGGCGTATATATGGTCAATGGGGAAAAAAGGCCGGGATACACGCCGCAACCGGGGGATGTGATCATCACCGGTACGTTTCACGGCCCGCAAGTCCTGTATGGCATTGAATCGTATTTCATTCCGGAAAAAACGGGGATGAAACGGCAAGAGAATGTTCGGTTTGCCTATGTGCGCGTGAGCGAAAACGGTGATGCGCTGCTCGAAGCGATCCGTGCTGAATAAGGATGGCGGGGGAAGCAGGAAAAACTACTCCCCCGCGTAACGATCCAGCACGCGGTCAACCGCGCTGCCGTATGTTTCGCCAAATAAATTTAGATGAACGAGCAAGTAAAACAGCTGGTAGAGTGGTTTTCGGCCATGATAATCAGCCGAGAGCGGCATAAGCTCGCGATAGCTCTCATAAAACCGGACTGGGAAGCCGCCAAACAGCTCGGTAAACGCGATCTCAAACTCATGATGGCCATATAAAACAGACGGATCGATCAAATACGGCACTCCGTCTGGTCCTGGAATCCAGTTGCCGCTCCATAAATCGCCATGCAAAAGCGACGGAAAACAGTCATCCGGGAGCCATTGGTCAAGCCGCTCGAGCAGCCATTCGAGACGTTTGCGCCGCTTGACGGGCAGGAGGCCTCTCTCCGCCGCTCGCGTTATTTGTGGTCTAAGGCGGGCGTCGCGGTAATAGTCGGTCCAGCGGCCGTACCAGCCGTTGCGCTGCGGCAGCATGCCGATATAGGTATCGCGGTCAAGCCCGAACGCCGGTCCGCGGCATTGATGGAGGCGGGCAAGGCCGCGGCCGAGCTGTTCGGCCGTCTGTTCCGTTTCTGTTCCTTCGATCCACTCCAAGACGAGCCAGCCCCAGCCGTCCGCTTCCCCGAAGCCGAAGGTATGCGGAACGTTGATGGCACGTGCTTGCCTGATCAGCTCGAGGCCCATCTGTTCGGCAGCGAAAAATCCACTCGGCGGGAAACGTTGCATTTTGATAAAGTACGTTTGTTTGCCGCTTTGGACGCGATAGACGTCATTGATGTCGCCGCCTGATACGCGGCGCCAATGGCGGATGTGGGAGTGGTCGCCGATCGATTCGAGCGCCATTTGCAACATCGTTTCTTTGGTCATGGATCCACCTCCGCCAACTGCTCATTGAGCTCGTTCAGCACTTCACCGATTTTTCGCTGATGGATGACAGCATCGGCGAGATCGTCCAGTTCCGTCGGTTCCCAATTGATGATCACGAGTTTAGCCCCACTCCGCTTGGCAACAAGCGGCAGCTGGTTGGCTGGGGATACCTGCAGAGAGGAGCCGAGCACAACGAACAAGTCCGCTTGGCGGGCCGCTTCCCACGCTTGATCGATGGCTTTCTCCGGCAGCGGCTCGCCAAACAGCACGACCGACGGGCGCAAAACTCCGCCGCATTCGCACGTCAACACACCGTGCAAATAGACAAAGCTGGGTTTTGACTCCCCGCACCGCTGACAATGGACGGTGCGGAGCGAGCCATGAAGTTCGATGACGCGTCGGCTTCCCGCTTCTTGGTGAAAGCCATCGACATTTTGCGTCACAATCGTTTGCACGATCCCGCGCCGCTCCCAATCGGCCAATAAGCGGTGTCCGTCATGCGGTTGGCATTGTTGCAAGGTGCGAATGCGATATTGGTAAAACTCGACGAACGATTCACGGCGATGGTACAGCGCATCGATGGTAGCGAGTTCGCTCGGGTTAAAACGCGCCCACAGCCCGGTGCGCGGCGAGCGGAAATCGGGCAGCCCGCTTTCGGTTGACATGCCGGCGCCGGTCAGCACGACGGTGTGGCGCGAGGCGGCCAGCCATGAGGTGATGGTCATTCTGTTTCCCTCCTTACTGTCGCAACCATAGCGACTCTCGTTTCTGCTGCTTCATACCTTTCCACCAATCATTTTACTTTTCCTTTTCACTCGTTTCCAGTATGATAGAAATGAAAGAAAAAAATGGACAAGGAGGCGGGAATCCATGAGCAAAAAAGTGTTGATCATCACCGGCGACGCTGTTGAGGCGCTGGAGGTGTATTATCCGTATTATCGTTTGTTGGAGGAAGGGCATGACGTAACGATTGCCGCGCCGAAGAAAAAGAAACTGCACACCGTTGTCCATGATTTTGCCGACTGGGATACGTATGTGGAAAAACAAGGCTATTTGATCGACGCCCATGCATCGTTCGCCGAGGTTGACCCGGCGCAATACGATGCGTTAGTCATTCCAGGCGGGCGGGCGCCGGAATACATTCGCCTTGATGAAAACGTGCAGCGCATCGTCCGTCATTTCTTTGAGGCGAATAAGCCGATTGCCGCAATTTGCCACGCCTCGCTCATTTTTGAAACGATGCCGGATTTGTTGAAAGGACGGAGCTTGACAGCGTATATTGCCTGCAAACCCGGTGTCGAAGCGCTCGGAGCAACGTATGTGTCTGACAATACGGTCCATGTTGACGGCAACCTTGTCTCCGCCCATGCGTGGCCGGATTTGCCGGCGTTTATGCGCGAGTTTCTCCGCTTGCTTCAATAGTGGAAGAGAATGGCCTCCCTTTGGGCTAAAGGAAGGGAGGCCGTTGTTTTGTTGTGTCGCCGACCGTTTGCCGTTCGGACCAACCGTGTGGGGCGGCAGGACAGATGGTTGCTTGGCGACCTCCGTTTTGTTCCGTGCTTTGATTGCCCAATAGATGCCGAATGGGACGGCCGCACCGGTGGCGAATTCGAAAATGGACCGCATAGCCCCAAGCCTAAACGCAATGCGGCGGTAAGCAAGAAGCGGCCGCGGCAAAGAGGTTGATGGAGGATAAGGGTTGTCTTTTTCCCATTCATGAGATAACATTTGTACCATAGAGTGTCTTACCATGAAATAGAGAAAAGGAAGGCGGTTATCTATGGCATTACCAGGCGGGGCAGCGATGAACATTACGATTCGTCTCCAGTTCGAAAAAGATATCGTCTCATTCAGCGATATCGCCGCCGCGATTGGCAAAGCGGGCGGGGACATTGTCGGAATTGACGTCATTTCATCAAGCAAAGTTCACACGGTGCGCGACATCACCGTCAGCGCCCTCGACACGAAGCAGTGCGATTTGATCATTGAGGCGCTGAAAAAAATTCGCGGTGTCAAAATCATCAACGTTTCCGACCGCACGTTTTTGATGCACATCGGGGGGAAAATTGAAACAAATTCAAAAATCCCAGTGAAAACGCGCGACGACTTGTCGCGGGTGTACACGCCGGGCGTGGCGCGCGTCTGCACGGCCATCGCTGAGGATCCGCGCAAGGCGTATTCGCTGACGATTAAACGGAATACGGTCGCCGTTGTCTCGGATGGCACGGCGGTGCTCGGGCTTGGCGACATCGGCCCGTATGCGGCGATGCCGGTCATGGAAGGGAAAGCGATGCTGTTTAAGGAATTTGCCGGAGTGGACGCGTTCCCGATTTGTTTGGATACGAAAGACACGGAAGAAATCATTCAAATTGTGAAAGCGATCGCCCCGGCGTTTGGCGGCATTAATCTCGAAGACATTTCCGCTCCGCGCTGCTTTGAGATTGAAAAGCGGTTGAAGGAAGAGCTTGACATCCCGGTGTTCCATGACGACCAACACGGCACGGCGGTCGTGCTCTTGGCCGGGTTGCTTAATGCGTTGAAAATCGTCGACAAAAAGCTCGAGGACATTAAAGTGGTTCTCACCGGCATTGGCGCCGCTGGCATCGCCTGCACGAAAATTTTGCTTGCGGCCGGCGTACGCAACATTATCGGGGTCGACCGCCACGGCGCCATCCATCGCGATGAAACGTATGAAAATCCGTATTGGCAAGAATATGCGCAAATCACGAACCCGGATAATCTGAAAGGAAGCTTGTCCGATGTCATCGCCGGCGCAGATGTGTTTATTGGCGTCTCAGCTCCCGGCATTTTAAAAGTGGAAGATGTGAAAAAAATGGCGCGCGACCCGATCGTGTTTGCGATGGCCAACCCGATTCCGGAAATTGATCCGGAGCTGGCCGAACCGTACGTGCGCGTTATGGCGACCGGACGTTCTGATTATCCGAACCAAATTAACAACGTCCTTTGCTTCCCGGGCATTTTCCGCGGGGCGCTCGACTGCCGGGCGAGAGAAATTAACGAGGAAATGAAGCTTGCCGCTGCGAAGGCGATTGCCTCTGTCGTGACGGAGGATGAATTGAACGAAACATACATCATCCCGAGCGTCTTCAACAGCAAAGTCGTTGAACGCGTCAGACAAGCGGTCATCGAAGCCGCTTACCGCACTGGGGTGGCGCGGAAGGACAATATCCCGGTTGGCGGATATACAGGGCAGTAAAGCAAGGAATGCGATGGAACCGACGGACGGCTTCCTTTATAGGGGAAGCCGTTTTTTTGGCTGCAGGAGCGGGTCTAACTGTGGCTGCGGCGGGCTAAATCTAGTTTAGGGATAGGAAATCAAGCGCTTAAGGGGCGAATGGCCGATGATCAATCAATATTTCCAAAAAATCAATGAACATCTGGAACTCGTTTTAAGCCATGAAAAGGACAATCTAAAAAAGGCCGCCCATATGGTAAGCGAAGCGATTCAAAACGGCGGAATCGTTCAGTTATTCGGATGCGGCCACTCCCATATTTTGACAGAGGAAGTGTTTTACCGGGCGGGAGGGCTTGTTCCGGTGAAACCGATCTTTGTCGAGCCGCTGATGCTTCACGAAGGGGCGGTGCGGTCGTCCATGTTGGAGAGAATGAATGATTTGGCACAAAATTTTATCAATCATGAGGATATCCGTCCTGAAGATGTGTTTTTTGTTTTGTCCACATCGGGGCGCAATCCTGTTCCGATTGATGTGGCGTTGGCAGCAAAGGAGAAAGGGGCGTACACGATCGCGATTACATCTTTGGAATATTCGAAGAGTCAACCGTCGCGGCATAAGAGCGGTCGGTTATTGTATGAAGTGGTGGACTTGGTGATTGACAATCATTGTGTGAGAGGAGACGCGATTTTAGCTCATCCGAATGTTTCCGTTCCATTTGCCCCTACTTCGACCGTGATCGGCAGCGCGATTTTAAACGCCGTTTTCGCCGAGGCGATTGTCCTCATGGCGGAAAATGGAATAGAACCGCCGATCTTTTTAAGCGGCAACATTGAGGGGGCGGACGAACATAACCGCCGATGGGTGGAGAAATATAAAGAACGCATTCCGGTGTTGGTTAAGGGGCATCAACTATCGCAATAGAAGAGGCGCTCTATAGCCAACCGCCATCCGTTCTTGCTAAAATAGTAGCAAACGATGAGACGGTGGGGGATGGAGATCGATGCGCTTTGACGAACGGGTGCGGCTGTATGCCGATAAGCTCCTCTTTTACAATTCAACGCCAACGATAACGACGGCGGCGTTCCAATGGAACAAGCCGTTTTCGGGCGTTTTTCGCGCGAATCTCAACGAGGAGCCGCTTGACTCGCTCGCGGCGGACGAATGCGGGACGTTTGCCGTCGAGGTGAAGCCGAATGAAGTGCAAACGGTGCTCGTTGTCGACTAGGAACGAAAAAGATCATGACAGAAGCTGGGGCTGATCGCCACCAGCTTCTTTTTTAAAACAAGAATGTGAATATCTCCCCTGTTTTGTAACACAGCTGTAACAATTGTTAAACGAAATGGTCCAAAAAAGAGGCTGTCAACTCCCTTTTTCCTAGAAAAATGTGGGTGGCTAGAATAATAGAGGGGAAAAAGGAAGGGCAGTTAGTGAAAGGATGCCGCTTCCAATCGTTGCAACTGCCGTGATGGGCAGCCAACTGGCAATGAAAACAAGCGCTTGTTTTTCCAGGTGTTGCCAGCCTGCGTTTTTTCCATTTTAGCCCAAAAATATTACAAAAAACCCGTGTTATAATGAGGGCGAAGGCAAGGGAACAACGAAACCGTTCCTCTTCGAATCTCATCGTGTAGGCATGACTGACGGACGCAATATCTCTGAAACTTTCAAATAGAGGATACAAGGAGGAATTCCGATGAAGAAAAAAATGGTAGCAACAATCGCAGCTTCGGTCGCACTCGCCGGCGCTTCGTTCGCGGCAACGAAAACGGAAGCAGCTGGGACGACGTGTCCGACAGCGAATGCGTATCAAGTAAAATATGTCAGCACAAACGTTCAAGATTTTGAGAAATGGCTGCAACAATACTTCCCGTTCGTGTCGTTCCAACCCGTAAAACCGGCAACACAACAACCGGCGGCAAAACAGCCAACGACAAAACCGCAGGCGCCGGCAACGGTCAAACAGCCAGCGACGAAACCGGCTGCGAATACGCCAGCACCGGCGAAAACGCCAGCGACGGCCCCAACAGCAGCACCGCAAAAAGCAACTGGCTTAAACGCCTATGAGCAACAAGTCGTTGAACTGACGAATAAAGAGCGGGCAAAATACGGCTTGCCGCCGCTTCAAGTTGACTTGGCCCTCAGCAAAGTCGCACGCGAAAAATCGCGCGATATGGCCGTGAACCACTACTTCTCGCACAACAGCCCGACGTACGGTTCTCCATTTGAGATGATGAAAAAATTCGGCATCTCGTACACGGCTGCCGGGGAAAACATCGCCAAAGGCCAACGCACACCACAGGAAGTCGTCAATGCGTGGATGAACAGTGAAGGCCACCGCGCGAACATTTTGAACAAAAACTTTACGCACATCGGCGTTGGTTTTGAAGAAAATGGATATATTTGGACGCAGCAATTCATCCGCAAGTAAGAGACAAAAGAAATGCAAGTCGAGGGTGTCCCAAAAGGATCGGGACACTTTTTTTTATTATGTATATAGGCATGAAACAATATGTTGTGTTTGGTTTAAGGAAAAACACCCTTTTGGGTCAGCCCTTTTTTATTTGAAAAATATTTCTCCGATCCCCTATAAAAATATGATATAATTTCCAAAGAAATTCGAAAGACGAAAGATTAGGGGGACAGCGGATGCGAATACGCGATTGGGACCGCAACCTAAAAGTGCGCCTGTTTGGCGAGGCGCTCATGAATACGACCTTTTGGATGTTTTTTCCGTGAAAATCCCCACCACTTGGTGAGTGCGGTATACGCTCCTGATCCGTGAGGGTATACTGAAAATGGCCAAAAAAGGCAATAGGAAAGCAGAGGTGCCCGATTTTAGGCATCTCGTATAACCTGTCTGCCTTTTGGCTAGACTAAATAAGTTGTGGTTGGCGGAACGGCTCTTTGCGGGAGATCATGCAAAAGATGATCACCAACATCCGCCGAGCAATGGCGATGAGGGCTTTTTTCTTCCCGCACCGGGCCGCCAACGACCAAAACTTTCGGGACAAGGGATGCGTCTTGGATCGAGCTGCTGACCATGCCGCCTCGCATAACGCCGATCGGAGATGGGGATTGCCTTTTGTCGTGCGCGTGCTCTTTCGCTTTCCGGCGCTTTCATGGTTGCCGGGGGACAATCCAGTCCATGAAGCCGCCCGTTCCGGCGTTTCAAAGACGCTCATGTCGGTTCCCATCTCGGCTATGATGACGGCGGCGGTTTGTTTTTTCACTCCGGGCATGGTCATCAGCAGGTTCACTTCCTCGCGATACGGCTCGAGCAGGCGGTCGATGTGCTGGTCGACTTCTTCGATTAACTGCTCCAATTCCTCAACGTGTTTCCACAAGAGGCGAAGGAGACGGAGCTCGTGTTCGGTCAAGGTGCCGAGCAGCGAATCGTACACCGCTTGCTTTTTCTTTTTGAGCCTTCCGCGCAGGCATTGATCCAACTCGTCCTTGTCCACGTATCCCTTCTCAAGCAGCCGGGCGAGGATGTCTTTTCCGGAAACGCCGAAGAGATCGGAGAGGACCGAGCCGAGTTTGACATTGGAAGACTCGAGCACTTTTTGAATCCGGTTTTTCTCCGAAGTCAGCTGTCCGACCCACTTTTTGCGGAGGCGGGTAAAATCCCGCAATTCGCGAATATCCGCTGGGGGGACGAAACTTTTTTCAACGAGTCCATGGCGGAGCAGCTTGGCGATCCACTCGGCGTCAGAGACATCGGTTTTTCTTCCCGGGACATTTTTGATCCGCTGCGGATTGGCCAGTGTCAAGTCGACATAGCCCTCGAGGAAGGCGAAGACCGGTTTCCAATACACGCCGGTGGATTCCATGGCGACATGAGTAACGCCATGTTCTTCGAGCCACTCAAGCAGGTCGCCAAGTCCCTTCGAGAACGTGGAGAAGGTTTGAATGTCCTTTTGAATGTGTCCATCTTCTTCCCATAGCGCGCAGGCGACGATGGTTTCGGCATGAACATCCAATCCTGCGCAGCGAGGATAGATGACATCCATGATGAAAATCCTCCTTTTCGATGATCGAGTGCGCAAACAGCGAATCCACGGGAGAAATGCGGCAGTTTTCCGTTCGTCGTCACCTTTCCTCTATCACAGGAAAGGGCGGACAATGGGTGGTGCACCCAGTGGATTCAAACACTTTTCCGTACAGGGTCTAAGCCACCATTAAGCATAACGTCCTGTTGAACTGTTTGCGCCTATTCTTCATTATGGGAAGAAAAGGGGGATTTTCATGCCCGGGTGGAGAGCAAAAATTGCTCATGGAACTTTTCCGTTTATATCGATTTATTTTGCCGATGCCTTTGGCAAAGAGACAGCGGGGTTGTTGTTGATTGTTTCGCAGTTGTTCTCGGTCATCACCAATTTAATGGGCGGCTATTGTGCTGATGTATTCGGACGCAAGCGGATGATGGTGTTATCCGCCTACGGACAGGGGGCGGCGTTTTTCGTTTTCGCCTTGGCCAGCTCCCCGTGGTGGTCGTCGCCGTTTGTTGGATTTCTTAGTTTTACAGAAAATGCCGTCTGAAAGCCCACGGTTTGAATCGTGGGATGAAAGACGGCGTTGCTCGGTAATCTCTTCATGGGATTGCTTAGAGCAACCATTTTTTATCTTTAATTGTTTGAGTATGACCATTAAACTGATACAATTAATAATATGGAACAAAAATATCGAAGAACGAAAACAACTGTATCTTTAATTAACTACCATTTTGTTTTTTGCCCGCGTTATCGAAGAAAAGTGTTAGTGAACAAAGTGGAAGAGCGATTCAGGCAGTTAGTAGAAGAAATTTGCCAAGAGAATGATTGGATTATTCTTGCTTTCTTGCTATGGAAGTGATGCCTGATCATTGTCATTTGTTCTTGAATGGCCTCCCTTCTGATTCTCCATCAGATATGATGACAAAAGTGAAAGGAGTGACTTCCCGACGATGAAGGGAAGAATTTCAACACTTGTCTCATCTGCCAAGTCTTTGGACACGCTCTTTCTTCGTGAGTACAGCAGGGAATGGATCAAGTGAAATCATCAAACGCTATGTGGAATCTCAAAAGAAAAGGGGGTGAATCCATGCCGACGATCACGCTAAGGCTGGAACTGCACAACCCAACGAAAGTCAAACAGGAAATGTATGAACGGATGACAGAAGTGAACACAGAGTTTGCGAATTGGCTGTTGGATCATCCAGAACTGAATCAAGCGACGAGTAAAATTTTTAAAGCGTTTTCGTCACAACGATTTCCTTCCGCCGTCGTGAATCAAACGATTCGAGAAGTGAAGTCCCAAAAGAAAAACCAGAAAACAAAGAGGTTTCGAACATTATGGTGTTGCTTTAACAATCAAAACGTGAAGGTGGAAAAGAAAGGAGAGTTCTACACCGTTTCATTCCCAACATTAGAGAAGCGAGTCGGTGTGCCGGTGGTCACGCGTCCCTATCAAGAAGCATGGCTGAATCGATTGTTGAACGGAACCGCCAAACAAGGGGCGGCCAAGCTCTACAAAAAGAGAAAGAAATGGTGCTTGGCGATCGCGATCACCTTTGAAGTCAAGCCGCGACACGAAACAAAGGTGATGGGGGTTGACCTTGGACTTCGCTATCTCGCTGTTGCCAGCGTGGGAACGAAATCGTGGTTTTTCAAAGGGAACCAATGCGCCTTTGTACGCCGACGATATGCGGCTTTGCGAAGGAGATTAGGAAAAGCCAAGAAGCTCCATATGATTCGCAAAATCGGCCGTAAAGAGTCCCGCTGGATGAAGGATCAAAATCACAAAATCAGCCGTCAAATCGTGAATTTTGCGCTCGCCAACGGTGTTGGCGTGATTCGAATGGAAGAGTTGACGGGCATTCGGAAACGGGCAACATCGGCCAAAGAAGCAGGACGAAGCCTTCACTCTTGGGCGTTTCATCAACTGCAAATGATGATTGCCTATAAAGCGGAAATGGCGGGTATTCGGGTGGAGTGGGTGAAGCCGACCTACACGAGCCAAACGTGTAAATGTGGACATCGGGAAAAGGGAAATCGCAATGGCATCCACTTTCAGTGTAAAAAATGCGGATACACCCTCCACGCCGACTTAAATGGCGCCATCAACATCGCCAAAGCAATTTCGGGCTTCGCCGCCTAACCTAGCGCACTGGTCACAGGTGCGCCGCCCATCGGGGTACATTCTAACCCGATGGGACGGGGTGATGACACACCCCTGATCTTGGGCGTGGTCCGAACCAGAAATGGATGAGGACGCGAATGACCCAAGAATCCCACGGCTTTAGCCGTGCGGAGTGTCAAACAGCTTGACTTGCTGATCCCGGTATATACAAAAGAAACGGTCGAAGCCGAAACATTGGCAGGATGGACGATTGACGGCGCGAGCGCCTTTAGTTGGCTCATTGCCGAAAACGGTCTGTTGGTCGCACTATGCACGGTGGCTGTGACGCGTTGGATGTCTCGCTACTCGGAGCGGCAGGCGTTTGTCGGTTCATCCGTCTTATACGGCATCTCGATGTGGCTGTTTAGTCAAACGTCTTCGCTGCTCGGATTGATCGCGGTCATGGCGCTGTTTACGCTGGCTGAGTTGATGACAGCTGGCTTGCAGCAGTCGTTCATTTCCCGCTTGGCTCCGGAGGCGATGCGCGGCCAATATTTTGCCGCCGCCAGTCTCCGTTTTACGATTGGGCGGATGTTGGCGCCGCTGTCGCTCGCCGCGGCGGAATGGATCGGCTATGCATGGACGTTTGTTGTCCTTGGGATGCTGGCGCTAGGAAGCGCGGCCTTATACGCCTGGATGTTTCAACAAGTCGGGCGGCGAATGGAGCAACCGAACGCTTCGTTTTCGCGATAATGGGCGGTGCAAACGGCTATCCGTTTTTCGCTCAGGCGGGTATAATAAAAAGCGCACCGTTGTTCGTGTAACATATATTCCCTGTCTCTGACATAAAGTGGAACTAGGCAGCGAGAAGGAGAGGGGAAGCGCTCATGAAACCGCGCGTGTTCGAACCGGATGCCATTGAGGGGGAAACGGGAAGCCGCGGCGGTCAGAACGGCGCCGCGGCGTTGGCGCGCAGCGAAAAGAGGCAGCAGGCGCGCGTTTTGTCTCGGGAAAAGAGGAGAAAAAAGCAATACCGTCTCATCGGCTGGCTGCTTGTCGCCATCGTCGTTCTGTGGGGGGCGAGCACGCTTCTTTGGAGCGGGTATGGGGCGTTGAAGACGGCCGCGAGCCGAGAAATGGCCATTATGCGTTTAAAAGATGCGATCGAAGACCGCGATGTGGCCGCTTTGCAGGCGATGCTGCGGGTGACGGAGGAAAGCGTGCCGATCAACGAGAAAACGTTGGCGCCGTTGTTCGCGTATGTGGAACGGCACCCAGAAGCGTATAAACAGCTAGATCGGGAGTTTGCCCGCCAGCGCAAGAGCGGCCACGTGTATATTAAAGGATTGACATCTTACCCGCCGGTGTTTACGATTCATGTGTTTGAGGACCGGTATGTGTTTGAGCCAGCCCTCTATTTTCTCCATGTGCGCGTCGATGATCCGGAGGCGTCGCTTGTCGTCAATGGGGTGAAAACGGAAGAGGAGGCGACGAAAGACCCATTTGTCAAAAAAATCGGCCCGTATTTGCCGGGCGCATACGCTGTGACCATCGTCCATTCGAACGGGAAAAAGAAAACCACCCGCGTCGAGCTGTTTGGCGGCGCTCGTGTCCATGAAGTCGACATCACGAAATGAACGAATAAGCAAATACCGCTTCCACGACGGCGGTAATGACAACATCTTGCGTCTGCACAGGCGGCGCTGATGAGGGAACGCTGAGAACAGCCGGACCGTATGGCGTCGGCCGGATCGATGACTGTTCTTTCAGTTCAATCGGCGTGTCATAAAGAGGCAAGCTGAGAGCGCGGGCGATGGCCAGCGCTTTTTCTTTGGCGTTTTTCACGGCCAACGCCAATGCCTGCTGGTAATAGGCTTGTTCGTTTGCTAGACGGAATTCCAAGCCGCGGGCGAGGTTTGCTCCATGGGCAACGGCCGCCTCGTAAATGGCGCCGGCTTTTTTAGGGTCGCGGACGGTGATTTCAAGCCAATGTTCGACTCCATAGCTGGATAATACGTCGGCTCCATTGTGATGTTCGTATTGGGGATAGATGGAAAACGCCGTCGTCTCCAAATCTTCTGTTTGCACGCCAAGCGCCTTGAGTGCTCCAATGACTGCGTCGGTGCGTTTCGCGTTGTCAGCAAGCGCTTCTTGAATATGGACGTGTTCGGTGCGCACCCCGAGCGCAATGAGGACGGTGTCTGGCTTGGCGATGACTGTCCCTTGGCCGGTGACGGTCAGTGCGGCGCGGGAGGCGGTTGGCGGTGTGGGGCGGTGCCAAGGCTGCATCGTGTTCCCTCCTTCTGCTGTTAGGCAGTTTTTTTGTCATCATCCGCCGCCTGCCAATAGTAGACGCGCGGCAGTCCGGCATAGCACCAATATTCTTTCAACAGCGAGATCGCGACAAAGGAGACAAGCTGCCAATTGATCGCTTTCATCCCGATTCCCCTTTCGATGGCCCTGTTACTATAGCCTATTCGAAACGGCCATTGTCCTATGCGCGCCGTCCAGTTGGCGATGAAACTTCTTTGGGCGCTTGTACGTATCATGGAATGGACATGCTATAATGAAAGAAAAGATAAAGAAGGAGAGGGACAATGAAGCAGCTGCTTCGTACGATATGGCGTTGGTTTGTCTCATGGAACGCAGGGGTCATCGTCGCGGTGATCGTATTCATCACTGCTGATTTTCGCTTTTGGCCTTCGATTTTATCCGGAATGGGGGCGATGTGGGGGGTGTCCGCCATCATGAAAAGGCGGCATCATCGCCTGCCGGCTGATGTGTCCGCTGAGGAGCTTGTCTACGTTCGCAGCCAGCTTGGCGAAGCGCGCGCGTTATGGAAGCGGCTGCGTCGCGCTCGCTATCGGCTTCGTTCTGTGGTGATGTGGCAAACGGTTTCCCGGTTGAGTGCCATCGTCGATCGAATCATTCGCGCCATCGAGCAACAACCACATCAACTGCGCCTCGCCCAGCCATTTTTCTTAAACGAATGGCCGACGGCGGTGGAGATGGTGGAGAAATACGTTTATTTGGCGCAGCAGCCGGTGCAAAGCGCCGATATGGCAAAAGCGTTGCAGGAGACGGAAAGAGTGCTTGACGAGCTGACTTCAGCGGCTGAACGGCAGTTGCTTGAGGTGTTATCGAACGACATCTGGTCGCTGCAAACGGAAGCGAAATGGCTCGAGCGATCGCTCCGACAATCGGATGGGCTTCGTCTGCCGCTGTCAAAGAAAGGAGAATGACGATGGACGAACGGAATCACGGGATGGAATCGACGGATTGGCTGCAAGGGCTGGAACGGACAAGTTCCCTTGATGAGCTGCTTGCAAAGCCGTTTTCTTCGCCGGCCGAATCGCGGCTCAAGGAGGAAGAAAAGCCGGCGCGCGCGCTTGATGCGTTGAAGCCTGAGCATCGGGAAAAAGCGCTTGCGCTCGCCAAACAAATCGACCCGGCCAACCATCAGGCCGTCTTGCAATACGGTGTGGCGGCGCAAGCCGAGCTGTCGAAGTTTTCTCATGCGATTTTGCATCATGTGCAAACGAAAGACGCTGGGCCGGTCGGCGAAGTGATCAGCGAACTGATGGCCAAAATTAAGGAGGTCAACCCCGATGACCTAATGCCGGCGAAAAAAGGGTGGCTGTCCCGCTTGTTCGGCGCAGTGGCCAAGCCGCTGCAAGAGATGGTGGCGAAATACCAAAAAATCGGCGTTGAAATTGACAAAATCGCTGATCGGCTTGAGAAGCACCGGCATTTGTTGCTTCGCGACATCATGATGCTTGAGACGCTCTATGAAAAAAACAAAGACTATTTTGAAGCGCTCAATATTTATATTGCGGCAGCGGAATACAAACTCGAAGAGCTGCGGACGAAGACGATTCCAGAAAAGCAAGCGGAAGCGGAGCGCTCCGGCGACCAAATGGCATGGCAGGATGTACAGGATTTGCGGCAGTTTGCCGAGCGGCTTGAGAAGCGGGTGCATGACCTAAAGCTCAGCCGGCAAGTGACGATTCAAACGGCACCGCAAATCCGCATGATTCAGCATATGAACGAAACGCTTGTCGAGCGGATTCAATCGTCGATTTTGCATGCCATCCCCCTTTGGAAAAATCAAGTCGTGATTGCCTTGACGCTGTTTCGGCAGCAAAGGGCGGCTGCGGCGCAAAAGCAGGTCGCCGAAACGACGAATGAGCTGTTATTGCGCAATTCGGAGATGTTAAAAACAAACAGCATCGAAATCGCCAAGGAAAACGAGCGTGGCTTGGTTGATATCGAAACGTTGAAGCGAACACAAGAAAATTTGATCGCTACGCTCGAAGAAACGTTGAAAATCCAAGCGGAAGGCCGCTTAAAACGGCAGCAGGCCGAACGCGAGCTGGCGGCGATGGAAGCGGAATTGAAACAGACGCTGCTTGCGCTGAAGCGACCGGAGCAATAAGGGCGGATAGGAGATCGTCCTGTTTCGGCTTGCGGCCAAACGTCCGATGGATCCGCCCATGGCTGTAGAAGAAAGCGCCGAAAAACCAAAGATCCTCATGCGAAACGGGTGTCTAGCGAACGAGAAGACACCCGTTTTTTCGTTCGCCATCTGTGTTATGATTTCCCAATTGAAGCTCCCCCACTTCCCTTTTGTACAGGGCGCAACCCAAAACGAAGTGGAGATGCAGCCATTGAATGTTCCAAACAAAGGTGGAGTCATTCACGTTGAAGCCCTGTTTGGAAGGAAGGAGAAGCGGCTGGCGTCTCAGACTGCAGCCGCCAACATTTGTTCCTCCTTCATAGGATGGGGGGATGGGGAGGCTCTTGATGATGCTGTTCATCCTCTTGTTCCGCTCGTTCACGATCGTTGCCGTCCGGGCGGGCGGCGCGGACATCAAACTCTTCTGCCGCCTCCGTTTGCCATTGGCGGCCGATGAGCGGGGCGTCTTTTTCACCGTGCTCGACAGTGACAAATCGCAGCACATAGGCGTGAAACAGCAATTCTCCGAACGCTGTAAGCAGAGCAGAGAAAAACGCCGCGTTTAATATGGCGGCGCCGGCGATGTCATAAAACGCACCGATGCCGATCCATACCGCCACAAACACAAGTCCAAAGTCGGCAATCGTCGCTGAGACGTTGCCAAGGCGCCGCAGAACGTACAAGTCGCCGAGCGCATAGGCGACAAGCGTCAGCCAAAGGCTGAACCATAAAATCTCTGCCGATGAAATGCGCAAAAACAGCGGTAAAATGGCAAACATCACCGTGGCGGTCAGCAAATATTTCAGCACTAACGCAAGCAAATGTCTCATTGGGATTCGCCGCCTTTATTCTGCTGGATGGTTTGGACCTTCTAGTTTTTTATCGCCGCATCCCGGCTGTTTTTCCCTGTCTTTGTCCGGTTGCTGCTTTTTTTGTTGCTGTTCAACGCTGTCGTTTCGTGTTGGCTTTCTCATCGGGGCTATCATCCTCTCTTGATCGTTGTTTATTCGTTAGTTTGCCACGTTTGCCTTTCTATATGCATTCATCATCCATAAACTTCCTCTGTTCATTTTTCGCTCTTGTTTTCACACTAATCACGAAACAGCATTCATGTAGGAGGAATGGTGGATGACGAAAAAGAAACGGCCCGTTGCGATTGCGGGGCAGCAATACGATCCGGCAGATGGCGGGGACGAGTCGTTTGTGTATGAGGCGCTCTCTGAGACGCGCGAACAGGTAAGCGATGTGTATGCAGAAGGAACGATTGAGGCGGCAGTGAATCAAGAAAATGGTTCGAACATCCCCCTTTCGCAGTAGTAAGAAACGTCAAGGAGCTGTTCCTTGGCGTTTTGGTTTATGTTTGTGAAACGGGAGGGGAAAAAGGAAAGAAAAACAGTTCGTACTTTCCCCCATCGTCGTCTATACTAGTAGTGCGCACGGCGATTCACCGATATAAGGGGGATGATCATCGTGAGATGGCAGCGGGCTTTATTGGCGTTGCTCAAAGAGCGGAAAGACCATTCCATCGCGTTGGCGATCGACACATCAAACCGTCCGGAGCGGCCAATGCTCATTCAAAACATTGTGAAGCTGTTTGAAAAGCTGCGTCCGGATACGCTGCTCGTCCAAGCGGATTTTAAAATTCGCGATGTCTCTCCGGTTGGCGTGGCGACGATTAAATATTTCAAGCACGGGAAATCGTCGTACACCGAAGTGTTGGAATGGGCCGCTGCGCAAAAAATCGATACGTTGTTTTACATCACCGATGTAACCGGCTATTTTTATGAAGAACTCGAAGTCGACTATGAAGTGTTTTGGCTTGTGCCGGACGATTATATGCCGCGCGTGCCGTTTGGCAAGCCCATTCGTGTGGCGTAACACTGTGAGGAATGCCCCTCGTGATGAGGGGCATTCTTTTTTTGTTAAGAAATTTAACAAACTTTTTGTGTTTGAAACCGATTGCAACCAAAAACACGCGTTGCTTTTGGTTGGTTTATGTTATATATTATGACATATAAAAGGGATGATAAATGACAAAAGGGGGATGCGTAAAATGGATGAAAAAACGTTGACGCTTGGGCTGGATGCACTCTGGGTCATGCTTTCGGCGGTGCTCGTCATCGGCATGCAGGCAGGGTTTGCTTTGCTTGAGGCCGGATCAACGCGCATGAAAAACTCCGGGCATGTGGCTGGCAAACAAATTTTAAGCTTTGCCATCGCCTCATTGGCGTTTTGGGCGTTCGGCTTTGCGATTACGTTTGGGGCTGGGAATAGCTTCATCGGGACGGAAGGATGGTTTTTAAAAGAAGGAAAAGGAACGTTTGACTCGTTGTCGTGGGCGAATGTGCCGCTCGAGCTCAAATTTTTATTCCAGCTCGGCTTTGCCGGCGTGTCGCTGGCCATCGCTTGGGGCGGCTTCGCTGAGCGGGCGAAACTGTCTGTTTATTTTCTTTTCGGCACGATTTTTACGATCGCCATTTACCCGGTGATCGGCCATTGGGTGTGGGGCGGCGGCTGGCTTGGAAAAATGGGAATGCAAGATTTCGCCGGTTCGACCGTTGTTCACTTGCAAGGAGCGATTGCGGCACTCGTGGCTACAATTTTGCTTGGGCCGCGCATCGGCAAGTTCAATAAAGATAAGACTCCAAACGTCATTCCTGGGCATAACCAAGTATATACGGTCATTGGCGGATTGATTTTATGGATCGGCTGGTTCGGCTTTAACGCTGGCAGCACGATGGCGGTTGGCGACGGATTTTTCGGCTATGTCGCGCTGACGACGAATTTGGCCGCCGCGGCGGGAGCGATCGCCGCGATTGTGACGGCGAAAATTTTGGTCGGCAAAGCGGACATTCCAGCGATGGTCAACGGCGTGCTCGCGGCTTTGGTTGCCATTACCGCCGCGTGCGCGTTCGTCGAACCGTGGGCGGCGGTTGTGATCGGTGCAGTGGCGGGGTCGTTTACGTTCTGGACATCCATCTACTTTGAACGCAAAGGGATTGACGATCCGATTTATGCTTTTTCCGTCCATGGTGTCGCTGGCATTATTGGCACGATTTCAACCGGGTTTTTCGCCTCGCCGCGTTTAGTCGAGATCACGGGCATCGGGAAGGCTGGACTGTTTTACGGCGGCGGATTTGATCAGCTGATTGTGCAAACGGTCGGGGTGCTCGGCGCTGCGGTGTATGTCGCTGCTGTTTCGTTTGTCATCTTATATGCCCTGAAGAAAACGATCGGGCTGCGTGTCACGGCGGAACAAGAAATTTCAGGTCTTGATATTAGCGAGCACGGTTCTTATGGCTATCCGGAACAGCTCGATCCGACGTATCAGCCCAAGACCCTCGCCCAGCAGTAGCCAGGAGGGGAAAGGTGATGGAATCGTTGGCGGCAAAGGTGGTCGAGCGGCTAAACCGAGCCGAGTCGGCCGCCGAACTTCGTTTTTGCCACGATGAACTGGCGCGCGAACTGCGGCGCTGTCTAGCACCTGAACAAATGAAGCAGCTTGCAGGCGACGTCGTTTGTGTGCATGAAGCCATCCTTCGCCGCGCGTTCTTCCTTGCGGAGCGGGAGACGATGAAACGGTCGGTCGGCATTCGTCCCCCGGCGTGGTGCTGGTATGTGATGGGAAGCATCGGCCGGTGTGAGCCGACGATTTGGACGGACCAGGACCACGGCATTTTATTCGACTGTCCTGAGGAAGAGGAGGCGGCTTGTTATGAATTCATCCGCCATATGGCGGCGGTTGGGGTGGACATGTTGCATGAGGCCGGCTATCCGTACTGCTCCGGTTACGTGATGGCGACGAACAAGCGGTGGGCGCAGTCGGTCCGCGGTTGGGAGCAACAACTTTCTTCCTATTTAGACAGCGGGTGGCCGAACGACATTCGTTTTTTGTTGATTGCAATGGATATGCGGCCTCTTTATGGGGAAACAGAATTGGCTGAGAAGGCAAGAAAGGCGCTGTTTGCGGCGGTGGCCAAACGGCCGCCGCTGTTGGCGCGCATGGGCGAGCACGTTCAATTTCCTCCGGTTCCGCTCGGTTGGCTGGGCAACGTGCAAACGGAGCGATGGGGGCCGTACAGCGGGGCCGTTCATATGAAACAAAGCGGCTACGTGCAACTCACTAACGCTCTGAAATGGTTGGCCTGTTTTGCGCACGTCCCGACGGCGGGCACAGCCGAGCGGCGGCGGGCGCTTGAAGCGAATGGCGTATTGACGGCGCCGCTTTCCGACGCCGTTTGCGAGGCGCTTTCTGTTTACTATTCGATTCGCCTTAAGTACAGCACTGAGGCGGGGGACGGACGTGAATATGTGTTATGGCGGGCGCTTGAGCGGACGGAACAAAAGCAGCTGAAACAAGCGATGCGCACCGCAAAACGGTTGCAGCGCTTTGTCGCCCGGCGGGTGGCTAACATTCATGCATGAGCGGCACCGGTTTTGGCAACGGGCGCTCCGCTTGTTGTCGCTCGGCGTTCCGCGCGAGGCATCATCCGCCTTATTTGGGCATGACCATTCGCTGCAACAGGAAACATGGCTTCGCTCGCTGCAAAAGGAAAAACAGCACATCATCGATTGGCATGACCGTTTGACTGACATCCCGTTTGTCATCATCGATATGGAAACGACCGGCTTTTCCCCGGAGCAAGGCGATGAAATTTTGGCCATGGCGGCAGCGAAAACGGTTGGAGGAGTCGTGACGGATGCGTACATGACGCTCGTCAAGCCGGAAAAGCCGATTCCGGAACATATTTCCGCCTTGACCGGGATTGAGGCGAAGGATGTGGTGTTCGCTCCGCCGCTTGCCGAGGCGCTGCGCACGTTTGTGCCGTTTATTGCCGCCGGCGTCTTAATTGGCTATCATATCGGCCATGATTTGGCGTTTTTGCGCCATGCCCTTTGGCGCCATTATCGGCAAAAATGGAGCGGACGTTTTGTCGACTTGCAGCCGATGATGACGCTGATCGGCCATTCGTGCCCGACGTTTGACGATGCGTTAGCTTGTTATGGCATCCGTTGCCCGCGCCGCCATACGGCGGATGGCGACGTCGAAGCGATGGCGAAGCTATGGGCGATCTTGCTTGATGAATTCCGCCAGCGCGGCATCGAAACATTGCATGACTTGTACGCCGCGCTCAGCCGGTGTTGATGTTGCCTGTGCGAAGCCTTTGTGAACTCTCCTTGAGAGGAGCGAAATCCAGTTTCAGCAGCCTTGTTTCTGTTGATCGAAAAGCAGTGGGCGCTCGGTGGGGCAAACGGGGGACTGGCTGCAATGAAAAAAGCGCCGGATTTGGCGCTTTTTTTCGTTCGTATTAGAGCGGCTTTGTCGGCGTCGGTTCGGCGTAGCCTTCTTTATATTTTTCATCGATCATATGCCGAATGTCTTTGATCGATTTCCCTTGATCGTAAGCGGCGATCGATTCAGCGGCGATGTCGAGGCAGACGCCGCATTTGGTCGCATGATCATCCCAGACGACCGAGCCGTCTTTTTTATTTTCATAGACAAAGCAGTCATAATTGTTCTTATGGCCAGCTGATTGCCCGCAGCCGCAATAGCAAGGGATATTCTCAAGCAGCTCGCGGTGTTCAGCAGCCTGTTGGTACAAGGCAGCCATCTCTTCTTCAAACGCGCTCAAAAAGCTTGGCAAATGCTCGATCGATTTTGTCGTCTCCCGAATATCGCCGGTGGCGGTTTTCGTCATCTGCGAGTGGCTTTGTTCCTGAACGCCGTCATCGGTGCAGCTTGAGAGCAGAACGCTGAATGACAATACACATGCGGTGATGAAGGTAGAGCGTTTCACCATCTTTCTTCCTTTCCGTGCGAGGTTTGCATTTTGAATGTACCATACCGATGGATAAGCAGCAACTATATAGATGCAACAAAGAAGTTTAACATATCCTTGACAGAAAAGTGGTTTGCCCATTTTCGACTGTCGAAGGCAAGCGTGTGGCTTGCCTCCGTCACGCCTTAGCGTGACGGAAGACCGAACAACGACTCGCTTCACAGACCCATTCATGGGTCTGGAAGCGGCGTTGTTCGGTCACTCGACAGTCGGATGCAATGACCGGCAAAGACGAAAAATGTTAAAGCTTTAAATTGCATCTATATATTTTTGCCCTTGGGAAATGAAGTTAGCGTCGAGACGAGCCACAGGGCAGGAATGATGGAAGAGGGAAAAGGCAGAAGCAGCTGACCGCTTCTGCCTTTCGTGTGCGCCCGGCATGGGTGCAGTCTATAGGGTGAAAGTCCCGAACTGCGAAGGCAGAAGTAGCAGTTAGCTTAACGCAAGGGTGTCTGCGGCGACGCAGAATCTGAAGGAAGCGGGCGGCAAACTTCCGGTCTGAGGAACACGAACTTCATAGGAGGCTGGGTATCATTGGGTGAGTTTGCACGACAAAACGAAGCCCTTTCTGCCGAAGGTGATACCGAGTAAATGAAGCAGATGGATGGAAGGAAAGACTGCACTCTTACCCGGGGAGGTCTGTCCGGGAAGCCAAGTGCGCTTGGCAACCGTTGGAGCGATCCAACGCTGAACGGACAGAAGTCAGCAGAGGTCATAGTACCCGTCTAGCTTAGATAGAAGGGGAAGGACCGAACCATGAAGGAGAACGGCCACTAGGCGTTCATCTTCTTTGATGAAGCAGATAACCCGAAAGGGCCTGCTTGAGGGGGGAAATGGTGAAGTCCATGGGGAACCTCAAGAGGGTGGAGAAGAAGATGGCACAAATAGAACGGACCGTTCACGTAGAGAGGAAGAATCGGAATGTGGATGAAACAGGTAATGTCACGGGAGAATCTCCTGCGAGCACTCAAACAAGTGGAAAAGAATAAAGGGTCCCATGGAACCGATGGAATGTCCGTCAAAGACCTGCGAAGACACCTCGTGGAACATTGGGACGTGATACGGCACGCTTTAGAAGAAGGGACCTACGAACCTTGCCCGGTCCGACGGGTCGAAATCCCGAAACCGAACGGAGGAGTCAGGTTACTAGGAATCCCGACCGTGACAGACCGGTTCATCCAACAGGCCATCGCCCAAGTGCTCACGCCGATCTTTGACCCATCCTTTTCGGAACACAGCTACGGGTTTCGTCCCGGTCGAAGAGGACACGACGCGGTGAAAAAGGCGAAGCAGTATATTCAGGAAGGATATACATGGGTGGTAGATATCGACTTGGAAAAGTTCTTTGATCGAGTCAACCATGACAAACTGATGGGGATATTAGCGAAACGAATTCCAGACAAAATCCTCCTAAAGTTGATACGGAAGTATCTACAGGCAGGGGTCATGATCAACGGGGTGGTCATGGAAACACAAGAGGGGACTCCACAAGGAGGGCCGCTCAGTCCACTCCTGTCCAACATTCTCCTGGATGAGCTGGACAAAGAATTGGAAAAACGAGGGCACAAGTTTGTACGGTATGCGGATGACTGCAATATCTACGTAAGGACGAAGAAGGCCGGGGAACGGGTGATGAAATCGATCACGGCATTCATCGAAAAGAAACTCCGGCTGAAAGTCAACGAAACCAAATCGGCAGTGGATCGTCCGTGGAGGAGAAAATTCCTCGGTTTTAGCTTCACCCCAAGTAAGGAGCCAAAAATCCGAATTGCAAAGGAAAGCATTCGGCGCATGAAGCAAAGGATACGCACCATGACGAGCCGATCGAAACCGATTCCCATGCCCGAACGAATCGAACAGCTCAATCAATACATTCTGGGATGGTGTGGATACTTTTCGCTAGCAGAGACCCCAAGTGTGTTCAAAGAACTAGATGGATGGATTCGACGAAGGCTGCGCATGTGCCAATGGAAAGAGTGGAAACTTCCGAGAACCAGAGTCCGAAAACTGCAAAGTTTAGGAGTGCCCAAGCAGAAAGCATATGAATGGGGAAACACTCGGAAGAAATATTGGAGAGTGGCCGCCAGTCCCATCCTGCATAAAGCCCTTGGCAACTCCTATTGGGAGAGCCAAGGGCTGAAGAGTCTTTATCAACGATATGAATCTCTGCGTCAGACTTAATGGAACCGCCGTATACCGAACGGTACGTACGGTGGTGTGAGAGGACGAGGGTTAGTCACCCTCTCCTACTCGATTAGCGGGCGATTATTGCCTTTGCAAGAAATATTTCTCAATATCATCCAACATCAAATGAGCTGCGAGCACACCGCCAGCCGTGTTCCAAATCGTGTCGCTCACTTTGTATACTTTTCCTTGTTTAGCGACATTTAAGTTTTGAAAGAGCGGGTCGTTGATCCATTCTTTTTCAAGTTCGCTCGCTTTGCCGTCCCCCGTCTCATATGTAAAGTAGAACAGGATGTCGCCATCCATTGCTGGAATGCGTTCTCTCGTCACGCCGGTTTCCGCAAAGTCGTTTACGTTTTGCGATTCCGGGCGGGCGAAGCCAAGTTGATCCAAAATAACGCCGGAGAACGAGTCTTTATGGTAAATGCGCACGTCGCCGGCCATAAAGCGGACGATGGATACTTTCATCTTCAGCTTGTCACCGAGTTTTGCTTTTAAGTCTTCAATGCGTTTGTCATATTCTGCAATGACTTGTTTCCCTTTTGCCTCTTGGTTTACGGCTTTCGCATAGAGCATAAAGTTGTCTTTCCAGTTGCCGCGCAGCGTTTCAGAGAAAACGGTTGGAGCGATTTGTTTCAACTGTTCATAAATTTTTTCATGACGCAGTTTGTTGCCGATAATCAAATCTGGTTTCAAGGCGGCGATCGCTTCAACGTTCGGCTCTGATTCCAAACCGAGCTCTTTGACGCCGTCCATTTGGTCTTTAATGTGGTCGTACCACGGATCGCCCGTCCACGATTTGACCGCGCCGACCGGCTTCACGCCTAGCGCGAGCAGCGCTTCCGTTCCTTCGTTCGTTAAAATGACGACCCGTTTTGGCGTCCCTTTGATTTCTGTTGTTTCCATGGCGTGTTCGACCGTATAGCTTCCTTCAGATTTCGGTTCCTTGTTTTCCGCCGGCTCGGCCGTTTCTTCCTGTTTTCCGCCGCAGCCGGCAAGAAGAAGGAGAGAAAGGATGAAGGCGGACAGAAGAGTGAGATGTTTCCGTTTCACAGTGAAATCCCCCTTTATTGTTGATAATGAGTTTCATTTACGCTAATATCATAAATAACAGCGATAATCATTGTCAATAAAAAATGAAAAAATCATGAGAATATCATAAAACATCCATGAGTAAATTTTACTCCCCACCCAGGCATGAAAATCCATCTCTCCTTCCATAATGGAGCATTCCCGTTAGGAGCTTTTCCGGGGACTTGATCAAAAAAAGCCCTCTTGGTATGATGCAGGGGTGTCAAACACATCACTCACCATACCAAGGAGGACTTCAGATGAATTGTACACAAAACTATAAAATTGATCAAGTCACCGAACAAACGCTTGTCGTGGGCATCGATATCGCGAAACGAACCCACTACGCCTGCTTCGTGGATGACCGGGGGCGTGTGCTTCGCAAATCGTTCCCGATCTTCCAGTCGAAAGAGGGCTTTCGCCAGCTGTATGAAGCGATTCAGGAGGCGATGCAAGCGTTCGGAAAGCCGCAGGTGATCGTCGCGGTGGAGCCGACCGGGCACTACTGGTTGAACCTCGCCTACTTCCTCGAGGAGCACGGGATCCCGTTGGTCATGGTCAACCCGGCGCATGTGTGCCGGTCGAAAGAACTTGATGACAACCTGCCGACGAAACACGACGCCAAAGACGCCCTGGTCATTGCCAGACTGGCAAAAGACGGACGATTCCTCGTTCCCCGGCTGCTGCACGAGATTGAAGCCGATTTGCGCGTGGGGAGCACGCTCAAAGAGAAGCTCCGCAAGGAACAGACGGCGGTGAAAAACGCGATCGTCCGCTGGACCGACCGATATTTTCCGGAGTTTTGGACGGTGTTTCGCGACCTGGGGAAAACGGCGCTTTCGGTGTTGGAGTGGACGCCGCTTCCGGCTGATATGGCCGGCCGGACGGTGGAGGAGCTTCTTGAGGTGTACCGGCAAAGCGAAGGGATGAAATGCCCGCAGAAGGCCAAAATTCAGGCGTTGATCAACACCGCGAAGGACTCGATTGGGGTGACGGAAGGGACAGCGATGGCCCGGTTTGAGATCGCCGCGCTCGTCCGCCGATACCGCCAATTGGAGGCGGAGATCGCTGCACTGGACGCCGAGTTGAAGGCATTGGTTCAAACGACGATGGAGTACCAATGGTTGAAAACGGTCGACGGGTTGGGAGACGCCACGATCATCGATCTTCTGGCGGAGATCGGCAGCTTCGCCCATTATCGGGACCCGCGTCAATTGGTGAAGTTGGCGGGCCTGACGCTCAAGGAGAATTCCTCCGGCCAGCGCAAAGGGCAAAAGCACATCTCCAAACGGGGACGGAAACGGCTGCGATCGGTGCTGTTTCGGGCGATGATTCCGCTGATTCGGCATAACGAGGCGTTTCGCGAGCTGCATGAGTATTATACGACCCGATCCGTCAATCCGCTGACCGGAAAGCAGTCCATCGTCGCCTTGTGCCGGAAGCTGTTGAATGTGCTGTTTGCGATTTGTACGAAGAAACAAGCGTTTGACGCGGAGCGAATGAAACAGGACGTCTTGTCCCAGGTGCAACGGGCGGCCTAAGGCCTCCCCCTGCGAACGGAAGAATCGTTGGACAACAGGATGACACCGGAGAAGCTGGCGTGATTTCATCCATTCGACCTTGAGTCCCCAAAGGAGCTTGGCCGGCCTCCGCCTGATGACGAGACCGAACGAGGGAATGTTGGCGCGAAGACGCCCGGAGACATGGGAGGGTTCGTCCTCATCAGCGACGCGGAGATCCAAAGGGTGCATCGAATACGCTTCTCCCCACGGAAGGAAAATATCCCCAGCCGTGGCCGCGAAGCGCACCCTAGGTCTGTAAGATATCCACAAAACTGAAAAAGGATGTAAGGGATTTTGTCGAAAAATATTTTTTGGACACCCCTGAGGGGCCGAAAAGCCTTGATAAATCAACATTTCTAGAGGGAGGATGAACGCAAACAGTTTGGAAAGACGTGCTTTTTAATGGTGGTTCGACCCTGTACAAAAAACTGTTTGAGTCCATTTGGTGTTCCACCCATTGTAAGCCCTTTTCATTTGGAAAAGGTGACTACGAACAGAAAAATGCCTAACGAACAAGTGGACTCACTGTTTGCGAATTCATCAATGGAAGGAGTCCGGATCATGGATGTGCTTTATCATCGTTGCGCAGGTTTAGATGTTCATGCCAAAACGATTGTCGTTTGTGCGCTTTGGGGAGAAGAAGACCACATTCAAAAGGAGATCGAAACGTTTTCGACGTTTACCAAAGACTTGTTTCGCCTCCTGAAATGGCTCGAGGATCGAGAAATCACTCATCTAGCGATGGAGAGTACGGGGGTTTACTGGAAACCGGTCTTTAACATTTTAGAGGACTACTTTGACATTACCTTGGCCAACGCTCAGCGAATCAAGAATGTCCCAGGGAGAAAAACGGATGTATCCGATGCGGAATGGATCGCTAAATTATTGCGTTATGGACTGATTGAAAAGAGTTTTGTGCCACCCGCGCCAATTCGAGAATTGCGGGACTTGACCCGTTTACGCAAAAAGTGGGTGGGTCAATTGATTGCGGAAAAAAACCGAATTCATAAAGTATTGGAGTGTTCCAATATCAAGCTGGGTACGGTGATTTCCGACATCTTCGGAGTATCGGGCCGAAAACTCTTGACCCGTTTAATGGAACAGGGGTACATCGAAGAAGCCGATATCGACGCTTGCCTTCACGGAAGAATGAAAGGGAAAAAGCAACAAATTCAGGAATCGCTCTTTGGGACATTAACCGAACATGAGTTGTTCATGATTCGCCAATCGTGGAAGCACATCGAGTATTTGGAAAGCTTGATTCAGGAGATGGACCAACGCATCGACCATCTCTTACAACCGTATCAACAGGAAGTGGATCTTCTGATGACGATTCCTGGAGTGAAAAAGGAAACCGCCGCCGTCATCATCGCCGAAATCGGAGTGGATATGGGACAGTTCCCGACACCGCAGCGCCTCGCTTCTTGGGCTGGGGTGGCCCCGGGAAATCACGAAAGCGCTGGAAAACGCAAAAGTACACGAACGGTAAAGGGTAATCCTCATATTAAATCCGCGTTATGCGAGGCGGCATGGGCGTTATCCCGATGCAGGAATCAACCGTTGGCGGCGAAATTTTGGTCATTGGCGGCTCGCCGGGGAAAGAAAAAAGCACTCGTTGCGATCGCGCACCGAATGCTTGTCACCATTTACTGCATGCTTTCCCGAAAAGAACCGTTTTGGGGACCACAAGTAAGTTAGTATAGCCAAAATGAATACAGAATATACGAGATGCCTAAAAATAAGGTACCTCTGCTTTCCTGTTGTCTTTTTTGGCCATTTGTAGTGTATCCAAACTGATCACAGGATATACAGAGTTGACCGGGTTTTATGGATTTTCACAGAAAAGATGGTGAAAAATATTGACGATGAGAGTCATTATCAAATAGACTTGACGATAGAGATATAGAAAATGAAGCAAGGGAGATCTCAGAGATGCTGGTGACAAACCGTCAAAAAATGGTTGGCCTCATCGGTTTGCTGATTGTGCTGCTTGCCGCCATGTGGATGAGCATCGTTTGCGGATATACCGATACGAGTTGGCGGCAGGCGGTGGCGGCTCTCATCGACAATGATGGATCGAATGCCCATTTAGTCGTGGCGACGGTTCGGCTGCCGCGAGCGTTGATTGCGGCTGCCGTTGGCGCCAGCTTGGCGATGGCCGGAGCGCTCATGCAAGCGCTGACGCGAAACCCGCTCGCTTCGCCAGGCATTTTCGGCATTAACGCCGGGGCCGGTTTTTTGATTGTTGTGATGGTCACCTTTTTTTCCATTTCTTCATTGCAAATGTTGTCTTGGGTCGCATTTATGGGGGCGGCGATGGCGGCGTTGATCGTGTTTGTGATCAGCGCCGCGGGGAAAGACGGGCTGACGCCGCTCAAAATGACGCTTGCCGGCACGGCGGTCGCGGCTTTATTTGCCTCGCTGACGCAAGGGATGCTGGCGATGAATGAAAAAGCGCTTGAAGAAGTGCTCTTTTGGCTGGCCGGGTCGGTCGCCGGCCGGAAGCTCGAGCTGTTGGCAGCCGTCTTTCCGTATTTGGCCGCCGCCTGGCTTGGGTCCATGCTGCTGGCGCGCCATGTCAACATCTTAATGATGGGAGACGATGTAGCGAAAGGGCTCGGGCAGCGGACAACCTTCATTAAAGCGGCCGCCGCTCTCTTAGTTGTCCTGCTCGCCGGCGGTTCGGTCGCTGTTGCCGGTCCGATCGGCTTTATCGGCATCATGGTGCCGCATATGGCGCGGGCGCTGGCCGGCGTCGACCACCGCTGGCTGCTTCCGTATTGCGCCTTGCTTGGCGGGATTTTGCTTCTTATGGCCGATATTGGGGCGCGCTACGTTCTGATGCCGCGCGAAGTGCCGGTCGGCATCGTCACCGCCTTGCTCGGCGTTCCATTTTTCATCTACATTGCCCGCAGGGGGATCGCCGCAAAATGAAAAAATACATCACGGTCCGAATGGGAAAACACATCTCGTTTTTCTATGACAAAAAAGCTGTTGCGGTGCTCGCCGCGCTCATAGCAGCGGCCGTCTTACTTTTCCTGATCAGCATTGGCAGCGGCGAAATGCGCATGTCCCCGCTTGAGGCCGCTGCCGCGCTGTTCGGATACGGAGAGGAAATTCATCAGACGGTGATTGTGACGTTCCGCCTGCCGCGTGTGCTTGTCGCTTGGTTGGCCGGAATGGCGCTGGCTGCCGCGGGTGCCATTTTGCAAGGAATGGTGCGCAATCCGCTCGCTTCGCCGGATGTGCTCGGCATCACCGGCGGAGCGGCGGCCGCGGTCGTTGGCTTTTTGGCGCTGTTTAGCGATGAAAACAACTCTTTGACCGTCAGCATCCACTGGCTGCCGCTTGCCGCCTTTCTCGGCGCAGCGGCCGCTGCTTGGCTCGTGTATATGCTGGCGTGGAAAAACGGCCTCGCCCCGCTTCGGCTCGTGCTTGTCGGCATCGGCGTTTCTGCGCTCATGCAGGCGTTGACGACACTGTTGATGATCACAGGACCCATCTATCGGGCGAGCCAGGCAAACGTGTGGATTACGGGCAGTGTGTATGGAGCTTCTTGGCAGCACGTTTCGCTCATGGCGCCATGGGTCATCGGACTGCTCCTTGTGGCGATATTGGCCGCGCGGCATGTCAATGTGCAGGAGCTGGGCGATGAGCTGGCGATTGGGCTTGGCGGCGCGGTCGAACGGCAACGGCTAGGACTTGTTTTGCTTAGCACCGCGCTCACCGGCGGCGCGGTCGCTTTCGCCGGCGGCATCGGCTTTGTCGGGCTGATGGCGCCGCATATGGCGCGCCGCCTTGTCGGTTCGGCGTTTGGCGCTCTTCTTCCGACCGCTGCGCTGTTAGGCGGTGTGTTCGTCATGGGGGCGGATTTGGCTGGGCGGCTGCTTTTGGCGCCGACGGAAATTCCGGCTGGAGTGTTTACCGCGGCGATTGGAGCACCGTATTTCATTTATTTATTGTACCGAAGTCGGAAATTATAAGGAGGGATGCGCATGCATGGGTTGCAGGCGAAAGAGTTGACGCTATCCTATGGCGAGGCGATCGTTATTGACCGTTTAGACTTGACGATTCCAAAAGGAAAAATCACGGTGTTCATCGGCGCGAACGGCTGCGGCAAGTCGACGTTGCTGCGCGCCTTGGCCCGGCTGCTAAAACCAACAAGCGGCGCTGTGCTGCTGGATGGAAAAGAAATCGCCAAACAGCCGACAAAAGAAATCGCCCGCCGGCTCGCCATTTTGCCGCAGTCGCCTATGGCTCCGGAAGGACTGACCGTGTTGCAACTTGTGAAGCAAGGGCGCTACCCGTATCAAACGTGGTTCAAGCAATGGAGTGACGAAGATGAGCGGGCGGTTGTGCGGGCCCTAGAGGCAACTGGACTCGCCGAATTCGCCGAGCGGCCGGTCGATTCGCTTTCCGGCGGACAGCGCCAACGCGCATGGATCGCCATGACATTAGCGCAAGAAACAGACATCATTTTGCTTGACGAGCCGACGACGTATTTGGATCTCGCGCATCAAATTGACATTTTAGATTTATTGTTTGAGCTGAATGAAAAAGAACGGCGGACGATCGTCATGGTGCTTCACGATTTGAATTTAGCGTGCCGTTACGCCCATCATCTCGTCGCCATTCGCGATAAAACGGTGTATGCCGAAGGAAAGCCGGAAGACGTCATTTCCCGCCAGCTCGTGAAAGATGTGTTCCAAATGGATTGCCAAATCACGTACGATCCGATCTTTGGCACCCCGCTTTGCATTCCGTATGGGAAAGGACGGCGAATTTTACAGAAAGAAGGCGTATCGTGATGAGACTGCGTGAAGACGAAATGAAAACGTTGGAAACGTACCGTTTTTCAAGCGGGGCGGCTGATGTCTCGTCGTCGATGTTGTTTGCTTGGCTGCTTCATGACGACGGGCAGCTCGCGAAGTATGTCGCGCACGTCCGCACCGAGATGGGAGCGGCAAATGACGCCGTTGCGGCGTCGATGCTCGTCAAACGATTAAGCTTTTTGGCACCGATGGCGCTATACGCCATGTCGGTATGGAACAAGCGGCTTGTGCTCGATCCTGGACGAATTTGGCTTGACACGGACGGCGAAGGGGAGATGTGGATGCCGCGGTTTCGCTTTGAGCCGCCGGAAGCGGAGGCGTGCGGCATTGAGCGCAGCCGCTGGCGCGAGCAAGTCGTTCGCGACGTGTTCGCCGGCTTGTTCGCTCCGCTCATCGCTCGGTTGCGGCGTCTGACGCGCATATCGCCGCTCGTCTTATGGGAAAATGTCGCGATTTACGTGTATTGGGTATATGAACGTTGGCTTGAGGATGAGTCGCTTGCCCCGGTCGCCGACCGGCTGCGCGATGATTTCCGCTTCCTTATTCATGAAGCCGACGGCCGGTTGTTTGGACAAAAAGACAACCCACTTCGCCGCTTTTTTAAAGGAGCAAGCGGCATGCAGCGGACGACGTGCTGCCTGTACGTGCACACAAAAGGAGGGACGTGCTGCCAAACGTGTCCCACTCGCGCCCGCCAGCGGCAAACCGGGTGACCGGAAGGCCGCCGGTGGGCAGTTCCATATTTTTGACAAAATGTTTGCGAAATTTGTTGATTTTTGCCGTGATTTTCGTGAAAATGGAAGTGTGGACATCGCTTATTTTGGTGAAACGGCGAGGTAGCAATTGCATGGACAAATATACGGCCTTTTTCCATCACTTCACAGAAGCAGTGGTCATCTTGAATTTGCAAGGCGTGATCATTTACAACAATCCGGCTTTTGCCGGCTTGGCGCTGAGTGAAGAAGAACAGAGGACGCTGTCCGTCGAAGGACGGGCGTTGGTTGAACGGGTGAAACAGCGCCCGGCTGCCTTTCGCTGGGAGTTGCTTGACGGCTTATTGGTTGCGGGCGTGTCGCCGATCATCGGTGAAAACGGACAGACGGCCGCCGTCTTATGCGTTCTTCGCCGCCAAGCGGAGGAGAGCGGCCTGCAAGCGCGGCTTGCCGAAGCGGAACGGCGTCTGCAGCTGATTGTTGAGCATTCGAACGATTACGTGTTGATTTTTTCTCCCAATCGTGAGTTGTCATACATTCCGCCGTCATGGAAGCGAAAAACAAACAAGCGCCTTCCAGTGTCATACGAAGAGGTGCTGACATTTGTCCACCCTGATGACGCCCCGGTCGTGGCACAAAAATTGGCTGAGCTGTACGATACATACGAGACGCAATCCGCCGAATTTCGCAAGCAAGGCGAGAAAGGCGAATGGGTTTGGATGGAGGCGCAAGGGAAGGCGATCATCGATGAAGCGGGGACGCTCGATTGCGTCATTGTGACCGTGAAAAACATCAGCGAGCGGAAGCGGTACGAAGAAAAGCTCCGTCAGCTTGCTTACTTCGATTCGCTCACGGGCATCGCCAACCGCAGCTATTTCGAGCGGCATATTCATGAGCTGATCGCGAGTCAGACGCCGTTTGCTCTTTGTTATTTGGATTTTGACAAATTCAAATGGATCAACGATCATTTTTCCCATCAAGCCGGCGATTACTTTTTGCGCGAGGCGGTCAAGCGCGTCGAGCGGGCGTTGCGTCCCGGCGACTTTTTTGCCCGCATCGGCGGTGATGAGTTTGTTCTCTTGCTGCCGAACATAACGAAAACAGAGATGACCGCCTTGGCGGAACAGCTTGTCAGTTCGTTTCACGAGCCGTTTTATTACGAAAAACAGCTGATTCAATCAACATTGTCGATCGGCATCGCTTTTTTCCCGAAAGACAGCGATCGGATCGAGCAAGTGATGAAATATGCCGATCAAGCGTTGTACGAAGTGAAAGAGCGGGGGCGGAACGGCTATGCCTTTTACCGGCCGACCGAGCATCGGCATGCGGTGATCGAGCAAGATTTGCCGTTTGCCATTATGCGCGGGCAGTTGTATTTATGCTATCAGCCGAAAGTGCAACTTGCTAAAGGAAAGGCGATGGGGGTTGAGGCGCTTTTGCGCTGGCGTCATCCGTCGCTCGGTGAAATTCCGCCGCTCGATTTCATTCCGTTGGCGGAGGAAAGCGGGTTTATTTTTGAAATTACATTATGGGTGTTGGAACAGGCGTCCCGTCAAGTGAAAGAGTGGGAAAGAAAATTTCCGGGCCTCAAGCTCGCAGTCAACTTGTCGCCGTTTTTGCTCAATCGTCCGGAGCTCATCGAGCATGTGAAGCGCATTTTGCGGGAGACGGGGCTTTCGCCCGATCGGCTCATTTTGGAAGTGACCGAAAGCGGACTGATGGAAAACATCGAAACAGGGCAGCACATTTTAACCGAATTGCAACGTCTCGGTGTGCAGGCGGCGATCGATGACTTTGGAACCGGTTTTTCATCATTGGCTTACATCCGCAATTTGCCAGTGTCGCTGTTGAAAATCGACCGCAGTTTCATTGAAGGCATTGCGGAAAACTCGAAAGATGCCACGATTGTTGATACGATCATTCATTTAGCAAAAAGCCTGGATATTGAAGTATTGGCCGAAGGGGTGGAGAGTGAATCGCAAGTGGCGCTTCTTTCGCAAATGCATTGCGACTATGCACAAGGGTTTTACTTCAGCCGCTCGCTCGAAGCGGAAAAGTTGCAGCAATGGCTTGAGGAGTACAACCGCACGGCTTGCAATGGGCCTTCGTCATAAGTCGGTCATTTCCACTCATGAGTTTCCTCGGCTTGCCGCAAACTACACTTGATGACTAGGCAAGAGGAGGAAAAACCATGGAATTTGCGCCAAGAAGCGTTGTGATCGAGGAGTTCATCGACACGCTCGAGCCGATGATGGAAGCCTATGGACTCGACCAAGTCGGCATTTTTGAAGAGCATGGTGAAGGCAATCGCTATTATGTCGGCTATACGATCAACAAAGACGATGAGATGATCACCATTCACATGCCGTTTGTAAAAAACGAACGCGGTGAACTGGCGCTTGAGAAGCAGGAATGGACCGTTCGAAAAGACGGTCGGGAGAAAAAAGGCTTTCATTCGCTGCAAGAGGCGATGGAGGAAGTGATTCATTCATGATAAGCGGCCGGGCTCGGCCGCTTTTTCGCCATCGAAAGGGAGAGGAGCATGATTGCGGAACTTCACATAGCAGACGACGAAACGGCCGTTAAGGTGCTGCACCTACAGCGGCGCGCGTATACGATCGAGGCGCAGATCATCGGCAGCACGGCGCTCCCGCCGCTTCATGATACGATCGCTTCTCTGCAACGATGCGGCGAGCGCTTTTTCGGCTATTTTCAAGGGGAACGACTCGTTGGGGCGATCGCTTGCAAGCGGAATGGGAAGACGCTTCGCCTTTGCCGGCTGATGGTCGATCCGGATTGTTTCCGCCAAGGGATCGCCAGCGCGTTGCTCGACTTTGTCATCAAGCAAGAGCCGTCGATAAGCGAGATCGTCGTGACGACCGGAAGCGGCAACGCGCCGGCCATTCGCTTTTACGAACGCCATGGGTTTCGTGCCATCGAGCGCATCGAAACGCCGGAAAGAATCGAGTTAACGAAACTCGTGAAACGAAGCGGATGACACGCGGGTACGAGTTTCCGGTTGTGTATGATGCCGATTTTGGCCATACAGATCCAATGGCAGTGTTGCCAAAAGGCATTCAAGCAGAGATGAAAACGGACAAAAGCGGATCTGTTGCGTTTCGCTTGCCTGAGCGGGCGGTTGAATGAGAGGTAGATTAATAGAGAGGAGACATGAGGGAAGACATGGCGACAACCTTGTATTTGACCAGACATGGGGAAACGAAGTGGAACGTCGAAAGGCGGATGCAAGGCTGGCAAGACTCGCCGCTCACGGAAAAAGGGCGGCAAGACGCCATGCGGCTTGGAAAGCGGCTTGAAGCGGTGGAATTGGCCGCGATTTACACAAGCACAAGCGGCCGGGCGCTTGAGACGGCGGAGATTGTCCGCGGCGGGCGGCTCATTCCGATCTATCAAGACGAGCGGCTGCGCGAGATTCATCTTGGCGATTGGGAAGGAAAGACGCATGACGAGATTCGGCAAATGGATCCGATCGCGTTCGACCATTTTTGGAACGCGCCCCATCTGTACGCTCCACAGCGAGGCGAGCGGTTTTGTGACGTGCAGCAGCGGGCGCTTGAAGCGGTGCAGAGCATCGTTGATCGGCACGAGGGAGAAACGGTGTTAATCGTCACTCACGGCGTCGTGCTGAAAACGCTCATGGCGGCGTTCAAAGACACGCCGCTTGACCACCTGTGGTCGCCGCCGTATATGTACGGCACGAGTGTGACGATTGTGGAGGTGAATGCGGACGTGTTTCACCTGGTTGTGGAAGGCGATGTTTCCCATCTAGAAGAAGTCAAGGAAGTATAGATAGGGAAGAAGGATGGAGAATTGGAGGCGGCGCTGTTTCTTCGGTTCATCGCCATAATATGCGCTTGGCCAATCGGATCGGTTTCTTGCGCCATCATGCAACCTCATTCATGATTCAAGAAATGGATGAAAGCTATGAGTGGGCGCCTTCCAGTACAACGTTTGGTGAAGAACTGCTTTTTCTTATCAAGTCTAGTTGTCCAAAAAAACAGCCCCGTTTTCCTCGATCGGGAAGCGGGGCTGCGCCGTTTATACGAGCCCGAGCCATCTCGCCAGCTGTGCGGTCGTAAAGGTGACCGCAATGGCAATCGCTGTCGGCAAGGCAAAGGCGACGAACGTCCATTTCGCGCTTTTCGTTTCTTTGTAAATGTTGACGAGCGTCGTGCCGCATGGGTAGTGAAGCAGGGAAAACAGCATCATATTGAGGGCGGTGAGCCACGTCCAGCCGTGGTCAAGCAAAATTTGTTTTAGAGAATGCAGGCCATCGACTTCAGTGAGCGCCCCCGCGGATAAATAGCCCATCAGCAAAATCGGCACGACAATTTCATTGGCTGGCAAGCCTAAAATGAACGCCATCAAAATGTAGCCATCCAATCCCAATGCTTTGGCAAATGGGTCAAGCCAGTCGGCTAAATACGCCAGCACGGTCGTATCTCCCACGTGAACGTTGCCGAGCACCCATGTCAGAATGCCGGCCGGCGCCGCAACCGTTACCGCCCGTTTCAGCACATAGAGTGATTTGTCGAGGGTGGCCCGGATGATCGTCTCCATGATTTTCGGGCGTCGGTACGACGGCAGCTCCAGCGTGTAATGGGTCGGAATGCCGCGCAAGGCCGTCTTGGATAAGACCCATGAAACGGTCAACGTGACGACGATGCCAAACAACACCATGGCGACGACCACACCCGCCGTAACGAACGTTTTCCATCCGCCTGTATAGCCGGCTGCCATAAATAAGGAGGAAAGCAGGATCAGCGTTGGCCAACGTCCATTGCAGGGGACGAAGTTGTTGGTCAAAATGGCCAGCATTCGTTCGCGCGGTGATTCGATAATGCGCGTCGACATGATGGCCGCCGCGTTGCAGCCGAAGCCCATGGCCATCGTCAGTGATTGTTTGCCATGCGCCCCCGCTTTTTTAAACAAGCGATCCATGTTAAAGGCGACACGCGGCAAGTAGCCATAATTTTCGAGCAAAGCGAATACGGGAAAGAAAATCGCCATCGGCGGCAGCATCACGCTGACGACCCAAGCCGTGCCGCGGTATAGGCCAAGTACAATGAGGCCGTGCAACCAGTCGGGGGCGTGAATCGCTTGAAAGGCCATGGTGAGATACGTTTCGATCGTTCCGAACAAGCGGGCGAGCGAATCGGAAAAGACGTTGGCGCCGGCGATCGTCATGTAAAGGACAGCGGCGAGAAGCGCCAGCATAATGGGAAATCCCCACCGCTTCGACGTGACGATCCGGTCAATTTGTTCCGTTCGATCGCGTTTTGCGGCCGCTGTATGCGTGACACATTCTTGAGAAAGCGCAGCGGACGTTTGGAAAATGGCAGAAACGATCTGTTCACGCGTGTCAGCCGGTGCTAATGACTTGGCTTCGTTCATGAGCTGGTCAAACTGATTTGACAGATCCGCAGCAGGCATACGCGTTCCCCTCCTTGATCAATCGTTGCGGCGGTTGTTTCAGCGCTTGAAGCAGCGATGTATCGCCGTCAAGGAGACGAAGAGCGATCCAGCGAGCAGGATGCGTGTCACCCATCAGTTCCTTGACAAGGGGCAAGAGCTTGGCAATGCCTCGTTCGATTTCCGGACTGTACCGGATGGAAAGCGGGGTGGTGTGAATGCGGCCATGCGCCATGGCATCCACCGCATCAAGCAGTGCATCGATTCCTTCCCGGTTGCGGGCCGAAATCGGCACGACCGGCACACCGAGTTTGGCGGCTAATTTTTTTGTATTGATATGAATGCCTTTCTTTTTCGCTTCATCCATTAAATTGATAGCGATAATGACGCGGTCGGTCATTTCCAATACTTGAAGCGCTAGATTCAAGTTGCGTTCTAATGCCGTCGCATCGACGACAACGACCGTGACGTCAGGACGTTGAAACAGAAGAAAATCGCGCGCCACCTCTTCATCGGCTGAATTGGAATAGAGCGAATACGTTCCCGGCAAGTCGACGATCCGGTACAATGCGCCGCGGTGGCGGCATTCTCCTTCCGCATGAGTGACCGTTTTCCCGGGCCAGTTGCCGGTATGTTGGCGCAGGCCCGTTAAGACATTGAACAACGTGCTTTTGCCGGTGTTCGGATTTCCTATTAAGGCAACGGTATATGTTTTATCCATCATGATCAATCGTCTCCCCGTAAATATAGTCGCTTTCTTCTTTCCTTAATGCGATCGTCGTGCCACAAACGCGATAGGCGGTCGGGTCGCCAAGCGGGCTTCTTTGTCCCACCTTCACTTCCCCGCCGGGTACAAATCCCAAATCAAGCAATCGTCGTTTTAACACAGGATCAGGAACATCAACCTTTTCGATGCGAAATCGATCGCCCGGTTTCATATCGGAGAGGCGGCAACGTTTTCCTTGTGCCATAAAAGTTTCCCTCCGGTTAATATTTTTTGTTAAGGACATTTTTTTGGATTAGACCAACTTTTGAATTTATCATATTCCAGTTGCCTCGCTGTTGTCAACAAATTTGTTTCATCTTTTTCTGACAGAGTTGTCGAACCAACAACTATTCAAAACAGTAGGAAATCATGTTATCATATGAATAGTCTGAACAAACTATTGGCAGAAAGGCGGTGACGGCGTCCATTGACGCACGATGAAATGAAAGCGATTACGGAAGGGACGATTCTTTGGCAGCCGACGGAGGAACAAATCAAAAACTCCAACCTTTATCGATATATGGAGTGGTTGAGAGAACAGAAAGGGCTCTCCTTCTCTTCGTACCGCGAGCTATGGACATGGTCAGTCGAGGAGCTTGAGTCATTTTGGGAAACGGTTTGGGAATATTGTGGTGTTCAGGCGGCAACGCCATATGAGTGCGTGCTGCGGGAGCGGAAGATGCCAGGGGCGGAATGGTTTCCAGGCGCTGCGCTCAACTATGTGAAACATATTTTCCGGCATGCGCGCGCCGACCGCCCGGCCATCATTTTCCGTTCAGAGCGCGTGCCGTACCGGGAAGTGTCATGGCAGGAGCTCAGCGAAAAAACGGCGGCGATCGCCAAAGCATTGCGAGCGATGGGAGTGAAGCGCGGCGACCGCGTCGTCGCGTATATGCCGAATATCCCCGAGACGGTGATGGCGTTTTTGGCGTGCGCCTCGATCGGCGCCATTTGGTCAAGCTGCTCGCCGGATTTTGGCGCTGGCAGCGTCATTGACCGGTTCGCGCAAATCGAGCCGACTGTCTTGTTTGCCGTCGACGGCTGCCAATACAACGGCAAAGAATTTGACAAAATGCCGGTCGTATCCGAATTGCGCGCCAAATTGCCGTCATTGAAAAAGACGGTGCTGCTTCCGTATTGGCGCGGGCAGATGGAAGCACCGGATGAGGGCGTCGTGCTGTGGGATGATGTCGTGGCGGACAAGGCGGAGCTCGTCTATGAAGACGTTCCGTTTGACCATCCGCTTTGGATTTTGTATTCTTCGGGAACGACCGGTTTGCCGAAGCCGATCGTCCAAGGGCATGGCGGCATTTTGCTTGAACATTTGAAAGCATTGACTATTTCAGAAAACTTGACGAAAGACAGCACGTTTTTCTGGTTTACGACGACTGGATGGATGATGTGGAACTTTCTCGTCGGCGGACTGCTGGCCGGGTCGACCATCGTGCTCTATGACGGCAGCCCGACGTATCCGGATGGCAACGTTTTATGGGAGCTCGCCGAGAAGGCAGGCATCACCCATTTCGGCACAAGCGCGGCGTTTATCAACATCTGCATGAAGCTCGGCCTGAAGCCAAAAGAGCAATATGACTTGTCAAAGCTCGAGGCCGTGCTCTCGACCGGTTCGCCGCTGACGGTCGAAGGGTTCGCCTGGGTGTATGAAAACGTCAAGGATGACATTTGCCTGGCATCATGCAGCGGCGGAACGGATGTGTGCACCGCGTTTGTCGTCGGTTCGCCGATTTTGCCGGTGCGCGCCGGCATCCTCTCGTGCCGCGCGTTGGGCGCGGATGTGCAGGCGTTTGACGAAAACGGCCAGCCGCTTGTGAATGAAGTCGGTGAACTTGTGATTACAAAACCAATGCCGTCGATGCCGCTCTTTTTCTGGAACGATCCAGACGGCGAACGGTATCGGAACAGCTATTTTGACACGTACCCGGGCGTCTGGAAGCACGGCGACTGGATTAAAATTGACGAACAAGGGGGATGCGTCATTTACGGACGCTCCGACTCGACGATCAACCGCGCCGGCGTCCGCATGGGCACGAGCGAAATTTACCGTGCGGTCGAAGCGGTCGACGGGGTGTTCGAAAGCCTCATTGTCGATTTGGAAATGATGGGCAAGCAATCGTTTATGCCGCTGTTTGTCGTCCTCAAGCCGGGCGCAGTGCTCGATGACGAGCTGAAAGAACGCATCCGCCAATCGATTCGGCAACACGTCTCGCCGCGCTTTGTTCCAGATGAAATTTACGAGGTGAAGCAAATTCCGAAAACGCTAAATGGAAAGAAAATGGAGATTCCGATCCGGAAACTGCTCTTAGGCTTCCCGCTCGAAAAGGCAGTCAACCCGGGCTCAATGGCCAATCCAGAGGCGCTCGACTTTTTCCTCGAGCTGGCGAAGACGCTGGCGGCGAAGACGCAGACAAGCTGAAATGCGAAAGGTTGTTATTAAGTGACGATGCTTAATAACAACCTTTCTATGTATTAGTGAATTATAAATAGAGGAGTCGGGGGCATGGAAGAAAGCAAGCGGACTAGGCCAGTTTGGAAATCCATCGGTGATTGAGGAGCGGACGACGGTGAAAGAGATGTTGGGGCGATGAGACGAGACGGTGTCCGTTTTCATGATGAGAAAGTCCGGAAGATCTGTTTAGGAGAACCTTCCGGGCTTCATTTGCGGCGACGATGATTCGGAGTTTTAGTATGACGTAAGCAGGGGGATGTTGTTTGATGATGGCTATGTTCACACAGGATATGGAACAAGCTTTAAACGTCGAAGAGATCAACGAAATGGAGCGGACTGACGTCTAGTACATATTGAGCGCCGTCTTGACCCGCTTGATCTCCTTTTTGTTTTCGAACAGCTCTTCAACTAAAATGTTTTGGCCGTTGGCGACATCGGTGATCCGTTTGTCCATGTCGGCCACTTGCTGGCTTAATTGGTTGAGTTGTTCATTCGTTTGCTGCACTTGTTTGGCGAGCTGGTCGACTTGCTCATGAGTTTGCTGTACTTGGTGGTTCAGCTGCTGCACTTGGCTGTTAAGGTGTTGGACTTGTTGGCCCAGTTGCTGCACTTGCTCGTTTGTTTGTTGCACCTGTTGGCCCAGTTGCTGCACTTGTCCGTTCGTTTGTTGCAGCTGCTCGGCAAGTTCTTTAATGGCTTGCCAAATCATTTCATTTGAGATCGCTCCCATTCGACAATCCCCTTTCTGGTTCGATTCTCCTTCTATTATACATGACGAAAGAAAGAGATGATAGAAGAAAGATGACGAAACGTTTTTCTTTGCGGCGCGTCCTTCGAATGTGATATAACAAAAGAATGTCAGTAGTATGCACATACTGGAGGATGAACATGGTGATCCGTGTCAGCCATTTGCATAAATCGTTCCGCGTCCATCGCCGCGAAGCGGGATGGCTTGAGGCGGCGCGCAGTTTATGGCGGCGCGACTACCGCGTCATTGAGGCGGTGAAGGACGTTTCGTTTACGATTGAAAAAGGGGAGATTGTCGGCTTTTTAGGTCCAAACGGGGCGGGGAAAACGACGACGATGAAAATGCTTGCTGGCCTCTTGCATCCGACATCAGGAGAGATCACGGTCGGCGGGTTTGTGCCGTTTGAGCAAAAGCCGGAGTTTAAAAAAATGATGAGCTTGGTGATGGGGCAAAAAAGCCAGCTCATTTGGGACATCCCGCCGATGGAGACGTTTTTGGTCAATAAAGCCATTTATGACATCGACGATCGGGCTTTCCGCCAGACGCTCGAGGAATTGACGGAACTGCTCGACTTGGCGCCGCTGTTGGACAAGCCGACGCGCAGTCTGTCGCTCGGGCAGCGGATGCGCTGCGAGCTGGCGGCGGCGCTTTTGCATCGGCCGCAAGTGTTGTTTTTGGATGAGCCGACGATCGGGCTTGACGTTCATACGCAAGAAAACGTGCGTCGCTTTATCGTTGACTACAATCGGGAGCACGAGACGACGATTTTGTTGACATCGCATTACATGGGTGATGTTGCAGCGCTTTGCGACCGGGTGATGATCATCAACTACGGGCGATTGATTTACGACGGGGAACTGTCAGTGCTGACGGAGAAGCTGGCGCCGTACAAGCGATTGGAAGTCCGGTTTTCACGGGTTCCGGACATGGATTGGGGAGAGTATGGCGAAGTGGCGGAAATCGAAGAAGGAACAGTCGTATTGCGGGTGGCGCGCGAGAAGGCGGCGGGGACAGCAGCGCGGTTATTAGAGCGGTTTGATGTCCGCGACATCAATATTGAAGACCCGCCGCTTGAGGAAGTGATTACGCGCGCGTTTCAGGAGGAGCGTGTATGATTCGCAAATATATCGCTTTGTTGCGGATGAAATACATCGAAATGCTCGCGTATCGTTTGGCGACGTTCGTCTGGATGACGGGTGCGATCACGCAGCCGCTGATCACGATGTTTGTCTGGATGAACATTCATCCGGAAGAGAGCGATTCGTTTGTCTTTTATTTTATGGCCGTCATTTTTGTCGAACGAATGACGAGCGCGTGGGATGTATGGGAGCTGGACCGTGAAATTCGCGAAGGGACGTTTTCGAATTGGTTGCTGCGGCCGCTTCACCCGATCCATTGGGCGATCGCGGAAAACATCATTTATAAATGGCTGTTTGCCGTCATTTTAGTGCCTGTCTGGGTAGTGGCAGCGACATTTTGGCCGGCGCTTCGTCCTCACATGACGGCAAGTCAAATCATGTTGTTTTTGATGGCGGTTGTATTGGGTGCGGCGCTTCGTTTTTTGCTTAGTTACTCGTGCGGGTTGCTTGCGTTTTGGATGACGAAAGTGGCGGCTGTGTACGGCGTGATCGACGTCATTTCGTTGTTTTTGTCAGGACGGATCGCGCCGCTTGAGCTGCTTCCGCCGCAGCTTCGCGAATGGAGCGAGTGGCTGCCGTTTCGCTATATGATCAGTTTTCCGATCGAAATCGCCACCGGGGCGGCGGATGGAGGAGAGTTGGCGCGCGGCTTTGCGATCGCCGCCGGGTGGATGATGGCGCTGATTGGTGCTTTGCAATGGCTGTGGAAAGCGGGGATGAGAAAAAATCAGGCGGTAGGTGGATGAACATGCGGCGATACGGGCGGGTGTTCCGCGAGTTTTTCCGCGCTTGTTTGGTCGAGGAAATGGAATACCGGAGCGAATTTTTCGGCAATTTTATCGCCAGCTTTTTTGGCATCGCAATCGCTCTGTTGACCGTCCATATCTTTTTTTACCAGACGGATCGCTTAGGCGGCTGGACGTATGGGGAAGTGCTTGTGCTGCTCGGCGTCTTTAATACGCTGCGCGGATTCATCGATTTTGCGCTCCGCCCGAACATGCCAAGGCTGCTTGAGCATGTCAGGCGCGGCACGCTCGATTATATTTTGACGAAACCGGTCGACAGCATGTTTTACGTCAGCTTCCGCCACCTTGTCTTTTGGCGGCTTATCGATGTGGCGCTTGGCATCGGCGTCATCGGCTTCGGCTTGTATGTTGAACGCTACGTGCCATCGGCGGCCGACGTATGCATGTTTCTGATCGTGATGGCCGCTTCTCTTTTGCTCATTTATTCGCTATGGATGATGTTGATGACGACCTCGTTTTGGGTCGTGCGCATCGATGACTTGTCGTTTATTTTCGATTCGTTTTTTGATACGGCCCGCTTTCCCGGCAGCATGTACCGCGGGGCGGTGCGGTTGGTGATTACCTACATCTTGCCGGCGGTGTTGATCACCAATACGCCGGCTTTGGCGCTGCTTGGAAAATGGCGCATCCCGACAGCGCTGGCGGCTTTGGCTGCGGCCATTCTCTTTTTATGGCTGGCCCGTCGCTTTTGGCGGTTTGCCTTGCGCTTTTACACCGGGGCGGGCGGGTGAGGAAACGGCTCCTTAGACAGGGGCTTTTTTCTTTTGTCATGGTGATTTCGCCAGGGAATCAGCGGCGCGTATATCGACCCATGCCGTCCGATTCGCTTCTGGCCGCCATGAATAATGGAAAAGCGTTTCAGTGCTGATGACCTGTGCGTTCGGTCGACTGTCTCTTTCTTTGCATTGGCTTAGGATGTCTCCTTTCGCCGACGGCTCCCAGATCCATTTTTTCCATATTGATGGTTGGATGGCGGAGAGAATGGACACGGAGAAGGGGGAGGATGACTGTTTCTTTGCTTTCATATTCGTTGACTTTTACGTAAACGTCAATTAAAATAAAATTCAGAATATTGATTCTAGAAAAGGGATGGCCATGCACTATTTCACCATTTCCGATTTGGCGCAAGAGTTTGATGTGAGCACACGGACGATCCGCTATTATGAAGAACGCGGATTGCTCTCCCCGATTCGGACCGAGTCAGGGCAGCGGCTGTATACGAAAAAGGAGCGGGCGAAACTCAAGCTCATTTTGCGCGGCAAACGGTTCGGCTTTTCGCTTGACGAAATTCATGAGATGATTGCGCTGTTTGATGAGGATCGCACGGGGAAGAAACAGCTTGAAAAAACGGTCGAATACGGGCGGCGGAAATTGAAGGAGGTGAGCGAGCGGATCGAGGATTTGCTTCAGCTGAAGGCGGAGATGGAAGCGCTGCTTTCCGATTTTGAACAGCGATTGCGAGAATGGGAGGAATCGGATGGATGAACATTTCAGAGCTGCTCGCCCGGAATGCGAGGAAATTTCCAGAGAAAACGGCGGTCATCGAAGGAGAATCATCGCTGTCGTATGCCGAGGTCAACTGCATGGTCAATCGCTTGGCCTCATCATTGGCTCGGCTTGGTGTCGGACGCGGCGATAAAGTCGCGCTGTATATGCCCAATACCAAGGAGTTTGCCGTTTCGTACTTTGCTGTTTTGCGCCTTGGCGCGGTTGTTGTGCCGATTAACGCGCGCTTGACGGCGGCTGAGGTGCAGTATATTCTCGGCCATAGCGAGGCAAAGGCGCTCATCGCCCACGATTGGGTGCATCAAGTGCTCGCCCCGCTTGTCGGTGGAAGCGATGGAATCTGGGTGAAGACCGGGAAGGCGGAAGGCGGTTGGCTGTCGCTCGAGGAGTTGATCGATTCGGGTGATCCAGAAGAGATCGTCTGCCCAGCCAAAGAGGATGATGAGGCGACGATTTTGTATACATCGGGGACAACGGGGCGGCCAAAAGGGGTGTTGTTCACGCATCGCAATGTGATCACGGTTGCGGACATGATCGTGATCGAAACGAAAATCGACCGTCAAAGCCGCCTGCTGCATCTCATGCCGCTCAGCCACTCAGCGCCGCTTCATTTGTTTTTCATAGGCGGCACGTACGTCGGTGCGACCCATGTCCTAGCGCCTGCGTTTTCCCCGGATGCGTTGCTCGAACTGGTCGAGCGTCACAAGATCACCCACTTTTTCGGCGCGCCAGTGGCGTATTTGTTGACGGCGAAGCATCCGCGGTTTGACGAATACGACCTTTCTTCGGTCCGTTGCTGGATGTACGGCGGGGCTCCGCTGTCGCGTGAGGAAGTGAAGTTTGTCGCCAGCCGCTTTGGCGCCGGGCGGATGATGTGTTTATACGGTTTGACCGAAGCCGGCCCGAACGGGACGTACTTGTCTCCTGAGGAGCATGGCGAAAAAGCGGGGAGCGTCGGCCGAGATGCCGCTCTTCATTGCGAGGTGGCCCTCGTCGATGAGAACGGACAGGAAGTTGCGCCCGGCGAGGTCGGGGAGATCGTGCTGCGCGGGGAGAGCATCATGAAAGGATACTACAAGGACGAAGAAAAAACGAACGAGGTGATCAAAGACGGCTGGCTGTACACCGGCGATTTGGCGCGCCGCGATGAAGACGGCTACATTTGGATCGTCGACCGGAAAAAAGATGTCATCATTTCCGGCGGTGTCAACATTTATCCAAAGGAAGTCGAAGATGTGCTGCGAACGCATCCGGCGATCGCCGATGTTGCCGTGATCGGCGTGCCGCATCCGGAGTGGGGCGAAACAGCAAAAGCGTTTGTTGTATTGAGCCAACCTCTCGAACCGCTTGCGGAAGAGTGCAAGCGTTTCCTATCTGACAAGCTGGCTGACTATAAAATTCCGCGTCTGTATGAGGCGATCGCTGAACTGCCGCGCAATGCGACGGGAAAAGTGTTGAAACAAGTGCTGCGGATGTGGGAGACGACGGCGCAGGGAGCACAGGGACGATAAGAAGAGGGGAAAGGGGAGAGACGATGAAACCGCTTTATGAAGTCGATCCGAATTTGCTGGCGAATTTGAAACGGCATTTGGATGACGAATTGTATCGGTATGCGGAAGAAAAGCTCGCGTCGTTTTACGAATTTTGCTTGACGGACGTCGACCGCCGCGCCGTGCACACCGACCGCGAAGGGCAGCCGCGCCTCATCAAGTACGACCGGTTTGGGAACGACATTTCCGAAGTATGGGTAAACGAAGGATACGTGCAGACGGCAAAACAGACGTACGAAACGGGCATTGTCGGTTATGTGCACAAACCGATTCCCGAGCTTGGAAGAAAAGGAAACTACATGTATTCGTACGCCCAAGGGTACATTTTATCCCAAGCTGAGCCCGGGTTTTATTGTCCGGTGACGCTGACGATGGCAACCGCCTATGTGCTTGAACATTTCGCCGACGACGAGTTAAAAGCACGGTACTTGCCCCATGTCACTTCCACCGGTGAGGTCGAACTGTATGAAGGGGCGACGTTTTTAACCGAGCGCCAAGGCGGGTCGGACGTTGGCGCCAACGCGGTGCGTGCTGTGCCGTGCGGCGACCATTATAAACTATATGGGGAAAAATATTTTGCCAGCAATGCCGGCCGCTGCGGCGTGGCGCTTGTATTGGCGCGCATCGACGGGAGCGGGCCGGGGACGAAAGGGCTGAGCTTGTTCCTTGTCCCGTGGCGCAAGGAGGATGGGACGTTAAACGGCATCTCGATTCGCCGCCTGAAAGATAAGTTAGGAGTGCGCGCCGTGCCGTCGGCCGAAGTCGTGTTTGACGGGGCCGAGGCGTATGTGGTCGGCGATCCGCGGAAAGGCTTCTACTATATGATGGAAGCGCTTAATCTCTCGCGCGTCTGCAATGCGGTTGCTTCCGTCGGCATCATGAAGCGGGCGCTTGAAGAGGCGAAACAATACGCTGAGCGACGCACTGCCTTTGGCCATGTCTTGACGGATTACCCGATGGTGCGCGAGACGCTTGCCAATTTGACGGCGAGACAGGAAGTGGAAACGAGCGCCTGCTTTGACATGATCGCCTTGTTTGACCGCGTCATGGCCGCGCCGCATGAAGCGAGCGAGGCGGAGAAAGCATGGCTCAGGCTGCTGATTGCGCTCCTTAAGATGCGCACCGCCGAAGAGGCAATCGCGTTCAGCCATGAGGCGATTGAAATGCATGGAGGCAACGGGTATATTGAAGATTTTGTCACGCCACGCCTGTTGCGCGATGCGCAAGTGCTGACGGTTTGGGAGGGGACGGCGAACATTTTGGCGCTCGAGGTGCTGCGGTTGATGCGCAAATATCGCATCCACGAACGGTTTGCCGCCGAGATGCAGGAGCGCCTTGAGCGTTTGGCAGCTGACGTGAAGCCGCTCGCCCGCCCGGTCGAAGAAGGGCTTAAGGAATGGGGGGCAGCACTGGCGCGTCTTAACGGCCAGTCGGAAGAGGTCCAGACGTTCCACGCGAAAGCGATCGCCAATCGGATGTGCGATCTGTATTTGAGCATCATCGCCCTTGAACGCGGGCAAGAAGACGAACGGAACAGGTTGATCGCTGAGCTGTTTTTGCGCCATGTTTGGGAGCGCGGGCTCGTCGATGAACGCATGACGTCGGTGCGCGAGTTTGACTTGATCGTCAGATGTAAAGGAGCGTCTGCGCCGCTCGCGCATTCGTAAGTTGGCGGCATGAAGCGGGCCATGGGCGAAAGGGATGTTCGTTTTTGGCGGACATCTCTTTTTTTGACTGCCAAATGAGCAATTCAACAAGTAGGATGAAAGAAAGGAAGGGGAAAACGGACATGGAAGTGGTGCGCACGCCGCGCCGGACAAAACGGCGCGTTTGGATTTCTGCGGCCATTGGCGTTGTCATTTTGGGGTTGCTCGCCTGCGTCGGTTTGTCCGTTTATGTCGGCTGGCAGCTGACGCATAAACCGCGCGAGCCGGTTACCATGACGCCGAAAGACTATGGCATGGCGTATGAAAGTGCGACATTTACAAGCAAAGATGGGAAAACGGCGCTCGAAGGCTGGATCATTCCGCCTAAAGGAGCGGCGAAGATGACGGTCATTTTTGCCCATGGGTATGCCGGCAACCGGATTCAGAAAAACGTGCCGTTTTTGCCGCTCGCCAAGCGGCTTGTTGACGACGGGTACCGCGTCATCTTGTTTGATTTTCGCGCGAGCGGCGAGTCGGGAGGCGATATGATTACGATCGGCGTCAAAGAGAAAGACGATCTGCTTGGCGTCATCGATTACGCGAAGCGGCACTATCGCGAGCCAGTCGCCTTATACGGCGTTTCAATGGGGGCGGCGACATCGATTTTGGCGGCGGCAGAAGACAGCGATGTTCGCGGGGTGATTGCGGACAGCCCGTTTAGCGACCTCGAATCGTATTTGCGCGCCAATATGCCGGTATGGACGCACTTGCCCGATGTGCCGTTTACGTATTTGATTTTAGCGATCGTCCCGGCGCTTGCGGATTTGGATTTGGGTGTGTCTTCGCCCATCCATGCGGTCGATCGTGTCGCGCCGAGGCCGATTTTGTTCATCCACAGCAAAGACGACCGTTCGATTCCATACAAAGAAAGTGTGAAGTTGTACAACACCCATCCGCATGCGTTTCAACTATGGCTGACGGACAAAGCGGATCATGTGAAAAGTTTTTCTCTCTACAGCGATGAGTATGTAGAAAGAGTGTCGGCGTTTTTGCGCTCATTGGTAAAAACTTCTTCGTAAGGCGGCTGCGATTCGTGTTCGGCCGCTTTTTGTATTATAATGGAAGAAATAGAGAATGAAGATGGCATTGATCAACGAATCGAGGAGTGAATGCCATGTGCGGTCGGTTTACGTTGACAGTTGATTTGGAAACATTGCGGGCGTTGTTTCGTTTCCGTTATCAAGGTTCGCTTGCGCCTCGGTTCAACATCGCCCCGAGCCAGGAGGTGTTGACGGTCATTGTGGAAGAAGGGGAGCGAATCGGCAAAATGATGCGCTGGGGGCTTGTGCCGTTTTGGGCGAAAGATGATCGCATCGGTGTCAAAATGATCAACGCCCGGGCGGAAACAGTCGATGAGAAGGCGAGTTTTCACCATGCGTTCAAGCGGCGGCGCTGTTTGATTTTAGCCGATGGATTTTATGAGTGGAAAAAAGAGGGATCGAAAAAAGTGCCGTATCGGTTTACGCTTGCAACGGATGCGCCGTTTGGGTTTGCCGGTCTGTGGGAGCGCTGGGAGGGAGCGAGCGGGCCGCTTGAGACGTGCACGATCATGACGACGAGGGCGAACGAGCTCATCGCCCCCATTCACGATCGGATGCCGGTCATATTGCCTCCCGAGCAGCATGAAGACTGGCTGGATCCGCGTTTAGACGACAGCGAGTATTTGAAATCGTTGCTGCGTCCGTATCCGAGCAGCGAGATGCGCATGTACGAAGTGGCGCCGCTGGTCAACTCGCCGAAAAACGACGTGATCGCCTGCATCGAGCCGGTCGACAGCCGGTCAATGGAGGGAACGTGATGCATCCTGTCATCTTATTTGATGGCGATTGCCTGTTTTGCCATGCGAGCGCACACTGGATCGCCGCCCGCGACCGCCAGGCGGTGTTCCGCTTTGCGGCGCAACAGAGCGCCGTTGGTCAAGCATTGTTAGCCAAGCAGGAGATGTCAGCGGGAGACAGCGTCGTCCTCATCGAGAACGGGTGCTGTTATGTAAAATCTGATGCTGTCCTGCGCATCGGACGTCGTCTTGCTTGGCCTTGGAATTGGCTGGCAGCGTCTGGATTTCTCATCCCTCGGCTGTTGCGCGATCATATATATGACACGGTCGCCAACCATCGGCATCGTCTCACTCTGAAGCGCGATCATTGTCAGCTGCCGCCGCCTGAGCTGCGATCCCGCTTTCTTGATGAATGGCCGCTGTGGTGAAGAAGGAAAATACGCCCGTTTGTCGTATTGAAAAGGGAAAGAAACGTGGGAGGGGAAATGGATATGGCAAACGGAACAACACGGTGGCTTGATGAATGCACGCCTCGGGCGCTTGAGCGTTTTGCCGATGAATTGATCGCTATGGCCGAGCAAAGGGAGAACGAGGATCGGCGCCGGTTTTACGAAGGGATGGCGGTGGCGGCGAAACTCATCGCGCTCCGTTGGGAAGGAAAATGTGCCTATATTGATGATCATTTGCTTGATAACGTATACGAGGCGTTGGCTGTCTTCTCATTGGAAAAACTTGAGGAAACGCTGGCCTTGGAGGCAGAAGAGGCGCATGGCGGCGGCCGCTGCTCGTTTTGTCTCAAAGAAAAACCAAGGCTGGCCAAAGGTCCGCTGGCGGCAATTTGCGACGATTGCCTGCAGTTTGGGCTGCAAGTGATCGCCAAGCAGCCGTAATCGAGGCGGCGGTCATCGTGAAGGCGATGGCCGTCGTTTTTCTGCATAGCGGATAAGCGGGTAGGACAAGGCGAGCAACACGGCGATAAAGGGATGACGCCGCTCCAATGAAAATGCGCCTAGACGCAGCCGCCGGCTGTTCCGGCAAGGCTTCCCTAAATCATACATTGATGATGGGAAGGCGCGGCAGGGAATGCCAAACGTTTCATGAACGCTCCATGAAGACCGTTCCATCGGACATCGTGGTTCGTTCTCAAAGCCTGATTCTCCCATGGCCAACATGTGCAAAAGATGGAGCGCCAAAGGGGACGAAGGCCAAAAGAAGAGAGGAGGAAGGAGAATGATTCCGGTCGTAACATCTGATGAAATGTACGCCATCGACCGAGAAGTGACGGAGCGGATCGGCATCAGCGCTGATTCGTTGATGGAAAACGCAGGGCAGGCGCTGTTTCGGGTGCTGAAAGGGCGGATTCCGCGCGCTGATAGGGTGGCGGTGCTTGCCGGGGCGGGCAACAACGGCGGGGATGGGTTTGTCGTTGCCCGTATGTTGAAAAGCTGCGGCTACGAAACCGATGTATGGCTCATTCCACCAAAGGAAAAGGTGAAAGGAGCGGCGCGCACCGCGCTTGAGGTGTACGAGCGGTCCGGGTATTCGTGGATTCCGTATGAAGGGAATGAACAAGAGTTTGCGATGCGTGCGCCGCACTACGACGTGATCATTGATGCGCTCCTTGGCATCGGCGTGAAAGGCGAGGTTCGCTCTCCGTATCAAGAAATCATTGAACAACTGAACCGCTCGCGGGCTGTTGTGTATGCAATCGATGTGCCAAGCGGGGTGCCGGCGGATGGCGGTGATGTCGCCGCGGCCGTTCGCGCGGATATGACGCTCACCATTCAATGCCCGAAGCTTGGGGCGTACACATTCCCAGCGGCCGATTATTACGGGGAACTCGCTGTTGTAGATATCGGCATTCCGCCGCTCGTGGTCAAAACGAATGCAGCCCGTCGGTTCGTGTGGGAGCGAAGCGATGTCATGCGGACGATGCCAAAGCGGAGGCGGTCCTCGCATAAAGGAACGTATGGCAAACTGCTTGTAGTCGGCGGATCGAAAGCTATGGCAGGAGCAGTGACGCTCGCCGCCAAGGCAGCGCTGCGAAGCGGGGCCGGACTTGTGACCATGGCTGTTCCAGAAACAGTGTACGAAGCGGTTGCCAATCGGATGCCCGAGGCGATGTGCAGGCCATGGCCGGCCGAAGGGGGAGCGTTTGCCGGCGCGGCCGATTGGAACGGGCTGGATGTCGATGCGCTCGCCGTTGGTCCAGGCATGGGGAGAACGGAAGGGGTGCGCCGTCTTGTTGGGGAGTTGGTGCGAAAGCCGGTGCCCCTTATCCTCGATGCCGATGCCCTATTTTTCTGGGATGATTACGCTGAACAGGTGCGCCGCCGAAGCGCGCCGACGGTGATCACCCCGCATCCGGGGGAAATGGCGCGCATCGTCCGTCGCTCCATTCGCGAGGTCGAGCACGACCGCTTTGGGTTATCCAAGCGGTTGGCGATGGAATATGGCGTGTATGTCGTGTTGAAAGGGCCGTATACGATTGTTACGGCGCCGGATGGATCGCAATATGTCAACACGACCGGCAACCCGGCTTTGGCGAAAGGCGGCAGCGGTGACGTGTTGACGGGCATCGTGGCGGCGTTTTTGTTGCAGCACGAGGCGGTGCAGCCTGCGGTGAGCAATGCGGCGTTCGTGCATGGAAAGGCTGCTGATTGGCTTGTTCAACACGGTCATTCGCCTTGGGATGTATTGGCGTCGGACGTTGTGGAGGCCTTGCCGGCTGTGCTCGCTTCGCTGGCGTGATCAACCGGTCCATTGAAAGGGGCGCTGGGGGATGAAAACGATCCAGCTGGCTTGCGAATAACCGGCTGGCGTTTTCTTTCTCCCAGCCTTCTGCGCATAAGGCATGTGGTTCGGGCGCAAACTTTACCGCTGAGGCCGTATTTGCGGCTGCAGCTGTAATCGTTGGTTTATCAGCCGACAATCTTCCACTGATCGCTGGGCTGCGCCCTTCACGCGCTTGAAGCGGGAGTCTTCTTTCGAAACGATGATCAACGTTGCGGAAAGGCGGAAGTTCCATTTTTGGACAAACATGGATATCATGAATGTAGAAATAGAAGAAGGGAGATGGGAGTCATGCCGCAATTTGTTTGGCTCGAGACGGAGGAGGAAGTAAGAAGCGCTTTTCCGGTCATGCGGGAGCTGCGCACTCATTTGGATGAAGAAACGTATGTCGCGCTTGTGCGTGAAGCGCAAGAAAAAGAAGGGTATAAGCTTGCGGCGTTATATGATCAGGACAAAATGGTTGCCGTTGTCGGATTCATGCCGATGATCACGCTCTATAACGGCCGTTTTATTTGGGTTTGCGATTTGGTCACGACATCAGCCGAACGTTCGAAAGGGTATGGAAAAGCGTTGCTGTCGCATGTGCACGAATGGGCGAAGGAGCAAGGCTACGGGATTGTCTCGCTGTCATCCGGCCTGCAGCGGGTTGACGCCCATCGCTTCTATGAGGAAAAAATGGAATATCAAAAAGTGAGTTATGTGTTTTTGAAACGCTTATCGATTTGAATCCAACGGCGTCCGTTCAGCGGGCGCTTTTCATTTTGTGGTAGAAAGTTGTTCCACTTTTCATTATAATAAAAAATATATAACTCGTATTTTGGAATTAATATTCTGATATTCGGAACAGAGGGGCAATGATGAATAAAACGGTCTTAAAAACAAAAGAACTGCTTGATTTGTTTCTCGATTGCGAACGGTTGACGCTGCCGGAAATGGTCGAGCGGCTTCGGATGCCCAAAACGTCGGTGTACCGGATGGCGCAGTCGCTTGTTGTCCTTGGTTTTTTGCAAAAACGAGGCGATTACTATGAGCTCGGTTTAGCCTTCTTGACGTTTGGCGCGCTCGTCGCCGAGCGGCTCGATATTCGCCGGGCGGCGCTGCCGGTGATGAAGCGGCTGAAAGAGGAGACGAACGAAGCGGTGAATCTTGTCATTCGCGACGGTGATGAGGCGCTGTATATTGAAAAAGTCGAGACGTCCGAGCCGGTGCGCGTCTATACGAAAGTCGGGCGGCGCGCCCCTCTGTATGCCGGGGCGTGCCCTCGTGTCTTGCTCGCGTTTATGGACAAGGCGGATCGGGAACGTTATTTAGAACAAGTCGAGCTTGTCAAAATCGCCAAACATACGGTGACCGACAAAGAAGCGCTGCGCCGGTTGTTGGAAGAAGACCGGGACCGCGGCTATACGGTCAGCTATTCTGAGCTGGAAAACTATTCGGCCGCCGTTGCGGTGCCGATTTTCAACCATGAAGGCGCGGCGGTTGCCGGGCTGAGCGTTGCCGGGCCGGAACAGCGCTTTTCGCCAGATGATGTGGCGCGCATCGTTCCGCGATTGAAGCAGGCGGCGATGGACATTTCGCGCGAACTCGGCTTTCGGGGGAAGGGATGACGGTGGAGTATACGTTGTTTCCATTATGCGAATATGCGGTGACGGTTCGGTTTTCAGACCGCATTGACGAGGACGTGAATGATATCGTCCACCAAACGGCCGCCCGGCTTCAGGCCGAGCGAAAAGAAGGCATCGAGGAGATCGTGCCGGCGTTTTCGTCACTCACCATCTACTATGATCCATTGGTGATCGATTACATCGGCATAGGCGCATGGCTAAGGAAAAACATCAGGCGGTCTGAACAAGCGGTGCGGCGTTCGGCGCGGACGGTCGTCATTCCCGTCTGTTACGGCGGCGAATTCGGTCCGGATTTGCCGGATGTCGCTCGTTTCCATGGGATGACAGAAGACGAAGTGATAGCGCTCCATTCGGCCGGACGCTACCGAGTTTATATGATCGGCTTTTCTCCTGGATTTGCCTATTTAGGAGGGCTGTCGCCGCGCTTGGCGACGCCAAGGCGGTCGGTGCCGCGCACAAAAGTGCCTGCCGGTTCGGTCGGCATCGCCGGCGGACAGACGGGCGTCTACCCGCTTGCGACGCCGGGCGGCTGGCAACTGATCGGTCGAACGCCGCTGAAGCTGTTTGACCCGCACCGAGAGAAGCCAAGTTTGCTTGCGGCTGGCGATATCGTCGCGTTTCAGCCGATTGGGGCTGATGAATTTGCACGTTGGAGCGAGGAACATGATTGACGTCATCGAGGCTGGGTTGTTTACAACCGTGCAAGATGGCGGGCGTTTTGGCTACCGGCATGCCGGCGTGCCGGCGGGCGGGGCGATGGATGCGTGGGCGTATCGCCTGGCTAATGCGCTTGTCGGCAACAACGGTGATGAGGCGGTGCTTGAGGCGACGATGGCCGGACCGACGCTTCGGTTTCGCGTCGAGGCCGTCGTTGCGGTATGCGGCGGCGATTTCCCGTGCACGCTCAATGGGCAGCCGATTTCCCTTTGGAAACCGGAGATCGTCAAATCGGGCGATGTGCTCGAAGTAGGGGTGTGTCGGACGGGGTTTCGGGCGTATATCGCTGTATCAGGCGGCATCGACGTCCCGCCCGTGATGGGCAGTCGTTCCACGTACGTTCCAGCCCAGCTTGGCGGGCTTTCAGGCCGCCCGTTGCAGCGGGGCGATGCACTGCCGGTCGGCGTTACTCATGGGCGTCGTGTTATCGGCCGGATGCGTTGGGGTCTTGCTTCGGCCGCCCGCCGCTATATTGGTGGGAAAACGAAAACGGTGCGCGCGGTTCCCGGTCCGGAGTATGACGAATTTACGCCGGCGAGCCGCCGCCAGTTTTTCGCCGCCCGCTATGAGGTGACGACGCAGTCCGATCGGATCGGCTATCGGCTTTCTGGACGGGCGTTGGCGCTTGTGCGCGAGCGGGAGATGGTCTCGGAAGCGGTCGTTTTCGGCACGGTGCAAGTCCCGGCATCCGGCCAGCCGATCGTATTGATGGCGGACAGCCAGACAACCGGCGGCTACCCGCGCATCGCCCAGGTTGCGTCTGTGGATTTGCCGATTCTCGCGCAGGCTCGTCCGGGTGACTTTATCCAATTTCAGCCGATCGAGCCGGAAGAAGCGATGTGGCTTTATCGGGAACAACAGCAACGGCTGGCTCGATGGATTGCGGCCATTCGCCGTCAATGGGAGGGAGAACGGTGAGGACGATTGATTTGAATTGCGATTTCGGCGAAAGCTTTGGGGTGTATAGGCTTGGGCAGGAAGAAATCTTATCGTACGTGACCTCTGTCAACATCGCCTGTGGGTTTCACGCCGGCGACCCGCTCGTCATGCGGCGGACGGTGCAACTCGCCATCCAGCATGGCGTTGCCATCGGCGCCCATCCGGGGTTTCCGGACTTGTTTGGCTTCGGACGGCGCGCCATGGCCGTTTCGCCAGAGGAGGTATACGCCTATGTAGTCTACCAAATCGGCGCGCTGGCTGCGTTTGTGAAGGCGGAAGGCGGCGTGATGACGCATGTTAAGCCGCACGGCGCCTTGTACAATATGGCGGCGAAAGACGCGGCGCTGGCCGAAGCGATCGCCAAAGCGGTGCATGATGTCGATCCGATGCTTGTCTTATACGGCTTGTCGGGAAGCGAACTCATCCGCGCCGGCCGCGCCTGCGGCTTGCGGACGGCGAGCGAAGTGTTCGCCGATCGGACGTATCAGGCGGACGGTTCGCTCACCCCAAGAAGCGATCCGCGCGCCATCATCGCGGATGAAGACGAAGCGGTCACGCAAGTGCTTATGATGATCCGCGACCGGCGCGTTCGCTCGGTGCAAGGGACGGACGTGGCGATTGAAGCCGACACCGTCTGTCTCCATGGCGACAATGAACAGGCGGTGCGATTTGCCAAGCGGCTCTATCAAGCCTTGCAAAACGAAGGAATCGCCATTCAGGCGCCGCGCCGAGAGGAAAGACGATGAAGAAAGCCGGAACACCATATTTGGCGCCCTTGCCGTCTTCTTTAATGGTGTATATGGGCGTGTGCACTGCCATGCAGCAGCTGCCGAATAAGCGCCTTAAGCAGGAAACTCGCTTAGGGCGCTGTTTTCATTTGGAGCTGTTTATTGCTTCTTCTAACTTATACCGATTTTTTGGCTGGCTCAATGAAATGGCCTTCATGACAGTCGATCTTCAATTGGTTACAATAACAAAGAGAGGTGACGGAACGAGAAAGGAGTACAAAAGGATGCACTACGCCATTCCGACAGTGGTGGTCAGCGAATGCCTCGGCTTTTCTGCCTGCCGGTATAACGGCGATATCATTCACAATTCGTTTGTCTCTCGTTTAGGGGAGTTTGCTCGGCTTGTGCCTGTATGCCCAGAAGTGGCCATTGGGCTTGGGGTTCCGCGGGAGACGGTCCGACTTGTGAAACGAGGCGAGGAAAGGCGGCTTGTGCAGTCGTCGACGAACCGAGATTGGACGAGGGAAATGAATTTGCCACCTCCTTTGTTTTTGACAGAGGCGGAGCGGGCCGCGCCCCCTAGATACTCTTTGTTCAGCGCGGTGCAGTTTGGATACGTTTTGATTTTGGCTGCCGCTTCGGCCGAACGGAACGAGTCGAAGAAAAAGCTGGCTGCGAGCGCAAAGGAAAGGACAAGCGGGATCACGAATCTCATCATGTGTTCCTCCTCTTTGCAACATAATGGTAAGCTTTTCCAGAATCATATTTTGCCATATTGGCTTTTGTCTATCAACCAAAAACGAACAAGCAAATGATGACGGGCCAAGAAAGGGGAAACGGTATGCACGGAGCAGACATCAAAGCGATCGTCTTTGATTTGGACGGAACATTATACGAGGAAACGGAGCATTTTGACTATTATGCCGAGCAGGTGGCGAAACGTCTTCGTGAAGCAGATCGGCCGCGCTTTTGGGACGACTACCGCGCCGTGCTCGCCGCCTGTTGTAGGCGGTGTATTTTTGTTTTGTATATTCAGAAAATTATTGAAAATATTTATGAAAGCGTGTACAATAAAAAATAGTCGGCTATATACCAACTGGTCAGTAAAAAAAGCTATCCAATGCTGCTTGCGTGGAGGCTGCCGCAGTGAACGATCGCGTGAAAAGGAGGAGGAAAACGGAATGAATACGAGACATTACCCGTATTGGCCGAAACGGCTCTCAAAAACGCTGGCTGTGCCGGAGACGACGCTGGTCGACCATTTGGAAACAACGGTGAAGCGCTATCCGAACAAAACGGCGATTTACTATTACGGAGCCGTGTATTCGTACAAACAGCTGCTCGATGAAGTGAACGCGTTGGCCGGCTATTTGCAGCAAAAGCTGTCCGTCAAACCGGGCGACCGCGTTCTATTGTACATGCAAAATTCTCCGCAGTTTGTCATCTCCTACTATGCCATTTTGCGCGCTGAAGCGATCGTCGTGCCGATCAATCCGATGAACACCTCAGAGGAGCTTTCCTTTTACGTCAATGATTGCGAAACGAGAGTCGCCATCGTTGGACAGGAGCTGCTTGACAAAGCGGCCCCGCTCCTTGGACGAACGGCGTTGGAACAAATCATCGTCGCCGCTTATTCTGATTATGCTTCCGATGAATCGCCGGTTTCGCTTCCGGCTGAAGTGGCGGCGCCGCGGCGGGCCATTGGGGATGAGCGCATTCTTTTATGGGCGGACTGCCTCGGCGCCCAATTGCCGCCGCTTCCATACAACGGCCATGTTGATGACATCGCCGTCTTGCCATACACATCCGGGACGACCGGGGTGCCAAAAGGCTGCATCCACCCGCACCGGACGGTGAACGCCAACATCGTCGGCGCCTACCACTGGGGCGATGTGACGAGCGATTCGGTCGCGTTGGCGACGCTGCCGTTTTTCCATGTCACGGGGATGGTCCATAGCATGCATACGCCGATTTTCGCCGGCGCCGCCATGGTGTTGATGACGCGCTGGGATCGGGACGCGGCCGCCCGGCTGATTGAATTGCACCGCTGCACGCATTGGGTGAACATCAGCACGATGCTGATCGACTTTTTGGCCAACCCGGCGCTTGGCCGGTATGACATTTCCTCGCTTTCGAGCATTTCCGGCGGCGGAGCGGCGCTTCCGGAAGCGGTCGGGGAAAAATTGTTCCAGCTCACCGGCGTCCGTTATTTTGAAGGCTACGGGCTGACGGAGACGATTTCGCAGACGCATTTCAATCCGCCGGACCGGCCGAAATTGCAATGTCTCGGCGTTCCGTCGTTTGACGTCGACGCGCGCATCATTGACCCGGCGACGGGGCGGGAGCTTGGCGTCGGCGAAGTCGGGGAGATCATCGTTTGTGGTCCGCAAGTGTTCCGCGGCTATTACCGGCGTGAAAAAGAAACGGAAGAAGCGTTCATCGAGCTCGACGGCAAGCGGTTTTTCCGCACCGGCGACATCGGGCGGATGGATGAGGAAGGCTACTTTTTCATCGTCGACCGCGTCAAACGGATGATCAACGCTTCTGGATACAAAGTGTGGCCGACCGAAGTCGAGTCGCTTTTGTACAAACATCCGGCTGTTCAGCAGGCGTGCGTTGTCGGCGTGCCGGATCCGCGCCGCGGCGAAACGGTGAAGGCGTTTATCGTCCTTCATGACGAGTATGTCGGCAAAGTAACGGAAGAAGAGATCATTGAATGGTCCAAGACGCAAATGGCGGCGTACAAATATCCGCGCCTCGTTGAATTCCGCTCATCGCTGCCGATGACGTCAAGCGGCAAGCTGCTTTGGCGGAAACTGCAGGAAGAGGAGTATGAAAAAGCGGGGAAAGGGGTGAACAACTGATGGCGGAGATGGTAGAAACGGTATGCGGGCCGGTGCCGGTGGAACAGCTTGGCAAAACGCTCATCCACGAGCATTTCCTCTTCGGTTATCCAGGGTTTCAAGGCGATGTGACGCGCGGCACGTTCCGTGAAGACGAGTCGCTTCGCGTCGCAGTCGAGGCGGCGGAAAAGATGAAGCGGCACGGCATTCAAACGGTTGTCGATCCGACGCCGAACGATTGCGGGCGCAACCCGGCGTTTTTGCGGCGCGTCGCTGAAGAGACGGGGCTGAACATTATTTGCGCCACCGGCTATTATTATGAAGGGGAAGGGGCGCCGCCGTACTTCCAATTCCGCCGGCTTCTCGGAACAGCAGAAGATGACATTTACGACATGTTTATGGCCGAGCTGACCGAGGGCATTGCCGATACCGGAATCAAGGCGGGTGTCATCAAGCTCGCCTCGAGCAAAGGGCGCATCACCGAGTACGAAAAGATGTTCTTCCGCGCCGCCGCCCGCGCGCAAAAAGAGACGGGCGCGGTCATCATCACCCATACGCAAGAAGGAAAGATGGGGCCGGAACAAGCCGCCTATTTGCTTGAGCACGGCGCCGATCCGAAAAAAATTGTCATCGGCCATATGTGCGGCAACACGGACCCGGACTATCATCGAAAGACGCTTGCTTACGGCGTTTACATTGCGTTTGACCGCTTCGGCATCCAAGGGATGGTCGGCGCGCCGACCGATGAGGAGCGGGTGCGGACGCTCCTTGCTCTGCTCCGCGATGGGTACGAGAAACAAATTATGCTGTCGCATGACACTGTCAACGTTTGGCTCGGTCGTCCGTTTACGCTGCCGGAACCGTTTGCGGAAATGATGAAAAATTGGCATGTCGAGCATTTGTTTGTGAACATCATCCCCGCGCTGAAAAATGAAGGAATCCGCGACGAAGTGCTTGAGCAAATGTTCATCGGCAATCCGGCGGCGCTGTTCTCGGCTTGACGCCGTTTGTAAGGTCGGTAAAAACCGCGCTTTCTGCAAAATCGTTGTTGCGAACGCGCGGAAAAGCGGTTGTTTATCATCCTAAACCGAGAAGACCCCACACTTCCACGCGTGAGCGTAGGTGGGAGAGCGTTCAAGAGCGAAATCTCCATGGTTCGCGCGTTTTTTCGTTCCATCACCAGCTTTTTGGGCAACGTTGTGTTGCATGCAAAAGGCTGATCGAAAGGTAAATAGACGAATAGAAAACCGCCGTCATCCGGCTTCATCCGGCCGACGGCGGTTTTTTGTTTGGACAGGGGTCCGTTTTTTTCCATTCTCATGAATAATTTTCCTGTTGGGTTGAACAATAAAGAAAGACAAGAGCCGGGCGAAAGGGGGAGAAAAGGTGCCGGCCATCGAAAAGCGAATCCTGATCTTCTCTTTCGTTGTCATCGCCTTGTACGTGTCGCCGTATTTTGTGCTTGGCGAGGATGCGCATATGCGCGTCCACGACAATTTGGATTCGAACATCGCCTGGTATAAGGTGCTCACTCGAAGCGGTGAGCTGTTCGGACCGGTCGATGGCGTCATTCCGCAAATCATCAACGGCCTGCCGCGCAACGCGTTCGGCACAGAATTCAGCGGCATCGTTTGGCTTCACGCCCTGTTTCCATCCATTTACGCCTATGGGCTCAGTCAAGCCGCAACCCGCGTATTGGCGTTCATCGGCATGTATTTGCTGCTGCGAAAACATGTGCTGCCGGGCGAGCGCTGGGGATGGATTCGCATCGGCTCTTCGTTGACGTTTGCCTTGACGCCGTTTTGGCCATCGGGAATGTTAAGTACGCTCGGGATGCCGCTTGCGCTTTGGGCGTTTTTAAACATTCGGGGCGGCGAGCGTTCATGGGTGAACTGGGCGGTGTTGACGCTTTTGCCGCTCTATTCGAGCTTCGTGCTTGGATTTTTCTTTTTCTTGAGCGCGCTTGGGATTTGGTGGCTCATTGATGTCATCCGCGGCAAGGGTTGGAATTGGCGGTTTTTGGCGGCCATCGTCTATATGACGATGCTCTATTTGGCGGTCGATTACCGGCTTGTCCATTCGCTCTTGTTTTCCAATGAGCCGACAAGCCGCGACGAATATTTCCACGCCCGTCTGCCGCTTTGGCGCGTCATCCGGCTGACGTTCAAAAACTATGTGCTCGGCCACACCCACGTCATGACCGTGCATGGGCTCGTCATTTTACCGGTGACGCTCGTTGCCTTGTACATTGTATGGAAGCGGAAAAGCTGGCGGCGGGAGAAACTGTTTTTGATTTTGCACGGGTTGAACTTCGCGCTGTCGACATGGTATGCGTTTTGGTTTTACAAAGGATGGCTGCCGCTCACCGAACGGTTTGATTTGCTCGATAAGTTCAATTTCGCCCGCTACCATTTTTTGCGGCCAATGGTGATTTACGTCTTGTTTGCACTGGCGCTGAAAATTTTTTGGCAGGAAGGCCGAAGGTGGCGGGCGGTCGGTGCGGCGGCCATTGTCTTGCAGCTTGTCGTGCTTGCTTTATGCAATGAGGAAATCGTCTACCGCGACAAGCCGTCGTTTCGCGAGTTTTACGCGGAAAAGCAGTTTGCCGCCATTCGCCGCTATATCGGCCGCCCGGTGCATACATACCGTGTCGCCAGCATCGGCATCCACCCGGCGATCGCTCAATACAACGGCTTTTACACACTCGATACGTACAACAACTTTTATCCGCTCGAATACAAGCATCGGTTTCGCCGCATCATCGCCAAGGAGCTTGCGAAAAACAAAAAACTGCGCGAGTATTTCGATGAATGGGGCGGGCGCTGCTATTTGTTCGTCGATGAGCTCGGCAAGCGGTATATGTTTCAGAAAAACTCGAAGCGGACGATTCGCAGCTTGGAATTGAACACAAACGTGTTTTATAACATGGGCGGGCGCTACATTTTTTCAGCGCTGCCGATTGAAAATGCCGACGAAAACGCCTTGCGCCTTGAGCGGGTGTTCCGTTCCAAAGAGTCCGCGTGGACCATCTATTTATACAAAGTCGTGCCGGAGGGAGGAAGGTGACATGTTCGAACCGACGTTGGCTATTGTTGTGCCGTGTTACAACGAAGAAGAGGTGCTGCCGGAGACGATCCGCCGCTTACGGGAGTTGCGCGAACAATTGATTGAAGAGCAGCTCATTTCATCCAACAGCGCGCTTTTGTTCGTCGATGACGGCAGCTGTGATGACACATGGAAGATCATATACAAAGCGAGTTTGCGTCACCCGGAAGTGAAAGGGCTGAAACTGGCGCATAACGCCGGCCACCAAAACGCGCTGCTTGCTGGGCTGTTCGCCGCGAAAAGGCATGCCGATTGCCTCATTTCGATCGACGCCGATTTGCAAGATGATGTAGCGGCGATTCGGGAATTTGTGCAAAAGTTTCGTGAAGGCTATGACATCGTCTACGGCGTGCGCCGGCGGCGCGATGCCGATACATGGTTCAAGCGCCATACGGCGCAAGGGTTTTATCGGTTGATGAAGGCGTTTGGCGTCGATCTCGTTTACAATCACGCCGACTATCGCCTTATGAGCCGGCGCGCTGTGGACGCGCTTGAACAGTTCGGGGAAGCGAACTTGTTTTTGCGCGGCATCGTTCCACTTTTGGGCTTTCGGTCGGCGACGGTTTATTATGACCGAAAAGAGCGGCTGGCCGGGAAAACGAAATATCCGCTGAAAAAAATGATCGCCTTTGCGCTTGACGGCGTGACGTCGTTCAGCGTCACCCCGATCCGTTTCATTTCGCTCGTTGGGTTTCTCTCGTTTGTCGTCAGCTTGATGTTTGGCGCCTATTTTCTTTTCCTCAAATGGGTCGGGCATACGGAAATGGGTTGGACGTCGCTCATTACGTCCATTTGGCTGTTAGGAGGGTTGCAACTGATGGCGCTCGGGCTGATTGGTGAATATATTGGAAAAATTTACAAAGAAACAAAACGGCGGCCGCGCTATATCATCGATTTGGATTTGTGGAATTGGCCGCTGCCGCAGCGGCTGTCGCCGGCGGCGCCGTCCGAAGAGGGAGGGGCGGCCGAATGGACGCGTTCGTAATGGAACAAAAAGGGAGGTGCGCTTTGGCGGCCGCCTTTTTTCTTTGTCTTGCAATTCAAAAAAAGAAAGAGTAGACTGATGGATGGGGAGAATGGATCATTCTATTGGCCGAAAGTACGGCGAAAGCCAGTGTATGGCCGGCGAAAGGGCTTGGAAAGGGGAGAAACCGGAAATGGCCAATTGGCATGAATGGGCGGAACTGCTCGAGCGGGTAAGAGAGGAGAATCCGCTCGTCCATAATATCACGAATGTCGTTGTGACGAATTGGACGGCGAATGGATTGCTTGCGCTTGGCGCTTCGCCGGTGATGGCGTATGCGAAAGAGGAAGTGGGCGAGATGGCGAAGCTCGCTGGAGCGCTTGTCCTCAATATTGGGACGTTGAATGACAAAGAGGTGGAAGCGATGCTTGTCGCCGGCCAGGCAGCCAATGAAGCCGGCGTGCCGGTCATTTTCGACCCGGTCGGGGCCGGGGCCACGCGCTACCGGACGGAGACGGCGCGCCGCATCGCGGAACAAGTCAAGCTTGCCGTGATCCGTGGCAATGCGGCGGAGATCGCCAATATGATTGGTGAGGCGTGGACGATTAAAGGAGTCGATGCCGGCGGCGGCAGCGGCGATCGAGTGGCGTTGGCCAAACGGGCGGCGGAGCAGCTCGGCGCCGTTGTCGCGATTACTGGAAAAGAGGACGTCGTTGCGGACGGACAGACGACGTATCTTATTCAGAACGGCCATCCGTTGTTGACGAAAGTGACCGGAGCGGGCTGCTTGCTGACATCGGTCATCGGAGCGTTTGCGGCCGTTGAGCGCGATGCGGCGGCAGCGGCGGTGGCCGCTCTTGTGTATTACGGCGTCGCAGCGGAGCAGGCGGCGGCCAAAGCCGGGGAGCGCGGACCGGGCAGCTTCCAGACGGCGTTTTTGGACGCGTTGGCGTATACAAGCGTCGATGATGTCAAACGGCATGGCCGGGTGGAACAACGGTAAAAGGGGAGGAGAAACACGATGGTGTACAAAGCGTTGACGATTGCCGGGTCGGACAGCGGCGGCGGCGCCGGCATTCAGGCTGACTTGAAAACGTTCCAGGAGCTCGGCGTCTTTGGCATGTCAGCGATCACGGCGGTGACGGCGCAAAACACCCTTGGCGTGCAAGGAGTCTATCCGCTCTCGGCGGAAGCAGTCGCCGCCCAGATCGAATCGGTGGCCGCCGATTTAGGCGCGGATGCGGTGAAAACCGGCATGCTCTTTAGTGCCGAGATCATTCGTACGGTTGCTGAACAAGTGAAAAAACATAAATGGGAGCGGCTGGTCGTCGACCCGGTGATGATCGCCAAAGGCGGCGCTCCGCTGTTGCAAGAGGAAGCGGTGGCCGCGCTGAAAGAAGAGCTGCTGCCGATGGCGCTTGTCATTACACCGAACATTCCAGAAGCGGAAGCGTTGACGGGCGTTGTCATCCGCACGATGGATGACCGCCGCGAAGCCGCGCGCCTCCTCCACCGGATGGGCGCCCGCTATGTCGTCGTGAAAGGCGGCCATGACGATGATGGCGAAGAAACCGTCGACTTGCTGTATAACGGCAGCGAATTTTCCTATTTTAAAAGCAAGCGAATTGACACGCGCCATACGCACGGAACCGGGTGTACATTTGCCGCGGCGATCGCCGCTGAGCTGGCGAAAGGGCGGCATCCTGTCGACGCTGTCGCGACGGCGAAGGCGTTTGTGCAATCGGCGATTGCCCACCCGCTCGGCATCGGCCAAGGCCATGGGCCGACGAACCATTGGGCGTACCGCCAATATGGAGAGTGAGAACGATGGTGCGCATCGCGAGCGGCGAAATGAAGGAGCGGCTGGCTGTTTACTTCATTATGGGAAGCCAAAACAGCGAACGTCCGGCCGCCGATGTGCTGAAAGAAGCGCTTGACGGCGGTGTGACGTTGTTTCAATTCCGCGAAAAAGGGCCGGGCGCTTTAAAAGGGGCGGACAAAGAGGCGCTCGCCCGGCAGCTGCAGCGCCTTTGCCGCGCTTATGGGGTGCCGTTTATCGTCAACGATGACGTCGAGCTGGCCCTCGCCATTGATGCCGACGGCGTCCATGTCGGTCAAGACGATGAGGACGCGCGGCGCGTGCGGGAAAAAATCGGCGATAAAATTTTGGGCGTCTCAGCGCACAACGTCGAAGAAGCGATGGCGGCCGTTGAGGCGGGCGCCGATTACCTCGGCGTCGGCCCGATTTACCCGACCAGTTCGAAAGAGGATGCAAAGGAAGCGCAAGGACCGGATGTTCTCCGCCGCTTGCGCGAAGCCGGCATCACCATTCCAATCGTCGCCATTGGCGGCATTACGGCTGCGAACGCCAAAACCGTTGTGGAAGCCGGGGCGGATGGAGTATCCGTCATCAGCGCCATCGCTTCGGCTCCGTCGCCAAAGGCGGCGGCCGCCGCCTTAGCGGAAGCGGTGCGGGCAGCCCGCACGCGCTGAATGAAAAAGTCGGTTTCCACTTGTAGGCAAAGCGCCATAAATGGAAAAAGGTGTCCCGTTGATATTTCGGGACACCTTCTTTTTTGACTGCTAGGTCGTTGTCTGCCGCCAGTTCGGCCATCGCCATTCCAACAGCGGCCGCACGAGCCGGACGACCGGCTTGCTTCCAAGGATGAGCATCATGGCAACCGACAGTGCAAGCAGAAGCGGATAGCCGTGCACATCCATAATAAAGTCTGGGAATGGCGTCTCGTGCAAATATTTTAAAATAAACCCGTGCAAGATATAGATGTAAAACGTGCGCGCCCCGAGCACGGAAAAGGAGAAGCGACGGCTCGGGATGAGCGACAGAAAGCCAAACATCATGAGCAGGCTCGCCCCATAAATGGCGAGGCGGCTCGCAATGCCGGCTGATTCCGAGACGCCGAGCGTATCGTACGATTTCGAGCCGTACAGCCAATCTTGCGGCAAATCCGGAAACCCGAAATGGATGACGAAAAACATGCCAACAAGCACGAATAGCGAAACGAGGCGCACTGGGGCGGCAAACAAGCGCTCGATCGCCGACTTTTGAAAGAAAAATCCAAGCAAAAAGAACGGGAAAAACGTGAGCGTTCGCGACAAGCTCAGCCATTTTTCCACTTCCATCATCCCGCCGGCAAGGCCGAAAAGAAGCGCCATCGGCAATGCGATCCGCTTTGGCAGCCGGCCGAACCATAACAGCAGCACGTTCCAGCTAAACAGGCTGAGCAAAAACCATAAACTCCAATGCGGGGTCAATAAGTCAAGTTCCAGCGACTGTTTGTCATACAGGAAGAAATAGTAGATCGAATACACCAGCTGGAACAGAACGTACGGGATGAGCAATTTTTTCGTGATCTTTTGCAAGTAGCCGTGCTCGTGGAATTTTTTTGCGAAATAGCCGGAAATGAAAACGAACGCCGGCATGTGGAAAAAGAAAATCCACGTATACAAGCTGTGCACCCATAAGACGTCATCAATGTACGGGCGCAGAAAGTGGCCAAACACGACGAGGAGCATGAGCGCGCATTTTGCGTTGTCAAAATAATAGTCCCGCTCCTTCATAGTGTTTCCTCCTTTCTGTACACACCAATTCGAATCATACTCCTTCTTTTTGAGGGAGTCAACGCAGGAAACGAAGCGATGGGATGTCCGCTGTCATCAGTTTGCCAAAGAAAGGTGATGATTCGGTGAAAAACAATCGGCGCGAAATAGGCGATATGACGCAGTTGCTTGAAATCATCAACGCCAAAGGAGACGAAGGCGAGCTTCATGAGATTGTCTGCAACGACGAGTTGTTTTGGAAAAGCTTGCGGGCACAGGCGGAAGACAGTGCGAAAGGAGAGGAGTAAATGGAACTGTTGCGGGCGAAGCGAATGGCTGAAGCCGGGGAGATCGTTCCGGTGATGTATAAAGGGAAACAAGTGGTGATTCAGCACGTCGATGATGAGCGCGAAATGGCTCGCGTTTATTTCACCGATGAGCCGGAACACGAACAAGACGTACCGGTGCGACTGCTTGAGGAACAATGAGAGATGTGCAAATTGTCGCCGTTTTGTCAAGGGAAAGACGATGACACTGTCTGTTCTTCTATGGTATAATGATTCAAGAAACGACGCTTGAACATTGGAGTGACAAACATGAACATCGGCTTTGGAGAAATTGCGCTCATCGTCTTTTTCGCTTTGCTCATTTTCGGGCCGAAAAAGCTGCCGGAGTTAGGACAAGCGGCCGGGAAAACGCTGCGCGAATTTAAGAATGCGACAAAAGGCATCATCGACGATGACGAGACGACAAAAGCGCAAAAATAAGAGGTTGGGCATAGAGGCCTGGCCTCTTATTTTTGCATTTCGTCCGTGACCAGCCATTTCCTCCGCGATGCGGCAAAAAAGAGACAAGCTCTGTCAAGGGGCGCCATATACATATATATGGAGGCATGTTGGCTCGTTGGGATAAGCCGTGGCGGAGGGGTTTCGTGATGATCAAAAAAATGGCGGCGGTGATTGTCGGCAGTCTGCTTCTTGGCGTTGGCATCAACGTCTTTTTAGTCCCTCACCATTTGCTTGATGGGGGGATGATCGGGCTCGGGCTGATCGCCAAATACGTGTGGCACGTTCAGGCTGGGTTGACGATGATCGTCTTAAGCGTTCCGCTTTATGCAGCCGCATGGTTTTACTACCGCCCGTTTTTTTACAACAGCTTGCACGGACTTTTATTTTCCTCATGGATGATTGACGTATTGTCCGTTTTGCGCGGCGTGGTGGTGTTGGATCCGCTTTTGAGCGCGGTCATCGGCGGGGTGCTGGTCGGCGCGGGCATCGGCTTGATGCTGCGCGAGGAGACGAGCACGGGCGGGACCGACCTGCTCGCCCAGTTTATCGCTAGATGGACGAACTGGAACGTCGGGATCATCATTTTTGTCATTGACGCCTGCATTATTTCAGCTGGGAGCATGATCATCGACTCAGTGCCGTTTGTCCACTCGCTTGTCGTCGTCACGGTCGTCGGAGCGGTGACGACGATGTTGACGTGCGAAAAAACGATGGGGGTATAGCCCGAATCCCCATCGTTTTTCGTGTGCGCCCGGCATGGGTGCAGTCTATAGGGTGAAAGTCCCGAACTGCGAAGGCAGAAGTAGCAGTTAGCTTAACGCAAGGGTGTCTGCGGCGACGCAGAATCTGAAGGAAGCGGGCGGCAAACTTCCGGTCTGAGGAACACGAACTTCATAGGAGGCTGGGTATCATTGGGTGAGTTTGCACGACAAAACGAAGCCCTTTCTGCCGAAGGTGATACCGAGTAAATGAAGCAGATGGATGGAAGGAAAGACTGCACTCTTACCCGGGGAGGTCTGTCCGGGAAGCCAAGTGCGCTTGGCAACCGTTGGAGCGATCCAACGCTGAACGGACAGAAGTCAGCAGAGGTCATAGTACCCGTCTAGCTTAGATAGAAGGGGAAGGACCGAACCATGAAGGAGAACGGCCACTAGGCGTTCATCTTCTTTGATGAAGCAGATAACCCGAAAGGGCCTGCTTGAGGGGGGAAATGGTGAAGTCCATGGGGAACCTCAAGAGGGTGGAGAAGAAGATGGCACAAATAGAACGGACCGTTCACGTAGAGAGGAAGAATCGGAATGTGGATGAAACAGGTAATGTCACGGGAGAATCTCCTGCGAGCACTCAAACAAGTGGAAAAGAATAAAGGGTCCCATGGAACCGATGGAATGTCCGTCAAAGACCTGCGAAGACACCTCGTGGAACATTGGGACGCGATACGGCACGCTTTAGAAGAAGGGACCTACGAACCTTGCCCGGTCCGACGGGTCGAAATCCCGAAACCGAACGGAGGAGTCAGGTTACTAGGAATCCCGACCGTGACAGACCGGTTCATCCAACAGGCCATCGCCCAAGTGCTCACGCCGATCTTTGACCCATCCTTTTCGGAACACAGCTACGGGTTTCGTCCCGGTCGAAGAGGACACGACGCGGTGAAAAAGGCGAAGCAGTATATTCAGGAAGGATATACATGGGTGGTAGATATCGACTTGGAAAAGTTCTTTGATCGAGTCAACCATGACAAACTGATGGGGATATTAGCGAAACGAATTCCAGACAAAATCCTCCTAAAGTTGATACGGAAGTATCTACAGGCAGGGGTCATGATCAACGGGGTGGTCATGGAAACACAAGAGGGGACTCCACAAGGAGGGCCGCTCAGTCCACTCCTGTCCAACATTCTCCTGGATGAGCTGGACAAAGAATTGGAAAAACGAGGGCACAAGTTTGTACGGTATGCGGATGACTGCAATATCTACGTAAGGACGAAGAAGGCCGGGGAACGGGTGATGAAATCGATCACGGCATTCATCGAAAAGAAACTCCGGCTGAAAGTCAACGAAACCAAATCGGCAGTGGATCGTCCGTGGAGGAGAAAATTCCTCGGTTTTAGCTTCACCCCAAGTAAGGAGCCAAAAATCCGAATTGCAAAGGAAAGCATTCGGCGCATGAAGCAAAGGATACGCACCATGACGAGCCGATCGAAACCGATTCCCATGCCCGAACGAATCGAACAGCTCAATCAATACATTCTGGGATGGTGTGGATACTTTTCGCTAGCAGAGACCCCAAGTGTGTTCAAAGAACTAGATGGATGGATTCGACGAAGGCTGCGCATGTGCCAATGGAAAGAGTGGAAACTTCCGAGAACCAGAGTCCGAAAACTGCAAAGTTTAGGAGTGCCCAAGCAGAAAGCATATGAATGGGGAAACACTCGGAAGAAATATTGGAGAGTGGCCGCCAGTCCCATCCTGCATAAAGCCCTTGGCAACTCCTATTGGGAGAGCCAAGGGCTGAAGAGTCTTTATCAACGATATGAATCTCTGCGTCAGACTTAATGGAACCGCCGTATACCGAACGGTACGTACGGTGGTGTGAGAGGACGAGGGTTAGTCACCCTCTCCTACTCGATTTCAGCAGAAATTTAGGCGCGCCTCTATGGAATATGGCATCGCTTGCCGGCGTGGGCTGTTCGCCCCCAGAGGCGCCGTTTCCGGCTGTTTGCTGATTTATGCTGTGGGGGAGTTTTTAACATCGTTCGCACAGGAGATGAGAATTTTGTCCGTTTGACCTTTCCCAGCGACGAGTTCCCCAATCATTGGCGGAAGGAGCATCGGTTATTGCTTAGCCAGCTCGAGCGCGCGGTAGACGTTAATCAGCCCATAGCCGTAATACGGATCTTTTCCTCTCTCTCCCAAATCGTCAGCGCTTTCGAGAATAATGTCGCGCACTTCATCGTTCGAAAGCCGCGGGTTGACGGAGCGGATCAAAGCGGCGAGTGCGGTGACGTGCGGCGCGGCCATCGACGTGCCGGAAAGGGCGGCGTACCGGTGGCCGGCAAACGTGCTGGCAATGTTCGTTCCAGGCGCGACGACATCCACATAGTCGCCGTAGTTGGAATAAAGCGCATAGGAAAGATCCGGGTTGACAGCGCCAACACTGATCACTTCTGGATAAGCGGCTGGGAAGCTCGCCTGCGACGTGCTGTCGTTGCCGGAAGCGGCGACAAGCACGACATCATGAGCGTCGGCGTAGCGGATCGCTTCCTCAAGCACCGAGGACGGTTGGTAGTTGCCAAGGCTTAAGTTGATGACTTTTGCCCCGTGGTCGACCGCCCAGCGGATTCCTTTCGCTACATCAATGCTCGTTCCATAGCCGTCCGCATTTAATGCTTTGACGGCCATGATCGGGTTGAACCATGTCATGCCGGCGACTCCTTCGCCGTTGTTCGGCTGTGAGGCGATAATGCCGGCGACATGGGTGCCATGGCCATTTTCGTCATTCGGAGAGCGGTCGTCGGCCAATACGTTATATCCGGGCAGAAGGCGGCGGGTTAAATCGGGATGGGTCAAATCGACTCCGCTGTCGATGATGGCGACAGGCACATTCCGCTTGCCGCGCGACAGCGTCCAGCCGTCTTCGGTATGAATGGCCGGCAAGTTCCACTGGTAGCGGGCGTAAAACGAATCGTTCGGCACCGGCGCCGGCTTGTTCCACTCATTTTGCATGTAAATGTAGTGCGGTTCGCAATAATCAACCGTTGGAAGAGAGCGGAAATAGCGGCGCATTTCCTCATACGTTTGCTCGCGCGAGCGGAATACAAACACGTGGTCGACCTGCTTGATGAACTGGCCGGCGATGGCTGCCTCCATTTGTTGAAGACGGCTTTCCGATGGCAATGCCCGAAAGCGGACCACGATCTCATTGGCGAAATAATGGCTTCGGTCACCGCGGCGATTATGGAGGATTTCCCGAATGCGCGGGTGCTTGTTCAACTGCTGTTTCAGCTGCTCGCCTGCGCTTAAGCTGTCTAAGGCGACAACGGTTGGATGGGTGGGTGCGACCTCGGCGTCAAACGGCTTCAGCCGCGGTGGAGCCGGGGCGTTTTCTTCTGGAGCCGGTCGCCCCAAGACGGCTGCGGCAACGAGTAGAGCAACAACCGCGCTGGCCGCGGCCCATATTCGGTATCGGCGTTTCACGCTGTTCACCTCCTTTGTTGTTAGGATGGGCGATTGACGGACAAATCATGAAAAATGGGATTCACCTTTTGCCATGGTGAAATCCCATTTTCTTCTTCAGCGGCCGACCGATTGCATACAGATGCAATTTGAAGTTTTCACATTTGCGGCTTTTGCCGAGCATTTGATCGACTGTCGGGAGACCGAACAACGCCGCTTTCAGCCTCATGTATGGGTCTGAGAAGCGGATGGTTGTTCGGTCTTCCGTCACGCCAAGGCGTGACGGGGGCAAGCCTGTGGCTTGCCCTCGACAGTCGAAAAATAGATAAGCGGCTTTTCTGTCAAAGATATGTTAAACGTTTTGATTGTATCTAGACAGCACTTGCTGCGCTGCTTGCAGATCGAGGCGCAGCTGCTCTTGAACGTTCGTCGGATGGTAGTACCCTTTGTTGACCATATATTGGCTGATCTGTTCATGGAATGTGATCGCGTCATTCAAATGTTGCTTTAACGTGTTGCGCACTTCTGGGGTGGAAGCTTCGGCAATGGCCATCGCGCATCCTTTAATGGCGTTTTTCGCACTGATCAGGCAATCAGCGGCGATCATTTGATCGTTCAATACGCCGGTCGGTGTCATCGTTGCCTGCATCGTTGTCCCTCCTTTTGTCCTTATGACAGCAAGTTTTGCAAGTCGCGGATGTGCTGCTGTGTCTTTTGCATGTCTTGTTGAATGAGCGATTTCAATTGTGGATCGCTTGCCATTTGCTGCATGGCGGCACTTTTGGCAAGACAGGTGCTTTTAAACATAAGCAGTTCGTGCAGCTCAAGCGTTTCGTGTGTTCCTGCCGCGTTCATTCTTCTCACCACCTTCCGTGACATAGTATGTGTCCGGCTGTTTGCAGTATGGGTGGGGAATGATGGGAAAAGCGGGTCGTGGCGCTTTGAACGATCGCGACAATGGGGAAAAGAAGGAGTCCGCGCGCTCAAGTTTTGCCTAGAGCGGGGCATACTATGGGCGCAATCCGCTTTATGAAGGAGGTAGGGAAACGGGTGAGAAAAACATTCATTGTGCTAAGCGTTGCTGTTCTCCTTCTTTTGGTTGCCGGGGCCGTTCTTCTTTTGCGCCGAGGCGAGTATGCGTTTGTGCCGGATGGGAGCGATATTGCGCCGTATGAAGCGAGCAAACAGACTGGAATCGATGTGTGGGGGCGATGGATCGCAGCGGATGACCGCCGCATCCAAGCGTTGTCGGCTAGAAACGAGCATTTGCAAAAAGAGGAAGGGGCGGTTGTCGTCGATGACCGGTTGCTTCGTCTCGGCAAGGAGGTGTTTTATAAAGAAACGTTCGGCAATGAAGTGTTTTTGACCGACATTATGGGTATTGTCGACGGGCCGCTGACGCTTGCCAATATGGCCAAAGCTATTGTCGCATTAAAAGGAGAAGGGACGACGAATTTGCGCGTGCCGCTTGCCGAAGATGTGACGATCGGCGGCCGCACATATAAAAAAGGCGAGTTGATCGACACGGGCATCGACGTGCCCAAAGGGTCATACTTGCCGCTCGGGATGCCGATCGTCACCGACGGCGGCCGCATGCGCGTCGGCATCAGCTGCGCCGCCTGCCATGCGACCGTCGATCCAGTGACCAAAAAAGTGGTGGAAGGGGCGCCGAACAACGATTTGAATGCCGGAATGCTCATGGCGTTGGCGACGAATTCGAGCGCTTATTTTACTCATGCCAATATCCGCTCGCTGAAAAAATATATCCGCTCGTTCGATCGGACGATCATCGATTCGCACGGGCGCAAAGCGGCGCTGCCGGATCCGGAGCTGCTTGAGCGGGACGTGGATCGCATTTTTGCCAGCTGGCCGCGCGGCAATTTTGATTCGACGATCGATATGAAAGCGAATCCGGCGCAAATTCCGGATTCGTTTACACGCGGCGACCATCCGTACGGGTGGAGCGGCTTTGCCGCCGCCGGCTCATTCCATGGCTTGGCTGCTTTCAGCAACAACGTGCACGCGCAAAATGCCGATTCGCTCGCGCAGGCGGAAATTAGCGATGCGCTGTTTGGCATTGATAAAGAAGTGTATCTCGGCACGATTTTGCAAAACGCCGCCCATCCGCGGTTTCGCTATCAGCCGACGACAAAGGAGAAACCGTCCGCCTTTTTCGCGAAAGTCGACCCGACGCCGAAAACGGCCGGCGTTAATCAGTTTGTCGCGCCGCCGCAGTTTCCGAAAGTATCGCTCGTCGCTCCAGATGGGTTGATCGTCAGCGAGCCGGGTTATCGGTTCAATGAGCAAAACAATGCCGTGGCCGCTTGGCAAAATACGCTCAATCCGCCGCCAAATGAACGGATCAGCGAGGAGCGGGCGGCGAGAGGAAGAGAGGTGTTTGTCCGCGCCGGTTGCATCCGCTGCCATGCCGGGGCGTATTTGACGAACAACCGAGTCATCGCTGCTGATGTAGTGGGCACCGAGCCGTCGCGGGCGAAAGCGCTGAAGAAAACAGAAAAAGTGTTTGGAGAGCCGGTGTTGTACGCTCCTGACACGCCGGTGCCGATTCCAAAAGGGGCGAAAGTGTTGAAAGTGCCAACTGATCAGTTAGACCGAGAACAAATCCGGCTCTCCTTTGCTCATGGCGATTCACCGGGAGGGTATAAAGTGCCGAGCCTGATCGGGCTCGCTTGGAGCGCTCCATACTTGCATGATGGCGGCGTGGCGGTTGGGCCGAATGGTGAGCTCGGGCTTTCGGGCACCGTTCAAAAAGGCATCGCCCCTGATGCGCGCAACAGTCTGCGGGCGCTGATCGACCGGACGTGGCGCGAGCGCGTCATCGCCGCCAACGCCAAGGACTCCGACTTGCGGACGGTGCATGTGACCGGCGCCGGGCACCGGTATTGGATCGACCGTCAAGCCGGATTTACGAAGGAAGAGCAAGAGGCGGTATTGGACTATTTGTTGTCGCTCACCTCGCGCTGACCGCATTGTGCGGTCGTTTGTTCTGCGCTCATGCCGCTGGGAATAGTTCCCTTGCAACGCTGTTATAAGACGGCTCACACTAATAGGCAAGGGAGGGAAAGCGATGAGCGAAACATGTTTTTACTGTCAGTGCGAGTTTCATCGGCATCACCTTTTTTTCATCCATCTTGCCCATTTTCGCTGTTCGTCATGCAGGGAGGCGGATGGAAAACGTCGTCATGTTGTCGTCGGAAGAACAGCAGATATCCCCGCCGTGGTCTTCGATCACTTTTTTGCAAATGTACAGGCCGATGCCGGTTCCGAGTTTTTTCGTTGTAAAAAACGGCTCGAAAATCGTTTCCACAATGTCGGCTGGAATTGACGGACCGTTGTTGGCGATTTCGATGATGATGCTTCCGTCTTGGCAACGGGCGGCGATGTTGATCCGCCGCGGTTTTTCCCTCTCTTTCACCGCTTCGATCGAGTTGAGCAAAATGTTTACCAGCACCTGGCGCAGCTGATCTTTATAGGCAAATATATGTATGGATTCATCGATCGCCACCGAAAGGTCGACATCGCTGTCGACGATCGTGGCGTATAAAAACTCGATAATTTCCTCCAACAACTGGTACAGCGAAAACGTTTCTTTTTCGCTTTCAACAATTTCTTTGCGTGAGGCATGCAAAAATTGCGAAATGCGAAATTTCAGCTGCTGCAACTCATGGTCGATAATGTCTAAATAAGGAAGATGCGGATGCTCAAACTTCAATAATTGAATAAAACCAATAATAGCCGTAAGCGGATTGCGAAACTCATGGACAAAACTCGATGACATTTGCCCAAGCAGCGTCAGCCGGTCTTGATGCGATCTGGCAATGAGCGCGTTTTTTTCATGCAGTTCTTTTTCCTTTAACTCATTGTATTTTGTGATGGCATGAAACAGAAATTGGTCAAACAGCTCGTTCAAATGGTCGATGAGCGGGGACAGCTCGTCGACCGGCAGCGGCGCGGCGAGCGCGTGGTTGATGACGAGCCGCCTCCCAAGGTTGACGTTGTAGACGAGAGCGCCGATGCCGACATTCATTTCCGCACGTTCTTTCGCGATTTTGTTGGCTAACCGTTCGACCGTCTCGCTAGATAGCGACCGCAACAGCGCTTCTTTGACCAGCTCAAACACTGCTAAGCCGTTTTGTTCGACATGATCGATGTATTTGTCATCGTCGGCAATTTTCATATGTTGCCGCCAATAGGCGAGAAAGTTCGGCAAATGGGCTTCTAAATGGGTGACGAGCTGCTGTGCCGCAGATGCCAAAAAAGCCACCTCGCTTTCCATCATTTATTTTTTATTATAAGGGGGAATATCGGACTAGAACAGGGGAAAAATCGCAATCGGTCCGGCCAAACGAACGTCCTTTTGCGAAAAACGATCAAAAAACCTGGTGCTGCGGGCGGGACAGACTGTTTGAACGAAAAAAGAAAAATCATTTATAATGAATGAGGCAAACAAATATTTTGCTAAAGGTTGGGGACGATCGTGAAATTGTATGACTCGATTTTAGATTTGATTGGCGGCACGCCGATTGTAAAGTTGCAGCGTCTTCCTGACCCGGACGGCGCGGATGTGTATATGAAGCTTGAATCGTTCAATCCGGGCGGCAGCGTCAAAGACCGGCCCGCTTGGGAAATGATCCGCCGCGCCGAGGCGGAAGGGAAAATTGCACCGGGAAAAAGCACGATCATTGAACCGACGTCCGGCAACACCGGCATCGGCCTGGCCATGGTGTGCGCCGCCAGAGGTTACCGTTGCATCATTACGATGCCCGACAATGCGACGGTCGAACGGGTGAAAATTTTAAAGGCGTACGGAGCCGAAGTCTATTTGACGCCGGCGGAGAAGCGGATGCAAGGGGCGATCGATGAGGCAAACCGGCTTGCTGGCGAAATCCCTGACAGCTTTATTCCGATGCAGTTTGAAAATCCGGCCAATCCGGATGCACACCGGCATACAACAGCGGTGGAAATTTATGAAGCGTTTGATGGACGGCTCGATGCGTTCGTGTTAACCGCCGGCACCGGCGGGACGGTGACCGGAACAGGGGAGGAGCTGAAAAAACGCATCCCGAATTTGCGCATTTACGTCGTTGAACCGTACGGTTCGCCTGTGTTGTCGGGCGGCAAGCCGGGGCCGCACAAAATTCCCGGCACGGGTCCGGGGTTTATCCCGAAAATTTTAAATCGCTCGATTTATGATGACATTTTTTTGATCAAAGATGAGGATGCCCAACAGATGGCGCGCGAACTGGCGGCGAAGGAAGGCATTTTGGTCGGCGCTTCGGCCGCTGCCAGTGCCTATTACGCCATCAAAGTGGCGAAACAGCTCCCCAAAGGCGCCCGCGTCCTTTGCATGGCGCCCGATTCCGGCGAGCGGTATTTGTCATCCGATTTATTCGCTGATTAAGCGGACGGCGCATCGGCGAAAAAGCGAGGGCCGTTGGCTTCACTGCTCCTTGCCTTTCATGGGAAGAGAAGCATTCCTCTCTGCTAAACAGGAGAGGAATGTTTTTGTTTGGTATTTCTGATGCAATTTAAAGCTTTAACATTTTTCGTTTTTACCGGTCATTTCATCCGACTGTCGAGTGACCGAACAACACCGCTTAAAGACCCATGAATGGGTCTTTAAGCGAGTCGTTGTTCGGTCTTCCGTCACGCCTTAGCGTGACGGAGGCAAGCCTATGGCTTGCCTTCGACAGTCAAAAATGGATGAGCCACTTTTCCGTCAAGGATATGTTAAACGATTTCGTTGCATCTATATAGTTTGCAGAAAGCGGATAGTAGAGCAACAGTTGCCGTCCCTTTTTGCCTTCGCGCCGCCGTCCGCTGTCGATAAAACCGGCAGTCAAGTACAATCGCTGCGCTGTCAAGTTTTGTTCATTGACAGCAAGCACAATTTCGTTGATGTAAGGTGGAGAGGAAGTGTTCGCTTGGCTTTGGAAAGACAACAAGGGCGGAACAGCATGGCGCGCATCGCGTTGACGCTGGTGATCGCGGCGCTCGGCGGCTTCATTTTCGCCTTGTTTGGCGTTCCGCTCCATTGGATGCTCGGTCCAGCAGCTGCGTTGCTTTTGGTTGGTCGTTTTTTGAAGGGAAAGTTGTATTGGCCGGTCGGCATTCGCAACGCTGCGCTCATTCCGATCGGCTATACGCTAGGGACATCGATGACGGCAGGAACGCTTGTGGAGATGGGCCGACAATTGCCGGCGATGTTGCTGGCGACGGTGTTGATTTTGTTGTTTAGCTTCCTTGTTTCTTGCCTTGTCGCGAGATGGACAAGGATTCCGCTCCGTTCGGTTGTCACCGGCAGCATCCCCGGCGGATTGTCGCAAATGCTTGTGTTGGGCGAGGAGCTCGACGGTGTCGATGCAACGATTGTCACGTTTTTTCAAGTGATGCGCCTGATGGGCGTCGTGTTTCTCGTCCCGCTTATCGCCTTAAGCCCGTTCTTTTCCGGCGGCGCTGAGGCGGGGACGGGCGCAGAATGCGGACAAGGGGCGCATTGGAGCGTCGGTCTTGTTTGGCTGTATTTGATCGTCACGGTTGCCAGCGCGATCATCGGAAGGCGCATCAAACTGCCGACTGCCTATTTGCTTGGCCCGATCATCGGAACATCGGCTCTGGTCATTGCCGGGACGCCGGCGCCCCATTTGCCAGCTCCTTTGTTAGATATCGCGCAAATCGCGATGGGCGCTTATCTAGGCTTAATGCTGAAACCGGCTCGCATCGCGGAAAAGGGAAGAGCCGTGCTGGCCGCTGTGGTTACCGGTCTTGCGCTCATTTTGTTTTCCATGGCTTCGGCATTTGTCTTAACGGCTCTGCATGGCGTGTCGTATTTGACAGCGTTCATCGCCTTGGCGCCGGGGGGCATGGATCAAATGGGAATTTTGGCGCGGGAGGCGCATGCCGACCTTGCCGTTGTGACAAGTTATCAAATGTTCCGCATTTTTTTCATTTTGCTTGTCGTTCCACCGGTGCTGAAAAAATGGTTTGCCGCCCGCTGGTTTCGGTGGATCGAACGATGGACCATACATCATGGTGGGCGGTCCATGCAGTCTGCGTCAATCCAAAAGAAAGGACTGTGACAAGAAACAAATATATGCTAAACTAGAAAGAAAAAGGAGGGGGTTGCCATGAACCATTCGACCGTTTATCGTCCGCATAGCCCAGTGGCGAAGTTGGCGGTTTCCTTTTTAGCGGCGCTGGCCGTTGCGACGGCGGGGCTGTATGCCGGGCAATGGGTGCCGGCTGGCCTGTATTTGCCCCTTTACGCGCTTGAACTTGTGCTGCTGTTGGTCATGATGTTCGCCCGCGTGAAAAAAGCTGTCGGCTATCCGCTTATGTTTGCGTTTATGTTTGTCTCGGGGGCGACGCTCTATCCGCTCATCGGCTATTACATTTCCATCATCGGCGCGGCGGCGGTGTTCAAAGCGTTTGCGCTGGCCGTTGTATCGTTTTCCGGCGTTGCCATTTACGCAGCGAGAACGAAAGAAGATTTTTCGTTCCTCGGCGGGTTTTTGATGCTGGGCGCGTTTGCGCTCCTTGGCTTGCTGATCATCCAATGGTTCATCCCATTCTCAAGCGTAGGGCAAATGGGCATCGCCGCTTTGGGGATTCTGATTTTCCTTGGTTTTACGATTTACGACATCAACCGTTTGGCCCGCTATGGCTTTACGGAAGCGGACATCCCGATGATTGTGGTCAATATTTACCTTGATTTCATCAACTTGTTTGTCTACATTTTGCGTTTTTTCGCCAGCGATGAGGATTGAGCGCCAAAAAGGGCTGCTCCTTTGGGGCAGCCTTTTTTCCATGACCGTGGCATTGATCAAAGCGGCAAGTCGAAATGGTGCGGCTGTTTTTTTACGGCATTAAAGGGGAAACGCGGTGAGGCAGGAATCGGCAAACGGTGGGGCGAATATAGAGAAAGAAATGGAGAAGAAAGGAGCCTCATGATGAAGTTTGCCGTCAATGTATCGACGATTTTCACGGAAGCGCCGTTTCTCGCCCGGTTTGCCAAGGCGAAGCAGCATGGGTTTTCGCACGTTGAATGCCAGTTTCCGTACTCGGTGGCTCCTGAGGCGATTGCTGATGAACTCGAGCAGCTTGAGCTGTCGCTTGTTTTGCTGAATTTGCCCGCTGGCGATTGGGAAAAGGGGGAGCGCGGGCTCGCCATTTTTTCTGACCGTCATGATGAATTCCGGCGTGCACTGGAGGAAGGAGTGCGTTATGCGCTCGCGCTCGGTGTACCGAATCTTCATTGCATGGCCGGAGTGTTGCCAAGGGACTTGCCGCGCGAGCGGGCGAAGGAGACGTATATGCGCCGCATTGACGAAGCGGCTGCAACGCTTGCTGTTCATGGTTTGACGCTGACGATTGAACCGATCAATCCGTTCGATATGCCCGGCTACTTTTTAACCGATATTGAGGAAGCGGCGGCGATCATACGCGATCTCGGCCGGACGAATGTGAAATTGCAATATGACGTCTATCATATGGCTCGGCTCGGACGCAATGTGACAGCGACGTTTGCCGACTACGCACCGCTCATCGCGCATGTGCAATTCGCTGATGCCCCCGGGCGGCATGAGCCGGGGACGGGAGAGCTTCCGTATCGCGAGATTTTCGCATTTTTGCAAGAGCACGGCTACAATGGAGCGATTGGACTTGAGTACATTCCATCAGGGAAAAGCAGCGAAAGTTTTGTTTGGTATGATGAATACCGCGGAATGAAAGGGGGAGGCGGACGATGACACGCGTCGGCTTTATTGGATTGGGCGTGATGGGCTCGCGCATGGCTAGACGGCTGCTTGAAGCGGGATTCAATGTCACGGTGTACAACCGTACGACAGAAAAAGCGGTTCCGCTTGTCAACCTTGGCGCCCGACAGGCGGCGACAGTGGCAGAGCTGGCTGGCGAGGCGGATATCATTTGCACGTGCTTATCGATGCCGGATGATGTCATCGAGGTGTATACAGGTGAAGGCGGCGTCCTTAGCGCGGCCCATCCGGGGACGATTTGCCTTGATTTTACAACCGTCGGTCCGAAAACAAGCCGGTTTGTCGCTCGGCGCGCCGATGAGCACGGCGTCGCCTATTTGGACGCGCCGGTAAGCGGCGGGCCGGAAGGGGCGGAGCAAGGGGCGCTGACGATCATGGTCGGCGGGGCGAAAGAAGCATGGGAGCGGGTGCGTCCGTTGCTTCGGGTGTTAGGAAAAACGGTTGAATATTTAGGAGAAAGCGGCGCCGGCAGCGCGGCAAAAGCGATCAACCAGTACTTGGTCGCCGTCCATTCGGTCGCCGCGGCGGAAGCGATGGTCGCTGGCGTCGCTTATGGGCTTCATGCCGGGAAGCTGTATCGGCTGTTAAAAGAAAGCTATGGAGACAGCCGGATGTTGCGCCGCCATATGGAGCAGTTCGTGTTGCCGCGTCGATTCACTCCTGGCGGGGCGGTCAAGTATGTACATAAAGATGTGCGCTTGGCGAACGAGTTGATGGATGAAATCGGCCTTGGCCGCCGACTCGGCATTCAAGCAGAAGAAGCGTTTGCCGCAGCGATCGCCGCAGGCCTTGCTGACTTGGATATGGCCGCGGTCATTCAGCCGCTCGAGCAGCGGGTCGGAGTGGTGGTGGAAGAGACGGAATGAACAAAATGATCCCTAAATTCAAAAAATTCATTGAAAAAATGGATGAGCGATGGTTTAATAGAAGTAGCAGGAGGGCTGGCCCCAAAGGTTGTTTTGGGCTAAATCACTTGTATATATGACGGTGATCGGAAAAGGTGTCCCGATTCTTTTGGGACACCCTCCGCCTGATAAAGAAAACGGTTCGAGCGGCTCGCTTTTTTTTACTGATAAAAAGAAACGATGTTTCTTATTACGAAACGGAGGAGGGCGCTCATGCTTTCATTGACATGGATTGAGGAGCTGCAGGCGTTTTTGCATCCAGAACAGATCAAACGGAATGAATCGTTCCACCCCCTCGGCAATGATGGGGCGGTGACCGTCTATCCGCGAACAGAGGAAGAAATCGCTGCGGTGCTCCGCTATGCCGACCGCCATGGCAAAAAAGTCGTCATCGCTGGACGCGGCACAAAACGGGGGTTTGGCGGGCAGCGGGAACAGGCGGACATCTTGCTGTCGTTGGAACACTATGCCGGCATTGTCGAACATGCGGCCGCCGATATGACGGTCACTGTCAAAGCCGGAACGGTGTTTGGTGATTTGCAGCGCGCGCTCGCTCCGCATCGGCAAAAGGTCGCCTTGGACCCGTTTTGGCCGGAGGAAGCGACGATCGGAGGGGTCATTGCCGCGAACGATAGCGGTCCGAAGCGGCTCGGCTATGGGGCAGCGCGCGATTCGGTCATCGGGCTGCGCGTCGTCTATCCGAACGGGACCGTCATTCGTTCCGGAGGCAAAGTGGTAAAAAATGTCGCCGGCTACGATATGAATAAGTTGTTCATTGGGGCGATGGGGACGCTCGGGGTGCTGAGCGAGATTACGCTCAAGCTTCGACCGCTCGCGAAATATGAAAGCGTTGTGTTGCTGTCGTTCCCAAGCGGCGATCTTCATGACATTCGCTCGTTTGCCGTTTCGTTCCTTGATACAATGATGGAGCCGATTTGTTTTGAACTGCTCAACCCGGCGCTTTCCGAGCGGCTGACGGGACGGCCGGTTTATACGCTTGTGATCGGGTTTGAAGATGTGGAAAACGCCGTCCATTACCAAGAGCATTGGGTTGAACGACTGCGGCCGAAAGCGGTGGAAATGTCCATTTTAGCCGGCGAAGAGACGGCGGCGTTTTGGCGGACGTTTTACACGATGGCACCGAACGGGCGTCTGGAGCAGGCGGAAAACGGTGTTGAAGCGGCAGTGAAAATCGGGGTTGTCAACTTGGATGTACTCTCCATCTTGCGTGAAAGCGTTTTAATCGCTGACCGTTGCCATGTCCGCATCGAGGCGCACGGCGGATTGGGCCACGGGCTTTGTCAGGCGTATATGCACGGCGGCGAAGAGGGAGTGTTGACCGCAATCGAGGAGCTGCGCCAAACGGCGGTTCGCCTTGGCGGCTACGCGATTGTGAAACATTTGCCGCTTTCGCTGCGCCAGCGCGTCGACGTCTGGGGCGGAAAGCCGTCGTACTTTTTCTTGCTCGAAGGCATTAAGCGGAAAATCGATCCGAACAAAACGGTCAACGATCAACGCTTTATTGGGGGGATTTAATGATGAGCACGATGACCAATGAACGGGCGGACAGCCCGGCGTGTGCGACCGCGAGTCTTGGCAACTATCGTTTTCACGATTTGCCGGACCCGAGCAAGTGGGCTGATTGCGTTCATTGCGGCATGTGTTTAGAATCATGCCCGACGTACGAACAGACGGGTGAAGAACAGCACTCTCCGCGCGGCCGCGTTCATTTGATGAAGTCGGTCGGCGAAGGGAAGCTTGAGTTGACGCCTGATTTGCTCGATCCGATTTTTACGTGCTTGGATTGCCGTGCATGCACGACGGCTTGCCCGGCCGATGTCGATGTCGGTGGGCTCATTGAACAAGTGCGCGGCCAGCTCCGCCAGGCGGTTCCGCTCACCGGTTGGAAGGCGCTTGTCAGCGACGTTTTCTTAAAAGGCATTTTTCCGCATCCGTCGCGCCTCGATTGGCTCGGCCGCCTGCTGAAATGGTACCAAAAAAGCGGCTTGCAGACGGTGGCGCGCAAAACCGGACTGCTGCGTGTCATGCCCGATCACTTGGCTGAGATGGAGGCGATTTTGCCAGCGGTCGGTACGCCGGTTCGGAGAAAGTATAAACATCAGCCGCTCATTAAGGCGAAGGGGGAAACAAAGCGAACCGTCGCGATTTTGACCGGATGCGTCATGGATGTTATGTTTAGTGATATTAACGAAGCGACGATCCGTGTATTGACCCATAACGGCAACGATGTCGTCATCGTCCCGAACCAGACGTGCTGCGGGGCGCTTCACGTTCACGCCGGCGACCGCGAAACCGGCCGGAAGCTCGCCAAGCAAAATATTGAGGCGTTTCAACATGTCGACCATGTCATCGTTAACGCCGCCGGCTGCGGCTGCATGTTGAAAGAATATCCGGAACTGTTCCGCCATGACCCGGAATGGCATGAAAAGGCGGAGCAATTTGCCGCCAAAGTTGAGGATGTGTCCAAATTTTTGCATGACACGGGCTTCAAACCACCGAAAGCGGAATTGAACGTGCGCCTCACCTACCATGATGCGTGCCATTTGGCCCATGGCCAGGGCATCCGCCAAGAGCCGCGCGCTTTGATTGAAAGCATTCCGGGGGTGGAAATGGTCGCCATGCCAAACGCCGATCGTTGCTGCGGCAGCGCCGGCATTTACAACCTCACCCATCCGGAGATGGCACAAGCGGTGCTTGAGAGCAAAATGCAACACGTGCCGCAAGAGGTGGAGCTGATCTCGATGGGCAATCCAGGTTGCATGCTGCAAATGGCGCTTGGCGTCATGAAACATGGACGAAACCAAAAAATCGTCCATACGGTGCAGCTGCTCGATTGGGCGTACCAAAAAGAAGAAGGGAAGGACGTGCGCATATGAGAAAACGGCCGATTGCAACGAACGACCCGCACATCCAAGCGCTCGCCCGCATCGTTGGGGAACAGGCGATTTTATACCGGAAAGAAGATTTAATGGCGTATGACTGCGACGGCTTCACCGTCCACCGCCATTTGCCAAGGGCGGTTGTATTTCCAAACAGCACGGAGCAAGTGGCGGCGGTCGTCAAATACTGCCATGAGCATGATCTTCCGTTTCTCGCCCGCGGCGCCGGCACGGGGTTAAGCGGCGGGGCGATTCCGCTAAACGGCGAAGTCGTCATCAGCCTAACGCGGATGAAGCGGCTGTTGCACGTCGATCTCGAAAACCGGCGCGCCGTCGTCGAGCCGGGGTTTGTCAACTTGAAGTTGACGAACTCGGTCGCCCACCGCGGCTATTACTATGCGCCCGACCCGTCAAGCCAATATTGCTGCACGATCGGCGGCAACGTCGCTGAAAACGCTGGCGGCGCCCACTGCTTAAAATACGGAGTGACGACGAACCATATTTTAGGGCTTGAAGTCGTCTTGCCGAACGGCGAAGTGATTGAAATCGGCGGAAACGGCGTTCCCGATCCGCCAGGCTACGATTTGCTCGGGCTGCTGACCGGGTCGGAAGGGACGCTTGGCATCGTGACAAAAATCACCGTCCGTTTGTTGAAAAATCCCGAGGCCAAACAGACGGTGCTCGCCTATTTTGACGAAGTGGAAGATGCGAGCCAGACCGTTTCCGACATCATTTCCGCTGGAATCGTGCCGGCGGCGCTCGAGATGATGGACCAAACGGCCATCGAGGCGGTCGAAGCGGCCGCGTTTCCGGTCGGGCATCCGAAAGACATCGCCGCGCTGTTGCTCATTGAAGTGGATGGCATTTCCGCCGGGATCGACGAACAAATCAACGATATTTTAACGATTTGCCGCCGCCATCATGTGCGCGAAGTGAAAGTCGCCCAGTCAGAGGAAGAACGGGCCCGCTGGTGGGCGAACCGGAAAACCGGCTTTGGCGCCATGGGGGCGATTTCGCCTGACTATTTAGTGCAAGATGGCGTCATTCCGCGCAGCCGTCTGCCGGAAGTGCTGCGGGAAATCGCCGATATCAGCCGCAAGTATGGACTGAGAATCGCAAACATTTTCCACGCCGGCGACGGCAATTTGCACCCGCTTGTGCTGTTTGATGCGAGCAAGCCTGGGGAGACGGAGCGGGCGCTTGCCGCCGGAAGCGAATGCCTCAAGGCGTGCGCGGCGGTCGGCGGATCAATTACAGGGGAACATGGCGTTGGCATTGAGAAAAAAGAAGAGATGCGCTTCATTTTCACTGATGAGGAAATTTTGGCGCAAACGGCAATCCGCGACGTGTTTAACCCGAAAAACTTGCTCAACGCCGGCAAGCTGTTCCCGACGCCGGGGCGTTGTGTAGAGACAAAGATGCCGTCGACAGTGAAATGAAAATTTTTTGAAAACGATTGCCAGTCATTTCGTTTCATGGTATCATCTTTTTAGAGAAATTGAGAAACGATGTTTCGTAATAAGAAACAAGAGAGGGGAAGAGAATAATGGGCGAATACGTACAAAAAGGGAACATCCAAGTCGCCAAAGTGTTGTACGACTTTGTCAACGAGGAGCTTCTGCCGAACAGCGGGTTGGATCAAGACAAGTTTTGGAGCGATTTCGGCGCGCTCATTTCCGACTTGACGCCGCGCAACAAAGAATTGCTCGCCCGCCGCGACGAAATTCAAGAAAAATTGAATGAGTGGCATAAAGCGCATCGCGGCCGCTTTGATTTTAACGAATATAAAGCATTTTTGACAGACATCGGCTATTTGGAGCCGGAAGTCGAGGACTTTGAGATTACGACCGACAATGTCGATGATGAAATTGCCGTGCAAGCCGGGCCGCAGCTCGTCGTTCCGTTGACGAACGCCCGCTATGCATTAAACGCTGCCAACGCCCGTTGGGGCAGCCTGTACGACGCGCTGTACGGCACCGATGCCATCAGCGAAGAAGACGGCGCCGAGCGCGGTTCGTCGTACAACCCGGTGCGCGGGGCGAAAGTCATCGCCTACGGGCGGCAGTTTTTAGATGAAGCGGTGCCGCTGGCGCAATATTCCCATAAAGACGCTGTCCAGTACGCCATTGTTGATGGCCAGCTTGTCGTGACGACAGAAGGCGGGGCGACGACGGGGCTGAAAGAGCCGGAAAAATTCGTCGGCTTCCAAGGCGACCCGCAACATCCGACAGCGGTGTTGCTGAAGAACAATGGCCTTCACATTGAAATTCAAATCGACCGCGAGCATGCGGTCGGAAAAACGGATCAAGCCGGGGTCAAAGACATTGTCCTAGAAGCGGCCGTGACAACGATCATGGACGGTGAAGATTCGGTGGCGGCCGTTGACGCCGAAGACAAAGTGCTCGTTTACCGCAACTTGTTTGGTCTCGTTAAAGGCGATTTGACAGCGACATTTGAGAAAAACGGCAAAATCATGACGCGCTCCCTGAACCCGGATCGCGTATACAAAACGCCGGATGGCGGGGAGCTCGTGCTGCCGGGCCGTTCGCTCATGTTCGTGCGCAACGTCGGGCACTTAATGACGAACAACGCGATCTTGCATGCGAATGGCGAGGAAGTGCATGAAGGGATCATGGACGCCGTCATTACAAGCTTGATTATGAAACATTCGCTCATCGGCAATACACGCTACTTGAATTCTGCGCAAAGGTTCCATCTACATCGTCAAGCCGAAAATGCACGGATCGGCGGAAGTGGCGTTTGCCAACGAGCTGTTTGACCGTGTCGAAGATATGCTCGGCCTTGAGCGGAATACGATTAAAATCGGCGTGATGGACGAGGAGCGCCGCACGTCGCTCAACTTGAAAAACTGCATCTACCAAGTGCGCGACCGCATCATTTTTATCAACACCGGCTTCCTCGACCGGACCGGAGACGAAATTCATACGTCGATGGAAGCGGGGCCGATGCTGCGCAAAAACGAGATGAAATCATCGACTTGGCTGCAGGCGTATGAAAAATCGAACGTCGCCGTTGGGCTTGCCGCCGGCTTCCGCGGCCGGGCGCAAATCGGCAAAGGAATGTGGGCGATGCCGGATTTGATGGCAGAAATGCTGAAGCAAAAAGGAGCGCAGCTCAAAGCAGGCGCCAATACGGCATGGGTGCCGTCGCCGACAGCGGCCACGCTCCATGCGCTTCATTACCATCAAGTGAACGTCTCCGCTGTGCAAAGCGAACTGGCGAACGATCGGAACGATTATCGCGACGACATGTTGCAAATCCCGGTCGTTGACCATCCGCAATGGACAGCGGAAGAGATTCAAGAAGAGCTCGACAACAACTGCCAAAGCATTTTAGGCTATGTCGTCCGCTGGATCGACCAAGGGATCGGCTGCTCGAAAGTGCCGGACATTCACAACGTCGGACTGATGGAAGACCGGGCGACGCTTCGCATCTCGAGCCAAATTCTCGCCAACTGGCTCCATCATGGCATTTGCACGAAAGAGCAAGTGCTTGAGACGCTCAAGCGGATGGCGAAAGTCGTCGACGAACAAAACGCCGGCGATCCGAACTATCGTCCGATGGCGCCGAATTACGATGATTCGGTGGCGTTCCAAGCGGCGTGCGATCTCATTTTCCGCGGCTATGAACAGCCAAACGGCTATACCGAGCCGATTTTGCACCGCCGCCGTCAAGAAGCAAAAGCGAAATTTGCCGCCATTCAGCAATAAACGCCAAAAGCTGTATAAGGAACAAGGGATGGATGACCTTGTTCCTTCCTATCTATTATGATCAGAAAATTAAGAAAATAAATGGAGAAAGGAGGCAGCTCCTAGTTACTACTGGCCGGTTGTCAAACGCAAAGCAGCACAAAAGGCGGTACAAGGGGATGGGGAAGGCTAGTAGCTAGGGATCAGTGATGGAACATTTGCGAGAACGAGCGTTGCTTGTCCATCGGCAGGCAAGAGGAAAGCTGTCAGTTGAAGTGAAAGTGCCGGTCGTGAATGCCAATGATTTAAGTCTCATTTATTCGCCGGGAGTGGCTGAACCGTGCAAAGAAATTTACGTCGACCAAGACGAAATGTACAACTATACAGTGAAGGGCAATTTTGTCGCCGTCGTCTCGAATGGCACGGCGGTGCTTGGGCTTGGCAACATTGGCGCGCGGGCGGCGCTTCCGGTCATGGAAGGGAAAGCCGCCTTGTTCAAAGCGTTCGCCGGGATCGATGCCGTGCCGCTTTGCCTCGATACTGAAGATCCGGAACAAATCATTCAAACGGTCAAGTTGCTGGAACCGGCGTTTGGGGGCATCAATTTGGAAGATATCGCCGCCCCCGCCTGCTTTGTCATTGAAGAGCGTCTTCGCCAAGAGATGGCGATCCCGGTGTTTCATGATGATCAGCATGGCACGGCGATTGTCGTGGCCGCTGGGCTGACGAACGCCTTGAAAGTGGTTGGCAAACAGCTTGCCGATTGCCGGGTTGTCATCAACGGCGCCGGCGCTGCCGGGGTGGCGATCGCCAAATTGCTGCTGTCGATCGGAGTCGGCGAACTGATCGTTTGCGACACAAAAGGAGCGATTTATGAAGGGCGCTCGCATGGGATGAACGCTATCAAGGAAGAAATCGCCCGGCAAACGAATCACCGCCGTATCTCCGGGACGCTTGCGGACGTCATTCAAGGCGCGGATGTGTTTATCGGTGTCTCGGTTGCTGGGGCGTTGACGCCGGCGATGGTTCGGACGATGAACCGCGGGGCGGTCGTATTCGCCTTGGCCAATCCGGTGCCTGAGATCATGCCGGATGAGGCAAAAGCCGCCGGCGCCGCCGTGGTCGCGACCGGCCGGTCGGATTTGCCGAACCAAGTGAACAACGTGTTGGCGTTCCCTGGCATTTTCCGCGGCGCGCTCGATGTGCGGGCGACGCAAATTAATGAGGCGATGAAAATTGCCGCTGCCGAAGCCATCGCCGGGCTCATCCAGCCGGAAGAGCTGACGGAAGAGTATGTCATCCCGAACCCGTTTGACCGGCGCGTCGTCGAGGCCGTCGCTTCCGCCGTCGCCCGTGCCGCCATGGAGACCGGGGTGGCTCGAGTCAAGGAAAAAGTTGAGGAACAAAATCGTGTCAGAGAGGGGTAGCCATCGATGAAATTTGCCCGTTTTCTCGCTGATGGCGCGATTCGCGCCGGTGTGGTGAACGGTGAAGTGATCCGCGAAATCGAAGGAAATATGTTCACCGCTTGGGATTATACGGGAAACGTATTTCGCTATGATCGCGTTTCGCTCGTGGCGCCGCTTGCGCCGCGCCATGTGATCGGCATTGGCGCCAACTATGTGGCCTCCAGTGAACAGCTGCCGGTGGAACTGCCAGATATTCCTGTCTTTTTCTTTAAACCATCCTCGTCGGTCGTCGGGCCGGAAGCGGAGGTGGTCATTCCGAGCGGGGTTGGTGAAGTGAAATTTGAATCCGAGCTGGCGGTTGTGATCGGCAAAGAGGCAAAACAGGTGAGCGAAGAAGACGTGTGGTCGTATATTTTCGGCTATACGGTCGCCAACGATGTCACCGCGCCGCAGTTTTTCCACCCGGACGGCCATTGGACGATCGGAAAATCGTTCGATACGTTTACACCGCTCGGCCCGGTCATTGAAACAGAGCTCGATCCTCGGGCTGTATCGGTGAAAGCGCGGGTCAATGGTGAAGAAAAGCAGAACAGCTCGACCAAGCTGATGATCATTTCCATCAGCAAAATGATTTCGTATTTGTCTCATGTCATGACGCTGCAACCGGGCGACGTCATTTTGACGGGAAGCCCGGTCGGCGCCGAGCTTGTCGGCCCGGGGACGGTCATTGAATGCGATGTGGACGGCATCGGCACGCTCCGCAATACGTTCGTCGCCGCCAAAGCGCCAGCCGTTTCCATCCGACGTTCATAACGAACCTGCGGCATCTCTGGGCCAAACAAGGCATCAGGCGCGTCCTGACGGTGAATACGTTCCGTCCGTTAAGGCGGCGCTCGCTGCCATGCGCGCCTGCGCTGCTCTCCCGCCTGCAAAAGCCCGGCTGTTCGTGTATAATGGCGAGCGGAGAGAACAAATCGAGGTGAATGCGATGGAACGAGAAAACACGGTCAAATCGGTCCGCCGGGCGCTGCAAATTATCGAAATCGTCAGCACGAAAAAGGACGGGCTGGGCGTGACGGAAATCGCGAAACAAATGGACATCAACAAAAGTTCGGTGTACCGCATTTTAACGACGCTTGCCCAATACGGCTATATCGAACAACATCCGGAAACGGAGCGGTATAAGCTCGGCTACAAGTTTTTAGAGCTCAGCTCAAAGCTGCTTGATTCGATCGATTTGCGCCAAGAGGCGAAGCCATATTTGCGCGAGCTCGAAAAAGAAACGAACGAGGTCATCCACCTCGTCGTCTATGATCAAGGGGAAGTCATTTATATTGAAAAATTGGAAGGAACGGAGACGCTGCGCATGCACTCCAAAGTCGGCAAGCGGGCTCCGATGCATTGCACGGCGGTCGGCAAGGCCATTTTAGCCCATTTGCCGCCCGCGGTGGCTTCGGAGATCATCGATCGGAAAGGACTGCCGAAGCATACCGATTGGACGATCACCGACCGCGAGGCATTTTTCCGCGAACTTGAGACCGTCCGGCAAAACGGGTATGCGCTTGACTTGGAAGAAAACGAGTACGGTATCCGATGTGTTGCCGTTCCGATTTTTGACTATACTGGCGGCGTCGTCGCGGCGATCAGCGTTTCCGGCCCGACGATCCGCATGACGGACGACCGCATCACATCGCTCACTGTGCGCATGCGACAGATCGGCAAAGAACTGTCGGCAAGGCTCGGCTATCGTGGAGCCCATTCCGTCCAGCTGTAGCGGCTGGACGTTTTTTTGTGCCAAGAAGAATGACCCATGTGGATGCCGCCTTGGCGGGGAAGATGAGAGGAAGGCATCCTTTTTCCAAAACCGTTCAGATACAATCGAACGTTCTGTCGTTCGGCCGGCTCCGATATATCGGTTGTCTGCCAGTTTGAAACGAGAGAGGACTGCCTCTTGGTGGGCGTTTTTTGTAGTGCAAACAAACGGAATGCATGTAAAATAGAAACGAGGTGATATGCGACGTGAAAAAACAGACGCTGTCGGAATGGATCGAACAGCTTCGCCAAGATCCGAATGTCGTGCATTGGCATGAAATCGAACCGAAAGAAGCGAATTTCGTTCCGTTTCCAGACGAACTCGATCCGCGGCTTGGCGCGGCGCTCAAAGCGCGCGGCATCGCTTCGTTGTATACGCACCAGGCGGCCGCTTATGACGCGGTCCAAAGCGGGCGGAACATTGTCGCCGTGACGCCGACCGCTTCAGGGAAAACGCTTTGCTACAATTTGCCGGTGCTCGATGCCATTGCCAAAGAGCCATCAAGCCGCGCCCTGTATATCTTTCCAACGAAGGCGCTCGCTCAAGATCAAAAAAATGAACTAAACGAGATCATCGCCGAGATGGGGGTGTCGATTTACAGCCATACATACGACGGCGACACGGCGCCGGCGCTGCGGCAAAAAATCCGTCAAGCGGGCCATATTGTCATCACCAACCCAGATATGCTCCATACGGCCATTTTGCCGCACCATACGAAATGGATTTCTCTTTTTGAACAGCTGCGCTACGTCGTCATCGATGAACTGCATACATACCGCGGCGTATTCGGCAGCCATGTGGCGAACGTCATCCGCCGCTTAAAGCGCATTTGCGCCTTTTACGGGAGTCGACCAACGTTTATTTGCACGTCGGCGACGATCGCCAATCCGAAAGAGTTGGCGGAGCGGCTGATCGGTGAACCGGTGGCGCTTATTGACAACAATGGGGCGCCGCGCGGGCGGAAATATTTCGTGTTTTACAATCCGCCGGTTGTCGAGCGGACGATGAACATCCGCCAAAGCGCGACAAAAACGGCCGTTGAGCTCGCAAGACAGCTGCTTGTCAACCGCATTCCGACGATCGTTTTCGCCCGCAGCCGCGTCCGTGTCGAGTTGATTTTAAGCCATTTGCAGGCGGTGGTGAACGAACGAATCGGCGATACGACGATCCGCGGCTACCGCGGCGGCTACTTGCCGAACGAGCGGCGCGCCATTGAAAAAGGGTTGCGCAGCGGGGAGATTATCGGTGTGGTGAGCACGAATGCGCTCGAGCTCGGTGTTGATATCGGCCAATTGCAAGCGTGCATCTTAACAGGGTATCCGGGAACGATCGCCAGCACGTGGCAGCAAGCCGGGCGCGCCGGCCGGCGCCAGGGCGATTCGCTCGTTGTGATGATCGCAAGCGCAAGCCCCCTCGATCAGTACATCATCTCCCATCCAGAATACTTTTTCGCCCGCTCGCCGGAGGCGGCGCGCATCAACCCGGACAATCTGCTCATTTTGGTCGATCATATCAAATGCGCCGCCTATGAGCTTCCGTTCCGGCGCGGCGAGACGTTCGGCGGCGTCGAGGTCGAAGAGGTGCTCGACTTTTTGGCCGAGCAAGGGGTGCTAAACGAACGCGCTGGGCGCTGGCACTGGATGAGCGACGCGTTTCCCGCGCATGATATCAGTTTGCGCTCCGCGGCTCAGGAAAACGTCGTCATCATCGATATTTCCGACACCGCCCACCATCGCGTCATCGGCGAAATGGACCGCTTCAGCGCGATGACGCTGCTTCATGATGAAGCGATTTATTTGCACGAAGGAGCACAATACCAAGTTGAAAAGCTCGACTGGGAGGAGAAAAAGGCGTACGTCCGCCAAGTCGATGTTGAATATTTTACGGACGCCAATTTGGCTGTCCGGCTTGATGTGCTGTCGGAAGACCGGAGCGAAACGCGCGGACAAATGGCGGTGCGTTACGGTGATGTATCGGTCCGAGCGATGGCGACGATTTTTAAAAAGCTGAAGCTGTCGACGTTTGAAAACATCGGATCAGGGCCGATCCGCCTTCCGGAGGAAACGCTTCATACGTCGGCGGCGTGGATCGAGTGGGAGGCGGTGCCGTCACGGTTTTCCCCGGCGCTGTTTGAACAACTCCTTGTCGGCATCGCCAATGTGCTTGGTCATCTCGTGCCGGTGTTTGTCATGTGCGACCGCTCCGATCTTCACGTCGTGCCGCAGCTTAAGGCGCCGCATTCCGGACGGCCGACGATTTTCCTTTATGATCGCTATCCAGGCGGAGTCGGCCTGTCGGAGGCGGTGTTTGAACGGTATGAAGAGATCATGAAACATGTGAAAGAATGGGTCGAACGCTGCCCGTGTGCGGACGGCTGCCCATCGTGCATCGGCATTTCAAGCGCTGACGGACCGTCGTTGAAGCGCGAACTTGTCCAGTTTTTGGACGAACAACTTGCCGTTTGGGCCGGTCCGTCCGTTTAAGCGTCGTCATGCGTGTTTTTGCCGAGTGTGGGAGAATCAACTTATAGAAGCAAGCCGACGTCAAGCAAGGAGGGGGTGAACGGATGAAGCCGAAGTTGGCGCAATGGAAAGAATTGCTTGCCGCCCGGCATAAAAAGGAGAACGATGAAGAAAAAGAAGAGGAGAAACCGGACGGACGACCTGTGACGGACGTGCCGTATGCCGACGTTTGGCGGGAGTACGGCGCCAAGCCGTATTGGTTTGCCGGCGATTACTGCCTCATTCGGGAAACGGTGTATCCGCTTGACTATCAGCACGGCCGCTATCGGCTCGGAGCGCTGTATGAAGTGCACGAAAGATGGCAGGAAGCGCCGTTTTCCCATCCGCTCTCCTGCCGCGGCTTTGCCGTTAGCGACTTATTCTTTTTTGACACGGAGACGATGGGACTTTCAAGCGGGGCGGGAAACATCATGTTCTTGCTTGGCCACGCCCGCATTCTTGGCGATTTCGTCACCATCCGCCAGCACCTTCTGCCATACCCAGGGGCGGAAGTGGCGCTCTATCAAAGTTTTTTGTCTGACGTCGATTATACGACGCTTGTTACCTATAATGGAAAAGCGTTCGACTGGCCGCGCCTGAAAACGCGCCATGCGCTTGTCCGCAACATGGTGCCAAAACTGCCAGCGTTCGGTCATTTTGATTTGTATCACGCCGCCCGCCGCTTATGGAAAGACAAATTGGATTCGCTGCGCCTTTCGGAAGTGGAGCGGCACATTCTCTATGTCGAGCGGGGCGATGATGTGCCGGGCTTTTTGGCGCCGATGATGTACAAGGAGTTTTTGCAAACGCCCCATCCAGACCGGCTCATGCCAGTATTGCGCCATAACGAGCGCGACGTGTTGTCGCTCATTGCTCTCTACATTCACCTATCCGTTCAGCTGCTTGAAGCGGACCGGCTCGCTGACCCCAAGGAGCAGTTGGCCGCCGCCCGTTGGTTCGAAGCGGTCGGGGAAACAGCGGCGGCAAGGGGGGTGTACGAGGAGGCGAGCGGCAAAGGGGCGAAGGAAGCGCAGACGGCGAAATGGCAGCTTTCTCTTTTATACCGAAAAGAAAAACGATATGAAGAGGCTGCTCTCCTTTGGCGCGACTTGTTTATCCACGGAAATGGCTATTGGAAGGCGAAGGCCGGGCTTGAACTGGCGAAGGTGTATGAACATTATTTCCGGGATGCGGCCGAAGCGCACCGTTATGCCGTTATGGCATATGAAGCGTGGCGGTCGCTCGCTAGGATGAGCCGACAACATAGCGAGAAAGAAGAAGCGGAATGGCGCAGGCGGCTCGCGCGGCTTGAACGCAAGAAAAACGGGTGAGAACTCGTCCATTTCCCTGGCAAGCGCAAAATATGACAGAAAACGAAAATGTTTCGTCTTTTTGTTGTGAATCTTGTAGAAAAAAGAAAAAACGTGTACAATGGCATCGGAATGAACGAAAACGATGGCAGGGAGAAGAAGACGATGCGGAGCATGTACAAAAAAATTTTGTATCTCTTTTTTATTGTCGTCGGTTTGACGTTTGTCGTGTTCAATTATATCTATTAATGAACGTCAGAGAGGCCGGCGCCGCATAACGGATTCAAAAAGACGAATGACTATGCCAAAACGTCCGAAGCACCGGAGCGAGAGAGCCGGTAGATTGTTGGCGCGAATGGCTCTTCAAAATGGGTGTTTATACTAGTACGAGTCCACTCCGTTCATCATAGGCTAGTATTGTCAAGCAACAGCCTAAATTGATGAAAGGAGAGGAATATGATGCATTGCCTGCCGAATGTAACGGCGCCGATCGTTCATCCGCCTCGTTGCAACGTTTTGCATCATTTCGAAGCAACGATTGTGCCGCATATCCATCCATCGCATACGATGCATGTTTATCATCACCTGTATGAACATCAACATTATTTCCCGCATACGGAATCGGCGGTGGCTCAGGCTGCCAATCGCCATCTGTACTGCCCGGGTCCGGGACCGATGCCATTTCCGCCGTTTCCGCTGCGATAGTAAGGGCCAAAAACAGAAGCCGCTTTGTCGGCTTCTGTTTTTTTACGGATGGAAAACGCCGGCAGCCGGCGGCGTTTGGGCGGGAGGACGGCGTTTCGGCGCCGCCGGGAAGTCTGCGTGGGCGCCATGCGGCTTCCCGATCGATGCGGCAAGCCAACCGTCAATTGACAACCGGCTGAATTTCTGAAAAAATAAAGAGAAGATGATCGTTGAATGCGGATTGAGGTGAAAAGCCATGTCAGCCCATCAAGTGAAACTGACGCCGAAAGACATTTTAGAAAAGGAATTTAAGGTAAGCATACGGGGGTACAACCAAGACGAAGTGGATCAATTTTTGGATCTCATTATTAAAGATTATGAAGCATTTCAGCAAGAAATTGACGAGTTGCGCCAGGAAAACGCCCGGCTGAAGCGGCAAGTCGAGGAGCTTCAAAAACGGCCGGCGATGTCGGCGGGAACGACGAACTACGACATTTTGCAGCGCCTTTCCAACTTAGAAAAGCATGTGTTTGGCCGGAAACTGTATGAATAACCAGCCGGCAGGGCGAAGTTGATGCAGGGATTTCTAATTTTTTCTTCTTGATTCTCACACCAAGATCAGCTATACTGTAAGATGCTCGCAGCGTTAATCATGTTCGGGTAATCGCTGCGGCCGGTTTCGGCCGTAGAGGAAAGTCCATGCTCGCACGGTGCTGAGATGCCCGTAGTGTTCGTGCCTAGCGAATCCATAAGCTAGGGCAGTCTGGCTTCGGCTGGGCTGACGGCGGGGAAAGAACCTACGTCCGCATGCGGATATGGTTCGATTACCCTGAAAGTGCCACAGTGACGCAGCTCTAAGGGAAACCTTAGAGGTGGAACGCGGTAAACCCCACGAGCGAGAAACCCAAATGATGGTAGGGGCACCTTCCCGAAGGAAATGAACGGAGGGAAGGACAGGCGGCGTACGCTGCCTGTAGATAGATGATTACCGCCGGAGTACGAGGCGAAAGCCGCTTGCAGTACGAAGGTACAGAACATGGCTTACAGAACATGATTAACGCGGTGATTGGAATCGTGGGAAAGCCCTCCTGCAGGAAGGAGGGCTTTCTCTTTTGTGTGTTTTCCTTCCATATGACTATAATGGAAGTATAGGCCATGAATGAGGATACATACATCTATCAGATAGGGGGAACAGGATGACTTCGTTTTCGCTGATTGCCACGGCCGCGATGGGGCTCGAATCAGTCGTCGCGGAAGAAGTGCGCCGGCTTGGCTATGAGTGCCAAGTGGAGAACGGCAAAGTGACGTTTGAAGGCGATGCGCTCGCCATTTGCCGGGCCAACCTTTGGCTGCGCACCGCTGACCGCGTGAAGCTGAAAGTCGGTGAGTTTCGAGCGACGACGTTTGAGGAGTTGTTTGAACAAACGAAGGCGTTGCCATGGGCCGATTACTTGCCGAAAGATGCCGAGTTTCCGGTGATCGGGAAGTCGGTCAAATCAACGCTGTTCAGCGTTTCCGACTGCCAAGCCATTGTGAAAAAGGCAGTCGTCGAAAGCTTAAAAGCGCGCTATCATTTGTCGTGGTTCCCGGAAACCGGGCCGTTGTATCGGATCGAGGTGGCGCTTCACAAAGATATCGCTACGTTGACGATCGATACAAGCGGCGCCGGGCTGCATAAACGCGGCTACCGTGCTCGCCAAGGGGAGGCGCCGCTAAGAGAGACGCTCGCGGCCGCCTTAGTGTTGCTCACCAATTGGACGCCCGAGCGCCCGTTCGTCGATCCGTTTTGCGGGTCGGGCACGATTGCCATTGAGGCGGCGCTGATCGGCCAAAACATCGCCCCAGGGTTTAACCGGGATTTCGTCTCGGAGCAATGGCCGTGGATCGGGGAATCGGTATGGGAAGAGGCGCGCCAAGAGGCGGAACAGATGGCGCGTTACGACCAACCGCTTGATATTTGCGGGATTGACCTTGACCCGCACATGGTCGAGATCGCCAAGATGAATGCAGCCGAAGCGGGGCTTTCCGATCTCATTTCTTTTCGGGAGGGCCGCGCCGAGCAGTTTCGGACCGATGCACAATACGGGGTGATCGTCGGCAACCCGCCATACGGCGAACGGCTTGGCGAACAACGGGAGGTCGAAGCGCTCTATCGCGCCATCGGCCGCGCCTTCGCCGCCTTGGATACGTGGTCGGTGTACATTTTAACCGCCCACCGCGGTTTTGAAACGCATTACGGCCGCCCGGCGACGAAGCGGCGCAAACTGTTTAACGGCTTTATTGAAACCCATTACTACCAGTACTGGGGGCCGCGGCCGCCGCGCGAAGCTCGAAGTTGACTTCTCGGCGGCCATCGATCATAATATTGTTTTGTTACTAGGGATCGAGCGCGCAACAAACTTGTTGCGCGCTTATGCATGATATGCCGGGGGAGTTTATGCCAATTGGAGGGGTGGCGACGATGGGCCATGAACGTTATCCGTTTGTTGTAGAAAAAAATGAAAACTTTTTTGATAAGTTGAGCCAGTGGATCGGCGATGTTTTTTATGACATTTTGCCGGAAGCCGGCTTTGAGCTGCGCGACGAGCAAATTTATATGGCGTTTCAGCTCGAGCGGGCGTTTCGAGAAAAAAAGGTGATCTTCGCCGAAGCGGGAGTTGGCACAGGGAAAACGATCGTGTATTTGCTGTATGCAGTCTGCTACGCCCGCTATACCGGTAAGCCGGCCATTATCGCCTGCGCCGATGAGACGCTCATTGAGCAGCTCGTCAAAAAGGAAGGCGATATTGCGAAGCTATCCAACGTGCTCGGGCTGGAAATCGACGTCCGGCTGGCGAAATCGCCAGATCAATATTTATGTTTGAATAAACTGGAAGAAGTAACGACGTATGACGATGACGACATCGAGCTGTATGAGCAAATTTACGATGAACTTCCGGCCTTCGTCCATGACAACAAACCGCTGCAGTCGTTCTACCGCTACGGCGACCGAAAAGAATACGCCCACCTGACTGATGAGCAGTGGAAAAAAATCGCCTGGGATCCGTTTCAAGACTGTTTCACGTGCGAAAAGCGGCATCGCTGCGGACAGACGCTTTGGCGCGACTATTACCGGAAGGCGGCGGATTTGATCGTCTGCTCGCACGATTTTTATATGGAACATGTTTGGACGTATGAAGCGCGCAAGCGGGAAGGACAGCTGCCGCTGTTGCCGGAAGCGAGCTGTGTCGTGTTTGACGAAGGGCATTTATTGGAGTTCGCTGCGCAAAAGGCGTTGACATATCGAATGAAAGAGACGACGCTTGAGACGTTGCTGACACGTCTTCTTGAAAACGACATCCGTGAAGAGCTCGCCTATTTAATTGAGGAGACGCTGGAGACGAGCACGCGCTTTTTTGATGAGCTGAAAGCGTGCGCGAAAGACGTTCCGGGTTCGAACCGGAAAGAAATTTTGCCGTCGCCGCGTCTTGAACAATGGGCGAAGCGGCTCCGCGGCCAAATGGTCGAAATCGGCAACGAGCTTGTGTTTGAAAGCGAGACGTATACGATCGATCATTACCAGCTGAACATTGTGGATGAATATTTGGACCAAATCCAGTATTCACTCGATTTGTTTTTGAAAAACGCCGACGCCATTACGTGGCTTGAGTCGTCGCGTCAAGAGGCGACGTTTGTCGTCATGCCGCGCACCGTTCAAGAAGTGTTGCGCGAAAAAGTGTTCAGCAAACGAATGCCGTTTATCTTTTCGTCAGCGACGCTATCGAGCGGAAAATCGTTTGCCTATATCGCCCAAAGCTTAGGCATTGATGACTATTTATCGTTCAGCGTGCCGTCGCCGTTTGATTACGACGAACAGATGACGATTTTTATGCCGACGTTCCGCGCGGATGAGACGCTGTTTGCCAAAAAATACGCATATGCGCTTGAAAAATTGCGCGAAACCGGAGGCCGGGCGCTCATCTTGTTCCCGACGCGCGAGGAGCTTCTTCAGTTTAAAGAGGCGGCAGCCGGCGAACCATTTTCGTTTTTGTTTGAAGGCGACCGTGAAATCAGCGATTTGGTCGCCGAGTTTCAGCGTAACGAGGAAACGGTGCTTTGTTCCGAACATTTATGGGAAGGACTTGACATCCCGGGGCCGTCGCTTTCGAACGTCATTATTTGGTCGCTGCCGTATCCGCCGAATGATCCGGTGTTTCAGGCGAAGCGAAAAGCGTATAGCAACCCGTTTTGGGACGTCGATGTGCCGTATATGCTTCTTCGCCTTCGCCAAGGAGTCGGACGGCTCATCCGCACGCGCGATGACCGCGGCATTGTTTCCATTTTCGTCACCGACAGGGAAGATGAACGGGTCATTGCGGCGATCAAAGACGTGTTGCCGACAGCGGTGAGGGAAGAATGATATTCTTCCCTTTTTCATTTTCCACAAAAATAGCATTTTCTCGCTGGCAAGCAGGAAAATGGCACCTTGTTATGGAAATGATGATACGGCCATGAAATACATAGGGGGACTGAGTATAGTGAAACCAATCGAAGCGCAGTTTTTGCAATACGTGAAAAAAATGACGGGCTACCGCGAAGCGATTGGCCTCATGTATTGGGATTTGCGGACTGGCGCCCCGAAAAAAGGGGTCGAGCAGCGATCAGAAGTGATCGGCATGCTGTCAGAAGAAGTGTTTCGCATGTCGACATCCGAGGAGATGGCAGCCTTTATCGCCAAGCTGTCGCCCAAAGCCGTCTACGAGCAGCTGAATGACGTGACAAAGAAAACGCTTGATGAATGCAAAAAAGAATACGAGCGCAATAAAAAAATTCCAGCGGATGAATACAAAGAGTTTGTCGTGCTTTGTTCCAAAGCGGAAAGCGTTTGGGAAGAAGCGAAAGCGGCTGCTGATTTCGCCCGGTTTCGCCCGTATTTGGAGCAAATCATCGAGTTTCAGCGCCGCTTTATCCGTTATTGGGGGTATGAAGGACACCCGTACAATACGCTGCTCGATCAATACGAGCCGGGCATGACCGTCGATTTGCTTGACGAACTGTTCAGCCGCCTGCGCGAACGCATCGTCCCGCTTGTGCACGCCATTTCCGCCGCGTCCGACAAGCCGGACACGTCCTTTTTGTTCGCGCCGTTTCCAAAAGAAAAGCAGCGCGCTTTTCTGCTTGAGTTGCTTAAAGAGCTCGGCTATGATTTTGGCAAGGGGAGACTTGATGAGACGGTCCATCCATTTGCGATCGGGCTCAACCCGAACGATGTGCGCATTACGACGCGCTACGACGAGCGCGACTTCCGCACCGCGGTGTTTGGCACGATCCATGAATGCGGCCATGCGCTGTATGAACAACACATTTCCGAGGCGCTTGTCGGCACTCCGCTTGCAAGCGGGGCGTCGATGGGCATTCATGAATCGCAGTCGCTCTTTTTTGAAAATATGATCGGACGCCACTATGCGTTTTGGAAGCGGCATTATCCGCGCCTTTTGCAATACGCGCCCACGCAGTTCGCCGACGTTTCGCTTGATGCGTTTTACCGGGCGATCAATGAAGCGAAGCCGTCGCTCATTCGTATTGAAGCGGACGAACTGACGTATCCGCTCCATATTATCATCCGCTATGAAATCGAAAAGCAGCTGTTTGCTGGGGAGCTGGAAGCGATCGACTTGCCGGATGTATGGAATGAGAAATATGAACAATACCTTGGCATCCGCCCGCACAACGATGCGGTCGGCGTGTTGCAGGACGTCCATTGGTCCGGCGGCAGCTTCGGCTATTTCCCATCGTATGCGCTCGGCTATATGTATGCGGCGCAATTCAAGCAAGCGATGGAAAAAGAGTTGGATGTAGCTGGGCTGCTTGAAGAGGGGAACATCGCACCGATCCGTGAATGGCTGACCGTTCATATCCACCAGTTTGGAAAAATGAAAAAGCCGCTCGAACTTGTGCGCGATGCGACGGGCGAAACGCTGAAAGCCGATTATCTTATTCAATATTTAGAAGAAAAATATAAGGCGCTTTATCGATTATAGAAACAGGCGCGTCAGTGCAAACATCGTTCTTACGCTGTTCGTTTAGTTTTTCTGTCGACAAAGTCCTATTGTGTCTCGGTTTTATGCACATAAAGAGGAAGGTGTCCCGATCGCTTGGGGACACCTTCTTGTTTCACCATAATTTGTATCCTTTCGACCCCGGCGGAGCGTTTTGAATGATGTCGATGATCGGCACCGTATAGGCGATCAAAATGAGCGCAACGACGAGGCCGATCCAAAGCTTCCAGTTTTCAAGCGCCAGCGCAGCCCGTTCATACGGGGCAGCTGCCTCGGCGACCGGAAACTCCGTTTCGCCTTTCGGGGCGAAAAAGGCCAAGTTGATCACGATGACGAGAATCAAAATAATGCCGATGAACAAGATGGTGCCGCCGACCGCTTGCGCGATTTGGTACGGAATCCATTCAAGCGCTTGCGGCGAATTGCTGTACGTTGAGAACGCCGAGCGTCGCGGTGCGCCGAGCAGACCGGCAAAATGCATCGAGCCGGACATGAACGTCATCCCAACCGCCCAAACGATCGTTTGAATGATGGCGAGCCGGTTCATCGCTTTCGTCATCACCCGGCCGGTCAAATGCGGAATGAGCCAGTATGACGCACCAAAAAATGTTAGGACGACAGTCGTTGCCACCGTTAAATGGAAGTGGCCGGTCACCCAAATCGTATTATGGACGACTTGGTTGAGTTGGTGCGAGGCGTTAATAATCCCGCCGGTGCCGGCCGGAATAAAAAACAGCATTCCGACAAACGGGGCGAAAAAGCGGGCGTCGCTCCACGGGAGTTTCCGCAGCCAGCCGAACAAGCCGGTCGCTCCCTGCGAGCGGCCGTACGATTCAAACGTCGCAAACATGGCGAACGCGGTCATGAGCGACGGAATGATGACCATGAACGTCAAGACGACTTGCACGTATTTCCAAAACGGCGAAATTCCCGGCTCAAGCAATTGGTGATGGAAGCCGACCGGAATCGAAAACAGCAAAAACAAGATAAACGCCAGCCGTGCGAGTGAATCGGAGAACATTTTGCCGCCGATCACTTTCGGAATGACGGCGTACCAAACCATATACGCCGGCAATAGCCAGAAGTAGACGAGCGGATGCCCAAAATACCAAAACAGCGTCCGGCTCAAGAGCACGTTCACCCGATCCGTGAGCCCAAGCGACCACGGAATGAGCTGGAAGACGACGGTGGCGGCGACGCCAAGCGAACAGACGAGCCATAGCACCATATTCGTCACTGACATGAACGCCAGCAGCGGGCTCACTTGACCGCGGTGCGTTTTCCGCCAGCGGGCATAATGAGCGAACATCGCAAAGCCGCTCACCCAGCTGCCGACGACGACAAGCGCCAAGCCGATGTAAAAGCCGGCGTGCGCTTGCAGCGGCGCGTAAAACGTATATAAGACAGATGCCTTGCCGGTTAAGATGAAAAACGCACTCATGGCTGTTCCGATTGTCATCAGCCAAAAACCGATCCAACCGGTCCGGCGCGAACCGTCTGAGAGCGCCCCGGTTGTACGGCTGACCGCGGCGAACTGAAAGCCGATAATGAAAAACGTCGTCAGCACGAGTCCAAGCAAGACGCCATGCGTCGTCAAAATCGTGTAATAGCTGATCCCAGCCGGGAGCTCAAACTTGCCGGAACGGACTAATGTTTGCAATAGGCCGGCGAACCCCCCGAGCGCGAGGGCGGTAAAGGCGACGAACAAATGGGCAAGCGCCAGTTTCGCATCGCGGCGATCGACTTTTTCCAACGGTTGTGCCATGTTACTCCACCACCTTTATGCGCGCCGTCATCATATGGTGGCCGGCGCCGCAATACTCGTTGCAAAGAATCGTATATTCGCCCGGTTTGTCAAACGTGGTTGTTAAGCTGTTCACATAACCGGGTTCGACCATCATGTTCACGTTCGTTCCCGGGATTTCAAATCCGTGGATGACGTCTTTCGAAGTGACGTTGATCGTCACTTTCGCTCCTTTTGGAATTTCGATCGCATTCGGTGTAAAAGAAAACGCGGCGACGACGATGTTCAACTCGTATTCCTTGTCTCCTTTTTTGACGAGCCCCGGATGATCAAACGGCGGGGTCGAATCGACTTTTTCTGGATCGATCGTCGTCAGGCAGCTCGGCGGCTGCTGTCCGGCGGCGAATGCACTTACGCCGACGACCGTCAAAAAAACGATCAAACAGCCGATGCCAAACGCAAGCCAAATTTTTTCATACTTATGGATGTGCATACCGATTCCCTCCTTTGCCGCTTACAGGCGGTGCAAAAATAAAAAGTAGACGCTGACCCAAGAAAAAATGATGAAAAAGCCGAGCAGAAACACAGAGGCCAGCGTGCCTTTGAGCGCCGGCTCTTTTTCCTTTTTCGTTTGCCGGGCCGCTGTGATCAGTTTTGCCATGCCGTATCCCTCCTCTTTGTTGGATTCATCCCCCATAACAGCAATTCGGCAGGTGCGCCAAACGGCCAATTTCCCTGCTTTGACACTATCATAACTGTACAAAACTGGGGCAACAGTGACTTTTCTCACAAAAACGATGCTGGAAGTGTGAACAAATGGTGACGTTTGTGAAAAAATGATGAAGACGTCATTTTCTCTCGCGGCAGCAGAGCCCGCCAATGTTCTTTTTGCTGGCATGTAAAGCGCCGGCGATTGAACAGGCAATGGGATGCAGCAAAGAGATTAAGCCTATCGATCATTGATGATTTTTTAGCCAACGGCCAAGCGGCGCTCGGAATGGTGGAGATCATCGAGCAAGCGGGAGCTGATATGGTCGGCATCGGCATTGTCATTGAAAAAGCGTTTCAAGACGGCGGCCGGCTGCTTCGTTCGCGCGGCTTCCGCGTTGCGTCGCTCGCCCGCATCGCATCGCTTGATGGCGGCGCCATTCAATTTGCTGACGAGGTGATGAGTCGATGAAGATGAAATGGTGGCAAGTCGGATCGCTCGGCATCCAACATGTATTGGCCATGTACGCCGGGGCGATCGTCGTTCCGCTCATCGTCGGCGGGGCGCTGATCGCGATGTTCGGCATGGTCATTGCCTACGGTGTGAAAATGTTAGGCCAAGTTGACCTAACTGTGCAAGAGAACTTGCTGATCATCGCCTGCTCGGTCGGCGTGGGGCTTGGGGTGACGGCGGTGCCGAACTTGTTTGCCGAGCTGCCGACCGGCTTGCGCATTTTAACCGACAGCGGCATCGTCGCCGGCAGCATGACCGCCATCATCTTAAACGCCGTCTTCCATTTCGGTAAGGCAAGAAAATCGGCTGCACTGCCGCTGCAGGAACAAAAAATTTCATAATGGTGTTGATCGCTTTTATAGCCATCTTCGTTTTCCGGCCACTGCTCGGGAAATGGGGGTGGCTTTTTTATTGGCGTGTCGATTGGCAGAGAAAATGATAGAAACTGGTGGAGGGATGATGGTATAATGGAAAGCGAATAGGAAAGGGGGTGAAACAATGGATGAATGGGTGGAGCGCCTTTTCGATGAGCTGCGGCAAATACGGAATCAGATGGCGACCAAACAGGATGTTGTGCGGGTGAATGATCGCATCGATCGGCTTGAACAAACGGTGAGCGCGACGAAAGAGGATGTTGCGCGGTTAAATGGACGCGTCGGGCAACTCGAAGAGACCGTGGCAGCGACGAGAGAAGACGTTGTCCGGATGAATGATCGCATCGGGCGGCTTGAGCAGACCGTGGCAGCGACGAGAGAAGACGTCGCAGCGCTGGATGGGCGCATCGGGACCATCGAGCGGACGATGGCAACGAAAGAGGATGTCGCAGCGCTGGATGGGCGCATCGGGACCATCGAGCGGACGATGGCAACGAAAGAGGATGTCGCAGCGCTGGATGGGCGCATCGGGCAACTCGAAGAGACCGTGGCGGCTAACAGAGACGACATTGCGGCGCTCGACAGCCGGATTGGGCGCATGGAACAAACGATGGCGACGAAAGAGGACGTTGCCGAATTGCCGTTTATTCGGCAAGCTGTCGTGGAAACGTTAGAAACGCTCCATGAAATTTCGGCGATGAAACAAACCCTCACAGAAATGCAACAAAAAGTCAATGAAGTCATTGCCGGACAAGCGCGGCAAGAGCTCGTACTTCAATCCCTCGCTTTGCACTTGCTCGAGCATGAAAGTGAAATCCGCGCGCTAAAAGCGAGATAAATAACGAACCTCTCCTATTGTACATCCTCGCTGATGATCATGTTCCTTCCAAAACAGGCCGGTTTTGTCCGCGCCTGTTTTTTGATTGCAGCAACTTTTCATAACTTTTTTTGGCTGCGAAAACTAGAAATCCATTCGCTGTTCCTGAAAAAACGGGTGTACAAACATATTTTCCATTGCATATAGTTTGGCTTGTTGCGCATCCTAATAGAATAAAGAGGAACAGACCGAGGTGTTTGTATGCCGGTTCTTTTATCTGTCGGCACAGCAAGGATGCCGTATACGGCCGCCCAAGACGAGGTGAAGCAGCATGTCGCCGGGCTGTTCGCCGGTCGAATGGCGCGTGCGGAGCGGCTGCTGCAGGCGTTTGACAACAGCGGCATTCATACGCGCACGTTTGTCCAACCGCTTGCCTGGTACAGCGCGCCGCGCGGTTTCGGTGAAAAAAATGGGGTGTACATCGACCGTGCCGTCCGCTACAGCCGAGAGGCGGTCAATGACTGTTTGCGCAAGGCTTCGTCCGGCCCTGTTTTGCATGAGGAGATCGATGCGCTGTTTTACATCTCAACGACAGGGCTGTCGACGCCGAGCATCGAGGCGCGGCTGATGAACGTATTGCCGTTCTCCCCTCATGCCGTAAGAGTGCCGATTTGGGGGCTCGGTTGTGCGGGAGGGGCGGCTGGGCTCGCCCGGGCAGCCGACTATTGCCGGGCGTTTCCGAATGCCAAGGCGCTTGTGATCGCCGTTGAGTTTTGCAGTTTGACGTTTCAACTCAATGATTGGTCCAAAAGCAATGTGATCGGTACGTCGCTTTTTTCCGACGGCGTGGCGTGCTTGCTTGTGGCTGGCGACGGAGCGGCGCCGACAGCTGGCGCGCCGCGTGTCATCGCCGCCCGCTCGGTGCTCATGCCCGGCTCGGAAGACGTGATGGGCTGGGATGTTCGCGACGAAGGTTTGTTTGTCATCTTTTCAAAAGACATTCCGGCGATCGTTCGCTATTGGCTGCGCCCGCAAGTCGAGTCGTTTTTGCAGGAACATGGGTTAGGGCTTGGGGATATTCATCATTTCATCGCCCACCCGGGCGGGAGGAAAGTCATTGAAGCGTACGAGGAGGCGTTCGGATTCGGTCCGGAACAGACAAAAGCCGCTAGAGACGTGCTCGCCCGCTACGGCAACATGTCGTCGGCCACCGTGTATTTTGTGCTCGAACAGATGATGCGGCAGCCGCTTTCGTCCGGGCACGGCCTGCTTATCGCTCTCGGCCCGGGCTTTAGTGCGGAAATGGTGCTGCTTCAATGGGGGGGATGATCGTGCGGTTTTGGTTCGTGTTTTTGGCGGTTGCCGGCATGCGCGTCATTGAGCTTCGGCTTGCAAAACGGAACGAACAGTATGTGAAAGCGCTCGGGGCGCGGGAGTTCGGCGCTCGCCATTACCCGTTGATCGTATTGATGCATGTCGGTTTCTTTTTGTCGTTGGCTGTTGAGGCGCTTCGAAAGGGCGCGCGCCCGTCGCGCCGCTGGCCGCTTTTGTTTCCGCTTTTTCTTGTCGTGCAAGGGCTGCGCGTATGGACAATTGGGTCGCTCGGCCGTTTTTGGAATACGAAAATTTTGATCGTACCAAACGGCCAAGTAGTGAAAAAAGGGCCGTACCGATGGCTTCGCCACCCGAACTATGTGGTTGTCGCCTTAGAGATTGCGCTGTTGCCGCTTTTGTTTCAAGCGCCGATCACCGCGCTTGTCTTTTCGCTTTTGAACGCATTTTTGCTGTCGATTCGCATCGCGGTTGAGGAAAGAGCGCTGGCGGCGCTCACCGACTACCGGGAGGCGTTTCGGGAGCGGCCGCGTTTTTTGCCCCGGTTAAGGGGGGAGGCTGCCATTCGCAAGATGCGGCAAGCTGAAAGCAGCGGACAAATAAAAAACAGCCCTTGAGCCGTCTATAATGGCATCTGTTCGCCGTTCGCCTGCGGGCGGCGGCAGGGCGTTGCCTCTTTCTCTATGTCATCCTGTCGGGTTACGGCAGGATTTTTCTTTTTTTCTATTGGGAAACGGGGCGAAATGCAGTAAAATGAATGTAAATGACATTGAGGGAGACAAAGGGGTTTTGGTCATGGGGCATATTGCGATTGAGCGGCCGTCATTGCGGCTGTGGCTTTCGAAAATGATCGACATGCACGATCAGCTTCAGTCCGCGGATGACCAGGAGCATGCGGACAAAGTGAAGCAGCTCATCGAAAAAGCGGCATCCGGTGAGCTCATTGTCGCGTTTTGCGGTCATTTTTCCGCCGGCAAATCGAGTTTGATCAACGCGTTGCTCGGCGAGCCGATGCTGCCGTCCAGCCCGATTCCGACGAGCGCCAATCTCGTCAAAGTGAAAGCCGGTCCGGACTATGTGCGCGTCTTTTTCCACCGCGATGAGCCGGTCGAGTATGAACCGCCGTACGACCCGGACTTGATTCGCGCCCAATGCCGGGACGGGGAGACGATCGAATGGATTGAAATCAGCCGAACGACGGACGCCATCCCGCCGGGGGTCGCGATCCTCGATACGCCGGGCATCGATTCGACCGATGACGCCCACCGGCTGGCGACGGAGTCAGCGCTTCATTTGGCGGATGTCGTCTTTTACGTCATGGATTATAACCATGTGCAGGCGGAATTAAACTTCCAATTTACGAAGCAATTAACAGATGAAGGAAAGACCGTTTATTTGATCATCAACCAAATCGATAAACATCGCGACGACGAGCTGCCGTTCGCTGAATTTCGCGCCTCGGCCGCCGAGGCGTTCCGGCGTTGGGGAGTTGAGGCGGCCCGTTTGTTTTTCTTGTCGCTGAAAGACCCGTCACATCCGCACAACGAATGGCATGAGCTTGTCGCTTGTTTGCGCCGGTTGTTTGCCGACAAGGAGGAATGGCTCGTCCGCGGCGCCGAGTCGGCGTTAAAACGGATCGCGGACGGCCATCTTGAGCATCTCCGCGCGCGGCACGAGCTGCTTGAGCAAACGATTGAGACGCGCCTCGAGGCGCTTGGCGGCGCCGATGACGAGGCGGCGGCCATCGCGGAGCTCGATCGCCTTGAGGCGGAGCTTGCCGATTGGCAAACAGCGCCGTCGCGGGCGGAGGAGGCGTTCCGTTCGGAGCTTGAGCGCGTGCTGCAAAACGCGTACGTGATGCCGTTTGAGACGAGGGAGCGGGCTGAGGCGTACTTGCAGGCGATGCAGCCGAATTTCAAAGTGGGCTTGTTGTTCGCGAAGACAAAAACGGAGCAAGAGCGCAAGCGGCGGCTTGAGGCGTTTTATGAAAGCGTCAAAGCGCAAGCGGCGGCGCAGATCGAATGGCACGTCCGCCAGCTCCTTGTTCAGTTTGGGAAAGAATGGCATGCTGATGACGATTGGTTCAGCGAGTGCCAGCAATGGACGGCGGAGTGGGATGAGACGATGCTTGCCGGCCTCGTCAAACAAGGGGCGGAATCAAGCGGCGCCGCGCTATTAAATTATACGGATGAGGTGGCGGCGGCGCTGAAAAAACGCTACCGTGACTCGGCGCTCGCCTTGTTTGCCGAACTGAAGGAACAAATCGCCAAACGGGCGGCCGCCCAAACAGAAACATTGAACGGACAGCTTTCGGCGGCGCGCGAAAAAGTGGAGCTCGCCGCCCGCCTTGCCCGCCTCAGAGCCGAGCGGGACGAGCGCCGGCGTGCGTTCGAGCAGCTGATCGCTGCTCCATGCGAGTCTGCATCGCTTGATGAAAACCGTCTCGCCGCGTTGACGGCGCCGCCAGTCTTCCGGAAAGCGCGTCATGCCGAGACGGCAAAACCGCAAGCAGCATCCAAGCCAGCGGAAACAAGCCATCTTTCCGTCAAAGAGCAAGCGCTCGGTCAGGAAGCGGCCGGCCTCGGAGTGAGCGAAAGAGCGGACGAAGCTCGGACGCTTTCAAGCGGCAGAAAACAGCGGAGCGAAGAGGCGGCCGAGCGGCTTGAGGAGGCGGCGGCTTGGCTTGAACGGTCCGAACTGCTTGGCCGCTTCGCTGGACCATTGCGCGACAAGGCGCGTCGGCTTCGCGAGCGATCGTTTACCGTCGCCTTGTTTGGCGCCTTCAGCGCCGGCAAATCGTCGCTGGCGAACGCCTTGCTCGGCGCCCCGCTTCTGCCATCGTCGCCCAACCCGACAACCGCCGCCATCAGCAAAATCGCCCCGCCCGATCACAAGCACCCGCACGGCACGGCGGTGGTCAAGGTAAAAAGCGAACTGCAAATTTGGGCGGATGTGCAATCGTCGCTTCGGCAGTGCGGCCATGAGGCGGATACATGGGATGAAGCGCTCCGCCTTTGCGCCCGCCTGGCCGAATCGGGAGCCGAACATCCGGCGCAAAAGCCGCATGTGGCTTTTTTGGCAGCTGCCGCGGCCGGCTATGAGCGGATGAACGGTCGATTCGGGGAGATCGTCTCCATCGGTTGGGAAGAACTCGAGACGTATGTCGCTGACGAAGCGGTGTCATGTTTCTTAGATGAGGTCGTGTTGTACGCCGACTGTCCGCTCACCTGCCAAGGGGTGACGCTTGTCGATACCCCGGGGGTGGATTCACTTAACGCCCGCCATACGGGAGTGGCGTTTCATTACATGAAGCATGCTGATGCGTTGTTGTTTGTGACGTATTACAACCATGCGTTCTCGAAAGCAGACCGCGAGTTTTTGCTTCAGCTTGGGCGCGTGAAAGACACGTTTGCGCTTGATAAAATGTTTTTCGTCATCAATGCGGCTGATTTGGCCCAGTCGAAAGAGGAGCTTGAGGCCGTCATTTCCTATATGAACGGAGAGCTCGCCCGCTTCGGCATCCGCTTCCCGCGCCTTTATGCGCTCTCAAGCCGCTTGGCGCTGGCGGAAAAAACGGGGGCCGAGCCCGGTCCGCGCGGCGTCTTGGCGGACTCCGGCTTGTCTGCCTTTGAAACCGACTTCTTCCGCTTCTTAACGGAAGAACTGGCGGAAGTCGCCGTCGAGAGCGCATATGCCGAGCTTGAGCGGGCGCGGCGGGCGGCAGAGGAATTCGCGCGCGCCGCTGGGCAAAGCGAAGCGGAAAAAGCGGAGAAACGGCAGGCGCTTGAGGCGGTGAAAACGAAGATGCACGCCGTGCTTGCTGGCATTGATGATGCCTACGGCCGGCAGGCGCTTCGCCAGGAAGTCGACGAATTGCTCTATTACGTCAAGCAGCGCGTCTTTTTCCGCCTCAACGATGTGTTTAAGGAGGCGTTCAACCCGGCGGTGCTCCGCGACGACCAAGGCCCGGCGCGTCGGGCGCTTGAGCGTTGCCTCGACGAGTTGCTCGCATCGGTTGGCTTTGATTTGGCCCAAGAGTTGCGGGCGACGAGCTTGCGTGTTGAGTCGTTTTTGCACAAGCAGCTGGCCGAGCAGTTCTCGCGCCTATTCCATGAGCTTCGTCGTTTCGATGATGCGCTCGCGCTCACGCCGCCTGAGCCGTTTGCCTTTTCGGCGCCGGAGTTTGCCAACGCCCTTGGGGATGTAGACCGGGTGCGGTTTACCAAGGCGCTTTCGCTGTATAAAAACGCCAAATCGTTTTTTGAGCGCGACGAAAAGCGGCGGATGAAAGAGGAAATTGAGGCGGCGCTTGTCGAGCCGATCGACGCCTATTTGGCTGAGCAAAAAGAGCGGCTTGTGGCGACGTACGCAGAACAATACAAGGCTGCCGTCGCCGCACTTTCGGCCGCTCTCGCGGAACAAGTCGACAGCTATATGGAGGGCTTGCTTGCCGCGCTCGCCGAAGCGGCGGATCATGAGGCGCTCGCCCGCATCGAAGCGGCGCTTCGCGGCCTTCTTTCGGGCCGCGTCGGGGAGGCGCGTTGATGAACCGGTTTCACGCTTGCGCTACATGCATCCACTACCGTATAGAAAAGCGAGCCGACGGGCTGTACACGTATTGCCGCCGGCTCGGCTATGCGACGAAACCGAACTATCGGTTCAACTGTTGGACGCCGAAACCGAACGTCCGGCGTTTGATGGAAAAAGAAGCAGGAAAGGACGAGGACCATTGAGCGAAGTGCATCACGCGATCACTGCCCATGTGCAAAAACAGCATACCATCTTGAAGCAATTTGCTATGCTCGACGCCGAGCGCGAGCGGCTCATCGACGAAGCGGTCGAGCGGTGCCGCCGCGGCGAGTCGTTTACGGTTGATGGGATCAATGAAGTGACGAAGCGGATGAACGAACTGGCCAAAAGCGGCCTCGTGCCGGCGCGCCGGTGCGTGACGCCGGAGATGGTGCGCGAGTACGTGAGCCGGCTTGAAAGGAAAGAGCGATCGTGACGATGGCGAGCGCTGGTTGAGCGTGTCGGCGCCGCCGGCGTCCTGTTGATGATTGGCTGCTTTCCGTTCCGATCAAGAAACAACGTTTGGCGTCAGCAAAAACAAAGAGGGGGAGGACATATGGCGTCGCTTGTTTCCCATGAATGGCTCCTTCGCCATTTGCACGACGAAAACACGCGCATTCTTGATTGTCGGTTTTGGCTTGGCGATCCTGCGAAAGGAGCGGCCGTTTACCAGGAAGATCATATTCCTGGTGCCGTGTATATGGACTTGGAACGCGACTTGTCGGGCCCAGTCGGAGAGCACGGCGGCCGCCACCCGCTCCCGTCGGCCGAGCAAGCGGCGGACGTGTTTGGCCGGGTCGGCATCGATGAAACGGTGACCGTTGTCGCTTACGACGACCAAGACGGGGCGATGGCGGCGCGTTGCTGGTGGCTGCTTCGCTATTTCGGCCATGCCCACGTATACGTATTGGACGGCAATTATCGTGAATGGAAGAAGAAAGGGCATCCGGTGACGAACGTCGTCCCTGCTGTGGCGTCCCGCCCGTTTCGGCCGCGTCCGGATCGGTCATGGCTGGCGACGGTTGAGGATGTGCGCGCCGCCGTCCGCGATCGCTCGGTTGTGCTCATTGATTCGCGTGAATGGAAGCGATATGCCGGCCTGGAAGAACCGATCGACCGCCGAGCCGGCCGCATCCCAGGAGCGGTGCACCGGTTTTGGAAAGACGGAATGACGGAAGGCGGCTACTGGAAAAGCGCTGTCGAGCAGGCGGCTCGGTTTGCCGATTTTGACCGTGGGCAGCCGTTGATCGTTTACTGTGGTTCCGGCGTCACCGCCTGCCCGAACGTGTTGGCGCTCCACGAAGCTGGTTATCACAACGTTCGGCTGTACGTCGGCAGTTTCAGCGACTGGATTTCCTATCCGGACCACCCGATTGAAACGGGTGACCCGTCATCCGATGCTTAGTTTTCTCCGATTCGGGCTGAAACATCATTCGACGCCTCGGTGTTGTCGGATGGAACCGTTGTTTTCTTTTCGTTTTCTTTTTTCGGTCCGCATGAGGTCGAAGCGTTGTTGATTTTCAACGATTTTCACCTAGTGTTTGTTTCGCTTTTCTTCCATTGTTTCGGCCGCCGGTTGAAGCCGCTGTATGCATAGTTTTTTGGCCGCCGGCGGATACTATAGGTGAACCGACGGAAGCAGAGGAGGAGACGCATGGGCCGGACAAAACTTGGCAATGCCAATGCCCAACGAAACAACAACGCGAAGAAGAAAAACGGCTTTAACGAATGGGGGAGCGAATTCGCTTCGTACGCAGAAGTCGAAGCGGAGAAAATGAAAAACGATCATAAAAACATCCGATCATGATGAGGGCGCGCCCCTCGTTTTTTCGTTTTAAGCACGATGGTTGGCAAATGGCAAACGTATGTGCTATAATCGTGGACAGAGCGGCGGGAGGCGCCGGTAGGGAGGGGACAACGTGCGGAAATGGCTAGTCGTTCTTTTGTTCTTGGCTGTCGCCGGCTATGGCCTTTGGAATGTGATGGCGGCTGACAAACCGAATGAAGCAAACGGAGCCGGTCCGGAAGTGGATCAGACGGCTCCCGACTTGACCTTGCCGGCGCTTGGGGGCCAGTCGGTTAAGTTGTCGGCGCTGCGCGGCAAAGCGGTCGTCCTCAACTTTTGGACGTCGTGGTGCCCGCCATGCAAAAAGGAAATGCCGGAGCTTGCCAAGTTTTACGAGCGGCATGGCCGCGAAGTTGCGCTCCTTGCCGTTCATTTGACGACGCAAGATACGTTGGACAACGCTGAGCGGTTTGCGAAAGCGAACAGGCTCGTGTTTCCAGTCGGCCTCGATGTGCGCGGCGAAGCGCTTCGTCAATATCGAATCCAAACGATTCCAACGACGTATATTATCGATCCAAACGGCGTCATTCGGCGAAAAATTGTCGGCCCGGTGACGGCGAAGCGGCTCGAGCAGGAAACAGCGCTTTTTCGTTGAGCAGATGGCTGCAGCGAAAGGCGCTTTCTTCGTGGTTCGTTATTTTTCAAAAAGTTGTCATAATTTTTATCTTTTTTGGGCATGAATAAGATTACAATAAAAGTGAGGGGAGGTTGAAGCGATGAGACGATCCCGCAAAATGACTCTCCAAGAACTGATCAGCGAGAACAAACGGCAATTGTTGAACGATCGGGAAGCGCTCGAAAAAATCGAGAAAAAGCTGGAAGAGCGGATGCTCAAAAAAGCAGAATGACCCATGCATAGCGGTTCTCCGGGCGGACAGACTAGATGGCGAGGAGGCGAAGACAATGAGCAATCCGAAAGGAAGCCGCAAACATTTTGTGCCGAACCATATCGGCACACAGCCTCGCGCCGCAGGAGGAAACAAGGGCAAACAAATGCAAGACCAGTCCGGCCAGCACGCCCAAGTCATCCAAACGAAGGGCGAATAGCCGGAAACTCGCGCAAAGGAGGAAGCGTTCATGCCGCGTCCGAAACCGGATGACCGCAGCGACAATGTGGAAAAGCTGCAAGAAATGGTGCAAAACACCATTGAGAACATAGAAAAAGCCGAAGAAACGATGCAGTTTGCGTCGCCGGAGGAGCAGGAGAAGATCCGTGCGAAAAACCGCCGCCGCGAAGAAGCGATCGCTGCGATGCGCGCGGAAATCCGAGACGAAGCAGCTGCACGGGAACACGGCTGCCAGTAAACGAAGCAGCCCTCATGCGGGGGCGGCTTCGTTTTTTTGTCTACCGCTTGAGCGAGCCGACGGGCGAATGGTAACATAGAAGAGGAGGCCCGGTAAAAAATGGAGGGAGAACGAACGTGAAAGTGGCAGAAAAACAAATTGAAGTGCGTTATGCGGAAACAGACCAAATGGGCGTCGTCTACCACGCGAACTATTTAGTTTGGATGGAAGTCGGGCGCACGGAATTGATCAAACAGCTTGGCTTTCATTATGCTGACATGGAGAAAGAAGGCATCATTTCGCCTGTTGTCGATTTGCAAGTGTCGTACAAAAAGCCGCTTCACTACGGGGAAACGGCGACTGTCCGCACATGGATTGACGCCTATGACGGCATCCGCGTGACATACGGCTACGAGATTCTCGCCCCGGACGGCGAGGTGGCGGTGACCGGAAAGTCGCAGCATGTTTGCGTCAAGCGCGATACGTTTCGGCCGATCGTGATCCGCAAATATTTTCCTGACTGGCATGAAGCATATGAGCGGGCGAAGCGGTAAAGGGGAGCGGTGCGATGGCGTTTGGCATCCGCCGACACGAGCTCGCGGCATGGAAAGAGAAAGTGACTCACATTTCGCACCCTCTCGACGAAAATCGGGAGGATTTTTTCGTTCCGATGTCGAATGAATCCTTGACACACAAGGAACGTAAAGGAGTTTTTCTCTTATGAACGTTCAAGTCAAAAAGGTCTATCGCAATCATTATTTGAATATAATAAGTGCCCTATTCAAGAAACTGGGCCTGCCCCAATTGATTGACCATCTCGTTCCCGTTGATCCACAGTGCCAGACTCGAGTCAGCGATGCCGTTCAGGCCATCATCTACAATATGTTTGACGGCCGGCAAGCCCTCGTTCACGTGGAACGATGGGCTCAGGAGATCGATCTAGAGAAACTCATCCGTCCCGGTCTCCATCCTTCCTGGTTGAACGACGATGCCTTGGCTCGTCATCTCGACCGCTTGTATGAGGCCGATATTCACAAGGTGATCAGCACTTGCTTGATTCACATTTATCGCAAAGAAGGCCTTTCCCTCCGAGCCTTTCACGCCGATACGACGGACAAGACGGTTTACGGCGCGTATGAATCGGCCTCATTAGAGGCTTTGCAGATCACACATGGCTACAACCGCCATCATCGTTGGCAAAAACAGATCGGTTTCGGACTGGTCGGCAACGAGGACGGCATCCCGTTTTACGGCGATGTGCACGATGGCAACCTGCCCGATAAAACATGGAATCCCGAGGTGCTGTCTCGTGTCCATGAACAGCTGAAGCAGGCCAAAATCGAAGACGAATGGATTTACGTGGCCGATTCCGCCGCGATGACGAAAGAGACCCTGGCGCAAACCAAAGCGGCCAACGCCTTTTTGATCACCAGAGGCCCTTCGTCGCTCCGGATCGTGAAAACCGCGCTGGCCGAAGCGGATGCTGAGGACACGACGTGGAGCGATCCCTTTACGTTGGCGGAGAGAAACGGCGCCACGTACCGGGTATGGGAAACGGCCTCGACGTATGAAGGCCACCCCGTTCGGCTGATCGTTGTTGAATCGAGCGCGCTCGACCAGCGAAAAGGAAAGACGCTTGAAAAAGAACGAACCAAAGAAGCGGAGCTTCTTCGCGAGGAACAAGCCCGTTGGGAGCGTCACCCCTTCTCCTGCCGGGAAGATGCCGAACAAGCCTTGGCGTCCCTCAAGGCGTCCCTTCGCCCCCGGTTTCATCGGGTTGAGGCCGCGGTCGAAGAGATCGTACGCCTGAAAAAACGGCGCGGACGGCCGAAAAAAGGGGCGGAACCCGAGGTGGAGACGCTGTATTTCTTGCACCTTGACGTCGAATTCGACCAAGACGCGTGGGAACAGGCGAGACGGAAAGCGTCCCGGTTTGTCCTCGTCACGACCGTTCCGAAGGAATGGAAGGGCCAACCCATGGATGCCCAAGAGATCTTGAAGCTGTATAAAGGGCAGATCTCGGTGGAAATGAACTTCGCTTTTTTGAAAGATCCGTTTTTCACGGATGAGATTTACGTCAAAAAACCAGAACGGGTCGCAGTATTAGGCTATTTGTTTCTGTTGGCCTTGGCGATTTACCGCGTTTTTCAGCGCCGAGTGCGTCAGTTTATTACTCCAGAACACCCGTTGAAGGGTCCTGGAGGCCGCAAGCTGACCCGGCCGACGGGACAGGCGATTTTTCAGCTGTTTCAATATGTGAACGTCGTCCTGTTCAAGCTGCCGGATGGGCGCATCCAACGCTCACTGGATCGCTCCCTTACCCCTGATCAGCGAAGGATTCTGCAGGGATTGGGCATGGATGAGAGCATCTACGTGTAACGTGATACGGAACGACCAGCGATGGTAAAAAAAGGATTGCCATCGCTCGTTGTGTTGGTCAAAAAGTTATTCTGAAAAACTAAATAAAAAATCCTTTGTTTTGACCTTGTTAGGGTGCGAAATGTGAGAAGTGAAGCGCGGTGAAATCGCCTTTTTGACCCACTATTGGTACGACGAACGGTTTCCGCATTGCACGACAGTGACGAAAGTCGGCTGCGCCGATGTCGAAAAACTCGCCGCTTGGGGGCGGCAGTACGGGCTGAAGGAAGAGTGGATCGATCGGCGCGGTGAGTTTCCGCATTTCGATTTGCTCGGTGAGACGCAAACGCGCATTTTGCAGCAGGAAGGACGGCTGTTTGAACTGGAACGATTCACGAAACGGGGGAAGAAGGAATGATGATCGATTTGGCCGTTGTGAAGGAAATGTCGAAACATACGTTGATCGATACGCTCGGCATCGAAATTGTTGAGGTTGGCGAAGGCCGCGTCGTCGCGACGATGCCGGTCGACTGGCGCACGCACCAGCCGGCTGGGCTGCTGCATGGCGGCGCCTCAGTCGCCTTAGCGGAGACGGTCGCCAGCATCGGCGCGTACGCGCTTGTGGACCCCAACACGGAAAACGTCGTTGGATTGGAAATCAACGCCAATCACGTCCGCGCCGTTCGCCGCGGGACGGTGACGGCGACAGGGACGGTGTTGCACCGCGGTCGGACGACGATGGTGTGGGATGTGCGCATTACGGACGAACAAGGGGAGCTCGTCTGCATCTCCCGCTGCACGATCGCCATTATTCGAAAAAGCGAGCGCCAAGGCTAGCTTTTTCAATCGCCGCGGGACATTCAATGGACGAGAAAAACCGGCTCATTGCTTTTTTCGTCCAAATCCACAGTCAAATCACGTCCATCGAAATACCATTGGTCGCTCTCTTCAATAAAAAAGGTGATGCCATCAACCGTCGTCTGCGCCGCCGGCTTGTCGACCAGTTCGTCTTTGGCCATGCCAAGCGAAAACCCTTTTTGCACGGTGCTGCACCCGCCGTAGCGGGCAAAAAAGCGGATCGCATCGCCCGGCTTCAGCCCGAGCTCCCGCTTGTACCAATCAAACGCTTTTTTTGTAATCATGATGTTCATGGCTTCCCCTCCTCACTTGTTTATTATAAGTGAATGGACGGCGCCGGTAAAACGATTGTGTGAACATTGGCTGACAATTTGAGGGCGAAACAATTTCCAGAAAATGGATTAACCTAGCCCTGACTGGCTCGAGTAAAATGCCGGCCGACGGCGAACAGTAAAAGCGAGGGGGGTGAAGACGGTGAGCAAGAAGCGGCCGTTTGCGCCAAGCTATGAATCGGATGGGGTGATGGGCGAAAAGAAAGAGCAACGCCCGCGCCGTTCCAACCGTCGGCAAATTGACAAACAAGCGCCTGATTTTTTCAACACGACGCCATCGAGCGAATAAAAAAGCCGAATCGAGCGGGCGATGGTTGAACATCGCGCTGTTTTGTGAATAAAGTAGCCAGTAGGCTGCTTTTTTTTTATGGCACCTACTATACAAACGGGCCGGTCCGCGCTATCATTACTTGAGGGACATCTTTTTCGAAAGGAGTGGCGTTTTCGTATATGAGTAGTTCAAGCCCGAACGAACCGGAACCGGAATATAGCGGGGAACGCGGCCTGTTCCTTTTCTTGTCGGCTGCTCATCATACGAAAACGGGCTCCGGACGGAAAGGAAGAGGCGCCGCCTTCCTCGCGTGAAAAGGAGGAAGGATGCCAGATGATGAAAATGTATTTGTCCGATGCCAACGGCAAAATGCGCGAAATCGATCATATTGAAAATGGCTGCTGGATCAATCTCGTTGCCCCGACGGAAGACGAAATTCGCTACATCGCCCACCATTTGGACATTCCGATCGATTCGATCAAAGACGCGTTGGATGACGAGGAGCGGTCGCGCGTCGAAAAGGAAGACAACCATGTGCTCATTATCGTCGACATTCCGATTGTCGCCCATGATGAAGTGGACGGCCCGATTTACGAGACGATTCCGATCGGCATGATCATTACGAACACGTGTTTTATTACGGTTTGTTTGCAGGAGAATCCGATTTTCGAAGAATTCTCCAAAAACAAAATCAAAAACTTTTACACGTTTATGAAGACGCGGTTTGCGTTGCAAATGCTGTACATGATTTCAACGTATTATTTGCGCTATTTGAAGCAAATCAATCGGCGGACGAGCGAAATCGAAAAAGAATTGCACCAATCGATGAAAAACAAGGAGCTGTTTTCGCTTCTCAGCATGGAAAAAAGCTTAGTGTATTTTATGACGTCGCTGAAGGCGAACAACATCGTCATGGAGCGGCTCATGCGCCTCAATTATTTGCGCATGTACGAAGATGACCAGGATTTGCTGCAGGACGTCATTATTGAAAACAAGCAGGCGATTGAAATGGCCGAAGTATACAGCAGCATTTTAAGCGGCATGATGGACGCGTTCGCTTCGGTCATCTCAAACAACTTAAACATTGTGATGAAGTTTTTGACGGCCATTACGATCGTCATTTCGCTGCCGACGATGGTGGCGAGTTTCTACGGCATGAACGTACCGATTCCGTACCAACACTCTCCGTACGCCTTTTTGATCGCGATGGCGCTCGCCGGTTCACTGTCAGCGGCGACGGCGTACATCTTTTGGAAAAAGCGATACTTTTGACGGCCAGGCGCGTTTTGGATGGCCATGCGAACGGCTGCCCTGTCATTGGGGCAGCCGCTTTTGCTTTCGGACGGCCACACCGCCGGAGAGGATGAATTTCATCGCCTCTTCCGGCGAGATGTCGACGACTTCCACTTGCTCTTTCGGGACGAGCAGGGTGAGCCCGGCGACTTGAAACGCCTGCGGGATATAGACGGCGACGTAGTCGGCGAGAGGATCGTGCCAAGCGCCGACATCATCCATTGTCATGAAGCCGAGGCATTTCCAGCCGCTTTCTGGCATTGTAACGAGCACAACTTGCGAAAACGATCGTTTTTCCCCGACGAAGGAAGCGATTGTATCTTTGGCGACGGAATAAACCGTTTTCATCAAGGGAATGCTTTCAAGCAACCGGTCGATCAGTCGAATGAGGCGGCCGCTTACGTATTGCGTCGATAGCCAACCGCAGACGGTAATCAGCGCGACAGTCGCCAATAGGCCTAGGCCGGGAATGTAGCGGCCATCCAAATACGGACGGACGTATTGGCCAAGCAGCCCATCCAAAACGGTGAACACTTTGTAGCACACATAGACGGCGAGTAAAATTGGCACGATCGTCAGCATGCCGTTTAGAAAATGTTTCACGAAAAAACGCATCCCTTTCCCTCCCCGCTATTCATTCTCTACCACCATACCAATTTTTTTGGCTTTATACAACTCTCTATTATATCGAACATTTTCTGTTGTATTCGGTAAGAAAGTTCGTGTTTTTCCTTGACGAACTGCCAAATGTTCCGTATACTTTCGAATGGAACATGGGAAATGGGGGATGGATCATGAACAATCATTACGATGTGATCGTGGTCGGCGCCGGGCCGGCCGGCATTTTCACTTGCTACGAACTGACGCTCAAACTCCCTGGAGCGAACGTGCTCTTAATCGATAAAGGGCACGATATCTATAAACGCAATTGTCCGATTTTGCAAAGAAAAATTGAAAAGTGTCCGCCGCCGGCCGGCAAAAAAGACTATGCCGGCTGCGTGCCGGCCTGTTCGATCACGAATGGATTCGGCGGAGCGGGGGCGTATTCGGACGGCAAATTCAATATCACGAGCGAATTCGGCGGCTGGATGACCGACTATTTGCCGGCTTCGACCGTACTTGAGCTCATCCGCTATGTCGATGAGATCAACTTGAAGCACGGAGCGACGACATCGATCACCGACCCGATGACGGATAAAGTGAAAGAGATCGAGCGGCGCGCCTATGCGGCCGGGCTGAAGCTATTGCGCGCGTACGTCCGCCATTTGGGTACAGAGCAAAATTTGGAAATTTTGAAAAGCATTTTTGAATATTTGCGCGAGCGGATTGCGATGCGCTTTACAACGGAAGTGGATGATATCGTGACCGAGCGGACGGAGAGCGGCCATCGAGTGAAAGGCGTTGTGCTGAAAAACGGAGAAACGTTGACAGCGGAAAAAGTCGTCATCGCTCCGGGGCGCGATGGCTCGGTTTGGCTGAGCAAAATCTTGCGCAAGCGCCGTTTGCGGATGATCAACAATCAGGTTGACATCGGAGTGCGCGTGGAAACATCGAACATCGTCATGCAAGAAATTAACGAACATCTGTATGAAGGGAAATTCATTTTCAACACGTCGGTTGGGACGCAAGTGCGCACGTTTTGCAGCAACCCGTCCGGACATGTCGTCGTCGAAAACCATTCCGGCATCATGCTCGCCAACGGCCATGCGTACAAAGATCCAAAGCTCGGCAGCAACAACACGAACTTTGCCCTTCTTGTTTCACATAAGTTTTCCGATCCGTTTGACAAGCCGAACGAATACGCCCATGAAATTTCTCGGCTGGCGAACGCCTTGTCCAACGGCGGCATCATCGTGCAAAAATACGGCGACATTTTAAAAGGACGGCGATCGACGGAAAAGCGGATCAAAGAAGGGTTCATCGAACCGACGCTAAAAGAAGCGGTGCCGGGCGATTTAGGCCTCGTTTTGCCGTACAACACGATGAAAAGCTTGATCGAAATGACGGAGGCGCTCAACCACGTCACTCCGGGGCTTGCCTCTGAGCATACGCTCTTTTATGGGGTGGAAGCGAAGTTTTATTCGGCGCGTCCGAAACTGAACGACCGCTTTGAAACCGAAATCGCCGGGCTGTATGTCGGCGGCGACGGCGCCGGCATTACGCGCGGCCTTGCGCAGGCGAGCGCCTGCGGCGTCTGGATCGCCCGCGACATCGTCGAGAAATTGACGCATTAGGTGAGGAACCGAGGGCAGGCCCCTTCAAACGGGGGCCTGTTTTTTTGCTGTCTGCCTGGGGACGGATTAAAAAGTAAACTGAAATGAAAATATAGTTGACAAATATGCGGCTGGTCCGTTACGATAAATGTAATGATATGGAAAGGGGAGAGGAGAGATGGCAAACTGGCTGGTGTTGGCCGAGCAAGTGTTGGGAGGCCACGAGCTGACCGATGAGGAAGCATTGGCGATATTGGATTGTCCGGATGAGGAGTTGCTCCTTTTGCTGCAAGGGGCGTACCGGATTCGCTCCGCCTATTATGGAAACAAAGTGAAGCTGAACATGATCATCAACGCCAAATCCGGCCTCTGTCCGGAAAACTGCGGCTACTGTTCGCAGTCCGCCGTATCGACGGCGCCGGTGAAAACGTATAAAATGGTCGACAAAGAGACGTTGTTGCGCGGCGCGGAAGAAGCACACCGTTTGCGCATTGGGACGTACTGCATCGTCGCCAGCGGCCGGGGGCCGAGCGATAAAGAGATCGACACCGTTGTGTCCGCGGTCAAGGAAATTAAAGAGCGGTTCGGGCTGAAAGTGTGCGCCTGCCTTGGGATCTTAAAGCCGGAGCAGGCGGCCCGGCTGAAAGAGGCGGGGGTGGATCGCTACAATCATAACATCAACACATCGAAGCAGCACCATCCGAACATTACGACGTCCCATACATACGACGATCGGGTGCGGACGGTGGAAACGGTGAAAGAAGCTGGTCTTTCGCCTTGTTCCGGCGTCATCATCGGCATGAAAGAAACGAAGCGGGATGTCGTCGATATGGCGCGCAGTTTGCGGGCGCTTGACGCCGATTCCATTCCAGTCAACTTTTTGCATGCGATCGACGGCACGCCGCTGGCTGGCACGAACGAATTAAACCCGCGTTACTGTTTGAAGGTGCTGGCCCTTTTTCGCTATATGAATCCAACCAAAGAAATCCGCATCGCCGGCGGGCGAGAAGTGAATTTGCGCTCACTTCAGCCGCTTGGCCTGTATGCCGCCAACTCGATTTTTGTCGGCGACTATTTGACGACCGCCGGGCAAGAAAAGTCAGCCGATTATCAAATGCTTGAGGATCTTGGGTTTGAAATCGAATTTGCCCCGGCTCCGCAAGCCGGAGTCGTATCATGAACGATGCCGCCGGAAGATGGCGGCTTTTTGTATGTGCGCTCACCGAGGACAAGACCTAGCGAAGCGGGAGGCATGGGAGGCGCCATGCGGTTTCAGATGGGACGCCACGATGGCGCATCGCAAGCCTTGGCGAGAAGCGGAGCGCATGATAAGACGGTGGACTTGGCCTGCCTATGCTCTGACGAGAAAAGCGGATTGAACCCCTATTGCGCCGTTTGACGCGCTTTTTTGGCATGAAAAGCCAACCCGACGCGTACGATGGGAATACAAGCTGCGAAAAAAGGCTTCACAAACAGCCAAAAGCTCATTATAATAGCAACAAAAGGAAAGGAAGAGGATGGGGGACATGGCAAAGTCATTCTACCGTTACTTGCTGCGCTTCCGCCATGGACACCAGGAAGATCCGGTCGTCCGGTTTGCGAACGGAGCGTATGAAGACCACAGCTTTCCAAAAGGGTCGACGGACTATGAAGAACTGAGCGGCTATTTGGAGCTTAACGGTGACTATTTGGAAAGTATGGTTGTGTTTGATGAGCTATGGGAGCAATTTTTGCATGAAGCGTAACTAAGGGAGCGTTCCCATTTCATAAATTGGGAGCGCTTTCAAATAGCTTTTTTCCGCGCGGTTGCAGGTGTCCACCCTTCTCTGCATGCATATACTATACTAACTATTTGTTCCAAAGGGTGGAGATGCCAATGAGCGCGCCGAAACGCCCGAAATTTTCCGTCGGCGACATCGTCGTCAATACATTGTACGGAACGGTCGGAACGATCACCGATATTCAGCAGATTGACGGTGTGTTTTTATACGAAATCAACCATGGCCATAGCTTGTTTGCCGAGCAAGCGCTCATTTTATTGTCTGAGTTTGTGGGTGATTTATGGATCGCGGAAGAGATTGAAATTGAGTTGCCGTTTTTTCTCGGCGAAATTGTCCGCGTCCGCGATTATGGCGGCCATTTGTTCAAAATTGTCGGGGTGCGGACAGAAATTTACCGCTACTACGGGGAAGGATGGGAAGAGACGATTTACGAATTGAAACGGCTGACGGATGGTTGGGAGATTGAAGTCCATTTGGAAGACATCATTCCGCTTGCCGACGGAGAGGAGACGTCCGTCACGCTCGTGCAAGATATTGTCATCGCCGCGCCGGTGAAAGCGTCGCTTCTATTGCCGCCGGCCGACAGCGGAGAGAAAGGGCCGTCGGTCGACGAGCTCCTTGACATGTACAACGATTATAAAGCGTTATATGAATGGTTCGGCGATGAACAGTACCAACGGATGATGGAAACAGTTGTAAAACGTTTGCGGACAATCGCCAATCACCAGGATAGAAATTGATAAAGAATAAAAAGAAAATAAGGAATGCCGGCGAAAATGACGATCGCGCCCAATCCATTGACAACTGTTTCCATCATTTTATCGATCGCAGTGAATTTGTCCATTTTGTCCGCCTCCGTGTTTTTTGTTTTGTTGGTACATATGTATGGGGGAGACTGAAAAAATAGTACAACATGATTTTTGACATAAAACGGAAGGCGGCGACATACAACATTACAAAGGGGGCGAGATGCGGTGAAGGAAATTGAAGTGATTATCGATACGGAAGAAATCGCTGAGTTTTTTTACCAAGAACTCATCCGCCGCGGCTTTGTGCCAACGCAAGAGGAGCTTGAGGAGCTCGCGGATATTACGTTTGACTATTTGCTTGAAAAATGCATCATCGATGAAGAGATTGACATCGATGGGGAGTAGTCCTCGTCGTTTTATGATGAAGTTGATTTGGCCGCCGCGATGGCGGCTGTTTTCATCATGACCAAATGCCGCTCGTAGCGGCTGGTCATGTCGCCCGAGGCCGGAAGCGGGAGCGTTTCAAGCGCCTGCATGATCGCCTCATCGGTGAACCAATCGCGATGATCGTGGAACGGGTGCGCAAGATCCGGCCAAGCTTCCTCAAGGCGGGGGCTGTAAAAGCGGTGCCCATCAGGCGTTTCAGCGAACGATTGCGGCCAGAAGTCGGCGCGTGAGCCGCTGTGGGGGACGCAGCGGGCAAAGCGGCAGGCGCCGCGAAACAGCCGGGCGTCAAACAGCAGCAGACTGTACAGCGTTTTGCCGATATGGATGCGGTGGTGGACGTCGGCGAAATCGCGCACGGTCGTTCCGGCAAGCGCTACGCGGCGGCCTTTGGCATATGGGATGAGCACATCGTTGAACCCGAGCCATTGCTCGACAATAAACGGCCAGCTTGACAGCACGCGGGTGCGGAAAAACGGATGTTCGATGACGCGAAGCTGGATGTACTGCTGCTCGTTGATGATCAGAGCAACCGTAAGAAGCGCGGCATTCCCCGTTTCCCAAAAATGTTCCCACATCGGCTTCATAAACGAAGACACCGCTAGCGCCGGCAACAAATGAAACAGCGGCGTCTCCCTCCGTTTGCTTTCTTCGTACAGCAGAAGCTGCGGATAGGCATCATGAAAAATGAGGGCATTGGCGCGCTCCAAAAACAAAAAAAGGGGTGCAATGATTTGTTCCGGCAGCAAAAACGGAAGAAGGCCGCCGCGCAAATCAGTCATGTTCCAACCGCCGTTGCGCGAGACGAGATGGGCTAAAAACGCCCAATGAATTTCCCGATGGCGCTCAAAAAACGCTAAGTAGGCGGCGGTGCGCGTCACGTTGTTGCGGTTATGTTCCGCTGTTTTCCGGCGAATGGCGGCAACAATGCCCTTTTCTTCCGCGCTGAGCGGTCCGTCAGTCGGGACAGTTGTGCGGGCGGCCATCCGGCGAAGCAGGCCGTCATCGGCGAGGCGGACCGGATGGCGGTACAAAAAGGAGCGGTAGGCATACTGAAGCGGATGGCGCAGCCAAGCGAACGGGCGAGTCGGCATCAGGCTGTCTCTCCTTTGCATCATTTGTGGACTTTTGCCAGAAGACCGCGATCGTTTCGACAAAAGGAGTGCTCGTTTGCTGAAGGAATCGACACGCCAAATCACCAAATAAGTATAATACACGTTTGTCTCGGCTCCGAAGACGATTCGCGATCGAATTCGACATCAACCATAGTATGGGGCGCGGAGGGCCGATTTATTGGGAGAAGGGAGAGGAAAACAATGGTTCGTTTATGGGGGAAACGGATGTGGATGACAAAACGTGCATATGAGGCGGTCGTTTTTCAAACACCGCGCTTTGGGGAAACGAAAGGCTACCGGCAAGTGTGCCGCATGACGGTGACGGCGGCCGGACATGATGAAGTGCTGGCGGTGTTGTATCGGATGTTTAATGTCGCCGATCTGATGCCGAAAAACTGTCAAGCTCGATTTATGCGGACTGGGGACGTTGTGCTGATCGATGAAGGGCGGAAAGGACAGACGTACTATCGCCTTTGTCCAGACGGATGGAAACAAGTGGAACGACAGCTCATCTGTTGACCGAATATTCAAAAATATAGTCGCCAGCAAGAGCTAGAGATGATATAATATGAATAAAGCCCCCTTGTTTCGGGAACGGATAAGAAAGGAAAGGGGGCGGACTTGATGGAACATGACGAACGGCGGCGCGACATGCCGACGGTGGCCCCGGGCATCGACGACGATGAGGAGCTGAATGAAAGAGCGACAAAAGAGGAAATTGAACGCGGGGAATATACAAAAGTCGTCACGCTTGCTTGGGACGAATCCGAGCCGTCGGAACCGCGATAGAAACCCTTGTATCGCACAAGGGTTTCTGCGGTTTGTCACGATTCTGGATTGTCGTGATGGCCCGGACCGTTTTTCCGGCCGCCGGCGGCGGAATATTCTTTGGCATGCGCCTCATCTTCAGCGATCAATGCTTCTTTTGGAATATGGTTGTTCTTTTTCTGCCCGTTAATGCGGTTGCGGTGTTTTTTGCCCATCGTTTTCCCTCCTTGAACCGTCGTTGTCGTTAGTGTATGCGGTCTGGCGGCGGTTCATCGACGGAAAATGTTTGCAGGCGGCATCATGCGGCGGGCGCAGGAGAAAAGAGGGAAGGGGGCGAAACGATGGCCGCACTGGCGCTGTCGCTGCTCTTGTGCGTCGTCTCGATTGCGGCATTGCTTTGGGTCAAAGGGCAAGTTGAGCGACTCTTGTTCCGCTGGAGAAGCGTGCCCCTTCTCCATGCGGTCAACGTCGTCATCATCGCTGCCATCGTTGCTGACATGTACTATCGGCTCAGCGGCATCGACGTGTACTTGCGCGATTTGGCCGATATCAACGGTTTTTGGTATGTCTTTGCCGGCGCGATGCAGCTCGTCTTTCCACTGTATTTGTTTTCCTGTTGGCTTGTCGCCAGGCGGCGCGAGCGCGAGAAAAAATATACGCGCAGCAAAGACAAAAAGGTGCTGTATATCAATGAGCGGTATTTGGCGCGCCGTCATCGCAGCGATTACCGCCGATCCAAAACATCATAAAAGAGAGCGGCTCCCCCGCAAACGACTCACCCACCTACGCGAGTGCATAGGGGGAGCTTTCAGCGATTTGCATATGTGCCAAACGACAAGCCGCACAAGGACCCTTTCCGCTTCCCTTCGTTTCGAAGGTGCCCGTTTGAACAACATGTGATTCGATCCGACAGCGATTGCCGGCCAACATTCATCTCCCACATGGACGGGTGCTCGTGCACCTTCACGTTTCGAAGTGGGAGACTTCTTTCGGAATGATGTTAGAATTTGGTCTTTTCCTTTTTCGATGTGGACGGCTGATTGTTTGATTTGGACGATGGATTGGTTTTGTTGGCGTATTCCACCGCTTGTTCGAGTTTCTTTTTCATCGGTCTTTTCCTCCTTTCTCCTCGGGCAGGCACACATAGTATGCCCGTTCGCCGCCTCGGCTACTCGAAGGAAGACTGCCATTTTCCGCAAACATATGATATGATAGACGAGGGCATGGCCCGACAACGATCGTTCAAACCAAAGGAGGAATCCCATTGAGCGTACATATCGGAGCGAAGACAGGGGAGATCGCGGAGCGCATTTTGCTGCCGGGTGATCCGATGCGCGCCAAATACATTGCCGAAACGTTTCTGGAAGGAGCGGTATGCTACAACGAAGTGCGCGGCATGCTCGGATTTACCGGGACGTATAAAGGGGAGCGCATTTCCGTGCAAGGGACCGGCATGGGCGTGCCGTCCATTTCGATTTATGTGAACGAACTGATCCAAAGCTACGGCGTAAAGACGCTCATCCGCGTCGGAACGTGCGGAGCGATTCAGCCGGATGTGCGCGTCCGCGACGTCATTTTGGCGATGAGCGCGTCGACCGATTCCAACATGAACCGGCTCATTTTCCGCGGCCGCGATTATGCGCCAACCGCCGATTTCCATCTGCTGCGGACGGCGTATGAAGTAGGTGTGGAAAAAGGGCTGGCGCTAAAAGTCGGCAATGTGTTCACCGCCGACATGTTTTACAATGATGAACCGAATTGGGAAACGTGGGCGCGCTACGGTGTATTGGCCGTCGAGATGGAAACGGCGGCGCTCTATACGCTGGCGGCGAAATTCGGCTGCCGGGCGCTGTCGGTGCTGACGGTCAGCGACCATATTCTCACCGGAGAAGAAACGACGGCTGAGGAGCGGCAAATGACGTTTAACGAGATGATTGAAGTGGCGCTTGAAGCGGCGATCCGCAATGGCGCGTGATTGGGATGCCGGGCGCTTGGGCCTGGGAAAACAGAAAAGGAGAAGGAACATGAACCAGCGATGGCAAGCGGCGATGTTGGTGTGCCTGCTGCTCGCCGGCTGCCAAACAGGGGAGAGCGGCAGCAACGGTGCGGCCGGCCCGTCCGGCCAGCCGCCGGAAAGCGCGGTGCACCCAAGCGATTATCAACAGGGGAAAACGAGCGAGGGCCCCGTCGATCCCGATTTGCAGCTCGAGGCGAAATATTGGAACATCGTCGAGGTGCAAAACGGACAAAAAGTGATTCAAAACCCTGACAACATTTTGGTGCTCGTCAATAAAGAACAGTCGCTCCCGCCTGGCTATAAGCCGGCGGACTTGGTCGTGCCGCGCGTGCCGTTTGTGTGTGCTGACCCGAACGCGGAAAAACGGCATATGCGGGCCGAAGCGGCCGCGGCGCTTGAGGAGATGTTTGCCGCCGCACGCCGTGATGGCATTGAGCTGGTGGCCGTGTCCGCTTATCGTTCATACGAGCGGCAGCAGGTGATTTTTGCTGAAGAAGTGCGGCAAAAAGGGAAGGAAAAAGCGGTTCAAGCGGTCGCTCACCCAGGGCAGAGCGAGCATCAGACAGGGCTGGCGGTCGATATCAGCAGCCGCTCGGCCGGCTGTCAGCTGACCCAATCGTTCGGGGCGACAAAAGAAGGGCAATGGGTAGCCGCCCATGCGCACGAGTACGGATTCATCATCCGCTACCCGAAAGGAAAGGAAGCGGTGACCGGCTACAAGTATGAGCCGTGGCATCTCCGCTATGTTGGGCGGAAGGCGGCCGCGGTGATCAAAAAGCGCGGCTTGACGCTTGAAGAATATTTCAAAGTAGTGAAAAAAGTGTGAAAACGGCGTCTCGTCGAGGACGCCGTTTTTCTTGCCAGCTATGGTTCGCAGCAAAAGACGCAATAGCCAAGACGGTCGCCGAATTGAGCTGTCAACTGTTGGTGCATCTGCCACATGCTCGCCATCTCCGGTGTCGGCGGAAGGGCGATGACGATGGGTGCCCCAAGGCTTGGCGCTTCGGCCGCAGCCGCGTAGGAAAACTGGCGGCAGCCAAAGCCGCTTTGTTCGAGCACTTCTTTCCACTCCGCTGATGTCATGAGCTGACGGAAGCCGTAAAAGGCGGCGATTTGCTTTTGCTCGGCGGCGGTCAGCCGCTCATGACACGCTTCAATGCCGACGAATAGGCCATCGTTTTTGAGCACGCGGCGGATTTCGGCGAGCGCGTTTGGCAATGAAACGAAAGCAAGCACCGATTCAGAAAGCGCAAGGTCAAACGTCCCGGCGGGAAACGGGAGCGCTTCGACCGAGGCGCGATGCAAACGGACTGAGACCGCCTTGGAGGCAAAACGCTGTTTCGCCTTGGCAATCATCGTCGGGTGGATGTCGATGGCGGTGACGTTGGCCCCGTACTGTTCGGCGATATAAGCCGCCGTCTGTCCGGTGCCGCAGCCGACGTCAAGCACGGATGTCGAACGGTCGATCTTAAGTTTACGTAAGATTTGTTTTGTTAACTCAAAACCGCCTGGGTGAGCGCCATCGATCCCCATGTCCGCCAACCAGTCTAAATATGCAGACATCTGTTCCTCTCCTTTTTTTGTTTCGACTTGGTTTATCATACGCAAATGCGCTCGATTTTGCCTTTAGACAAAAAAATTTGCTTGTCCCTATTCTTATGAAAAAAGGAAATTTTCTTGCTGTAGACCCAACCGGCTTCAAGCTGGTACACTGATACGTGCAAGAATGAGATGGCTAGGTTGGTGAAGAAAGTGGATCGAAAACAAGGAGCCGAGGCGGGCGCACTGCTGAGCATTTTCGTCTATCTTCTCCTTTCGACCGGCAAGCTGTTGGCTGGGGCGGTGTTCGGCTCGGATGCGGTGGAAGCGGACGGTTGGAATAATTTGAGTGATATTATCGCTTCCTCGGCAGTCTATATCGGCATGAAAATCGCTAAAAAACCGCGTGATTGCAACCACCCGTACGGACATTCGCGGGCGGAGAACATCTCCTCGCTGTTGGCCGCTTTTTTGATGATGTCCATTGGCATTGACGTGATCACAAGCGGCATCCGCTCGCTGTTCGGCAAGGAAAAGGCAACGGCTCCTGACGTTTTAGCGGCTGTGGTTGCGCTCGCCTCGGCGGCCGTTATGATTGGCGTTTATGCAATCAATCGCCGGCTGGCGCGGCGGACGAACAGCATGGCGCTGGCGGCCGTGGCGAAAGACAATTTATCGGATGCGCTGGTGAGCATTGGCGCCGCCATTGGCATCGCCGGCGCGCGGCTTGGGTGGCCATGGCTTGATCCGCTGGCGGCGCTTGTTATCGGGGCGATGATTGGCAAGACGGCGTGGGAGGTGTTTATGGAGACGGCGCATACGCTCACCGACGGTTTTGATGAACAGCAGCTCGCCGTTTATAAAGACGAAATCGCGGCGGTGAGCGGCGTGCGCGATGTCGCTGACATTAAAGCGCGCATGTTAGGCAACGACATTGTGCTGGAAGTGACGATCCGCGTTGACTCGCATTTGACGGTGGCAAAAAGTCATGAAATCGCTGATGAAGTCGAGCGTTTGATGCGAAACCGGCATAACATTCGGGCGACGCACGTCCATGTGGAACCGGAAGCGGTGCGCTGACTGGCTTCGGGCGCATTGGCGGGCGGACGCGGCGAGGCGCCTAGACAGCGAATGACTTGTCGGGATGTGACGCTTTGCAGCCGGGATGCAGCCGGGAGAAGCTGCTTGTCGCCAACAGCGAGCGGATGCGGCCAAACCGTTGCCGCTGACTTGTTTTTGGCGGCGGGAGGGGAGTAGTTTTGCGGCAAACAGCAAACAATACAATTAAAATCGTTTGCATGGAAAGGACGTCAGTCTATGGCGATCGAGCATAACTTTCGTTTGACGGTTGACGGAACGTACAAACGCCATGCGCCGGCAGGCAGCCAGTCGTGTTGGCTTCATTTCACCGCCGCCGCCAAGCCGGATTTGGAGCAGCTTCTTTCTTCGCTGTCCATTCACCCTCTCGCCCAACAGCGGCTGATGAACGGGACAGATATTCCCACGTTTGACGAATACGAAGGATGTTTCTTCTTATCGCTGTTTATCGTTCGTCCGTCCGGCCGGACAGTGAACGTTCGTTTGCTGGCCGGCAGCCAATATATGATCAGCTATATGGATGAAAACGATCCGCTTGTTGATCAAGTGAAAGAACGTTTGTTGAACCATCGCGGTCAGGCGCTGTATCCTGGGTACGTGCTGTATCACTTTTTAGACTTGGCCGCCATCCGTTTTTTGCAAGTCATCGATCAGATCGCTGACCGCATTCAGACGCTTGAACGGCAAGTGTTTGCGACCCCGTTTGCCAACGAAATCGGGCGCGAGATTTATCGGATGAAAACACATCTTCATGAGCTGCGCCAAATCGCCGAGGCGCAGGAAGAAGCGATCAAAATGATCCGCCACGCTGATTTGCCGTATATCAATCAAGAGACGAATCCGTATATCGAGGAAGTGGCGTCGCGATTCTCACGCGTGCCCGCCGCGCTCGACGCGTTTAAGGAATCATTGTCCGCCATTTTCGATTTGCAACTGTCGCTCAAATCAGATCATATGAACGTCATTATGAAGACATTGACATTGGTGAGCGTCATATTTTTGCCGATGACGTTTATCGCCGGTGTATACGGCATGAATTTTGCGTTTATGCCAGAGCTGAAATGGAGATACGGCTACCCGTTTGCCTTGTTGCTCATGGCAACCGTTGCTATGCTCATCGCCCTCTATTTTAAGCGAAAAGGTTGGTGGGGAGAGACGGGGACGAAAGAAAAATAGGCGTTTTTCTAGAAGGTCGGTGATTTAACGGAGAAAACGCTCCAGCAAGGAGCTTTCGCCAATGGATCAACGGCTCTTCCGTGCGTTCGTGGACCAATCTTTTTGAAGAAAACGCGGTTTTTCACCAATCTTCTAGAAATTTGGGCATTCGCCCGGCCGTTTGGGCGGGCGGGCGCATATGATGGCCCTGTGAACCGATGAAGGAGGTGCCCGCCGTGAGCGGTTTTGTCAACAGCGGTTATACGGTCGTCATCGTCCTGTTCATTTTACTGATTATTGTTGGCTGTGCCTGTGTCGCTTGATGAGCGAAAAAATAAGAAAGGACGGCGGTCAAACGGGCCGCGAAGGGGGCGGGTGCTCATATTCAGCTGCGCCCCTTCTCCATTGGGCAACCGCGTCGAGCGATGCGGGTGAGTGTTTTGATGGATAAAGTGAAGCGGCGGCGGTATAATGAAACAGAAATGATCATGGAAAAGGAGAAGACGACGTGGGGCATTGGAGCGAAGAAAAGCAAGGCATCTTGTATACGGCTGCTTCGTACTTGCTGTGGGGAGTATTGCCGCTGTACTGGAAGCTGCTAGAGGCGCGCCCGGCGCTTGAGATTTTGGCGCACCGCATCGTGTGGTCGTTCGTGTTTATGGCCATCCTTCTGGCAGCGAATGGGCAGCTTGGCGCCTTCCGCCGGGAGCTTCGGGCGATGCGCCGTAAGCCGGCTAAGGCATGGGGGATCGCCGCTGCTGCCGTGCTCATCAGCGCCAACTGGTTTGTCTACATATGGGCGGTGAATCATCATCATGTCGTTGAAACGAGCCTCGGCTATTATATCAACCCGCTTGTCAGCGTGGCGCTTGGGACGATCGTATTGCGCGAGCGGTTGAGCGTTGGGCAGTGGGCCGCTGTTTTTCTTGCCGCCGCCGGCGTGGCGGCGATGACGGCGGAATATGGCGCGTTTCCGTGGGTCGCCATATCGCTCGCGTTGACGTTCGGGTTTTACGGCTTAGTGAAAAAACTGGCCAGCGTTGACTCGTCCATTGGCTTGACGCTTGAAACAATGGCCGTCATGCCGCTTTCAGCCGTTTACTTATTATGTGTGTACAACGAAACGCCAGCCCTCGTCAAGACGGCCGAATGGTGGCAATGGGCGCTGTTGGCTGGAGCCGGGCCAGCGACGGCCGTGCCGCTTTTGTATTTCGCCAAAGGGGCGAAGCGTGTGTCAATGACAACACTTGGTTTTTTGCAATACATTTCGCCGACGATCAGCCTTCTCCTTGGCGTCTTTTTGTTCGGCGAGCCGTTTACGAAAGCGCATTTTTATGCGTTTAGCTGCATCTGGACGGCGCTTATTTTGTTTTCCGCTGTTCAAATCAAGCAAGCGCCGGGGCGGAAAAAATGGAAGCGAAACTCGCTCGGAGCATAACATCGGTCCGCGGATGGACCGTTTTTTTTTACGTTGCGGCAAATACCCATTTTTGCCGAAACATCTAACCATTTCCTCGGCTTCTGAATAGTCTACTAGTACAAAAACGAAGGAGGTGCTGGCAAATGGGTGCAGCTTACGGCGGCGGATTCGCGTTGATCGTCGTTCTGTTCATCTTGTTGATTATTGTCGGATGTGCATGTATCGGTGGTTGGGTGTACTGATGCCTCTTACTTGCTAGCAAGGAGGTGACGAATATGCCATATGGCTTTTATGGCGGCTGGGGCTGGGGCGGCTATGGCTTCGGTTATCCGGGTTACGGCGGCTACGGCTACGGCTTTGTGCTGATCGTCGTTTTGTTTATTTTGCTCATTATCGTCGGGGCAACATGGTGCTAGGCGGATGATGGGCATGCGGGGGGAGACGGCCGGGCAACGGCTGTTTCCCCCGCTTTTTTTGTGAACAGGCAGGAACAACGAAAGGAAGTGGAGAAATCATAAACGATGAGAAAATGGAAAGCATATGGAGGACGGGGAAATGACACATATTGCAAAAGACATCGTCGCGACGTTTTCGATCGTCGCGTTCGATCCGGCGACCGGGGAGCTTGGCATCGCTGTTCAATCGAAATTTTTAGGCGTTGGTGCGGTTGTTCCGTGGGCGAAAGCGGGCGTCGGAGCGGTGGCGACGCAATCGTACGCCAACACGTCGTACGGACCGCGCGGCCTCGAATGGATGGCAAAAGGGAAATCGGCGCAAGAAACGCTTGAGTTGCTCGTTGCCGATGACAGTGAGCGCGATTTGCGCCAAGTCGGCATCGTGGATGCGAAAGGACGGGCGGCGACGTTCACCGGGAAAAAATGTTACCCGTGGGCCGGGGGCATCACCGGGCCGAACTATGCGGCTCAAGGCAATATTTTAGCCGGCGAGGAAACGGTGCTGGCAATGGGAAGGGCGTTTGAGCAGACAAAAGGTCCGCTCGCCGAGCGATTGTTAAAGGCGCTTCAAGCTGGTCAGGCAGCGGGGGGCGACCGCCGCGGGCAACAGTCGGCCGCCTTGCTTGTCGTGAAAGAAGGAGGGGGATATGGCGGCTACAATGACCGTTATATCGACTTGCGCGTCGATGATCACCCGCGGCCGATCGAGGAGCTTATTCGCTTGTATCAGTTGCGCCAGCTTTACTTTGAGAAACCGCGTCCCGAAAAAGTGGCAGCGATTGAAGGAACGGTAAAGGAAGAGGTGGCCGCCCACTTGGTCCGTCTCGGTTATTTGTCGAAAGAGCGCTCGGCGGATCGCGAGGCGCTTCATGAGGCGCTGACCGTGTATATACATACAGAAAATTTTGAGGAGCGCCAAGTGGAGAAAGGAAAAATCGACCTCGATGTATTACAGTATATGAAGCAGCAGCCGTCGCCTAACGAGGTCGGCTAAGGGAAACCGGCCTTGTCGACTGCATGATCCATCATGCTGCAACAAAAAGGATGTCCCTAGAACTGGGCGGGACATCCTTGTTTATCGACCGCTCCCTCTTAAAAGGCGCATGGCGCACGCCCGCTGTCATGTCTGCGCCAAACGGCCCGCAGGCGAAAGCTGAGAAACAGCGCGCCCGTTGCCAATCCGGCGATCAGGCCGATCCAATAGCCGAACGCCCCGGCGGCAGTCAGTAGAGCGAGCGCGCAGCCAAGCGGAAGCCCAACGCCCCAATAGGCGAGAAGAGCGGACCAAAAAACGGCGTTTACCTCTTTATAGCCCCGCAGCGCTCCTTGGATGGGAGCGGCGATGGCATCGGAAACTTGAAAGAAGATCGCATAGAGCAAAAACTTCCCTGTCAACGCCGCCACTGTCGGATCGTTTGTATACAGCCGGGCGACATGGCTGCGGAAGGCGGAAAGGAACAGCGCTGCTGCGGCGGCGACGGCCAAGGCGAGGGTGATGCCGATCAAGCAATATTGTTTGGCGGCTTCATAACGGTTGGCCCCGGCTTCAACGCCCACGGCGATCGTCAGCGCCATCGATAAGCTGAGTGGAATCATATACAACAGTGAAGCGAAGTTGAGGGCGCTTTGATGCGCGGCGACCGTTTCCGCGCCAAACCGGCCGACAAGCAGCGTCACAGCAGCGAAAATGCTCGTTTCAAAAAAGATGGCCGACCCGATCGGCACCCCGGTTTTCAGCAACTCTTTCCATGCGGCCCATGACGGACGGTAGAAACGGACGAGTACACGATAGGGAGCCAAGCGCCGAAATTTCAAAGCGGCAAAGGCAGCGGCCGCGAAGCAGTACGCATACGTGATCGCCGTCGCGTAACCAGTGCCGATGCCGCCAAGGCGCGGAAATCCGCCATGCCCGTAAATCAACAACCAGTTGAACAGCATATTGACCGGCAAGGCGGTGAGCGTAATCCACATCGTCACTTTCGTTTGCCCAAGCGCATCGATGAAATAGCGGAGCACAGAATAAAGAAACAGAGGGATGATCCCAAACGACAAGGCGCGCAAATAATGAAAGGCGATATGCCGAACGTTTTCATCCAAAGACATCTGTTTCAAGATAAACGGCACGGCAGCGGCGCCGATCAGGACAATGGCGACAGCAAGCGCGACAGCCAAGTAGAGCGCCTGGGCGACGGCGCGAGTGATCGAGTCATGCCGTCCGGCGCCGAAATGGTGTGAGACGATCGGGGACAGGGCGAGCAAAATGCCGCCGGCGCCGGTAAACACCGGCACCCATAGGCTTGAGCCGATCGCGACGCCGGCAAGATCTTCGGCGCTCGCATGACCGGACATGGCGACATCGACAAAGTTCATGGCATATTGACCGGTTTGCGAAACAAAAATGGGAAGAAACAAGGCGAACAGGCGCCGCCATTTGCCGTTGGGCGGAGCGGTCGTTGCCATAATGGCTCCTCCTTTTCTGTGATAAAGTGATACATTGTTCTAAATCATCAATCTCCCCACTTCCGAAGCTGGGATGGCCCCCTCTTCGGAAGCGATTTATGACGAAAGAAACGGCGGTTGGCTGCAAAGCGGGAATTCGATCAAAAAACATGTGCCGTGCGCGTCGCTTTGCACTTTCATCGTCCCGCGATGCAGTTCGACGATTTTTTTCGATAATGACAGGCCGAGCCCAGTTCCCGTTTCCTTCGTTGAAAAAAACGGATCGAAAACATGGTCGATGACCGACGGCGGAATGCCGGGTCCATCGTCGCAGAAGCGAAGCTGAACGAGATGGTTGATTTTTCGGCTGCAGATCGACACCCTCATCGTTTTCGCCACTTTTGCTTCCACGGCGTTGCGAAATAAGTTTAAAAACACTTGCAAAAGCTGGCTGCGGTCGCCGTTCATTTCGTAATCGTCAAGCTGGTCATCAAGGTCAAAATGGACGTCGACGTTATGCAATAGCGCTTCGCTTTGCAATAGGACGCCGACATCGTCGCGCAAAAAGCGGTGCAAGTTGAACGTCTCCATTTTGACGTCCGCCGGCTTGGCGATATTCAAAAAATCCGTGATAATGTCGTTCGCCCGGTCGAGCTCAGGAATTAAAAGCCGCTCAACGAGCGAGGCGATGCGATCCGGCAAGTCGCTTTTCAATAGTTGCAAATATCCGCGCACCGTCGTCAGCGGATTGCGGATTTCATGGGCGATGCCGGCGGCGATGCGGCCAGCGACCGCCAGCTTTTCTGTTTCTTTCATCATATTGAGCGACTGAAACATACTGATGACTCGTTTGATCGATCCGTCATCGTTGTAAATAAAACGGGTGTTGACGATCCCGTAAAATCGGTCGAGCACTTCGTAATTGTAAAGCGGCTCGCCTTTTTCAAGCGATTCGAGCGTCGCGATCAGCTCATCAGGGAGCTTCAGCAGCTCGCGAATATGTTTGCCGATGATGGCATCGCGATCCACGCCGGTGTCAACAGCCGCCTGCAAATTGCAAAGCGTGATGATCCCTTGAGCGTCGACAAAGACAATGTGGTGCGGAACGAGATCGAGCAACGGCGTCAAAAAGGCTTCCACTTTTTCAAACGGTACGTCGCGATGCAAGTCAATATCCCACTGCCATTTGGCTTCCTTTTCAAGGGACGGCGGAATGGTGCGAAGGTGCGGCCGGACGTCGCCGCGCTTTTTTTCGATGGCGATTCCACTTTCATAATCGGCAAAGGTGAACGGAAACGGAAGCTTTTCGATGAGCCGCTCATAAGCGCGCAGCTTTCGTTCGAGTTCTTCGATTTGCGATTGTACGAGTCGATCGTTCATCTTTCCAAACTCCTTAGCTGCACATTTCGTTTTTTATTTTACAAAAACCGCCCTCCGTTGGCTATGGCGGACATCCTGACGACATATGTTTCGCCGCCTTGGCGGACGCTTGTCATCGCCGTTGTCCACGCGGCAACATCCGGCGCTGTATAGTACAACTTTTTAGTCACAATCGCTTCATCCTTTCGTATTCCGAATGCTTTTCTTTCATATTAGCAAATTCGCTCGCATTTGCCTATCGTGGATCTTCCCAACCGCTTTCTCCCATCAAACGGGCGAAGGATTCCATTGGCGCTATTAGGTTTTGATGGATCACAGCCAAATGAAGACGAATTTCCTAATTGATAAAACAATGTGCTAAATCATCAATGGAATGAACAAAAATGGTTTTTGCATACCATGCCAAAGTTCGTCAAAAAAGAGAAGACGATTGTACACAGTTTCTCAACTGGAAAAGAATCGGTTTTGCGATGGTTTTTGTCAAATCCCCTACCTTCAAGCAGCTGACAAAATGCAACGGATCGCAGTGATGGGTTCGTTCAACAATATATTTTATAATAAAAAACTATGTGCTAAATAATCAATAAAAAGAGTGACCATCCAAAAGAAAAGCAACATTTGTCGGCGGCGAAATGCTTTGTATATAATAAAACGGAGCGAAAACGAACCGATCGCCGATCAGAAAGGGTGGTTTGATGATGTTGACATTAGCAGACATTGAACAAGCGCGAGCGAAAATGAAAGGCATCGTCCATCAAACGCCGCTTGAGCATTCGCAAACGTTCAGCCGGCTGTCTGGCAATGATGTATATATGAAACTCGAAAATTTGCAAAAAACGGGCTCGTTTAAAGTAAGAGGTTCATTCAATAAAATTATGTCGCTCACGGAAGAAGAGAGGGCGCGCGGCGTCATCGCCGCTTCGGCCGGCAACCACGCCCAAGGGGTCGCCTATGCGAGCGGCATGCTTCATATTCCGTGCACGATCGTCATGCCAAAAGGCGCGCCGCTCAGCAAAATTGAAGCGACGAAAAGCTACGGGGCGGAAGTCGTGCTGTACGGCGATGTGTTTGACGAGTCTTTGGAATATGCGTTAGAGTTGCAGCGTGAACGGGGGATGACGTTTGTTCATCCGTTTGACGACTTGGCGGTGATGGCCGGCCAAGGGACGATCGGCTTAGAGCTGATCGAGCAGCTTCCCGACGTCGATGTCGTTCTTTGTCCAGTCGGCGGCGGCGGGTTGCTTGCGGGGGTGGCGCTTACGTTAAAACAGCTGAAGCCGTCGGTTGAAGTGTACGGCGTTGAGTCATCGGCTTGCCCCGGCATGACGGCGGCCATACGCCATAAACAGCCCGTCTCCATTGCCGCATCGAATACGATCGCCGATGGGATTGCCGTGAAAAAGCCGGGCAATATTACGTACCAATACATTGAGCAATACGTCGATGGCGTTGTATGCGTGGAAGAGGCGGAAATTTCGCGGACGATGCTGTATGTGCTCGAGCGGAACAAGCTGTTGATCGAAGGGGCGGCAGCTTGTCCGCTGGCGGCATTGTTGTATCAAAAGCTGCCGTTTCGCGGCAAAAAAGTCGCCGCCATTTTAAGCGGCGGCAACGTCGATGTGACGCTCATTTCCCGCATCATCGAGCGGGGGCTCGTCGAAGCCGGGCGATTCGTTACGTTTACAACGGTCATCTCCGACAAGCCGGGCCAGTTGAACAAGCTGCTGCGCATTATTGCGGAGCTTGAGGCAAACGTGATGTCGATTCATCATCAGCGCATCGGCGCCAAAGTGCTGCCAGGTCAGGCGGAAATTCACTTTTCGCTCGAGACAAAAAACGAAGACCACATTCAGCAAATCTACCAAGTGTTGTTGAAAGAAGGCTACGATGTACAGTTTTACCGATGAGCGCGCGATGGAAAACGGTTTGTGTTTCGCCACTGTCTGTTAAGCAAACAGTGGAAAAGCCGTCTTGGAAATCATGTTCACAGGGCTGCCAAGTCAACTACCCCCACTTCGCGAACGCTTGAAGTGGGGGCTTGCAACTCCCCAGAAGTGCAAACGGACTTCGTCCTCCTTCCTTGACTTGGGGTTGCATCAGGGGGCAGGTTGACGACTGCCCAACGACGCAGGTCATGCCTGCATCGTTACCGATTCTCTCGGTGTGTCTGTTGGCAGTACTTGGCTTCCACACACAACAGACAGACCTACGCTCGATGTTTTACGGTTGCAACGTTTCCTGCAACCAACTCCATCCATCGAGCAGCCGTTATTGGAGTGCCTTTATTGAACGGTTTTCTCCATGCCTTTATTATATCATACACAAAAGAAAGGGGGAACGCACATTCCTCTCCCACTTACTCCCTTTGGTCGTTGAAGTGGGAGTCTCCTGCGCGAAATAGGATGAATACGAAACCATCATTTGCCCAACATAACGGCTGTTCCTTATGACATGGGGGACAGCCGTTTTGTTTTGTCAATGCACGCGCGGCGCATCTTGCGGCCGCGTCGCGCCGAGGCCTTCGCGGGCCATTTTCGCTTTCAAGCTTTCCAGGACATACAAACCGAACATGCCAAGCAGCTCTTCATCAGTCATCTCACCGATCAGCTTGAGCACATCGCGGCGGTCGAGTTCATCCAAAATCGACATCGCCACCGCTTCGGCGTCTTCTTCATCTCCGGTCAGTCGATCTTTATAGTATTCGTACAGATCGTCAGTAAACTTCATCGGCATCGTCGCCTCGCTTTTTTGAGAGCGGGCTTCCTCCTTTCTTTGCAGTTGGCCGATGCAGACTTAGGGGCATCGGCAGTCCTCTCGGTTTGACGCCACAAATGCCATTGGCAACAGGGATGATTCATAGTATAATGGAAAAAATATCATTCGAAAAGCGGGGGAATTCTATGATTCGCCGGTTAACGGCCGAAGACGATCAACAAGTATTTTCGTTTTTGCGGCAAGATCCGTCGTTCAATTTATTTATCATCGGCGATATTGAGTCGTTTGGCTATGACGCCGATTTCCAAGACGTTTGGGGGCAGTTTGACGATGCCGGCTCGCTGAAGGCGGTGCTGCTCCGTTATTACGATTCCTACATTCCGTACGCGCCTGGCGATTTTGATGCCGATGGCTTTGCTCGTCTCATCCGCGAGACAGCCCAATCATCGTCCATCCAGCTGTCCGGCAAGGCGGACATTGCCAGGCAGTTCGAAGAGCGGCTGCCGCTTGGGGAGAAGCGAACGCTTTACTTTTGCGAGTGTCGGACGGATGAATACGCCCGTCAAGAAATGGGGGCGTTCGCCGTCAAAAAAGCCGAATTGGCCGATGTCGACCGGATTCTCGACTTGCGGCGCCGCATTGCCGAATTTGAAACGAGGCCGTCGTCCCGCGATATGCTAGTGAAAGGGATGGAAACCAATTCAGCTAGAACGTACTACATTGAACAAGACGGCCGAATGGTGGCCGCCGCATCGACATCAGCGGAAAACTCATTGTCGGCGATGATCGTCGGCGTCTGCACGGATCAAGGACATCGCGGGAAAGGATATGCGAGCGCCATCGTGGCGAAGCTCGTTTGCGATTTGCTCGCTGAAGGGAAGATGCCGTGCTTGTTTTACGACAATCCAACCGCCGGCCGCATTTACCATCGCCTTGGTTTTCGCGATATCGGATTGTGGGCGATGTACCGTTAGAAGGGCGGAAGTCCCGCCAGCTTGCTTGTGTACAAAAGCAGGCTGGCGGTTATTGTCCGTCTGCGCCGTTGGGCGTGCCGCGGCGAATGTGCTCGCCGCCGCGCTCTTGCATCGCTTTTGCCTTGTCGTTGACGAGCTGTTTTTGGTCTACGATGGAAGAAGGTGTTTGTTTTTTGTTCGCCATATGGAATCACCTCAATGGAGACGATTTTGCGCGCTGAATGAACATGTCCGCATCTTCGATCAGCCCGCAGACGCCGCATTGGACGCGGTAGCTCGGGCCGCGGTACGGGAGATGGAACGGTTCGAGCGCTTCGTTTGTGTATTCGTGCTCGATGTCGCCGGTGTGCGGATCGAGCTTGACCGCACGCGGGTGCTGCTCAATGAGATGAAACCGCGTCCGGTTCGTTTTGCAGTTTGGGCATAGCATCGGTTCCAATGAAAGCCACCTCCGGTTTTTATCTTTTGGAAAAACGGCCGTGATTATGTATAGGTCATCTGTTTTGTTTCAGTTCGTGCGGCTAGGGGATAGGGCTCGCGCAGCCGATCGGACGATGTGCGGCGAAAGACGCCTCCATTTTTCGGGCGCCGGAACGATTTTTGTTGACAATGGCTGCAACTGTCGAGTATCTTAATAAACAAGAAGAAGATTTTGCTTTTTTCGAAATGTTTTACAGTTCAGGCGAAGGAGACTGTTATGGCAGAGAAACCGCTTCGAGACCGCATTATCGACACCGCTCTTCATTTGTTTGAGAAATATGGCTACCATGGCGTGACGGTCGACCGCATCGTCGCGGAAAGCGATACGTCGAAAGGCGGGTTTTACCATAATTTTAAATCAAAAGACGAGTTGCTTTACCATATTCATGACGTCTTTATTACGTATGCGCTGACAAAAGCGCAGGAGGCGTATGAGGGCTTCCCTACGCCGACCGAGCGCTTGTACGCCATCGTTCAGTCGTTTGTCAAAGTGTTTCATTTGTATAAACCACACATCACCGTGTTTTACCAGGAAAGCACGTACTTAAAACCGGAATACGCCGAACCGATCAATGAAAAGCGCGAAGAATTTAAACAAATTATTTTTCGCGTCATCCGCGAGGGAATCGAGGCCGGCGAGTTTCGTCCGGAGCTGTCGGTGGAGATTACTGGCATGTCCATTATCGGCATGGTCAACTGGACATACAAATGGTACAATCCGGATGGTCCGTTGTCAATTGAGGAGATCGCGGCGTATTTTGCCGATTTCATTTTGCATGCGGTGCTCCGCACACCAGAAAACCCAGCGGCGGCGCGGTTTTTGTTGCGGCCGGCCGCCGAATAAGTTGTTGATCGTATACAGACCAACTAGTCGGTTTTGAAAACGCTTCAAAAATCAAAACCGTTTACACTCGTTTTCTTACTAAAACCGACTAGTCGGTTCAAATGATAGAACATTTTCTATGGGGGAGAGGGACAGGATGAATTTTTCATTAACAAAAGAGCAACAAATGATTAAAGAAATGGTTCGCGACTTTGCTGAGAAGGAAATTGCCCCATACGCGGCGAAATGGGATGAAGAGGCGCATTTTCCGCTGGATGTCTTCCGCAAAATGGGCGAGTTGGGGCTATTGGGTTTGCCGTTTCCGGAAGAATACGGCGGCGCTGGAGGCGATACGATTTCGTATGCCATCGCCGTTGAGGAAATCGGCCGCGCCTGCGGCGGCACCGGGCTAAGCTATGCGGCCGCCGTGTCACTTGGGGCGAGTCCCATTTATTACTTTGGAACAGAGGAGCAGAAACAAAAATGGCTCGTGCCGATGGCCAAAGGAGAGACGCTTGGCGCTTTTGGGCTCACGGAGCCGAACGCCGGATCGGACGCCGGCGGCACGCGCACGACCGCGGTGCTGGACGGCGATGAATATGTCATCAACGGCGAAAAATGCTGGATCACGAACGCCCAATACGCGCGGCAAGTCATTGTCACCGCCGTGACAGGCAAAGATGCGCGCGGCAAAAACATCATCACCGCTCTCATCGTGCCAACTGACTCCCCAGGATTTACGATCCGTTCGAATTACGACAAGATGGGCGTGCGCGCGTCCAATACGTGCGAGCTTGTTTTCGAGAACGTCCGCGTGCCGAAAGAAAACGTCTTGGGCGACCCGCAAAAAGGGTTTAAACAGTTTTTGTACACGCTTGATGGCGGCCGCATTTCCATCGCAGCTTTAGCCGTCGGCATCGCGCAAGCGGCGTTTGAGAAAGCGCTTCAATACGCGAAAGAACGCGTTCAGTTTGGCCAGCCGATTTCCAAGTTTCAAGCGATCCAGTTTAAGCTCGCTGACATGGCGATGGAAATTGAGCTTGCCCGCAATATGGTGTACAAGGCGGCTTGGTTGAAAGACCAAGGGAAACCGTTTACAAAAGAAGCATCGTTCGCCAAGCTGTTTGCGTCGGAAATGGGGTTCCGCGTCTGCAACCAGGCGATTCAAATTCACGGCGGATACGGCTATATGAAAGAGTACGGCGTTGAGCGCCATTTGCGGGATATCAAGCTCATGGAAATCGGCGAAGGCACATCAGAAATCCAACGGCTCGTCATCGCCCGCCAACTGGGATGCTAAAAGCGGAAATGCCTGCATATCCATAACAATGAATTCGGACAAAGGGGAGGAAACGGCCGATGTTGACGGTGACGGTGGGGAAATTGTTGGAAGAGCGAGCCAGGCAATATGCGGATCGCGAGGCGGTCGTGTATGCCGACCGCGGCTTGCGTCTGACGTATCGGCAGTTTAACGACTATTGCCGCCTCGTTGCGCGCGGGTTGATGCGGCTTGGCATCGAAAAAGGGGAGCATGTCGCCATTTGGGCGACGAACGTTCCGGAATGGATCGCCTGCCAGTTTGCGACCGGCAAAATGGGAGCCGTCCTCGTGACGGTCAATACGAACTACCGCGCGGCGGAGCTTGAGTATTTGCTTCGGCAGTCCGACTCGACAACACTGTTTTTGATCGAGCAATACCGCGATTCGTCATACATCGATATTTTGTACGAAATCGTTCCCGAGTTGCGCACATCAGCGCCCGGACAGCTGCAATCGAAACGGCTGCCGAAGCTGAAAAACGTGGTCTTTCTTGGCGACAAACGGCACCCGGGCATGTTTACATGGAACGACATCTTGGCGATGGCGCACGACGTATCGGAAGAAGAACTCGATGAACGGATGGAGAGCCTCGACCCGCACGATGTGATCAACATGCAATACACGTCCGGGACGACTGGATTCCCGAAAGGGGTGATGTTGACGCATTACAACATCGTCAACAACGCCCACCAAGTGGCGCAATGCATGGGACTTGGCGAAGGCGATCGATTGTGCATTCCGGTGCCGTTTTTCCATTGCTTCGGCTGCGTCATGAGCACGCTTGCATGCGTGACGGTCGGGGCGACGATGGTGCCGGTTGTGGAGTTCCATCCGAAGCGGGTTCTCGAGACGGTGGAAGCGGAGCGGTGCACGGCGCTTCACGGCGTGCCGACGATGTTCATCGCCGAGCTCAACGACCCGGATTTTGCCAAATACGATTTGTCGTCGCTGCGCACGGGCATTATGGCTGGCTCCCCTTGCCCGGTCGAAGTGATGAAGGCGGTCATCGAGAAAATGGGGATGAAAGACATTACGATCGCCTACGGGCAGACGGAAGCGTCCCCAGTCATCACGCAAACGCGCACCGACGATCCGCTTGAGCTGCGTGTCGAAACGGTTGGCCGCGCCTTGCCGGGCGTCGAGGTGAAAATCGTCGAGCCGGGAACGAACAAGGAAGTGCCGCCCGGTGTGCAAGGGGAGCTGTGCACGCGCGGCTATCATGTCATGAAAGGGTATTACAACAACCCGGAAGCGACAAATGAAGCGATCGACCAAGACGGCTGGCTGCATACCGGCGATTTGGCGACGATGGATGAAAACGGTTACTTCCGCATCACCGGCCGTCTGAAAGATATGATCATCCGCGGCGGCGAAAACATTTATCCGCGTGAAATCGAAGAGTTTTTATACAAACATCCGAAAATTTTGGACGTCCAAGTCGTTGGCGTGCCGGATGAGGTATACGGTGAAGAAGTGATGGCGTGGATCATCTTAAAAGACGGCGAAACGGCGACGGCTGAGGAGATTCGCGAGTTTTGCCGCGGCCACATTTCCCGGCATAAAATCCCGCGTTATATCGAATTTACCGACTCGTACCCGATGACGGCATCTGGGAAAATTCAGAAATTCAAATTGCGGGAAATGGCGAAACAGCGCCTCGGCTTGACGACGTAAACCGCCGTGCCGGGCGGTTTCGTCCGCCCGGCGGCATTCTCAGTTTTCGTGAAAGGGTGAGACGATGTTTTCGAAAGTATTGATTGCCAACCGCGGCGAAATCGCCGTCCGCATCATCCGCACGTGCCAAAAGCTCGGCATCCGGACCGTCGCCGTCTATTCCGAAGCGGATGCGGATTCGCTCCACGTCTCGCTCGCGGATGAGGCGTATTTGATCGGCAAGCCGCGCGTCGCGGAAAGCTATTTAAATATCGAAAAAATCATAGAGGTTGCCAAAACGGCGAAAGCGGAGGCGATCCATCCCGGCTACGGGCTGTTGTCGGAAAATCCAGCGTTTGCCCGCCGCTGCGAGGAAGAAGGAATCGTCTTCATCGGTCCGAAGGCGGACGTCATCGCGGCGATGGGCAGCAAAATCGAAGCGCGGCGGACGATGGAACAAGCCGGCGTGCCGATCGTCCCAGGCGTCTCCTTTGCGCTTGATAGCGCCGATGAAGCGGCCAAAGCGGCGGCTTCGATTGGGTATCCAGTCATGCTGAAGGCGTCAGCCGGCGGCGGCGGCATCGGCATGCATATCGCCCGCGACGAAGCCGAGCTGCGCCAAGCGTTTGAAGGGAGCCAAAAACGGGCGGCTTCGTTTTTCGGCGACGGGACGATGTATATCGAAAAATATATCGATCGCCCGCGCCATATTGAAATTCAGCTGCTCGCTGATTCCTACGGCAACTGCGTCTACTTGTGGGAGCGCGAGTGTTCGATCCAGCGCCGCCATCAAAAGGTGGTCGAAGAGGCGCCGTCGCCGTTTTTGGATGAAGAGACGCGGCGGAAGATGGGGGAGGCGGCGGTGCGGGCTGCGCGTTACATCGGTTATGCAAATGCCGGTACCATTGAATTTCTCGTCGATGAACAGAAAAATTTTTATTTTCTTGAGATGAACACTCGGCTGCAAGTCGAGCACCCGGTGACAGAAGAAATCACCGGCATCGACATCGTCGAAGAGCAGCTGCGCATCGCCGCCGGCGAGCCGCTCCGCTATAAACAAGAAGAGATTCGCCGCGACGGTCACGCCATTGAAGTGCGCATTTATGCCGAAGACCCGAACACGTTTTACCCGTCGCCCGGCCGCATTACGGCGTTTTCCGCCCCACAAGGCGAATGGATTCGTCATGAAACGGCGGTTCAAAGCGGCGCCGCGGTTACGCCGTTTTATGATCCGATGATCGCCAAACTAATCGCCAAAGGACCGGATCGGCAAACGGCGATTGAACGCTTGCTCGAAGCGCTTCGACACTATCGCGTGGAAGGGATTAAAACGAACATTCCGCTGCTTGAGGCCGTGTTGTCCCATCCGGCGTTTCAAGCGGGGGATACGACGACCGATTTCCTTTCGAAGCATTGGAAGCCAGCAAAAGCAAAATGAAGCAGAAACGGAGGAAGACACGATGACCCAAGTAACGGCAACAATGGCTGGAAGTGTATGGAAATTATTGGTGGCTGTCGGGGATCATGTAGAAGAAGGCCAAGATGTCATCATTTTAGAATCGATGAAAATGGAGATTCCGATTGCGGCTGAGGCGTCCGGCGTCGTGAAGCACATCCACGTGCAGGAAGGAGATTTCGTAAACGAAGGCGACGTGCTTGTCGAGATTGAATAAAGGGGGAGCAGAGCATGAGCCGATGGCCGGCAAAGGTGACGATCAAAGAAGTCGGCCCGCGCGACGGCCTGCAAAACGAAGCAGCGCCGATCGCGACCGCCGATAAAATCGCGTGGATCAACTTATTGTCCGAAACGGGGCTGTCGTACATTGAGGTGACTTCCTTCGTCCATCCGAAATGGATCCCGCAGCTCGCCGATGCCGCTGAGGTCGCAGCCGGCATCGGCCGAAAAGCCGGCGTCACGTATGCGGCGCTCGTGCCGAACGAAAGAGGGCTTGAGCGGGCGTTGGCCGCGGGGATTGACGAAGTCGGCGTCTTTATGTCAGCGAGCGAAACGCACAACCAAAAAAATATTAACAAAACGATCGCTGCCACATTTCCGGTGCTGGAAGCGGTCGTGCAAACGGCAAAACAAGCAGGCAAAACGGTGCGCGGCTACGTTTCCACCGTCTTTGGCTGCCCGTATGAAGGGGCAGTTGCCGTCGATCAAGTGCTGATGGTGGCGGATCGGTTGTTGGCGATGGGGGTTGACGAACTGTCGCTTGGCGATACGATCGGCGTCGCGACGCCCAAGCAAGTGGAGGACGTGCTTGCTGAGGTGCTTCGCCGCTTTCCGGCCGGACGGATTGCCATGCATTTCCATGATACAAGAGGAACGGCGCTTGCCAACATTTTGGTGTCGATGGAGATGGGCATTACGACGTTTGACAGCTCGCTTGGCGGCCTTGGCGGCTGTCCGTACGCTCCCGGAGCGTCGGGAAACGTCGCCACTGATGATTTAGTATATATGCTTCACGGCATGGGGATTGAAACCGGCATCGATGTCGAGCAGCTGACGAAAGCGGCGTTGTTTATCCGCGACAAAATCGGCCGCCCGCTTTCGAGCCGGTATTTGCAAACGGTTGGATCATAAGGGGGGAGAAAACGTGAGCGCACTTGTATCGTTTGAAACACAAGAAAACGGCATCGCCATTGTGACATTAAACCGCCCGGAAGCAGCCAACGCGCTTTCTAGAGCGCTTTTGTTGGAGCTTGGTGCGCTTTTGCAAGAAATCAAATTTCAAAAAGACGTGCGCGTCGTCATTTTGACCGGGGCCGGAGACAAAGTGTTTTGCGCCGGAGCCGATTTGAAAGAGCGGGCAGGGATGAACGAAACCGAAGTCCGTCAGGCCGTCGCTTTAATCAGCAAAACGATCAACGAGGTCGAGAAAGTGCCGCAGCCGGTCATTGCCGCGTTAAACGGCTCGGCCTTTGGCGGGGGGCTTGAGCTGGCGCTCGCCTGCGACATCCGGTTTGCCGCCGACGATATCCAGCTCGGGCTGACGGAAACGTCGCTCGGCATCATTCCGGGAGCGGGGGGGACGCAGCGGCTGCCGCGCCTTGTCGGCCTCGGCAAAGCGAAAGAGTTGATTTTTGCCGCCAAACGGATTACAGCGCAGGAAGCCGAGCGAATCGGCCTTGTCGAATACGCCGTGCCGCGCGCCGAGCTGATGGAGCGTGCGCTTTGTCTCGCGCAGCAAATCGCTGACAATGCGCCGATAGCCGTCCGTCAGGCGAAACGGGCGATCCAAAGCGTATTCAACGTTGATTTGGAGACGGGCCTCGCGATTGAGCAGCTCGCCTATGAGGCGACCATTCCGACGAAAGACCGGTTGGAAGGATTGCAGGCGTTTAAAGAAAAGCGGAAGCCGGTGTACAAAGGCGAGTAAGCCCGCTTGGACAAGGAGGGGGCGGTTTGGAAGGAGGAAGCCGCACGGAGCGCTTGCGCCGCATCGGCCTTTTCACAGCGATAAATAAAACACGGCATCCAACCTTGCTCCAGCCGAACAAGCGGGATGGAACAGCAAGATCTATCAAAACAAGGAGGGGAAACAAAGAGATGAAGGAAACAGCCAATCAGCAAGACACGCTCGCAGCGGAGCTGGAGAAAAGAGCGGCGGAAATCAAGAAAGGCGGGGCGCCAAAATATCATGAAAAAAATGCGGCCCAAGGGAAATTGTTTGTCCGCGAGCGGCTGAATTTGCTGCTTGACGATGGCTTGGAAGTGGAAGACGGCTTGTTTGCCAACTGTTTGGCGGATGGCCTGCCGGCTGACGGGGTGGTGACCGGGATCGGCAAAATCAACGGCCGCACCGTCTGCGTGATGGCGAACGATTCGACGGTCAAAGCCGGCTCATGGGGAGCGCGCACCGTCGAAAAAATCATCCGCATTCAAGAGACAGCGGAAAAACTGCGCTGCCCGATCATTTATTTGGTGGACTCGGCCGGCGCCCGCATTACGGACCAACTCGAAATGTTTCCCGGCCGGCGCGGGGCAGGGCGCATTTTTTACAATGAGGTGAAGCTGTCCGGCAAAGTGCCGCAAGTGTGCCTGTTGTTTGGCCCGTCAGCAGCCGGCGGCGCTTATATTCCGGCGTTTTGCGACATCGTCATCATGGTCGAGGGCAACGCCTCGATGTACTTGGGCTCGCCGCGCATGGCGGAAATGGTGATTGGGGAAAAAGTCACGCTCGAAGAGATGGGCGGCGCTCGCATGCATTGCACCGTCTCCGGCTGCGGCGACGTGCTCGTGAAAACCGAAGAAGAAGCGATTGCCTATGCGCGCCGTTATTTGTCATATTTTCCGTCCCATTACGGCGAAAAACCGCCGGTGGTCGAGGCGAAGCCGCCGAAATCGTTCGACAAAACGATCGAAGACATTTTGCCGGAAAACCAAAATGCGCCGTTCAACATGTATGATTTGATTGAGCGAATCATTGACGAAGGATCGTTTTGCGAAATCAAAAAACTGTTTGCGCCGGAAATCATTACGGGACTGGCGCGCCTTAACGGCCAGCCGATCGGCATCATCGCCAACCAGCCGCGCGTCAAAGGCGGCGTATTGTTCCACGATTCGGCTGATAAAGCGGCGAAATTCATCACGCTTTGCGACGCGTTCCATATCCCGCTTCTGTTTTTGGCCGACGTCCCTGGCTTTATGATCGGCACGAAGGTCGAGCGGGCCGGCATCATCCGCCATGGGGCGAAAATGATCGCCGCCATGGCGGAAGCCACCGTACCGAAGATCTCGGTCATCGTCCGCAAAGCGTACGGCGCCGGGTTGTATGCCATGGCCGGCCCGGCGTTTGAACCGGACTGCTGCCTCGCGCTTCCGAACGCGCAAATCGCCGTCATGGGGCCGGAGGCGGCCGTCAACGCCGTTTATGCGAACAAAATCGCCGAGCTGCCGCCGGAAGAGCGGCCGGCGTTTGTCGAACAAAAACGCGAGGAATACCGGCGCGACATCGATATCTACCGGCTCGCTTCTGAATTGGTCGTTGATGGCATCGTCGCGCCGAACGACTTGCGCGACGAACTCATCCGGCGGTTTGCCGCGTATATGTCCAAATATATGGTCTTTTCCGAGCGGAAACACGGGGTGTATCCGGTTTGAAAAAACTGGATAAACGTCCCCCTTGTCAAACGAAGAAAGATTGTGTATGATAATAATCACCAATCCGCTGCTGCGTTGTGCGTTGTAGAATGAAGTTTCAACCGATGGCAATCAAAAGGGAGTTCTACATTGAAGCGGGAATGTCATGCCCCTTATTCGTCTGCGGGGACGACAGGAACGCTTCTGCGAACACCCACCTGGTGGAGCGTGGTTGAGAAACTGCATTCAGCCAACGGCAACAGCGGCGCGGATTCACGAATGAGGAGTTGGCAAAAGAGTCCAACTGGATGCAAAACATCCGGTTGGACTCTTTTTTCGTTGCGTATGTTTTCTCAAAAAGACATGAAACAATATAGTTGATTTTCCCTGTTTTCATGTTATAATCATATTTCGTGCAGGAATAATTCGTATTGAAACTATTCCAACAAGAAAGATGAGGCAAGGAGGGGGGATGAATGGAAGGGATCAGCCGGGACATCATGTACGCTGTCTTCCGGACGCAAAAGGCGCTTTATCGCCTCATCCGCGAGGACGCCGCCCGCGTCGGGGTGACAGAGGTGCAGCTGATCGTCTTATATACGCTGCTGAAAAAAGAGCATATTCGCCTGAATGACTTGGCGGAAAAATTAAACTTAAGCAACAGCAATGTCAGCGGCACGGTTGACCGGCTCGTCGGCGCCGGCCTTGTTGTCCGAGAGCCGTCGAAGCAAGATCGGCGCGCGGTCATTTTGAGTTTGACGGAAAAAGGAAAAGAGACGGTGTCGGAAGCGTTTGGCGAGCAGTCGGTGCTGCGCCGGCGGCTTGGCCGCATTCAAGAACTCGTCTCTCCAGAGGAGATTGAACAGTTTTTGCATCTTCATGAAAAAATTAAAGCGATTTTACTCGGGGAGGAATAGACGGTGAACGTGAAACGATTGGTTGCGCTGAACATCATTGTGCTCATTTTGCTTGTCGGTGGAGGCTTTGCCGCCTACTACTATGTGAATGAAGCAACGAACTACATTAAAACGGACAACGCCCGCATCGACGGCCAGGTCATCTCCGTCGCTGCGCCGCTGTCCGGGAAGCTGACATCCTGGCGGGGCGACACGGGAAAAACCTTCTCAGCTGGGGAAGAAATCGGCGAGGTGTTTGACGGCAAAACAACGATTCCGGTGACAGTGCCGCATCGGATGACGATCGTGCAGCAAAACGCAGTCAAGGACTCGTTTGTCGCCGCGGGGATGCCGCTGGCCCGCGGGTTTGATTTGAACGATTTGTGGGTGACGGCGAATATTGAAGAGACGGATATTGAAGACGTGAAAATCGGGCAAGACGTCGATATTTATGTCGATGCGTATCCGGATCGCAAATTCAGCGGCAAAGTCGAAAAAATCGGCAACGCGACAGCGAATACGTTCAGCCTGTTGCCAAGTTCCAATGCGACCGGCAACTACACGAAAGTGACCCAAGTGATTCCCGTTACGATTTCCATTGACAATTACAGCGGAGCCGGACTTGTGCCGGGCATGAACGTCACCGTCCGCATCCATAAGTAGGTGATTGAGGATGACAGCATTTGTCATTGGTTATATTGTGTTTGCCGTTTTGGTCTTGGCGGCGGTCAACATCGCGCTGCGCCGCCGCAAGCCGGCTTCAGCCGCGGTGAAGGCGGCAGATGAAGCGGCGGAAGCCAACGCTCAACCGTTAGCGGAAACGAAAGCAGAGCCGTCGACAGGAACGGATGGGCGTCCGGCCGCTCCAGCCGGTCAAGGCGGCCTTGGGGATATCGGCAGCCGCGGCAAGGTTGTGGCGACGGTCATGCTTGGTGCGTTTGTCGCCATTTTGAATCAAACGTTGATCAACGTCGCCTTGCCGCATATGATGCAAGATTTCAACGTGGAAACGTCGACGATTCAATGGCTCGTGACCGGCTATATGCTCGTCAACGGAGTGCTCATCCCGATCAGCCCGTTTTTAATCGCCAAGTTTCCAGCGAAACGGTTGTTTTTATCGGGCATGTCGTTTTTCGCCATCGGCGCGTTTGTCTGCTCGATCGCTCCGTCGTTTGCCGTCATGCTCACGGGGCGGTTGACACAAGCGGTCGGGGCCGGCATTATTATGCAGCTGATGATGGTCATTATGTTGTCGATTTTCCCGCCGGAACGCCGCGGGGTGGCCATGGGAACGGTCGGAATCGCCATGATGTTTGCGCCGGCGGTCGGGCCGACGCTGTCTGGCTGGATCGTTGAACATTATACATGGCGGCTGTTGTTTTACGTCGTGTTGCCGATCGCGATTTTAGACATTGTGCTTGCCTCCGTCTGGCTGAAACATACGCCGCGTAAAGGCAATCCAGTGCTGGACGTGCAAGGGGCGGTCTACTCCACGATCGGGTTTGGCGGCGTTCTGTATGGCTTCAGCGAGGCCGGAAGCAAAGGATGGGGCGAGACGGAAGTGGTTGTTTCGCTTGTCATCGGCGCCTTGTTCCTCATCATGTTCACATGGCGTTCGCTGCGCTCGGAGCATCCGGTGCTCAATTTCCGTGTGTTCCGCTACCCAGTGTTTACGTTGGCGACCGTCATCGGTTCGGTCATTAACATGGCGATGTTTGCCGCCATGGTCTTGCTTCCGGTGTATTTGCAAAACTTGCGCGGCTTTACGCCGCTCGATGCCGGTTTGCTGTTGCTGCCGGGGGCGATCGTCATGGCGGTGATGTCGCCGATCTCTGGTTGGGTGTTTGACCGCATCGGCGCGCGGATGCTCGCTATCGTTGGCTTGATCATCACCGCCGTGACGACGTGGGAATTCAGCAAGCTGACGATGGATACGCCATACAGCCAGTTGATTTGGCTTTACATTTTCCGCATGTTCGGCATGTCGATGCTCGGGATGCCGATTATGACCGAAGGGTTAAACGCCTTGCCGCGCCATCTGTACAGCCACGGCACGGCGATGTCGAATACGATTCGCCAAGTGGCTGCTTCGCTCGGGACGGCGTTTTTGGTGACGATCATGTCCAACCGGACGAAATTCCATGTGGAAGCTTATCGCAATGAAATGACGGAAAACAATCCGTTGTTCATGAGCCTTGTCGGCCAACTGAAACAGGCCATCCCAAGTGATGAGGCGATCGCTCAGCTGTTGTATGGACTTGTGCAGCAACAGTCAACGGTCGAGGGGATCAACGACGCCTTTTTCGTCGCCACCGGCTTGACGGTATTGGCGTTAATGATGGCGTTTTTCTTAAAGGGAAAAAAGCATAAATCGCCATCAGCGTAAACAAAGGAAGCGGCGCAGAAGCCTAACGGGTTCGGTTGTTGAGTACAAAATTAAAAAAAGTAATACAAAAGGGAGTCCAATTCGCATATGAAATGGACTCCCTTTTGTTTCTTGATATATCAATGTTTTATTTAATTTATGACCATTAATCGCATTATAATTAGCATCTTAATTAGCAAGTGACTGCTGACCAACAGACAGTATTCCAAATATGTGTTAAAATTGATGCTAATTGGACATACTAAATGTATGACGATTTTTATTGCGAGGTGTAAATAAAATGAAGTTTATTAAGCCCAAAAATAACAATGCGAGTCGTGTTGATTGGCTTATTTCTGAGCGAGTAAGAGCGATTATAAAAACCTATTCAGAATACACTGAGTACACGGAAAGCGAAGTTGTTGATACATTTCTTCTCAACTTGTTAGAAGATAAAGATTTCATCAAATGGATTAGCAAAAAACGAAATAACAAAAGAATTGTAAAACAACTGGAAATCGAATATTTATTGGAGAGCGATAACTTTGGCTAAATTAAAGAGATTGGCTACCAAAGAAGATAATCTTGTGAATGTACATTCCCCTGTTTCGATGGCAGAAACAGCAGAAAGAACAAAAGATTACGAATTGTTAACACCAAAGCAGTTCGGAACTAAATACAAAGATTTACTGTTCAAACCAACTGAATTCACTTGGAACGGAAACATCTACAAAATTCAATACAATCATTGTTCCAATCCGTATTGTAAGTGGCACGGTCTTCCTCAAGAAAGATTTGAAACAAAAGGGAAACCAAGTCGGTATAAATTATCAGGAACTGGAACGGACAAAACCATTAAATGCAATCCAGACCCAATTAATCTAACAAAAGGAGCTACTTTGGACTGCCACGCCATAACACTATCGAATTGGTCTATCGCACAAGAAATTGAACGATTAATCAGAATCAACAGTATCCAAGATGTTGAACCCGATTATCAATTTCATAAAGATTGTTGTATTGCGGAAGATTGTACGCCTTTTAACGAACCAAAGGCATTCTATAAACGTGGAAAAAGCACAGGTAAATCACAAAGATGGCAATGTAAGACGTGCAAGAAGTTTACCAATGTATTACCTAACCGTAAGCAATCTATCACATACAATCAAAAACGAAGTGATATTCTTCTTTGGTTTACAAAGTTATTGTTAAGTCGGGTTCCGATTACCAGAACTTGCGAACTTTTGGAAATTGGGAGAGGTACCTATTACGATAAATTAGAATTTGTTTATCGAAGATGTTTGGAGTTTTTGGAACGGCACGAAACAAAACCGCTTCAAAATATGCAGTTTAAAGAAATATGGCTCAATACCGATAAAATGACCTATTTCCTCAACAATGTTCGGAAAAAAGGAATGGGTGGCAGCCAGTATGATGATTTAGAGGAAAGTCAATTCCCAACCAATGTGGTGATTACTGCCGATTTATTCTCAAGGTATGTGTTCCGAAGCGATGTGGCATTTGATTGGGATATTTCATTGAGGGATATTGCCCTTGATACCGTTCTTTTAAAAGAAGACCACCTAAATGAATTTGCCAAGAAACACGCTCGCATTCCGAAATATTCTCATTATCCGATGCCTCCGTCTAAAAATGACACACAAACTTATGTCGAGTATCAAGCCGAATTAGATAAAATTGAACACAGAGCCAAGTATATTGATGGATTACACATTAATTCAACTTATACAACGATTGCTCATTATTGGCTTATTAAACAGCTTGTAAAGGCTTCAGAGTGGCGTTTTGTGACAGATAAAGACAATTCATTGATGACTTCCCTTTATCGTGTATTTGCCAAAGAAATTCGCTTATCTGATGCCCACCATTTTCTTTGTCAAACGGATAAAACAAAATCTCGGAAACAAGCTCGTGAGGAATTTGTTCAAGCAAGAGTGGATTTAATCAACTGGGGAATTAACTCTGGTTATGATACAAAGTCTTTGCGAAAATTGGCTTTTCTAAAACTGGAAGAATTATTTCATACACACCAATTTCATAAAAAAGTCATTTCAGATGGCAGCAGTCATTATGAATACGCTGATAATCCGATTGAACATCCGCTTGCGACAATTGACAGAGGATTTCGATGGGTTGATTGTACAACCAATCTTTCATCATTCGAACCGAAGGACATTGCCAATCTTGTTTTAAATGTGAATGACAACGCCACGAATACCTTTATCCAGCACATTCGAAGACGGCTATCTATTTTAGAAAGACCATTGACAACAGCTCGTGGTGACGGAAAAAGCTATATCTATTCAAACTTTAACCCAAAGTATGCTCAAATGGCTCTTACCATACTTCGGACTTACTACAATTTTTGTTTAGCATACAAAACAAAAGAGACAGTAGGAACACCTGCTCAACGATTAGGCATTGCAAAAAAACGATTTGATTTAAAAGAAATAATTTATATGCAATAACCATAATTGAAAGGGATTTGATATTTTATAAGACCAAATCACCATACGATTTGGTTTTTTATTTTTGTTGAAATATCAATATTTTTTGACGAAATCCTTTTTAAGGATTTTAGTATTTTATGTTAAACTAAATATATAGATTACTTAGAAAATTAGCAAAGGGAAAATTAACCCACGAGGAGGGAAGTGTATGAAAAAGTTTTTAATTCCATTATTAGTATTAATTGTGTTAGGCATTGGTGGTTATTTTGTTATTGGACTATTTAGTGCTAAACCACCTTTACCAACCATAACTGTTGGAGAAAAAAAGGTAGAAGTGACACAAGGTTCGTATTGTTGGAATGGATTACTTAATTCTGTTTGTGCTGATACAAGTTCTCCGCCAGAACTCATTAAAAATCAAGAACTAAAACCTGTGGTTGTACCACCAAATTCCCAATTGAAAATAGAATTCAAAGACGAGCCTAAAGAAAATACATTAGTAGTAAATAGATGGCTTACAAATATAAAAACAGAAAATGTTCCAATAAATGATAATGTGATACTATTACCAAAAGAAAAAGGTGTTTATGTGTATGATGTTTCAGCAAGATGGGAAAAGGGAGATTCAAGTTATGCCTTTGTAATTGAAGTACGGTAGTAACCTTTTAGTAACAGTCTTGATTTAACAAGTCAATATAATTTTAGTTTAAAACGCTTGGAATAAACCCAAGCGTTTTAATGTGCTTTTTACCTTGTTAAATTTAGTTCGAATTTTGTGCTAATTACGCTGTTATTTGTACTGTTTTTTTTGATTTTGTACTTCTGAACCGAACCCGTTAGCAGAAGCCGCTTCTTTTTTTGTTTTATCTTAATTAGGCGAGAAGACTCCCACTTCAACGAAGCGAAGCGGAGTAAGTGGGAGATGAATCGCCTTAACTCAGGCGTGTTGATTATCCAATAAAATCCAAAGGGTATAGAAAAAAGAGCACCTTTCCTGTAGAATGTGAGTAGCGACACAAACAAACCCAGGAGGTGCTCTCTATGAACAAGCATACCACACTCCCGAATTTGATGCAAAAACTTGTTTCGGATGAAGAGATTCAACTGATTGCCGAAGCGGTTGGGGATCGTGATTCGTCTCGAACCTTTACGTTGCGCGAGTGGATTCACTTCTTCCTGCTGGCCGCCATGCATCAATGGAAAAGCTTTCGCCACGGAGCCGATGTGGGGCCTCTGTATGGATTGCCGCGATTCCATTATTCCACAGTATCCAAGAAAGCGAAAGACGTTCCCTATGACATCATGAAACGCTTGTTGGCGTTGATCATTTCCAAGTGCAACCGCCAAACCCGCCGTTCGCTTCGGTTTCCCAAACCGCTTCGGGTGGTGGATTCGACGACCGTCACGGTCGGGAAAAACCGCCTGCCATGGGCGCCGTATCACGGCGAACGCGCCGGAGTGAAGCTGCACGTCGCGTATTCGCCGGAATCCTCGTTGCCGGCAGACGTGGTGGAAACCATCGGACTGCGTCATGATGGCCCGGTGGGAGAACAGTTGACGAACGCTCAACAAGTGCTGGTGGAAGACCGGGCGTATTTCAAAATCGAACGCCTCGATCGATTTGTGGAGCAGCATCAGCTCTTTGTCATTCGGATGAAGGACAACATCGAACTTCATCAGAAAAAAAGCTTGAAACGCCTTTCCAGCACATCCTCATCGGTTCAAGCCGACTTCACGTGCCAGTTGGGGACGAAACAATGCCGCTCCACCAAGCGTCACCGGGTGGTGATCTTTCGAGATGCGAATGGCCGCGACATTCGGGTCGTGACGAACCTCTTCCATGCGTCTGCGGAAACCATTGCCGACATGTACCAACAACGTTGGACTGTTGAGGTCTTTTTCCGTTGGGTGAAGCAATATCTGAATGTCCCGACCTTGTTTGGCACGACGGAAAATGCGGTATACAATCAGCTGTTTGCGGCGTTCATCGCGTATGTGTTGCTGCGATGGCTGTATGATCAAACCAAAAAACAGACGAACGTCTCTCTTTCCTTCATTTCGTTCGTTCGCCGTTTTTTCTCTGGGCAGCTTCCTCTCGATTGGAAATCCGGGATGGCCGCTGCTTTGTTTGAGTATGCCCAAATTTATGGAAGGCGTATGTATAATTTTGGATAATCAACACTCGTGGCCTTAACTATATTTTGCTGAAAATAGGATAGATTCAGTAAAATATAGTATAATATAGTTAGATGGGAGGTGAAAAAATGTATTTTTGTATCAAACAACAGCTAAATGGTTTGACCAAAGAAGAATACTTGACTCTTCGAGAACTGTGCCATATTGCCAAGAACATGTACAACGTCGGATTGTAAATTGGCAAACTTGTCATTGGCTATGCGGAAACATGGCAACGCAATATTAATCTAGGAAAAAAGACAAATCAAAACTTTGTCAATATTCCTCTCGGTAACATAAAAGAAAAACTAGAATATCTTTGTGAATTTTACGGCATTGAATTCTTGAAACAGGAAGAATCCTATACGTCTCAAGCCAGCTTTTTTGACGGCGATGAGATTCCTGAATATAATGCCGACAATCCAAAAGAATATAAGTTCAGCGGCAAACGTATTAAGCGCGGCTTGTATCGAACAAAGTCTGGCAAACTAATTAATGCTGATGTCAATGGCGCATTAAACATCTTAAAGAAAAGTAAAGCTGTAGACCTGAGTGTCTTATGCTCTAGCGGCGAAGTGGACACGCCTCAAAGAATAAGGATTGCTTGAAGCAGTCAAACTTCTTTGGAAGCCCCCACTTCAAATTTTCGCTAGAAAATTAAGTGGGGGTAGTTCACGCCATATGGACAACAATGTTCTTGCTCCCTTTTTGCACACATATACATCATAAAGACAAGCGGATGACAAAAGAGGGGGGGGAGCGCCATGGCGCATTTCGGCTCGAAAGGATGGCTTGTGGCTGAGTTGAAAAAGGCGGGCATCGCCCGTCATCCGGTTGGACGGAAAAAAATTGAAACGTACAAGGCGGCGGAGCTGTACGGGCTGTACCGAAAATATGTGCAGAAAACATGCTGAACCGGATGAAGCGATCCGGCTTCTTTTTTGAGGTACAATAGTTATAAGGAAAGGCCGTGAAGCCTTGATATGTCAACATTTCTAGTGGGAGGAGGGAGGGCGCGCCTCTTTGGCCAGGAAAGCGATGAAGAAAAAACGGTTTACTGTAGCGGAAGGGGAAACGATCGCCGCCTGTTTAGCGCGAATGAAACAGGAAGGCTACCGCCCTGTCCGCCGCATCGAGCAGCCAATTTTCCGCGAAGTGGAAACGAACGGCGAAACGATGGTTGAGCCGTGCGGGCGCATCATCGAATTTGAGGGGGTGCGCGATGAGCCGTAGCAACAGGTCGTTAGCACGGTTGCCCGCCGCCGCCAACGATTTGAGGCGTCGGCCATAGCGGCAAATGGCGAATGGGACGTTGCAGCCGGTTGTCCGGGTCGCTACAATAAAGAAGGGGAAAAATATAAAGAGAAGGAGATGACGCCATGATTCATCACACATGGGCGACCCGGCCGACGATCAAAAAAGTAAAGTGCGTTCACACGAACGCGGAAAAGTACATGGTCAGCAATGTATTGACGCCGGGCAAAGTATATGAAGTAAAAAACGAAACCGACGAGTTTTATTTTGTCATTGACAACAGCGGAAAAGTCGGCGGGTTTTACAAAGATTATTTTGAGGAAGTCAAATGATCGCGCCAATCACCAAGAAAAAACGGATGTCCAAAACAGGGCATCCGTTTTTTCGTGTGCGCCCGGCATGGGTGCAGTCTATAGGGTGAAAGTCCCGAACTGCGAAGGCAGAAGTAGCAGTTAGCTTAACGCAAGGGTGTCTGCGGCGACGCAGAATCTGAAGGAAGCGGGCGGCAAACTTCCGGTCTGAGGAACACGAACTTCATAGGAGGCTGGGTATCATTGGGTGAGTTTGCACGACAAAACGAAGCCCTTTCTGCCGAAGGTGATACCGAGTAAATGAAGCAGATGGATGGAAGGAAAGACTGCACTCTTACCCGGGGAGGTCTGTCCGGGAAGCCAAGTGCGCTTGGCAACCGTTGGAGCGATCCAACGCTGAACGGACAGAAGTCAGCAGAGGTCATAGTACCCGTCTAGCTTAGATAGAAGGGGAAGGACCGAACCATGAAGGAGAACGGCCACTAGGCGTTCATCTTCTTTGATGAAGCAGATAACCCGAAAGGGCCTGCTTGAGGGGGGAAATGGTGAAGTCCATGGGGAACCTCAAGAGGGTGGAGAAGAAGATGGCACAAATAGAACGGACCGTTCACGTAGAGAGGAAGAATCGGAATGTGGATGAAACAGGTAATGTCACGGGAGAATCTCCTGCGAGCACTCAAACAAGTGGAAAAGAATAAAGGGTCCCATGGAACCGATGGAATGTCCGTCAAAGACCTGCGAAGACACCTCGTGGAACATTGGGACGCGATACGGCACGCTTTAGAAGAAGGGACCTACGAACCTTGCCCGGTCCGACGGGTCGAAATCCCGAAACCGAACGGAGGAGTCAGGTTACTAGGAATCCCGACCGTGACAGACCGGTTCATCCAACAGGCCATCGCCCAAGTGCTCACGCCGATCTTTGACCCATCCTTTTCGGAACACAGCTACGGGTTTCGTCCCGGTCGAAGAGGACACGACGCGGTGAAAAAGGCGAAGCAGTATATTCAGGAAGGATATACATGGGTGGTAGATATCGACTTGGAAAAGTTCTTTGATCGAGTCAACCATGACAAACTGATGGGGATATTAGCGAAACGAATTCCAGACAAAATCCTCCTAAAGTTGATACGGAAGTATCTACAGGCAGGGGTCATGATCAACGGGGTGGTCATGGAAACACAAGAGGGGACTCCACAAGGAGGGCCGCTCAGTCCACTCCTGTCCAACATTCTCCTGGATGAGCTGGACAAAGAATTGGAAAAACGAGGGCACAAGTTTGTACGGTATGCGGATGACTGCAATATCTACGTAAGGACGAAGAAGGCCGGGGAACGGGTGATGAAATCGATCACGGCATTCATCGAAAAGAAACTCCGGCTGAAAGTCAACGAAACCAAATCGGCAGTGGATCGTCCGTGGAGGAGAAAATTCCTCGGTTTTAGCTTCACCCCAAGTAAGGAGCCAAAAATCCGAATTGCAAAGGAAAGCATTCGGCGCATGAAGCAAAGGATACGCACCATGACGAGCCGATCGAAACCGATTCCCATGCCCGAACGAATCGAACAGCTCAATCAATACATTCTGGGATGGTGTGGATACTTTTCGCTAGCAGAGACCCCAAGTGTGTTCAAAGAACTAGATGGATGGATTCGACGAAGGCTGCGCATGTGCCAATGGAAAGAGTGGAAACTTCCGAGAACCAGAGTCCGAAAACTGCAAAGTTTAGGAGTGCCCAAGCAGAAAGCATATGAATGGGGAAACACTCGGAAGAAATATTGGAGAGTGGCCGCCAGTCCCATCCTGCATAAAGCCCTTGGCAACTCCTATTGGGAGAGCCAAGGGCTGAAGAGTCTTTATCAACGATATGAATCTCTGCGTCAGACTTAATGGAACCGCCGTATACCGAACGGTACGTACGGTGGTGTGAGAGGACGAGGGTTAGTCACCCTCTCCTACTCGATTCAGCCGACGGCGCTTTGTTCTGCCGTCGGCGGTCCCACCCGACTTGCCGGCAACGTGATCGTCAACGTCGTCCCTTTTTGTACGGCGCTTTCGATCGTCCACGTTCCTCCCATTTGTTCGATGATTTTGACGGCGACCATCGCACCAAGCCCAGTGCCTTTTTCTTTTGTGCTGAAGTATGGCTCGCCGAAGCGGCGCACTTGTTCTTTCGTCATGCCAACGCCGTTGTCGGAAATGGTAATGACGACTGATGCCCCCCGGTTCTCAGCCGCGACATGAAGCGTGCCGCCGTTTGGCATCGCCTCAATGCTGTTTTTCAACAAGTTGAGAAAACACTGTTGGAAATATTGTACGTTTCCGATGACGATGCCATCTTCGAGGGAAGAGGATACATGGATCGAATGCATATGCGCCATTGGCGTAATCATTTGCAACACTTTCTGAAGCTGGGTGGACACATTAATCGGCTCGGTTTCTTTCGGCGCCGGTTTGGCAAACGTCAAATAGTCGCGGATGATGGCTTCCGCCCGCTCGAGTTCCTCTAAGGCGATGCGAATGTACCGCTCTTCGGTTTCGCGCGGCAGCCGACCCGTTTGCAGCAGCTGGATGAATCCTTTGACGACGGTGAGCGGGTTGCGGATTTCATGGGAAATGCTGGCCGCCATTTGGCTGACGATCTCCATTTTTTCCATCTTCATCAGCTCTGCCCGAGCGAGCTGCGCCTCATGAAGCGTCTCCATCAAATAGACAGCGAACATCATGACGAACGGCGGCATCATAATAAAATACACGATATATGGCTTCGTTACCGGAAAATCAGCAACAATCACGGCGACAAATGTCGTCAGCACCGCGAGCAAAAACGTCAGCCACAGCGCAGTCAGCAGCTTGCCGGACCGGGGCAGTTTCCGAAACAGCGGGGCGGCGGCGGCCGCTGCCGCGAACATAATGGCATAGACGACCACTGTAAGTGGCTGAAAACCGTACAATATGGTGCGCGCACCCATCAAGAAAACAAACAGCACCGCCCCAACTGCGCCGCCGCCATACAATGTTCCAAGCAAAAACGGAATTTGCCGGAAATCATGGACGCACAGCGGATCCATGTAAATCGGAAATTTCATGCACAACACGGCCGCCAACGCCAAACAAACCCCAAGCAGCGCCCGGCCATAGAGCGGGCGCTGCCGGATCGCTCGACTATGGTCATAAATAAAGGAAAAGGCAAAGATCGTGACCAAAATATAAAATAAGTTGTTCAAGACGTGCTGGTTAATGTATAAACCGGCCATACGAAAAATCTCCTAACTGAATAGACATCATCACCTTTCATTATAGCGGAAAGAGATTGAAAGAAAAATATGCATTGGCTATGTCCGGTCTTTCAGCAGCCAAACCGCCAAGGCGCCAAGGAGCGGCAGCGAGCGTAAACGAAGCCGCCGTCGAGCGCAAAATCGGAAAGAGCGCCGGGATGACCGCCTGCATCGCATCGTTCAAAAAGTGGCCGAGGCTGATGCGAACAAAATCGGGTAGACGGTCATGCTGACGGCGCTTGTTCGTTCCGTATGAACCCCCATCGTTCTCCCCCGTTCCAACCATAGATCTTAATATGGCTAAATTATACTTGATCCTTGCCACCAGAGAAAGCCCCATTTCCCAGCGTGAGCGCAGGCAAGAGGGCGCTTCATTTTTGTCTTTTCAATCGCCAGCGCGGTAATTCAGCTTTTCTTTTCCAGATGCACTGATGACGAGCTCGACGTTTACGAATAGCGTGTTGTTATGGAGTGGGATGAGGCCGTTGATCTGATGTTTTTTCCAGAGATCCGGACGCTGGCGATACAGTTGCTCCGCTAGATTCAATATATCGATCTGTTGCTCTTTCCCAAGTTTATATAAGCGGTGGATTTCTTGTTTCACCGTTTGTTCCGCCAGTTTGGTCAGTTGTTTTCGTGAGAGCGGTTCACGCAGTTCGAGGAGATTTCCTTGCGCCTTGACGTTTACAGTAAAAGCATACTTTCCGTTCTTCACGTCGACCGACCACTTCGTTGTTGGATTATGGACGATTAGGGAGGCAACGGTTTTCTCTTTTTGCTTGACATAAATCGGGGTGCGCCGAACGTCCTGCTCCAACCAACGAAGCCCTTGCAAATCGGAACGGCCCTCGCATCCTTGCAGGCGGTAATCGTGAAGAAAACAAATGCCGGATATAGCCAACATTTGTTTTGGCTTCTTATTTTCCACCCAACGATTGTCTTCAATTGTTAAATAAGGGAGTCTAGCTACATCAGCTTTTTCATCCATCGCAGCAATCAATTGGCTGAGACGGATCGGGCGGATAAACGAACTTTGTTGAAAGATTTCTTCCGGATTGGACAACAGCGAATAATACGAGGAAGCGTTCAACAACGGCGTCGCTTCAAACAGCTCGGACAGCGGCTCATCGGTCGCGTACACCCACGCCGTATGGCGAATTTCATTGTAACGGTTCAGCACGTCGATCACATCGGCTACGATGCCTTTTTGCAAGGCCCGTTTCGTAAAGACAATGCTTTTTACATGGCCCCATGACACCCTTTGTTGAATGGAAGGGTAGATTTTGTCGGTCGCGATATTAAACGTTTCGCCAGCGGCTTTGCCGACGGAAATCGCCGCTTTTTCTCTGCCGCCCCCCGCTTCGACTTTGGCAAGGGCGGTGAAATCGATCAATTGCACGTAGGCGATTACTTGGCCATCTTTGTAGTCGATCCCGATTGAATGAATGTAGACAGTGTGATCGATGTTGCGTGTGTCCCAGCAACCGCCAAGCAGCATGATAGAGGCGATGATGGGAATGACTCGCTTCCTCATTTTCGTTCCCTCTCTTTTGCAATGAGATCATTTGGACGGACAATGCGGTCGCGCGTGCGGAACTGCTTCCATGTGCTCGGGATAAACGCTTTCCCGATATCTTTGGACGGCGGCGCCAGCGGCGTCAAGTACGGAATGCCGCAGGTGCGCAAGTTGACTGCATAAGTCAAGATGAAAAACAGCGACAGAATGAAGCCAAACAGGCCAAGAACGGTGGAAGCCGTCAAGACAATAAACCGCAGCAAGGTGACGCTGCCGGCCATGTTTTGGTTGACGAGCGTGAATGTCGAGATGACGGAAATGGCGGCGATGACGAGTGTGGCCGGGGCGGCAAGCCCCGCGTTGATCGCCGCCTGGCCGATGATTAAGCCGCCGACGACGGACAGCGTCTGCCCGATGGCGATTGGCAGACGCATCCCGGCTTCCTTAAACACCTCAAACAAAATCATCATCACAAACATCTCCAGCGGCACTGGAAGCGGCACTCCTTGGCGCGACAAAATGAGCGTCGCCAGCAAGGTGAACGGAAGCTGGTCCGGATGGAAGGAGGTCAAGGCGACCCAGGCGCCCGGCAAATAAATGGCGACCGAAGTGCCGACGAGCCGAAGCAGGCGCTGAAATACGACAAACAAGAAAAACGTGTTGTTATCTTCCGACGTGTTCAGCAAAAACGTTAAATTGCCCGGGCCGATCAAGGCGGTCGGCGCCCCGTCGACCAAGATGATAAAACGGCCGTTGAGGAGCGAATTGACGGCAAAATCGGGCCGCCCGGTATAACCGAACATCGGGAACAAAGAAAACCGGGTGTCAGACAACCACTCCTCAATTTGATTGGTGCTTGTCACCGAGTCGATGTACAAACTGAGCAGACGGCTTCTCACCTCATCGATGATGGTCGTGTTGGCAATATCATCGACATAGAGGAGCCCGACTTTTGTCTGGCTGCGCGTGCCGATGACAAACGGTTCATAGACGAGCCGGTGCGAGCGCAGCCGCTTGCGGATGAGCGCCACGTTTTTGCTGATTTCTTCAATAAATCCATCTTTGGGTCCACGGATCGATACTTCCGTGCTCGGCTCTTCCGGATCGCGGTTTGGCGGGCTGGCGAGCGGCATCGTGTACAAGACATCGGCTTCGTGAAAATAAATGAGCAAATCACCGCTAAACAGCTTGAAGTTGAGATCATCGATCCGCACTTCTTTTCCCATATACTCAAGCGCCGCCGGTTTGCGGGCCTCGATGTCGGCGGCCGAAAAGCATGGATGGTGTTCGCACAGCTCGCGGAACATCGGATAAATGGCCTTTTGCAGCATTTGCGTATCGCACAGTTCTTCACAATAAATAAACAGCAAGTGCACCACAGCCGCCGAGCCGTCAGGCAAAGAGGATGGAATCGCGGCTTCCGTCATGATGACATCCGGGCATTTGGCGTACATCGTGCGCAACGCCTCTTCGGAGATGATGACGGTCTCGAGCCCTGTGTAATCGTCTTTCAACCGCTTGCCTTCGGCGGCGCGCATGGGTCGTTTCATCCTGCCACCCCTCTTTTCTTTTTTCGGTATGCCAACAAAGCGAAACCACTTAACACAACGGACAGCGCAAGACTAAACAGCAGCGATGCCGGCAGCACCCCATGTTTGACAAAATACAAAAACTGTTCATCGCTGACCGGCGCCAGCGCCGCCAATGTGATCGCCAAGTAAAGGACAATGAGCACCCAACGGCGGGTTTGCGGATGGCGGATCGGGAACAGCTCTACAATGAGCGCCATCGACAAGGAGATGCGGATAAAGGCGCCTGATATCCACTGGTAGATCGACATAAAGTCGACATGTTCAATGTACGTCCCTAAACTGACCATCCGCCATTGCTCAAATGCCGGATAGCGAAGGCGCGTCGCCTGCTCGGGGCCAAACTCGGTGATGGCGCCAATCGTCGGCCCGATGCTCAGCCCGGCGGTGAAGAAGGCAATCGCGGCAAGCGCCTTCCATGAAAATGGGCGAGGCAGGCGATGGGAGAGAAACAATAGAACGATCACTTCCACATATCCCGCTCCGGCGTACATCATGCCGTTGAGCACAGGTCCAACACCATGTTCAAGCGTTGGTCTGAGCAGTGAATAATCTTTATGAGGCGTGGTCGAGAGCATAACGAAAAAACCAAACACGATGACGAACGGGCAAATGATCATGGAAGTGTTGGCAATCGAGTCGATGCCTTGGTACGAGTTATAAAAACAAACGGCCACGATGACCAAAATCAGCGCCCATCTCGGCGTCGCCGTCAAATAAGAGGTGGTGGTAAACGTGACCGTATCGTTTAACGTGACAAAACTATGAAGAAGCAAGAATGCGCTGCTGACACCGGCCACCGCATAAGCAGCCGCGCTCGAAAACCGGGCCTTGAGCCAGTCAAACAGCCGCTCGCCGTTCAGTTGTCGGATGGTGAAATAAAGCAGCGGCAGCCAGAGGAGCAAACCTCCCAACGCTCCCAAGGCGGCGATCCACGCATCGCGGTGGGCGGCCTCAAGCATAAAGGGGATGATGATGACATGATTCATCAGCCCGACCGACAGCATGATCATGAATAACAATTGCAGGGCGCTAAGCGGTTGTCCGTTCATCATGAATCCCTTTCTTTCCGTGCAATCTCCAAAGGGCGGGGGATGTAGGGCAAAAGGCTGCTGATTCCAGAAACCTTGCTGAACCGGCTTCTTTTCTGATGAAATGCCGCTGATTGGCTTTCTAAAACGATAGTGTTTCCAGTCCAGGGGAATTTATCCGTTCCAACGGCAAACCAACAGCGAAACTTCTCAGGCGGCAGGGGGCACAATACAGGGAAGAAAGGGCGAACATCAACGGCATGCAAGGGGGGCGCAGCATGAAATGGCTTCATTTGACGATCGGCGTGAAGATTTCCGTCTGCCACCCCACCCGGTGTATGTCCCGGTGACGCTGATCCGGGATGGCCAGCTGTTGGCAGACGAATTAGCGGAGCTTGGGAAAACGGAGCAATGGCTGGCCGCCAAACTGCAAAAACAAGGAATTGCCTCGCCAAAAGACGTGTTGATCGCCGAGTGGCTCGAAGGAGATGGGCTGTTTGTTCAGACGTATCAGCCCGCCGAGCGGCAACGGTCAACGCGGCGGCCGACGGCGTCGGAATGAGAGGAAGAAAGAATCCAGGGATGGATTCTTTCTTTATTTTGGAAAAAACTCTTGCCTTTCTTCTGTTTTATGTGTACTATTAGTTATAGTACGGTTGTGACAATGAGAGGAGGAGGGGAGATGTTTGAGCTTGATATCCGCAGTCGCCAGCCGATTTACGAACAACTGATTGACAAAATGAAAGAAATGATCGTCCGCGAACTATGGCAGCCGCACGATCAGCTGCCATCGGTCAGGACGATGGCGAAACAGCTGATGGTGAATCCGAACACGATTCAAAAAGCGTACCGCGAACTGGAACGCGACGGCTGGATTTATTCGATTCCAGGGAAAGGCAGCTTCGTTGCCCCGCGCTCGAAAGAACCAAACATCGAGGCGATCGCTACGGTCCGTGAGCAGCTTGTCCGCCTTGTCAAGGAAGCACGGTTTTTAGGGGTGACGAATGAGCAGTTATGGCAATGGGTTCGAGAAGGAGAGAAAGAGGGGGAGAATCGTGATTCAACTTGTGGACGTGACGAAAACGTTTGATCGGTTTGCGGCCGTCAAGGGCGCGAACATGATGGTGCCAAAAGGAGCGATTTACGGGCTGCTCGGCCCGAACGGCGCCGGAAAAACGACGCTGCTCAAGATGATGGCCGGCATTCTCCGCCAAGACCGCGGGACGATTACAATTGATGGCGAGGAGTTGTGGGAAAACGTTCAAGTGAAGCAGCGAATTTTATTTTTGCCAGACTTTGTCTACTTTTTTCCGCACGCGACAATTCGGCAAATGGCGGATTTTTACGAGCAACTGTACCCTTCGTTCAGCCGCGGACGGTTTCTGGAATTGCAGTCCGTCTTTGCGCTTGATCCAAACAAAAAGATTCAGCAGTTTTCCAAAGGCATGCAGCGCCAGGCGGCGTTTTGGCTTGCTTTTTCCGTCCGGCCGGACGTGCTTATTATGGATGAGCCGCTTGATGGGCTCGACGTATTCGTCCGTCGCCATGTGAAACAGCTGTTAATCGATGAAGTAGTAGAACGGGAAATGACCGTTGTCATCTCGTCACACAATTTGCGCGAACTCGAAGATTTATGCGGCATGGTCGGACTGATGGCGCACGGTGTGGTGCAGCTCGAGCGCGATTTGGACGAGCTGCGCGCGGGGATGCATAAGCTGCAAGCCGCCTTTCGCGGCGGGTTTCCGAGCGAGTTGGCCGAACGGCTTGACATCGTGCATCGCGAGGAGCGCGGCAGCATCGTTCTTCTTATTGTCCGCGGGGAAAAGCGGCGCATAGAGGAGACGGTCCGCGCATTTCATCCTCTCATCCTTGATGTGCTGCCGCTGTCGCTTGAAGAAATTTTTATGTATGAAATGGGGGGCGATGCTCATGTCCGTGAAACAGTGGTCGGCTAACCGCGCCATGTGGGGGCAAAATCTTCGTCAAATCGGCTGGATTGCCATCATTCACTGGCTGCTATGGCTGGCGGCGATTGTGCTGCCGATGGCGCTCGCGTATTCTCAATATGACCCAAAGGTCGGCAATATTCCGCAATGGTACAGTGTGTATGATATAGCCAATGGAATGGAAGCGCTGTGCGCTTGGCTCGTTCCGATTTTGGCGGCGGCCGGCGTGGTTCGCTATATGCATGAGAAACGGTCGGCTGATTTCATCCATAGCTTGCCCATCCGCCGCACCGAACTGCTTGCCGGGCAGATGCTTATTGGATGGCTCTTTTTGGCGGTTCCGCTCGTGTTGACCGCCTTGGTTGCGATCGGATGTCTGTACGGACTTGATCTCCCGTGGCCGATTGGAGCGGGGGATGTGGGACGATGGCTTGGCGAGACGCTTGTCGTAGAGACGGTGATTTTTGCGCTAGGTGTCATGGTCGGCGTGCTCGTCGGCCAATCGATCGTTCATATTGTGTTAACGAATATTGCTCTCTTTTTTCCGACAGGCATCATGGTGCTGCTGTTTAGCAATTTGCCGTTATGGTTGTATGGATTCCCTGATGGGTACTATTTATCGGGAAATCTGATGGATTGGGCGCTGCCGATTCGTTATGCGATGCTGACGGATCAAGCGATGAGTGCGGGAGAAATCGGGATGTTGCTGCTGTTGTCGCTTCTATTTTTCAGTTTGTCCATTTGGCTGTACGAGCGGCGGCCGACGGAAGCGGCCGGGCAGGCGCTCGCCTTTTCAGTGCTTCGCCCACTGTTTGTGTATGGAGTGGCGTTTTGCATGTGCTTGACCGGCGGGTTCTACTTTGGACAAGTCCAACGGCAGTGGGGATGGATCATCTTTGGGTATGTTGCGTTTTCGCTTATCGGGTATGCCGTTGCGCAAATGGTCGTGATGAAAACATGGCGTGTTTTTCATAAATGGAAAGGGTATATCGCCTTTGCCGCTGTGATGTCGGTCTTATTTTTGACTGTGCGCCTTGATCCGGTTGGATATGTGAGACACGTTCCGAATTTGTCCGATATTGAGAAAGTCTATTTCGGCCAGTCGGTGATGAATTGGCAAAATCCTAACTTGATGGAAAGAGAGTTTGAAGCATTCGATCAGTTTTTGCGCACGAAGGACAACATCAAAGCTGTCAGGGCGCTTCATGCGCAGCTTGTGCACGATCAGCCGCTCCCGTCACGTTTTGGCAACGTCCGGCCGATTGTGATCGGGTATGTGCTCAAAGACGGCACGCGTCTCCTCCGCCGCTACGAAGTGCCGATTGAACCGTACATGCTGTATTTTCAGCGCATCATGGGCTCAAACGAATATAAGCAGCAATATTATTTGCTGCTTCGCCCAAGCGGCTATGCGCCGATCCGTCAGGTGACGATCCGAAATGTGGAAACCGGGCGGGCAGAGGTTGTGCTTGCCGAGCCGAAGGAGATTGAGTCGTTTGTCCAGGCGCTCAAACAAGATTTGTGGAATGAGCCGGTGGAGGACATCATCGGCGGGGGGAGCACATGGCAGGGGAATATTGAATTGCTGCAAAGCGACGGCGATTCGTTTACCGTTCCCTTGTCTTCACACAGCACCCATGTTCGCGAGTGGTTGCAACAACAGCATCATTGGGAGCAAATACAGAAAAGGTAACGCCCGATGAAGAGAAAAGGTGTCCCGTTGCTTTTGGGGCACCTTCCTCTTTTTGCCCCCGGCTGTTGGTCAAGACGTTTTGTTTTTTCGTTTCCACATCCAAACGTTCAACAGATCGAGCAATAGTGAAAGGACGAACAATGAGAAAATAAACAGTTCTGGTGCCTTCATTACTCGAAATGGGTTCAGCACGATATGCAACGATTGATGCAAGGTCATCCCCATCAACTGATCCATGCTTACCATCGTTCCTATGGCGAGCAAGGCAAACATCAGCCAAACAACAATTAGTTTCATGGTGTTCCACCTGCTGTTTTTCTTTAGTTTTTGCTATTGATTCAAAACCGATGCACGGGCGTATGTCCTCCCGATTTCGTGTCCATAATGAGGGATAAAAAGGAAGCGGAGTGAGGAGGAAAAACATGCTGTTTCAATGGGGAATGGGCCGACAAAAAAAGCAGATCAATGACGGGGTGAAACAAGAAGGACCGGACCATAGCGGCGAGGCGGCGGACGTCCCGCAAGAGCCGATGTCAGCTGAATTAGCCGTCAACCTTGACATCATCCGCCAAACGACTGGACAAAGCAGCGATGTCGTCATCCGTCGGTTTTCGCTGGGCCAAGAGAGGCAAATCAAAGCAGCCATCGTCTTTGTGGATGGCCTTGTTGACGAAAAACATGTGTACGAGTTTTTGCTGACGCCGTTGCTGGAGGCGTCATTTCCACTGTCATTAACAGAAAAAGAATGGTTTCCGTGGATCGAACAAAAGTTGGCCGCGGTGGGCGGTGTGAAGCATGTCGTCGATTGGGAACACCTGTTTTTGGAGCTGTTTTCCGGAGAGACCATCATCTTGTTGGACGGGGTGCCGTCCGCTGTCAGCGCCAGCACGAAAGGCGGCCAATATCGTGCAATCGAGGAGCCGCAAACGCAAATCGCCGTCCGCGGGCCGCGCGAGGGATTTACGGAGTCGTTGCGCGCGAACACCGCGATGATCCGCCGCCGCATTAAAAATCCCAATCTTTGGCTGGAAACGATGCAAATCGGCATCGTGACGCAAACGGATGTCGCGATCATGTACATCAAAGGCATTGCCAATGACGAGGTTATCGAGGAAGTGAGAGCGCGCCTGCGCCGCATTGATACGGACAGCGTGCTTGAGTCCGGTTATATTGAACAATTAATCGAAGATCAAACGTTTACGACGTTTCCGACGATCTATCATACCGAGCGTCCCGACGTGGTGGCGGCGAATTTGCTGGAGGGGCGGATTGCGATTTTGATTCAGGGGACGCCGTTTATCCTGATTGTGCCGGCTTTGTTTATCCAATTTTTTCAAGCGGTGGAGGATTATTATGCCCGTTTTGATATTGCGACCGCTCTTCGTTTTTTACGCGTGTTGATTTTTTTCTCTCGCTCGTCGCGCCCTCTATTTATATTGCTGCGATGACGTTTCATCAAGAAATGATCCCGACCCAGCTCGTCATCGCCATTGCCGCCCAGCGTGAGGCTGTGCCGTTTCCCGCTTTTGTCGAGGCATTGATCATGGAAGTGACATTTGAGATTTTGCGCGAAGCGGGGATTCGGCTGCCGCGTGCGGTCGGGCAAGCGGTGTCGATTGTCGGGGCGCTTGTCATCGGTGAGGTGGCGATCAATGCCGGCTTCGTTTCATCGGCCATGGTCATCGTTGTCTCGCTCACCGCGATTGCCAGCTTTGCAACGCCGTCGTTTGCCATCGCCATCTCAGCCCGCCTCATCCGCTTTGGGTTGATGTTTTTAGCGGCGATGTTCGGGTTTTATGGCATTATAATGGGTCTGCTGGTCATGATTCTCCATTTATGCAGCTTGCGCTCGTTTGGCATGCCATACATGTCGCCGCTTGCTCCATTTATTTCAACCAATGTAGGCGATACCCTGTTTCGGATTCCGACATGGATGTACCGCGAGCGGCCGCGCCTGATTAACCAGAAAAATATCATTCGCCAATCGGGGGATCAGAAACCGAAGCCTCCGGCACCAACACGCCGGGAAAAGGAGGATGGATCATGAAACGACCTATCGCCATGTTTGTGTCCTTTTTTGTTTGTGCGGTGCTGCTGGCTGGCTGTTGGAGTAAAAAAGAGTTAACCGATTTGGCCGTTGTCATTGCCGTCGGCCTCGATAAAACAAAAGACGGCAGATATTTGGCCTCGTTTCAAGTCGTCAACCCGGGCAACGTTGCGGGGGCGCTCCAACGAGGAGGCGGAGCGGGCGGCGTGCCCATTTCCATTTATACGTCGACCGGAGACACGTTGGTCGAGGCAAGCCGGAAAGCCTCGAAAAAGCTGTCGCGCATCCTGTATTACGCTCATACCAACTTGGTGGTCATCGGCGAAGAAGTGGCGCGCCAAGGGTTGAATGGCGTATTCGATGCGATGGAACGGAGCCACCAGTTTCGGACGACAGCGCGGCTGGTTATTGCTCATGGCCACTCAGCGAAAGAGGTGTTAAGCGTATTAACACCGATTGACAAAATTTCCGCCAATCAAATTATTAAGACGTTGGAGTTTTCCGAGATGTCCTGGGGGCAGACAATCAACACTGATGTCTGGTGGGCGATTCGTGGTTTGACATCTTCAGGAAGAAATACAGTCGTGACGGGTGTTGTCATTGAAGGAAACCCACAGCAGGGCAAACGGCAAACAAACGTTCAATCCTCTGTGCCAGATGCTCGCATCAGCTTGGATGGACTGGCGTTATTTAAAAAAGACCGTCTTGTTCGCTGGGTGAACGGCTCAACGGAACGAGGCGTGCTTTGGGTGTTGGATCGAATCAAACAAACGAATATTACGATCCCCTGGAAAGGAAAAAAAGAAGCGATTGCTTATCGAACGATGGGAGTGAAAACGGGGTTAAAAGTGAAATTGAAAAACGGCCAGCCTTCGATTTTGGTTCACATTCAAACAGAAGGGGATATCAGTGAGACGTACGTCCCGATCAATTTGGCTGATTACCGGTTATTGTTTCAATTGGAAAAGGCGATTGGCCGGGATATTGAACGGGAAGTGAAACAGGCGATTGAAACGGCCCAGCATGAAAAAACCGATGTTTTTGGTTTTGGCGAGGCGGTGCATCGCGCCGATCCCCTCTTATGGAAGAGAATCAAAAAAGAGTGGGATGACCGCTATTTCCCTCATCTTCGGGTGACAGTAAAAGTGGATGCTTCCATTCGACGCACGGGATTGCGGAATACGCCATACATCAAATAAGCGTTTTCGGCTCAAAAAACTTGGATACGGTGGAGTGAGGGGCGATGGAGCGAGATGGAACATAGCAAAATCAATGTGCGCCAGCTGTTTGTCCTGATTGTGTTGTTTGAGCATGGCAGTGCGATGGTCATTCCACTCGGCGTCAGCGCCAAGCAAGATATGTGGATCGCCATTTTGCTCGGTCTGGCGCTTGGGCTGTTGCTGTTTTTGGTTTACGAGCGTTTGTTTCATTATTACCCCGATCAGCCGCTGACTTCCTATGTGACACATATCGTCGGCAAGCCGCTCGGCAAGTTGTTGGCGGTTCTCTATATTACCTATTTTTTCTATATCGCCGCCCGTGTGTTGCGTGACTTTGGCGAACTGTTGCTCACGTTTGCCTATCCGGAAACGCCGCTGTTTGTTTTGAATGTCCTTATGGCTATGACGGTCATGTACAGCGCCTATAAAGGCATCGAAGTATTGGCGCGCACCGGCGAACTGCTTTATACGTTATTGCAAATACTGGCGGTTGTTGGATTCATCTTAGTTATCGCTTCCGGAGTTGTTGATCTCACCCAGCTCCAACCGGTATTAGAGGAAGGGTGGAAACGGGTGTGGAAAACGGTGTTCACGGAAACGTTGTACGTGCCGTTTGGCGAAATGATCGTGTTTACCATGCTGTTTCCATACTTGAATCGTCCGGAAAAAGCGCGGCGGGCCGCCGTTGCCGGGATGGTGTTGACCGGGATCAACCTGGCGATCATTATGGCCGTTAATACGGCCGTCTTGGGAGCTGATGCGGTGTCACGTTCATCGTTTCCGTTGCTCGATACGATCCGCCGCATTCAAGTCGCTCACTTTTTAGAGCGGCTTGATGTCTTTTTTATGGTCGCTCTAGTGATCGGGGGGTTTTTCAAAGTCTCCATCTTTTTTTATGCCGGCGTCGTGGGGGTGGCTCATGTATTCGGGTTTTCGAACCACCAGCGGCTTGTTTATCCGTTTGGGGCGCTTGTCTTATTGTGGTCGGTGGCGATGGCCAGCAACTACTGGGAACATATTCATGAAGGATTAAAGATTGTCACGCTCTATCTGCACATCCCGCTGCAAATCATCATTCCGGTGCTCTTGCTTGTGATTGCGGCGATTCGCCGGCGGTTTGGATCATCGGCAAAATAAGAAAAACGGACTAGAAGATTTCTGCGCCAGCGAGCAGGAAAATCAACAAAAGACCGCGAATACCAACAATAATCTGTTCCCAATGGGAACAATGGGCGAAATGTGGTGCTGAACATGCAACCCGAAGGCGGGGTGGAAACAACCCGGCGCCGATGCGCGTTTTTGTTTCGGGAAGCCGGTGTCAGCTGAAGGCTATTGATTTTGATTATAACGAAAAAGGGTTGAACGATGGTGAAGGCGAATGTACAGGCGATCGATCAGCTAGACGCAGAGCAGTTGGGCAGCGGCATGGTGATGACCGACCGTCAACTTTTGATTGTTGCGGTCAGCGAGCCGACGCCAAGATGGCTCGGATTTACCAAACACGAATTAGTCGGGCGGCCGGTCGGCGTTCTGTTTTCAGCCGAGTGGTCGGCTGCGTTGTTGGATGGCATCGCCGAGGCGGTAAAAAGGGACGGATGTTGGCAAGGAGAAGCGCGCCATGTAGCGAAAAGCGGGAAAACATACATGAGCTGGATGAACGTCTATCGGCTATCAGGCAGCGAAGGAGAATGGCTCGTTTGGCATTTTGTTGAACAAACCGCTATGCCTCCGGCTGATCGACCGACGCCGTCTGAGTGGCTCGAAGTCATTTGCGATTCCGCCCCGTTTGCGGTTGTTCCGGTGGCGGCGGACGGAATTGTGCAAGATTGGGGGCTTAGTGCAGAGCGGCTGTTTGGACGCCGAAAAGAAGAGGCGGTCGGCCGCCCGGTATGGTCGCTCTTTCGTTGCGGCGGCCCAACATGGCTTCCATTTCCTCCCAAAGAGCAGCGATGCGGCAAAGGGATGGTTCAGCGTCCGGACGGCACGTCCGCCAATGTCGCCTATACGGTCATTCCCGTGCTTCAGGGGGACGGATATATCGTCCTTATCGAAGATGAGACGAAGCAAAAGCAAAAAGAGGCGGAGCGGCGGCGCCAAGTCGAGCTGGCCAAAAAAATTCAGCAAAATTTGCTGACGCCGCTCATTCAAAACGAGGCGGTGACGATGGATGCCGTCTATATTCCATCCGATGATTTGTCAGGCGATATTTACGCGTGCTATCAAATCGACCTGTACCGCTACGGGGTGATCGTCATCGATGTGATGGGACACGGCATTTCGTCAGCCTTGGTGAGCATGCTGCTCCGCTCGCTTTTGCGCGGATTGATCGTGCGCGTCATCGACCCGGTCTCGGTGGCGAGCGAGCTGGAAAAACATGTGCAAACGTTGTTTCCGGATGAGACCAACGATATCCGTCACCTGTTTTCCATGATTTATTTAGTGATTGACACGAAAGAGCGAAAAATTGAATATACGAACGCCGGCCATCCGGCTGGGCTGCTCGTGTTTGACGATGGAAGCGTCCATGAGTTGGACAAAGGCGGTTTGGCGATTGGCAGCCCGTTTTCCTTGCCGTTTGAAAAAGGGGTGATTCATTACGACAAGCGGGCCCGCCTCCTTTTGTATACAGACGGCATTTTAGAGGAGATCGACCCGTCGATTTTGCAAAGCATTGAAAAAATTCGCTTATGTACGCAAATGTGCCGCCATTTGCCGGATAAACGCTTCCTCGAGCGTTTAATCAGCCAAGGTCCGCCGCTCGTCAGCCCTTCCGACGACATTTGCTTATTGTCCATCACGGTTCATGGATAGGAGGGGCGCTTGGTAGTGTGTGAATGGATCGTGCGCTGCCGGGCGGACGAGGAAGCGGTTTTGGTTTGCCATCTCCTTGCGGAGCAGGCTGCTTCGTTGTTTGCTGTCCGTGATGCGGAATTGTTTGTGTTGGCGGTGCATGAAGCGGTCGTCAATGCCGTTAAAGCTGTTCAACGGGCGGGGATGGAGGCGGGGACGATTTCGCTCTCCTTTTTCGTCACAAGCGCTGATGTGGCCGTGGCGGTTGAAGACGAGGGCGGCGGCGTTCCGGCGGAAGTGATCGAGCAGCTTGATCAAATGACGCTCTCTGATGTATTGCTCGCCGAATCGGGACGAGGGTTGCTATTCATCCGAGAAATTATGGATGACGTTATGTGGGTTGAGCAAAAGGGCGGCCGTCGGATGCTTGTCATGAAAATGAGTCGGAATGCAACATAACTGGCTTTGGTGCCATGATGCACCCATGTGATCGGAACGAATGCGGGTGGTGGCCGAGGGCAAGGCATGGCTGGTCAACGATAGGGGGATACAATGAAACAGCATCGGTTGTCGTTTGAATTGGAAATGGTTGTAGAACGCGCATACGAATGCATCAAGCTAACTGGACGGCTCGCCTATGATACGCAGCTCGCGGCGGAACAAAAGCTGGCGACGGCGGTGGCTGCTGTCAAGCGCCGCCTTGTCGTTGTCGACGTGAGCGGCCTTCGATTTTTGGACAGTACTGGATTAGCGCTCCTTGTCCGCTTTTTTAAGCAAATCGTCAGCGAAAGCCGCGTCATGGCCATCGTCGTCCGGGATAACGCCGCTATAGAAAAGATTTTGCTGATGGCCAAGCTCGACCGGCTGTTGCCGATCGTTGGCGATGAACAACAGCTGTTGTCCCTTGCACCGCCAAGCTCTTTCGACCATATTAGCCAGGAGGCGCTTTATTCGGCATGGCGTCAGCGTTCGTCATAGACATGGCTCTCATGCCGAATCAACTGGAAGGTTTCACATTTCGCTGGCCCAAAAGCGTGTCGTCTATTTTTCCGACTGCTGAAGGCAAGGTGTGATGGAAGACTGAATAACCCCCTGCTTCACAGACCCATGCATGGGTCTGGAAGCGGTGTTGTTCAGTCACCCGCCAGTCGGGCATCTCGATCGAAACGACTGAACAGACCAGTTGTTCCCCTATTGCCGCCGATGGCCCCCGAGCGATGAGACATTCGTTCGGGGGTTTTGTTCCTCTTGGCCGGGAGCATCCCTGCTTCTGCAAATGCATTCTCATTGTCAAATAAATATTTCGGGTTTAGAATAAAATTATACACAACGATGAACGGCGGCTGGGCCCCGCGATCGGAATGGAGAGGAGAGTGGCGCAGACATGGGGCGGGTGCTTATCTATTTGCGGCCATACTGGAAGTGGATGGCGTTGGCTTGGTTGTTTATGTTGACCGAGCTCATCATCGAGCTTTGGCAGCCGCTGTTGATGGGGAAAATCATCGACGATGGTGTCATGAAACAGGATGTTGCGGCCATTTTCACGTGGGGAGCAGTGATGCTCGGGGCGTCGCTGTTGGCGTTTGCCTCGGGCATCGCCAACTCATTTGCTGCTGCCTACGTCGGTCAGGAGTACGGATTTGCGCTGCGGACGGCGCTGTTTGCCAAAATCCAATCGTTTTCGCTTGCGCGCATCGAGCAGTTGGCGCCGGCCTCGCTCATCACCCGGATGACGAACGATGTGACCCAAGTGCAAAACATGTTGTTTATGAGTTTGCGCATCGCCTTGCGTGCACCGCTTCTGGTCGTCTTTGGCGTCGCGATGGCGTTTGTCGTCCATGCTCGTCTGGCGTTGGTTTTAGCGGTCGCGGTTCCGCTTTCCGCCGCTTTTTTATTGTGGGTTGTGCAAAGGGCAGCGGCGTCCTTTTCCGCCGTCCAACGGGCGCTCGATCGAGTGAATGGCGTGATGCGTGAAAATTTGGCCGGCATGCGCCTCATCAAAGCATGGATGAGAAAAGAATATGAAGAGGAGCGATTTGCGGCGGCGAACAATGCGCTCATGGAGCGGACGATGGGCGTGCTGCGCCTCATCGAGACGATCAGCCCGGTGTTGTTGGTTTTGATGAACACGGCCATTCTCGCTCTGCTGTTTTTCGGCCGCCTGGATGTTGAGTCCGGGACGGCGAGCGCCGGGCAAGTCGTCGCCGTCGTCAACTACGCGACGCGGGCGACGGCGGCGTTGTCGATGTTTACGTTTATTACCATGGCGTTCTCGCGGGCGCGCGCCTCGGCCGCCCGCCTCGCTGAACTGCTTGAGGTGCCGGAAGAGCGAAGCGGGGAGCACAGAGCCGATGAACCGATCGTCCGGCGCGGGGAAATTCGCTTTGAGCACGTTTCGTTCCGCTATCCAGACAGCGAACTTGACGCGCTTTCTGACGTATCGTTTGTCATCCACGCGCAAGAAACGGCGGCTATTTTAGGGGCGACTGGTTCCGGCAAATCGACGCTTCTTCAGCTCATCCCCCGGCTGTATGAACCAGGCGCCGGGCGCGTGTTGATTGATGGCGTCGATGTGCGCGAGTTTTCCGCCGAACAGCTGCGGACGGCGGTGCGCTTTGTCCCGCAGGAAGTGCTGCTGTTTTCAGGGACGGTCGCGGACAATCTCCGCTTTGGCAACATCACTGCGTCGATGGAAGAACTTGTGCAAGCGGCTCGCGATGCACAAATTCATGAAACAATCACTCGGTTTCCGGATGGATACGACGCACGGATCGGTCAAAAGGGCGTCAATTTATCAGGCGGGCAAAAGCAGCGGCTGTCGATCGCCCGCGCCTTGGTTGGGCAACCGCGCGTTTTGCTTTTGGATGACAGCACAAGCGCGCTCGATGCAGAGACGGAAGCAAAGCTGCTCGCAGCGTTGCGGCGGTATGCGTGCACGACGGTGATGGTGACGCAAAAGGTGAGCACAGCGATGGCGGCGGATACCATTTTGCTTTTGGAAGACGGCCGCCTGATCGCGCAAGGAAGCCATGAACAACTGCTGGCGGCAAGCGAACTGTATCGACGCATCGTCGCCACGCAGGAAGGAAAGAAGGGATCGGTGGATGTCACTACGGCATAGCCCGCACGGAGCGCGTGTTGGCGCAAGTCCGCAGCGGGCAAAAAACAGCGTCGGCACCTTGCGGCGGCTCTGGGCATTTATCGCTCCGCAAAAGCGAAAGCTGTTTGCGGCTATGGCCATGGTTGTCGTCAGCTCAGCGCTGGCGCTCGCCGGTCCGTACGTCATCGGCTGGACGGTCGATGTGTACATCGTCGAGCGGAGGACGGACGGTTTTTTAGCGACGCTCGTTTTGCTTCTTGCCATTTATATGGCCCTTGGCGCGGCGACGTTTTTGCAAAACTATTGGATGATCGATGTCGGCCAGCGGACGGTGCATGCGATCAGAGAGCGGTTGTTTCGCCATTTTCATGAGCTGCCGATTTCGTTTTTTGACCGCCGCCAGCAAGGGGAGCTGATGAGCCGGATTACAAACGACATCGACAATATGAGCCAGACATTTAACAGTACTGTTGTCCAGGTCGTCTCGAGCACGTTGACTTTGATGGGCGCTATAGTGGTCATGCTTTCACAGAGTGTGGTGTTGACGATCGTAACGCTTGTTGTCGTGCCGCTGATGTATGTGGGCATGCGCTGGATCACAAACCGGACGCGGGTGCGTTTCCGTGAGCAGCAACGGGCGCTCGGTGAGATGAACGGCTTTATCGAAGAGGTCATTTCCGGACAGAAAGTCGTGAAGCTGTTTTCCCAAGAAGAGCGGATGGAGTCTGAATTGGCGCGCAAAAACGCCGAGCTGAAACAAGCCGGGTTTTGGGCGCAAACGTATTCCGGCTTCATCCCGAAGCTGATGAACTTTTTAAACAACGTAAGCTTCGCCCTCATCGCTGGCGTCGGCGGATGGCTGGCGGCCAAAGGAGCGATATCGGTCGGGACGATCGTCGTGTTTGTCGAATACGCCCGCCAGTTTACCAGACCGCTTAATGACCTGGCCAACCAATGGAACACGTTGCTGTCGGCGTTGGCTGGCGCTGAACGGGTGTTGGAAATTTTGGATTTGCCGAAAGAAGAGGAAGACGAGCGGGAAGCGGTGGCCTTGGACCGGCTTGATGGACGCATTGAGTTTCGTCAAGTCGTCTTTTCTTACGACAAACAGCGCCCGGCGCTCGACGGCGTCACCTTTTCCATCGCCCCAGGGGAGACGGTCGCGCTTGTCGGCCCAACTGGAGCCGGCAAAACGACCGTATTGCAGCTGTTGACCCGCTTTTACGATCCAGATCGAGGAGTGATTTTGATCGACGGGCGCGACAGCCGGACGATCAAGCGGGCGAGTTTGCGCCGGCATATGGCATTTGTGCTTCAAGATACGTTTTTGTTCGCCGGAACGATCCGCGACAACATTCGTTACGGCCGGCTTGAGGCGACCGATGAAGAAGTCGAGGAGGCGGCGCGCCAGGCGAATGCCCACTCCTTTATTATGAAGCTGCCGGACGGCTATGACACCGTTTTGGCCCCAGGAGGCGGCGGAATCAGCCAAGGGCAGCGGCAGCTGTTGGCCATCGCTCGGGCGATGATCGCCGACCCGGCCATTTTGATTTTGGACGAAGCGACGAGCAACATCGATACGGTGACCGAAGTGCGCATTCAAGAAGCGCTCGCGCGGCTCATGAACGGCCGGACGTGCTTGGTCATCGCCCATCGGTTGAACACGATTCAACATGCCGACCGCATCCTTGTGCTCAACGAAGGCAAAGTGATCGAGCAAGGGACGCATGAAGAGCTGTTGGCCGCAAAAGGATTTTATTTCCAGTTGTATTGCCGCTATTGGAAGCGCAGTGTGCATGCGGCCCGATGAGGAATGCGCCTGCGCGGCGACGCCGCTCTCCCGCTGAACCGAAAACGAGCGCCCCGATCGTTGAACAAAGCCATGTGTCGCGAGGGTCGACGATCAGGGCGCCTTTCTATCGCTATGTGAAACGCCGGCTTGTGTCGGGCGTGTCTTGCCAGCATAGGCTTAAGGACGCGTTCGCTCGGAGAGGCGCTTTTGAAACGCTTCGCGCCAGCTTGCGGATAAGGCCGGATGGCTGGCGATTTGCTTTATGGCGGCGGCATTGTCCCGCTCATGATAGTAAATGTGATTGATATACGCGATGGATAGCGCCCCCGCGCCCCGCTCGACGAGAACGAGCGGCGCGCCTGGAGCGACGACGCCCTCTTTGAGAACGCGAAAGTAAAACCCGCTTTTTCCTGTCTGGCAGACGGCTTTCGGCAAATCGGGCAGCTGATGTTTGAACGCCAATTTGGAGCACGGCTGGCGCGGCTGTGACACTTGTACGAGCGCCGTGCCGGCGGCATACATGTCGCCAAGACACACATCGTCTTCCGTCAAACCGAGAAGCGTCCAGTTTTCGCCAAACGCCCCCGCCGTAAACGGGCGGCCGTATCGCTCTTCCCAATAGACGAAATGCTCGGACGGATAGGCGCAAATCGCTTTATCTTCTCCTCCGTGATGGACGAGGTCAGCTTGTCCATCTCCAGCCAAGTTTTGTTTGCCGACCGCAACGGGATGAGCGACCGGCGTTTTGTCAATGCCGGTTGTGATCCACTGGCCGCCGATGTGAATCGTTTTCGGCTTCCCGACATTAATGGAGAGAATCTGCATCGTGTTCACCTCCATACAGCCTCGGCGATGAGCCGGAAGCTTGCGAGTTTATCCTCGAAGTCGTATGTAATCGTCACGAGCATGATTTCCTCTGTTTCATACGCTTCACTCAGCCGGTACAGCTCGTCTTTGACGCGCGCCGGGCTGCCGACGATCATCCGCCGCCGGTTGTCTTCCACCCGTTTGCGCTCATACGGGCTGTATGGATACGCAGCCGCTTTTTCCGGGCTTGGCGTGCCGCTGAACGCCATCCCTTGCTCGATCATAAGAAGCGACAGATCAAGGCTGCCGGCGATCCAGTCCGCTTTTTCATCCGTTTCGGCGCAAATCGCAAACACTGCGACCATTCCGCGCGGCTCGGCCAAATACGGCGATGGAACAAACCGGTCGCGGTACAGCCGCATATAATGTTCGCCGCCTTCCCCGTTGATAAACTGGGCGAACACGTACGGTAGCCCTTTGTCGGCTGCCAGCTTCGCCGTTTCCGAACTGGAGCCGAGCAGCCATAGTTCCGGCGGGGACTGCACGATCGGCGTCGCCTTGACGCCATACAGCGGGTGAACCGGCGGCAAGGCGTCATACAAATAGCCGAGCAAGTCGTCAATTTGCTCCGGGTAGCGGTCGACGGACCGTCGTCTGTCGCCTTGCAGCGCGATCGTCGCTCGCGGCATCCCCCCGGGCGCCCGCCCGACGCCGAGGTCGACGCGGCCGGGGTGGAGTCCGGCAAGTACGTGGAAATTTTCCGCTACCTTGTACGGGCTGTAATGCGGCAGCATCACGCCGCCCGAGCCGATGCGGATCGTCGCTGTTTTCGCCCCGATATGGCCGAGCAGCACTTCCGGCGACGAACCGGCAAGGCTGTTCGTATCGTGGTGTTCTGACACCCAAAACCGCTTATAGCCGAGCTGCTCAACATGCTGGGCGAGCTTGACGGTGTTCTCGAGCGCTTCTTCCGCTGTCATGCCTTCCGCGATCGGCGACTGATCGAGGACGCTCAGTTGCAGCGCCATTGCGATTCCTCCTTCTTCCGCCGCAGCGGTGGGAAAAATGATTAGTTTCTATTATGCGCTGTTTTGTTTCGATTTGTCCATTCATTTGCCCGCCCGTCCGGCAAAAACCGATCCGCCGCCGGCGGATCGGTCAATCCCGTCAAGATGCACGGCAGTTCACAAGCTGACGGACTGCTTTTGTTCGGCCGCCTGGCGGTCGGGTTTGGGGCCGCGCTTAGGGAAGAAGGAATGAAACAGCTGTTTCATGCTGTCAATGATAAATGAACATCGCTCATACAGCGCTTCTTTTAAACTGTCAAGCTGGCGGGTGACTTTGTATTGCGCTGCCTCTTGCGCTTCAAGCCGTTCGATGACCGTCTCGTGGAACACGTGCTGCAGCTCGAGCTGTTCGATCAACTTTTGGTACAGTTTTTCTTGCCCTTCGAGGCGGGCGGCCATTCCTTCGGCGAGCTGCTCGCGTTCGGCCGTCCGCTGTTCGAGCCGGCGCATCGTGTCGCTTTGCACGGTGAGCGCTTCGATGACGGCCTGCTGCGCCGCTTCTTCTTTGGCCAGCTGCTCTTCCCACCGCGATTGCCGCCTTTCCTCCCGCTCCTGCTGGGCGATGACTGACTGCTCGAGGCGTTCGAGCGTTCCGGCCAAGGCGGCTTGCCCCGCCTGTGCTTCCATAAGCAGCCGCTCGATGCGGGCGAGCGCTTCCGCCCACTGCCCGCTTTGCGCTTCCTGTTGCTTTTGCCCGGTTTCGGCCGCTTGCTGAAGCGAGGCAACCATGGCGGCCATTTCTTCGTAATAGTTGGTTTGTGCTGCTTGACCAGCGGTCACTGTTTGTTCGAGCTCAGCCAGCGCCTCGGCAAGCTGCCCGCTTTGCCGCGCCCAGCCGGCAGCAAGCGACTGTTCGAGGCGGGCGAACACGTCGGCCATTTGTTCGCGCTGTTCCTCCTGTTTCTTTTGCCCTTCTTCGATGGCGGCCTCAAGCTGGGCGAGCCGTTCCGCCAGCTGATCGAACTGTTGTTTTTGCTGTTCGAGCATTTGTTGAGCGTCCGTGCGGCGGTAATAAAACACCGGGTGGGATGCGGGCGGCGCGGCAGCCGGCCCGTACACGCGCGGGGTCATGTGTTTATTCATATAAATCAACGCGCAAAAGCCTCCTTTCCGTTCGTCTATGTGGCATCATATGCCGAGCTGTGCGGTTCGGTTTGGGCGCCGCATTTGTGGCATCTGGCTGTCTTTTGCTATAATGAAAGAAAATAGCGGAGAAAGGGTGTTGTTGATGCCAGCTGTTGAATCGAACATGTTTCCGCTTGGCAAACAGGCGCCGCCGTTTGCTCTCCCGAACGCCGTCGATGGCCGGCTCGTTCGCCTTGACGATGTAAAATCGGACGTCGCGACGGTCGTGATGTTTATTTGCAACCATTGTCCGTTTGTGAAACATGTCCAGCACGAGCTCGTCCGCTTGGCGAACGATTACATGCCCAAAGGGGTGTCGTTTGTCGCCATCAATTCGAACGACGTTGAACAATATCCGGACGATTCGCCGGAAAACATGAAAAAGGTGGCGGAAGAGCTCGGCTATCCGTTTCCGTATTTGTACGATGAGACGCAAGAGGTGGCGAAAGCGTACGACGCCGCTTGCACCCCGGACTTTTACATTTTCGACCGGGATCTGAAATGCGTCTACCGCGGCCAGTTGGACGACTCGCGCCCGAATAACGGCATCCCGGTCACTGGGGAGTCGATCCGCGCCGCGCTTGACGCTTTGCTCGAGGGCCGGCCGGTCCCAGAAAAGCAAAAGCCGAGCATCGGCTGCAGCATTAAATGGAAACAAGCACTGTAACAATTTGCTTGACTTTTCATTGTGAAGCGGGTATGATGGAGAAAGCATCATTCGTTCGTTGCGGAATCGCCATCGCCGTGCCGTTGGCTTGCGAGTGCAGCCGGCACGGCGTTTTTGTGGCCGCGATCTACTGAACAAATTCACACTGGCGCCGCCTCGGAGCGGCAAGGATGGATGAGAGGAAGGGCTTCCATTGTTTTTGTTTCCTTTCCTTGAGTTTTCATAATCTATGTTATGTAAACAAAAGGAGAACGAGGAGATGGCGGAAGGGCGATATCGGGTGTTTGTGTATGGCACGCTGCTGACTGGCGAAGAAAACCATGAAGTGGTCGCTCCGTACGTTCGCGCTGTATGCTCAGGGAAAGTAAACGGCCGCTTATACAACGTTGGCCCATACCCTGCGCTTGTGCTTGGGGAAGAGGGGGAAGTTGAGGGGGAGTGGCTGACCGTGACAGAAGAAGGGCTCAAGGCGATGGACGAACTGGAAGACTACGTCGAGGGGCGGAGCAACAATGAATATGAGCGGGTGTGGGTTCGCGACGCGTGCAAACCGATCGAAGGGTATGTGTACGTCTATCTGCCGGAAAAAGCGGCTGGTTTTCCGCTTATTCCGTCCGGATCATGGCGGAGGATGAAGAAAACATGACATCAGGAGCGGATGGCTGAAGGAAGCGAAAGAGGCGGCCTCTTTTCGCCTCCTTCTTTTTTTGCATAAATATTCATATCTCCTTAATGTGTTTTGAAAGCGATTGCAAACATTTCCTAATAAAAATACAGAAAAATTATTAAAAAGGTATTGTCAAACCGCCGCTCTTTTTCTATAATAAAATCATGTTAGAAAAATAAACGTGCGAATGTGAGGTAATGTGACATGTCAAAATCGTTCGTTTCCTCCACCCAAACGGGATTGCTTGAACAAATTAAAGAAACGATCCAACAAAAGAACGTTGAACTTCTTCATTTGCAGTTTGTCGACATTGAAGGGATCTTAAAGCACGTGACCGTGACGGCTGAACAGCTTGATGATGTTGTCGAAGGGAAAATCATGTTTGATGGTTCGTCGATCAAAGGCTTCTCGCCGATCAACCGTTCCGACTTGTATCTTCTTCCGGATTTGAATACGTTTGCTGTTTTGCCGTGGACGGTCGAGGAAGGCTATGCGGAAGCGCGCTTTCTCTGCTCGGTGACCAATCCGGACGGCACGCTGTTTGAGGGCGACCCGCGCAACGTGTTGAAAAAAACGGTGGAGCGGGCGGCGGAAAAAGGGTATGCGATCTCGGTCGGCCCAGAGCTGGAGTTTTTCCTGTTCAAAGCCGATGAAAACGGCAATCCGACGCTTGAGCTCCATGATGGCGGCGGTTATTTCGAACCGTCTCCGAAAGACTTGGGCGAACGCGTTCGCCTTGAAATTTACCGCGCCTTAAAAGCGATGGGCTTTACGATTGAAGCGTCGCACCATGAAGTGGCGGAAGGCCAGCATGAGATCAACTTCAAATATGCCGATGCGCTCGGTGCGGCTGACAATGCGACGACGTACAAATGGGTTGTCAAAACGATTGCCAGCAAGTTCGGTCTTCATGCGACGTTTATGCCAAAACCGGTGTTTGGCATCAACGGTTCAGGCATGCATGTCAACATTTCCCTCTTCAAAGATGGCGAAAATGCGTTCTTTGATCCGAACGATGCGAATCAGTTGTCAGAAACAGCGTACCAATTCATCGCGGGCTTGCTGAAAAACGTAAAACACTTCGCGGCGGTTACGAACCCGCTTGTCAACTCGTACAAACGGCTTGTGCCAGGGTATGAAGCGCCTTGCTACATCGCTTGGTCCGCTTCCAACCGTTCGGCGCTCATCCGCATTCCGGCCAAACGCGGTGTTGCGACGCGCGTTGAGCTCCGTTGCCCGGATCCGTCGGCCAATCCGTATTTGGCGTATGCGATCATCGCGGCAGCGGGCCTTGACGGTGTCGAAAAAGGGTTAACCGCTCCGGCGCCGATTGATGAAGACATCTTCCATATGTCGGAAGAACGACGTGCGGAGCTTGGCATTGACAACTTGCCGGAAAACTTGGGCGAGGCCATCGCTGCGTTCGAAAGCGGAGACATCGGCCGCGCGACGCTTGGCGAGCACGTATTCAACGAATACGTCGCGATGAAAAAAGACGAATGGAACAGCTACCGCACGGCGGTCCACGCTTGGGAAGTCGAGCGGTATCAAGGGAAGTTCTGATCGAAAGCCAGCATCCAAAAGGTGTCCCGTCGCCATATTCGGGGCGCCTTTTTTCTGCAGGCGGCTGTTTGTCTTGATGGACGGCCGCGCGGCGCCTTCCGTCCGTCGGCCGCCAAGCCGTTGGTGTTCGCAACGTCATCTTGCGAGCGGGGACTAAAATAAATGATCGCATTTTTTATTTTTTTAAAATTCATAGTTGACATCTATGAATAATGAGATTTAAATTATAAGTAACGCGCTCAACCATTGAAAACGGAGGGAAACCAATGAAAAAACTGATCGTTTTTGTGTTTGTAGGATTTATCGCCCAGCTGATTGACGGCTCGCTTGGGATGGCGTATGGCGTCACGTCGTCGACGCTGCTGTTGACGTTCGGCATCGCTCCGGCCGTCGCCTCGGCGTCCGTTCATTTGGCGGAAGTGGTGACGACGGCGGCATCTGGCGCTTCCCATTGGAAGTTCGGCAACGTCGACCGCCGCATGGCCTTTAGGCTCATCATTCCCGGGTCGGTCGGCGCGTTTGTCGGAGCATGCTTTTTAAGCAACTTGCCGGGAGATTTGATTAAACCATATGTATCCTTGTTTTTGTTGGCGCTTGGCTTTTACATTATTTATCGATTTTTAGTGTTGAACGGCCGCGCGCCGTCGACGCCCGGAAAACAGTGGTCCAATAAGCAGCTCGTCCCTCTCGGATTGGTGGCTGGCTTCCTTGATGCGACCGGCGGTGGAGGATGGGGGCCGATTGCGACGCCGGTGTTGTTGGCCAATAAAAGCATGGAAGCGCGCAAGGTGGTCGGCACCGTCGATACATCCGAATTTGCCGTCGCGCTGTCGGCGACGCTAGGATTCGTCATTTCGCTTGGTTGGGAGCAAGTGAACTGGCACTGGGTGCTGACGCTCATGGCTGGCGGGGTCGTCGCTGCACCGATCGCCGCTTGGCTTGTGCGCAAACTGCCGTCCCATTTGCTTGGAGTGTTGGTCGGCGGGTTGATTATTTTGACGAACGTCCGCACGCTCCTGCACGCTTGGGAGGCGCCTGCGCCGGTGTATCCGACCGTTTATGGCCTCATCGTCATCGGTTGGGCCGCGGCGGTATGGCTGGCGATCCGAAACGGGCGGAAAGGAAAGGCGACTGGCAGGGAGTTGTCGTCGTAAGCATTAGGGGGCGCTTGGCAAACGACAGTGTCTTTCCGTTGGCGGCAGCGTTGGATGCGATCGGGTTGAGCATCAGGGAGCTTGTTCGTGCTGCGGAGGGCAACGGTCGACAGCGCCTGCCCTCAAAAATAGCGCGCGGAGCAGTTGTTGCCCCGTTGACGACAGTTGAAACGAGAAGGCGGCTCTTGCCCTCTGGGCAGGGGCTGCTTTTTTATCATCCCCTGTAGCGGGAAGCCGGTTTCTATGTTAAAATATTCTGCATCATCAACCAAAGGGGGAGAGGGAACATGGCACAGCCGCTTGATCTCGGCCGCCGCATTTCACTCATCGATTTGTATGATTTGCGCATGCCGCAGCGCACCGGTACATACGTGCTTCACGAAGAGAACTTGGCGATCGTGGAAACAGGGCCAAGCCCGTCGGTGCCGCATTTGCTTGCTGGGTTGAAAGCGCTTCATATTGATCCGTCTGATATTCGCTATATCATCGTCACCCATATTCATTTGGATCATGCGGGCGGCGTGGGGTTGCTTCTTCAGCATTGCCCGAATGCGATGGTTGTCGTCCATCCGAAAGGGAAGCGGCATTTGGCTGATCCATCGCGCCTCATCGCTGGAGCGAAGGCGGTGTACGGCGCGCAGTTTGAGTCGCTCTTTGATCCGATTCTTCCGGTGCCAGAAGAGCGATTGATCGTGAAAGAGGACGGGGAAACGTTGGAGTTGAGTGCGGAGCGGACGCTTGTGTTTTATGATACGCCGGGGCATGCGAACCATCACGTTTCGATTTATGATTCGTACAGCCGCGGCGTGTTCACCGGCGATACGATCGGCGTTTTTTATCCGCAGCTGCAAGAAGCGGGGCTTACGTTTTGCCTGCCTTCAACATCTCCGAACCAATTTGATCCCGAGGCCATGAAGCAGTCGGCGGCAAGACTTGAGGAGCTGAGACCGGAACGCATTTATTTTGGCCATTTTGGCATGCTGGATGACCCGCAGGAGGCGTTCCGCCAGCTTCGCGTTTGGCTGCCGAAGTTCGTGGCGGCGGGAAAAGAAGCGGTCGACCGTCATCCGGAAGCGCCGGCTGCCGAGCAGGCGAAAATGGCAGCGCACCGGTTGCGCGGCGAAGTGATGGCGTTTCTTGATGATCATGGCGCTCCATCTTCGTCGTCGGCGCATGCGGCGATCGAGCTTGATTTGCAAGTGTGCGCGATGGGGTTGATCGATTATTGGCAGAAACAACGGTGATCATTCGATTGGCCTGGCCGATTCGGCTGGGTTTCTTTTTTTGACGGGAAAGCGAAAATTGGAAAAACGGGAAAAACTGTTTTTGTGTGTGTTCGGTTTTTAGGCGGATCATTTCGTGAAATCGCGGTGTATATGTTAGAGTGGAAATAAGCGATCCTGATTCCTGTTGGAAAGAGCGTCCATGAGCAAGGGGGAACGGAAGAGTGAAACAGAGGCGGTCCGTCATGCATCACATTGGCGTCGGGTTCATCATCGCATCGTTCGTCGTTTGGGTCATTCCGCCCATCGCGCCATTTTTACCGTTTTCGACTGCGGCCAAAGCGTCGATCGTTGCGGTTGCCATTGTGGCGGCGGAAATCATGTTTTGGATCGGGGCGCTGTTGGTTGGAAAGGAAGCGGCGTCGAAGCTGAAGAAGTATTGGGATCTGAAACATTGGCGAATAAAACGGCGGTTGTCGGATCAAACCAATGATGGCGAACAATTCCAAGACGGATCGCGAGAGATGACAACGATGAAGAAATGAGGTGGTTGCATGCGACGGAGCACAGTTGCGCTTCTCATAGCCGTTGCCGCCCTGTCCGGAGTGCTTTGGCTTGGCGGCCTGGCATTGGCGGTGCAAGACCAGTTTTTTTCGGCCGCCAAGCCGCCGACGAAAGAACAACGGCCGCCGACGGCTGAAACAAGGCAACATGACGAGAAAATGGATATTGTTGCTCTTGGCGATTCGTTGACGAGAGGAACGGGCGATGAAAGCGGAAAAGGGTATGTCGGCTATATGGTCGATGAGCTTCGCCGGCAAACGGACAAACCGATCCGTGTGACGAACTTGGCCATCCGCGGCCTTCGCTCTGACGGACTGCTTCGCCAGCTTGGCCAGCCTGAGATTCAGCGGCAAGTCGCCATGGCGGATCTTATTGTGATGACCATCGGCGGCAACGACTTGTTTCAAGGCGGGGAAGCGTTGAAACTGGATCGAAAGCAGCTGAATGAGGCGAAACGGCGATATGTAGCCAACCTAGACCGCATTTTCGCCGCGCTGCGCCGCTTCAACAGCGAAGCGGTCATTTTTGCGATCGGTTTGTACAACCCGTTTGGCGATTTAGACGATGCTAAATGGACGTCGGCGGTTGTGCGCGATTGGAATTTTGCATCAGCGGAAGTGGCGGCCCGCTATCCGAACATCGTCGCGGTGCCGACGTTTGATTTGTTTGCCCTCCATGTCAACGACTATTTGTACAGCGACCATTTTCATCCAAACGCGGCAGGCTACAAGCGGATTGGAGAGCGCGTCGCCTCGCTCATCACGTTGACGGAGGAGGGTGAGCAATGACCAAACAAGTGACGTTAGCGGTCAAAGAGCTGCGGAAAACGATTCGCGGCAAGGAAATTATTAAAGGCATTTCGTTTGAGTTGCATGAGGGGGAAGTATTCGGTTTTTTAGGGCCGAACGGCGCGGGAAAAACGACGACGATCCGCATGCTCGTCGGGCTCATTCGGCCGACGTCGGGGACGGTGGCGATTTGCGGGTATGATCTTCACCGCCAGTTTACCGACGCGATCCGCCAGATCGGCTGCATCGTCGAAAACCCAGAAATGTATCCGTATTTAACAGGCTGGGAAAACCTTGAACATTTCGCCCGCATGATGCCGGGAATTGGTGCAGATCGGATCATGGAAGTGGCGAAGCTCGTCGGCCTTGAACAGCGCATCCATGACCGAGTGGGCACGTATTCGCTCGGCATGCGGCAGCGGCTCGGCATCGCTCAGGCGCTGCTTGGAAAGCCGAAGGTGCTCATTTTGGACGAGCCGACCAACGGCCTTGACCCGGCCGGCATTCGCGAAATGCGCGCCTTCATCCGCTTTTTGGCGGAAACGGAAGGGTTGAGCGTCCTTGTTTCATCGCATTTGTTAAGTGAAATTCAATTAATGTGCGACCGCGTCGCCATTATGGCGAAAGGACGGCTCTTGGCCGTGGACACGGTTGAGCGGCTGTTAAACCAACAGGCGCGCGTCGTCTGGAAAGCCGCTCCAACGGATCGGGCGCGGGCGCTGTTAGCGGCGGAAACCGAGGTGTTGCGCGCCGATGAAGAGACGATCGTCACGCCATATGAGCCGTCGAGACTAGCCGCTTGGAACGCCAAGCTTGTCCAAGCCGGCGTCTCGGTTTCGGAAATTGAACCGCGGCTGCCGACGCTCGAGGACTTGTTTATCGAGCTGACAGGGGGCGAAACGATTGAGTAAGCTCGTGTATAATGAAATGTTGAAAATCGTCCGCAAAAAGCGGCTATGGGTGATCGCCGCCATCATTGCGGTGCTCGTCGCCTTGTTTACATACGCCCAATACCGCGAGACGGAAGAGTTGAGAAAACGGCTTGGCACGACCGACTGGCGGACGCAGCTGCAGCAGCAAATCGTCGATTTGCAAAACCGCTTGCAGTCGCCGAGCATGTCTGAGGAATGGCGGAAATACTTGCAAATCCGCCTCAAGCAGCAGCAGTACTACTTAGAGCACAACATTAATCCGTCCGCCCCTGGAGCGCCGACGTTTATGCGCACGTTTATCGAAAACGCCATCGACTTGTTTTTGCCGCTTTTAGTGATGGTGGTTGCGGCCGATTTAGTGTCGTCCGAGGCAAGCGCTGGAACGATCAAGCTGCTTCTCGTTCGGCCGGTGAAGCGGTGGAAAATTTTGTTGAGCAAATATATCGCGTTGCTCCTGTCGGTGTCGCTCATTATGCTGATGGCGGCGGTGCTGTCGTATGCCATCTCCGGACTCGTGTTTGGATATGGCGGCTTCCGTCTGCCGCTATTGACCGGATTTGTCCAGCAAGGAGAGGATCTCAATACAGCGAATGTCCACATGATTCCGCAATGGAAATACATTTTGATCGAGCTCGGGCTGGCAGCGTTTGTGAGCGTTGTCGTCGGCACACTGACGTTTATGTTTTCCGTGCTGCTTAGGAGCACGGCGGCGGTGATGGGCATCATGCTGGCAGCATTGATTTCTGGCGCGATTTTGTCGAACATGGTGTCGTCGTGGCATTCGGCAAAATATTTGTTTATGGTCAATTTGCGGCTGACGGATTACATAAAAGGAGCGGCTCCGCCGATTGAGGGGATGACGCTTGGCTTTTCGATGGCCGTGCTGGCTGTCTGGGGGCTTGCAGGGCTTCTTGTCGCTTTTTTTGTCTTTATGCGGCGAGATGTCTATTGAAAACGGCAGAGCGGCGAAACCCCGAGGGGGTGTTCCCTCGGGTTTTTCAGTGAAAGGGGATGAAATGCCTATCTATTCGGCTGCTTGTCGTGAACGCCGGCGAGTCCAAGCGCGTGATGGCCCCGCAGCAACTGCTCCACGGCCGGCCATTGCTGTTCATCGCAACGGATGAGAAGCACGATATCAGCGCCTGTGCGGCTTTGACGGTGCGTGGATTTTCGGTTTACCCACCATTTGAGCAAAATGCCGATTCCGATGCCTGAAACCGCCCCGATAATCCCCCAAATGATCGGACCCCATGCCAACACATAGCCGTAAATCGCCCCTAGCAGCATCAAGCACGTTCCTAAAATCGCCGCCAAGTCAAGGAAGCTGAACCCGTTGGCGTGATGGAGCGTATCAAGCAGGCGCGGCGGTTCGGCAGAGCGGTTGAGCGGGACTGCAAAAATCTGATGTTCAGCAATCCCTTTTTCTTGAAGCGCTGAAATCGCCAGTTCAACGAATAGGTGGCTCTCGAAAGTGGCAATGACAATCATGAAACGCCTCCCATCAAATCGGCCATGCGAACCGTTTCGGCTGAAAGCGGCGCCGCAAATAGTGGGCTAGTTCTTTTTCAAACAACTTGTTGTATTCGACCGCTGATACGTAAGCATCGTAAAAGATGAACGAATAAATCGATGGCAGATAAAGCGCCCACTGCATATCGATGATCTTCGTTGCACAATCGAATCGGCCCGTCAGCGTGTACGTAATCGCTTCGGGCAAGTGGGCGAAATACGATACCAAAATGGTAAAGGTGAAGATAAACAGGCCGGTGATCACTTTATGGACATACAAATGGCCAAGGCCCGGGGCGAGCACCGACCAGACCAGCGCCAGCCAAGGCTCGCGCTTGTCCAAATAATTAATATCCCATATTCCCATTCGGATGGAAGAGATCGGCGCATCTTCGCGGTCGGCGAGCAAATACAGCTTGTTCATGTCGACTGAGCCGCGGTAGCTGTCCCAAATGCTGTACATGTAGATGGCCACATAAAACATGAGCCATCGTTCGTCAAGAACGGCTTTTGCCTTTTCAAAATCGCCAAGCAGCGAGTATAATATACCTGTATTGATATGGGCTTTTGTGTTGATAAACAGCTCCCAGAGGATTAACATAAAGGCCGTGGCGTAGCGTTGCTGCATCAAATTGCCGAAACCCGGAAACGAAAAGGAAAAAAAGGCGACGACAAGCGGATGACGCAAATGGAAATGGGTGGTTGTCAATTGCGACAAATGCGCCCGTTTGCGCCGCGCCGGCGGAATGAGTTTCACAAAGCGCCCCCTTTCCTTTACAGATTCGCGAACGAGAAAGCCCACGCTCTTTAGGCGTGGGATGAAAGTGAGTCGTTTTCTTCATATGGAAATGGCATCCTGTCATTGTTGCAAGGAGGTGAATCCATGCCGACCATCACACTAAAGCTGGAGCTGCACAACCCAACGAAAGTCAAACAGGACATGTACGAACGGATGACAGAAGTGAATACCTCGTTTGCCAATTGGCTGTTGAATCATCCCAAGCTGAATCAAGCGACGAGCAAATTATTTAAAGAGTTTTCGTCGCAGCGGTTTCCTTCCGCCGTCGTGAATCAGACGATTCGAGAAGTGAAGTCTCAAAAGAAAAGCCAAAAGGCAAAGAAGTTTCGAACATTCTGGTGCTGCTTTAACAATCAAAACGTGAAGGTGGAAAAGAAAGGAGCGTTCTACACGGTTTCCTTCCCCACACTGGAGAAGCGAATTGGCGTGCCAGTGGTTGCGCGCCCCTACCAAGAAGCGTGGCTGAAGCGGCTGCTCGATGGAACCGTCAAACAAGGGGCCGCCAAACTCTACAAAAAGCGAACGAAATGGTATTTGGCGATCGCGATCACCTTTGAAGTCAAGCCGCGGCACGAAACAAAGGTGATGGGGGTTGACCTTGGGCTTCGCTATCTCGCCGTGGCCAGCGTGGGAACGAAATCGTTGTTTTTCAAAGGGAACCAATGCGCTTTTGTGCGCCGACGCTATGCGGCTTTGCGGCGAACGTTGGGCAAAGAGAAGAAGCTTCATATGATTCGCAAAATCGGCCGTAAAGAATCCCGCTGGATGAAGGACCAAAATCACAAAATCAGCCGTCAAATCGTGAATGTTGCGCTCGCCAACGGTGTTGGCGTGATTCGGATGGAAGCGTTGACGGGGATTCGGAAACGGGCCAAATTGGCCAAAGAAGCGGGGCGAAGCCTTCATTCATGGGCGTTTCATCAACTGCAAACGATGATCGCCTATAAAGCGGAAATGGCGGGCATTCGGGTGGAGTGGGTGGATCCAACCTACACGAGCCAAACGTGTAAATGTGGTTATCGAGAGAAAGCGAACCGAAACGGCATCCACTTCCGATGCCAAAGGTGTGGATACACCCTCCACGCCGACTTGAATGGCGCCATCAACATCGCCAAAGCGATTTCGGGCTTTGTCGCCTAACCTAGCGCACTGGTCACAGGTGCGCCGCCCATGGGGGTACATCCTAACCCGATGGGACGGGGTGATGACACACCCCTGAACTTGGGCGTTGTCTGAACCAGAAATGGATGAGGACGCAAACGACCCAAGAATCCCACGCCCTTTAGGCGTGTGGAGTGTCAAACGGTTGCTGTGTTTTTAGTATAGGAAAAAAGGAGCGGCAGCTATGCAGGTCGTTTCAGAAAAAAGATAAATTTTCATCCGTTATGGCGAAAAAAAGATAAAAAAACTATTGACTTTCCTTTGAGGTTCATATAAAATGTAAATTGTCGCAAGGTAAACCAGCCTATGTCGGGAAGTAGCTCAGCTTGGTAGAGCACACGGTTCGGGTCCGTGAGGTCGCAGGTTCAAATCCTGTCTTCCCGACCATTATAGACATGGGGCCTTAGCTCAGCTGGGAGAGCGCCTGCCCCGCACGCAGGAGGTCATCGGTTCGAATCCGATAGGCTCCATTTTCATACGGAGGAATACCCAAGTCTGGCTGAAGGGGGCGGTTTCGAAAACCGCTAGGGGTGTCACAGCCCGCGGGGGTTCGAATCCCTCTTCCTCCATTTCTAATATCCGATCCTGTCAAATTGTAAATCATGAAACCCTTGATACGACTGCGTTGGCAGTCGTTTTTCATTTTTTGGGAATCCTTTTGACTTTTCTTCAAATCTTTATGTTCAGCGTCTTATCATCAATCGTAATCGTTCGTTTCGAATCGAAAACACCGTCTCGATGGCATCTTTTTTTGAATTTATGTATATACTATGTATATACGAAATGAAAGGAGAGAGGTATAATGGAATTAAACAAACAGAAAGGAGTGTCAATCATGACAATAACAGTTCAAAAATGGGGAAACAGCCTTGCGGTTCGTATCCCAAGCGTGATTGCTGAACGTTTAGCGCTTCATCAAGGATCAGAAGTGGAGATGATCGTTGAGAACCAAGCGATCAAGTTGATCCCGAAAAAGAAAAAGCCGACATTGGAGGAACTTTTGGCTAAAATCACGCCGGAAAATCGCCATGCTGAAATTGATTTTGGAACAGAAGGGAATGAATTGTTCTGATGCAAGCGCCGGATCGTGGGGATCTTGTTTACGTCAATTTCAATCCACAAGCAGGGCATGAGCAGGCAGGAAAAAGGCCCGGCATCGTTCTATCACCAAAGCGGTTCAATCAATTGACAGGGTTTGCGGTGCTTTGCCCGATCACCCGGCAACAAAAAGGATATCCATTTGAAGTGGAATTGCCATCAGGCTTGGCCGTTGAAGGCGTGATTTTAACCGATCAGGTCAAAAGTTTAGATTGGCGCGCCCGACAGCTTCAAATAGTAGGACGGGCGCCCAATGAAGTTGTTTCGGATTGCTTGGATCTGATTCATACTTTTCTTTCGTGAAAGGCCATTTATATTGGCCTTTTGTTCACTTTTAGCATACTTTTTGCGTACATTTTTGCCCTTCACGCTCCTTGAGGCGGGAGACTTCCTTCGGATATTTTGTTAAAAAGGCAGAATCGAGCAACGAAAAGAAGGCGGATTGTCCCGCCTTTTTGCATGGATTGACACACTGGAGATTATTTTGCACAAATTTTGCACGTGATGAACGAGCATGTCCATTCATCCTTGTATCAATAGTTTTATGGTGGGATTGGAATCCCTCTTCCAACGTCCACCTGCCGAGTGCCGGCAGGTTTTTTGTTTTTTGCGAGCGGTATGGCCGCCATTTTTCAGGCAGATGACTTGCCTGTTTTTCGTTGAATCCGGTACGATGAAGGAGGAAACGGTTTGCCGATTGAGCTGCACTCCTTTCGGCAACGGCCGGGATTGCGCAACATAAGGGAGGAGAGGTTATGGCGATTCAACGCCGCATTCGTCGCGTGAAAACCGTGCAAATGACCACCAACAGTCCGATTCATCGCAGCGGTTCGGTGCTTGAGCCCGGGAACTGGCAAGAGTATGATCCGTTTTTGCTGCTGATGGAAGATATTTTTGAGCGAGGAACGTTTGACGTCCATCCGCACCGCGGCATTGAGACGGTCACGTATGTGATCAGCGGCGAGCTTGAACATTTCGACAGCAAAGCCGGCCACAGCACGCTCGGGCCTGGAGATGTGCAATGGATGACGGCCGGCCGCGGCGTCGTCCATAAGGAAGACCCGGCGTCCGGTTCAACCGTGCACAGCCTTCAGCTATGGGTCAACTTGCCGAGCGCGTACAAAATGACCGAGCCGCGCTACCAAAACTTGCGCTCCAAAGACATGCCCGTGCGCAAGGAAGAGGGAGCGACGATCCGGGTCTTTTCCGGGTCATCGAAAGGCGTCAAAGCGCCGACGAAAAACATCGTTCCCGTCACGATGGTGGAAATGATTGTCGAACCGGGAACAACGGTCGTGCAAGATTTGCCGGGGCATTACAATGGGTTTTTGTACATTCTTGAGGGGAGTGGCGTGTTCGGTGCCGACAACATCGAAGGAAAAGCCGGGCAAGCGCTGTTTTTCAGCCGCCACAACCGCGGCGAGGAAACGGAGCTAAACGTGACCGCCCGCGAAAAACTCCGCCTTCTTCTTTATGCCGGCGAGCCGGTGAACGAACCGGTCGTCGCCTACGGGCCGTTCGTCATGAACACGCCGGAACAAATCCGCGAGGCGATTCGCGATTACCAGGAAGGGCGGTTTGGGCGATAATGGAAGGGAAAGAGCCGATTCGTTGTATGGCTCTTTCTTTTTTGTTATCATGTTCACAAAAAGAAGCCGTTGGGCTGTTCAAGGAGGACATAGTCATGAACCAAGTCATCGAAACGATTCTCCAGCACCGTTCGATCCGCCGGTTTGAAAACAGGCCGCTCACGGATGAACAAATCCGCACGATCGTCGAATGCGCCCAGGCGGCATCGACTTCAAGCTATGTTCAAGCGTACTCGATCATCGGGGTGAAAGATCCGGAGAAAAAACGGAAGCTCGCCGAGCTGGCGGGAAATCAATCCTATGTCGAGCATAACGGCCATTTCTTTGTCTTTTGCGCTGATTTTCACCGCCATGAGCTCATTGGCGAGCTAGAAGGAAAAGACGTGCTTCCATCGCTTGAGAGTACGGAAAAGTTTATGGTTGCGCTGATTGACACGGCGCTTGCGGCGCAAAACGCCGCCATTGCCGCGGAGTCGATGGGGCTTGGCATCTGCTACATTGGCGGGCTGCGCAACAACCTGCCGGAAGTATGCCAACTGCTTAACATACCGAAACGGGTCATTCCGCTGTTCGGGCTTGCCGTCGGCTATCCTGCGCAAACGCCGGATCCAAAGCCGCGGCTGCCGTTTGAACACGTTTATCATGAGGACGAATACAACCAAGACCGCGCCCGATTCCTCGAACAATTGCAACGCTACAACGAAACGGTTTCGGCGTATTATGAGCAGCGGACAAACGGCCGCCGCCGCGACACATGGACCGGGCAGATGGCCGATACGCTCAGCCGCCAAGTCCGGATGTACATGAAGGAGTTTGTGGAAGGGAAAGGGTTCAATTTACGGTAGCCTCTCTTCGTTCGGAAGAGGGGTTTTTCTTGCAGGCGATTCCATTTGTGAGAAAACTATGCCAGCCCGTTGGACATTGGTTTTAGTGATTGATTTTGTCTGGAGTTTCAGCTATACGTTATGGCCTCGAAAAGAACCGAAGGCGAGACTGGCAAAACCAAGAGGTTCGTAGGAAAGGAGAGAACGAGGATGGACCAAATCCGGCAACTGGCGCAATGGATCAAAGAGGCGAATACGATCGCCGTCCTGACCGGGGCGGGGATGAGCACGGAATCCGGCATTCCTGATTTTCGCAGCGAAAACGGCCTTTACGCCCAAGAGGACAATGTCGAATATTATTTGTCAGAGTATTATTACAAAAAAGATCCGGTTGATTTTTGGCGTCGATTCAAGCGGATGTTTTCATTAAAAATGATGGGCGGCTTTGCCCCGAATGACGGGCATCGGTTTCTCCGCTGGCTTGAGGAGATGGGCAAGACGGTGACGATTTTGACGCAAAATATTGACGGGCTGCATACGAAAGCAGGAAGCACGAATGTCATTGAGCTGCACGGCACGCTGCAGACGGCGACATGCCCGTCATGCGGCAACAAGTATGATCTGTCGTTTATCAACCGTCACGAGGTGCCGCGCTGTGAAAAGTGCCAGACGATTGTCAAACCGGATGTCGTTTTGTTTGGCGGGCTCGTGCCGCGCATGGAAGAAGCGTTTGCTGCGGCGGCCGCCAGCGACTTGCTTCTGGCGATGGGAACAAGTTTGGAAGTGGCGCCCGTGAATCAAATCCCGTTTTATGTCGCCGCCGAATCGCCGGCAACAAGGAAAGTATTGATCAACAAAACAGCGACAAGAATGGACGGGATGTTTGACCTTGTCATTTATGGCGGAATCGGGAAAACGGTCGCTAGCGTGCGCAAGCAAATACAGGCGGAATAGATCGATAGATTCCATGCCAACGGGAGAACGCATATGGCGTTTTCCCGTTGGACGAAAATCAAAAAAGGTATTGTACTTTTCAGAACATTCGAATATAATAAAGATAACATACCAACCGGTTGGTATTTTGATGAGTGGAGTCGAGCATAAAGGCGTAACGGAAAAGGGAGGGGACCATCATGTATTTGCGCTTAACGGACGAGCAGCGCATGGTGCAAAAAGCGATCCGCAAGTTTGTCGAAAAAGAATTGATGCCGCTCGAAAATGAAGTATTGCGCAATGAGCGCGAAGGGAAGCCTGGGCTCCCGCCCGAAAAATTAAAAGAGCTGCAGCTCAAAGCGAAGGAAGCGGGGTTTTGGGGGATCAACACGCCGGAGGAATACGGCGGCGCGAATTTGGGCCATGTCATGCAGGCGATTGTGTTGATGGAAGTGTCGAAAACGCTTGTTCCGTTCCAGTTTGGCGGATCGGCGGACAACATTTTGTATTACGCGAATGAAGAGCAAAAGAAAAAATATTTGATCCCGACGATCAACGGCGAGAAAAAATCGTGCTTTGCCATGACCGAGCCGGGAGCAGGATCAGATACGCGCAACATTAAAATGACGGCGGTGAAAGACGGCGACGAGTGGGTGTTAAACGGGGAGAAGACATTCATTACCGGCGGCAATGAAGCCGATTTCGTCATGGTGATCGCCATCACCGACAAAGAGCGTCACCAAGCTTCGAACGGGCGTGAAGGGGTGACGTGTTTTATCGTCGACCGCGAGATGGGCTGGCGTTCGGAACCGATACATACGATGGGACCTTCCACTCCAGCCAGCTTAATTTTCGAAAACGTGCGCGTGCCGGAAGAAAACATTTTAGGCGAGCTGCATCACGGCTATAAGCTTGGGCTTGAGTGGATCGGCTACGCCCGCTGGGTCGTCGGCGCCCGTGCGGTCGGAGCGGCCGAGCGGCTTTTGCAAATGGCCATTGACTATGCGAAGGAGCGTGTCACATTCGGCAAACCGATCGCCGAGCGGCAGGCGATCCAATGGATGATTGCCGATTCGGCGGTAGAAATCGAAGCGGCGAAATGGCTTGTGTTAAACGCGGCCTTTACGCTTGACCAAGGGGAGGACAACCGCCATTTAGCCTCGATGGCGAAGCTGTTTGGCGCGAACATGGGCAACCGCGTCGTCGACCGCGTCATGCAAATCCACGGCGGCATGGGCTACACGAAAGAAATGCCGATCGAGCGCTGGTATCGTGAAGCGAGATTGTGGCGCATTTACGACGGCACGGATGAAATTCAGCGCCTCATTATCGCCCGCAATTTGATCAAAGGGCACGTCAAGCTTGGACAGTTCATCTAAAAAAATGAAAGCGTTATCGAAAGGGAGGAGAACACGATGAGCCAACGGTTTGCAGGAAGAGTGGCGTTTGTGACCGGAGGAAGCCGCGGCATTGGCAAGGCGATTGTCACCCGCTTCGCGGAAGAAGGAGCGAAAGTGGCGTTCATTGATTTAAATGAAGAAGCGCTTGAAGCGACGGCTGCGGAGCTGCGGGAAAAAGGGTATGACGTTTACGCCAAGGTGGCGAGCGTCACCGACCGCGAACAAGTAGAAGCGACGATCCAAGAAGTGGTCGATCGGTTCGGTTCGCTCGATATTCTCGTCAACAACGCCGGCGTCATCCGCGACAATTTGCTGTTTAAAATGACCGATGACGACTGGCAAACGGTGATGGACGTCCATTTAAAAGGCGCGTTTTACTGCGCCCGCGCCGCGCAAAAATATATGGTCGAAAAAGGGTACGGGCGCATCATCAACATTTCGTCGACATCCGCGCTCGGCAACCGCGGCCAGGCGAACTATTCGGCGGCGAAAGCCGGCATCCAAGGATTTACGAAAACGCTGGCGATTGAGCTTGGCAAATTCGGCATCACGACGAATGCCGTCGCCCCTGGGTTTATTGAAACCGATATGACGAAAGCGACGGCCGAGCGGCTTGGCATTTCGTTTGAGCAGCTCATCCAAGCGAGCGTCGCCAACATCCCGGTCGGGCGCAGCGGCCGTCCGGAAGACATCGCTCATGCAGTCGCGTTTTTCGCCGATGAGCGGTCGTCGTTTGTCAACGGCCAAGTGCTGTATGTCGCCGGCGGTCCGAAATGCTGAAAACGAGGAGGACGGGGCATGTACCAACATGACATCGGGAAACGGTCAGCGAAAGTGAAAAATGTCGTTGAGCGCGGAGCGGTGAAAAAGTTTGCGGAGGCGATCGGCGATCCAAACCCGATTTATTGGGACGAAGAGACGGGGAAACGGTCGCGCTACGGGCGCAACATTGCCCCGCCGACGTTTCCGCGCGTGTTTGACTACGGCGTCATTGAAGGGCTGAAATTGCCGTCCAAAGGGCTCATCCATGGCGAACAGCGCTTCCATTATGAGCGTCCGCTGTTTGTCGGTGAAGAGCTGTATTGCTATGCGGAAGTGAAAGATTATTACGAAAAACAAAGCAGCATGGGCCTGCTCGGCTTTTTGGTCATCGCCAACAACGGCGAGGACGCTGACGGAAATCTCATTTTCACTTCCACCTCGACGATCATGATCAACGAGGCGGTTAGAAAGGCGATGAGCGTATGACGACGATCCGCGATTGGCAAGTAGGGCAGTCGCTTCCCGACGTGACGCTTCCCCCGGTGTCCCGGCTCGATTTAATCAAATACGCCGGCGCATCAGGCGACTACAACCCGATTCATACGATCGATGAAGAGGCGAAAAAAGCCGGCCTGCCGGGCATTATCGCCCACGGCATGTGGACGATGGGCAATCTCGCGAAGCTGTTTACGCCGTACTACGAAGAAGGGTTTGTCCAAGACTATTTCGTCCGCTTCCAGTCGATGGTGTTTTTAAACGATGTCATCACCTTAAAAGCAACGGTGAAGGAAAAAGACGAGAAAGCGATCCGTTTTGCCGTCGCCGCCGTCAACCAGCATGGAAAAGAAGTCATTAAGGGCGAAGCCGTGTTTTCTCTGTATGAATGAAGCAAGGCAGCGAGCCCGGTAACATCGAGAACGCCCAGTTGCCGGGTTTCGTACTACAAAGGGGATGAGGAGGAGTCAGGATGAGACGAGATGCCGTCATTGTGTCGGCCGTACGAACAGCCATCGCCCGCCAAGGAGACGCTTTGGCGACGATGCCGGCGCATATTTACGGCGCGGAAGTGATCAAAGAAGCGATGCGGCGGGCGAATATTGGTCCGGAGCATGTCGATGATGTCATTATGGGCAACGTCCTAAGCGGCGGCGGCAATATCGCTCGGCTGACCGCGCTGCAAACCGGATTGTCGCTCGAGCTGACGGGAGTGACGGTCGACCGGCAGTGCGGTTCGGGCATTAACGCCGTCAATTTAGCGGCGCAAGCCATTTGGGCCGGCGACGGAGATGTGTATATTGCCGGCGGCGTGGAAAGCATGAGCCGCGCGCCGTATTTGATGGACCGCCCGGAAAAACCGTACAGCTCGACGCCGCCAAGCTTCCGCAAATCGCAGCTATCGCCGAAAGAAATCGGCGATCCGCCGATGGGGATTACGGCGGAAAACTTAGCGAAAAAATACGGCATCAGCCGTGAAGAACAAGACGCATTCGCCTTGCGCAGCCAGCAGCGCATGGCGCGCGCCATGCAGGAAGGGCGATTTGACGAGCAAATCGTGCCCATTGCCGTGCCGGTGAAAAAAGGCGAGCCGTTCGTCTTCGATACGGATGAACATCCGCGCCCGAACACGACGATGGAAGCGCTGTCGAAGCTGCCGCCGGCATTTTTGGAAGGCGGAACGGTGACAGCCGGAAACAGCTCGGGACTGAACGATGCCGCCTCCGCGCTCGTCATCATGTCGCGGGAAAAAGCAGAGGAGCTTGGCGTAAAGCCGCTTGCCGTCATCCGCGCCCATGCGGTCGCCGGGGTCGACCCGAACATCATGGGCATCGGTCCGGTGCCGGCGACAAGAAAAGTGTTGGAAAAAGCGGGGTTGACGCTTGATGAGATGGACATCATCGAAATCAACGAAGCGTTTGCCGCGCAAGTGATCGCCTGCGACCGCGAGCTTGAAATGGATCCGGAAAAAGTGAACATAAACGGCGGCGCCATTGCCCACGGCCATCCGCTTGGCGCGACCGGGGCGATTTTGATCACAAAAGCGGTGTATGAATTGAAACGCCGCAGCGGGAAGTATGCGCTGATTACGGCGTGCATCGGCGGCGGCCAAGGGATTGCGACCATCATTGAGAGAGAATGACGCATTGGAGACCGTGGAGGATGAAAGAAAAATTAAGGGAAGTGGCCATAGAGTTGTTCGAACGCAAAGGATTCAAAGAAACGTCGGTGCAGGAAATCGTCGAAGCGATCGGGGCAACGAAGGGAGCCTTTTACTACTATTACAAAAGCAAAGAGGAGTTGCTATGTGATATTTGTGTTTCCTATCTGGACGATTTGCTTCGGCAGCAAGCCTGCATTGTCCAAGATCCCGAGAAAAGCTGCACGGAGAAATTGCGGGCCATCGTCCATATGGTCATCTGCAATATCCGCACACGGAAGAAAAGCGCCCGCATTTTCTTCCGCGAAATGCGGCATTTGGCTGATGACCATTTGGCGGAAATCCGCGCAAAGCGGCGGTTGTTTCGCAAGCGGTATGAACAGCTGGTTCGAGAAGGGATCGCCCGCGGGGAATTCAAGCCATCGCTTCATGCAGAAATGATCACGTTTGGCCTGCTTGGCATCACCAACTGGAGCTATTATTGGTTCCGGCCTGACGGAGACATCTCTGAAGAAGAACTGACGGACATTTTCGTTGATTTCATTTTGCACGGCATAAAGGCGCCAAGAGCTGGAGAAAAGCGGTCGAAATGAGGCGGAGCCAGGCAATCCGGGCGGCCAGACCGAATGAAAGATCGGCGCGCCGCTTTGATGGTCTGGCCAAACGGCAAACAAAAAGGGGGATCGGGATGGAGCTATTCATCCAGCAGCTGTTAAACGGGCTGACAGTTGGAAGCGTTTACAGCCTTGTCGCGTTAGGTTTGACGCTTGTTTATGGCATTTTGCACATTCCAAACTTTGCCCACGGCGCGTTATATATGATGGGCGGTTATGTCACGCTCACTGCGATGACGAAAGCCGGGCTGCCGTACGGGTTGGCCGTTGTCGTGTCGATGGCCGCGGTCGGGATGCTCGGTGTATTGATGGAACGGCTTGTGTTTTATCCGCTTCGCGACGCACCGCCGCTCCATGACAAAATTGCGGCGATCGGCATTTTGTTGTTTTTGGAAGCATTCGCCCAGTTCGTCTGGGGGGCGGACTACCAGACGATGCCGACCCCATACGGCGACGTTGTCAGCATTTTCGGCTTGACCTTGACTATTCAACGCATCCTCATCATCGCATCCGCTGTCATCATCATGATCTTGCTTTACCTCTTCTTGAAAAAGACGTTCATCGGCGCTTCCATCATCGCGATGGCGCAAAACCGCGAAGGGGCGAATTTGGTCGGCATCAACACGAATAAAGTCGCCATGATGACATTTCTTCTTTCCGGCAGTTTGGCCGCGCTTGCCGCGTCGCTCGCTTCGCCGATCAACCTCGTGTTTCCCGGCATGGGCCATCTTGTTATCTTGAAGGCGTTTGTCATCATCATTCTCGGCGGCATGGGAAGCATTCCGGGCGCCATTGTCGGCGGCTATATTTTAGGATTCAGCGAAAGCTTAGGAGCGACGTATGTGTCGAACGACTACAAAGATATTATCGCTTTTGCCATCCTCGTCATCATTTTAACGGTCAAACCGAACGGACTGTTTGCCAAGGAGGGACATTGATGGCTGTATTCGCCAACCGGCGCTTATGGATCGCCGTTCTTGCGGCGCTGGCGCTTGCCTTTCCGTTGCTTGTCACCAACAGCTATTACTTGCACATGATGACGATCTCCTTCATTTGGATGATCGCTGTTTACGGGCTGAATTTATTTGCTGGCTATACTGGTTATTTGTCGCTTGCCCACGCCGGGTTTTTTGCGATTGGCGCGTATGCGCTTGGCATTTTGACGGTGAAAGCCGGCGTGCCGTTTTGGTTGGCTTTCGTGCTTGCTTGTTTGTTCACCACGTTGCTTGGGGCCGTCATCGGGCTTGTTGCGCTGCGGACGAAAGAGCACTTTTTCGCCATTTATACGCTTTGTGTGGGCTATATTATCTATTTGATCATTGACAAATGGGACAGTTTAACCGGCGGAGTGCGCGGGTTTATCGGCATCCCGGCGCCGGCTGACATCGGTCCGCTCTCGTTTCAAACGCCCGTCGCCCAATATTATTTGGTGTTATGCTTCTTGGTTGCGGTCATCTTCACCATGTACCGCCTTGTCTATTCGTTGACCGGACGGACGTACATCGCCATTCGCAACAGTGAGGAGCTCGCGTTGACGCTTGGCATCTCGACGATGAAAAACAAACTCGCCTCGTTTGTTCTCTCGGTCTTTTTTACATCGCTTGCCGGAGCGCTGTACGCATCGTTCATCCGCTTTCTTGGCCCGGACATTGCGTACGTCAGCGTCATGTTCGACTTTTTAACGTATTTGCTTGTCGGTGGGATTGGCACGCTCGCCGGTCCGGTCGTCGGGACGTTGCTGATTACGTTTCTGTCCCAACAATTGCAGTTTTTGCAAGATTACCGGATGTTGATTTTCGGTCCGGTGCTGACGTTGCTCATCATCTTTTACCCACACGGCATTGCCGGGGGGGTCATCCGTTTGAAAGCAAAGCGTGAAGAAGCGCGCCGTCTCGATCCAGAAGCGAACCGAGTTGCTGCGGAACTGGCCGTCTCGAGCCAAGGACGAGGCGAGCGGCACGCAGAGGAGGGATAACGATGCTTTTGCACGTTGAACGGTTGACGAAGCGGTTTGGCGGGCTTCTGGCGGTCAACGATGTCACCTTTTCCGTCGAGCAAGGGAAGATCAACGCCATCATCGGCCCAAACGGAGCCGGCAAATCGACGTTTTTCAATTTAATCAGCGGCTTGTACCGGCCGACGTCAGGGACGATTACGTTCAAAGGGCGCGATATTACCCGCCTGCCGGCAAACGAACGGGCGAAGCTCGGCATCGCCCGCACGTTTCAAACGACTCACTTGTTTGAACAGGCGACGGTGATCGACAACGTCATCATCGGCCATCGTCTCCGCACGTCATCCAACTTATTTGATGCCATTTTGCGCACGAAACGGCACCGCCGCGAGGAACAGGCATGCAAAGAAAAAGCGATGGAAGTGCTCGACTTTGTCGGTCTAACCCATGTGGCGGATCGGATGGTGGCCAACTTGTCGCAGGAGCAGAAAAAGCGGGCGGCGTTCGCGCTTGCCTTGGCGACCGATCCGGAGCTCGTGCTGCTTGATGAACCGGCAGCCGGCATCAACCCGGATGAAACGGAAGGGCTTGAGGAGTTGATCGTCAAAATGATAGAAGGCGGCCTGACTGTTTGCCTGATTGAGCACAAAATGTCGATGATCATGAAAATTGCCGACCGCATTATGGTGTTAAACTACGGAGAAAAAATCGCTGAAGGAACGCCCGAGGAAGTGCGAAACAACGAGGCGGTCATTCAAGCGTATTTAGGAGGGAGCGCCATTGCTTGAAGTTGCGAACGTATCCGTCCGCTACGGGAGTTTTACGGCCATTCGCGATGTGACGTTTTCCGTCAAGCGAGGGGAGATCGCCGTTTTGCTTGGCGCCAACGGGGCCGGGAAAAGCACATTGTTTCGCACGATCAGCGGGCTGCACAAACCAGTGCGGGGGGAAATCCGCCTCGATGGCGAGCGCATTGATTCGCTGCCTCCTGACCGCATCGTCGGGCGCGGCGTCGTGCAATGCGCGGAAGGGCGCAAACTGTTTCCGCGCATGAGTGTATACGAAAATTTGCTGATGGGCGCTTACGTCCATCGGAAGGACAAAGAAGGCATCCGCCGCTCGATTGAACATGTATACGAACTGTTTCCGATTTTGCGCGACAAGCAAAACGCGCCAGCCGGGTCGTTAAGCGGCGGCCAGCAGCAAATGCTCGCCATCGGACGCGCCTTAATGTCACGTCCTGCGGTGCTCTTGCTTGATGAGCCGTCAATCGGACTCGCCCCGTTGATTGTCGAGCAAATGTTTGCGACGATTAAGCAAATCAATGAGGGAGGAACAACGATTTTGTTGGCGGAACAAAACGCTCATGCGGCGCTGTCGATCGCCCATCAAGGCTATGTGTTTGAAAATGGAACGATCGTTGCCTCAGGGACGGCGGAGGAGCTGCTCGCCAACGACGATGTCCGCAAAGCGTACATTGGTGCATGATAGGCCTCATCCTTGTCCATCAGCGAAAGTAAGGAGAGGAGATGGCACTGAAAGGGGGTGAATAACGGGTGTGCTAAATATTATCTAAATATTCAAAATAATAGATCATCAATAGGGGGGAGTAGAATGAAAAAAAGAAAATGGTCAATCGCCGCTATGATCGCGGCCATCATGATGTTGATGCTTGCGGCGTGCAACAATTCGCCAAGCAGCAATAACGCCAACGGCGGAAACAATAGCGGAGGAGGCAGCGGTGAAACGGGCACGGTCAACATCGGCTACAGCGGCCCGCTGAGCGGCCCGGCCGCCTATTATGGCCAACGGACGTTAAACGGCTTGAAAATGGCGGCCGAGGAAATCAACAACAGCGGCGGCTTTGAGGTGAAAGGAAAGAAATACAAAATTAACCTCGTCCCATTAGATGACAAATATTTGCCAAACGAAACGGCAGCGAACGCCAAACGCCTTGTGCAAGAGCATCATACGCCGATCATTTTCACGCCGCACAGCGGTGGCGTCATGGCGCTGCAAGTGTTCAACCAAACGGACAATTTCATCATCGCGGCGTATACGAGTGAGCCGAAAATTACACAAACGGGCAATAAGCTGACCGTGCGCATTCCGCCGCGCTATGACGGCTACATCCCGACGTTTACCGATTATGCCATGAAGCATTTCGGCAAGAAACTGGCCGCCTTGCCGACGGCGACGCAATACGGGAAAGACTGGACAGAAAAACTGTTGCCGTATTGGGAAAAACAAGGCGGAAAAGTCGTCTACAAATCATCGATTGACTTTACGAAAGACACCGACTTCTTTACGATCGTGACGAATGCATTGAAAGAAAAACCGGATGTGTTGTTTATCGGGGGCGCTTCGGAACCGACGGCAAAAGTGGCGAAACAAGCGCGCGAACTTGGTTTTAAAGGCGGCTTTATCATTATGGACCAAGCGAAACTCGATGAGATGAAACGGGTGACGGGCTCTTATGACATGCTTGAAGGTTCGATCGGCGTCATGCCGCTTGTCGAGTCGGATCAACCCGCGGTTCCAGAGTTTGTGAAAAACTATCGGGCAAAGTTCAATGAAGATCCGGGATCGGAAGCCGCTTACAACTATTTGGCGCTTTACGCTTTCGTCGAGGCGATGAAAGCCGCAGGCACCGTCGATGACCCGCAAGCGATCCGCGAACATATGAACGACGGCTTGAAAAACATTCCAGACGAAAAGAAAGTGTATAACGTCCCAAGCATCGGCGACGATGGCGGATTTGAATCGGAAATCGTCGTGGCTGCGGTGGAAAATGGAAAAATTGTGCCGATTGAGTTAATAAAACAATAATACACCATGCAGACTGACAAGCAGAGGCACCTTATCATCGGGCTTTCAATGGGAATGCTCTTTGCATGAGCCCTGAAGTGTGCATCTTCTCAAGGATCCGTAGATGGAGCGGTATATGGATGGAGCAATAGAGAGGCTGTCTGAAAAGGTCATCGCACGACTTTTTCCAGACAGCCTTTTCCATTTTCGCATTATGACGTTTTTTGATTCGCTATAGACACTGTGGGGACGCCCCTTAGGGTGTCTTTTACCGGGCAGACACGTTCAACGTGTTCAATCAAAGCTTGGACGTTTTTTGGATCGGAAGGAGAGTCGATATCAATATGGTAACGAATTTCTAAGAATCCAGGCCGAACGTCCGCTTTCTCCATAAAGCCATCGGGATCTAAATCTCCTTCTACGTGTACTTGAACTCCTTTCAGTTCGACCCCGTGATGGCTGGCAAACAGAGAAATCAGTACATTGATGCAACCGCCTAGTGCGGCTAGGACCAACTCTACGGGATTCGGCCCCTGATCGGTGCCTCCCAAGGCTGGGGGTTCGTCAATGATGACTTGTTTGCCGTTAATGTCAGCCACCGAGCGTACTCCTTCGCCAGACCATTTGACATCAGAGGAAAAGGTAAGCTTAGGCATGAAAAAAACCTCCTGATAAATAAGAATAATATATAAATTAAGAATAATACATAAATACCTATTTGACAAGTAAGAATTTAAAGAAAACGGAGGTGACGGACAGAAGAATGGATGCGGTAATGATAGGATTGCCGCCTGGAAGCACTGTTTCGGGTTGATCAATTCTTATTGTGTACTTCTTATCATAAAAAACTATGTTCTAAATAATCAAAGAAAACAAATAGAAAAATTTTCAATAATGCGATAAAATAAAACTGCTCTGCCACATGATGAATCTAATCACAGGAGGGGAGAGACCGACCATGCGGGAAATAGCCCTCGGCCTTGCCGCCTCGTTCTTTTTTGCCGTTACGTTCATATTGAACCGGTCTATGGAGCTAGCTGGCGGAAGTTGGACGTGGAGCTCGTCACTTCGTTTTTTCTTTACGGTTCCGCTGTTGTTTGTCATTCTTCTTGCCCGCCGCAATCTCAGTCCGGTTTGGCGCGACATGAAGAGCCATCCATGGACATGGATCGTCTGGGGGACGGTCGGTTTCGGTCTGTTTTACGCGCCGCTCACGTACGCCGCTGCGTACGGCCCAGGATGGCTTGTAGCCGGCACATGGCAGTGCACGATCGTCGCCGGCGTCCTGCTTAGCCCGCTGTTTACAGAACAAATTGAAACGCAAAACGAAACTGTGTCCGTGCGCCGCCCGATTGAAAAACAGGCGCTCTTCATTTCATTTTTTATTTTGCTCGGCGTCGTGCTCGTTCAGTTCCAGCAAGCAGGCCATCTCACATGGGAAGAAATCGCGTTGGGGATCTTTCCTGTGCTCATCGCCGCCTTTGCTTACCCGCTGGGCAACCGAAAAATGATCGAGCATTGTGCCGGACGGCTTGACGCGTTTCAACGCGTATTCGGGATGACGATCGCCAGCTTGCCGTTTTGGTTCGTCGTGGCGCTGATTGGATGGGCGACAGCCGGAGTTCCTTCGGCTGGGCAAACGGCGCAGTCGCTCATTGTCGCTATCAGCTCGGGCGTTATCGCGACGACGCTTTTTTTCATCGCCACTGACCGGGCGAAAGGAAATGAGCGGAAGCTGGCTGCTGTTGAAGCGACGCAATCCGGAGAAGTGATTTTTGCCGTTATCGGCGAAGTGCTGTTATTATCGGCTCCGTTTCCGAACGGCTGGGCGTTTGTCGGCTTAGCGGTCATTGTGGCGGGGATTTGCTGGCATAGTTTTGAGTCTGCAAAGACGGTGAACCGGCCGGCCCCACCCGGTTTCAGCAGCCTGGCGTTCCTATCGCGTGGGGGAAGAGCAGTGAGGATGATCCTATATGCGCTGCTGGCCTGCCATGCGGCTGTGATTTATTTCTGGATTAGCGACTGGGACGTGCTTATGACGCCCGTGGGTCTTGTCGTATGGGTCGGAGGGGTTGCTGTCAGTCTCGCCATCCTTCACTTTCGCCCCAATATTCATCCCAAGCTGCGGTCTATGCTAACAACCATGACGGCGGCTTCGGTGCTCGCCGCTGTCTGTTCATTGATCATCGAATGGGCGGTGCGCTCGATGCCGTAGGAACACTTGGTCAGTCGTTGCGGCCGTCAGCGGCCCGGAAGGCTTCTGGAGCAATCCGGCGGCCGACGGCATACATGATCGGCGCGCCGATGGCCATGACGACCAACTCGCTGATGGCCGTCGTCAGCCATGTGAGCCAAAACGGAAAGCCGAGCGCCAGTTTCAATTCGAAGGCGATAATGGCCATAGTCACAGTAAATGACAGCGTATTGACGGCCATGCGCGCCCAAACGTTTCGGACATACCGCATAGAGACGATCGTGATGAGCAGCGCCAACACCGACTGGCCAACGCCGAATACAAGATCATACGCGACAATCGGCGAGAAAAACAAATTGGCAAAAAAGACGCCAAGCACGATGCCAACAGCGTATGTTTTGCGGAACACGACCAAGTGATTCAATATTTCTGACACGCGAAACTGAATATTCGTAAAGCCAAACGGCTGAATGAGCGTCGTCACCGCGATATACACGGCGGCGATCAAGCCATTTGCCGCTATGATCCGAATGTTCATAACGTCCTCTCCTCGCATTGATGATAATATGATTGTAGCACGACAAACGAATGAACGAAAAGGAAGTGAATCTCGTTGACCTTGACGGATCAACAAGCAACAAGCCGGCGGCGATCGGTTTGGGAAGTCGGAAAAACAGCGCTTCTCCTCGGTTTAACGTCATTTGGTGGTCCGGTCGCTCATCTCGGCTATTTTTACGAAGAGTACGTCAAACGAAAAAAATGGATTGACGAGAAAACGTATGCCGATTTGGTCGCTTTATGCCAATTCCTCCCTGGTCCAGCGAGCAGCCAAGTCGGCATCGGCATCGGATTTATGCGCGCCGGCGTTTGGGGGGCGTTGGCAGCTTGGCTTGGTTTTACGCTGCCGTCAGCGGTCGCCCTCAGCCTGGTTGCTGTTTGGCTGCAACACCATTCTTGGGGTGACGCCGGCTGGATGCACGGCTTGCTGTTGGTGGCCGTGGCGGTCGTGGCACAAGCCGTATGGGAGATGGCGCGCAAATTCGCCTCTAGCCGCCTCGAGGCAACGGTCGCCATCATAGCGGCGGCCGCCGTGCTTCTTGCGCCGGGCGCGTGGAGCCAAGTAGCCGTCATCGCCGCAGCGGGGGGCATTGGCGCTGTTGGATTGCGAAAAAACGTCGCACCTTCTTCGTCTGCGGCAGGCATCCCGCCTTCCATTCGTCGTTCCACCGGTTTGACGTTGCTTTCATTGTTTGCCGTGTTGCTTGTTGCGCTGCCGCTCATTCGCACTTGGATCCATTCACCGCTTTTGGCGCTGTTTGACAGCTTTTACCGCGCTGGGGCGCTCGTGTTTGGCGGCGGTCATGTGGTGTTGCCGCTCTTGGAGGCGGAAGTGGTGCCGCAAGGGTGGGTCACCGCCAATCAGTTTTTAGCCGGCTACAGCGCCGCCCAAGCCGTCCCTGGGCCGCTGTTTACGTTTGCCGCGTATATTGGAATGGCGGCGTTGGGCTGGAAGGGAGCGCTAGTGGCTACCACAGCCATTTTTCTTCCATCCTTTTTGCTCGTTCTTGGCGCGTTTCCGTTTTGGCACTGGCTTCGCCGTCATCCACGCTTCCAAGCGGCGCTTGCCGGCATTAACGCCGCTGTGGTCGGGATTTTGCTTGCGGCGCTGTATGACCCGATCTGGACGAAAGCGGTGAAGGGACCGGCCGATTTGGCGTTTTCCCTTGGGGCTTTTCTTCTTCTTGTTGTGTGGAAGTGGCCAGCATGGGCGGTCGTCCTTGTTTCGTTCGTCGGCGGATGGCTGCGCGCTTGGCTCGGCTGATCGCGCCAAACACCATTCGTTACCGTCCAATGGACAACGGCGCTTTCTGCTTTGCCCCTGCAATGGACGGCAAATGCAAATAGACGTACAGTTCGATCAGCAGCAGCGCCAGCCAAGAAAAATGCTATGAGAAAATGGATGGTTACAATAGCAGGCGGGAGGTCAAACCAGAAAACAAGGGTGTCGAGTGCGATCTGCGCCGCAAGCCAGCCGCCGCCAACCGTCGTGGCGAGCACGATGGCGTCGATCGTCAACCTCGTTTCCTTACTGGCCGGTGTCAGTGTATTAGTGATGAGTTTGATCAAATGGTTTTCGTTTGCATGGACGCAATACCGAGGCGGCAGAAACAAAAGAGCGCCGGCAGGGCGTAGGGCTGTGCGCTGAAAGGAAAGCTCACCGCCTGATCCGCAGGCGTATAAAGGCAAAAGGAGGGGGAGCCGATGAAGTGGGTATGGATGCTGCTCGCTCTAACGGCCGGAATGGCTGCCTCCGTACAGGCAGGAGTGAACGGCGGCCTCGGCAAGCGGGTTGGTGTGTTGGAAGGGGCGTTCGTGTCATTTTTAATCGGAACGATCGTCTTATTTTTAGTGCAGTTGTTTTTCGGAAAAGGAGAATTGCTGGCCATGTTTTCTGTGCCGAAATGGCAGCTGACGGGCGGCATTCTCGGCGCTTTTTATGTGTTTGTCATGGTGCTGATCGTTCCGAAAGTCGGCGTTGCCAATTCATTGGCGGCGGTGATCGCCGGCCAGCTCGTCATGAGCTCGATCATTGATCACTTCGGGTTATTCGGGGGACAGCGCATTCCGTTTGACATGACGCGCCTCGTTGCTATAGCCTGTTTGTTTTTGGCGCTTTGGCTTTTTTTCCGCAAATGAACAACAGGACTGGCCAAGTTGGTTTAGTTTTCCGTGATCCGCTCATACTAACAACAGCATGATCGACTTGAAAGGAAGCGGATCAAAGTGAAACAGGCATGGCGCATTTATATGAGCGATTTGAAACATCTCACGACCAACTGGGCCGCATCCATATTGGCTCTCGGTCTGATCGTTCTTCCATCGCTTTACGCTTGGATCAATGTAGAGGCTTCGATTGACCCTTATGCCCATACAGAGGATTTACCGGTCGGCGTCGTGAACGAAGACCGAGGGGCGGAGTTGACCGGTCACCGGTTTCGCGCCGGCGATGAGATCGTCAAGACCTTAAAAAACAACCACCAGTTGGGATGGCGATTTGTCACGCGGAAAAAAGGAATGGAAGGCGTTCGGAGGGGAGACTACTTTGCGACGATCGTCATTCCGGCTGATTTCTCGGCTAAATTAGCCACTGTAGTGCAGAAACGTCCGAAAAGGGCGGTTATTTACTATTATGAAAACGACAAACGGAACGCCATCGCTCCCAAAATCACGGAGCGCGGAGCAAGTACATTGTCAGCGCGAGTCAGCGATGAGTTTGTGAGGGTGGTCAATACCGCATTGTTTTCCTTGTTCCACCAAGCGGGAGTGACGCTCGAACAGCAGCTTCCCACCATTCGCCGCGTTGAAGCGTTTGTGTTTCGTTTGGAAAACGAATTGCCAACGATTCAACGACAATTGAAAGCCCTAGATCGCGATGTGGGAGAGGCAAGATCACTAGTTCGTACAGGCCGCGAGCTTCTGCCGGCTGCCAGAGCAACGGTGCGGCGCGGTTTAGAATGGACAGGCCGCGTTGAGAAGTTGTTCATGCAAGTCAATGCTTCATCGCACTTATGGGAAAAGCCGGTGGAAATGGTGGTTCATGTACTCTATTCCGTTGCGGAGCAGATGCCACAGTCCCTCGATACACCGGAAAAGCAAGCGCGTTGGGCGACTCTCATCCAACAGGCTGCAACAGACGCGAGCCCATTGGTTCAGCAATTGCGCCGAACGTTGAGAACATGGGAGGGGACGATTGATTCCTCTTCGCTTCAACCTGTGCAGCGCACCATCAGCCGTATCGAGCAGACGCTAGCGTCTATTCAAGAAACAGCGGCGCTAGTGAAACAACATCCAACAGGCGTCGAAGGGAAGATCACTCACCTGCGTGAACAAATGGCCTTATTGGACGCACAGGCGCAGCAACTTGATCAAGCATATCGCCAACGGCTGCTGCCTATGCTGCGGGCAAAATGGAATCAAACAGGGGAACAGGTGCGACAAGCGAAACAAACGCTTCTTCGCATGGATCAAGCGTTAAATGAGGCAGAGCAATGGTTGTCAAACACAGATCGTGATTTAGCGGCCGCGCAACAAGCGCTAAAGACCGCACAGGCTCAATATCCATTTCTCTCCCGCCAGGTCCGCGAGCTGGCCGCCTTCCTATCGAAAATCAAAAGAGAAACCAACATCGACGAACTGATTCGCTTGTTGAAACAAGATCCACAGGCGAAAGGCGCCTTTTTGGCCCACCCGATTGACGTCAAAACGTTCCGCCTTTTCCCGCTGCCGAACTATGGTTCAGGCATGAATCCATTTTACACGGTGCTGGCCATATGGGTAGGATGTTTGTTGCTTGTTTCCGTCTTGTCGACCGATCCTTCTTCGTTTTCGGAAGCGAATGAGCGGGAAAGATATGCCGGACGGTTGTTGACCTTTTGGACGCTGAATGCTTTGCAGGCGATGGTCGTGACGGCTGGAGCGGCTTTCATCTTGCCGAATATTTTCGTCCGTGAGCCGGGATGGTTCATGACGTTCGGCCTTTTGTGCAGCTTTGTCTTTATGGCGGTGGTTTTTTCGCTTGTTTCCTTGTTCGGCAATGTGGGAAAAGCGATGGCGATTGTGTTGCTCGTCTTGCAAATTGCCGGAGCGGGAGGCACGTATCCGATTGAGCTGATTCCTCCGTTCTTTCAGCAATTAAACCCTTGGCTGCCGTTTACCTACGCCATTGATGTCATGCGCGAGGCAGTCGGCGGGATCGTATGGGAAAATGTTGAGCATGATGTCAAGCGGCTTCTCTTGTTTGCCGTTTCCGCCCTTTTGGCCGGGCTTGTGTTGAAAGGCCCGTTAAGCCCATGGATGCGCGTGCTGAAAGAGAAAGCCGCCCTAAGCGGGTTGTTTCATTGAAACATTTGCTCTATTTTCTTTTGGAAGCATCTGCTACAATAAGGACGAGAGCGTTGCTTCCTGTTCAATGGCCCCGTAGGATGCATGCTTCTCGTTTTGCGAGATGAGAGAACGAATGGCGGGGAAAAGGGGAGAGAATTGTGTCGATCCGTCGACTGCTTGGTGTTGCATTCCTTTTTTTGGCGATTTCGATGTTTATCGAGCAAATGTGGTGGGTCGGGGGCATTTGCCTCTTGATTGGAATTGGAATGACGGCGAAGTGGAGGAAAAAGAAGCATATATGGTAACGATCGAGAGCGATAAGCTCAGACAGCAAGATGAGCAGTTGATGACAAAAGCGAAACAGTTTATCATGGCCAGCTATCGGGAGCTTGGAAAAAGTGAGCAAGAAATGAGGCGGCGGTTGAACGAAATCCGTTGGGAAGTGGAACAAACCGGCACGTACCGCCATACGTACGAAGAGTTAAGCTATGGGGCGAAGATGGCTTGGCGCCACAGCAACCGCTGCATCGGCCGCTTGTTTTGGCAATCGCTCCATGTCATCGATGCGCGAGAAGCGGTCACCGAGGATGAGGTGTTTTCGTATCTATTCCATCATATTGAGTTTGCGACCAATGGCGGGAAAATCCGGCCGACGATCACGATCTTCCGTCCAAATGGGGAAGTGCGCATTTGGAATCATCAACTGATTCGTTATGCCGGTTATGAAACCGAAGAAGGGATCATCGGCGACTCATCCTCCCTCACGTTCACCCGCGCCTGTGAACAGCTTGGGTGGAAGGGGGAAAAAACGCCTTTTGACGTGTTGCCCTTGGTGATCCAGGTAGGCAGCCAGAAGCCTGTTTGGACACCGATCCCTAAAGAATTGGTGCTTGAGGTGCCAATTGAACATCCGGAGTTTCCGTGGTTTCGCGATCTGCAGTTAAAATGGTACGCGGTCCCGATTATTTCAGATATGTGTCTAGAAATTGGCGGCATTCGCTATATGGCAGCACCGTTTAACGGGTGGTACATGGGTACGGAGATTGGAGCCCGCAATTTTGCCGATGATTATCGCTACAACATGCTTCCGAAAGTGGCCTTTTGTATGGGGCTTGACACTAACTCCAACGCATCATTATGGAAAGACAAGGCGTTGGTCGAATTGAATATCGCGGTTTTGTATTCCTACAAAAAGGCGGGCGTCAGCATCGTGGACCATCATACCGCCGCGCGCCAATTTCAGTTGTTTGAACAGCAAGAGAAAGCAGCCGGCCGCCATGTCACCGGCGATTGGACATGGCTGATTCCGCCTCTTTCTCCGGCAACAACGCACATTTTTCACCGAACTTATGACAACACGACCATGTTGCCCAACTTTTTCTATCAGGACCGTCCATACGAACGACAAAGGGGAGAGGAACAATGACCGTCATCATCCGCATGCGCGATGTGTCATGGGCAAGAGGAGGGCGCATGATTTTGCGTGATATCAACTGGGAGGTGAAAGAAGGCGAGCAATGGGCGATTCTTGGACTAAACGGCTCCGGGAAAACATCGCTTCTCAATATCGTCACCGGCTATCAGTACCCGACGCGCGGTGAGGTGGAAGTATTAGGCTATCGGTTTGGACAGGCGAGTCTGCCGGAGTTGCGCCGGCACATCGGGTTTGTCAGCAGCGCGCTCCTTGATCAATTTCACGACACGCTGCAAACGGAAACGGTTGAAGATGTCATCATCAGCGGCAAGTTTGCGACGATTGGCCTGTACGATGCCGTCACTGAGGACGATCGGTCCAAAGCGCAATCGTTAATCGAGTCTTTCCGCCTCGAAGCTGTCCAAGAAAAGCGGTACGCAACGTTGTCGCAAGGAGAAAAGCGAAAAACATTGATCGCCCGAGCGTTGATGGCGAATCCGAAGCTGCTCATTTTGGACGAGCCGACGGTCGGCCTTGACTTATTGGCCCGCGAAGAAATTTTAGCATTGATCGGACAGATCGTCACTCAGCCGTGCCATCTCTTATACGTCACCCATTATATCGAAGAAATCGTCGACTCCATTACCCATGTCTTGCTTTTGCAAGACGGGCGCATCCTTGCGGCTGGCCAAAAAGAGGAAGTGTTAACCGACGAGCGGCTTTCAGAAGCGTTTCGCCTTCCGATCCGCGTTCATTGGGAAGACGGCCGGCCGTGGGTGTCCGTCCATCGGTAGGGCGGCCGTTGGCAGCCGTTCCTAGGCCGACTGCCTCAACATACCGTGCACCCAAGAAGGTCAACCGCTATTTTTTGATAGACCGCATTGGTCCAGCCGAACCCTTTTTGCGAAGGGTAGCGGCCGATGGTGCGGATGCTCATGTCGACCACATTATATTTTTCGTACATGTTGCCAGTTTCCAAATACACTTTGGTGCAAAGCCGAATCCATCGCCGGGCGATCTCTTGCGCTTCAAGGTCATAGCCGTAGTTTTGCAACCCTTTGATGACAATCCAGTGAAGCGGGGCCCAGCCGTTCGGAAAATCCCATTGAAATCCGGTTTGGACATTGGAGGCAGCCAATCCGCCGGGTTGAAGGAACAAAGGTAAATGCCGGACGACTTTCGCTGCTTGCTGTTTAGAGGCCGCCCGAGCCCATAACGGATAAAAAGCAGCCAACGAATAATAGCAGTGCTGCCGCCCGTTGAGGAAATGAAAATCAAAATACATGCCAAACGACTCGTTCCATAAATATTGATTCATCAAGTCTTTTCGCCGCTTAGCCGCCTGCTCCCATTGTTCCGCTTCGCCGTTTAAAGCTAAAAGGCGGGCAAACGCCGCTAAATCGGTTTCGTACTTATAAAGCAAAGCGTTGAGATCCACCGGAATGAAATAGCCGCATTGCCGGTGAAAACGGCCTGTATAGTCCCAACCGGACTCCGCCTCGACCCTTTCATGCCAAAACGCAGGCGGGATATACATTTCGTCAAAATGGAGATACGCCTCCCCCTTTACCCGCAGCATCGACTCAAGCCGATCGTAATATTTATTGAGGCCGATCTGGGGATGATAGTGAGTGGTTTCGTCCATCCAGACTTCTTTGTATTCGATTTTGGCCCATTCGTAAGCGGAGCGGAGCCACTCTTTGTCTCCGCGCCATACCTCCTCGATCATCGACGTCAATAACGGAGGCTGGGAACGGCTTAAGTGGGCCAGTTCGGAACTGTTTGGAATGATTCCAAACGTTTTCAACTCGTAAAAGAAGTTGTTGACGATGTTGCGGGCGAGTTCGTGCAGCCTTGAAATGTTCAGTCCCAATATAATGAAATAGCTGTCCCAGTAAAAGAGCTGCTGGTACACCCCGCCGGGAACGACGTATGGAAACGGAAGGGAAAACAGTTCTCCTTTGGAGTAAGGCGAGCTTGTTTTGACCAATTGTTCCCACCGTTGGTGAATGGAAGAAAACACATGCTCTACGGCTGGATCCGGGCAAATGGCCGTGATGTCCGGAAGCTCAATCGGCAACGGCTGTCCCTCCATGGGAATGGTCTATATGGCTATGTATATGGCCAAAACGACCCGGTCATGCCGCCAATCGAGTGCACGGCGATGGCAGAGGAAGAAAACGGAAGCCGAGCAACAAGGGCCACCGAACAAGGACGCCCTTGTTGCCACTTTTTCAAAACGCGCGGTCAACCGGCGGAAAATCAATATCATCCGCCGTTTGGCGGCTGTCAGCTGGCGTGACTTCCATGACCGGCGGCCGACCGTTTTCAAAACCGCGGGCGATGTCGCGAATCGGGCTCATTTCATCGGGAACGCCAATTCCCGGGGTATAGCGCGGCAGGCTGGAAGTGGCGCCGCGTTCTTCCCAAGGCTCTCTCATGAATCAACACCTCCATATTCTCAGTATGGCCATTGATGGAGGCCGTATAAATGGAAATCAAATCCTTTCCCGCCAATTTCTTTTGTGGAGCCCTGTCATCTGTTGTAGGCATACTATGGATGACAATATGGGCAACAGGAGGGAAGGAACTCAATGCAGTTCGGGAAAGATGCGATCGAAGCGATTTGGCGCCGCCAGTGCGGAGCGTGGGAGCGGAGCGATGCGGCATGTGTCCAGTCATTTTTGGTGGAATGTTTACAACATGACCTTGATCCGCAAGACGGGCTCAATTGGATCATTGAGCACCGCACCCAGCTTTCTGACGCCGATGCAGTGGTGGACGCGGCACTCCGTTGGGTGAATGAACATACGTCCACTGGCTCCCCGGTGTCAGGAATCGGAGCGGAACAACAAGAGTGAGGCGGCGAACAGGAAAGGGCGGAACGAAGGATGGTATGGGTCATCAAAACAAAACACGAAAATGACCAAGGGGAGACGGTGGGGCTGGAGCTTGAGAGCGAAGATGGCTGGCTTGACGCCAACGTCCGCTGGGACGGATGCATGGAAATTCACTTGTACTTGGTGACGGAGGAAGGCCGCGAACTGAGCGATACGCTCCATACGTGCGATTTGCAGGGGCTGATCGAGCGGTTGCAGTCATTGGATTCCGTGTGTCGATCGTTCTTTTTCCAAATTTCAGGACAGGGGAGCTGATGAAGGCCGAACCGCCGGCAGCGCCGCTGACCTCATCGATGAATGAACGAGGAGCCAAAACCGAGGCTCCTCTTTTTTCCTGAACGGCATGGTGTTCATTGAAGGAAGGAGACGCGTTAGGAGGGGAAGCAGGCTCGATTGCCGTTGGCTTCGTCTTTGTTTGGAAGTGCAGGCTTTTCCGATTAGGGGTATAAAAATGTTTAAAATATTCTAAATGTGATGTATAATAAAAGAAACAACATACTAACCGGTTGGTATATCGTCTGTTGAAAACGGATTCAGAAGCGGATCGAAAGGTGGGAAGATCATGAGGCTAAAAGGAAAAGCGGCGATTGTCACCGGCGGCGCGAGCGGCATCGGCCGGGCGACGGCGATTCGCTTTGCGGAAGAAGGCGCCAAAGTGGCGGTGAGCGACATCAATGAGGAAGGAGGGGAAGAAACGGTCCGCCTGATTCGGGAAAAAGGAGCATTCCCGTTAGGAGCTTTTCCGGGGACTTGATCAAAAAAAGCCCTCTTGGTATGATGCAGGGGTGTCAAACACATCACTCACCATACCAAGGAGGACTTCAGATGAATTGTACACAAAACTATAAAATTGATCAAGTCACCGAACAAACGCTTGTCGTGGGCATCGATATCGCGAAACGAACCCACTACGCCTGCTTCGTGGATGACCGGGGGCGTGTGCTTCGCAAATCGTTCCCGATCTTCCAGTCGAAAGAGGGCTTTCGCCAGCTGTATGAAGCGATTCAGGAGGCGATGCAAGCGTTCGGAAAGCCGCAGGTGATCGTCGCGGTGGAGCCGACCGGGCACTACTGGTTGAACCTCGCCTACTTCCTCGAGGAGCACGGGATCCCGTTGGTCATGGTCAACCCGGCGCATGTGTGCCGGTCGAAAGAACTTGATGACAACCTGCCGACGAAACACGACGCCAAAGACGCCCTGGTCATTGCCAGACTGGCAAAAGACGGACGATTCCTCGTTCCCCGGCTGCTGCACGAGATTGAAGCCGATTTGCGCGTGGGGAGCACGCTCAAAGAGAAGCTCCGCAAGGAACAGACGGCGGTGAAAAACGCGATCGTCCGCTGGACCGACCGATATTTTCCGGAGTTTTGGACGGTGTTTCGCGACCTGGGGAAAACGGCGCTTTCGGTGTTGGAGTGGACGCCGCTTCCGGCTGATATGGCCGGCCGGACGGTGGAGGAGCTTCTTGAGGTGTACCGGCAAAGCGAAGGGATGAAATGCCCGCAGAAGGCCAAAATTCAGGCGTTGATCAACACCGCGAAGGACTCGATTGGGGTGACGGAAGGGACAGCGATGGCCCGGTTTGAGATCGCCGCGCTCGTCCGCCGATACCGCCAATTGGAGGCGGAGATCGCTGCACTGGACGCCGAGTTGAAGGCATTGGTTCAAACGACGATGGAGTACCAATGGTTGAAAACGGTCGACGGGTTGGGAGACGCCACGATCATCGATCTTCTGGCGGAGATCGGCAGCTTCGCCCATTATCGGGACCCGCGTCAATTGGTGAAGTTGGCGGGCCTGACGCTCAAGGAGAATTCCTCCGGCCAGCGCAAAGGGCAAAAGCACATCTCCAAACGGGGACGGAAACGGCTGCGATCGGTGCTGTTTCGGGCGATGATTCCGCTGATTCGGCATAACGAGGCGTTTCGCGAGCTGCATGAGTATTATACGACCCGATCCGTCAATCCGCTGACCGGAAAGCAGTCCATCGTCGCCTTGTGCCGGAAGCTGTTGAATGTGCTGTTTGCGATTTGTACGAAGAAACAAGCGTTTGACGCGGAGCGAATGAAACAGGACGTCTTGTCCCAGGTGCAACGGGCGGCCTAAGGCCTCCCCCTGCGAACGGAAGAATCGTTGGACAACAGGATGACACCGGAGAAGCTGGCGTGATTTCATCCATTCGACCTTGAGTCCCCAAAGGAGCTTGGCCGGCCTCCGCCTGATGACGAGACCGAACGAGGGAATGTTGGCGCGAAGACGCCCGGAGACATGGGAGGGTTCGTCCTCATCAGCGACGCGGAGATCCAAAGGGTGCATCGAATACGCTTCTCCCCACGGAAGGAAAATATCCCCAGCCGTGGCCGCGAAGCGCACCCTAGGTCTGTAAGATATCCACAAAACTGAAAAAGGATGTAAGGGATTTTGTCGAAAAATATTTTTTGGACACCCCTGAGGGGCCGAAAAGCCTTGATAAATCAACATTTCTAGAGGGAGGGGAGGCGATTTTTGTCCAAACGGACGTAGCCGATTCCAAGCAAGTGAGCCGCCTTGTCCAAACGGCGGTTGATGCCTTTGGCGGCCTACATATTCTCTTTAACAATGCCGGCATCGGCCATTCGGAAGTGCGGAGCACCGACTTGTCTGAAGAAGAGTGGGACCGGGTCATCAACGTTAATTTGAAAGGAGTGTTCCTTGGCATCAAATACGCGGTGCCCGTGATGAAGCAATGCGGTGGCGGGGCCATTGTCAACACATCGAGCCTGCTTGGAATCAAAGGGAAAAAGTACGAATCGGCCTACAACGCCTCGAAGGCCGGGGTGATTTTGTTGACGAAAAATGCGGCATTGGAATATGGGAAGTTTAACATTCGCGTCAATGCCATTGCACCGGGGGTCATTGATACGAACATCATCACGCCGTGGAAACAAGATGAGCGCAAATGGCCGATCATTTCGAAAGCGAACGCCCTCGGCCGCATCGGGACGCCAGAGGAAGTGGCGAACGCGGTGTTGTTTTTGGCGTCCGATGAAGCGTCGTTTATCACCGGCGCGACATTGTCGGTCGACGGCGGCGGGCTGACGTTTTAGACGTCGGACGGCTGATACGGGGCAACGGATGAAAACAAAGGTCGCACAAACGAGAGGGGAGAGGAAACGATGCGTTTTGCCAATACCGTCGCTGTGATTACTGGAGGGGGAAGCGGCATTGGCCGGGCGACGGCCGTCCGCCTGGCTCAGGAAGGGGCGACTGTCGTGCTTGTCGGCCGCACAGCCGTCAAACTGGAAGAAACGGTGCAAGACATCACGCGTCTTGGGGTGCCAGGGGTGGCCGATCGGTTTGCGGCCGATGTCACGGACCGCGAACAAGTGCGCGCCTTGGCCGCATACGTCCAAAATCGGTACGGCGACTTGCATGTGCTCGTCAACAATGCCGGCATTTCGACCCATACGAAATGGCTCGAGCTCACCGAACAAGAGTGGGATGATGTGCAGCGCGTCAATATGAAAAGCGTCTTTCTTGTCTCGCAAACGCTCGCTCCGCTGATGATCGAAGGGGCAAAACGCGAGCGCGCCAATCGGGCGATTGTGAACGTAGCGTCATTGTCCGGCCATCAGGCCGGGGCGGAAATTCCGCATTACAGCGCGGCGAAAGCAGGGGTCATCAACTTGACCAAATCGCTCGCTTTGGAGCTGGCGCCGTATGGCATCCGCGTCAATTCCGTCTCGCCCGGTTTTGTCGAGACGCCGCTTACCGAGCGCGGACTGCAAAACGAGCGGTTTGTGAAAGCCATCGAGCGCAACACCGCCTTAGGCCGGGTGGGAGCGCCGGAAGAGATCGCCAACGTCATTGCGTTTCTTGCCTCTTCGGAAGCGTCGTACATGACCGGCTCTGATGTGTTGGTCGATGGCGGATGGCTCATCAAATGAAACTGAAAAGTCCAAAATGGAAAAGGAGAGGAAAGGAATATGGAAACCTCGCATTTGCTTGTGGAACAATCCGGTTCTGTATTATGGTTGACGCTGAATCGCCCGGAGCGGCTCAATGCCTTCAGCCCGGAGATGATTGCCGGACTGACGGATGAAATCGAACGGGCCGCGGCGGATGATGCCGTCCGCGTCATCGTCTTATCCGGCGCTGGGCGGGCGTTTTGCGCCGGCGGGGATGTGAAAACGATGGGGCAGTCGAGCGCCCCGCAGGCGTATGAGCATATCGGCCGACTCAACCGGCTCATTTTGGCGATGAAATCATGCGAGAAACCGATCATGGCCGCCGTGCACGGCGTGGCGGCCGGAGCTGGGTTCAATTTGGCGCTGGCTTGCGATGTGATCCTCGCGTCCGAAGACAGTCAATTCATTTTGAGCTTTGCGAAAGTCGGCCTTGTCTCCGACGGTGGCGGGTCGTATTGGCTCCCAAGGCTTGTCGGTCCGCATTTGGCGAAACAGTTTTTCTTCACCGCCGATCCGATTTCAGCCCGTCGCCTGTATGAATTGGGCGTCCTAAGCGAGGTCGTCCCAGCTGAGAAACTGCGCGAGGCGACAGAATCGTTCGCCTCGAAGCTGGCGGGTGGGCCCACGAAAGCCATCGGAAAACAAAAACGGCTGATTGAGCACGCGCTGACCGCGACACTTGAGGAGATTCTCGAAGAAGAGCGTCTCGTTCAAGGGTTGATGGTGGAAACCGAAGACCATCGCGAAGGGGTGACGGCGTTTAAAGAGAAACGGAGCCCGGTGTTCCAAGGAAAATAAGCGAGTGGCAGTGCCGAAAGAGCGTTGCACCCTGTTTCTCCATCAGCGGGAGACGGGGCGTATTTTGTTTTCACTTCGCCTCAAATGAAACAGCCCCCTTTCCAAATGGGGAAAAGGGGTGGTTGGTCGGGGAACGGTGCGATCAAACGTCAAAGCGCCCCTGCTTGATTCCGGATGGGTTCTGCGAGCAACTGATCCACGTCGTCGATCAACTCGTCAACATGGTCATACGGCGCATCCAGCTGCAGCATTTTCCGCAAGATCCTGCGGGCGTTCGAGGATAAGTCAAGTTCTTCTTCCCAGCTTTTTTCCTCGTCACTTATCGGTTCATAGGCAGAATACAATAAAAACAAGGTGAAGTGTCCAAGGGCATAGAAATCGCTTCGTGGATGCGGTTTGCGCCGCAGCCGCTTTTCCAGCGGGTCGTCATCGCGGAAATCCACCGGTTCGCCGATGCGGCAGGCCAAGCCGAAATCGATGATCGCCACCGTTCCATCGCGCCAAATGATGTTCGGGATGCGCAAATCGCGATGGACGATGCCGAAAGCATGGACGTGCCGGACGACCTCAAGCACCTCCTTTAACAATCGAAACGCCTCTTGTTCCGTGTACTTGGCTTCCAGCTTGAAAATCCGGTCTTCCACCGTTTCTCCGTCGATATACTCCATCACGAGATGCGGCTGTCCGCGCTCCACAAACCGATCATACAGCCTCGGAATTTGCGGGTGGCGCAGGCGGGCGAGCACGTCAGCTTCGCGCCGAAGCAAGCGGCGGCCGTCTTCTCCTTTTGTCCGCCGCGCTTGTTTGATGACGACAAGACGGCCTGTCAGGTGATCGCACCCTTTGTAGGCGATGCCGTAGCTTCCCATCCCGAGCTCTTCGATGACTTCATAGCGGCCATGAAGTATAGTTCCGTTCCGATGCGGCCGGTCAAACCAGCGGGCGATGAGCGGATGGCGTTCGAACAAACGTTTCATCAGCTGCCGAAGAAGCTCGAGAAAAAGCTGCCGCTGTGATGTTTCTTTTTGTAATGGTGATGGCCGTACTGGGACGGGTGATGGTGCGAGTGATACGTCGGGTTGTAATAATGGTGGTCGCTGCTGCTGTAATGTTTATGGTAGTGCGACGGATGATGGGGATGGTCGAAAAGTGCTTTTAGCCATTTTTTCAACATCGCGATCGCTCCTTTGCGATAGATTTACCTATATATACGAGGCAATGAGAAGGAAGTTTCAGACTTCAAAGATGAAAAAGAAACCGCCAGGGGCATTAGCCCCTAGCGCGGTGTGGCAACCTCATTCCTTTTTTTCGTTCAACGCCTGCTTGAGCAGCTCCCCTAAACTCGTGCCAAACGATTCGTTGGCCGGGCTGTATTTTTTGAGAAGCGCCCGTTCGCTGCCTTTTGCGGCGATGCGTTTGGTCTCGTCCGCTTTTTCGACAATATTGCACGGGCGGCATTGGAAATACATCCCTGCTTTTCCTTCATGCATTTCCATGCGCCGGTGGCATTGCGGACAGCGGCGGTTCGACAGTTTCGGGTCGCGCCGGCGGCGGTAGCGGCACGCTAAGTTCGAGCAGACAAGCATCCGTCCGTCTTTCGTTTTCCGCTCTTTTAAAAGCGCGCCGCATTCTGGGCATGTGAGATTTGTGAGGTTTGGCGCTTTGTATACCTGCTCGCTCTGCTTGATTTCGGCGACAAGCGTTTCGGTTTGCCGGCGGATGTTGGCCAAAAATTGTTGTGGATTTCCTTTCCCGCGGGCGATCGCCTCCAGCTCCCGCTCCCAGCGGGCGGTCAATTCCGGCGATTTCAGCTCTTCATTGACGAGCTCAATCAGCTGTTTCCCTTTTTTCGTCGGATAAAACCGTCCGTCTTTTCGCTCGACTACTTCGGTTTCAACCAGCCGTTCGATGATGTCCGCTCTTGTCGCCGGCGTGCCGAGCCCGTATTTCTCCATTTGCGCGAGCAAATCAGCTTCCGAATAACGGGCGGGCGGTTCGGTGAACGATTGTTCCCTCTCAAGCTGCACCGATGGGAGCGTCTGACCTTCTGCGAGGTGTGACAACGTCGGTTTGGCATCCGTTTCTTCTTTGCCGAGAACCGCTTTAAATCCGAAGTTCACAACCGCCGTCTCCTTGGCGACAAACATTTCGCCGCCGATGTCAAAGACAGCTGTCGTCGTTTCGGATTCATACGGCGGGAAAAACAGCGCCAAAAAGCGACGGGCGATGAGATCATACAGCTTGCGCTCATCAGTCGACAGCCTGCTAAGGTTGAGCCGCTCATCCGTTGGAACGATGGCGTGATGATCGGTCACTTTGTCATCGTTAAATACCCGCTTGGCTGCTTTGGCTTTGCCTTTGGCAAGGAGCGGAGCGATGACGTCCTCATAACCGGATTTCATCGCCAACAACCGCTCGGTCATCGTCGCTTCCATATCGCTTGGCAAATAACGCGAATCGGTGCGCGGGTACGTGACGAGTTTGTGTTGTTCATACAGCCGCTGCAACACCGAGAGCGTCTTTTTCGCCGAAAAGCCAAACCGCTTGTTTGCGTCCCGCTGCAGTTCGGTCAAGTCATACGGCAGCGGGGCGGGCTCGCTTTTTCGTTTCCGTTTGATCGATGTGACGCGCGCCGGCTGGCCTTTGAGACGAGTCATCAGCCGGTTGGCCTTGTCTTGGTCAAACAGACGATGTCCGCCATGCCGCTCCCATACGGCTGTGATGGACCCGATCTTGGCCCGAATTGTCCAATATGGCACGGGAACGAACGATTGGATCTCGCGTTCGCGCTCGATGATCATCGCAAGCGTCGGCGTCTGCACCCGCCCGGCTGAGAGCGGATCGTTGTATTTGGTCGTCAAGGCGCGCGAGACGTTTAACCCAATCAGCCAGTCGGCTTCCGCGCGGCAGACGGCCGATTGATACAGGCGTTCAAACTGCACCCCGGGCTTGAGTTGGCGGAAGCCGTCGCGGATGGCGCGGTCGGTTTGCGACGAAATCCATAGCCGCCAAATCGGCTTCGTCCAACCGATCATCTCTAAAATCCAGCGCGCCACCAGTTCCCCCTCGCGGCCCGCGTCGGTCGCGATGATGACATCTTTCACATCCGGTCGTTTCGCCAACCGTTCAATGGCGCGAAACTGGTGGCTTGTTTGCCGAATGACTTTCAAGCCCATTTTCTTTGGGATGATCGGCAAGTCCTCCAGCCGCCATGTTTCGTATTTTCGGTCGTAGTCTTCCGGCATCTTCAGCTCCACTAAATGGCCGAGCGCCCAGGTGACAATGTGCTGCTTTCCTTCAAAATAATGTTTATGTGCTTGCTTGCAGCCGAGCACGCGGGCGATGTCGCGGGCGACGCTCGGCTTTTCCGCTAACACGAGCGATTTCATCGATAAACCCCTTTCTGTCGTCTCTACATGAGCACAGTCTGCTTCTTAGTATAAAGGAAGAAGGAAAAAGACGCATCCGCCAAGGTTTGTCTCCTTGGCAGGACAAGACGCCTTGGCGCGGCGCAAAGCCGCATCTCCACACTTTCTGCACATTTGCCAAATAAAATAGTAAAATTGAAATGACACTCGGGCTTGATGGATGAGGAGAGGAATCCGTGCGAAAACTGTCATGGAAACTCGGAATGCTGTTTTTTGCCTTTGTCTTGGCCATTGAAATGGTGCTGTTCGTTTCCCTCTACGCTACGCTCGTCCATGCGCGCATCGAGGAAGAATTCGCGCAGCTGTTGGCGCGGGGAAACAGCCACCGCAACGTCTTGGAGAAAAATAACGATCGAACGACGTTGGCGCATGTCGTGATGATGGAATCAGAGGCGGAAACCGATGTCGCCATCACTGACGCCCGGCGCCGGATTGTATCGGCTTCTAGCGGCATTGTTCCGTTTGCCAAGCGCATCATTCCTTTAACGAACGGTCGCCATATTCCCCGCCGGGGAATGATGGTCGAAACCGACTGGAAGCGGGCATCGCATATCGCCGCCGTCAGCCCGATTCAAATCAGGGGTGAAACAAGAGGATATGTGTATATGTTTCAAGACACCCGCTCGATCCGGACGATGGTGTATAAACTGAAGCATCATTTTATCGTCGTTGGCGTGCTGTCGGTGGCGATCACCGTGTTGACCATCGCCTTTTTCTCCCGCGCCATCACGATGCCGCTCCTTCGCATGAAACAGGCGACCGAGGCGCTCAGCCGGGGGGATTTTTCCGTCCGCCTCGAGATGAAAGGCAACGACGAGCTGGCGCAACTCGGGAGAGCGATTCAAACGCTGGCCAACGATTTGGCGTATTTGAAACAAGAGCGGAGCGAATTTTTAGCGAGCATCTCTCATGAATTGCGCACGCCGCTGACGTATGTGAAAGGATACGCCGACATTGCTAGGCGTCCGCATCTGTCTGAGGAGCAGCGGGCGAACTATATGGCGATCATTTACGAAGAAGCGGAAAAGATTGAAAAGATGGTCAAAGATTTGTTTGAATTAGCCAAACTGGAGCAACACTCGTTCCAGATTGAAAAGCAGCCGACGAATCTTTGTTCGTTTTTGACAAAATTGTGTGAAAAACTGCGCCCCGCGTTTCAGGAAAAATCGCTGTCGCTTGTGTGCCAGTGCCCCGGTTCGGTCATGGCCGCGATCGATCGGCAGCGGTTCGAGCAAGTGATGATCAACGTGCTTGACAATGCACGAAAGTACGCGTTTTCCGGCACGACGGTGGCCGTCGCCGTTCACCTTCAAAAGCAAGGAATCGTCATTGCCGTGTCCGATGAAGGAACCGGCATTCCGCCGGAAGATGTGCCCCGGATTTTCGAGCGGTTTTACCGGGTTGACAAATCGCGGTCGCGGACAAGCGGCGGGACCGGACTCGGTTTGGCGATTGCCAAAGAAATCGTCGAGGCGCACGGGGGGACGATCGCTGCTCGAAGCGAACAAGGAAAAGGAACGACCATCCTCATTACGCTGCCGGAGGGATAACGATGTATACCTTGCTGTTGGTTGATGATGAAGAGCGGATGCTCGATTTATTGGAATTGTATTTAGCGCCGAACGGCTACCGCTGCGTGAAACGGCGTTCGGGGGCGGAAGCCATTGACTATTTGCGGCGCCATCATGCCGATTTGGTGCTGCTTGATGTCATGATGCCAGAACTCGACGGATGGGAAACGTGCCGCCGCATCCGATCGTTTTCGAATGTGCCGATCATGATGGTCACCGCTCGCGATGAGACGGCGGATATTGTCCAAGGATTGAAAATCGGAGCGGACGATTATGTGACGAAACCGTTTGACGAGGCGGAACTGCTTGCTCGCATTGAAGCGGTGCTGCGCCGTACAGCCGGCGGTCGTTCCGCCATTCGCGCGGCCGGGCTTGTATGGGACGAAGAGGAACATACGGTCCGCTACGAAGATAAGCCGATTGCGTTGACGCCGAAAGAATTTGCCATTTTGGGACTGCTGTTAAAGCACCCGAATCAGGTGTTCAGCCGAGGGCAAATCATCGCATCGCTATGGGGCTATCTCGCTGATACGGAAGAGAGGACCGTTGACTCCCACATGAAAAACATCCGCGAAAAATTGCGGAAAGCGGGGTTCCCAGCGGACGAATATTTGCAGACGGTCTGGGGCGTCGGCTACAAATGGGAAGGGCGCAAGTCATAACCATTTTCGGAAAGAGAGGCGTTTGGGTCAAATGGAAGAACGGATGATTGAGTTCCTTCAAGCATACGGCGGAGCGGCGTACTTCTTGAGTCTAGCCTGCAATGTGGTGATCAGCGTGCTCGGAGTCGTCCCAAGCGCCTTTTTAACTGCCGCCAATTTGACCGTTTTCGGATTTTGGCCCGGCTTTTGGGTGTCGTTTGCCGGCGAGGCGATCGGAGCGGTCGTCTCGTTTGTCTTGTATCGAAAAGGACTTCGCCGATGGAGCGAGACGACATGGCTTTCCCATCCCAAGGTGAAGCCGTTGCTTCATGCAAGTGGCAAGGAGGCGTTTGGGCTTATTTTCGCGCTTCGACTGTTGCCGTTTGTGCCATCAGGGGTGGTAACGTTTGTCGCCGCCATCGGCCGCACGTCCTTCCTCGTCTTTGCGGCCGCCAGTTCGCTCGGCAAGCTCCCAGCTTTATGGATGGAAGCGTATGCCGTCCATCAATTCCTCGAGGCCGCCTGGGCGGGCAAACTGATGCTCGCTGTTGCATCGATCGTTCTTTTGTGGTTCGTCTGGCGAAAGATAGGGCAAAAAGCAGCGGGGTGAAACAGCCCCCGCCCAAAAGGACAGTCAGCCTAGGCGCCATACGGCCTTTAGCGGCAAATCCAAGGCCATCTCCACAAAATCTGCACAAATGTCCGGTATGCTAACAAGGCAAGGAGGGTGAAAACGATGAAAAAATTAAAAATGTTGCTAGGCACAACTTCGGTCATGGCAGCGCTCTTGCTATCCGCCTGCACCGGTGCAGACGACAACAAAGCGCCAAAGGAAAATACGGCTTCTCACACCGGTCATGAGGGAATGAACCACTCGGGTTCAGGAGAGGTGCCGGCTGGATTGAAGGAAGCGAAACAACCAAAGTATCCGATTGGAAGCCAAGTCATCATCCATGCCGACCATATGCCGGGAATGGATGGAGCCAAGGCGACTGTCACCGGTGCCTTTGACACGATCGTCTATACGGTCACATACACCCCAACTACAGGCGGGGACCCAGTGAAAAACCATAAATGGGTCATTCACGAAGAAATCGAAAACGCCGGAGACAAACCGTTCCAGCCGGGCGATGAAGTCGTCTTGAATGCCGATCACATGGAAGGGATGAAAGGGGCCAAAGCAGTCATTGATTCGGCGAAACAAACGACGGTGTATATGGTCGATTACATCGATACGGAAACTGGCCAAAAAGTGACCAACCACAAATGGGTGACCGAAGACGAGCTGTCGCCGGCCAACTAACGAATCATCATCGGTGTTTCCGCAAAACGCGCAGCCATTTCCCTTGGAGCATAGGGGAATGGCTTGTTTTTTTCGGCTCATTTGTGAAAATTGTGGTATAATTATACGAAAATCCCCTATTTTTTCAAAAAATAGACAATATAGGCGGCTTCGCCTGAGTCTTACGGAGCGATCGGGAAAACGGGAGAAAGAAAGGGAGAAACGATGCGGAGATTTTGGTTGGGAGTTATGTGGTTTTCAGTGGTTTGGTTGCTTTACGGCATCGGAGCGGCAGGGCATCACTTATGGACGGAACACCAGATGGACGGACAGGCGCTGATTCTCGCGCTCGGCATGGCGACCATGGCCTGGCGGGCATGGGACGAATATCGTGGGAACGGTTGGACACGAAAAAAGGAAGACGGGCGCCGTCTATGATGAAAGGACGCCCGTCTCTAGCTGTCGCCCGAGCGAAAAGAGGCGGTTTGGTTACGCCGTTCGCCCGGGCGCTTTTGTTGCTTGATGCTGCTTTTCTTTGACAGTGGAATAGATGAATAAGAGAACCAAGACGGCCACGCAGAGAAGCGAACCGATTCGATGCTCTCTTTGAAGCAAAAAGCCAAGCCAAATCGCCCCGAGCGCCCCGACCGCCGCCATCGTTGTGTACGGAAACCCTTTCGTTCGGAAAAACGGCTTCGTTTTGTAGTGCGGCCGCAGCTTCAGCTGAGCGGCGCCGATCATCATCCAAACGATGAGCACGGTAAACCCAGGAATCGTCATCAATTCCCCGATGATCCGCCCGGGCGCCAAGTAGGCGCCGATCACGCCAGCGGCGATGCAGATGGCGACCATGCCCATCCCGTACAGCGGAACCCCGTGTTTCGTCGTCCGCTGCAAGCGGCGGCTTGCTTCTCCTTGTTCAGCCATGGTGTACAGCAACCGAGAAGTCGCATAGACGCCTGTATTGGCCGCCGATAAGACGGCAATGAGCAACACCGCGTTCATGACATGGGCCGCGCCGGGCAACCCGATCGCTTCCAACACTTGGACAAAGGGGCTGTTCGTTTCCGAAACGGTGTTCCATGGCATAATGCCGCAAATGATGGCCATTGGCAAAAGATAAAAGCCGACAACCCGCCAGATTGTGGTGCGAATGACGCGCGGCAGCACCTGCTCGGCGTCTTTCATCTCCGTCACCGCCACCCCGATCAGCTCCGCTCCGCCATAGGAAAACATCACGATAAGCAAGGCGCTGAGCGTTCCGGCAAACCCGTGCGGAAACCATCCGCCGTCGCCGGCAGACGGAAACGAGCCGCTTATGCCGCTTGGGATCACGCCAGCCCATACGCCCGCCCCGAGCACGATAAACACCACTAGCGCCGCCACTTTCAGGCCAGCCAGCCAAAATTCCGCTTCCCCGTAATACTTCACAGGGAAAAGATTCAACCCCATGATCAGACACGCGCACAGGAGGGCAAGCAGCCATAACGGCGCAGACGGAACCCAATAGTTCAGAAAGCTGCCGGCAGCCAGCAGTTCGACAACAGTGACCAACGTCCAATTGATCCAATACAGCCAGCCGACGATCCATGACAGGCGAAAGCCAAACGCCCGGCGGATCAAATGTTGAACGTTCGAACCCGGATACGCGATCGCCATCTCGGCCAGTGCAGCCATAATCCAAAACAACAGCACGCCGCCGATCAAGTACGTGAGCACGACGCTTGGTCCGGCGATATGAATGGCCTCGGCGCTTCCTTTAAAAATGCCGGTGCCGATCATGCCGCCGAGCGCCATCAACTGCACATGGCGGGGCAGCAGCCCTTTTTGCAATGAGGGGCGGGAATGTTCCATACAGCAACAACCTTTCTCACACGAAGTTCATTTCATGATGTGCTTTTTTGCTTTTATGCTTTTATGCAATTAAGCAAAAAAGATAGTTTTAGAATATAATCGTTTTGTTTTTCTGTCAATGTTTCGCAAAAAACATGTCGTTAATGTGGAAATGTTTTGTTATACTGGAAACAGATTTTGAACTCGCCAAAAGGAGATTGGTAGGATGCTTCGCAACAGCGGTAAACCGATTTCGGAAAAAGCCATCACCGTGTGGCGTTGGACCGGAGCGTTGGGGACATTGGTTTCTGGCGCCGTCATTGGCGGAATGGCGTGGGTGCTGGCGCGCTTTCATGTCCCGAAATGGTGTTTGGGGATGTTAGCCGGCATCTGGTTGATTGAAGTGGTTCTATGGGTGGGATGGGTGCCTGTGCTTCGCCAGCGCCGTTGGCGTTACGCTATTCGCGAAGAAGAAATCGACATTCAGCGCGGGGTCTGGTCCACGAAGCGAACGCTCATTCCGATGACCCGCGTTCAGTATGTCGATGTGCGGCAAGGCCCGCTCCTTAAGCGGTATGGATTGGCTTCCATCGCGGTGTTCACGGCGGCGGCCGCTCATGAAATTCCCGCTCTTCCGATGGAAGAAGCAGAACGGCTTTGCTGCTTGATTGCGGAGTGGGCGAAGGTGGCGGATGACAATGACGCGTAAAGCAAGACGCCGCCTCCATCCGATTGCCATTATGGCCGGGCTAGGAAAAGAATTAAAAAATATGGTCGTTCCTCTTCTAGTCATCATGGCAGCCGGCAGTCGCCATGGGTTTTCATGGACCGATATTCTTGTGCCGTTGGCCGCCCTCATTTACACGCTGGTCATGGGCGTTCTTTCTTGGCTTCGTTTTACATATGAGTGGGATGACACTTGCTTGGTCGTTGAAGAAGGGGTGTTTGTTCGCAAAAAACGTTCCATTCCGTTGGAGCGCATTCATGGGATTTCGGTGACAGAGGGAATCTGGCAGCGGATGGCGGGGGTCGTCCAAGTGCATATTGAGACGGCGGGCGATGCCCTCGGTGAAGCAGAAGTGACGCTTCGGGCCATATCAAGGGAAGAAGCCCGCCGCCTGCAACGATGCGTGGAACAGGCGAAACACAAGGCGGAAAACGCTTCCCATCCGGAGCCACTCGCGAACCGCCCACATCCTGTTCTGTTTACCTTATCGATGAAAGAAGTATGGGTCGCTTCGTTGACAAGCGGTGGGGCGCTTGGCGTGGTCGCCGCTTTATGTGCGTTTTTGTCGCAATTTAGCGACTTCATTCCGTATGAGGCGCTTGTCCGTGATATTCAGTCGACATGGAACGGACATGGACGATGGTATATTGCTCTATTGATCTTGTCGATTCTCTTGGCCGCCTATGGAGTGGCCATCGTGCAAAATATGATCCGGTACGCTTCGTTTGTCGTGCGGAAACAAGAAGACACGATTGTGATTGCTCGCGGATGGTTGGAACGAAAAGCGGTGTCCGTCCCAGTTGCCCGCGTCCAAGGCATCGTGATTCATGAGAATTGGCTGCGCCGTTTTTTCGGATACGCCTCTGTATCCATTATTCATGCCGGCGGAGCGCTCGATGGCGGACCGTCAGGGGAAGTCGTTCTTTGCCCGCTGGTCAAAAAGCATCGCATCGTCCCCATTGTTCAGGCTTGTTTGCCCGAGTATCGCCTCGATGTGCCATTTTGTCCGCTTCCTCAGCGTGCAAAAAGTCGATATATGCTTCGCCCGCTTTATTGGTTGACGATTCCGGTTGGAGTTGCCGCGTATATGGAGCGTCCATGGGGAGCAGGGCTTTTGTTTGTGTTGCCGCTTGCTCTGTGGATCGGGGCGCGGCGCTATCAAGCGGCCGGCTGGGCGCTTTCCTCGAAGCAGCTGTCGCTCCGCAACGGCTGGTTTCGGCGAACGACCGCGCATTTGTTAAAGCGTCACGTCCAATCGTTGGAAATCGCAACGACATGGTGGCAAAGAAAAAAACAGTTGGCGACAATCTCGGCTTCCGTCATGCCGGTCGGCACCCGCTCCCGTGTCGTGGATGTGGATGAAGAAGATGCCGCTTCGATCTATCGCTGGCTGCAAGGGGAAAAGGGGGACCAAACATGATGAAGGCCTTTCTTCACGGGCTTATCCTTGCGTTTGGACTCATTTTGCCATTGGGGATGCAAAACGTGTTCATTTTGACCCAAGGAGCAGTCCAGCGGCGTTGGCGGCATGCCTTGCCGGCGGTGCTGACGGCGTCGTTGTGTGATACGTTGTTGATTTTCCTCGCCATTTTGGGCGTCTCGCTCGTTTGGCTTGGTTCCGCTTGGCTGAGAACAGCCGTGATGGGGGCTGGCATTCTTTTTTGGCTGTATATGGGCTGGAGTACATGGAAGAGCGAGCCTGCAACAGGCGAAAGCGAAGCGGCGGAACGGTTTCCGCCCCGCAAACAAATCGCTTTTGCCGCCTTGAAAGCGACCTGAGTTGTTCCTAACGAACAAATGATCTGCTAAAATAGGAAACAACGAAAGAAAAGAAGGGAAGAAAGATGCAAACGGAGCGTGAATCGCATGGGCGGATCATTTTTCCGACAGGCAAACGAAAGAGGGGGAAGAACGTTGACGATCTCAATGATTGCCGCGGCTGTCGTGATGCTTGCAGGCCTCATCGGCACGCTCGCACTGTCGGGGCGGGGAGACGAACAGTACACATCAGCAACCAAAGGCAATCTCACCCGCCTAGCGTTGATTTATGCCGGATTGGCCATTGTGCTAGCGGCAGGAATCGGGGTATATCTGGCGTTATAACAAGCGAAAGACGATGCCCGCCGTCGAGTTTAGATGCTGCGGCACCGGTTAGAGACAAACGGTTATGGACCATCGAGCCCTGGTGACAAAGTAGCCATCGGTTCATCTCAGGCAGAGCGTCGCTCTCTTGGACATGGGATGAATCGATTGGCGTTGGTTGAGTGAAAACCGCCAATGAGGGGAAGCGTCTAGGCATCGGAAGTGCCACCCCCCTGCGTTTGTGGTGTGATGATCCTCACTCCGGCGGGATGGTTTTTTGGGGTAAAATGGATGGTAAACGGAACAACCATGGAGGGATGTATGGCCCACTATGTTTGGATGATCATTAATGCGCTGTTGGTGATCGGCACGGCGGTTTATATCTGGCTGTTCCGCCCGAACGACTCGGCTGCGGTGTTGGCAGGAAAATGGCTGGCGCAAGTGGCGGTGCTGCTGTTTTTGGTCAATGTCAATATGTATTTTATCTTCCTTGTCATCCGCAAAACAAAAATCCGGAAGGTCAAAGTCACGTTAGCGCGGATAGCAAGAAGCATGATGAAAGCCCACATCCCGCTCGCGGTTGTCGGAACGAGCTTGATTGTCTTTCACGGAGTGGTGATGGCATGGAAACTCGGAGCGGTGATCGGTTTTGGCCATGGGAAACTGGTGACCGGTTATGCAAGCCTCGCGATGTTGGCCATCACCTTGTTTGCAGGTGTCCTTCGGCGGCAAAAAGCGTCAGGGTGGAGAAGAACGTTTCATCTTGTCTCTGCCTTGCTGTTTGCCGGTTTGTTTCTCCTTCATCTATTTTGGCCGATCTAATCACGTGTAAGGGAGAGAGAAAACGTGGGTGACTTGCTTTCTTTGCTGACGGAATACCGCCATCGCCAAGTTGTCGTCAACTTCTATGAAGAAGACGAGCTGGTGGCGCGTGACGGGTTTTTCTTTGATGGCATCGAACGATCAGACGGTCTGCTATCTTTCATCAAAGATGGGCGCATTCGCTGGTCCATTCGGTTGGATGACTACCCAAGCTATGAGATCGTACACGATTTCCCGAGGCGTTATCGGTTTTATGGCCAGCATCGGGCTGTAGAGCTCTATTTTCCTTCTTAACGGTGCCCGCTTTAGGAGAAACCGGTCAGAATCCTCCTCATTTTCATGAGGAGATGAATGACCGGTTTTTGACTATATATCATGTAAGTGGTTGAAATGTTTTTATCTTAATTAGGCGAGAAGACTCCCACTTCAACGAAGCGAAGCGGAGTAAGTGGGAGATGAATCGCCTTAACTATATTTTGCTGAAAATAGGATAGATTCAGTAAAATATAGTATCATATAGTTAGATGGGAGGTGAAAACATGTATTTTTGTATCAAACAACAGCTAAATGGTTTGACCAAAGAAGAATACTTGACTCTTCGAGAACTGTGCCATATTGCCAAGAACATGTACAACGTCGGATTGTACAATGTCAGACAATACTATTTTGAACACAAGGAATTTCTTAATTATGAGAAAAATTATCATCTTGCCAAAACTAACGAAAACTATAAGCTGTTAAACAGCAACATGGCACAGCAAATTTTAAAAAAGGTCAATGAAGCCTTTAAATCTTTCTTTGGTTTGATCAGTCTTGCCAAACAAGGAAAATATGACCACAAGGCTATCAGTATTCCAAAATATCTTAAAAAAGATGGCTTTCATTCACTGATCATTGGCCAGATTCGTATAGACGGCAACAAATTCACGATACCGTATTCTCGCCTATTTAAAAAGACTCACAAGCCTATCACGATAACGATTCCGCCTGTGTTACTGGACAAAAAGATTAAGCAGATTGAAATCATTCCTAAGCATCATGCCAGGTTCTTTGAGATTCAGTACAAATATGAAATGCCTGAAGATCAAAGAGAATTAAATGACCAAAAAGCACTGGCAATTGATTTAGGATTAAACAATTTTGCCACTTGTGTCACATCAGACGGCAGATCATTCATCATTGATGGGCGGAGATTAAAAAGTATAAATCAATGGTTTAACAAAGAAAATGCCAGACTTCAAAGCATAAAAGATAAGCAAAAAATCAAAGGCACCACTCGTAAACAGGCTTTGCTTGCTATGAATCGCAATAATAAAGTGAATGATTATATCAACAAGACTTGCCGTTACATCATTAACTACTGTATTGAAAATCAAATTGGCAAACTTGTCATTGGCTATGCGGAAACATGGCAACGCAATATTAATCTAGGAAAAAAGACAAATCAAAACTTTGTCAATATTCCTCTCGGTAACATAAAAGAAAAACTAGAATATCTTTGTGAATTTTACGGCATTGAATTCTTGAAACAGGAAGAATCCTATACGTCTCAAGCCAGCTTTTTTGACGGCGATGAGATTCCTGAATATAATGCCGACAATCCAAAAGAATATAAGTTCAGCGGCAAACGTATTAAGCGCGGCTTGTATCGAACAAAGTCTGGCAAACTAATTAATGCTGATGTCAATGGCGCATTAAACATCTTAAAGAAAAGTAAAGCTGTAGACCTGAGTGTCTTATGCTCTAGCGGCGAAGTGGACACGCCTCAAAGAATAAGGATTGCTTGAAGCAGTCAAACTTCTTTGGAAGCCCCCACTTCAAATTTTCGCTAGAAAATTAAGTGGGGGTAGTTCATATATTAAAAAATAACTGAATTCTAAATCAATTGAAACATAAATTAATAGTGGCATACCTTGGACTGGTATAGCAACACAAATAAAAATAATAAAAGGTATCTTTTATTATTTACTATCAAATATAAATTTAGTATAATTCTAATGTACAAATCATTATCATTTTTGACTGGCAACAAAACAGTTAGAAATGGTAATGATGGAATTCCTATTTTTTGTTAAGTAAGGGAAAGGAGAACAGGAGAATGGAAAATCAAAATCGTCAGAATGCAGCCCAATGTCCGTTTCACGGAAGCGTAACGAATCAGTCTTCGAATCGAACGACGAACAAAGACTGGTGGCCGAACCAGCTGAACTTAAGCATTCTCCATCAACATGACCGAAAAACGAATCCTCATGATGAAGAGTTCAACTATGCTGAGGAGTTTCAAAAACTAGACTATTGGGCGCTCAAAGAAGATTTGCGCAAACTGATGACGGAAAGCCAAGACTGGTGGCCGGCCGACTATGGCCATTACGGGCCGTTGTTTATCCGCATGGCCTGGCATTCAGCTGGCACGTACCGCATCGGCGACGGCCGTGGCGGCGCTTCGACCGGCACGCAGCGCTTTGCCCCGTTAAACAGCTGGCCGGACAACGCCAACTTGGATAAAGCGCGGCGGTTGTTATGGCCGATCAAAAAGAAATACGGGAACAAAATCTCTTGGGCCGATTTGTTCATTTTGGCGGGCAATGTCGCTATTGAATCGATGGGTGGAAAAACGATTGGATTCGGCGGCGGCCGCGTTGACGTCTGGCATCCGGAAGAAGACGTTTATTGGGGATCGGAAAAAGAGTGGCTCGCCTCTGAACGCTATTCCGGTGATCGCGAGCTCGAAAACCCGCTCGCCGCGGTGCAAATGGGGTTAATCTACGTCAACCCAGAAGGGCCGGACGGCAAGCCGGATCCAAAAGCAGCGGCGCGCGATATTCGCGAGACGTTCCGCCGTATGGGGATGAACGATGAAGAAACGGTCGCCTTGATCGCCGGCGGTCATACGTTCGGAAAAGCGCACGGCGCCGGCCCTGCCACGCACGTCGGTCCCGAGCCGGAAGCCGCCCCGATTGAAGCGCAAGGGCTGGGATGGATCAGCTCTTACGGAAAAGGGAAAGGGAGCGATACGATCACAAGCGGCATTGAAGGCGCTTGGACGCCGACGCCAACCCAGTGGGATACGTCGTACTTTGACATGCTGTTTGGCTATGACTGGTGGCTGACGAAGAGCCCAGCCGGGGCATGGCAATGGATGGCGGTCGACCCGGATGAAAAAGACTTGGCTCCGGATGCCGAGGATCCGTCGAAAAAAGTTCCGACGATGATGATGACGACCGATTTGGCGCTTCGGTTTGACCCGGAATACGAAAAAATCGCCCGCCGATTCCATCAAAATCCAGAAGAATTTGCAGAGGCGTTTGCCCGGGCATGGTTCAAGCTTACCCATAGGGATATGGGACCGAAAACGAGATATCTCGGCCCGGAAGTTCCGAAAGAAGATTTCATCTGGCAAGATCCGATTCCAGAAGTCGATTACGAATTGACAGAAGCGGAAATTGAAGAAATCAAAGCCAAAATTTTGAACTCGGGCCTGACCGTCAGTGAACTTGTGAAAACAGCTTGGGCCTCGGCCAGCACGTTCCGCAACTCGGATAAGCGCGGCGGAGCCAACGGCGCCCGCATTCGTCTCGCGCCGCAAAAAGACTGGGAAGTGAACGAACCGGAGCGGCTCGCCAAAGTGCTGTCCGTCTACGAGGACATCCAGCGCGAACTGCCGAAAAAAGTAAGCATCGCCGACTTGATCGTCCTTGGCGGCAGCGCTGCGGTGGAAAAGGCAGCCCGCGACGCCGGCTTTGATGTCAAAGTGCCATTTTTCCCTGGCCGCGGCGATGCGACACAAGAGCAAACCGATGTCGAAAGCTTTGCCGTGTTGGAACCGTTCGCAGATGGCTTCCGCAACTATCAAAAGCAAGAGTACAGCGTTCCGCCGGAAGAGCTGCTCGTCGACAAAGCCCAGCTCCTCGGGCTGACCGCCCCAGAAATGACGGTCTTAGTTGGCGGTTTGCGCGTGTTGGGCGCGAACTATCGCGATCTGCCTCATGGCGTCTTCACTGACCGCATCGGGGTGCTGACCAACGACTTCTTTGTCAACTTGTTGGATATGAACTATGAATGGGTGCCGACAGACAGCGGCATTTATGAAATCCGCAACCGGAAAACCGGCGAAGTGCGGTGGACGGCGACCCGGGTAGATCTCATTTTCGGATCCAACTCCATTCTTCGTTCCTACGCGGAATTTTACGCCCAAGACGACAACCAAGAAAAATTTGTCCGTGATTTCATCAACGCTTGGGTGAAAGTCATGAACGCCGACCGCTTTGATCTGGTGAAAAAAGCAAGGGAATCGGTCACCGCTTAATAAAGGGAAGAAAAACAAGGCAGAGGGAGAAGATTCCCTCTGCCTCGTTTTTGTAGAATACCAAACGGCTGCATAGGCAAAGAAAATCTTCACCGTAAAAACTGATTTTGCGAAGAGCTAGGGGAAATATTACTAAATAGGATAAAATAGTACTAGATCAAAAGGAGATAACATAAAGCTGGGGGATGAGGAAATCAAAACGGAATCAACACTCACGAGTGAATCAGGATGTCGCGGTTTGGGCCATTCGTGTCTTGTTGCGAGAACAATAATGAAGGACAATGGAGAATACGATGGAATTCTATGCATCGCGAGTGCCATGCTACGATTCTCTCACCATGAGACTGATGACTTTGTCTAGCTGAAAATGATCATTGATATAGGGGGCAGCGTTTCATGAACATACGCAAATGTTCTAGAGCCGTAATCATCAATGAACGGAATGAAATTCTTCTTCAGAGATTTGAATTTCGGGATGTGGTAGGAAACAAAGTGTTATGGGTGACTCCAGGGGGAGGGATTGAAGAAAACGAGACGCCGGGGGAAGCGTTAAAAAGGGAGTTATACGAAGAACTAGGCATTGTTGTCGACCTTCTCGGCGAGCCCCTATTCCAACTGGATGTATGGATCGAAGGGAAACAAGGTCCTTTTATTAGTCGTGAGATTTATTACAAAATTGTGATTCCATCGGACACTAGATTATCGTTCGAAAATATGACGAAAGAGGAAAAGGAGGCATGGCAACAGGTAAAATGGTGGAGTAAGGAAGAATTGCAGAACAGCAATGATTTTGCGCCGCGTGAACTATTGAACTACATATAAAACGATGGGGTTCTTCTCGTTGGGATGATGATGGACCTCATCCATAACCTGCAAACGGTGAAAGAACAGCGGCAGTGGCTCGAACAATATGTGCCGAAAGAACTGATCCAGTCGTTATGTCATCAGTCCGAGGCAGAGATGAGGGCTATAGATCAAGAATGGGTTCACCTGATCCAAAAAACAAAGCAGTTGCCAGGCATTCCTGTGGGTCATCCAGAGGTGAAAACATGAATCGAACAGTATATGATTGACGTTTGTTGGTCCCGATATGACGCAAACGCTTGGACAACTTGAACGTGTGGAGGAGATGGGGCGAGATGCCGAAGTGCTCAACTGGATGCCGTCTCCTTTCACAAAGAAAGAGGGACAATGGCTGCAGCAGGCCATGGAGCACTACATGATGAAAAAAGGTTAGTCGAATCAAAAAAATCGGCTCATCGCGGATTCGCGGAGCCGATTTCTTTATTCATGTGAAGCAATCGCTTGGTGTTTTCCAACAAATTGTCATAAAAGCCATGGATGTCATCAACTGTAACATATAGCTTTCGCACCGTTTTTTTTCGGCCGAACAGTTCTGTCACTTCCACCGGCTGCTTCAAGCGGATTTCTAGTTTTGGTTCTTCTTCAAAAAAACTAGGCAATGTCACTGAATAAGCATCAGTTTCTTTTTTTCGTTTTTGTTTCGCGGTCACTTCCCTTGTGATCTGCTCAATGTTGGTGTATTCCACTTCGACAAAACTGCGGATGCCCAATTGGATATGGAGTTTATCAGGCGCCAACACGACCGGGGATAGGGTAATCGCTCGATAATCGGCAATAAGAAGGAGCAGGAAGTACACATCAAAAAACGTGACCACCCAAGCAGCGATTTCACTCCATCTCATCACTAAAATATGAACAGCAATAATTTCAATCAGCATCGCATGCACGAGCATTAAAAAGAAACCAAAATATTCCGTTTTCTCATGATAGGAATAGGTGGGATATGGCAATGACAATTGGCGTGTTTTTTTGCGATATGTTAAGTAATACAAAGCAGCGGCCTCTGTTGTGAGGAGGCGCAGCAAAAAGACCGGACGCTTGAACACGGCTTCAATGGTATGCGCATAGGTGCTTAAAAAATAAAAATGGTTCGTTTTTTCAGCGCGAAAGGTGCGAATGAGTGCCCCGAGGTTTCGAACGATATACCAAGCGATCCATAATTCGATTAGAATGATCCCGCCTTCCATTACGAAAAAAACATATTTGATCACCTTGTATTGCTCGCGAAGCGGAGCGGGAATGATCCAATACAAGATACCGAGCCCAGATGCAGCCACGCTCACGCACACTTTCCATGAATACTTCACCCGCCCAATGGTCATTCGGTAAACAACGGTTAAATAGAGTGGAAAAACGGCGACAAGCAACAATAGCACAGACGAATTTTCGAAAACATGAACATGTTTTCGTACCGTTACATAAAGAATGAACACAGCCAATACAGAAGCAGTGATAAACCGCATATAATGAACGCTCTGAGTTTGGTTCATAAAATGTTCCTCCTTAATAATTAACCAATATTAATTATTAAATTTACTTAAATATTGTGCAGATCCCTTCCTGAAAGAAGAAGGGATTACGACCGATGTTCTTTCATGATGAGATCATACAGTTTATCATTGATTTCCTTCAACTTCTCTAAGTCCTCTCGGCGAAGTTTCCCGTAATATTTCTCCATTAAATGCAATTCCACTTCATCCATTTTCTTATGATACGCTTGACCGGCTTGGCCTAGGCGCACGATAATTTCACGACGGTCAGCAGGATTGATGTCCCGGCGAACATAGGCTTTTTCTTCCATCTTTCGGACGAGCTGGCTGGCGGCGCTCGGAGTCATCGAAAAGGACTCAGCGATTTCATTGATCGTCATGGTTTGATGCCTCAATAACTCCAGCAACATCACTTGCTTTTGGGTTAAGTCTTGATACTCAGCGCCGAGCATCGCACGAATCTCTTGCAGCAAAAACGCGGTCACTGCATCGTTTTTTTCTTTAATGGCCAAATACAAAGCCTTGATATCGTCCATCTGACATCACCTTCGTTATGGTAAGGTTTTGTATTTATATTATAAAACAATCTAAATATTTAAGTGAAGTTAAATGTTAGTTTGCATGAGAAAAGAGGCGACGGCCCGCTTCTCAGTCAATCGGTTGCGAACGACAAATCATCACCGGTTGGTTAAGCAATTATGGCCATTTACCCTACAAACAAAAGAGGATCAAAACAATGTCCAACTAAGCAATGCTTTGTGCTAACGATCCGAATTTTGTAAACTTGAATGAACGGAGTGAAAACATCCAAAGAACGTCATAAAAATGAAAATAACTCACATTTCGCACCCTTCCGACGAAAATCGGGAGGATTTTTTTGCATCGATGTGGAATGAATCCTTGACACACAAGGAATGCAAAGGAGTTTGTCCACCATGGATGTTCAAATTTGTGAGATTTATGACAGTTCCTATTTGAATATAATAAGTGCCCTTTTCCAAGATCTTGACCTTCCCCAGCTCATCGATCGGCTGGTTCCGGTGGATCCCCAATGCCAAACCCGAACCAGCGATGCGGTCAAGCTGATCCTTCTGGATATCTTGAGCGGACGACAAGCACTCGTCCATTTGGAGCGATGGGCGCATGAGATCGATTTGTCGAAGCTGATCCGGCCGGGGCTGAAGCCTTCTTGGTTCAATGATGATGCGTTGGCTCGTCATCTCGACCGCCTGTATGAGGCGGATATTCACAAGGTGATCAGCACTTGCTTGATTCACATTTATCGGAAAGAAGGCCTTCCTCTCCAGGCCTTCCACGCCGATACGACGGACAAGACCGTTTACGGCGCGTATGAATCGGTCTCGTCAGAGGCCCTGCGGATCACGCATGGCTACAACCGGCATCATCGCTGGCAAAAACAGATCGGCTTCGGACTGGTCGGCAACGAGGACGGCATCCCGTTTTACGGCGATGTGCACGACGGCAACCTGCCTGACAAAACGTGGAATCCGGAGGTGCTGTCCCGTGTCCACGAACAGCTCAAACAAGCCAAGATGGAAGACGAATGGATTTACGTGGCCGATTCCGCCGCGATGACAAAAGACACTCTGGCGCAAACCAAAGCGGCCAACGCCTTTTTGATCACCCGAGGCCCTTCGTCGCTCCGCATCGTCAAACGGGCATTAGCGGAGGTCGATTCGCCTCACATCCCGTGGAGCGAACCCTTTACCCTGGCGGAGAGAAACGGCGCCACGTATCGGGTATGGGAAACATCCTCCACCTATGAAGGCCACCCCGTTCGGCTGATCGTCGTCGAATCGAGTGCGCTCGACCAGCGAAAAGGAAAGACGCTCGAAAAAGAACGAACCAAAGAAGCGGAGCTTCTTCGCGAGGAACAAGCCCATTGGGAGCGCCACCCTTTCTCGTGCCGGGAAGACGCTGAACAAGCCTTGGCGTCCCTCAAGATGTCCCTTCGCCCACGGTTTCATCAGGTCAAGGCCGCGGTCGAAGAGATCGTACGCCCGAAAAAACGGCGCGGACGGCCGAAAAAAGGGGCGGAACCCGAGATGGAGACGCGGTATCTCTTGCGCCTTGACGTCGAATTCGACCAAAACGCGTGGGAACAGGCAAGACGGAAAGCGTCCCGGTTTGTCCTCGTCACGACCGTTCCGGAGGAATGGAAGGGCCAACAAATGGATGCCCAAGAGATCTTGAAGCTATATAAAGGGCAGATCTCGGTGGAAATGAACTTCGCTTTTTTGAAAGACCCTTTTTTCACGGATGAGATCTATGTCAAAAAGCCAGAACGAGTTGCGGTATTGGGCTATTTGTTTCTCTTGGCCTTGGCCATTTACCGCGTCTTTCAGCGCCGGGTGCGCCAGTTCATCACACCCGAACACCCATTAAAGGGCGCCGGAGGCCGCAAGCTGACCCGACCGACGGGGCAGGCGATTTTTCAGCTGTTTCAATATGTGAACGTCGTCCTCCTGGAGCTGCCGGATGGACGCATCCAACGCTCACTGGATCGCTCCCTCACCCCTGAACAACGAAGGATTCTGCAGGGGTTGGGGCTGGATGAGAGCATTTACGTGTAACGTCATACGGAACGACCAGCGATGGTAAAAAAAGGATAGCCATCGCTCGTCGTGTTGGTCAAAAAGTTATTCTGAAAAACTAAATAAAAAATCCTTTGTTTTGACCTTGTTAGGGTGCGAAATGTGAGTTTTCAGTATGTAGTGGTATGATATTTGGACTGGTCGCGATGGAAATTTTGCCTGAAAGCATAGAAATTGGAGGTTGGTTTATTGCTATTGTCGGATTGATTTTTGGTTATTTTATTTATAAGCATCTAGAAAAGGTTTCCCATCATGTGATCATTATTACCAATGACGCTAAAAAAGACTTATTTGTACATTCTGGTCTATTTTTAACATTCAGTATTGCCCTACACAATTTTCCAACAGGCATCGCACTTGGAGCCAATACTCACGATTCATTGACTAAACCAATGATGACTGCGATCATGCTTCACAATATTCCAGAAGGGATTGCTGTTTTTACTCCCTTGCTGATGGCTGGGTTTGGAATTATCAGCATCATACTTGGGGCAACCATAGCCTCCGCCCCCATAGGAGTTGGAGCCTTCATCGGAAGTAATTATGGGATGGGTGTCCCTTGGCTAGTAGCAATGATTATCGCATTGGCGATGGGGGTAATGCTTTCCGTGACGGGAAAAGAAATTTTTGGAACAGCTTTACGCACATCTACCAAAATATACTGCGTTATTATGGCTGTAATCGGTTTTGTATTGGTTTCATTTTACTTGTTTTTTCTATAAAAGACTTTACTAAAAAGGTGCATGTTAAGTTAACGGGTTCGGTTCAGAAGTACAAAATCAAGAAAAACAGTACAAATAACAGCGTAATTAGCACAAAATTCGAACCAAATTTAACAAAGTAAAAAGCACATTAAAACGCTTGGGTTTATTCCAAGCGTTTTAAACTAAAATTATATTGACTTGTTCAATTAAGACTGTTACTAAAAGGTTACTACCGTACTTCAATTACAAAGGCATAACTTGAATCTCCCTTTTCCCATCTCGCTGAAACATCATACACATATACACCTTTTTCTTTTGGTAATAGTATCACATTATCATTTATTGGAACATTTTCTGTTTTTTCATTTGTAAGCCATCTATTTACTACTAATGTATTTTCTTTAGGCTCATCTTTGAATTCTATTTTCAATTGGGAATCTGGTGGTACAATCACAGGTTTTAGTTCTTGATTTTTAATGAGTTCTGGCGGAGAACTTGTATCGGCACAAACAGAATTAAGTAATCCATTCCAACAATACGAACCTTGTGCCACTTCTACCTTTTTTTCTCCAACAGTTATGATTGGTAAAGGTGGTTTAGCACTAAATAGTCCAGTAACAAAATCCCCCCCAATGCCTAACGCAATTAATACTAATAATACCCGTGGTGCTAGTTGAGCGTCAGCGCTCAACCAGCCCTAGTGTGACCAAGGAATAAGCCAACAAGATGCCATCGAGTGCCACTTCAAACCCGGCCATGGAATTCGCTCGAATGTCGGTGATCCGGTATTGGTCTACGAGAATCGAAAACACCGTCTCGATGACTTTGCGTTTTTTCCTGATCCATTCTTCCCATGCCTTGGATGGGCCGTGCTTTTGATTGTGTCGAGACGGTGTCCAGAACGCGGCTTGGTGTTCTTCGTACAGCTTTTCTCGAAGAGCGTGGCTGATGTACCCTTTGTCCCCAAAGTTGTAGGGATGAGGGATTTGAGTCATCACCGTTTCAGCGGCTTTGACGTCGTGGCAGGACGCTTCCGTCACGACATAGCCCATGGCCAGCCCTTGATTGGTCACTTGAAGATGCAGCTTGAAACCGTAGTACCATTGCTTTTTGGAAGCACAATACCCCATATCCGCGATCCCTCGAAACCGCTTGACGCGCTGCATTCTTGCGGGATGGCACAACGGAAGAGGCAAGCTGTCGACGACCGCATAAGCATGGTGTTGGCCACGTTTCGCCAGCTCATGACGGATCCATTTGATGGCGAAACCAAGCGCTCGGCAGCGGCGGTTGTATCGGGAGCGTTCAAGAAACGAGCCGTTTGTGAACAAATTTCCCGTGACAAAACGATGCCAGGCTCGTTCGGAAGAAAAGCCCAGCAGCTTCCCCAAAAGGTGAACCGCCATGACCACTTCGTCTTCTTGCTTGACCAAGTGACGGTTGCGGCGATGAAGATACATTTGAATCAACGACAGTTGGGCAGAAACAAAATAGAAAATAGCGGCATATTGTTTTTGAAGTTTGGCTGGATCTGTAGTAAAATGAAAGTGCTCTTGCATGGGGGATCTCTCCTTTCGAATGTTGGGTGACACTTTCATTCTACTGGAGATCCGCCAGCAAGGGCTATTTTTATGCTTGTCTGAGTTTTATCTAGCACCACGGGTTAATAATGTAATTAAAAACTTTTTCATACACTTCCCCCCTCGTGGGTTAATTTTCCCTTTGATAACTTTCTGAGTAATCTATATATTCAGTTTAACATAAAATACCAAAATCATTAAAAAGGATTTAGTCAAAAAATATTGATATTTCAGCGAAAAATAAAAAAACAAATCGTATACTGATTTGGTCTTATAAAATATCAAATCCCTTAAGGTTATTGCATATAGATTATTTCTTTTAAATCAAATCACGAGTGTTGATTATCCAAAATTAGACATACGTCTTCCATAAATTTGGGCATACTCAAACAAAGCAGCGGCCATCCCGGATTTCCAATCGAGAGGAAGCTGCCCAGAGAAAAAACGGCGAACGAACGAAATGAAGGAAAGAGAGACGTTCGTCTGTTTTTTGGTTTGATCATACAGCCATCGCAGCAACACATACGCGATGAACGCCGCAAACAGTTGGTTGTATACCGCATTTTCCGTCGTGCCAAACAAGGTCGGGACATTCAGATATTGCTTCACCCAACGGAAAAAAGACCTCAACAGTCCAACGTTGTTGGTACATGTCGGCAATGGTTTCCGCAGACGCATGGAAGAGGTTCGTCACGACCCGAATGTCGCGGCCATTCGCATCTCGAAAGATCATCACCCGGTGACGCTTGGTGGAGCGGCATTGTTTCGTCCCCAACTGGCACGTGAAGTCGGCTTGAACCGATGAGGATGTGCTGGAAAGGCGTTTCAAGCTTTTTTTCTGATGAAGTTCGATGTTGTCCTTCATCCGAATGACAAAGAGCTGATGCTGCTCCACAAATCGATCGAGGCGTTCGATTTTGACATACGCCCGGTCTTCCACCAGCACTTGTTGAGCGTTCGTCAACTGTTCTCCCACCGGGCCATCATGACGCAGTCCGATGGTTTCCACCACGTCTGCCGGCAGCGAGGATTCCGGCGAATACGCGACGTGCAGCTTCACTCCGGCGCGTTCGCCGTGATACGGCGCCCATGGCAGGCGGTTTTTCCCGACCGTGACGGTCGTCGAATCCACCACCCGAAGCGGTTTGGGAAACCGAAGCGAACGGCGGGTTTGGCGGTTGCACTTGGAAATGATCAACGCCAACAAGCGTGTTTCATGATGTCATAGGGAACTTCTTTCGCTTTCTTGGATACTGTGGAATAATGGAATCGCGGCAATCCATACAGAGGCCCCACATCGGCTCCGTGGCGAAAGCTTTTCCATTGATGCATGGCGGCCAGCAGGAAGAAGTGAATCAACTCGCGCAACGTAAAGGTTCGAGACGAATCACGATACCTAACCGCTTCGGCAATCCGTTGAATCTCTTCATCCGAAACAAGTTTTTGCATCAAATTCGGGAGTGTGGTATGCTTGTTCATAGAGAGCACCTCCTGGGTTTGTTTGTGTCGCTACTCACATTCTACAGGAAAGGTGCTCTTTTTTCTATACCCTTTGGATTTTATTGGATAATCAACACGCCTGAAATGGTGCCTTAAAGCTTCAAAAACAAAAAATTTTAAAGTCCGAAGAGGTATTGATAAAAAACTTAAAAGGACGGGTCAAGGTTTTAGAAGAGGAAAATTTATTATTGAAAAAGCAAATTCAAAAATTATATGGGGAACTTTATTCTAAAAAGGGGTAGTACCAGCGTAGCTGACACCATCCGCAAAGCATATGTAATTAAATGGTGATTTTACAACTCACTTCATTATATTCTTATCAAGTTTCGACAATAAAAGTAGTTTTTCTACAAAGGAGTTTTACCATATTAATAGAATTTATGTTTATAAAAGGTTCATCACCACAACGTGTACTTGACAAGCGAGGCTTTTTCTCGTGTCACCATGTAGGAAAATCGTTGATTTACTGATTTTCCTTATGCATGTAAGCAAGACATGATCTGAAACAGTCAAGTACAACTTTTGGTGAAGAGCTACAAGATCAAGCTGATGAAACGTCGGGGATACGGATACCGAAATATCCAGCGTTTTGCATTGCGGGTTCGGCTAGAAACAGCTAACATACTTTCATGACAGGTGCAAGTACAACTTTTGGTGATGAACCTTATAAAAACCTTAATATCCAAAAGGAGGTAATTGATGAAGAAACTTATTTATTGTGTTCTCACAATATTTATTCTAGCAATTGTGTTTACTTACCATTCCAACAGTTCTGCCTCTTCAAAAGAATTTTCACTTTTAGAAGCCTGTAGGTTTGCAAAGGAAAAAGCTAGAGAGGAGTGGAGTAAAGATGCAGAAATCTATTATGTATTAAGTGTTGACGATAGGGAAAAAGAAAGTAAAAGTAAAGGGGAACACGGGAAAAGAAGATATTGGAATGTAATTCTAGCTAAACCAGGTACAGATGATCAAATGTTATATACAATTCATAATCAAAAAATAGTAGAAAAATTAGCATTGACTGAACCTGTAAACAATGAAAATATAGTAGATTTAAACAAGATTCATTTTGATAGCGATAAAATTGTTGATAAAGCAAAAAAGGAATATAACCTATTACCAGGAAAAGGTTGGGCCGAAGGATACCATTTTGTTTTGCGAAAGTTAAACAGTGACCCGACTGTTGAAGTGGTTGGTAGGGATAAAAAGGGTAGGTTTATAAAGATTATCTTCAATGCTAGGACTGGAAAATTCGTTACCAAGATAACATCTTAGTATTTACTGATAAAATAATGATTAATTAACAAATTTTCTTGTGAAAGGTGTGTTTAACATGTTTAAAAAGCTTAAAACTAAGATTGTTACGAGTCTTTTTTCAGCGATCCTATTGACTTCACTTTTTATTGATTATGCTAGTGCAGCCTCCTACACTTATTTAAATCAAGATGTAACAGCGTATACTGCACCAGCAGGTTCGTTAACTTATTATGGTACAACCCCTCAAAAATATAAAACTGCTGCAGTACATCCTAAAACTTGCGGTAGTCCGAGTTCAGGAACAATTTTTCCTTTCGGAGCAGTTATTAAAACTTCCACAGTTTTAAAAACTCCGTCTGGAACTTCTATGCAATATTTTACAGTTGAGGACATGGGGGATGTATTTTGCTCCCGAGGTTTAACTCGACAATGGTTTGATATTTATTTCGGTTATACTTCAAGTGATATAAATCAAGCCAAACTATTCGGTATAAAAACTGTTAGCTACACTGTAACTTATTAATATTTACGAATAATGATCAGAGCTCTCAACATTTCAATGAAATAAAATCTCCTGAAACAAGGAATTGGATTAGTAAGCAGGGTAACATCCTGCTTTTTTCTTGTTTGCTCGGAGATATGAATTTGAAACTGCTTTTACTACACTAACCAGGACCCGAGTTCGACAGTTTGAGGGCCATTTTAGGCAAATAAAAAGTCCAGAAATCCCGTTATATCAAGGACTTTGGGGTTGTCAACCTAGGAAAAAACACTGAATTCCATAGGCACACGTTTAGCCGAAAAGTATGATGGCAAATATCTTATCCGCACGTCCGATGACACACTGTCTGCCGAGGATGTCGCGCTGGGATATAAGCAGCTGGTGGATATCGAGCTGGCTTTTCGTACACTGAAATCGACATTGGAATTGCGACCCATGTATCATCGCTTGGAAGACCACATTCGTGTGCATGTGCTGCTCAGTTGGCTGGTTCTCTTGCTGGTTCGCATCGTAAAGATTCGGACCAACGAATCGTGGCCGAAAGTAAGAGAGGAATGCTAGCGTCTCACACTCGGACATTTTTCTTCAAAATACGGGGACCTTTATCAGCGGACAGAACTGACCTCCAAATAAGGGCAAACCTTTGCGACTCTAGGACTAGAGCCTCCCCCGAAGATCCTAGACATTCATCCTCGCTCCTAGATACACGCCACAAGTATACCTAATCGCCTCTCAGCCCTTCTGCATCAAGGACTGAGAGGCGATTTATTTGCCTAGTCACTGTCGAACTCGGGCAGGAGAAAGTAGCTGTATAAGCTCAGCTGTTCCTCGCTGATTAGTGAGCCCATTATTTAGGAAAAATAAAAGAGGTAATACCCTATGTTTGTTTTTTTATCTTCTCTTCGATGTGCTTGTAATCAATAATACGAATTTTGTCAAAATCGATTTCAAGTGTTATTATATCAATTCCGTAAGGAGGGTTGTGAGCCCCTTTAAATGTTTCTACACGAATTTTGAGTAAGAATTTATAACGACTCCCGGGTTCTAAATTTTTAATCTCTAATATTTTAGGCTTCCACCACTGAATTCCAGATGGTTTTCCATAATAATCCTGTACTGCTTTGGTTATATAAGGCGTTAAGAAGTAAATTGAAAGGTCCTCTAAATCATTTTTATTAACCACTAATGCAGTTGTTGACTCTGTTTCATAAATTTTTGATTTGGCGACAATTTTAGTCCCGACACCATACATTCCGAATAATATTATCAAAAAGAGGGACATTACTCCTATAAGTTTCCTGTTCATATTTGAATTCCTCCTTTTATTATCGTGATCAAACTATATTTTGCAGATATTAAGTCAAAATAATTCATGAAATTTCCGATTAAAATGGTTTATTTTATGGGCGGAGGGCTTGTTCAAATTATAATGGTAGTGATGAGTGGCTATTGCTAATGGCGACCATACATGGCATTTCTGGGGCTCTACTCTTGTAATTCAATTACGGGAGTTTGGTAAACCATGAAATCACATTGGTAGGGTCTGAAAAATACACTGAAGTATATTCAAGTCTTTACTATAATTCAACCTTTGTAATTAGATGGGCGGAAAATATTATGAGCTCGGCTATATTGGGATCATATGTTGGATGTTCCAAATTAAGGAACAAACATATGGTTCTGTAAGTAGTTGGCAAACGCTACTCAAAACGAACGATAGGTTTGATATCAACGCAAACGGCAGGTGTCGGAACTCTATTCGAAATTAATGATCTGTTCTGTAGATGAGCATTTTTCATTACAATAATTTCCATGGTTAGAGAGACAAACAGGGTACCCCTTACGCGATACGGAGCTGTTTTTTGATCACATCAATGGGAATATCTTGCTTTGCAGCGTCATAAATGAACTCGACGACGCTGTGGTCTTTCCGCGATCGAAGAAGCTCCAGCCCGGTGGAGAGGTTTTGTCGGGATTCGGCGATGCTGTACACACAGGCCAACAGCACCACCGCCCAATACCGTTTCACCGCCCGAATGTGGCGAACGCGGTATCCATCCAGCTTCAGTTGATCTTTCGCCTGCCGGAAAAAGCACTCGATCGTCCAGCGCTGGGCGTAGTAACGCAAGATGTCTTCGTCCCCGAGTTCCCGGTCGGTGCTCAAGATGCAATGAAGATGTTCCGGCGCCATCGGCTGATCCGCCTTCCAAGCCAGCAGCACCACCGCGTCATCGAGGCCATGGATGGCCCCCTCATAGCGATACACGCGATAACGCTCCTGCCCCACCGTGACGAGGCGGGTGTCTTTGGACTCGACATAGCGGGCGAACTGCTTGGCTTGGATGGCGATGCCTTTCGGGTAGAGAATCCGGTTCGTCTTGAGCATCGCGATGACATGGAATCCCTGTTTCAAGCAGGCTTCAATGAGCTTTTTGGACGGATACCACGAATCCATGAGCACATACACCGGCTGAGCCCGCTTCACCTTGAGCGAGGAAAGCATCTCGATCGCCAGGTCGATCTTGCTTTTTCCCGCTTTCTTGTCATACAGGCGGAACGCAAATGGGAACGCCTGCGTGAAGGTGTGCACCATCAGCCAAACGAGCGAATGCCCCCAGACCGATTGATGATCTTTATGCGAGTAGTGCCAGTCGCACCCTTGAATGGCGTGCGCAGCCCGTGACGAAGGCTTTGTTTTTTGGCAAATCGTATCATCAATCGAAACAAAAAGGGGTTGATTCTTCCGTTTGGCCAGTCGTTCGACCTGGGAAAGGATCCACTCTTGAAGCTTCCCAAGCAGCCTTTCCTCGTTCCAAGGGCTTTTCGTGAAAAAGTGACTGAGCGTCGTTCGATGATTCGGATGAAAGCTCCAGTAATGAATATCAGTCAATGTTCCCGAGAATCCCTTGGTGGTCAAGGCATCGACAATATGAATGAGATGCTTGATGACCGGTTTGGAAAGCTGCAGCGTCAACCCCAGCGTGAAGAAAAACTTGTGGATTCCTTGGTGATGTGCTAATCTATTCATGAGACATGAACCTCCTTGTGGATAGTTGGTGGTACATCTATTCTAACCAAGGAATCGGGTTCATGTCTCCTTTTTTGTTTAGTTGTCAATTTATGTCAGTGAATTTGCTCATCTACAGATCTGTTATTAACAATTTTCAACATTTACTTTGCAGGTGGCGTCAGCTACGATGGTACTACCCCTAAAAAACATCCATGAGTAAATTTTACTCCCCACCCAGGCATGAAAATCCATCTCTCCTTCCATAATGGAGGATGAACGCAAACAGTTTGGAAAGACGTGCTTTTTAATGGTGGTTCGACCCTGTACAAAAAACTGTTTGAGTCCATTTGGTGTTCCACCCATTGTAAGCCCTTTTCATTTGGAAAAGGTGACTACGAACAGAAAAATGCCTAACGAACAAGTGGACTCACTGTTTGCGAATTCATCAATGGAAGGAGTCCGGATCATGGATGTGCTTTATCATCGTTGCGCAGGTTTAGATGTTCATGCCAAAACGATTGTCGTTTGTGCGCTTTGGGGAGAAGAAGACCACATTCAAAAGGAGATCGAAACGTTTTCGACGTTTACCAAAGACTTGTTTCGCCTCCTGAAATGGCTCGAGGATCGAGAAATCACTCATCTAGCGATGGAGAGTACGGGGGTTTACTGGAAACCGGTCTTTAACATTTTAGAGGACTACTTTGACATTACCTTGGCCAACGCTCAGCGAATCAAGAATGTCCCAGGGAGAAAAACGGATGTATCCGATGCGGAATGGATCGCTAAATTATTGCGTTATGGACTGATTGAAAAGAGTTTTGTGCCACCCGCGCCAATTCGAGAATTGCGGGACTTGACCCGTTTACGCAAAAAGTGGGTGGGTCAATTGATTGCGGAAAAAAACCGAATTCATAAAGTATTGGAGTGTTCCAATATCAAGCTGGGTACGGTGATTTCCGACATCTTCGGAGTATCGGGCCGAAAACTCTTGACCCGTTTAATGGAACAGGGGTACATCGAAGAAGCCGATATCGACGCTTGCCTTCACGGAAGAATGAAAGGGAAAAAGCAACAAATTCAGGAATCGCTCTTTGGGACATTAACCGAACATGAGTTGTTCATGATTCGCCAATCGTGGAAGCACATCGAGTATTTGGAAAGCTTGATTCAGGAGATGGACCAACGCATCGACCATCTCTTACAACCGTATCAACAGGAAGTGGATCTTCTGATGACGATTCCTGGAGTGAAAAAGGAAACCGCCGCCGTCATCATCGCCGAAATCGGAGTGGATATGGGACAGTTCCCGACACCGCAGCGCCTCGCTTCTTGGGCTGGGGTGGCCCCGGGAAATCACGAAAGCGCTGGAAAACGCAAAAGTACACGAACGGTAAAGGGTAATCCTCATATTAAATCCGCGTTATGCGAGGCGGCATGGGCGTTATCCCGATGCAGGAATCAACCGTTGGCGGCGAAATTTTGGTCATTGGCGGCTCGCCGGGGAAAGAAAAAAGCACTCGTTGCGATCGCGCACCGAATGCTTGTCACCATTTACTGCATGCTTTCCCGAAAAGAACCGTTTTGGGGACCACAAGTAAGTTAGTATAGCCAAAATGAATACAGAATATACGAGATGCCTAAAAATAAGGCACCTCTGCTTTCCTGTTGTCTTTTTTGGCCATTTGTAGTGTATCCAAACTGATCACAGGATATACAGAGTTGACCGGGTTTTATGGATTTTCACAGAAAATAGAGCACTTTGAATACATGTACTCAAAGTAAGATTGTGGGTTTTATTGTAAATTAGCACATTATTTCAGAATCCCTTTTTCAAATTATTTCGAACGAATTCGGAAATAATGTGCAAAATCTTTGCGAATTATTCCAGGTTTTGCAGATTATTTCCGAACGTTTGCACATTATTTCGGATGATTAACTAGAATGAGGATGGATCGGGATGAAACATAACAGGGGCCGATCAGCCCCTGTTGTGTCAGTACCCCATTTCTTCGGCTGCCATACGCACAATGTCTTCGTCAATCATATGTTTTTTTAATTGAGCCCCGTATAACAGGCAAGTGGTGGCAAGGTTGTTGATGATCCGCAGCCACCTCTGCGACTGCAGGGCGATCGCTTCTAAGGCAGCTGGGGTAAAAATCGGGTGTTTCGCCCCCGCCTGTTTCAGGCGGTGTTCGATATATCCCACCACTTCTTCCTTATCAAGGGGCCCCATCTGGTATCGCATGATGATTCGTTGGTGAAGCGGACGGTGTTGATTCAACCGTAGTTTTTCCTGTAAATGGGGCAGCCCCGCCAAAATCAAGACAAACGGATTCGTTGAGTCCATGTGAAAGTTGAACAGGATCGCGATATCCTGCAGAAAGGCATCCTTCGCTAAATGCATTTCATCAAGGATGAACACTGACGTTACCCGTTGTTCATGATACAAGCGCTCGATCCCTTGTTGGATTTGATAAAACAAGTCGACCTTGCGGTACTTCGGCTCTTCCCCGAGCCCGAAGGCAAGGCCGCGATAAAAGTCCATCACGCTTCCCGTTGACAATGGAAAATAAACGACGTGATACAGTGACGGATTCATGGATTCCTTAAACGCCCGAAGGGCGAATGTCTTGCCGGACCCTGGTTCACCAATCAATAACCCGATCCCTCTTGTTCGTTTCACGTAGTCCAAAGCGGCGAGGGCCTCTTGATACGAGGCCCCTTGATAAGCCTCTGGTGGATTCGTCTCCTTCGAAAACGGCTCCCGGGAAAGGGAATAAAACGTTTTATACATCGTTTTCGCCTCCCTCTACCGGAACCGTCGCAAACGGTGACCGATGGCGTTTCACATAGGCATTGTCCTCGAAGCGAACAAGGACCGCTTCGGCGACCCGTTGGCCGTCTTCGTACACATACACGCCTTGTTCATCATAACGGAGTTCGATCGATTGTCCGATGAACCGGGACGGAACTTCATACAGCTGCTTGTTCAACGTGATCGTACCATCGGCCTTCACTTTACGGTATTCGCGTTTCAAAAAGATCGAGTCGAGCCAATCCGAATCCTCGACCGACGAACGACACCAAATGGACTTGCGATTGAAACACTTCATGTGGCGTCTTCCCGTTCAACGAGGCATGCGGTTTTCGATGGTAATCTTCCTCCAACCACTTCCAAAATCGCTCGTTTAGCTCTTCGAGCGACTTCGGTGAATTCATTTCGAGCAACGGGTAAAACCGCGTCTGTACGGTGCGGAAAAATCGTTCGATTTTCCCTTTGCTTTGCGGATCGTACGGCTGGGTATGGATCAAGGTGATCCCTAACTCCGCGCAGGCGTACTGCAAGGGTTCCGCCCGATAAATCTTGCCGTTATCCGAGTAAATTCGCTTCGGCTTTCCGTATCGAAGCAGCGCTTCCTTGGTTACGATCCGCAACCCGTCAAATTTCTCGGAAGAGAAAAACTGAGCGTACGGCACGACCCGAGAGCAGTCATCGATATAGGCAATCAAAAACGTTTTTTGCGTTTTGCCATTCACGCGAATCAACGGGCCATGGGACAAATCACCTTGCCAGAGCTCATTGACCTGATCGTACGCGAATCGTTTTCGTTCAGGAATCGGTAAAATTTCTTTCCCCACGAGGTTGTATTTTTTTAAAAGTCGGTATATAGTGAAATAAGAGATGGATTGGATTTCCCCCTGCTCGATAAGGTGTTGGTAAAACACCGTCACGGGCATGTGGGGGTGTTTTTTTCTCAGGGCTAAAATGTGATCCTCTTCTTCAGGTGACAGCCTCCGGGAATGGCCACGGTCCGACCGTCGTTTCGGCTTCAGCGCCTCAAAGCCCCCTTTTTTGTACTGCGTGCACCAGTCGAGGATCGTTTTGGCGGCGATGCGTTTCTCTCCATGGTGGGGAACTTGATGGATCCGTTCCGCTACTTCCTTCAAGTACGTTTTTGGATCGACTTGTCCATTCACCAATGGAGCGATCAATCCATACCGAAATAAAGCGATCTCCTGTCTCATCGACTCATTCATTTCGATCTCCTCCTTCGTTCATCCCATTCTAGGACCTTATCGGTCCATCCTGTCTCTATCCTATCGGATCATTCCCCCGACCGTCGAGAGGAAAGGTTTGTGGAATCTATAAATGATTCCATATAAGGGGATATAAGTAAAATCAGGAACTGAATGTACGTGCAAAAAGATGCGTCGATCGGTGCTCCCATATCTCTTGGATGACGAAAAAGAGGCCGATCTCCTCCATCGTCTGGATCCACCATAGGGCTCGTTCTCTCGCTTGGGCGATGGCAGGACCAATTTTTCTCCAGCGCTCCGCAAAAAACCAATGAAGGTGGTTCAAATTTCGGAATAAACGTCGGACATAAAATAAAACCCCTTCATCCGTAGGAAGGAGTGGAGCCTCCTCCATCCCCCGTTTCGGAGTCAGGCCCAACCGTTCTTTCACCACTCTCCATATGGTGGGCAACGTATACTGAAAATAAGGGAGAAGAAATGAAGGCAACACGGCCACCGTCCTCCTGCACTCCGGGCAGCGATACCGAGCGATCCAAATGCGATAAGACTGATGCGACGTCACGGCATTTCGTTCGTAGTACCCATGGCGATAAAGAGGGCGTTTTGCCTGGCAATGAGGGCACCGCTTAAGAAGGGGAAAGTCGTTTTGTTTTCCCCGCTGGGCATATGTCTGGACATCGACCTGAAAGTCATGAAACCGAATCACGTCCTCGTCCCCCCTCTGGAAATCACCCATGTCCCATTCCGAAATAATTCACAAAAAATTTAGCACATTCTTTCGGAAAGGGGGAGAGGGATATTCCGAAGGAATGTGCAAAAAAGAGTCTTTTTTGTGCGGAAATAAAGTGATAATTTACACATATGCGAATTGAACTCCTTTTTATTGTTAAAGCCGATGATAAAATCCCCAATATAGCCGGAATAAAATTCCCCACTTACAATAGAACCATAGTGTCAACGAGAGGAGCTATGGTTCATGATTACGAGAGGGGAATTTTTTATGATCAAAGAGATGTATGAAAGGGGAATGAGTATTTCCGATATTGCGAGGGAATTGGGGATCGATCGGAAAACCGTCCGAAAATATATTCACTCCCCCAATCCTCCTTCCAAATCCAAGCGAAAACAAAGAAAAAGCAAGTTAGATCCATTTAAGCCGTATCTTCAAAAACGAATGTTAGAAGATGGGGTGTTTAATAGCGAAAAGTTGTTTTTTGAAATTCGACAACAGGGCTATACGGGAGGAAAGACGATTTTAAAAGACTATATGAAACCTTTCCGAGAGACGGCGAAAAAGAAATACACCGTTCGTTATGAAACGCTTCCTGGCGAACAAATGCAAGTCGATTGGAAAGAAGTTGGGGAGGTCGTGATCGAAGGGAAAAAAGTCAAGTTATCGCTATTTGTGGCCACGTTAGGCTATTCGCGGATGAAATACGCGGTATTTACGACCAGCCAGGATCAGGAACACTTAATGGAATGCCTGATTCAGAGCTTCAAGTACTTTGGCGGGGTTCCGAAGAAGGTGTTATTTGACAATATGAAGACCGTTACAGACGGGCGAGAACAAGGAGTGGTGAAATGGAATCAACGATTTTCCGAATTTGCGAGTTACTATGGATTTATTCCAAAAGTATGCCGGCCTTACCGGGCCCAGACAAAGGGAAAAGTCGAACGAGCCATTCAGTATATCATGGATCACTTCTATGTGGGGACAGCGTTTGAAAGCATCGAGGAATTAAATTTCCTTCTCCATCGTTGGCTCGATCAAGTGGCGAATCGGAAGCCAAACGCCACTACCGGTATTTCTCCGCAAGAGCGTTGGGCCGAGGAGTCACTCAAGCCTCTTCCGTTGAAAGATTACGATACGAGCTATCTTTCCTATCGGAAGGTGCATTGGGATGGCAGTTTCTCTTACAAAGGGGAACAATGGCTCTTATCGTCGGAGTATGCGGGCAAAGAAATTCTGGTGAAGGAGCGATTAAATGGAGATATTCGATTGTACTTTCGAGGGGAGGAGATTTCTCACGTGGACCAACAGAAAAAAGTGATTTCATTCGCCGAAAAAATAAAAAAGAAACAGACGGAAATGGCCGCCACCATTTCGCCTGTTTCGGTGGAAGTGGATACTCGTCCATTGTCCGTTTATGACGCATTCCTGCGAGGGGAAAGCTCATGAAAGAACGAATACACGAGTATTGCCACCGACTCCATTTGCCTGTCATGGCGGAACGATGGTCCGCCATGGCAGAATACGCAGCTACTCATAATATACCATATTCGGAGTTTTTATTCCGCTTATTAGAGGCAGAAATCGTCGAAAAACAGGAACGATCGATCCAAACGCTCATCAAGCTGTCCAAACTGCCATATCGCAAGACGATCGATACGTTTGATTTTAACGCACTTCCTTCCGTGGATGAGCGTCGGATTCGAGAGCTGCTTACCTTATCGTTTATTGATCGAAAGGAGAATATTCTTTTTCTCGGTCCGCCGGGGATTGGAAAGACGCATCTGGCTATTTCGATTGGAATGGAGGCGATCGCAAGAGGGTATAAAACGTATTTTATTACCGCCCATGATTTGGTCACTCAGTTAAGAAAAGCCGACCAGGAAGGAAAGCTGGAAAAAAAGCTTCGCATGTTTGTGAAGCCAACCATTCTCATTATTGATGAAATGGGGTACTTAAAATTGGACCCGAACAGCGCTCATTACTTATTTCAGGTCATCGCCCGTCGGTATGAACATGCCCCGATTATCCTCACTTCCAACAAAAGCTTTGGGGAATGGGGAGAAATCGTGGGAGATTCGGTTCTTGCGACAGCGATGTTAGATCGATTACTGCATCATTCTATTATTTTCAACCTAAAGGGGGAAAGCTATCGATTGCGGGAAAAAAGGCTCCAACAAGAAAAACAGAAGGATCAATGAGGTCCTTCTGGGGAATTTTAAACCGGCGATTTTGGGGAAAAAATAATCGGCCTTGACAGTTGGGAAGGGTGGAGCTGATATTCCTCTAAACTTTCCATATAGCTTTTCGTTAAAGGGACAACCATGGGATGAAGGGAGGAGTAAGCGCTCTTTTTTTCCTTTCCCATAAATACGCATCGTGTTGTTAGATAAATCAATTGTTTTTGTTGAGATTAAGAATTATGAAAGAAGGATTGCGGAATCTGCTCTTGTTTCATACAGGACGATGCCTCCACTCAATTTATCAGTAATTGTGAAAAGCAGCCTGGAGCATAAGGAATAAAGCGGCGTGATGAGACAGTACTTACACTTTACTGTCTCTTTTTTTCTGTGAAAATCCATAAAACCCGGTCAACTCTGTATATCCTGTGATCAGTTTGGATACACTACAAATGGCCAAAAAAGACAACAGGAAAGCAGAGGTGCCTTATTTTTAGGCATCTCGTATATTCTGTATTCATTTTGGCTATACTAACTTACTTGTGGTCCCCAAAACGGTTCTTTTCGGGAAAGCATGCAGTAAATGGTGACAAGCATTCGGTGCGCGATCGCAACGAGTGCTTTTTTCTTTCCCCGGCGAGCCGCCAATGACCAAAATTTCGCCGCCAACGGTTGATTCCTGCATCGGGATAACGCCCATGCCGCCTCGCATAACGCGGATTTAATATGAGGATTACCCTTTACCGTTCGTGTACTTTTGCGTTTTCCAGCGCTTTCGTGATTTCCCGGGGCCACCCCAGCCCAAGAAGCGAGGCGCTGCGGTGTCGGGAACTGTCCCATATCCACTCCGATTTCGGCGATGATGACGGCGGCGGTTTCCTTTTTCACTCCAGGAATCGTCATCAGAAGATCCACTTCCTGTTGATACGGTTGTAAGAGATGGTCGATGCGTTGGTCCATCTCCTGAATCAAGCTTTCCAAATACTCGATGTGCTTCCACGATTGGCGAATCATGAACAACTCATGTTCGGTTAATGTCCCAAAGAGCGATTCCTGAATTTGTTGCTTTTTCCCTTTCATTCTTCCGTGAAGGCAAGCGTCGATATCGGCTTCTTCGATGTACCCCTGTTCCATTAAACGGGTCAAGAGTTTTCGGCCCGATACTCCGAAGATGTCGGAAATCACCGTACCCAGCTTGATATTGGAACACTCCAATACTTTATGAATTCGGTTTTTTTCCGCAATCAATTGACCCACCCACTTTTTGCGTAAACGGGTCAAGTCCCGCAATTCTCGAATTGGCGCGGGTGGCACAAAACTCTTTTCAATCAGTCCATAACGCAATAATTTAGCGATCCATTCCGCATCGGATACATCCGTTTTTCTCCCTGGGACATTCTTGATTCGCTGAGCGTTGGCCAAGGTAATGTCAAAGTAGTCCTCTAAAATGTTAAAGACCGGTTTCCAGTAAACCCCCGTACTCTCCATCGCTAGATGAGTGATTTCTCGATCCTCGAGCCATTTCAGGAGGCGAAACAAGTCTTTGGTAAACGTCGAAAACGTTTCGATCTCCTTTTGAATGTGGTCTTCTTCTCCCCAAAGCGCACAAACGACAATCGTTTTGGCATGAACATCTAAACCTGCGCAACGATGATAAAGCACATCCATGATCCGGACTCCTTCCATTGATGAATTCGCAAACAGTGAGTCCACTTGTTCGTTAGGCATTTTTCTGTTCGTAGTCACCTTTTCCAAATGAAAAGGGCTTACAATGGGTGGAACACCAAATGGACTCAAACAGTTTTTTGTACAGGGTCGAACCACCATTAAAAAGCACGTCTTTCCAAACTGTTTGCGTTCATCCTCCATTATGGAAGGAGAGATGGATTTTCATGCCTGGGTGGGGAGTAAAATTTACTCATGGATGTTTTTTGTGATTTATTTCCATTCATTAATTAAAGTGGGGAAGGGATTATTACGAATATTTTAATTTATATAGACAATAAGAACGTTTGTTCTTATAATATATTTTAAATAAATTATGGAAGGGGTTTTAAAGATGACAAGAAAAAATATAAAACGAACGTTGGAAATAGACGAAATTATAAAACTTTATCTTGAAGGTGCTAGTACCACCGAAATTGCAAAGCTTTCCAATGTGTCCCCAAGATATATAAGAATGATTTTGTCTGATCATAATATTGAAAAAAGGCCGTTTGGTAGTTGGAAGCGTAAGTATAAGTTATAAGTATAAGTTAAATGAAGATTATTTCAAGACTTGGTCTAAAAATATGGCTTATATCTTAGGTTTTTTTATAGCGGACGGTTTTATCTCCAATGATTTTCAAACGATCGGATTCGCGCAAAAAGAAAAATATATTTTAGAACAAATCAGAGACGAATTAGGGTCTAATCAACCACTTTATCAAAATAAGCAAACTGGTGTTTATATGTTATATCTCAATAGCAAAGTTATGAAAAACGATCTAATGGAGATACATGGTGTCACACCAAATAAATCACTGGATATAAAATTTCCGTATGTTCCAGAAGTGTATTTAAATCATTTTATAAGAGGCTATTTTGACGGTGATGGAAATATTTATTCTCGTGGCTATTTAGTCAGTTTTGTTGGCGGTTCTCTCGATTTCATGACGGTATTAGAACATCATCTAAAAGCGCGAGGATTTGACGTGTACTTAACCAAAAAAGAAAAACATATTCGTTTATATATGAGCGGCAGAAAAACGATTAAGGAATTTTATGACTGGATTTATCACGATAAAGGATTATATTTAAAACGCAAATTTGAAGCGTTCCCAGATAAAAATATGGATGCAGAAACATTGCAAAATGCGAAATTAAAAAGAACAAAACAAGCTGTTGCAGCAAGAAAAAAAGCTTTTATCGATGAATATCGAAAAAGCTATTGCGTTCATCAAGCATGTGAAACAGTTGGAATTACATTAGGAACTTATTTTAGATGGTTGAAACAAGACAAACAATTTAGCGAAGAATTTTATCAAATAAAGAAAGAGTAGTGGTAATCAAACGCCACTCATATATTTTTTACATTTTAGTAGACATAATATAAATTATAAGAAGTTACGAAAGAGTCTGTTTCGATAACAAGTAGTCTCATAATAGTGAGACAAAACAAAAAACGCCCATCGACACGCCCACCTAAAATAAAATAAAAACGCGCAGCCTCTTGATTCTCATTCAAGAAGCTGCACGTTACCCACTGCGCGTCGGCAGCTGCAGGGACCGCATGATCTCATCCTTTCTCCTTTCGTTTAGGCAATATCCGTTTGACGATAGCGGACGCCTTTATACCGAACGCGAACTGGCACGCCTTTTTCTTGCTTATGTTTCACCAGAAGCCGTTGGGCTTTTGAAAAGGCTTCCATCATCCCAGATGCCGAAATGGCCTCTTCCCACACAATCGTTTTCCCTTGGACTGTGTAGAAGGAAAAGACATACTGTTTCACCGTCTTCACCTCCCTATTATTATTATAATCAAAGACTGTTTTTCCTAAACACAAAAACTGTTACAATTATGTTAACATTTTCTCTTCGGCGTTTCCGCAACAAATAAAGGTGTCCCAATCCTTCCTAAAAGAGATCGGAACACCTTTTTCTTTTTGCGCATATGTGGCTGTTGGACCTTGCGGGTTGTGATGACCTTGCCGGTTAGCGCCGCAATCCGATTTAGCACAGTTCAGTTTCTTAGAAAAAGAAAACCGGCATCATGATTCAATGCCGGTTTGTTGCTTGTATTGTTTGACGGCCGCTTTATAGTCGGCTTGAATGGCATCTTTGTCTCGTCCGAGCCGAACGCTTAAAAAGTCGAGCACGGCTGCATCATGGGCAAGGCCAGCGGCAAACTGCCGCTTCAGCCAGCGTTCGCCGGCGATTTCCTCTGGGAACGTATGGGTCTCTCCCCCATCGGCATACACGTTCCAACCTTGAGCGGTTTTACGACTCAGCCACCATTGGCCATGGTGATTTGTCCAAAACACTCCTTCGGCCTCGTCTTTTTTGTTCAATTGGTTTTGTTCCGCATCACCGTATACCGGCAGAAGCGGGAACGTCTCGACGACAAACAGCGGAAATGTTGTATCATCGATCAAACAGCCGGACGCCTTGGGATGGCCGCCGCCACCGAATTGCAGGGCAAACTCAGCGACGTTGACGTCATCATGAATGGTGCGAAAGCCAATATGTTTCGTCCCCATGTTGACTAAAGCGATCAAGTCAAGATGAGGATAACGCTTGGATAACGCATTGCCCAATTCCGACAAATGGCGCTCGGCAAAGACGACGCCGATGCAATAGTCACCAAGCCAGCGCTGAACAAGCTGTTTTTGCTTTTGCCGAATGTAACGCTGAATTTTCTTCTCTTCCATATCGAGAAGCAGCTCTTCCGTCTCGGTCAAGGAGAACGGTTCTCTGGAGGCGAGCCGCTCGCTCATCGTCTCCCAAAAGCCGTCAAGCCCGAAAATCGTCAACAAATCATTCAGCCGCTTCGCTTGCAAATTCCCATTCTCTTCCCATTCCCACGTGTCGTATTGGCGGACGAGCTCGACGAACCCATCTAGCGTTTCATTAGGTGCGAGTTTTCCCTCGCGGACGAGATAGTCGTAAAAGAGCGAGGTGGCGCACGTCTTTTTGCCATCATCCCTCACCGGCACCACCTGTCCCCACGGGTAGTCATTGAAATGAAGCGCCGTCACGTGGTGGTCGATCACTTGCACATGGCCGCCGCGCGCCGCCCGTTCGGCGAGTTGCTGTTCCACTTCCTTGCCGACGGCCAAGTCGGTGATAAACAACATGGCGCCGTTGGCCTCGTCGCTTTGCAAGAATTGGACGACCCGTTCATCCAAATTGCGATAGGAACAAAACGAAATGTTCACCTCGGCAAACGCCAGCTTCGCGAGCAATCCGCAACCGATGCCGTCTAGATCGCTGTCAGTGAATAATTTGATCATGGGGTCCCACCTTTTTGTCACAAACTTTTTTGCAACCACGTTTTCAAGAGCGGCAACAGCCGATCCGGCAACTCGCTCACATGCGGAACAAAGACGCGGAAGCGACCATAGATGTTTTCAATCGTCCGCCGCGTTGACTCATCGTCGGCCCCGTGGCCTAAAAAGAGATTGACGACCTCAATGCCGCGGCGGCGCGCTTCGGCGACTGCTTCGTGCGTATCGATGATGCCGTTTTGTTCATATCCGTACGCGGCGGGTTCGCCGTCAGAGAAGACGAGCAGCACTTTTTGTGCTTCCGGGCGCTTGAGGAGCTGTTCGGTCATCCAGCGAATCGCCAATCCATCGCGATTATCTTCATGCGGCTCGAGCTGCAGGATCGCCGGGCCGCTCGACGGCTCAAGCGAGCGATGGAATGAGACCGCCATCTGCAAATAGTTCGGCTGACGCGAAGCGGCTGCTTCGTTCGCATCTTCCCAAAATCCGACAATTTGGTGCGGCACGCGCAACGTTTTCAGCACCTCATGGCAAAGAACGAGCCCGGTTTTCGTCTCTTCCATTTTGTCATGCATCGAAGCCGAGCAATCGACAAGCAGGCCGAAGACTGCATCAAACCGCCGCGTCGGCTCGCCTTTTTTGTAAAACAAGCGCGGCCGCTCATCAGTGAAAAACGACACCAATTGTTTGCGCAGCCGACCGACGGGCAAGTTCATGCGCCAAGCGGAGCGCTTGTGTTCAAGCCATTGTTCCATGATGCGCACAAGCCGTTTTCGGTACGGCGCCACCGCCGCCTGTTTGGCGCGGTATTGCTCAAGATGCGCGAGGTTTGGCGACGAAGGAAGAAGCACAAGATCGGCTTGGCGGTTGGCCTCGCCATACGGCGCACTGTTTCCAGCCGGCGGCTGTTCGCTGAAGGATGCTTGCGCTTCCAGGCCATACTCGTTTCGCGCCGTCGGCCGAGACGTTCCTTTCACGACGGCCAGCGCCTGATCACCGTCTTCACCCGGCCTCGCCTTATCGCTGATGATCTCGGTGCGGCTGCCTCGTTCGAGCTCAAAGCGGAGAAAGCTTCCACCCGCCCGGCTCGTTTCCCGATGCCACGTTGGCAGCACTTGCCGCTTGGCCTCTCCATCGGCCTCTTGAAGGGCATCGCGGTTTTCCAATGGGTTGGTCCGTTTGAGATCTTGAAGCGTCATCGTTTTCTCGTCCGCATCATCCTCAACGATTGGCAGCGATGTATAGGCATTGACCATATCATGAGGCAGCACGTCCTTCATCAGTTCCACAACGGCGAACGCCCAGTCCGCCACCTCGGCTGTCGAGGAAGCATCAAAAAATTGCGGCCATAACGTTTCAAGGCGCGCCTGCACCGCTTCATCCGCCATCGGAGCCAGCGGCGCATCATCAAGCGGCGAATCGGCCGTGAGCCGCAAATACATCCCCGCCAAAAACTGATCAGCCCAAGCGCCGCGCGTTCGATTCGCTTGCCATTGCTGAGTGAAGTAGCGGCGGTACAAGCGGCGGCGCGTGCGGAACCATCGCTTCATCCCGGGACGTTCCCGCTCACAGACGGCTTCCAAGCGAAGATCTTCAGCGAATGTAAACAGCTGTTTGGAAAGCTTGGAGAGCGGTCGGGATTCCACCGCATGTCGGAAGGCGCGAACCGCCAATCGGTCGGTGTGCCGATACGTGCCGATGATGCGCAAGCCGACGTCGCTTTTCATTGCCGTTTCCCGCTCCAATGGTGGATACCCATCCCAAAAATGGCTGACGTAAACGACCGGCTTGACACAATGCACGCCGGAATGGGCGGCGAACTGGATGGCAACGTCGCGGCGGCGCATGAGCGTTTGGGCGAGGTCAGAAAGCTGCATGACCAAACTCGAGTCGACCGTTCGGTCATTGAACATCATAAACCGCTCCATGCCGAGCCTCCTATTCGTCAAACCACGTTTCAGCGATGTTGCGCACTGCGGCCCGTTCCCGTTCATCGTCGAGCTTATCGACGATGCTTCGTTCAATGGCCCGCAATGGCGGCATGTACGCCGCCAAATCGCACGCATCCAACAAAGCGCGCACCGAAGCCGCTTCCTCGGCGATTTGTCCGTTTCGCACCTGCACAAGCAGATCAGCCGACAGGGCGACGAAACGATCGATCAACGTTTCATCCGTTAATGTAGTTTGCGCCAACAATACCGATTTTAATGTTTCTCCTTGTACATACGGCACATTGATGACGACAAACCGGTTTTTGAGCGCCTCATTGAGCGGTACGGTGCCAATATAGCCTTCATTGATCGCGGCGATGACGCCAAATGTCGGTTTCGCCTGCACGAGATCGCCGGTGAGCGGATTCGTGAGCCGCCGCCGGTAGTCAAGGACGCTGTTTAAAATCGGCAGCGTCTCTGGTTTCGCCATATTAATTTCGTCAATATATAGCAAATGCCCTTTTGTCATCGCCTGGATGACTGGTCCGGGCACGTACTCGATCACCGCCTGGCTGTTTTTGTGCACGATCGTCTTAAAACCGAGCAATGCTTCGGCGTCTAAGTCCACGGAACAGTTGATGCTGTGCATCGGTTGACCAAACAAAGCGGACAACGTTTCAGCAAGCCGCGTTTTTCCCGATCCGGTCGGGCCTTTTAAGAGCACGTTTTTCCCAAGCGCGAGCGCAATGGCGGCATCGTGCACGATCGCCTCATCTGCCGCCTTGTACCCGCCCGCTCCAATCAACGCGCGATCCGGATCGCGGCGGAACAGTTCTTTTCGCTTTTCCATTTCTTTCGTGACCGTCAACGGCCATGTTCCCATCTTCTGACTTCCTCTCTGTGGCGATCTTCCCCTCTCATTCTACTAGATCGCCCGGCGGGACGCAAAACAAAAGAACTAGACCATAAATATATTATGTAAATATAACAAAGAAAAAACGAGGCGCTCTCAACCGAAGTTGTCCTCAATCGCCTTGCGAATGAGCGCCGCGCACCGATCAAGCTCCGCTTTGAGCTGGCGTTTGTACAGCTTCGCCTTTTCCTGTCCGCCCTCGGCGAACCGATAGTAAACGACTTCTTGGTACTTCATTCCCTCTTTTTTCTGTTTCACTTGTTTTAAAATGCCGTCTTCGATCAAATCGTGCAGCGCCTTATACACTTCGGAGTGGTTCGGCCGGTAGCCGAACGGCTTGAACTCTTGGCGCAATACATCAAGCAGCTTCAGCCCGTAGAGCCGCTCCTGTTCGGTGAGCGTAATCAAATACAATTTTAAAAACGCACGTTGTTTTAACAGAAAACCGCTGGGCGTCCGTTTTTCTCCCATAGGCTTTTTCCCTCCTTCCCTACGGATGAAATTTCGCTCTTTGGGCGGCCAAATCCTGCTTGTCTTCATTATACCATGCGGGAAAGGAAAAATCCTCTCCCGCTTGGGTTCAATAAAACACGATCGTTTTGTTTCCGTGGATGATGACCCGGTCTTCCAAATGCCACCGAAGCGCCCGGGCGAGCACCGTTTTTTCGATCAGTCGGCCGATCCGCTTTAAGTCGTCCGGATGGTGGCGGTGGTCCACGCGGGCGACGTCCTGCTCAATGATCGGCCCTTCATCCAAATCGTCGGTGACGTAGTGCGATGTGGCGCCGATCAATTTGACGCCGCGCTCATACGCCCGCTCATACGGACGCGCGCCAATAAAGGCGGGCAAAAATGAGTGGTGGATGTTGATGATCCGTCCCGGGAATTCAGCGACAAACGCCGGCGACAAAATTTGCATGTAGCGGGCAAGCACGATGGTGTCGATCTGATAGTCGCGAAGCAGACGGATTTGTTCGGCTTCGGCGTCCGCTTTCGTTTCTTTCGTCACCGGAATATGCACATAAGGGATGCCAAATGACTCGACCGTCTCGCGCAAGTCGGGGTGGTTGCTGATGACAAGGGCGATGTCGGCGATCAGCTCTCCCGCCTGCCATTGCCAAAGAAGTTCAAGCAGACAATGCTCGGCTTTGGAGACAAAAATCGCGATTCGCCGAATGTCGTTGTGCAGCCGAAGCTGCCAACGCATCTCAAATTCAGCAGCGATCGGGGCAAACGCCGCTTCGATCTCTTCTTTTCGCTCGGCGATGTTTGGACAGTCGAACTCCAAGCGGAGAAAAAACGTCCCTCCCTCAGGATCGGTCGAATATTGGCTCGATTCAACGATATTCGCCCCTTGTTCGTACAGAAACGACGTCACTGCCGCGACGATGCCCGGGCGATCTGGGCAGGAGATAAGGATTCGAGCGCGCTGCTCGTAACCTTGCAAAAATGATTGCCAGCGATGTTGGCGAAATGTCGTCATGCGTTGTCTCTCCCTTTTCTTGCTTTTCTTGCAATTCATCATACAAAAAATTCATGAACTTGCCAACAGGGAAGATAACAAAAGAGGGTGTCCCAAAAGGATCGGGACACCCTTTCTTATTACCGTATATAGGTATAAAACAATCATTAAGAAACAATATGTTGTGTTTTGTTAAGAAAAATGACCCTTTTGGGTCATCCCCCTGGCAAGCGAAAAACCTCTCTCAGTCTTTCGTCAAATCGCCGGCCGGGCCGAAAAATTCGTAATGGATGTGCTCCTCTGGCACACTCCATTGTTTTAGGGCACGATAGACGGTTTTCATAAACGGCATCGGGCCGCAGAAATAAAAGTCTGCGTCTTTCGTCGGGATCACGGATTGCATCCATGCGAGGTCGATCCGCCCTTCTTTGCCAAAATGTGGATGGCGGCGATCCTCGTCGGATGGCGACTCGTAACAAATACGGTAAGAAAATGACGGGCGTTCCGCCAACATCCGAAGCTCCTTATCAAACGCGTGCACGCGGCCATTCAAAGCAGCATGCAAAAACGCCGCTGGGCGGGTCGGTTGGCGGATGGCCAACGTATGCGCCATGCTCAAAAGCGGAGTGATGCCGACGCCGCCGCTGATGAACACAACCGGCGTCGTTTTGGACAAATCAAGCGTAAAATCGCCGGCTGGAGCGCTAAGCTCGAGCACGTCGCCCTCTTGGACATGATCATGCAAATAGTTGGAAACAATGCCGGCCGGCTTGTCCGCTGTAGCTGCTTCCCGTTTGACGCTGATGCGGTAATACCCTTTTCCAGGTGCATCCGATAAGCTGTATTGGCGAATATGCGTATACGTCTCGCCCGGAATCGACAGTTTGACGCTCACGTATTGACCCGGCAAATAATCACTGATGGCCTTGCCGTCTTCCGGCTCCAAATAAAACGAAGTAATGACGCCGCTTTCTTTCACCTTTTTCACGACGACAAATCGGCGAAAGTCACGCCAGCCTCCGTGTTTGGCCGCTGCCTCATCGTAGAGCTCTTTTTCCACTTGAATGAAAACGGACGCAATGGCTTCATATGCTTCCGTCCAAGCCGTGATCACTTCGTCGGTGGCGGCGTCGCCGAGCACGTCTTTGATCGCCAGCAACAAATGCTTTCCGACGATCGGGTATTGTTCTGGTTTGATTCCTAAGCTGCGGTGTTTATGGCCGATTTGCCGCACAACCGGCAAAATAGCATCAAGCTGGTCGATATAGCGCGCTGCCGCATACACGGCTGCGGCCAAGGCGCGTTGCTGCCGCCCTTGCTTTTGGTTGGCGTGGTTGAAAATATGGAGCAGTTCCGGATGATTGGAAAACATGAGTTCATAAAACCGCTTCGTAATTTGTTCGCCATGTGTTTCCAAGACAGGCACCGTTGATTTCACAATTTCAATCGTTTTTGGATGCAATTTCGTTGTCGTTGTCATGATTTCATCCCCTTGTAAAACATGTATTTTTAATACATCTTTTATTCAACCATGATCACTGCGAAAAAACAATATTTCAAATACATCTTTAATAAATTGTTCACAATTCTCCGTTCGAATCAGGTGTGGTACAATGGGATCAAGAATGTCGCTTAAAGGTTGTGAATCACGATGCAGTTGACGAACTATACGGAATACGCCTTGCGCGTCCTCTTGTTTTTAGGCGCGCTTGATGAAGAAGAAAAAACAAACATCAAAGACATTGCCGCTGCCTTTTCCATTTCAGAGCATCATTTAAGCAAAATCGTCTATGAGCTTGGCAAACTCGGCTACATTGAAACGATCCGTGGGCGCAACGGTGGAATCCGCCTTGCGAAACGCCCCGCGGAGATTGTCATCGGCGCGGTTGTTCGCGAAACGGAGGAAAACTTGTCGCTTGTCGAGTGTTTTGCCGCCCACGGCAATGAGTGCGTCTTAACGCCGGTATGTCGGCTTCGCTTCGCACTTCACGAGGCGTTAGAGGCGTTTTTGCGTGTGCTGGATGCGTATACGCTCGCCGATTTGCTTGAAGACCGAGCGTCGCTTCGTTCTTTATTGAAAGAGCGGCGCGGTTGAGAAAACTTTCTGGCTATAAGCTGGAGAGTTTTTTGGCGTTTGGCAGGCACACGATCACTAGGCATCGCTCTACGGAAGGAAGACGCGGGATGATGCGAAACCGATGGCGGCCTTTGCGCGGGATGTGGCGGCAAGAACGATCATCAGGTGGAAAAACGAAACCAGTCGTCAAACATGGGCGGCGGGATGAATACGTCCGGCACCGGCCGATCACATCCCCTTTGTTTGCCACAAGACGAAGAATATATTAAGATTAGAAAGGTGTGAAAACATCTGCATGACTAAAGGAGGTCACAATGAAACACGAAGGAAGCGCTTTGCCACCTTACTTGCATATGGACAATGGAGAGCTTTGGCTCACCGAAGATGATCGCGACAACTTAAAAATCAGCTATCGAATCAAAGAGGTGATTTTTGCCGAGCCGTCCGAGTACCAGCATGTGATGATTTTGGATTCGTACGATTTTGGCCGCATGCTCGTACTCGATGGCGTCGTGCAAACGACCTCGATTGACGGCCATATTTATAACGAAATGATTTCGCACGTGCCGCTGCAGTTTCATCCGGAAGCGAAGCGGGTGCTCATCATCGGCGGCGGCGACTGCGGCGCAGCTCGTGAGACGGCGAAATACGCTCATCTTGAAGCCATCGATATGGTGGAAATCGACGAAAAAGTCGTCCGGGCGTGCAAAGAGCATTTGCCAGCCGTCTCCGGCAACTTATCGGATCCGCGCGTGCGGTTTGTTTATGATGATGGCGTCGTGTTTGTGCAAGAGAAAGAAAACGTCTACGACGTCATTATGATCGACTCGTCTGACCCAGTCGGCCCGGCGGAAGCCTTGTTTTCACCGGAGTTTTACGCCAACGTCCATCGCGCGTTGAAAGCAGACGGGCTGATGGTCTGCCAAAGCCAGTCGCCGATTTTCCACTTGGATATCTTGAAACGGACGTACCGCAATATTCGCGAACTGTTCCCGCATGTGCTTGTGTACACCGCGGTGGTGCCGACGTATCCAGGCGGACTGTGGAGCTTTACGATCGGCTCGAAACGGCCGCTCGATTTTCCGGCGCAGACAACCATTCCAAACGACACGAAATACGTCAATGATGCGGTCTTTCGTCAATGTTTCGCCTTGCCCGAGTTTTTGCGCTCGGCGCTTGAGGTGGAATAACGGCTTGGCATGGAAAAAGCTGTCCCTGCTTTGTGAGGGGACAGCTTTTTTTGTGTCATTTGAGTGATCTTTCTATTATTCCACCCGCTTTCTTGTTTCATTGCGCCGGTGGGTTGTGGGTCAGTGCCCGCTTAGCAAGCCATTGAAACGTCAAGTCATCCGCCGGCGGGTTGTGCAATCCAGCGCGGACGTCACGGTAATGCCGCTGAAGCGGATTGTCAGCAAACAAGCTTTGTCCGCCGACAATGCGCATCGCCCAATCGACGACTTCAAGCGCGGTATTGGTGGCGACCAATTTGGCTGTTGCCAACTCCTCTTTCATCGCCATCCGTTTTTCCGGATAGCGATCCCATAAGTCGGCGACCGCGTACAGGAAATGGCGCGCATGGGTGAGGCGCCATTCCATTTCAGCGATTTTCCGCTGCACTTCGGGTGTTAGGGCGATTGGGTGAGGCAGGGTATTAGGCTGGTACGTCTTGGCAAAGCGAAGCGCCTCATTGCGCGCCGCAATGGCGATGCCTAAGTAACAAGCCGGCACGTGCAACAGCCATCCTTGCGCCGGAGCGGCTTCGTTCGCTTCTCCAAGCGTCTCTACGAGCGCCTCTTGGTCGACTTCGACTTCTTCAAGAACAAGATCATCGCTGCGCGTCGCCCGCATGCCAAGCGTGTTCCACGTCGGCTCGATGCGGATGCCTGAAGCAGACATCGGCACGAGAAATTCACCGACCCGACCGTCTTCCATCGTGGCGGAAATCAATACGTAATCGAGCGCAGGGGCTAACGATGCAAATGTCTTTCGCCCCCGAAGCACCCAGCGGCCATGGCGAAAGACGGCCGTCGTTTCCGGTTTACCGCCGCGCGCCGGGCTGCCAGTTGTCCGTTCAGAGTGGGCGCTGTTGATGAGCGCGTGGCGGCAAACGACTTCATTCGCCAAACGGGCGAGAACGGGCTCCGGCCAGCGGCGGAGCAAAAATAAACGCATGAGAATGCTGGCGTGCCAACCAAACGACAATGCCGTTGCCCCAGAGCCTTGGGCGATCGTTTCTTGCACGAGCACAAGCTCATAAAGCGATGCCCCTTGGCCGCCGTATTCAGTCGGGACGGTCAAGGAAAGGAATCCAGCCTCTTTTAAATCGGCAAAATCGGCAAATGGAAACGTTGCCTGTTCGTCATCATGCGCTGCCCGTTGGACAAATCGTTCCGCAAGGCGGCGCGCTTGGTTGTACAATTGTTGCTCCCGATCGGTCCGCACAAGCAAATGGTACAATTCGTTCATCGGTTCTCCCCTTCTTTTGGTCAAGATGCCTTTATTGTACCGAGTTCTGGCTAGGACTGAAAACAAAAACGCACGGGAAAATGACCGTCCTTGCTCTCGGAAGCTTAAAAGAGAAAGAAATGCCGAATGTACCGATCATCGTCACGGTGGACGAACTCATTTTTCCCAGCATCGTACTCGTATTCCTCCTGCCAGCGGCGGCCATAGCGGGCGATTTGACGGACGGCGCGGATGATCGCATACACTTCTTCGTTCGTCATCGTAGGATGGAGCGACAGACGCACCCATCCTGGTTTGGCGAGAGGATTGCCGTTTTTGACTTCTTGAAGCAGCGCAGCGGATTGTTCCTTGTCGATGCCAAGCAAATAGTGGCCGTATGGTCCGGCGCAGGAACAGCCGCCGCGCGCTTGAATGCCGAAGCGATCATTCAGCAGTTTGACAACAAGGTTGTAATGCAATCCATCTATGACAAATGAGATGATGCCAAGACGGTCGTCCCGATGTCCTTCAAGCACGCGGACGCCGGGAGTGCTTTTTAGCGCCGGCAAAAGAAGGGAAACAAGTTCCTTTTCGCGGGCGCGCATCTGTTTTACGTTCATTTGCTCTTTCAGCTGGATGGCCAACGCTGCCTTGATGGTTTGCCAAAACGGCGGTGTTCCGCCATCTTCGCGTTCCTCAATGGCTTGGATGTATTCATAGTTCCCCCACGGGTCAGTCCAGTACACCGTCCCGCCGCCGGGGTGATCCGGAGCGTGCTGATGATAAAGCCGGCTGTCAAAGATGAGCACGCCGGCGCTTCCCGGCCCCCCGAGAAACTTATGGGGAGAGAAATAAATGGCATCAAGCTGCTCCATTGGGTCGTCCGGATGCATATCGATGCGGACGTACGGAGCGGAAGCAGCAAAATCAACAAAGCAAAGGCCGCCATGCTCGTGCATGATTTTCGCCAGCTTATGATATGGGGTTTCCAACCCCGTGACGTTCGAGCAAGCAGTAAATGCACCGATTTTTTGCGGCCGATCTCGGTAGCGCTCCAGCAGCTCGCGCAAATGGTCAAGATCGACATCCCCGTTCTCTGTCGGCCGGACCGCCACGACTTCCGCGATGGTTTCCACCCATGGCAATAAATTTGAATGGTGCTCCATATGGGTGACAAAAACGACTGGCCGCTCCTCATCATGAAGGGACAAGCGGCGCTTCCACCGTTCCGGTACGCGCAAGCCAAGCAGACGCTGCAGCTTGTTGACGGCGCTTGTGGTCCCGGCGCCTTGCATGATCAAGACGTCGTTTTTCCCGGCATGAACGTGCTGTTTGATGATTTCTTTTGCATAGCGATAGGCAAGCGTCGTTTTCGTTCCGGTCACATTCGATTCCGTATGCGTGTTGCCGACAAATGGACCGAGCTCATGCGTCAGCTTCTCTTCAATCGGCCGGTACAGCCGCCCGCTTGCCGTCCAGTCGGCGTAAATAAGCCGCTGTTTGCCAAACGGCGTAGAAAACGGATGAAAGCGGCCGATCGTTCCATCGCGAAACGGCTGAAAATACGTCTCAAGCTCTCCGCGGCATGTATACACCGCATTGCCGATCACAGCGTGAATGGCCATGTTGATTCCCCCTTTCCGCCATTTCGTCTATTTACAAAGTATGTCGCCTTCGGTGGTTCGGTCCAAAAAACGTGGGAAAGTTGAAAATGAAAAATCCGCCGTACAGGCGGATGATATTCCACTCCCTTTTTTACTCCTTTTTTTGCACGATAACGGCGAAATCGTTTCCCCCACGGACGGCGCAAGGTATTCGGCAAGCATGGTCCGCAAGTCATCGGGCAATGGTTCGCTCGTTTGGGTTTGGAAATTAAAATGGACGACCGCTGCCTCTCCGATGGCGATCAGTCTTCCTGTTTCCTCTTCCATGATGCGATGAATGCATTGAAAGCTTTTATTGCCGATCCGGGAGACATTGGTTTCCACGCGCAATCGTCGTCCGAAGAATCCTTGGTTGATAAAATCGCACTTGGTGGAAGCTAAAATAAAATGCCAGTCGTCCGTTCGCCCGCCGTAACGCAATTCATCAAACAGGCGGGTGCGCGCTTCTTCTAAATAAATAAAATAGCTAATGTTGCTTAAATGTCCGAGCGCATCAGTTTCACAAAAGCGTGGGTTGACGGTAATGATGTGCGTCTTCATTTCTCCCTCTTCCTTTCTTGCTTTTTTTTGCCCCTTTCGCCCACAATATTCGTTTGGGTGAGCATGGGGCGGGAGCAAGTTTGATTTGCAGCTACCAACTAGTCAGTATGTTGTTTTTATCATACTCCGATTGATTGGGATATGCAATTGTTTTTTTGGGTTATTGATTATTTAGAACATTGTTTGTGACATGAAATATTGTCGCGAATCCAGTACGTTGCACGAAAGGATGAAAATCTCTTTCAATTAAGTTGAATTTTTGGTTTACACTTCGCCGATTGCCTGACACATTAGATTGCATCCGCATGTATCGAAGTGCAAATGGTAACGAACAATTGGAACCTATATAGTTTTGACATTTTCAGGGTAGATAAAAAAGCCCGGCGAGGGCAGACGGGGCGTCTGCGGTCAACCGGCCCAAAGCGGCAAAAGAACGTATCCTGCAAGCGACACGCCGGCGCAAAGGAGAGAGAGGCGCAATTTGTATTTCGCATAGCTCATCAAGTCCATATCCATAATGGCTGCCGTTGTAATCGTCGTATCGCCAAGCGGCGAAGCAAAGGCGCCAAACGTCCCGCTCGCAAACACGGCGCCGACTGTCACCTCGAGCGGCGCCCCGGTCGCATGGGAAAGCGTGACGCCAAGCGGCATCAAAATGCCCCACGTTCCCCATGAAGAACCGATAAAGTATGATAAAAACGATCCGACCAAAAACACGGCCGCTGGCACGAATGCCCCCGGCAGCCATGTGCCGAACGTCGACGACACGTACTCCGCAAATCCGAGTTCCCCCGCCACCGCCGAGACCGCCCATACGAGAACGAGCATGCCGATCGGCGCCATCAGCTCGTTTCCTCCGGCAAAAAAGTGGTACGTCAACTCTGAGAGCGATTGTCGGCGCCACAAATAAAACATCATCGACAAAAGGATGGTCACAAACAGCGCCAACAGCATCGCCCATGTCGCATCGGCCGCGGAAAACGCCTCCCACCAATTCTCTGCCCCGCGTTTCCTCCCGTCGTACACGAAAAAGGCAAACGTCAGCGCGATTAACAGCGCCAGCGGGACAAACAAGTGCAACGGCTCCCCGTTGATCAGCGCCAGCTCCTTGCGCAATCCGAGCCCGTGCAGTGTATTCGTTTCCCCTTCTCCTTTTTTCGCCCGCGGTTTGCCGATCCGGATGTTCAACATCGTCGTCAACACCCCGACGGCCAGAGCGACAATCGCAAACAAGTTGTACGGCAGGCTGCGCAAAAACACGTCATACGGCGATTCGTGAATGTCGTTTTGCTCAAGCGCCGCGGCGACAACGGAAGTCATAAAGCCGACGAACGCTGTCGCCGCTGGCAAAAGCACGATGATCGGCTCGGTCGAGACGTCGATCATGTACGCCATGCGGCGGCGGTCGATGCGAAACTGGCGAAGGACCGCTTTCATCACTGGTCCAAGGAGCATAATGCGAAACATCGGCATAAAAAACGTCACCGGCACCGTCAGCCAAACGAACAACAAAATCCCCCGCTTCGAGCGGATGCGGCCGGAGAGTCTCTCGACAAACCCTTTGATCCCGCCGGTAATTTGCATCATGCCGACAAGCGAACCGAACAAATACAAAAACGCGGCCACCTTCATATGCTCCGGATCGGTCAGGGCGTGAAGAACAGCGGAAACAGCGCGCTCAATCGCGCCGACAGCCGACCACTCAAGGCAAAACGCTCCGACGAGCAATCCGGCCACGAGGCCGGGCAAAATTTCTTTCAGCCATACCGCCAACGGAATGATGAGCAGAAAAGGCAACAGCGACCACCATGTTCCTTCCACGTCGGCGCCTCCTTTGCGATGATGTTGTTACCAAGAAGGATAGCCATAATGCAGTTTTTTTATGATTTTCATTGAAGATTTAGAACATAGTTTTATTTATAAAATTTATGTTGCCCACGCAAACAAAAAAAAGCCGCGCTGCAGTTTGCAGCGTGGCCCACACTTCCATCCGCCCCGGGCTGACTCCCAAACAACCTGGGGCACAGAAGGCGTTGTCATTTCCGGCGCGCAAAATCGACAAATCGGAACTTGTCGAGCCGGTGACGCGATTCCGTATATTGAAACAATGCAGCATTGCTTAAATACACATAGTTTTTGACGACAACGACGCGGTCATCGCCATGCAAATCCAAATAGCGCCGGTCTTCGTCCGTCGCTTCGTCGACCGATATTTCTTTTTTCGCAAAGCTGATCGGCAAATGCAGCTTCGTTTCCAAATATTCATAAATCGAGTCTTCGCAAATCTCTTTGGTCAATAGCGGCACATGCTTTTTCAGAAAAAAGTCTTTATCCAAAATAATCCGCTCTCCGCCGATTTCCCGGACGCGCACGACTTTCCACACTTCGTCTTTGCTTGAGGCGCGCAGATGCTGCCTGAGCTCGCGATCCGGCTTGATGATCGCCAGTTCATGCACGATCGTCCGCACCGGCTGCTTCATCGTCTGCGCCAGTTCTTTAAAGCTGACCAATCCGGATACGGGAAAGTCATATTTGCCGACGTCAAGAACGATAGATCCTTTTCCTTTCATTTTTTGGATATAGCCGTGCTCGGACAACAAATGGAGCGCTTTGCGAATCGTCTCGCGCGATGTCTCATATCGGGCGGCCAGCTCGTGTTCCGATGGCAGCTTGTCGTACGCCTTCCATTCTCCGCGGCGGATGCGGGAAATGAGGTCATGGTAAATGGTTAAATATTTGTTTTCATGCATAAGAATCACCGCTTGTATTGTATCACGGCCGGCGCAAAAGATAAACAACCGATTCGTATGGGCGCAGCTGCATGCGGCGAAAATCGGCCGGCGCGTCCGAATAATTGGCAAGCAGCAGTTTTCCCGTATAGCCATCGGCTCCTGCTTCTTTCGGCAGCGTGAACGTCGTTTCGATTGGATAAAAATTGTTGACAACAAGCAGCTTTTCTCCATCGCCATGACGCATATAGACGAAAATATGCGGATCGTCCGCAAGCAGCAGCTCATAGCGCCCGGTCGTAATGAGATCATACTGTTTGCGCAGCTCAATGAGCCGCTTATAGTGGTAGAAAATCGAGTCGCGGTCGGCGAGCGCCTGTTTCACGTTAATGCGTCGGTAGTTGTCGGCGACGCGAATCCACGGCGTCCCGGACGTGAAACCAGCATGCGGGCTGTCGTCCCATTGCATCGGCGTGCGTGAGTTGTCGCGCGATTTTCGCTGCAAAATTTCCATCACTTCTTGCTCGCTTTTGCCTTGTTCTCGCAAAATCCGGTACATGTTGAGCGACTCAACGTCGCGGTAGTCGCGAATATCGGTGAATTTCGGATCGGTCATGCCGATTTCTTCGCCTTGGTAAATATAGGGCGTCCCTTGCATCAAATGGATCGTCGTCGCCAGCATTTTCGCTGACTCTTTCCAATACGTCCCGTCATCGCCATAGCGCGACACGATGCGCGGCTGATCGTGGTTGCACCAAAAGAGCGCATTCCAGCCGCCGCCTTCATACATCCGGACTTGCCATTCGGACAAAATGCGTTTTAAGGCAAGGAAATCAAATGGGGCGACTGCCCATTTTTCTCCGTTCGGGTAATCGACCTTCAAGTGGTGAAAGTTAAACGTCATATTGAGCTCGTGGTTTTCCGGGTTCGTGTAGCGGATGCAATGATCGATCGTCGTCGACGACATTTCCCCGACCGTCATGACGTCATATTTCGAAAACACTTCGCGGTTCATCTCTTGCAAAAACTCATGAATGCGCGGTCCGTCCGTATAAAAGCGGCGCCCGTCCCCCGGCGGCACCGAACCGTCATCATCCGGGAAGCGCTGGTCTTTTGACAACAAGTTGATGACGTCAAGCCGAAAGCCGTCCACTCCTTTTTTGAGCCAAAAATGCATCATGTCATAAATGCGGCGGCGCAGCTCTTCGTTTTCCCAGTTCAAGTCCGCTTGTGTCACATCGAACAAATGCAAGTAATATTGGCCGGTTTGTTCGTCGTATTCCCACGCCGAGCCGCCGAATTTCGATTGCCAGTTGTTCGGCGCTCCGCCGTCCGGCTTCGGGTCGCGCCAAATGTAAAACGAGCGGTATGGGTTCGTTTTCGAGGAGCGCGCCTGCTGAAACCATTCATGGTCGGTTGAGGTATGGTTGACGACCATGTCCATCACCAGCTTCATGCCGCGCGCATGCACTTCGTGAAGCAGACGGTCAAAATCGTCCATCGTTCCGTATTCGTGATGGATGCGGAAATAATCGCTGATGTCATAACCGTTGTCGCGCTGCGGCGACGCGTAGATCGGCGTCAGCCAAATGACATCGACACCCAATTTTTGTAAATAATCGAGCTTCTCGATCACGCCCGGCAAATCGCCAATGCCGTCTCCATTCGTATCGTAGAAGCTTTTCGGATAAATTTGATAAACGACTGCTTTTTTCCACCAAGGGGTTGTTGACATCTCTCTTCACCTCGTTCGTCGGGATAAAAAACATACCATTGGCATCGGCGGCCAATGGTACGGGCGGGAAATAAATGATTTCGCACATCGTTCTCTTGCTTCCACACACGGCAATCATGAGCGGGCGGCTTTACGCACTTTCCCAAAGACAAACGTCAGCGCAAACGGCACCGCAATCGCGATCGCCATGCCGATAAAGAACGGCGTCCACTTTTGCGGCACGATCGACAAGAAACCCGGCAGGCCGCCGACGCCGATCGACGGGGCCATCACTTTATTGATCGTGATGAACATGCCAGCGATTGCCGCCCCTGTCATCGCTGCGATAAACGGGAAGCGAAAGCGCAAGTTGACCCCGAACATCGCCGGTTCCGTGATGCCTAAATACGCGGAAACAGCCGACGTAAACGACAAACCGCGCAGCTTTTCCTCCTTCGCGACAAACATCATCGCCAACGCTGCCGAACCTTGGGCGATGTTTGACATGACCAAAATCGGCCAAAGGAACGTGCCACCGGTATTGGCAATCAGCTGCAAGTCAACCGGCAAGAACGTATGGTGCATCCCGGTGACGACAAGCGGCGCATACAACGCTCCATACAACAATCCTCCAAGAGCCGGAACCGTGTCAAAAATCGTGACAAACAAGTGGGTAATGGCATTGCCGATCGCAAATGTGATCGGCCCAATGGCGATGAACGCCAAAAAGCCCGTAATGAGCAACGCAAGCGGCGCGACAAGCAACAGCTGAAACGCATCCGGAATGCGCTTGCGCAAAAACAGCTCCAGCTTCGCCAGCACGTAGGAAGCCACCAGCACCGGCAGCACTTGTCCTTGGTAGCCGACTTTTTGCACTTCAAAGCCGAACAAGTTCCAAACCGGAATCTCTCCTTTTTCTTTCGCCGCTCCCCAGCCCCAAGCGTTGAGCAAATCTGGGTGGACGAGCATCAAACCAAGGACAATCCCTAAGAGCGGGCTGCCGCCGAATTTCGTCACCGCCGACCAGCCGATCAAACCGGGCAGGAAGACGAACGCCGTATTGGCGATCAAGTTGATCATGTTCGCCAAATCGGCCCATTCTTTGTGCACCTCGACAAACGATTTCCCTTCGTAAAAAATGCCTGGGCCTGTCAAGACGTTGTTAATCCCCATTAACAAACCGGCCGTCACGATTGCCGGCAAGATTGGAATGAAAATATCAGCCAGCGTCTTAATCGCGCGTTGCAGCGGATTGAGCTTCGCTTCCGCAGCGTCTTTAATCTCCTGCTTTGTCGCCCGGCCGATGCCCGTCAGCTCGATGAGGTCGTCATACACTTTATCGACAAGCCCTTGGCCGATGACGACTTGAAACTGGCCGTTTGCCGAAAACGACCCTTTGACGACATCGATGCGCTCAAGCGCTTCCTTATTGACTTTTCCTTCCTCTTTGAGCGCAAACCGAAGCCGCGTCACACAATGCGTGGCGGCGACGATGTTTTCTTTGCCGCCGATGGCTTCAACGATTTGCGCGGCTGCTTGTTGGTATGCCCCCATGATGAACGCCTCCCTTTTCTTTCCTTAACAACGACCGCTATAGCGTTAAATCGCTTTCAGCAACCGGTTGCAAACAAACTTGTATATACAACCTGAATTCATTTTATCTTGTATATACAAGTTTGTCAACATCTTTCGATGACCTTCTTCATTTTTCGACAATAGTTGTTGTTTTTTTGCTAACTTCCACTTCTTTTGTTATGTTTTGTCAAGCGGCAGGAAAATCAACGACCGAGTAGGAAAATAAAACATAATGCAAATCAATGCCAAAAGACGAGAAAGGATGAGGAAATGCGATGAAAACCTATACACTCCGCGAAGCAGCGAAAAAAATCGGGGTCACCGCCCGCGATTTGAAACAATGGGAAAAGCAGTTCGCCGGATCGATTGCCGTCCCACGCACAACCGAGGGGGCACGCATGTACACCGACGAGCTGATCGACCGGTTTCGCCATATCCGCACTTGGCTTGAGGACGGCCGCCATCCGCGTGAAGTGGCTGAAATGATCAGGCAAATGGACGGACAACCGGCAGAGCGAGCCAACGAGACAGCCGCTCAAGTGGAAACAGCCGTCATGGAAGGGGAAATCATCGATGTGCCCCGCCTGCTGCATCAAGGGATGCCATACATAGCCGAGCAGTTGGCGGCCCGCTTAAAAGACGATATCGTCGACGCCTTGAAACAGGAAACGACAGCCACGGTCCGGCAAGCGATGGATGAGGTGAAAGGCCGCCTTGACTACATCGAGGAGCAAACGACGGCAGCTGCCGAAACGGTGCGCCGTTCACTCCGCGATTACGAGGACGCATGGCAGCAAAAAACGGAACAGCTGCATGAACATTTGGAAACGGTCGTCGCGTTCTGTCACGAGGAAAAGGCAAGGCAGGAAGAGGAGCGAAAACAGCTCGAACTGCGCATTTTAGAACGGGAAAAAGCGTTTCGCGAGCTCGTGTTGTCGTTTCGGCAAACCGCTGCCAGCACCAGCGCTGCTCGAACACGGGCAAATAAATGGTGGAAGTTTTGGTGAAGACGATTTTGGCATCCATGTGACAAGGGCACCCGTTTTGGATGCGCCATACCTCCGTCAAAAATCAAAAAAGGGCCCCGCCAAAACTCGGGCCCCTTTTTGCGTCATATTCGGCGGCTCTCGGCCGCATGTCGTTTGATGGCTTCGATCAAGTGCGCTTCTTCTTGTTTGGTGACATGGAGGCGGACGCCATAATAGTAGGCGTGGACAAACGGTCTTTCCCAGACAAGCTGCCCCCGCAGCGTAAAGGGGGCAGCGTTTAGCCAAAACGAGATGTCAACCAGCGTTCCCCCTGTTGAAAAGGGAAGGCGGCCTTCCGTTTCGATTTTCATCCCGTGCGGACTTAGATCGTGAATGTAGACGCTGCGCTCACCATCGGCTGTGCGCAGTTCAGCCGGGAGCGGCCGGCCAAACTGATACCGGAACGGTTCTTGACGCTTAAACCTCATCCTTCCTCCCCTTTTCCAAGCAGCTTCGTCGGTTCTTTCCAGACATCCACCACCATCCCGGCTTCGTCAGTGTCAACGACAAACGAACCCGTGCTGTAGCGGTCGGAGAGACGAAGGGAAGCGGCTTCGATCGTCTCGACCACCCCTTTTTCCGTCCGCAATCCGACCATTTCCTCATCGCTGCTGACAAAGACGGCGCCGACAACTCGGTGCGGGTTGGATTTCACTTCGCGCACAATCACAACGCCGCGCTTCGCCCGTGATGACGGCTCAAACTCGCTCATCGCCACTTTTTTCACCGCTCCGCGCTGCGTCACGACGACGAACGAGCCCCCCTCTTCTAGGCGAACGGGACACGCAGCGGCGACAAAATCCCCTTCCTTCAATTGAATCCCTTTCACGCCAGCCGCGCGCACGCCAACAAGGCTGATCTCCTCCTCGGCAAACAAGAGCGCATGTCCATCATGCGTCGCAAGCCAAAGATGGCCGCATCCATCCGTCGCGTAGACGGCGATGACGTCATCATCCTCTTTCACATTAACGGCCACAAGCGGGCGGGTGTAGCGCTGCACTTGGTATTGAGCGAGCTCCGTTCGCTTTACGAGCCCTTGTTTCGTCACAAAGATGAGCTGCTCCCCGGTGTTAAAGGAAGAGACTGGAACAGCGGCGACGAGTTCATCGTCGCGTTCAAGCGGAATGAGATGGGAAATGTGGTGGCCGACCTCTTTCCAACGGATATCAGGGAGCGTATGCACCGGGCAGTATAAATAGTAGCCGCGGCGGGTGAAAAGCAAGAGCACATCGGTCGTATTCATCTCGAGCTGGGCGAGCAGCCGATCCGTTTCCTTCATGCCCATGTCTTGACCGTTTGAGGCGCTGTATGAACGATAGCTCGTCCTCTTCACATATCCTTCTTTTGTCACGGTGACGATCACATCTTCCGCCGGAATGAGCGCCTCCACCTTCACTTTCAGCTCTTCAATCTCCTCTTCAATCACCGTCCGCCGCTCATCGGCATATTGCTTTTTCATCGCCTTCAGCTCTTTTTTGATGACGCCAAGCAGCTTCTTTTCATCGGCGAGAATCGCCGTAAGTTCCGCAATTGCTTGATCCAGTTCTTCCGCTTCTTGACGCAGCGCCGTGATGTCGGTGTTCGTCAACCGATACAGCTGGAGCGTCACGATCGCCTCGGCCTGCGCTTCGGTGAATCCGTAATGAGCCATCAGCCGTTCTTTGGCGTCGCGCTTGTCGCTTGAAGCACGAATCGTGGCAATCACCTCATCCAAAATGGAAAGCGCCCGAATCAAACCGTCGACGATGTGCTTCCGCTCATTCGCTTTTTTCAGCTCAAAATGCGAGCGGTTGGTGACGACCTCTTTCCGGTGGGCGATGTAGGCATCCAACAGCTCCGGCAAACTCATCAGCTTCGGCCGGCGCTCATGGATCGCCACCATGTTGAAGTTGTACGGCACTTGCAAATCCGTATTTTTGTACAAGTAGTTGAGAATCGCTTCCGCATCGGCGTCTTTTTTCAATTCGATGACGATCGACAGCCCGTCCCGGTCCGTTTCATCGCGCACATCGGCGATGCCGTCGAGCTTTTTGTCGAGGCGAAGCTCGTCAATTTTTTTCACTAAATTCGCTTTGTTCACTTCATACGGCAGTTCCGTGATGACAATGTGCTTTTTCCCGCCTTTTCCCTGCTCGATGGCGGCTTTGGCGCGGATGATGATTTTCCCGCGGCCGGTCTCATACGCCTTGCGGATGCCGTCTTTCCCTTGGATGATGCCGCCGGTCGGAAAATCGGGGCCAGGAAGAACCGTCATCAGCTCGTCAACAGTGCAATCCGGCCGGTCGATCCGCATCAAGACGGCGTCGATCACCTCGCCAAGCGCATGCGGCGGAATGTCGGTCGCATAGCCGGCCGAAATCCCGGTCGAGCCGTTCACCAACAAATTCGGAAACATCGCCGGCAGGACGGTCGGCTCATCGGTCGTATCGTCAAAGTTCGGCACAAACGGAACAGTTTCTTTGTCAATATCGCGAAGCAATTCGGCGGCAATCGCCGACAGGCGCGCTTCCGTGTAGCGCATCGCCGCCGGCGGGTCGCCGTCGATGCTGCCGTTGTTGCCGTGCATCTCCACCAGCACGTTGCGCAGCTTCCACTCTTGGCTCATCCGCACCATCGCTTCATACACCGATGAGTCGCCGTGCGGATGAAAGTTGCCGATCACGTTTCCAACCGTTTTCGCCGCCTTGCGAAACGGTTTATCAGCCGTGTTGCCATCCATGTACATCGCATACAAAATGCGGCGCTGCACGGGCTTCAGCCCGTCGCGCGCATCGGGCAGCGCCCGGTCTTGGATGATGTATTTGCTGTAGCGGCCAAAGCGGTCGCCAAGCACGTCCTCTAACGGCATTTCCAGCAATCGTTCTGCCATCGTCATTCTCCTTTCCTAACACATCAGCACCAAAAAGGCGGCGCCTTTTCACGCCGCCATCAGCCGATCCATCCCGGTTCCTCTTCGAGCCCGAAGGCGACGTGCGTTTCGATCCATTTGCGGCGCGGCTCGACTTTGTCGCCCATGAGCGTCGTCACCCTCCGTTCGGCGCGGGCCGCATCTTCAATGCGCACGCGGATGAGCGTACGCGTCTGTGGGTTCATCGTCGTTTCCCATAATTGATCGGCGTTCATTTCGCCGAGCCCTTTATAGCGCTGAATCGTATAGCCGCGGCCCATTTTTTTCGTAATTTCTTTCAGCTGCTCGTCCGTCCACGCATATTCGACGATTTCGTTTTTGCCGCTTTTTTTGCTGATTTTGTAAAGCGGCGGCAAGGCGATGTACACTTTTCCCGCTTCAATCAGCGGACGCATGTAGCGGTAAAAAAACGTCAAAAGCAGCACTTGAATATGGGCGCCGTCCGTGTCGGCATCGGTCATAATGATCACTTTGTCGTAGTTGACATCATCGAGCGAAAAGTCAGCCCCGACGCCGCCGCCGATGGCGTGGATGATCGTATTGATTTCCTCGTTTTTCAAAATATCGCCAAGTTTCGCCTTTTCCGTGTTGATGACTTTTCCGCGCAGCGGAAGCACCGCCTGGAATCGACGGTCGCGCCCTTGTTTCGCCGAACCGCCCGCCGAATCGCCTTCAACGAGATAGAGCTCATTTTTTTGCGGATTGCGCCCTTGCGCCGGCGTCAGCTTGCCGCTTAAGAGCGCCTCTTTCCCTTTCCGCTTTTTGCCGCTTCTCGCCTCTTCGCGCGCTTTGCGGGCCGCTTCACGCGCCTGATAGGCCCGGATCGCTTTCTTAATGAGCATCGCGCTTACGTCCGGGTTTTCTTGCAGAAAGTACATGAGCTGCTCGGACACCACCGCATCGACGGCCGAACGCGCTTCGCTCGTTCCGAGCTTTCCTTTCGTCTGCCCTTCAAACTGCAGCAAGTGCTCTGGGATGCGCACCGAAACGACCGCGGACAACCCTTCGCGAATATCGGTTCCTTCCAAATTTTTATCTTTTTCCTTGAGCAAACCGACACGGCGGGCGTATTCGTTAAAAACGCGCGTCATCGCCGTTTTCGCACCCGCCTCATGCGTGCCGCCGTCTTTTGTGCGCACGTTGTTGACAAACGACAGCACGTTTTCCGAATAACCGTCATGAAACTGGAACGCAAACTCGACTTCAATGCCGTTTTGCTCGCCAGCAAAATAAACGACCGGGTGGAGCACATCTTTCTCCTCATTCAAATAGGCGACAAACGCTTCAATTCCGTTTTCATAGTGGAACACCTCGCGCATGCCGGTCCGTTCGTCAACGAGTTCGATTTTCAGCCCTTTTAACAAAAACGCCGATTCGCGCAGCCGTTCACTCAATGTTTCATAATCGAAGACTGTCGTGCTGAAAATCGTTGGGTCCGGCTTAAATTGAATGATGGTTCCGGTTTTGTTCGTTGTGCCGATTTTCTCTAGCGTCGTCACCGGTTTGCCTCCATGCTCAAACCGCTGCCGGTAAATGAAGCCGTCGCGATGAATCGTGACGACCAGCCATTCTGATAAGGCGTTGACAACCGACGCCCCGACTCCGTGCAGGCCGCCGCTCGTTTTATAGCCGCCTTGGCCGAATTTGCCGCCGGCATGAAGCACGGTCAAAATGACTTCCGGCGTCGGCTTGCCGAGCTTATGCATCCCGACCGGCATGCCGCGCCCCTCATCCAAAACCGTGATGCTGTTGTCTTTATGTATTTGCACGAAAATGTAGTTTCCGTATCCGGCCAACGCCTCATCGACCGAGTTGTCGACGATTTCATAAACAAGATGATGCAACCCGCGGCTGTCGGTGCTGCCGATGTACATCCCCGGCCGCTTCCTGACTGCCTCGAGCCCTTCCAACACTTGAATGGCATCTTCGTTATAGTCATGTATCGCTTGCTTTGCCACAAGCCCACCCCTTTCTGCCAAAACAAGAACATCTGTTTCTGTTTTATTGTATCATAAAATGACCAGCTGTCCATTGTCTTTTGACACCGCTTGACAAAATCGGACAACGGCGCCTGAAAAACGAAAGGACCATCTTAGAGAAGATGGCCGTTTCGTCAATGGCGCGCTTCGCCTGTTACGGGCGTTTCGTGAGCGCGTGTTCTACTTTAATGCAGCGATCCATAATCACCGTATAGCCTTTTTCCTTTAAAAACGCGTATGCTTCTTCATTGACGACGCCAAGCTGCGCCCAAAATACGTCCGCATCGATTTGCACAAACTCGCGGGCCAGCTCGGGCAAATGCTCAGAGCGGCGGAACACATCGACGATGTCGACATGGCCTTCGATATCGGTTAGTTGATCAACCGCCGGAATGCCTTCCCACTCATCGATCATCGGATTGACCGGAATGATTTCGTATCCAGCGTCTTTCATCGCTTTCGCCACCATATACGACTCGCGCTCCGGATTGTTGGACAACCCAACGACGGCAATCCGTTTCGCCTTGCGCAAAATTTCACCGATTTCTTCCCGGCTTGGGTTGACAATGGACATCGAGGTCTCTCCCTCCTTTATTCTCCTTTTTGCTGTACTATATAGATGCAATTTAAAGCTTTAACATTTTTCGTTTTTACCGATCATTTCATCCGACTGTCGAGTGACCGAACAACACCGCTTAAAGACCCATGAATGGGTCTTTAAGCGAGTCGTTGTTCGGTCTTCCGTCACGCCTTAGCGTGACGGAGGCAAGCCTATGGCTTGCCTTCGACAGTCAAAAATGGATGAGCCACTTTTCCGTCAAGGATATGTGAAACGATTTCGTTGCATCTATATAGTTTCGCTCCAGCCAGATCAAAATCCTGCCCAGCCAATAGAAAAAGGAAAAAATCATCGATCTTTTTTGCACAGCGCCCACACACCCTAGGCCGGCCACAACAGACGCAAACTTGAACATCATATTCATCGCCTACGCATCGATCCGCTTTCTCGTCCGCATCCAGACATTCTGTTTGCTGGCTGTCCGAACATGGATGGCCTGCTGCCAGTTATTTTATGTTCCACCCGGCGTACACTCCAGCTAAAAAAACGGTAGTCATGGCAATCGCATGGACGATCATCCATCCCCACCGGCCGTAGCGGAAAGAGGAAGCCGCAAGCGGGGAGCGCGCTTTTTGGGGGACGATTTTTCCGCCCATCCACTCAAAGAAAAGCAAATACAGCCACCAGGCGGTGTATGAATCCCACACATCCCACTGTTCCTTATAATCAATCAGAGGGAGCGGCGATACAAGAGCAACCAACTCGAACAACATAATCAACTGCACCATCGCAAAGTAAAACGGCAACTTCCATGCCCAGCTTTCCGGACTGTACTTGACTCCAAACAAAACGAAAAACGGAATGACGGTTGCCATTTCAACGAGCGGAATCGGTGTATAAGGAACGAGCTTAACAGGGAAGGAGTAAAAGCCTGCATAGACAAACGCAAGGCAAAGAACGATGCCTGTCACCGCACTGAATGCATACAAAACCGCATATCTCCGTATATGCCGTTTGGCGATCCAAAAACTTCCCGCTATACTCAACATGACCGCTGCCAGTTCCACCGTCCAAACAACAGGAAGAGAAAACGTCATCATCGATCCTCCCTAACCCATTTCCCACTCCCTAAACGCTGTCTCAGACAGCACTGTTAGTATAATCCAAAGTGTGGAATTTATTCCGGCGCCCTCACCGGCTTTCCACCCCATCAAGCTGTCTAGCATGGCTTAACAAATGTGCTTCGTGCAAATTTATTATTATTGATGAAAAAAGGGGGTGTCCCAAAAGGACTGGGACACCCTCTCTCATCGCTATATATAAGCACCAGCCGCTTCTCTGTCACACTATATATTGTGTCTTTCTTGAGGAGAGATCGCCTTTTGGGTCAGCCCCTTTCATGGATCGGACTGCATCAAACTTTCAAGAATCTCCGAAAAAAGAAATCATTGCGCAACAAACGCTAAAATTTTCCCGAACGAAAAATCGAGTAAAGCAGCCAACCGAACAGAAAAGCGGACGCGCCTAATCCGATTTCAACAGCAGGAATCTTCCACAGCAGCGTCGACGGCCGCCCGAGCGAGGAAGCGATCATCAGCCCGGCAAGGACGATGCTCAGCGAAAGAAGAACGATGCTAAACGACAGCCGGTTCGTAATCTGATCGAGCTTCTTTAGCAGCGTTTCCAAATCAGGCGCCGTGATTTCCAGCCGAAGCTTGCCATGCCGCATCATTTTCGTCCATTCCTTTACGCTGTCCGGCAAGCGAAGCAGCCATTCACCGTAGTCGAAAATCCGTTTCCACGCCGTTTCCGCTACACGGTCAGGCCGAAGACGCTCTTTCATCAGCTTTCTCCCAAACGGTTCGGCCACATCCATGATGCGAAACTGCGGATCAAGCGTCTCCACGACCCCTTCGACCGTCAACAGCGCTTTCCCTAACAGCGTCAAATCGCTTGGGATGCGAATGCCATGGCGAAATGCCACCGAAAGCAAATCCTCGACGGCTTCCCCAAGACTGATCTCACCGAGCGGGACGCGGTAGTATTTCTCCCGCAACTCGTCAATATCATCGCGCAATTTTCCTTCATCGACTCCGTCAGGAACAATTCCTAAACCGTAAATCGCACCCAACACCCCATCCGTGTTTTGCCGCATTAAGGCGATGATGAGTGAAGAAAGATGATGTTTGACATGAGGTCGAAGGCGGCCCATCAAGCCAAAGTCAATGAAGGAAAGCGTTCCATCGTCAAGAACAAATACATTGCCAGGATGAGGGTCGCCATGAAAAAATCCATGCTCAAACATTTGTTTAAAGGTTGCTTCAGCCAAACGCTCGGCGATCGTTTTTAAGGAGTGGCCGTTCGCTTTCAACCGCTCGATCTCCCCGAGTTTGATCCCTTCGACATATTCCATCGTGAGCACTGTTTTCGTCGTATAATCCCAAAACACCCTCGGGACATACACCGACGAATCGCCGGTAAACTGCCGTGCAAACCGTTCCGCATGGCGCGCCTCGACTGTATAATCCAGCTCCTGCCGCAATGAGCGCACCAATTCATCGATGATCTCAGACAATTGGTAGGTTGCCGCCCAATCGAGACGGCGTTCCGCCAGCACGGCCAAATCTTGCAAAATTTCCAGATCCGTCTCCACCCGCGCAGCGATGTGCGGGCGCTGCACTTTCACCGCCACGGCCTGTCCGGAAGGAAGAACCGCCCGGTGCACTTGTCCAAGCGAAGCGGCAGCGAGCGGCATTTCCTCAAATGAACGAAAGAGTGTTTCCAGCGAACTTCCAAACTCCGCTTCGACAATCCGGCGGACATCGGCAAACGGAAACGGCGGAACTTGGTCTTGCAGCTTTTCGAGCTCACTGATGATCGGAGCGGGAATCAAATCCGGCCGTGTGCTAGCAATTTGCCCGAGCTTCACGAACGTCGGGCCGAGCTCCTCGAGCACAAGGCGGAGCCGCTCCCCAACCGTTTTTCCTTCCTTTTTCCCTTGCTCCGCTCTCCATCGCGGCGGCAACGAAAGAAACGACGAAAAGCCGAGCTCATCGACGATCATCCCGAATCCGTGCCGAAGCAAGGAGGCGGCGATTTCGTGATACCTTCCGATATGGCGCATCCGTTTTCCGATCATCGAGACATCTCTCCTAAGGCGGCAAAAAGCGAGCGGACAGGCCGCATCGGTTTACTGCCCGCTTTGTTCCTTTTCTTCAAGACGGCGGATTCGCTCCTCGAGCTGCCGCACGTCTTCTTTCGTCGCCAAGTCGAGTTTATCGATCACCTGCTTGATTTGCTCGCGTACAAGCCGCTGCACTTCCGTTTTCCGCGCTTCGGTCTGCTGTTTCCATTGATCGATCACTTCCTTCGATTCGTCAAGCGACAATTCCCCTTTTTTGACTAACTCGTCAATGATTTTTTCCACTTGTTCTTTGCTTGCAATCGCCAATCCCAGCCCGAATGCCAATCCTTTCTTCAAAATGCTCATTCGTTTGTAGCCTCCTTGTGCCATTGTGTTTTCCTTATTGTACCATTCTTTGGCGATCCATGTCGAGCTAGACGGCAGCTCTTTTGTATAGGAGACAGGTCGATGCGGCATGCTATCGTTGGACAACGATTCAAAGGAGGGGTTTGATGGCCGACGAACCATTGCATTACGGAGAAGACTATCATTTTATTCACGCGACATCGGCAGCAAGCGGCCTCGGCGTCAGCGTGCTGCCCGATTTGTACTGCCATACGATCCAAATCGTGAACATTTGTCTTGTCGGCCGCCCGGACGACCACGCGTTTGTATTGGTCGACGCTGGCATGCCGGGATCAGCCGATGACATTGTTTCAGTCGTGGAAGACCGCTTTGGCAGCGGCAGCCGCCCGCAAGCCATTGTTTTAACCCACGGCCATTTTGACCACGTTGGAGCGATTGTTGAGCTTGTCAAGCATTGGAATGTCCCGGTGTATGCCCATCCGGCTGAACTGCCGTATTTGACTGGAAAGGCGAGCTATCCTGAACCTGACGCTTCCGTCGAGGGCGGCTTCATCGCCAAAATCTCGCCGTTTTTTCCGAACGAGCCGATTCAATTAGGCAACCGCGTCCAGCCGCTCCCTGCGGACGGCACCGTTCCGCACTTGCCGGAATTTCGCTGGATCCACACACCGGGGCACACGCCAGGCCACATTTCGTTATTTCGGCCGCGCGACGCCGCTTTAATCGCCGGCGACGCGTTCGTCACCGTCCGCCAAGATTCACTGTATAAAGTGTTGACCCAACAAATCGAAATCAGCGGCCCGCCGCGCTATTATACCATCGATTGGCGCGCCGCCCGCGAGTCGGTGCGCAAGTTAGCCGCACTCTTTCCGTCAGTCGCCATCACCGGACACGGTGCTCCTGTCGCCGGCAAAGAGCTGCGTGAAGGGTTGACAAAACTCGCCCGTGATTTTGACCGTATCGCTACCCCTGATTATGGGAAGTACGTCCATTAGGCAAACGGACTATCGTTCCGTGAACGGCTTCTAGTTTTGTTTGAAGCGGAAGTTTCTCTGCTAAAACCACTTTCAAGTAAAAACCAAGGGAGGGTGTCTGAACGGGGGCACCCTTTCGTTGACATGTGAAAGTCAGAGGATTCTCCATGGAGATGGTAGAGCACATTATGCCTTTAGCGACAACGCAAAAAAGACGACAAGAATCATTCTTGTCGTCCATCATAAGTGATGGGCCTAAGTGGACTTGAACCACCGACCTCACGCTTATCAGGCGTGCGCTCTAACCAGCTGAGCTATAGGCCCGCTTATAAGAAATAAAAATGGAGGGGGACGGATTCGAACCGCCGAACCCAAAGGGAGCGGATTTACAGTCCGCCGCGTTTAGCCACTTCGCTACCCCTCCGTAATCGTGATGCCGACTGCAGGACTCGAACCCGCAACCTACTGATTACGATTCAGTTGCTCTACCAATTGAGCTAAGTCGGCATAATTATGATATAAATCGTGGCTCATTGTTCATTTGTTGTGTCCCTTTCTCTACCAGCCAATTCGAAGAAGCTGGGTGCGTCGGGACAACTCGAAGCAAATTCGACGATGCAGATGCTCGTCTCTACCAATTGAGCTAAGTCGGCATAAAATAAATGCAAGAAGGTGGCTCATTGTTGTGCTCTGTGCCTCTTCCTCTACAAGCTGTTTCGAGGAAGCAGGATGCGTCGAGGCAACTCGAAGCCGACTCGACGAAGCAGGTGCTCGTCTCTACCAATTGAGCTAAGTCGGCACGATATAAATAGACCGTGATTCGTTGGTTTCTGTTGTGTCCCTTCCTCTACCAGCCAATTCGAAGAAGCTGGGTGCGTCGGGACAACTCGAAGCAAATTCGACGATGCAGATGCTCGTCTCTACCAATTGAGCTAAGTCGGCATAAAATAAATGCAAGAAGGTGGCTCATTGTTGTGCTCTGTGCCTCTTCCTCTACAAGCTGTTTCGAGGAAGCAGGATGCGTCGAGGCAACTCGAAGCCGACTCGACGAAGCAGGTGCTCGTCTCTACCAATTGAGCTAAGTCAATATTTATGGCGGAGGAGGAGGGATTCGAACCCCCGCGGGCTGTGACACCCCTATCGGTTTTCGAAACCGACCCCTTCAGCCAGACTTGGGTACTCCTCCATAGCTGTTTGGAGCGATGCGGTCGAGAGGACTTGAACCTCCACGGGGTTGCCCCCACTAGGCCCTCAACCTAGCGCGTCTGCCATTCCGCCACGACCGCATACAATGGAGCGTAGGGGATTTGAACCCCTGACCTCTTCGCTGCCAGCGAAGCGTTCTCCCCCTGAACTAACGCCCCATGATGGTGGAGTATACTGGGATCGAACCAGTGACCCCCACGCTGTCAACGTGGTGCTCTCCCGCTGAGCTAATACTCCACGTTGTTTGCCTAGCAGCGACCTACTCTTGCAGGGGCGCTGGCCCCAACTACCATCGGCGCTGGAGGGCTTAACTTCCGTGTTCGGGATGGGAACGGGTGTTTCCCCTCCGCTATCACCACTAGGCAATGGCGACGATTTCTATTATAAAGCAATCCAAAAGTTTGTCAAGTTTTTTTGTATCTTTATATTTCAGTTCCTTCAGAATCGGAACGACAATGTAAAATTTACTATAAAAAAATGAAAGAGTCAACCCTCTTTTTCATTTTTTTCGATCTTCACTGTCCCTTTCTCTAAAGTTCTTGTCATCCCCTTCTTTATACGCGTATAATAAAGAAGAAGGAACGTACAATAAAGCAGGGCATTGGCGGCCACCAATGCCCTGTCCATACACAGCCGCTGCAAGAAGCGCAGTGGCCCAAGCCTCGGGCATCGTAACCTACCCTCGCCTCGGCCTAGCAGGGTGGGTTACTTTTTGTCTTTGGATACGGCGATCACCGCGACGATGAGTGACGCAAACGCAATCATAAGCGTCAGCGCGTCGGCAATCGACATCATCAGCACCACCCCCTTTCGTTCAGGGAGTGGCCACTGCCCACCCTGCATATGGCTGTGCATGTTTCATTATACCATCAAATCAAACAAATGCGAATATACATTCGCGTCCTCGTTGAAAATTAGGAATGTTTCCCTACCCGAGGTATCCCCCCACCTTGCCTGTTACTTCGCGCCGCATCTTCACGGCCCCTTCCTCTCTGGTTCTTATAGCCCGCTGAAACTCCGACGTTTTCATCAAGCGCATAAAATCCGCGTTTTTCCGAATAATGATCATAGACGAATCTCGCTGTTCCAAGGAGAAAAAAAGGTGGAACAAGCAAGGCAAACCCGCATTCATGGGCTGTTGTTGCTGATCGTCGCTGCTGTGTTCGTTTGGTCGGCCATTCGTCCAACCAGCTATGCGGTGTGGGCGCTTGAGGTCGCCCCAGCGCTTGTGGGGCTTGTGATCGTGATGGCCCTGTATCAACGTTTCCGGCTGACAACGATGTCGTATGTCATCATCGCCATGCTGGCGGTCCTCATGTTGATCGGCGGCCATTATATTTACTCCAAAGTTCCTTTTTTTAACTGGATCAAAGATGCGTTCCATTTCGAACGCAACCATTACGACCGGTTTGGCCATTTCCTCAAAGGGACGTTCGCCCTCGTCCTAAGGGAGATTGCGCTGCGGAAAACGCCGCTGTCGCGCGGCCCTTGGCTTTTCACGATCGTCACAAGCATGTCGCTCGCCATCGCCGCCCTGTATGAAATCATCGAATGGCTCGTCTCCATCATCTCCAAAGGAGGAAAGGCATCGAAAGACTTTTTGGGCACACAAGGCGATATTTGGGACACCCAATGGGATATGGTATGCACATTGATTGGGACACTGATTGCCCTATGGCTGCTCTCAAGGTGGCACGACCGGCAACTTGCGCGGTTGGATCAGCCCCGTAGCTAGGCTCGTAAAACAGCGGCTTCTCTTTTCAAGAGAAGCCGCTGTTTTCAATTCACCTTATACAAATAAATCGTCCACGCCGACTCATCGGACGTGAATACACGGTCCAACACGAGTCCATTTTCCGCCGCATTGTCAATCGGAACCGCCGAGAAAATATAGCGGCCGCCCATTTTTTTCAACTGTTCTGTATTCAGCTGCAAGTTCTTCAGCCGTTTTTTCGACTGTTTTGTAAACATATACCGTTTTCCAAGTTCTGCTGTAAAAATATAGCAACGCCCGCCCCATTCGTCAAAATATGTGCGGATCGTTTTGCTTTTTTCCAGTTCACGTTCAATGATTTTGCGGAACTCGTATTTGTATGACAGCGGATAAAAGTTGTTGTACGTATCGAGCGTGTAAAACCCGTTGTATTGGGCGATGGCGGGGTGAATGCCGATGCTGACGACGCGGTAGTCGGACACCGGGAGCCCGATGTATTGCTTGATTTCTTGGAACTGTTTTTCCGCGTAAAATTGCTTCACCGTCGGCTCGTAGCGGAAGACGATTTCTTCGTTAATCAAAAACACCAAGATCACTTGGGCCGCTAGCAGCCGCTTCGCCCACTTTTCTCCTTTTTCGCTGTATTGCCATACGATTTTCAGCGCTAGCGCAAACTGCACATAAATGACAAGCGGGCGCAAAAAATGAAAGCGGGCAAAGTTAAACGTGTCCAAAAAATGAAACCGCTCGGTAAGCGGCAGCCACCCTTTATAAAACCAAAAGGCGTACCACGCCGACAGGGCGAAATTCAGTCCGAATAGGAAAAGAAATAACCGTTCTTGCTTCCATCGTTTTTTCATGAAAACGAGATACAAGGCCATCAACCAGGCCGGCAAAATAAAAAAGGTATGCTCGGTCATGACGTGATGGTGGCCGAGGATAAAGTTTTTCCACGTCAAGCGGACGCAATGCCAAAACGACAACCGGGCATGGAAGTACTCATCCCGGCTTGTCGGCTCGTCTTCCCATAAAAACGAGTACACAAGCCGGTACTCGACAAGCAAATACAACAGCGTCATGTAAGCGATGGAAGTCAAAAAGCGGATGTTCCACCCCTTCCCGCGCAGCACATCCAAAAGCCAAAGAGTGCCCATGGCGGCAAGAAAGAAAAAGAACCCGAGCACAAAGCTGGAATAAAACGGGAGAAGCGTGAGCGCGACGTAATGTTTCCACTCCCCCTCGCCTTTCCGGATGCTCAAAAACGCCCAGAGCGCAAGCGGCATGCCGAGCGTGCTTAACATCCCCGACGGCCAAAACAGCGTCAGCGCAAATGCGAGCGCCACGCCGATGCGAACAGCCATCCAACGCGGCTCGGGCAGGAAATGCGTTTTCAACAACAAATACATGCCGACAAATACCACCACCCTTGTGATCGTTTGGCTGAGCGCATAAGCAGTCATCGTGGGAAATAACGCGTGCAGCCAGACGATGCCGGTCAACTCCGAACCGAGGGCATTTCTTGACAACTTGCCGTTGGCGATTTGCGGAATCTTCGCGTCAAGCGGCCCGGTGATTTTTCCGCTTTCGGAGAGCACCTTATACCAAGCGATATTGGAATCCAAATTATCGTGGACGCGAATATGGGCGTTTTCGCCAAGGAGAAAGAGCGGGGACACGTAAAGGGCGATGACGCCAAGCGCCAAAAGGAAAAATCGCCGCTCGCTTTGTACGTCCATCGGCATGACGCTCCTATTTCCAAGTTTCTATTGGATACGATGTGCAATTAGGAGAAAATTATTCCTAAGGACGGTCGAAGAGGGTGGTGATTTATGAAAAGGGGGGCTGCGCGTTCTTCTCAGTCTCCTCTTCATTCGCATTTTTTGCCCCTTCTATTTTCTCTATGCACACCTATCTTAAAATATTAAGGACAACTTATGGTAGATAGCTTCCCCACTACAATACACAATAGAAAACAGCGGCCTCTCTCTTACAAAACCGCTGTTTACACCTGCTTCTACACCCTTGACTTTTCCTTTAATCCTATCAGATGGTCCTTCTCTTCCCTCCGGCTGAAAATCGCCGCGAGGATCGCTTCGGATATATATATATTGTTGTGCCACACGCTGAAAATCGCACTTGGAACAGCCGCCAAGGGTGAAAAATTCGCTGTGGCAATTGCCACGCTCAATCCGGAGTTTTGCATTCCTACCTCCATGGCGACCGCTTTTTGTTTAGCCAAATCCATGCCGAGCAGAAGGGGCAGGCTGAAGTCAAAGGCAACTGGACGAATCCCCCTTAACAAATTTGCCCGCCAACCGCTTGGATATCTTCTTCACGTTCGACCGTCACGTCAATGGCAATCCGCAGTCCTTTCACAATCGTTTCTAACGCCATGCTAGGCTGTCCTGGATGCCGGGCTGCTTGTTCCGGCAGATACGGAATATGGATAAATCCGGCCCGAATGGGCATCTTCACTTGGGCAATATAATGCATCAATCCGTAAAACACATGGTTGCAGACAAACGTTCCCGCTGTATAAGAGACAGAGGCTGGTATGCCGTGACGCCTCAACTCATGGACAATCGCTTTGACCGGCAAAGTTGACCAATAGCCAACAGGCCCGCCTGGAACAACGGGTTCGTCAATCGGCTGATGACCTTTGTTGTCGGGAATGCGGGCATCATTGATGTTCACCGCTATCCTTTCAACGGAAATATCGGCTCTCCCTCCCGCCTGTCCGACGCAAATCACAATATCGGGATCCACTTGCTTCATTGCATCATGCAAGATTTCTAATGATTGGCCAAATACGGTTGGAATCTCCCGAACTTCAACGATATACCGATCGTTTTTCCATCCGGCTGCTTGCTTGGCCGCCTCCAGCGATGGATTCACCGTTTCTCCTCCAAACGGATCAAATCCGGTCACGAGCACTTTTTTCATCGTATCTTCAGTCCTTTCCCGTTATCGGATTATAAATCCATGAGAGTGACCACATACATTGCAGCGATGTTGAACGCCAACAGAATCAACGCTGTCGGCACTTGCACGCGAATCACGTGGTTTTTGTCTTTCAAATCAAGCAAGGCGGCGGGCACGATGTTGAAATTCGCCGCCATCGGCGTCATCAAGGTGCCGCAGTAGCCGGAAAACATCCCGAGGGCGGCCACATGATTCGCATCGACGCCAAATTGTTTGATCAGCAGTGGAACAGCGATCCCCGCTGTCATGACCGGAAACGCGGCAAAAGCATTGCCCATGATCATCGTAAACAAAGCCATGCCAATACAATAGGCCACCACAATCCAAAACAATGAATGAGTCGGAATGATGTTTCCTACCAAATTGGACACAGCGGTGCCTACCCCAGCAGTCGTAAAAATCGTCCCTAGCGTTGCCAGCATCTGCGGCAAGAGGGCGGCCCAGCCGATTGATTCAAGCAGCCTGCGCGATTCTTTAACTGCCATAAACGGAGTGGTCCGAGTCATCGCCATGCTGACGAGCAAAGCAACGAACGTCGCTAGCCCGAGAGACACAAGAGTCACGTTTTTCGGATCGAAAAGAAAAGCGTTTCCAACCTTGACATTTTTCAGCCATGTCACACCGATGACAGTCAAAACCGGAATCAACAAGGCCGGAATGAACAGGCGATGTTTCAATCGATCGCGATGTTGTCTTCTCTCTTCCGGCGTCGCCTCTTGGTAGCTTCCGAGCTTCAATCCCCCGGTTCCGACAATGGCCACCATGATAAGCACAAGCACTCCGGTGTAAAACGGGGGAATGATGCTGCCGAACAGCAGTGTCACACCATAAAGGAAATAAAACAACCCTGATGTGAAGCGCTTCGGGTTTTGACGATCGGCAAAGGTCCACAAGCTTCCCAACACAACCACAATGCCTAAAAATATGTACACCGCTTCAATGGACAACCACATTCACTCTCTCCCCTTTCCATTCTCCCGATGAAAGAGCTTGTGAAGCGAGCGGTCCAGCCGATGCAGGCGGATGCTGTGAACGATCAGCGCGGCCACGGCCGTTGGGATCGCCCATAACGCCATATGCAGCGGATCAGAAGGAATGCCGTTTTGATCAAAAAATCCTTTCATCAACAAAATCGCTCCGATGGCGATGAACACATCCTCGCCAAAAAACAACCCGATATTGTCCACCGCTGCGGAATGAGCGCGAATGTCATCCCGGACATGATCCGGCAGTTTTCCGTATTTCGCTTCCGCCGCTCCTTCTGCCATAGGAGCGACGAGCGGACGAACCATTTGAGCATGGCCGCCGATGGAAGTAAGCCCAGCCGCTGCAGCCGCTTCCCGGATGATCAAATAAGCGGTCAAGATTCGTCCTGTTGTCGCGGCTTTGATTTTCGCCACGACACTTTCTGCCTGTTCACGCAATCCAAAACGTTCCAAAATGCCGATGACGGGCAATGTGGCGATGAACACCGCCATATACCGGTTGGTCGTAAACGCTGTTCCAAATTGTTCAATAATGTCATACAGCGATTGATGGGCGAGCAATCCTGTCGCCAATCCAGCCGCTGTCACGACAAGAAGTGGATTAATGCGAACAATGAAGCCGATGATGACGATCAACACTCCAATGAGCACCATGTTTCTCTTCTCCTCTCCAGCACATTTTACGGCAAATGTTAATACAAATCGTTACGTCGTTCACCCCACTCTATTTCTTAGTCGGCATCCCCCTCTCCTCCATCTGTCGTTCCACATTTCGGAACAATAGTTTCAAATTTGTTATTATCATTATATAATTGGGAAAAATTAAAAATCAATAAATACTTACCGAAAATTTACTTTACAAAATAAAACATCAACTTGACCGAACCCGTCATGATACATCAAGCCCCCTCTTCGTTGCATCCCTTGCCCCTATTTTGTATCATGAATAATTAAGAGAAATTTAGCAGAAAAAGGAGGTGCCAACCATGACCAAACAACTCCCTCCCGGCCAATTCGAAACGGAAAAATGGCCGATTTTGCATGAGGGCGATGTGTACGAATTCGATGAAGCGACGTGGAATTTCCGATTGTTCGGCGATGTGAAAGAGGAAGTTTCGCTGTCGTATCAAGAAGTGATGCAGCTGCCGAAGACGGTTTCAACCATCGATATGCATTGTGTCACAACATGGTCAAAATTCGACACGACGTTTGAAGGCATCGCCTTCCGCGAGTTTTTGCGCTTTGTGGAGCTAGATCCTGATGTGAAATACGTGAAAATTTACGGATATTTAAACGGCGACCGGTTCGGTTATTCGGCGAACTTGCCGCTTGAGGCGCTCATGGGCGACGATGCCTTGTTTGTCTATCGATGGAAAGACAAGCATCACGACTGGCAGGACATCTCGCCGAAGCACGGCTATCCGCTCCGGTTCATCCCGCCAGCGACGTTTTACTTATGGAAAGGGGCGAAATGGGCGTCGGGCATCCGCTTTATGAAGGAAGATGAGCCGGGCTATTGGGAGGAGCGCGGCTATTCGATGACCGCCAATCCGTTTAAAGAGGAGCGGTTTGCCGAGTGGGTGCCGCGGATTCGCTTTTGACAAAGCAAAAAGCGAGGGGTCGGAAATCCCTCGCTTTTTGATCATCAAGCGGCTTGGCGGGATGCCGCTTGTTTCTCAAGCCAAGCACGAAGACGCCAAAAGAGAAGCTGAAATACGATGGCCGCCATCGCTCCTTTGACGGCGTTAAACGGCAAAATCGCCGATACCACCAACGCCTTCGCTTCCGGCGCGCTCATCTGCGGAGCGCCAAGGAAAAGGGTGTACGCCGGCATAAAGACGTAGTAGTTGAGCACGCTCATGACGAGCGCCATTGTCACTGTTCCCGCCGCCAACCCCAGCAGCAAGCCTTTTTTCGATGCGGCTTTCCCATAAATATAGGAAACCGGCAAAATAAACGCCGCCCCAGCGGTAAAGTTGGCGATTTGGCCGATCGGAACGCCGGTCGCACTGCCGACAAAAACATAGTTCAACACGTTTTTCAAGAGTTCGACCGCCACGCCGGCGAGCGGGCCGTACAACAGCGCGGCGACAAGCGCCGGGATGTCGCTGAAGTCGACAAGCAAAAAGTTCGGAAACGGCGGCAGCGGAAAGTTGAGCATCATGAGCACATGCGCCATGGCGCCCAACACTCCGATGCCGACAAAGGCGCGGATGGAAATGCGTTTCATGTTTGTTCTCCTCCCCTTCTCGTGATTCATCCTCACAAGAAGAAGGCTGCCGCCGCGAGCGCCAACAAAAACTCCCTTAAACCGAACGAGGCTTAAGGGAGAAAAAGGGTGTGCGCAACTAGACGTTCGCATGCGCCAAAACGAACGCCGGCAAACCTTCATCTTCTCCCATCCAGACTATACTGTCGGCTCCGGACTCGCACCGGATCCTGCCTTGCGGCTCGCGGGCTGAGAGGCCAAGCGCCTCATCACCGCCGGTCGGGAATTTCACCCTGCCCCGAAGATGAATCGCTTATCCGTTTTTTCATTATTCCGATGAATTTAGTATACAATTCCTTTTTGGATTTGTCTACGATTTTTTGCTTGCGGCTTGATTATTCCCGCATCGGAAGCGAATCTTCCGGTTCGAGCACCGGTGGGGCGACTTGAACCAAATCGGCGTATTTCAATCCCGTCCCCGTGTTGAGCACGACGACCGTCTCCCCATCACGAATCCAACCGCTCTCGCGCAGCTTTTGGGCCGCCGCAAACGCCGCCGCTCCTTCCGGGCAAATGAACGCCCCTTCGAGTTCGGCTGCCGTCCGCTGTTCAGCCAAAATCGCTTCATCGTTGACGGCAATAGCGCAACCGTCCGTCTCATACACCGCCTCAAGAACAAGAAAGTCGCCAAGCGCTTTCGGCACATTGATGCCAAACGCCACTGTATGGGCGTTCGGCCAAAACTCCGATTCACGTTTTTTCTCCTTCCACGCCTTGACGATCGGCGCGCAATGCTCGGCCTGCACAGCGACCAGCCGCGGCATGCGGCCGTCCACCCAGCCGAGCGCCTGCAGTTCTTTGATCGCCTTGTAAATGCCGATCAACCCGACGCCGCCGCCGGTCGGATACAAAATGACATCCGGGAGCTGCCACGAGAATTGTTCGGCGATCTCCAGCCCCATCGTTTTCTTCCCTTCAATCCGGTACGGTTCTTTCAACGTCGACGCATCGTACCAGCCGTATTCGCGGATCGCTTTGGCGACGATTTGCCCGGCATCGCTAATGAGGCCGTTGACGAAATACAATTCCGCCCCAGCGATGGCGCATTCCTTTCGCGTCAGTTCCGGCGCCTCAACCGGCATGACGACTGTCGCCTGAATGCCCGCCCGCGCCGCGTATAGCGACCACGCCGCTCCCGCGTTGCCGTTTGTCGGCATCGCGAGCTGTTTGACGCCCAATTCCTTTGCTTTAGAAATCCCAACCGCCGCGCCGCGGGCTTTAAACGTCCCTGTTGGAATAACCCCTTCGTCTTTCATGTAGAGCGCTTCAATGCCGATTTCCCGTCCTAAGCGCGGCATCGGCACAAGCGGCGTCATCCCTTCGCCGAGCGACACGATATGTTCAGGATGCTTTACCGGCAGCAACTCATGATAACGCCATAAATTCGCTTCACGTTCCCTCAGCACATCCCTCTTGACTTTTTGGCGCATCGCCTCCAAGTCGTAAGCGACAAGAAGCGGCGAACCGCATTCGCAAAGTTGATGGATTTGGTCGACATCGTATGTACGTTCACACTTCGGACAATACAGATGAGACACGTAGCTGAATGACATGGTTTGGCTTCTCCTTTCCATTTGTTTCATCCGCACGAGGCAGAAAGCACCTACTTTCGCGTTTCTGACGAGACACTGGCCTTTTCATTATACCATAACCGTCCTCTGCCGCCGGCGCCTGTAATGGCAGCGTCCGTACGCCAGTACGCCAACTTTGGGGCATCATAGCGCCAAGTAGGAAATGGTCCCCTCTTTTTTACCGTTTGAAGCCGCATATGGTAAAATAAAACGGAAACCGCCTCTTTTTTCTCACTGCATCGGCGGAATGATTCGCTGATCCAGAAAAACTTATACATAAGGAGATGAACCAATGAAACAGGAACTCATCGAACGCTTCATCCGCTACGCGAAAGTCAACACTCAATCCGATCCAAACAGCCATACGTGCCCATCGACTTCGGGACAGTGGGAGCTGGCGAGAATGCTCGTCGAAGAGCTGAAGGCGATCGGGATGGAAGATGTGACGATCGATGACAACGGCTACGTGATGGCGACGTTGCCGGCCAATACGGACAAAAACGTGCCAGTGATCGGCTTTTTGGCTCATATGGACACCGCGCCGGAATTTACCGGAGCCAACGTCAACCCGCAATTGATTGACTCGTACGACGGCGGGGACATCGTGTTAAACAAAGAACAAGGCATCATCTTGTCGCCAAACGATTTCCCGGAGCTCGCTCACTACAAAGGGCATACGCTCATCACGACCGATGGGACGACGCTGCTTGGTGCTGACGATAAAGCCGGAATCGCCGAAATTATGACCGCGATGAACTATCTCATTCAACACCCGGAAATCAAGCACGGCAAAGTGCGCGTCGCCTTTACGCCGGATGAGGAAATTGGCCGCGGGCCGCATAAATTTGACGTTGCCAAATTCGGCGCCCAATTTGCCTACACGGTCGACGGCGGGCCGCTTGGCGAATTGGAGTATGAAAGCTTTAACGCTGCCGAAGCGAAAATCACGATCAAAGGCAAAAACGTCCATCCGGGCACAGCGAAAGGAAAAATGATCAACTCGATCAAAATCGCCATGGAGTTCGAGCAGCAGTTGCCAGCCCATGAGGCGCCTGAGCATACGGAAGGATATGAAGGGTTTTACCATTTGCTTTCGTTCCAAGGCAGTGTAGAGGAAACGAAGCTTCATTACATCATCCGCGACTTTGACCGCGAACAGTTTGAGGCTCGCAAAGCGAAAATGAAAGAGATCGCGGCTTCGCTTGCGCAAAAATATGGAAACGACCGAATCACTCTCGAAATCAACGACCAATATTACAACATGCGCGAAAAAATCGAGCCGGTGCGCCACATTGTTGACATCGCCCACGAAGCGATGACGAACTTGGGCATTGAACCAAAGGTGAAACCGATCCGCGGCGGTACAGACGGGTCGCAGCTCTCCTACATGGGGCTGCCGACGCCGAACCTTTTCGCCGGCGGCGAAAACTTCCACGGCCGCTACGAATACATTTCCGCCGACAATATGGTGAAAGCGGCCGAAGTGATCGTGGAGATCATCAAGCTGTTCGAGCAAAAAGCATCTTGATCTGCGGAAAAACTCTCTTGAACGATCTTTTTTCGATCGTCCAAGCACAAGCGGCTGCAAGCCCGCCCATTAGGAGTAAAGAAAAGGTGTCCCGAGTCTTTTGGGGACACCTTCTTCATTAGATAAGCGACCGTTCGCCCTTCCATCCTTTTTCCTCGGTCAACACCTGTTACGGAAGCCGGTTGATCCGCCCCTCGATCCGTGCTGAGAACGGTTGCTCAAGACCGCGAATATACGAGACAAGGGCATCCAAATCGACCGGGCCGACCTCGCGGTTTGTCCCATGCGTCAACACCGTGAACCCATCGCCGCCGTCGGCGAGGAAGCTGTTGACTGTCACCGTGTACTCGGCGTCCGGTTTTAGCGGTGTGCCGTCAGGAAGCTGAATGTCAATGACTTTTTCTCCGACCGGCTTGCTGGCGCTCCATGTATAGCGGAGGCCGGAGATTTGCAGCATGCGCGTTTGGGTTGGCTGCCATTGTTGATTCAAAAGCTGGCGGATTTGCGCGCCGGTGAGCGTCATTTTCACGAGCTGGTTGTTGAACGGCTGAACGTTGTACAATTCGCCCCACGTCACTTCGCCTTGTTCAATATCGGCGCGAATGCCGCCCGGGTTCATAAAGGCAAAATCGGTTTTCATCGCCGCCCGCTGGGCATCGGCGATCAAATTGCCCAAGGCGGACTCGCCGCTTTCGTTTTGTTCATCGGTGATCGTTTCGGCTGCTGTGCCGACGACTTGATTGACAAGCGGCGCCACTTTCGCTTCATATTTTTCGACGAGGGCACGGATTTCCGGGTCCGGAGTGATGCCGTCATGATAGGTCGTCACGATCTCCGCTTTTTTGGCGACGACGTCTTTCGTACGCGGGTCGATTTTCAAATCGACATCAGAAAACGCCGTGCCGTACGAATACGACTGAACGAGCAGCTTGCCGTCCACAACCGCATTTAAATAGGCATGGTTATGACCGGCGAAAATCACATCGACTTCATCATCGACATTTTTGGCGATATCGACAATTTCCCCGCTTGCGTTTGTCCCATCCGGATTGGATACGCCTGGGTTATGGGCGAGAACGACGATCGTTTGCACCCCTTTTTTCTTCAGTTCCCGGACCGCTTTGTTAATCGCTGTTGCTTCATCGATGAACTTGACTCCCGCGACGCCGCTTGGCGTCACAATCGTTGGTGTTTCCGTGAGCGTGACGCCGATCAATCCGATCGGCATGCCGTTGACCCGCTTAATCACATATGGCGGGAGAATCGGCTTTCCCGTTTGCGCATCAACGACGTTGGCGCTCACGTACGGAAAATCTGCTCCGGCGAAATCGCCGGTCGCCGGGTGATATCCGCCATGGATCAAGCGGAGCATTTCCGCTACTCCTTCATCAAACTCATGGTTGCCAAGGGTGCCGACGTCAAAGCCGAGCTTATTGAGCACTTCGATCGTCGGCTCGTCCTCTAGCAGCGCCGATACCGGCGGGCTGGCGCCAACCGCATCGCCGGCATGGACGAGCAGCGTATTTTTGTTTTCCGCCTCCCGCTGTTTCAAATAAGCGGCTAAATAATCAGCCCGTCCAACTTCCCGCCCGCCGACTTTTCTCGTCACATTCAACTGGCCGTGGAAGTCGTTAATGCCTAACAGCTGCACCTCAATATAACGGTGCGAAGAAGCAGGCGGCTTCCCCTTGCTTTTCCCGTTCCCTGCCGCCCCAACTGGAGCCGCGGCCAGCACCGCTGCAGCAGCCAATGCGGATAGCACCCGTCTTCCCCATCGTTTGGAATTCTTCATTCCCGGTTCCCCTTTCTCTCGCCTTCTCGTTCACTCCCATTATATCCTTGCGAGTCAGTACAATGATAGAGCAGAAAGGATGATTTTTCGTAAATATTTTGTAAATTCACAACTGACTGTTGAGAACAACAGAAACAAAAAAGACCGCCCGATAGAGTCTGTTGATCGGACAGCCTTTCTTTTTTAGCTCGATGGACAGCCTGCCGTGGGGCGGGTGTTCCCAAGAATCTCCCACCTCGAAGCACAAGCGTAGGTGGGAGAGCGTTCAACCGACCGCGTTTTTCTTGTTTAACGGAGCAACGCGAATGCCGGTCGTCTCCTCAAAATCGTACAACCCGCCCGGGAGATCGGCAAACCGCTCGAGTTCATTGTAAGCCGGAATGCCGTGGTACGCCATATCGAGACCTTCTTCTTCCTCACGCTCTGTCGCCCGGAGCCCGACCGTGCTGTCGCACACATTCGCGATGAGCGCACCGCTGACGAAGCCCCAAACGATGACTGTCAACGCGCCAAGCAGTTGGGTGATGAACAACGACGCATGACCGGTCGTCAACAATCCTTGCGTCGAGTCGAACAAGCCGACGGCGAGCGTGCCAAACACCCCATTAAACCCATGAACCGCCACCGCACCGACCGGGTCGTCAATTTTCAATGCATCGACAAACAGCGTCGCATAGACGACGATGACGCCGCTCACAAGACCGATCAGCACCGCGCTCCATTGCGAAACGAAGGCGCAACCGGCCGTAATGGCCACCAGACCGGACAATACACCGTTCATGACCATGCTTGGATCGGCTTTTCCGTACTTTTTCATCGTCACGAAGAGCGCCGACGCGCCTCCGGCCGCCCCTGACAGCATCGTGTTGTGGGCGATCGATGCCAATGCTTTATTGGATGCGTCGAGCGTACTGCCCGCATTAAACGCAAACCAGCCAAACCATAAAATGAACGCCCCAGCCGAAGCAAGCGGAATATTGCTCGGCGCAAATACGTTCACACTACCGTCCGAGTTGAACCGCCCTTTTCGCGGCCCAAGCCGCTTGGCGATCGCCAGTGCCGCAAAGCCGCCGAGCGCATGAATCGCTGCTGACCCTGCGAAATCTTTCATCCCAAATCGGAAAGAACAATTTCCAGCTTCACTTTCGGGTGAAGCGTCACTTTGTAGTTTTTTCCTCGGTAAACTTCTTGCGTGTCCTTCTGTTTTCCCCGCCCAACGACTTGCGAAACGGTAAACCCGGTGATGCCGATCTGTTTCAGCCCTTTAATCGTATCGGAACACCTTTTTCATCGTATTGTCATTCGACGCTATGCCACGCGAAACGGCCATGAACGTCAAGCCCTTCTCCTTGTTAGATCGTCTCCTTCCCGCGCACGCCGTTGATCGAATAGCTCGCTGTAATGGCGGCATTTAACGAATGGGAAACGGAACAATATTTTTCTTTTGACAACCGAATGGCGCGGGCGACTTTGTCTTCCGGCAAATCGCCTTCGAGCGCATAATGAATATGAATGTCGGTAAACCGCTTCGGGTGGTCATCGGCGCGCGTTCCTTCGACTTCCATCGAAAACGCGCGGACGTCAAGCCGCATTTTCCGCAAGATTAAAACGATGTCAATGCCGGTGCAGCCGGCCAAGGCGTGAAGCAACAGCTCCATCGGCCGAGCGCCTGAATCGTTGCCGCCGACGTCTTTCGCGGCGTCGATCGGAATCACCACACCGGAAGCGCTTTGGCCGCTGAATGACATGTTTCCGTTCCATACAACCGTCGTTTTCATCATGGTCGCTCCTTTCTCATCTGTCCGGGGTCGGACGGACTTTCCGACAGCCCGTTTCTTCTTTTCAGTTTAGCGGCTATGTCCTTGAAATGCAAAATTCCTGTCTACCGTTTTCGCTCATGCATGTTAAAATAGAAACATGCACAAACTTGTTGAGTAAAGGGTGTTTGATTCGATGACCGCACTCATTTTGCTTCTTGCTTATCTTCTCGGCTCGATTCCGTTTGGCCTTCTTGTCGGGAAAATCGGCTACGGGATCGACATCCGCGAACATGGAAGCGGCAATCTCGGGGGAACGAACACGTTCCGCGTGCTCGGGGCGAAAGCGGGCACGATCGTCATTGTCGGGGATATGCTAAAAGGGACGCTGGCGGCGAGCTTGCCGATGCTTTTTTCCGTCCCCGTGCATCCGCTTTTGGCCGGGGCGATCGCCGTGGTCGGCCATATGTATCCGGTGTTCGCCAAATTCCGCGGCGGCAAGGCGGTGGCGACATCAGGCGGGGTGATGCTGTTTTATTCGCCGTTGTTCTTTTTGTCGCTCATCGCCGTGTTTCTTGTCGTCTTGGCTGTTTCACGCTACGTCTCCCTGTCATCGATGGCCGCGGCGCTGTATGCGGTCGTGTACACCGTCTTTTTCACGGACGACATTCCATTGACGGTGGCGGTATTGTTGCTGGCTTCGTTTATCTTTTATCGTCATCGCGCCAACATTCAACGCATCTTGAACAAAACGGAGCCAAAAGTGAAATGGCCAGGCAAACGCTCATGACGACGGACGGAGAAAGGAGTTTGCTGCGTTGAGATTGCCGGAAGCATTTGTCGCGAAAATGAAGAAGCTGCTTGATGAAGAAGCAGACGAGTTTTTCGCTGTTTATGAAAATGAAAAAATCAACGGCTTGCGCGTCAATCCGTTGAAAACCGACCCGGGCGCATGGGCAAAAACGGCGCCCTTTTCCCTTTCCCCGGTGCCGTTTTGCCCGACCGGGTTTTATTATGAGCCGGACGAACAGCCGGGAAAGCATCCGTACCATACGGCCGGCCTGTATTACATTCAAGAACCGAGCGCGATGGCGGTCGCCGAAGCGCTGCGTCCCGCCCCTGGGGAGAGGGTGCTTGACTTGTGCGCCGCCCCTGGCGGGAAAACGACCCAGCTTGGAGCGATGATGGAAAACAAAGGGCTGCTTGTCGCCAACGAAATCCACCCGAAACGGGTCAAAGCGCTCGCAGAGAACGTCGAACGGTTCGGCTTGACGAACACCGTTGTCGTCAATGAAACTCCCGAGGCGCTTGCCGAGCAGTTTCCGGGCTTTTTTGACAAAATTTTAGTCGACGCCCCCTGTTCCGGCGAAGGCATGTTTCGCAAGGATGAAGAGGCCGCTTCGTTTTGGAGCCCGGCTTATGTGGAAGAATGTGCGGCCAGACAGCGGCGCATTTTGGAAAGCGCCTATGCGATGCTGAAAGAAGGCGGCATTCTCGTCTATTCCACGTGCACGTTCTCTCCGGAGGAAAACGAACAAACGATTGAATGGCTGCTTGAGACGTACGAGGATTTGCAGTTGTTACCCATTGCGAAAATCGGCGGCATCGAGCCAGGGCGGCCGGAATGGACGAAAACCAATCGATCCGATCTCGTACACACCGCCCGCCTTTGGCCGCACCGTCTGAAAGGGGAAGGGCATTTTGTCGCCAAACTCCAAAAACAGCGGCCCACCTCACCTTGGCGAGGGCGGTGGGCGAAATCGAGCGCGCCAAAAGCCGCTATCCGCCTGTATCGCCAGTTTGAACAAGAGGCATTGCGGACAGAGCGAGACGGCACGTTCGTGTCATTTGGCGCCCATTTGACTGTGTTGCCCGAGCGTTGCCCGGATTTGTCCGGTTTGAAAATCGTCCGCGCCGGGTTGCACTTAGGGGATGTGAAAAAAGAGCGGTTTGAGCCGAACCATGCCCTTGCCTTGGCGTTGCGGACAGAGGAAGCGAAACATGTGCTTGACCTATCGAGCGCGAGCCGCGAAATCGTCCAATATTGGCGCGGCGAGACGCTTTCCACCGGCGGCGACCGCGGTTGGCTGCTTGTGGCCGTGGATGGATTTCCGTTCGCCTGGGGGAAAGAAGTGAAAGGAACGGTGAAAAACTTTTATCCAAAAGGGCTGCGCCTCGTCTAAAACGTCGGAAAAGCAGATGGCAAAGGAGCTCCCAATCGCAAAAAAGGGGCTGACCCAAAACGCGGGTGCGTTTTAGGTCAGCCCTTTTTTACTGGTGCTGCTTCGTCGGAATTGTTAAGGTAAACACGATCTCATCGGCGGCCAAATCGATTTTTTTTGCCGCCACTTGATAGCCGTTGCCAAAGCGAATGTCCGTGAGCGCGACGTAGACGCGGGTGTGCTCCGGGTCAATCGCCACTTCATCCGGCAGCGGGGCGTGCTTTTGCAAGTAGCGAAGCACATACGTCACTGGCAGCTTCCAGTCGCCGAGCGAAATCGTCGGCTCCGTGAGCTCGACATTCCCTCCTTTGATTACTTTGGGCACAAACGAGACGACAAGTTCGACCGAGCGGCCTAAAATGGGGATTTCGCTTGAAACATAGACGCGATCGGCGAGCCAAACGTGGTATTGCAGCGGATGGCCTTTCGTTTTTTCTGCCAAATAGTCGTTCATGACGGCGTTCAAATGCTCCTTCTTCGAGTATACTGTAAACGAAGCTCCCTCCACATTTGGGCGCGCCGGCCGCTTCACCGGTGAAGTGGGTTCGAACAGCCAGGCGACAGTCCAAACAAGAACCGCGGCGTTGACAGCCGCCAACATCCAAAACGCTCGTTTCCAATTCATTGCAATAAGCTCCCTACCCACCACTCTTTTTGTTGATCTAACGCTTCATGCACTCGCATGGCCATCTGTTCGTATCCTGCGGCATTCGGATGAAATTCGTCGCGATGAAGCAATTCGTCGCGGTCGATGAAGATGTCTTGAATATCAACGAAAATCGTTCGGTCATAACGGGAAAGCACCGCCTGGCTTGCCTTGTTCCACTCGGTAATGACATCATTGATTTCCGGAATATTCGGCAACGTCGTGGAAAACGGATTGTATAGACCCACAAGCACAATGACCGCATCCGGATTGATCGTGCGAAGCGAGATCAATAGATGATCCAGTCGGTCGGCAAATATTTCCGTGGCTTGCTGAAACCGCTGGCGCGACAAGTCTAAAAAGTGCGAGCGGACGACATTCATCACATCGTTGCCGCCAATGGTGATCAAGATCATATCAGCCCGCCCGAGCTCCGCTTGATGGGCGTGAATGACTGGTTCCAATTCAGCGATGCGCCGTCCGCGTTTCCCGAAATTCGCTACGGTGACTGTCCGCACCCCGTCTTCTGCCGAAAGGAGCGGGACAAGGCGGCCGACATACCCGCCTTTCCTTTCGCCGTCCCCCACTCCTTCCGTCAACGAATCGCCTAAAGCGACCAAATGTATATCTTTCGGAAGCGGCTTTGCTTCCGTCTGCTTGACGGCGGCTTCATGCGGGCGCTCCGGCTTTCCGCCCGCCGAAAGCGACACGCATCCGGCGAGCAGCCAGCAGCACAACAACCATCCCCACCGTCTCATTGTTTGACACCTGCCTTTTGCCGCAACAAGGGGAAAGACGAAAAGAAGGCAAAAAGGCGGTAGCCGTTTTTGCCTCATTGCGACGACTGCACGATTTTGATATGCTCTAAAATTGTTTCGTATGGCACATCTTGCACGCCGCTGTACGTCTGAACCACTTTTCCGTCTGGCCCGACCAAATAAAAGCTGGTGCCATGCACGACTTGATCGCCATTGGCCGGCTTTTGCACGATCGTTTTAAAGCTTTTTTGCGCCAGCTCGCTGATTTCAGACGGGCTGTATCCGGTCAGCAAATGCCAGTTTGATAGGTCGTCTGTAAATTGTTTCGCATACGCCGCCAGTTTTTCGGGCGTATCGACTTCCGGATCAACGCTGAAGGAGACAAACTCGACATCCAGTCCTTCTTTCTTTGCCATTTGTTTTAATTTCGCCATATGGGCCGTCATCGGCGGACAAACGGTCTCGCAGTTTGTAAAAATAAAATCGGCGACCCACACTTTTCCTTTTAAGTCGCGAAGCCCAAACGGCTTGCCCGTCTGATCGACAAACGTAAAGTCCTCCACCGGCCAGTTTTTGGCGTCCGGAATCGTTTTTCCGCACGCCGCCAGCAAACAAACGGCTGCCATCATCATGATTCGTTTCCACATCCACTGCTCGTCCCTTTCATCCTGTATCGCTTTGTTTCAAACTGCGCCCGACCCCTTGTGCTCCCCTTCTTCCGTATAATACATCAGCGCAAGCGCGCCGGGTCCGGTATGAATCGAAATAACCGGCGTCGTTTCAACAATGTCAACCGGCACAGAACCGATCGCCTCAGCGACTGCTTCTCTCAGCCGCTCCGCCCAGCGCCCGGCATCGGCATGGGCAATGGCGACCGCGCGCACCGGCGCTTCCGCCTTCTCCTCAACCAACCGGCCCGCTAAATCGGCGATGGCTTGCGAAAAGCTGCGCACGTTCGACACCGGTGTATACAGCCCGTCAACAAGCGCAGCGATCGGCTTGATGCGCAGCAACGAGCCGACGAGCGCTTTGCCGCGGCCGATGCGGCCGCCTTTCGCTAAATGATCGAGCGTATCGAGCACCACATACAGCCGCGTACGACGGCGCACGTCGTCTAAGCGCCGGATGATCTCGTCAACGCTTCGACCCGCCTTCGCCAAGCGGGCGGCTTCAAGCACTTGGAATCCAAGCGCATACGAAATGAATTGGGAATCGACGACCGTCACGTTCGCTTTGGTCAGGGCCGCCGCATGCTCAGCCGAACGGACCGTGCCGCTCAGCTCGCCGGCCATATGGATCGATATGATCTCGCTTCCGTCCGCCCCGAGCCGGTCATAGACAGCTAGAAACTCACCGACCGACGGTTGCGAGCTTTTCGGCAGTTCACGCGCTGCCTTCATCTTCGCCATAAACTGCCCTGGTGTGATCGTCACCCGGTCGACAAACGCCTCGCCGTCAACCGTCAAATGAAGCGGAACGACTTCAATGCCGTGCTCGGCGAGCACCGAAGACGGCACATCAACCGTCGAGTCGGTCACAATTTTTACTTTTTTCATTGATTCACTCCTATGCCTGGCGTCATCTCGTTTCCATTATATAATGAAACCAGCGAAAATCCCACCCAAAAAAAGTTGTTTTGCCGCAATGGGCAAAACAACCATCGTTACGCGTTATGTTTCAACACTGTTTCTTTAAAGATCTGTTCATATACCGGCCATTTCAGCACTTTCTTCAAATGTTCGCGGAACGAGTAAACGGAACGGTTTGTTCTCGACCGATACACTTTTGCAATAAACGCCTCCAAGCGCAGTTGGACCATGAATCGGTACGTATTCTCTTCCTCCAATACTGGAATTTCGATAATCTTGACCTTCTGCCCATACGCGTTTTGAAACTCGAGGCTTTTGAATAGCAAAATATCAATCCTCTTTTTCACCGATTTACTTTTATTATACACCAATCCGGTGAAAAAGTATGTCGGAATGCGGCGAATTTGTTCCGACTTTTTTCGTCTTTTTTCGTTAGATCAATAAATGGAACAAGTTCGGGTCTTTGTTCACTTCTTGGAACGGGAAGCCTTTTTTCTTCATCCGCTCGATGAGCGGCGCGTAGTCTTCGCGCCGTTTCAGTTCGATGCCCACAAGCGCCGGTCCGCTTTCTTTGTTGTTTTTCTTCGTGTATTCAAACCGGGTGATGTCATCGGTCGGCCCAAGCACTTCATCCAAAAACTCACGCAACGCCCCAGCCCGCTGCGGGAAGTTGACGATGAAATAGTGCTGCAGTCCTTCGTAAATCATCGAACGCTCTTTGATTTCCTGCATCCGGTCGATGTCGTTGTTGCCGCCGCTTATGACGCAGACGACTGTTTTGCCTCGGATTTGTTCCTTGTAAAAATCAAGCGCGGCGATCGGCAGCGCCCCTGCCGGTTCAGCGACAATGGCGTTTTCGTTGTACAGCTCCAAAATCGTCGTGCATACTTTTCCTTCCGGAACGACGACGATGTCATCAAGCACCCCGCGGCATAAGGCGAATGTCTTTTCCCCGACCGTCTTGACGGCAGCGCCGTCAACGAACTTGTCGATTTCATCGAGCGTCACCACATGTCCGCGCTCGAGCGCCGCTTTCATCGATGGGGCGCCAGCCGGCTCGACCCCGATGACTTTGGTGGACGGAGAAATGCTTTTCACATACGTCCCTAGTCCGGCCATCAATCCCCCGCCGCCGATGCTGGCGAACAAAAAGTCGATCGGTTCATCACAGTCGTTTAACACCTCGACGCCAATCGTCCCCTGTCCGGCAATGACGTATTCATCATCAAACGGATGGATGAACGTCCGCCCTTCCGCCTCGGCGCACTTCACCGCTTCGTTGTAGGAATCGTCAAACGTGTCGCCGACAAGCACGATCTCGACCATGTCTTTGCCAAACAGCTGCACTTGCGACACTTTTTGCCGAGGCGTCGTCGCCGGCATATAAATTTTCCCGTGCACGCCAAGCGCCCGGCATGAATAGGCCACCCCTTGGGCATGGTTGCCGGCGCTGGCGCATACCACCCCGTTTCTCCGCTCCTCATCGGTTAAATGCTTCATCCGGTTGTACGCCCCGCGCAACTTAAACGAACGCACGACTTGCAAATCCTCGCGCTTTAAGTAGACATTGCACTCGTAGCGCTCGGATAACAGCGGATTTTTTTGCAGCGGCGTATGGAAAACAACATCCTTCAGCGTATGATACGCGATCAAAATGTCCTCGACGTATACCGCCCCTTGCTTCCGTTTCAGCTGTTGTTCCATGCTCTCGTTCCCTTTCTTTTCTAAGTTGTCTTTGATTTGTAGATTATATCACAAATCCGCAAAAAGAAAAGGGAATTTTCGAAAAGTTTTTGAGTGAAGATGGGCTGGCTCGCGATCATCGCGATTATCCCGCTTTACCGGACGCTTCCGCCGACCGGATTCACGCTTTTGGACTGACGCCATCCGATGAGCGCCGTCCTTCCTGCTCGAAACCTCTCTCTAGCCGTCCTGCCAGACGGCAACGCGGCGAATTGTGCAGCATATGTACGGCGAACTACTTCTTCATGCGCAAGCGGACAGAAAAAACGACCGGCGCTATGCCCGGTCGTCCTCTTTTTTGAACTCTTCTTCCTCGGCAAATTCCGTCGCCCATCTTCCTTCATCATACCAGCGGTGCGCTTCTTCCCGTCTTGCTTCTTCGTGCACATGGTTTTCCATATACAAATGGAAAAACGCTTCAACCGCCCCGATCGCCAAGGCGCTGAAAAACGCGCCGTATGCCATGTTGACGGACGGGGCAATGAGGGCAAAGCTGACCGGCCAAATAAGCAAAAAGGAAAGCGGCACGTCAAGAGCGGCAGCGACAAAATGGCCGACGCGCGGCAACACGAACAGATCGCCGATCATATAAGAAACAAGCGCCGTCACGATCGTCATGAGTGAAATCAAGGAAAGCGGGGCATCGAAGATCGTAAACATCGAAAACAAGACGACGCTCCAAGCAGCGAGCTTGACGACAAACGGAACGATATGTTTCATCGTCTTCCTCCATTTCCATTGTGGTTCTATTGATTATCGTTCCTTTTTCGCCCCGCTTCTATGCAGAAACACGTTTTCAAAATGTTCCGATCTCAAACAAAAAGACGCCCCGTTTTTGGGGGCGTCTCGCAAACGTTTCGTACGCCAACGACAAACGCATATCCATGCCCGTGTCCCATCTATTTCGCCTTTTTCCGCTCATAAATGATAAAGGCGTGTTCATACGGATTCTTTTCATCTTTCCCTCCTGGCGTATAGGAAACGATTTCCCATTCATCGTCAGAAATGGGCGGATAAAACGTATCGCCGGGGAAGGAAGCAAAAATTTTTGTCACATACAGCCGGTCGACAATCGGCATCGTCGCCCGAAACAGTTCGGCCCCGCCGATGATAAACACTTCATCAGCGCGCGATGCGATCCATTGCTTGACTTCCTCGAGCGAATGAAGCACAAGGCAGCCTTCCGGACGAAACGAGCGGTTGCGCGTGACAACGACGTTATCGCGGCCGGGAAGCGGCCGGCCGATCGCTTCAAACGTCTTGCGCCCCATCACGATGGCATGGCCCATTGTCACCCGTTTAAAATACGCCAAATCGGCCGGCAAATGCCAAGGCAAGCGGTTGTCTTTGCCGATCACCCGGTTTTCATCCATTGCCACAATGTGCGAAATCATCGCGTCCTCTCCTTTACACAGCCACCGGTGCTTTAATCGTCGGATGCGGGTTGTAGCCGACAATTTCAAAATCGTCGTATTCGTAATCGAAAATGGACGGCGGCTTCCGTTTGATCACGAGCTTCGGCAGCGGGCGCGGCTCGCGCGTCAGCTGCAGTTTCGCCTGTTCGAGATGGTTTTTGTACAAATGGACATCACCGCCGGTGAAAATGAGTTCGCCGACATCGAGATCGCATTGCTGGGCGATCATATGCGTCAACAGCGCGTAGCTGGCAATGTTAAACGGCAGCCCTAAAAACGTATCAACGGAGCGCTGCTGCCACATGCACGACAACCGACCGTTCGCGACATAAAACTGAAAGGCATAATGGCACGGCGGCAGCTTCATCTCGTCTAATTCCGCTACGTTCCAAGCGCTCACAAGCAACCGGCGTGAATTCGGATTTCGTTTGATCTCCTCGACGACCCACGCGATCTGGTCGATTGTTTTCCCGTCCGCCCCTTTCCATGAGCGCCATTGCGCGCCGTAAATCGGGCCGAGATCGCCGTTTTCGTCCGCCCACTCGTCCCAAATCGTCACGCCATTCTCCTGCAAATAGCGGACGTTCGTATCGCCTTTTAAAAACCAAAGCAGTTCATAAATGATGGAGCGGATATGCAATTTTTTCGTTGTCACGAGCGGAAATCCATCTTGCAAGTTGAAGCGGAGCTGGCGGCCGAACACCGACAGCGTGCCGACGCCCGTGCGGTCTTCTTTTTCGACGCCGTTTTCCAAAATATCCTCCAAAAGCTGCAAATATTGCCGCAATGTTCTCACCTCACGCTCTATCATACCATAAAGCGACGCATGGTGAACCACTTGTCCATAAAAAAACGAGCCTTTTACGAGGCCCGTTCCGCCAATCCGCGGATCAACGCATATGTTCTCGGCGCTGCCGCCCGCAACGTTTGCCGCGTCTTGTCGCTTGCATAATAATAGGCAAACGACTCGGCAAAATACTCTTCCGGATAAGTCAAAAAATAATATTCGCCAGGAAAGAGCCGCGGCGCCTCCTCCCGCCAAATCGCTTGAAATTCGTCCGTTTCATGAATGCGGTCAAATACGATGTAATCGAGCGAATGAGCAAACTCATGCAGCTCCAAATTGACCGAGCCATGCCCTTTTCCTTTTTCGCTATGGCCGAGGCGGACAAGCACTAAATGCGACCCACCGATGCCCGGCACGTCATCCCATGTTTTCGAACCCGGCATATAACCGCGCGGCGTTTTTCCGCGCAAATGGCGGGCCGTCGGCTCATCGGTGATCGGGCCGGTCAACAGTTGGATGTAAATATGGTGGTCCGCCGCCTGCTCTAAAATCGTGCGATCAATGCGGGCGAGCGTCCGGATCATTTCATTCGCTTCAGAGGCGGAAAACTCCGTCTCCGGCACGATGATGATGCGGCCAAGCACATCATGAGACGGAACACCCCTAAGACCAAGGCTGCTTTCTTCAAGCAGCACGCCATGGGCAGCCGGATACGGTGAGAACGATAGAAGCGGAACGGCGAACAGCGCCGCCAACAAACTAGTGAACAGCCGTTTCATCGTGGTTCCCCCGCTTCTTTCAATCTATGAAAATCATATCATAGAACGAAGCGGGAAAAAACGCGCAAAATCAGGAAAGAACCGTAGGCGATTATGTACGCCAGTTCGGCGGCGTATTTTTTGACCAGTAGATTTTCCCGAGTTCATGATGGGCTTGAAACCCATCATCGCATGTATGATAGTGAAACTGAAACCAATATCCGTCTTGCGGCGGATGTTCGCGGCGGACGTGGAAGCGAATGACATCTTCTCCCGTATCGGCGCGGTAAATATGGAAAATGCGTTCTCCTTGCCCGCCAGACGGATTTTCCGAAACAGCCAAATAGCGGAGCTCCTCTTCCGGATAACGATCGGCAAGCTCGGCGATCACTTCTTCCATGCGCGGCAAAATGACGGCGCGAAACTCATCTTCAATGACCGGAGCGATTTTGCGGCCGAATTTTTCATGGGACTGGGCAACGGCCTTTTCCATCGTCCGCTCAATGAATTGAGCTCGCGTCAACGAAACCGCTTCCTCGGCACGACTTGTTGGACTGTGCTGCCAGTCGGAAGACGATGCATCATCTGACGGCGGATCTTTGGCCGCGAGCAGCGAAGCGGGCGGTGTGACGAGTCCAAACGTGCAGACGGTAATGGCGGCAACAAGCGTTTTTCGAAGCCAAGACGGCAGCTTCATCGCCTTCACCTCCCGCTACCGCCGATCAGCGGCCAAAGACGCGAACAAGCCGGTCGCTTTTAATTTTGCGACCGCCCGGCGCAACACTTCTTCCGGCTGGACAAGGGCGATGCGCACATACCCTTCGCCGCTCGGCCCAAACGCGTGCCCAGGCGTCACAACGACGCCGGCTTGGTCGATGAGCGCCTTCGCAAACGAAAGCGACGTCCATCCGTCCGGAATTTTCGCCCACACGAACATGCCGGCTTGCGGACGGTCAACCGTCCAACCGATGTCAGCGAGTCCATCCACGAGCACATCGCGGCGCGCTTGATACATCATGCGGCTCTGGGCGCAAAAGCCGGCGCCATGGCGGAGCACTTCCGCGGCCGCTTTTTGCAGCGGCCAAAAAATGCCGTAATCCAAATTGGACTTAAACTCGGCAAACGCACGAATCACCTCGGCATTTCCGCATAAGTAGCCGACCCGGCAGCCGGCCATGTTGTAGCTTTTTGACAACGAATTGATCTCCACGCCAACGTCCTTTGCGCCTGGAACAGAAAGAAAACTCACCGGTTTGTTTCCGTCATAATACAGCTCGCCGTAAGCAAAATCGGAAACAACGAGGATATCGTACCGCTTCGCAAACTCAACCACTTCGCGATAAAATGATTCTGTCGCTACGGCGGGCACCGGATTCCCTGGAAAGTTAAGAAACATGATCGCCGCCCGTTTGGCGATGTCCTCCGGGATCGCACGCAAATCCGGCAAAAAGCTGTTTTCCTCCCTCAGCGGCAGAAAATACGGCATCGCTTCCGCCATCGCCACCCCCGCCGCATACGCCGGGTACCCGGGATCCGGCAATAGAATGACATCCCCCGGGTCAGCGAACACCATCGGCAAATGAACGAGCCCGTCTTGTGACCCGATCACGTACGTCACTTCCGTCTCTGGATCGAGCACAACGCCATGCGCCGTCCGATAATAATCGGCGACCGCTTCATGAAACTCGCGAATGCCCTTTAATGTGTAGCCGTACGCATTCGGCTCGTTGGCGTAGCGGGCGATCGCCTCACGCACAAACGGCGCCGGGGGCAAATCCGGGCTGCCAACGCTCAAGTCGATCCACTCGTCATGAAGGTGGCGCTGCTTTTGACGATACGCCGTCAACTCGGCGAAAATCGATGCCGAAAACGCGTTCATTCGTTTCGCTTTTTTCATTTCGTCTTCCTCTCCCTTGACAAGACAAAAACTGCATTTTCTTTTTGCTTTTGTTGGTATATACTTTTATCATAGTTCCGAAAGAAGACACCCGCTTCAACCGCGTGAAGGTTGCAGCCCAGCGATCAGCGACAAATGGATGTCGGTTGGCGTCAGCCAAAACACATGATAAAATCAAGGTATATCATGTTCTTTGTGAACTGGATATAGGGGGTTGCATGGAGAATATCCAATGCGAAAACCAAGCAAAGCCTTCCATGCGTAAAATATCCAAGGCGCGAAAGAACTCCGAATCGTCGGATGCCTAGGGTTGGGACGACCCGAAGTCACGCTCAGGGAGACGAAAGAATGCTTTCGTCGTGGAACTGAGAAGCTCCCACTTCAAGCAAAGCGAAGTGGGGGTAGTTCACATGAATAGTGTATCATAGATTCTCAGCGAAAATATAGACAGAAAGGCGGGAAAAATGAAACATGAACACGATCTTTTTTGCGGCCAGCCTCATTACATTGCTTTACTTTATTTATAGTTGTATCGCCAACGCCTAAACGCTCTTGGCGATCCATCCAGCTCCCTTGGCATTCTGTTGGATGCGAAGGGAGTTTGCGCATGAAAACGACAAAAGGAGCCCCGCATCGGGAGCTCCTTTTTAATCGATTTTTGTTTTTTTGCGGGCAGAGTCAAGCTCGAACGCGCCTGTCTCCGTCTCCGTCGTGCCTTGCCCTCGAACATCTGGGGCGCTGACGCCCGTTTTCGAACGATCTTTTTTCCGCTTCGGCACGCCCGATCACCTCCGCCCTTATCGTTCCCGCCAACGCGCCGTTGTATGCGGAACGAAAGCGAATCAACGCAAGCGGTTCGCTCCTCGCTCGCACCGCATCAGCCGCAATATTTGTCAAACGCAGCCAAAATATTTTCCATCACGTCCTCCATCGAGTGAAACTCGATGTCTTCGCGCGGAATGAAGTGAACGACTTCTTTCCCCTTTAAGAGCGCCATCGACGGCGAAGACGGCGGATAACCGACAAAGTACTCGCGCATTTTCGCTGTCGCTTCCTTATCCTGGCCAGCGAACACCGTCACCAAATGGTCCGGCTTTTTCTCGCTCCGCAACACCGCCTGCGTCGCCGCGGGGCGCGCCAATCCAGCGGCGCAGCCGCACACTGAGTTGACAAAAACAAACGTCGTTCCTTCCACTTGTTTCATAAACTGCTCGACTTCTTCGCTTGTGCGCAATTCGCGGAAACCGGCGCGGACAAGTTCATCGCGCATCGGCTGCACGAGTTGGCGCATATAGTCTTCGTAAGCCATTGACATTGCCCTCATCCCTCCACATTCATCATCGCTGCGCTATCAGCATACTATATTTTCGTTTGAAAAATCAATGAAGAGAACCGTCCACGGCCGCATGTCTCTAAACGGCATCATTCAGAACAAACGGGGCTAAACGCACCCGTTTGGCCGCCATCAAACGAGCGATTTCGTTTCGCTTTCTATCAACCGCCGCGGCCATTGTCAGCGACCAAACATATACTATGCCATCGATGGCCATGAAAGGAGCGTGCACATGGGATACATTGAAGAACTGCGAAAAATCATTGGAACCCGGCCGATCATCTTGGCGGGAGCCGGGGTCGCTGTCACCGATGAATGCGGGCGGATTTTATTGCAGAAACGCCGCGACGGCTTATGGGGACTGCCCGGCGGTTTGTTGGAGTTGGGGGAGTCCGCAGAAGAAGCAGCCCGGCGGGAAGTGTGGGAAGAAACAGGGCTGGAAATCGGCAAACTGGAACTAGTCGATGTGTTTTCTGGAAAAAAATATTTTGTTCGGCTGCCTAATGGAGATCAATATTACCCAGTCACTGTTGTTTATCTCACCCGTGATATCCGCGGTGGAGAACTGAAAGAAGACGGGGAAGAATCGCTGGAAGTGAAATTCTTCCCTTTTCATGAATTGCCAAACGAACTCTCTCCTCTTGTTAAAGATTTTATCGAACAATATTTCAGGGGATGACGAGCCAAGCCTTGGAGCTCTCTCCAAGGCTTCACCATTGTTGAAAACACTCTTTTCTAAGAACCAAATCCGCAGCTGGAGGGGCAAAAAAATTTAGAAGCCCATTTTAATGGTAATAAATTGAAGAATAATCGGCGCACCTTTTGGCGGCGGCTCGGCTGTTTTCAACGTCAGTTTCCCCTTTTCCACCTCATACAGTTTTTCCGGTTGCAGCACCCCATTAATAAACAAGTTGATCCATGATACATGTTTCGGATCTAAAATACCGCGGTCGCCGTACTCTCTCAGTTCATCGCCGTCTGTATAGACGGTTTTCACTCCGTCTGATATGGTGTTATACTGGTACGTTTCCGCCTGCAAGACACGCGGAGGGAAGTGGAGCGCCACACGGAGGGGAATGGTCAGTACAGCATGGGTCCAATCGTATACTTTGGAAGCAGCAATCACATGTTTTGCTGTTGAAGATGTCCGTTTCATTCGTTTGCTCACCCAAACACACCATATTGTTTCGTGATCATTTCACTCCGCAAGATATTTTGCATTAGTATATTCACCTCCCATCTTCAAAGTGAATAGCAAACAAAATGGCAGGTTAATGAACGGTAGTAAAAAATCACTATATTCCACTTAATTCCGTCTATTATAACAGGATCATAAAACGACCAAATTCGTTTAAAATGTTTGTTTCATAATTCAAATTCACTGGTAAAACAGGCTGGTATAGCAGGGCAAAAACATCATTTTTCTCCCATTACGGCAATCGCCGAGCCATCCTCTGTAATTAATCCATACAATAAAATGAACCTATGGCACCGGCTGATTGCCAACAGAGTTCCAGATACTAAAAAGAACGGATGATAATTGGCTCAGCTTCGGGGCCACAGCATGTTAAACACAAAATGGAGAAGGGGAGATTGTATGGCTTTGCAATTAATTAAATTGTTTGTCGCCGCTACTACCACGACAGAGGTTGCACCAGACGTCGCAAGATTTTTTTACATCACAACAGCTGAAACAGCAGAAGGAGCAACCTTAACGATCGACGCAGCCAGCTTTTTGCAAGACGACGGCAGCCAAGCGACACAGCTGCCAGCATTGGCAACTAACAATAGCTACTTTAACGTGTACATTAACGGCGTTTTGCAAATGGAAGGGATATCGACGTACACCCCAGGAGCTACCGGCGTCGGGTCACTGTCCATTACCGTCCCGACCGGAAGCGGCTCGATTCCAGCTAACACCCCGGTTGTGCTCGAAATTGTCCAATTCGCTCCAAGCTCCAACACTACTGTGACGACGTAACAGCCGTACTCTTTTCGATCATAAAAACAGGCGCACCGATGGGCGCGCCTGGTTTACTGTTCTGTTTCGTTTTCTTTCTTCCGGCTCTCCGTCATTTGCTTCCACACAGACCCTTTCGCTTCTTCGCCGCCTTCGATCCGTTCAATGGCCATTTTCACTTGCAAGCTCACTTCAAACTCCGGATCGTTTTCCGCCGCTTTCAACGCTGGCAGCGCCGATTCGTCGCCGACTTCGTACAAAAACATGGCCGCGCGCCAACGGACGAGCTTGCTTTCGTCCTTTAGCGCTTCGATCATGGCCGGAATGGCCTCCGGATCGCCGATGTCGGACAAACAGTCGCCGGCGGTGCGGCGGACAGCGACAGCAGGATCTTTTAACGCTTCATACAAATACGGAAGCACCTTTTTGCCGCCGATCATGCCGAGATACGCCGTCGCCAGGCGGCGAATCGCCATTTTTTCATCCTTGAGCGCCTTGGCCAACACCGGGATATCGTCCTCGGTCGGCTCGGCCATCTGTTCGAGCGCGGCATACCGTTTGCGCCAATCCGGGTCATCGAGCATCTCGCTCGTCACTTTGAGGCTTGGACGCTTTTGCACCGTTTTTTCCTGCTCGCCGCGGCGGAACATGTTGACGATCCGCTCCAGCCGCTCGGGCGGATAGGCTGCCGACAGCTCATCGACCATTTCGCGGCCGATTTCCTCAAACGTGCCGTAGCGCACTCCTTTTTCGACCCATTTGCGCTCAAGCACAACATTTCCTGCGTATTTTTGCGCCTCAATGACCGCGTCCATAAACGGTTTCGGCAGCCCGACGCGGTGTTCGCGCTCCCCATCGACAAGCTTCACTTGCATCGGCAGACCGTACAGCATTTGCACGAACACTTTCACTTCGCCGAAATGTTCGTTTCCTTTCGGCTTTGCCTCGGCGCCGTCATCCACTTTCTCGCCGAACACTTCGCGCACTTTCGCCAAAATGTCGCGCCAGTCGTATTTCGGATGGCGTTCAATAGCCAAAAAATCAGCGACATGGTAAATGCCTTTCACTCCGTCAATGCGCATCAATGCTTGAATAAGCGGCGGCGCTTCGCTGATGTTGTCCGGTTTGTAGTTATGGCGCGTGCCGGAAGGCAATTCTTCATCAAGCAATATTTTCATCGTGTTCGGGCTTGGCGTCGGCTCAATCGCTTGAATGCGCAAGCGTTACCCCTCCTTGCCTTACAGCAGCTTTTCAATTTCCTTTCTCAGCTCGCTTGGCTTTGTTTGCGGTGCGAAACGAGCTACAACCTTGCCGTTGCGGTCGACCAAAAACTTCGTGAAATTCCATTTGATCGCCTTTGTTCCCAATGCCCCCGGCGCCTCTTCTTTCAAATATTGAAACAGCGGATGGGCGTGATCACCATTCACATCCACTTTCGCAAACAGCGGGAACGTCACACCATAATTCAACTGGCAAAATTGCTCGATTTCCTCTTCCGTCCCCGGCTCTTGGCCGCCGAACTGGTTGCACGGAAAGCCGAGCACAACAAACCCGCGATCGCGATATTCGTCATACAGCTCCTGCAGTTCTTTATACTGCGGGGTGAAGCCGCAACGGCTCGCCGTGTTGACAATCAACAGCACGTTGCCTCGATAGACGGAAAGCGGTTGTTCCTCTCCGCGAATGGTTTTGGCGCTGAATTCATATACACTCATGATTTTTCACCTCATCTCCATCATAGCGGATTTCATGGTTTGTTTCTACTTTTTGCATCGTTACTGCCCGGCGAACAGCTGCAATTGTTCAAGTGATGAAACCATATACGGCACCATCTCCGGCAAATCGGCGGCGTTTTCCTCATAAATGAGGCGTGCAAATTCGACCACGGCTTCATTTTCATACGGGCCGCGTTCATGTGGAAATGGAAAGCGGAGCGTTTGCCGGATGATTCGCTCCTCCCCCCAAATCGTCCGCAGCGTTCCTTCAATGAGCGCACAAACGGACGAGCGGCGAACCGGAAGGGTAAACAGAAGAGCGAGCCGACAGCCGGCCCGGCCGTGATAGAGCCGCTCATTGACCAGCTCAGCAAAATCAAGCGAAAGCCGCGCGGTGCAGACGACGAGCGGATCGGGCGCATCATTCAGCCGAAATGAAATGGCGTACTCCCGAAACAAACGGGCCAAATCGACAAGGTCGCGGCGCTCGACCACGGCAATGCGCCCTTGCAAATCCGCGTCATATACCGCCCCTTCCAACACCGTTTTTAAATTGTCAAAGGCTGTCGGATCCAATCGGAATTCCCCCTTTTTGTTCACCAGCTGTTTAAGGTCAAAAAAATCAATTGAAGAATGTTGACAAAGTTTTTATAATTAAGGTATTTAGTAACGAGACAGAAACGGAGGGGACACCATTGCCAATCAACATTCCAAAAGACTTGCCGGCGAAAGAAATACTCGAACAGGAAAACATTTTCGTGATGGACGAAGAACGGGCTTACTCCCAAGACATCCGGCCGCTCAACATCATCATTTTAAACTTGATGCCCGAAAAAGAAAAAGCAGAGACACAGTTGCTGCGGCTGCTTGGCAACTCGCCGCTGCAAGTGAACGTCACCTTTTTGCGCCCGGCGACCCATGAGCCGAAAACGACAAGCAAACATCATTTAGAACAATTTTACACGATTTTCCCGCACATCCGCCATCGCAAGTTCGACGGAATGATCATCACCGGAGCCCCGGTCGAGCAATTGCCGTTCGAAGAAGTTACGTATTGGGATGAGCTGACCGATATCATGGAATGGACGAAAACGAACGTCACGTCAACGTTGCACATTTGTTGGGGAGCACAAGCTGGCTTATACTATCACTACGGCATTCCGAAATACCCATTGCCGGAAAAATGCTTCGGTGTGTTCAACCATACGGTGGAAGCGAAAAACGTGAAACTATTGCGCGGTTTTGACGATGTGTTCCGCATGCCGCACTCCCGCCATACCGACGTCAAGCGCGAAGACATCGAAAAAGTGCCAGATCTCACAATTTTGTCCATGTCCGACAAAGCCGGCGTTTGCCTCGTTGCATCGAACGACGGGCGCCGCATTTTCTTAACGGGTCATCCAGAATATGATGCGACAACGCTCAAAGAAGAATATGAACGCGACTTGGCGAAAGGGCTGCCGATTCACATCCCAGAATCATACTTTCCCAATGATGACCCAAGCCAGCCGCCGCTGAACACATGGCGCTCGCATGCCAATTTACTGTTTGTCAACTGGCTGAACTATTACGTGTATCAAGAAACGCCTTATGAATGGGAATGAAATCAATATATGCAATCATTTCACTTGAACCATCCCGAAAAAACGCCTTGCTGAAACATATGCAAGGCGTTTTTCTCATTTTGGCCGATTGTTTTCGTGTTTCGACAATCGCCCTGTTCTTTTAGTTTTTTTTGACATACAATACGATAGATTCCACCAGGAGGTGAACATGATGGGCGCTTGGCATGGAAACAGCTTTGCGTTGATTGTCGTTCTGTTTATTTTGTTGATTATTGTTGGATGTGCCTGCTTGGGCGGATATGCCTACTAACCGAAATCACTGATTGCCTTCATCCGGCCGCCGTGTTTGCCAGCATCCGGCCGGCTTGCAGCGGGAAAGCGGGAACACGAACGCTTCCCGCTTTTTTTATGCTGGGCTGTAGACAACCATGCATAGGAATGAAGGCATCGTCCATGCTAAACGTATGACAACGGCAGCCAAAGGAGGTGGAGCTCATGACGAAACGCCCAAACAACGGCAGCCGCAATCAAAACGCGCCAACGCAAGATCCGATGGCCTTGCTTCGCGGCCCGGTTTCCGGCGATAACAGCAAAGGACGTCGGCAAAACAAAATCCAAAATGACAAAACCGATGAAAATGCCTAACCTGCAAAAAAGCGGCTAAAAAACGGCCGCTTTTTTGCTTCTAAAATTCAATCCCTTTCATCGCGGTCCTTCCTTGTTCATAGTCATGCTTGATGAGCTTCATTTCCGTAACGATATCGGCAGCCGCCATCAGCTCAGGCGCGCGCGCGCGCCCCGTGATGACAAGATGGAGCGACGGCGGGCGCGTGCGGATCAGCTCGAGCACCTCGCTGACTGATACGATATCTTCAACGGGAAAGCGGTCAATGGCCAACACATTGTTCAGTTCATCGAGCACAATCATATCATACCGTCCGGAATACACATATTCTTTGGCCACCGCCCAGGCACGCTTCAATGCTTCCCGGTGGATGTCCGGCGTTTTCGTCCATGTGAAGCCGGCGCCGAGCTGACGGACGTCGACGCCAAGGCGCTCTAGGGCCAACTGCTCGCCGTATGTTCGTTCCGGCGATTTCAAAAACTGCAAAACCGCGACGTTCATTCCCCGGCCGACGGCACGCAGGGCAAGCCCCAATGCGGCCGTCGTTTTTCCTTTTCCGTCGCCCGTATAAACGATGACACGCCCGCTACGACGAGGCGTCGGCATCGACCACGCCCCCTTGCCGCTCCGGAAACCATTGGAGCGTCTCACGCAGACGAACGACATCGCCGATGATGATGATGGCCGGATGGGAAATGCCCGCCTGTTCCGCCTCGTCTGACAGCGTCGAAAGCGTCGCCGCCACCGTGCGCTGCCGCTCGGTCGTCCCCCATTCAATGATGGCCGCCGGCGTATCCGACGGCTTTCCGGCCGCCATCAAACGGCCGCAAATATCCGACAAGTTGGCCGCTCCCATGTAGACAATGATCGTATCGCATCCTCGAGTCAGCGCCTCCCAATCGATCCGCTCACTCCGATGCCCGCTGACCATCGCCACCGAGGCGGCGTAATCACGGTGGGTGACCGGAATGCCGGCGTACGCCGGCACAGCGATGCCGGATGTCACCCCTGGAACGATTTCAAACGGAATTCCGGCTTTCACCAACACTTCCGCCTCTTCACCAACGCGGCCAAAAATGCACGGATCGCCGCCTTTTAAGCGGACGACCGTTTTTCCTTGTTGCGCATGCCAAACGAGCAGCTCATGAATTTGTTCTTGAACCGTGTCATGTTTTCCCGGCTCTTTGCCGCAGTAAAGAAGCTCAGCGTCCGGCTTCGCGTAGCGCAGCAGCTTACGGTTGATGAGCCGGTCGTAAATAATGACATCCGCCCGTTCTAGGCATTCGCGGCCGTAAACCGTGATAAGCTTTTCATCACCCGGCCCAGCGCCGACTAAATACACTTTGCCGACGGTCATCGCCCCTTCTCCCCTTTCGCATTGGCCGTGGAAATGCCCGCCGAGGCGAACGTCGCCATTTCGTTCACCATCGCCATTGCTGAAATCAAGAGCGGAAACGCTACCGCCGCGCCGCTTCCTTCGCCAAGGCGCATGCCGAGATCCAAAAGCGGATCCTTCTCTAGCAAACGAAGGGCTATACTGTGCCCCGGCTCTTGCGAACGATGGCCGGCAATCATATAGTCTGTGACGTTCACGGCAAACTGGCGGGCCACAAGGGCAGCCACCGTGCAAATAAAACCGTCAAGCAAAATCGGGATGCGCCGTTCGGCGGCTGCCAGCATCGCCCCGGCCATAGCAGCGATCTCCAACCCGCCGATTTTCGAAAGCCATTCAAGCGGCTTCGCCGGATCCGGCCGATGAAGCAAGAGCGCCCGGCGGATGACGTCCCGTTTATGGGCAAGCATCTCCTCTTGAATGCCGCTTCCTTTGCCAACGATGCGCTCAAGCGGCTCCTCGGAGAGCGTGGCCAATAAAGCGCTCGCAACGGTTGTATTGCCGATGCCCATTTCGCCGACAATAAGCGTGCGGGCGCCTTGTTCAATGATGGATGCCGCCTGCTCGTAACCGACATAAAGCGCCTGTTCGGCCTCGGACGGCGTCATCGCTTCCGTTTTGGCGAAATTGTTCGTTCCCGGGCGCACCTTCTTCTGAATGACACGCTCATCAGCAATTGGCACGGCAACACCGACATCAATGACTTGAAGCAACGCGCCGATTTGCCGGCTGAAGGCGTTGATTGCCGCTCCGCCGTTGGCAAAGTTGTACACCATTTGCGCCGTCACTTCGGCCGGATAGGCGGACACCCCTTCTTCCGCGACGCCATGGTCGGCCGCAAACACGAGCACTCCGGGCGGAGTGACGCGTGGGAGCAGCTCTCCAGTCATACCGGAAAGCGCGGCCGCCACTTCTTCCAGACGGCCGAGGCTGCCGGGCGGTTTCGTCAGCTGATTGATGTAATCACGTGCTTGTTCCACCATTTCACGGCGGATCGGTGGGATGGAAGCATTCATCACGGTCGCACCATATCCCCATCAAGCGGGAATAGGCGCTTCCTCCTTTCTCGTCTATGATTGAGGGGCGAAAAAGCAGCTTTCCCCCGTCACGCTTTAGCGCAGTGGAAGGCCGGCCACCCCCGCTTTACAGAGGAATTCGCACCCCCAAACCGAGCCAATCGCTCGGCAAAAGCGGGCCATATCGGCCGTTCCTCCGCACCACCATTTTCCATATCGATCACAGCCGCTGAAATTGACGCATCATCTGTTCGATCCGTCCGACGTCGACATGCTCGCGGACATGGGCGGCAAGCCGGTCAAACATCGCTTCCTTACGGGTGTGAAACGATACAGCGCCGTGCAACGGAGCTCCCTTTTCGCGGCGAATAGCATTCAAAAAAGCGGTGCGGAACGCATCGTTATGAAACAAATCGTGCATGTACGTGCCCAGCACCCGCTCATCACTGTGCTTCGCCCCTTCATGGCGGCCGTCCGCCTCAATAAGCGGCGCATAGCCAGGAAGCGGCGCCGAGCGGCCCATATGAATCTCGTATCCTTGCACCGAAAACCGCTCGCCCGCCCACGTAAGCATCCCTTCCGTACGGATCGTGATTTTCGTCCGCTCAAGCGTCGTTTCAATCGGCAGCAAACCAAGTCCTTTTACTTCGGGGAGCGGCGTCTCGACTCCATACGGATCGCGGATGACGGCGCCAAGCATTTGGTAGCCGCCGCATAAGCCGACGACTCTCGCTTTTCCTTCATTGACAAGCGACACAATGCGGGAAGCGAGTCCTCTTTTCTTCATATAAATCAAGTCTTCGATCGTGTTTTTGCTGCCGGGAAGCACGATCACATCCGGCGCTCCAAGCTCGTCGCCGTGCGTCACCAACCGGACGCGGCAGTCCGGTTCGGCCAAAAGCGGGTCGATGTCGGTGAAATTGGCGATTTTCGGATAGCGGATGACGGCGACATCAATCGCTTCCTCTCCCCCGACAGATGAAGCAAACCGCTCAAGCGACAGCGAATCTTCCGCATCGATCGTCAAATCCGGCAAATAGGGGACAACGCCGAGCACCGGCACGCCGGTGTGCTGCTCAAACCAATCAAGCCCCGGCTTAAGCAGTGACACATCGCCGCGAAACTTGTTAATGATGACCCCAATGACCCGCTTTCGGTCCTCAGGCTCAAGCAGCGACAGCGTTCCAACGAGGCTCGCGAACACCCCGCCCCGCTCAATATCGCCGATCAACACGACCGGGGCGTTGGCGAGACGGGCGATGCGCATGTTGACCAACTCGCGGTCGTTTAAGTTTACTTCCGCCGGGCTTCCCGCTCCTTCAATGACAATCCGGTCATACTCGTTCATCAACGTTTCGAGCGACTGACGGATGACGGCCAGCCCTTGGTGGAAAAACTCGTTCCGGTAAGCGAACGCCTGCATATTGCCGTACGGTTTGCCAAGCACAACGATTTGCGATTCATGCTCGCGGCTTGGCTTAATCAAAATCGGATTCATCTCAGCGCGCGCCGCCACTCCGGCCGCTTCGGCCTGAATTCCTTGCGCCCGTCCGATTTCGTTTCCGTCCGGCGTCACGTAGGAGTTTAACGACATGTTTTGCGACTTGAACGGCGCCGTCTTCCAGCCGTCTTGGGCGAACATGCGGCAAAACGCGGTGGCGATGACGCTTTTGCCGGCATCAGAATGGGTGCCTTGAAACATAATCGGCAGCGCCTTAGCCATTGATGGTCACCTTCTCGCATTCGGCGAGCCACCGCTCAACCATCGCCGGGGCGGACGCGAAATGAAAATGGACATAGCCAGCGACAAGCCGGTGCGCCAAATAACCGTCAGGCTTCGTTCCTTTCCGGCCGCTCGTTTCGTAGGCAAACGGCGTCTCACCGCGCGGCTCATAAACGGAGTAGTGAAACTCATGGCCGCGCGCTGTTTCTCCTTCCGGCAATAGAAAATTTCCATTTCGACCGCGCACTTCGCGGTAGCCAAGCGCCGCGAGCTTCGTCTTCATCACGACCTTCCCCGGGATGACGCCCGCCATCTCATAGGCCGAACCGTCCGTCGCAACAAGCTGTTCGGTGAGAAACATAAACCCGCCGCACTCGGCCAACGTCGGCAACCCGTGTTCGATGGCGGCGCGGATCGACTGTTTGACAGCGGCTTGCCTGGCGAGCTCGGCGGCAAACTCTTCCGGAAACCCGCCGCCGATATACAATCCGTTCACCCCATCCGGAAGCGGCTCGCCGGCGAGCGGAGAAAAGTAGACAAGCTCCGCGCCGCAGGCAGAAAGCATCTCCAGATTCTCCGGATAGTAAAAATGAAAGGCAGCATCTTTGGCAACCGCCACGCGCACGCGATACGGCCGCGAAGGGCGAATGAGCGGCGCCGGAGAACAAAGGGCTGGCGCTTCTGCAATCGAAAGGAGCGTCTCCCAATCGATCGTGCGCGCCACCTTTCTCCCCAGATCGGCAAAAAACGAATCCAGTTCGCCGCGCTCCACCGACGGCACGAGCCCTAAATGGCGCTCTGGCAGCGCCAACGCTTCGTCTTGCGTGAGAAACCCGACGACCGGCACCCCGCACGTTTGCTCGACTGCCGCTTTGACGAGCCGAAAATGCCCTTCGCTGCCGACGCGGTTGGCAAATACGCCGGCGAGGCGCACATCGGGGCGAAACGTTTGAAACCCATGGACGATGGCGGCGGCGCTGCGGGCCATGCCGGAACAATCGACGACAAGCAGCACCGGGCTTTCGGTCAATACGGCGATTTCAGCCGTCGCCCCCTCGTCAGAAAGCGGCTGTTTCCCGTCAAACAGCCCCATCACCCCCTCGATGATGGCGATATCAGCCCCTTGACAACCGTTGGCGAGCACCGTTTTGACCGCTTCGCTTCCCATCATCCAACTGTCCAAGTTGCACGCCGGCCGGCCGGTCACAGCCGTATGGTAAGTCGGGTCGATGTAGTCCGGGCCGCATTTAAACCCTTGCACCGTATATCCTTGCTGCCTCATGGCCGCCATCAATCCAAGCGTCACGGTCGTTTTGCCGGCGCCGCTTCCCGGTGCGGCGATGACAAGCCGTCGCATGCCTCTTTCCCCTTTCCCTGCATGGTCGCTTTCTTTTGATGATCGATGAGCGCTACGGAAATCGTCACATTGCCGGACTTCTTTTTCACCAGCGCCAGCCGATCGGCCCCGCTGTACAATTTCGCCGCCGGCTCGCTCACCCCATACGCGCCGGTGTAGCGGTACACCGTTTCCGACGGCGCTTCGATCGGCACCGTGTTCAGCTCTTCTGGCGTATATGCAACCAATTCCCATCTATATTTGTTGACTACCTCCAAAAGTCCTTGTTCATCCTTTTTCAAATCAATGGTGCACACCGCTTTGACGCTTTTGAGCGAAAAGCGCAGCTCATTGAGCGTCTCATGGATGACCGCTTCGATTTCGTCAGCCGATGTGCCGCGGTTGCAGCCGATGCCAAGGGCGATCACTTTCGGGCGATACAAGACGCCGTTTTGCAAAATCGCTTCTTCTTCCGGCGCAAGCAGCCGGTGAGTGACCACAAGCGCCGCCGTCGGGCGGGCAGCGAGCGCTTCCGCGATCGAGCCGTACACGGCAATGTTTTTGGGCAATGGCCGCCCTTCCGGCCACCAGCCGGTTTCCCCCGACTCTTGCACGATCGCGACAGGCTCTTCATTCACGACCGCGGCGCTCACCGGCGTCAGCTTGTCAGCTGATTCCCATTCCCAGCCGAACTGGCGACCGAACAGATCGACGGCGATTGTCTGCTGCACGTCAGAAGCGGTCGTAATGACCGGGCGGGCGCTTAAAATGGCAGCAACGCGCCGCGTCAGTTCGTTCGCTCCGCCCAAATGGCCGGAAAGAACACTGATCACATGTTCAGCCTTATCATCGATCACCACGACCGCAGGATCGGTCTTTTTGTCTTTTAACAGCGGAGCGATCATCCGTACGACAGCGCCGAGCGAAATGATGCAAATGAGTCCGTCATAGCGGGCGAACAACTCCGGCAACAAGGCCCTGACGTTGCCGGAAAACAAGCGGATCCCGTGCTTGGCTTCATCGCCGCGGGCGAATTTATCCGTATAATAAACGTCCGCTCCCGCAAGAGCGCCTCCAAGGCGTCGGGCGATCTCGACCCCGTGTTTCGTAATGGCCACGACAGCATAGGCGCCGTGTCTTTTGTTGTTCGCGGCAGCAACTCCCACCTTACTTCTCCCCCTTTCGATATCCGTGCGTAAACGTGCGGTCGTACAGCTTCGAACGGTAGCCGCGCTCATGAATATGGGGATCGAGCGCCCAACCGGCCAACATGATCGCGTGTTTCGTCACACCATGGCGCCGCATATCGTCAGCCATTGTGGCAACGGTGGAACGAATCACGACTTCATCCGGCCATGTCGCCTTATAGACGATCGCGACAGGCGTATCACCGCTCCAACCCGCTTCAAGGAGCGCCGCGCTTACTTTTTTGGCAAGCGTCGCGCTTAAAAAAAGAACGAGCGTGCAATGATGCTGCGCCAGCTCCTGCAATTTCTCACGCGGCGGCATCGGCGTCCGCCCCTCGGCGCGGGTGAAAATGACCGTCTGCGTCAATTCCGGAACGGTGAGCTCCGCCTGCACGGCGGCCGCGGCGGCAAACGCCGAACTGACGCCGGGGACGATTTCCACTTCAATTCCTTCTTCTTTCAACAAGGCGATTTGCTCAAGCGTCGCCCCGTAAATCGATGGATCACCGGTATGGACGCGCACGACAAGCCGTCCTTGTTTCACTTGCTCCGCCATTGCCGCGACCATTTCTTCTAAATGCATGCCGGCAGTATGGAAAACGTCAGCATCCGGCTTCCGGTAGCGCTCGATCAATTCCGCGCTCACTAGCGAGTCGGTGTAAAAAATGGCGTCGGCAGCAGCGAGAAGCTCGGCGCCGCGAACCGTGATCAAATCCGGCGCTCCCGGCCCCGCCCCTACGATATACAGCTTCACTTTCTCACCACCATCAATGTCAAATATTCGAGTTCCGCTCCGTCGAGCTCCTCGATCTTCCACACGACTTCCTCGCCGGACGTCACTTTCGTCACAACAGCGGCGCGATGAAGCAAGTCGAGTTCCCGCAACAGACGAACCAGCAAATCGATCACTTTCGCCACTTTAAAAAAGACAACGCAATCGTGCTCAAGAAGCACTGCTTTCATCGCCTCAACATCGTCGCGGGCGGGCACGATCGCCACGGTTTCATCACCATCCGCCAGCGGCAGACGAAGCCTAGCGGCAGCAGCGTTGGCCGAACTGACGCCGGGGACGACTTCAATCGGCGCTTCCGGATAGCGGCGCTCCATTACGTGCATCAAATGGATGAACGTGCTGTACAACAGCGGATCGCCTTCGGTCACAAACGCGACATCGCGCCCGGCCGACAGCTCCGCCCAAATGGCGTCCGCCGCCTCGTTCCACTTCGGCTCAAGCAAGGCTCGGTCTTTTGTCATCGGAAAATGCAGGCCGAGCCGCCGTTTTTCCTCTGGCGCAAAATACGCATCAATAATTTGTTCCGCATAGCTTTTGCTTTGCCGCCCTTTTTTTGGATAGGCGATGACATCCACTTCTTTTAGGAGGCGGTATGCTTTCACCGTCATGAGCTCTGGATCGCCCGGGCCAACACCGATGCCGTACAACGTGCCGGTCACTCGTCTCCCTCCCGCTTGGCTGTCATGATATACACCGGATTGAGCGCCTCAAAGCGCGTCAACTCTAAAATGGGCTTGCTTCGCGACACTTGCGCGAGCGTGATGTCAACATGAAATCCACGGCTGCGCAGCTCGCAGCCCGCTTCAGCAAGCGTCTCAACCGTTGCCGCGTTGATCACGATGCGTCCATTTTTCTTCAGCCGTTTCGCACAGACGTCCAACAACGGCGACATCGCGCCTGACGTGCCGCCGATAAAGATGGCATCCGGGTCGGCAAACTCATCGAGCCGATCGGGCGCCCTGCCGTGCACAAGCGTGATGTCAACGCGGAATTTGCGCAAGTTTTGCCGGCAAATCTCGAGGTCGTATTCATTTTTTTCAATCGCAAACACCGCCCCGTCGCGGGCGATTTTCGCCGCTTCAATCGCGACCGAACCGGTGCACGTCCCAATGTCCCAGACGACGCTGTCCGGGCGCAAGCGCAAGGCGCTTACACTTAAGACGCGAATTTCTTTCTTTGTAATCAGCCCTTTGTCCGGCTTGCGTTGGAAAAATTCATCATCGTCAATGCCGAGCGGCCAAATCGGACCAGGAGCGGTTTGCCGCAAAATGACTATATTTAATGGAAGAAACTCGGTTTCTGCCATTTCTTCTAGCTTGAAAAACCGGCATCGCTCATTCGGCCCGCCGAGCTCCTCGCCGACAAACGCCTCATATTCCGTCATGCCGTACTCGAGCAAATAGCGGGCGATGGCGGCCGGCGAGTTCGTCTCATCGGTTAAGATGGCGACTTTGCGCCGCCCGTCGACCCGCTGAGCCAAACCGGTGAGCGGCCGGCCATGGACGCTGACAAACGCCGCGTCTTGCCAAGACTCGCCCATTTTCGCAAACGCCCATTGCACTGAGCTGACGGCCGGATACACGTCGATCGGCAATTTGCCGGCCAAATAGCTGCCGATGCCGTAAAAGAGCGGATCGCCGGAAGCAAGCACGACCGTGTTGCGCGTCTCATGGCGGAGCCGCTCCACCAGCTCCGCCAGTCCGCGGCGGATGATGATCGTTTCTCCTTTGTATTCAGGAAACATCGCCAGCTGCCGTTCGCCGCCGACAAGCAGCTCGCTTTCATCAATCCAGCGTCGATACAGCTCAGGAAGACTTGCTTGCCCATCAGCACCCACACCGATCAACTTCATCGTCCCCATCGGTCTGCACCGCCTTTCCTAATTGTTGTCCGTTCATTGTGTAAATGGACGTCGCCACCGTCAGACCGCCTCCCACTTCGTGAAGCGCCGCCTGGCAGCACGCTTCGCACAAAAGCTCGAAAAACTTCATGCAACCGGCCTCTTGCATCATGTCGCCGACTTGCGCCGCCGTATTCGCGCCGCGCACCGCAGCCACCAGTTCTGGGCCAGCACCTGCCTGCTCGGCGATGGCAGCCAAAAAGCCAAAGTCGACCGGGGCGCTTTTCGAGTGCACCATCATCACTCCTTGAGCGACTTTCGAAAATTTCCCCATCATCCCGACCATCGACACCATCTTGATGCCAAGCCGTTTGCATTGTTTCAGCGTAAAGCCGACAAAATCGCCCATTTCGATAAACGCTTCTTCCGGCAAATGTGGATATTCTTGCATGGCGTATTTCTCGCTCCGCCCCCCGGTCGTGATGACAACATGGCGGCAGCCGTTCGCTTTCGCCACTTGAAGCGCCTGCACGATGCTCGCCCGGTAGGCGGCGGTGGAGAACGGAACGACGATGCCGCGCGTCCCCAAAATCGAAATGCCGCCAATGATGCCTAGTCTCGGGTTCAACGTTTTTTTGGCGATTTCCTCGCCGCCGGGCACAGAAATGACGACCTTCACCCCGCGATGTAGACCGTATTGCGCCAGCACTTCATTGACGGCTTCGCGGATCATTTGCCGCGGCACTGGATTGATCGCCGCTTCCCCGACCGGCACCGGCAAGCCGGGTTTGGTGACGCGTCCGACCCCTTCACCGCCGTCGATATGAACGCCCGGCGACGAGGCCCACGAGACAGTGGAAACGATGAGCGCGCCGTGCGTCGCATCTGGGTCATCGCCGCCATCCTTCACGACCGAGGCCGTCGCCGTTTCGCCATCGAACGAACAAGAGGCGAGCGAAAAGGTCACCACCCGCCCGATCGGAATCCGAATCGTCGCCTCCGCCTGCACTTGGCCAGTGATGAGCGCCGTGAGCGCGGCTTTCGTTGCCGCTGTCGCGCACGATCCGGTCGTATACCCTTCACGCAGCGTTTTTTTCGTTTCCATCGTTCGTCACGCTCGCTCGGCGAGCAGCGATAAAGCATTCAAGGCAGCGACGGTCACGGTGCTTCCTCCTTTGCGGCCGCGGTTGGTGATGAACGGCACATCGAGCTTCGCCAATTCTTCTTTCGATTCCGCCGCCGAGACGAATCCGACCGGCAAGCCGATCACCAATCCCGGCCGCGCCTCTCCTTCTTTGATGAGGCGAATGAGCTCCAATAACGCTGTCGGAGCGTTGCCGATGGCAAAAATGCCGCCTTCCGCTTCTTTCACCGCTTTGCGCATCGCCACAATCGCCCTCGTCGTATTCAACCGTTTCGCTTCAGCGATCACGTCTTCATCAGAAATATAGACGCGCACCGCGCTGCCGAACTTCGCAAGCCGCGCTTGATTGACGCCGGCTTGCACCATTTGCACATCGGCGACGACGAGCTTGCCGCTGCGAATGGCATCAATGCCTGAGCGGATCGCATCCGGGTGGAAAATGAGGCTTTTGCCCAGCTCAAAATCAGCCGATGCATGGATGACGCGCTGAACGATTCGGTATTGTTCTTCTGTAAATGAATGCTCACCGATCTCTTCATCAATGATTTGAAAGCTGCGCGCTTCAATTTGTTCCGGCTGCACCGTCGCCGGACGAAATGTTGTATGGAAGTCCATGACAATTCTCTCCTTTCTTCATGATCGCTTGCATGAGCGGCCGCTAGAATCCCATTCTTTACACGGCCGGAAGCGGCGCATGCTGCTTCAACGCCTCGAGCACGCCGGCAAAATCGTGATGCACGATGCCGTATGACAACCGTGGGCGGCGGATGACGATGACATCAATGCCGAGCTCCTCGGCGGCAGCGATTTTCTCATCGACAAACCCGACTTTGCCGCTTTCTTTCGTGACGACGACCGTGACGCCAAAATGGCGGTATAGCGCCCGATCGAGCTCTTTCGTAAACGGCCCTTGCATCATGACGATCTGCTCTTGGGAAAACCCGAGCCGCTCGCATTTGTCGAGATTGTCTTTCCGCGGCAGCATCCGCGCAATCACCTTGACGTCCGGGCGACCGATGAGCCTCGCGGCGAAAATGTCGAGCGTTTTGCTGCCGGTCGTCAGCATCACGACGCCGCCTTTTTCCGCCGCCAAGTCAGCCGCTTCTTCATAGCTGTCGACAAATGTCACCTTCTCGGATGAAAACGAAGACGCCTGCCGCTCGTAGCGAATGTAGGGCAACCCGGCGTCTGCTGCCGCTTGCATGGCGTTTTTTGACGCCTCTTCAGCAAATGGATGGCTCGCGTCCACAATCGCTTTGGCCCCCTCGGCTTTGGCCAGATCGGCAAGCTGGGACGCATCCAAGCGGCCGACATAGGCGCGAATGCCGGCCGATCGGAGCTGTTCGGCCGCGTGATCGGTGACGACCGTCGCGGTTACGTTATAGCCGGCTTGTTGGATCATCACCGCCAATTCGCGGGCATCGCTTGTTCCAGCTAACAATAAAATCATCGGACGCTTCCTCCTTCAATGATGGTGATGATGATGGTGATGATGGGCGGCGTGCAGCCGATATTGACAGATGTCGCAATTCATCGCCACCGTTTGGCCGAGCACCTCGTTGAGGCGGTCAAGCACGATCTCCTCAAGCTTCGGATGAAATCCAAAATAGCCGGCAAGCGCAAACGAGATATGCGAGTGCTCAGCTTGGTATTGCGCCATTTGCTGCTCAAGCCGCTTAATCAGGATGCCGGTGAATAAAAAATACGGAAGAACAACGATCCGCCTAGCTCCGAGCATGAGACAGCGGCGGACAGCATCATCAAGCGACGGCGTCGTCACGCCCATAAACGCCGGCTCGATGAGCGCATAGCCGGTCTGTTCCCAAAAGAGGCGGGCGATTTTATACAAGTCGCTGTTCGCATCCGGATCGCTCCCGCCGCGGCCAAGCAAAATGACCGCTGTTCCGTCATCCGGCTGCTCCGGCCGCTCGCCGATTTCTTGCAATCGTTCGCGCAAAATAGCAAATGTCTGCTCATGGACGCCGATGGGGCGGCCGTAGCGGAACACCATATGCGGATAGCGCGCTTTGGCCTCATCGATTTCCGCCGGGATATGCAGCTTCGAATGCCCGGCCGGCAATAAAATGAGCGGAATGACCGCCACTTCCATTGCCCCGGCTTCGGCGCAGCGTTCGATTCCTTCGCCGATCGACGGACGGCCAAATTCTAAAAAACTTGTTTCAATATGAAACGAATCGCGCAAACGCGGCCGCAGGCGGTCGACAAACTGCCGCACTTGCTCGTTCCCTTCCGGGTCGCGGCTGCCATGGCCGACAAATAAAATGGCTCTCATGTTCGTTCTCCTCTCTTATATCGCTCCATCCGAGGTTACTCACCGCATGCCGGCGTTTCGATCTTCGCCGCCGTCTTGGCCTCCTCGTACGAAAAGCGGCCGATTTGTTTCACGCGGGCAAAAAACTTATGAAATCGTTCGTTCGGATGAGCATGTTCTTTGTACTGTTCAATGATGTCCGCCACAATGGCCACCATCTCTTCCGGCGGGATGCCTTCCGCAACGAGCTGGCCAGGATGGGCGTTGCGGCCGACCGTTTTCCCGCCTAAAAACAAGTCAAATTTCCCTTTCCGGTACACAAGCCCGATGTCTTCGCGCACCGCGCCGTAGCATGCCATGCCGCAGCCGTTGATGCCAAGCTTCAACTCTTTCGGCAGCGCCATGCCCCCAAATCGCCGCGCCAATTCCTCGGCATATGGAATCGCGTCTTTTTTCTCTCCATCGCAAAAGTCGCATGCCTTCACCGTCAGCACATCACCAACCGGCATCACCATCAGTCCGACAGCAGCGAGCCGATCGACAAGCCCTTTTGGATCCTCTGTCACCCGCTCGATTTTGATATAATGATCCGGCGTGTACGTCATTTTCCCGTCCGGTCCGACCGCTTCGGCGAGCGCGATGAGCTGTTCCGGGGTGAACTGTTTATTGGCCACCCCTGGGCTCACTGCCGCTTCGAACAGCACGGCGGACGCCTTCTTTGTCGTTCTTCTTTCCAATGCTGCAAGCGCGTCCTCCGCTGTTTCTCTCACCCGATGCAACAGAGCGGATGACGGCCGGTTTTCCGTTTGGGCGAATGGCTCCTCCGGCAGCGGAAAAGCGGAAGCTGCCGGTGCCAATCCAGCTTCCTTCGCCGCCGCGTCCACAGCTGGCGGCAAAACCGCAACGGCGGCAAAACCACGGTCTTTCTCGTCGTCGAAAGCGGAGGCAGCTGTAGCAAACGGCTGAAGCGCTCCTCCGTTCCCTTCATCCGGCTCTCTCAGCGGCTTCGTCTGGTCGAGCGCCCATGGCTCTGCCTCTTTGCGCAGCCGTTCATGCGGTTTGAGCGGCTGGACGGCGGCTGCTAGTTGATACTTGCGCTGGTAGCCGCGCGGCGTGATCATCACGCCGTCATGGACGAATGTCGTTGAGTTGCCGATAATCACCGTCGTCAACATGCCGATCTCATGGTCCAGCATATGCGCCAAGTCGGTGAGAACGATATGCTGCCGTTCGCGGTACGCACTTTTCACGAGTCCAACGGGCGTTGTCGGCGCACGATGGCGGAGCAGGATGCGTTGCGCCTCCACAATCTGCCGAGTGCGCCGCCCGCTTTTCGGATTGTACAACGCAATGACAAAATCGGCCGCCGCCGCGGCGTCAATCCGCTTTTCAATCAGCTCCCACGGCGTCAAATGGTCGCTCAAGCTGATCGTACACGCATCGTGCATAATCGGCGCCCCAAGCAATGCAGCGCACGAATGAATGGCGGAAATGCCGGGGATGACTTCGACTTCAATCGGACTCGCTTTCGTCCACCCTTTTTCGATCAACACTTCATACACGAGCCCCGCCATGCCGTACAACCCGGCGTCGCCGCTTGAAATGACGGCGACCGTTTTGCCGCGCTCGGCCCACTTCACCGCCGCTTGGGCGCGGCTCACTTCTTCGGTCATGCCCGTGCTAATGATCTCTTTTCCAGCAATGAGATCGCGCACAAGTTCGATGTACGTTTTGTAGCCAATGATGACGTCGCTTTCTTCAATCGCTTCCCGAGCCCGTTTCGTCATATGGTCGACGCTTCCCGGGCCAAAGCCGACAATGAGCAATTTGCCGCCCACTTTACAGCCCCCCTCTCCATATCTCGATTATCATCGACATCCCTAACCATATGCTGTAAATCCCTGTGACCGCACCAAGGACATAAAACAGTCGTTCCCGCTGCTTTGCTTTCCAAAATCCCCACGATAATCCAGCCGCTGTAGCAATCGTCGCAATGAGCAAGCCGGCGACAAACAGCACAAGCTGAAGGACAGCGGCGCTCACACGCACTTTTCCGACCGCGTGGGTGATAATGGCTAGCTGGGTCGGGCTTTCGACGCCAATGCCATGAATGATGCCGATGATCAAGGCGCCAGCCCAACCAACATGCGAAAAAGAACGGCAACTGTCCATTTCCCGCCTTCCCCGCAGCCATCGAGTAACCGTATGGCCGAACTCATAAAGGAGCTGAAACCGGCTTTTCACCTCACCCCGCCGAAAAAGAGAAAAAAGCATCATCCCGCCAAGAAGCACAAGCGTAACGCCAACTAAGAGCTCAATGGCGGCGGCTGACGACTCGGAAAGCCGGGCGCCGACCATGAGCGCCGCCACCCCCATGACAAACACGATTGCTCCGTGTCCAATAGCGTACATGATTCCGAGCGCCAACTGCTGTCTTCGCCGCGACTCGCTTCCGACCATATCCGCAATGGCCGCGACATGGTCGCTGTCCATCCCATGACGCATGCCGAGAAATATCGCTAACATTACATAACTGGCCCATTCCATCATTACGTCCTCCTCTTTCGAACGCCAATAACCGACTCCGTCCCACCAAGACGGGTCAACCCGTCTTCACGGTATTCATACGTCGCCCACGCGCGAAGCGGCTCGCCGTTTTGCAAATGGCGATGGACGACCTCTTTTGCCTTCTCCGGTGTCATCAACCGGTACCAGACGCCATCCGGGTAGACGATCATCACACACGCATCTTGACAGCGTCCGTTGCAGCGCGTCCTTGTTGTATGGACAGCGTCGTCAAGCCCAAGGCGGGCGATTTCCTCGCGCACCGCGGTTGTCACGTCATCTCCGCCATGGCGGAGGCACGTCCCTCCGTTGCAAATGAGCACATGATGCTTCATTCCCCGCAAATCCCACGTCGCCACCAAATCCCCCCTTTTGCTAGAATGGTAGAATGAAATGCGGCAGACGGACGGTTTTTCGACAAAAGAAAAAGCACCTCTACAGCAGAGGTGCAGAAAAATGTATACGAAAGCCGTAAACGGCCCAAACAGGGCCCCTAAAGCCGTCATTCTCCCGCACGTCTGCCTATAGTCCCGTAGGCATCCGTCCGATCCAAACAAGGCAGGTCTCCTGACTTAGGATCATCGCTTGGCGGCGTCTTCCCGAAGCATCCTTCAGTGACTTGTTGCCGCAAAGCTCCCCATCACAGTGGCGGGCACCGTGCCGGATTTTCACCGAGCTTCCCTTTTTCACCCAAGCCCTAAGCGGGCTAGGCACCTTGTTTGTCTTACCGCCATATATGCGCTGTCATGGAACAAGCATCCGTTTTCATCGTAGTACAACCAATGCGTTGCCGTCAACCGTTTTTTGCCGACAAATCTTTGTTGGCGACGACAACGCCGTCCGCATCAGCGTACACGTACGCCCCTGGCTCCCAGCGGACGCCGCCAAACTCGAGCGCAACGTCGCGGGCGCCTTTTCCTTCTTTTTGGCATTTCGAGCGGGCGTTCCATTTCAACCAGAACGATACATCTCCAACTTGTCCAGGTCTAAGACAAATCCAGCGCCCAGCAATATATCCAATCCTAACAAACCGTTAATCCCCTCATAGTCCATCCCGCTAAAATCAATTTCATACTCTCTTAGCTGGAAAGAATCTAGCTGAATACAGTCTAATTTTTTTGTAAACGCGTACTCTTTCCCACCGATTCCGTAATAAGCCACAATACGATCGCCCGGCTCTACCCGCAAATGAATATCTTCTACTGCATTTTGAGAAATCACTGTTTTCGCCGCACCAGTATCAATCACCATATTATGAATCAACTTAGACCTTCCTTGATAAACGATTTCGATCGATGCAAACAGCAAGCCTTCACGATATTCAATCTGCATAATGAAATTTCCCTCTCAGGCCAATCGCTCCCCGAACTTTTAAAACAATCTCCTTGTGGCTAGTATGATAAACAAGCTGATTCCCTTTCGATTGCAGCAACTCACGAGTTGCATCCTTGTCCGAAACCGTTCCGATAACAGCCACCTCTTCAATGATTTCTTGATCTCCCTCTAAATGGGACTTTAATACTTGTAATTTCACAAATTGATTTGGATACAATGAACGCACTTCCTGCCATTCCATCTCCATCGCCTCAACCTGTTCGTTGTATTGAACGAGACTCAACCGCAGCCGTCAACCATTTTTCGCCAACAAATCTTTGTTGGCGACGACAACGCCGTCCGCATCAGCGTACACGTACGCCCCTGGCTCCCAGCGGACGCCGCCAAACTCGAGCGCAACGTCGCGTGAGCCTTTTCCCTCTTTTTTGCTTTTCACCGGGCATGTGCCGATCGCCATCACGCCAATCGGCATGGCGCCAATTTCCGCTGAATCGCGGATGCAGCCGTGGATGATGACGCCAGCAAGCCCCCTCTCGCAAGCGATTTGCGCCAGCCGGTCGCCTAATAGCGCGACGCGGCGCGAGCCTTTTCCATCGACCACGAGCACCGTCCCCGGCGGCACCGTCTCCAGCGCTTCTCGGACAAGGACGTTGTCTTCAAACACATCGACCGTCGCAATCGGCCCGGAAAACGCCCGCTTTCCGCCGTACGATTGGAACGGCAACTCGCATACTTGCAACTCGTCTAAAAATTGATCGCATAAATCGGCTGTTTTCATTGTCGCTCTCCCCTTTCATGTTTTGCATTCGCCGTCATTCGCCAAAATCCTTCTGCCTCAGCAGTTTTTTGTCGACGATCTTTCATTCGAACGACTGACACGAACGCGGCGATGTGAACCAAACCATTGTGTGGCGGTTAATCGCTTCGATGTATTCCACCGATCGCATTGAAACCATAAAAAACGGCCCCGCGCCGATATATAGCGGAGACCGTTTTCACCGGCTCAAAGCCCCTCCGGTTTGACCAGACGTTCAGCTGGGCTAGCTGGATCTCGAACCAGCGCATCACGGAGTCAAAGTCCGTTGCCTTACCGCTTGGCTATAGCCCAACGTTTTGTTGTCGTTTACAGTATGCGGCATGATAACGCACTTTATGCATCAAACTGAATATCCCTTTGCTTGATGTGCGAAACTATCGGTACAAGCATCCTTTCCCCACTATATCACCTCGTTTTTCCCTCGCACTTGTTTTCCCGATATGATAACTGGAAGGGGAGAGATGTATATGCGCCGGATCACGGTTTTTCGCTTCTATCTTTGCACATTGTTTTTGTTATCGTTGCCGATCGTCTTAGCGGCCGCGGCTGCCTGGCAGCCATCCAGCCAGCCGAAAACCGCCGTCATCGCCCACCGCGGCGCGTCCGGATACGCGCCGGAGCATACGCTCTCATCCTACCGCCTTGCCGCCCGCATGCAGGCGGACTATATCGAAGTCGATGTGCGCGCAGCCAAAGACGGGAAGCTCGTTGCTCTGCATGATGCGACGCTCGCCCGGACGACAAATGCCGAAACGGTCTACCCGCGCCGTGCTCCGTGGCGGGTAAATGATTTTTCGTTCGCTGAACTGAGGCGGCTGGATGCCGGGTCGTGGTTTCATCCACGCTTTGCCGGCGAGCGCATCCCGACGCTTGATGAGGTGATTCAGATGCTGAAAGCGGAGCGTGTGGAAGCCCCGTTGTACATCGAAACGAAACAGCCCGGCATCGAAGAGGCGGTCGTCCATCTATTGAAAAAACACGGTTTCCTGCAACAGCGCCGCGTCATGTTTCAATCGTTCCACCCGGAAAGCTTGCAAGCGCTCCGGCCGCTCATCCCGCACGGCATTCGGCTCATTCAATTGGTCGGCGAGAAGGAAGCGCACAGCGGCCGCGACGAGCTGCTGCAACAAATCGCCGTCTATGCCGATGGCATCGGCTTGCCGCTTTCGGCCGTCACCGAAGAGTGGGTGCGCGCCGCCCATGGCCGCGGGCTCATTGTTCACGTCTATACCGTCAATGAACCACACGATCTCGCTCGCCTATGCGCCATGGGCGTTGACGGCCTGTTCACCGATTATCCAGACCGCCCTGGCCGCATTGCCGCCTGCCGTCGTCTGCCCCGCCATTGACCGGCCTTCAGGGAGCCAGGGGGAGCTTATTGTTTACATAATGTTATTATGGTTAATAAAAACGAAAATCGTTCCCATTTGACCCGATTCGGTGTATCATTTGAGAAAAAGGAGGCCAGATCATGTGGACGATCATCGATTACGAAAACGGCCCATTTACCGTGACGACGGACCGCCGCCGCGTCCAGCTTGAGCGCGTGTTTGACTTCCTTGCCCGCTCGTATTGGGCGAATGAGCGCAGCCGCGAAACGATCCTCAAATCGCTTGACCATTCGCTCTGCTTTTCCCTTTTTCACGGCGACAGGCAAATTGGCATGGCGCGCGTCATCACCGACCGGGCGACGTTCGCCTATCTGTGCGACGTGTTCATCGATGAAGCATACCGTGGGCAAGGTCTCGGGAAATGGCTGTTATCATGCGTGCTCGCCCATCCTGATGTCGCCGCTGTCCGCAAGGTGATGCTCGCGACCAAAGACGCGCACGGGCTGTACAGGCAGTTCGGCTTTGCCGCGCCGAGCGAGCCGGAGCGGTTGATGGAGCGGATTCAAGAGCCGCGAACGGAGTAAAGGGCAAAAAAAGGCGGGCCGCCATCGGTCCGCCTTTTCGCCAAACCTCCCATCCCCCAACGCCTGTTGCCTTCGTCACCGCTTCGGAAACTGAAACGACAATTTCTTCTCGTTTTCATCCCAAACGAGTATGGCGTCAAACGTTTTCCCGCCTTTTTTAAACCCTTTTATGACATTTGTTTTCCCTTGCGCCAGCAGCTTTTTCACATTCGCCGCCGAAATCGATTTGCCGAGAATGCGTTTGGAGATCGTAAACGAGCATTTTGTTTTCGCGTACTGGTCGCAACCGTACAACGTTCCTTTGTCGATGACGGTCCCGCCGCAAAGCGGGCACGGCCCAAGCTTCTCACCCATCGTTTTTTTCTTCCTTGTCCGCTGGATCGAGGCGGTGTCAACCCCTCTGAAATTCCAATTCGGCGCGGCGGCGATGGCGTCAGCGACCACTTTTTGCGCCAACTTTTTCACCTGTTCCATAAAGGCGGCGGGCGAGGCGCTCCCTTCGCCGATTTCGCTTAAGCGCTGCTCCCATTTCGCCGTCATTTCCGGCGAGGCGAGGATCGTGCCGCCAAGCGCCTCGATCAACACTTTCGCCTTGTCGGTCGCGTACACGAGGTTCTTTTTCACTTCAATATACTTCCGCTCTTTCAGCATGGTAATGATCGCCGCCCTTGTTGCTTCCGTGCCAAGCCCTTCCGTTTTGGCGAGCACTTTTTCCAGTTCCTCATCGTCCAAAAATTTTCCCGCCGTTTTCATCAAGGTGATGAGTTCGCCTTCTGTATACCGTTTCGGCGGCTCGGTCTTCCCTTCTTTCACCTTTACAGCGGCCGCTTTCCCCGCCTCCCCTCGCTCAAGGGGAGGCAGCGCAGCATCTTTCTCCTCCTCATGCGGGCGGATGACCGCGCGCCATCCTTCCTCGACGACCTGCCTTCCTTTCGAAACGAAGCGAGCCCGACCGTCAACGAGCGTCGTGACGGTCGTATAATCGATGACCGCCGCCTGGTGGTGGGCGGCAATCAAGCGGCGGACGACCAAATCATACACCTTCCGCTCGTCGTCCGACAGCTTCTCCGGGGCAACAACTTGTTCAGTCGGGATGATCGCGTAGTGGTCGGTGACTTTTTTCTCGTTTACATAACGCTTATTCTGTAAAATCGACGGCTGCGGCAGCGGAAAATACGGCGCGTACGCTGGAAACGATGACAACTTTTGCAAAATGGCAGGGAACGTTTCCGTTTCCCCTTTCGTCACATGCATCGAATCGGAACGCGGGTACGAAACGATCCCTTTTTGGTAGAGCGATTGCAGCACATCAAGCGTCTTTTTCGGCGAGAAGCGGTACAGCTTGTTCGCTGTCGCCTGCAGCGTCGATAAGTTGAACAACAGGGGCGGCTGATACGTTTTCCGCTCCGTGCGGACGTCGGCGACTTCCGCCCGTTTTCCTTGGCAAAAGGCAGCGATCTTTTTCGCCATCTCCTCGTCCCCAAGACGCGTTTGGCCGTTTTTATCCGTCCATTTTCCTTCATAACGCTTGTCGCCAATGACAAACGAGGCGACAACTTCCCAAAACGGTTCAGGGCGGAACTGCTCAATTTCCCGTTCACGCCGGACGATCAGCGCCAATGTCGGCGTCTGCACGCGCCCGACGGAAAACACATCATTCATCCCGCGCTCTTTCAGCAACAGGCTGTACACGCGCGAGGCGTTCATGCCGACGAGCCAATCCGCGCAGGCGCGAGCGTACGCTTCCTCATAGAGCGGGCGCGTCGTCTGCTCATCGAGCAGGCGGCGGAACCCTTCCTCGATCGCCTTCGGGGTCAAGGACGACAGCCAAAGCCGCTTCATCGGCTTGTTCACGCCGCTTAGGCGGATGAGGTTGCGCACAATGAGCTCCCCTTCGCGCCCCGCGTCGCCGGCATGGATGATTTCCGTCACTTCCGGCTTTCGCAACAGTTCCTTGACCACTTGAAACTGTTTCGCCTTCGCTTTTTCGATCTCATACTCGAACCGTTCCGGGATGATCGGCAACGTGTTGAGCGTCCATCGCTTCCACTCCGGCCGATACCGCTCCGGCGGGGCGAGCTGGAACAAATGCCCGATCGCCCATGTCATATACGCCCCGTCGGGAAACAAGTCATTCGGCAAAATTTCGATATAGCCTTGCCGTTTTTTCGTCCGAAAAATCGAGGCGAGCGTCGCCCCTTGGTCCGGCTTTTCCGCGATAATGACTTTCATCGCCCTTTCCCCTTACGGCACATCATGCCCCATGGAGCTTTGCAAAATGGCGAACCATTGCTCGCGGGAAAGCGACAAAGACAGCGCCCGCACCGCCCGCTCGATGCGTTCTTGTTTCCCCGAGCCGACAATCGGCATCATCCGCGCTGGATGAACGAGGAGCCACGCGTACAGCACTTCGTCGATCGTCTCAGCGCCCACCTCACCCCGCACTTGTTCAAACGTCCCGCGCAGCCGCACCGCCCGGTCATCGTCAGCGGAAAAAATCGCTCCACCGGCGAGCGGCGACCATACCATTGGCGGAACGCGCTTCTCAAGGCAAAGGTCAACTGTGCCGTCTTCAAGATTTTCCAACCGATACGCCGATACTTCGATTTGGTTGGTCACGAGCGGAAACGGCAAATACGACTGAAGCATTTCCCACTGCGAACGTTTAAAGTTCGAGACGCCGAAATAGCGCACTTTTCCGTCCTGTTTCAGCTGGCAAAACGCCTCGGCCACCTCTTCTGGATTCATGAACGGATCCGGACGGTGAATGAGCAAGACATCGATATAATCCGTGCGGAAATTGGCGAGCGACTGCTCGACCGAGGCGATGATATGGGTTTTGCTTGTATCATATAATTTCATCCCGTATTTTGGCGGCCGCTTGATGCCGCATTTCGTCACAATCTCGATCTGACCGCGCAAGCTTGGCTTTAACGCCAGCGCTTCGCCAAAGCGCGATTCACACGTGTAGTCGCCGTAAATATCAGCATGGTCAAACGTCGTAATGCCGCGCTCAAGACAAAATTCAATGAGCCCGAGCAGCTGCTCGCGCGAATAGCCCCAGTCCGCAAGCCGACAACAGCCGTGAATGAGGCGGGAAAAAGTCAAATCGTCCGCTAAACGGATTCGTTCCATTGATCGTCTCCCTTTCTTTTTTTGGTTTTGGCTAAAATCGTTCCGCTTGCGCATACTACCAACAAGAGGAAAAAACGGAAAGGACGTGATGATATGAAGCGCTGGCTTCTTGGGCTCGCCGCCGTGCTTCTTTTGGCCTCCCCATGGCCGACATCAGCCGCCGAAACTGCATACGAATGGAATGTGGCCGACATTTACCCATCCGAACACGAATGGATGCGCGACTACAAGACGGTGAAAAACGCCTTGCCGAAACTGGCGGCGTTTGAAGGGAAGCTTGACGATGCGAAGACGATCGCCAAACTGTTCGCCCTAAACGAACAAACGGCCCGCAAGCTCGAAAAACTGTCGCTTTACGCCCATTTAAAACGCGATATCAACATTGAAGATGAAACGGCGGCCCGGCTCGGGGCAAAAGTGGAAGCGCTCGCCGCCCAATATGCGGCGAAAACAGCGTTTATCGAGCCGGAACTGCTCGCCCTACCCGAGCGGACGCTCAGGAAGCTCCAAAAAAGCAAACCGCTGAAAGCGTACCGCTATTACTTCCATGAGTTGCGTGAGCAAAAGCCGCATACGCTCACGAAACGCGAAGAACAGCTGCTCGCGAAACTATCGCCGGCGCTCGGCGAAGCGGAGAACATTTATGACCACGCCGCCCGCGGCGATTACGAGCCGCCATCTGTCAAGATGCCGAACGGAAAGACAGTGACATTGACCGACGACCAATACGCCGCCATGCTCGAGCACCCGGACCGCCGCTATCGAAAGGCGGCGTTTGAAGCGAAAGCCAAAAGTTATGAAGCCATGGAACAAACCGCAGCCGCGACGCTGTATGCCTCGGTCAAAGCGGATGAATTGTATGCGAACGTGCGCCGCTATCCATCCGGCCTTGCCGCCGCGCTGGCCGCCGATGACGTACCAAAGGAAGTGTTCGATCACTTGATCGCCGCCACTCGCCGCCACTTGCCGGCGCTTCACCGCTATGTCGAACTGCGGCGGCGCGCGCTCGGGCTTGACCGCGTCCATAGCTATGACTTGTACGTGCCGCTCGTCGGCGAAACAATGAAACCGATTCCGGTCGAAACGGCGAAGACGCTCATAGTGGAAGGACTCAAGCCGCTCGGCGCCGACTATATCAAACAGGTGCACCGAGCGTTTCAAGAACGATGGCTTGATGTCTTCCCGCGCCCGAAAAAATATACCGGCGGCTACAACACGGGAGCGTATGACACCCATCCGTTCATCTTGCTCAATTACAACGGTTCGCTTGATGGCGTATTGACGATGGCTCACGAGCTTGGGCACGCCATGCATTCCGTATACACGAACCGCGCGCAGCCGTACCATTATTCCGGTCATTCGATTTTCACCGCCGAAGTCGCCTCGACCGCGAACGAATGGCTCATGCTCGATTATTTGTACAAACAGGCGAAAACAAAAGAAGAAAAACTCCGCCTGCTCATCGAACAAATCGAGCAAATCCGCGGCACGTTGTACACGCAAGTGATGTATTCCGAATTTGAACGGATGATTCATGACAAAGTGCGCCAAGGCGGCAGTCTGACAGCGGACGAACTGAACCATCTTTGGCTTGGCCTGCTCAAAACGTATTACGGCCCGGCGTACGCCGCCGATCCCGGCGCCGCGCACGGCTGGCTGCGCATCCCGCATTTTTATGACGCCTTTTATGTATACAAATATGCCACTTCGCTCGCGGCGTCGTACACCATTGTGAGCGACATCCAAACCGATACAAGCGGCAAGGCGGTGAAGCGGTACAAACAATTTTTGCGCTCCGGCGCATCCGATGACCCGATCCGTCTGCTCAAGCGAGCCGGAGTGGATATGACAAGCCCCGAACCGATCGAGCGGGTCTTAGGTCATTTCGCCGAACTCGTTGACGAACTCGATCGACAGCTGCCAAGCCAAAACCGTCAGCGGTCTACATGAAAGAGGTGTCCCGCGCCGTTCGGGACACCTTTGTTATTGCGGCGGAAAAAAGAATATCGCTTTGCGCTGCAACGCGCCGGACCGGTTAAGGCGGTCGATCGCGCGCAAAGCGACACCATGCGCTTGCCCCGCAGCCAAGGCGGTTATTCACTTAAAGATGCGCCTGCAATTTTTTCTTTCACCTTGCGGATGTTTTCCATCTTATTGTCCCAGCACGCTTGGCTCAAATCGACGGGATATTGCTCGGGATTGAGCGTCCGTTTGTACTCCTCCCAAAACAAGCGCAAGCTTTCTTTCGCATACGCTTGAATGTCCGGAAGCGGGGGCGACGTATACACGAGCCGGCCGTTGTCGAAGATCGTCACATGCAAATCACGCGCTTCGAAATTGGTGACGAATTTGCTGATGAACGTGTACACCGGATGGAACATTTTCAGCCGCTCTTCTTGCTGCGGGTTTTCGCTCTCTAAGGCGATGTAGTCGCCTTCCGCTTTATGGTTGATTTTGTTGACGATGCGGTACACCCGCTTCAGCCCCGGCGTCGTCACTTTCTCTGGATTGCCGCTGATTTTGATTGTATCGACCATCTCACCGCGTTCGTTTTCAATCGCCACCATTTTGTACACGGCGCCGAGCGCTGGCTGATCGTACGCCGTAATGAGCTTTGTGCCGATCCCCCACACATCGATTTTCGCCCCTTGCGACTTCAAGTTTAAAATCGTATCTTCATCCAAATCGTTCGAGGCGAAAATTTTCGCGTTCGGAAATCCGGCTTCATCGAGCATTTTCCGCGCTTCCTTCGACAAATAGGCGAGATCGCCGCTGTCGATGCGGATGCCGATAAAGTTGATTTGGTCGCCCAGCTCCTTCGCGACGCGAATGGCGTTTGGCACCCCGGACTTCAACGTATCGTACGTATCGACGAGAAATACGCAGTCTTTATGACGGCGTGCATACTTCAAAAAGGCGGTGTATTCATCCTGATACGCTTGAATCATCGAATGGGCGTGCGTTCCGGCGACCGGAATGCCAAACAGCTTCCCGGCGCGCACGTTCGATGTCGCCTCAATCCCGCCGATATACGCTGCGCGCGCCCCCCAAAGCGCCGCATCCATCTCCTGCGCCCGCCGGCTGCCGAACTCCAAAGCCGGTTCGTTCCCGAGAATATGCTTAATGCGCGACGCTTTCGTGGCGATGAGCGTCTGGAAATTGATAATGTTTAAAATAGCCGTTTCGATGAGCTGCGCCTCGGCGAGCGGCGCCTCGATGCGCATAATCGGTTCATTGGCAAACACCACTTCCCCTTCGCGCATCGAACGGACCGTGCCGGTGAAGCGAAGCGTCCGCAAATAGTCTAAAAAGTCGTCGCGGTAACCAAGTTCTTGGCGCAAATAGTCGATGTCGCTGTCAGAAAATCGGAACTGTTGCAAAAACTGAATGACACGCTCCAACCCAGCGAACACCGCATAGCCGTTGCCAAACGGCAGCTTGCGGAAAAACACTTCAAACACAGCGCGGCGCTCATGCATACGATCTTCCCAATACGTCTCGACCATGTTGATTTGATATAAGTCCGTATGAAGCATCAAACTGTCATCGGCATATTTTTTCATGAATGTGCAACCTCCAACATACGAATGACTGCGCCGCCGAATGGAGAAAAAGAACGTTCATCGTCTATTCTATCATGTTTTCTCCATTATTCCACTATTTCTGCGCCTAGCGTATGGCGAAAATGGCGGAGCGCCCATTCGTGTCCCGCCGCGTCGAAGCTCGCGACCGCCCGCCGGTGGACGACGATGCGAAAGCCTTTATTGTATGCATCGACCGCCGTATGGAGGACGCAAATATCGGTGCAGCAGCCGACCAAATGCACTTCCGTGATGCCTCTCTCGCGCAATTTCAGCTCCAAATCGGTCCCGGCGAACGCGCTGTAGCGCGTTTTGTCCATCCAGTAGACGTTGTCTTTATGCTTATTTGCTTGATACACCTCTTCGAGCTCCCCGTACAGCTTTCGGCCCTCCGTCCCTTCAATGTTATGCGGCGGAAACAGCTTCGTTTCCGGATGGTAGTGATCTCCCGCCACATGTTTGTCAATGGCGAAGACAACAAAATCTCCACGATCGATAAACTGTTTCGTCACCCGTACAAGTTCTTCTTCAATCGCCTGCCCCGGCTTCCCGCATGTGAGCGCGCCATGATCGGCGATAAAATCGACGGTGTAGTCGATGTTAATGAGTGCTCTCTTCATGAAAATCCCTCCTGCGTGTTTGTCTAACAAACGGGTCTTGCTGTACATTGCCGCTGCTATACTTTTACTCTACTCCAGCATGCAAAATCTGGGCAAGCAGAAGATTGCATAAGAAAGCGAGCCGATGATGCAAAACTCGCCTTCCATCGCTCAGCGGAAAAGTGATTCCTTTCTGACGAATGGTTTTTACGAATATTTACAAAAACAGAAAGTAGGATATGCCGATATGATCCCCCTTTTTTTCAATATCGTTTTTTTGCTCGTGCTTCTTGCCGTCGGTTTATCCGTCGTCTTCCTGAATAAATTTGCGTCAAACCGGATTCGCATGATCAGCTACACTGAGCCTCTCCGTTGGGTGCCGTTCAACAATTATCAGCTGAATCAAATCAACAAAGCGGCGCAACCATAAGCGCAAAGCGAAAATCCCGCGCCTGCTTGAAGCAGGCGCGGGATTTTCACTGATCCGTCAGCTATTTTCCGCCGCTTTCGCCGCTTTCAGCTGACTGCGCAAAATGAGCGACTGGATGATCGAGAAGCAACCGCCGACAACCCAATAGAGCGACAGCGCCGATGGGACGGAGCTGGCGCCGATAAAGATCATGACCGGCATGATGTACGACATCATCGCCATTTGCGGCATTTGTTCTTCGGCCATCGACGGCGAGAGGCGGAGCGAGATGAACGTCGTCAACGCCGCCAAAACGGGCAAAATGAAATACGGATCGCGGTGGCCAAGCTCGACCCATAGGAACGAGTGGGTTTTAATTTCTTGCGTCCGCGAAATCGCGTAATAAAGCGCCATAAAAATCGGCATTTGAATTAACACCGGCAGGCAGCCGCTCGCCGGATTGACGCCGTGCTTTTGGTACAGCTGCATCATTTCTTGCTGGAGCTTGCGCTGCGTTTCCGGGTCTTTGCTTTTATATTTTTCTTGCAGCTTCAACAATTCCGGACGCAGCTTTTGCATGGCGAGTGATGCGCGGAACTGCTTCAAAATGAGCGGCAGCAAGCAAAAACGGACGATGAGCGTCAGCACGATAATGGCGATGCCGTAGTTGTCGCCAAACCAGTGCCCAAGCGTCAAAAGGAGCTTCGACATCGGGTAGACAAAATAATGGTTCCAAATGCCTTGGCTATGTTCATTGATCGGTTCGTTGCGGTTGCAGCCGGAAAGAAGCAAGACTGCACCAAGCAGCACCAATACCCATTTTTTCATGAAAAGCCCTCCTTACTATCATGTTGCAAAATCATGCCGTTTCATCATAAAGGAAAGGGCCTTCCATCCTCATCCGTTCGGCTTGTCCGTTCCCGAACGGGAATTTTCCGCCGCTGCGGCAAAAACAGCGGGCGCCATGGAAGCGCCGCTCGTTCGGCGCCTCCTCCCGCCTCCCGCTCGCGAACCGAGGCCAACGCCGGCTCGTAAAACAATGATTTCGCTGTCCGATGTGCGCCCATATACCCTTTCATGATGATCCATAACGCGCCGACAAGCGACATATACACAAGCAAATCAATAGGCGCTTCCATGCGTCCCGTCCACCCCCTTTTGCCCCGTCCATCTTCTCTTCTCATACAATAGCAAACTTTCCATCAAAAGAAAAGCAACAATTGATCACATCCGCTCCAAGCGGTGAAATGCCGGCTCGTCAGCCGCCAACATGGCGAGCTCTCCGCTTTCATCAGCCGAAAATGCCGCCTCAAGCTCTTGCTTCGCCTCATCGAAGCGTCCAAGCAGCGCGAGACAGCGGGCTCGTTCGTAGCGAAGTCGAGCATCTTTGGCCATATGGACGCACCGTTCAATGGCAGCCAAAGCCCGCTCAATGTGCCCTGCCGCTTCATAAGCAGCCGCGAGCTGCATATTCAGCTCTTCATCCTCAGGATACCAATCGGCGTAGCGCTCCCAAAGCGCCGCCGCTTCCTGATAGCGGCCCGTTTCCATATACTGTTCGCCAAGCAACATGAGCGCCTCACGGGCGAGCGGTTCTTCCGCCACGATCGCCTCCAGCTGCCGCTCGGCTTTCTCGTGCTGCCCTTCTTGAAGCCAAACGACCGCCTGCAACACGCGCAGTTCGACATCGTCCGGGTCATCAGCCACTAGCCGTTCAAGCCACCGCTTGGCTTCTTGGCGCTTCTTCTCATCGTCGGCCTTCAACAAGTGTTCGACGAATTCACGCGCCAATGAAGGATCCCAAACGCGGGCGAGCGCTCGGCGCCACGTTTTGATGGCATCGTCCTCCAGCTCGATCGCCGCATAGAGGCGGGCGAGCTGCCCATAGGCTTCCGCATCGCTGCGATTGAGGCGAATCGCCTCCTCATACAAATCAATGACGATCGAAAACAAGGAAAACCTGCCCATCCATTCTTTCGCTTTTGTCCACCACCGCACCGGCTCGTCGCTTTCGTTCTGTTCCTCTTCCAAATACGGAAGGAGAGCGGCGGCCGCATTCCGATAAACAACGCTTTTCGCCTCACGGCCGATCTTCAGCCGCTCCAGCCGGTGGCGCAGCTTCCCTAAGCCGCGCATCGTTTTCGGGAATAAGGCGACATATGCCGAATACAACGATTCATCGTCGGGATGGCGCACCATCAACCGCTCGAGCAGCTTGATTGCCTCTTTCGTGCGTCCTTCCCGGCTAAGCACATTCGCGTAATGACGAAGCACTTCACTGTGATCCGGGTCAAGAGCAAGCGCCCTCTCGACCGCCGCCTTTTCTTGATCGCGGCGTCCGAGCGCTCCATATACATACCCGAGGCTGTCATAGTACCACACATCTCCTCCACGCGGACGGGCATCGGCCAACGCCTCAAGCAGCGCCGGAGGCTCTATGATCGCTGCAAGCTGTTCGCTATCCACTCGCAGCGGAGCAAGGCGAACCGCCTGAAGCAAATGCGCGTGCTGCCGCTCTTCGTTTCCTTCTGCCTCATAGAGCGCAGCTAAGCGAAAATGGCAGAGGACAAACGACGGATCGGCTTTGAGACACGCCTCATAATGTTGTTTCGCCTCTTGGTAGCGTCCGAGCGAGGCGCACAGCTCCGCCAGCCGGAAGAGTGAAAGCCAATGGCCCATGGCGGCGGCTTCTCGGTAAAACGCCATGGCCTTGGACGGCCGGCCTTGCCGCTCATAAAGGACGCCGAGAGCGGAATGGGCCGAAGCGAGTTTCGGGCGAGCCGAGACAAGCTGTTTCAAAAACGCCCGGCCGCGCTCTCGAAGAGTTGGCGTTGTCAGCTGGTCGATGTAAAACTCGTACGCTTCTTCGGCATCAAACTCGGCGAGGCGCAGCCCTTCCTCCAACCACGACAGCGCCGTCTCGCGTCCTTCCTCCTCATCGGCGAAACCGTGGGCGATGAGCCATTTGCCTGCATTGAGCCAATATTCGCTGTTGTTGGCAAAACGGGTGCGCTGCTTGATTACATACCGGCGCGCCGCTTCCACATCCCCGCGCTCCGCGAGGGCGGCCGCCAAGCCTAGATGGGCAAACACGTCATCGCTGTCATGGCGGATCGCCTCTTCGTAGCACGAAACCGCTTGTTCCGCCTCTCCTTCCTCCATATAGAGATCGCCAAGGCGGACGTAAAGCGGCGCCAACCGCCAGGCGGCGGCCAATCCCTCTTCCAACACCGCTTTCGCTTTTTCCCGATCACCGTCGTCATCATACAAGTCAGCCAACATCAAATACGGGTACGGTTCCTGCGGGTCGAGCGCTTTGGCGACGCAAAAGCCGCGTTCCGCCTTGCGCCGGCGGCCGAGCTCCCGATCGCAGCGGGCCCGCTCATACCAAAGCTGGGCATCCCGCCGTTCGCGGCGCACAAGACGATCAAACCAGGCGCGCGCTTCGGCAAACCGCTTCGCGTGGAACAACAGCACACCATGGTTCGTTTCGATAAACAAATCGCCCGGATATAAGCTGACCGCTACGCGCGAAGAGATGAGCCCTTTTTCGATATGACCGGCGTACGCCGAGGCGAGTCCGAAATAGCTCCACACTTCCGGCTGATCTGGGTCCAACTGGAGCGAGGTGCGAAAATAGCGAGCCGCCTCTTCGTAGCGGCTGGCAAAAAAGGCGATTCGGCCGCGCAAATAATGGTAGAGCGGGCTTTGTGCCTTTCCTTTCACCCGTTTGAGCACGTCTTCAGCCTTCTCCATTTCTTGCGTGTAGACATACGCTTTCGCCGCCATCAGCAGCAAGTCGTTATGTTCGGGATACTCGCTCAAGACGCGCCTGGTGTAATCAAACACAAGCGGCTTCGCCTCATCGCTGCTAAAATGCTTCATGACATACAGCCATGTGTACGGGATGTGCTCATGCTTGCGCAAAAAGGCGACAAACGCGTCGAAATGCGCCTGCTCGTCCTCATCCATCTTTTCGGCCAACGCATGCAATTCGCGGAAATAGCGGTCTTCCTCTTCGGGGAGCTCGGCGGCGAGCGCCGCTTTTTCCCGGGGAAGCGCCACAATCGACAAATAATGCGTCCCTGCATACCATTTGGCAAGCTCGTCCTCGGAAACAACAAACGGATCAAATAGATTCGGGTCTTGCACGTACAACGCCCCAAGCCGCTCGTCATAGCCAAACAACACCTGCACGTGCGATGACTGTTCATAATCGACGCTTAACAGCACCGGAACGCCCTCATCAATCAGCCGCTTCCAACGAAGCGGCGAGCCGACGAAAAAGCGGCAAACAAAGCCAAGCTCTTCCAAATAATGAACCGTCGTCGACAATTTCGATCCGCGCACATCAAAAATATGTTGGGCCACTTCATCCTGCGTACGGGGGGAGCCAAGCAATCGAAGCATCATTTCCAAACTTGCCGGCACGCAATAGTTATGCTTTTGCACGACCGGCACAAGCGGCAGCACCACCGACCGTTTCCTTTGCCGCCCAAGCGCTCGGGCGTACGGCGTTTTTTCAAGCTGCGGCTCCGCTTTCACAAGCGATTCAAGCTTCTCCCATTCGTCAAGCTGGTAATACAGTTCGGCGCGCAAATGGGCGAAATAACGGCGATGCATATGAAGCGGATTCAGGCGGTCAAGTTCATCCATCGCCGCGAGCGCCTCACGGTAGGCGCGCACATCGCGCAAGCGGCGCACGCGCTCAGCGTAAAACGCCAGCACTTGCGGAAAGCGCCGCCCTCCTTCCTCCAAAACGGCAAGCGCCTCGTGGTGGCGGCCGTCAAGAGCGTACAAATCCGAAAGCAGCAAATAGCACATGTCGCCGCGCTCCGGGTCATCGAGACCGGCGCGAATCACCTGTTCGGCGCGCTTCCGGTCGCCGGTCTCGATATAAAAATAGCCCCACTTGTCATGCATCGGCACCGTCTCATAGCGGGCAACCACATCCATCCATTCGTGCGCCTCATCGATCCGCTGCATATCCAATAAAGCGCGCACCAACGCAAACGCCGCCCGGGCGATCGATTCCCTCGGCTCCTCCACCCGGCCTTCGAGCGCTTCTGTAAGACGCGGGGTGAGCGCCTCTTCCACATCGAGCGGCCGGCGGTTCTCGAGCCACTCATCACACACCCAAGCGAGCGTCTGCAACGTGTTGAACTTCCGGTGGGCGTACCGCGCGACAAGCCCGCTATGCCGGTACATGAGCGCATAATCAAACAGCCGGATGAGCGCCCGAAACGGCTCGATGCTGTCCCATGACGCCATGAGCGGCCGCCATTGAAACAATCCCATGTTTTCTAAATGCGGCCGCACCTGGGCAAGGGCATCCACGATTCGTTTTTCTTCAACGAGCAATGCGATCGGTTTGATATGATTCATACAAAGAAAACTCCCTTATTCTTTTTCCAGCTATTTATAAGTGTAGAACAAGCCCGGCAAAACAGCCACATATTTTTTCACAAAAATACCGACAAACAAAAAATGGCCTCTCCTTTGAACAGGATCAGCCATATACCGATTCGTTTTATCCGGCGTGCTTGGCGAAAAATTCGAGAGACCGTTCAATAATCATCGGTTGATCGTAATCGAGCGTCGCCACATGGTAGCTGTTTCGGAGGCGGACGATCTCTTTCTCCGTCGATGAAATGCCTTGAAAGATGATGTCGGCGTTTCCCGGCGGCACGACGTGATCTTCGTCGGAGACAAAAATCAACGCCGGACAGACGATGCGATCGAGTTTCGCTTTTGTCTGTGCCATCAGCCTAGCCAGCTGAAGAAGCGAAGCGGTCGGCGTTTTCTCGTATGCCAGCTCTTTCACATCCGGATTTTTCAAGTCCGAACCGATCGAATCCAGATACCTCGGCAGCTCGCCCCCGCCCGTCATCCCGGCGGCGATGGCCGGGATGTCGACAGCGGCGTTAATCGGCACGATGCCGCAGATGTCTGGGTGATGTTCCGCCAAATAAAGCGTGAGCGTCCCGCCCATCGACAGCCCGGTGACAAAAATGGTTTGGCATCGTTGTTTCAGCCATCCATATCCTTCTTCGACCGAGGCGACCCAATCGTGGAATGTCGTCCGTTCCATGTCTTCGTAATGCGTTCCGTGCCCTTTTAAGCGCGGCAGGCAAACGGTATAGCCGGCTTTCGCATACGCTTCAGCGAGCGGGCGCATGCTGTGGGGCGTGCCGGTGAATCCGTGCACGAGCAGCACCCCGACCGGCCCGTTTTCGGCGTAAAACGGCTCGGCGCCCGAGAGCACCGGATATTGTTCGCTCATCTTCCTCTCCCCCTTATCTAGTCAAATCCGTTCCTCTCACTATATTCGCCGCCGCACCTCTTTTTTCCTTTTTTGATCGGACGCCGTTACCACATCGACAACCATGACCGCCACCATTCGTGAAACAAGCCGTTGACGCCAAAATAGACGAATGCGATCCAAGCGATGCCAACCAATGCTTTCTCCATCCCTTTTCCCGTCCGATAGAGCGGCACTTTCCACCGCTTGGACGAAAACGGCCAAAACAGCGGCACCCCTTGAACAGAAAAAAAGTCTTCCACAATATGAAACAAGTAGCCGAGCACGAGCCCAGCGGTAAACGGCGACGCCGAGTCGCGCCAGACGAGGGCGGCAAGCACCCCCCAGACGATGAGCGAATGCGTCATGCCGCGATGGCCGAACGCTTCTTTTACTTTCCCCGCGACGCCGAACGAACGGCGGCCGACGTATGACGACGGCTCGTCAATGTCAGGAAGAAGGCTGCCGATGACAAGCCCCGCCGTATAGGCGGCGGTAAACGGCAGCTTTGTATGCGCGGCCGCCGCCGCGCCGAGGCATAATGTGGCAATGACATGGCTGGAGTATCGCAACGAAATCCCCTCAAACTTTTATCGTTTTCCCCATTATACCACAGAAAAGAATATTTGTTCGTTTCTTTGACGGATTTGTGACAATGATGCCAAGTGTGACAAAGTTAACATCGCGTTATTGACATCATGGCTATAGTTAAAAGTACACAACGCTAATAAGGAGTGAAGCAAATGAAACGAAAACGATCTCCGCTTGCCAACCGTTTCAAATATATTCGGCCGATCGAGCGCCAAGCCGACGGCCATAGCGAAACAACCTACGGCGACCGCGCCTGGGAAGATGCGTACCGTCGCCGCTGGCAGCACGACAAAGTCGTCCGCTCGACCCATGGCGTCAACTGCACGGGGTCGTGCAGCTGGAACATTTACGTCAAAAACGGCATCGTCACCTGGGAAGGACAGCAGCTCAACTATCCGTCGACCGGGCCGGATATGCCGGACTTTGAACCGCGCGGCTGCCCGCGCGGCGCGAGCTTCTCATGGTATATGTACAGCCCGCTGCGCGTCAAATACCCGTATGTCCGCGGCATCTTGCTTGACATGTGGCGCGAGGCGCTCTCCCATCATCCAAACAACCCGCTTGAGGCGTGGAAAAGCATCGTTGAAGACCGCGAAAAAGCGAAGCGCTACAAACAGGCGCGCGGGAAGGGCAGATTCGTGCGCGTCAGCTGGGATGAAGCATTGACGCTTGTCGCCGCTTCCTTATTGTATACGGTCGTCAAATACGGCCCGGACCGCAACGTCGGCTTCTCCCCGATTCCAGCCATGTCGATGGTCAGCCATGCCGCCGGATCGCGCTTCATGCAGCTGATGGGCGGGCCGATGTTAAGCTTCTATGATTGGTACGCCGACTTGCCGCCGGCGTCGCCGCAAATTTGGGGCGACCAAACGGACGTGCCGGAGTCAAGCGACTGGTACAACGCCGGCTACATCATCACCTGGGGCTCGAACGTCCCGCTCACCCGGACTCCGGACGCTCACTTTTTAGCCGAAGTGCGCTACCGCGGCACGAAAGTCGTCTCCGTCAGCCCAGATTACGCCGAGTCGACAAAATTCGCCGACGACTGGCTGTCGGTGAAGCAAGGGACGGACGGCGCCTTGGCGATGGCGATGGGGCATGTTATTTTAAACGAATATTACGTCAAACGGACCGTTCCATATTTTGAACGATATGCCAAAACGTACACCGATTTTCCGTTTGTCGTCACCTTAAAACAAAACGGCGGCGCATGGACGGCCGGCCGCTTCTTGTTGGCGAAAGACCTTGGCAAACAAACGAACAATGCCGAATGGAAGCCGGTCATCTATGATGAAAACACCGACTCGTTTGTCGTGCCGAATGGAACGATCGGCGCTCGCTGGGAAGACAAAGGAAAATGGAACTTGCGTCTTGTTGATGAGGAAACAGAACAGCCGCTTGAGCCACGCCTGTCGTTTTTAGGGAGCGAAGATGAAGTCATCTCGATCCAGCTTCCATATTTCACCGCTGAGGGCGGAAAAACGATCGAACGCGCGGTTCCAGTGAAAAAAGTGCAAACCGTAACAGGAGACGTTTACGTCACGACCGTCTATGATTTGATTTTGGCCAACTACGGCATTGACCGCGGCATCGGCGGCACAGTCGCCCGCTCGTACGATGACGAGGTGCCATTCACGCCAGCATGGCAAGAAGCGATCACCGGCGTCGACCGCGAACTCGTCGTGAAAATCGCCCGTGAGTTTGCCGACAACGCGATCGACACAAACGGCCGGTCGATGATCATCGTCGGCGCCGGGATCAACCATTGGTTCAACTCCGATACGATTTACCGCGCCGTCTTGAACCTTGTCTTGTTCGTCGGCGCCCAAGGGGTGAATGGCGGCGGTTGGGCCCATTACGTCGGGCAGGAAAAGCTGCGGCCGGTGGAAGGATGGCAGACAATCGCCACCGCCCGCGACTGGGTCGGACCAGCGAAATTGCAAAACGGCACGTCATTCTTTTACTTTGCGACCGACCAATGGCGCTATGAAGAGCGGCCGGTCGATGAGCTCATCTCACCGCTGGCCAAAAAAGCGCGCTATTCACACCCTGGCGATTACAACGTCTTGGCCGCGCGGCTTGGCTGGCTGCCGTCGTACCCGACGTTTAACAAAAACGGCATCGAGCTGTATAACGAAGCAGTAAGCCATGGAGCCCGCACGCCGGAAGAGATCGGCGCCTACGTCGCGAAACAGCTGAAAAAGAAAGAATTGCAGTTTGCGATCGAAGATCCGGACAACGAGGCGAATTTTCCGCGCAACTTGATCGTCTGGCGCGCCAACTTAATCTCAAGCTCCGGCAAAGGGCACGAATACTTCTTAAAACATTTGCTTGGCACGACGAACGGCTTGTTAAACGATGACCGCGACAGCCTGCGCCCGGAAGAAATCCGCTGGCGCGATGAAGCGCCGGAAGGCAAGCTCGATCTGCTTGTCAACTTGGACTTCCGCATGGCCGGCACAGCGCTCTACTCCGATGTCGTCCTGCCGGCAGCGACATGGTATGAAAAACATGACTTAAGCAGCACGGATATGCATCCGTTCATCCATCCGTTCAATCCAGCCGTGCCTCCGCTCTGGGAAGCGCGCTCGGACTGGGATATTTTCAAATCACTTGCGAAAGCCGTATCTGATGTCGCCAAACAAGCCGGCTTAAAGCCGATGAAAGAAGTCGTCGCCACTCCGCTGTTGCACGATACGGCGCAAGAGCTGGCGCAGCCGTTCGGTGAAGTGAAAGACTGGAGCAAAGGCGAAACCGAACCGATTCCGGGCAAAACGATGCCGAACATTCACGTCATTGAACGCGACTATACCCTTCTTTACGACCAAATGACCGCCTTAGGTCCAAATGTCGCCCGCCAGCCGATCGGCACAAAAGGGATTGCCTGGTCAGCGAAAGACGAGTATGAACAGTTGAAACGCCGGCTCGGCACTGTCCGGCGCGCTTCCATCGCCGACGGCTGCCCGGATATCAGCGAAGCGAAAAAAGCGGCTGAAGCGATTTTGACGCTGTCATCAACTACAAACGGCAAAATGGCGGTGAAAGCGTGGGAGGCGCTTGAGAAAAAGACGGATTTGAAATTGGCCGATTTAGCGAAAGAACGCGAGGAAGAATGCTTTACGTTTGAACAAATCACCGCCCAGCCGAAAACGGTCATCACCTCGCCGGCGTTCAGCGGCTCGGAAAAAGGCGGGCGGCGCTACTCGCCGTTTACGACGAACGTCGAACGGCTCATCCCGTGGCGGACGTTGACCGGCCGGCAGTCGTTTTACATCGATCATGAACTGATGCGCGAGTTTGGCGAAACGATGGCGACGTTCAAGCCGGTGTTGCCGCACCGTCCGTTTTCAAACAAACGCCCGAAAGAAAACGGAAAGGAAGTCATCTTGAACTATTTGACGCCGCATAACAAATGGTCGATCCACAGCATGTATTTCGACTCCTTGCCGATGTTGACGCTTTTCCGCGGCGGGCCGACCGTGTGGATGAACAAAGATGATGCGGCCGAAGCCGGCATCAACGACAACGACTGGATCGAATGTTTCAACGAAAACGGCGTCGTCGTCGCCCGCGCCGTCGTCTCCCACCGGCTGCCGCGCGGCATGGCGTTTATGCACCACGCGCAAGACCGCCATATTAACGTGCCGGGCACGAAGCTGACAAACAACCGCGGCGGCACGCACAACAGCCCGACGCGCATCCACGTAAAGCCGACGCATATGATCGGCGGATATGCACAGTTAAGCTACGGATTCAACTATTACGGACCGACGGGCAACCAACGCGACCTGTACGTCGTCATCCGCAAACTCGAGGAGGTTGATTGGCTTGAAGATTAAAGCGCAAGTCGGCATGGTGATGAATTTGGACAAATGCATCGGCTGCCATACGTGCAGCGTCACGTGCAAAAACACATGGACGAACCGCCCCGGCGCTGAATACATGTACTTTAACAACGTTGAAACGAAACCCGGAATCGGCTATCCGAAACAATGGGAAAACCAAGAGAAGTATAGAGGCGGCTGGGAGTTGAAAAACGGCGAACTGCGGCTCAAATCCGGCTCGAAAGCGATGCGGCTCGTCAACTTGTTCTACAATCCGTACCAGCCTACGATCGACGATTACTACGAACCGTGGAATTACGACTATGAAACGTTGACGAACAGCCCGCTAAAACAATACCAGCCAGTGGCGCGGCCGAAATCAAGCATCACCGGCGAATGGATGGAGCTGTCATGGGGGCCGAACTGGGAAGACGATCTGGCCGGCGCCCATATCACCGGTTTGCGTGATCCGAACGTTGTCAAAATGGAGCAGGCGATCCAAGCGGAATTTGAGAATGTCTTTATGATGTACTTGCCGCGCATTTGCGAGCATTGCCTCAATCCGTCATGCGTATCGAGCTGCCCGTCAGGCGCCATGTACAAACGCGACGAGGACGGCATCGTCCTCGTCGACCAAAACGCCTGCCGCGCTTGGCGGTATTGCGTCACAAGCTGCCCGTACAAAAAAGTGTATTTCAACTGGCAAACGAACAAAGCGGAAAAATGCACGCTCTGCTTCCCGCGCATCGAAGCCGGCATGCCGACGATTTGTTCGGAAACGTGCGTCGGCCGCATCCGTTACATCGGTGTGATGCTGTATGACGCTGACAAAGTGAAAGAAGCGGCGAGCGTCACAGATGAGAAACAGCTGTACCACGCCCAGCTTGATATTTTCCTTGATCCAAACGATCCAGCCGTCGCCGCCGCCGCGAAAGAAGCCGGCATCCCGGACGAATGGATCGCCGCGGCGCAGCGCTCGCCGATTTACAAAATGATCGTCAACTGGAAAATCGCTTTGCCGCTGCATCCGGAATACCGGACGCTGCCAATGGTATGGTACATTCCGCCGCTGAGCCCGATCATGAATACGATCGAAGGAAAAGGAAGCCAAGCGAGCGCCGATGACATCTTCCCGGCCATTGATGAAATGCGCATTCCGATCGAATATTTGGCGAATTTGCTGACGGCGGGCGATACGGCGCACATCCGTACGACGTTGAAAAAAATGGCGGCCATGCGTTCGTATATGCGGGCGAAACAAACGAACAAACAGCCGGACATCCGCCTCATTGAATCGCTCGGCTTAAGCCGTGAAGACATTGAAGAGATGTACCGTTTGCTCGCGATTGCCAAATACGAAGACCGCTTCGTCATTCCAGCATCGCACCGCGAAGAAGTCGCTGACTTGTACGCGGAACAAGGCAGCTGCGGGCTTGCATTTGCCGGCGGCCCGGGCGCTTGCGGCACGCTGTAAAAGGAGAAAGAAGGCGAGCCCCGCCCCTTCAACAATGAAATGGAGGATTTACGATGAACAGCGAACAACAACAAACGGTCTTTCTATGTGTATCGTATTTGTTGTCTTACCCGGACGAACAGTGGGCCGAATCGCTTCCTGACTGCCTAGACGCCATCCGCTCGCTTGACGATGAAACCGTCCGTGCGCCGCTTTTGGCAGTGGCCGAACAGCTCGCGGTCACCCCGGCTCGAGAGCGGATGGAGCAATATGTCGAAACATTTGATTTCGGCAAAAAAACGAATTTGTACTTGACGTATATGACAAACGGCGAGCAGCGGGAGCGCGGAATCGAACTCGTCGCCTTAAAAGCGCGCTACGAGGCGGCCGGATTCGCCGTCTCCGATCACGAGCTGCCCGACTACTTGCCGCTCATGCTTGAATGGATGGCCTATGCAGATCAAGAGCATACGACCGCCTTGCTCGCCGATTATGCCGGCCATATCCGCGAAATCGGCGACCGGCTGGCAGCGGCAGGCAGCCCGTATGCACAGCTGTTTGACGCGCTCAATCACACATTCACTCAACTCGGCGTGACGCCGCTCCCGAAAGGAGGTGCAACGGCATGGCCAGCCAATTTCTCTGGGTGATTGTTCCGTATTTGGCGCTTGTCCTATTTGTCGCCGGCCATATTTGGCGCTACCAGCGCGACCAGTTTGGCTGGACATCCAAATCAAGCGAACTGCTTGAAAAACGGCAGTTGCGCCTTGGAAGCCTTCTCTTTCACTGGGGCATTTTGTTCGTGTTTGTCGGCCACGTGATGGGCATTCTCATTCCCGAGCCGTTTTACGAGGCGCTTGGCGTGACAGAAGAGATGTACCACGCCCTCGCCTTGGCAGGCGGCATTCCGGCCGGCTTGGCGGCCTTCGTTGGTTTCGTGATCCTTTTTCGCCGCCGCTTGACGGTCAAGCGCGTACGGGTGACAAGCAGCACCGGCGACTGGGTCGCGCTCGGATTTTTGCTTGTCGTGATCGCCAGCGGGTTGTCGTCGACGTTTCTGAACATCGATTCGCACGGGTTTGATTACCGGACGACAATCGGCCCGTGGTTTCGCGGCCTTCTTACGTTCCGTCCGAACCCAGCTTATATGGAAGCGGTGCCGCTTTGGTTTCAGATTCATATTCTCGCTGCATTCGGTTTGTTCGCCGTCTGGCCGTTCACCCGTCTCGTTCACGTATTCAGCTTCCCGCTCCGCTACTTGCAGCGCAGCTACGTCGTCTATCGAAAGCGAATGCCAAAACAAGCAGAGCCGGTCAACCGCGCCAAGTAAGCGAGCGGCGGGCGTCACATCAGGAACCCTAAACTGAACAGGCGGAGGGGGCAAACCGATTGCCTAACAGCCTGCCTGTCAACTTTAACGGCGGCGGGAACGAAACAACGTGCGCTTCCGCATACCCTAACGATCGCATAACAACCTGCCAACAAATGAACCAATAATAAAAAACAGGATGCCCGTCGTTTGGGGCATCCTGTTTTCCATTTGTTACTTAGTTAATGCGCGCAAACAGCTCCTCTTTCTCCGCATCGGACAACAACTGCTCGGCCATCGGGAAGAGCACGTTCTCCTCTTTCATGAAGTGCTCATCCAAAATATGATACGCCTCAATCACCGCGCCGGCAAGCGTCAACGCCTGCCTGCTGTCGATGTTCTCCGGCAGCTGGGCGGTCTTTTCTAAAAACATGGAAAGGCGCGTTTTCGCCTGTTCGTGTTCGTATTCCATAACGGCGATAGGGCCGGTCGTCCGCCCGATGTACCGAGCCATCATTGGGAACAATACGCCTTCTTCCCGCTCCGAATGCGGATCTAGGGCGGCGACGAACGATTCAACTTTTTCTCTCAAATCAGCGAGCGGCTCACGCCAGTTGCGGTCATTTTCCCCGCGGCCGATCGCCTCCGCTGCGGCAAGCAGCTGCTCCATTTGGGCGCGCAGCGGGCCGTGTTCTTGTTTTAATTGCGCCAGACCGGCGCATAATTTCACCCCTTCAGGGCCGCCCATATGGCAAAATGAATGCATCATCAATTCCTCCTTTTTATGATCCGTCCGTTGTTTCCATTATACTGTGTGCAGCATCTCCATCGTTGTGAGTCATATCACACCGCCGACAGGCAAGCGCAAAAAAAACAGCACGCTCGCCCCCATGAGCGACGCGCCGTAGCAAATCCCCGCCGAACCGTGCTCGCCATCTGCTGGAATGAGCTTCGTTTCATGCTCGCCCCGCCCTTTCATATAAAACAACCCTCAACAGGGCTTATTGTTGAAAATAACGGGCAAGCGTCACAATCATCGCTCCCATCCGCTCATGTTCCGGGGCGATGACGCGATCGACTCCCTCTTCTTCCAATGCTTCTTTTGTCACTTTGCCAACGGCGCAGGCCACGACATCGGTGCGAAACGCGTCAAGCAGCGGTGCAATCTCTTTTTTCTCGCGGGCGAACGAAAAGAAAAAGCGGACTTGCATCGCCGATGTAAAACAGACGGCATCGACTTCGCGCCCGACGATTTCTTTATACAATGTCGCCAGTGTCTCCTCATCCGGAGCGATATGCCGGTATGGCAACAATTCCGTATACAAAGCGCCTTGTTCAAGAAAAAACTGCTTCAAGGCTGGCGCGGTATCGCCGTACAGCTGTACAACAACGTTTTTTTCCGCAAAGTCGTGCCCATAAAGAGCAGCAATCAACCCTTTCGTCGTCCCGTCCTCGCTTGCGGCCACCGGGGTGACGCCGATTTGTTTCAACGCCGTCACCGTTTTATAGCCGCGGGCAGCCACGTTCGCTTCCTTGATCGTTCGATGCCATTGAGCAGCCATTCCCTCCCGGTCGGCCGCTTCCAACAGCGCCTCAAAGCCGATTCCCGTCGTAAATACGATCCAGTCCGGCCGCATGGCGATGACGGTTCGCATTTCCTCTCCCAGTTCGCTTCCCTTTGAAAAGACGGTCCCTTGCGCCGGACGAATGATGGCCGTTCCTCCTTGCTTTTCAATAAGCGTTGTCATTTCGTCCAGTTTGCGTGACGCGCACAAGGCAATCCGTTTGCCATGCATGTCCCTTCCCCCTTATGGTCAGTCGTTCGTCCTTTCCATTCTAAAAGATAGTCTTTGCCTATGCAACAAAAACCATTCCGCTCCCTGGCACATCGCAACGCGAATGCCGCCTTCATTGGGTATAGAGCCCAGCGCAACAGAACAGACCGCAGGCAGAAACAGCCGACCACCATCAAAAAAACACGCGCCCAAAGACGCGTGCCCTCCGTGTGCGCCCGGCATGGGTGCAGTCTATAGGGTGAAAGTCCCGAACTGCGAAGGCAGAAGTAGCAGTTAGCTTAACGCAAGGGTGTCTGCGGCGACGCAGAATCTGAAGGAAGCGGGCGGCAAACTTCCGGTCTGAGGAACACGAACTTCATAGGAGGCTGGGTATCATTGGGTGAGTTTGCACGACAAAACGAAGCCCTTTCTGCCGAAGGTGATACCGAGTAAATGAAGCAGATGGATGGAAGGAAAGACTGCACTCTTACCCGGGGAGGTCTGTCCGGGAAGCCAAGTGCGCTTGGCAACCGTTGGAGCGATCCAACGCTGAACGGACAGAAGTCAGCAGAGGTCATAGTACCCGTCTAGCTTAGATAGAAGGGGAAGGACCGAACCATGAAGGAGAACGGCCACTAGGCGTTCATCTTCTTTGATGAAGCAGATAACCCGAAAGGGCCTGCTTGAGGGGGGAAATGGTGAAGTCCATGGGGAACCTCAAGAGGGTGGAGAAGAAGATGGCACAAATAGAACGGACCGTTCACGTAGAGAGGAAGAATCGGAATGTGGATGAAACAGGTAATGTCACGAGAGAATCTCCTGCGAGCACTCAAACAAGTGGAAAAGAATAAAGGGTCCCATGGAACCGATGGAATGTCCGTCAAAGACCTGCGAAGACACCTCGTGGAACATTGGGACGCGATACGGCACGCTTTAGAAGAAGGGACCTACGAACCTTGCCCGGTCCGACGGGTCGAAATCCCGAAACCGAACGGAGGAGTCAGGTTACTAGGAATCCCGACCGTGACAGACCGGTTCATCCAACAGGCCATCGCCCAAGTGCTCACGCCGATCTTTGACCCATCCTTTTCGGAACACAGCTACGGGTTTCGTCCCGGTCGAAGAGGACACGACGCGGTGAAAAAGGCGAAGCAGTATATTCAGGAAGGATATACATGGGTGGTAGATATCGACTTGGAAAAGTTCTTTGATCGAGTCAACCATGACAAACTGATGGGGATATTAGCGAAACGAATTCCAGACAAAATCCTCCTAAAGTTGATACGGAAGTATCTACAGGCAGGGGTCATGATCAACGGGGTGGTCATGGAAACACAAGAGGGGACTCCACAAGGAGGGCCGCTCAGTCCACTCCTGTCCAACATTCTCCTGGATGAGCTGGACAAAGAATTGGAAAAACGAGGGCACAAGTTTGTACGGTATGCGGATGACTGCAATATCTACGTAAGGACGAAGAAGGCCGGGGAACGGGTGATGAAATCGATCACGGCATTCATCGAAAAGAAACTCCGGCTGAAAGTCAACGAAACCAAATCGGCAGTGGATCGTCCGTGGAGGAGAAAATTCCTCGGTTTTAGCTTCACCCCAAGTAAGGAGCCAAAAATCCGAATTGCAAAGGAAAGCATTCGGCGCATGAAGCAAAGGATACGCACCATGACGAGCCGATCGAAACCGATTCCCATGCCCGAACGAATCGAACAGCTCAATCAATACATTCTGGGATGGTGTGGATACTTTTCGCTAGCAGAGACCCCAAGTGTGTTCAAAGAACTAGATGGATGGATTCGACGAAGGCTGCGCATGTGCCAATGGAAAGAGTGGAAACTTCCGAGAACCAGAGTCCGAAAACTGCAAAGTTTAGGAGTGCCCAAGCAGAAAGCATATGAATGGGGAAACACTCGGAAGAAATATTGGAGAGTGGCCGCCAGTCCCATCCTGCATAAAGCCCTTGGCAACTCCTATTGGGAGAGCCAAGGGCTGAAGAGTCTTTATCAACGATATGAATCTCTGCGTCAGACTTAATGGAACCGCCGTATACCGAACGGTACGTACGGTGGTGTGAGAGGACGAGGGTTAGTCACCCTCTCCTACTCGATTCAACGAGTATGTACCATGGCCTCTTCTCCCCGACGGTCAAAGGAACCGATGATGCGCGTCGGCTCGACGGAAATGAGCCGGTCCAACGGAATGTTCATCGTCTTTGGCGAGGAGACCCCCACTTCAACGACCAAAGGGAGTAAGTGGGGGAGGAATCGCTTTTTTTGTTTTTGTATCACTAAAAAATATGATATAATATATGATATAACTCACATTTCGCACCCTAACAAGGTCAAAACAAAGGATTTTTTATTTAGTTTTTCAGAATAACTTTTTGACCAACACGACGAGCGATGGCTATCCTTTTTTTACCATCGCTGGTCGTTCCGTATGACGTTACACGTAAATGCTCTCATCCAGCCCCAACCCCTGCAGAATCCTTCGTTGTTCAGGGGTGAGGGAGCGATCCAGTGAGCGTTGGATGCGTCCATCCGGCAGCTCCAGGAGGACGACGTTCACATATTGAAACAGCTGAAAAATCGCCTGTCCTGTCGGCCGAGTCAGCTTGCGGCCTCCAGGACCCTTCAACGGGTGTTCTGGAGTAATAAACTGACGCACTCGGCGCTGAAAAACGCGGTAAATCGCCAAGGCCAACAGAAACAAATAGCCCAATACCGCAACTCGTTCTGGCTTTTTGACATAGATCTCATCCGTGAAAAAAGGGTCTTTCAAAAAAGCGAAGTTCATTTCCACCGAGATCTGCCCTTTATATAGCTTCAAGATCTCTTGGGCATCCATTTGTTGACCCTTCCATTCCTCCGGAACGGTCGTGACGAGGACAAACCGGGACGCTTTCCGTCTTGCCTGTTCCCACGCGTTTTGGTCGAATTCGACGTCAAGGCGCAAGAGATACCGCGTCTCCATCTCGGGTTCCGCCCCTTTTTTCGGCCGTCCGCGCCGTTTTTTCGGGCGTACGATCTCTTCGACCGCGGCCTTGACCTGATGAAACCGTGGGCGAAGGGACGTCTTGAGGGACGCCAAGGCTTGTTCAGCGTCTTCCCGGCACGAGAAAGGGTGGCGCTCCCAATGGGCTTGTTCCTCGCGAAGAAGCTCCGCTTCTTTGGTTCGTTCTTTTTCGAGCGTCTTTCCTTTTCGCTGGTCGAGCGCACTCGATTCGACGACGATCAGCCGAACGGGGTGGCCTTCATAGGTGGAGGATGTTTCCCATACCCGGTACGTGGCGCCGTTTCTCTCCGCCAGCGTAAAGGGGTCGCTCCACGGGATGTGAGGCGAATCGGCCTCCGCTAATGCCCGTTTCACGATCCGAAGCGACGAAGGGCCTCGGGTGATCAAAAAGGCGTTGGCGGCTTTCGTCTGCGCCAGAGTGTCTTTCGTCATGGCGGCGGAATCGGCCACGTAAATCCATTCGTCTTCCATCTTGGCTTGTTTGAGCTGTTCGTGGACATGGGACAGCACCTCCGGATTCCACGTTTTGTCCGGCAGGTTGCCGTCGTGCACATCGCCGTAAAACGGGATGCCATCCTCGTTGCCGATCAGCCCGAAACCGATCTGTTTTTGCCAGCGATGATGCCGGTTGTAGCCATGCGTGATCCGCAGGGCCTCTGACGAGACCGATTCATACGCGCCGTAAACCGTCTTGTCCGTCGTATCGGCGTGAAAGGCTCGGAGGGAAAGGCCTTCTTTGCGATAAATATGAATCAAGCAAGTGCTGATGACGTTGTGAATGCCAGCCTCATACAGGCGATCGAGATGACGGGCCAACGCATCGTCGTTCAACCAGGAAGGATGGAGACCGGGACGGATGAGTTTCTCTAGATCGATCTCCTGAGCCCATCGTTCCACGTGAACGAGGGCTTGCCGGCCGTCAAACATATTGTAGATGATGGCCTGAACGGCATCGCTGACTCGCGTTTGGCACTGCGGATCGACGGGCACGAGATGGTCAATCAATTGGGGCAGGCCCAGTTTCTTGAATAGGGCACTTATTATATTCAAATAATAATTGCGATAGACCTTTTTGACTTGAACGTTCATGAGAGAAAAACTCCTTCACTTTCCTTGTATGTCAAGGATTCATTCGACGATGGACATAAAAAATCCTCCCGATTTTCGTTGGGAGGGTGCGAAATGTGAGATATAATATATTATATAATATATTTAGTGAAAGAGAGGTGAGACAAATGGACATGACGTTAACAGCCAAAATCAAAATTTACCCAACAGCGGAACAAGCAGAAGTATTGAAAGCCACCCTTTCCGCTTATCGACAAGCGTGCAACGCTGTGTCTGTTGTGATTTTTGACACAAAAGTGCTTGTACAAGCCAAGTTACACGACATGACCTATCGTCTACTTCGATCAAACTACGCTTTGCGTTCGCAAATGGCGCAATCTGTGATTAAAACGGTGATCGCTAGATACCGTTCCCTAAAAAGCAATGGTCACGAATGGACATTGGTTCGCTTTAAAAAACTTGAATATGATCTCGTTTGGAATCGAGATTATTCGCTTGTTCAAGGCGTATTTTCTGTCAATACGCTAGAAGGACGAATCAAAGTACCGTTCGAACCAAAAGGCATGGAACAATATTTTGATGGCTCATGGACGTTTGGCACAGCCAAACTCGTCTACAAGCATAACAAATTCTTTTTGCACATCCCCATGACCAAAACAATTCCAACCGTAGATGAACACAACATTCGCCAAGTGGTCGGTGTCGATGTGGGTGTTAACTTTCTTGCAACAGCTTATGATTCGCAAGGGAAAACTACCTTTTTTAACGGACGAAAAATCAAGCATATGCGTGCCAAGTACAAACGAATGCGAAAAACCCTCCAGCAAAAAGGGACGGCTTCTGCGCGTCGGAAGTTGAAAACAATCGGACAACGAGAAAACCGTTGGATGACGGATGTGAACCATGCTGTCACGAAGGCACTCGTTCGTCAATATGGAGAACGTACCCTTTTTGTATTAGAAGATTTAACAGGCATTCGTGAAAAAACAGAACGTGTACGTATCCATGACCGATATGAAACCGTATCGTGGGCGTTCTATCAGTTCCGTCAACTGTTAGAGTATAAGGCACGTTTGCATGGGTCAAAAGTGATGGTGGTTGCTCCGCATTACACCTCTTTGACATGTCCAAAGTGTGGTCATACGGAAAAAGCCAATCGAAACAAGCGTACACACACCTTTTGTTGCCGAACATGCGGATACACCTCAAACGATGACCGCATTGGTGCTATGAACCTTCAACGAAAAGGAATAGAGTACATCGTTGAAGGAACGACACAGGCATGACCTGCGTCGTTGGGTAGTTGTCAACCTGCCCCTAATGCAACCCCAAGTCAAGGAAGGAGGACGAAGTCCGCTCGCACTTCTGGGGAGTTGCAAGCCCCCACTTCAAGCGTTAGCGAAGTGGGGGTAGTTGACTAGACGCATTTGCCGGTTGTAAACAAACAGTTTGCGCGTGTCCTGATACAGCTTGACCGGCAGCACGACCGCTTCCCCTTGATAGGTTTTTACACGCACCGGCTGCTTCTCGGCAATCCACGCCGACAGCTGTTCATACCATTCCATTCTGATTGTTCCCCCTTCTCATCCGATCCTACTTATGATTATAAACGGAAAAAGCGGAAAAAAGGGGGAAAGAAAAATCAACAAATTCGACGAAGGGATGACAAACCGTGTCGATAAATGTTCAGCGCACGGAAATGTTCCGTGCGCCTTTGGAGGTGGTCAGCGGTGGATCAACACACGCGCTGCCGTGCGGTCAACGCTTTCACCGATGACGCGGATTTTTAGGCCATAGTTGGGCACGTTCCGGCCGGCGTCGACGGCCCCTTTATTGTCATACGACCGGCTGTCGTCAAACACCGGCGTCGGCGATGTATCGTTGTCGATCAGCTGTGAGCCATTGATTGCCACGCGGAATGGGGCTCCTTTTTGCAGGCTGAACGCCGCATCGTGCACTTGATAGCGAGTCGACGCTGTCGTATTGCCCGACCATTTTAACGTATGCTGGTCGGCATCCACAACGCCAAGAAACCCTTCGCCCGGATGGACGCCCGTCCAGTTGTTGTCATAGCCTTCATCCACATACCAGACGACAAGCCCTGGATCGTACGAAAGAAGCCGGTCGCCGCGCAAAATATGGGCGAGCCCTTCATCGACGCCGCGGTGGTTGCGCCATTCAAGCAAATAATAATGCTTCGAGCGCGCGATGCCGTCGCTTTTCGCAAAACCGTCCAACGCGAAAGCGCTGTCGCCCTCTGCATCGTCTGTGAGCGCGATTGTTCCATCTGCCGTCACTTGAATGTTGTCAACATACCAGCCAGCTTCCGACACCGCCACATCGGTGATGTAATGGAAGCGAAGGTCAATCGTTTGTCCTGCATAGGCCGACAAGTCAAATTCCGCCTTCACCCAGCCGTTTGACGTACCGGTAATGCCGTTGCCCGGGTTTTGCCCGTACGGATTGTCGGGCGTCGTAATGTTTCCTTGAATTGTTGTCCATTCGTTGCTGCCATGCGGTTTTACTTCTACCGCCCCATAATCCCAGTCTTTCTCAATCGCATACCATGTATCAAATGCCAGCGTCGCCTTGGACGCTCTCGTCAAATCGATCGTCGTTGACATCGTATGATCTAAGTTGTTTCCACTGCCGGAGAAATAGGCATACGCACCGCTTGGCGGGGTCGTGATGACCGTTTCTTTGTCCGGCAAGTTGATGCGCACGGCATCGTTGTTCGTCCCTTTCGTGTTCGCTTCATCGAGCACGACTTCAACACCGTTTGGCGTTACTTCGTTCCACTCAACGGTCGTTCCGCTCAGCCAGTTGCTGCCGGGCATGGTCGACTGCAAAAACTGTTTCGCCCAGGCGCTGAAGCCGGTCGGCTCGGTGCCCGGAATGCGTCCCGCCCAACTTCCGCTTGACATAATCGACCAATAGGCAACTGGCTCGCCCAGACCGGAGTAAATCGTATCGTATTCATCCGGCAGCCCTAAATCGTGGCCGTATTCGTGAGCAAACACTCCTGCCGCCCCGTCAGCCGGCTCAATCGTATAATCGTAAGCCGCCAGTTGGCCGCGCCAATACGGCACATCCGTCGTCGTATTCGGAATGCGGTACACCGATCCTAAATTCCAGCGGTGCGACCAAATGGCATCGCCGCCGAGCGAACCGCCGCCCGATTCTTCTCCGACGCTGGAGTGAATGATCATTAAATGGTCAATCAAACCGTCCGGTTCGCGATAATTGCCGTCGCCGTCTAAATCGTAGCGATCCTCTTGGTCAAACTCACGCAAATCAATGGTCGGATCCTGGGCGGCTGCCGCCAGCGCTTCGCGCACAAGCGCCCGTGGATTGACGTCATTGCCATCCGGCGCCGGTACATTTCCGCCATAGTATTTAGCCGGATACTTCGCCTGATACCAGCCTGCCACTTTTCCTTCAATGGAATAGCTGCCGCCTGATTGCTCTTCATAATATTTTTTTACTGAGATAAGCTTCTCGCCATTCGGTCCATCGTAATAGCCGTCATCGCCGCCGAAAATCATATCTTCATAATGTTCGCGTGTATAATCTTTATAATACATATCCGTTTCAGTTGGCTGAATGTTGTTATGCGGAAAGTCCGGATACTCGATGAGCAAAACGAGTACACGGTCGACCCGCTTGCCGCCGTTCCATGGCTCCGGCTTGACGGATGGCACGGAAGCCGTTTTCGATTGTCCGAGCTTTTTCCCTTTCCCGTTCAGCACGCCATTTGTCTGCTGTCCGTCCTGCATCGCCTCGGCGCGCTTTGCCTCTTTATCGTATAATTCTCCTTTTCCCCGCGGCATATGAATCGCCTTTTGCCGCAAATAGTCGCGCACTGCTTGTTCCACCTCAGCAGGAGTCGCATCAGCGCGAAGCTTTCCGCTCCGTTTCAACATTTCCGCCAGCTTTTCCTCATTGGCAATCGCAAAATCGACCGGTCCCCCTTGCTTCACAGCTGGAATGCCGGGGGCGTTAGCCGCTTTCGGCGCTTCCGCCGGAGATGCCCACAGCCCGATGCCGAGCGACAGCGCCGCAACAAGTGATGGAATCGACCGTTTTTTCAAAAATATCCCTCCATATCAAATAAAAGGTTGATAGAAAATATATACAATTAAAATATTATAGAATAATATAAAAAAATAAAGGGTATTTTTTATCAAGAACAAAATAGTTCTTTTTACCTATATTTGTCGAAAAAACGAGATTTATAGCAAAAAAAGGCTATCGATTTCACCTTAACATCCAGACAGTTTTCCAGTTACAATGTAATATATTCGCAGTTTTTGTAGAAATTCTGGTTATGCAGCTTGACGATGGGAAAGAAGGTGCCGCGATGCTGAATATTTTCAAAGACTTTTTGCTCAACTTGTTTTTCATCCTTCTGCCGGTGTTCCTCGTTCCCCTCTGTACGGAGCAGGAGAAGAGACCAAAACGATTCCGCCTTTATTTGCCGACCATTTGTTACGCCGTCGTGATCATGTTATGCATCACCCTCCCGGTCGGAACAGAGAGCGATTTCATCTTCGACTTGCGGCAAATTCCTCTGTGGCTTGGCGGTTTGTACGGCGGAGCGGGGGCGGCGACGGTTTTAGCGTTTACGGCGATCGCCTACCGCTCGCTGTTCGGCGGAGCTGGCGTCTTCGTCACCGTCGTCGTTTCCATCGCCATCGCTGCAACAAGCAGTTTATTGACAAAACGGTTTGTCGAGCTGCCAACCAAACAGCGCACGCTGTTCGCTGCATCGCTCAGCTTCGGCTCTGGCCTATTGACCGTCGCCATAGCGGAGTGGATGGCTGCTGCGGTTTCTCCTCCGCCTTCCGTTGCGCTTATCTTTTTGTTTGTACAGCCCATCAGCATGCTCATCGTTTGTTCGTTTCAGGAAATGGTGCACCATAACATCGCGCTGCGCAAACGAGTGATTCGCGCCGAGAAAATGGAAGCCGTCACCCATTTAGCTGCTTCCATCTCTCATGAAATTCGCAATCCACTCACCGCGGCGCGTGGGTTTATCCAACTGATCGAAGAGCAGCCGCTCGCTGCCGACAAACGCCGCCAGTATGCGCGCATCGCCATTGAGGAGCTTGACCGAGCTGAAGCGATCATCACCGATTACTTGACGTTTGCCAAGCCGGCGCCCGAGACGCCGGAAAAGCTGAACGTGAAGCTCGAAATCGAGCGAGTCATTGACATCCTCCGCCCGCTCGCCAATATGAGCTGCGTCGATATTCAAGCGACGCTTGCCCCATTTTCCGTCATCGGTGAGCGCGAAAAATTCCGTCAATGTTTGCTCAATGTAATGAAAAACGCCATCGAAGCGATGCCTAACGGCGGGACGTTGCAAGTATACGTCTCCATTGACAACGGACGTGTGCTCATCCGCATCGCTGATACCGGCGTTGGCATGACGAAAGAACAGCTCGAACGGCTTGGCGAACCGTATTTTACGACGAAAGGCGTCAAAGGCACGGGGCTCGGAATGATGGTCGTCTACCGCATCATTGAATCGATGAACGGAACGATTCGCATCGAAAGCGAAATACATAAAGGAACGACGGTGTCGATTTATTTGCCGCTCGCACCGTCTCCTTCTTCCTCAACGATTTCTGATAAAGAAAAACAGCTGTTTGCCGCCTTATGATATAGCGAAGACCGGCCGCAAGGGCTCTTGTGAACAAAGGTCAACATATCGATATCCTGTATGCCCAGCCATCAAAGGGCCTTTTCTTTTGGTCTGGGCATCTTTTCCTTTAGCCGCCCTTCGCACAGATGAGTAAACTATTTTTGGGTAAAATTCAGGAATAGATCCCCAGTTGCGAACGGATCGCCCTAGTTTAACATCACAGCGGTTTCTGCTACAATACTATCGAAGCGAAACACATCGAGGGAAAAGGAGACAGTTGCATGATTCACGTCAAAACGGAACGGGAAATTCAATTGATGCGCGAGGCGGGGAAGCTGCTCGCCGCCTGTCATCAAGAGATCGCCAAACGCATCGGACCGGGCGTCACAACGATGGAAATCGACCGGTTCGTTGAAACGTTTTTGGCCAAATACGGCGCCAAACCGGAACAAAAAGGATACCGCGGCTATCCGTATGCGACATGCGCTTCCATTAACGATGAAATTTGCCACGGGTTTCCGCGCAATGAGCCGCTGAAAGAAGGCGATATCGTCACGATCGATTTTGTCGTCAATTTGCGCGGAGCGCTCGCCGATTCCGCCTGGACGTACGCCATCGGCGACGTCGGCAAAGACGTGGAAAAGCTGCTTAACGTCACCGAGCAGTCGCTCTATAAAGGAATCGAGCAAGCCGTTCTCGGCAATCGGATCGGCGACATCGGCCACGCCATTCAAACGTACGTCGAAGCGCACGGCTTTTCCGTCGTCCGCGATTTCACCGGACACGGCATCGGCCCGACGATTCACGAAGAGCCGTATGTCCCCCACTTCGGTGAAAAAGGAAAAGGGATGCGTTTAAAGGAAGGGATGGTCATCACGATCGAACCGATGGTCAACATGGGGGCATGGCAAAGCAAAATGGATCCGAACGGCTGGACGGCGCGAACGATCGACGGCTCGTATTCAGCGCAATATGAACATACGATCGCCATTACAAAAAACGGGCCGCTCATTTTAACGACGCCGGCGTAACGGTAACCCCCGGACAAAACACTTTGTCCGGGGGTTATCCATAATTCGCCCAAACTTCTTGCTAACCTATCTATCGTCTCTCCGCCTTATTCTTTTCCTTTTGTTTACATAATAAAATTATGGTTGCTAACCTTCGATCACCTTCACATACAACGTCCGCTGGCGCGGCCCATCGTATTCACAAAAATACACACCTTGCCAGCGTCCAAGCAGCAGCCGGCCTTCGTGAATAATGACGTGCTGCGACGCGCCAACCGTGCTCGCTTTCATATGAGCGGCCGTGTTTCCTTCCATATGGCGGTCAAGCGGATGCTCCCACGGATACGTTTCATCAAAACGGCGCATCATGTCGCGCTTGACATCTGGATCCGCGTTTTCGTTAATGGTGATGCCAGCCGTTGTATGCGGACAATAAACGACAGCGATCCCTTCCGTCACGTTAGCCTGGCGCACCGTCTCCTCGACGAATGAAGTAATGTCGATCATGTCATCCCGCTTTGCCGTGCGGATTGTAAACGAACGAAGCATACATTCCACCACCTGGGCAAACATTTTGTACTTCGCAAAAAAGGTTTGCTACTCTAAATAATATAATACAAAAAATGGAGTGAGAAATCATTGGCCAAGCGCTATGAAAACTTAGACGGCGTCTCGACGCACAAAACATGGGCCGATTTCCGCCGCTGGCAGCGGGAGCGGAAACAAAAACAAAAAGATTTGTCCTACGTCGTGCCGCATGTTTCACCGCCTCAATACGAGCGGCTTCAGAAGCCGAACGGACGGCCGCAGCTCTGCTGGGTCGGCCATTCGACCTTTGTCGTTCAACTTCATGGCATCACCATCGTCACCGATCCCGTCTGGGCGAATTGGATGGGCGCGGCCAAACGCTTGACGGCTCCTGGTGTTCCGCTTGACAAGATGCCGCCCGTGGACGTTGTGCTCATTTCCCACGGCCACTATGACCATTTGCATTTCGGCAGCCTCCGCCGTTTGCACGGTGACCCGCACATATTCGTGCCCGAGGGGCTCGGCCGCTTGTTCCGCCGCCGCGGCTATCGCCGTGTCACCGAACTGTCATGGTGGGAAACGGCCTCCTTTCACGGCGTATCGCTCACATTTGTTCCCGCCCAACATTGGACGCGGCGAACGCTTTGGGATACGAATACGTCGCACTGGGGCGGGTGGGTCATTGAAGCGGACGACGCACCGACGGTTTATTTTGCTGGCGACAGCGGCTACTTCCGCGGCTTTTGCGACATCGGCGAACGCTTTTCCATCGACTATGCGCTCTTGCCGATCGGCGCGTACGAACCGGAATGGTTTATGGGGCCGCAGCACACCACACCGGAAGAAGCAGTGCAGGCGTTTTTGGACTGCCGGGCCCGCCTGTTTGTGCCGATGCATTACGGGGCGTTCCGCCTCGCCGATGATACGCCGAAAGAAGCGCTCGACCGTCTATGGACCGAGTGGCGGCGGCGCGGGTTGGAAGAGGAGCGCTTGCTTTGCTTGAAGCTCGGCGAGGTGATCGATGCCGCCCAAGCGTTGACGGCCCTTTCCCAATTCGACAATTCGTTCAGCCAAACAAGCGCAATCACCATGGTGAAACAAGCGCGGCAAAAGGAATGAGCGCAACTTTATCCAAAAGAGCGAGCCAGTCCGCGGCTCGCTCTTATTCATTGAATTGGCGGTATACGTACGGCTCCTTCGGTTTGGCCACCCTCTCCCATGACGTCACTTTTACATACGGAAGCGTCATATGAAACGGCTGGTAATACATGGTGGATAGCGTACCTTTCACATGAATCCATTCATCATTTTGAAGCGGCACCGTCTTTGGAAACTGAAGGAGCAACCCGTACACCCCTGAATCCGCAACACAATGAATGATTCCAAAGCGAAGGAGAAACGCCTCATTGGCGCGCGTCGTTTCCTCACGGTAAACAAACCCGGTGAATTCAATGTCGCGGGCGGCGAATGCACCGGGAAACTGATAAATCGTTTCCATGGCATTTAAATAGTTTTGATCATTCAACTCCAAGCGAGCAAGACGACCGTATTTTTTCAGCTCTTTTTCCATGGCATTTTGATAATCGTCCCGCCCATAATACATGCTCGTATCCGGACGCAAAAACTGCCGCTGGGCAAACGGATCGCTGCCGTCAGCCGCCATCCCAGGAACATGAATCCCTTTCGCCTTTACGACTTCAGAATCCAGCGTCGCAACGGGAAACAAGAAGGCGGAAGCCAGCGGAAAAACAAAAATAAGGTAATTCACCGCCCGCTTCCAGCGTGCGGACGGCTCATGATGGTGATGGCCGCAGCACTCTTCCCCATGATCGCGCGGTTCCTCGTTGCGGCTTGCCAGCACAAATTGCACAATCGTTAAAAAAGCAAACACAAACATCGCACTAAACGAAATATACGAATACCGCATATTAATGTATTTGCTCAACTCTCCAGTAATATATAAATGAAAAAACAAAAACGCAAACCCAAGCAAAATATACATGCGAATCATGCCGCCACCTCCTTGCTAGATCAATAGCGATCCGGCAAACACAAACAACGTGATATAGGAAATCAGTTTCCACACAAACCGGGCTCGGAATGACTGAAACAACATGAGCGTATTTTTCACATCGAGCATCGGCCCGTAAACGAGAAACGCTGCCAGCGCGTGAAACGGAAATGTGCTTTGAAACGACGAGGCGATAAATGCGTCCGCCTCGGAACAGAGCGACAGCACGAAGGCGAGCGCCATCATGACCAAAGAGGCCGCCACTTTCCCATTGCCGATCGCCACAAGCGCCGACGTTTTCACATACGTTTGCATCGCCGAAGCAATGAACGCCCCAATGATCAAATACTTCCCGGTCGCAAAAAATTCATCGATCGTATGGCGCAGGGTGCCAACGATTTTCTCTTTCCAAGTACGGGGCATCATCGGCATCTCGCGCCGTTCATGGCGCAACTCGCTGCCTTCATGCCGAATCGCCATCACGACACCGACAGCGACGGCGACAGCGCAAGCGAACAGCGCCCGACACAATACCATCGTCCAACTGCTTCCGAAAGCGATATACGTCGAAAACAGCACAACCGGATTGATGACGGGCGCCGTTAACATAAACGGCACGGCCGCGTAAAGCGGCACCCCCTTGGCGACGAGCCGCCGAGTGATCGGCACGATGCTGCATTCGCATGAAGGGAAAAACACCCCAAGCAATGTGGCATAAACAATGGCCAAAAGGCGGTTTTTCGGTATCCACCGTTGTGCGGCCTCTTCACTGACAAACATTTGAATGACTCCGGAAACAAACACCCCGAGCACAACGAACGGCAATGATTCAATCAATATGCTGATAAAAATCGTATTCAGCTGCAAAAACGTGTTCATCATGGGTTCTCCTCTCATTTACAACCGTTCATTTTATCATGATAAATGACCATTGTCATGAAAATTTGGTAAGAAAAATAGCAAACTCCATAACAAAAAAGGCGCTCCGCCTTTGGCGAAACGCCTCTTCTTCTATTATTCTTCCACTTCTTTTTTCCACAACCCGACCATCAATGCGGTTACGATGGAACCAATCAAAATAGCCAAGATATAAAGCCATGCACTGCCTTTGACGATCGGGATGACGAAAATCCCTCCGTGCGGCGCCGGCAGCCCGATATGGAACCACATCGTCAACGCTCCCGCAACAGCCGATCCGACGATAATCGATGGAATGACCCGCACCGGGTCAGCCGCGGCAAACGGAATCGCCCCTTCGGTAATGAACGAAGCGCCCATGATATAGCACGTTTTTCCGGCTTCCCGCTCGGCTTTCGTGAATTTCTTTTTAAAGAACGTTGTCGCCAGCGCCAATCCGAGCGGCGGCACCATCCCGCCAGCCATAATCGCTGCATGCGGCGCAAAGTTGCCAGCTTCAATCATCGCCAGGCCAAACGTATACGCCGCTTTGTTGATTGGTCCGCCCATATCGACCGCCATCATGCCGCCCAACACCGCGCCAAGCAGCACTAAGTTGGCGGTTCCCATGCCGGAAAGCCAATGTTTCAGCCCTTCATTCAACGCCTTGACAGGATCGATGACCACATACATCATAATGACGCCGGTGAGGAAAATGCCGAATACCGGATAGAGCAGCACCGGTTTAATCCCCTCAAGCGACTGCGGCAAGCGGCTGAACAGTTTGCGCAGCCCGACGACCAAATACCCGGCCAGAAAGCCAGCGATCAATCCGCCCAAGAAACCCGCCCCGCCGTTCGCCGCCAGAAAACCGCCGACCATCCCCGGCGCAAACCCCGGCCGGTCGGCAATGCTCATGGCGATGAACGCGGCCAGCACAGGAACCATTAACGCAAACGCATTGCCGCCGCCAATGTCCATTAACAGTTTGGCAAACGGATGATACGACGGATCTTTCGGATCAAACGCTTTAATGCCGAAGGTGAAGGAAAGCGCAATCAAAATCCCGCCGCCGACGACAAACGGAAGCATATTCGATACACCGTTCATCAAATGCTTGTAAAAACCGGTGCGCGGCTTCGCCGCTCCCGCGCTGCCTCGCGCCGTGCTGCTCGCCCGATAAATCGGTGCATCTTGGCGCAACGCCTGCTCGATCAGCTTCTCCGGCTGACGAATCGCCTGGGCGACTGGCACTTGAATGACGTGTTTGCCGTTGAAGCGGTCCATTTCGACTTGTTTATCGGCTGCGACAATGATCGCCGTTGCCTCTTCAATCTCCTGCGCCGTCAGAGCGTTTTTCACTCCATCGGAGCCGTTTGTCTCGACTTTGATCGCCACCCCCATTTCCGCCGCTTTCGCTTTCAGTGCATCAGCGGCCATATACGTATGAGCGATTCCTGTCGGACAAGCGGTCACCGCCAGCACTTTCCGTCGGCCGCCAGATGGGGCGCCTTGCAGAGACGGTTCTTCCCTTTTGTTCTCTTTCTCTTTGAACAAACGGAGGATCTCCTCTTCATCCGAAGCACGCTCCAACCGGGTGCGGAACGAGGCATCCATCAACAGCGACGATAGTTTCGCCAACGCCTGCAAATGCGTCTGTTCCCCGCCTTCCGGGGCCGCAATCATGAAAAACAAATGGCTTGGCTGGCCGTCCAGCGACTCGTAATCAATCCCGGCGGTCGAACGGCCAAACGCCACCGCCGGGCGCTTGACCGCCGCCGTTTTGGCGTGCGGAATGGCAACGCCATCTCCAACGCCGGTCGTGCTTTGTTGTTCGCGCGCCCAAATCGCTCGTTTGAACGCCTCCACATCGCTGACCGCCCCCGCCTCGGCGAGTTTCGCGGCCAATTCATCAATCACTTCCTCTTTTGTCTTTGCCCGAAGTTCAAGAATCATCGTTTCCTTTGTTAACAAATCCGTGACGTTCATCTGTACGCCCCCCTTGATTTCCTCCTATAAACGCACGACGCGGACGCGGTCGACGAGCGCTTCGACTTCCTCTTTCGTGCATAAATCTTCCGAAAACGCGGTCGCGCTTCCGGCGGCGACACTGTAAGCGAACGCTTCCTCGATCGGTTTTCCGCTCGTATGGGCGGCTAAAAACCCAGCGACCATCGAATCACCCGCCCCGACCGAATTTTTCACCGTTCCTTTTGGCGCTTCGGCAAACAGCGTTGCTTCCCGGCCGAAGTAAAACGCCCCCGCGCCGCCCATCGAGACGATGAGATGCTCTACTCCTCTTTCAACCAACCGGCGGCCATAGAGGATGATGTCTTCTTTCGTCAGCACAGCGGCGCCAAACAGTTCGGCCAGCTCATGGTGGTTCGGCTTGGCAAGAAACGGCCGGCAGGCGAGCAGCGCCTCGAGCGCCGGACCGCTCGTATCGACAACAAGACGAACACGCCGTTTCACCGCTCGAGCCGCCAATCGCTCGTACATGTCCGCCGACAGCGACATCGGCGCGCTTCCGGCGAGCACAAGCACATCACCGGCCGAAAGCGCTCCGATTTTCGCTATCAATTGCGTTGCATCGTCATCGGCAATCATCGGGCCTTCACCGTTAATTTCCGTCTCCCGCCCAGCTTTCAGTTTGACGTTAATGCGCGTTTGCCCTGGGACATGAACAAAATCGCAGGCAATGCCTTCTTTCCGAAGCTCGCTTTCAATGAACCCGCCGGTAAATCCCCCGACAAATCCAAGCGCCGTGCTGTCAACATCCAAACGCTTCAACACGCGCGATACATTGATCCCTTTCCCGCCCGGAAATGTGAACGTTTTCACCGAACGATTCAGTTCACCAACATGCAGCTCATCGAGGTGAACGATATAATCAACAGATGGATTCAACGTGCATGTGTAAATCACGGAGCCACAACCTCTACTGTTGTTTTTGTTCGATACAAATCTTTCCACTCTTCATCCAATTCATCGGTGATCAACACCGCTTCATGCAAATCAGCAATTTTCGCAAACGCGCTTTCATTCAACTTCGAATGGTCAGCAAGCACATACGCGCGTTGCGCCAGCTGCATCGCCGTATATTTCACCAGCGCTTCTTCCGGATCCGGCGTCGTATAACCATAGTCGTAATGAACGCCGTTGGCGCCGATGAAGCATTGGTCAAAGCGATACTGCCGCAGCGACTCGATGGCGCCGCGCCCGATCAACGCCTTCGTTTTCGGCTTGATCATGCCGCCGATCAAATACGTCGCCACATTTTGCTCAAGCAACCGCTCGACATGCATCACGCCGTTCGTGACAACGATGACCTCTTTGTCAGCCAAATGTGGAATCATTTCCCACGTTGTCGTTCCCGCATCTAAATAAATGCAGTTTCCTTTTTGGACCAAACTGGCCGCATACGCGGCAATCCGCCGCTTTTCTTCGATATATTTCAGCGACTTTTCCGATACGCTTAACTCTTCGCGCTTCTGCTGCAACAAGGCCGCCCCGCCGTGCACACGGCGCAGTTTCTTTTCGGTTTCAAGCTGCGTCAAATCGCGGCGAATCGTCGACTCCGACGCCCCAGTCGCCTCCACGAGCTCTTGCAGCTTGATGACTCCTTTTTGCGCCAACAGGTCCAAAATGAAGCGGTGACGTTCTTCTGTCAGCACACTCCCACCTCCGATCATCGGGGATATCGCTTACAACTCTATCATATCCCAAGATAGTGAAAAAATCAATCAAAAACATTCATTTTCTATCAATATAAATCAAATAAATAATTCAATCAATCAAAATCGATCAAAATCTCATCCATAAGTAAATGTTCCTCTCTACTCCCAGCACATGAACGTCACAGCCCACCGACGCTTGATTTTTCACAGAAAGGTCCATGGGCAATGGTTTGCCCTCCACCCGGGGATTGAAAATCACCGCTTGCCGGCGCAGGATTTTCACGGAAAGCCAAAAATAAAAACACTTGCCATCGGCAAGTGCCTTCTTTCACTTAATTCAGTTGCTCCATCTCGGCAAGCGGCAAATAATGCTTCCGCACAAACGCGATAAACTTCGCCGCATAGACCGGATCAAACTGCGTTCCTGCGCAGCGCTTGATTTCCTCAAGCGCCTCTTCAAACGTTTTCGTCGGCTGGTACGGACGCTCGGTTGTCATGGCGTCAAACGAATCGATAATACACAAAATGCGGGCCAGTTTCGGGATTTCTTCCCCTTTCAGCCCGTACGGATACCCTTTCCCATCATATCGTTCGTGGTGCAGCTCGACAAGCGGAAGCAAATCATCAAACCGCTTCTCCGCCGCCACAATCTCGCGTCCCCACGTTACGTGCTTTTTAATGATCTCCCATTCATGCTTCTCCAACTTTCCCCGCTTATTTAAAATATCGCGCGGCACTTCAATTTTGCCAATGTCATGGATGAGCGCCCCTAAAATGAGCGTCTGCCGTTCATGGTCGGTCAACTCATCAAGACGACTGTGTGAGTAAAATATTTGTGGGTGACATTCCGAAATGATCCCCGACGAGGGTTGCGAACTTTTGTTCGCGACGCTCGTCGGGGCCACCAAGCGAAGCGCGGTAGAAAAAAGCAAATGTCATGCAAAAAGGACTCTCTCCCTGCTATGATGGTGATTGTCAACATCAACCGAAAACAGGAGGGAGAGAGTCCATGAAACATCTTACCACAGAATGGCCTTTATTAAAAGAGCTGGAGGAACAATTAGTCAGAACTCTTCAAAACTCACATTTCGCACCCTCTCGACGAAAATCGGGAGGATTTTTTCGTTCCGATGTCGAATGAATCCTTGACACACAAGGAACGTAAAGGAGTTTTTCTCTTATGAACGTTCAAGTCAAAAAGGTCTATCGCAATCATTATTTGAATATAATAAGTGCCCTATTCAAGAAACTGGGCCTGCCCCAATTGATTGACCATCTCGTTCCCGTTGATCCACAGTGCCAGACTCGAGTCAGCGATGCCGTTCAGGCCATCATCTACAATATGTTTGACGGCCGGCAAGCCCTCGTTCACGTGGAACGATGGGCTCAGGAGATCGATCTAGAGAAACTCATCCGTCCCGGTCTCCATCCTTCCTGGTTGAACGACGATGCCTTGGCTCGTCATCTCGACCGCTTGTATGAGGCCGATATTCACAAGGTGATCAGCACTTGCTTGATTCACATTTATCGCAAAGAAGGCCTTTCCCTCCGAGCCTTTCACGCCGATACGACGGACAAGACGGTTTACGGCGCGTATGAATCGGCCTCATTAGAGGCTTTGCAGATCACACATGGCTACAACCGCCATCATCGTTGGCAAAAACAGATCGGTTTCGGACTGGTCGGCAACGAGGACGGCATCCCGTTTTACGGCGATGTGCACGATGGCAACCTGCCCGATAAAACATGGAATCCCGAGGTGCTGTCTCGTGTCCATGAACAGCTGAAGCAGGCCAAAATCGAAGACGAATGGATTTACGTGGCCGATTCCGCCGCGATGACGAAAGAGACCCTGGCGCAAACCAAAGCGGCCAACGCCTTTTTGATCACCAGAGGCCCTTCGTCGCTCCGGATCGTGAAAACCGCGCTGGCCGAAGCGGATGCTGAGGACACGACGTGGAGCGATCCCTTTACGTTGGCGGAGAGAAACGGCGCCACGTACCGGGTATGGGAAACGGCCTCGACGTATGAAGGCCACCCCGTTCGGCTGATCGTTGTTGAATCGAGCGCGCTCGACCAGCGAAAAGGAAAGACGCTTGAAAAAGAACGAACCAAAGAAGCGGAGCTTCTTCGCGAGGAACAAGCCCGTTGGGAGCGTCACCCCTTCTCCTGCCGGGAAGATGCCGAACAAGCCTTGGCGTCCCTCAAGGCGTCCCTTCGCCCCCGGTTTCATCGGGTTGAGGCCGCGGTCGAAGAGATCGTACGCCTGAAAAAACGGCGCGGACGGCCGAAAAAAGGGGCGGAACCCGAGGTGGAGACGCTGTATTTCTTGCACCTTGACGTCGAATTCGACCAAGACGCGTGGGAACAGGCGAGACGGAAAGCGTCCCGGTTTGTCCTCGTCACGACCGTTCCGAAGGAATGGAAGGGCCAACCCATGGATGCCCAAGAGATCTTGAAGCTGTATAAAGGGCAGATCTCGGTGGAAATGAACTTCGCTTTTTTGAAAGATCCGTTTTTCACGGATGAGATTTACGTCAAAAAACCAGAACGGGTCGCAGTATTAGGCTATTTGTTTCTGTTGGCCTTGGCGATTTACCGCGTTTTTCAGCGCCGAGTGCGTCAGTTTATTACTCCAGAACACCCGTTGAAGGGTCCTGGAGGCCGCAAGCTGACCCGGCCGACGGGACAGGCGATTTTTCAGCTGTTTCAATATGTGAACGTCGTCCTGTTCAAGCTGCCGGATGGGCGCATCCAACGCTCACTGGATCGCTCCCTTACCCCTGATCAGCGAAGGATTCTGCAGGGATTGGGCATGGATGAGAGCATCTACGTGTAACGTGATACGGAACGACCAGCGATGGTAAAAAAAGGATTGCCATCGCTCGTTGTGTTGGTCAAAAAGTTATTCTGAAAAACTAAATAAAAAATCCTTTGTTTTGACCTTGTTAGGGTGCGAAATGTGAGTCAAAAGGTGTTCGCTGTCTTGTTGGCGGCCCTTTTGGAGGAGATTGATCAACAACTGGCGGAAGCGCGGGACAAGCGCCGGTATCAGCTGAAAGACAAACGGCCGACCACGATCCAAACGCTGTTTGGAGAAGTGACGTTTCGACGGAACTACTACTATGATCGGCAGGCGGGGGCGTATACCTTCTTGCTGGATGCCGAACTGGGCTTTGATGGAGCGCAGTCGATCAGCCCTTGCCTCGAGGAAACGGCGGTCGAGTTGGCCGTAGAGTGCTCTTCCTACCGCAAAGCGGCCCGTACGTTGGAGTCGATCGTGGGGTATGCGGTCCTAAGCCACGAGGCGATTCGCCAACTGGTGCTGGAGGCCCCTGTCTCGCTGCACCACCCTGTTTCCCAACGGCACGGCCGAGTGCTGTTTGTGGAGGCGGATGGGCTGTTCATTTCCCGCCAGGGGAAAGGGAAACGGGCGAAAGAAGAGAAAATCCTGGCGATTCACGAGGGATGGAAACGAAACGGTTCGCAGCTTGAGCTCGTGAACCGGCGCCACTACCTCCATGAAGGGGAGGGAGACGTGTGGGAACGGTTTGAAGAGTGGCTGATGAACGAATATGCCTATGATCCGTGCCGGGACCTTTTGATCATCAACGGCGACGCGGCGTCGTGGATCACGGCCTGCCGGGAGTATTTTGGGAAGCGGGCGTGCTTTCAGCTGGATCGATTTCATGTGGCGCGGGAGTTGCGTCAGTGTCTGTCCGGCCATTCGCGTTGGCGGGAGGTGCGGAAGAAGCTGGCGAAACAAGACGAAGAGGGGCTTCTCGTGGAGCTGAACAGCGCGGTCGGCACGTTGGAGGACGAAGCGAAAGAGAAGCAGATGGCTGCCATGATCCGCCGGATCGAGTCGATGCCGGGATGCATCCGGGACTATCGGGAGTGGCTGTCGGAGCAAGGGGTGGAGACGACCGGCATGCGTCCGATGGGCCACGCCGAGAGCGTGATGAGCCGGTTTGCGCATCGGGTGAAATCCCGCCGCAGCTGGAAAGACCAAGGGCTTCGGGCGTTTCTGAGGGCGATGGCAGCCCGAATCGACGGGATCGGGTGGAGAAAGGGACGGTGGGAGGAGCAAGAGCCCCAGTCGGCCGTCTCGGCCTCAACAAAGTCCAAGCGGATCGAACAGGCCAAACGGAAGGCCGGACGGTTATGGGCAGATGTGGTGCGTCAGAATCTACCGTGTCTGCAGCGGTCATCCGGGACGCCGATCCATCAAGCGTTGTCGGCGCTCCGGGATGGTGGTTGGGTGTAAAAAAATGGAATATCGTATCATCGCCTCAAGATGAGGGATGAGAGTCCGAAAGCGCTTACGATATCAATTCCTGAAAATGGTTCGCTAACTAGTGATTGACAACACCCGTAGTGAACCGAAAAAATGTTCTCCACAAAGTCTTGACTGACTCAGACGACTGCCAAACTCCAACGCATATTTAAACACCCGTTTGCTATGGCGGTATGTATAGACATCTTTGGAAAGAAAAAATTTCACTTGCTGCTCGAGCGCTTCCAAATCTTGCTTAAACTTAATCTCATCCAAGCACATATTGTGCTTATCATACAGCTGCACGTTGTTTTTCCCTTGCGCCTTGGCGTAATACAGCGCTTGATCGGCGCGATGGATCAATTCCTCGCTTTCGTACATATCTTTTTCCATCTCGGCGATGCCGCACGAAAACGACAGGCAACGATACGGAATATGCTCGACGCCTTCAAAATATGTATCGTTCACTTCTTTGCGCAACCGGTTTAAAAACGCGTACGCGTCTTCTTTCGTCGTGTTGGGCATTAAAATGGCAAACTCTTCTCCGCCATAGCGGGCGACCGTGAAGTTCGTCCCTTCGACTGCTTTTTGCAGCAGTTTCCCGAAAAAAGTCAACAAACGATCGCCTTGCAAATGGCCGTTTCGGTCATTGTATTTTTTAAAATCGTCTAGATCAAGGAACGCCAATGTCAACGGCTGTTTAAGCAGTTTGCAGTCGGAAAACTGCTCCTTGAGCGTTTCTTTGAAAAAACCGTGGTTGTATAGGCCGGTGAGGTGATCTCTGTTGGCGCGGTTGGATACTAACTGGTATAATTCCAAAAATTTCCTAAAAACAATAGACAATATCGTTACTAAAATAATAAATAAGGACAAGCCAAAATATTTCTCTTCCGACAATAAAATGGCTAAAACCATTGAAAGAAGCAATGTTACTGAATAACCAACACACGCCTCTTTTAAGACGCCTAACTCTAGAGCACCTTTAAATATTTGTCCAATGAAATAGAAGAAAAGAAAAATCAATAATACATTAATACTAAAATAAACTAGCAAACTAATCAAATAAGGAAGTAAATGATGGACATTTATCTTCCCAATATTCCCATCGAAGAATAAAAATGAGTAATAAGCACCTGATATCATCAAACAATACATTGAGAAATTAAATAAATGTCTCCATGCAGACATTCGTTGATTACGATACAATTCTATCAAACTAAAAATAAAAAGAACCTGTAACGTAAAGTTCAATCCATATAAAAACAGGGTAGCCAAGTAAACAGCAGAATCCATTGAAAAAGAATTAGCTTTAGGGGGCAAGATAATAGGAAAAAGATTCAACAAAACGACAGAACCAGTCAATATATATACTAAAACCCAATCTTTTAAGGATTGAGAATGGATATGAACCTCTGTAGCAAATATACACATCCCTAAAAGAGAGACAACAACAGTATATAGTTTTTCTTTGTTTTTTAACCGTTCAAAAACCATACAAAATCACTCTCAGCTAAAAAATTTTAAAGAAGGAGTATCGCCTCCCTCTTTATTAGATCAACATTATTATTTTCTACTCAATGAGTTTAAACCCCGACGTCAACGCCACAATCACCGAACCGAGGATGAACAAATTGATCAATACTTGTTTTGCTTTGAATTTCATGTCCTTTTCCCCCTTAACATTTTATTTATTGATCGCAGGAGCACCCGTTGTTTCTTCAGCATCATCTGCTCTATGCCGCGGTGCGCTGAGCATCAGATGCTGGATGAACAAGAACGCCCCTACGTTCATCACGACGTCGCCGATGCTGATGACTTGTTGGCGCGGGTACGGCGGAGACAGCGGGATGATGTCGCCAAGAAACGGCAGAAGCGTATCCGATGTAATCGCCTGGTGCTTGCCGTACAGACCGGCTTTTAACGCTTCGATGTATTCGCGGCCGAGAAATTGGGCGGCTTCGATCGATACCGGCATCCGTCCGCCGTTTACGGCCATGACGATAAAGTTGAGCAAGACGCCGGCGAAGATGACCGAAAACCCCGGCTGATGGCGGTTGAGCCATAAAAACGCGAGCCCGGTGATGTAGACGAGGAGAAAAATGCCGTTGCTCATGCTCGAGATCCATGCGACCCGCTCTTGCAGGAAAAAGACCACAAACTGCACCGCCAATAAGATCGGGAACAGCCAACCGAAGCGCAATTTCATGTTGGCCAACCCTTTCAGGCTTCCGCCGCGAAACCAGCCGATCAACAACGACAAAATGATTCCATCGTAAACCATAATGCTGTCCCCTTGATAAACAGAATTTTCTCTTTTTTCTAAACTGCTATCCTCACTTCTATTTTTACCGTTTTTTTCATTCCATGTAAATAGTCCGTTCGTCCTAACTGCAAACAAATTTTGATGAATATCGTTTCCTTCTTTTCATTTTCGCCATTCTTCGAAACAAGAAACGACAAAAACAGCGGCATGTATATCCATTGAATAGTGACAAAGAACCTACCCTCAATGGAATGATCCCCCGACTGCGCAAACACTTAGCGGCAGGAGATTCTTGGGCGCGCCTGCCCACAGCCAGCAAGCCATCCTCGTTCATCTCACCGTTCCGCTTCCAAGCTTATGTGGATTGGCTTCACGCGCAAGATAATAAACGGATGGTCCGTCGCAACAATGAATATCCCTCATTCCTTCTGCAAGACAAAGATATTTGATAAACCAACTAAATCCCCCAAGCAATAATAAAGATAGCCGTCGTTGATCCGTTCCGTGACGCGGCTGTTTCATGTTCCACTGCTTGACGCTTCCGACCTCACTATGTCCGGCATGGCATAACACACAGACGGTATATCCGTACAAGCTCACTTTATGCGGCACTCCTCTTTCCCTCCTAACGACATCGATTCTAGAAATGCGGCATGCGTTTTTCTCGTTGAAAGACAAAAAGCCCTTTTTTATTATTCCGTATTGCTTTTCGGAAGATCATTGTTATAATTGTTTATACAGTAATAATTTTATGGATAAAAACGTCCTTTTTGTCCATATTATGGAAAGGAGATGAAAAAGAAATGGACGCGGAAATGTTGGGAAGCAAGAATGACAAAACGTATACACGTCGGATTAGCCAAGTCGGGAATAGTTTGTCCGTTAGCATCCCGAAAGATTTAGCCACGATGCTAAACCTAAATAAAGGCGATGAAATCGAAATATATTACGACAAGGAACGAGGGGAAATCGTGATGAAACGCGCAAACCGAATTCCAAAAGAAGTCCGTCCTGAAGTCGTGATGGCGATGAACCGCGCGATCTCCAAATATGACGAAGCGCTGCGCAACTTGAAATATAGATAAAGGAGCAACCGGAGGAAAACATGGTTTATTATTTGACAGCGGAAGAAATCATATTTATCCATTACACGGTCATGGAAATGTACGACGACGCAGAACAAGCGGGGATCCAATTCCCCGATAAATTCGCGTGGATGTTGGAAAGACCGAAAACGAAATTGTTCGGGGAGGAACAGTTCCCTTCGATTATTGAAAAGGCTTGCTGCTATTACCATTCCATCGCGACAGGTCATATTTTCCACAACGGCAATAAGCGGACGGCTTTAACCGTATTCGTCACGTTCCTTGATTTGAATGGATATGAATTCACTATGACCAATAAAGAAGCGGAAGATTTCACGGTGTACCTTGTCGAGGATGCCAAGTTCCGGGGAAATGATTGCATCCAGCATCTTGCCCACGAATTAGAGAGTTACATCCGTCCCATCCAAAAACGAAAAGAATGAGGAAAAGAGTGAGGAAAAGAGCGGGCCAAAGCCGGGTCAAGTTCAATTATTGCGTGAAATTCCATCGCCAACCCAGTAAACTTGGATGACAGGACAACAACATCGTTTTTTGCTGCTTTGTTTTTACACAACTGTGCGAACCTTGATCCAAAGCCGCCTTTTCGCTATCCTCAATTTTTAGGTATTGTCAAAAGTTTATCCTCCACACTCACGGTCTTCCCTTGAGTTTCAACGGTTGAACGAAAAAAGCTTTCTACCCCCGGTGTTTCGGCCATCATTGAGGCAACAACACCCAACAGCCAAAACAAAGGGCGGCCTGATCTTTTGTCCTCCAGATCCCGTTGAAACGAAAGTTTGCCCATTGTATCCCCGCTTATTTTTTGGCTATCCTACAACATGGAAGCGAAAGTCTTTCGTCGGAAAATGAGAAAAACGGATTCCGATCATCGTCAGGAATCCGTTCGTCTTGAACGGGTTACCTCTCCGTCCCGCAGCTGCCTCGGCAATGGTCAGCCGCATGGCATGACGCGCACGCCCCTTTGGCGCTTTTTTTCACGTGGCGAACCAGCGTCCAGCCGGCGTAGGCAAAAATCGCTCCGCCGATCACAAGATTCGCGATCATCGATTCTCTCTCCTTTCATGAATAACCAAGCATATGCCCAAACTGATAGACGGCAAACGAAATGACATACGCAACCGTCAGCGCGCATCCGATTGACAACAGCGTCCATTTCCACGATCCGGTTTCTTTGCGGATCGCCGCCACGGTTGCCAGACACGGAGTGTAAAGCAAAACGAACACCATAAAGCTGAACGCCGACAGCGGCGTAAACTGGGCAGCAATCACTTTCTTCAGCCCGCTTGCTTCATGAACGTGGTAAATAATATTCATCGTCGACACCACAACTTCTTTCGCCAAAAAACCGGTGATCAAAGCCGCGCCCGCCTGCCAGGCGCCAAAGCCAAGCGGGGCGAGCAACGGAGCGATGAGGCCGCCAATGGCGGCGAGAAAACTGTCATCCATCGCGACGCCGACCCCATGCGGCCCGATGTACGTCAACAGCCAAATGGCGACCGAACCGCCAAAAATAAACGTGCCGGCTTTGCGAACGAACCCTTTCCCTTTCTCCCATGTGCTCCGCCATAACGTGAGCGCCTGCGGCACGCGGTATGGCGGCAATTCAATGACAAACAGCGAACTTTCGTTTTTCAAGAGCGTCGATGAGAACAACTTGGCGAGCCCCAAAGCCACTACAATGCCAAGCACGTAAAGTGAAAACACGACAAGCGCCTGCTCGCGGACGAAAAACGTGCCGGCAAACAAGGCGTACACCGGCAAGCGGGCGGAACACGACATAAACGGCAGCGCCAAGATCGTCAACAGCCGTTCTTTCGGCTGCTCGATCGTGCGCGCCGCCATCACCCCGGGAACGTTGCAGCCAAAGCCGATGATCATCGGGATAAACGCCTTGCCGTTTAACCCGATCGCTTCCATCATCCGGTCCATCACCATCGCCACGCGCGCCATGTACCCGGAGTCTTCGAGAAGCGAGATGAAAAAGAACAAAATGAAAATTTGCGGAACAAACACCAGAACCCCGCCGACCCCAGCGACAATCCCGTCCAAAACGAGTGCCTTGATAAACGGCGACGCCCCCGCCCAGTCGAGAAGACGGGACAGCCAATCAGTGAGCGGCCCTGAGAAGAAAGCGTCAAGCTGATCGGCAAGCGGCGTCCCAAGCCAGTTAAACGTGAGCATAAACACGAGATACATCAGCGCCAAAAAAATCGGCAGCCCGACATAACGGTTTGTCACAACCACATCGATTTTTTCCGTCCATGTCAACGGTTTGTTCTCAAGCGCGATCGCCGCAACAGCGATTGCCTCACCGATCCAGCGGTCACGCGTCTCATAAATCTGTTCGGCGACCGAAGATCCGAGCTTCTGTTCCGCCTCTGCGCGGGCTTCCAGAAGCGGAGAAAGATCCAACCGCCCGCGCAAATAGGCGGCGATGCGCTCGTTTCCTTCTAGAAATTGCAACGCCATCCAGCGCTTATCTCCCGGCATGTCATCGGGAAGTTGCTCGGCAATGCGACAGATCGCGCGTTCCACCTCAACGCCGTAATCAATAAAAATGCGGGAATGGTGTCCGTCTTTTGCCGACAAAATGGTGCGGGATAACTCCTTTGTCCCCTTTCCCGTCCGGGCGATGACCGGAACAACTGGGACGCCGAGATGGCGCGACAGCTTGGCGGCATCGATTTTGACGCCGCGCTTTTCAGCGACATCCACCATATTCAAAGCGATGATGAGTGGGCGGCCAAATTCCAATAGCTGAACCGTCAAATGCAAGTTGCGCTTGAGTTGCGACGCGTCAACGATATTGACGATCACTGAACACGGCTCGGTCAATAAGAAATCAGTCGCCACTCCTTCATCACGGGACAGCGGCTGGAGCGAGTAAATGCCGGGCAAATCGACGACCGGCACACCGTGTTGGCGAAGCACTCCTACTTTCTTCTCGACCGTTACCCCGCTCCAGTTGCCAACATATTCATAAGAGCCGGTTAAACAGTTAAACAATGACGTTTTGCCAGTATTGGGGTTGCCAAACAGCGCTACGTACGCCATCATTTCACCTCAATCGCCGACGCTTCTTTGCGCCGTAAGCCGATGGCCTGCCCATCAACTTCGATCATCACCGGTCCGCCAAACGGCATCGCAGCTTTCAACCGCACCATTTTTCCTTCTTTGACCCCTAGATGAAGGAGGCTCTGTTTCAGTGCCTCCTGCTCGACGGCCAAATGGACGACGACCGCTGTTTCCCCTTTATGCAAATCAGTCAGCACCATGATCATTTCCCCCTGTTTTTCTATCCGTCTCTCATGTAGGTCAATAATGATTCTTCTTCTCAATTTCAATCATACCATAAGCAAAGAAAAAAGGAGTGACTTTTTTCACAATCATTCCTCATTGTCACCATTTCTTCAAAATTCGCTACCTCATCAGTTGAATTTTTCTGAAAAGTGTATATAATCTTTTGTATATCTTTCCCATCTTTGCTCAAGGAGGAAGCTCAATGAACACACTAGGAAAAATCAGCAACTTTGTCGGCAATACGTTTGCGATTTGGGTGCTTTTGTTCGGAGCGCTTGCTTTTTTCGCTCCCGGCGCGTTTACGTGGATCGCCCCGTATATTGTGCCGCTTTTAGGCATCGTGATGTTTGGCATGGGATTGACGCTTTCAGCAGATGATTTCAAAGAAGTATTCAAACGTCCGCTTGATGTGTTGATCGGCGTCGTTGCCCAATTTCTGATCATGCCGCTTATCGCGTTTTTGCTCGCTTACTTTCTGCCGGTTTCGCGCGAAGTGGCGCTCGGCATTATTTTAGTCGGCTGCTGTCCGGGCGGAACGGCGTCCAACGTCATGACGTATTTGGCGAAAGGAGATACGGCTCTGTCGGTCGCCGTCACGTCTGTTTCGACGATTTTAGCGCCGATTTTGACGCCTTCGCTCATCTTGCTTTTAGCGGGAAAATGGCTGTCCGTATCGGCCGCAGCTTTGTTTTGGTCGATCGTCAAAGTCGTCCTGATTCCGATCCTTTTAGGACTCATCGCCCAGGCTCTGTTCCAAAAGCAAGTCAAAGCGTGCATCCCGGCGCTGCCGCTCGTTTCGGTCATCGCCATCGTGGCCATTGTCGCCGCCGTCGTCGGACAAAACCAGGCGGCCATTGCCAAAAGCGGACTGCTTATTTTTCTTATTGTCGTTGTTCATAACGGATTGGGCTTGCTGCTTGGGTATTGGTTTGCCAAACTGTTTCGCCTGTCACCGCCAAAACAAAAGGCGATTTCCATCGAAGTTGGCATGCAAAACTCCGGGCTTGGTGCGGCCTTAGCGACCGCCCATTTTTCGCCGCTCGCCGCTGTTCCGAGCGCCATTTTCAGCGTCTGGCACAATATTTCCGGTCCGATGGTCGCAACATACTTCCGCAAACAAGCAGATCGCCAGGCGGATGAACAAACGATTTCCGCTTAACCCCTCTCACGCTTTGCCTAGCAACAAAAAAGCTGTCTTCCGAAATGAATGATCGTTTTTCGGAGACAGCTTTTCCGCTCATCTTTCTTATTCCTTGACACCCGGGACAAAAGGCAGGCACCCGCCTTTCACCTCATTTCACAGCGCCCCTTCAAACGGAAACACCATCCGCCCTGCCAGTTCAGGAAAATCAATGAACGGGTTGCGGTTGCCTTGGATGAAAAAAATCGCGCTGTTGCGATGATGTTCATACACCGTCGGTGGAAATTGTTCGTGCCAACGGACAAGGAGCGGAATATCGATTTTGCGCCGAAACGACTTTGCGATCGCCTTTGGGTAGCGAAGCAGAAAGTACAACATCGCCCTTGCCGCCGTCCCTTTGCCGTATTCCGGCTCGAAATAGCCATTATGAACGACTCCGCAACGGTTTTGGATTTGCTCGTCGGGATCTTCCGGATTGTAAAACGGGAAATCCGCGTACGGAAAATTCGACCGCATCGTATTGCACTCCGGCTGGCAAACGAATAAATGATGCAAATCGCCTTTCATCGGTTCGCGGGCGCCAAACCAAGACTGCGGCACGACATGTTCGGCATTGAATTTCCATTGCTGCTCGATCGTTTTCACCCGCTCGTGCACATCGCCGAGCCCATGCTTCATTTTTTTCAACAACTGGCGAAATTCATCGTAGCGCCGTTTCATCGTTTGGACATCTTGGACGATCAACATCTTCGGGTCTTTTCGCTCGCCGGAGTACAAGCTTCGCACCGTTCCGTCCGGCTGCAAGTCGACCCATGTGTACAAATATTCGTCCTTGCTGAAAAAATACGGCAGCCGTCGCTTATGGGTATGCGCCACCAGTTCGTGATAGCAGACAAACAACACCAATCCGTCCCCTTCAAGCGGCAGATGGCGGTAATACCGTTCGCGCGCCCGTTGGTCTTCATCCGCACGATAATACGCGTCCTCCACCGCGAGTCGCTCGTTCAACTGCTCCAGCTGGGCGGCAACATCTTCCGTTTGCCATTGGCCAAGCTCCTCAAGCCGCCGTTCCGCCTCTCCCATCGGCGCTCCCCTTTCTTTTTTCTTTTAGTGTATCATGGAAGGCGAAAGAGGGCGACAACAGCGTTAATGCAAAAGAAACGATGTCGCGCCGAACAAAACGGCGGCGATGCCGGCGGCGATCAACGATGGGATCAACTTCGTGCGCGCGTATTCCATCACCGGCAAATCCAAAATGGTGCAAAGCGTCACTGTATTGTCGCTGAGCGGCGACGCGAACGCCCCGAATGTGCCGCTTGCAAACACAGCGCCGATGACCGGCAAAATATTCGCTCCTGACTGGCTCGCGAGCGTTACACCAAGCGGCATCAACATCCCCCACGTCCCCCATGACGAGCCGATGAAATAGGAAATGACGGCGCCAAGCAAAAACAAAATCGGAGCGACGAAAAACGGCGGAATCCATTCTTTGACATGGCCCGTAATGTATTGCGAAAACCCTAAATCCTCCGCCACAGCCGACAGCGCCCAAATGAGCGCCAGCATTAAAATGACGGAAATCAGCTCATTGCCGCCTTTAACAAAATGAGTCAATAAATCGTTCAGCTTAAACTTTTGCCAAAGGAAAAAGGCCACTGTAATGATCACGGTAAACAACAGCGCCTCCAACATCGCACCGAGCGCATCGCTTTGCAAAAACGCCTGCCAAAACGTTCTTGCCCCCCGGCGGCCGTCCCACCAGCTTAAAAACAACGTCAAGACAAGCACGATCGAAAGCGGAACGATCAAATTCCACGGCTTGACCGGCGTTTCTTTTTGGTAGGCGCGCGGGCACGTCTGCATCGCGTCTCCTTCTTCCCCTTGCGCTTCATTGGGTTCATTGTCAGCCGGCCGCTGTTCTTCCGCCATTTCGAGCGCCAACCGCTCGTTCCAGCTCCGAATCGGCGCCTCTTTCCGCTTTTCGCTTACTGCTGCTTGTTTTTGGCGCGAATAGACAAAAAAACTGTAGTAGAGCCCGACGGCAATAATGGCATACGAGAAAAAGTTAAACGGAATGCTTCGGACGTACACGATGTACGGCTCCGCTCCGATGCCAGCCGTATCAAGCGCCTTATCGATGACCGACACCATATAGCCGACAAACGCGGTGGCAATTGGGATGAGCGCGACAACCGGGTTGGATGTCACCTCAATGGCAAAGCCGATTTGCTGGGACGACAGCCCAAGCCGTTTGCGCAGCGCCTTCATGATCGGCGCGACGGTGACGATGCGAAAATCGGGGTCGCTAAACGTCACCATCGTCGAAATCCACGTCAGCAGCATGGCGGTTTTGGCCGATTTCACTTTTTTGCTGACGAGATGGACGAACCCTTTGATTCCCCCGGTATATTTGATCATGCTGACAAGACCGGCGAACACATACAAGAAAATGATGATGCGAATGTTGTTCGTCTGCATCAAGTTATCGACGACGTAATGAAGCATCGTCCGCAGCCCGCCAAGCAACGACGGCGTCATGAAATAGCTGCCGACCAACAGCCCGACAAACAGTCCAGGGATCACTTGCTTCGTCCAAATTGAAATCGGGATGACAACTAAAAATGGCAAGAGAGCTTTCCACGACGGTTCCATTGGCCATTCACTCCTTTCTTTAAAAAGTATGGCGATTGTTTCCCTTGTCTATGCAAACGGTCATTGATTTTCCCCCAACAACAGGGAGACGAGTCCACACAAAAAGCGCGCCGCATGGTGGCACGCGCAAGCGAAACCGCTTTCCTGCCTAATAAAAAAATAAAAAGCTGCCAATTAGACAGCTTTCACTGCTTCTCTTCGGGACGGCAGCGCCAACAAGTGGAGCGTCACTTCCGGCTTCGAGCCGATTCGAATGTTCACCCCGGTTTGCCCAAGCCCTTCGTTGATATAAAACGGTTTCCCCTCCCATTCATGATAACCTTTGATCATGTTCCGCTCGGTGAGCGTTTTGCTCATTTTCGCCAAATGGTACGGCTTTGGCCAATGAATTTGCCCGCCGTGGAAATGGCCGGACAACAAGTAGTCAAAATGATAGTCTTTCATATGCGGCACGATGTCCGGATCGTGCGTCAACACGAGGTTGATGCCGTCTTTCACGCCGGCGTATGCCTTTTTGATGTCGCTGCGCCCCGTGTAAAAGTCATCGATGCCGATGATATTGACGGTTTGACCGTTGACGGTGATCGTTTTCGTCTCGTTTTGCAAGACGACGCAGCCGTGCGCCTCAAGCGTCGCTTTCAAGCGCGCAAACGGTTCGCCTTGAAGCACGTAATCGTGGTTGCCAAACACCGCATACATGCCGTACGTCGGTTTCAATGCATTCAGCGCGGCCAAATACGGACTGAGCTTGGCGATGCTTTCCTCACGGTCCAAAAAGTCGCCCGTCAACGCGATCAAATCGATCGCTTCCTCTTTCAGCTTTTCGTATAAATCGTCTGGGGTGATCGACAGTTTTTCAAGATGCAAATCCGATAGCTGCAAAATCCGAAGGGCTCCGTCTCCATCCTCTGAACGGCCGACTTGGACTTTATGCAAAACCGCTTCATACGTGTTGCGGTGGGCTTTGCGAATGGCCAAAGCAAGCAATAACAAGATTGCAAGAAAAACAAAAAAGAAAGTCATCGTCTTCTCTCCTCCCTCGATACCCATTATAGTGAAACGGAGGAGAGAAGAAAGAGGGAGTTAGTGGATGAGATGGCAGCCGTACAACGAAAACAATTTTTCCTTTGACATCACCAAATATTTCGGCGGGCGGACAAGCGGCATGAGACGGTGTTGGGCCACTGTCATCATCGGCCAATGGGATGCCATTTTAAACCAACGATAAAATGAATTGCCAATGTCAATGGCATCAAATCCGAGTCTCTCACAACCTTTGTTTAACATCGTCACGCCGATGATCCCTTTTATGCGGGAGGACTGTTTGTGATGGTAAAGATGATGGGCAACATACGGCAAACCGGCTTTCACTTGTTCGAAAATATAACGTCCTTTTTGAATATCGCTTCGATACTGCATCAGTTCGCGAAGCAGACGAACATTATGAAGGTGAATTTTCAACAGCCAGTCATTGGCCGCGATCGTCGTTCCGTCCGAAAGGTGAATGGTTTCACCCTTGTATCGAAGCAAACGGACGCGGAAAATGGAACGACAGCCGTTCTCTTTCCCACCAACATATTCGAGGCGGGAACATGCATAATAGAGCGGATCCATCAGTCCCCATACAGACAACAGCCACTGCGTCGCTTTGCTTCTCATTGGCGGCATCCTTCCCTGCTCGTTCTATCCATTTACATTATGGAATCGATCGAGCGCCATTATAAATGGAGAAAAAAGGAGAAAAAATCGCTGCATAACCAGTCGGGAGACGCGCGTACTGAGGTCCAGTTCCATTTCACCCCCTGCCCCAGGCTGTATCCCACCCGAACACAAGCGGAGCTGATCAACCAAACGATCGGGTTTTTGCAGGAAGGGCTTCGTTTGCTGTCGTTGTAGGGCAGTCGAACCGTGGGACGCACGGGGATGGCTTGGTTCATAGCCTGCCGTTGGGCGGGTGTTCCCAAGAATCTCCCACCTCTAAGCGTTAGCGTAGGTGGGAGAGCGTTCAATAAACCACCAACTCTCTAGAAGAAAGACGGAAAGAACAACCCTGAACGGCAAACAAAACGCGCCTGCCTTCCCGGATCGCGAAAGCAGGCGCCGTTTAGCGGCGGGTGCTGACGGTGACGAATACGAATTTGTCGTACCGATGACGGGAAAAGGAGTATTCAAAGGGCTCTCCATTGTTCAAAAAACCAACCTGTTCCAATTCCAACACCGGATCGTCGGGTGCGCACTGCAAGTACTGGCGATCAAGCTCATTCGGCTTATCCGCGCGGATCTTTCGGTGCGACCCTGCAATCGTTAAGCCGAGTTCGTGAGTGATGTAACGATAAATCGAGCCATGAAGCACCGTTTCGTTGAGCCCCGGGATCAAATGGACGGGCATATACGTCCGTTCAATGACGTACGGTTCGCCATCCACATTGCGCAGCCGGATTAAGTGGTACACCGGTGTGTTCGCGTCGATGCACAAATGAGCAGCCACCTCATCAGATGGAAACAGCACTTCAAACGTGATAATATGGCTTGTCACCTTTCGACCTTTCAATAAACTCGTCAAGCCGAGCGTTTCGTTGCTGACGACGTTCACCAATCCATCAAGCATGGCGGATTTTACAATAAACGTGCCATGGCCGCGCTTTCGATACAACAGCCCTTCGGACACAAGCAGATCAAGCGCCCGTTTCACGGTCATCCGGCTGCAGCCAAACTCCTCAGCGAGCGAGATTTCATCAGGAATCGGCTCGTCTAGGGAATACACTCCCTCTTTAATTCGTCTGCGTATTTCGTTAGAAATTTGCTCATATTTTGGCATCGTTTTCATCCCTCGTCATTGTCCTATTTTCATTGTACGAACAATCATCTGTTTGCACAATAGCCAATGCGGCTTTCTCCTTCACTGCTTTTGCGTTGCCGCTCCGTCCTCCCAACCGACAAAAAGCGCCCCGCTGCCCGGGACGCCTTGCTTTCCGTTTAAAATCCGTTGTTTTCTGCCAACGATTTAAACCAATAACCACTTTTTTTAATGGTTCGTTTCAAACCGTTCTCCAAGTCGACTGCCACGAGCCCATACCGATTTTTATAGGCATTGGTCCACGACCAATTGTCCATAAACGTCCAAATATGGTAACCTTTAACATTTGTTCCTTCTTCAATCGCGCGATGCACCCATTTTAAATGCTCTTGAATGAATTCAATCCGGTAGTCATCGTGAATCATGCCGCTTTCATCACGGAACCGTTCTTCTCCTTCAACACCCATCCCGTTTTCAGAAATAAAGCACTCAATGTTTCCATATTTTTCTTTTATATTAATTAAAATATCATAAATACCTTTTTCATAAATTTCCCAACCGCGATACGGATTCATTTTCCGCCCCGGCATGGCATAGTAATCGAAAAACCGTTCAGGCAAAAACGGGGCGTCCGGGTTGGGCAGATGTTCTTTCGCCTTCACACGTCGCGGTTGATAGTAGTTGATCCCAAGCAAATCGATCGTATTTTCTTTGATGAGTTCGCGGTCACCGACTTCCATCACCGGCAAAAAACGGTGTTCAGCCAACAACTCGATTAAATCTTGCGGGTATTCTCCTTTTACCGCAGGATCTAAAAAACTGCGGTTAAACAACAAATCAGCGATATGCGCTGCTTTCACATCAGCCGGATGTTGGCTGCGCGGATAAGACGGCGTTAAATTCAAAATAATGCCGATCTTTCCACCCTGTATCGCCGCCCTGCGGAAGGCGGCAACCGCTTTGGCATGGGCGATCATCGTATGGTAAGCCACCTGCACGGCGCGGCGGAAGTCAACTACATTCGGATAGTGGAAATCGTACAAATACCCGCCTTCTACAGGGACAATGGGTTCATTGTGCGTAAACCATGTTTTCACCCGATCGCCAAACAATTGAAAGCAAAGGCTGGCATAGCGGGCATAAGCATCGATAACCTCGCGATTTTCCCATCCGCCAATGTTTTGCATCACCAGCGGCATATCAAAATGGTACAAATTCACAAACGGTTCAATCCCATTCGCCAGCAATTCATCGATGACCGCATTGTAAAACCGCACCGCCTCCGAGTTGACCTCACCAACCCCATCCGGAATCAAGCGCGACCATGAAATGGAAAACCGGAATGAATTATGGCCGATCTCCTTCATTAACGCAATATCTTCTTTGTAACGATGATAAAAATCGGATGTCACTTCTGGGCCGACGCCTTGAAAAAAGCGATGAGGCTCTTGCTCATACCAATGATCCCAAATGTTCTTCCCTTTCCCCCCTTCGTTTGCCGCTCCTTCGATTTGCGTCGCTGATGTCGCACTTCCCCACCAAAATCCGGCAGGAAAGCGATACGTGATTGGTTGCTTTGATCGTTGTTCCATCGTGATTCACCTCATTTGCTGTATCGTTATGATGCACTTTTCGCAGCGTCTTGCCCCTCTTCCCGCTCTTTTTGCAAGTTCATCCGGTCAATGAACTTTAAGAATGGAAACCAAATGACAAGCACAATCAGGAAATTGACCACTTGCAGCAATCCGCCGGCCAGCGAGTTCGTCGCCATAATGCCGTTGATGAAAATCGGCACCGTCCATGGCACCGCTACGCCGTTAGGCGGCGGGACAAGGCCTGAGGACATCGCCAAATACGTCACCAACGTGACGACCATCGGCGCCAAAATCCACGGGACGATGACAAGCGGATTCATCACAACCGGCAAGCCGAAAATAATCGGTTCATTGACGTTAAAGATTCCCGGTCCAAGCCCGAGCTTGGCCACCTGCTTCATTTGCTTGCTCTTCATAAAGAGCAAGATGGCGAAAATGACAGCAAGCGTCATCCCCGTTCCGCCCATGCCAACCGTGTAAATTTCAATGAACTGCTTGCTGACGACATGCGGAACTTCCCCCGTTTTCGTATACGCATTTAAGTTTTCGAGCGACAGTGTGTTCCAAATCGGATCCATCACCGAATTGATAATGATTTGCCCGTGCAACCCGAAAAACCATAAAATTTGCGTAACAAAAATCGCGATCAGCGTTGGAACAATGCCGCTTCCGAGCCCAACAAGCGGAGCCTGCACTGTGTTGTAAATGACGTGTGAGTAAAATATTTGTGGGTGACATTCCGAAATGATCCCCGACGAGGGTTGCGAACTTTTGTTCGCGACGCTCGTCGGGGCCACCAAGCGAAGCGCGGTAGAAAAAAGCAAATGTCATGCAAAAAGGACTCTCTCCCTGCTATGATGGTGATTGTCAACATCAACCGAAAACAGGAGGGAGAGAGTCCATGAAACATCTTACCACAGAATGGCCTTTATTAAAAGAGCTGGAGGAACAATTAGTCAGAACTCTTCAAAAGGTGTTCGCTGTCTTGTTGGCGGCCCTTTTGGAGGAGATTGATCAACAACTGGCGGAAGCGCGGGACAAGCGCCGGTATCAGCTGAAAGACAAACGGCCGACCACGATCCAAACGCTGTTTGGAGAAGTGACGTTTCGACGGAACTACTACTATGATCGGCAGGCGGGGGCGTATACCTTCTTGCTGGATGCCGAACTGGGCTTTGATGGAGCGCAGTCGATCAGCCCTTGCCTCGAGGAAACGGCGGTCGAGTTGGCCGTAGAGTGCTCTTCCTACCGCAAAGCGGCCCGTACGTTGGAGTCGATCGTGGGGTATGCGGTCCTAAGCCACGAGGCGATTCGCCAACTGGTGCTGGAGGCCCCTGTCTCGCTGCACCACCCTGTTTCCCAACGGCACGGCCGAGTGCTGTTTGTGGAGGCGGATGGGCTGTTCATTTCCCGCCAGGGGAAAGGGAAACGGGCGAAAGAAGAGAAAATCCTGGCGATTCACGAGGGATGGAAACGAAACGGTTCGCAGCTTGAGCTCGTGAACCGGCGCCACTACCTCCATGAAGGGGAGGGAGACGTGTGGGAACGGTTTGAAGAGTGGCTGATGAACGAATATGCCTATGATCCGTGCCGGGACCTTTTGATCATCAACGGCGACGCGGCGTCGTGGATCACGGCCTGCCGGGAGTATTTTGGGAAGCGGGCGTGCTTTCAGCTGGATCGATTTCATGTGGCGCGGGAGTTGCGTCAGTGTCTGTCCGGCCATTCGCGTTGGCGGGAGGTGCGGAAGAAGCTGGCGAAACAAGACGAAGAGGGGCTTCTCGTGGAGCTGAACAGCGCGGTCGGCACGTTGGAGGACGAAGCGAAAGAGAAGCAGATGGCTGCCATGATCCGCCGGATCGAGTCGATGCCGGGATGCATCCGGGACTATCGGGAGTGGCTGTCGGAGCAAGGGGTGGAGACGACCGGCATGCGTCCGATGGGCCACGCCGAGAGCGTGATGAGCCGGTTTGCGCATCGGGTGAAATCCCGCCGCAGCTGGAAAGACCAAGGGCTTCGGGCGTTTCTGAGGGCGATGGCAGCCCGAATCGACGGGATCGGGTGGAGAAAGGGACGGTGGGAGGAGCAAGAGCCCCAGTCGGCCGTCTCGGCCTCAACAAAGTCCAAGCGGATCGAACAGGCCAAACGGAAGGCCGGACGGTTATGGGCAGATGTGGTGCGTCAGAATCTACCGTGTCTGCAGCGGTCATCCGGGACGCCGATCCATCAAGCGTTGTCGGCGCTCCGGGATGGTGGTTGGGTGTAAAAAAATGGAATATCGTATCATCGCCTCAAGATGAGGGATGAGAGTCCGAAAGCGCTTACGATATCAATTCCTGAAAATGGTTCGCTAACTAGTGATTGACAACACCCGTAGTGAACCGAAAAAATGTTCTCCACAAAGTCTTGACTGACTCGTAAATGACATCATGCATGTTTGTTTTAAAAATTTGTGTTACAATGATATTGACGACGAGGAAGAAGGTCAGGGTGACTACCGCCGGAATCAACGCCGCAAACGACTTCGCAACCGCCGGCGGCACCCCGGCCGGCATTTTGATGGTAATATTTTTTTGCACAATCTTCCTATAAATTTCCCCAGCGACAAATGCGGTAATCATGCCAAGAAACATCCCTTTTGCTCCTAGACGGTCAAGCGGGATGACTCCTTGCACAGCCTCTTTCCCTTCAACCTGCAAAACGAATGGCGTCAACAAGAGAAAAGATGCCAGCGCGATCGCACCACCGAAAATCCCTTCGACTTCATAACTTTTCGATAAATAGTAGCCAATGCCGAATACAACGAAAATCGTCATCACGCCCATTGTTGCATTTGGAGCAACGCCGAGCATCTCCTTGAGTGTATTGAGGCTGTTTTCACTCATCACCTTGTCCAAAAACGGCAAGTTGGCGATGACGACCGCGATCGAACCGAAAATCGTCAACGGAAACGCCAACATAAACGCGTCGCGCAACACTTGCAAATAACGGCTATTGTTCAATTTCCCAGCAATCGGAACGAGCACTTTGCTTAATGTTTCAAATAATGTTTGGCTCATCAAGCAGCCCCCTTTTATAGATTTCGTTCTTTCAACAGCGCAAGCATTTCTTTTACAATCTCTTTCATCGCCAGCGTTGACATGACATGGTCTTCCGCATGCATAAGAAGCAACGTAAGATTTGTTTCTTCTCCGCCCGCTTCTTTTTGAATGAGCTGAAAATGAACATCGTGGGCGACGCTTAAATCTTGCTCTGCTTCTTGAATCAGCCGCTCCGCTTCTCCGACCTGTCCGGTCCGGTATTCACGGATGGCTTGGACGATTTTGCTGCGGGCATTGCCGCTATGCAAAATCAACTGGAAAGCGACTTGTTCATTGGTGAGTTGATTGACATCGATTTTTTCCATCTTACTTGTCCCCCATCAATTTCAATGCCTGCTCATACACTTTTTTGCCATCCGCCATCCCATAAGCCACCATGTCAATGACATCGACTGGAATGCCGTATTTTTGCGCTTCTTTTTGCAATTCCTCTTTCAAAAAGCTCATTTGTGGGCCAATAAGAATGACATCGGCTTGGGCCATCTCTTTTTTCGCCTGATCTTGGCCGACCGCCCAAATCTCTGCCTCCTCACCGACGGATTTTGCATACTCCTGCATTTTCGTCACTAGCAAGCTTGTCGACATGCCAGAACTGCACGCCAATAAAATCCGTTTCATGATTCATTCCTCCTCTTTTCATTGAGTAAAATAAATGATATCGTTTTCAATTTAAATTATATACATTTATTTTTATTTGTCTAGTCATTTAATAAAAAAGATTAATATTTTTAAAATCAACCTTTTAATCCTGCAAACAAAAAAGCACGCACGAATCTCTGTGCGCGCCAAACAACTATGCTCTTACGATTGGACAAACGCCGCTGTGTTTACGTCCTGTTGGCACACGGCCAGGCGGTTTTCCGCATGCTTTGCTTCCAAGCAGGGGATGCATCCAAAATTCGAATCTGCCCGCGCCCCTAGGAACGCCTCCGAAAATGCGCATTCATTTGCCCTTTCAACATCCGCTCGCGCAGCTCTTTGGTCATCTCTTGACGGATTTCCCAAGTCGATACCCCTTCTTCGCGCTGATTGGCGATTTTCATCAACTGCTCCACATCGGCGAACGAATATTTGCGGATGCCTTTCGAACGGTCAGGGAACACAAGCTTCCGTTCCTCGTAATAACGAATTTGCCGTTGCGACAGCCCGGTCAGTTCGCTGACAACCCCGATCGAAATGACTTTTTTGTATTTGTAGTGATCTTCTTGCGGATGAGCTGTCATACTCCTCACCTCAATGCGTTATATTTTCTAACGTAATTATACAAAAAATGATGTTAGCTCGTTAACTTTTGTAAATAAAATTAACATATTTTTTAAATTTCCTGTAAATGAGCTTAACACATTTGCTGTACACTGAAGAAAAAGATAGTATGGTAAAGGTAAAAACAGGGAGGGAATCGAATGGGGACATGGATGAGAAGCGCCGTGCGGAAGAAAAAGCAATTTTATATTGAACAGCTCGTACGGTTCGGCTTAGCCGCTGACCGTGATCGGCTTGAAGAATGGACAATGGCCGAACTGCGACGCGAATACGAACGATTCCACCCCGCCCAGACGATCGAAGGAGGACGCCGCCATGGACAAACAAGCGCTCGAACTGGCCAAGCGCATCATTGAGCTCGATCTGGAGCGCGATGCGATGTTTGAGCAACTGATCGCGCTCATCGGCAACCGAGCAGATGAACTGCTTCGATTTTTGCAAAATCGATTGTAAAACGATCGCAAATGAGAAAGTGCCCTGAATTTCTTCACGGGCACCTTTTCTCATCATCATTCTTCAATAGACAGGGTTACATCAATATTGCCGCGGACAGCTTTGGAGTACGGGCACATTTGACCAAGAAGAATGTTGTTCATCATTCAGCCGCACAAGCAACGACCGCAGCAACATCAACAATTCGCTCCACTCTTGATTGGAAAGCCCTACTCGTTTGACAATTTCTTCTGGTATGCATTGTGCCTTTTGTTTGATTTTCTCGCCCTGTTCTGTTAAAACAATGCGCACAACCCGTTCGTCTTCTGGCGATCTCAACCGTTGAACGAGACCATTCTCCTCCATTCTTTTCAACATTGGCGTCAGTGTGCCAGAATCCAAATACAATCGTTTTCCAAGCTCTTTCATCGTTGTCTCCCCTTGTTCCCACAACACGAGCAAAACGAGATATTGCGGATATGTAATCCCTATTTCTTCAAGAAAAGGACGATATAACTTCGTCAATTCACGAGAACAAGCATAAATGGCAAAACAAAGCTGATGGTCTAAACGCAGCGCATGATCGTTTGACACGATTTCTTCCTCCATTTCTTTTCAAGGTTGGACACCTGCCTCCTTCTCCCTACTATATCGATCTCCCTCTTCGTCTGAAACCCGTTGGAGGCTTTCTGAAGGAAGATGATGAAGAAGGCTCCGCCTGTTTCCTTACAGAGGCGAGAGCCTTCCGAAATCAGTGATAAGGGTGGACGTCGCAAAACCGCCCCCTCTTTGTCAACCTAAAGAAAGGACTGTTTTCCACCAGTTTTTTCGTTCAATCAAACGATTTCCTTTGAAAGTTTGCAGCGCCTCTTTGGGTTGCCCCATTCATTCTGCTGCTTTTTGAGAGAAATGTTCGATCGTAACCGTCGTCCCTTGAAGGCGACGAGCAGCCATCACCGCGATCGCGAAAACGAAAGCAAGCATCCAAAACCCATACGCCGAAGAGCCGGTCCACTGCTTCATCACCCCGAGCACGTTCGGCAGCAAAAACCCTCCCAGTCCGCCAGCGGCGCCAATGATGCCCGTCAACAAACCGACTTCTTTCGGAAACCAGGTTGGAACGACTTGGAACAAAGCACCGTTCGCCGCGCCAAAACAAAGGAAAAGAGCAACCATCAATCCGAACAGGACGAAAAGAGACGGCAATGTACCGATGCAAGCCAGCAACAAAGTCCCAGCGGCAAACAACAAGGAAAGAAGCCGCATTCCGCCGATCCGGTCGGCGAGATAGCCGCCAATCGGGCGGATGAAACTGCCCGCAAACACGACGGCGGTGACGAAATCGCCGGCCGTGACTTTACTGACGCCGTATTCATCAAAGAAGAAAATGCCTAAGTATCCCGTCAGCCCGACAAATCCGCCGAATGACAAGCTGTAGAAGAAACAAAACAGCCATGCTTCTTTTCGACGGAGAACGGCTCCGTATTCACGCAACGAAACGGGTTTCACCGCTGTTGGACATTCACGCGCCAGCCAAGCGAATAGAAAAAAGACAACAACTAGCGGGACGAGCGCCAATCCGAACACCGCGTTCCACCCATACGCCTCCGCCAGCCGCGGGCCAAACAGCGTTGCCAGCACCGTCCCGCTGTTTCCGGCCCCAGCGATCCCCATGGCCAGCCCTTGATATTCTTTCGGATACCAGCGGCTCGCAAGCGGCAACGCAACGGCAAAGCTGGCTCCGCCCACCCCTAATAAAAATCCGAGCGCATACACATCCGACATCCGGTCAGCGAACTGCCACCCCCACACAAGCGGCACAGCTGTCACCGCCATGCCAAGCAGACCAGCCCGCTTCCCGCCCCAGCGGTCGGCGAGCATCCCCATCGGAATGCGAAGCAGCGCCCCGCCCAACACGGGAATGGCGACCATCATCCCTTTTTCCGCCGGCGTGAGCGCAAACTGTTCAGCGACAAACACCCCGAGCGCACCAAGCAAGTTCCAAATCATGAAACTAATATCAAAATAGAGAAACGACGACAATAGCGTCGGCGCATGCCCGACGCGCCAAAACGATTTCCTCGCCATCTTCCCCCGACTCCCCCTTGGCACAGAGTGTTTGTTATGTTAAAATGGAAATGAAAGCGATTTCTCCACCTACTTCCCGCCGTATTGCTGGGAAGTTTTTTTCTGCATTCGTGATTCATTGAAAAATTCGGCGATTGACTAGACCCATCACCATAGCGTTCCCCGCTCGCGAACCTTGATGAGTGCGGTTTCCAACTGCTGATGAGAGGCAGAACGATGTTTGAATCTTGATGGCTAATTTCTCCCTAAATCAACAACCGGCCGCACCCGAGCTGCGCACCGCTTAAACGCCGGCATCCGGCAATGCGGATCGAGCTCATCGGACGTGACGTTGTTGATTTGCCCAAGGCCGCTCCAGTGGAATGGGACAAAAATGGTATCCTCGCGAATTTGGTCATTGTAACGGCTGCGGACGACCGCCGCACCGCGCCGCGTTTCAATGCGCACAAGCATCCCTGGGCCGATCCCGTATCGTTTGGCTGTCCTCGGGTGGATCTCGACGGTCGCCTCCGGCTGCCGCGCCGAAAGCGCCGGGCTCCGCCGCGTTTGCGTTCCGCTCAAATAATGAGCAAGCACCCGTCCGGTCGTTAAATAAAGCGGATACCATTCATCCGTCTCCTCTTTCTCCGGCCGAAACGGCAAAACCGCAAACCGAGCCTTGCCGTCCGGATGAGCAAACCGTTCCGTAAACAGTCGAGGAGTCCCAGGATGATGTGCATCGGGGCAAGGCCAGTAGACACGTTCGCGCCGAAGCCGCTCATACGTCACACCGTAATAATCCGCTTTGCCGCCGCGGCTTGCCAGCCGCAGTTCGTTGAAAATCTCTTCGGCTGACGTAAAGGAAAAGCAGCGGCCCTTGCCAAGCTTGTGCGCAATCGCGCATAAAATTTCCCAATCATGTTTCACCTCCCCAGGACGCTTCCGAGCCGCCGGCCGAAAGCACACCCGCCCTTCGACGTTCGTCACCGTGCCTTCGTCTTCCAAATACGACGAAACAGGCAGCACGAGATCGGCCAGCTCGGCTGTTTCGGACAAAAACATATCCGCAACGACAAGAAACTTCAGTTTTTGCATCGCTTTGGCCACAAACGCCGCATTCGGGCTCGAGACGACGGGGTTCGACCCCATGACCAACAGCCCGGTGATCTCGCCCGCATCGATCTTTTGCATCATTTCATATGCTGACACCCCCTTTCGCGGCAGCTCATCCGGCGAAATGCCCCATATGTTCGCAATATACCGGCGGTGTTCCGGATGCTCAATGCTTCGGTAGCCCGGCAGCTGATCGGCTTTTTGTCCATGCTCGCGGCCGCCTTGTCCGTTTCCTTGCCCAGTGATCGATCCAAAACCCGAACCGGGACGGCCGATTTTCCCTGTCGCCAATACGACATTCATCCAGTGTCTGACCGCCGCATAGCCGTCCGCCTGCTGCTCCAAGCCGCGCGCCGTGAGCACGATCGCATCGGCCGCCTCCCCGTACTTTCGCGCCGCCAAGCGAATCTTCTCTTCCGGCACGTCAGTCAGCCGGACGATCTCATCCATCTCCACTGCTTCTATGTGCTGTTTCCATTCGGCAAACCCAACCGTCCGCTCGCGCACAAACGCTTCATCGATATATCCTTCGTCAAGCAGCACTTTCCCGATGCCGACGGCCAGCGCCGCATCCGTTCCGGGCTTGAGCGGCAGGTGCAGATCCGCCAACGCCGCCGTTTTCGTTTCCCGCGGATCCACCACGATGATAAAAGCGCCGTTTTTCTTCGCTTCATAAAAATACGGCATCAACGTCGGCTGGCATTCGGCGATATTGGTCCCAGCCAAAATGATCGTCTGAGCGAGCGGAATATCGGACAGTGGATTCGTCAACCCGCGGTCAAGACCGAATGCGTCGTTCATGGCCGCTGCGGCTGCCGACATGCAAAAGCGTCCGTTGTAGTCGATGTGCCGCGTCTTGAGCGCCACGCGGGCAAATTTTCCAAGCAAATACGCCTCCTCGTTCGTCAAGGATCCGCCGCCGTAAACGGCAAACGCATCAACTCCATCTTCCTTCTGAATGGAGATGATTCGTTCCGCGATCAGCGAAAGCGCCTCCTCCCAACTTACCCGCACAAACCGGCCGTCCACTTTCGCAAGCGGAACCAACAGCCGCTCGGGATGCAAAGCGTGCTGGTGGGCGTTCATCCCCTTTAAACAAAGGCGGCCGTTGGACGTCGGGTTGTCGGTCGGGACCGCCTTGTAGCGGCGCCGCTCTACAATCCGCTCCTCCACCAGCTGAAGCGTGCACTGGACGCTGCAAAACGGACATTGCGTCGCGGCCGCCGTTTCCGACGCCCGTTCTTTTTCCTTGGCGCGAAAGTAGCGCAGCAATTCATTCGTCATCGTCATTCACCCGTTTCCTGCAACTCGACATATACACAGCCGTCTTCCACAGCCACGCGGTACGTTTTGACACACCCTTCATCCGGCGCCTGCGCCTGACCGTCTCTTAAGCAAATTTTCCAATCATGAAGCGGACAAAACACATACTCGCCGCTGACAATGCCTTGCGACAGATCACCTCCTTTATGCGGACAGCGGTTTTCAACGGCAAATACTTGATCGTCACCCGTCCGGAACAACGCCAGCTCACGATTCCCGACCCGCACGCATTTTCCGAGCCGCTTCGGCAGCTGTTCCAATGTTCCCACTTCTACTCTCATCATCACTTGATCCTCCTCGCATGGATGCATAGTCAAAGGCCAGCCTGTTGGGCAGCCTCTTTTCTCTCCGCTGAAACGCTGGATAAGGCTGGGCGGCGGAAGCAACCGGCTTTTTTGCCCGCCCATCTTTCCGTTCGCCCGCCGTCATCCCCCTTCATTTCACCGGCACCGGCTCTTTGTCGCCGATATCGCGGAACAACAGTTGCTGCAGTCTCTCGTTTTCGACGATTTCCCGCCACGGATCTTTTGTCGCCGAAAGAGCTTTGTGAAGCCGCTCAAGCAGCGCGCGGCGCGTTTCCACATCGAACAGCACTTCGCGGATATGCTCAAGCCCAACGCGCTCGACCCATTTGGACGTCCGTTCCAAATAATGCGCGGACTCGCGGTAATATTGCAAAAAAGCGCCGGTCATCTCGATCACTTCGTCTTCCGTCTTGACCGTGCAAAGCAAGTCAGCTGCACGCAAATGGGTGCCGCCGTTGCCGCCGACATAAATCTCCCATCCGCCCTCGACGCCGACGATGCCGACATCTTTAATGCCCGATTCCGCGCAGTTGCGCGGGCAGGCGGAGACGGCCATTTTCACTTTATGCGGCGTTTTCAGCCGCTCAAATGTTTGTTCCATCCGAATGCCAAGCCCGGTTGAATCTTGCGTGCCAAAGCGGCAAAACTGCTTGCCGACGCACGTTTTCACCGTCCGCAGCGCCTTGGCGTAGGCGTAGCCTGACGGCATGCCGAGATCGGCCCAAATGCGCGGCAAATCTTCTTTTTTCACCCCAAGCAAGTCGATGCGCTGCCCGCCTGTGATCTTAATCATCGGCACGTTGTATTTTTCCGCGACATCGGCGATGTTCCGCAGCTGCTCGGCTGTGGTCACCCCGCCGTATATGCGCGGCACAACGGAGTACGTGCCATCGGCCTGGATGTTGGCGTGCAGCCGTTCATTGACAAACAAAGATTCCGCTTCTTCATCGTACTCACCCGGATACAACATGCCCAGGTAATAATTGAGCGCCGGACGGCATTTGGAACAGCCTTCCTCGTTTTTCCATCCCAATACGCTCATGACTTCTTTGACCGTCATCAACCGTCTTTGTTCGATGGCCTCGAGCACTTCCTCACGGCTTAGGTCCGTGCAGCCGCAGATCGTTTCTTTCACCGCATACCGATTCGCTTCCTCGCCGAGCATATGCTCAAGCAGCTCGGCGACAAGCCCTTTACACCCGCCGCATGAGCGGGACGCGTTCGTATAGTCGCGCACCTCGGCGACCGTCTTGAGCCCGTGTTCGGCGATCGCCTGACAAATCGCGCCTTTTGTCACCCCGTTGCAGCCACAGACGACATCGGTATCCGCCATCGCCGCCACAAGGCTTCCTTTTCCTCCCGATGAAGCCGGCGCCAATAACGAAAGAGAAAGCGCCTCAACCGAATCGCCGCGCTGGATCATATCGAACAGCTTTCGACCTTCGCTCGTATCGCCAAACAGCACCGCCCCAACGATTTTCCCTTGGCGAACGACGACTTTCTTGTACACCGAGCGCGCTTCGTCATACAGTTTGATCGACTCCGTCCCTTCGCCATCCATAAATTCACCAGCCGAGAACACGTCGACACCGGACACTTTCAGCTGAGTCGCAACGACAGATCCTTCATACGGCTTTCCTTTTCGGCCGCAAATCGCCTCTGCCAGCACTTTCCCCTGCTCATAAAGCGGAGCGACGAGCCCATACACAACACCGCGATGTTCCGCGCATTCACCGACCGCGTAAATGTGCGGCACGCTCGTTTCCAAGTAGTCATTGACAACGATCCCTCGATTCACTTCAATGCCGCTTCTCCGCGCTAAATCAACATTCGGACGAATACCGACCGCCATCACCACCAAGTCGGCGGCAATGGACGTACCGTCCTTAAACCGCACTCCCTCCACACGGCCGTTGCCGAACAATTCGGCCGTCTCCTTGCGAAGCAAAACGTTCATCCCTTGTTTCTCCAGCTCCCGCTGCAGCAGCTTCGAAGCGGTCGGATCAAGCTGGCGTTCCATCAAATAGTCGAAAATATGGATGACATCGACATCCATTCCTAAGTGAAGCAGGCCGCGCGCCGCCTCCAAGCCAAGCAAGCCGCCGCCAATGACCGCCGCTTTTTTGTACGTCTTCGCATATTCGATCATCCGCTCGCAATCTTGGATATCGCGAAACGCCGTCACCCCGGGCAAATCCGCCCCCGGCACCGGCAAGATAAACGGATTCGACCCTGTCGCGAAAATCAATTCATCGTATTCGACTACCCGCCCACGGTCGGTCCGAACAAGCCGCCGCTTGATGTCGACTTCCGTCACCGTTTCGCCGGCAAACAGCCGAATGCCGTTTCGTTCGTACCATTCCCAACTGTTCAACGTAATGTCATCAAGGCGCGTATCTCCTTGCAGCACCTTCGACAACAAAATGCGGTTATAATTCGGATGCGGTTCGCTGCCAAAAATCGTGATCTCAAACGCCTCGCGGTCAAGTTTTAAAATCTCCTCGATGCAGCGAACCCCCGCCATGCCGTTGCCGATTAACACGAGTTTTCGTTTCATATCGTCATCCCTCCATACTTCTTGTCATCGATGCAGCCAAAGCCGGATCGTCATCACCAGCATCTCCCATAATCCGACCGTTCTTGTTTTCATCACCCTCACATTCCCCCTTTGCCTTGGTTGTGCCCATCATATCACGTCAAACATGAAGCATGTATTTTTTATGTAAGTTTATATAACACACTTTTAACAAAAAACATGAATAATCGCATGAAAAATCAGAGTAATATACGTATTTGTTGGAACCATGTAACTTTTTATCACATAAAGAAGCGACCTTCCGCTTGATGGAGCGGAGGCCGCTTCTTGTTTGGAGGGTGCTTTATTAGGGGGATCATCAGTGAATCGGACGGGATTCCAGCAGTTCATCGATGATGCGCGCGTAGTGGTCAATGCGCCGCTCCAGCTCCTCCATCTGCCGCTCAAGGCGGGTGACGTATTGACGGAAGGTCATCGGAGCGCCGAATCGCTGTTCGAGCCGCTCTTCGATTTTCTGCCGCTCGCCGTGGACAGAGACGAAGATGCGCATCTCGCGGCCGAACACTTCGCGGACGGTTTCACTGATGAGTTCGCCGTATCTTGTTTGCAGCCATTCACATTGAATGTCGTTGAGGCATTCAATGATGAGCCAATCGTCATCCACCGTCGCCGACGTCGAGGCAAACCACGTGTCAAACGACGGGCCGGGCAGCTTTTGCGCAAGCTTCGTTTTCACTTGCTCCCAAAGATGATGCTCCTTCACACTGTCACCTCCTTTCATCTACTCTCTTGGCTGCCATACATGTTCGCGCAATTTCGCCCGAATGTCATCCGGAATCGGCTCGGGCCGCCCGGTGTCAAAATTGAAATTGACATACACCGACCGCCCTTTCGCGCAGACCACACCGTTTTGATGAATTTCTTCATAAATCGTAAGGCTTGTGTTGCCGATGCGTTCAATGCCGGTATACACGGTCACATCTTGCCCATAATACATTTGGTTGACATAATCGACTTCCATGCGGATGATCACCATTCGCCAACGTTTGAATGACAAATCAGGCGTAAACAGCTTGAAAATTTCATGCCGCCCCGCTTCAAACCAAACGGGCACGGTCGTATTGTTAATATGGCCGACGCCGTCCGTCTCCGAGACGCGCGGCGTAATGACAGTCGTAAACATAAACGCTCCCCCTCAACAGAACCGGAATCTTCTTTTGTCGAATTTAGGCGACTGATGTATATGGGTTCGCTCCACGATGCGGAAATTCCTGCTTCACCATCAAGAAAACGTGAAAAACGTCACCCCTTGAGCGGAAGGGGGATCCAACCTGAGGAGCGAGACCCTATTTCCAACAGCCAAAGAAAAAACAGGAGCCTGAAGCAGCCCCTGTTTTTGTGTTCTCACTTGTTGTTCGGTTCCATGATCGTCCCGGCAAACGCTGCTTGATAAATCGCGCGGATGTCGGCTTCCAAAAGCGGCATCGGGCTGCGGGCGAGCAGCCGTTTTTGCTGGACGGCGTCTTTCGTCAGACTTTCTAATGCGCTTTCCGGAATGCCAAAACCGCCGAGCGTCTTCGGAATGCCGACATCGGCGACGAGGCGCTCGAGCTCCTCGACGCAGCGGTGCGACGCCTCCTCCTCTGATAAAAAGCTCGAGTTGCCACCGAGGGCGTTTAAGATATCAGCCATTCGTTTCGTGCAGCTTTGGCGAATGTAGCCCATCACATATGGCAAGAGCACGGCATTTGATTCGCCATGGGCGATATGAAACTGTCCGCCAAGCGGATAAGCGAGCGCATGCACGCCGGCCACCCCGGCGTTGAAAAACGCCAAACCGGCCAGGTAGCTGCCGTTCGCCATATCGGTGCGCGCCTGTTTGTCCGTTCCGTTTTCCACCGCTTTGCGCAATGAGCGAGAAATCAGGCGCATGGCGGCGATGGCCAACCCATCCGATGTCGGGCTCGCGTTGACCGACACGTACGCTTCAACCGCATGGGTAAGCGCATCAATGCCCGTCGCCGCCGTCACCCGCGGCGGGACGGAAACCGTAAGCTGCGGGTCGACGATCGCCACATCCGCCAACAAATAATCATGCGTCACGACGTCTTTCGTCGTTTCTAAGGACAACACGGAGATGTTCGTCACCTCCGACCCGGTGCCTGATGTCGTCGGAATCAATATTTTCGGCAATCCTTTTTTCTCAAGTGTTCTCGTTCCAGTTAAGTTTAAATAATCGGCGACCGAACCTTCATGCACGGCCAAAACAGCGGCCAGTTTCGCCAAATCCAGCGCGCTGCCGCCGCCGACCCCGATGACGAGATCAAACTCTCCGTCGCGGACAAACGCCACCGCCTTTTCCCCCGTTTCAAGCGGCGGCTCCGGCACAACATCCGTATACACATGCACGCTGCACCCTGCTTGCCGGAGCGGAGATGCCACTTGCTCGACGAGGCCGAGTTTTTCAAGCGCTGGATCGGTGATCACCAACACGTGTTTTGCCCCAAGCCTTTTTACTTCTGGAACTAACTGGCCAAGCGCCCCCCAGCCGACATGGCTGAGCGGTGGAAAGACGATGCGGGATGCGGTCATGGTTTTCTCTCCCCCTTATTCAACATTTTTTCGGAAGAATGAACGCGTTTTCTTTCCATTCCGCATAACCAAACTCCTATGCTCGCCAAGCTTCCTCGAGCTCCCGCTTCAGCTCTTCGACAAGCTCCGCCGCCGGAAGCTCCCGCGCCAGCCGATATCCCGTCCCGGCCCAAAGCGACATTCCCTCCGGGTCGCCCGCCTTGGCGGATGCGGCGCGCAGCGGCTTCGTCATATGGTGCACATGCGGATACGCCGCCGGCGCCATGGCGCGATACTCCGCCATAAACCGGTTCACAAGCCCGCGCGCCGGCCGGCCGGTAAACGCCCTCGTCACGGCCGTCTCCACAAACCGCGGATCGGCAAGCGCCTGTTTATGAAGCGGGTGCGCCCCGCTTTCCGGGCAGCGCAAAAACGCCGTCCCGAGCTGCACCGCGCTCGCCCCGGCTTTAAGAGCCGCCGCAATGCCGCGCCCATCCATGATCCCGCCCGCCACCACAAGCGGAACCTGAACCGCCGCCCGCACTCGGGCCAGCAGCGGAAACAACTCAAGCGCCTCATCCTGTTCCGGATCGTTGCCAAACGACGCCCGATGCCCGCCCGCTTCCGCCCCTTGCACACAAAGCGCATTCGCCCCAGCTTCGGCTGCCATTTCAGCTTCCTCCACCGCCGTGACCGTCACGATCACAAACGATCCCGCCTTTTGCAAGGCGGCGATCACTTCTTTGTCCGGGCAACCAAATGTAAAGCTCACAACCGGCACTCGCTCCTGAAGAAGCACATCAAGCTTCGCCGCCCAGTCGTCGTCCTCCCATTTCGGCTCGCCGACTGACGCCCCAAGCCGCTCCGCCTCGGATTCGAGCACGGCGCGGTAGCGTTCGAGCGCCTTTTCATCCACTGTTTTATCCCCCGGCACAAACACATTCACCCCAAACGGCCGGTCCGTCAACGTCCGCAGCTTGTGAATTTCCTTCCTCATGGCCTCCGCTGTCTTGTACCCGCCGGCCAAAAAACCAAGCCCTCCGGCGTTCGACACCGCCGCCGCCAGTTTAGGCGTCGACACTCCGCCAGCCATCGGGGCTTGGATGATCGGGATGGGAAGTGTAGAGAACATACGTATCTCCCTTCTTTCGGCTAAAACCGTTTTGCCCCTCTCCTATTTTTTCGCGCTTCGTGCTCGGATTTCCTCCCCCTTTGTCGAATCAATCTTTACGCCGACTATGTCTTTTGCACGCTCCATGAACGACAGCTGTCCGGCCAACGCGGCGCGTTTTCAACATCTCACATACATATGGTAAGAACAGGTGTTATCCGTTGTTCAATCAATCGATCGAAACATAAAGCGAACAATACGATCCATGCCTAATCGCTGTCACCTGACGTCCAATAAACAGGCTGTTTGTTCATGATTTGTCCCTTTACTCAATATCCTTTAACAAACGGCTGGCCACTTCGATAAACGTTTTGCCATCCTCAAACGAAAAATAGCGCATGCTGTTTTCATGAACAAGTTCTTCGATTTTTGCCCATGTCTCCGTATCGCGGCGATGGTGGATGCGTTCGAGCTTCTCTACTTCCAGCTTCAAGGCACGAACCACCCACTCCGGTTCATCCGCTAGAAATCGCAAAAACTGTTCTTCTAATTGAGCATTGTAAAACGTCTGATTGTAATACGAGTCAAAGAAATATTGAAGATGTTCGAATTCTTTTCGAATGTCCATGTTTCATCTCCACCTTTCAAGTTCTCCTTTCGACAAACGTGGCGGGTCATCCTGCCTTATTGCTTGATCAAACAAAAAACTCCCCAAACCATCCACTGGTTTAGGGAGTTTATCGTCACGGCCGAAACACCTTTAACCGTTTCGCCAGTTCTTTCGTACGCGGATATACATCGCGATAAATCGCAAACAGCTCTTTGTATTTCGCCGCCGCATCCGGCCGCGGTTCGACGATGGAATCGACTTGTTTGAACGCGTCGGCGCATTCCTTGAGCGAATCAAACCAGCCGACGCCGCAGGCGGCGATCATCGCGGCGCCCAGTCCCGGCCCTTGTTCGTTTTTCAGTTTTTCCACCGGGATGCCGAAAATATCGGCTTGGATTTGCAGCCACTCAGCGCTTTTCGCCCCGCCGCCGATCGAGACGACCGAATCGATCGTTTTGCCGCTCGCTTTGATGATCTCCACCGACTCGTTGAGCGAGAACGTAATGCCTTCGATGACCGCGCGGGCGAAATCCCATTTCGTCTGCGCCGAATCAATGCCGACAAACGACCCGCGAATATCGGCGTCCGCATAAGGCGTCCGCTCGCCGACCAAATATGGCGTAAACAACAAGCCGTTGGCGCCAATCGGCGACTCGGCAGCGCGCTGGACGATCTCGGCAAACGGCACGTCCTCGGCAAACGTCCGCTTCCACCAGTCAAAGCTGTAGCCCGCCGCCAGCGTCACCCCCATAATATAGTAGGCGTTCGGCTCGGCATGGTTGAAGTAATGCACTCGTCCAGCGAAATCTTTTTCCCCGCTTTGTTCATAGGCAAGCACAACGCCGGATGTGCCGATGCTTGACATCATCTTCCCTTCCGCCAAAATGCCGGCGCCCACCGCGCCGCAAGCGTTGTCCGCCCCGCCGGCGAACACGTTCACCGATGCCGGCAGCCCGGTCTGTTCCGCCACCTCCGGACGCAGCGTCCCGACCCATGCCGTCGCCTCAACAAGCGGCGGGCAAAGCGAAAGGTCGACATCCACCGCCCGGGCGATCTCCTCGCTCCACGTTTTCGTTTTGATATCCAACAGCAGCGTCCCCGCCGCATCCGATACATCCATCGCCATGTGCCCGGTCAAGCGGAAGCGGACATAATCTTTCGGCAACAAAAACACCCGCGCCCGCTCATACAGCTCGGGTTCATGGTTTTTCACCCACAACAGTTTTGGCAGCGTAAACCCTTCAAGCGCCTCGTTTTTTGCGATCGAAAGCAACGTCTCTCGACCGACTTTCGCTTCAATTTCCCGGCACTCGGCTGTCGTTCTCGTGTCATTCCATAAAATCGCGTTGCGCACGACGTTCCCGTCGCCATCAAGTAGCACAAGCCCGTGCATTTGCCCAGAAAAACTCAAGCCCACAATCGACTCTGGGGAAATGCCCGCGGTCTCCCAAACGCGGCGCAACGCCGTAATCGTCTTCTCCACCCAATCGTCCGGGCGCTGCTCACTATAGCCGGAATGAGGCTGGTAGAGGGGATAGGACTCGGTCCATTCCCCTCTGACTTGCCCATTGCGGTCGACAAGCAACACTTTCACCGCACTTGTTCCTAAATCGACGCCAATGACATATTCCACGCTCATCCCTCTTTCACGAACGAGATCCACTCGGCGCGCTGACTTCGAGCAAATATTGATTCAGCAACGTTTTCAAGCGCTCAAGACGTCCGGACGTATTGCGAATGTCGCCGAGCTGCAAGGCATACTCCTCGAGTTTTTTGAAATCGGCCGTTCCTTCGACAATTTCGCGGCCAATGCCTTCCGTATAGCTTTTGTACCGTTCTTCGATGAACTGTTCAAACACGCGGTCTTCCAACAATCGATGCGCGACTTTTAAGCCGATCGCAAAGCTGTCCATCCCGGCGATATGAGCGTAGAACAAGTCTTCCGGTTCGAACGAGCCTCTTCGCACTTTCGCGTCAAAGTTCAAGCCGCCGCGTCCAAGGCCGCCGTTTTGCAAAATTTCGTACATCGCCAGCGTCGTCGCATACAAGTCGGTCGGGAATTCGTCCGTATCCCAGCCAAGCAGCGTATCGCCTTGGTTGGCATCGACCGAGCCCAACATGCCATGAATGCGGGCGACGCGCAGCTCATGCTCAAACGTATGCCCGGCCAATGTCGCATGGTTCGCTTCAATATTGAATTTGAAATGATCTTTCAGCCCATACGTCTGCAAGAACGCCAACGCCGTCGCCACGTCAAAGTCATATTGATGCTTCGTCGGTTCTTTCGGTTTCGGCTCGATCAAAAACTGGCCGTCAAAGCCGATTTCTTTCGCATAGTCAACCGCCATGTGCAAGAAGCGGGCCAAATTGTCAAGTTCGAGCTTCATATCTGTGTTCAAAAGCGTCTCATAACCTTCCCGGCCGCCCCAAAACACGTAGTTTTCCGCCCCGAGCCGTTTGGCGATCTCGAGCCCTTTTTTCACTTTCGCCGCCGCATAGGCGAACACATCGGCGTTGCACGACGTCGCCGCCCCGTGAACGAAGCGCGGATGGCTGAACAAATTCGCCGTATTCCACAGCAACTTCGTTTTGCTTGTTTTCATGTACTCTTCAATCATATCAACGATTTCATCCAAGTTTTTATACGTCTCGCTGAGCGTTTCCCCTTCTGGCGCAATGTCGACGTCATGGAAGCAGAAAAACGGAACGTTCAGCTTTTCAAACAGCTCAAACGCCGCCTCCACGCGCGCCTTCGCCAGATCCATGCCGCTGTACTTATTCCATGGACGAATCATATTGCCGACGCCAAACGGATCCGACCCATCCCCCGTAAACGTATGCCAATAGGCCACTGAAAAGCGCAAATGCTCCTCCATTGTTTTGTCGCCGACTTTTTCTTCCGGATTATAAAACTTAAACGCCAACGGATTGCGCGACTCCGGTCCTTCATATGGAATGGTGCCGACATTCGGGAAGTATGCCATATTCAAGTCCTCCTTCTGAAATAAGCAAGAATGATTGGCTTTAGTTTCATTATAACGCTTTCATATTTGTTTGTCTATCATATAAACAAAGTATTCTCACCTGTAAAACCACAACTATGTTGGTTGAAGTTTTACAGGGGGGATGGGCATACGATCCCCCACACTCTAGATGTTACCGTTTTTTATTACGTAATGCTTTACATCCCGACACTTGTTATGATGACTTTCTGTTTCCACAACTGCTTTCAGATTTTAAAATTCAACTTAGTCAACACTAAATCGATACCTTGTCATCGACACCTGCTCCTTGTCAGCCGGCAATACGATCGACGGAAACTGCGGATGGTGAACCGCATCCGGCAGCCCTTGCGTTTCTAAGCAAATGCCGAGATATTTCCGCGACGGCACGCCGCCCAAATCCAACCCTTCCGGCAACTGGTTCGACGTGTACACGACGACGCCGACTTCATCCGTCTCGACGGTCAATATCCGCCCACTCTCTGGATCGGAAAGCACAATCTCTTTGTCATGATGCCGGTCGAGCCAAAACGGATGGTCATAGCCCCCGCCAACGAGTTCGATTTGCGGATGCCCGGATTCGACCGCCTCCCGTATCGTCTTTCCTTGCCGCAAATCAAACGGCGTGCCGGCGACATCCAAGACGCGGCCTGTCGGAATCAACTCCTCATTCAGCTCCAACACACGGGAGCTTTGGATGGTCAGCGTGTGATCCAAAATATCACGCTTGCCGTTGCCGCTCAAGTTAAAATACGTATGGTTCGTCAAATTGACGAGCGTCGTTTTGTCCGAACGAGCCCGGTACGTGACGGTCCATTCGTTGTTATTATTGAGCCAATACGCTACTTGAACATGAACCGTTCCCGGATATCCCTCCTCCCCGTCCGGGCTTGTGTACGAAAAGACGATCCCAACCGCATCATCGCGCTGAACCGGTTCCGCCTGCCAAAGCACACGATGGAATCCGTTCGGGCCGCCGTGCAAGTGGTTGTTGTTCTCATTTTTCGCCAACCGGTACGTGACGCCATCAAGCTCAAAACTCGCCCCTTGAATGCGCCCCGCCACCCGGCCGATCACCGCCCCAAAATAAGGAGCGTTGGTTAAATACGGTTCAAACCGGCCAAACCCGAGCACGACATTTTCGATCTTGCCGTTCCGGTCGGGAACGCGGATGTCCGTCACGATGCATCCGTAGTTTGTCGCCGACAGTCCCATGCCGCGGTCGTTTGTCAAGGTGAATAAGAACACGTCGTTTCCATTCCATTCGGACCACTTTTCGTATGTAATGTTCATCTCGATTCTCCTCCTTTATGAGCTGTCACTACTATTGAAAACGCTTTTAAAATTAACCACCTCTCCTCCCTAGTTTATTTCAAATCCTTTTTAAAGGATCCGAAAACAATTTGACCTTACAACTACATGTTTTACGTAGATTATATTATATATTGTACGTATAACTTTTAACTTAATTGTACCATTGTGTATATTTTTTTCAATACAAAATTCAAAAAATTAAGAAATATTTTTGTCCAACTCAAATTGATGCTAAAAGATGTCCATATAACTTCTCCCGCGTTGATTGCTTTGGTTAAACATTAGAGATCACCTCCTCTATTGATTGCCAACTTTTACATAAAAATACTTGATGGAAAACAAGGACATGAACCCTTCTTCCAGCCCATGCCCTTGATGTCGTGCCATATGGATTTACACGCTGGTTTAATCTTACCGCCCCCGCCAAAACACTTCGTTCCATTTTAGTTCATTTTTGAAGGACGAGACGGACGTATGTTCATTGATCACGACGCATTCAATGCCCGCCATTTCCGCAAAGTCTTGCAGCTGTTCTGTTGTAACCGCAAATGAGAAGCACGTATGGTGGGCGCCGCCAGCTAAAATCCATGCTTCAGCGGAGTCGCGGAGCGACGGGCGAGGCTTCCATAAAATGCGGGCGACTGGTAATTTCGGCATGTCGTGTTCCGGTTTCACCGCATCGACTTCATTGACGATGAGTCGGAAACGGTGCCCTAAGTCGATCAATGACGCGTTGACCGCCGCACCCTCGCCGCCGTCAAACACAAGACGGGCCGGATCTTCTTTTCCACCGATCGAAAGCGGATGGACTTCGATGCGCGGCCGGGTTGCGGCAATCGTCGGGCATACTTCGAGCATATGCGCGCCAAGAATCAGTTCGTTGCCCGGCTCAAGGTGGTACGTGTAATCTTCCATAAATGACGTCCCTTTTCCATCAGCCATCACTTTCATTAGCCGGACAAGCGCAGCCGTTTTCCAGTCTCCCTCGCCTCCAAAACCGTATCCTTCCGCCATGAGTCGCTGAACGGCAAGTCCCGGGAGCTGCTTCATCCCATGCAAGTCCTCGAACGTCGTCGTGAAAGCGGTAAAGTTCCCATCCTGCAAAAAGGCTTTCAGCCCGAGTTCAATCCGCGCCTGTTCACGAATTGATTCGCGAACGGGCCCTTCTTGGCGGCCGGCGGGCACAATGTCATATAGCTCCTCGTATTCATCGAGCAACTCATTCACTTTTTGTTCGGAAACATCGCGGATGGATTGGACTAAATCCCCGATGCCATAGCCGTTGACCGACCAACCGAATTGGATTTGCGCTCCGACTTTATCCCCTTCCGTCACTGCCACTTCACGCATGTTATCGCCGAAACGGGCAACTTTAAGATGTCGGCTTTCCGCAAAGGCGACGGCCGTCCGCATCCATTTCGCCAGCCGCTCGCGGACTTCTGGGTCTTCCCAATGACCAACGACCACTTTCCGGGCAACTCCCATTCTCGCACCGATAAATCCGTATTCTCGGTCACCGTGAGCTGATTGGTTTAAGTTCATAAAGTCCATATCGATGCTGTCCCACGGAATATCACGGTTAAACTGGGTGTGAAGATGCAATAACGGTTTTCTCAACTCCAAAAGGCCGCCAATCCACATTTTCGCTGGCGAGAACGTATGCATCCATGTGACAACGCCGGCACATTGTTCGCTCGCATTCGCCTCAAGGCAAACGCGCCGGATTTCCTCTGGCGTCGTGACGACCGGTTTCAAAACGAATGGGAACGGAAATACCGAATCGCGATTCCATTCATTGACCATGATTCTTGAATGTTCTTCGACTTGTTTTAACGCTTCTTCTCCGTACAAGTGCTGACTTCCTGTCACAAACCAAAATTCATAAGGACGTAATGACAGCATCATTGCTCCTCCCCGTTCACGATAAAGTCATAGATTCTTTCGCCGCTCGTGCGGTTTCTTTCCAATGTTTAAGCCGTTTCATGACATCGTTTTCCCCACGGCCGAAGTAGTCATGCAACTTCGTATATTCTTGGTACAACTGCTCGTACATCGCGACATTCTCCGGAATCGGTTTGAACGTCTCTTCACGCACTTTTCCCATGTTTCGCGCCGCCTCAACGATTGATTCATAACCGCCGTTCTCTTTGCCGGCCGCGACCGCCGCGAACATGGCAGCCCCCACTGCCGGGGTTTGCTTCGACGCCGCGATTTTGATCTCGCGGTTGGTCACATCGGCATAAATTTGCATGAGCAGCTTATTTTTTTGCGGCAATCCGCCGCATGCGTACAATTCGTCAACCTTGACACCGTTTTCAACGAAAGCATCGATAATTTTGCGTGTGCCAAAGGCCGTTGCTTCAAGCAATGCGCGGTAAATCTCTTCTGGTTTTGTCAGCAGTGTATATCCGACGATGAGCCCGGTTAAATCGGTATCGACCAACACGGAGCGGTTGCCGTTCCACCAGTCCAACGCGAGCAGCCCGGTTTCCCCCGGACGATAGGCAGCAGCGCGCTTTTCCAGCCACTCATGGACACTAACTCCTTCTTTTTCCGCTGCTTCTTTCACATAAGCCGGGACGCCTTGTTCAACATACCAAGCGAAAATGTCGCCGACCGCTGACTGCCCGGCTTCATAGCCGAAATATCCTGGAATGATGCCGTCTTCCACAACGCCGCACATGCCTTCGACATATTTTTCTTCCGTGCCAAGCAACATGTGGCAAATCGATGTTCCCATCGCCATCACCAGCTTGCCGGGCTCGACAACCCCGACGCCTGGTACGGCCGCATGGGCATCGACATTTCCGACGGCAACGGCTGTTCCCGGAAGGAGGCCCATCATAGCGGCCATTTCATTGGTCAGCACACCTGCTCTCGTACCAAGCGGAACGATCGGGCCGCGCAGTTTCGTTTCTGTTAAGTGTTCCAGCCGCGGGTCGAGCGCCCGGAAAAACTCCTTGCTTGGATAGCCGTCCTGTTTATGCCAAATGGACTTATAGCCCGCCGCACAGCTATTCCGGACGATATTGCCGGTCATTTTGAAAATGACCCAATCAGTCGCCTCGAGGAAAAGATCAGTTTGTTCGTAAATCTCCGGATCTTCGTTTAGAATCTGCCAAATTTTCGCAATCATCCATTCGGATGAAATTTTTCCGCCGTATCTCGGCAAAAATGCTTCGCCTCGTTTGGCCGCAATTTCATTGAGCAAGTTCGCCTCATCTTGAGCGGCATGGTGCTTCCACAATTTCACCCAACTGTGCGGACGGTTCCTGAATTCTGGCTTTAGACAAAGCGGCTCGCCAGAAGCATCGACCGGCAGCATCGTGCATGAAGTAAAATCAATGCCGACCCCGATCACATCAGCTGGGTTGACCCCAGACTTTTGCAATACCGTTGGAACAGCGGTCGCCAATACTTCAATATAATCAGCCGGGTGTTGCAGCGCCCAGTCTGGCTCGAGTTGTACGTTCGATTCTGGCAATACTTCATCAATAACTCCGTGGGGGTACGGAGTGACATGGTCCGCAATTTCGTTTCCTTCTAGATCAACGAGAACGGCTCGTCCCGATTCGGTGCCATAGTCAATGCCAATGACATACTTTTTCCCCATCTCGGTCTCCCTCCCTTTACTGCCCATAGTAAGCGTTTGCGCCATGCTTGCGCAAATAGTGGCGATCAAGCAACGTTTGGCTGATCGGCTTTGCATTTGGATTGAGCATGTACGTTCTTGCCGCCATTTTCGCCACTTCTTCCAAGACAACGGCATTATGAACCGCGTTCGCTGGATCTTTCCCCCAAGCAAACGGTCCGTGGCCGTGCACCAAGACACCTGGCATTTGCAGCGGATCGAGAAAACGAAACGTTTCCGTAATGACCTTTCCGGTCTCTAGTTCATAAGCTCCTTGAATTTCTTCATTGGTCATCGGACGAGTGCATGGAATTTCCCCATAAAAATAGTCCGCGTGCGTCGTCCCTAATACTGGAATTCCTTTTCCAGCCTGCGCCCAAATCGTCGCCCAAGTCGAATGGGTGTGAACAACTCCACCGATACCAGAAAATTTTTTATACAACCAGAGGTGGGTCGGGGTGTCCGACGACGGTTTTAAGTCCCCTTCCACCACATTTCCAGTTAAATCCACGACCACCATATCATCAATGGTCAGCTTGTCATACGCCACTCCACTTGGTTTAATGACAACCAACCCGCGCTCCCGATCAATCCCGCTCACATTTCCCCACGTAAATGTCACGAGGCGGTATTGCGGGAGCTGCAGGTTGGCCTTTAATACGGCTTGTTTCAACTCCTCAAGCATTGGCTCCCACTCCCTATGAAAAAACTCCTCACCTCCATTATACTATTGTACGTACAATTTTTCTATAATTTTTTTGATATCTCATACATTTTTTAAATTTCCTTTGTTGAGTTACGGACAATTAGCTCCGGTCGATAAATGATATCGCCAATTTTATCGACTGATCGTTGTTCGATCATTTGAATGAGCATCTCAGCCGCTTGAACGCCCATTTCTGTTTTCGGATGGCGAATCGTCGTCAATTTCACCTCCGTCGCTGTCGCAAATGTAGAGTCATCAAAGCCAACGATCGAAATGTCATCGGGAACCGATAACCCTTGTTGGCGAATGACTTCAAGAAGCAAAATCGCCAGCTCATCGTTGTAGCACACAAAGGCTGTCGGGCGCTCCTCTTTCGGCCGTTGCAAAAACTCCCGCGCCACCTCAAGCGGCTTTGTCCATTTCTCCTCTGTTGCGTAGGAAAGAAGATACTCCGTGGCCACAGGCACCTCGTGTTGCTGATGGGCGCGAATAAAGCCGCGCAAACGATCCACCCCTTGCAAATCGTCGGTTTTAAAGAAACCAGCAATCCGGCGGTGCCCTAAACGAATGAGATGGTCGGTCAATAAAAATCCTCCCTGCTCGTCGTCCATTTTGACGCATGGACAGCTCACTTCCAAATAGCGGGCATTGATCATCACGTACGGAATATGGAGGTTATTGAGCGACAAGTAGTAGCCCAAATTTGGATTTCCTTGCGCGCTTTTTGTCGGTTCGATGATCAGTCCGCTTAATGGCTCCCGAATCATCTCCTCAAGCTGCTCTTTCTCTCTCTGTTTATCGTTATTCGTGCTGGCAAGCAAAAGACGGTATCCTTTCTCCCGCAGCGTCTCCTCCGCCCCTCGGACGATATGGGGAAAAATATAATCGGAAATATAGGTCGTCACGATCCCGATCGTTTTCGTATCCACCTGTTCTTTCGGCTTCGGCCGGGACACAAATGTGCCGCTCCCTTGGATTTTGTACAGCCATCCTTCCTTCTCGAGTTCCCCTAGCGCCTGCCGAACCGTATGTCGGCTTAGTTGAAACTGGTTGGCGATTTCGTGCTCGGTTGGAATTTTCTCATCCGGCTTCATTTGTCCGGAAATGATCCAAGATAAAATTTCTTGTTTTAATTGCAGATATTTAGGCAGCGTTTTCTCCTTCATAGTCCACCTCAACGATAAAATAATGAGATACAAATTAATTTTATTATACCCGTGGTGCTAGATAAACTTGATCAAGCATAAAAATAGCCCTTGCTGGCGGATCTCCAGTAGAATGAAAGTGTCACCCAACATTCGAAAGGAGAGATCCCCCATGCAAGAGCACTTTCATTTTACTACAGATCCAGCCAAACTTCAAAAACAATATGCCGCTATTTTCTGTTTTGTTTCTGCCCAACTGTCGTTGATTCAAATGTATCTTCATCGCCGCAACCGTCACTTGGTCAAGCAAGAAGACGAAGTGGTCATGGCGGTTCACCTTTTGGGGAAGCTGCTGGGCTTTTCTTCCGAACGAGCCTGGCATCGTTTTGTCACGGGAAATTTGTTCACAAATGGCTCGTTTCTTGAACGCTCCCGATACAACCGCCGCTGCCGGGCGCTTGGTTTCGCCATCAAATGGATCCGTCATGAGCTGGCGAAACGTGGCCAACACCATGCTTATGCGGTCGTCGACAGCTTGCCTCTTCCGTTGTGCCATCCCGTGAGAATGCAGCGCGTCAAGCGATTTCGAGGGATCGCGGATATGGGGTATTGTGCTTCCAAAAAGCAATGGTACTACGGTTTCAAGCTGCATCTTCAAGTGACCAATCAAGGGCTGGCCATGGGCTATGTCGTGACGGAAGCGTCCTGCCACGACGTCAAAGCCGCTGAAACGGTGATGACTCAAATCCCTCATCCCTACAACTTTGGGGACAAAGGGTACATCAGCCACGCTCTTCGAGAAAAGCTGTACGAAGAACACCAAGTCGCGTTCTGGACACCGTCTCGACACAATCAAAAGCACGGCCCATCCAAGGCATGGGAAGAATGGATCCAAAAAAAACGCAAAGTCATCGAGACGGTGTTTTCGATTCTCGTAGACCAATACCGGATCACCGACATTCGAGCGAATTCCATGGCCGGGTTTGAAGTGGCACTCGATGGCATCTTGTTGGCTTATTCCTTGGTCACACTAGGGCTGGTTGAGCGCTGACGCTCAACTAGCACCACGGGTTTTATTATAACAGTTTTTATTTGTCCGTATCATTATTCTAAAAGCAAGCAGCGGAAAGAATGAAACATGAGGGAACTTGTACACGCTCTTTTTCGAGTGAAAGGGAACGATGGAGAAAACGCTTCAGTCTCCAAAACCACTTGAAATACGACTCGGCATATGGATCATAGAACCGATCGCACTCTTTCCGAGCATAAAGTCTTGCATCCATCTTTTGACCATTTGACAAAAAAGCCAAGCAATGCGCTTGGCCCTTCGCTTTCGCATTAAGCAGCTTTATTTTTGTTGTAAATATCAAAAGCCACAGCAATAAGCAATACAAGCCCTTTGATGGCCTGTTGCCAGTCAATACCGAGCCCCAGCAAGGACATCCCGTTATTCATTACGCCCATGACTAGACCGCCGATGATCGCTCCGCTAATCGTGCCGATTCCTCCATAAGCGGATGCGCCTCCAATAAAGCACGCCGCAATGGCATCGAGCTCAAACAAGTTCCCCGCTTTCGGCGTCGCAGCGTTGAGGCGAGCGGCAAAAATCAATCCGGACAAAGCGGCCAACACGCCCATGTTGACAAACACCCAAAACGTGACACGTTTCGTTTTAATCCCGGACAATTGCGCAGCCTTCTCATTACCACCAATCGCATAAATATGGCGGCCGACGACCGTCCGGTTCGCCACAAAGGAATAAGCAATGATCAACGCAACCAAAATCACTAGAATCGTCGGAATTCCTTCATACGTCGCTAAAATATAAGTAAAAATCATGATCACAGCGGCAATCACAGCCAGCTTCAAGGCAAACATCGCCGCAGGGGTGACCGCAAACCCATATTTTTTCTGACTGTTTCGTTTTCTCCATTCCAGTACAACAAATAAGAGAGAAGCGGCGAAACCGATCACAATGGTGAACAGATGGATCTCTCCTCCATGAAATACGTCAGGGAGAAACCCAGAACTCATATTTTGGAATGTTTTCGGAAACGGGGCGATCGACTGTCCTTCCAAAATAACCATCGTCAATCCTCGGAACAGCAACATCCCTGCTAATGTAACAATGAATGATGGAATTTTTACGTACGCCACCCAAAATCCTTGCCATGCGCCAATCAAGGCTCCGAGCAATAAACAAATGAGCACCGTCAACCATACTGATGCATGGTGCTGAACCATCAGAATGCCGGCCAATGCCCCGACAAAAGCTGCCACCGATCCGACGGACAAATCAATATGTCCGGTGATAATGACAAGCATCATGCCAACAGCCAGCACCAAAATATAACTGTTTTGCAAAATCAAGTTTGTAATATTTAATGGCCGCAACAAAATGCCTCCAGTTAACACTTGGAACAATAACATAATCAAAATGAGAGCGATGACCATACTGTAACTTCTCATATTGTTTTTGATCATCTGCTTCAACGATAACTGCTGACTTTCTGTAGACCGCTTTGGAGAATGTTGTGCTGTTTTTTGCATTAGTGCTCCCATCTTATGCCCCCTCCTGAATCGCTGTTTTCGTCATAAGCCTCATTAGTTTTTCCTGTGTCGCTTCTTCCCGCGACACCTCTCCAGTGATTATCCCTTCACTCATCACATAAATTCGATCGCACATGCCAAGAATTTCTGGGAGTTCGGACGAAATCATTAAAATACCTTTTCCTGCATCGGCTAGCTGCTGAATGATCGTGTAAATTTCATATTTCGCTCCGACGTCAATCCCCCGTGTTGGTTCGTCGAGAATCAAAATATCTGGCTCAGCAAAAATCCATTTGCTTAACACCACTTTTTGTTGATTCCCGCCACTAAGGGCTTCTACTTTTTGAAATACGCTTGGCGTTTTAATTTTGAATTGGTCACGGAATCGCTCCGATTCAACAATTTCTTGATTTTCATCGACCACAAAATGATTTGAGATTTTCCCTAAGCGGGAAAGTGTAATATTTTTCCGAATGTCTTCCATTAGGATGAGGCCATTTCCTTTTCGATCTTCTGTTACATAGGCAATCCCGTTGGCAATGGCCTTGCTGACATCGCTGACATCGATTTTGACCCCGTTTTTCCATATTTCTCCGCTAATTTTCTTTCCGTATGACCGACCAAAGATGCTCATGGCCAATTCGGTTCGTCCCGCCCCCATAAGGCCGGCGATCCCCACAATTTCTCCTCTGCGAATCGACAGATTGATATTATCAAGCACTTTGCGCTCCGAATAAACAGGGTGATATACTGTCCAATTCCTGACCTCGAATATGATTTCGCCTATCTTCGGTGTTCTTGAAGGATAGCGATTCGTTAAATCGCGTCCGACCATTCCACGGATAATCCGGTCTTCGGTCACCTCATCATGTTTCATATCCAACGTTTCAATTGTTTTTCCATCTCGTAAAATCGTGATCGAATCAGCGACTTTCGTAATTTCATTTAATTTATGGGAAATAATAATGGCCGATAACCCCTGTTTTTTCAATTCCAAAAGCAAATTCAGCAAATTTTCGCTGTCATCTTCATTCAACGCTGCGGTCGGCTCATCCAAAATAAGCAATTTCACATCTTTAGCCAACGCCTTCGCGATTTCTACAAGTTGCTGCTTGCCGACGCCAAGTTGGCCGACCAATGTATGCGGCGACTCCTCTAATCCGACTTTCTGCAACAGCTTTTTTGTTTGAGCGATCGTTTCATTCCAGTTAATGATGCCTCTTTTCGCCCGTTCATTCCCTAAAAAAATATTTTCGGCAATGGATAAATAGGGAATCAAGGCCAGCTCTTGATGAATGATAACAATTCCTAACTGTTCGCTCTGTTTAATATCTTTAAATCTACATACTTCGCCCTTAAATAAAATTTCTCCGTCATACGTGCCGTACGGATAAACGCCGCTCAAGACTTTCATTAATGTCGATTTTCCTGCTCCATTCTCTCCACAAAGCGCGTGAATTTCCCCTTCCCGTATTTTTAAATTCACATTATCAAGTGCTTTCACTCCAGGGAATTGTTTCGTAATCCCTCTCATTTCTAAAATAAACTCAGACATCTCCCGCTGCCCCCCTTGTAAGAGAGTTACGGATATAAGGGGGTACAGGTACATCCCTTATATCCGTCTTTTTGGCATCTTCTACTTTTCTAAATCTTCTTTTTTGTAATAACCGCTGTCAATCAACACTTTTTCATAATTGGATTTATCAACCGAAACCGGTTCCAACAAGTACGCTGGGACAACTTTGACCCCGTTATTATACGTTTTCGTATCGTTCACTTCCGGCTTTTTCCCTTTCAACACCGCATCAACCATCTCAACCGCTTTTTTCGCCAATTCTCTTGTGTCTTTAAATACCGTTTGCGTTTGTTCCCCTGCGATAATCGATTTCACCGAAGCCAATTCCGCATCTTGCCCAGTAATCACCGGCATCGGCTTGCTCGGAGTTCCGTAGCCAACCCCTTTTAAGGAAGAAATGATGCCAATGCTAATGCCATCGTACGGGGACAAAACCGCATCAACGCGAGCATTCGTATAATGCGCGCTCAACAAGTTATCCATACGCGCTTGAGCCGTAGCTCCATCCCAACGCAATGTCGCTACTTGGTCAAACTTCGTTTGGCCGCTTCTCACCACTAATTTTCCGGAATCAATGTACGGTTTTAACACCGACATCGCTCCATCAAAGAAGAAATAGGCGTTATTGTCATCTGGAGAACCGGCAAACAACTCAATGTTGAACGGTCCTTTTCCTTCTTTCAATCCGAGCTTTTGTTCGATGTACTGGCCTTGCAGCACACCAACTTTAAAGTTATCAAACGTTGCATAATAGTCGACGTACTTGCTGTTTTTGATCAAACGATCGTACGAAATGATCTTAATTCCTTGTTTATGCGCTTTTTCCAACACATCCGTTAACGCTTCCGCGTCAATCGGAGCAATCACTAACACATTGACCCCTTTGGTGATCATGTTTTCAATTTGCGATACTTGGTTCTCGACTACGTCCTCGGCATATTGCAAATCCGTCTTATATCCGAGCTTCTTAAATTCTTTCACCATGTTTTCCCCGTCACGAATCCAGCGTTCCGATGATTTTGTCGGCATTGAAATACCAACAAATCCGGCGTCTTTTCCACCATTCGCTCCGAGTCCTCCACAGGCGGACAATGACAGTACAAACACCAATAACGTCAGTACAGATAAAAGCCTTTTCATTTTTTTACCCCCTTTTAAATTTGTACGTATATTTAATTTCTGATTTTACTATATCATCGAACAAATTGTCCGTCTTTTTAATTAATTAACTGTTTTTATAAAAATTCAACTTTGTTGAAGCGTTTTCAAAAAAAGAAGAACGATCTTTTCAAAAGACCGTCCCGTCGCATTAACACTCGTTTCCTTCCTTATCTTAGGAGCTATCGTTTGTTATGTGCATTCTCCGGTATTGATTTGGAGATACTCCCATCGCCTTTTTAAAAGCAGTGCTGAAATAATGTTGCGTATCATAACCGACACGTTCAGCAATTTCATGGATCGGCAGTTCGGTAGACAAAAGCAATTCCGCCGCCTTCTCCATCCGAGTTTTCGCCAACAAATGGATGAACGAAATACCGAGCTCTTGCTTGATAATTCGACTTAAATAAACCGGAGAGACATTGAGAAACTGTGCAACGGACTCAAGCGTCAAATCCGGCTGGCTAAAGTGTTTCTGTATATACTGCCTAGCGCGGCGGACAATCGGAGAAAGGCGGCTTTCTTCCGCCATTTGCTCTTTGCATTTTTCATATGCCGCCATCACCCCGGTCATTCCTCCTTCCACCGTTTCTATATATACACTGGCCCTGATGTGCAAATGTTGTTTCAGTGCCGTTTCAATCTGCCTACGCTGTTCTTCACTGATCGGTTTCCAGCTGATCACAACGATGAACTCGTTTGAATCACGAAAAACAATTTTTTCACCATCCCCCAATAATTCAGAGACGGCCTTTTCAATGGCAAATAAAAGCAACTGCCGATCCCGATCGCTCACAATGGGTTGATTTTTAAATGAAAACCATTGAATCACCACGACTTGCGCAGGACAAGACCGTGAAAGTCCGAGCAATGACAGTTGTCCCATGATATCCTCCTCCGTCAGTCGCCCTGCCACCCATTCCATCCCGAATTGCTGGCGAAGCACGTGAATATGCTTTTGTACTTGGTTCGTTAACAATTCCCTATATTGTTTTTCCTTTTGCTCCTGTTCGAGCTTCTCTTTCACTTTTGCGACTACTTCGCGCAATCGTTGCGGATCGGTTGGCTTTAATAAATAATCATCCACTTGAAGGCGAATCGCCTCCTGTGCATACGAAAACTCATCATAACCGGTAATTACAATCATATGGCAGTTGGGCAACTTCTCCCGCACATGTCTCATCAGCGTAAGCCCGTCCATGATCGGCATGCTTAAATCGACAAACAATACATTCACTCGATGCCGTAAAGCTAATTCCAACGCCTCTTCCCCATCTTCTGCTTCTGCAACAACTTCCATGTTAAATTCATTCCAATCGATCGACTCCCGAATCCCTTCACGAATGATCGCTTCGTCATCTGCAATCAGCACCTTCCACATGAATCCATCCCTCCTAAGGAAGATGGGTGATGATTGGATGCACAATCGTCACGGTTGTTCCTTTTCCTTCCTCACTATCGATATGCAACCGGTAGGACGGGCCAAATGTTAATTGTAAGCGAGCTTGTACGTTCATCATTCCATATCCTTTCACCTTTCGCATTCTGCCTTCCTGGTCTCCTGATGTAAAATCAATGTCTAAACTTTTCCTCAACTCTTCCAGCCGCTCCCGGGACATTCCGACGCCATCATCTTTTACACGAATATACATTACTCCTTTATGTTCTCGCGCTTGAATCCAAATATGTCCTGGTCCTTTCCGCTGTTTAATGCCATGATAAATCGCGTTCTCCACAATCGGCTGCAACAGCAACTTTAACACATAAAATTGTTGCAGATATTCCGGAATGTCAAATGTGTAGTCTAACTTATCTTTATAGCGAACTTCCTGGATACGTAAATAACTTTTAATATGCTCTACTTCCTCAGCCAAAAGAATCATATCCTTCCCCTTGCTTAATCCGATGCGGAACAGCTTTGCCAGTGTGCCGACCAATTCAGCAACATCATCAGCCCCTTTTTTGCGTGCCATCCATTGAATGGTATCTAATGTATTGTAAAGGAAGTGCGGTTTAATTTGTGCTTGCAACCCCCGCAACTCTGCCTCCCATCGCTGCCGCTCCTGCCATTCGGCCAAAGAAATAAAACGCTGCATTTGATCCAACATGTGGTTGAAACTTCGACCCAACATCCCAATTTCATCCGTACGCTCACCATGATAACGAATCGTTAAATCGCCTGCTTGCGCTTTTTTCATAAATGCCGTCAACTGGCTGATCGGACGAGATAATGAAAACGACAGGTAATAGGAAGCACCAATTGCAATAAAACAGACGAAAAAAATAAAACTGACAATATAAAAATGGATCTCTTTCACTTCTAATGCCGATTCATCGCTGGGGAACACCCCGATTGTTGTCCAATTCGTAAATGGAGAGCGCTGGTAAATAAACTGAACATGTTGTCCATTGATGTTCTTGGAAAATGCACCGCTATTTCCTTTGATCCAGCGCAATGGGACAGCTGTCACTGTAGAACGGCTCGGAGTATAGATGCTTTTCCCCTGCTCATCCATCACCAATAAATATCCCCATTTTCCAAGACGGATATTTTTAGTAGCTTCCGCAATCACTCTCAACTTTAAATCAACCAGTACAACCCCTTTCACTTTTTGTGTCTCGGGATCCATAATGGCTCGAACTGCAGATACGACTTCTGCACTTGTATAATGGGCATGAGAAATAACATTTCGTCCGATAGGATGACCGAGCATTTTAAAAATCCCTTTATTTTTCACAGCCTCACGATACCACCATTCCTTTGTCAATGGCGCGGAAGAACGGCTGTACATTTCATTACTTATATAGTCGCCATATTCGTTAACAACTAAAATCCCCGCAATCTCGGGATACAACGTAGTGATTCCTTGCAAAAATTGACGCATTTCATAATCATTGCGAGGCGCTCTACGATCCAAAAACGCTTTCATTTGTGGATTAAAGGCAATGAGATACGTTGCGTTTTGCATATTATTGGCATAAAACTCTAATGTCTGATTGACTTGGCTAATCAATTGCAATGTATTTTCATTTACTTGTCGTTCGATAATTCGATCAACCGTCCACCCTACCAAGCTTCCTAAACAGAGTGCAGGCACAATCATAGAGATGAGTAACAACGAAACAAACTTGTATCGTATCGGCCAATGGCTAACCCGCCAACGCTTCATCATTCGCAACCTCAATCACTCATTTCTCTATGTAGTCATTTGGCATAAAAATGATCCACATTTTCCCGCGTAACGACCGTAATTCCTGTATCAACATACGTTGGCAACGGTGAATCTCCTGACCGGGATGGAGATGTGAGATGATGATGAAGATGAAATAAAAATTGGAGCGACCAATATCCCATATTCCACGTTCCTTGCGCCAACGTCGCAGCAATAACGCCCCCCTTCACTAAATCTAACGTTTGTTTTTCTGTATCGAAACTAATGAGCTTAATCTCTTTCTTATTTAGCTCTTTGACTGCTTCTGCCATGCCAACTCCCCCGTTCGCTTCTGTTGCAAAGATCCCTTGCACATCCGGATAATCCTTTAAAATCTCCATTGCCGCCTGTTTTGAGGCCATAGCGTCCCCTTTTCCATTCTTTACGGCCACCACTTGCATTCGCGGATATTTTTGATAGATCGTCTCAACAAATCCTCTCGTCCTCTCTTGATGATTGAGTTGATGAGGGGAAGTAATGATCGCGACTTTCCCCTCATTCTTCAGCAGTTTAGCCATTTCGTGAGCCGCCGTCACTCCAGCGCTATAATTATTCGTCCCTAGAAATGAAAACGCCTTGCTTCCCGAAGCGTTCGAGTCAAATAATACAACTGGAATCCCTTCCTCGACTGCTTTATTGATTGTCTTCGTCAGCGCAGTCGGATTAATGGCAGAAACCGCAATCCCAGCTGGTTTTCTCGCGATCACTTGTTCGAGCACTGTCACTTGCTCATTGACGTCATATTGAGTCGCCCCTCGATATTCTACGGAAACGTTCAACGCCTCCGCTGCGTCTTCAAATCCTTTGAGACAGCGTTTCCAATAATCCATGCCTGATTGGAAGGTGACCATGACATATTTTTCATCAGGCTTGCCGTGGAGAGAAGAAATCTCATCCTGAAGAGAACGAATGCGGGATATATCTTGTTGATAATAGTAGGCATACGCGATAAAGATGGATAACAAACATGCATACATTGCAATTAAAGTTCTTATTTTCATTGCTTATCCCCTCGCCTTTGGCGTTCTATTTTTTATACAAATGATATCTTAATCGCTGTAATTGTACGTATCAATAAAATTGATATACAACAATTTACCATGATTTACACTAGTCATTCAAATCAATTTGACATCCATCAATTGAGAGTTAGATTATACATAAAAATGGGGGGCCCAAAAGATCGGACACCCCCTTTCGTCTACGAACTAACCGCTATGAACTAACCGCTTCTTCCCCACTATATTTTGTGTCTATCCTGAAGACAGACGGCCTTTTGGGTCAGCCCCTTTAGACTAAAAAAACAGAGGGGCATTTCCTGCTTTTTTGTCTTTTCCTACCTCCCCCGAAACACCGGCTTCCGCTTTTCTAAAAAGGCGCGGACGCCTTCGCGGTGGTCTTCGGTTTGCCGCATGCGCTGTTGGGCGTCGGTTTCGAGTTCGAGCACGCGAAGCAAATCTTCTTTTGTTTGTTCGACGTACAACATTTTCGTGGCGATCATGGCTTGGAGCGGTTTTTCCTGCAAGGAAGCGATGAATGGTTCGGCCTGCTCCTCGTTTTCGACAACGAAGTCAACGAGCCCAAGCTGCTGCGCTTCGTCCGCGCTCATCGGTTTTCCTTCCCAGATGATGTGTTTCGCTTTCGCCTTGCCGACCCGCTGCGCCAGGAAGAAATGCCCGCCGCCATCAGGGATGAGGCCGATGCCGATGAAATTCATCGCCAGGCGCGCTTCTTTCGTGGCGATAAGATAATCGCTTGCCAAGGCGAAGCTGAATCCAAGGCCAGCCGCTGGGCCATGGATGAGGGAAACGGTGATTTTCGGCATCGTATACAAGAGCATGATCATCTCCCGAATCGTATTCATCACCGTCTGAAACTGGTTTGGATCATCGACAGCGAGCATCGTCTTAATGTCGCCCCCAGCCGAAAATCCTCTTCCTCTGCCGCGAATGACGACAACGGAAGCGTCGCTTTCCTTGATTTTCCGCAGCGCGTCGACGAGCTCATGCAACATTTGTACATCCATCGCATTGAGCGCCTGCGGGCGGTTCAGCTCCAAAATCGCTTTGTTTTGGTCAAATGTCAGTACGATCGTTTCCATCGCTCTCCCCCTCTGAATGATGATTCATTTATTTATTTCCTTCCAAAGAGGAAAACTCCTGTTTCCGCACGAAAAAATGGACGCTCTTTTTCGCCAAGAACGTCCTCTGTCGAAATTCAATTTCTCGTTGCTTCAATTTTCGTTGAAAATAATCAACTTCAACTCCGTCATTTCCTCAATCGCATAGCGAACTCCTTCGCGGCCAAACCCGCTTTCTTTCACGCCGCCGTACGGCATATGGTCAACGCGGAACGTCGGGATGTCGTTGATCAACACGCCGCCGACGTGCAACTGCTTCGCCGCTTTCCACGCGGTATGGACGTTGTCGGTGTAGATGCCCGCCTGCAAGCCGTAGCGCGAGTCATTGACAAGTTCAATGGCTTCATCGATCGAACGGACGCGGTTGATCAAGACGATCGGGGCGAACACTTCTTGGCACGACACTTTCATCGTCGGTTCGGCGTCCACAATGACCGTCGGAAGCAAGATATTGCCGTCGCGTTCGCCGCCAAGAACAACGTTGGCGCCGCCTTGTTTCGCCTCTTCGATCCAAGAGAGCGCCCGATCGACGTCATTTGGCGTAATTAAGGCCGACACATCGGTATTCGGATCGAGCGGGTCACCCGTCTTCAATTGTTTGGCCGCCGTGACAAATTTCTCAACGAATTCGTCATAACAATTCTCATGCACGTAAATGCGCTGGAGTGAAATGCACACCTGCCCTTGGAACGTGAACGCACCGAACACGCAGCGCGGGATGATGCGGTCAAGATCGACCTGTTCATCGACGATCACGGCCGAGTTCGAGCCAAGCTCCAACGTCACCCGCTTTAAGCCCGCCTTATTGCGGATCGCGATGCCGACTTCCGGGCTGCCGGTGAAGGTGATCATGCTGATGCGCGGGTCGGTGACGATTTTGTCGCCGACCGTGCGGCCGCTTCCCGTGACGACGTTGAGCGCCCCTTTCGGCAAACCGGCTTTTTCGAACAGTTCGGCAATAAAGTAGGCGGACAGCGGCGTTTGGCTGGCTGGTTTTAACACAACTGTGTTGCCCGAGGCGATGGCCGGGCCAAGTTTATGGGCCACCAAGTTCATCGGGAAGTTAAACGGCGTAATCGCCCCGATGATGCCGATCGGCTCGCGGACCGTCAAGGCGATGCGATGTTCCCCGCCCGGCGCGGCGTCAAGCGGCAGCGTTTCCCCATGAATGCGCTTCGCTTCTTCGGCGGCGAATTTGTACGTTTGGATCGTGCGGGCGACTTCCCCTTTCGCCGTGGTGATCGGTTTGGCTGCTTCCAGTGCGATCAACCTTGCCGCTTCTTCCTGCCGCTCTTTCAGCTGCTCGACGACCCGCTCTAAAATGGCGGCTCGTTCATGCGCTGGCATGGCCGCCATCGTTTGCCGCGCGGCGTACGCCGCCGCGATCGCTTCGTCAACTTCTTCTTCCGATGCAGCCGGGATCTCGGCGATCGTCTCGCGTGAATACGGTGATTTCAGTTCAGTGTAAGACTTCCCTTCCCGCCATTCGCCGTTGATGTATAGCTTCTGTTTCTGCACCGCTGTTTCCATCTATTTCACCCTTTCCTTATTTTGGGCATGCAGCTTTAGCCAACGCATCCCCCTTTGTTATATATCCCACACGCCCTGCTTATTTGTTTCATTCGCCATCATGCCCAAAAATCCTTCTTTTTCCTCTTATTTCAATAGATGATGATTGAACCTGCTGTTACATTTTTAAGCATTTTTTGTGCCATCATGGCAAGCGCAAACGGCAGTCTCATTCTAAAGTCTGTAAGGCTCACTTTACCGCAAAATGCTTGCTGATGGTGATGTATTTCCTCGCTTGTGACAATGTTCAAACAAGAAGAGGCTACACCTGGTCAAGAACAATGGCTTGTAGACAGCACAACTAAGTAGGCCATTGGTCGACAAAAACAGTGAATAGGTTCACCATACCGGTTCTACTGTTCACCGGATGAGCTCCCAATGTTGCAACACAGGGCAATTATTTTTTCTTCCGCCCGACATCAACCAATTCTCTATCCTGAAAATACCCGAACTCCAAAATGCGTAAAGTGGCAGCGTTCAACATAGGGATATTTTCATTCCTCCGATGGTGACGAAATTTTTGGTCATGGGAGTCTATCTTTCTTTCCCATATGTTTTCGTTATATGATGGATGCAGCCAATATTTTCTTGAAAGGATACCGAGAAATGATCATCAAAAAAATCATCGACCTCACCATGCCGATCACGGCCCAAACTCCGGTGTACCCGGGGGATCCGAAGCCGAAAATCGAACCGGCGGCGACGTTCGCCCAAGACGGCTACCACGTCAGCCGCCTTGTGCTTGGGTCGCACAGCGGCACGCATGTGGATGCGCCGTTTCACTTTTGCGAACACGGTTGGCGGCTCGATGACGTGCCGCTCACGTATTTTCTTGGCCGCGGCGTCGTGATCAATGCCACCGGAAAAGCGGAAGGCGAAGCGGTGACGATGGCCGATACCGCTCCGTATATCCCGAAGCTGTCGCCGGGAACCATTGTGTTGTTTCATACCGGCTGGTCGCAATACGCCGGAACAAAGCGGTATTTCCATCATCCGTACGTCGCGCCGGATGTGATTGAAGCAATGCTGGAGCGGGGCGTGCGGACGTTTTTCATCGACGCGCTCAACATCGACCCGCCCGACGGCTCTTCGTTCCGCGCTCACGAGCTCATTCTTGGCGCCAACGGGGTGATCGGGGAAAATTTCGCGAACTTCGATCAGATCGATTTTGATGACCCGTATATTATTGCCCTCCCCCTTTCCTTGCCTGGCTGCGACGGTTCGCCCGTTCGGGCGGTGGCGGTGCAGTGGGCGTAACGAAGAAGGATGATGCAACCAAACGCTCCGCACATGCTTTGATGCGGGGCGCACTTCCTTTGGCTATATAAGTTGAAATTTTGTTTTACATCCAACTGATTCCCCGCCATGCTACACCGTATCAGCTCGTATCGAGATGAAAACGGAAACGAAAAATTCGGAAATTCTTTATTGCAACTTATATAGTTAATCCATTTGATCACTTTCGCCGGGTTCCCGCCGACGACCGCGTTGGCGGTTTCATTATACAAACGAACGAGCCGCCGCGCCCGCTCCTTGACGAGCTCCGGGTCGGCGGGGTTGTACCATTGCCCCGCCAACATCTTTTTCTTTTTCGGTTTTCATCGAATCCGTCCAACACTTTATGCATTCGTTTCAAAACTCCATGGAATGATCTTATCGTCCTTCAGAAAAACCGTTCCCTGTCATCGTTTCGATGCGCACGCCTTCCCGATAATAGGCCTCCATCACACCCTTTGGCACCATGCTTCCACCGGTAGCCCAGCAAATATGGACGGCGTTTTCCATTTTTTCTTTCAGATGATGTTCCTCCAAATACTTTTGCCCTGCGGGGTCTTGAAACAACCGAACAGGCCCCTCCACTCCCGCCAATGCGGACGGCTCTAAATAGATTCCTTCTGCATCAGCCATGGCCGCAAGCAGGCGATAAAGCGTCGAATCGTCCACCGTATAGACGCCGCTGATGACGTTCTCAAGCATGTTTCCCACCAGCCGCGACGGCCGGCCCACCGCCAGCCCGTCGGCTTCCGTCTTGTTATCGAGGCCAAAATCTTGCACCGACACGCGATCGTGCTGTCCTGTCATCAGGCCGAGCAACATGCAAGGCGAATGCGTCGGCTCGGCGAAAAAGCAATGGACATGATCGCCGTACACGAGCTTTAGGCCAAACGTCACCCCACCCGGACCGCCGCCGACGCCGCAAGGAAGATATACAAAGAGCGGGTGGTTTTCATCAACCGTGATGTTCATGTCCTCTAATTGCTTTTTCAGCCGAAACGCCGCCACCGCATAGCCTAAAAACAGATGGATCGAGTTCTCATCATCGATAAAATACGACGTTGGATCCTCGGCGGACTGTCTTCGCGCCTCTTCCACCACTTTGTTGTAATCAGTGAGATGTTCGATGACGGTGACCCCTTTGCTTCGCAATAAGTCTTTTTTCCATTGTTTCGCATCGGCTGACATATGAACGGTAACGCGGAACCCAAGCTTCGCCCCGATGATGCCGATGCTCAAGCCTAAATTTCCCGTCGAACCAACGACAAGCGAATAGCGGGAAAAGAACTGTCTGAATTCCTCACTGTCCATCACCGCATAGTCATCCCCCATGGTGATCATATGGTTTGCCAGAGCGAGTTCTTCCGCATGTTTCAGAACCTCGTAGATTCCCCCTCTCGCCTTGATCGATCCGGAGATGGGAAGATGGCTGTCACATTTCAGCAACAGCTCCCCTTCAATGTTGGTCTGAAACATCTTTTCCAAACGCTGTTTCATGTTCGGAATTCGCACTAAAGGGGATTCGATGATGCCATAGGCCGTTCGCGTCTCGGGAAAAACTTTCGCGATGTAGGGGGCAAAGCGGCGCAATCGTTCTTCCGCCTCCTTGACATCGCGTTCGCGTAAAGGAATCGTTCGAATAGCTTGCGCAAACGCGTGATATTTTGGATTGCGCCAAAACACCTCTTCGGCCGCCATGATCGTTTTAAGCAGCGGGAATTCCTTTATCCACTTTTGGATTTCGTTTTTGGTCATCATGCACCATTCTCTCCCATGCGTGTTTGTCGTTTCGCACCCTGGGCGGATGCCGGTCCAAAGTCCGCTTCATTGTTTGTCGAACCGTTTACCTCCAGTCTCGCGAAAACCGCTTCCATTGTCAATGGGGAGGAAGGAAAATGGTTTGTGGGCGACATTCAGGAGTGATCCCCAGCCTCGTCGGAACGGCCAAGCAAGGTGCGATCTGCTTTGAAAAACGCCTGTCTTTCCATTATGATGAAAGAGGCAAACCATATCGTGGAGATGATGATCATGGGCAATCGCCGTGATTTATCGCTTTTGTTTCTTGTGATGTTTTTGGTCATGGCCGGGTTTGGCATCATTATCCCTGTCCTTCCATTTTACGCAGAAAAAATCGGCGCTTCCCCGACACAACTCGGCTGGTTGATGGCCGTTTATTCGCTCATGCAATTTTTATTTGCGCCGATGTGGGGGAATTTATCGGACCGATATGGACGAAAACCGATGCTGCTTGTCGGCATTTTCGGTTTGGCCCTTTCGTTTTTCTTGCTCGCCGTCGCGACAAAACTTTGGATGTTGTTTGCCGCTCGCATCATCGGGGGATGTTTATCTGCCGCCACGATGCCGACCGCTATGGCATATGTCGCAGATGTGACAACCGAAGAAGACCGGGGCAAAGGAATGGGGATGATCGGAGCGGCCGTCGGGCTTGGATTTATTTTCGGACCGGGGATCGGCGGCATATTTTCCAAAACGAGCTTGACCGCTCCGTTTTGGATTGCAGGCAGCTTGGCGCTGCTGACAGCTATATTCGTTTTCGTTTTCTTGCATGAGTCGCTTCCGAGAGAAAAACGAATGAATATACGAACAAAGCGGCCATCGCTTGCGGCCGCCCTCCAAGGGCCTGTAGCGCGCCTATACTTACTGCAGCTGATCACAACGTTTTCCCTCGCTGGACTTGAAGCGACGTTCGCCTATTTTGCCGCTGAACGAGCGGGGCTTTCGTCGACGGAACTTGGCTACATCTTTATGATCATGGGGCTTGCAGGGGCCATCGTCCAAGGAGGGCTGCTTGGAAAACTGATCCGCTCATTCGGGGAAGGAGCTGTCATTCGTGTCGGGCTGTTCTTGTCAGCAGTTGGCTTTTTTCTCATTTTATTCGTTCACAGCTTTTGGACAGCCGCGCTCTATTTAACGATTTTCGGCATTGGCAACGGCGTCATCCGCCCGTGCGTCTCCGCCTTGTTAACGAAGCATACAGCGGATGGCCAAGGAAGTGCGACAGGCGTTTTATCCTCGTTCGATTCGCTCGGCCGCATTGGCGGTCCGGCGATCGCCGGCTGGCTGTTCACCTTAAAGCCCAGTTTGCCATATGCGGCAGGAATTGCGCTTACATTCATTTCCTTTTCCGTTTTTCAATCGTTCCAACGCGCGATGATGCAAAAAGACACGTCCCTTTGATTCAAGAGGGGATGGGGGTGACCCGCTACACACGCAAGTGCAAGTCTTATGGATAAAAGGAGGAGGAATGCTTTGAACATCGTTCCAATCAAACAATTGAACCGCGCCATGGTCAACCAGTTTTTCACCAACCATTGGGGAAGTCCGCAAATGGTTGTCTCGACCGGCATCTATAACTGCAGCGAACTGGATGGATTTGCGGCTGTCGAGAATGGACAGCGGATCATCGGGCTCATTACGTTTGTGATTCGCGGAAACGAATGCGAGATCATCTCGCTAGACAGCATAATGGAAAACCGCGGCGTCGGCAGCACCCTTTTGCATGAGGCGGAGACATGGGCGAGACAACAAAGGTGCACCGCTGTTCAACTGATCACCACCAACGACAACTTGCATGCGCTTCGTTTCTACCAAAAGCGCGGCTACCAAATTGTGAATGTCTTTCCGAACGCTGTCGACAAGGCGCGGCGAATCAAGCCAAGCATTCCGAAAACAAGTCCTGACGGCATTCCAATTCGGGATGAGTTATTGCTGGTGAAACCACTGGCGTGACACGATGTGATGATGACGCCGTATTGGAAAAGAAGCATCGGCCTCCTCCCGAGACCGGTGCTTCTTTCAATTTTTTGAACACTCCTCCACCTATGACGCTAGCCGTGAGGAGTGTCAAATTTCGGTGGCGATATGATAAATGTAATATACCCCATAGGCGATGCTGATGAGGGAAACGGTTTTCACCATCCATTGGTTCATGGCTTGCTGTCTCGCTTTCATCCAAACGAACGGAACGCCAAGGAATGTCGTGAATAACATCATGCCGATGACCGTCCCTAAACCAAAAATCAAAATAAAGGAAAGCGCCATCCAAGTTCCTTTGACCGTCGTCATCGTCAACAACACCATCCCAGCGCTTCCGGCCAATCCATGGATAATGCCGATCAATGTCGATTTGATATGTAAATGATGAATATCGTCATGGTGATGGTGATCCATGCTCATTGTCGAGCGAAAACTGGCGATTCCTAAAATGACGATCATTACGCCAACGGTCATTTCAAGGTAAGAAGCAACCTGTTCAGGAATTTGCCGCTCAAAGGCGATCATCACCATCCCGACAACGAGCAGCGTCAACGTATGGCCGATTCCCCAAAACATGCCGGCCAGTGACGAAAGAGAGAGCTTTTTCGTCCGACTGACGATCGTGGAAACAGCAATCACATGATCCGGTTCCGTCGCATGTTTCATTCCTAGCAACAATCCAAACAAGAGTACAGGCCATATCGCTCCCATTGTCCCATTCCTCTCCCTTGTCATTAATATTTCCGCCAACAGACCAGCGCTTCCTCACCGCATTGTTGGCGAATAAACTGTTGGACGCGTTGAAATATCGCTTCGATGGCCGATGTTTCATACGCCAATATACGTACAGAAAAGCCTGGAACGGCTGCCGCTGAAAAACCGCAGCGAACCTCTTGCGGCATCTCTTCCATTAATTGGTTGAACTGTTCTAACACTTCCTTTGTGATGAACGGAGAAAGAGCCACCAATGATCCGACATGCGTATAGCCGCCAAGCTGCAGCATGCTCATTAAGTGCTGCCGCGAATCCAAGTACAGATGATCAAACAGAACGAGCACTTCGTCTTGATACACCTTCAGTTTCGAACGAATCCAATCGTAGCGGAACAGCTGTCCGCTCTCCGCCCAACCTGGCGTGATGATCTCCCCGTACATAAACGTCGAACGGTTTGTTATATAGACGACCGTCTCCTGGATAAAACGGGCTTGCTCGTAGGCAATGAGAGGATCGGGAAAATATTCGAGAACACTTTCGTCCCCCAAGGAAAATTGCGTATATTGCCAAACAGGCGCATGCGGAGTTTTGTACACTTTTGTCGCCGCTTGCGTCGTCATCATCAGTCTAGCGTGAGGCTCCAGCTTCATATTGATCTCGTAGCGGTCTCCATCGACGTACCCTCCCCCAACGTGGACAAGATATAACGTCGGATGAGCAGGATCGAGATAAACAGGGCGCATCAGTTTCAGCGCTCCTTCATTATAGCTGTCCAAAATGACGGTGCGGCCGTTTCTGAAGGACGCTGTACATTGCAAACGCCCGGTCCAGCTCATTCTTCCAGCCCTGCCAGCAGCACCTGTTTTTCGATCCAATCCACAACGTCAAAAAGCCCGATCTCTTCTTTTAAATTCGTAAAAATGACCGGTTTCGCCCCTCGCGCCGCTTTGGCGTCCCGCTCCATCACTTCCAGGCTGGCGCCGACGTAAGGAGCCAAATCAATCTTATTAATCACGAGCAAATCCGACTTAATCATCCCTTGCCCGCCTTTGCGCGGAATTTTCTCCCCTTGGGCGACGTCGATGACGTAAATGGAGAAATCAACCAACTCCGGGCTGAAGGTCGCCGCCAAGTTATCGCCGCCGCTCTCGATAAAAATGAGTTCCACATCTGGATGGCACCGCTTCAATTCGTCGATGGCGGCAAAATTCATTGATGCATCTTCGCGAATGGCCGTATGCGGGCATCCGCCCGTTTCGACGCCGATAATCCGATCTTCCGGCAAGACGCTATGTTTGATTAAAAACTGAGCGTCTTCTTTTGTATAAATATCGTTCGTGATGACCGCAATGCTAAAACGGCGATGCATCGCCCGCGTCAGCTTCTCGACAAGCATCGTTTTGCCGGCGCCGACCGGGCCGCCAATGCCGATTCGTACGGGTTCCATCATGATATTCCCCCTTCTTCGTTTTCCATTCAAACCCAAATAGGCGCTGTTTTGTTTGTCCAACATTACGACATAAACAACCGGACGGGAAGGCGTTCATGTTGCATTTGCGCGATTTCCAGACCAACGGCTGCCGTCCCAAGCTCCTCTTCGTCGAGCGCCTCGATGATGCTTGCGGCATGAATCAAATATGGCTGCACCATGACGAGCAGCTTTTGCCCGTCCGTTTGGCCGAGGGGAATGCCTCGGACCGCGTTTTGCACCATCGTTTGCACGGCGGTAAATAAATATGTCAACACGGTCGTTCGCTTCGACGCTTCGATTTTGCGGCCAACCGCCGCAAACACGATGGCCGGATGAATGGACTGCTTCGTTTGCACGATCTCATCGAGTTCATCGACCGAATAAATGTGGCGGCACAGTTTCCATAAGCGCTCCCCGATCATTCTCGTTCCTTCTCGCGTTTCCTTCGCCAGGCAGAGGGCAAACAGCGTTTCGTTCAGCCGCTGCAGTCCTTCCATGCTGTTGGCTTCCAACTGCTCATAGGCGATCCGGCACGCTAATCCATCCGTATACGTCAGCTGGGTCTGGATATAAACGACAAGCGCTTCACGAAACGTTTTGGCATCGCAAATTTGTTCATTGTACATGTATGTTTCAAACCCAAAGGAATGGGAAAATGCTCCAGACGGAAAATTCGAATCTGAGAGCTGCAGCAGCCACAACAGCTGTTGGTCAGTCATGGCGGTGGCCGATATGGCGAAACGCTTGTTTTACTTTCCGTTTTTCCCGCTTGTACGGGATGGCGAGCTGCTGAAGCAGCTCTTCGACTAAATAGTCATATTGGACGAGCATTTCCCCTTCCTCGAATTGGGCGGGCAAATGGCGGTTGCCGAGCTGATGAGCGATCTCCCCCATTTGTTTCAACGAAACCGGCTTTATAACAAGCAAATCCTCGGGAAGAACGGAAACAACGATCGCGTTATGGTCATCCATCCACAATACATCTCCATCCGCCAATTCTTTAGCTTCCTTTAGGCGAATGCCAAGTTCCCGCCCGTGATCGGTCACGACCCGCTGGATTCGTTTCACTAAATCGTCGCTTGCCATGTACACCCGTTCGATGTGCGGGGGGAGAGAAGGGAGGGTTTGAATATTGCCGATAATCGTTTCAATAATCATCATCATCACCTCAAAAAAGAAAATATCGTTGCGCCATGGCCACCACTTCGGCCGGCTCGCACGTAATGAGCCGCCCGTCGACCTTCACTTCATACGTCTGCGGATCGACATCGATTTGGGGCATGGCGTTGTTGAATACCATATCGTGTTTAGTCAAAGAGCGAATGTTTCCAACCGGCTTGACGATTTTGTGCAGCCCCAGCTTGTCCGGAATGCCGCGCTCGAACGCCGCTTTGGATAAAAAGGTGATGGACGTTTTCGCGATGGCGGCGCCATAGCTGGCGAACATCGGGCGGTACAGCGCGGGTTGCGGCGTCGGAATGCTGGCGTTCGGGTCGCCCATCACGCTGTAGGCGATCATCCCGCCTTTGATGACGAGCTCAGGCTTGACCCCGAAAAAAGCGGGATGCCAAACGACCAAATCCGCGAATTTTCCGACTTCCACCGAGCCGACATATTCGGCAATCCCATGCGTAATGGCTGGATTGATCGTGTATTTGGCTACATACCGTTTGACGCGAACATTATCGCCCCGCCCCGTTTCCTCCGGCAAGCGGCCAAACTGTTTTTTCATTTTGTCGGCCGTTTGCCACGTGCGTAAAATGACTTCACCGACGCGCCCCATCGCTTGCGAGTCGGAACTGATCATGCTGAACGCGCCGATGTCGTGCAAAATATCTTCAGCAGCAATCGTTTCTTTGCGGATGCGCGAATCGGCAAAGGCAATGTCTTCCGGAACGGACGGATCTAAATGATGGCACACCATTAACATATCTAAATGCTCATCAAGCGTGTTTTTCGTATACGGCCGCGTCGGATTCGTGGAAGAAGGCAAAATGTTCGGGAAGCTGGCGACTTTCATAATATCGGGCGCATGCCCCCCTCCGGCTCCTTCCGTATGGTATGTATGAATGACGCGCCCGTTAATGGCCTTCAGTGTATGCTCGACAAACCCGCCTTCATTCAATGTATCGGTATGAATGGCGACTTGCACATCGTACTCATCCGCCACTCGCAAGCACGCATCAATCGCCGCCGCCGTCGTTCCCCAGTCTTCATGAAGTTTGAGTCCAATCGCTCCGGCGCGGACTTGCTCAGCGATCGGCTCTTTCGCCGATGCGTTGCCTTTTCCTAAAAAACCGATATTCATCGGGAACGCTTCGGCGGCTTCAAGCATCCGGTAAATGTTCCACTCTCCCGGCGTGCACGTCGTGGCATTCGTTCCGGTCGCCGGCCCGGTCCCGCCGCCGATCATCGTCGTAATGCCCGATGATAGAGCAGTTTCGATTTGCTGCGGGCAAATGAAATGGATATGGGCGTCGACCCCGCCGGCTGTCACGATTTTTCCTTCCGCCGCGATCACTTCCGTTGAGGCGCCGATGACAATATTGACGCCATCCATTAACAGCGGATTCCCAGCCTTGCCGATGGCGGCGATGTTTCCATCTTTGATCCCGATATCGGCTTTGTAAATGCCGGTGTAATCAACGATGACGGCATTCGTCAGCACTAAATCGACCGCTTCGTCGCGGGTTGCGAGCGGATGTTGCCCCATCCCGTCGCGAATCACCTTCCCACCGCCGAATTTCACTTCATCGCCGTAAACCGTATAGTCATGCTCAATTTCAACCCATAAGTCCGTATCCGCCAACCGGATGCAGTCCCCAGTCGTCGGCCCAAACATATCCGCGTATTGCCGTCTTGACATGGAAAAACTCATTCTCTTACTCTCCCTTCTTGCTGCCATCAAGCGGACCGTTGACCATATTGTTTAATCCGTACACCCGGCGCTCGCCGGAGAACGGAACAAGCTCTACTTGCTTCGCATCTCCGGGCTCAAAACGAACCGCTGTCCCGGCTGGAATGTTCAAATGTTTTCCGTACGCCGCCTGCCGGTCAAATTCAAGAAATGCGTTGACTTCAAAAAAGTGAAAATGGGAACCAACCTGCACCGGGCGGTCGCCGCGGTTTACAACCGTCAGTTTCGTGGCCGATTTTTGTCGATTGCACACAATCGGTTCCTCACGCAATCGGTATTCTCCTGGGATCATATCATCACTCCTCTGTCCGCAGTCATGAAATCGTCCAGCGCCGTTACGACCGGATCGGCTGGTGGACAGTGACGAGTTTCGTGCCGTCCGGAAACGTCGCCTCGACTTGAATCTCGTCGATCATGTCAGCGACGCCTTCCATCACATCATCGCGTGTCAAAATCGTCGCGCCGTATTGCATCAACTCCGCCACCGTCCGCCCGTCGCGGGCGCCTTCCAACAGCTCATACGTAATGAGCGCCACCGCTTCCGGATAATTCAGTTTCAATCCTCGTTCTTTCCGGCGGCGCGCCAAATCGGCGGCCACGACGATCAACAGCTTTTCCTGTTCGCGCGGAGTCAGTTTCACTCATCTCTCCCCCTCTTGAATGCTCCCACCTATACTCGCAGGTTCAAGAAATCTCTCATCGCTAACCCGCGGCCTGTGGCTTAAACAGCAAGAAATGATTGAATATAAGTCAAATCAGCCCCATCGACATCCCCCTTCGCCACGACAGTGCCGCGATCCAAAATATAGAAACGATCGGCACAAGAAAACGCCAGCTCCACGTTATGTTCGACCAATACGATGCCAACCTGTTTTTCTTCGGCGATTTTCATAATCACATCATGAATCAACTCAACGATCGATGGCTGAATGCCTTCCATCGGTTCATCAAGCAAGAGCAGTTTCGGCCGGCCGGCCAACGCGCGGGCGATGGCCAGCTGTTGCTGCTGTCCACCGCTTAAATCCCCTCCTTTTCGCTGGCGCATCTCTTTTAGGACTGGAAATAATGCATACATTTCCTCAAGGATCGGCTGAGGACGGACGTTCTCGGCCTGCGCTTCCAACCCGAGAAGGATATTTTCTTCCACTGTCAGCGCGGAGAAAATTTCCCTCCCTTGCGGCACATAGCCGATCCCCGCTCGCGCCCGCCGCTCCGGCGGCCATCGCGTGATATCTTCCCCCTCCCATTCGACGACGCCTGACATCGGGCGAATCAACCCGATGATCGTTTTCATCAACGTCGTTTTGCCGACTCCGTTTCTGCCCAACACCGCCGTCACCCGGCTGAGAGGAATGTCCATGCGAACTTGATCGAGCACAACGCTTTCGTCATAGCCAGCGGTTACATTCCGGAGGCATAACACGCGTTTTTCCTCCTTCCAAGATACACATCGATGACTTGTTCGTTTTGCTGCACCTCATCAATCGAGCCTTCGCACAATACTTTTCCTTCATGCATGACCGTCACTTGCTTCGAATAACGGCGGACAAAGTCCATATCATGCTCCACAATGATCACCGCACAATGTTTGGCGATTTCGTGCAGCCATTCCCCCGTGCGCTCCCGCTCCGCCGCACTCATGCCGGCGATCGGCTCATCCAATAGGAGGAGCTGCGGACGCTGAATGAGCTGCATGCCGATTTCCAACCACTGCTTTTGGCCATGAGACAGTGAGCCCGCTAAGCGATGACGTTCATCGAGCAATCCAATTTTCTCTAGCTGTGCTGCCATCATTTCTTTCTCTTCTCCGGTCAACTTCGCCCGCAAAACGGAACGCAGACGCCGATCTTGTCGCATGGCTAACTCCATATTTTCCCATACCGTCAAAAACGGAAAAATGGAAGGGCTTTGAAACTTCCGGGCGATGCCTATTTGCACGATCTCGTATTCCGGCCGTTGCGTGATGTCATGGGAGAAAAACAGCACTCGGCCGTCCGTCGCTCTCGTCCGCCCGCAAATGACATCGAGCAGCGTCGTTTTTCCCGCTCCGTTCGGGCCGATCAAAAACCGCACTTCATGAGGGTAAACCGCGAGATCAACACCTTGCAAAGCACGAAATCCATCGAAGTCAACGACGACGTCACGACACATCAACACGGGCTTCACGTTCATGCCCCCTTTTTGCTTTGATGCGAACGGCAGCGAGCGATTCATAAATGCCCGCCAATCCTTTCGGAACAAACAGCACAACAACGACAAACAAGGCGCCTAACAAAAGCAGCCATAGATCCGGATAATTTTCGCTTAAAAAGCTTTTCGCCGTGTTCATGACAATCGCGCCCATAATCGCGCCCATGAGCGATTGGCGTCCGCCGACAGCGGCCCATAACACCATTTCGATCGAAGGAATAATCCCCATCATCTCCGGGGAAATGAGCCCGACTTGCAGGACAAACAACGCCCCAGCCACTCCGGCAAAGGCGGCTGACAAACTATACACAAACACTTTATAGACGGTCGGATTGAATCCTAAAAAACGAACTCGGTTTTCCGCGTCGCGAATCGCGATGAGCACCTTCCCCAACCGTCCGGACGTCAAGCGGCGCGCCGCGACGAAAATGAGAGCGAGACAGGCCGTTGTCAGCCAATACAAAACGATTTGGGTGAGCGGCGATGACAGCGAAAAACCAAACACGGTCGAAAAATTGGTCAAGCCGTTCGTTCCACCCGTCCATTCTTGCTTGCCGATAAACAACGTAACAAACACGACAACAACCGCCTGGGAAAGGAGAGAAAAATAGACGCCTTGAATCCGATTTTTAAACGTGAAATAGCTTAATAGCGCAGCGAGCAACGTAGGAAGAGCGATCGCGGCGGCGATGGCCACCATCGGATGCGCAAACGGCTTCCAAAACCACGGCAGTTCGCGCACGCCGCTCCATTCCATAAAATCAGGCAAATGCCCTTGCGAAGCTTCGAGCTTCAAATACATCGCCATGCAATAAGCACCCAATCCAAAATACACCCCATGGCCGAGGCTCAAAATGCCGGTATAGCCCCAAATGAGAGAAATGCCGACCGCCACGATGGCAAAGCAAAGAAATTTGCCAAGCAAAGACAGGCGAAACTCCGTTAAATAAAATGGCGCCAAAAACAAAGCGGCGAAAAACAGCCAGTATCCCCAACGTTTGTTCACGATGCTCCCTCCCCTCAATCGAGCGACCGCGTTCTCACGCTAAGAAGACCGGACGGTTTCCATTGCAAGAACGCAATAATGAGAACGAACACAATGACTTTGGCGATGGTGGCGCTTGTGGAATATTCGACGAACGTCGAAATCAAACCAATGCCAAACGCTCCCAGCATCGTCCCAGCCAGTTTTCCCACTCCCCCTAAAATGACGACCATAAACGCATCGACAATATAGTACGTGCCGATCGTCGGCCCAATCGGCCCAAGCAAGGTCAACGCACATCCCGCCACCCCCGCCAATCCTGAACCGATCGCAAACGAGTAAGCATCGACCTTTTGCGTGGCAATGCCGAGGCAGGCTGCCATCGACCGGTTCATGGTGACAGCCTGAATGCGTCGGCCAGCTCGTGTTTTCATTAAATACATATAGAGAAAGAAAACGATCGCCAACACAAGGCAAAGAATAAACAACCGTTTATACGGAAACACTGCCCCAAACAAGCGGATTCCGCCATCCAGCCAGCTTGGCGGCACAACCGCCACGTTGGGCGCCCCAAAGATGAGACGGGCGGTCTGTTGCAAAATCAAACTGATCCCCCATGTAGCCAACAAACTGTCCAACGGACGGCGATACAAATGGCGGATCAAACTTTTTTCCAGCCCCCATCCAAGCAGAGCGGCTGCCAAAAATGACAATGGAATGGCGGCGACAAAATACAGCCCTGCCGAGTGCGGCATATGGCTAGTGAACCATTGCTGGATGACATAGGTCGTATACGCTCCGACCATCATCAGTTCACCGTGCGCCATATTGATGACGCCCATCAATCCAAAGGTGATCGCCAACCCAATGGCGATCAAAAGCAAAATCGAACCGACGCTCAGCCCGTTGAATAATTGGTCAATAAACATCGCCGTCCCCCCTCTCATGTCCGCTGGGCGAGAAGGAAGGACATGCCTTCCTCCCCATGCAACTATTCACTTAATCCTTTCCCCCATGGGTAGCTCTTTAAATACGGATCCGGCTTCACCGGCTGACCGGAATTCCATAACTCTTTGAATTGTCCGTCCGCTTGGATTTCACCAATGCGCACCGTTTTCCATAAATGCTGCGTTTCCCCGTCAATTTTCACCGTTCCTTCCGGCGCCTTGTATTCAAGGCCGGCCGCCGCTTTTTTCACTTGATCCACATCAAAGGAGCCGGCTTTTTTCACTGCTTCGGCCCATAAATGAACGGCTGTATACGCCGCTTCAATCGGATCATCGGTCACGCGGTCTTGTCCATACTTTTCTTTATACTTTTGTACAAACGCCTTATTTTCCGGTGTATCGGTCGTCTGAAAATAGTTCCACACAGCCAAGTGACCAGCCAACACATCCGGCCCGATCCCGCGTATTTCTTCTTCCGCGATACTGACGGACATCACCGTCACGTCTTTCGGTGTGATGCCAGCGTCTTTCAACTGTTTGAAAAAGGCGACATTGCTATCGCCGTTGAGCGTATTGAAGACGACAGCCGGTTTCACTTGTTTGATTTTGCTGATAATGGTGCTATAATCGGTATGGCCGAGCGGCGTATATTCTTCCCCGACCACTTGCCCACCTTCGGCCTTCAACTGGGCCTTGATGATTTTGTTCGCTGTCCGCGGAAAGACGTAATCCGATCCAAGCAAGAAAAACGTCTTGCCGCGGTTTTTCAAGAGCCAGCTGACCGCTGGAACGATTTGTTGATTCGTCGTCGCTCCAGTGTAAAAGATGTTCGGAGACGACTCCATCCCTTCATATTGCACCGGATACCAAAGCAGCCCGTTGTTTTGCTCCACAACCGGAAGCATCGCTTTGCGGCTCGCCGATGTCCAACCGCCGAAAATGGCGGCCACTTGATCTTTTTGCAGCAGTTTTTTCGCCTTTTCGGCAAACGTCGGCCAGTCCGACGCCCCATCTTCCACAACCGGTTCAATCTTCTTGCCGAGCAGCCCGCCCGATGCATTGATTTCCTCAATGGCCATTAACTCGGCATCGCGCAGCGACACTTCACTGATGGCCATCGTCCCGCTTAACGAGTGAAGGATTCCTACTTTGACCACATCCCCTTCTTTGCCAGCCGAAGATGAATCATTTTGATTCTCGTTTTTGGCTTGATCCACTGCTGATGACGCCGCACATCCCCCAAGAGCAAAAACACTGACGCATAAAAGCAGCCATAATTTCCACATGAATGCTGGTTTCATTCGCACACCCTTCCCCCTATTCATTTGAAACATCGATGAATTCCTGCCCCTCGTTCATCTAAAAGAGCGCATCCCTCCCTTGTTCCTCAAAAGCGATGCATGTTCTCCACGTTGAGGATTTGTTCTTGATTAGCAGTATAAGGCCCACGTTTCACGGACTCAACATATTTGTCATATTTTATTACATATTTTTGTTATATTTATTATCAATCATCTTTCGACCAATCAGCCAGCTCGAAAAACAAAACATGCCCCAAAAAGGCACACATGCACCTTTTTGGGGCAGCGTTCATTTCACAAGCGACAAATCCACTCCAATGACCCCGACAATTTGACCGTTATGATCCCTAATGGGAGCGGACACCGTGACGCAAAGATGTTTCGTCAATGCCGATACATACGGATCGGAAACATACACTGTTCCTCTACAAGCTTCCTGAAACCACGACCGGACTTTGGCGTTGACCAATCCGGCTGGCGGGTTCGAATACACAAACGTGCCATCAAGACGATTCGACCAGACGGCCTCAATTTCTCCGTTCTGGGATAAAAATTGGTCCAACACTCGTCGGTGCATGGCCTCATCCATTTGTTCCAACGGAGCTGACTGAAGCAAAGCCGATAATTTATGAATCGTGTTTTTCACCACCGCATCATCTACAGAAATCGTTTCCCTCATCCAATCACGCCCGACCGTTTGTTGCAGCTCCTCCGCTGTCTTTTGCAACGCTTCGTTAATGCGTAAAATCTGTCCGACGCTCTCGTGCTGTTCGTTCATATCCGCAGTCACTCGCTCGACAAACCGTTGATTTTCCCGGCTCAATTGCACGATTTCTTCAAGCAGGCCGGCGATTTCTTTCACGCTGTCCGACTGTCCAGACGCCGACTGGACAGAAGAGGAGACGAGGTCCGTCATATCATTCAGCTGCCGCTGCAACGAATGAAGGAACGCCATAATCGCTTCCATCTCTTTTTCTTCGACATCGATTTGCTTTGTTTCTTCGCGAACGATATCGGTCGTCGCTGCGATTTCGCGTTGAATGAGCGACAAAATGTCTTGCGTTTGCTGGACGGCTTCGGACGTTTGGCTCGCCAGCATGCCGATTTCGCGCGCGACGACCGCAAACCCGCGCCCATGTTCTCCCGCACGAGCCGCCTCAATATTGGCATTGAGCGACAAAATTTTCGTTTTCTGCGAAATCTCGCCGATCGCTGATATAATTTCATTGATGCGTCGCGAATGATGAACGAGATGGTCCATTTGTTCCAATAACGTTTCATGGTGGGAGCGCAGTGTTCGAATTTCTTTTTGCAACGTCTCCAATGAATTCCATGAATGCAGCCAATGTTCGGAAAACTGCTGGCTGCTCGCATACATATCACGCGAAGATGCAGCGATTTCCCTAGCCGCCTCCTCGATTGTTCGCATTTTGTTCGCCACTTTTTCCGTATACTCCACCGTTTTCTCGCTATGGTCCATCAGCTCTGCCGCACTATTCCGGCTTGAATCGGAAATGTCATTCAGCGAAAGTGCCGCCATCTTCATCTGTTCCATCGCTGCTTTGAGCTGATCAACCGCCACAACAATTTGCCTTGCAATTTGTTGCGGTCCTCCCTGCGTTTCCTCACGTCGAGGCTGATCCAGTTCGCGCTTTATTTTTCGTTCCGCACGTCTCGCAAAAATCAACAGGCGTCACTCCTTATGTCATTTTTTATTACATAATTATAATATAAAATATAACAAAAGGACATATAAAAATAAGACGCCCGTTCTTCTAAAAACGAGCGTCTTGCCTGGAAAAGGCTAGAGAACCATATTCAATAACAAAATGAAGACAAACGCCACCACCGAAATAATCGTTTCCATGACTGTCCATGTCATGAGCGTTTCTTTCACCGTCATGCCGAAATATTCTTTGATCATCCAGAAGCCGGAGTCATTGACGTGCGACAAGATCAACGAACCCGCGCCGGTCGCCAAGACAAGCAGTTCCATATTCGTTCCCGGCATGGTAGCCGCGATGGGGGCAACGATGCCGGCAGCGGTCATCATCGAGACGGTCGCCGATCCCGTCGCTACGCGAATGAGCGCCGCAATGCCCCAGCCTAACAGGAGCGGAGAGAAGTGCGAGTGTTTCGCCACTTCCGCGATTTGTTCGCCGATGCCGGAATCAAGCAGCACTTTGTTGAATGCGCCGCCCGCCCCGATGACAAGCAGGATGTTCGCGACCGGGCCGAGGCAGTCGTTGGCAAATTTCAAGACAGCGTCGCGGTTGAAGCCGCGGGCGTAGCCTAAGCTGAAGAACGAATAAACCGTCGCGATCAAGAGCGCAACAATCGGGTCGCCGATAAAGCGCAACACTTTCGCCGCTTCTGACTTTTGATCAAGCGTCACGTTTGCCACAGAGGCAATCAACATCAAAATGACCGGAAGCAAAATCGTGAACAGCGTATTGCCAAAGCCAGGAAGCTCACGTGCTTCTTTATGCTGCACAAGCTAATGAGCAATAATAACACGATAATAGCAGCAACAACAATGGCGATTTCCATCACAAGCTCCCCCTTTATCTTTGAGATAAATCGATTTAGTGAACAAAGCAAACGTTTTCAGATCTTTGAAGGAAAGGGCTAAATCGATTTAGCGCCCGATCATAGCCAGCTAAATCGATTTAGTCTTCCTCCCTTTCCCCACTCCGCCGCTGAAACGCAGCGATGATGTCAAATTCCTCTTTCAATCGCTCATACAAGCGGGCATACAAATCAAACAGTTCAGCGTAAATGAGCGTATGTTCTTCCTTCGGCTCATGGCGGGCCGTTGTGTCGATCCACGTTTTCACCGTTTCCAGCGACGGCAGCTCGCCTAACGCGTAAAGCGCCACCGCAGCCGCCCCCAGCGCCGACGCCTCGTGCGTCTGCGGCACGATGAGCGGTTTGCCGAGCATATCAGAAAGCATTTGCCGCCAAAACGGCGACTTGGCGAATCCGCCCGAGACGCGGATTTCCGACATCGGCCCCGTGACATCGCGAATGGCTAAAGCGACCGAGAGAATGCTGAAGCAGACGCCTTCCATGACAGCGCGGATGAAATGCTCGCGCTTATGATGAAGGCCAAGGCCAAAAAACGTCCCACGCGCGTTCGCATTCCAGTACGGCGCCCGCTCGCCCGACAAAAACGGCAAAAACACAAGCCCTTCCGCCCCCGGCGGGACGCGTTCCGCGTATTTCGTCAACAAGTCATACGGATCCATGCCGAGCTTTTTCGCCACTTCCCGCTCGTGGGCGCCGAACTCGTCGCGCAGCCAGCGAAGCAAAATGCCGCCGTTGTTCGTCGGTCCGCCGACGACCCAATAGCCGGGCGTCAACGCATAACAAAACGTCCGCCCTTTTTCATCGGTCGTCGGTTTTGCCGCAATCGTCCGCACCGCCCCGCTCGTTCCGATCGTGATGGCCGCTTCACCTGGGAGCACCGCCCCGACGCCGACGTTGGCGAGCACGCCGTCGCTTGCTCCGACGACAACAGGCACATCCGGAGCGACTCCCATTTTTTCCGCCCATTCTCTTTTCATGCCAGTCATGATATGCGTGGCGGGAACGAGCCGCGGCAGCTGGTCGCGGCGGATGCCGACAAGGGCGAGCGCCTCCTCGTCCCAATCGAGCGTGTCCAATCGGAATAAACCCGTCGCCGATGCCATGGAATGGTCAGCGACATAGTCGCCATACAGACGGTGCAACACGTAATCTTTCACCGACACAAACCGCCGTGCTTGCTGAAATACGTCCGGCTGCTCTTCCTTGAGCCAAAGCAATTTCGATAGCGGCGACATCGGATGGATCGGCGTCCCCGTCCGCCGGTAAATGGCAAGCCCGTTTTGCTCTTTCCACAGCCGCTCCGTTTGAGCCACGCTTCGGTTGTCCGCCCAGATGAGGAGGCGGGTGAGCGGCCGCCCCGACTCGTCAAGCGCCATGATCGAGTGCATCGCCGCGCTTAAACCCATAGCTTTCACTTGCTTAGGGTGGATGCCATACCGGACTATCACCGCTCCGACCACTTGAATGACCGCCGCGAACAGTTCATCGGGATCCTGCTCGGCAAACCCCGGATGCGGCTGGATGATCGGATAGTCGACGGCGTGAGAAGCCAGCACCTTCCCCCGCCCGTCAAACACAACCGCTTTTGTGCTTGTCGTTCCAATATCAATTCCAATGACGACGTCCTCATGAATCGCCATCGTTTCTCCTCCCTTCCTCATGCCTTCTCCCGTCTGATCGCTGTCCTTTCCATCAACACCGGGGAGAAACGAAACACGCGCGGGCTGTCGGCATGATTCGAATCCATTTGTTCAAACACGCGCTCCGCCGCTTTTTTTCCCATCGCAAACGTTGGCTGGGCGATCGTCGTCAACGCCGGTGTATAAATATCGGCAAACGGCACATCGTCAATATTGATGATCGCCAGTTCATCCGGCATACGGATGCCCGTCTCCTTCACAAACCGCAAAACGCCCATTAACGTCAAGTCGTTAATCGCAAACAAGGCGTTCGGCCGCTCCGATTCCATGAACCGCTTCTTCAGCTCCCCAGGCAGCGCGGCAGGTTCAGCGGCGATGACGTTTTGATCGCCGACTTCAAATCCCCTTTTCTCCATGGCCGCCCGAAACCCTTCCAACCGCTCCATCCGCGGCACGTTGTAAGAGACAAGCGGCGGGGTGACAATCGCAATCCGATCGCGGCCCTGGGAAGCGAAATACTGAACCGCCATTTCCGCTGCACCTGCATTATCAAGTAGCACGCTGTCTGCCTCCACTCCCGGCACCATCCGGTCGACAAACACAAGTGGAAACCGTTCCTCGACAAGACGGCGATAGACGTCCTCGTTCTTCCCTGTTGGAAACACGATCAACCCGTCCACTTGCTTCGCCAGCAGCGTATCAACATATGTTTTTTCCTTATCCGGATCATCGCCGGAATTGCAGACAATGACTTGAAACCCGCGCTTTTGGCATTCCTCTTCAATGGCGTGCAGCACTTGCGTTGTCATCATATGAAGCATATTAAAAACAATCACGCCAATGGTCGCTGTCGTCTTTTGCTTCAAACTGCGGGCGATGATGTTCGGCTGATACCCAAGCTCTTCAATCGCCTCGGCGATGCGTTTTCTCGTCTCCTCGCTCATATATTCATAGCGCTTATTTAAGTATTGCGACACGGTGCTTTTCGAAACGTTGGCCAATTTCGCGACATCGGCCATCGTTACTTTTTTCAAAAGGGATCCCTCTCTCGTACTAAATCGATTTAGTTCAAAGCGTTTTCATAAACCGGTTTAGCTTTATTATAAACCAAGTGAAAGCGGTTTACAATAGTTTTGGATTGAAATCCTAAAGCGTCAGAGAAAGTTCGAAAATCCAATGTTCTTCTTCGTTTTCGCACCTTTTGAATCAAAACGTCTGGTCAATCGATGAGTTCTTTGATAAACGGAGAATACATGCGAATGTTCCTCCAATGGGTTGGTTTGGTCACCTTTACCATACAGGAACATTCGCATTTTTTGCACCCTCTATTTTTCCTATGCATACCTATCTTAAAATCTCAAGTACAACTTGTGGTGAAGAGCCGATATTGGTTCATCACCAAAAGATGTACTTGCACCTGCCCATTAAAGTATGGTAGCTGTTTCTAACTGAACCTGCAATGTAAGCTGTAGGGTTTTGACACGAAAGCACATTGTCGTCGATCCCCCCATGATTTTTGCATGATTGGGAGTCGACGACAGCTTGCCCTCGTTTTCATCCAGCGATCGGAAACAACAGCCGGGCCGCATACACAACGCCTGTAACGGTAATGGCGCTCAACAAGGTCGACACCAACACCGCTTGGGCGGCGTAATCTGGGTGGCAGTCATACTCGAGTGCATACAGCGCCGTATTGCGCGAGCACGGATAGGAACTAGCAATGAGCAACGCCTGAGCCGTCACTCCATCAATTCCTAATAGAAAGATCAAAGACGCAGCCAACAGCGGCGACAAAACGAGACGCCCAAACACACTTGCATACACAAGCGGCGGCAAGGCGTTAAAACGGGTGTAGGCGATTTGCGCTCCCAACGTAAAGAGGGCGATGGCTAAAAACGCGTCGGCAACCCGCCGAAGCGGCGTCCATAAAAATGATGGGATTGGGACGTGAAGCCATCGGCAGACCACACCGAACAACAGCGCGTGAAGAACGGGATTTTTCCATATCTCAGCAGCCCATTTCCCACTTTTCCCGTTTCCTGACACGAACTGATACACTCCATATGTATTGGTCAAGAAGTTTTGAAAAATGGTCACGATGATTTGAATCGTCGCCCCGAGCGGATGTTGGTGAAACACCAGCTGGCTGACAGGAATGCCGAAGTTGCCAGAATTGTTCAGCACAACCGTATTTTGAAACACCGCTGCCATACTTCGCTCCAGTTTGAATAGTTTCGCCATGATCCTACTCAAAACCATCAGCCCGCCGTTTTGCAACAGAAGAAACCCTAAGATAGCCGCTAACACCTTTCCATTCAACTCACTGTCGTACACGTTGATGAATGCGACTGCCGGCAGCAGGACATACATGTTCAATTTGGATAATGTATTGAGGTCAAGACGAAAGAAACGGTGAAGCCCTGCTCCCAAGCCGACGATCAGCAACATCGGAATCATGACTTGAAGCAAGATACTCACAAAAATGTACAAGATGTTTTCCCCCGCTTTCTTTATGCATACGGAAGCCGCTATTCTCTGAAACGGATCTCGCTCATCCTCCCTCTAGAAATGTTGATCTATCAAGGCTTTTCGGCCTCTCAGGGGTGTCCAAAAAATATTTTTCGACAAAATCCCTTACATCCTTTTTCAGTTTTGTGGATATCTTACAGACCTAGGGTGCGCTTCGCGGCCACGGCTGGTTATATTTTCCTGCCGCGGGGGGAAGCATATTCGATGCACCCTTTGGATCTCCGCGTCGCTGATGAGGACGAACCCTCCCATGTCTCCGGGCGTCTTCGCGCCAACATTCCCTCGTTCGGTCTCGTCATCAGGCGGAGGCCGGCCAAGCTCCTTTAGGGACTCAAGGTCGAATGGATGAAATCACGCCAGCTTCTCCGGTGTCATCTCGTTGTCCAACGATTCTTCCGTTCGCAGGGGGGAGGCCTTAGGCCGCCCGTTGCACCTGGGACAAGACGTCCTGTTTCATTCGCTCCGCGTCAAACGCTTGTTTCTTCGTACAAATCGCAAACAGCACATTCAACAGCTTCCGGCACAAGGCGACGATGGACTGCTTTCCGGTCAGCGGATTGACGGATCGGGTCGTATAATACTCATGCAGCTCGCGAAACGCCTCGTTATGCCGAATCAGCGGAATCATCGCCCGAAACAGCACCGAGCGCAACCGTTTCCGTCCCCGTTTGGAGATGTGCTTTTGCCCTTTGCGCTGGCCGGAGGAGTTCTCCTTGAGCGTCAGGCCCGCCAACTTCACCAATTGGCGCGGGTCCCGATAATGGGCGAAGCTGCCGATCTCCGCCAGCAGATCGATGATCGTGGCGTCTCCCAACCCGTCGACCGTTTTCAACCATTGGTACTCCATCGTCGTTTGAACCAATGCCTTCAACTCGGCGTCCAGTGCAGCGATCTCCGCCTCCAATTGGCGGTATCGGCGGACGAGCGCGGCGATCTCAAACCGGGCCATCGCTGTCCCTTCCGTCACCCCAATCGAGTCCTTCGCGGTGTTGATCAACGCCTGAATTTTGGCCTTCTGCGGGCATTTCATCCCTTCGCTTTGCCGGTACACCTCAAGAAGCTCCTCCACCGTCCGGCCGGCCATATCAGCCGGAAGCGGCGTCCACTCCAACACCGAAAGCGCCGTTTTCCCCAAGTCACGAAACACGGTCCAAAACTCTGGAAAATACCGATCCGTCCAGCGGACGATCGCGTTTTTCACCGCCGTCTGTTCCTTGCGGAGCTTCTCTTTGAGCGTGCTCCCCACGCGCAAATCGGCTTCAATCTCGTGCAGCAGCCGGGGAACGAGGAATCGTCCGTCTTTTGCCAGTCTGGCAATGACCAGGGCGTCTTTGGCGTCGTGTTTCGTCGGCAGGTTGTCATCAAGTTCTTTCGACCGGCACACATGCGCCGGGTTGACCATGACCAACGGGATCCCGTGCTCCTCGAGGAAGTAGGCCAGGTTCAACCAGTAGTGCCCGGTCGGCTCCACGGCGACGATCACCTCTGACTTCCCGAACGCTTGCATCGCCCCCTGAATCGCTTTATACAGCTGTTGAAACCCCTCTTTCGACTGGAAGATCGGGAACGATTTGCGAAGCACGCGCCCCCGGTCATCCACGAAGCAGGCGTAGTGGGTTCGTTTCGCGATATCAATACCCACGACAAGCGTTTGTTCGGTTACTTGATCAATTTTATAGTTTTGTGTACAATTCATCTGAAGTCCTCCTTGGTATGGTGAGTGATGTGGTTGACACCCCTGCATCATACCAAGAGGGCTTTTTTTGATCAAGTCCCCGGAAAAGCTCCTAACGGGAATGCTCTTTTCTTATAGATCCGCTCTGGACGTCCGACCGATCCATAGACAATATCGGCTAGCACTTGTCCCGTGGAGACAAGGTATTCTAAATATCGACGGGCGGTCGTCCGGCTTGTGCCGATTTGCCGTCCCACTTCTTCCGCCGTCACACCATCTTGACACCGTTTCACAACCATCAGCACTTTTTCAAGGGTTAGCGGTTGGATGCCTTTTGGAAGCATAGGCTGATCCCTAACCGGGGCCTCCCGCCCGATCAGTTTGTCGACATCCTCTTGATCGATCCACTCTTTTTCTTTCATCCACTGCTGCATTTTATCATAATATTCTTTATATCGATGCAAGGTTTCGGCAAATCGATCAAACATAATCGGCTTGATAATATAATCAAACACCCCGCCATGCAGCGCTTGTTTCAAGGCATCCACTTCTCGTGCTGCTGTGATCATAATAATATCGATATTGGAAAAGTGTTCCCGAACCCATTTTAAAAAAGAGAGGCCGTTCATATCCGGAAAATAGACATCAAGCAACAACACGTCGGGTTGCAGCACCTCTGTCAATTCCCTTGCCTCTTCGGCGTTCGTGGCAATGCCGACCACTTCATACCCATTCACTTTCTCGACAAAGCGCCGATTAATTTCAGCGATGCGGCGGTCGTCTTCAATAATAAGTACACGAATCATCCCCCCTGCTTCCCTCCCTCCGAAATATTGATGCATAAAGGTGTAGAGGCCTTTTATGGGAAATGCTTTCTTTCAGCATGGGTTGGCACGGCCCGACCGCTTCGGAATAATGACGGTAAACACCGTTCCCTCTCCTTGTTTCGACTGGTAGGTGATTTGCCCACCAAGCATCGCCAGCGCCTTCTTGACAAGATCAAGCCCATACCCACGGAGGCCGTTGGCTTTGGTCGAAAAGCCGCGGTCGTATATCCGTTCCGCCACATCCGGATCAACGCCTAATCCGTTATCCTCGACCTCAATAATCAAGTCATCGCCGAGGTCGGTCAAAAAAATGGTCACTCGTTTCTCTTCTTTTCCGTTGTGGAGGACCGCTTCCATGGCGTTATCCAACAAATTCCCGATAATCGTCACCAAATGGTCGCGATCGATCCATGGCGGCACATCGCGAAAACTGCTTTCCCGATCAATTTCAAAGGTGATTTTCAGCTCATGGGCGCGGTTGAACTTGCCAATCAGCAGCCCGCCGATGATCGGATCCGGGATTTCTTTCATGACAAAACGAATGATATTTTGTTGTAAGTTCGTTTCTTTCGTAATAAGCTCAAGCGCTTCTTCATACGACTCAAGTTGAATCAACCCAGAGATCAAATACAGCTTATTGGAAAATTCATGTGTTTGCGCCCGCAGCGCATCCGCGTACACCCGGAGCTGGGACAGCTCTTTTGTGAGGCGATACAGCTCCGATTTGTTGCGAAACGTCGATACCGCTCCAATGACGCGCCCAGTTTTATCCTTAATCGGGATTCGGTTCGCAATGACCGTTTCTTCACCTAACACCATTTCATCGTCAAATTCCGCCTGTCCCGTCCGAATGACTTCAGGCAACCTCGAGTGGGGAATAAGCTGTAAGATAGGCATTCCCAATACACCGCGTTCGTTCTCATACCCAAGCAACTTCAACGCGGTTTGATTGACCATTGTAATCGTTCCCTCTTGATTGATGGCCACAATTCCTTCGCGAATCGCTTCTAAAATCGCCTGCTTTTCTTGGTAGAGCAAACCGATTTCTTCCGGTTCAAGACCATGAATCGATTTTTTCACCGTGCTGGCGATCGCCATTGCACCCACCGCTCCGAGAAAGAGGGCAAAAACGGAGAAGAGAAACATCTTCATACGATACGACCATACTGTACGCTGAATATCCTCTAGCAAAAAACCAACCGAAACAATGCCGATCACATGTCCGTTTTCATCAAAAATCGGCGCTTTTCCCCGGATCGCCGGACCAAGCGAACCGACCGCCTCGGAAATAATCGCTTTGCCTTTCAGCACTTCGCCGTTGTCGCCCCCTACCATATGCTTTCCAATCCGATCTGGCAGTGGGTGAGCGTAGCGGATTCCCTTACGGTTGCCAATCACTACGTACTCCGCCCCTGTCTTTCGGCGAATATGTTCGGCAAACGGCTGCAAGCGCACTGACGGATTCGGGTCGCGGAACGCCTCGCGCACGAGCGGAGTCGACGCGACCGTCTCGGCCACATTCAGCGCTCGCATGCCAATTTGTTGTTTGAGCGTCGTCGCAAACATATGCTGAAACAAAAACGTTAAAACCACGATCACCAGCAGCAACAATGAACAAATAATGACCATTAACCGTGTCTGAAGCTTCATAGGGCTCGCTCCCCAAACAGCAAATAAAGAAAGACAGTCCGCCTGTTAGGCGGAACGTCTTTCTTTCTATTATTACATATCTTCGTTGATGACGACCGATTTTCCTCTTAGTTTCATGACAAACGGCACGGCAATCCATAAAAAGGCAATGACCAACAAGACGAGCGAAATCGGCTTTTCAACGAAAACGAGATAATCGCCATTCGATGCCGTCAAGGCCCGACGCATATTGTTTTCAATCATCGGCCCGAGAACAAGCCCTAGCACGAGCGGTGCCAATGGATAGTCGTGCTCTGCAAGCCAGTAGCCAAGCAGACCAAACGCCAACAGCAGGAACACATCAAACGTCGTCACTTGCACCGCATACACACCGAACACGGAAATGGCAATAATAAGCGGCAACAAATATTTCGTCGGCGTCTGAATAATTTTCGCGAACACTTTGACGAGCGGCATGTTGAGAATGAGCAACATGACGTTGCCGATAAACATGCTGGCGATCAATCCCCAGGCGACAGCTGGATGCTCATCGAACAACAGTGGACCTGGCTGGACGTTGTACATAATGAGTGCACCCATGAGGATCGCTGTCGTCCCTGAACCAGGAATGCCCAGCGTCAAAAGCGGAATCATTGCGCCCCCAGAAGCCCCGTTGTTCGCCGACTCCGGCGCCGCCACACCGGCGATCGTCCCTTGCCCGAACTTTTCCGGATGTTTGCTCACTTTCTTTTCAAGAATATAGGAGAAAAACGATGCCAACGTGGCCCCGGCTCCCGGCAGCACCCCGATGAAAAAACCGAGCAGCGACCCACGGGCGATCGGCCCCGCGCTTTCTTTCAAATCCGCTTTCGTCGGCAACACGCGCCCGATTTTAGCGATGTCCCCGTCGTTCGTCTCATTACAGAGAATAGACTTGAATACCTCTCCTAACGCAAATAGCCCGACCGCTACGGTTAAAAACTCGAGACCTCCATATAAATAGGAAATGTCGTACGTAAAGCGGGCCACGCCGGAAACGTTGTCGAGCCCAATCGTAGAAAGCAACAAACCGAACACGGTCATGATCCACGCTTTTGTCATCGATTTGCCGGCCAGTCCGCTCACCGCCGCCAACCCGAGCAGCATGAGTGAAAAATATTCAGCCGGGCCGAACTTCAGCGCCACATTCGACAACGGTTGGGCCAATAAGACGAGGCCGATTAGCGAAACAATTCCGGCGACAAAGGAACCGATCGCGGCAATGGCAAGCGCCGCCCCCGCCCTTCCTTGCCGGGCCATTTGATAACCGTCCAGTGTCGTGACAACCGATGACGATTCCCCAGGCGTATTTAACAAAATCGATGTCGTCGAACCGCCATACATCGCCCCGTAATACACGCCGGCGAGCAAAATAATCGAACTGGCTGCCGCCTGTTCCGAACTAAGGCCGGACGTCATCGACGCCGTCACCGGAATAAGCAACGCCACCCCGCTCATCGGGCCAATCCCAGGAAGCACACCGACCGCTGTGCCGATCAACACCCCGATAAAGGCAAACAGCAAGTTATGCGGCTGAAGCGCTGTCTGAAATCCGTCAAGCAAAAACGATAGTGTGCTCATGATGCCCCTCCCTTCATTGGAACCAAATCGGCCAGCTTGGCAATGTTCCTTGCAGCAGCTTCACATAAAGGCCATATACGCCAAGCGAAAAGCCAGCCGCAATGGCGATCGACTTCCATAGCGCCCCTCTTTCCATCGTTTGAAAGCCGATAACAAGAAACAGAAACGTCGTGATTACATACCCAACCGTTTCAAGCAACGTCGCATAGAAAACAGCAGCAATGAAAATGATGAGAAACTTTTTGTACTGCCGCGGCGGCTTCTCTCCCACTGAATCCTTATAATCCTTATAGCCTCTCGTTTCAAACAACAGCTTGATGCTTAATAATGCCAGAACAAGTCCAAGCAAAAACGGAAATACGTTCGGTCCTACCGCACTGCCGTAGGCGCTTTTCGATAGGCGCAAGCTTTCCGCCATAAACAAGGAACCAACCGCCAAGAATGCCACCGCCGCGATACGATCAGCCGTTTTGTTCATGGTTCTTCCTCCTGTTCTTTACAAAAAAGGGGAAGAATGTTCTTCCCCCTTGCTTCATTTATGCATGCCAAGCGACTTCAGAAGGTCGCCGATTTGCTGCTCCTGCTCTTGCAAAAACTTCGTAAATTCGTCCGAATTGCGATATTCCGCCGCCCAGCCTTGTTTTTGCAGTTCTTCTTTCCACTTCTCGTGTTCAGACAACTTTTTCAATGTTTCTTCCCAAAACGCTTTTGCCTCTCGGGACATTTGCTTCGGCCCAAAAACCCCGCGCCAAATCGTAAATTCCGCATCAATGCCAAGCTCTTTCAACGTCGGCACGTCTTTCAGCACTCCGCCGAGGCGTTCTGGAGCGGAAACCGCCAACACCCGCACTTTGCCGGCTTTGAGATATTCGCCAACAGAAGAGGCATCCGTTGCAATCACATCGGCATTGCCGCCAAGCAGCGCAGCCATCGCTTCCCCGCCGCCATCGTACGAAACATACTTGACTGATTTCGGATCGATGCCCGACTTATAGATCGGCAAAATCGCGACTAAATGATCCATCGAACCTGGCGCCGATCCCCCGGCTACCGTGACCGATTTCGGATCTTGTTTAATGGTATTAAGCAAGTCGGTTAACGTTTGAAATTTCGAATCCGCCTTCACAACAATCGCGCCAAAGTCCTTCGTCAACTGGGCGAGCGGTGTCGTGTCTTTGTAGCCAAACGGGCTGTTCCCTTCTTTTTTCAAGTTGTTGATAATAATTGGCGGGGAGTTGACAAATAGTTTGTAATCGTTTTTCACATCTTGGGTGGCGTATTCGGCCATAAAGACCGCCCCGCCGCCGCCTGGTTTGTTTTCAACCGTCATGGTCTGTTTGACGAGCCCCGTCTCATCCAACACCTTCGTAATCGCGCGGGCCGTTAAATCCCAACCGCCGCCCGCCCCAGACGGAGCAACAATCGTAATCGGCTTCGTCGGATAGTTTGAGGCCGATGAGCCAGAGTTCGAACCGGATGATTTCGACCCCGCCGATTCATTGCCCCCACAGGCCGCCAAAGCCAGTGTCATCATCCCTGCGGCGAGCAATCCCCACCATTTCGTTTTCTTCATTTCTCCCTTGCCCCCTTGTTTTTTGATAACGTTTTCAATCACAACCTTACCATGCCGCGGGATGAGCGTGAAGTTTTTGAAAATAAAATGAATTTTGTGCATTTTGTTCATGGAGGTATAATCAGACCTGATATCAAGCACCTAGCGGAACGCTGGAGTCTCAAAGCAAAAAAAGACCGCCAGCCTTCAAAGCAGACGGTACGTGAACTACCCCCACTTAATTTTCTAGCGAAAATTTGAAGTGGGGGCTTCCAAAGAAGTTTGACTGCTTCAAGCAATCCTTATTCTTTGAGGCGTGTCCACTTCGCCGCTAGAGCATAAGACACTCAGGTCTACAGCTTTACTTTTCTTTAAGATGTTTAATGCGCCATTGACATCAGCATTAATTAGTTTGCCAGACTTTGTTCGATACAAGCCGCGCTTAATACGTTTGCCGCTGAACTTATATTCTTTTGGATTGTCGGCATTATATTCAGGAATCTCATCGCCGTCAAAAAAGCTGGCTTGAGACGTATAGGATTCTTCCTGTTTCAAGAATTCAATGCCGTAAAATTCACAAAGATATTCTAGTTTTTCTTTTATGTTACCGAGAGGAATATTGACAAAGTTTTGATTTGTCTTTTTTCCTAGATTAATATTGCGTTGCCATGTTTCCGCATAGCCAATGACAAGTTTGCCAATTTGATTTTCAATACAGTAGTTAATGATGTAACGGCAAGTCTTGTTGATATAATCATTCACTTTATTATTGCGATTCATAGCAAGCAAAGCCTGTTTACGAGTGGTGCCTTTGATTTTTTGCTTATCTTTTATGCTTTGAAGTCTGGCATTTTCTTTGTTAAACCATTGATTTATACTTTTTAATCTCCGCCCATCAATGATGAATGATCTGCCGTCTGATGTGACACAAGTGGCAAAATTGTTTAATCCTAAATCAATTGCCAGTGCTTTTTGGTCATTTAATTCTCTTTGATCTTCAGGCATTTCATATTTGTACTGAATCTCAAAGAACCTGGCATGATGCTTAGGAATGATTTCAATCTGCTTAATCTTTTTGTCCAGTAACACAGGCGGAATCGTTATCGTGATAGGCTTGTGAGTCTTTTTAAATAGGCGAGAATACGGTATCGTGAATTTGTTGCCGTCTATACGAATCTGGCCAATGATCAGTGAATGAAAGCCATCTTTTTTAAGATATTTTGGAATACTGATAGCCTTGTGGTCATATTTTCCTTGTTTGGCAAGACTGATCAAACCAAAGAAAGATTTAAAGGCTTCATTGACCTTTTTTAAAATTTGCTGTGCCATGTTGCTGTTTAACAGCTTATAGTTTTCGTTAGTTTTGGCAAGATGATAATTTTTCTCATAATTAAGAAATTCCTTGTGTTCAAAATAGTATTGTCTGACATTGTACAATCCGACGTTGTACATGTTCTTGGCAATATGGCACAGTTCTCGAAGAGTCAAGTATTCTTCTTTGGTCAAACCATTTAGCTGTTGTTTGATACAAAAATACATGTTTTCACCTCCCATCTAACTATATGATACTATATTTTACTGAATCTATCCTATTTTCAGCAAAATATAGTTAAGGCGATTCATTTCCCACTTACTCCGCTTCGCTTCGTTGAAGTGGGAGTCTTCTCGCCTAATTAAGATAAAACTTTGGTACAGTACATATTTTATGTGACAGGACAATCATCCGTTTTTTTACAATCTATCACTTACGAATCAATGATTTCATCTGCCTCTTTTGTCGCCGCCAACCGTCCTCGTTAGATAGCCGCCTCTTGTGTTTAATTTCCCTGCTCTTCAAGCAATTCCCGAACATCTTGCTCTGGAAGATCCACCAACCGAGCAATATCTTCCACCTTCATTCCTTTGCGCGCCATGTTGCGGATCAGTTGTTTCATTCCTTGCTTCATTCCTTGCTTCATTCCTTGTTTCATTCCCTGTTTGATCCCTTGTTCAATCCCGCGTTTAATTCCTTCTTCCAACCCCTGTTTTCTTCCCCTTTGCTCATAGGAAATGATCAGCTCCAACATTTTCTCTTTTTCTGTCGTTTCCATCTCCTTCACCTCTCTTTGCAGTTGTTGCTCTTCCTCCTCCGACAGCTTCACATACGTTTCAAAAAAGCCCAACAAGAGCCGTTGCCTCGCTTCATCCAGCTCCAATCGCACCAACATGCGCAAAAACTCTTTTTTCAACTCAATTTTCTCACTTTCAGTATACCCCATTTTGCCAAGGAGGGCAGCCGCAATCGGATTGTCATGCCGGATATAGTCTCTCCAATGTTTCTTGCGCAACTCCACCGGGAAAAAGCGAAACTGCAGCACGTCGCCAAAGGGAAACTCGATTGAGAACACGGACGGTTCTTCGCGGAGGGTGTCATGGCTGAAGACAGCGATCGGAACGATGCGGGTGCGGTATTTTTCAAACAAACGGCTGAAATAGATAAACATGCGCTCTGGAAACGATGGTTGCACGTAGCTTTGATTCTCCACATGAACGATGATCAGCCCATCCTCCCCTTTCAGCTTCGTCTCGACTAATAGATCGACGCGGTATTTTTCACCTGCCGTGACATCGGTAAACAGTTCTTCGGACAGAAAGGACAAATGGCTGAAATCAATGTGTTCATGCATGTCGGGAAAAAAGAGGAGAAGAAACTCTTCGAAGAACGTTTGGATCAGTTCTTTAAACAACCGGTCGTGGTCAATAGCCATTCCATCACCCCTCTTTGAACGTGTTCAATTCTATCCATTCGCAAGCAGGGGGTGAAAATCCTGCATCGGGGACAGAAAAAGTTGTACCGTACTGTATAGCGCTTCAGTCCCCCACAGGTACGATAAAAACGTATTCCTGTACCACGTGATTTAACTGTTGAACAGATGTTTCAATCCCTCATAGGTACGATAAAAACTAATCACTCTGATTTATGCGCTGAGTTTCTGCATAGTTTCAATCCCTCATAGGTACGATAAAAACCTTTATTTTGGCGTAAAGAAGAAGCATTCTTGTTTCTTCTTCTATGAAAAGCCAGTCATCGTACTATGTGTCAAAGGATTCACTCCATGCACAGGAATGGCCTTGACGCATATTCACAACTGTTTCAATCCCTCATAGGTACGATAAAAACTCTTTTCCTCGGTGGAAATCCGTTCATTTTTGGTGTTTCAATCCCTCATAGGTACGATAAAAACGTCGGAGAAGGTGACTTCAATGCTAGCGATATTGCGTTTCAATCCCTCATAGGTACGATAAAAACACAAGTTCCACATCTCGTTTGCGGAACTCGTCGTCGTTTCAATCCCTCATAGGTACGATAAAAACTCAATGAAGTTGGCGATTGATATGGCAAAAAACATTTTTGTTTCAATCCCTCATAGGTACGATAAAAACGATCATCCACCACAATCGTGACGTATTGACTTGAGTTTCAATCCCTCATAGGTACGATAAAAACCCATCTCCGCTTCGATTTCGCTAGGGTCTCGGTTGAGTTTCAATCCCTCATAGGTACGATAAAAACCGAGCGAGAAGCAACTCAACTACATTGATAACTTGTGTTTCAATCCCTCATAGGTACGATAAAAACGCAGTCGACTGGCAGCTGCATAGCCAATTTTTTCACTGTTTCAATCCCTCATAGGTACGATAAAAACCCAAACCATTCGCATAAAATCAAGCTTTTCCCCTTTTGACTGTTTTCAGAATATCACGTTTCAAAAATTCTGTCAATACTGTTGAGCCGTGTTGGTTGTAGGATTTTGACGCAAAAAAAATATTGTCGTCGATCCCCCGGGGTTTTTGCACGATTGGAGGTCGACGACATTTGAAAGGCGGTCAGCTTTTGTTTTTCTCCATTCTCCCGTACTCTTCCCTCACCGCGGCCACAAGCGGGTGCGCACTCTCAAGCCCCGCGTATTGCCGAAGCGCTCCTTCGATTCCGTGGTGTGCGATCGTTTGTTGCAGAGCGGCGGCTTCTGCATCGCTCGCATCATCAAAGCGCAACAGCGCGGCAATTCCTTTGGCGAGACCAGCAGGAACGCTGCCAAATAGTGTGCAGTATTGCGTCGCCGGAGCGATGAGCCGGTCGTTCGGCCCGAGCTTGCGGATCGGCGAACGGGCGACACGGACGATATCGTCGGAAAGGGACGGGTTGGTGAAACGCCCGATCGTCGTTTTGATATAGGAACGGTGCTCTTCCTCATGCCATCCGTGCTTTTTCAATAAGACGGCTCCCGACTCACTGAGCGCTTGCTCGACATTCAATCGAATACCTTCATCGTTCATCGCTTCCTGGACGGTTTTGTAGTTTCGCAGATACCCTAAGTAAGCGGCCAACGCATGGCCGGTATTGACCGTAAACAATTTGCGCTCGATATACGGCTCTAAGTCAGCGACAAAATGAGCCCCTTGAATCGGCGGAACAGTGCCGATGACGTTTCGCGTTTCAATCGTCCATTCGAAAAACGGTTCCACCGTGACAGCGAGTGGATCGTCATTCGTCTGATTCGGCACGATACGGTCGACCGCGCAGTTGAGAAAACCAACGTTTTCATCTGCCAGCTGCTGCCCAGCCGTGGAAAGATGGGCAAAGACGTGCGTTTTCAGCGTTTCCGTGCCGCCGATCATGTTTTCACAGGCAATGACGTGAAGCGGCTTCTGATGAACCGTGAAGCGCCGCTCAAGCCCAGCGGCGATGACTGGCGCAATAGCCGGCAAAATGTGCGGGCCGACCGCGGTCGTCACCAAATCAGCGTCTGCGATCGCCTCGATGACCGCTTCCCGCTCCGTTTGGCTGTTCAGGGCCGAAACGCCGCGCACCCATTGTTCTTCGCGCCGCTCGCCGGCAACAATGACGCGATACTCCCCCCGCTCTTTCAGCAAACGGACGATTTGTTCATTGACATCAACGAACACGACGTCATATCCCGACGCCGCCAGCAGGCTGCCGATAAAGCCGCGGCCGATGTTGCCGGCGCCAAAGTGGACGGCCCTCATCAGCCGTTCACCTCATGGAGCAGCGCAAGAATTTCCTCGGCCGTTTTGGCGTTCGCCATGGCGGCCACATTGTCTGCTTCGGCGCAGACGAGTGCGAGTTTCGAAAGAATATCCAAATGTTCCCCGTCTTTGCCGGCAATGCCGATGACGATCGTGGCCATGTTGCCGCCTCCAAAATCGACGCCGTCCGGAACTTGCACGATCGAAATGCCGGACTGTTTCACGAGCGCTTTTGCCGCTTCCGTTCCGTGCGGAATGGCGACGTTGTTGCCGATATACGTTGATGTCAGTTCTTCCCGTTCAAGCATCGCATCAACATATGCCGGGGCGACATATCCTTGCTTGACCAACACCTCGCCGGCGAGGCGGATCGCCTCTTCTTTCGTTTTTGGTTGCGCATTGAGCACAATGTTTTCTTTGTTTAAAATCGAATGGGTCAACATCCGTGTCACTCCTTCATCGATATCCAATAATCATCGAAAAATTGTTCCAAATGGCCGCTAATAAGCGAATACACTTCGTCTTCGCCGCCATAAGCCAACGTGGCCGCGCTTTGCTCGTTCTTTACGAGCAACGTGCTCACATGGCTTAATACTGAAAGCACCTCTTCATCCGCATCAGCAGGACCGAGAAGCAACACGACCGTGTTGATCTCCATCGGCTCCCCGTCCATCCCCGCCACCGTTTGCGGCGAATCAAGTCGGTACATCGTCAGAGACGGACGAAGGACAGCGAAGCTTCGAGCGTGGTAAAGCGCCAGCGTCGTGCCAGGGACGCCAAGCCCGCCAAGCGACTCGCGGCGCCGCAGCTCCTCGATGACGACATCGGCATCGACAACGACGCCACTTCGTTCGAGGCGGCGGCACGCGTCCGTCAATATTTCATGAACAGAGCGCCTCTTGACCACCTCGAGGGAAAAACCGTCCAAAATGTGGACGATCGTCTCGCTGATGCGCCGAACCGCCTTCATCGTGTCGATGGCTGGCCTGTTTCGCCGTGCGGTTGACTCTTTCCTCATCCGCTTTTCAGCGGCCGATTTTCGCTCTAAACACTCGCGAATCTTCCGCGCTTCCTCCTCGGTCAGCATCGGGCTGACGACGATATGCGGCCCATACTCCTCAGGAAGCGGCACGGTCGAGATGACGAGATCGTACGCGCTGACATCTTTTCCTTTCCATTCAAACGCGGAAGCTTGTTCCAGCGAAACAATGTCCGGAATCTCTTTTTTCAGCCTCGTCGCTAAAATTTTCGCCGTCCCAAGCCCGCTCGAACAAATGACTAACACCCGCCAGCCTTTTTTCTCCCGCATGAGCGCGGCCGCAAAATGGAGCACCAAATAGCCAATCTCCTCATCCGGGATCGGAATGCCGCCAAACAGCTGCCGCGCCCCATCTGAGACAATGGCGAACAGCTCCGCATAGTCTTGTTTGATTGGATCAAGCAGCGGATTGGCGACCCCCATTCCGTGTTCGAGGCGATACAGAGCCGGCTTTAAATGGACGACAAGGTCTTCGTATAACGTACGGTCGGCGGATAAATCAACGCCGAGCTTATCACTGACAAAGCGGATGAGTTGTTGCGCCTTCATGCCGACGGCCAAACTCGGCTCCTCCATCACCATTCCTTGGCGGCTGCGCCATTTCGCTCCCATCAAGTGCATCGTCATATAGCCGACTTCTTCGTTAGGGATGTCAACGTCAAAGACTTTTTCTAACGATTCAGCGAGCTCATGCGCGATCTCATATTCTTTCGTCGCTTGCAACGCCTGCAGATCCCGCGGATCGAAGTGGATCGCTTCTCCCCGCTTGATGCGCTCCATGGCGAGCGCCAAATGGACGACGAAGGCGATGTACGAGCTGTCGGCCATCGTAAACGGAAGCTTTTCTTTCACTTGCTCGATTTGCTGCTCAATGACAGCGAGCTTTTTTCTGTCCACAAGCCCGAGCAGCTTCTCCGCCACGGTGTCAAGCGGAGCGTCCGTCCGTTTTTGGATCGTCTCTTTCATCAATGCCAAAAATTCGTGTTCATCAACATGGCGGAACAACAAGTCGCTCATCAAGCGCCGTTTCACCGATTCCGAACCGGCAAGCTCCACCCCGTATCCACGCTTGCGGATGAGCGAAAGCCCGTACGCTTCTACCGTTTGTTCCAATTTGTCCAAATCCAAGCTGACAGTGGCGACCGTGACGTTCAAGTCATGGGCCAATGTGACGAGTTTCACTGGCTCGTTGGCTTCCAACAGCGCAATTAAAATCATGAGCTGCCGCTCTTCGGGGGTGTATTCATGATGAGAAAGGCGAAACAGCTCTGCGGCCAGCGCCTGCTTCTTTTCCTCTTCCCCGACGAGGCGGATGCCGACTCCTGCTCTTTTCGCGAGCTTAAGCCCATAGCGGCGGAAGACCGATTCCAAACCTTGCAAATCACGATGAACCGTGCGGGCGCTGACATTCAGTTCCTCCGCCAATTCGCCGACTGTTATGTCCCTATCGTCCGCCAACAACCGTTCAAGCAACTTCCGCTCCCGTGCCGATACGTACATCGCCGTTCACCTCCCATCACGGAACAGCATTATTGACATTTTTGAAATAAATCTTTGCCTCTTCCATCCTTATTGTAAGGGCTTTTTTCTTGATTTGACAATGAATAGATGTTTCGTTTTCGTCATTGTTATTGTTGACAGATTTTAATTTTGCATGTATTTTTCTCTTTCGTCGTTTGACGAAGTTCACCGCGGTCGGGCACATCCATGCGGATGGGAGCGGAGGAAAGTGCCCCTAGCCGTCGAGGTAAACGGGAAATCACAAAGCAAAACGCAGGGGGAACGCCATTTCCCCTGCGTCTCATGCCGATTTACGCGTTCTTTTTCAATTGCTCGATCAATTCATCGTATTTCGGGCTGTTTAAGAAGTTTTCGACCGATACATGGTACGCATTGGGCAACTTCGCCTTCGCCCGGTCGGTCAAGTTTTGATGGGTGACGACGATGTCGGCGTCGGCCGGAAGCTGGTTGATCGCTGTATTCGTCACTTCGATATCGAGCCCGGCCTTTTGTACTTTGTTGCGCAAAATCGATGCTCCCATCGCGCTCGAGCCCATTCCCGCATCACACGCGAACACAATTTTCTTCACGCGGCCAGGAACCGCTTGGGCCACAGTTGCCGAAGCGGCTTCTTTCTGTTGCAATGCGGCAGCCACTTGGCTCTTTTTTCCTTTCAGCTGTTCCATTTTTTCCGTTGCTTTCGTCAACTCTTCTTCCTCTTCAGATTGTTTCGCCGCTTTTAAGAAAATCGAAGCGACGAGGAACGACACCGCTGCAGCGACGAACACGCCGGCTAGCACGCCGAAATAATTCCCTTTCGGCGTCATCGCCAGCAAGGCGAAAATGCTTCCCGGCGACGGCACCGCCACCAGCCCGGCATGGAGCACCGTAAACGTGAACACGCCGCTCACGCCGCCCGCCATGGCTGCCAAAATCAAAATCGGTCGCATGAGAATGTACGGGAAGTAAATTTCATGAATCCCGCCAAGGAAGTGGATAATGACTGCCCCCGGCGCCGATTGTTTCGCCATCCCCTTGCCAAACAGCCAATACGCCAGCAAAATCCCCAACCCTGGACCAGGGTTCGTTTCCAGCAAGAACAAAATCGATTTCCCGGTTTTCGCCGCTTGTTCGACGCCAAGCGGGCTTAAAATTCCATGGTTGATCGCATTGTTCAAGAACAGCACTTTCCCCGGCTCGATGAACAAGTTCGCCAGCGGCAACAAGTGCCAATCAATGATTTTTTCCACTCCTGCCGCTAACGTTTTACTGATCACAGAAATGACCGGGCCGACTCCTTTAAAGGCGAGCAGCGTCAACACGCCGCCGACGATCCCGGCCGAAAAGTTGTTGACGAGCATCTCAAACCCTTGTTTCACTTTTCCTTGGAAGAGCCCGTCTACCTTTTTGATCACATAACCGCCAAGCGGCCCCATGATCATCGCGCCTAAAAACATCGGAATGTCCGAACCGACGATGACCCCCATCGTCGCCGTCGCCCCGACGACGCCACCGCGGACGTCATAAATCATTTTGCCGCCCGTATACCCGATCAATAGCGGCAACAAGTACGTAATCATCGGTCCGACAAGCTTGGCAAACGTCTCATTCGGCAGCCAGCCGGTCGGAATAAATAACGCCGTAATCAGCCCCCAAGCGATAAACGCTCCGATGTTTGGCATAATCATGCCGCTCAAATAACTGCCAAACCGTTGAATCTTCACACGGAAACCTGTTTCATTTCCGGTTGTATGCGTCATAAGTCTGTTCCTCCTTTTGCTTGACTGTACCTTTATCTTAAAACGCTTACAACCGGCCCTTCAATGATAAGTAAACGCGATTTTGTCAAGGGGGTTGTTGACAGGTTTTAAAAAAGAAAAAAGCCCAGCATGGCGGGCAGGGCTACAGCGTTTCTTCCGCTAGTAACAAAGCCTCTTGATAAAGACGTCGGGAAAGATAAAATCCATTTTCAAGCAAAGTGTCTAACAGCGGCTTGACTTCCGCTATTTTCCTGTTTTTCTTTCCCAGAATCAAAACTCCGATTGTACCGATAGGCCGTAAAAGGAATTGTTTCGACAAGGATCTGGCAGCATGCTCATCAATCACAACGACTTGAGCACCAAGTTCTTTCGCTCCAATAATAACTTCTAACTCCCCGGCATGGAATTTTCCATATAAACTTTCAACAAGGCTGCGATTTTTTACATGGTATAGCCTAAACACCCCCTCGCTGACCAATCGTTTGAGCTCCTCTTTTCCATAATGGCGTGGGGCATGGTTATGAACAATTTCTTGATAGACAGCTTCCGGAACATATACTTCATCAAATAGTTCAGACAAAAGAGTCAATTGACCAACGATCGACAGACCTATAATCGGTGTAGAATTAACCGTAACCCTACTCATTGTGATCCCTATTTTCTTTGCTCAATTTTTGCACCGTGTCCCAATCATCTTTGATGTGTTCCTCCGTATATTCCATCCAAGGAATCGCCTTCGAACGCAATACATCGATAAATTCCCCTAAGGATTTTCCTGCCAATTCAGCCGCTTTCGCCAGCGTCACCTGTTTCCCAACAAACAAACCAATCGCCAATGAAAGCTTTATTTTTGCCTCAACTGTGTTGCCTTCCAATTCATTAATGGCGGGCAAAAACTCTTTCGGCAAGTTCACCTGAAAGTAGTCCATGGCCATTGAACTCACACCCTTTTTTATTTTATTCTATCACACTTCGCGCCTTTTGGATGCTGTCACAGAACGAATAGTATCCCCTAAATTTTTACTACACGCTCAACAAGCTGGAAATGAAACCGACTCAACTGAACATTCCCCACCCGCGCTCACGTAGAGAATTAGGGGGTTATTGGAAACAACCTCTACGGTAAGCTGTCAGCTAAGCCATCCCTGTGCATCCACCTTTGAACTTCCTCAAAACGATCGCAATCGAAACCCTTCCATTGTTTTTTTGGCACAAGAGGAAGATGTTAGTGGCAGACGCCGGTTCATCCCTACTTATGTTCCTACTTGGAAGTGAAGGGATTCTCGGTTCGAGGTGGTGAACTACCCCCACTTAATTTTCTAGCGAAAATTTGAAGTGGGGGCTTCCAAAGAAGTTTGACTGCTTCAAGCAATCCTTATTCTTTGAGGCGTGTCCACTTCGCCGCTAGAGCATAAGACACTCAGGTCTACAGCTTTACTTTTCTTTAAGATGTTTAATGCGCCATTGACATCAGCATTAATTAGTTTGCCAGACTTTGTTCGATACAAGCCGCGCTTAATACGTTTGCCGCTGAACTTATATTCTTTTGGATTGTCGGCATTATATTCAGGAATCTCATCGCCGTCAAAAAAGCTGGCTTGAGACGTATAGGATTCTTCCTGTTTCAAGAATTCAATGCCGTAAAATTCACAAAGATATTCTAGTTTTTCTTTTATGTTACCGAGAGGAATATTGACAAAGTTTTGATTTGTCTTTTTTCCTAGATTAATATTGCGTTGCCATGTTTCCGCATAGCCAATGACAAGTTTGCCAATTTGATTTTCAATACAGTAGTTAATGATGTAACGGCAAGTCTTGTTGATATAATCATTCACTTTATTATTGCGATTCATAGCAAGCAAAGCCTGTTTACGAGTGGTGCCTTTGATTTTTTGCTTATCTTTTATGCTTTGAAGTCTGGCATTTTCTTTGTTAAACCATTGATTTATACTTTTTAATCTCCGCCCATCAATGATGAATGATCTGCCGTCTGATGTGACACAAGTGGCAAAATTGTTTAATCCTAAATCAATTGCCAGTGCTTTTTGGTCATTTAATTCTCTTTGATCTTCAGGCATTTCATATTTGTACTGAATCTCAAAGAACCTGGCATGATGCTTAGGAATGATTTCAATCTGCTTAATCTTTTTGTCCAGTAACACAGGCGGAATCGTTATCGTGATAGGCTTGTGAGTCTTTTTAAATAGGCGAGAATACGGTATCGTGAATTTGTTGCCGTCTATACGAATCTGGCCAATGATCAGTGAATGAAAGCCATCTTTTTTAAGATATTTTGGAATACTGATAGCCTTGTGGTCATATTTTCCTTGTTTGGCAAGACTGATCAAACCAAAGAAAGATTTAAAGGCTTCATTGACCTTTTTTAAAATTTGCTGTGCCATGTTGCTGTTTAACAGCTTATAGTTTTCGTTAGTTTTGGCAAGATGATAATTTTTCTCATAATTAAGAAATTCCTTGTGTTCAAAATAGTATTGTCTGACATTGTACAATCCGACGTTGTACATGTTCTTGGCAATATGGCACAGTTCTCGAAGAGTCAAGTATTCTTCTTTGGTCAAACCATTTAGCTGTTGTTTGATACAAAAATACATGTTTTCACCTCCCATCTAACTATATGATACTATATTTTACTGAATCTATCCTATTTTCAGCAAAATATAGTTAAGGCGATTCATTTCCCACTTACTCCGCTTCGCTTCGTTGAAGTGGGAGTCTTCTCGCCTAATTAAGATAAAAAGCAGCCCTTGTCTAAACGGGCTGCTTTTCAGTCCATTCTATTCTATTGGTATCTCGCCGTCACCATTTTCTTTCTCGTGTAAAATTCGACGCCGTCGCGGCCGTTGGCATGAAGGTCGCCATAGAACGAGTTTTTGTAGCCCGAGAACGGGAAGAAGGCCATCGGCGCCGGGACGGCGACGTTGACGCCAAGCATGCCGGCGTCGATTTCTTCGCGGAACTGGCGGATCGCTTTGGCGCTGTCGGTGTAAATGCAGGCGCCGTTGGCAAACTCCGACCGGTTGGCGATCTCAATCGCTTCGTCCAAGTCTCGGGCGCGGACGACCGACAAGACCGGGGCGAAAATTTCATCCGTCCAAATCGCCATGCCCGGCTTGACATGGTCAAAAATCGTTGGACCGATGAAATACCCTTTTCCGCTTGTCGCCGAGTCGCGGCGTCCGTCGCGGACAAGGAGCGCCCCCTCTTTTTCGCCGATTTCGATGTATTTGATCGTCCGCTCTTTATGCGACTCGCGGATGACCGGGCCTAAAAAGACGCCTTTGTCGAGCCCATTGCCAATTTGGATGCGGTCGGCGGCTTCTTTGAGCCGTTCGACCAACTCATCGGCGATATCGCCGACTGCAACGACGACCGAGCACGCCATGCACCGCTCGCCCGCCGAACCGAACGCGGCGTTGATGATGTTCGTCACCGCCATATCGAGGTCGGCGTCCGGCATGACGATCGAATGGTTTTTCGCACCGGCGAGCGCCTGCACCCGCTTGCCGTGGGCGGCGGCTGTTTTGTATACATACTCGGCGACCGGCTGCGAGCCGACGAACGAAACGGCTTTAATATCTTTATGTTCTAAAATGCCGTTCACGACCTCGTGCGCTCCGTGAACAATATTCAACACTCCTGCAGGCAGTCCGGCTTCGGTGAACAGTTCAGCCAAGCGGTTGGCGAGCATGGGCGTCCGCTCAGACGGCTTCAGCACGAACGTATTGCCGCAAGCGATGGCGAGCGGGAACATCCAGCACGGCACCATCATCGGGAAGTTAAACGGCGTAATCCCGGCGACGACACCGAGCGGGTAGCGGTACATCCCCGATTCGATATTCGTCGCAATATCGGGCAGCTGCTGCCCCATCATGAGCGTCGGAATCCCCGCTGCAAACTCGACGCATTCAATGCCGCGCTGCACTTCACCGTAGGCGTCCTCGTACACTTTGCCGTTTTCCAATGTCACGAGACGGGCAAGTTCTTCCCAATGCTCGACAAGCAGCTGCTGGTAGCGGAACAAAATGCGGGCGCGACGCGGAACCGGGACTTTGCGCCATTCGCGGAACGCTTCTTTCGCGGCCGCCACCGCCGCATCCAGCTCCTCGCGCGAGGAGAGCGGCACTTTCGCCAATACTTCCCCCGTTGCCGGGTTCGGCACGATTTCTTCTTTTCCGGATGTCGAGGCGACCCATTGGCCGCCAATAAAGTTTTTCAATGTTTTTGTTTCGGTTACAGAGCTCATGAATGAAACCACCTTTCTAGAAAATCGAGTATAAGAGAATGGCTAAGAACATGCCGGCAAGCGGAATGATAACCGACAGAACGAATATCGGCTTATACGTCCGCTCGTGCGTTTCATGGCAGACGGCGCGAATCGTCGTCACAATGTATCCGTTGTGCGGCAGCGAATCAAGGCCACCGGAAGCAAGCGTTGCTACCCGATGCATGGCGCCGGGGTCAAGCCCTTTCGCCAGATAAATCGGCGCTAGGATTGGCAAGGCAATACCGAGACCGCCGGAAGCCGATCCGGTCATGCCGCAAATAATCGTGACGGCCAACCCCAATCCGAGCAGTTCCGGTCCAGGAATGTTCACAAGGACGTCAACCGCTTTTTGAAAGGCCGGCACATTTTTCGCCACCGCTCCGAAGCCGACGACGGCGCACGTATTAGCGGCAGCGACTAACGCATCTTGGGCGCCGGACGCCATGGCCTCCCAAAATTTGCGGACGAATTTCGCATTTAACACCCAGCAAAGCACAATACCAAGGACAAGTGACAAGACCCCTGCTGAAGTCGAAGAAATGAATTTTGCCAAAATGTTTAATGAAACAATCACCGCCACTAACGGAAGGATGGCACAAACAATGTTCGGCAGCGGACGGCCGGCGCCGCGCTCGAGCGAAGCAGCAATTTCACTCACCGCACCGGAAACGTCGCCGGTTCGGTATGGCAAGGAAAACGTTTCGCCGTTTTGTTTCGCTTTTTGGACAACACGCGTTAAATAGAGGGAACCAGCCACAGCAATCGTTGCGCCGACGAAAATGCCTACCCATCCCCCAGCCCCCGGCGTTGTATGGAAAAATTGCGTTGGAATGATGTTTTGAATCTCCGGTGAATACGGAGATGTCATTGTAAACGAAACCGAGCCGAACACCATGGCGGCCGGAATAAAACGATGCGGCGTATTCGACTGACGGAACAGTGACACGGCGATCGGGTAAACAGAAAAGCCGACGACAAACAAGCTGACACCGCCGTATGTCATAATGGCGCAGGCAGCAACGACCGCCAATACAGCATGTTTAGCGCCAAACTTTTCTTTTACCCAATGAGCGATGGAGTCAGCTGACCCGGTGTCCTCCATCACTTTGCCAAAAATCGCCCCGGCTAAGAAGATAAGAAACCAGCTGGCGAAATAGCCGGTAAAGCCCGTCATATAGCTTTCCATCAAAGCTTTTTCCAAGTTTAATCCGCCTGTCAGCGCAACAAGAACAGAACTGATCAACGCGGCAATAATGATATTGATCCCCCTCATTGTCAAAAAGATCAACAATCCCAATGAGGCCAATAAACCAATCATCCCCAGCATACTTTTCCCCCTCTTTTGACCGTTGCTTCATTTAACGGCTGACCGTATTGGTGCCATACTGATAGTCGTAACAAATATGATACAGCGCGACAATTTCCTCATGAGTCGGCACCCTTGGGTTATTCGCCGGACTGCCGCTTGCCAGCGCATCAGCCGCCATTTTATCGACTGCTTTGTCGAATGCCGCTTTGTCAATGCCCCATGTTTTCATATTCGGGATGTGCAAATCACGGCAAAGCTGTTTCACTTCTTCAACAAGCGCATCGGCCGCTTCGGCATCGGAAACGTCCTTCAGCTGCGGGTTGATGAGCCGGGCAATCACTGCCAATCGTTCTCCGGCGCTGTCTTTTGTAAATTCAAGCACCCCTGGCAACAGCATCGCATTGGACACGCCGTGCGGCACGTGGAAGAGCGCTCCGATCGGCCGCGACATGCCGTGCACAAGTGTTACCGAGGCATTCGAGAACGCCATGCCGGCCTTCATGGCCGCGATCGCCATTTTCTCCCGCGCTTCGATGTCTTGACCGTTTTCGTACGCCCGGCGCAAATGGCCGATGATCGCCTCAATGGCGGATAGCGCCAGCACATCGGTCACGGGATGGGCGCGTCGGGAAATATACGCTTCGATCGCGTGACAAAGCGCATCGACACCGGTTGCCGCGGTAACGGATGGCGGGCATGAGACAGTAAGAAGCGGGTCAACGATCGCCACGGCCGGAAGGAGCGCCGGCTGGGAAATCATCATTTTGACGTCTGTCTTCGTATCAATAATGACCGTCACTTTCGTCACTTCGGAACCGGTGCCGGCCGTCGTCGGAATGGCGATGAGCGGCACCGGTTTTTCCGTGAACATCCTAGCGTTGCCAACATAGTCGCTGATCGTTCCCTCATTCGTCATCATCACTGCCACCGCCTTCGCGGCATCGATGCTGCTGCCGCCGCCAAGAGCGATGATGACATCGCATTGCTCACTCCGGCAGACGTCAAGCGCTTCTTTTACATGAACATCCGTCGGTTCCTTGTCGACCCCTGTGTACTTGGCAAATGGCACCCCCGCCTCTTGCAAATAGTGTTCACACCGGGCGACAAGGCGGATGTTCTCCATCACCGGGTCGCTCACAATGAGCGCTTTCGACCCAAGCGCTTTCGCTTGCCTGCCGACTTCACGAAACGTTTCGCGCCCATAAATGACCCGACTCGGCACCAACAACTCGTACATCATTCCGCCTCCCTTTTCATTTGATACCGTTTTCAATATCTTCTATATGCAAACTTTGTGCCAAACTAGAAAAGCGTTACAATTACGAATTTTCCATCTCTTTAACGGAATGCCCCCTACACTTCACCTACATATCCCCTACATTATCCGACATTCTCCCGACATCCTTTTCCCCTCAACAAAAAAAGAAACAACGGTCAGTCTGCCGTTGTTGATCATCACGGACGAGAAGCCCTCCTTCTCAGCGGGGAGCGTTCAAAATCCATACTTTTTTAATTTCTCATATAATGTAGATCGGTGAATGCCGAGTCTCCTCGCTGCTTCCGCCTTATTGCCGTTCGCCGCGACAAGGGCGGCAGCGATGCGTTCGCGTTCGGATTGGTAGACCATTTCTTTCCACCGGTCGGCGATGTTCACACCGCCATATTGCATAGATGCCGCCATCGGCTGAATGGCGGACAAATAGGCAGGCAAATGTTCGCGCTCAATGTTCTCCCCTTCCACCATACTAATGAGCCACTCGACGACGTTGACCAGCTCGCGGACGTTCCCCGGCCATGAATAGTGGACAAGCACTTCCATGGCCTCTTTGGTAAACGACTTCAACGCGACGCCAAACTGCCGGCACATCCGATCCATATGGTAAGCCAACAGCGCGGGAATATCCGTTTTCCGCTCGCGCAATAGCGGAAGATGAATGCGAATGATATTCAACCGATAAAACAAATCTTCGCGAAAGGTTCCATTCCGCACCATCTCCTCGAGCGGCTTGTTCGTCGCGGCAATAATGCGCACGTCCACCTTGGTTTCGTATAGTCCGCCGACTTTTTCCACTTTCTTTTCTTCCAAGACGCGCAAAATTTTCGCCTGCATGGCAAGCGGCATATCGCCGATTTCATCCAAAAACAGCGTCCCTCCATGGGCGAGTTGAAACTTGCCGGGCTTGCCCCCTTTTTTCGCACCGGTGAACGCCCCATCTTCATAGCCGAACAGTTCCGCTTCCAACAACGACTCAGGGATGGCGGCGCAATTCACGCTGACAAACGGTCCGTCCGCATGCGGCCCAGCTTCATGGATCGCCCGCGCCACCACCTCTTTCCCCGTTCCGCTTTCACCGGTAATGAGCACCGTCGACGGCACGCGCGCCGCCCGACGAATCATCTGCTTCACAGCGGCGATCGACGGGTGGCGGCCAATGATCCGCTCGATTCCTTTCGGGGCGGAAGCGGCCGTCTCCTGTGGTTTCGCTTCTTTCTTCTCCTTCCGGCTTGCCTCACGCGACAGCTCCTGCAGGCGCCGGAAAATTTCATATACTTCCGATACCCCTTGGAAAATAAGCATCCCGATCGCCCCGATCACCTTGCCGTCCCGCCAAATCGGGATGCGGTGCACAACCATCGGCTGGCCGTAAATTTTTTGAATATATCCTCTTTCTGGAATGCCCGATTGAACACAAATGTGCAGACGGGTGTTTTCGATCACTTCCGTCACATGTTTTCCGATCGCTTCTTCCCGGCGAATGCCGAGAAACTGGCAATACGCCCGGTTGATTTCACGAACCACGCCGTCCTCATCGACGACAACCACCCCTTCGTACGCCGCATCCAGCACCGTTTTCATCGTCTCAGCCAGACGGTGCGTTTCCTCCAACTCACGCTGCAGTCGCTCGAGCTCATTCGTTGCTTTGGAATCGCTTTCGGACATTGGCATTGCAGCGCAGACGCCTTCCTGTTTCGTTTCCCACTTGTCGGAAAATGCCATCAATACTTCCCCTATCGGCATGGAACGATCGAGCCCATCCGCCGCCGCCCGCAGCATCATCCGCCACGTGCACCGCCCCACCGTCCGGCCATGCTCATCGATCACGTTCACCGACTCAAGCCCACGAGCCGCCATCCGTTGCATGACTTCTTGCAACGTTTGGCGACAAACGACGGTTGGCAAAGCACTGCAATCACTCGCCATTCCCCATTCCCCTTTCGTTCTTCCCTCTTTCCGTACCGTTCGCCGTTGGCGTGAAAAAATCCTTCTGTTCCTTCCTTGGAAATGCTGTAGAAGGATGGTGATTGAACAGGAAATACGGCTCAACAATGGGATTTCTCAAATTAGAAAGCTCCATAAAAGGCTATCTTTCTCTTCACTCGAGAACCGTTGATTTAGGAAAAATGGCTGATTTTCACCAGCCTTCTAGGGAAACACGTACCAATGACAAAAAATGGGGCTGACCCAAAAGGGTAATTTTCCTTAAACAAAACACAACATATTGTTTCTTAATGATTTGTTTTATACCTTATATGCGGTAAAAGTAAATAAGAAAGGGTGTCCCGATCCTTTTGGGACACCCTCACCTCTTTTACGCCAAAATCCCCTCAATTTTCTCGAGCACATCTTCGCTGAGCACGACATCGACCGCTTTGACGTTCTCTTCGACTTGTTCCGGGCGGCTGGCGCCGATTAAGGCGCTGGCGACGTTCGGCTGGCGCAGCACCCAAGCGAGGGCAAGCTGGGACAACGTAATGCCAAGCTCAGCCGCGATTTTTTCGAGTTGTTCCACTTTCGTTAACACTTCGTCATTGAGCAATCCTTGGATAAACGTATTCGCTCTTGGATCAGCGGCGCGGCTGTCAGCCGGCAACGCTTGACCTCGTTTGTATTTGCCGGTCAGCACCCCTTGGGCGAGCGGCGAAAAGACGATTTGACTGATGCCGTTTTGTTCGCACACCGGGATGACTTCCTTTTCAATATAACGGTGAAACATGTTGTATTGCGGCTGATTGACGACGATCCGATCGAGCAAGTAGCGGTCGGCCACGCCGAGCGCCTCTTGAATTTGCTGGGCCGTCCATTCGCTCACGCCGACATACAGCACTTTTCCTTGGCGGACGAGATCATCGATCGTACGCAACGTCTCATCGACCGGCGTTTCTTTGTCATAGCGGTGGCAGTAGTAGATATCGACATAATCCAGTTGCAGCCGCTTTAAGCTCGCATGGAGCTGCTCAAACACATGCTTGCGCGACAGGCCGCGGTCGTTCGGGCCGTCGCCCATCGGCCAAAACACTTTCGTCGCGATGACATACGATTCGCGCGGATATTTGCGCAGCGCCTCGCCGACGATTTTTTCCGCTTCCCCGCGCGCGTAGACGTTCGCTGTGTCAAACGAGTTGATGCCAAGTTCGTACGCCTTGTCAATGACGCGGATCGCGGTTTCTTTTTCCACCGAATTTCCATATGTAAGCCAGCTGCCTAAACTAATCTCACTGACTTTCAGCCCCGTGCGGCCGAGTTTTCGATACTTCACCTTCGCTCCCCTCTCCTTTTGACGGCAATCAATGCCAAATTCTTCATGTCCTCATTATAATCCTCGATCGCTGATTTGCAAAGAGATTTGCCTTACTATTCAAAAAATGACTTCCCCTTCTTTGCGTCCATCATCGTCTTTTTCAATCGATTCACAAAATTTTTGTAGATTTCCGTAGATTTTCGTAGATGCGCATTTACAATCAATTCGAAAAACATTCACAAATTTGTCACAAAGGAGGGGGGCTATTGATTTATTTCCACCAAGTCAACAAATACTACGGCGATTTTCATGTGTTGAAAGACATTAACTTGACGATCAACCAAGGGGAAGTCGTCGTCATTATCGGGCCATCCGGTTCGGGCAAAAGTACGCTCGTGCGCTGCATCAACCGGCTCGAGACGATCTCAAGCGGCGAATTGATCGTAGACGGCATCAAAGTGAACGACAAACACATCAACATTAACGAACTGCGGCGCAATATCGGCATGGTGTTTCAACATTTCAACTTATACCCGCACATGACCGTCTTGCAAAACATCACGTTGGCGCCGCGCAAAGTGCTCGGCATGTCTGAAAAAGAAGCGAACGAGATCGCCATGTATTACTTGGAGAAAGTCGGCATTCCGGACAAAGCGAACGCCTATCCGTCCGCGCTGTCCGGCGGCCAGCAGCAGCGCGTCGCCATCGCCCGCGGATTGGCGATGAAACCGAAAATCATGCTGTTTGACGAGCCGACATCAGCACTTGACCCGGAAACGATCGGCGAAGTGCTCGATGTCATGAAGCAGCTGGCGAAAGAAGGGATGACGATGGTTGTCGTCACCCACGAGATGGGGTTTGCCCGCGAGGTGGCCGATCGCATCGTCTTTATGGATCAAGGGCGCATTTTAGAGGAAGCGCCGCCTGAGGAGTTTTTCGCGGCCCCGAAAGAAGAACGGGCGCGCGTCTTTTTAAGCCGCATTTTAAACCATTAATTCCGGTCAATCAAAGGGGGTTTTGTTCATGAGAAAGAAAGCATGGAAATGGTGGATCGCCGTCGCCTTGACGGCCTTATTGAGCGCTGTTGCTTTAACGGGCTGCAGCACAACGGACAAAGGAGAAGGCGGAACATCGTCAGAAACCGCCAAAGCGACCAATACGCTTGAAAAAATTAAACAACGCGGCAAACTCATCGTTGGCGTCAAATATGATTTGAACTTATTCGGGTTGAAAAACCCGGAAACCGGAAAAGTCGAAGGATTTGACATTGATATTGCCAAAGGGTTGGCGAAAAAAATTCTCGGCGATGAAAACAAAATTGAATTGAAAGAAGTGACGTCAAAAACGCGCATCCCGATGCTGAACAACGGGGAAATTGACGCCATTATCGCCACCATGACGATCACCGAGGAACGGAAAAAAGAAGTGGATTTCTCGGATGTGTACTTTATGGCCGGGCAATCGCTGCTCGTCAAAAAAGACAGCCCGATCAACAGCGTGAAAGACTTGAAAAAAGGCATGACCGTTCTGACAGCGAAAGGATCGACATCGGCGGAAAACATCCGCAAAGTCGCGCCGCAAGTCAACGTGCTTGAATTTGAAAACTACGCGGAAGCGTTTACCGCATTGAAAGCCGGCCAAGGCGATGCGCTTACGACCGACAACGCGCTGCTTTGGGGGATGGCCAAACAAGATCCGAACTATCGCGTCCTTGATGAAACGTTCACCGAAGAACCGTACGGCATCGCCGTCCGCAAAGGAGACAAAGAACTGCTGCAAGTCATCAACGAATACTTGAAAGAAATTAAAGAAAACGGCGAATACGATAAGATCTACGAAAAATGGATCGGCAAAAAGCCGCAACAATAACAGGCGAAACGGTGGGCGGAACAATATCCGCCCACCTGTTTGCCCAAAGGACAGGCCATGAGTCAGCGAGGAAAGGAGGCGTTTAGCCTTGTTGCGCTATTCTATTTTAGTTGAACATTGGGATTTGTACATGCAAGGGTTTGGCCATACGATCAAGGCCAGCGTGCTGGCGCTGATCGGCAGCTTGGCCCTGGGGACTATCATCGCCATTTTCCGCATCGCGCCGATTCGCCCGCTCAATTGGATCGGAACGGCGTACGTGGAATTTATCCGCAACATCCCGCTTGTGTTGATCGTCTTTGTTTTTTTTATGGGCTTGCCCGCCGTCGGCATCCGGTTTGACTCGTTTACCGCCGGAACGCTCGGACTGATGGTGTATACCGCTGCTTTTATCGCCGAAGCGATCCGCTCGGGCATTCAAGCCGTTCCGAAAGGACAAATGGAAGCGGCCCGTTCCTCCGGGTTGACCTACTTACAGGCGATGCGTTACGTCATCTTGCCGCAGGCGGTGAAAATCGTCATTCCGCCGCTTGGCAACCAGTTCATCAACTTGGTGAAAAACTCTTCGGTGCTTGGCGTCATCGCCGGATTGGATTTAATGTATTACGGCGACTTGATTTCCTCGAAAACGTTCGTCACCTTTGACGTTTATATTTTCGTCGCCTTGTTTTACCTCGTCTTAACGATCCCGCTCAGCCTTGGCGTCGGCTACTTAGAGCGCCGGCTGCTCAAGGCGCGGTAGGAAAGGAGGCCAAATGATGGATTTTGCCGGTGCTTACGCGCCCGCCCATTTGAAGTTTTTGCTTCAAGGGTTTCTCGTCACATTGGAAGTGGCGTTCATTTCGATTGTCTTGAGTTTTGTCTTTGGCATTATCATCGGAGTCATTCGCTATACGAAAATCCCGGTGCTTTCCCAATTGCTGGCCGTGCTGGTCGAAACGATCCGGAATTTGCCGCTGTTATTAATCATTTTCTTTACGTATTTCGCCCTTCCGGAAGTCGGATTAAAGCTTGATAAACTATACGCCGCCATTTCGGCCTTGGTCATTTTTGAATCGGCCATGTTGTCAGAAATCGTCCGCAGCGGCCTGCAGTCGATCGATAAAGGGCAAATCGAAGCGGCTCGCTCATCAGGGCTTACGTATGGGCAGACGCTATGGTACATCATTTTGCCGCAAGCATTGCGGCGCATGGTGCCGCCGATCGTCAGCCAGTTTATTTCCTTATTGAAAGATACGTCGCTGGCCATTGTCATTTCCTTGCCGGAATTGATGAACCATGCGCAAATCATTAACGGCCGCAACGTCAATTTTGTCATCCCGATCTTCATTCTTGTGGCGTTCATGTACTTTATCGTCAACTATTCGCTGTCGTTATTATCTCGCCGGTTGGAATACCGTCAGCGATGATGGAACCGTATCCCCTTCTTCAGCCGGGGCATACGGTTTTTTCTTGCCATCTCTTTTCGTTAAAAAAGATCCGTTGTTTTCGCTTCCCTGTTATATAATAGAATTATAGATTAGGCCATGACTTTCACAAAGGCGGTGACGTCCACTGTTCCAAACGAAAAAAGAACCGCTTTGGCTTCTTTTGCTTTTGCTTTCTGCTACTGCGTTTCTGGGCGAAATGAAAATGAATCCGTTTGACAGCCCGTTTCGCGTCTCACTCGGCAGCGCCGTCTTTTTTCTCGGGCTTGTCGCTTTTACTTCCCTGCCCCCGCTTGTCATCGGCGCAAGCACCGGAGCGGTGGTCGTTGGGTTTCGCGTCTTTCTTGACTCATTGACGGGCGAAATGTCCGCTTCAGAAAGTGTGCTGACCCACATTCCGGCAGCCGGGTATTATATCAGCTTTTCAGCGATGGCGGCTGCCGTTCGTTTTCGCCATCGAATGGCCGCACCGATTCGAGCTGGAGTGGTTGGAGCGGCGCTCGACTTTTTTGCTAACGCCTGTGAACTAGGGATCCGGTATTGGATGGGGGAGCCGTTTGCCTTCAGCGGCCAAACAGTCATCGTCTTATGGTTATTCGCCATTTTGCGCAGTTTCTGCGTGATTGGCGTTTACAATATGTGGGTGACGAAGCATGTCCGCTCGCTCGCTGAAGCGAGAAAGCAAGAACTCGAGCGTCTCATTATGGTGAGCAGCGGATTATACGAAGAAATGTTTTACTTGCAAAAATCAATGGCTCTCATGGAAGACATGACGCGCCAAAGCTATGACCTTTACTCGCGGCTGATCGAAAGAAAACACGTTGAACCGCGCGTCGCCCTGGAGCTTGCCGAACATATTCACGAGACGAAAAAAGATATGCAACGCATTTTCGCCGGCCTTTCTAAGCTTATCGGCCGCCAATCGGTGCGCGGGCGCATTTCGATTGCCGAACTGTGCGCCATGGTCATTCGCGCCAATGAAAAATACGCCAACTTATCCGGAAAAACGATCACATTTTTGTACAACGGCCATATCGATCTCATGACCGACCAACTGTATCCGCTTCTTTCCGTGCTTAACAACTTGGTATCGAATGCCGTCGAGGCGATTGAGAAAACGGGCGCCGTCACTTTGCATGCACGTCTTCGCGGAAACGAGTTAATCATCGAAGTGGAGGATACCGGCCCCGGCATTGCGGCTGATGACATCACTTGGATTTTTCAGCCCGGATTCACAACAAAATACGACCGCCAAGGCAATCCGTCAACAGGCATCGGTCTTACCCATGCACGCGATATCGCCCAAACACTTGGGGGGCATCTACAGCTCGTCAAAAGCGAGCCGGGGCAGACGGTGTTTCGTCTTGCCGTGCCGACAGCCCACCTCCTGCAAAGCACGCCGATCACAGCCGAAATGTCCGATCACGAGGCTGACCAGCAAGAAAATGCCGTGATGTAGGCAATGGCACCCATTCTGGAACTTCCAAAGAAAGGAGAGAACAAAGGACATGGGGCTTCGCTTTTTTCTCATCGAAGACGATCCCGCCGTAAGGAAGATGTTGGAAAAGTTAATTGATGAATCCGAACTTGGCGAGGTGGTCGGCTGTGCCGAAGATGGACTGCACGTTCGCGCGGCCGACTTGCTTCACGTGGATGTGGTGCTCATTGACTTGTTAATGCCGGGGCGTGATGGCATTCAGACGATCAAGGCGTTGCGGGAAGAAGGATTTGCCGGAACCTTTATCATGATTTCTCAAGTTGAAAACAAAGAAATGATCGGCCAAGCCTATTTGCATGGCATTGACACGTACATTCAAAAACCGATCAACCGCTATGAAGTGCTGTCCGTGCTGAAACGCGTCGCCGATCACATGTCCGCCGTCCGCTCGCTCGAGTCGATCCGCCAGGTGCTCAAAGGGTTTGAGACGCAAACGGCCGATGCCGCCGTCTCCAAACCGTCCGCCATTGAGCAACAGGCGCAACAGCTTCTGCTTCTTCTTGGCGTCGCCGGCGAGGCGGGCAGCGCGGATGTGCTTCTCGTGGTGCGCTGGTTGGCCGAGCAAGAAGCAAAAGGCCTTCCCGTCCGCGAACTGCCGCCGCTGAAAGAACTGTATGCAGGACTCGTCCAGCGGGAATACGGCCTGTCCCCGACTGAAACGGCCAAGGAAGCGCGGGCGATGGAACAGCGCATCCGTCGGCTCGTCTTGCAGGCGTTCACCCATCTCGCTTCCCTCGGCCTGACTGACTACACGAACCCGACGTTTGAGCATTTCGCACCTAGGCTGTTTGATTTCGGTGACATCCGTCGACGGATGAAAGAGCTCGAACGCGGCCAAGCTGAGACGGAATGCCGGATGAATGTGCGGAAGTTTTTAACGGCTTTTTTTCTCGAGCTGAAGCGCGTCTAGAAAGCTGGTGATTTAGTGAAGAAGGCTGATGGCCCCGCCTATTTTTCAATTAGAGAAACCTTGCCGGACGGACTTGCGATTCTGATCCAACGCCGTTGATTTGCGCGCGACGCCCCGTTTTTCACTAGGCTTCTAGGGGTGGGGAATCCACCATCCCCTTCACTTCACGACCCGCAAATGCGAAAAACTTGGAACTCGGGATGATGAAGTTGCGTTTCCTGTTAAATGGCCAGTCTTCTACATGATGATGGGGCTGCCTTTAGGACAGGTCAACCTTTTTCATTCCTTATGCCAACTGCGCCGCTCTTCGCTAGCAACGAATGAGACAAAACGGACGGCCGCCATGGATGTGCTGAAGCAGCGGCACATCTTCCTTAATCACCCTGCCGATGACGTTGACTTTGTCATCAGCGGGAAGATCCGTTAAGGTGATTTGCAGTTCCCCAGCATAACGACCGTAGCGTTCGTTGTCAATCGTCACGCTTCCGATCGGCCGCGGCGCCGGATCGATGGAATGCAACGCTTCCTGCGGCCATGCAAGGGTGCAGCGAGATTCAACTGAGCGAATCACATCACGGGCAGCGTCACGCCGATTCGTGTGCACTGTTTCGATAAGAGACAGCCAGCGGGCTGATACGATTGGCCGGTAGCGAATGGGAATGATTTCTTGCCGCACCCACTCCATTCGCCTAAGCACATCGTCCGACACCGATAAGTCTCCAACAAACACTTTTTCCACCTTATACGTTTTGATCGACTCGATATAGGCGTAGACCGGATCAGCTTCCCGATGATCCTCTAACGTTGGCAGCCCTTTGTAAAGCGGACCGCGCTTTTGGGCATTGCCAGGGACAAAGGTGCCGATTGATGCTATGCCGCATTGGCGCAACATTCGGTTTTGTTTCATGAGCGTGTCGCCCGAAAGACCAGTTTCCGGGCGCGGGTAAAAGTTATGCCATGCTTCCACACCCGCCCAGTCGATTTGTCGCGATGTCAACTCCTGAATTTCGCTTTCTGTGATCGTACTGGCGTTCAATACGACTTTCATCTGCTTGGAAAGCTGCACCGTTTCGTCCCACGAGAAGCCGTCGTCAAGCCGCAGCCCGACCATCCCCCACTCGTTGAGCGCCCTGGCAACGCCAACGCCGGTTGGCAAGTACGAAAGCACGGCGGGGGTGGCGTCTGCTACCACCCCCACCCCGTAGTGGCGGGCGAGCCGGCCGATCCATTCCAACTTCTCTTGCTCGCCTAGTTCTTTTCCCTTCAAAAGGTGCAGCGAAGTAAACAGTTCCCTCGCTCCACAACTCGCCGCTTTCCGAAACGCTTCTTCGATTTGTTCAAACGGTTGAAAAAGATAAAAGGAAAAGGAAAGCATCGCCATCCCTCTCTATATATTTTCTGCCATTTCCTCTTTAAACCCGAACCAATAGGTAAACAGGAACCCAAACGCATAGGAAATGACCAATCCGATGAAATACGTCATATATTTCGCATCAGCAATGAGCGGAATCAATGACAGCCCAGACACGCCGATGCCAAGCGCCGCTGTTTTCATCACCGCTTGAAATGCACCGCCGACCGCCGCTCCCAAGCACGCGGTAACAAACGGCCGCCCAAGCGGCAATGTCACCCCGTACAACAGCGGCTCCCCGATGCCTAAAAATCCAACCGGCAATGCCCCTTTGATAATGTTGCGAAGCCGCTTGTTTTTTGTTTTGACATACACGGCCATCGCTGCTCCAACTTGACCGGCTCCAGCCATCGCCAATACCGGCAGTAGCGGTGTCGAGCCTAATTTTTGAATCAATTCCATATGAATCGGGGTTAATCCGTGATGCAGTCCGACCATCACGAGCGGCAAAAACGTTCCGGCCAACACAGCGCCAGCGACTACTCCACCGATGTCAAGCACCGCTTTCAGCCCGCTTGTAATCGCTAACGACAACCAACCGGCAAGCGGCTGTACCGCGATCAAAGTGAATAGACAGACGATTAATACGGTAACGAGCGGCGTGACAATAATGTCGACCGTATTCGGCACAAACGAACGCACCCGTTTTTCGACCGCCGCCATGAGCCAAGCGGCAAGCAAAACGGCAAACAGTCCTCCCCTCCCAGGTGTAAGCGCTTCCCCAAATAGTTTTATATCAGCCAATGCCGGGTTGAAGACGAGAATACCGGCAATCGCTCCTAATACAGGAGTGCCGCCAAACTCTTTCGCTGTATTATATCCGACTAACACGCCAAGTGAGGCAAAAATCCCCCCGCCTATCAACAATAACAGCTGCAGCCACGTCGTCTGCGGATCAACGCCGGCGTTTTTCGCAAAGTTGGCGATTCCGTTAATAATCCCCGATGCAACCAACCCAGGAATAAGCGGAATGAAGATGCTGCCGATTTTACGAAGCAATCGCTTTAGCGGCGTTTGCTGACGCGCTTTGACTTCCGCTTTTGTCCGCTCCGCGATATCCTCCATCCCATCTTCAATTACTTCCCCAAGTTCTAAACCGGCAAGCTCGCATAACGCAGCCGCTACTTTATTGACAACGCCCGGGCCAACAACGATTTGCAAAGTCTCATCCTCAATGACTCCCATGACCCCTTCGATCTGTGTTAAGGCGTCCATGTTCGCTTTGCCCGGATCGCGCAACGACACGCGCACCCGCGTCATGCAATGGGCAACGCGGGTGATGTTTTCTTTTCCCCCAACGTACTGAAGTATCGATATTGCTATTTGTTGTTCTCGAGTCATGATATTTCTCTCCCCCTTATTTCGTTATTCAAGCGCTTTACGCACAAACCCTTCGGCTTGCTGCAGTCGTTTTTTTGCCTCTTCATAACCGCATTGGCGCAAAATCATCACGATCGCTGTTTTCACCTCCCCTTTAGCCTGTTCATAATAACGGGACGCCTCTTCGGCGCTGACTCCTGTCGCCTCTATTAAAATGCGCTTTGCCCGCTCTTTTAACTTTTCATTTGTCGCTTGTACATCGACCATCCAGTTCCCATACACTTTGCCGATCCCGACCATCGCTGCCGTAGAAATCATGTTGAGCACCATTTTTTGTGCTGTCCCAGCTTTTAACCTCGTTGAACCGGCCAACACTTCCGGCCCTGTTTCGATTTCCACCGCCGCATCGGCATACTCGCTAATGACGGCTCCTTTATTGCAGGCGATGCTTCCGGTCGATGCCCCGATTTGTTTGGCGTAACGAAGGGCGCTAACGACATATGGCGTTCGACCGCTCGCTGCAATGCCAATAACGACATCGTTTTCCGTCAAGCCGACTGCCTGCAGATCGCGAACAGCAGCCTCTTCATCATCTTCCGCTCCTTCCACCGCCTTCGCAATCGCTTCCAGTCCTCCGGCAAGAATCGCCTGCACCATGGACGGTTCGGTTCCAAACGTCGGCGGGCATTCGACCGCATCAAGCAATCCGAGCCGGCCGCTCGTCCCCGCCCCGACGTAAATCAACCGCCCCCCACGCCGAAATGCGGCGATGACAAGATGGACGACTTTTTCAATACAATCCAGTTGCTTGGATACTGCAATGACCGCAGCCTGGTCTTCTTCATTCATGACGTCTAAAATTTCTCTTGTCGTCATTCCATCCAAATGTTTCGTCTTTTCGTTTCGTTGCTCTGTCGCAAGATGTTCAAGCAATTTTGTCACCTCTTTGCATGTTTTAAGAAATTATATTTCATAATTATATTATAAATTTATGAAATAAAATATCAATCTATTCTTTTTTGTTTGAAACATTCCTACAAAAAAGCGGGCCCGTCACAGGCCCGCTTTACCTCCGCAACCGCACCACTTCTTCTCTTGTTTGATGAAATCGTTCAATGATCCGGCTTCCCACTCGATGGAACGTAATCAAATACAAGGCATCGATCACGTTGAGCTGCACCATTCTCGATGCCATACTGCCAATGCGATGGTCTTGCTCAACATCCGGCAGCGCAAGTCGAATATCCGCTTCCTTATATAACGGTGATGAAGGATCAAGCTTTGTAATGGCAATGACTGTCGCCTGCTGCTTTTTTGCAAACCGGGCAATCTCCAATACATCTTTCGTCCGCCCTGACGTCGATATGGCCACGAACACATCTCCTTCTTTCAAATGGGCCACCAGTGGCAGCATCATATGAAAATCAGGCGATGTTGCCGCCATGTAGCCAAGTTTCGTAAACTTATAACTAGCATCCACCGCTGCCGCTGCCGAGCCGCCTACTCCGTAAAAAACCACCTTCTTGGCTTTGATCATCGCCTCAGCGGCTTTTTCTAACTCGCGCTTATCGAGTGTTGTCGTCGTTGCCTCAATGGCCGCCTTATTCACATAGGTCACTTTCATAAACAGCTCATACGGCGCATTCGGCTTGTCAATGATGGAAAAATCGTTAATGTTCATATCCGCCATCGCCAACTCGCGAACAAGCGCCAGCTTCAATCCTGGAAAGCTGCCGATGCCGATCGCCTTGCAAAAGCGAACGACACTCGCCTCGCTTGTATCAGCCGCCCGCGCCAGTTCTTTGGTGGTCATCGTTGGAATCAGCTCGGCATGGCGAAGAAGATAGGCAGCCACTTTTTGTTCCGCTGGCGACAATTGCTCGAGCTGCTGTTCGATTTTCGCTAAGATCCCTATTTCATTCATCATGGATCCCATCCTTTCCGGCCGCTGTTGCTATCCCCATCTTATCACGGATATCCCTTTGGACTCTACACTACAAAAAACTTGAATAAAAAATGTTTGAATTCAAGATATATATCTGCTATGATAATGATGTGATCATTACGTGAACAAGAGGAGGAGAACCATGACGACCTTTCAACTCGACAAAGCGCACAGCTCTGTCGCCTTCCAAGTGAGACATATGATGATCTCCAAAGCGAAAGGGGAATTCACCAACTTTGACGTTGAGGTGCAAGGCGACATCAACGAACTCGAGTCGCTGAACGTGAAAGCGACGATCGACGCCGCCTCGATCGATACGAAAAACGCCGACCGCGACAATCATCTCCGCTCGGCCGACTTTTTCGATGTCGAGAACTATCCAACCATTACGTTTGTCAGTGAGTCCGTGCGCAAGCTTTCCGACACGGAATATGAAGTGACCGGGAAGCTGACGATCCGCGGCGTGACGAGAACGGAAACGTTCAAAGTCGAATACAACGGCCAAGTGAAAAACCCGCTCACCGGCGGCATCTCGGTCGGTTTTGATGTCGAAGGAACGATCAACCGCGAAGACTACGGGTTGGTATGGAACGTCGCGCTCGAAACCGGCGGATTCCTCGTCGGGAAAGAAGTCAAAATCCTCGCGAGCTTTGAATTCGCTCTCAGCTGAACGACCAAGCAACAAGCCCTTAGCCATTTGCGAGGCTAAGGGCTTATTGCGCTTCATTGCGCCGTATACCCGCCATCGATCACGACCGCCTGGCCGGTGATTCCTTTCGCTTGTTCGCCTGCCAAAAAGAGAACATAATGGGCGACTTCTTCAACGGACAAGAGCCGCCGCTGCGGCACGAGCGGGTAAATCACTTCCTCGAGCACCTTCTCAAGCGGCACCTTTCTCGTCGCCGCCAAATCAGCGAGCTGATTGCGGACGAGTTCTGTGTCGACATACCCCGGACAAAGTGCGTTCACCGTAATGCCGTACGGTGCCCCTTCTAGCGCCGCCACTTTCGTTAAGCCGATCACCCCGTGTTTTGCGCTGTTGTAGGCGGCTTTTCCGGCAAACCCGATCAATCCGTTAATCGACGCCATGTTGATAATGCGGCCGTAGCGCTGCTCCTTCATCAGCGGAAACGCATGCTTAATGGCCAAAAACGGGCCGACGAGCATGACGCGGATCAACTGCTCGAACTTCTCGGTCGGAAAGTCTTCAATATTGGCGACATATTGCAAACCGGCGTTGTTCACGACAATATCGAGACGCTCCCACCGTTTGACCGCTTCATGGATCGTTTGTTTCACCTCTTCTTCCGCCGTCACATCACACTTGACGCCGACGGCCTCGCAGCCTAGCTGCCGCAACGACTCTGCCGCCTGTTCCACCTCTTCCTGCTTCAAGTCGGCAAGCACGACGTTCACGCCGTTGGTTGCCAACGTTTTCGCTACTTCATAACCGATCCCCCGCGCCGCTCCGGTGACGAGGGCTGTGCGATGCGCCATCATTCCCCTTCCCCCTGCTTCATCTGGTTATACACCTCATCATACTGCTTCGCCAAGTCAAAATCGAGCTTCGTCAGCCCTTTCGCCCGCCATGAGGACAGTTTCACTGTAATGAGCTTGTAGTCGATCGAAATGAACGGGTGGTGGTTTGTGTTTTCCGAAATCGCGGCGATTCGCCGGACAAACTCGATTCCTTGCAAGTAGTCTTGAAAACGGTATTTTTTCACAATCCACCGCTCATCGACCAGCTTCCAGCCGTCCGCTTTTTCAAGCAGTGCTTGCACTTCCTCTTCCGTTAACCGCACCGTTATCCCTCACCCTCTATATTTTGAAATATGCCAGCCAGCGAAACCGTCAAATCAGCGAACAAAAACGAGACGAGCACATCGCCTTCGCCAAAGACGCTCCGCTTCTCATACCCTTTTTCGCCGCGGCCGTACACTTCCACCGTTCGATGCAGCGGATCCACGATCCAATATTCCTTGACGCCAAACTGTTCGTACAACATATACTTTTCGTTTCGATCTTTCAGCGCAGTGCTCGGCGAAAGCACTTCCACCACCAAGTCAGGCGGACCATCGCAGCCTCGGCTGCCGATTTTGCTTTGATCGCAAATGACCGAGATGTCTGGCTGCACGACATGCTTCGCCTGTTCATAGTCCGCCTGCTCATCAAGGCGTACATCAAATGGCGCCATGACAACCGTGCATCCTTTTTCACGAAAAAATGCCCGCAAAGCGACATACCATTCACCGACGATCGACTGGTAGACAAATGAAGGGGCCGGTGCCATGTTGTAAGGTACGCCGTTGATCAGCTCCCACCGTCCGTCCCACTTGACATAATCTTGATACGTATACCGTTCCTTTTGCCGCTCGGTCGGCTTCACGTCCATTCCCCCACCCGCTTGCTTTGCCCCTATTATACCATCGGACATCCGCGGCCGTCATACAACTCAAGAGCTTGCTCCTCAAAAAAGAGCCATCCGATCGAGATGGCTTTTTCGCAAAATACTCGTTTTAAGGCCGCAAGCTCGCCAGTTGCTCGGCAAGCCGCAAATAAAAGGCGCGAATATCAAATGACGGATTCGGGTCAACGCCGATGATTTCCAAATGGTCGACATTGTACGTTCCCATGTCATTCCAAACCCCTTTTTTCAACGCCCCGTCATACGGTACGATCCGATCGCTTGATCCACGCTTTGGACCGTTCATGGAAACCGTATTGACAATACCATCGTTTTCAAGCCAGCGGTCGTCAATGCCGAGCGTCGGATTGCGGTACGAACCGAGAAACGGAGCGCATACGACCGCGCTGAATGCATTCATTCCGAGTTCGGGATAATAGTTGCCTGTGAGCGCTCCGCGATACGTCCGTTCGGTAGAAAAGCTCAAATAATACGTATTCGGGCTTGCTTGCACCCATTGATTCAACTTCTCAGCTCCGGAAACGGATAAATCGTAGCGGGCGGTATCTGTCGATGTCCAGACAGGGGAGCGCTTGAGCCGTTCAAAATAATGGTCGAACGATTCACCCGGCTGGCGGCGCAGTCCCCATTGGTCGAGCTTAAAATCGTATACTTGACTCGTGTACGGCACGTTGCTGGCGACAGCCGCCGCTTCCAACACCGCTTTTTGCAAGTCAAAAAAGCGATCGGTGAAATCAACCATGTTGACAAGCGTCGTCCCGTCATGAGGAGTGGCGATGGTCGTCACGCTCAACACAAAACGATGTCCGCCTTCAAACAACGGCGACAACGACACGTTGTGCTCCTTGGCGTACTCCCGCTCTTCTTGGCTTCCGTTCTCTAGGAGCGAGACAAGCATACGGGCCGTCTGCCCTCCTTGGCTGTGGGCGATGATATGGACGCGGCCTCCTCTTTTCAATTCCGGCAGCAACCCCGGATACGTGCGGCCAAACCGCGCATGGCCGTGCTTTGCCGCATGGGCTGCCCCATAATCGACCGTCCCGCCGACAAGCTGAGCATACGCTTCACACGCCCGGTCCCAGTTGCTCGAGAGCGGTCCGACCGCCAGCGTATAAGTTCGATAACCGTTGTCGTTCAGCCATTGTTCGATATCGCCGCGCACGCCGCCCCAGTACTTGAACCCAAACATTTCTTCTCTTCCCCAGCCGGTAAAACCATGGAGAAGCACGATGGGTGCATCGTTGGCGCGTGAAGCTGCCGCTTCAGCTCGCCCTCCCGGGACCGATAGGCCGAATACAAGCCATAATCCGAGCAACACAAACATAACCCGACAGCATTTCATCACGCTCTCCTTCTCCTCCCCTCGAATCGACTGAACCCCTTTATTCCGAATTACCTGAATATTCTATACTAAATAACCAGGCTATTCAATCCCGGCAATTGTCGGGTTTTCTGATGAGGGAAAGAGAAAAATGCACTTTTGTGCCGTCATATTTCGTTTCTCGCCGACAGCGAGAGGGTGATGCACTATGTCATGGCAGCGTTCCATCACCGCCTCGTACGGACGGTTGGCTATTCTTCTTTCATGCGCGCTAGCCGCCGCGCCTACGTGGCTTCAGCGCTGCTTGCGTCTTGGACGGGGACGTATTTGGATTTGTATTTCGTGGGAAAAGGGCTGTATGCGTTCCCGAAACGGCCCTTTCCTTCTGTCTTTTCGATCGATATTTTCTTTACGGCCGTCGTTCTTCCGCTCGGCACCGTCTTCTTTCTTGCCCTCATGGAGCGGCTTAGCCGCCTTGGGCGCATGGGGCTCATCGCTGCATTGTCGGCATTGGCGGCCGCATTGGAGGCCAAAGCCGAGACGTACGGTTTGTTCACCCACACGGCCGAATGGAGCCATTGGTATTCAGTTGCCGGTTACGGTCTTTTTCTTTCAATAATATGGGAATTTTACCGCCGATTCCAAACGGTGGACTAGCACGAATAGCGCATAAAGGCAATGGCAGCGAGCAACGATAACGGGGAACAAACCGAAAAGACGAGCAGCTGCCGGATAGGAGGAATCCGATTGAGAAGAAAAAAAGCCGCATTCCTTTGCTTGGCTGTCATCGCCGCCAGCGTTGCCCTCATCGCCCAACCGGACACGGATGGAAAAGCATCCAAAACGGGCGGACGGGCCGTCATAACGATCTACTTGGCAGGCGATTCGACCGTCGCCGCCGCCCCCCGCTCCCGCGCTCCCCGGGCCGGATGGGGTGAAATGCTCGATGATTGGTTTGATGACAACGTCATGGTGAAAAATATGGCCGCTTCCGGCCGCAGCGCGAAAAGTTTTGTCGAAGAAGGACGGCTCTCCCGCATTTTGCGGGAAATGAAAAAAGGGGATTACTTGTTCATCCAATTCGGTCACAACGATGAAAAGGTGAACGATCCGGCACGCTACACCGAACCATTCACCTCCTACCAATCATACTTGAAACGGTATATTGACGGCGCCCGCACGAAAGGAGCAACCCCTGTCCTCATCACTCCGGTCGAGCGGCGGCGCTTTTCTGCCGACGGACGAGCGCTCAACTCGCATGGACTTTATCCTGCGGCCATGAAGGCGCTTGGGGAGAGAGAGCACGTTCCCGTCATCGATTTGACGGCAAAAAGCAGACAACGGTTTGAACAGCTCGGCCCGGAACAGACGAAACAGCTGTTTCTATGGCTTGCGCCCGGCGAGCATGCAAATTATCCGCACGGAATCGAAGACAACACGCATTTTCACAAACGAGGAGCGAAAGAAATCGCCCGGCTAGTCGTCGAGGGGATTATGGAGCTCAACCTCCCCCTCCGCCGCCACCTCATCCGTTCACCGAAACGAGAACCTATACGAGACCGCCTCAGCGACGAAACGCCGTGACGTCGAGCACCCCGCTTGCTTTCCCCGCACCTGCCCGCCCGCCTAGGACGGGCGTTTTTTCGCTTTTTGCTCCCGCCAGGCGCTGCATACCGCCTGCCCTTTCCATCCCTACCGGGCTCTTCCGGCGTATGGCGCTCTGCCGCTCGTTGGTGAATGGTACGTTTTGTTCAACAAGCGGTGGTATAGGGACGCGAGCACTTGCTGAAACAGCATGCCGAGCACGACCGGCACGCTCACTGGCGGCGGAAAATAGGTCATGGCAAGCACCGCGCCGGCGCTGATGTTGCGCATCCCGCCGGTAAACGTTAACGCAATAATATCCGACGGGGCAAACCTGAGCCATCGGGCCGCCATCCAAGAAAGAAAATAGCCGGAGCTCGCGATCGCCAAGACAAGCAGCGCCATGAAAAACAGCCGGGCGTCAACACGGCCAAAATACGGGGCGACGACTGCGCTGTTGATCATGACGACAAGCGCCAGCGCCAGCTTGGAAAACGGGGACAGCACCACCGCCAGCTGCTCGTTCGCTTGAGCAGACAGCCGTTCGCCCACGAACATGCCGGCTAGTGACGGCAAAATAATCATAAAAAACAAGCCGAGCATCATCTGGCCCACGTCGAGCTCGACCACGCTTCCGGCCAATACAAGCAACGTCAGCGGCACAACGATGGGCGATAAAAACGTATCAATCAAAATGACAGAAAGGGCAAGCGCCAAGTTTCCGCGGCCGAGCGACACCCAGATAAAGCTTGTCACCCCGGTCGGAATAGCGGCCGCCAACACAAACCCGATCACCGTCCAACGGTCGCTGCCAAAAAACAGATGTCCAAGCCCAAACGCCCACAGCGGGATGATGAAATGGAGCAGACATAGCGCCGCAGCGATCGGGCCAGGGTGAATGAGCGCCTCTTTCAAATTGGCCAAACGCAAGCGCAAACTGCCGCTAAACGTCATCAACGCAAACAGCCACGGCACAAGCGCGGCATAGCCGTGCAGTTCGTCCGCCAGCCAGATGCCGGCCGCCACGCTCGCCGGCGTAAGAAACGGCAGCGCCTTCTCAAGCCGACGGTTGATCGATTGCCACATCGGTTTCATCTCCCTGTCTCACCATTCAAGGGCTCTTTTGCTATGCCTACACCTCCCCCATTATACACCGTAATCGCCCCATTGGAGCGACAAATTTTCATGAAACCGATGGACAACGGTTGACCAGCCAGCTCCTTAGGCTATTTCGCTGCTTTTCCCCCTCACCATTCAGCAACAAAACGACATCGCCTCGCTTCACATCATACAGCCCAGTCATTGCTTTTTCCATCCGTTCAAGCCTTTCTTTGTTCGTCCATGCGCCACACAATAATACAAAAAGATTCCAACTCTCTAGCAGCTGGACATCGGTCATTGCCGATAAACGATTGCATGTCGATGCTCCTCTTTTTGCAATTCACCGACAGACACCAAATATTCCAAATGCGCCAATGTCTCAGCCACTGCAAACCGCCATTGGTGCACGGTCAGCGGCTTATGGCCGAACACACAATGGGCGACTTCATAGGCGGTGCGCCCCGTTCCTGCTAGCGCTTTCATTTTTTGCAACCGTTGTTCGTGGTGGCGGAAAAGATCACCGATCCGCTCGCGAAATTGGCGAATGACCGCGCCATGGGCAGGCAGAGCCACATCCACCTCCAGTTCCTCCACTTTGCGAAGCGAGGCAAAATATTGCTCGAGCGGGTTCGGATGGGCGCCCGGCCATACACTAATGTTCGGAGTGATGCGGTCAAGCACATGGTCCGATGCAAGCAACTGGCGCGATTCCGGCTGATAAAAGCTGATCAATCCATCGCTGTGCCCCGGGACCGGGATGACCGCCCATCGCCGCTGCCCCAGCACAATTTCCGAACGATCCAAAACGGTTAGCACCGGAAACGGGCTAACGCGCAACGACAGCTTCCACATGCTCTCCTCAATGTCCGTTACCAACTCATCCGGCACACCATGGCGGCGAAACATGGCACCCACTTCGCTCGCCTGAACGCTCTCTTCCCCCCACACTCGTTCCGCCATCGCATAATCCGGCTCGCTGATCCAGACAGGCGCCTCCGTCTGCTGTTGCATCCACCCAGCCAAGCCAAAATGATCCGGATGAAAGTGAGTGATGTAAATGGCCTGAACATGCCGCGGTTTGATTCCAAGCTGCCGAAACACTGCTTCCCAAGCGCTAATCGCCTCTGGATAGCGAAAGCCGACGTCAACAATGCTCCATCCATCCGCTTCCCGACCTACGTAACAATAGACATACTTCATCGGAAATGGAACTGGGATTGGAACGCGGTACATTTCATCTCCTATCCACTCCATTTCGATCTGCGTCATCCATTCTCCCCCCTTTTTTGCATCAAATCTTTTTTCATGTACCAAGAACGCTTCACTTTTATTTTATATTTCTGAATATTTAGTTAATAAAAATATTATGCTACAATCTTCTATCTTTTTCAACCTTCAAAATCATTAGGACAAAACAAAAGGGTGCCCATCCATCATTTTGGAACACCCTTTTCCATGATCCCATCGGTCATCCAATACTATCACAAGCGGCTACATCTCATTACTTTTGGATGATTTTGCAGGAAAATCCATTGCAGCAGGCTGCATCGTTCCCATCCGCCGGCTCATCCAGCGGTTGAGGCCGCGAATCACGTTTCGCATCGGTCCTTGCGTCATCGGCGCCATGCGTCTCCCTTGTCTCGCCCCCAACATCGCGGCTGCCACCGCTCCTAAGCTTACGCTGACGAGCGTCCAAATGGCGTTATGGTTTCTTCGCCGTCTAACAACCCCCAACCATGGATTCCACAACCCGCGGCCGCGCTGAACGCGGAACAGACGGAATAAGCGATCCATTGTACCTCCACCTCCTTTTGCTCGACAGCTCCCGTTCAACGGTTAGCATACGTTGCCTCTAAAAAGTCATACGTGGAAAACATTAGATGTAAACAGGGAGGGTGTTCTATATAAAAATTTCCATATATTTCACTATTTTCGTCCCTTTCATGTTCCTATATACTGAATTCGTATATACAAACAAACGGAGGTCACGACATGAAAAACATCGTTCCTTTTGCCTTGGCCGCATCCATAGCCACTGTATGGCCAGCTTCAGCGTTCGCCATTGAACGCAACGATCCAGCTTTAGAGCAGTATTTAAATGAAGCAGGGATCACAGTCGAAGAGCTGGAAAATTATTTGGACTATGAAGGCTATTCGCTCGATGAGTTTGACAGCGTGGACGAAATGCGCCGTGAGTTCGGCGAGCCGCTCACGGAAGAAAATTTAGCTCAGTTGCTCGCCAAACACGGATTGACCGAACAACAGCTTCGACAAATGCTCATCGACAATGGAGAAATGGAAGAGTCACAGGCCATTACTGATGTGTTTTTATTTTACAATGATCTGGAAGAATATATCGAACTGTTTAAAGATTACTCCGTTCCAATCACGGATGAAACGCTGGCCGCCTTTCTAAACGAACGCGGAATGACAAAGGAAGAGCTCATCGCCCTTCTTGATCGGCACGGCGAATCGTTGGCCGATTACCACTCGATCGGCGAGCTGAAAGATATCGTCGATTATTATCGAAATTTGACGCCGTTGACCGAAGAAACATTAAACAAATTTTTACAAGAAATTGGCATGACGAAAACGCAATTGGAAAAACTGCTGTCTAAAAACGGCGATTCGCTTGACAATTATGCGACGGTCGAGGAACTGTCGGAGGCCGTCATCGACTACTTGCTTCCGGATTTAGACGAGCTTGGTTTGACGGACGCAGAGTTGGAAAAGCTCTATAACCATTTTGAATCGCTTAATATGGAAGATCCGCAATTCGCCGAGAAAATGGAAGAAATCGGCCAACGGCTTGAGGCGATCGGTGCGTACGATTTTACGAGCGTGACGGAGCTATCGCCAACGCAAATCGCTGAGATCGCCAATGTATGGACCGACCTGCTTTCCACATTTCAGCTGGAAGCGAAGTTTTATTTGACAAAAGGTGGCGAGAAAAAGCCGCTCAGCCTGTCGACGCTGCTGACAATGGAATCAGCGAACGGCTACGATTTGCTTGTTGAAATTTACAGCACCGAAGGCGAGCTGCTGGCTGATTTTGTCGTGACCGAAGAGATGTTTGCCTCCGACATATTCGATGAAATCGGCGAAGACTTGCAACAGAGCGGCCAGGCAGCGAAAATCGAAAAAGTGGTGAAACCGGCGCCGCCGAAACCGCTGAAGCGGACCGAAGCCGGAGCGAAACTGCCGAAGACGGCATCCCCGTATGCCGCTTATATGCTTTTTGGTTTGACCTTAATCGGTGCCGGCGCATTCCTTGTCCGCTTCCGCCAAGGAGCCGAGGCGAAATAAATGAACCGGAAACGGCTCGTGCGCTTTTTTGGAGCAAGCTTGATCGCAGCAGGAATCGCCGTAGCCGCCGTTAGCGGCTTGAAGTGGAAAAACGGCTTGGAAGCGGTCAAGCCGCTGTCTGTTGAAATAGAGAGACAAACAGGCGCTGCGCCGATGCAAATCCAAAGTTCACTCTACCCAAAACAGCCCAAAATCGGCGAACAAATCGGCGAACTCATCATCCCGAAGCTCAACATGAGCCTAGCGATTTACCACGGTACAGATGAAGACGAGTTGAAAAAAGGGGTCGGCCATTACGCCGGCAGTGTCCTGCCAGGAGAGGCGGACAACTGCGTGCTTTCTGGCCATCGCGACACGGTCTTCCGCCGTCTTGGCGAAGTCGGCCAAGGCGATATCTTGATCGTCCGTACGTCCGCCGGCACATTCACCTATAAAGTGCGCAAAGTGCGCATCGTCGACGCCGACGACCGGACGGTCATCGTTCCAAAGCCGAAAGCGACACTCACCGTTTCCACGTGCTATCCGTTCCGCTACGTCGGCCCTGCTCCGCAGCGGTACGTGCTCGTCGCCAACTTAATCAATGATCGCTCTTAACCTTGCAAAAAGCGAAAGGATGGCCGAAACAAGGGCCATCCTTTTTTACTTCACTTCGTACGCGGTCCAAGTCGGCTTTTTGATTTTCGCCGACAGCGAAACAATTTTCCGTTTCACTCGGGCTGCTTCCCCTCCCGCTAACGGCACCGGCTGGTAGTTGTTCCTTGTCGTCACCGATGAAATGCGAAACGGGATGACGCGGATTTCTTTTTTGGCCGTCCGCTTGCCGTTTTGAAAAGAAAACACCTGCTGGAAAACAAACGTATCTTTGTCGCTCGGGTTTTTGTTTCCGCCAAACATAAAATTCCCTAAACTGTAGACAATAAATTTGCCTTTGTACTCCTCGATCCCTTGCACGACGTGCGGGTGATGGCCGACGACCAAATCGGCGCCGCTGTCAATCGCAAAGCGGCCGAGCACCTTTTGCGTGCTGTTTGGCACATAGCTTCGTTCCACTCCCCAATGGAAATGGACTAGAATGATGTCGGCTCCTTGTTTCCGAAGCGTGCGAATATCGTTGGCGATTTGCTTGCGCAACGTGCTGGTATTGCTCCAACCTTCATAGCCGAGCGCCCCGACTTGAATGCCTTTGACCGTTTTCATGAGCCGAAGCGTACGGCCGAAATAACCGATCTTTTCTTTTTTTAGACTGGCGATCGTATCGTTATATCCTTTTTGCAAATAATCGTATGTATGATTATTGGCCAGATTCACCGCCTCAATGCCGCCATAAGTTAAGATTTTCGCATAACTCGGGTGGCCGCGGAAACGAAATGTCTTGCTTGCCTTGCGCGTCGAGGTCGTCAGCGTCGTTTCCAAATTGACGGTCGTAAAATCGTCCTTTTTGAAGATCGGCTCAATGTATTTCGTAAAATAGCGCAAGCCGTGCTTCTTTGCTTCTTCATCAAACGAATACGCATAGCCATAATTTTCATCGCGCCCGAGCGTCACATCCCCCGCTGCGCTGATGGTGATGCGCACCTCGCTCGGTTTCGGCGCCGCTTGTTTCCTTGCAGCGAGCGCCATCGCCGCTTTGTCAGCCGCACTCGGCAGCGGCGGATGCTCGATTGTTTGCCCCGCCAGTTCGTTTGGCGCTGCCAGCACTTCCTCGACGCCGCGATCAGCTGCGTTGCCGCAGGAAAATAAAAAGATCGACGCCATACACAGAAGCGCCGCATTTCTTCCCTTGATCCATGCGTTCATGCTCCCTCTCCCATCCATCTATTTTCTTCAAACTGCCAAAACTTCTGCTAATGACGTATTCAACACACCCCCTCTTTATCCCTTTTCTTTCCCTCAATTTAGGAATGATGGCCTAGCCAAGCCATGATATAATGAGCTTGTAGGCGTTTCCTCTCCTATTTCCACATCTCGGACTCCTCACGTTTCATGGTTGAAACGCCCCAAGCAAAATCCCCTCTCGATAGGGAGGTTTCTTCATCCTATTTCGCGCAGGAGACTCCCACTTCAACGACCAAAGGGAGTAAGTGGGAGAGGAATGCGCGTTCCCCTTTTCTTTTGTGTATGATATAATAAAGGCGTGGAGAAAACCGTTTAATAAAGGCACTCCAATAACTGCTACTCGATGTATGGAGTTGGTTACAGGAAACGTTGTAACCGTAAAACATCGAGCGTAGATCCGTCTGTTGTGTGTGGAAGCCAAGTACTGCCAACAGACACACCGAGAGAATCGGTAACGATGCAGGCATGACCTGCGTCGTTGGGTAGTTGTCAACCTGCCCTGATGCAACCCCAAGTCAAGGAAGGAGGACGAAGTCCGCTTGTACTTCTGGGGAGTTGCAAGCCCCCACTTCAAGCGTTAGCTAAGTGGGGGTAGTTGACGGAAGAGCTGTTGCGGCAGTTAACCACACTTGTTCAAGGACTTGTCGATGACATGTCCGTCCTGAAGCAAGACATGCAAACGGTGAAGCAAAAATTGGGCCAACTTGAACAACGAATGGACAAACTGGAACAGCGGATGGACAAGCAGGAAGAAGAGTTGCGCTGGCTGAAAGAGCAGATGAAAGAAAACACGGACATGATCAAAGCGATCCGCGACAATCAACTCGAACAGCGCAGCATTCAAGACGGCATGCGCCATGAAATCGCCAACCTCCGCGGAGAAATGGCCGGCATTCGCGAGCAGATGGCAACAAAAGACGATCTTTCCCGCCTTCGCGAGCAAATGGCGACAAAAGAAGACATCTCCCTCATTCATCAGCGGCTTGATTATCAACTTAGCCGCATCGCGAAAGTGGAGGAGGAGATGTATTTGCTGAAGAAAGTAGATTGACACTCCACACGCTTAAAGGCATGGGATTCTTGGATCGTTTGCGTCCTCATCCATTTCTGGTTCGGACAACGCCCAAGTTTAGGGGGGTGTCATCACCCCGTCCCATCGGGTTAGGATGTACCCCATGGGCGGCGCACCTGTGACCAGTGCGCCTGCTAGTACGACATAGACTCCTGCAGCAAACGTGATTCCTTGCATAAGAGAGAAGACAAGAAAATTGACACCGCCGCTTAACTCCTTCTCGATAAACGATTTTCCGGCAAACGGAGCAACGACAAAAAATAACAGCACCATTGTCAACGACATAGCCACCGGTGTATCACGAAGAAAACTCTATGATTTTGGCGCTTTAATATCTTCAATATCTTCCCTAAATCCGTGACAAAACATCTTTACAATAGTCGCAAACTGTTGATACGATAAAAGAAGACGACGTTAACGACTTTTCATCAAGGAAACATTTCTAGAGGGAGGATTTCATTGTTTAGGGATATAAAGATAAAATTGATATCAGGGATACTAACTTCAATTAATTCAGGTTTTTTATATTATCTAATTGAATCCAAAGGTGTCACTGTATCAAAGGAATTAAATATTTTAGAGGGACTATTAGAAGTTCTTGTCAAGTCCTTACTCTACTCTATAATATGTGTACTTCCGCTAGTTATTTTGTTCGGTATACCAATCTCCTTATTGATAGACTACGTATTACAAAGAATAAATCAAATGAATCCTCCTATATCATTTCTCCTGCATGCTATAGCCTATTTTATTATCGTAATAATATATTGGGTGATCAATTTTGGAGTAGATAAAATAATATATATAGGGGAGCCTGAAATAGCCTATAATGTATTTTTATTTGTGTATACCCCTTGTGTTTTTTGGATTATAACATACTCAATAAAAAAGCAATATTTAAGAAAATAAAATCGATACAACTTACATTTCGCACCCTACAGTTTGGAAAAAATTATTTATTTGATTTTTTAGAATAACTTTCCGATCAACACGATTAGCGATGGCAATCTTTTTTGCCATCGCTAATCGTTCCGTATGACATTACACGTAAATGCCCTTGTCCATGCCGATGATGTATAAAATTTTGTGTAAAGCATTTTGCTAGAACAAAAGAAAAAAGGTAGGGTATTCTCTGATTTGGACCACAACACATTCCAGAGAAAGGAGTACCCTACCTATGTCTAAAAGAAGTATACCGAATGTCGACTGGGCAAATCAACTGGAAAATGCCATTCGTCAGTTTGTAAAAGAAAAATTAGAACTGATTATGCGGGAAGAAATCAAAAATTTCCTCGAAATCGAACAGGCTGGAACGCCGAATATGAGAAACGGCTACTATCAGCGAAATCTAGATACACAATATGGCCGGATTGAGGGTCTTTTGGTTCCAAGAGACCGAAACGGGGAATTTCAAACACAGTTGTTTGCCCCTTACCAACGGCACACGGGCTGGCTGGAGGAAGCAATCATTAGGATGTACCAAAGTGGCATGAGCACGCGTGAAATTGGCAAGTTTATCGAACGAATTCTAGGAAGCACCTATTCTCCTGCGACGATCAGCCGGATTACCGATGTCGTGAAGGAAGACATCGAGAAATGGCACGCTCGTCCACTACACCAGCGTTATTCGGTCTTATATTTGGACGGCTTGTACGTGAAACTTCGCCGGGATACGGTAGAGAAAGAAGTTATTTATGTGGTATTGGGGGTGAACGAAGAAGGGTATCGTGAAATTCTTGATTTCTTCGTAGGAGGACAAGAAAGCGCCTATGTATGGCAGGAGATTCTCCAACAGCTCTACAAAAGAGGCGTCAAGGAAGTGCTTCTTGGCGTCTTCGATGGCCTTCCGGGGTTGGAGGAAGCCTTTAAGGCGGTGTATCCGAAAGCCGATGTGCAGCGCTGTGTCGTGCACAAAGTCCGCAACACCCTCAGCCGTGTTCGGAAAAAAGATCAATTCGAAATGGCGGAGGACCTGAAACTCATTTATCGTTCTCCGAATAAAGAAATCGCATTGGAGATGTTTCAACAGTTTCAATCCAAATGGTCTCACAAATACCCAAGGGAAGTCCAATCTTGGGCAAATGAGTTGGATGTCCTTCTCACCTTTATGGACTATCCAAGCAGTATTCGAAGTGTGATTTATACGACCAATGCCATCGAACGAACGATCAAGGAGATTCGGAAACGCCTAAAACCGATGAACAGTTTGAGCAGTTTAGAAGCCGCTGAAAAAGTCGTATATTTGACGATACAGGACTTTAACGAGAAATGGGCAGGGCGAAAGTTGCGAGGATTTGCCGAAGCGCAAGAAGCCCTTCAACGAATGTTTGAAGAACGTTATTGTTAACCAAATATTGTAAATAAACAAAATAAGGGGATTTTCCCTTTCCACACAAGAGACTGAATATTCAGTCTCTTGTGTGAAGGAAACCGGTTCCCTATCCATTCCAAATCCATTTCAGAGATACCCTATCTATCTTACATTACACAAAATTCTTGACGGTACCTCCATGCCTGGTCCTTGCAGAACCCTTCACTGATTAAGGAGATCGGTTTCCCGAACGAGCATTGGATTTGCCTATCCGGCAGCTCCACCTGGACGCTTGTCCGGTTGGTCAGGTCAGTTTCCGGCCTCCTGCAACACCCGATTTGTCTCTTCCGCCGCCTGATCGAGCGCGTTTTGCGGATCGATTCCTTCGTACAACCGTTCCATCGCTTTCACGACATGTTGCCGAGATTCAGGGAAGACGGTGATGAGCGCCCCTTGGGTAGCAGGGGTTGATTTTGTTTCATGCAGCTGATCCACCGTCACTTTTAATTGTGGGTATTTCGCCCACTCCTCTTTGACGAGCGGCTCATCGTACGCAGCCGGGTTAATGGCAAAATACCCTGTGCGCACATGCCACTCAGCTTGGACAGGAGCGGTTGTCAAGTATTTCATGAACTCCCACGCCGCTTTTTGCTCCTTTTCGCTGCTTCCTTTCATCATCCAGAGCGAAGCGCCGCCAATTACGACGCCTTGACGTTCCACGCCATCCGGGACAGGCAAATACGAAACGCCAACGTCAAATGGCGAGTTATCGATCAACGTTTTTACACCAGCGGACGAATCCAAATACATGGCGATTTTTCCTGCTTGGAAGGCGGCGCGCATGTCGTCCCAGTTTTGACCGGCGTTGTAAAACGTGCCGTCTCGGTACATGTCGCTGATCAGCTCAAATACGCGCTTCCCCTCATCTCCATTGAATACTGCTTTTGTCGCATCACTGCTCCGTCCATTGTTGTTGTTCACATACAGTCCGCCTTGTACGGCCACCATTTCTTCAAAAAACCAGCCGTAGTTCAAAATCGAGAATCCGTACCGTTCGGTTTCTTTTCCTTTTTTCTTTGTCAGCTTTTTCGCCGCTTCCTTCAACTCGCTATAGGTGAGAGGCGGTTTTTCCGGATCAAGCCCGGCTTCTCGGAACGCATCTTTGTTATAAATGAGTACAGGGGTGGATGAGTTAAATGGCATCGAGTAAATCCGCCCGTTCACGGTATAATAATTGACAATGTTTTTCTCCCATTGTGAGACATCATACTTGTCTTTATCGATCCACGTTTGCACTGGAACAATCTTTCCACTGTCGATCATATGCTTTGTTCCGACTTCAAACGTCTGCATGATCGTCGGGGCGTCTTTTGTCCCTGCTGCCGCATTCCATTTCGTCAGCGCCTCCTCATAGGTGCCTTGAAATACTGGCTTCACCTCAATCTCTGGATGGGTTTGGTTAAAATCAGCGACAATGTCATTTAAGACCGGCTCCAAATCCCCGCTCATCGAATGCCAAAACACCACTTCTGTTTTGCCTCCCGCCGCTTCGCCCGCATCTTCGCTTGAGCATCCCGCGGCAAATCCAATAAACATTAAAGCTAAGAAACTGGCTAAAACCTTTCTCATCTTGTTTCTCCTCCTCGCTATTGAATCGCTCCTTGCATAAGCCCTTTTCGCAATTGCTTCTGTCCAGCAAACAACAGCAACAAAGTTGGAAGCATCGCGATAACCGCCGCTGCCATAACGACGCCCCAGCTGCTGGCGATCTCTTGCGTCTGCAGCTGCTTGAGCCCGATCTGCACGGTGCGGACGCGGTCATCGTTTGTAACGAGCAGCGGCCATAAATACATATTCCAAGCGTCCAAAAAACTGTAAACAGCCAGCGTCACCAAACTCGTTTTTGAAAGCGGCAGCACGACGCGGCAAAAAAAGCGGAAATTCCCCATCCCAGATAACTGCGCCGCCTCATACAGCTCGTGCGGAATTTGCTTAAACTGTTGCCGCAATAAAAAGATGCCAAACGCCATCGCCCAAAACGGCACGATGAGTCCTGCGTAATGGTTTGTCCAGCCAAGCGCTTGGATGGTCAAAAAATTTGGGATCACAGTCGCTTCCCACGGAACGAGCATCGTGGCAATGCACACGTAAAACCACCGATCCCGACCGGGAAAGCGGAGAAACACAAAAGCGAAAGCGGCGAGACTTGACACGATGAGGCGCCCCACTGTAATCATGAAAGCCACAAAAAAGCTGTTCCATAAATATCTCCCAAGCGGAGCCTGTTGAAACGCGGCCTCATAATTGACCAATGTCCCCTTCTCAGGCCATAGGCGTCCTGACAAAATAGCGGCTCCATCCATCAAACTCATCAGAAGAGCATAAGCCACTGGAAACAAGATTACAACCGAGCATAGGCATAACAACACATAGTGAGCCGTTGCCCGCGCTATTTTCATTGGTAGTGCACCTTCCTCTCAGCAAACCGAAACTGCAAAAACGTGACGATGGCGATGATGAGAAAAAGGACAAGGGCTTGCGCGCTCGCGGAACCAAACTGATAGTTGACGAACGCTTCCCGGTAAATCGCGTAAACGAACACATTCGTAGCCTCCACCGGCCCGCCTTTCGTTAAAAAGTCAATTTGTCCAAACGTTTGCAGCGCTTGAATAAGCGAGACCGTCGTGACAAAAAACAACGTTGGCGACAACAGCGGCACAGTCACTGTCCACAGCTGGCGCCAATAGCTCATTCCAGCGATGCGGGCGCTTTCGTACAAGGATGGATCGATGTTTTGCAGACCGGCCAGCAACAATAAAAAGGTCAGTCCGATATTCATCCAGATCGTCGCCGCCGCCACCGCATACAATGCCGTGTCCTGGTCAAGAAGCCATGAAACAGGAGTCCCGCCGATCGCGGACACCAAACGATTGATGATCCCGATCGCCGGATTGTACATAAACATCCAAATCACCGAAGCGACTCCCACGCTCATCCCCATCGTAGAGGCAAAAATCGTCCGAAAGATCCCGATTCCTTTCCGTGTTTCATGAGCGAGCAACGCTAAACCGAACGAAACGGCGACCGTCGTCGGGACAGTGAGCGCCGCAAATAGAACCGTCGCCTTCAAACTATGCCAAAACGATGCATCTTGAAGAAGAGCAACAAAATGCGCCAAACCGACAAATTCCGTCGGGTGCCCTTGATAATCGGTGTGAAACACGCTTAAATACATCGTTCTCCCCAACGGGTAAAAGAGAAACACGCCAAACAGTAGGAGCGAAGGACAAAGATACACCATCCCTTCCAACCACGATTTTATTGCGGCCTGCCGCGCCTCCCGCTTCGTCCGGACCGACCATGGCGCTGGGGAGGGAACCGTTGAAACACGCTCATTCATTGGTGAACCCACACCTCCTCCCGCTTGATGGACGGGGCTCCAATTCGCTTTCCAGACGCATCGAAAAACAGGAAATCCTGCTCATCAAACGTCAATGGCACCACTTCTCCCAAACGGATGCGCCATTGTCCATTCCATCGTGCTGTCCAATAAAGATTTTTTGCCAACTCAAACGTCACTAACGTTTCATTGCCGAGCCACTCGACATGGCTGACTTTGACGGCCATAGATTCTTCTCCTGATTCCGCCGGCTCAATATGTTCCGGCCGCAGTCCGACGATCACCCGTTCAGCCTTCGGCAAAGAACGACGCAGAAGACGGATGGGCCGCTCGTTTTGCAATAAGAGCGAATGTTCCAGCACATGCGCTTCCGCCAAATTCATCGGCGGTGTTCCAATAAATGAAGCGACAAACGTGTTATCTGGGCTATTGTATACATCAAGCGGACTGCCGATTTGTTGCGGACGGCCGTCATGCAAAATCATCATCCGATCAGCCATGGTCATCGCTTCCGTTTGATCGTGAGTGACATAAATAACGGTCATGCCGAGCTGACGCTGCAAGCGTCGAAGCTCGCTCCTCATTTTCGCACGCAGCTTGGCATCTAAATTGGAGAGCGGTTCATCCATCAAACAAAGCGGCGTTCTCGCCACGATCGCCCGCCCTAAGGCGACGCGTTGACGCTGCCCCCCTGACAATTCCCGCGGCTTCCTATGTAGCACATCGGTCAATCCAAGCAATTCCGCCGCTTCCATGCAACGTTTCACTTGTTCTTCTTTCGGCACCTTTTGCGCCTGCAAGACAATCCGCATATTTTGCTCCACCGTCAAATGGGGATATAGCGCATAATTTTGAAAGACCATCGATAACCGGCGGGCGTGAGGGGGCCAATCATTCGCCACTTGTCCATCGATCAATACATATCCTGATGTCAGCGGCTCAAGGCCAGCGATCAGCCGCAAAATCGTGCTTTTGCCGCATCCCGATGGGCCGACAAGAACAAAAAACTCCCCTGATTCAATCGCGACATTCACATTCTCGACCGCGCTCTTTTTGCCTCCATACGATTTCGTCACCTCAACCAGCTCAAGAAACGCCATCCGCTTTTCTCCCCTTTCCTCTTTTTCTATTCCATCGTAATCCATTTTTGTAAACACCATCTGAACTTATTTTTTGATTTATGTAAATATTTTTTGAATAAAAAAAGAAGCTCTGCCAACGCAGAGCATCCTGTCACAGATTTGTAATCTTTTGGATCATCTGTTTTCCCTGTTGATACAAACATCAGCGTGATATTAACGAACGCCCTTCATGAGCCGCTGAATGCTCGGGGCGAGCAAAAACAAGATGACGCTTAACACAACCGCCGCCCCGCCGATCGTGCCGAAATAGGCCGTTTCGTTTTCGGGCGTATAGAAGCGCACAAGCTGAGCGTTGATCGCTTGCGCGGCGGCGTTCGATAGAAACCAAAGGCTCATCGTTTGCGCTGAGAAGGCCGCAGGCGCAAGTTTCGTCGTCGCCGACAGGCCGACCGGGGACAGGCAAAGTTCACCAAGCACGACGATGAAATAGCTTAACACAAGCCAGATCGGATGGACGAGCCCTCCGCCGCTTAAATGGCCCGGCACGAGGATAACGATGAACGACAGGCCGGCGAACAACAAGCCGAGCGCGAATTTTTGCGGGATCGTCGGCTGCCGTTTGCCAAGCTTCACCCACATCCACGCGAACACCGGCGCTAAGAGGATGATAAACAACGGGTTCAGCGATTGGAACCAAGCCGGTGAAAGGTGAATGCCGGCGACATCCAGCTGTGTCCGCTTGTCCGCATAGTTCGCCAAAATGGTCGATCCTTGTTCTTGAATGGCCCAAAACATCGCTGAAGCGATGAACAACGGAATGTACGCGATCACGCGCGACCGCTCTTCAGCCGTCGTTTTCGGGCTGCGGTACATGACGACAAAATAGATGATCGGGATGATGATGCCTAAGATGCCGACAAGAGAAATAAACGTTTCCACAGTGAACCAGCCGTTTGGAATCAAGATGGCTAGCAGCACGGCAATCACGACCGCCCCTACGGCCATGATGGAAGCCGCTTTTTTCTTTTCCGCTGGCGTCAATGGATTCGGCACATACGTCCCGGCCAACCCGAGGTTTTTCTTTCTTGTCGCGATGAAGACAATCAATCCGAGAAACATCCCGACGGCCGCAAGTCCGAAGCCGAGGTGGAAGTTATACTTCATCCCCGCGGTACCGACAACAAGCGGAGCCAAAAAGGCGCCAAGGTTAATCCCCATGTAAAAAATGCTGAATCCGGCGTCGCGGCGGTCATCGCCAGGCTTGTACATATCGCCGACAATGCTCGAAACGTTCGGTTTTAACAACCCAGTTCCCAAGACAATGAGCGCCATGGACACAAACAGCGCCGCCACCCCGCCTGGAATCGCCAAGGCGATATGACCGGCCATAATGAGAAGGCCGCCGTAAAAGACCGCGCGCGACGTGCCAAACACCCGGTCAGCAAGCCAACCGCCAATGATTCCGGACATGTACACCAGCGCCCCATAAATCGACATAATCGCGAGCGCCAGATGCTCATCAAGCCCGAGCCCGCCTTTCGATACTTCATAATACATGTAATACACTAAAATGGCGCGCATACCGTAATACGAAAAGCGTTCCCAAAATTCCGTGAAAAAGAGCGTAAACAACCCTTTCGGATGGCCGAAAAAGCCGCGCTGGGGAACGCTGGCAGCGATTTGTTGCTTGTCAATGGATGACATAACCACTACTTACCTCCTTTAAATTCTTTTAATATAATAATTCATTATGTTTATATTGTCAAAAAAATTTTGCATGATTCATAATTTCATATTATAATAACCCGTGGTGCTAGTTGAGCGTCAGCGCTCAACCAGCCCTAGTGTGACCAAGGAATAAGCCAACAAGATGCCATCGAGTGCCACTTCAAACCCGGCCATGGAATTCGCTCGAATGTCGGTGATCCGGTATTGGTCTACGAGAATCGAAAACACCGTCTCGATGACTTTGCGTTTTTTCCTGATCCATTCTTCCCATGCCTTGGATGGGCCGTGCTTTTGATTGTGTCGAGACGGTGTCCAGAACGCGGCTTGGTGTTCTTCGTACAGCTTTTCTCGAAGAGCGTGGCTGATGTACCCTTTGTCCCCAAAGTTGTAGGGATGAGGGATTTGAGTCATCACCGTTTCAGCGGCTTTGACGTCGTGGCAGGACGCTTCCGTCACGACATAGCCCATGGCCAGCCCTTGATTGGTCACTTGAAGATGCAGCTTGAAACCGTAGTACCATTGCTTTTTGGAAGCACAATACCCCATATCCGCGATCCCTCGAAACCGCTTGACGCGCTGCATTCTTGCGGGATGGCACAACGGAAGAGGCAAGCTGTCGACGACCGCATAAGCATGGTGTTGGCCACGTTTCGCCAGCTCATGACGGATCCATTTGATGGCGAAACCAAGCGCTCGGCAGCGGCGGTTGTATCGGGAGCGTTCAAGAAACGAGCCGTTTGTGAACAAATTTCCCGTGACAAAACGATGCCAGGCTCGTTCGGAAGAAAAGCCCAGCAGCTTCCCCAAAAGGTGAACCGCCATGACCACTTCGTCTTCTTGCTTGACCAAGTGACGGTTGCGGCGATGAAGATACATTTGAATCAACGACAGTTGGGCAGAAACAAAATAGAAAATAGCGGCATATTGTTTTTGAAGTTTGGCTGGATCTGTAGTAAAATGAAAGTGCTCTTGCATGGGGGATCTCTCCTTTCGAATGTTGGGTGACACTTTCATTCTACTGGAGATCCGCCAGCAAGGGCTATTTTTATGCTTGTCTGAGTTTTATCTAGCACCACGGGTTATAATAAAGAAACATTAAGAAAAATAATATTATTCAAATAAAAAATACATCTTTTCATCGTACAGAAAAAATCTTTTCCGCGTCTTGTTGATTCATGTATAATCAATGACAGGGAATCGTCGCTTCCGCAACAGCACCATTTCCTCTCTTCCATTTCACCTGCATCTTTGCGCCCACCGCAAATTCCTTATCTTCATTGCCAATTCAGAACGGATGTTGCCAATGAGCGAACCGTGGCGTCTTGTTTTGGACAAGATTGGGTCATACAGCAAGAAATGTCAGAGATGAGAAACAATCTGGCGACCAAGCAGGAGCTCGAGGACATCAAAACCAATGCGGCGACAAAAGCAGAGCTGAATGAAGTCAAAGCTGAAATGGCAAAAAGGAGTTGCCGCTGTTCATCAAGCCATTCGGGAAATCGATGTGATCGTGAAACGGCTTGAACAGAATCAAGAGCAACAAATGCAACTATTGCTGCGCCAAGAGCGGATCATCGATATGTTATGCCGCCGGTCGCTTGAACATGAAGCGGCAATTTCAGATCTTCGCCTTGCCCTCAAAGGCTGATGCCCGCCTCATTGCCGCTTTCGCTCCGCGAGGCATTGTGCATGAATCTATGCTTATTGATGATGGGAAAAGACATTGTTCATTCCGTCCATTTTCTCCCCCGTGCAAAATGTGTTATACTGATCATGACACATAAAATGAAGGGGGATGTGGGGATGCTATACCCGTATAACGGAAAACGTCCGAATGTTCATGAAACCGCATTCATTGCCCCGGGAGCCTATTTGATCGGAGACGTCACCGTCGGTCCGGAATCGACCATTTGGTTCAATGCCGTGCTGCGCGGCGATGAAGGACCGATTACGATCGGCGCTCGAACGAGCATTCAAGACAATACGACCTGCCATTTGTACGAAGGGTCGCCGCTCATTGTTGAAGATGAAGTGACGGTCGGGCATAATGTGATCCTTCACGGCTGCACGATCCGCCGGCGCTCGATCATCGGCATGGGGTCGACGATTTTGGATGGGGCCGAAATCGGTGAAGAATGCATCATCGGCGCCAACACGTTGATTCCGTCCGGCAAAAAGATTCCGCCCCGCTCACTCGTCATTGGCTCGCCTGGAAAAGTGGTGCGTGAACTGACGGACAAAGACCTTGAGCTCATCCAGCTGTCGATTGATACATACGTGCAAAAAGGAAAAGAGTATCGCGAACAGCTGGCCAATCATCGGTAATAACGCCTTGAACGCTCTCCCACCTACGCTAAACGCTTAAAGGTGGGAGATTCTTGAGAACACCCGCCTCACAGCAAGCTGTTAACCAAGCCATCCCCGCCCACTTCAAGTGGGGGGGCTTCTCGGCGCGAGATGATCAAAACAAAATCATCAGAGAACAGATGGTTGCACGAAAAAACGATATTCGCGGCCATCTGTTCGTACAGCTTTTAAAAGAAAAAGAGCCAGCCAGAGGGCATGGCTCTTCGTTTATGATTCATCCGTGTTTTGCACAATCATCTTCCACACTCGAAAAACCGTTTCAATGCGGCGAGGCGGTGTTTTCCGAACTTGCTTTCTGTTTCATTGGCAAAAGATGAATGATTCCTGATCTCAATGCTTCTACCGCTTCTAACAAACATTCGTTGCTGCTTGGGTGCGGACAAAAAGGGAATTTCATGTCTTCCTCTCGCGCCGCTAGAAATTCATCACTTTTTCGATGGCATGCAAAACGCGCGCTGGCGTTGGCAAATAATCGTCTTCATAAGCGAAAAACGGCACAGGAACGTCAAATCCCGTCACCCGTTCGACCGGCGCTTTTTGATAGAAAAACGAAGTATCGTTGATGACAGCGAGAATATCATTGGCCAATCCACCCGTCGCATGCGCTTCCTGAACGATCACGGTTCTCCCTGTCTTTTGCACCGACTCGGCGATGATGTCCTTGTCAAGCGGGTAAAGCGTACGCAAGTCGATGACATCGGCATCAATCCCTTTTTTCTTCGCTTCTTCCGCCGCCTTTATGGCGACCGGCACCATGGCTCCCCATGCAATGACGGTCACGTCGTCCCCTTCACGTAGTTTTTTCCCTTTGCCAATTTCAATCGTATATTTTCCTTCCGGAACGTCTTCGCGAAACGCACGATAACTGCGCATCGGTTCTAAGAAGAGAACAGGGTCCGGGTCTTCAATCGCGGCGATGAGCAACCCTTTGGCGTCATACGGCGACGCGGGACAGACGACTTTGATGCCTGGCATATGGGTAAACAGCGCTTCCGTGCTGTCGGAATGAATTTCCGGGGCCCGCACCCCTGCGCCGTACGGGGCGCGAATGACCAAGGGCACGGTAAAATGCCCTCTCGTCCGCGCACGCATGCGTGCCGCATGGGTCATGATTTGTTCATAGGCTGGATAGATAAAACCTAAAAACTGAATTTCTACGACAGGACGAAATCCACCAAGCGCCATTCCAATCGCTGCACCAGTAAATCCTGCCTCGCTTAACGGCGTGTCCATCACCCTCTCCTCACCAAATTCCTCAAGCAATCCTTCGGTGGCGCGAAACACACCACCATTTTTTCCAATATCTTCCCCGAGCAGGATGACATCTTCATGCTCTTTTAGCATGGTACGAAGCGCATCATTGACCGCTTGCACGATGGTGAGCGATTTGACGCCTACTTTGGTGATCACCTTTCCATCCCCCGCTTCCACTGAAGATACGCTTCTTTCTGCTCCGCAATCGTCCATGTCGGTTGGGCGAACACAAAGTCAAACATGTCAGATACATTCGCTTTTGGATAGCTCTCCATTTCCACAACCGCCTGCTCGATTTCCGCGTCCACTTCCGCTTGCACTTGATTTGCCCACTCTTCATCCCACCAGCCTTCCCGCTGCATCAACCGCTCGACCCGCTTGATCGGATCGGTCGTTTCGCGCCGTTTCTTGCTTTCCTCCTGGTCGCGATATCTGGACGGGTCATCCGACGTCGTATGGGCGCCATAACGCCATGTCACCGCTTCGATTAACGTCGGCCCCCCTCCGTTTCTCGCCCGCTCGAGCGCCTCAGTTGTTTTGAAATACACGGCAAACACGTCATTTCCATCGATGCGAAGACCGGGAATATCGTACGCCAACGCTTTTTGCGCGATCGTTTTTGTCTTCATCTGACGGGTGATCGGAACGGAAATCGCATATTGGTTGTTTTGGTTGAAAAAGACGACAGGTGCGTCAAAAACGCTCGCGAAATTCAATCCCTCATGGAAATCTCCTTCTGATGTCGCTCCATCACCGAAGTACACAATCACCGCATTTTTCGTCCCCTTCCATTTTTCGGCGCACGCCGCCCCCGCTGCATGAGGGAGTTGCGTGGCAATCGGAACGCTCGGCGGAACGATTTTTTTTCCCTCAGGTGGAACACACCCTTCCGTCCGCCCTTTCCAGTATAAAAGCGTTTGCGTTAAGGAACGGCCGAATGTCATCATCGCCCCATGATCGCGATAGGTCGGAAACATCCAATCACCATCGTTGAGTGCAAGCGCGCTTCCGACTTGACACGCCTCTTGCCCTTCGTACGGCACATACGTCCCGATGCGCCCTTGCCGCTGCAGGCTGATACATTTTCGGTCAACCATTCTCGTGCGAATCAGATGGCGGTACATCGTCATCGTCAATTCTTTCGTGATTTGTTCACGATATTCAGGCTGCACAATCGTTCCTTCTTCATTCAATACTTGCACAATCGGAAAATCGAGTTCCATGCCATTCCTCCTCCCCATGGTATTTGAATGGCTGATCGATCAGCTCAATACCGCACGATCGCTTGCGAGCTGTTCCCCGCGAATGCGTTGGAATTCTGCGAGCAACTTTTCTACCGTTAAGCTTTTCTTTTCATTCTCATCCACTTCGAAAATGATCTGCCCTTTATCCATCATGATGAGGCGGTTTCCTAAATCGATGGCCTGCTGCATATTATGGGTGACCATCAAGGTCGTCAATCGATATCGCTCCACAATCTCTTTTGTTAAGTTGGTGATCAACTCCGCTCTGGCTGGATCGAGAGCCGCTGTATGTTCATCGAGCAGCAAAATGGCAGGTTCGGTGAAGGTCGCCATAAGCAAAGACAACGCCTGCCGCTCTCCGCCCGAGAGCAAGCCGACTTTCGCCTGAAGACGGTTTTCTAAACCGAGATGAAGGGTGGAGAGCAACTCGCGAAAATCATCGCGCCGTTTTTTCGTCACTCCGCGGCGGAGCGTGCGCTTTTGATTGCGTGTATACGCCATCGCCAAATTCTCCTCAATCGTCATGTTTGGCGCCGTTCCGGCCATCGGATCTTGAAACACCCTTCCGATATAGCGGGAGCGGACGTATTCCGGCATCATGGTGACATCTTGACCGTCAATCCAAATCGTCCCTTCATCAGGAAACAACACTCCTGAAATCAAATTCATCAAGGTTGATTTTCCTGCTCCGTTGCTGCCGATCACAGTGACAAAATCTCCTTTTCGAAGCGTTAAATGAATGTTTTGGAGCGCGATCTTTTCGTCAGGCGTTCCCTCATGAAACACTTTATAAATCCCTTTTAACTGCAACATCCGCCTCACCCTTTCCCGTTGCGGCAACGTCCATCACCTGCGCTCGATTCCATCTTTTTTCTTCTTTGCGTTTTTTCTCTTTTTGTTGACGAACCATTTGCGGAACAACGAGCGCCAAAATGACAATGCATGCCGTAATGAGCTTCACATCCCCTGTTTCGAGAAATTGGACGCGCAAAGCGAGACTCACAACAATGCGGTAAATGATCGCTCCACCGATCACGGCAAGCGTGGCTCGCGCGATCGTTTTCGTTCCAAATACCGCTTCGCCGATAATGACAGAAGCCAGACCGATAATGATCATGCCAATTCCCATCCCGACATCGGCAAACGCGCCGTACTGGGCAACAAGCGCCCCCGAGAACGCGACCATGGCATTGGAAAGGCCCAACCCTAAGACAATGAGCAAATTGGTGTTCGCCGACAGGCTGCGAATCATGCGCGGATTATCGCCCGTCGCCCGAATCGCAAGCCCAATTTCCGTCTGTAAAAACCAGTCTGTGAACCATTTAAACAAAAGAGCAAGCAACGTCATCGACAGGAGAATTCCCCATGTTTTCGCCGCGGCCGAGTCAAGTCCGATTTTCGTCCCCCATTCTTGAATGGTTGTAAAAACCGTCTTCTCATTCAAAAGCGGCACGTTCGAACGCCCCATGATGCGAAGATTGATCGAATAAAGCGCAATCATCATTAAAATGCCCGACAAAAGCGGATTGACCTTCCCTGCTGTATGAAGAAGCCCGGTCATACACCCGGCAGCGAATCCAACGAAAAGCGCCAGACACGTCGCCACAAACGGATTGATCCCGTTGACAATCAACGTCGCCGCCACAGCAGCTCCTGTCACAAAGCTGCCGTCCACGGTTAAATCAGGGAAATCCAACACACGAAACGACAAATACACTCCCAGCGCCATAATGGCGTAAATCAGTCCCGATTCCACTGCTCCCGTGATGGACGCCAGCAACAGCACTCATCCTTTCATTCGATGTATTCCGCCATTTGATCCCATTCAGGCTTCAGTTTGATTCCTTGTTTTTCCGCTGCTTGTTTATTGATCACCAATTTTAATTTTTTCGGATATTCTGGTTTGATCTCTGATGGTTTGGCTTCTCCTTTTAAAATGGCGACTGCCATTTGCCCCGCTTGATAGCCGATATCGTAGTAATCAAACCCATACGCCGCAAAACAGCCTCGTTTTAATGAATCGAGCTCTCCCGTAAAAACAGGGATTTTTTTCTCGTTGGCAACGCTGACAACCGATTCAATGGCAGATACAACGGTGTTGTCCGTCACGATGTAAAACACATCTGCCTTGCCAACTAACGACTCTGCCGCCTGTTTCACCTCGGCTGTGGTCGAAACGGAGGCTTCCACCAACTTCAAATCCGTATGTTTCGCCGCTTCCTTCACTTTTTCAATTTGCGCCAACGAGTTTTGTTCGCCCGCGTTATAAATAAGCCCAACGGTTTTCGCATCCGTTTGCTCATCGATGAATTGAATCGTTTTGCGAATCGCATCGGGATGGCTGTCCGTTGTTCCCGTGATGTTTTCCCCTGCCTTGTCCATCGATGGAACTAAACCGGCGCCGACCGGATCCGTCACGGATGTAAACACAATGGGAATGTCTTTCGTCGCATTGAGCGCACTTTGCGCGCTCGGAGTCGAGTTGGCAAAAATGAGGTCAACCCCATCCGATACAAAGTTATTGGCGATCGTTTGGCTGTTGTTCATGTCGCCTTGGGCATTTTGGATATTGTACCGAACATTTTTCCCCTCTTTAAATCCCCCGTCTTCGAGCGCCTTTTTAAATCCATTGAAGGCAGCATCTAACGATGGATGTTGAATGATTTGGGTGACGCCAATCGTAAACGTTTTCTGCTTTCCATCTTCTTTCGCACCGTTCGTCGCGGCCTTCTCTTCTCCCCCACAGCCTGAGAGCGCCAAAACTCCGAAAACGACCGGTATCGCGAATCGTTTGATCGCTTGTTTCATGAATGATTCCTCCTCGCCTCTTTGATCGCTGCTTTCCAAAAGGGTTTTTCTCTGAATTAAAAAATAAGGTATTATATTACGTATTTTCAGACATTTTTTCATATGGATAGACTCGGCATTAACGTCGAATATCCCACTTCGGCCGCTTTTGGTGCGTGAAAAAATGATTGCGGCGTTTGCGTTTCTCGAGCCGCTCTTCGCAAAATTGATCGGCTGCCTCGATCGTCGTTATTCCTTCCGATTCAGCCCGCGCATAAATGGCGAGCAGCGTATCATAAATCGCTTTCGTTTTCGCCAACACCCGCTCTTTGTTCGCTCCGTACAGTTCATCGGCCACTTGAATGAGGCCGCCGGCGTTGACGATATAATCGGGGGCATACATGATGCCCTTTTCTTTCAACATACGGGCGTGGCGTTTGTCAGCCAGCTGATTGTTCGCCGAACCGACGACCGCTTTCACTCGCAGCTCGGCGATCGTTTCATCGTTGATGACGCCGCCAAATGCGCACGGGACGAACACATCGGCTTCGACGCGATAAATATCCGTTCCGTTCACCGGCTTGACGGACGCCCCGATTTGCTTGCCGTACGCCACGACCTCTTTGACTGCCGCTTCGTTCAAATCGCACACATACAGATCCGCCCCTTCTTCAAGCAAACGAAGCGCCACTTTTTTTCCGACTTTTCCGAGCCCTTGCACCGCATACGTTTTGCCATGCAAATGCTTGCTGCCAAACACAACATCGTTCGTCGCCTGAATGCCGTAAACAACGCCCTCGGCGGTCGGCACGGATGAGTCGCCGCTTCCGCCATACGCTTCCGGAACGCCGACGATGCAATTCGTCTCTTTCAGCGCGTGCACAAAATCGTCCGGCGTCGTCCCCATATCCGTGCCCGTGTAAAACCGGCCGCCTAATGACTCCACGAACTGGCCGAAAGCGCGAAACAATTCCGGCGATTTGTCTTTGCGCGGATCGCCGATGATCACCGCCTTGCCGCCGCCAAAATCGACATCGGCAGCCAAGCATTTATACGTCATCCCTTTCGACAGCCGAAGCGCATCGGCGAGCGCCTCTTCCGTCGTGGCATACGGATGCATCCGACAGCCGCCGAGCGCCGGCCCAAGAGCCGTGCTATGAATGGCGATGATCGCCCTTAGGCCGGTCGCTTCATCGAGACAAAACACCACCTGTTCATGTTCACGCATTTGGAAAAACAAATCCAATCTTTGTGACATGTTTGGCGATAGCATGACATTCATCGCTTCCCCTCTCCTTTGCTTCACCGCTTGAAAGCGTTTTCAAGTTAATATAACAAAAAATATTATCACGTTAAAATAACGTAATACTATTTTTATAGTAACGATGTCCATTGTTAGTATCAATCCTCTATCAACCAATTTTTCATCGCCAAAAAAAGACGCCGTTTGACAGGCGTCTTCGTTCGATCAGCGAAATAGTGTGGATAATGATTGCCACTGCGTTTTGGCTTCTGTCATCATTTGTTCAAACAGCTCGGCCACCGTTGGCACGCCATCGATGAGGCCAGCGATTTGCCCCGCGTTGATAAATCCTTCATGGAAATCGCCGAGGAGGGCGCCGCGGCGATGACGATCCTCCGATGTATATTCTTGAAACTGCTCGAGCGGCATGCCTTGCTGTTCATACTCCAGCAGCTTCTCGACATACGGCGTGCGCATGACGCGGCGGATGCGCCCGACCGAACGGCCGACAATGACCGTTTCATTTTCCTTTGCCTCGACAAGCCGCTGTTTATACGCTTCATGAAACGGCGCTTCCTTCGTGGCCACAAGCCTGGTGCCGAGCTGCACCCCTTGGGCGCCGAGAGCCAGCGCGGCAAGCAGCCCGCGCCCATCGCCGATGCCGCCGGCAGCGATGACAGGAATGCGGACGGCGCTGACGACTTGCGGAATGAGCGTCATCGTCGTCAGCTCGAGCGGCGAGTTGATTCCCGCCGCCTCATACCCCTCAGCGACGACGAGATCCGCTCCAGCCGCTTCCGCTTTTTTCGCTTGGCTGACCGAGGCGACGACGACGATCACCTTGATGCCATGTTCCGCAAAACGTGGAATCCACGGCGCCGGATTGCCAGCTGAAAGCGAAACGACCGGCACTTGATGGCGGATGACAAGTTCGGCGATCTCCGCGGCGTGCGGCGTCACCTGCAGCGGGATGTTCACAGCAAACGGACGGTTGGTGCGCCGCTTCGTTTCAATAATCAGCGCCTCCACCTCATCGGGCGTCATCGTTCCGGCTCCGATCGTTCCAAGCCCCCCGCTTCCGATACGGCGCTCGCCAGCTCGGCGTTGCTGATGTTGCCCATCCCCCCTTGAATGATCGGATAACGAAGATCAAGCAAACGACAAACATCATTCATTATATTCACACCCCGTGAAAAATACGTTATATATAAACGATACCATATTTTTTAGAAGATGCGAATGGTTGATTTATATAACGAAGAAAAAACGAACACCAATTAAACCGTATGAATTTCCTTTGAAGCCTATTTTCACCAGTGAAGACTGCCGTAAGTCAACACCGCGCCCCACAGCGATGAAAAATCGACAACGATTGGTGGGCGTCCACACCAATGATGATCGTTTGGACGACAACATGCTTCTTCCACGTTGCCGTACCGAACGTTCCATGAACGTCAAACAGGATGCACAGCTGTTGTTGCGCCGTGCATCCCGGTTCATTCCACCGATATCTCTTCCTCTTCTTTTTTGTCAAGCTCTGCCCCTTCTTGAGACACCGCTTCAAAGAAACGGCTGGCCGGTGCCGCGAGTTGTTGATAATAGTCGTTGAACAAGGCGGCCGCATGGCTTCCCATCCACTCATTCGGCAACAGCTCTTCCGGCAAGCCGGGGTCGATGAACAAAAATTTTCGGTATTCATGGACGAGCTTCGTCCGCTCGACAAAACATTCCGCGTCCGACATTTCGCCGCGCTCGATTTTATGTTTGTCAATCACATATTTTTGACTGTAGACCGCAATAAACTGCTCGTATTTTTGGTTGATCTCTTCTAAGTTCCAGCACTTTTCCACAAGCTGCTTATTCGTATGCGGTCCATCGTATTCGGCAAGAAAGAAGTCGACATACGGGCGGATGTCATACTTGTCGATCAAGTCGTACACTTGTTGCTCCAAATTATTCGGTGAAATCCAGCAGCTGTTGGAAATCGTGCCGAAACCGCTCCAAACAAGCTCCTTTCGCAGTTCATCGCGCAAATGCCGCTTATCCTCAGGAATCGTATAGATGAGAATGCGCCATTTCCCGTCCCAATGCTCGGGGCGCGTTTTGTAAATGCGCCGCGCCGCTTCTTCCATCCGCTTGACGCCGCGTTCCGTGAGCGAATAGTAGCTTTTATTGCCGCGTTTTTCCGCGCGAATCCAGCCTTGTTTGCTCATGCGCGACACCGCCGCCCGCACCGCCTGGTCGTTATGGCCGAACTCGCGGAGGAGGCGGATTAGGCTCCCGATCCAAATTTCACCGCCGTAATGGCGGATGTAGTCGCCGTAAATCGTAAAGATCATTGAGCGTGTGTTCATTGTGAATGGGCTCCCTTTATCTTGTTTTCGAAATATAATCGTAACAAACTTTTATCACGCTGGCAAGACGGACGAAAAAACAAAAGGAATAAAAAAGAGCCGCACCGCTAAAAAAGCAGGCGGCTCTCAACGGCATGCAAACATGCGGCCGCAGCTTCGGCAGCTTCATCAACTTAGGCAGACGTCATTCAACCAGACCGGCTGTATGACGGGCCGTCGTCTGAACATAACCATCCTTTCCGCCGAACGAAGACAAGGCGCTCTCACCGTTCGTCCGCGTTTTTCACAATCGTCGCGATTCCTTGGCCGACGCCGATGCACATCGTTGCCAAGCCATAGGTGACGCCGCGTTTTCGCATTTCGTAAATCAATGTCGTCAAAATGCGGGCGCCGCTCGCGCCAAGCGGATGGCCAAGGGCAATCGCTCCCCCGTTGACGTTCACTTTCGCCCGATCGAGCTCAAGCTGCCGGATGCATTCCAGCGCTTGCGAGGCAAACGCCTCGTTCAGCTCGACAAGTCCGATGTCGTCAAGCGACAACCCTGCGCGGCGCAACGCTTTGCGTGTCGCAAAAATCGGGCCTATCCCCATCACCGCCGGTTCGACGCCGGCGACAGCCGAAGTGACATAAACCGCCAGCGGCTTGAGGCCGAGTTCCTTCGCCTTCTCTGCGCTCATGACTAGCAGCGCCGCCGCCCCGTCGTTGACGCCGGAAGAGTTGCCGGCCGTCACCGTGCCGTTTTCAAACAATGGGGGCAGCTTCGCCAGTTTCTCAAGCGTCGTATCCGGACGCGGATGCTCGTCTTTATCGACGACAACGCGGTTGCCTTTTCGATCGTGATAAACGACCGGCACGAGTTCATCGGCAAACCGATTCGTTTCGATCGCTTGTTTCGCTTTCATTTGGCTTTCGTAAGCAAACTCATCTTGCGCCTCGCGCGTAATGCCGAATCGCTTCGCCACATTTTCCGCCGTTTGCGGCATGCTGTCGGTGCCATACATTTCGTGCATTTTCGGATTGATAAAGCGCCAACCGATCGTTGTGTCATACATCTCGATGTTGCCGCGCGGAAAATCGCTTGACGGTTTGGCCATGACAAACGGGGCGCGCGTCATGCTTTCCACGCCGCCGGCGATCATGATATCGGCCTCATTGGCCAAAATCGCCCGCGCCGCATAATTGACCGCATCAAGCCCTGAACCGCACAGCCGATTGACCGTCACCCCTGCGACCTCAATCGGCAGCCCGGCCAACAGCGCCGCCATGCGGGCGACGTTTCGGTTGTCCTCGCCGGCTTGGTTGGCGTTTCCAAAGACAACGTCATCAATTTGCTCGACCGGCACATTCGGATTTCGCTCGATGAGCGCTCGAATGACAACAGCCGCCAAATCATCCGGCCTGACTTCTTTTAGCGCGCCCTTGTAGCGGCCAATCGGTGTGCGCACCGCATCCACAATCACGACTTCTCTGCCCATGTTCTCTCCCTTCCTTTTCTAGCGAATCAGCTGTTTTCCCGATTCGTATAGTCATAGACGCCGCGGCCGGTTTTGCGGCCAAGCCGCCCCGCTTTGACGTATTGCTCCAAAAGCGGCGCCGGGCGGTATTTTTCTCCGAGTTTTTCGTGCAAATATTTTAAGTTGTTCAATCTCGTATCAAGCCCAACTAAATCAGCGAGCTCAAACGGCCCCATCGGGAAATTGAGGCCGAGCTTGATCGCCTTGTCGATCTCTTCGGGCGTCCCGACCCCTTCTTGCAGCATGTAAAACGCTTCATTGCCGACAAGGGCGCTGATCCGGCTCGTGACAAATCCAGGAAATTCATTGACAACCACTGTCTCTTTTCCCATTCGCTCGGCCGCTTCTTTGGCCACTTGCGCCGTTTCGTCGCTCGTCTCAAGGCCACGGATGATTTCCACAAGCTTCATTTTATGAACCGGATTGAAAAAATGCATGGCGATCACCCGCTCCGGCCGCTTCGTGAACGAACCGATTTCGGTCGGACTCATGGTGGATGTATTCGTCGCAAAATAGCACGACGCCGGTGCATGGGCGTCAATCGTCTCGAACACTTGCTTTTTCAATTCAAGCTTTTCCGGCACCGCCTCGATCACCAAATCGGCATCGCGCACAGCGGCCGCCAAATCAAGTGAATACGACAGGCGCGCCTCGGCTTCTTGCCGCTCGCTGTCGGTCAATTTCCCTCGAGCGACCGCTTGTTCAAAAATCGAAGCAATCTCCTTCTGGGCGCTCTCCAATTGTTCTTGCTTAATGTCCACTAAGGTCGTCTGGAACCCGCCGACAGCGCCGACATAAGCAATGCCTCTCCCCATCACGCCGCTGCCGACGACAACAAGGCGTTCGATCATCGTCTTCCCCCTCTCCTGCTTTCGCATATGACGGCTGATGCATCAAGCCGGCGTGCCTTTCGCCAAGCAGCGGACGCCGTCAAATGAATGGGCACCCCATCACGAGCGACGGGGTGCTCGGCAAACGAGCGGGCGTGTCTCTCCACGCTTGCCCTAACCGGCTCTTGCCTTCAAGGGCGGCAAACTGAACGTTGCTTCCAAGGACGCGACCCGCTCTCGTATAGTAGCAAACGCAAAACGGAGAAAATCTTAGACGCCAAACGGATTAAGCGGACGCGGACCGTAATACGACAGCACGCTTTTCGTTTCTGTGTACAAATCAAGCGCCTCGACAGACAGCTCACGCCCAAATCCGGACTGTTTGTAGCCGCCAAACGGCGTGCCTGGGAAAGCGGAGAATGGGCTGTTGACCATGACAATGCCGGAGCGCAGCTGTTTCGCTACGCGAACGGCGCGGCCATGATCTTTCGTCCAAATCGCGGCGGCCAGTCCATAGTCGCTGTCGTTCGCCAATTCAATGGCTTCGGCTTCATCGCGGAATTTCATCACGACGACAACCGGTCCAAAAATTTCTTCACGAACCGCTTTCATTTGATGGTTCACGTTCGTCAAAATCGTCGGTTCATACCAGTAACCGTTTTCAAACCCAGCGACAACTGCCTCTTTTCCCCCGGCGGCGACCGTCGCTCCGTCGGCGACAGCCGATTGCACGTATTCGTCAATCACTTCCAGCTGCCCGCGGCTGATGATCGCCCCAACATGCGTGCCGGCATCAAACGGGTCGCCGAGTTTCAGCTGCTTCGTTTTGGCCACGAACGCTTCCATAAACGCGTCATAGATGCTTTCATGCACATACAAGCGGGAACGCGCCTCGCACGATTGGCCGCTGTTGTAGAAAATGCCGAACAATGAGCCGGCGACAGCGGCTTCTAAATCAGCGTCCGCAAACACAAGGCTTGGCGATTTGCCCCCCAGCTCGAGCGTCACCCGTTTTAATGTTTTCGACGCCTTCTCCATAATTTCCTTCCCCACCGGCGTCGATCCGGTAAACGCCACTTTGTCGACGAGCGGATGTTCGACCAAATAGTCCCCAACTTCCGCTCCGGCGCCCGTCACCACATTGACGACCCCTTCCGGCACGCCGGCCTCATGGCAAATTTCCGCCAGCACAAGGCAGGTGAGCGGCGTCAGCGACGCCGGTTTAACGACGACCGAGCATCCAGCGGCAATGGCAGGCGCGATTTTCCAAGCCGCCATCATGAGCGGATAGTTCCAAGGAATGATTTGGGCGCACACACCGACAGGCTCTTTTTCTGTATAGTTGTGAAACGCGCCCGGCATCGGGTTGACCGCCCCGCGGTGCCCAATGATCGCCCCGGCGAAAAATTCAAAGTCTTCAATCGCCTGCATCACTTGCCCTTGAGCAGCCGACAACGCTTTGCCGGTATTCAAAATTTCCAATTCCACCAATTCATTAAAACGTTCGCGCATGATGGCCGCAATTTGGTACAAGATGCGCGCCCGTTTTTGCACCGGAAAATGACGCCATTTCCCACGGTCAAACGCTTGCCTTGCCGCCTGCACCGCCCGTTCGGCATCCTCGCGCGTCCCTTTGGCGACGCGGGCGACCGGTTCGCCAGTGGCCGGATTGGTCACCACAAATGTTTCGCCCGAGGCGCTTTCGACCCGCTCCCCGTTCACAATCAAATGATAGAAATCACGTTTGGTCGGCATCGGTTCCATTTTCTTTTGTTTGACAGTCGCCATCGTTTTTTCCCCCTTGCTTAGTTTCCTTGGAATAGAGGTTTTCGTTTTTCAAAGAACGCCTTGACGCCTTCGCGGTGGTCGGATGTCAATCCCGCAATGCGCTGGCATTCCGCTTCCCGTTCGAGGTAGCGGTCAAACGTCGTTTCCTCGCTTTCGCGAAGCAGCCGTTTGATGAGTCCAATCGCCTTCGTTGGCATGGCAGAGAGCCGCTCGGCAAACTGCTTTACTTCCTCCTCCCAATCAGAGAGAGGAATCACCTTTGTCGCCAGTCCGAGCGCAGCTGCTTCCTCGGCGGTCACTTTTTCCCCGAGCACCGCAAGCTCAAGCGCCTTCGCCCTCCCGACAAGACGCGGCAAATAGTAGAGATGGCCCGCGTCCGGCACAAGACCGACGTGAATAAACGCGGGAGCGAAACTCGCCTTTTCCGAGAGAAGCCGGAAATCACACGCCAGCGCCAAGCTCATGCCCGCGCCGGCCGCCGCCCCGTTCACCGCTGCGACAACCGGTTTTTCAAGATGATGAAGCGTTTTCATCATCGGCGCGTATCGGGAGCGCAACACGTCGCCATGGTCCATTTCTTCCGTCACGCCGCTCAAATCTTCCCCCGCACAAAACGCCCGGCCGGCGCCTGTGATCACCACGCAGCGGACGTTTGGATCCGCCCCTGCTTGTTTTAGCGCCTTTGTCACTTCCGCATTCATCTGCTCCGTAAACGCATTGAGCTGATCAGGGCGGTTGAGCGTCAGCCAGGCGACTTGTCCCTTCACTTCATAACGGATCGTTTCGTACATCGAACGCCCCCCTTATTTTCCTTGGAAGCGCGGCTTTCGTTTTTCGAGGAATGCCGCCATTCCTTCTTTTTGGTCTTCCGAGGCGAACAATAGGTAAAAGTTTTTCCGCTCAAATTGCATGCCTTCATACAGCGGATAGTCGACCGCTTTCTGCACCGCCTCTTTGATCAGCCGGAGAGCCAAAGGCGGCTGTTCAGCGAGACGCCCGGCCAGCCTCATCGTTTCTTCCATTAAAAGCTCCGGGCTGACGACGCGGTTGACAATCCCCAGCTGCTCGGCTTCTTTCGCCGACATACGCGCCCCAGTCCAAAGCCACTCGAGCGCCCGCTTCGGACCGATGAGCTTTGTCAGCCGCTGCGTGCCTCCCGCACCTGGCATGACGCCAAGGTTCACTTCTGGAAAGCCAAATTCGGCCGCCGACGACGCGACAATCAAGTCGCACGAAAGCGCCAGCTCAAAACCTCCCCCTAGCGCCAACCCGTTCACAGCGGCGATCATCGGCGTTTTCACGATGGACAGGCGATCCCAATCGGCAAACTGGTTCAGCCACTCAAGACGAATGGGGTCATCTTTTGCCATCTCTTGAATATCCGCCCCAGCCGCAAACGCCCGTCCACGCCCGGTCAACACAATGACACGCACCTTCTCATTCCGATCAAACGCTTCCACTGCCGCAACGATTTCCGCCACCATTTGACGGCTCAGCGCATTCAATACATCAGGACGGGCGAGCTCGATGATGCCGACCGCTCCCTCTTGACGCGCCGCAATGGAAACAAACTCACTCATGTTCCACTTCCTCACCGACCATAAAGGTGACGAGGTCGCCGGCAAATGACATGACATCTTTTGCCGATGCCTTCGCTTCTTTCGTTTTCATCGCCTCTTGAAACGCCTCTTGACTATCGTAATACATTTCACACAACAAATAATACTCGCTTTCCGTCCCCATCGGAGTCCCCGTAATTTTCGTCACCTTGATTTTTCGGAGGCCAGGAATTTTTTCCGTCAACGGCACATGCGTCCCATAATAATGGGCGTCAAACTGCTCCTTATCTTTCGGCTGTTTGTACAAGGCGATCATTTTAAACATCACGAACGTCCCCTTTCCCTTTTCTTATCCTGAAATTAATACGGGCTTCATCGCCTCAAACGGATTTTTGCATTGTTTGCAGTAGAAAATGCTGCGGCAGGCGGTCGGGCCAAACAAATTTTCCATGACGGTCCGCTCCGCCCCGCAATATGGACACGCCACTTGCCATGCCCCTGACGGCATTTGCCGCGGCGGCGGAGCGATGCCAAACTGCTTCAGCCGCTCCCGTCCGGCTTCGCTGATCCGGTCGGACGTCCACGGCGGATGGCGGAGAAACTCAACCGTCACCGCCGAGGCCCCTGCTTGCTTCACCGCTTCCTCAACCCGAGTGCGGATGATATCAAGCGCCGGACACCCGAGAAACGTCGGCAGCAGACAGACCGAGACCGCTCCATCCCGAACGTCAACCTGTTCCACCATCCCAAGATCGACAATGCTAATCGAATGAATTTCTGGGTCTTTCACCGTTTCTAACGCTTTCCAAACCTCTTCATTTGTCATGGTTCTCCCTCACAGTTTCCAACCCGCTGCCGTTTTCCCGCTTGGGCTGCCTAGTGCCGCCAATGCTGCGCCGTTTTGCTCCTTCAACAAACACTTCGCCGTCACAAAGAGGCGTCATGCCCAACGCCGCACGTTGGCCAACAGCGGCGCGGACATTACCATATCGCATGCGGGACGGCGCGGTATACTTCTGACAACGTCGCCAGCGCTTCGTCCAAATCCGGCGTATGTTCGCCGTTGCGGCCGTTGCCATGTTTCATGCCAAACGGCATCGGCCAATCAAGCCCCACTTCGGCAAACGCCGGCGCCAGCGCGGCAATCGTGTTTTCCGTCAGCACCTTTTCCTCATCAATCAGCCCCCACCGCACCATTTCCGTTCCTTTCGCCCCGAGCGTCAATACGCCGGCAAAATCAGCGGCCACATCCTGAATGGCTTTGGTCATTCGCGTCCGCGCTTCCAAAGGGGCATTCGTCAGCTGGACAAACCACGTATGCCAATGAAGCAAATGGTAGTGCAGCTCTACTTGAATTTTCGCTGCCACTTCCGCGAGCGGGGCATAGCTGCTTTTGGTCAGCGACTCGAGACGGACGCGCTTCGCCTGCGTATAAAAATATTGGCGAACAACGGTAAACGCCCAATCATAGCGAGGCTCACGCAAATAATGCCCCGGGCCGTTCGCCCGTTCGAGCAAAACCGCATTGCGCCGGGCCGAAGCCGGACGTGCGTGCGCCAGTTCGTCGGCTGATCCACAGCCAAGATCTTCAAGCAGCTGATAATACATGGCCGCATGCCCCATCGTATCTTGGCTGATGGAAGAAAACGCAATATCCTCCTCGATATGCGGCGCCAACCCAAGCCATTCCGAGCCGCGGTAGGCAAGCAAAAAATCATCATCCGCGAGCTGAAACAATAGCTCGACAAGCGCCTCTTGACCGTCTGGATGGAAGTGAATCGGTTTTTCGCTCATCGCCGAATCTCGCCTTTCCATGACAAAATTTCCTTCTCGTCAAGCACGTTTTGCTCATATTTGCGCCATCGTTTCTTTAAATCCCCATATCCTCGCGTCAACCGGTAATCTTTGTTGTCAAGCCGCTTGAGCGCTGCTTTTTCCTCCTCACTCATTCGCCGGATATAGTCCCGCTTCACGACCCAAAGGTCCGCGACCGGCTCGCGGCGCATAAAGTTTTCCTGCGCCATCACGAGCGCGATCTCCTCATTGGGGGCAAGCAGACTGAATTGATGCTGCATCGGCGCATCCGGCGCTTTGCGGCTGAACACTTCAAACACTTGATAAAATCCTTGTTCTTTCCCCGCCATGGCCATCCCTCCTCATCCGGCCGTCCGTACGGCGCTGAGCGCCTCCCGCACCCACGCGTTCTGCTTATACGCCGTCCGCCGAAGCTCAAGCCGCTCCTGCGACTTCGGCCCGTTGTTGCGGATGATTTCTTTAAACCGCTCCCAATCCGGCTGCCGGTAAATCCATTGACCCTTCTCTTTGTCAAAATGCATTGTCTCATCAGGAATCTTCAGTCCGAGCGCCCAAATGCGCGGCACATATTTCGTAAAGAAGTCTTGGCGCAGTTGTTCATTCGTTTTCGTGCGGATGCGGTATTTGATCGTGATGTCTTGCTTCGAAGTTCCCGTCGTATCGGCCGTCGGCGGGCCAAAAAACATGAGCAACGCCTCCCACCAACGGTTGAGCGCCTCTTGCAGCATCTCTTTCTGCTCCTTCGTCCCTTCGGCGAGCGCCAAAATGATGGACTCGCCGTGCTGGGCGTGAAACACTTCCTCGGCGCAAATGCGCTTCAGCGCCCGCGCGTACGGTCCGTATGAGGCATCCAGCATGTTCGTCTGCGTCATAATCGCCGCTCCGTCGACGAGCCAGCCGATCAACCCGGCGTCCGCCCATGTCGGCGCTGGCATATGAAACACGTTATGAAACTTCAACCGTTCGTTCAATAAATCTTCGATAATATCTTCCCGCGTTTTGCCGAGCGGGGCCATCAAATCTTCCGCCACCCGAAGCAGCAGCTGGCCGTGCCCCATCTCATCCTGCACTTTCGCCATGATGCCAAGCTTGCGGCGCAGCGACGGCGCTTTCGGCACCCATTCTTTTTCCGGAAGCGCTCCCATAATTTCACTCACCGCATGCATCGCAATGAGCTTGATCAGCGTCACCCGATACTCATCCGGCATCCAGTCATCGGCTTCGATTTTTTCCCCCGCCTCGATGCGCTGCATAAACCGTTCGTATTTCTCCTCATCTGACAGGCGGGTGAACGTCATCATAGCCGCCATCCCCCATCCACCTCTCGTTTAAAATATATAACGTTTGTTTAACGTTATTATATTTTAATGTCATATATTTTGCAATCGTTTTTTTCTCTATCAGATGGATTGCGGCGCTTCAAGATGGCGGCGGTCAACGATGCGAACCGCTTTCCCTTCCGAGCGCGGGAGCGTTTTCGGCGAATGGAGACGGACGTCAATCGAAATGAGACAGTGCGTTTTCAACAATGACTGAATGCGCCGGGCAAGCAGAGCGGCCTGCTCGCTTTGCAAATCTCCGCCGACCTCGCTGTAAAAACGATCGGTCACTTCCGCATGCAGCTCGAGCGCTTCCAAATGGCCGTGGCGGAGACGATGCAGCTGATAGTGCGGAGCCAGTTCCGAGACGCGAAGCAGATGGTGCTCAATTTCCGACGGGAACACATTGACGCCGCGGATGATGATCATATCATCAACCCGCCCCTTGACCCGCGACATGCGCGCCGTCGTCCGCCCGCAAGCACAACGCTCTCTCGTCACGGAAGCGATATCGCCTGTCCGGTAGCGGATGACCGGGAACGCCTCTTTCGTCAAGCTCGTAAAAACAAGCTCTCCTTCTTCCCCTTCCGCCACCGGCTCGAGCGTTTTCGGGTCGATCACTTCGACAAGGAAATGGTCCTCGGCGATATGGAGGCCGTTTTGCGCTTCATGGCACTCCATCGCCACCCCCGGGCCGATCACTTCACTCAGTCCGTAAATATCACATGCCTTCATATCAAACGTCTCTTCAAGCGTGCGCCGCATTTCCTCGGACCACGGTTCCGCACCGAAGATGCCGTATTTCAGCGATGTTTGCCGCGGATCTTTGCCCAGTTCTTTCATCCGCTCGGCAATGTTCAATACATAGGACGGCGTGGCGCAAATGACGGTCGGCTGAAAGTCTTCAATGATCATCACTTGCCGGTCGGTGTTGCCTCCGGATACCGGCACCGTCACCGCCCCAAGCCGCTCGCTGCCATAATGCAGCCCGAGCCCGCCGGTAAACAGCCCGTATCCATAAGCGTTGTGAATCACATCTCCCGGTTTCCCGCCGGCGATGACAATCGCCCGCGCCACAATGTCGGCCCAGCGCTCAATGTCCTGCTTCGTGTAAGCGACCACCGTCGGTTTGCCGCTTGTGCCGCTTGAAGCGTGCACACGGACGCATTGGGAAAGATCGACCGCGAGCAAACCAAACGGATAATGGTCCCGCAAATCCCGCTTTGTCGTAAACGGGAGTTTGCGTACATCCTCAAGCGTGCGAATATCCTCCGGCTTCACTCCCTTTTCATCAAACCGTTGCCGGTAAAACGGCACCCGCTCATACACACGCTCCGCCGTCGCCCGCAGCCTCACAAGCTGGATCGCCTCCAGTTCGCTGCGTGCGGCCGTCTCAATGTCATGCAAAATCATCGTTTCCGCCCCCTCTTTTAAAGCGCTTTCATAAAAATGGAAAATACAAAACTATATAACGTTATACAAACGTTATATAGTTTTATCATGATATCTAATTTTAAAATAGGCTAAATATTTGAAAATGTCAACATATTTTCAGACCGACAAAGCTGTAAAAAAAGGAGGCGATGGACGCTCCTTTCCAAAATAAATGAAAGAGGCGGAAAAACCGCCTCTTTTGATCCTGATCGTCTAATGGCGTCCCTCGCGCGCTTGGAAGGGGACAACGCTCTTACAGAAATCCGCTAAATCTTCATAATCCCCCCCGTGCTCGCCGATGTGACGTGTTTCGAGTAGCGGGCGAGATACCCGGTTTTCACTTTTGGTTCAAAGCCTTTCCAGTTCGCTTTCCGGCGTTCGAGCTCTTCATCGGACAGCTTGACGTTGATCGTTCGTTTCACCGTATCGATCTCGATGATATCGCCGTCTTGGATGAAAGCGATCGGTCCGCCTTCCGCCGCTTCCGGTGAAACGTGGCCGACGGACAAGCCGCGCGAGGCGCCGGAGAAGCGGCCGTCGGTGACAAGCGCTACCTTCGTACCGAGCCCCATGCCGACGATTTGCGACGTTGGCGCAAGCATTTCCGGCATCCCTGGGCCGCCTTTTGGTCCTTCGTAGCGGATGACGACGACATGACCCGGCTTGATTTTGCCGCTGGCGATGCCTTCAAGCGCCTCTTCCTGCGAATCAAACACGATCGCCGGACCTTCATGGCGCGTGATGCCGCCTTGGACCGCGCCGGTTTTGATGACGGCGCCGTCCGGCGCTAAGTTGCCGAACAAAATGGCGAGCCCGCCCGTTTCCGAATACGGGTTGTCAATCGGGCGGATGACATCGTAGTTTTTCACTTGGCAGCCGGCGATGTTTTCACCGAGTGTTTTGCCGGTGACAGTCAGCGTATCTAAATGAAGCGTGCCTTCTTTTTTCGCCAGCTCGTTCAACACCGCCGAGACGCCGCCGGCTTCGTGCAAGTCTTCAATGTAATGCACATCCGACGCCGGCGCGAGTTTGGCCAAATGCGGCACCCGCGCCGCGATTTCGTTGATGCGCTCAAGCGAGTAGTCGATGCCGGCTTCGTTGGCGATCGCAAGCGTATGCAGCACCGTATTCGTCGAGCCGCCGAGCGCCATATCGAGCGCGAACGCGTTGTCGATCGCTTTTTCCGTTACGATGTCGCGCGGTTTGATGTCATGTTCGATCAAATACATCAGCTGCTTTGCCGATTGGCGGACAAGCTCTTTGCGCGCTGGGTCAACCGCCAAAATGGTGCCGTTGCCCGGCAAAGCGAGCCCGAGCGCTTCAGCGAGACAGTTCATGGAATTGGCCGTAAACATGCCCGAACACGATCCGCACGTCGGACAGCCGTAGCGTTCGAGTTCTTCGAGCCCTTTCTCATCGAGCGTTCCGCCTAAATACGCCCCGACCCCTTCAAACACGGACGAGAGCGAAATTTTCCGCCCGTCTTTCGTCACACCAGCTTTCATCGGCCCGCCGCTGACAAAAATCGTCGGGATGTTGAGCCGCATCGCCGCCATCATCATCCCTGGCGTAATTTTGTCGCAGTTCGGAATGCATACCATGCCGTCAAACCAATGCGCCGAGATGACCGTTTCGATCGAATCAGCGATGATTTCCCGGCTCGGAAGCGAATAGCGCATCCCGATATGCCCCATGGCGATGCCGTCATCAACGCCGATCGTGTTCATTTCAAACGGCACGCCGCCTGCTTCGCGAATCGCTTCTTTCACGATTCTCCCAAACTCTTGCAAGTGAACGTGCCCCGGAATAATGTCGATGTACGAATTGACAACCGCGATGAACGGTTTGTCAAAATCCTCATCTTTCACCCCGGCCGCCCGCAGCAAACTCCGGTGCGGGGCGCGGTCAAATCCTTTTTTGATCATGTCGCTGCGCCGCTTTTTCATATTCTGGTCCCTCCATCGTGCAGATTGCTAGGTTGCTAGTATTGTACCACTTTTTCTAATAAAAAGACAATTATCTTTATTCTGAATGCGTTTTCATGATCTACTCTGCGAAAATGAGTCAGAAAAATCAGCCGCTCCTCTTGACAACCGGAGCATTTGGCGTCATAATTTCTTACAAATTATAAATCGCAAGTCTATCCTTGACAATGAAACAACGAGAACGGCACGGGATTAGTAAACCGAGGGAACGCGCCAGAGAGTGGAACCCACAGGCTGGAAGGTTCCTCGCGGGAAGCCGGTTGAACCTGCCCTAGACGGCCGCTTATGCAAACATAAGCCGCACGCCTGCGTTACAGGCCAGAGGTGGGCGCTTTGTGCGCCAAAAAAGGTGGTACCGCGGAACGCTTTTCCGTCCTTTTGCAAAAAAGGAGGAAAAGCGTTTTTTATTGGCCGGCCGCTTCGCAGAGCGGCTAGGCGATCCAACTCATGCCATTCAACACGCAAAGGAGGGAGGAACGCGATGAAACGGCAGCGCGTGGTGGTCAAAATCGGCAGCAGCTCGCTCACCGATCCGAAAGGCGGCCTTTGCCATGACAAACTGTTCGATCACGTTGAGGCGATCGCTTATCTCAAACAGCTCGGCCATGACGTCATTCTCATCACGTCCGGCGCTGTCGCCGCTGGTTTCGGACCTTTAGGCTACCCGGCGCGCCCGACGACAATCGCTGGGAAACAGGCAGCCGCAGCCGTCGGGCAAAGTTTGCTCATGCAGGCGTACAGCTCGGCGTTCGCCCAATTCGGCTTTACGGCCGCTCAGCTGTTGTTGACGCGCAGCGACTTTTACAGCCGCGAGCGGTTCCGCAACTTGTTTGCCACAATCACCACACTGCTTGAGAACGGCGCCGTGCCGATCATTAATGAAAACGACTCCGTTTCCATCGAAGAATTGACATTTGGCGACAATGACATGCTTTCGGCGCTTGTCGCCGGCTTTTTGCACGCTGATGCGCTCATTTTGCTTACGGACATTAACGGGTTGTATGACGCCAATCCGAAAACGAATCCGCAGGCGAAAAAATACGCCTTTTTGCCGGAAATCACCGATGAGATGATCGAAGCCGCCGGCGGCATCGGTTCAGCCGTCGGCACCGGCGGGATGCGCTCGAAGCTTCTCGCGGCTCGAAAAGCACTTTCGTTTGGCGTCAGCGTGTTCATCGGCACGGGAAGCGGCCGAGAAAAACTGGCTGATATTTTAGCTGGAAAAGGAGACGGCACGTACATCGGCGTTCCGTTTCCGAAACAAATGCAAATGCGCAAACAATGGATTGCCTATCATGCTCCTGTCGCCGGCATGATCACGGTCGACAGCGGGGCTGAAGAAGCGTTGCTTATGCGTGGGAAAAGTTTGCTCCCTGCTGGCGTAACAGCGGTTTCCGGCGACTTCCATGCGATGGATGTCGTGGATGTCGTCAATGAAAAAGGGATCACGATCGGACGCGGCCAAGTGTATTACGCCGCCGCCGATTTGAAAAAAGTGAAAGGGCGGCCGAGCGAAGAGGCCCGGCAATACTCTTACCTTCACCGCCCGGAAGTCATCCACCGCGACAATTGGGTCACGTTGCGAAAGGAGAGTGTATCGAAATGAGCGAACTGCTCGAAAAAGCCGAACGGTTGAAAACCGCCTCACAAACGCTCGCCATGCTGTCAGCGGAGGAAAAAAATGAGGCGTTGGAACAGATCGCCCAAACCCTTGACCGCGAACGCGCCTTCATTTTGCAAGAAAACGAGAAAGATATGGCCCAAGGCCGCGAACAAGGGCTGTCGCCGGCTTTGCTTGACCGGCTCCAACTCACCAATGAACGCCTGGACCAAATCATCGACGGCGTCCGCCAAGTCGCCTCGCTGCCTGACCCGGTCGGAGAAATCATCGCAGAGTGGACGCGGCCGAACGGGCTCCGCATCCAAACGGTGCGCGTGCCGCTTGGGGTCATTGGCATGGTGTACGAAGCGCGCCCGAACGTGACGGTCGATGCGGCGAGCCTTTGCTTGAAAACGGGCAACGCCGTCCTGCTTCGCGGCAGCACATCAGCGCTTCATTCGAACAAAGCGCTTGTTGCCGTTATGAAAGAGGCGCTTCGCACAACGGCCATCCCGGAAACAGCCATTGAGCTGCTCGAAGACACGAGCCGGGAAACGGCGCAGCGTATGTTCCGTCTCAACAACTACTTGGATGTGCTCATCCCGCGCGGCGGAGCCGGGCTCATCCGCTCGGTCGTCGAAAACGCCACCGTGCCGGTGCTTGAGACCGGCGTCGGCAACTGTCATATTTTCGTCGATGAATCAGCCGAGCGGCAAATGGCCATCGAGATCGTCCTAAACGCCAAACTGCAGCGCCCATCGGTCTGCAATGCCGTCGAAACGGTGCTCATCCATGAGCGTTGGCCATATGCCGCCGACTTGCTTGAGACGCTTCACGCCCGCGGCGTCGAATTGCGCGGCGACCAACGTCTTGCCTCCGCCTATCCGTTTATCAGCGAGGCAACAGAAGATGACTGGTACACGGAATATTTGGCGCCGATTTTAGCGGTCAAACTGGTCGCCGATGTCGACGAGGCGATTGGCCACATCCGCCGCTACGGGACGAAGCACTCGGAAGCGATCATCACGGAAAACGAGGTGAACGTCCGCCGCTTTTTCCAGGCGGTCGACGCAGCGGTCTTGTACCATAACGCCTCCACCCGCTTCACGGACGGAGAGCAGTTCGGCTACGGAGCGGAAATCGGCATCAGCACGCAAAAGCTGCACGCCCGCGGTCCGATGGGGCTTGTCGCCATCACGACGACAAAATCGCTCGTGTACGGGACGGGGCAAATTCGGGAGTCATAACGATGGCTGCAACGAAGACGGCTTCCTTTTTCACTAAGTTTCTAAAGCATAAAACGATCCGGACCCAACGCATGGCTTCCGGATCGTTTTCTTATTTTTCCATTTCCACAAACACCCAATAGCGGCTGCCGATAAAGTTCACCGCCATCCCGGCGATTGTCGCCGCCAGTTTCGCCAGCCAGAGCGATGCAAACCGTTCCGCGGCCAGCAAAACGGCAAGCGATGCACCGAACGACAGCCCGTTGACGACAAGAAAGCGCAAAACTTCCTTTATATTGGCTTTCCGTTTGACTTGAAACGTCCAACGCCGATTCCAAATGTAGCTGTTCGCCATCCCGGCGCCGTAGGCAACGGCTTGGGCAACCGCCGCCTTAGCGCCTGCAGCAGTCAACAAAAAAAAGACGGCGAAGTCCACCGCGGTATTGCTCACCCCAACGAGGCCAAACCGCCATACGGCTTGTTTTTCTTTACGGAATATACGAAGGCTTTCGTTCATGTTTCGTTCCGACTCCCCACGTTTCGTTGACAATATAGAGCGGACGCTCTTTCACTTCATCGTAAATCCGGCCGATATATTCGCCAATCGCGCCGAGCATGAGCAGTGTCACCCCGTTGCCAAGCAGCATGACCATCAACAATGACGCCCAGCCAGCGACCGTTGAATGAGCAAACCATTTAAGATAAAGGACAACGAACATCCCTACAACGCTGGCCGCCGACAACAAGAACCCAAGCCAACTCGCCAGCTTCAGCGGCTTGTATGAAAACGAGGTGATGCCATCAAGCGAAAACCGAATCATCTTTTTGAGCGGGTATTTCGTCTCGCCGGCGAAACGCGGCTCCCGTTCGTATTCAACCGCCGTCTGCCGGAAGCCGACCCAGCTTACCAGCCCCCGAACAAACCGGCTCCGCTCTCTCATATAGCGTAACTGATCGCACACCTTCCGGTCAATAAGGCGAAAATCGCCTGTATCGACCGGAATGTCGATTTCGGTCGCCGCCCGCAGCAACCGGTAAAACACGTAAGCCGTCCATCTTTTGAACACCGTCTCGCCCTTCCGCTTGACGCGCCGGGCATACACCACTTCATACCCTTCCTTCCAGCGCTCGATCATCTCCAAAATGAGCTCAGGAGGATCTTGCAAATCGGCATCGATCACGATGATGGCTTGACCCGAGGCATAGTCCATCCCCGCAGTAATAGCGATTTGGTGGCCGAAATTGCGGGAAAAGTCAATGTACTTCATGGTGTCATCCTTTACAGCCAATTCCCTTAAGATCTCCAGCGTCTCATCCGTGCTGCCGTCGTTAATGAACAACAATTCATACGGTTCGTACGTTTGCTCCATCACCGTTTTCAGCCGCCGGTACGTCTCGCGGATGACCAGCGCCTCATTATATACAGGGATAATGACAGAATAGGTCGCCATGCATGCTCCCTCCTTGTTTGCTTCTTGCGTTTTTTCTGCGAAAGGGCAGCTTACCACACGCTTTTCGCTTTGCTCTCCGAAAAAAGAGCGCTCCAAACCGCATCGTTTTTGCACCTTCGCGATGGCGGCACAGCTTTTCCTATGCGACATCTCATAATCTCGTGGAAAGACCGCGCGGCGCTCCCGTTGCAAGTGAAAAAACGTGATCGAAGTATTCGCCAACATACTCGAGCACCGGATGGCTAGCCGTTGTACACGTACAGCGTCATTCCTCCGCGGCCCATGCCGCCAAAGGTCTCGCTTTGCCCCCCGCCCCATTGTGACGACGGCACTTCTTGGCAATGCGTTTTGATCCATTGCACCAGCTCATTGTTGCCCCGTCCCTCTCCAGAGAGAAGGAAATACTTCACTTCACCGTTTTGGACCATCTTCTCCAGCTTCGCGGGGGTCAACACTGGATCGGTGCCCCCAAATCCCCCCATCGCCATCACCGCGCGGTCGGTATGAAGCATCATCTCCGCCGCTTCGGTGGCTCGAATGGTCGCGGCCAAGTATTTGGCTTTTCCAGCGTGTTGCTCTAAATAAGCCACTAAAGCGGCCAATGAATGGCGGCCTCCAAGCTCAGTCCCTTCATCCGACCGCACATCCCTTTGCCCTTGCCGCCAGCGCCCGTCCTGCCCCGCCGGCAACCCTGCGGTCGGCATGGCGCCTCTTTCCCCGCGCAAATCGGGCCCTGCATATGGAATCGTGCTGTTTGTTCCGTACAACACAGGCGTCAGTGACCAATACGCCGGCAGCACAAGCAAACCAAGCAACGCAGCCGCATAGATGATCCGCCGCCAACGCTCGCGCCCTTCCATCGCCAACCAGAGGCAAACGACCGCCAGTCCGTAAAATCCAACTGCCATCGGCCACACCGCTGACAATGACTCGTGATATTGCCAAGCCATCCATGTGTCAAACGCATAAGTAGCCAAAAGAGCTGTCGGAAACAGCCATGTCATTCGACGTCCACCGGTTCCAAACGAAGCGAGCATCGTTCCTCCGGCTCCCACCAACACTGCGATCGCCGGAGCCAGCATGCTTAAATAGTAACGATGGTAAAAACCCGCGATGCTGAAAAACACCATCATCGGCCCAAGCCAAGCGAGCCAAAAGAGTAAGAAACGATGAAACGATGTCATTTGGCGGCGGCGCCATACATCAGCCACCCATCCGACAGCTACCACCATCACAAACGGCAGCAGCCAACTCGCTTGTCCGGCTAAAGGGAGTTGAAACAGCCGCAAAACGCCGGGATCGCCAATCTCGCCGCGGCCGATGCCGCCCATGCCGCCTCCTGGAGCAGAAGGAGGGGCGCCTGGCGCTCCGGACATCGAAGGCGGCGCTCCTTCTGAAGGAAATGCGCCATTCTCTCCACCGTTTGGCGGTGCAGTGATGTCACTCATTCTCTCTCTCCCATTCAAATCCGCCCCCATTCTGCCGCCCGGTCCGGCCTCCCCCGTCAGCCGTTCAATGCCGTTGTAGCCAAGGGCCAGCTCCAGGACCGAATTGGTTTTGCTGCCGCCAATGTATGGGCGTTTATCGGCCGGAATCAAAGCGACAGCTCCCGCATACGAAAGGGAGACGGAAAGCAGCACGACCGTAGCCATCGTCAAATAGCCCATCCGTTTTTTCCACGATGTTTTCGCCGCCATCCAATAGAACAAATAAAACGCCGGCAACACCATATACGCCTGCAGCATTTTCATATTAAACCCCACGCCAACGACCGCAAAGCTGCCGATCAGCCATGCGAGCCGCTTGGTCATGACGGCTTTCATCAACATCCAAACCGCGACAAGCAGCGTAAACACCAATACGGCGTCAATGTTGTTCGTACGCGCCACGGCAACAAAAACCGGCGTGCAGGAAAACACGAAGCTTGCCCAGCGCGCCGCTATCCGCCCCGCCCATGGCTTGACGATCACGTACATCATCCACGTCGAGGCAACCCCCGCCAACGCTTCCGGAAGAAGCACGCTAAAATCGCTCACTCCGAACACTTTCACGCTCAACGCCTGCAGCCAAAGCGCCGCCGGCGGCTTATCAACGGTAATGAATCCCTCCGGATCAAGCGCAGCGAAGAAAAACGCCTTCCAACTTGCAGCCATGCTTTTCGCCGCCGCTGTATAATACACATTGGAACCGCTGTTTCCAATTTGATAGAAGTGCAAAAAGGCTGACCAAGCCATGATCGCCGTAATCCATCCATCCCATTTCCATTGTATTTTCTTCATCGACTCTCCCTTTCCGTCATGTTCTTCGTCTCCTACCGTTACGTTACCCCGTGTTGGTGAAAGTTTGGTGAAAAAATCGAGCGAATGGACAAGGTTTTCAGTTCGCTGGCCGCAGACGTGTGCTATGATAAAAGGCGAAAGGAGGTGAATCGTGTGGAAGGGGCCACCATCGTGCAACAAATTTTAAAGGCGCTCGACTTGCATTCCGGAAAAATCCAACAACAAATGAAGGAAATGGAAGATCGGCTGCGCACCGAAATCCAAGATACAGAAAACCGACTGCGTGTTGAAATTCAAGATACGGAAAGCCGGCTACGCGCTGAAATTCAAGACACGGAAAACCGACTGCGCGCGGAGATCCAAGATACAGAAAATCGGCTGTATGCCAAAATTCGCGAGACGGAAGACCGATTGCACCAAAAACTCTTGGATCTGGAAAAACGCACTGACGCTCGATTTGAACGTTTAGAAACGAAAATGAACTATTGGCGTCTTGAATGGTCCGAAACGCAGGAAACCGTCGACTTCCTCGCCCGCAAAACCCTCCAACATGAACGAAAACTCCGTTCCCGGGCTGAACAAAGCGAAATCTCTTAAAAACGAAAAAAGCCAAACCGACCGCCGGCACTTTCCTGCTTGACGATCGGTTTGGCTTCTGCCTTCTGTTGTTTGAACAGGCGCCTGCTTTGATGAATGATCATGATGTCGAGAGGAGGCAAGCCCTTTTCTTTTTATTCCACTCCCTGCTGCTTTGCGATGTCCACGCGTGAAAACGCCTCTTTCATCACCTCATACGACTGCTTCAGCCGCTCATGATAGCGCGGCGCCTCCCACACCGGCCACGTGTACTCATAAAATCGCGCGGCCGGCAGCACATTCCCGTTCATCGCCGGGAAAGAAAACGAATCGTCTCCATCCTCAACGTACAAACCAAGACGAATGCCTTCAACGATGACACGGCTTTTGAGCCCGCCTTTCGACCACATGTCGCCCATCACCTCGCGCCGGCTCGGATCGGTCACGTTCAAAAGCGCCCATGACAGGCGGATTTCGTACATATCGCCATCGCGGCTGACGCTGATATCCGTGAGTGAATCGTATGCCTCATCGTCGGGGTTGGCCGTGCCAAACCGCAACACCCCTGTTTCATATGAGTCGAACGGCACAGCCTTGCCGCGGGCTTCCTCCAATTTTTTGTTCAACGTCAGGCGAATCGGGTGGTAGACGCCGTTATCTTTGCGATTGGCGTACGGGGCCGCCGGCATCATATGCAGCTCTTTTCCGTAATGGAAGTAAAACGTGTCATAGTAGCTGTCGACAAGCAGCCGGGCGCTCTGTTCTCCATGAATGACCAAGGCAAAGTCAATTCCCGCTGTCCGGACGCCAGACAGGCCGGGCAGGAGCGATTGCCCTTGGTTCGGAATCGTGTCAAACGCCATGTAGACCGTCGTCCGATCGGTGATGCGTCCGCTGTCAAGCCGCACATACAAATACCCTTCATCGCTTGTGACGTACAGCGCCCGCTTGCCCTCTGTCCAAGCCGGCCGGATTCCGTTGAATGTCCAATCGTCTTTTCGGCCGTCGACCTTCATCATCGCGGCTGCGCTTGGACCTGGCTCAAACCGAAGCAATCCAAAATGTTGTTCGTTCGTCTGCACGTTCAGCCAAAACGGGCGGCGGTCCCGGTTGTCATAATCCATTGTGTTCCATGTCCGCTTGAACCATTCATCCTGCCAGGAAAACAACAGCCCTCCCGCCATCCACTCATGGACGATGTCCTCAAACAGCTCCCGGTCGATCGTTCCTTGTTCTTGTTCCGACAAAAACCCCTGATTTTTCCCGTGCACATTTCGATGCGCCATGCCGCGCGAAGAAGGAACGCCAAATTCAGCGACCAAAATCGGCATCCGGTGCGCCGCCTTCATGTCGTGCAAGTAGCCGGCATAGCTGTTCTGCTCGCCGCGTTGGTCAACATAGCTGACGTACTTTTCCTCACGATTCAAAAAGTCAGGGTAATACGGATAAATATGGTATGACGCAAACAGCCCGGCGCGCAGCTCGTCAGTGGCGTACATGACATTCGGGTTGACGGAGACAAGATCTTCTTTGACAAGCGGCTCGGCCGGATGGCGGAGGAGGTCGGTCGTCACCCAATTCGTAAAACTGACCGGCCGCTGCCAGCCGTATGTTTCCGTTTCATACGCCACCGCTTCGTCGATCATACGGGCCAGCCATGCCTCAAACGGGCTGGCTCCTTTCGTGTATACGTATTTGCCGCGGTAGTCGCCCTGCTTCGGGTGTTTTTCGTTCGTCGCCGCCACAACGTCCGGATCCCACTCGACACCGAAAATCCAGCCGAGAACATACGGAGAAAGGTCGTATCGGTACATCCCGCCGGCATGCCCAGGCCGTTTCGCAATGCGGGCCTTGCCATGAACGAGGTCAATCGTACGGCGAATGTCCGTGCGAAACGCCTCACTCACCTCAGGCGCCCACACATCCTTCGTCCGCAGCATCGTCCCTTCATCGATCCAGACGCCATGGAACAAATAAAGCGGCTGCTTCGCTATTTGGTTGTACTCGTAAAGCGCCTCGTAAAACGCCGGCGGATGGATCGTATAGACGCGGATGGCATTCGCCCCCATCGCCCCGATGTACTGCAGCCAGCGGAAATATTCTTCCTTCGTAATCTTCGCCTCTCCCGGAAACGCGCCGGGTTTGCTGATGCCGAGGTTGACTCCTTTGATGAGCAGCGGCTCCCATCTCCCGTTGCGGTATACTTGCAAATAGTCGCGCCCGACCGTTCCCGCCAAGCGGACGCCGCTTTGTTCCACCGTTTGAACGGCGTCCTGCAGCTTGCCATCTTCCTTATATGCCTTGATTTCCCGCAAAATCGCTTTCATCATCGGCACGTACGCCTTCCAGTAAAAGGCCGCGCCGTTGTCCGAGCGGCCGTCCTCCGTCCATTTGCGCCATACATCCAGCCCCACGGTCTGATAAACGGAAGGCAGTTCCCCTTGATCAGCGTAATCGCCGCAAAAGTAATACGACTGATACGTCTTTGTCTCATAGCGGACAACGGCCGGAAAGGAAAACGGCAGCCCGATCGCCCGCAGCTTCTCTTTCCCGCGCTCAGACAGCGACAGCGTGTACGTTGCGAGCACCATGCGCTCATCAAGCGGCTTGACGATGTCAAACCAATACGAATACGATGTGCGCATCTTGCCGCCCCAACGGGCTTCCCCCACTTTTGTGGAGGAAAACATGACGCCACCGCCGCCAAGGTCGCGCCGATCGAGGACAAGAAGCCGATCCGACTCATCGACCAACACCATACCCGGCCCGCGGAACGAAAACGCCTTTCCGTATTGCGCTTTGTAGTTTTCTTTCACCCACACTGGCACTTCCTGGCTGTTCAAATCAGGAAAATAACGGCCGATCCAGCCGGTCCACTCAAGGCCGAACAGCTGGGCAAACGAGGCGCGCACTTCGTTTTCTGTCGGATGGGCCATCGAATTGAACTCGGCGATCAACGTTTTCCCGCCTTGGCGGGCAAACCGCCAAAGCGACTCCATCTCCTGCCGCTCAAGCCCGCCGTACACTTTCGCCCGCGCGCCGTCCGTTTGCTTGTGGACAAACTCTTCCTCATATACCCCATATGTGTCAACGATATAGACCGCATCGTACCGTGCCATCTCCTTTGGCAGCGGCCGCACCTCGTACGTTTCATCCTGTTTCGGCGCAAACCCGGCGTAATCGCGCGCAGCTTTGTATCGCTCTCCGTTGCCGTGGACGTATTTTTGCTGATTCAAGACCCAAACGAGCCCTTGATGCTCGCGATACGACCGATCGGGCACCGTTTTGTCGACAATGAGCAAATCAAGCTTTGTTTCTGGTTTCAGCCACCAAAGCCAATAGGGCGCGAACAGAACCAGCACTGCCAAGACCATATACACATAAAGCCAGCTGAACACCCGCTTCTCCATCTCCCCACTCTCCCAATCTTTCACCTATTTCCCCTATTTATAACAAACGAAACGATTGTCCGGCAAGAACAGGCGGATGCGGCATTCGAAATTTCTTTTTTGGTCAACCGAAGTCCATTTCCAATCAAGTGGCGGCAACCCTTGCCAATGAGGAAATCAAAAAAGCAAGCCCCTTTGCCTAGGAGCTTGCTTGCCCGCGGCTAAATCCTCTCAACGGTTCGGCTCGTACACATCCCACGTCCATTTAATCGACTGAACAATTTGGTCCGCCGCCTGTTCAGCCTCGAGCTCATTGATGATGACGCGGGAATGATGGAGCGCATAGGCTGATTGGCGCTGGAAAAAGAGCTGTTCGACTTCTTCCAACGTTTTGTTTTTCAACACTGGGCGGCTGTCGACAATGAGCGGCAGCCGCTCTTCCTTCCAATGCTCCCACGACAAGTCAAGGAAAAAGACGATGCCGTGGGCCAAACAGGCGCGCCGCACGTCTTCCTGCAAATACGCACCGCCGCCAAGCGAAAGGATTTTCAACCTCGTATTCGTACATAAATCAACGATCAGCTCCCGCTCAACCTGCCGAAAATACGCTTCCCCTTTTTGCGCGAACATCTCCGGAATCGACATCCCGTGCCTCCGCTCGATTTCCGCATCGACATCGATAAAGTCGCGGTATAACTTCTTTGCCACGAGCTGCCCGATCGTTGTTTTCCCCGCTCCCATAAAGCCGATCAAAATGATATTTCGCTCGCGAAGCGGGATGACCGTCTGCCTCTCCACGCTGCTTCACCTCTTTTTACTCTCTCTTTCCGGAAGACTGGCGGATGACAAGCTCCGGATGCAAAATCGTCCGTTTCGGTGCACTCGCATCCCCTTTCATGCGTTCATGCAGCTGCTTGGCCGCATAGGCGCCGATCTTCTCAGGAAACGCGGCGACAGTTGTGAGCGGCGGCTGAAACAGCGCCGATTCTTGAATATTGTCAAACCCGACGACCGCGATGTCGCGCCCTGGAACGATCCCTTCCTCTTTTAAGCCAAGCATCGCCCCAAACGCGACGACATCGTTGTAACAAAAGAGCGCTGTCGGCGGGTTCGGGTGCTGCAACAGGCGTTTGACCGCCATCCGCCCGCCTTGCCTTGTCGTCGCCGATGGCACAAGCAGCGTGTCATCCATCTCGATGCCCGCCGCACGCAACGCTTCACTGTACCCCGACCGGCGCGCTTTCCATACGGACGATTGCGGAGACCCACCGATAAAGGCGATGCGCCGATGGCCGCCTTCGAGCAAATGCTCGACCGCCATCCGCCCGCCGGCTATATTATCGATCCCAATATAATCAAACTGTCCGGCCGGAAGTTCATCACGGGCAAACAATACAACAGGAATATCCCACTGCCGCAGCCGCTCGAGCATCTCTGCCGAACATCCAGGAACCGGGCTCATGATCACACCGCCCACCCGATGCTCCAGCATCGTCGACAATAAGTCGTCTTGTTTTTCCGGCCGGTCAAACGTCGTGCCTAAAATGACCGTATATCCTTCCTGATCGAGCGCCTCATGGACGCCAACGAGCAATTCGGAAAAAAACGGGTTGTCAAGTTCGGTGATAATAAGACCAACTGTCGACGAACGCTGCGAACGCAAATTGGCCGCCACGCGGTCATAGACGTAGCCAAGCTCTTTCATCGCTTGGAGCACTTTTTTTCGCGTTTCTTTCGAAATATTCGGACTCCCACGGACGACAAGAGAGGCGGTCGCCCGCGACACGCCGGCGTGTTTGGCGACTTGTTCGAGCGTCACGCGGGAACGCTTTTTATCTGACACCGTTCGAATCACCTGCTTTACCGTCGCTTTCACCTATCAAAAGTATAAAGGCTGGCGGCAAGCAGTGTCAATGCAAGGCGTGGGCTGCCGGGAAAACAAACTTCGAAACAAAAAAACCCGGCAGCCTCGCACAAGGCAAGGAGCCGGGAAGGCGGCAAGCCGCCGTTCGTTCATTCATATGATCTCGTTTTCTCGCAGCCGCTCAATGTCTTCCTTGGACATGCCAAGCATCGTTTGCAAAATCTCTTCGGTATGCTCGCCTAAATCCGGAGCAGTGCGGCGGATGGCGCCTGGTGTTTTTTCGAATTTCGGCACAATGCCGGGCATTTTAATTTTGCCAAGGCGCGGATGGGCGACTTCGATGATGTTTTCCCTTGCTTGGTAATGCGGATGCTCAAAAATATCTTTAATGCTCAAAATCGGGCTGACCGGCACGCCATGCTCATCCAAAATGTGAAGCAATTCATCGCGCGTCTTCGTGCGGATCCAGTCGGCGACGATGCCGTTTGTCTCTTCATGATGGGCGAGCCGCCGTTCGTTTGTGCAAAATTTCTCATCCGTCAACAGATCTTCCCGCCCCATCGCCTTCGCCAGCCGCTCGAATGTGGAATCGGTGCTGGTGACAAGCACGACCCAATGCCCGTCTTTCGTCATAAACGTGCCCGCCGGGCTCGAATGGCCGGACAATCCCGGCGACCGCTCGCGCACTTTGCCCAATTGGTCATATTCCGCCACCAAAAACTCCATCATGCGGAACACCGATTCGTAAAGGCCGATATCGACCATCTGCCCTTCGCCGTTCGGAAGGACATCGCGGTGGTAAATGGCCGTCACCGCCGCAAACGCCACATAAATGCCGGTAATGTAGTCCGTCAAGGAGAACGACGGGCTGACCGGCGGACGGTCCGGATACCCTTGCAAATACGTAAACCCGCTGAACGCCGTCGCCGGCGTGCCGAATCCGGCTTTCTCGCGAAACGGACCTGTTTGCCCGTAGCCCGAGACGCGAATCATCACCAGCTTCGGATTGATCCGCTTCAGTTCTTCATATCCGCCGCCCCATTTTTCGAGCGTGCCGGGGCGGAAATTTTCGATGACAATATCGACGTGGCGGACAAGCTCTTTAAAAATATTCATTCCTTCTTCTTTGCGCAAATCCAACGTGAGCGACCGTTTATTGCGCGCCAGTCCGGGCCAGCGGAGCGGCTCCCCATCCTTGAACGGCCCGACATGGCGGAGCGTATCCCCTTTTCCTGGCAATTCCACCTTGATGACATCGGCGCCAAAATCACCGAGCAAAACCGCCCCAAACGGCGCCGCGATCATTGTCGACACATCGAGCACTTTGACGCCTTCCAGCGGCAAACGCGCCATGACAATCTCCTCCCCCATTTCGATTTATTGTCCGTATGTCATGATGACCGACAACGCGGTCCGGACGTCTTCAATCGGAATTTGCCCCGGCGCCGAGCTTTGCCGTCCGACTGCAAAGGTGACGGCAGAGCCGAACAATCCGCCTGCCAGGCGGGTGATGGCGCCCAATGCCCCCATCGACATCGTGATCAGCGGGATGTCCACCTCTTTTCGCGCTTCTTCCGTCGCCTGCAGCAGCGTGAGCACATCCCCCCGCGTTTTCGGCATCACAGCTGCTTTCGCGATGTCGGCGCCGCATTGTTCCGCTTGACGCATTTTCGCGACAAGCTCTTCCTTCGATGGCGTATGATCAAAATTGTGGTAAGACAACACAAGGCGCACTCCATAGCGGCGCGTCAGCTCCCGGACGATCGGGATGCGCGGCCCATGGGCAAGCTCGTAATCAAGCAAATCGATCGCCCCGCTTTCACAGACGGTTTCAAACAACCGAATCTTTTCCTCTTCCGTCAACGAAATCGGTTGCCCGCCTTCCTGTTCGGAACGAACCGTAAACAAAATCGGGATGTCTCCGGCAATCGCCCGCATCTTTCTCGATGTGGCCGCCACTTCCTGTTCGTCCCGAATCGCCTCGAAAAAGTCCGCCCTCCATTCAATGAGATGCGGCTTTTTCTCCGTGATTTGCCTTGTTTCCTCCAACACTTGCTTCGCGTCCGCTCCGACGACCGGGGCGCAAATGCACGGTTCGTCTCCCCCGATCAAGACATTGCGCACACGGACAGCACGCTTTGCAATCGCCATATGCTCTCCCCCTTATGGTCGATAACCTAGTTTTTCGGAAATGGCTTGTGCTCCTTCTTTTACGAGCCTCTCGAATTGTTCCATCACTTCCCGTGTAAATCGATGCGCCGGCCCAGAGACGGACAAGCAGGCGCCCACTTCCCCGCGGATGTCGAAAATGGGCGCCGCAACAGCCGCAGAGCCGACTTCCCGTTCATCGACGCTGGATGCCACACCGCGCTCGCGAATCGCCTCAAGCTCCGCCGTCAGACGATCCAATCGTTCCTTTGTCGGCACTTGCGCAAAAATCCGCTCTTGAACTTCGGGCGATTGATAGGCCAACAATACTTTTCCCCCCGCCCCCGCCCAAAGCGGCAGCCGCTCGCCGATTCTCACCATATGGCGCAGCGCTTGAAGCCCTTCGCACTGTTCGATGCAAACGCGGGCGTCTTGTTCGAGCACGTACAAGTTCACCGTCTCCCGCGTCTCGTCGCGCAGCCGCTCCATCACCGGCCGCGCGATTTCCCGCACTTCCATCGATTTGCCGGCAATGTATCCTAAATAGTACACCCCTTGTCCAAGACGGTACTTTAACGTCTCCGGATCTTTGACGATAAGGCGGTTTTGCTCCAGCGTGGCGAGCAGGCGCGTCGTCGTCGATTTGGCGAGCGAAATCTTTTTCGCAATTTCCGTGAGTGATAGCTCTTGTTCCTCGAGGGTAAAACAATACAAGATGTCAATGGCCCGCTGCACCGTGCGCAAGCCGGCTTCGTGTTTTTTTTCTTCCTGCACCTGTTTGTCTCCCCCCTTCCTTATGTTCCGTTCAACGGAATTTCATTTCTTTTAGTGGAACCTTACTCCCATTTTAGCATCTTCATTCACCGCCGTTCAAGCTTTTTTTCGCGTTTCTTTCCTTTTTGCTTTCAACAAGAGAAAGGGCGGCGAAGCCTTTTTTCATTTAAACGTCTGTGTGAAGGGACATATGCTGCGTTAGGCCTGTCTTCCTGCCCGTCCATTGTCTGAACGGATTGCATAAACAGTTCAAATTTTTCAGTAAGTTATGGACAAACGAAAGCGAACTTTGTTATAATCCATTCAAGAATTCCATTTAAAGAAAACAAGTTACATACAATGGAACAAAAAAAGGGGGGATGATCAGCGAACATTTGAGAACCGATCACTTCATGGAATGATCGAACATCAAAACGCGATGTCCAATGAAAGGGAACTCGCTATTTTTTCGTTCTCATACTGCATACGCTTTCTTACATCAATACCAAGGATGGTGAACAAAGATGAAGCACAAACGACGTTGGGCGATGGCGTTTTTGATCGCGTTAGGCGTCATCATCAACTATTTCGACCGCATCAACATGTCCGTCGGCATCCAGCCGCTTTCCGAAGAATTCGGCCTCACGCCCGGGCAGCTCGGCATTTTGCTGTCTGCGTTTGCCTGGTCTTATGCCATTTTGCAAATCCCGGCCGGCGTCATCTTGGATAAAATTGGCGTCAAATGGGTGACGCGCATCGGGACGATCATTTGGACAATCGCGTGTTTCTTGACCGCTATCGCCAGCGGCCAAGGGCTCGTCATGTTGTCACGCGTCTTGTTGGGCATCGGGGAAGCGCCGTATTTCCCGTCAGCCGCCAAAGCAGTCGGGCAATGGTTCCCGCGCCATGAGCGGGCGACCGCGATTTCCCTTTACGACGCCCAGTCGAAGCTGTCAAACGCCATCGGCACCCCGATCATCGCGTGGATCATCACCGAATGGGGATGGCGGGCCGGCTTCTACGTGACCGCTGTACTTAGTTTGATTTATGCCATCATTTTTTGGGCAACGTACCGCGATCCGCATGAGGACAAGAAGCTTTCGAAAGAAGAATATGACTACATTGTCCAAGGCGGAGCGCAAAAGTCGGATGAAACATCGGGAAACGTTTGGGAGACGATTCGGTATTTGCTGACGAAGAAAAAAGTGTGGGCGACATTGATCGGGTTTGCCGCCTACGGCTACTCGTGGTTTTTGTTTCTCACGTGGCTTCCCGGCTATTTGGCGACGGAAATGCACATGTCGGTGCTGAAATCAGGCTGGTACGCCTCGATTCCGTGGATCGTCGGCACGATTTCGGAGATCGCGATCGGCGGATGGCTCGTCGACCGGCTCATCAACAAAGGAGGCCATTCAACGCGCGTGCGAAAAACGTTTTTGGTCATCGGCATGCTGCTTGGGCTGTCCGTCATCGGCGCCGCTTTCACGACAAACCCGAACATCGCGATCCTTTGCATTTCAATTGCCCTTGGCGGCCTAGTCATCACATCCTCGATCGCCTACAGCATCCCGACATTTATTGCTCCTAAAGGAACTGTTGGAACATTAACCGGCCTTTTGACGTTCGGCAACAACTCGATGGCAATTGTCGCACCGATCGTCACCGGCTTTATCGTTCAAGCGACCGGCTCGTTTATGTACGCGTTTCTCGTTGCGGCGTTCATTTTGCTCGCCGGCATTTTCAGCTATTTGTTCCTGCTGACCGATTTAGAGCCGATCGAACCGATGGCTCGGCCGGACACAACGCAAAACGCAAGCATCGGACACATAAAAGTGCGATAGCGAAAGAGAAGCGCCTTCGTCCAACGCGGCGAAGGCGTCTTTCCATGCTGCGGCTTTGCGGTGAATCAAGCTTCTCGCCGCCTCAACGCAACATCCATCCGTTTAATGCCCCGTAAACCACCCAAGCGGCACAGTCACAAGGGACGGGAAGAAAATCAACAGAAGCAACAGAAGCGTCTCCACCAGCAAAAACGGCCAAACTCCTTTCATGATGTCCTCCATGTTGATTTTCGCCACCCCGCAGGCGACGTTCAGCACCGTGCCAACCGGCGGCGTGAGCAGCCCAATGCAGTTGTTTAAAATAAACAATACCCCGAAGTACACCGGATCGATTCCCGCTTTTTCAATAATCGGCATCAGCACCGGCGTCAAAATGAGCACTGTCGGCGTCAAGTCCATCGCCGTTCCAACCAACAGCACCAAGGCGTTAATGGCCAAAAGCAGCGCGAGCGGATGGTCGATGAGCGGCGCGAGCACATCTGTCACGATCGACGGAATGTTGGCGACTGTAATGAGCCAGGCCGACACCATGGCGGCGGCCACCAAAAACATGACGACGCTTGTCGTTTTCGCCGCGGCCACGAGCACGTGGAACAAGTCTTTCACTTTCAGCTCGCGGTAAATGCATAGACCGACAAACAACGCGTAAAACGCGGCCACGACCGCCGCCTCGGTCGGCGTAAACACCCCTCCGCGCAGCCCGCCGACAATGATCACCGGCAGCAGCAGCGCCCAAAACGCCTCGCGGGTCGCCCGCCAAATCTCTTTCGCCGACTGACGTGGAAGCACTTCCACTTGATCTCTTCGGGTCACCCACCACCAGCAGATGGCCAGTGAAATGCCAAGCAAAATCCCGGGAACAATGCCGGCCATAAACAGCTTCGTGATCGACACGCCGCTTGTGACCCCAAAAATGATCATCGGAATGCTCGGCGGGATGATCGGGGCGATGATGCCGCCGGCAGCGATAAGGCCGGCTGAGCGGTTGCGGTTGTACCCAGCTTTGACCATCATCGGGATGAGAATCGCCCCAAGCGCCGCTGTATCGGCCACCGCCGACCCCGACAACCCGGCGAACAACACGCTCGCGATGATCGCCACATACCCGAGCCCACCGCGGATATGGCCGACAAGCGCCATCGCAAAGCGGATGATCCGCTTCGAAATGCCCCCGGCGTTCATGAGCTCCCCGGCGAGCATAAAGAACGGAATCGCCATCAGCGGAAAGCTGTCTGCGCCGCTGATCAAGTTTTGCGCGATGATTTGCGTATCAAAAATGTCCAAATAAAACATCAAGGCGACGCCGCTGACCAAGAGCGCAAACGCGATCGGCATCCCGAGCGCCATGACCCCTAACAGCGACCCGATAAAAACGACCAACGCCATTTACCGCTCACCTCCAGCGGCGCCTTGCGTTCGCCCGTGCGCCCATTCTGCCGCTTCGTGCTCGACGGGAGCGGCCGTCATGATTTCTTCTTCCGATTCTTTCATTCTCGTCAGCTCCTCAATCGCCCCGGGGCGAAACAGCGCCTGATACAAATGGTACAAAATAATGAGGCTCATGCCGATGCTCACGACAAGCCCGGTTCCGTAGATGAACGCCATCGGCAGGCCGGTGGCCGGGGCTTTGCTTTCCAATCCGCTCATTGTCATCTTCCAGCTTCCATCCAAAAGCAAATAGAGAACATACAGCACGATCGCATTGCTGATGACAAACACGACGCGCTTGGCGCCGGTCGGCAGCTTCCGCACCAATGTATCGACGCCTAGATGGTCATGGTCTTTCAAAGCACCGACCGCGCCTAAAAACGACATCCAAATGAACAGAAAGCGCGACATTTCTTCCGACCACGTGATGCCGGAGTTAAATGCGTAGCGGAGCACGACGTTGCCGAATACAAGAATGGACATAAACGCGAGGCAGAACGCCATTAAGGCATTCAGCGCCTTCTCCAGTACGGCTCCGATCCTTTTCATCGCTGTCCCCTCCAAGTCTGCAAGAATGGAAGAACTCTTAAGGGGTGGACTCCCCTTAAGAGCCGGCTTTGCCATTCGGTTATTTTCCTGCGTTAACCAATTCGTTCACGAGATCTTGGCCGAATTTCGGCGCGTATTTTTGATAGATGGGCTGCACTTTTTCGACAAATTTTTGCCTCTCCTCCGGAGAGAGTTCGGTAATGACCATGCCTTGCTGTTTCAAATAGTCGAACATTTTCTCATCTTCTTCTTGGTTGAGCTTGCGCTGATAGTCTCTCGCTTCTTCCGCGGCTTTTTTGATGATGTCTTTTTCCTTGTCCGTCAACGTGTCCCAAAACTTTTTGCTGATGAGCAACGGACTTGCGTTGTAGACGTGGCCGGTTTTCGTCAAATATTTTTGCACTTCGTAAAACTTATTGATCGCCACATTCCCGACCGGGTTTTCTTGGCCGTCGACCACGTGCTGCTCCAAAGCGGTAAACAGCTCCGTAAATGCCATCGGCACCGGTGTGGCGCCCAACTCTTTCCACAAATCAATATGAAGGTCATTTTCCAACGTCCGAATTTTCAACCCTTTAATGTCGTCGACGCTCTTGACTTCCCGCTTATTGTTCGTCAAATGGCGGGAGCCGTTTTCCCAATAGTTCAAGCCGATCACGCCGACAGACGGCAAATCGTTGAGCAAGTCTTGGCCGATTTTCCCATCCAGCACTTTGTAAGCGGTTTCCCGGTCTTTGAATAAAAATGGCAAGTCTAGCACCCCGATGCGCGGAGCGAATGAAGCGATCGGACCGGTCGACATCGTCGATCCTTGAATCGTACCCATCTTCAGCGCTTCAAACACGGCTACGTCTCCCCCGAGCTGTCCATCCGGATACACTTCCACTTTGATCGAGCCGTTTGTTTCTTTTTCCACGATTTCCGCGAATTTGTACAATCCTTTCGTCAGCGAACGATCCTTCGATGTCGCAACGGCCATTTTCATCACTTTCGGTTCGACCTTCTTCGCCGCTCCGCCCCCTTGCGGTTCAGATTTCGATGAGCACCCCGCAATTACGAACAGGCAGGCCAACAACAACACCAACATCTTTTTCATTCCGTTTTCCCCCTTCTTTCCTCCATAGTGCAATGGTTGATGCAGCCGAACGGATCGGGCTGGCATCGTTGTATGTTGAACCCGCATTCCCGTTTTGCCGCAGACCATCCTGTTTCTCTCGGCCGCAGCCAGCCATGCGGGAAACAACCAAATGAACAAACCATTTATTTCTAACAATGGAATTAATATATAAAACTTTCTGATAATTAAGAATGTCCATAAGGCAGCCTCCCGTATCGGAAGCGCTGCCATATTTCTCTGTTGACTAGTCACGCCGATCGATCGCTTTGCGTTGCAATATGACGGGCAAAATAGTCTTTCGCCGACTGCAGGCAGCGGCGCGCATGTTCTTCGTAGCCGAGCTCCTTGACACGCTTGATGTTCGGCAGCTCAATCGAGCAAGGAACTTCTGGAATGCGGCGGACAATGCCGGCAATGTCGATCCCGCCTTCGCCGACATACAGCCGCTCTTCGCGGAGAATTCTCGTCATCTCTTCTTTTGACGCCGGAATTTCGCCCGGCGCGTCGCAAAGATGGAGAAAATGAAACCATTCCCGCGGCACGGCCTCCAACGCTTCCGGCGAATCGCCGGCGCGGTGGAAATGGTGCAAATCAATCATAACGCCAGCATTGTCTTTCTTTACCGTCTTTAACACATCGATGACTCCGGCCAAATTCGTCACTGCCGCAATCGGCACGTATTCCAAATCAACGGTCAGCCCATATGGCTTCGCCAGTTCACACAGCTCGGCAAACCGCTCGATGTAAGCGCTGCGGTCGGTCGTCCAAATGCTGCTTAAGACGTGGCGGCCGCCGAGCTCAGCCGCCACTTCCAAGGCCGATTCGTATCGTTTCGGGTCAATATCAGCATCAATGCGGGCCAGTTCGATGTCGAGCAGCTTGACGCCGGTGTCCCGCAGCGCCGCCTTCGTCTCGCGCAACAGCTGCGGATTTTCCGCCAACGCATAGTTCGGCTCGCCCGGAAGCCCCATGTAGATGATCCGAAAGCTGACGTAATCATACCCTGCCCGGGCAGCGATATGCGCCATCTCCGGCGGCGGGCAGCCGAGTACCGTCAAATGGGCCAAGGAAAACGTTCTCGCCATATCCGTCCCCCCGATCTTGAAGGTTTCTCCTTACCGCTCTACGGCCACATGGTGGACGCGTTTGCCCGGGGAATAGATGTCCATAATATTCCAGTGTCCGGACGTCGGCGTCGGGACGTTGATCATTTCCACATCGATGACAAACGGTTTGTTCGCTTGGATGGCTCGCTCGAGCGCTGGTTTAAACTCCTCCGCCGAGCGGATTTTCACTCCTTCAACGCCGTATGCCCGGGCAATGGCCGCATAATCCGGCGAGTATGGCTGGCCGTCCTTTTGGAACACCGTCCCGTGCGTCGTGCCGAAATGCGCCTTCTCGAGCCCGGCGATCGTGCCAAAGGCGTAGTTGTTCATAATGATCCAAACAACGGCGATATTTTCCTCGGCGGCGGTCGCCAACACCGCTGGGTTTTGGCCAAATCCGCCATCTCCAACGAGAGACACGACGACGCGGTCCGGGCAGGCAATTTTCGCCCCGAGCGCGGCCGGAGCGCCAAAGCCCATCGTCGCATAACCGCCTGGCGTCAAAATCGTTCCTGCACCGTACGCTGGGAACTGTTGGCCGACCCCGTTTTTGTTCCAGCCGACATCGGTCGTGATGATCGCATCTTTCGGCAGCACTTCCCGCACCTCATGCAAAATGCGTTCCGGACGCATCGGATAGCTGTCGTCTTGAATGTGCGGCGCGTTTTGCCGCCGGAATTCCTCCTTATAGTTAGCGATCCGTTCTTTCAGCGCCTCATCCGTCCGCCCCTGCGGCACGGTTTGTCTCGCCACACGGTTTAGAACCGTAAGCGCCTGCTTGACATCAGCGACGATGCCGAGCTCCGTCGGGTAGTTGCGCCCGATTTCATTCGGATCGATATCAATATGAATGAGCTTCGTTTCCGGAATGTTGAACGTATACTCCGATTCCCATGAACTGCAATCGGCTTCGGAAAATCTCGTTCCCAACGCCAAAATAACATCCGCGTTGCGGCACATGTCATTGACGAATTTCGTCCCCCAAAACCCGCTCATGCCCAGCGTCAGCGGATGGTCATCCGGCAGCGCCCCTTTGCCCATCAGCGTGTGCGCAACGGGGAGATCGAAATGTTCGACAAACGTTTTCAATTCTTCCGCCGCATCCGCCAGCATAATCCCGCCGCCGACGTATACAAGCGGACGTTCCGCCTGCATCAGCTTCTCAATGATCCGTTTCGCCGTTTCATCGTCAATCGACGGTTTGTGCAACGTTTTCGTATGCCGCTTTTGCTTTTCAAACAGCGCTACATCCACTTCTTTGGAGAAAATGTCCATCGGCACAGAGACAAGCACCGGCCCCGGGCGGCCGCTCTCCGCCAGCTGGAATGCTTTTTCTAAAATCTCTGGGAACAAGTCCGGCCGATCAACTCGCCATGCCCGCTTCACAAACGGACGATAAATTTCATACTGCGACGCATCGGCGTGCAAGTTGATCTCCTGGTGCGGATGCTTTCCATAATAGTGGCTCGGCACATCGCCGGCGATGACGACCATTGGAATGGAATCAAGCGCCGCATTGGCGACGCCTGTCGCCGCATTCGTCAGCCCCGGGCCAACGTGGCAGAGAACGACAGCCGTTTCCTTTTTCGCCCGCGCATAGCCGTCAGCCATATGGGCGGCAATTTGTTCGTGGCGGACGTTGACGAACTTGATCGAGCTATGCTCGAGCGCTGCCAACACGGCGATGTTCGTATGGCCGCAAAGCCCAAAAATATGTGTGACGCCACGGTCTTCTAAATACCGCACGAGTTGTTCAGCCACTTGTTTTTTCATTGTTCTTCCCCCTCTCGAAAGCTTAAGACGACTTTGCCGGCATTGCCGGATGACGCCAACTCATACGCCTGCTCATAGTCGCAGACGGGGAAAATGCGGGAAATGACCCGTTCGATCGGATGCGGCATCGTCCGCAAATAATGAATCGCTTGCAAATAGTCATCCGGGAAGCGATAGATGATCGAGCCATGCACAGTCACTTCATTGCGAACGAGGCGCACGACCGGAAACGTCGCTTCATTCGCGAAACCGATCAACACAAGGTGACCACCTGGGGCGACAAGCTCGACCGCCTGCTCCACTGCCTCACGCGTTCCCGCCGCCTCGATCACGACATCGAACGTTTCCCCCGAAAGTGCAGCGGGCGCAAGCGTACGGATGTCGGCCATCGCTTTCACCGTCTCAAGCTTCAACGGATTCACATCGACCGCCGTCACATCCGCTCCGAAATGGCGGGCGAGGACGGCCGCCATCATCCCTTCATTGCCACATCCGATCACCGCTACGCGCATGGTGGGTTCGATCCGCGCTTTGCTCAAGGCATGCACGACAACGGCGAACGGTTCGACGAGCACCGCCTTTTCATCCGAGAGATCATCCGGAACAGGAAGCACGTACTTGGATGAGATGACGAATTCCTGCGAAAACCCGCCGTCCGTGTTGATGCCAAGCGATTGTTTATGGCGGCAGATGTTCGTCAACCCTTTTTGGCACAAGTCGCACGCGCCGCAATACGTGTTCGGCAGCACAACGACCCGCGTCCCGATGTCGTAGGCGGCTTGTTCGCCCTTCTCAATGATGACGCCGACGAGCTCATGCCCAGCGCGAACGGGATAGTTCGCGTGCGGAAGTTTTCCTTTCAACACCCCAAGATCCGACCCACAAATTCCGCCATAGATGAGCTTGATCTTCACCTCATCCCCTTGAGGAGAACGGACGGTCTCGAGGCGCCGCAGTTCTAATTCATTTGGCTTTGCCACATAAAGCGCTAACATGTTGCCACCACCTATCATCACTGTGGAAACTGCCATACAATCATCTTCATTTCCGTCATTTCCTCAATCGCATACCGCGGACCTTCACGGCCGATGCCGCTGTTTTTCACACCGCCGTACGGCCAATGATCCAACCGGAAATTCGAGGTGCCGTTAATGACAACTCCACCGACCTCAAGCGCCTCCGCCACTTGATAGACGATGTCCATCCGGTTCGTAAACAGCCCGGCTTGCAGGCCAAAGGCGGAATCGTTCGTCTCGGCGATCGCTTCGTCAATCGTCCGGTACGGGATGACGCTGACGACCGGGCCGAACACTTCTTCACAAACGACTTTGCTTCGCTTCGGCGGGTTGAAGAGCACCGTCGGCTCCACCGTCGCCCCGCGCCGTTTTCCGCCGCACACCAGCGTCGCGCCGGATGCGATGGCTTCATCAATCCAACTCATCACCCGATCCGCCGCCCGCTCATCGACCATGCAGCCGACATCCGTATCGGGCAAGAGCGGGTCGCCGACTTTCAACGCTTCCACTTCCTGTTTGAGCAACTCGGTGAACGGTCCAACGACCGACTCATGCACGTAAATGCGCTGAACGGAAATGCAGCTTTGCCCGGAGTTGCTGTAGCCGGTTTTCGCGCACAGGGCGGCCGCCCGTTTCAAATCGGCGTCTTCATGGACGATCGTCGCCGCATTGCCGCCAAGCTCCAGCAGCACTTTTTTCATGCCGGCCAACGCGCAAATGTTGCGGCTCGCCACGACGCCGCCAGTAAATGAAATGACGTTGACGCGGTCGTCTTTGACGATTTGCTGCCCGACCTCGGCGCCGCCAAGCACCATGTTGATGGCGCGCGGCGGAAGACCGGCCTCCAGCAGCAGCTTCAACAGCTCTGCCGCAATGAGCGGCGTCTGCGGCGCCGGTTTCAACACAACGGCGTTGCCCGCCGCAAACGCGGGTCCGACTTTATGGCAAATCAAATTGAGCGGAGCGTTGAACGGCGTAATCGCCGCCACGACGCCGACCGGCACGCGAAACGTCACTGCCACCGCTTTCGTCCCGCGCGCCGAGGCGTCGCCCGGGATCGTTTCCCCAAACAGACGCTTCGCTTCTTCAGCTGACTGCTCAAGCGTTTCAATGGAGCGGGACACTTCATCCAACGTGTTTTTCAGCGGCTTTCCAAGCTCTTCCGAAATCCAGCGGGCAAACGTTTCTTTCCGCTCCTCCAGCAGCATCGACGCCCTTTTTAAGATGCGCGCCCGCTCATAGGACGGAATTCTCGCGATCTCTTTTTTTGCTTCAAACGCACAGGCAAGCGCCCTGTCCACATCTTCCGGCGTCGCCAGCTGCTGTTCGCCGATCACTTCCCCGGTATACGGGTTTTTCACCGGCTCCGCCGCACGCGGTTCTTCGATCCATGTCCCGTTAATATACAGCTGTGCTTTTCTCATCTTGATCACCTACTTTTCCAAATGACGTTTGGCTGGTCCGGTATAGCGGACTAAATCATCGCGGTTCGGGCACGGTCCTTTGATCAGCACGCCGTTTTGCCACTCTTCAAACGCATGGGCGACAATGCCCATCCCGCGCGACAGAGCGAACACACCTTTCGCCGCCGCCGCCGGCACGCCGAGCTCGCACTGGATCGCCGCCGCCACCCCGTCGATGTTCATCGTCATCCGCTTCCCTTTCGTCTTCTCCAAATGGGAACGATACGCTTCGGCGATCGCTAAATACCGCCCGCTGATCTCCCCTTCTTCCACGAGTTCGCCCGCCAATGCATACAGCCGTCTGACGCGCGGGTCGTCATCATGAAGCTGATGGCCAAATCCCGGCAGCTTCCGCCCTTCACGGCGAAACTGTTCAAACCGCTCGCCGATCACATCGGCCATCGCACCTTCCCCGCCGCGGATTTCGATTTGCTCATTTGTCTCGTAAAACAGCGCCATCGCCTTCTCCACCGCTCCCCCGTGCACATCACCAAGCACGTTGATGCCCGTCGCCACACACGAGTTGAACGAAATGCCGCATGTCGCCGCCATGCGGGCCGCCGCAATCGACGGGGCGCGCGGGCCGTGATCCGCCCCGGCGACAAGGACGCTTTCCCATAACTTCGCCTTTTTCTCGCTCAATATCTCCCCGCATAATAAGAGGTACAACATTTGCGTGTACGACACATTGCCGATTAATTCCTCAATCGGATAGCCGCGAATGAGAATTTCATTTTTGCGGACGTCGCTGATCGACGTCTCCCACCACGCCCCTCCATCGGCGTACATATCGAGCGCACTTCGCTGCTTCATCCGAGTCGATCCCCCTTTGCCGCTCTTTGTAGATCGATCTAAAAGAATGGAATTTTAGTAGATCGATCTAAAACAAAAGAATGAAGATTAGATCGATCTAAAAACCTCCAGAACAAATCTTCTTTGTTTCCATTTTTAAGCAGACGATCCCGAGCGCACCAACTAGGCACGCCTATTTATTAGATCGATCTAAAAAAAGAAATGACAAACAATTCAATCGATTCGATCTCATTATATCGTTCCGCTGAAAACGCTGTCAACCTAAAAATCTTCTTTCTTTGAAAAAAAAGAAGGAAACGACCCCACAACGCCATAGATATCAGCCGAAAAACAGCCGCTCCGCCAACAGCGCAATGCCGATTCCTACGGCCATATAACCGAGCGCAAACGGAACATTCCTCCTGCCGATCCGATACGGATTGTCCCCCAGCTCCTCCGCCAGCAAAGAAACAGAAATATTGTACGGGCTGTACATGACCGTCGCCAAACTGCAACAAACGAGCACAATCGACAACGGCACCGCCGGAACAAGCAGCCGCACCGGCTCAAGCAGCGGCATGAGCAGCGTCAAGCTGACCAACGGATGAAACCCAACAAACGACGTCGCGAAAAAATAAACGGCAATCATTCCATACAGCCAGACGGAATGTTCCGCCCCGACGCGAAACCAGCCTCCAAGCCCAGCGAGCAGCGGAGACCGGGCCAGCATCTCGACAAACAACCCGGCTCCTAAAAACATGAAAAAGTAGTTTCCCAATCCCTCTGTCCGCTCTTTCCAATGGCAGAGCGCCATCACCGCATACCGCTTCACCCGGCGCACAAGCAGCGCCCATCCGAAACAAAACGGGACAAGCAATAAGACGATCGAAAACAAAAATCCTTTGCCAAGCCAACGCTGAACGAGCGACACGAGCACCGTAAACACGACGAGCACCACTAGCAGCTGGGCGGCCTTTTTCCCGATCGAAACCGCTGATTCCCGCCCCGCTTCCTCGCCGTTGTCCAATGGGATGGATCGGTACGAAACAGCGGCCGTTCCCCAGTCGATCATCGCCATCGTAAAAGCCAGAAGCAGCAAAAACAGCGCCACTTCATAATAGTGCACACCGGTGAAATCAATCGTCGTGCTGATCATCACTTCCATCGGGCTCCACGTCAAACAAAGCGCATACGCCCGCAGCAAATTCCGAACATAAAACGACTCGGCCTTCCGTCCTCCTACATTTCGCAGCGCGGTGCGCAACGATTTGACAAGAAGCGGAATCGTGGCAATGTTCAAAAACAACCCAAGCAAATGACAAACGCTGAAACTGCGGCGGTACAGCGACGAAACGCCCCCGACGTTCCGCTTCAGCCATTCGCTCAAACTCTGATCATACCGCCCGACGCGAATAAGCGTATTCATGAACGGAAGCACAAAAAACAGCGCCAACAGCCCCAACACCCGTTCAAAATGCAAGACAAACGTCGGCCATGCATCGCCATAGAACAAAAACAATCCAACACCAAATGCAAAAAACAGAGCTCCCGACACCTGGTACACCCCGCGGGCGAAAAACGCGGACACAATAAACGCTGACAGCGCTGCAGCTCCCATAGCATAGTGAACGGGGGCCGTCTCGACAAACTGGGCCACCATATACAGCGCCACCGCCGCTGTATACACCGGCACCCGCCACATTCCAATCCAGTCTTGAATGCGATCGTGCGTCATTGTTCTCCCCTTTCGTTGCCATACGTTGAGATGATGATGCGACTGTTGTCCATAAGCGGCGAAAACGATTCCCCTCTCCGACAGCACATATTCACGTTTCAGCAGACGGGGCAAGCACCGGAAACCTGAGCCTCTCTACATCCAAAGCGATGTGGTGAACGTCCAATCGAAAAAAACGGGTGCCGCTACACCCGTTTCGCAAGCAGCCGCTCAAGCCCCGCCGCCACCCCATCTTCTTCGTGGGAGGACGTCACCATGTCGCAGATGGCTTTCAGCTCCGGCTCGGCATTGTCCATCGCCACGCGATAGCCTGCGACCTTAAACATCGACAAATCGTTATGGCTGTCGCCAAAGGCGACCGTGTCGCGCACATCGATGCCGTAATGGGCGGCGAGCTGTTTGAGCGCCTCGCCTTTTGTCGCCCGTTCGTTGTTCATCTCAATATTGTGCGGGTGCGACGAGGTGACCGTGACGCTACGGAGCGCGGCGAATCGCGACGCTGCATCACGCAGCCGCTCGCGGTCGAGGGCGAAAATCAGCAGCTTATACATCACCGTCTGCGGGTCGTCCCACACCGTGCGGATGTCATCGACATACATCACCCGCGCCTGCTGGAACTGCTTGTTCACGAGCCACTTCACCTCTGGCGCCGCATCGGCCATCCCGGAAGCGAGCGCCTCCCATTGGGCGCGGTTGTGCAGGCCGACATAGACCGCATCGCCCGTGTACGTCTCGCAATACAAATCGGACTGTTCGCGCACCCACTCAAGCGCCGGACGAACGATTTCCCGCTCGAGCGGCGCCTCGCTGATGACCGTGCCGTCTTCGAGCGAAACGACCGCGCCGTTTAAGCTTGCGATCGGGCAGATAATGCCCGCCTCGCGAAGCGGGGCGAGCGCGTCTTTGCGCGCTCTCCCTGTCACGACAGCGACGATGTGGCCTTGCGCCTGCGCCGCGGTGATGGCCGCCCGGTTTCGTTCACTGATTTTTCCTTCCCCGTTTAATAGCGTTCCGTCCATATCGAGTGCAATCAACATGTTCATCCCTCTTTCTGCGTCGTGCAAAGCGCTCTTAGAAAAACGGAATCCTGGCAGAAGCAGCGGGCTAGTGGAAAGCCGGAAATTCCTGCGCTTTTCACTCCGTACCCCAGCGCCTGCCCCCATCATCTCCTGTTCGGCATCACGATCGGCTTCTTCTTAGAATTCCGGTGAAAAACAGTTGCCACGCGCAAATCAGCGGCATTTCACCAAAAAAGAAGACTGATTTCGCAAGGTTTTCTAATTAAGAAACAACCGGAACTAACAGTGTTTTCTACTAAATCACTAGACCTTTAGATCGCAAACTGTTCAAACAATTCCCTCACTTCATCGGAACGAGGGGTTGGACCTGTGCTCATATTCACACCCAACTCGCGCAAAAGCGGGGCCAGCAGCGGACCGTGTTCCTTCGTGACGCGCACATGGCTCGGTACACGCCCGAGCGCGCGAGCAAATTCAAGAAAACTTTGTTGCAGCGTCTTCGCCTCCAGCTGGCCGCGAAACACTTGGTGATGCAAAATGACTCCGCTCGCTGCATCGGCAGCCAGCGCCAGCAGCGGAAAATACGGGCGCTCCCAGCGTCGCTCCTGAATCGGCTTGTTCACATAAGCGATCGAAAACTCCGCAAACAGCGGGGCGCGATCGAGCGCCTTGACCTTTTCCAACTCGTCCGTTCCGATTTCAAGCACCGGTGTTTCCTTTTTCTTCGCCTTCGGGCGCGACACCCAGCCGTCGCGCCAATGAAGCCCGTCTTCTCTCCGTTCGGCAATCCGGGCAAACAATCGGTTGCCGCGAGCGGACAAAGCTAGGGACAGCTCGCCATCGCGCAGCCGCTCGGCGACAACGACCGCTTGTTCCAATGCCATAGCCGCCCATGCCGCTTCCTGTTCCGAAAGAAACCATGGATAATATCCAGGGGCAAAACTGCGGAACATCGGCAACAGCTGTTTTCCACTCACAGGAATGTGATACTTCCGCAACATCGCTTTATCGTCTCTTTCCAAGTCGTTTCGGGGCGCGAACGACACGAGCAATGCGCGCTCTTTAAACACAGCGTCTTTTGGATGCAACGTTCCAGATAAAATATCTTGCAAGCATGCATACCCTTCCTCACCGATGTAAATGACAAGGCCGTACTCCTGGCCAAGCGCCCCGATCACCGTACAATACAACGATTCCCCATCAGGAGTCACCACGGCAAAAATTTGATCATCGTCCATCCATGTCCACGGGGCCAAGTCCCTGTAGGCGAGCGCTTGATCGAACAGCGTTTTCCATACATCCTGTTCCACTTCTTCGACTCTGCCTTTGCTTGCGGCTCGTTTCGTTTTTTTCGCCTCACCTTCTTCCTTCACCACTTTTCGTTGAAACGGGGCGAGCGCCACATTCACGTTCGCCGTCAGCTCCGCTGTGCTCATCTCTTCCTCTATGGCTTGCACTTCTCCCCAGCTGTCCTCTTTCAAACCCACTCGCACGGCCTTGATACAGCACGGATACAACGCGTCGGGAACTGGATCGACGATCTTTTCCAAAACGATGTCATGCTCCCACATATCTCCAAAATCATACACGTATTGGGCGCGGTCGCCTTCTTCGACAAACCATTGCCCAATCCTTTCCTCCCGCTCATCGTAATCGGCGCCGTCCCATCCAGCCGCTTCGTTGCCGATTTCAATGCCCAGCCGCGCCGTTCCGCCGACCTTTGTCATGTAAAACGTATGCAAATGTTGGTCCATCCAGCCGAATGCGGCTTGCAACACGCGATGCAGCTCGGCGAACGTCATCTCCCCCGGCACAAGCAACCGACGCCAAATGGGAGGGCGCGTATGCTTCAATTGCACTTTGAGTTGATAAATCATTCTCTTCTTCTTCCTTTCTCATTGGCTTGTCTTGTCCTCTATTATAACAGATCAACGGAAACATGATGAAATCTTCCCTCTTTTCGTAGTATAATAGATGAAAAAATTCTCAATGAAAGCGAAGGGGTGTGCATGTGGATCGTGTATGCTTTGCTGGCGGCGGTGTTTGCGGCGCTGACATCGGTGCTGGCGAAAATCGGCATTGAGAACGTGAACTCCCATCTAGCGACCGCCATTCGCACCATTGTCGTGCTCGCGCTCGCATGGCTGATCGTCTGGATGACAGGAGCCCATCAAGGCGTCAAAACCCTCTCAACGAAAAGCTGGGTGTTTCTCTGCCTTTCGGGAGCAGCAACCGGATTGTCGTGGCTTTGCTTTTACCGGGCGATCCAGCTCGGCGATGTCTCGCGCGTCACCGCCATTGACAAGTCGAGCTTGGTGCTGACGATCTTGTTTGCGGCGATGTTTCTCGGCGAACCGCTGTCCGCGAAAGTGGTGATCGGGGTGCTGCTCATTACCATCGGGACATTGATCATGATGTTTTAGCCAGCCGCCTGCTCAAGCGTCTAGCCTGTTCTTCTGGAAGCATTGCCATCATGCCCAAATTTGGTATTTTTCCATCAAGCCTATAGACAGGACGATCCAAAAGATGTTACAATAATTCTTATAGTGACCAAGAGCTTTTCTCGCCCCTCCACATCATTTCGGCATAGAGGACAGCTTTTGGAATCACTTTATGAAATAAGGTCTTCGTTGCGACCAAGAGTGTGTGAATGGCCTCGCCGCTGCTTGTCAAACGGAGAGTAGTTTGAAAGGAGATCACTGAATGAATGATTTTCACCCGTTCGGCTGGTACGCGGCGAAAATGGCCCCGCATTTGCCGAAAAAAGCGTTTCAACCCGTGAAGTCCCGCTTGTTTGGAGGTCTGGCTTATGTAGGGCTCGTCATCGCCGGCATCCTCGCTGTGTCCCTTTTCCACCTCCATCCTGTATGGAACCTCCTCATCTCGGTTGTGCTTGGTTTCAGTTTTGCTGCGTTAGGATTTTTAGGACATGAAATTTTGCACGGCACCGTCGTCCGTACACCTTGGCTGCGCGATCTTCTCGGCGCAATCGCCTTTTGGCCGCTTTGCACCGGCCCGAAGTTGTGGAGAAAATGGCATAACGCCAGCCACCATGTGCATACCCAGCATGAAGAAAAAGACCCGGACGCGTGGCCAAGCATGGAGAAATTAGCGAAAAGCCGCCTGCTCTCTTGGGTATACCGCATCCCGTTTCCGATTCGCGCTTCTTTCGCTTTTAGCTCCTTGTCCGTGATGTTTACCGTTCACTCGATCCGGATGCTGTTTTACTTTTTCAAAGACTTCCGCCGGAAGAACCGCGCGGTTGTCCTGTTTCAATTTTTCTTGCCTTGGGCGACATGGCTCGGGCTGTTATGGCTTGTCGGCTGGGAAAAATGGTTTTTCGCCTTTTTGCTTCCGCTGCTCGTCGCCAACACGATCGTCATGAGCTATATCTCAACAAACCACCGTCTCAATCCGTTAGTGCCGGTCAACGATCCGTTGGCCAACAGCTTGTCCGTCACGGTGCCAAAGTGGGTGGATATCCTTCACTTCCACTTTTCGCACCATACCGAACATCATCTCTTTCCAGCGATGAGTTCGAAGTACTATCCGCTCGTGAAAACATACATCAAACAAATGTGGCCCGACCGCTACCACGAAATGCCGATGGGAAAAGCGTTGGCCGCCCTTTGGAAAACGCCGCGCGTCTACTACGAGCACAATGAGCTCATCGAGCCAAAGCAAGGCCATGTTTACGGCACGCTTGGCAATGGGTTGGATCCCGACCGGATTGTGCATCGCGAGCTGGAAACAGAAAAACAGCCGCGCTCAGCCAAAAAACGGGCAAAAACCAAAAAAGCGGCGGGGCAAGGGAATTTGTAGAAAGGATTGGCTTTGCAACAATCAGTCACCTTGTGATTCTCCTTTTGGATCATCGATCAAGAAGCGGCGGAGAAGGGAAAAGAGCGCTTTTCTTTCTGCAAACCTGCGTTTCCGTGTATGTGCGCACAACCAAAAGGTGCCCCATCACTTTGGGACACCTTTTTTCATTGCCCATCAGCGGCAGCGATCGAGGCAAGCGGCCAGCCGCTTCTCAATGTCGGCCGCGATTTCCTTCAAAGCAGGATCGTTCATCATGCCAACGAGCATCGTCGGTTTCGGCATGCCGATTTTCGTTGTGCCGTTTTCTTGGTAGACGACGAGTTTGCACGGCAAAAAGTAGCCAACCAAGAGGTTTTCGTTTAGCACCCGAGCCGCTTCTTGCGGGTTGCACACTTCTAAAATGACCATCGGCGTGGAAAAATCAAGCCCCTTTTCTTGCAGCTTCTCGGTTACGCTAAACTGCCAGAGCACGCCAAATCCTTCTTGTTTCAAGCTTTCTTCCAAACGCTCGATCGTTTCGTTCATGCCCGTTGACACGTCAACCGTGTAATGGAACATCGCTCATTCTTCCCTTCGTTATGTTTTCCCGTTGTTTAGCATGCTCAAATCGATCGCTCACCATCACGCAGAAAACGGACGGCGACACATGATCAGTTCCAGCATTCACATGTCTTTTCCCGTGACCCGTCGCCTTTCAAGCGCTTCGATCATAAAATATCCACCCAAATTTTCACCGCCGTCGCCAAAATCAACACGGCAAGGATGACTTGCAGCACTTTCGTGTTCATTTTTTGCCCCGCTTTCGCCCCTAGCGGAGAGGCAAGCAAGCTCGCGACGACCATGATGAGCGCCGGGATGTAATCGACTTGGCCGGTGGCGATTTTCCCGAACGTAGAGCCAATGGAGGAAATGAACGTAATGGCCAAAGACGTAGCGATCGTCATTCGCGTCGGGATTTTCAGGACAACGAGCATGACCGGCACAAGCAAAAACGCCCCCGCCGCCCCGACGATGCCGGACCCGACGCCGATCAGAAACGCCAAGGCGGCCGCCACCCCTTTGTTGAACGTCACTTGGTCAAGCGGAATGTCATCGATCCCTTTTTTCGGCACAAACATCATGATGGCCGCCAATGCCGCCAAGATGCCGTAAACGACGTTAATCGTTCCCTCGCTCATCAGCTTCGAGCCATAGCCGCCGACAAAACTGCCAACAAGAATGCTCACGCCCATATAGAGAATGAGCGATCTGTTCAAATAGCCGCTTTTTCGATACGCCCACACGCCGCCGATCGTGGCGAAAAACACTTGCACCGCGCTGATTCCCGACACTTCATGAGCGCTGAACGCCGCCAGCCCAAACAACGGCGGAAGATACAGAAGCATCGGATATTTAATAATCGACCCGCCGATCCCCACCATCCCAGAAATAAATGAACCGACAAAGCCGATTAAAAAGATGACAATGAGAAACGCGAGCGAAACATCCATCGACCATCCCTCCCTTTTGTTTTCAAAAGGGACGAGGCACGCCCCCGTCCCCTGCCAATCTGTGCCGCTTCTTTAGGCATGGGTATGATGCAGCGCGCAGCGGTTCGGGCCGATCTCAAGCTCCCGTTGCGTTTCGATATCAACGGTTTTGAGCCCGCGGTTGATGGCGACAATGTCTTCAAAGTTCGGCGGGGTTTCGGTATTGGCGCTTTGGATGACAAGATCGATAAATTCGTCTTTTGGTTTGTTTTGCATCATCTCATTGCGGGCGCGGATGCGGCCTAACGTATCGCCGACATACCCCTCCGCGTTGATTTCTTCGTCTAAGTTCGCGTAGTGAGCCGGCAAGACGATCACATCATCCGCCATAGCCGCCACTTTTTCATATACGGTGTGATACAAATCTTCCGCCCATTCCGCCACCTTGCCGCCGAGGTCCGGCCGCCCGAGACCGCCGACAAAAATCGTGTCACCTGAGAACAGCCATTTGCCGTTGACAAAGAACGAGACGCTGCCTGGCGTATGCCCCGGTGTTTTCACCGCCAGCACTTCAAGATGAACGTTTTCGAAGTCGATCGTTTCATGTTGCTCGAGCGGCTCGAAATCAAACACCGCTCCCTCGCTTTTCATCAAGTAGTACGTTGCTCCGGTCCGCTCGGCCAGCGCCTTGCCGCCGGAAAGATGGTCGGCATGCAAGTGCGAGTCCACGATATGCGTGATCTTTACCCCTTCTTGTTGGGCGGCTTGTTCGTACACATCGATAAACCGCAACGGATCGACGACAAGCGCTTCGCTTCCGGAGATGACCATATACGACAGGCATCCTTTGCCGACGCGGATGAATTGGTAAATTTTCAACTGATCATCTTCGTATACTTTGGCTTGATGGAGATGCTCACTCCACGCCTGCATCCCGCCAGCGAGCGTATAAACGTTGTCAACCCCGGCTTCCGTCAGCTGTTCGGCGACAAACGCCGCCGATCCGCCCTTCGCGCACACAACGACGATGTCTTGGTCTTTCGGAAGACGGTCGACAATCGAGTCAACTCCATCAATCAATTCAAAATACGGCACGTTCAAATACGCGAAGTTTTCCCCTTCGATTTTCCAATCGCGAAAATCGCTTTCGTTGCGGACGTCCAAGATGAACAACGATTCTTTGTTTAACACCTTTTCCGTCATTTGTTGCACGGTCATTTCTTTCACCATATTACCATACCCCCTAATGTATATTTGATTGTTGAAAAAGGCCGCTCATTACGATTGAGCGGAATCAAGCGGCCCGTTCCATTGCGACATGCCTGGAATGACGTTGCGCACACGGTCAAATCCTTTTTCGGCCAGCTTTTGCGCGGCCAAATCGCTCCGCGTCCCTGTGCGGCACACGACGTAAATCGTTTTGTCTTTCGGAAGCTCAGCCATCCGATTCTCGAGCTCCCCAAGCGGAATCGAAACGGCGCCCGGAATATGGCCAAACGCATACTCCGCCGGTTCGCGGACATCCAAGACAAACGAATCAGGATCGTGAAGTTTTTCTTGCAATTCTTCATTCGATACGACATGAGGGAATGTCGTTTCTTTGCGTGTTTCATTTTCCGCTGACTTGCGGATATAATGTTTCAAAACCCCATTTTCTTCAATCGTTCCTAAATATTGATGCCCTGTGCTTTCCGCCCATGCTTTGATATCGGCTTTGGATCCCTTATCCGTCGCCTGCACTTCCAGCACTTGGCCTGGCTGCAGCTCATTGATGGCTTTTTTCGTGCGGACGATCGGCATCGGGCAGGACAATCCTTTCGCGTCTACCGTCATATCGACTTTAATCATTGGCAGATTCCCTCCTTGATGGTTTATTCGATCGGTCCTTCCCAGGCGAGCATGCCGCCTGTCATGTTGACGACGCGGTAACCGCGGCTGTCAAGAAACTCCGCGGCACGGCCGCTGCGGCCGCCGGAACGGCAGACGAGAATGTATTCCTCATTTTTGTCCAATTCATGCATGCGAAACTCGATCAAACCGAGCGGAATATTGACCGCTCCTGGAATTTTGCCCGCAGCGACTTCCTCCGGCTCGCGCACATCGATGATATGAAGCGATTCTCCCGCGCGAAGCCGCTCTTCTACCTCTTTTGGCGTGATCGTTTTCATCATCATCCTCCTCTATTGCCAGGCGCTTAAACCGCCTTTGACGTTCGTTACGTGCTGAAATCCCATTTTCTTTAACAACTTGCTTGCTTTTTGGCTTCTCATTCCGCTTTGGCAAATGACCACCACTTCTTTTTCTTTGGATAGTTCGTGAACGCGTGCTGTCAATTCGTGCAGCGGGATGTTGCGAAAGCCCGGCAAGTGGAAAGAGCGAAACTCCATCGGAGTGCGCACGTCAATATATTGCACGCCAGGTTCTTTCAACCGGCGTTTCAATTCCGCTGTTGTGATCATCCGCACCCCTTTCGGCGGGATGAAGCGGCTGGCAAGAAACCAAGCAAGCAAAACGAACAATACGATGTTGATGATGGTTTGTGACATACCCTTCCCTCATTTTTAAATAAATAAGTTCACATTTCCTTCCGACGCATCAGCCAAATACGCGGCGACGCCAGCAAACTCAATGCCGTCGATCAATTCTTCCGGCTTCAGCCCAAGCAAATCGACCGTCATTTGGCAAGCGACGAGTTTCACGCCTTGTTCTTTCGCCATCTCGATCAACTGCGGAAGCGGCATGGCGTTATGTTTTTTGATGACCTTTTTGATCAACTTCGGGCCGATGCCGGCAAAATTCATGCGCGACAGCCCCATGCGGTCCGCGCCGCGCGGCATCATCTTCGCGAACATCTTTTCAAGAAACCCTTTTTGCACGGGAACCGGCGCCTCTTTCCGCAAGGCGTTCAGCCCCCAGAACGTATGAAAGATCGTCACGTCATGGTCGTAGGCAGCGGCGCCGTTGGCGATGATGTAAGCCGCCATCGCCTTATCGTAGTCGCCGCTGAACAAAATGATCGTCGTCTTTTTCTTCGGCTGTGTCATCTGGCTGCCTCCTCTCTAAATATACATATATGGGTATATTAAAATCTAAAAAATTATCCTTTTTGAATCCAGAACGTCAACACACCGTTTTCCTCTTTCATCTCAATGACCGTATGGCCGCTTGTTTTCGCCCATGCCGGCAAATCGTTTTTCGCCCCTTTATCGGTCGTTTGCACTTCCAGCACTTCTCCCGATTGCAATTCGTCCATCGCTTTTTTGGCTCTCACCACCGGCATCGGGCAAGCCAATCCTTTCGCATCCAATACTTTCGCTACGTTCATGATGATGACCTCCTTCACAATAGATTTTTATTACCATTACCCCTATGGGTATGTTACTACAAGAAAAAGAACGTTGTCAACACCTTTTTGTTTTTGTTGAGCAACGTGTTAACGACTTTTGACCAATAGTTCGATGGCTTCTTTGACAAGGTGATCTGTGTTTTCTCCTTTTTCCATGTTTTCCCGCAGGCAATGTTCCAAATTGGTGCTGACGATCACCGCAATGGCGCGGTCAATGGCATTGCGCGCCGCTGAAAGCTGGGAAACGACGCTCTTGCAGTCTTTCCCTTGTTCCATCATGCCAAGGACGCCTTTAATTTGTCCTTCAATCCGTTTTAAGCGGTTTTTGATCTCTTTGTTATATTCCATCGGCTCGTTCGCCCCCTTTCTTGACAATCACAAGCCGTGACCGAATAGCTTTTCACCTCATAGCCATAACAGCGCAACAGCCGGATGCCGACGTTTTTTTCGATGGCATCCTGGGCAATGATATGAAGCGGCTTTCGCGGGATATGCCGAACATGCCGTTTCAAATACGCCACCGGAATATGCAACGCTTGGCCAAATATGGAGCCGTTGCTTTCATTATAATCGCGCAAGTCAAGAAGAAGCAAGCCGTCCGGTACCTCTTCTACCGGAAGGCATGGGATATGTTTTACAGGATAGTAGCGTCGATACAACGCTGCGCCCAAAAGAATGAGAAAGAATAACAAACTGATGACGATCAACGGTTCACCCCCTCTATTCACCCTATGCACGATCATTATATACTCTATACGGTATAATGACAATAAGAAATATTTTCCTCAACAATTGGTTATTCCCAGCGAATCAAAAGACCATAGACAGCCGGGTGAAAACGGACAAGTTCCACGTTGCCCGCCTTTTGTTTCACATAGGAAAACAGTTCATCCGACGGAATCCGCTCATGGAGCGGCGGCCCCATTTCGCTTTCAATCGCTTCCCATTCGATCAACAGAAACTGCCCTTTTGGCTTCATCACGCGGCGAATTTCGTCAATGGCGGCTTCTTTTCGTTCCACTTCATGAAAGACGAACGCCATGATTCCTTTGTCCACCGAATGGGAAGGCAAGGCGGTCGAGGCGACATCCGCCACCCGATATTCGATGTTGGTGATCGCTAGTTTCTCGGCTCGCTGTTTTAACAATTCAATCATTTCCGGCTGCACATCGACCGCGTACACTTTTCCGTTTGTCGCCTGCGCGAGAGGAATCGTAAAATAGCCATTCCCCGAGCCAAGATCCACGATCGTGTCATTCGGTTTCACAGACAACATCGAAATCGCCTGTTGCGGGTCGATCCATTCCTTGCGCTTCGGATCCAATAATCGTTCAGCATGTTCGTAATGAAAACGATGCCCTGTCATCCTTTTCCCTCCTATTCCTCACTTCAATTTCATTATACTCGTAAAGAGAGGAAAAAAGCCGGCATTGGAAAACGCCGGCTCCTTTTCCCTACCGAACGGCGCAACGGTTTGGACCGATTTCCATCTCCCGTTGTTCCTCTTCCGTCGGATGCAATTTCCCCATGTTGGTCTGCCGAATTTCCTTGTAAGCATTCGGCTGCGGCGGCAAGTTCTCCGTGACCGTTCGGCGGAATTCTTCATCGCTAGAAATATTTAAACCATGATTCTTTTCATAAAGAACCCCCAACCGTTCCGCCACGCTGCCATCCTTATTCATTTCATTCGGCCCCATATAGTGCGCCGGCAATACAATCAAATCATCTGCAAGCTGTTTGTAACGTCGGTAAAGCGTCTCCCGCAGATCATCGACCCAGTCTTGCGCTTTCCCAGCAAGATCCGGGCGCCCGATCGAGTCGATGAATAAAATATCACCGGTTAACAAATATTGATCGTCCACAATAAACGATGTACTGCCGATCGTATGCCCCGGCGAATACAACGCTTCAATCACGACATGGCCGACGCGGATGCGGTCGCCATCTTGAATCGGTGTGTAGGTAAACGTCACCTCTTCCGCGTCTTTCGGCGGCAAGTAATACGTTGCACCCAGTTCTTCCGCCAACTTGCGCCCGCCAGAAATATGGTCGGCATGCAAGTGCGTATCGAGCACATGCTTGATTGTAATGCCGTGTTCGTTGGCAAAACGGACGTATGCGTCAGTCATGCGGTTCGTATCGATCAACGCCCCCTCGCCGTTCGATTCGACGAGATACGAGAGACACCCTTTGCCGAGGCGGACGAATTGGTAAATCGTTCCTCCGCTTTTCAGCTCGCCGATTTTCACTGGTTCCAAATGTTCGCTCCATGCCTTCATGCCACCTTCGATTGAATAAACGTCCGTATAGCCCGCCGCTTCCAACTGTTCTGCCACAAACTCCGACGAGCCGCCCTTCGCGCAAACGGCATAAATCGTTTTGCTTTTATCTTTTGGCAAACGGTCCAAATATGGTTCAATGCCATCCAACACTTCAAAATACGGAATATTGACGACCTCGACATGTCTCCCTTCAATCCGCCAGTCAGCAAAATCTTCGGGGTTGCGAGCGTCCACAATGAACAGCTCCTCACCGCGAATGATCTTATTGGCGATCTCTTTGACCGAAATCGTTTTTGCCAACGATATCCCCTCCTGATCTCATAGTTTCGTCAATGGTCCGTTATTCTCAACGATGATTCGCCTGATTCCACAATGCCATAATGGCATCCGGATCATACCCGAGCACCCAGCGGCCGTTAATCTCGATTTGCGGCACGCCCATTTGCCCGGTCGTTTCCACCAGCCTCCGCGCCGCTTCCGGATCGAGCTCGACATTCACTTCCTTAAACGGAATCCCTTGAGCGCGCAAAAAGTTTTTCGCCATGACACAATACGGGCATGTCGTTGTTGTATAGACAGTGACTTGTGCCATATTCTCCTTCCTCCTCTCCCTTATTAAAAGGCCAATGTAATATCGGCGTCTTTCGCAAACTGCAGGAACGTCGCCGCCCCCGCCACCTCAATGCCATCGACGAATTGGTCTTTGTCAAGCCCCATGACATCCATCGTCATTTGGCAAGCGATCAGCTTCACACCCATCTCTTGCGCCATTTGAAGCAATTCGGCAATCGATGGAACGTTCGCTTTTTGGAACCCTTGTTGAAAATGTTCTTTCCCTTCAGGAATCGGCAATTGTTTGTGCGCTTCTTTATGGATGAGATTCAACCCTTCAAATGTGAAAAACACCCCGACCTCCGCGTCTGCCGCCGCAGCAGCTGTCGCGATGTTGAACACCTTGTACGCATCAAACAACCCGCCGTTTGCTGCAATGATTGCCACTTTCATGCAAACAACCTCCTTATGTTTTTCGTTAATTATGTTTTATTGTCTGCCTCAAATTTATACACATATACACGTTTTTGTTATATACATATACGTGTATATGTATGTTACAGATATAATATTATCGAATTGTTTGTCTTTTGTCAACAGGAAAATACGCATCCAATTCTAAAAAAATAAAAAAGCAGCAAAACAAAGGCTGCTTTCAAAGCGTGCAAAATTGTTTTCCATATTTTTGCCTCGGGTTTGACAGTGATTCACTTGGTGACCCTTAAATGCAACATCAAACATAAGTTCATCCCCCTTTATCAGAGATCCATACCGAGGACCTACCTGTAAATATTTTACTTCTGTGCATTATAAGGAAACATCCGCCTACCTTCTGCTCCGAGTTATTAGCAAAAAAGCGGCTTTCGCCCAACCTTCTCATGACTGTCAAAACCATTTCCCATCTTTAACATTATACCTTTCTTACAGTGAAAAATTTCCTCAACAACCATGGCCCTGGCGCAAATCTTAACTTCAACTCCCATGCCCCAACGCCTGCAATCTGAAATTGGCGGGCCAATTTCATTTTCTGTCCCATGCTTCTGACATCTTCAAACCATACCTCATGAATGTTTCCAAGTTCATCAGTATATCGAAAAAACGGCGATTCATATTGAAACGAATATTGAATCGGTGATTGGTAACGCATGGCGGTTAAAACCGCCTCTTGGTTGGAGAGAGCATCCGCCAATGTCCCAGGCCGGTACGGAATGATCCAATCGTATCCATATAACGGGAGTCCGAGCAAGATTTTTTTTCGGGGCACGCGCTCGACGGCAAACTGAAGCGTCGATCTCACCTCACCAATTGGTGCAACTGGGCCAGGTTCACTTGTTAAATGGTGCCAATCGTACGCCATAATAAACATATAGTCGACGACAGCGCCAATGCCGCCGTAATCGTAGCCTCTTAGCCAAGGGATCTCCTCGCTCGTTTTCGCTGGAACGGCGATCGTCAAAACATATCCAGCCGGTTTTAACCGATCGCGCAACTGACGCAAAAAGCCAGTAAACAAATCACGATCCTCGCCGCGAACTTGCTCGAAGTCAATATTGACGCCACCATAGCCTTTTCGTGACACTAAATAAAAGATGTTCTCGACCAAATTCGCCCTTGCTTCCGGATTGTTCAGCACTTGGCTTGCCAGTCTCGTACTAAATCCTTCCGATGTTAGGTTCGTCACTACCGCAATGGGCGTCACGCGGTTTTGCCATGCTGTTTCAATCGCTGCGGCGTCATCCCGCGTAGTGACAATGTCGCCATTAGGGGCAAAGCGATATTCGAACAGGGCAATGTACGATGAATAGGGGGCAAAATCTCGCACGAGCGTCCGATCTAAGTTCGGTTCGCGGAGAGTGTAATAGGCTAACGTTATGGCTTGATACCAGGAAATATCAGGAATATAAATTTTCATTCCCGGATGCATTCTGTACGGATCCACCGCCGGATTGGCTGCCCGCAACTGTTCGACCGTCACAAATGCTTTCCGTGCGATGGCGCTTAGTGTGTCCCCTGACTGCACTGTATACGTATAGCTGGGAACAAGCAATGCTTGACCAGGAACAATATTCGTTTCAACTAAGCCATTGACAAGGCGCAGACTTTCCAGCGGATAATCGTATCGCCTGCTGATTGAAAAAAGCGTATCTCCAGGTTGAACAATGTGGATAAACATGACCATCCCCCCGTTGAATCAACAAAGCTTCGGCGCTGGCATCATGATAAATATATATATGCTTATCGACCGCAACCGCACCTTGTCTTGACATGGCCAGCTTGCGATTCTTTTGCATGTTCCTAACGCGCAAGTCCTCCACGCACACCAATGCTCACACGTGGAAGCGGGTGTCTTCTCGGTTCAGGATGATAAAAAGCGGCCAAAAAGCCGCTGTTAAAGCAAGGTAAAAAAATAATATCCAAACAATCCGGTGATCAGCAGCAACAAGGACGCCAAAAACCAAATAAGCGGGCGCGACGGCCGGAACGTTTGTTCATTAATTTGTTTGGTCTTCATGACATAACTAATGGTGGAAAACACAATCGTGCAGATGGAAATGACCACAGCTAATGCTCCGATCAATTGGACAATGGCCGTGGACAATGCGTTGCTCGTTGATTTTTCATGCAAATTAATCATTAAAAAAGCAATTCCAATAATGGCAATCGAGGTGCGAATCCAGGCGAGAAACGTCCGTTCATTGGCTAAGTGCTGCTGAATATATTTGGAGTCCTCTGTCGGTTTTGGTCTTTCTTCCTTCATCCACCTTTTCCCCCTTTTCACGAACTTGCCGGATCGTCTCTTTTATGATCGATGATCCAATCATCACTCATCGGTTCCACTATTTTTTAGATCACATCCACTGATGCAACAACACTGACAACCAATAGCGGATTTTCATGCTTAGAATGATCGAAACCAATGCGATCTGACTACCCACACAGGTATATTAGCCCTCAGTTTATTCTATTGTCAATCTGCACACAAAAAACACCTTGCCGCTATTGGCGAGGCGCCCGATTCGTTATCACTTTCAACGTACAGCAGATGTAATAACGCTGTTTAAGCAATTCCATCGGGAAGAAGTGAAATTGCAACATCTCGCCAAAAGCCCGGCATAAACCACAAGCGGACGGCGCACCCTAACCGCATGATGAGCACCGTCCGCTGCATAGACTCTATTTTTCTTCCAATCATGCCCCTTTTATTTCTCACTTGCTCGTTCCCGCGCACCCGTCCACGAGGCGAGCCGATCATTGGACATCAAAAGCACGCAAACGATCGTGAGCGCCGCGGGAATGAGCGCCCATAAAAACGTATCGGCGATCGAAGAAGCCAGTGCTTCCGTCAACCGATCGAGCACCGGTGCCGGGATGTGCGCCCGCGCTTCTGGCGACAACATCGCCCGCGGGTCGTGAATGTTCGCTCCAGGCGCTCCTTGCGCCATGCCGTGAAACTGCTCAGCCAATTGATCCGTAAACAAGTTGCGCTGAATGATGCCAAACACCGTAATGCCGACGGTCATGCCGAGCGACCGGACAAATGAATTCGTCGAGCTGGCCGCGCCCCGCTCCGCTTCGGAAAAATGATGGATCGCCGCCATGCCGAGGACGGAAAACGAAGCGCCCATCCCTAATCCGACAATGATCATGTACAACGTCACGACAAGACGCGTGGTCTGTTCATCAATCGTGCCAAACAGCCCGATCCCGGCCGCAAACAAGAGCATAAACCCGAACATCACGTTGCGGTAGCATAATCGTAAACGCAATCGGCACCAGCGCCTCGCCGCCGATGCCTTGAATGGCACGGAAGATGCTGAGCTGGACGATCGTTTGCGCCATGCCGCACAAAATCGAACCAAGCAAAAACACTATGATGCCAAATAAGAAAAATCGCTTCCTCCCGTCATATCGGACAGTTTCCCAAAAATCGGCATCCCGGCCATCTCGGCCACCATATACGCTGACGTCACCCAAACAAACTGCTTGAGCCCCCGAGATCCGCGACGATCGTCGCCATGGCGGTCGCCACAATCGTATTGTCCATGGAAGCGACAAAAATGCCGAGCAACAGCGCGATCACGACCAATCCCGTCTTCGTTTCCTTCCTCTCCATCCGTTCCATCTCCCTCTATCTCTGTCTTTTTTCGTTCACCGCAGCCTTCTTGTCTTGGGCAAAGGCTGTATGATATTCAACAAGCCCAATGTCGCAGCCCGGACCGATTGTCACCCGATCCCCCCTGACGACCGCGGCTCGTGTATACTCCACATAAATCTCATCTCCTTCAATCACATCCGCTGCCAATACGGCGGGCGAAGAAGAAAAACGGCTCAACCAATGAATCGCGCTCCATTTTTTGCTGCGGGTGATGGAAATCGTCCGCCCCCCCGATTTCCTTGACCGAGCTGTCGGCAAAACAGAGCGACAGTTCCACCTGCTCCGCATTCAACGTCTGTCCAATGTGCACAACTCCGGTCAACGCAACGCTCTCCGCCTCGCAACTTCCCGACACCGACAGCTCGCCGTAACCGCGGATGACATCGGCTTCGATGCCCCCCTCGACTTGCGCCATCCCGCGCAGCTGAAGATGCCCAAGGCGGGCGTGTCCCCGGATGTCCACTTCCCCGAACACCCCCATTTTCTCCGCCTGTACGGGACCGTCCACGTTCGCTTGGCCAAATAGGCGAAACGTGCGGGCCGCAACTGCTCCTTTCATGTCGGCTGCGCCAAACACTTTCAAGCGGTCGCACTCGATGTCGCCCCGAATCGTCGCATCGCCGCGAATCGTGACGTGATGGAACACACCGCCTCCAGAAAGCGCCGATCCATGAACCGTCAAGTTTCGTTCCGCCATCGTTTTCACCCTTTCTCGATCGTGCCGATTTTCGCCTCTTCATCGCATTCCAACTTTTCTCGGTATTCGACTCGCTCGATCTCGCACCCTGGCCCGATCACGACGCGATTGCCGCGCACCATTTTCGCGCTCGTATGTTCGAGATGGACGGAATCCCCTTCAATGACATCGGCGGTCAACTCCGCTGGAAAAAACCATTTTTTGAACAGCGAACTTCCTTGCCGCTTGACGACGATCGTCTCTCCGCCGATCTCCTTTACGCGGCTCGGGCCCAACAGCTTCACTTCGAGATAGTCCGCGTTCAGCAGCCCGCCGACCGCAAAATGCCCTTCCACCTCCATCCGCTCAGCCGAGCAATCGCCACCGATATTGAGCTCGCCATGGACGCGAACCACCTCCGCCGCCCATGAACCTTTCGCCTCCCCGCGGCCGCGAACGGTCGCCTCTTGGCATTGCACATTTTCTTCAATTCTTATGCTCCCGCTCACTTTCATCCACTCACACTCCACCCCGCCTGCCACATTTCCTTTCCCGGCAATATGAACCGTGTTGGCTTTCACGCTCCCTTCCACGGCCGCGTTTCCTTGCACCTGCAGCTCGAGGCAGTCGATGTCGCCGTACAGCTTCCCATTTCCCGACAATTTCACCAAATTGTACAGCCCGCCGGACGCATGACCCGTCCCGGCAATGACCAAATCTCGACGCTCCATCCTTTTATCCCTCCGAAATGGCCAGTTTCAACTCTTCAATATACGTTGGCACGTGCAGCCGCGCAACGAGCTTCGCCCCTTCTTCCACATACAAGCCGGCCGCTTCTTCCAGCAGAAGGCAGACCGTCACCCCCATTTTACGAAGCACGACCAGCTCGCATGATTTCCCTTGCAATTTTGGATAATGACTCTCGAACATCATCCATATGTTCTTTCCTTCTTCTATGCTGATCTCACCGGAACGAAGAAGCCGGTCAACGATGTAAAGGGAAAGAAGCTGCCCAAACGAAACGTCCTGGCGATCACCCAACTGGTCGCTCAACCATTGCAGCGCAACATTCGAAACAATGTGACGTTTTATGACTTCCTCTTTCGTCAAGACGACCGCTGCCGGGTCAGGCGCAAACATGCCCGCCAACTCATCAAGCGACAGCTCATCTTTTAATTCTTTGATTTTCTCAATGCGCGCCAAGATTTTTTCTTTCGGGAAAAACGTCTCTTGCCCGGTGAATGTCGATTTTCGAATAAACCATTCTTCCGGAATGAGCTTTTTCCGCTTCCAGCGGTACAGCTGGCCGTACGAAATGCCAGTCAGCTCGAGCAGTTCTTTTTTCGAAATCAATTCTTGTTCCATGAGCCGCTCACCTCCTTCACCACCATAAGCGTAACATAACATTGTTACGTTGTAAAGAGTGTGAAAACAGCAGTGCCATACATATGTCAAAAAACGAACCAAAGCGGTTGACAACTTGCCATCTAGCTCATTACAATGAAACCAACTTTCACCGGCGATCAGAGGAGCAGCATGAAGAAAGGAGAATGAGCCACATGCATTCGACATTACAGAAGCAAATCGCCGCCGCCGCAAAACAAACGAAGGCCGATCTCGTCATCAAAAACGGAAAAATCGTCAACGTGTTTACGCGCGAAATCATCGAAGGGGATCTCGCCATTGCTGAGGGGATGATCGTCGGCATTGGCCGCTATGAGGGAAAGCAAACGATCGATGCCGAAGGGCGTTATGTATGCCCGGGGCTGATTGACGGACACGTGCATATCGAATCATCAATGGTGCCCCCGAGCGAATTCGCCCGCGTCGTTCTCCCGCATGGGGTCACCACGGTGATCGCCGATCCGCACGAAATCGCGAACGTCGCCGGCATCCACGGCATCCAGTTTATGCTCGATGATGCGAAACGGACGCCGCTCGATGTGTATATGATGTTGCCGTCGTGCGTGCCGGCCTCCTCATTTGAACATGCCGGAGCCGTCTTATCCGCCGCGGAACTGGCGCCGTTTTTCAACGATGAACGCGTTCTCGGATTGGCGGAAGTGATGGACTATCCGTCATTAAGGGAACAACACCCGTCGATGCTCGACAAACTGGCGCTCGCGGCAAACGCCAACCGCCTGATCGACGGCCACTTGGCCGGCCTTGATGCCAACGCCATCAACGTCTACCGAAGCTCCCGCATCCATACGGATCATGAATGCGTCACCGTCGACGAAGCGCTTGAACGCATTCGCCGCGGCATGTACGTGCTCATTCGCCAAGGATCAGTCGCTAAAGACCTCGAAAAACTTCTTCCTGCCGTCACTGAGCACAACGCGCGCCGCTTTCTGTTTTGCACGGATGACAAACATCTTGATGACTTATGGTTCGAAGGAAGCGTCGACCATAATGTGCGGCTCGCCATTCAGGCCGGCCTCGACCCGCTTCTGGCCATCCAAATGGCCACGCTGAACGCCGCAGAGTGCTACCGTTTGCCGACAAAAGGCGCTGTCGCTCCAGGATATGACGCCGACTTTTTGTTCGTTGACGATTTGGAAATATTGAACATCACCCACGTCTTCAAAGCGGGAAGACTAGTGGCCCAACATGGACAGACGGTGTTTCCGGCCGAACGATCGGCAGAAAGCCTTGAACAGCCATTGCTTCACTCCATCCGTTGCCAAGCAGTGGACGAAACCGATCTTCGCATCCCGATGAAAAGAGGAACGAAAGCCCATGTCATCGAGATCATCCCGAACCATTTGCATACGAACCACCTCATCACGGACGTTGATGTCCAGGAAGGGGCTTTCTGCCCGTCGATCGAGCGGGATTTGCTGAAGCTTGTTGTCGTCGAACGCCATCGCGGCCTCGGCATCGGCCTTGGCATCGTCCGCGGCTTCGGATTCAAGGCAGGCGCCATCGCTTCTTCGATCGCGCACGACTCACACCATATCATCGCCGCCGGAACAAACGATCGCGACCTCGCCGCCGCCATCGAACAGCTCCGCGAGCAGCACGGCGGCTTGGCGGTCATCAAAGACGGAGCGGTGCTTGCCAGCCTGCCGCTTGAGATCGGCGGTCTAATGACAAGAAAAGACTATACCGAGGTGCTAAGCGGATTGAAGCAGATTGACAAAGCCCTTAAAGCCATCGGCGCCAATGGCTCGTTCAACCCATTCATCACATTGTCCTTCCTCGCCTTGCCGGTCATCCCAGAGCTCAAGCTGACCGACCAAGGATTATTTGATGTAAATAAATGGGAATTTATTCCTGTTGAAGCGGTGTAACCCCTCCCGATTGAGGCTGGCGTTTCAAAGCAAGAGGATTACGGGAGCACCGCCTTACAGCAGGGCGCTCATTCACAACTAAGGTCAACCGCGAAGCAAATCAGTCCCTTCATCCCCCATTGATTGCGGGGATGAAGGGATTTTCTTCACTCCGCCCTTTTTCCTCGATTTTCACAGCGCCATGCGGCATTGGCATAAGCACGTTCCCGCATGATGCATATAGTGAAACAGCAACATGGCCGAAAGGAAGGTGCAAGGAAATTGATCACCATCAGTCTTTGCATGATCGTCAAAAATGAAGAAGACGTCCTTGCCCGCTGTTTGGACAGCGTCCAACATCTCGTAGACGAAATCGTGATTGTGGATACAGGATCAACGGATCGCACGAAAGAAATCGCCCGCTCCTACACCGCACGAGTCATCGACTTTCCTTGGAGCGATGATTTCTCGGCGGCGCGAAACTTCTCCTTTTCCCACGCCACCATGGACTATATTTTTTGGCTGGACGCAGACGACATCTTGCCGGCAGAAGAGCAGACCAAATTTCTCACATTGAAGCGCACCCTTTCTTCTGACATCGACTCCGTCACCATGATTTACAGCCTTGCCCAAGATGAATATGGAAAGACGATCTCGAGCGTCCGCCGAAATCGTCTCGTCAAACGATCCAACGGCTTCCGATGGCATGGGATGGTTCATGAATATCTAGAAGTATGGGGAACGATTCTCAACAGCGATATTACCATTATTCATCAACCCAATCGCTGCGCTTCAGATCGAAATTTGCAAATCTATGAGAAACAGTTGGCACAAGGAAAAGAATTTTCCCCAAGAGATCTGTTTTACTTTGCCAACGAACTGTTCGACCATCAACAATACGAGCGGGCCATTCAGTATTATGAACAGTTTTTGCAGACAAAAAAAGGGTGGGTGGAAGATTGCATCGCCGCCTGCGGAAAGGTAGCGGATTGTTTTGATGCGCTTGGTGATGAAGAACAGGCATTGCGATATGCGCTCCGATCGTTCGAATACGATACCCCTCGGGCTGAATGCTGCTGCCGGCTGGGCTATTACTTCCTTCAGCGCAAGCAATATCGTCTTGCCGCCTTTTGGTACCATTTAGCCACTCAACTCACAATGCCTTCCGACAGCTGGGGATTTGTTCATCATGCTTGCTGGACTTGGCTTCCCCACTTGCAGCTTTGTGTATGTTACTTTTACATGGGCGAGTACGAGTTAGCATACCAACATAACGAAAAAGCCAAACAATACGTTCCTCATCATCCCGCGGTTTTGCACAACGAATGTTTGCTGCAATCCATTCTCGCCGCCGAAAGCACGTTCCACCAAACCGATGAATCGTGATGAAGGGAGGTTATGCCGCTTGTCTGACCGACGTCCTATTCGAGTAAAATGTCTTTCCCCTTTATGCGGAACATGGCCGCCGATTGTAAAAATCTATACCGGACCAACAGGACCCACGGGACCCACAGGGCCTACAGGACCGACTGGACCTCAAGGACCCACGGGACCCATCGGACCTCAAGGACCCACGGGACCCATCGGACCTCAAGGACCTACAGGACCGACCGGACCCACAGGACCTCAAGGACCCACAGGGCCTACAGGACCGACTGGACCTCAAGGACCCACGGGACCCATCGGACCTCAAGGACCCACAGGACCTCAAGGACCTACAGGGCCGACCGGACCCACAGGACCTCAAGGACCTACAGGGCCGACTGGACCCACAGGACCTCAAGGACCCACAGGGCCGACGGGACCGGCTGGAGCAGGAGCCATCATTCCATTCGCTTCAGGAACAACGGTTGTCTTGACCGCCACTATAGCCGGGTTGGCCGACACCACAAGTTTGATCGGATTTGGAAACGCTGCTTCAAGCATCAGTTTAGTGGGAGGAACGATAAACCTTGGCGGCACATCGAATTTTTCCTTTACCATCCCGCGTTCAGGAATCATTACTGCTGTCGCAGCCAATTTTTCCGCTACAACAGGCACAGCGCTTTTAGGAACAGCTACGATCCGCGCTCAATTGTATATCGCCACTTCTCCATCCAGCAACGTATTTTCGCCTATTCCAGGCACGCTCATTACATTAACGCCATCAATCACCTTTCCCATCTCCCTAGCCCAAAACGCCAGCGGCATCATCACAGGATTAAACGTGCCTGTCAATACTGGCGACCGGCTGCTCATGGCGTTTTTCATCACCACTTCCGGCCTTTCAATCGCCGCTTCCGTCACGGGATATGCGAGCGCAGGAGTGGCGATTAGTTAGCGCCTCACTGTGATACCAAGGCTGCGGCTCATTGAAGCGCTCAACTAAGGCCGCTGCAAACAAGCGGCCTTATAATCCCTCTCCGTTCAGTTGAACGCTCTCCCGCCCGCATTTCGAGGTGGGAGATTCTTGGGAACACCCGCCCCGCGGCAGGATGTCCGCCAAGCCATCCCCGTGCGTCCCACGGTTCAGCCGCCCTACAACGACAGCAGTCGAAGCCCTTCATTTAGAATATTCCGGGCAGCGTTATGGTCCCGGTCATGTTCGGCTCCGCAGGCGGGGCACACCCACTCGCGAATGCCAAGCGATTTCACCTCGACGTGCCGATGCCCGCAGCACGAGCACAATTGACTCGAGGGAAACGTGCTCGCAACACGAACCACCGTCCGCCCGTACCATGTCGCTTTATACTCGAGCATGCGAAGAAAACTCCCCCACGCGGAATCGGAAATGGATTTAGCCAGCTTGCGATTCTTTTGCATGTTCCTAACACGCAAGTCCTCCACGCACACCACTTGGTTTTCGCGGATGAGGCGGGTGGACAGTTTGTGCAGGAAATCGTTCCGGCAGTTGGAGATTTTTTCATGAAGCTTGGCCACTTTCAAACGGGCTTTCTCCCAGTTCGAACCGCCTGGCTTTCGACGAGCCATCACCCGCTGCCAGTAGGCGAGCTTTTCTTCATACCGGCGCCAATACCGGGGGTGTTCGATCGTTTCGCCTGTGGAAAGCACTACGATCTGTTTCAACCCCAAATCGACGCCCACTTTCTTGTCGGTTTGGGGCAATGGGGGAATATCCGTTTCCACGAGAATGGAGACGAAATACTTCCCCGCTCGATTTCGACGAATCGTGGCGGAGAGAATGCGGCCTTCCACCTCGCGGCTTTTGGCGAACTTCACCCATCCGAGCTTGGGAAGTTTCAACCGATGGCCGTCCACTTCGATCGTAGGGCGTCCGTTCTTTGGGTAGTTGCACTGGGCGGTGTACGATTGGTTCGGGTGTTTTTTGCTTTTGAAGCGGGGAGCGTTCGCCGTTCCCTCGAAGAACCGGTCAAACGCCTCGGCCAACTGCTGCAGTGCGTTTTGCAAGGCGGTTGAATCAGGGGTTTTCAGCCATGGAAGGGTTTTCTTCAAAGCTGTCAATCGTTTGGAACACTCGTTGTAGCCGAGTCCTTTTCCCGTGGTTTCATACGTCTCCTTCCACTCGGCCAAAAAGTGATTGTACACAAATCGGCAGCACCCAATCGTCTCGTTGAGGAGTTTTGCCTGTGTTCGGGTGGGATACAGCCGAAAGCGATAGGCTTTGTGCATAGCCCTCCCTCCTCAAAAAGAACGTTTGTTCTATTTACATCCATTGTATACTTTTTGCCCATTGGGGGCAATAGGGAGATTCGCAAAGGAAGCCCGGATTCATCCCGACTTACATTTACGGGTAAAAGCGAGATTTTCTCGGCGGAAGATGATTACAAATAAGCAGGCGGCTTCACGCGAACACCGTCGTGAACAACCGCCTGCTTTCTTCACGATTGCAACATGGAAAACACTTGCTCAACATCCTTATCCCCGCGCCCCGACAAATTCACAATGATGATTTGGTCTTTGCTTAACGTCGGCGCAAGCTTGATAGCGTACGCCACCGCATGGGCGCTCTCGAGAGCTGGGATGATTCCTTCTGTTTTAGACAGCAGTTGAAACGCCTCAAGCACTTCTTCGTTCGTGACCGTATAATACTCAGCCCGCCCGGACACTTTCAAGTAGCTATGTTCCGGACCAATGCCCGGGTAATCAAGCCCGGCGGCAATCGAGTATGTCGGCTGCGGGTTTCCATTTTCATCAAGGAGCACCAAACACTTGAATCCATGCAACACGGCCGGAACGCCCTTCGTTAGCGTCGCTGCCTTCTCCGGCTCGACACCGATGAGCCGCACGCTCGGTTCATCCAAGTAGTGGGCGAACGCCCCGATGGCGTTGCTTCCCCCGCCGACGCAGGCCACTACCGCATCCGGAAGACGTCCTTCCTTCTCTACAATCTGCCGCTTGCTCTCTTCGCTAATAACCGACTGAAAATGTTTCACCATCGACGGGTACGGATGCGGACCAACCGCCGAACCAAGCAAGTAAAATGTAGTCTTATAGTTTTGCACAAGATCGTTCAGCGCCTCGTCCACGGCATCCTTCAATCGTCCTTGACCTTTCGAGACCGACACGACTTTCGCCCCTAACAGCTCCATGCGGAACACATTGAGCGCCTGGCGCTTCGTATCTTCTTCTCCCATATAAATGGTACAATCGATGCCAAACATGGCGCATGCGGTAGCGGTCGCCACCCCGTGCTGGCCTGCGCCTGTCTCCGCAATGACCCGCTTCGCGCCCATCCGCTTCGCCAATAAAATTTGCCCAATCACGTTGTTGATTTTATGCGAACCGGTATGGTTTAAATCCTCACGTTTCAAATAAATCTTCGCCCCGCCGAGCCGCTCCGTCAACCGCGCCGCAAACGTCAGCGGACTCTCACGGCCGACATACTCCCGCAAATAGGTTCGAAACTCCTCATTGAATTCCGGGTCATCTTTATATTTCAGAAACTGCTCCTCCAAATAATCAAGCACTTCCTGCAATTCATCCGGAACGAAGCTGCCGCCGAATTCGCCGAAATAGCCTTTCGTTTCCTGGACTACACTCATGGCTCATCTCTCCTCTGCTTTCTGAAAGTCATAAAATTAGCATAAACCGTTTTGGCAAGCAAGTCAATCAATAATTTTTATTTTTCAAAACATTAAAAAAGGAATGGTCCACCGCATAACCATACGCGAAGCATTCACCGCTAGTGGGGTGAGCAGGTGCTGCTGCAAAGCCATCGTGCAGCCGCACCCTCACAGCTTCCTACTTCGGATATTCACCAACCAGAGCAGGCAGTTCGGCTTATAAAACCCCAAGCTGCTCATCGCGCAGATCGGTAATAAACATATGTCCTGGGGCATGCGTAATCATGATATCCGGCTTTACTTCCATAGCAACCGCTTGAGGGGTGACCCCACAGGCCCAAAATACCGGGGTTTCCCCCTCACGGATGGTGACCGGATCCCCAAAATCAGGCTTATAAATATCATGAATCCCTATAAGTTTCGGGTCGCCAATATGAATAGGGGCACCATGAACAGACGGGAAGCGGCTCGTGACTTGAACCGCCCTGACAACATCCTTATGGGGAATCGGGCGCATGCTTACAACCATCGGCCCTTCAAATCTTCCCGCTTTTACACACGGGATATTCGTTTTATACATCGGGACATTGCAATTTTCTTGAATGTGGCGAACCGGGATGCCATTGTTCACCAGGGCATGTTCAAACGTAAAGCTGCACCCGAGCAGAAAGCCGACCATGTCCTTATCCCAAAGATCGATGATATCCGTCCGCTCCTCTGTCAGTTCGCCATTTCGATAAACCCTATATTTCGGCAAGTCTACACGCAAATCTGCTCCTGGCGCCACCATGCTTGGCTCCCATGATCCCGGCTCGGTCACATCTAATACCGGACAAGGTTTCGGATTGCGCTGGCAAAACAGAAGAAATTCAAACGCCAACTCCTTCGGCAGCACAACTAAATTAGCCTGTGTATAGCCGTTTGCGACACCCGCTGTCGGTTTCACCCATTCATTGTTCCGAATCATTTGCCGTGCTTCTTTGGAGCTCATTGGTGCGGCGAAAGTCATCGCAATCTCCCTCCTTGGTTATTCAATATCACGATCTCCGATTAAGGGTATTAGTTTCTATCCCAAAATCACGTTCCCCGATACACGTGCGCCAAAGAATACCTCATTAGCATTTCTAAGTCTAATTTCTTTATCCATCGTTCTGCTGCAGAGTTTACGTGAATAATATTTTCCTTCGCATCAACCACCAAAAATGGATCAGTAATAAACGATAACAGTCCCTCTATCGAGTAACCTAAGCCGCTCTTTTCTCATCGTTTCTATACTAAATCATAAATCATATCCATGCCTGGCCGCCTAACTTGCCCGAATCTGATGCCCGACAGTATTTTCTTGCAATCACCGTAAACTACCATAAAAAAGAGAGGAGTTTTCTCATCCCCCCTTCCTTTCAAAATACACATGCAACCGATACTCGCAAATCTCTTTTGTCCAGTTGTGCAATATTTCTTCATGCTCGTTCTCAATGGCAAATTGGAGCGCAAAAACGTTATTTGCAAAGGAAATCAGCCCATTCGAACTGCCGCTCCATTTCGTCATCGGCATGCGGGCGATCAACCGGCTCACCTTTTCCTGGTCATATTCCCAGAGGCGCTTCGTTTCTCCGTCGGAAAAATCGATGCGCTTTCGGTATTCTTTTTCCGTTAAATACCGATGGAAAAACGGGGCAGCCTCCTGCGGTGTAATTGGTTGGTGCCATCCGGACGGTCCACGTTCAAGCATGGCTTTTAGAACAACCATTTTGTAGCTTTTTGACATCACCGTACGTTCCATTTCAACAAGCCACGGCTCGTGTTTTAGAAACACTTCCTTTTCCAGCTCCGACAACTCCCCCGCCCAATATAAAAAGGCGACATAAGATCCGAACTCTTGTTTGTACTCCGCCGCTTCACTTCGGCCTTGGAGATGCAGTTCCAAATACGTCGGCCGTCTGCCAAGCTCCTGTTTCAGCTCCCGATAATCAGCAAGCAGCCGTTCTTTGCGCGGTTGGCGTTTTTTCTGCATCTCTTCGAGAAGATGGATGGCTTGAACATCGAGATGCAGTTCGCACGTTTCCGGAACCGTTGGCACAACGGATTCCCGCGCCTTTTTCTTCGTTTCGCCCCGCTGTGTATCAAACAGGCGCAGTTTGACATCCGCATTCCGGTAGTTTCCGATTAAATCAATAATCACGCAATAATCCTTGCCTTTGTACAGCCGCAGCCCGCGCCCGACTTGCTGGATGAAGACGGTCAGCGATTCCGTCGGCCGCACGAACAAAAGTGTATCGACAGAAGGAATATCGACCCCTTCATTGAACAAGTCGACGGTGAAAATGGCGTCCAGTTCACGGCGTTCCAACATGGCAATGGCCTGCTTGCGCGAAATAGCCGTCTGCTTCGAATGGAGACTGACCGTCCGGTAGCCGTGACGCTGGAAATATTCGGACAGAAAATCAGCTTGCCTGATCGATGAACAAAAGACAAGCGTCCTTGTTTTCTTATACTTCTCCCACGCTCGCAAAATCTTCTCCACCATCTCCTCGCGAAGCTGCACTTGAAGCAGTTCTTCCTCATCATAGCGATTGCCAAGCCACTTGATTTGCGAATAGTCTGTGTCGTCGTAGACCCCGTAATAATGGAAGGGAGCCAACCAACCGCGCTGCACCGCTTCGATAAAATCGATGCGATACGCGACATTTCCGTCGCAAAGGGCGTATACGTCTTTGTTGTCGCTCCGATCTGGAGTAGCAGTGATGCCAAGCAAAAATTTCGGCTGAAAATAACAAAGGACGCGTTCGTACGAGCGGGCTGCCGCATGGTGGAACTCGTCGACAATGATCAAGTCAAATGCGTCGGGACGAAACGAATGCAAATGTTTTTTCATGCTTAGTGTAAAGATCGAGGCAAACACCATGTCGGCATTTCCTTCTTTTTGATTGCCATCGTACAGTCCTGCTGTTCGATCAGGAATCACGCGTTCAAACGACTGCTTCGCCTGGCGAAGAATTTCTTCGCGATGGGCGATAAACAGCACCCGCGAAAAACGGCGGGCAAAAAAAGCGGCCAAGTATGTTTTTCCCAGCCCGGTCGCCATGACAACCATCGCTTTGTCGTACCCTTCTTCATAGGCAGCTTCCAACCGCTCCAACGCCTCAACTTGGGCAAAGCGCGGCTGGATCGTTCCATATGGCGCCGCCGTTTCATGGACAACATCAACCTTGTCCGCCGTCTCTCCCTCTTGCTTCTTCTCCGTTTCCGTCGGAAGCATCAACTCGATTTCTTCATTCTCCGCCCATATGCGGGCTAAATTGGGGTGCCGCTGATGATAGTCTTGATGCTGCTTTTCATAGTCAGCGGCCGTTTCGGCATTGACCGGCACGGTTTCCGGAGCGTAAAACAGCTTTAAAAACTGCTCCATTGCTTCGGCAAATACATCCTCATCAACGCTCTTATCCAGCCCAAGGTTCCATTCGACACCGTCAGTGAGCGCCGAACGGGACAAGTTGGAAGAACCGACAATGAAGTAGCCGCCTTCTGTATCTTCAAATAGGTACGCTTTCGGATGAAAGGAAATTCCCTCACTCCGATACAAGCGGACCTCGATGTCCGGGTGGATGGATATGAGCTCGCGCAGCGCCTCTGGCTGAGTGACAAACAAGTAATCACCAACGCAAATTTTGATATCCGCCCCCCGCTCTGCAGCTGCCCGCAAACTGTCCTTCAATAAGCGAACCCCGGACTTCATGGCAAACGATGTCAGTATGTATATCGTCGACGAGCGGCTCATCTGTTCCTGCAACTTGTCGAGAAGACGTCTGGAAATCAACTCCACCTTACTCATCGTGAACCTCGATCAAAAAAATTTTGTCTCGAAAACCACCGCGCTTCTCTGCCTTTTTGGCGCGGATTTGTTCCACTTGCTCGATCGAAGCGCCATGGCATTCAGCCAAAGCATGGATAATTTCCAACACGTCTGCGAGCTCTTCAAGAGCCGCCTCATCCGTTTCCGCTTGGACGTATTCCTCAAGCTCCTCAAACGCTTTTTTCTGCAGTTCTTTCCTATACTCTTCATCGTCAAGTATGCGGGTTGTAAACGTTTTTCCCGCTTGTTCAATAATGGTTGGAATGCGGTCGCGAACGAGTTTGTTGTACATCGGCATGTCCATTCCTCCATTTACAAAACTATACTACCATTTTACAAAATTTCGCCTTTTTTTCATAGGAAAGAACACACAGAAGACCGCCGTTTCTAAGGCCTATTGCCTGTTGCAAAATGAAAACACCAAAAATTTCACATACTCCCCCCTCTTTCATCCCATACTAAGAAAAATCGACATAATTCGCGCTTGGGGGCTATGATGGAACACTCGATCCTTTGGCTGCTTGCTGCGGTGGGCATCGGTTTGCTGGGGCTCAGCTTCCGCTTTCTTTCACCAAGGGAAGTATGGCTTTCGTTTTTGCTGAATGCGTATATTTCCAGTTTGGCAGGCCTGATCGTCAGCGGGGCGGGAATGCTTGCCTATCCGGTGCGGCTGTTTCCAGATTATACGAACGACAGCGTGATCTTTGAATACTTGCTTTACCCTGTTGTCAGTGTGTACGTTTACGGGACATCGCGCCGCTCGGGCTGGAAGGGGATATGGATGCAGTGCGCCGCTTATACAGGGGGGATGACGGCGGTCGAGATCCTGTTGGAGCGGCACACCGACCTGATCGAATACCATACGTGGAAGTGGGGATATTCATTCGTCTCGATGTTTGTCGTGACGCTCGCGGTTCGGGTGATGGCGGGACGGCTGCTGAAAGAAAACGGGTGAGCTGGCATGTCTATTTCTCCTAGTTGGCGCTATACATATAGTATAGTTGTCCAAAAGGAGGCGAATAGGATGGTGCTGTTTGACATCAAACACCGCCTGTATTACAGAAAATGCCGTCTGAAAGCCCACGGTTTCAATCGAGGGATGAAAGACGGCATTGCTCGGTAATCCCTTAAGAGGATTGCTTAGAGCCACCATCTTTCTCTTTAGATGTTGTAGTATAATCATTAAAACTGATACGATCTATAATATGGAACAAGAATATCGAAGAACGAAAACAACTGTATCGTTGATTTACTATCATTTTGTTTTCTGTCCGCGTTATCGAAGAAAGGTGTTAGTAGGCAGAGTGGAAGAGCGATTCAAGCAGTTAGTAGAGAAATTTGCCAAGAGAATGATGGGGTCATCCTTGCGATGGAAGTGATGCCTGATCGTTGTCGTTTGTTCTTGAATGGCCTCCCTTCTGATTCTCCATCAGATATGATGGCAAGAGTGAAAGGAGTGACTCCCAGACGATTAAGGCAGGAATTTCAACACTTATCTCATTTGCCTAGTCTTTGGACACGCTCTTTCTTCGTTAGTACAGCAGGGAATGGATCAAGCGAAACCATCAAACATTATGTGGAATCTCAAAAGAAAAGGGGGTGAACCCATGCCGACGATCACACTAAGGCTGGAACTGCACAACCCAACGAAAGTCAAACAGGAAATGTATGAACGGATGACAGAAGTGAATACAGAGTTTGCGAATTGGCTGTTGGATCATCCAGAACTGAATCAAGCGACGAGCAAAATTTTTAAAGAGTTTTCGTCGCAGCGGTTTCCTTCCGCCGTCGTGAATCAAACGATTCGAGAAGTGAAGTCCCAAAAGAAAAACCAGAAAACAAAGAAGTTTCGAACATTCTGGTGTTGCTTTAACAATCAAAACGTGAAGGTGGAAAAGAAAGGAGCGTTCTACACGGTTTCCTTCCCTACACTGGAGAAGCGAATTGGCGTGCCGGTCGTCACGCACCCCTATCAAGAAGCATGGCTGAATCGGCTGCTTAACGGAACCGCCAAACAAGGGGCCGCCAAGCTCTACAAAAAGAGAAAGAAATGGTACTTGGCGATCGCGATCACCTTTGACGTGAAGCCGCGGCACGAAACAAAGGTGATGGGCGTTGACGTTGGGCTTCGCTATATCGCTGTGGCCAGCGTGGGAACGAAATCACTGTTTTTCAAAGGGAACCAATGCGCCTTTGTACGCCGACGATATGCGGCTTTGCGGCGAACGTTGGGCAAAGCGAAGAAGCTCCATATGATTCGCAAAATCGGGCGTAAAGAATCCCGTTGGATGAAGGATGTCAACCACAAAATCAGCCGTCAAATCGTCAACTTTGCGCTCGCCAACGGTGTTGGCGTGATTCGGATGGAAGATTTGACGGGCATTCGGAAACGGGCGGCATCGCCCAAAGAAGCGGGGCGAAGCCTTCATGCTTGGGCGTTTCATCAACTGCAAACGATGATCGCCTATAAAGCGGAAATGGCGGGCATTCGGGTCGAGTGGGTGAAGCCGACCTACACGAGCCAAACGTGTAAATGTGGTTATCGAGAGAAAGCGAACCGAAACGGCATCCGCTTCCGATGCCAAAAGTGCGGATACACCATCCACGCCGACTTAAATGGCGCCATCAACATCGCCAAAGCGATTTCGGGCTTGAGCGCCTAGCGCACTGGTCACAGGTGCGCCGCCCATCGGGGTACATTCTAACCCGATGGGACGGGGTGATGACACACCCCTGAACTTGGGCGTGGTCCGAACCAGAAATGGATGAGGACGCGAACGACCCAAGAATCCCATGGCTTTAGCCGTGCGGAGTGTCAAGAAGCCATCAATTCCGCGCGCCCGAAAATGGCGCCGATCCGCCAAGACCGGGCTTGGGGGTATGTATGGAAGACCGTGAACGGCGAGCGGGTGAAGTTTTGGATCGATTTCCAGCGCGGACAGTATCTCTATTTTGAATATGGACGAAAATGGTATCGAGTGAAGTATTTGCAGGCGAACGGGCGGAAATCAGGCGAAGACATATTGAACGGGGCGATGATCGATTTGACGGTGGATGGGCATCGGCTACTGTTCATGAAAGGGCGCATCGGCCGTGAGACGGCGCACGCGATGTAAACGGGGGCTGCGCCTTGGGTGCCCTGCATGAATCGGTCTACAGCCGCGCTTGCGCCCATGCCTGATCAAACGCCCGGTGGATCTATGACATTCTGATCGGCCGCACAGCACAGGCTGGACAACAGAACCCCTGACGAGACATGGATCGAATCCACTTATGGGTGTTGCTGGCGCTGGGCCTCATCCTATTGGTTTTCAGCTTGCGCAAACCGCCCATTAAAGACGTGATTCTCGTGTTTTTATTGAAAGCTTATTTTTCCACCTTTTTCGGTGTCATTGTGGTCGAAAAGCATTTGCTCGACTATCCCGTGAGGTTTTTGGGGCAATACTTCGACACGAGCATCTTGTTTGAATACTTTCTGTATCCGATCATGTGCGTGTATTTTTATCGAACGTCGTACCATTCGAGCTTTTTCGGCATTGTCGGACAATGCGCCTTGTATACAGCCGCTTTGACGTTCATAGAAGTTCTTTATGAAAAGTATACAAATTTGATCACGTACCATACGTGGACATGGATGCATTCGTTTGTCACGATCTTTCTTCTGTCGTTTTCCGTTCGGATGCTGATGAAGCTGATCAACCGCTGGGAAGAGTCCGTCCGCTGGCGTTCATGACCGCTTCGTCACAGAAGCGCCCGAACGGACAAGAGACAACGTTGGCTTTCCAAAAGAAACTGTTTGCGGCCGAACGAATGTCCGCATGAAGCCCCTATGTCGAAAACGTGAGATCTCTTGGCGGCAGATGTCAAAGCAAGCATACAGGCGGCAAAGAGCCCCTAGCTCCTTGCCGCCTTCTTTTTATGCCCACCACATCTCCGGCAGTTCTTCTTTGAACAACACCTTTTTCAAGAGGGCGACGGCCTTTGACAGCCCTTCATCGATCGAAGCGAGCATATCTTCGTGTTCGATTGACAGCACGTAGTCGTAGCCGACGGCGCGCAGGGCGCTGACGATGTCGCGCCACATTTTTTCGCTTTGCCCGTAGCCGACGGTGCGGAACACCCATGAGCGATCGAGAATTTGGCTGTAATGTTTCGTATCGAGCACGCCGTTTTTGCGGATGTTCGCTTCGTCTAAGTACGTGTCTTTCGCATGGACGTGGAAAATCGCTTTTTCGCGGCCGAGCAGTTTGATCGCCTCAACCGGGTCGATGCCTTGCCAAAGCAAGTGGCTCGGGTCAAAGTTGGCGCCGATCGCTTCACCGACGTGTTCGCGCAGTTTGAGGAGCGTTTCCGGGTTGTAGACGACGAAGCCCGGATGCATTTCAAAGGCGATTTGCGTGATGCCGTGCTCCTTGGCGAACGCTGCTTCTTCGCGCCAGTACGGGATGACGACTTCTTCCCATTGCCATTTTAAAATTTCCAAGTAATCCGGCGGCCAAGAGCACGTGACCCAGTTTGGGTATTTGGCGCCGGGATGGTCGCCCGGGCAGCCCGAGAAGGCGTTGATGACCGGGACTTCGAGCTGCTCGGCGAGCCGCACCGTTTTCCGCCATGTTTCGTGCGATTGTTTGGCAAACGTTTTGTCCGGATGGAGCGGGTTGCCGTGGCAGCTTAACGCGCTGATCATAAGCCCGCGGTCGTGCACCGCTTTTTTCAGCGCTTTGATTTTGTCCGGCTGGTCAAGGAGCGCATCCGGATCACAATGCGCGCTGCCCGGGTAATTCCCGGTGCCAAGCTCAACGGCTTCGATGCCCATGGCGGCGACTTTGTCGAGCATTTGCTCAAACGGTAATTGTTGATACAGTACGGTAAAAACCCCTAATTTCATCGTCTTTCCTCCCCCTTAGCGCGGAGAGATGCCGGTCATTTCGCGACCGGCACCCACCGTTTTGTCCGATGGCTTTCTAAAATGGCGTCGACGATCGTCATCGTATGATGGCCGTCGGCGATCGTCGCAAACGGAAGCTCCCCGAGCGCCTCGCCGCTACGCTGGCGGAGAATGGCCCTGTAAAAATCAAGGAACAAGTTTTTCAGCCCGTCCGGCCAGCCTTCCTCATGGCCGCCTGGATAATGGGCGTAAGCGGCGGCTTGCGGCGACAAGAGTGCCGGGTCGCGGACGATTTCTTCGTTCGGGCCGTTGCGGCGCCCGACCCAGAGGCGGTTCGGGTGCTCTTGGTCCCAGGCGAGCGTCATCTCATCGGCGGCGATTTCAAAATAGAGCCGGTTTTTCCGGCCAGCGCTCACTTGGGAAATCGTAAACGCCCCATGGGTGCCGTCGTCAAAATGGACGAGCACGCTGCCGCCGTCTTCGGTGTCAATCTGGACTGGCTCCGCGTCTTGGTTGCTGCCGGATGTAAACGTGCTCCCTTCCTGTTTCGGCTTGTAGCGAACCGGATGGACGGTGCGCAAGTCGGCGAACACTTCGACGATGCGTTTTCCGAGCACGTATTGCACTGTGTCGCACCAGTGCGAACCGATGTCGGCGATGGCGCGCGACGGGCCGTTTTGCGCCGGCTCAAGCCGCCAGTTGTAGTCGGTGTCATACAAGAGCCAGTCTTGCACATAGCCGCCGTACACGAAATGGACGCGCTTCGCCTCACGGGCAAGCCGCTCTTTCGCCTCGACAACGAGCGGGTAGTGGCGGTAGTTGAAGCAGACCGCGCTAAGGCTTTCGCTTTGTTCAGCGAGCCGCTTCAATTCCGCCGACTGTTCGCTGTCCATGGCGAGCGGCTTTTCCGACAATAAATGTTTTCCCGCCTCAAGCACCGCCTTGTTGATGGGAAAATGCGAAACGTTGCGCGTGCAGTTGTGAACGGCTTCGACGTCCGGGTCGTCAATTAAAGCGCGGTAGTCGCCGTATGCTTTCGGAATCCCGAATCGGCGCGCGGCTTCCTCCGCTTTTTCTTGGCTGCTTGAGGCGATGGCGACAATGTTCACCAACGGCAGGCGTCGGAGCGCCTCAATATGGGAAGAAGCGGAAAAGCCCGTGCCGATAATGCCGACGTTGATCGGTTTCACTGCGTCACTCCTCCTTGTTTCGCTTTGATCGGCTCCAGCGGCTTGACGTTGCCGAAGACGATTTCCCCGCGGTTGACCGGCGCGGCCCAGCGGACGGCGTTGGCGATCACTTTCAGCACATCCGGGTGATGGTACGTCGGGTACGTTTCATGGCCAGGGCGGAAGTAGAAAATTTTCCCTTTCCCGCGCGTAAACGTGCAGCCGCTGCGGAACACTTCTCCGCCTTCAAACCAGCTGATGAAAATCGTTTCGTCCGGCTCCGGAATGTCGAAAAACTCGCCGTACATTTCTTCCTGCTCAAGCTCGATGTACGGCCCGATCCCTTCGACGATCGGATGGCCCGGGGCGACGACCCAGAGACGCTCTTTTTCATCGGCTTCGCGCCATTTCAAATTGCATGTCGTCCCCATCAGCTTTTTGAAAATTTTCGAGAAATGGCCGGAATGAAGGACAATGAGCCCCATTCCTTCCAGCACGCGGCGGTGGACGCGTTCGACAACCTCATCTTTCACTTCATCATGGGCGATATGCCCCCACCAGACGAGGACGTCGCACCGGTCGAGCACCTCGTCGGTCAAGCCGTGCTCCGGTTCGTCGAGCACAGCGGTCGCGGCGTCAAACCCTGCTTCGGCTAGGTAGTTCGCGATGACGGTATGCATTCCTTCCGGATAAATCGCTCTTACCTGTTCATCTTTCTTTTCATGGCGAAATTCGTTCCAGACGACAACGCGGATGGGTGTGGTCATTCATGAATCCCCCTTGGTTCTTTCGGCCTGCCTGTATGCGGCTAGGCCGAGTGTTTTTTGGAATGTTTCCCCATGTTCGCGACTCGTTGGGACGCCAGTGCGATTCATGGAGCGTTTCTCACCATTCGATGCGAACTTGCCGCCCTTGGTCGGACGATTCGTAAATCGCTTCTAACACTTTGGCGATCGTAAGCCCTTGTTCAGCGGTGCAAAGCGGCGGCGTGTTCTCGGCGATGCTCGTCAAGAAATGGTCAAGGAGCGCCACCCGTTCGCTTTGATCATCAAAATGAAGCGTGACATCGGCCGGAACGCCGTGTTCGTTGCGGAACCATTTCACTTCTTGGCGGTTTCCGGCGATATTCCACTCCCAGCGCACGCCGCCTTCCGTGCCAAGAAACTCGACATATGCCCGCTCTTCTTCAATATGCGACGCCCAGCTCGTCTCAAGCAGCACCGTCGCGTCGTTTTCGAGCTGGATGAACGCCGAGGCGAAATCTTCGACCGTATAGGCGGCATCAGGCGCAAACGATGTTCCCGGCCATGCCCCTTGGCGGCGCGGGCCGAACTTCGCGTACGTTTTCCCCGTCACCGCGACCGGGTTCGGGTTCCCGAGCAGCCAAAGCGTCACATCGAGCATATGGACGCCCAAATCGATGAGCGGGCCGCCGCCGGAGCGTTCGCGGTCAAAAAACCACGCCCCCCATGCGGGAATGCCGCGGCGGCGCACCCAACCCGTTTTCGCGTAATAAATCTCACCGAACGCGCCAGATTGGATTCGCTCATGAAGCCATTGCGCCGCTTGGCGGAAGCGGTTGTTCAGCGCCACCATAAACTGCTTGCCTGATTCGTCTCGGGCGCGGATGATGGCGTCCGCCTCTTCCGCTTTCGTCACCATCGGCTTTTCGCAAAGAACGTGTTTTCCGGCCCGCAAACTGTCGACCGACACTTGGGCGTGCAAAAAGTTCGGCACCGTGATGATGACGGCATCGACATCAGGAGAGGCGAGCAGCTCTTTGTAGTCGCGGTACACGTTGCGGATGCCGTACGTTTTCGCTTTTTCCGCGGCCGCTTGTTCATTGACGTCGCAAATCGCCTGCAAGACGGCGCGCTCCGAAAGGTTTAGCGCCGCCTTGATGTGTTCATTGGAAATCCCTCCGGCTCCGATCAAGCCGAGGCGGATTGGAAGTGTGTTTCCCATGTCCTTTTCCCCCTTGCGCTCATTTGTTTTCTCTGTCCCATATGCTCCACCGATTCGCCGTCCGTTTTCTAAGTGATGTAATCGATTACATCACCGTGCAAAAAAATCCGCCCGTTCCCCCGCACCGAACAGAGAGCGCTGTCAGCCCCTTTGCTCAGAGCGCTCTCCTCCACACGAATCGCGAATGACGAGCCGATCGGGAAGAACAAGCTGACGCCGCCGCGCGCTCGTTCCTTCAATGAGCGCAAGCAGCAATTCCATCGCCTTTTGCCCGATCTCAAACATCGGCTGGGCGATCGTCGTGAGGCTCGGTTCAAAAATCGAGGCCATTTGAATGTCGTCAAATCCGACAACGGCCACATCGTCGGGAACGCGTCCGCCTCGATGGCGAACCGCTTTGATCGCCCCAATCGCCATCTCATCGTTGGCGGCGAAAATCGCGGTCGGCGGCTTCTCAAGAGCGAGCAGCTTCAGCGTCAAATTATATCCGGACTCATAGGTGAAATCGCCTTCCTGCACGAGCGCAGCGTCCGCCTCAAGCTCATGCTGGGCCAGCGCCTGTTGGTAGCCGCGCAGCCGATCGCGGCTTAAAATGATGTTCATTGGCCCGGACAGGTGGGCAATGCGGCAATGGCCGAGGCGGATCAAGTGTTCTGTCGCCTTGCGGGCGCTGCTGATGTTGTCGATCGAAACGGTCGGGATGTCCGCCCCTTCCAAATACTCGCACGCCAAGACGATCGGAAACTGCCGCGCCATCTCTTCCACCAGCTCTTTGCGGATGCGGGCGGTCAAAAAAATCATCCCGTCGACTTGCCGCTGCGGCAGCAAATTCAAATACTGCTCCTCAAGCCGGACATCGTTTTGCGTATCGCCAAGCAGCACCTGATAGCCGTGCTTGAGGGCGACCGCTTCAATGCCGCGCAGCACCTTCGAGAAAAACGGATTCGTAATATCGGGCACGACGACGAGCACCGTCTCGGTCTCCATCCGCCGCAAATACCGGCCGAGCACGTTCGGCTGGTAATTCAGCGCTTCAATGGCTTCGAGCACGCGCTGCCTTGTCTCTTCAGTGACGTTGCCCGCGTTGCGCAGCACGCGCGACACGGTGGCCGTCGATACGTTCGCCCGTTTCGCCACGTCTTTTATGCTTGCCATTCGTTATAGTCCTCTCAGTTATGTAATCGATTACATCTTCATCGTATATGAAAGACAGGGCGGTTGTCAAGCGTTGTTTTTTCGATCCGTCTTAGACATGGTTTGCCCCTTTCTCATATAAAGAAATGGATTTTTATCATCCCGCACCGGGAAGACCTCCACTTCCACGCATAAGCGTAAGTATGGGATGAATCGATGCCCCCACCTTCAAGCGCAAGCGCAGGTGGGACAGCGTTCAACACTTCGTCTCTATAAAAGACGTATCACATGATGAATCCAAGCATTGTCCAAGACTAGCGCACCCCCGCTCTTTCGACAAGAACCAAAAGTTCAGGAACATTTGTGGTGCTGGCAGGTCGGTGCTTGGATGACGGGAAGCCAATACAAAACAGAATCTTGGCAAAATGGGGTATACTGAAAGTGAGAAAGTCGAGTTGAAAAAAGAGTTTTTGCGCATGTTGGTGCGATTGGAGCTGGATGAAGCGAGGCAGCGGCTGCTGTTGGGCTTTTTTGAAACATATGTGAAGCTGTCGGAGGAGGAAGAGCAACAACTGCAAAGAGAGGTGAAGGCGATGGAAACGAAAGAAAGAGAGAAAGTGTTGGAGCTGATCATTTCCTATGAGCAAAAGGGAAGGAAAGCGGGATGGGAAGAAGGGATGAAACGTGGGCTTCAACAAGGGATCAAGCAAGGAATGAAACAGGGAATGAAGCAACTGATCCGTAACATGGCGCGCAAAGGAATGACGGAGAAAGACATTGCTCAGTTGGTGGATCTTCCAGTGGAAGATGTTCGGGCATTGCTTGAAGAATAGGAAAATAAATAGTGATGTGAGGAGAACTCCATGGAAATTAGAAAACCAAACGATTTGGAATACAAAAAGATTTTATCACTCACACCACAAGCATTATTCGATGGCACATTAGGCGAGGCAAAACCGTCGGATGAAAAAGCCAAACAACTGATTGAGCCATTATTGCAGAAAGGAAGCTATTATTTGATCGCAACGGAAGGCAATCATCTCATGGGTTGGATTTTAATCGGAGCAAGCCAAGACCCGCTCACTGAGAAAATATATGGATTTATCTACGAATTGTTTGTGTTAGAAGAATTTAGGGGAAAGGGAATTGCAAGGAAATTAATAGAAGCTGGCATCGAACATCTTAAACAGGATGGATATTCAGAGATTCGTTTACGTGTATATGCAGGAAATCAAGCGATGAAACTGTATGAAACATTCGGATTCAAGCAGAAAACCATTATCATGAGCGTCAACTACCCACCACTTAAAGCCTAACGGCTTTTGAAGTGGGGGCTTGGCAAGCCCTAGTTGACTACCCTCAGCCATTCAATGGCTACGTTGGAAGGGTCATGACACTTACGGATGCTCCTCCAGTCCGTAACCCTGTCGCAGATGGTTAAAAGCTCTGATGGGTAGGAGCGGTGCTGTCTGCCGAACAAGCCCTTCCAACATTGGGGAGGAGGAACTCACTCCTGAAAGGAGGTACACGTCTTGTTCGTGTACATTATCAATAAGCATGGAAAACCACTCATGCCATGCTCACCAAGGAAAGCAAGACTTTTGCTAAAACAGAAGAAAGCAAAAGTAGTAAGAAGGACACCTTTTACCATCCAGCTTTTATATGGTAGCAGTGGTTACAAACAACCCGTGTCATTGGGTGTTGACATGGGGACACGACATGTAGGAATTTCTGCAACAACAAAGAAAGATGTGCTGTTTGAAGCGGAAGCGCAACTTCGAACAGATATTGTGGAATTACTTGCTATACGGAGACAGTTCCGTAGAAGTCGAAGAAACAGAAAGACTCGCTACCGAGAAGCCAGATTTCTTAACAGAAGAAAACCAGAGGGATGGTTACCACCATCTATTCAACACAAAATCAACTCGCATATAAAGTTGATTGACTTAGTTCACAATATTCTCCCTGTCACATCTGTCACTATTGAGGTAGCAGCATTCGATACACAGAAATTAAAAAACCTAAATATCCGAGGGGTGGAATATCAACAAGGAGAACAAATGGGGTTTTGGAATGTTAGAGAGTATGTTCTATACAGAGACAATCATACTTGTCAATATTGCAAAGGAAAAAAGAAAGACCCTGTTCTCCAAGTGCATCATATTGAAAGTCGAAAGACAGGAGGTGATTCACCAGATAATCTGATCACTCTATGCAAAACATGCCACCATGAAATTCACGAAAAAGGGCTTGAGCATATATTTCAACGCAAACGACCGCCTATGAGGGATGCTAGTCAGATGACCGCCATGCGATGGGCAATGTTTAGTAGGATAAGAGAAAAATACTCGCATGCAAATATCACATACGGGTATATCACCAAATGTATTCGCATTGCTAATGGACTGTCTAAATCTCATATGGTGGATGCTCGTTGTATTAGTGGAAATCCACTAGCCAAGCCAAGTGGCACGGTTTATCTTCTAAAATTCGTTCGAAAAAACAACCGTCAATTGCATAAAGCAACCATCTTAAAAGGCGGAAAACGAAAATCAAACAAAGCTCCACGATTTGTCAAAGGGTTTCAACTGTTTGACAAGGTGGTATACGAAAGGAAAGAATGTTTTATATTTGGCAGAAGAAGCAGTGGTTATTTTGACCTTCGGCTGTTAGATGGCACAAAAGTGCATGCTTCAGCAAGCTGGAAAAAGTTAAAAAGAGTTGAGCATGCTAGTACATTGTTAATTGAAAGGAGGAAGGGCGATTCCTCCCCGACTTTCGCTCTCGCTTAGAAGTCGGGGTCTCCTCGCCAAAGAAGATGAACGTTTAAAGAGGCGCCTTTGCCCGAACGCAAAGGCGCCCATAATGGAGTTCAGTCCGATTAATCTAATCAATCGCCTGGCGCGCACGGTCTTGCAGCATTTTCACCCCGGCCAGCGAGATCAAGCCCATGACGACGATATAGAAGGAGATGGCCGTGGCGCTGCCATATTTGTGCAGCAGCCATGTGCTCACGAGCGGCGCTGGGCCGCCGGCGATGATCGATGCCAACTGGTAACCGAGCGAAGCGCCGCTGTAGCGCAAGCGCGTCGGGAAGTTTTCCGCGATCATGGCCGCCTGCGGGCCATACAACATGCCGTGGAACACCATGGCGATGATCGTCGCCAACATGATCAGACCTACGCTTTTTGTGTTGACGAGCCAATAGTACGGAAACGCCCAAAGCATAAGCAAAATGACTCCTGTCATGTAGACGCGCCGCCGCCCCCATCGGTCGGATAAATGGCCGGAATACACAATGGCAAGTGCATTGATGATGGCAGCGATAATCGTCGCATTGACGAAAATGCTTTTTTCCATGTTCAAAAAGGTCGTCCCATAGCTGACGATAAACGTGACAAAAATGTAGAACGACCCGTTTTCAATCACCCGCGCAAGCGCGGACCAAAGAATTTCACGCGGGTGTTTGGCGAGAACCTCGCCGACTGGCATCTTGCTTGTTTCTTGTTTTTTCATCGCTTCTTGGAACAGCGGCGATTCGAGCACTTTCAGCCGGATATATAGCCCGACGGCAATCAACAGGAAGCTAAGCAGAAACGGAACACGCCACCCCCACGCATAAAAGCTGTCGCCGCCAGTCGCGAGCATCAATGTCGTCACGAGCGAAGAGGACAACAACCCAAACGGCACGCCCATTTGCGGCAGGGAAGCCATCAGCCCGCGCCGTTTTCCTTCTTCCCACTCCATCGCAATCAAAATAGCGCCGCCCCATTCCCCGCCGACCCCGATGCCTTGAATAAGACGGAGTATAGTTACCAAGACTGCAGCCCATAAGCCGATTTGTTCGTACGTTGGCATCAAGCCGATCAATGCTGTCGCCAGCCCCATCAACAACAAAGTGGCGACCAACGTCGCCTTCCGGCCGATTTTATCGCCGAAATGGCCGAAAATCGCAGCCCCGACCGGCCGGGCAACAAACCCTAAGGCGAACGTTGTAAACGACTGCATAAGCGCTACGTACGGGTCGCTTTGCGGGAAAAAGAGCTGTGGAAACACAAGCGCGGCCATCGTCCCGTAAAGGAAGAAATCGTACCATTCAATCGTCGTGCCGACTACACTGGAAATCGCCGCCCGCTTTTTTTGGCGTTTCAATTCGGCCGCATCCATCGTTGACATCGCCATCGGCAACACTCCTTCCCGTTCATTTGATCTGACAGCAGGAAAAAATCGATCAATAAGGCCCATTTTTTTCAAGAATCATCTTTACCCTTCTTTGAAACCGCTTACAACCGATTCTCGAAACTTCCCATTTGCCGCTAAGCTCTTGCAGAGGCATTTCCTTCCCGCGCAACAAGCACATGCACAACGGCATCGACGACCGTCTCTTCCCGCTGGTTGACGATCCGCTGATGCACCGTGACGAGCCCGGCTTCCTCGCCCCGTTCCGTCAACCGCTTCACTTCCGATTCCACGTAAATCGTATCGCCGATCTTGACGGGACGAACGAAACGGAGTGAATCGATGCCATAAAACGCCAGAACCACTCCCGGCTCCATCATCCACAGCCCCGTCGCCGCCGACAGCGTCAACATCCCATGCGATGCGCTCGCCAAATGGCGTCCGCTTGGCGTATTCCCCATCCATGTGCAGCGGGTAAAAATCTCCGGAAACGCCGGCAAACTGCACAATACCAGCTTCGGTGATCGTTCGCCCGCGCGAACGGTGGCGCTCGCCAAGCGCATACTGTTCAAACGGACGGTCAAATCGCACGCCTTCCCCTCCCCTTGATTGGTGCAAAAAAGAGTAAAAACAAATTCCACCCCCTTTCACGGCTGCCACCGTCCATTTTGTTAATATTCTGAATATTAATCATATCATCTTTGGCCTTTACGCATCCCTCCCCGTTAGCCGTCTGTCATTAACATATGAACGGAGTGGAGCGGATAGAACTGCTCCTCCTCTGTTTCGTGTTTCAAAATGGGCATTACCCCAAAAAACAAAAGGATGCTCGCTTGGCATCCTTTTTCACGTTCGTTCCTTATTCTTTTACCGAGCCGGACGTGAGCCCAGAGACGATGCGGCGCTGGAACAACAGCACCATGATGACGAGCGGGATCGTCACAATCACGGTGGCCGCGGAAATTTCGCCCCACGGGATCGTATACTGGCCTTGGAACATGGCAATGCCGACCGGAACGGTTTTGTATGTTTCCGCTGTGTTGATCGTTAAAGCAAATAAAAATTCGTTCCATGCGGCAATGAAGACGAGAATGGACGTCGTAAACACCCCCGGCACAGCGAGCGGCAAAATAATTTTAAAATACGTCTGCATCGGCGTCGCCCCGTCCATTTTCGCCGCTTCTTCCAAGTCAAACGGAATCTTGCGGAAAAAGGTGACAAGCAGCCAAATCGAGAGCGGCAAGGCAAACGTCGTATACGGAATGATCAATCCCAAGTAGCTGTTCGTCAACCCGAACTTTTTCACAAACATGTAAATCGGAGAAATGGTGGCAATTTGCGGAAACATCGATACAGCCAACACCAAGCCGAGAATGACCGTCTTGCCCTTAAACTCCAAGCGCGCGATCGCATAAGCCGCAAACGCGGCGACAAAGACCGTATACACCGTCGTAATGGTCGCCACGACCGTGCTGTTCCATAAATAGCGCAAAAACGGGTAATTGACAAAGACCGATACATAGGATTTTAAGGTCGGATGGCTCGTCAACCAATCGAACGCTTTGTCGCCAAACAATTCGCTAAGCGGCTTAATGGAACTGAGCAAAACCCATAAAAACGGAAACATCACAAAGAACACAAACAGGGCTAAAAACACGTAAAAGAGCGGACCTGCTTTTTTCGTCATGATCCCACCTCGCTTATCGTTTCACACTCGCGCTGTCAGACAGCAAATCCTTTCCAAGCCACTTAATATAAATCATCGAAATGATGGCTACGCAGAGAAATACAACGACCGCCAGCGCCGACCCCGCGCCGAAATTCGTCTGCGAGAACATGACTTTATACGCTAAAATCGAAATCGTCTCCGTCGAGTTCGCCGGCCCTCCGCCGGTTAAGACGTAAATCAGGTCGAACACGCGGAACGCATCGAGCGTGCGGAACAACAATGCGACTAAAATGCTTGATTTTAACAGAGGCAGCGTGATTTGGGTGAATTGCTGCCATTTGGTAGCCCCGTCGATCGAGGCGGCTTCATACAACGAACTCGGAATCGTTTGCAGCCCGGCCAGCAGCAAAAGCGCCATATAAGGGGTTGTCTTCCATACATCGGCAAAAATGACCGCAAACATCGCCCCCGCTTCCGTCGTCAACAAATCCCCCATCCGGTCGACAAGGCCGACCGTTTCGAAATATTTGGCGACAATGCCGTTTTGTCCATCATATAAAAATTTCCACATCAGCGCCGATACGGCAGTCGGAATCGCCCACGGAATCAAAATCGTCGCCCGCACCACCCCTCGTCCAAAAAAGGCCTTATTGATGAGCAACGCAATTCCGAGCCCTAACACTAGCTCAATGGCGACCGACACCACCGTAAAGAACGTCGTATTCCATAACGCCTTCCATAAGCGCATGTCGCTGAAGCTGTCCTTATAATGCTTGAGGCCGACAAAGTTCGGCTCGATCACGACCCCTTCGAGCCCTTCGGCCAAGCCGACGACTTTATCCGCCTGCTGCAGTTCGCCCGCTTTTTTCATCTCCTTCAGCGCTCGGACGACATCATGAACCGTGTCGGTCAGCCGCTCGGCCGTCTGTTTGTCCAGCTCGGCGATCTTCAGCTCATCGCTTGGCGTCTCGAAATTGTCGAGCACTTCGTTCACTTTGTCATATTGCTTCGCCACTTGATCGTTGGAACGGATCGCCTCGTCCAGTTTCGCGAGTTTTTGTTCGATTTGCGCCAACGTTTGTTTCGTTTGTCCATCCGCAGCCGCCATTTCCTGCTTAAGAGCGCTTTTGAGGAACGGATAGTTTTGTAGATATCCTTCCAGATCGAGGCTGTAACTCCAGTGAATCGACGATTTGGTCGGGTCGTTGAGCCGATAGTCGAACAAGCTGTAATAAAAGGACTGGATGACAGGCCAAATGGCAATCGCCAAAATGAGCAGCATGGCCGGCGCGACAAGCGAATAGCCTAATAGGCGCTCCATTCGCTTTTCATTCCTCATCGCTGTTCTCTCCCTTCTGCTTGGAAAAGGATATTAGCCTTCAGCACCGGGCAGATGGCGGCCTGAAGGCTAATGAACCGAAAATGGTCAAACAAAATTGCGTTCTTTGTTTGGCTGATGGGGCATTGGCCGGCGTTGGCCGGATTCGGATCGGCTGCGGCGCGCCGGCCCAGTCATTCGCCTTACTTATTCAAGGCTGCTTTCATTTCTTTTTCCATATTGGCCACAGCTTGTTCGACCGTCAGCTCCCCGGCCAGCGCTTTGGATACGTTAATTTGGATGATTTCCGAAATTTCCGGGTAGTTCGGGACGACCGGGCGCGGCACAGCGGCGTTCAACGCATTGACAAATCCTTCTTCCGCAAAGAACGGATTGGCTTTTAAGACATCCGGATCTTTAAACAATTCCGGAAGCGTTGGCGCTAAACCGCCATAAATCGCAGAAATTTTTTGCCCCTCCGGCCCCGTCATAAATTTGACAAATTCCCATGCTTCTTTCGGATGTTTCGAATATTTGTTAATGGCGGTCATCCAGCCGCCCAGCGCAGCAGCCGACCCTTTGTCGCCGGCTGGAAGCGGCGCGACGCCGACTTTGCCAACGATTTTCGATTGCTCTTGATCGTTGGCTAAAGCGTACTGGTATGGCCAGTTGCGGATAAACGGCGACTGCCCTTCAATGAACGCGGTATGGGATTCCGGTTCCATAAACGTTGTCACGTTGCTCGGCACGACATCCGATTGAACGATTTCGACCATTTTTTTCAAACCTTTAATAGCTTCGGGACTGTTGACGACGACGTTGCCGTTTTCGTCGACAATTTTCCCTCCATACGAAGCGATAAATTCTACCGCGTTGCAGACGAGCCCCTCATACTGCTTGGCCTGCATCAAATAACCGAACTTCGTGCCGCCTTTTCCTTTCAGCTCTTTTGCCGTCTTTAACAATTCATCCCATGTTTTCGGCACTTTCTCCTCAGGCACGAGGTCGGTGCGATAAAACAGCATACCGGTGTCAATAAATTTCGGCATTGCCCATTGCTTGCCATTAAAGTTGCCGGCCGCAAGCGCCCCTTGGTTGTATTTGCTGAGGTCAATGCCGTCTTTCTCAATAAAACGGTCGAGCGGCAGCGTATAACCCGCTTGTGCAAACTCCGCCGGCCAAATGACGTCAAGATCCATGACATCGATTTCCGATGACTGCGCATTTAACATCGTAACGTAAGCATCATGCTGCTTCCCGGTGTCAGCCGGCATTTCACGAAATTCAACATTGATGTTCGGATGCGCTTTTTCGAACGCTTCGATGATTTTTTCGGTCGCTTTCGTCGAATCTTGGCCGCGGGCATAGACAATTTTCACTTTTTCCGACTCGCCCGTGTTTCCTGCTTCTTTTTTGCTGTCTTGGCCCGTCTGGCTCTCGCTTTGGCCGCCGGAGCATGCCGCGAGCCCCATCGTAAGCGCTAACAAAACAGCCGATGTTTTGAGTGTCTTTTTCACCATGATTCTCCCCCTTTAAATTTTGGATTTGTCAAACACCGCATGGCATCGCGTATAGTGGTTGCTTCGACTGCCCCAATCACCTCCTGGACATGACATCCATTGACTTTTGACTTGGCATCCCCCACTGCTTGTCTATACACATTCTTTGTAATCGATTACATACAAAACGATGAACACCCTCATGTCCGCTTTTTTCTTGCTTTCCTCTCGAAGCTGAAAACGTGCAGTGTTCCCATGCTTCCCTGTTCAACCAAAGCAACCTGTCTAGGCCGTCGGTCACCCTGCCCGCTTTGCCAGCTTCTTTTTGCACCTTGGTTATGTAATCGATTACAAAATCATCTTACATTGCCGAAAAATCGTTCGTCAAGTCCCTAAATGCTTTTTTTGCTTTATAAACAAAGAACCCCAAGCAAACTCGCTTGGGATGTTCCTTCACACCTCCACCGTCTTCCCTTCCTCGACGATATGATAAAGCAAATGCGCCAGGTGGTGGATCGGTCCGTATTCCTCTTCGCCGTCTTCCGTCATTTCTTCTTCGTCGGCGAATTCAAGGTCGTTTAAGTAAAGCGCCATAAATTCGTAAAAGTCTTTCAGCTCAAAGCTGTAGCACGCGCTCGGGTCTTCGCTGTCTTCTTCGTATTGAAGCATTAAATACGATACCTTGCCTTCGTTGTCCTCGGCGTCAAAAAAGACGAAATAGCCGATATTCGTGTCAAGGTCAAACAGATGCCGCGTCCCGCCTTCGGTCGCCTTGTCAAAATCCTCTTGGCTCAACTTGCCGACGTTCATCGCTTCGACGTCGTCTTCGCGGTGAAACTGGACCGTAAATGTTTTCATCGTGATTTCCTCCTTAGAAAATGCTTAATGAATACGTTTTTGACAGCCGCTCGAGCAGTTTCACCCCGGTCAAGCTGTTCCCTTTATCATCGAGAGCCGGGCCGAAAACGCCGATGCCGCACCGCCCGGGCACGGCAGCGAGAATGCCGCCCGAGACGCCGCTTTTCGCCGGAATGCCGACTTTGATGGCAAATTCACCTGATGAGTTGTACATGCCGCACGTGACCATGAACGTTTTGCAAATGCGGGCGACATCAAGCGGCATGAGCGGCTCACTCGAATGCGGATCGCGTCCATCAAGCGCGAGCACCAAGCCGATGCGCGCCAAGTCGATGCACGTCATCTCAATGGCGCACTGTTTCGTGTACAATTCCATCAGCTCTTCGACATCTTCATCAATGATACGATGCTGCTTGAGAAAATAGCAAAGCGAACGGTTCAAAAACGCGGTTTCAAATTCGGAGCGGGCCACTTCGTCGGAGTACGAAATGCATTCGTTGCCAGCGAGACGGCGGACGAACGCTAACAGCCGTTCCAGCCGTTCGGACACCGAGCTGCCTTGAATCATCGACGTGACGACAAGCGCGCCGGCGTTAATCATCGGATTCAGCGGCTTGGCAGGCTTTTCCTCTAATTTGGCAATGGAATGGAACGGATAATCCGTCGGCTCCATGCCGACTTTATGGAACACCTCATCCTCGCCCCGGTCGATGAGCACAAGGGCGAGCGCAATAATTTTGGAAATGCTTTGCAGCGTCACCTTGACTGTCACATCGCCAGCATCCACGACCCGCCCATCCGGCGTGTAGATCGCAATGGACAGCTCGTTCGGATCGGCCTTGCCCAAGGCGGGGATGTAATCGGCTACTTTTCCGTAGCGGGCGTACTGCTTCGCTTCTTCGACAAAGCGGACCAGTTCTTCTTGGTTGTACACAAGCATCACCGATGGTTAGTATCGCCTATTTTTTCCGTTTCTATGCCCAAACGCTTCAAACAGCTGAGGTTTCCGACGGGGGCGCTTTGCCTCGCCAAGCGGACCGCCGGAAAAACAACTCCTCTTCAAGACGACAGCCTGAACCTGCTGTTTGAACAGCAGCCGTTTTTCTTATTCTTCTTCGGCAAATACGTTTTTCAATTCGATCACAAATCCGGGAAACATGCGAACAGGAATCGTATCATCGCGGACATACATCCCTTGGTGGCGGAATCTCCCTTCTTCGAGCACATAGACATCAATCGTCTCATTCATCGGATCGACAATCCAATATTCTTTCACCCCTGCCCGCTCGTAACGGTGAAATTTGACGATTTTATCCTTGCGCACCGTTGATTTTGAAATAATCTCCACAACGAGATCCGGCACGCCAACAATTCGTTTTTCACGAATTTTGTTTTTGTCGCAGACAACGACAAGATCCGGCTCAACCCATTCGCGAATTTGTTCCGGATCATCTCTCTCCGCCAAACAAACGTCGATCGGAGCGCCAAATACGGTGCATTCTTTCCCCCGCAAATATGTCGCAAATTCCACCAACAATTCACGTTGCACTGCCTGATGTTTCGGCGTCGGAGCGGGAGACATGTTGAAGACTTGGCCGTCAATGACCTCATATCGTACATCTTCGTCGAGCATCATGTATTGCGCATAGGTGAACGGCTGCCCTTTTTCCGGCATCGGCATCAAAACGGCCTCCTTTCCTCTTTTCTTTTTAGTATACTTGAACGCTGCCCGGCAACCTAGCGTTTTCTTTTTTCTCAACAACCTGTTGTAGGCAAGGGAGAACGGTTTCAAGTATAATGAAAAAGAAATGAAAAAGAGGTGAGGAGCATGCAAGAAGCCATCAACATGTCCCCGTCCCCGTCATGGGAACATCAAATCGTTTGCCACAATCTTGTTTCCATGATCAAAGGAAAAAGCCCATGTCAACCGATTTCAAACTTGTCCGTGAAACTCGAAAAGAACGGAAAAGTGATGAACGAGTTTATCCAGCCGGATGTCGCTGTCTATTGCGAACGGCCGGAAAAAATCATCGGCGGCTATAAGGGGCGGCCGCTCATCGTCATCGAAGTTGTCAGCCCGTCAACCTACAAAATTGATGTGACGCTGAAAAAAGATTTGTACTGTGCCTACGGAGTGGAAGAATACTGGATCGCCGACCCATACAACAAAACGATCCGTCAGTGCACACTCGAACATGATCGATACGCCGAGACGATCATCGCCTGCGGAGAAACGTTCGATTCTGTTATCGGAACGATTGACACCGCGCTCGTGTTCCAAGGCGTGTAGAAGACGGGAAAACAATTCTTTTCGGCCTATCGGCGGTTTTTGTGGCGGAAGGCGAGTCGATTTTGCAAAGTTTCTCAACTTAAAAAGAGTCTCTGCTGAACAACTCGTTTCCAATCACGAGTTCTTTAGCGGGACATCTTGCATGCTTTGCCGTATAATCAATGGCGAATTCTCTGTCGCAAAAGCAGGGGCGGGTAGACAGAGGAAGATACGTTCAAAGGAGCATGAAAACAGAAAAAAACAGACTTGTCAGCAACAAGGATGCCGCTAGTCTTTCAACGGCATCCTTTTCCAACTCAACGCAAAATTCGCCATTGATTTTGTCCTGCTTTTCTTGTATAATCGGAAATGTCTCACCATCCATTTCGGGATGTAGCTCAGCTTGGTAGAGCACACGCATGGGGTGCGTGGGGTCGCAGGTTCAAATCCTGTCATCCCGATCGAAGGAAACCAGCCGAAAAAACGTTCGGCTGGTTTTTTGTTTTTCTTCCCCCGCGTTCCATCAGTTCCATCATTATGATGCTGTTTCCTCCTACGAAATCAGTCCAATCCGCTTCCCCGCCAAAGCGATGCAGTCAACGGCCATATCAATGTCTTCTTCCGTCATCGCGGCGGTGATGGAAAAGCGAATGCGCGCTGTCCCCTCAGGGACGGTCGGCGGCCGGATGGCGACGGCCGCGATGCCAGCTTCTTGCAGCTGCTCGCTCATGGCCACGGCCCGGTCGTTCGGACCGACGATCACGGGAACGATCGGCGTCTCGCTGCCGCCTGTGTCAAACCCAAGCCGCTTCAGCTTGGTGCGGAATCTTTCGCTTAGGGCGTGCAGCCGCTCGCGCCGCTTTGGCTCAGCTTGGACAATATGAATGGCAGCCTCATTGGCGGCAAGGACCGATGGCGGCAAGGCGGTTGTAAAAATCAAGCTGCGGGCGCTGTTGATCAAATAGTCGACCAGCCACGGCTCTCCCGTTACATACGCTCCGAAGCTGCCAAGCGCTTTGCTGAAGGTGCCGATGGCGATCACATCCTCTTCCTTCTCAAGCCCGAAATGGTGAAGCAGCCCTTCACCGTTCGGTCCGAACACGCCGCCGCTGTGCGCTTCGTCAACGAGCAAAACGGCACGGTAACGCCGCTTCAACTCAACCAGCTCCTCGAGTGGCGCCATATCGCCGTCCATGCTGAAGACGGCATCGGTGACGATCCATTTCCGCTTCGCGGGCGGAGATTGCTTCAACAATGATTCCAGCTGATCGATGTCATGATGTCGATAGCGGAAACAGGCGGCTTTGCTCAAGCGGATGCCATCAATTAAACTCGCATGGTTCAACTTATCGCTAAAGACAAGATCATCTCGGCCAATTAAAGCTGTCAACACGCCGATGTTGGCCGTGTAGCCGCTGTTGAAAATAAGAGCCGCCTCTGCTTTTTTCCACTGTTTCAACGCGGCTTCCGCCCGCTCATAGAGCGGATGATTGCCGACGACGAGCCGCGACGCGCCCGCTCCGGCCCCATATGCCCTCATCGCCTCGCAGCCCGCTTCGATGAGCCGCCTATCATCCGCCAACCCTAAATAATTATTGGACGCTAAATTCAACATCGGCTTTCCGTTCAGGATGACCGTAGCGCCTGAAGCCTCTGCCCGGCGCAGCTGGCGTTTTTGCGCTTTTTGTTCCCATTCGTGCAGTTTGACGGTCAGTTCGGTTTTCATCCCTATCCCCCTTTTATGTAAACTGTTCATAAAAAATAGTTTACATTAAAATCCGCAAATCGGCTAGGAAAAGATGATCAGTTTCGTTTATTGATTATTTAGCACATGGTTCTGTGAATTATTCATTTCCACCCTCGACCGCATGCATAGTCAAATCGCAAAAATGTCATACTATACGTGTTATCGGCAAAAAGGAGGTGTTGGAAATGGATGTCCGTCGGGCGCAAGAAATCGCGTCGTCGCCGGTGATGGCAAACGTCACGTACAACGGCCAGCGCATTTACATTGAGCATGTCGATCAGCAAAAAGGCGTAGCAACGATTCACCCGCTTGACAACCCGAATCAAAAGCAAAGCGTGCCGGTCGCAAGCTTAGAGGAGCATTCGTAACGAAAAAAGCGAGAGAAAGGACGCGTCCTTTCTCCCGCTTTTTGATTTAATCGGCCGTCAGCTCTTCCCGTTGCTTGTAGGCCTCTTGCACCGTTTGTTCCTTCATCGCTGCTCGGCCTGCCGTCCGGGCATCAGCGGTGCGGACAGATTTGTCGTTGCGCTTGTTGTTCGCTTTTCTCTCCATCTCGATTCCTCCTTCGTCTCTAGCATGCCCTGAATGACAAGAGGTTACTATCGCGAAGGAGCAAAAGAGCACTGCCCGATCGGACGGCTTATGAAACGATCTTATCCTTTTTCTAACAACTCGATCCGATTGTGAAACGGATCGCGAAAGGAAAACCGCTTCACCCCTGGGATCGGTTTTTCGTCTTGCGTCACGACGCCTTGTGATTCCAAATAGCGGCGCGCGGCTTCGACATCTTCCACTTCAAACGCCGGGTGGCTTTTGCTGTTGTAGCCGTCGCGGTTTTCTGCTCCGATATGGAGCTCGATATCGCCGACTTTGTACCAAAGTCCACCGTTTCCTTTCAGCGATTCCGGCTTTTCGATTTCTTGAAAACCAAGCACACCGGTGTAAAAGGCGCGCGCTTCGTCTTCGGCGCCAAACGGAATGCAAATTTGCACATGGTCAAGCCGTTTTACACGAATCATCGTTCCTCTCCCCCCTGTCCGAATGCCGGTTTGATCCGGCGGATGAACGAAACTGCAGCAACCGCCCAAATGAGCAGCACTCCCTCGACCACCCAAATGTTTTTGACCACTTTCGCTTGATAAAGCGCGGGCAAGACGTCCATCGCCGCGTGAAGCAAAATCGCGTACAGGACATAACGGAACTGCCGCTGGCGCACGCCAAGCAAAACGAGGAGCGACAGCGCCACATGCACCGCCAAAGCAAACAGCCGTTCCAAGCCGCCCAACACGTACATCGCAAACGGCGTGTGCAACACTTGCTCCTTGATCAGCTCCGCCTGTCCTGCCGGAAGCGATGGGGCGATCGTTTTGTCGAATGATCCGGATTGAATCAGGCTCGCAAGCACGATGACGTTGACCGCGCCAACCACCCCGAGCAATACCGCTTCCGTCCCGCCGTGCCCAAGCCCGAATGATAAACCATCGCCATATCCGCGATGTTGCTTTAGCAGCCAACGGAACCCGACATAGCGGCCAAGTTCTTCAAACACGCCAGCGGCAAGCGCCGCGTACAGGACAAAGAGCCAAACGCTGCCTGTTCCTTTTAACGCCGGCCGGCCCGGTTCGAGCACAGCGATGTGCAGCGCTTTTTCCAATACTTGTGAGAAAACGAGAAACACAACTGCCCCGACGCCGAGCGCTTTCCATGAAAGCCATCCTTTTTTTCTTCCGTACCATGCGAGACCAACTGGAACAAACAATGAAATGGCGAGCTGCACCGCCGCACCGATCACTCCCACGTCCTCTCCCCCTCCCGCTTATTTAGGAACGGTTGCGCTGTTCTTGCTGCTCATAAAGAAACGATCGAACGATGAGATACAAATTGCCGACAACGATGATGACGACAAACAAAACAGCCCTCATCTCTCCGCGCCAAAACGCGGTGAGCATCGACAAAATCCCCATCGCGGTAAATACTTTGCCGCCAAGACGGTGCGTTTTGTGCCAAACCGTCTCACTCGCTAATGTCCACGGTGTGCGAATGCCAATGAAATAATTGTGTTTGATTTTCGGCATATAATTTCCGATGACAAGAAACAGGCCGCCGATGCCAAGCGGCATGACCGCCCCAACATCGATGGAAAATCCAAGATTGTACGCCAACGTCACGGCATGCAGCGCCAAGAAAAAGCAGGAAAGCGCCGCATTGACCATACGATAGCTTGTTTGAAATCGGGCGTAATTTTCTCTTTTCGGGTCGAGCTTCGGCAAGACCGCCATCAAAAACGTGAACACCGTCATGAGAACGGGCAGCAACAACGCGCCAAACCATTTGCTGCTGAAGCCGTCAGCTTCCCCTGATGCATTCCAATGGATCGCCACTTGATCCGGCAAATACGGAAGGGCGGCCAAACTCAAGAAATAAGCGAGAACCGTCAACACGATCGTCAGCCGGCTAACGTTCACCATGTCTCTCCCCCTTTTCGACAAAATCGTAAAACCAGCGAAGCAAATCTTGAAACACCGTCGTGTTCAGAGAGTAGTAGATATGCTGTCCCTCACGCCGGTCTTGCACCAAATCAGCCTGCTTGAGAATTTTCAAATGATGCGATACGCTCGGTTTTTGCATATCGAAATGCGAGGCGATTTCTCCTGCCGTCAAATCCCCTGTTCGCAACAAGGATAAAATTTTCCGGCGCGTCGGATCGGCGATCGCTTTAAACGCTTCGTTGAATGACATGGGTGATCCCACCTTGTGAACGATTTTTGGATGCGTCTTAAGGGGGGAGGCCACCGGGAGAGCTTTCATTTGTCGTTGCTTCTTATGCGCCAATGTGAACAGGTTTTCATACATGTATATAGTTAGATGTTTAGAAAAACATCTAAATATTGAATAAACGATTCGATATTAATTAAAGAATATTCCATTTCTATTCGACTGTCAATGTCTTTTCTGGCTTTCCCACGTAGATATCAGTGGAAAGGAGGGGGCACAACTAGGCGCAACCCCCTGAGTCCATGGTAACGTGGAGCTTGGCTTCCCAATGACTTCCGTTAAAACCCCGTCGGCCAAGCGGCGAGCAAGCGCTCGCTTTTTTCGCGCTTGGATGTAAGCAAATATTCAAGTGTCTGGCAAAGGAATTTTCTCGTCTCCGCCGGATGGATGACATCGTCGATCAAATGTTTGCGCGCCGCCCCATACGGCGAGCTGTCAAACGACCACTGCTTGAGCAGCTCCTGACGCCGCTCATGCGGGTTGTCGGCGCGTTCAAGCTCGCGGCCGTATACGACGTTGACGCCGACTTCCGGACCGGTGAAATTGATTTCCGCGCTCGGCCAAGCGACGACCACATCCGCTCCCATCCCCGGTCCGCACATATTGCCGTACGCCGCGCCAATGCTTTTGCGGATGACAACCGAAATTTTCGGGACAGTTGATAGAGCAAGCGCCTGATTCCACACCATGATTTTCGTCGCCATTTTCGCTTTTTCCGCCTCCACGCTGATGCGAAACCCCGGCGTGTCATGCAAAAAGATGAGCGGAATATGATACGAGTCGCACAAGCAAATGAATTCCGTCGCCTTTTGGCATTCCTGCGGCCCGGGCGCTCCTGCATATTGGTTGGGCTGATTGGCGATGATGCCGACCACATGACCGTTCAGATGCGCCAAAGCGGCGATCAGCGCCTTGCCGAATTGTTTCTGGTACTCAAAATAGTCCCCTTCATCAACAAGGCAGGCGATGATGTTTCGCATATCATAGACGCGGCTACGTTTGTCCGGCAAAATTGAAAACACTTCCTCAACCATCCGGTATGGGTCATCGTCCGTCTTCCGCATCGGCGGCCGCTCGTTCTCGTTTTGCGGCATGTATGAAAAAAACCTTTTTAGTTGCTCGATGCATTCTGCCTCTGTCTCGCCATCGGCGTCAATTTGCCCTGTATACTGGTGATGAATGTCTACGCCCCCAAGCTCTTCTGGAGAAACGCGTTGCCCGTTTGCCAGCTCGAGCATGCGCGGCCCAGCGATCGCCATGCATGTCCCCTTCAGTTGCGTGACAAAATCGCAGCTGACCGCCGTCCATGTCGGCCCACCGTAGCTGTCCCCCAAAATCGCCGCCATCGTCGGCACTTTCCGGTGGTGGGTGAGCAGCTCGCGTGGAAACAATTTGTCGCTGATCCCGTCCGACCCCATCCCGTCCGGCATGCGCAACCCGCCGCCTTCATGGAGGAAAAACATCGGCAAGCCATTGCGCACAGCCAACGCATGCATTTGCCGCGACTTGCGCAAATGAACGCTCCCCTCCGTTCCAGCAAGCACCGTTTTATCCCCGGCGATGATGACCGCCGGGCGGCCATTCACTTTACCGATGCCGGCGACGAGCCCGTCTCCATACGTCGTTTCTTCCAAACCGGGTTGGTCGGACGCGTTCAGCTGTCCGAACTCGACAAAAGTTTTGGCATCCACAAGCAGGTCGATCCGCTCTCTGGCCGTCAGGAGCCCTTTCGCGTGCTGCTTGGCGATTTTCTCTTCTCCGCCGCCTAGCGCGGCGCGCGCTTTTTTCGCCATCAGTTCGTCTGTTAATTGCCGCAAATGTTTCATCGCGATCCCCCTTTGGCAGAAAAAGGCGGGGCGGCCCGCATCAAACCCCGCCGCTATGTTATTCTCTTGGCAGCAGCTTTCGCAATACTTTGCCTGACGGCGTCGCCGGCAATTCATCAATGAACTCGATATAACGCGGATACTTGAACGCCGCCATATGCGTTTTCGCCCATTCGATCAAGTCAGACGGCGCCACCCTTCCTTTGTACGAATCATGGAGAACGACAAACGCTTTCGGCACTTCCCCTTTCATCGGGTCAGGCACGCCGATGACCGCACATTGCTTGACGGCCGGATGTTCGTTCAACAGTGCCTCGACGTCTTCCGGAAAGACGCTGTAGCCGGACACTTTAATCATTTCTTTCAACCGCCCTTGGAAATACAAATAGCCGTCTTCATCGACATACCCGATATCGCCAGTGTACACCCACCCATCTTTCAGCGTCTCGCTCGTCGCGTCATCGCGGCGGAAGTAGCCTTGAAAAACCCCCGGATTTTTGACGACAATTTCCCCCGACTGTCCGGGCCCAAGCTCCCGTTTCGTTTCCGGATCGATGATGCGAATGTCCGTCTCATACGTCGGGATGCCGCACGAGCCAAATTTCACACGGTCATCCGGCATAAACGTGTCACACGTATGCGTCTCGCTCAGCCCGTAGGCGGCTTCGTACAACAGGCAGCCGCCGGTCGCTTCCGCCCACCGCTCGGCAAGGTCTTTCGTCACCGGCAGACCGAAGCTCGTCGCCAAGTTGCGTTTTAAACTTGACAAGTCGGCAGAGGTGGTTGACAGCACTTGCAAAATGGCCGCATTCATCGGCGCGATGCTGTACCATGCCGTGACTTTGTACGTTTCGATGGCTTTGATCGTCGCCATCGGATCAAAGCGGGTAAACAGCACGCATGGATGTCCCGTGTACACCGGCGTATTCAGTCCCATCACCATGCCGGCAATATGGCAAAGCGGGGAATGGGCCATAAGCTGTTCGCGTTTTTCCGTCAGCCGGTTCGCCTGGGCGGATGCGGCCGTCTTAAATAGCGCATTGCCATAGGTGAGCATCGCTCCTTTCGGCCGACCGGTCGTACCCGATGTAAAAATGATCAACCCGACATCGTTCCATAAGTCAATAGAAGCGGTCTCATCAAGCGGCGGATAGGCGGCGATGATGGCCGCAAAATCGTCCGCGGCGCTCATCGCCTCTTTCGGTTGCACAAGCTCGGCGCAAAGCGGGATGCCCCCTGCCGGATCGGCGTAATCGCCGTAGTGGCACGTTACGATAAACGACAGAGGCGCCGTTTGTTGTTCAGCTTGTTGAATGCGGGATAATCCTTCTTCCCCAGCGATGATGCCGACAAGCGGCACTTCAGCGAAAAAATAGGCGAGCTCCGATTCCCGGTACATCGGGTTGAGCGGGACGACGACGCCGCCTAACTGCTGGATGGCGAAGTGGGCGATGATGTATTGCGGACAGTTTTGCATGTACAAGGCGACATAGCTCCCTTTCCTCACCCCTTTTTCCTGCAAATAGCGGGCAAACCGGCGGACGTGATCCAGCAATGTTCCCCAAGTGACCACCTTGTTGTAGAAGATGTACGCCGGCTCGTTTTCCTCGCGTTCGCCGCGATGGCGCAAATAATGATAGAGCGGCTGTTCGCCGAGCACATAGTGGAGCTTCTTCGGCAATCTGCTCGGCCAATACGGGGGCGTTTGGTTCACCTGTTTCACCATCCTTCGACAGAATACTGAATGGTCAGTATTTTTCGCTTAGAAAACGCTTTCTCCCAATTGTTCATGTCCTCTGCTTCATCCATATGAAATAATTTCGCCGTCATTCGCCGATTTCCTTTTTTGAACGACCCATCATTTTCGCCGCCCTGACAAACGGCCGCCCCCTTCCACGTTGGAGAAGGAGCAGCCGTTAGGAAAAGGAGGAAAGCCGGAGCAGCTTACGCGGCTTGACGGCGGTCATTTATGCGCTGCGGCCGGGCGATGTGGACGATGCGTTTTATCCGTCCACCAATGGCGGAGATATGGCAGCACCCAATGATCGAAACCGTAGCGTCCGGCATTGGCTCCGGCGACGAGGATGAAGACGGTGAGCAGCACCATTTGCGGGTTCGTGCTCGTCGTGCCCGAGAACATGAAGGCGAAGTTCATGACAGCTCCCATGAGTGCGGCAAAAGTCGTAAACAATCCGAGAATGAGCGCGATCCCGACGAGAAATTCACCCCATGGCACGAGGAAGTTGAACAATCCGACATTCGGCAGTGCTACGTTTTCGATAAAGCCCGCCCACCAGCTTTGCACAGCCGGGTGTTCGCCCGTGGCATTCGCCAGCGCCCCTTTTAAAAATCCTGAGGCATCAAAACCGTTCGTCAGTTTTTCCCACCCCGCCGTCATCCATTCATACCCTAAATACAACCTTAACACCACCATCAACGCCGACGCCGTGATGTGTTCGCGCAACCATTTGACAACCATTTTGTTCCTCCCCTTTCATTTTGGAAGATCTTCCTTACACTTTTATCGTACTCCTTTTTCCGCTAAATGAAATGGATTTGTTCACTATTTCACAATATGTTCGAAAAGTTGTGGCGAAATGGCGAATTGCTGCTGCTCGCAAAATATAAACGACCCCCGCGTTTCATGAGGGGGCAACAGCGGCCGTCGAAGCAGTACGGGTGGACGTTGAACGGCTGGCCATTCCGTACCGTTCATTGCCCGCTGCCAGTTACGTCACCGTCAGTGTTAGAGCCGCCATAACCATCCCGTAGCCGGATGAACACGCTAAGACGCTTTTTTTCCCTTGCCAATCAGGCGCTTTACCGAGCTAAACAAAACGGGCGCAACCGAGTAGAAGTGGCCTGCTTTGTTCATGAGTGAATCCCCCTCCCCTTTTTTCTAGGCGCGCATACAATGGCCATAAACGGTTTTTACGGAAAAAGGGATGAGGACTATGGCCATTAGTAACGGAACCGAGTATATCGAGCGCATTGACAATCTTCGATCAAATGTATGGATCAACGGTGCGCAGGTCGAGGGAAAACTGTCGGAGCACCCGGCCTTCGCCGGCGTAATCCGAAGCCAAGCCCGCTTATATGACGCCCAGCACAATCCAAACAAACAGCCGGTGCTGACGTTCCGCACATCGACGGGGGAACTGGCCGGCGCGGCGTTTTTGCGGCCGACGACAAAAGACGATCTCGAACACCGGCGCCTGGCGTTCCAAGAATGGGCGCGCTTGACAGCGGGGATGATGGGTCGATCTCCCGACTACATGAACACCGCCGTGATGGCGCTCGCTTCCGCGGCCGACTTTTTCGGACAGCAGCACCCGTCCTACGCCGAACATATCGAACGCCTCTATGAGCGGGCGATCAACAACGACTTGTCGTTTACCCATACGTTTGTCAATCCGCAAGTGAACCGTTCCCTCGGCTATATGGAAGAAGACGGCGAGCCGATCGCCGCCAAAGTGATCCGCGAAACGACAGACGGACTCGTCATCAAAGGCGCGCGCCTGCTCGCCACCCAAGGCGGCATGACTGACGAACTTCTCGTTTTGCCAGCCGGCGGGACGCTTCTTGGCGATGAATACATGTACGCGTTTTCGATTCCGAGCAACACGCCGGGGTTGAAGTTCATCTGCCGCCCTTCTTTTGCTGCTGGCGCCTCTTCGTTTGACGCCCCGCTCAGCGCGCACTTTGATGAAATCGACGCCATTGTTGTATTTGACGATGTGCTCGTTCCATGGGATCGGGTATTTTTCTACAAAGACGCATGGGTGGCCAAAGAACTAGATGAAGAAACCCATTTGGCGATCATGCTGCTGCACCAAGTGCTGGCGCGGCGCATCGTGAAAACCGAGTTTTTCCTTGGAACGGTGGAGCTGCTCAGCGAGGCCATCCAAATTGGCGGATACCAGCATGTGCAAGAAAAAATCGGGGAAATCGCCGCCGCCCTTGAAGCGCTTCGGGCGATGCTTCTCGCTGCCGAGCTCCAAGCGAAACCGGACCGGCGCGGCACCATGGTGCCCGATCCTGCCCCGCTTTACGCCGCTGCCTTTTTATACCCGCGCTTGTACCCGCGTTTTGTCGACATCGTTCAGCTGCTTGGCGCCAGCGGGCTTGTTTGTCTGCCAACGGAAGCGGATTTCTCCTCTCCGCTCCGACCGGATTTGGAGCGGTATTTGCAGGCAGCGACGCTTCCGGCCGAACAGCGGGTGCAGCTATTCCGCTTCGCCTGGGATTTGGCGATGAGCGCCTTCGGGACGCGGCAGACGCTGTACGAACGGTTTTTCTTCGGCGATCCGGCCCGGTTTGCGACAACCTTTTACCATCGTTACGACCGGGAGGCATGCGCCCAAATGGTGCGACGGTTTTTGGACAGCGAACAACGTTGACAAAACGGCAACCAACACAGCACCAGGCCGGCATAAACGCCCGCCTTTTCTTCAAAGAGGCTGGATATCATCAAGCGTTCCGTCTAGAAAAAAGGTGTCCCGCCTCTTTCGGGACACCCTCATGCTAACGCATTGACGTGATCGATCACATCGTCCGCTGACGATCAGGAAACAACAAGCTGAACAGCACCCCGGCCACCAGCGCAATGGCAAACGTCGTAAACCGTGAACTGATGATAGCCTCAAGCGGCGAGGAAATCCAGATGACCGTGCTGACAAAACCGGCAACAATGGTCGCGATGGCGCCGATTCCGGAATATCTTTTCCAGAAGAAAGAAAGCAAAATCGCCGGCGACAGCGTGCAGCCGATTCCAGCCCACGCCCAGCTGACAATGAAATACACAAGCGATTCGGATGTCATCGCCAGCACCAAGCCAAGCAACCCGGCGATGACCACCACCGCGCGGGAAAGGGCGACAAGCTGCCTTTCCGACAGGCGGAGGCGCAGCGAGCGGCGGACAATATCTTCGCTGATGGAGCTCGTGATCACCAGCAGCTGCGAATCGGCCGTTGTCACGATGGCGGCCAAAATGCCGGATAACAGCAGCCCGGCCAACCATGGCGGCAACAAGTCCAACACCATTTTCGGCAGCACGGTCTCGACATCGGTGAATGATTGTCCTTGGTAAAGGGCAATCGCCGCAAGGCCGATCAAAAACGCTCCGCCATACGCCAATAATGTCCAAACGATCGCCACTGTTTTGGCCGTTTTCGCCTCGCGGGCGTCTTTCAACGCCATGAAGCGGACGCTCAGTTGCGGCTGTCCGCCAAGATAGCCGAAAAACCAGGCAAAATTGTTAAACAGCAATAGCCCGAGCGCAAATCCAGTGACTCCCCCCGTCCATGAATCGAGGCCCGGTTTTGCGTGATGGAGCGCTTCACTGATCGACAAGCCACCACTGTAAATTTCCACCACTGCCACGATAGGCAAAATCACGAGCGTCGCCAGCATGAGCACACTTTGAATCATATCCGTCCAGACGACGCTGACAAATCCGCCGGTGTATGACAAGATAATGACAATCGCCACGCTGATGACCATGCCAAGCGCTGGGTCGATATGGAAAACGGTAAACAATGTCTTGCCCGCTCCGGCAATTTGTGCGCTGAAATAAAACATCATAAAGCTAAAAATAAGGACGGTCGCAAGCCATAAAATCGTTTGCCCATGCGCGCCGAACCGTTTCGCCAAATAGCCGGGCAAGGTCAGCGCGCCGTACCGCTCCGCCTCTTGGCGAAACCGGTCAGCCAAAAAAAGCCAGGCGCCGATAATGCCGATCACAATGCCCACCGCCACCCAAATCGCGGAAAGACCGCTCGCAAACACAAACCCCGTGTAGCCAAGCAACAGCCATGCCGATTCGCCCGTCGCCCGCTCGGAAAACGCGAGCGCCCAGCCGGGAAGTTTTTTTCCGCCAAGCAAAAAGTCGGAATGGCTCATCTCCTTTTTCCCATACCAATAGCCAAGCGCTGCCATCACAAGACAATACAGCACGAGTTCCGCCAAGATGATGCCATTCATTGTTTCTCCCCCTCGCTATATTGTTTGCCTCACGACACCACCGCCCACCGTTTCCCCCGTAAAAAAACCGACATTGCCATCGAACGAAGACGACAATGCCGGTGCAGCCAATAAAAGTGCAGCTTCATGACTTATTTATTTCATTACTACCATTATGACGATAAGAAGCGATTTATGCCGGTTTGCTTTTTTAAATCCTAACTCAACTCGTTGTCACCTTTCTTTTCCTTAGGCAGTCATCACGTTTCGTTGTTCAAAAAGTTGCGAAACGCATCGTCATGTAATAAAGTGGACTTGACACCAAAAAAAGGAGTGAACGATATGGATCGCTGGGAAAACGAGTTACACAAATACGCTGAATTGGCCGTGAAAGTCGGCGTCAACATTCAGCCTGGGCAAACGCTGTTCGTCAACGCCCCGCTCGAGGCGGCGCCGCTCGTCCGCAAAATCGCCAAAACCGCGTACGAAACCGGGGCGAAACACGTGTATGTCGAGTGGAACGACGAGGCGCTTACTTACATTAAATTTCACTACGCCCCAGAGGAAGCGTTTTCCGAGTATCCGATGTGGCGGGCGAGAGCGATGGAAGAACTCGCCGAACAAGGCGCTGCCTTTTTATCCATTTACGCCCCGAACCCGGACTTATTGAAAGATGTTGATCCGAAGCGGATCGCCACCGCCAATAAAACGGCCGCCCAAGCGCTCGCCAACTACCGGAGCGCCATTATGGCCGATCGGAACTGCTGGTCGCTCATTTCCGTCCCCACACCGGCGTGGGCGCAAAAAGTATTTGGCGATCTGCGCGATGAAGAAGCCATCGACAAATTATGGGAAGCGATTTTCCGCATCACCCGCATCGATCATGACGATCCGATCGCTGCCTGGCGCGAACATAACGACCGGCTCGCCCGCATCGTCGATTACTTAAACAACAAGCAATACAAACAGCTCGTTTACGAAGCGCCCGGCACCAATCTCACGGTCGAACTCGTCGACGGGCACGTCTGGCACGGCGGCGCGGCGACGAGTCAAAGCGGCGTGCGCTTCAATCCCAACATCCCGACCGAAGAAGTGTTTACCATGCCGCATAAAGACGGCGTCAACGGCACGGTGCGCAACACGAAGCCGCTCAATTACAACGGCAACGTGATCGATGGGTTTACGCTCACGTTCAAAGACGGTCAAGTCGTCGACTTCAGCGCCGAACAAGGATATGAGACGCTTAAGCATTTGCTTGACACCGATGACGGGGCGCGCCGCCTCGGGGAAGTCGCCCTCGTGCCGCACCAATCGCCGGTGTCGCTGTCCAATCTCATTTTTTACAACACGCTGTTTGACGAAAACGCCGCTTGCCATTTGGCGCTCGGCAAGGCGTATCCGACCAATATCGAGAACGGCGCTTCATTGTCCAAAGACGAACTCGACCGTCGCGGCGTCAACGACAGCCTCGTCCACGTCGACTTTATGATCGGCTCAGCTGATCTGAACATTGACGGCGTGACGAAAGACGGGAAGCGAGAGCCGATTTTCCGCAGCGGCAACTGGGCATTCGAACTGGCGTAATCGGTTTCGCCAGCTCTAAACAATAAGGCTGCGCCAAACGAGCGGCCAGACCCGACCGTTGGCGCAGCCTTATTCCGTTCAAGCACGGTTTTGCACGGAACCATTAGACCGAACTGATTGGTTTGTTTTCATCCTGCCGCAATTGCACAGCGGCAGATGCCGCCTGCGCCAGCTGCTCGCATTGCCGCAAACGAATGCCAAAGAGCACGAGCGGGTCGCGGTACGCCTCAGGGTTTTTGCGCATATGTTTGAGCTCGCCTTCCTGGGCAGCGATCTCCAGCTCCAGCCGTTTCAACGTTTCATCGAGCGCCGTCAATGGCGCATGGAAAAATTGAGTGACATCACGCTCAAGCGATTTGGCAAACCATTCAAACGGCAGCAACAACTGCTGGATGATCGCCTCCACCACCTCAGCGTAATCTTGCGTCTGGATAAACTGCTTATACTTTTGCGCCAGCATCGCCTTGTTTTGCGCAAAGGCACCGAGCAGTTTGCCCGCCCCTTTCAACAGCAGCTGGCTTGGCGTTCTCCGCAAGAAAACGTTCACCTTGTCAATTTGCACCCCGTTGATCAACCGATCCGTATCGCGCCGCCAATCGGCGAGAAGGCGAAAATCGCATTCGAGCTTGAGCCGTTCCTGGCCGAACATGGCGTTAAACCCTTCGCCCATTTCATGCAAAAACACCTGGCATTCGTTGAATTCGTCTTCCGTCGCTGCAATCCACTGTTCCATGGCGCGGCGCAGCTTTGGCAGCGCCTCTTCATCAAGGTAAGCGCGAAGCCGTTCGTTCGCTTTGTCGTTCAGTTCAAGATGCAAGCGGGAAAAATCGCTGTCTTCGCTCACAAGATCCGCCATGCTGCGCAACAGATCGGGAATCGCCGTCAACAGCTCGCCCCGCATTTCCGCCAAGACGGTGTGGAACGACTTTGCCGTTTTGGCCGTTTTCTCCTCTTGCAGGTCGCCAAGCTGATGAATGGCGCCGCTGAGTTTGGCCGCCATTTCTTTTTTCCATACGACCAGCTCCGCCAGTCGACTTTCCGCCTCGGCTCGCTGCCGGAACAAATGAGCGATGAACTGGCGGATCGTCGTTAAAATCGCTTCCTCGCGGCGGACAGGGGACACGCATCGGCGCATCTCCTCAAGCCAGCCGACGAGGGCTTGCTGCTGCTTGCGGCTTGGCGCATGCGGCGAATAGACCATGACATTGGCCTCCGGAACGATCGTACGAACGTGCGCTTCCACTTCCTCAACGATTCTCGCCGTCTCCTCTTCATCCACCATCCCGTCGCCCGGAGGAAGCAAAACGTACATCGGCGCAGACGGCGCCCGCTCGCGAAGCTGCAGCATCAACTGTTCATCGGCGCTAGAAAACGGATCCTCGCCGTTGAGAAGAAAAAGAATGCTGTCAGCAAGCGAAAACGACACAAGCGCTTCATGGTCGGATGAAGCGCGCCCGCCGAGCGGGCCGATATCCAACAAGACAATCCCTTGCGGCACGAGTGAAAACGGCGCCGTGCATTCAATGACAGCGTCATCGGAGAATCGGCTTCCGCGGCCGCCCGTTGCCTGTTGAAATTCGTCAATGCTCGAAAAAACGGTAAACTGGTCGTCGCTGATTTTCGCCACTTCCATCTCCCCGCCGTTTCTCCACGCAAGCACCGGCGCAGATGGCGCCGCCAACGCTGCCTCGCCGACCAACGTCCGCAAAAACGCCAACCGCTCATGGCGCGACGCCCCAGCGACCAAAACGAAATGCGTCCGCGAATCAGACAGCTGCCGCACGAACCAGCGGAAGCGGAAATGCGAGCCCGCCCGCTGCTCTTCCGCCCAATCGGCAATTTCTTCAAATAGCGACACACCAGCTTCCCCAGCTTGCCGTTTCGCATGGACGAGCCGCTTAGCGGCGTCGTTGACCGTCTCTTCTTCAAACGCCTCAGGAAATTTCTCACTCCAAGCCAACAAGGCAGCCGCGGCCACCGCTGTCTCCGGACCGTCGGCTAAACTCACCCAGCTTTTGACAAGCGGTGGCACCACTTCCACCAACTCTTTCAATCGGTACGGGCCTTTCATCAATCCTGCATAGGCTTCCCCTAAAAGGCCGGGAATTCGCTTCCAGTCGTAGTCGCGGCCGATCGACAACTCATCATAGAGGCGATTCCACTCCGCGAGCCACGAAAAATAGAGGTCACCATCCCGATAACCGTTCCATAGCGCCTGCACAAGCCGTTCAAACTTCACCCGATCCGTTTCGTACAACAGCGCCAGGCAGCGTGAAAACCGCGCAGGCGCCATCGTTCGCGCATGTCCTTGTTCCACATAACCGGTCAAGATGTCCGCCCAGCGGCGCGCCGACGTCCGCACCGCCTCTCCTAAAGCAAGCTCGACGGCGCTTTCCCAATCACCTTGCTCCTCGAAAAAGGCGCGCGCCCATTCGGTCATGTTCGGATAATCCGGATACAACGTCACACCGCGCTTAATCATATCATCCGCTTTCGCGTTTTCCCCCAACTCACGGTAGAGCGAAAACAGGCGCAAAATGATTTCCGCATGCAACGTTTCGCTTTCCGTCTCAATCGAACGGTACAGCTCCTCGGCCAGCTCGAGCCGTCCAAGCTCATAGTAGCTGTCGGCGATATTTTTTTGCGCCCACGGACGCAAATCGTCGTGATGGACTTGTTCCCATTTCAAGATCGCCGCTTCGTAGTCGCGGCGGTGGAAATACACTTCCCCTTGGGCAAAGCGAATCGACGACAAATCAGCGCCATCCCGATGCGCCGTGAAAAACATATCGCCAAGCGCGCTGACAACGTCGCGTTCCCCCGCCTCGACGAGCGTCTCGTAAAATGTTTTATGAACAAGTTGCTGTTCAAACCCCATGTCGATCACCTGACTCGTATATTTGCCATGCATGTTCATTGTATGGCACGTTTTCTAATTTTATTTCTATCCTATACATTTTAACAAACTTTCGCCGCCATGAACGTTTCAATTTGTTTTCATTTGCGAGACAAAATTCGACCCAATATGCGATGAGGCCAACCAAAGGAACTTTCAATGGTGGTTACGGCCACGAACCACTTTGTTCTTTTACGTCTACAAATGCTAAAAAGACGAGGGAAAATAAAAAAGCACGTAACCATTCGAGTAGGTTAAGTGCTTCTCGTCGACAATTTCTTAATCGTTTGATATTTTTCCTCTACTTTGTTCCTCAGCTCTTCTTCTCCGATATACTCATCGTCGTCCTCTCTATGAAGAGGGTTAGGCTCATACCAGCCGCACGCTTCCGAAATATCATCAAACGCGTCGATGTACTTTTCGTCTAAATCTCCATCATCGAAATAAGATGCATATATAGCAGGAAAATCATAAGAAAATTGCTCTGGCGGCAAATTTCCTTCAAGATCGTCTTCGATGCACTGCAACAAATCATCCATCGATTTCCCTCCAATCTTTTTTTGGATTCTTTCTAGAAAGCTGGTGATTTAGTGAAGAAGGTTGATGGCCCACCTATTTTTCAATTAGAGAAACTTTGACAAACGGGCTTGCGATTCTGATCCAACGCCGTTGATTTGCCCGCAACGCCCCGTTTTTCACCGGGCTTCTAGTAACAATACTAACAATTTCGCCAGTATCATTAGCTTGTATGACAGCTATACCGTCTTTAAAATACACCGTTGTTCGCATATCTAGCGTGGCCAAAAGTATGGGAAATTCAAACAGAACACAATCAAGTAATCGTATTGATCGAGGTATCTTTTGATGCCAAAAATTATATCATATGTAGCAACGTTTTAAAGGCTCTATATCCAAAGCTTATACCAAATCCAATCAAAGAAATCCCTGCAGCAACAGATAACCATTTTAGCCACTTTTGACTTATCATTTTTCTTCCCAAATGTACAGAGAGTGCTACTGTAAAATCCCATAATGCGATCCCCAGAAATATCGCACTACTTTTAGCAAGTGCATGATACCTTTCAATAGAATTCAATTCCATCGCTAATACAGATCCATAGATGCTAACCCAAAAAACAATATTAAGTGGATTCGATATAGCTATAAAGAAGCCAGAAAGATATGATTTGAATAAACCTTCTTTGTTAACCTCTCCGGTTATTTCAACCTTTTTAAATGCCTCCTTTATGCTATCATAACCCAAATAACACAAAATGAAGAAACCAGAAAACCACATGATGAGCTGTACAACAGATTTTGTTAAAAAACGGATAAGCCAAAAAAGATGGCAAACATTAGTACTATATCCGCTGACATTCCTCCCAATCCGACAACCCATGAATGAAAAAATCCGTACTTTATTCCCCGCTTCACCATTTCTATGTTAATAGGACCAATCGGAATTGATAAAGATAAGCCAAGAAGAACCGAAGCAAAAAACTACTTAGCATATATTCATCTCTCCTTTTTTAATGGACACCTCATTTCGACCTGATCTAGAGCAATTCCTGTCTTAGTTAACATAGAACCGCCTCCCAAAATTACTTAATATTTCCTTCAATACAAATAATAACACTAATCATTTTTTTATTCAATATTTATAATTATAATACAAATATAATTAACATTCTCTTCATGTAAATTAGCACATTATTTCAGAATCCCTTTTTCAAATTATTTCAGGAGGATTCGGAAATCATGTGCAAAATTTTTACGGATTATTCTGGATTTTGCACATTCTTTCGGAACGTTTGCACGCTCTTTCAAATGAAGATTTCTACTCTCACATCATAGACGAGAAGGAACAAAAAGAATCGCGGCAGGTAGATCAAACCATGATGGAACTCTATAATGCCCTGTGATCACCGTGCAAAATTCGTGCAAAATTTTTTCGGATCCTATCGTTTTTTTCGGGATTCCCAAAAAATGAAAAACGACCGCAAACGCGATCGTATCAAGGGTTTTGAGGATTTTAACCGGAACGAATCGTATGTAAGTGGCGTCCCAGGAGAGACTCGAACTCCCGACCGACGGCTTAGGGCCGCTGCCCCTTCCTCTACAAGCTTACTCGAAGAAGATGGATGCGTCGGGGCAACTCGCAGTTGTTTCAAAGAAGCTATTGCTCGTTGCTCTATCCTGCTGAGCTGCTGGGACATCATCGACAGAACACTCCAATATTCCCACTGTCGGCTCTTATAACCAAATAAAAAATTCCCCTCTCGCACATGGAATCAATCTTCTTTCCTGGCGATCGGAGAACTTCGTTCCAGCGCCTTTTGCGCGTTCTTTTTGTATGGAAATGGCGTCCCAGGAGAGACTCGAACTCCCGACCGACGGCTTAGAAGGCCGCTGCTCTATCCTACTGAGCTACTGGGACATAGTAATCATGATGACACTCTCATTATTCCGCTGCCCCTTCCTCTACAAGCCTACTCAAGGAAGCTTGGTGCATCAGGACAACTCGTAGCCATTTCGAAGATGACTTTGCTCGTTGCCCTATCCAGCTGAGCTGCTGGAACAATATCCATACGATATTCACGATAAAATAAAGGAAAGCGGGTGATGGGAATCGAACCCACGACTTCAGCTTGGGAAGCTGAGGTTTTACCATTAAACTACACCCGCATGATCAATATCATTAGGACTTGTCTTAGAAACGACTGCAATAAAAATATAATCGCTAATTGTTTTTTTTGTCAATATCTTTTTTTGAAGTTAGTTAATAAACGCGCTCGAGAGGATTCGAACCCCTAACCTTCTGATCCGTAGTCAGATGCTCTATCCAATTGAGCTACGAGCGCATGATGGAAAAGCGGAAGACGGGACTCGAACCCGCGACCCCCACCTTGGCAAGGTGGTGTTCTACCACTGAACTACTTCCGCATCATGAGAAGAATTCATTCCTTCAAAACTAGATAACCGTCGGAAGAAGCCGCTTATAGGTCAAGCCCTCGATCGATTAGTATCCGTCAGCTCCACGTGTCGCCACGCTTCCACCTCGGACCTATCGACCTCGTCATCTTCGAGGGATCTTACCCGCTTTGCGCGGTGGGAAATCTCATCTTGAGGGGGGCTTCACGCTTAGATGCTTTCAGCGCTTATCCCGTCCGCACATAGCTACCCAGCGGTGCCCCTGGCGGGACAACTGGTACACCAGCGGTGCGTCCATCCCGGTCCTCTCGTACTAAGGACAGCTCCTCTCAAATTTCCTCCGCCCGCGACGGATAGGGACCGAACTGTCTCACGACGTTCTGAACCCAGCTCGCGTACCGCTTTAATGGGCGAACAGCCCAACCCTTGGGACCGACTACAGCCCCAGGATGCGATGAGCCGACATCGAGGTGCCAAACCTCCCCGTCGATGTGGACTCTTGGGGGAGATCAGCCTGTTATCCCCGGGGTAGCTTTTATCCGTTGAGCGATGGCCCTTCCATGCGGAACCACCGGATCACTAAGCCCGACTTTCGTCCCTGCTCGACCTGTCCGTCTCGCAGTCAAGCTCCCTTGTGCCTTTGCACTCTCCGAATGATTTCCAACCATTCTGAGGGAACCTTTGGGCGCCTCCGTTACCTTTTGGGAGGCGACCGCCCCAGTCAAACTGCCCACCTGACACTGTCTCCCACCCCGCTAAGGGGTGCGGGTTAGAATTTCAATACCGCCAGGGTGGTATCCCACCGTCGCCTCCACCGAAGCTGGCGCTCCGGCTTCCCAGGCTCCCACCTATCCTGTACAAGCGATACCAAAATTCCATATCAGGCTGCAGTAAAGCTCCACGGGGTCTTTCCGTCCTGTCGCGGGTAACCTGCATCTTCACAGGTAGTATAATTTCACCGGGTCTCTCGTTGAGACAGCGCCCAAGTCGTTACACCTTTCGTGCGGGTCGGAACTTACCCGACAAGGAATTTCGCTACCTTAGGACCGTTATAGTTACGGCCGCCGTTTACTGGGGCTTCGGTTCGCACCTTCGCTTCCGCTAAGCGCTCCCCTTAACCTTCCAGCACCGGGCAGGTGTCAGCCCCTATACGTCGCCTTTCGGCTTCGCAGAGACCTGTGTTTTTGATAAACAGTCGCTTGGGCCTTTTCACTGCGGCTCTTCAGGGCTCTTCACCCCAAAGAGCACCCCTTCTCCCGAAGTTACGGGGTCATTTTGCCGAGTTCCTTAACGAGAGTTCTCCCGCGCGCCTTAGGATTCTCTCCTCGCCTACCTGTGTCGGTTTGCGGTACGGGCACCTCTTCCCTCGCTAGAGGCTTTTCTTGGCAGTGTGAAATCGGGGACTTCCGGATCAATCCGTCGCCGTCACCGCTTGGCCTTATGATCCGCGGATTTGCCTGCGGATCAGCCTCACGGCTTGGACAGGCTCTTCCAGCCGCCTGCTCGCCCTATCCTCCTGCGTCCCCCCATCGCTCAAACGGGAAGAAGGTGGTACAGGAATCTCAACCTGTTGTCCATCACCTACGCCTTTCGGCCTCGGCTTAGGTCCCGACTAACCCTGAGCGGACGAACCTTCCTCAGGAACCCTTAGGCTTTCGGCGCAGAGGATTCTCACCTCTGTTTTCGCTACTCATACCGGCATTCTCACTTCTAAGCGCTCCACCAGTCCTTCCGGTCTGGCTTCTCTGCCCTTAGAACGCTCCCCTACCGATGACCAACGGTCATCCCGCAGCTTCGGCGGCACGTTTAGCCCCGGTACATTTTCGGCGCAGAGTCACTCGACCAGTGAGCTATTACGCACTCTTTAAATGGTGGCTGCTTCTAAGCCAACATCCTGGTTGTCTCGGCAACTCCACATCCTTTTCCACTGAACGTGCACTTCGGGGCCTTAGCTGGCGGTCTGGGCTGTTCCCCTCTCGACCACGGATCTTATCACTCGCAGTCTGACTCCCGGGCATAAGTCATTGGCATTCGGAGTTTGACTGGGTTCGGTAACCCGTTTTGGGCCCCTAGCCCAATCAGTGCTCTACCTCCAAGACTCTTAAACCCGAGGCTAGCCCTAAAGCTATTTCGGGGAGAACCAGCTATCTCCAAGTTCGATTGGCATTTCACCCCTACCCACACCTCATCCCCGCACTTTTCAACGTGCGTGGGTTCGGGCCTCCAGCCGGTGTTACCCGGCCTTCACCCTGGACATGGGTAGATCACCTGGTTTCGGGTCGACGACGACGTACTCACACGCCCTGTTCAGACTCGCTTTCGCTGCGGCTCCGCCTCTTCGGCTTAACCTCGCACGCCATCGTCACTCGCCGGTTCATTCTACAAAAGGCACGCCATCACCCATCAACGGGCTCTGACTACTTGTAGGCACACGGTTTCAGGTTCTCTTTCACTCCCCTCCCGGGGTGCTTTTCACCTTTCCCTCACGGTACTGGTGCACTATCGGTCACTAGGGAGTATTTAGCCTTGGGAGATGGTCCTCCCTGCTTCCGACGGGATTCCTCGTGTCCCGCCGTACTCAGGATCCGCTCGGGAGGGAACGAAGTTTCGACTACAGGGCTCTCACCTTCTCTGGCCGGCCGTTCCAGACCGGTTCGTCTACCCCGTCCCTTTCTCACTCCCATCGTGAGCGGTCCTACAACCCCAAGAGGACATGCCTCTTGGTTTGGGCTGTTCCCGTTTCGCTCGCCGCTACTCAGGGAATCGCGGTTGCTTTCTTCTCCTCCGGGTACTAAGATGTTTCAGTTCCCCGGGTGTGCCCTCCATGCCCTATGGATTCAGGCATGGATACTGCCCCATTACGGACAGTGGGTTCCCCCATTCGGACATCTCCGGATCAACGCTTGCTTACAGCTCCCCGAAGCGTTTCGGCGTTTGCCCCGTCCTTCATCGGCTCCTAGTGCCAAGGCATCCACCGTGCGCCCTTTCCAGCTTAACCTATTGCGCTCTCGGCTTCTTCCTTTGCTTTATCGGTTATCTAGTTTTCAAGGAACGAAGCTGCTGCCTTGAGTCTGCTTCTTTGCAGCTTTGCGCCGAGGAATCCAGCTTCTCTGAATTCACTTGTAGACGCAGACGCAAAGCAACTGAAGGAATTTCTCATTCCTTCAAAACTGAACGAAACAGAAGCGCGTTTTGCTTTGAATAACGACTGATGTCTAGCTCCAGCGCCTGGCTCTCTTCTGCCAAATAACCTTCCCCCTCGGGGTGCAAGCACCCCTGCGGGTGAAGAACATTTGGCTTCGAGAGCCAAACGCGGCGCTTCCGCTTTTCTTCGTCCTTAGAAAGGAGGTGATCCAGCCGCACCTTCCGGTACGGCTACCTTGTTACGACTTCACCCCAATCACTTGCCCCACCTTCGGCGGCTGGCTCCCGTAAGGGTTGCCTCACCGACTTCGGGTGTTGCAAGCTCTCGTGGTGTGACGGGCGGTGTGTACAAGGCCCGGGAACGTATTCACCGCGGCATGCTGATCCGCGATTACTAGCGATTCCGGCTTCATGCAGGCGAGTTGCAGCCTGCAATCCGAACTGAGAGCGGCTTTTTGGGATTCGCTCCCCCTCGCGGGTTCGCAGCCCTTTGTACCGCCCATTGTAGCACGTGTGTAGCCCAGGTCATAAGGGGCATGATGATTTGACGTCATCCCCACCTTCCTCCGACTTGTCGCCGGCAGTCCCTCTAGAGTGCCCACCTTCGTGCTGGCAACTAGAGGCGAGGGTTGCGCTCGTTGCGGGACTTAACCCAACATCTCACGACACGAGCTGACGACAACCATGCACCACCTGTCACCCTGTCCCCCCGAAGGGGGAACGCCCAATCTCTTGGGTTGTCAGGGGATGTCAAGACCTGGTAAGGTTCTTCGCGTTGCTTCGAATTAAACCACATGCTCCACCGCTTGTGCGGGCCCCCGTCAATTCCTTTGAGTTTCAGCCTTGCGGCCGTACTCCCCAGGCGGAGTGCTTATCGCGTTAGCTGCAGCACTAAAGGGTGTGACCCCTCTAACACTTAGCACTCATCGTTTACGGCGTGGACTACCAGGGTATCTAATCCTGTTTGCTCCCCACGCTTTCGCGCCTCAGCGTCAGTTGCAGGCCAGAGAGCCGCCTTCGCCACTGGTGTTCCTCCACATCTCTACGCATTTCACCGCTACACGTGGAATTCCGCTCTCCTCTCCTGCACTCAAGTCCCCCAGTTTCCAATGACCCTCCACGGTTGAGCCGTGGGCTTTCACATCAGACTTAAGGAACCGCCTGCGCGCGCTTTACGCCCAATAATTCCGGACAACGCTCGCCCCCTACGTATTACCGCGGCTGCTGGCACGTAGTTAGCCGGGGCTTCCTCGTGAGGTACCGTCACCGCGCCGCCCTCTTCGAACGGCGCTCCTTCGTCCCTCACAACAGAGCTTTACGACCCGAAGGCCTTCTTCGCTCACGCGGCGTCGCTCCGTCAGGCTTTCGCCCATTGCGGAAGATTCCCTACTGCTGCCTCCCGTAGGAGTCTGGGCCGTGTCTCAGTCCCAGTGTGGCCGGTCACCCTCTCAGGCCGGCTACGCATCGTCGCCTTGGTGAGCCGTTACCTCACCAACTAGCTAATGCGCCGCGGGCCCATCCGCAAGTGACAGCCAAAGGCCGCCTTTCAACCAAAGACCATGCGGTCTTCGGTGTTATCCGGTATTAGCTCCGGTTTCCCGGAGTTATCCCGGTCTTGCGGGCAGGTTGCCCACGTGTTACTCACCCGTCCGCCGCTGACCAAACCAGAGCAAGCTCCGATTTGGTCCGCTCGACTTGCATGTATTAGGCACGCCGCCAGCGTTCGTCCTGAGCCAGGATCAAACTCTCCAAAAGAAAGTTGATTGGCTTTTCGCATTGTCCAGCTTCAGCCCGCCGCCGCTCGGGGTCAAATAACCTTCGCCTTCGGGATTGTAAATCCCTGCAGGCGAAGAACATTTGCCCATCGCGGCGACCCGCGGGCCTCAGCTTTTCCGTATTGTCCAGCTTCGGCCAAAGCGGCCTTCGCTTTTCTTTCGCGCTTCGTTTCGTTCAGTTTTCAAGGAACGACAGTTACTATTATAAACAATCTTTCAAAAATGTCAACTACTGATTCTCTTCTAATTATTACCGCGTTCATTTCGTCGCGGCAATTATTCATTATACGCAGTGTTAACTATTTGTCAATAGTTTTTTTATTTCATGATTGTTCGATCGTTGCACTCCGACATTCCGTCGAAGCGGCGATTTTTATTTTATACACTATCTCACCTTATGTCAACTACTTTTTTAGGTTGAACGCTCTCCCACCTACGCTAACGCTTAGAGGTGGGAGATTCTTGGGAACACCCGCCCCACGGCAGGCTGTCAACCAAGCCATCCCCGTGCGTCCCACGGTTGGGCTGCCTTACAACGACAGCAAACGAAACCAGCCCCCACTATCTACATTCGACTTGGCCTCCCGAATCGCTTCGACTGCTGTATGATATAATTTCTTAAAAAGAATATGTTGCAAGGAGCAGACCTCGAGGATCGCTATGTATATTTTTTAAGGAGGGAAACAGCCGTGACCTATCCATTTTCTGCACTGCTTGACGGCTACCGCCGACTTTGGCCGAACCGATCGCTGGCGGCCGGACCGCTTGATGAACAAGAAAGCCAAACTCTTTTGTATGAAACGATAAGGCAAGAGTTGCGCGATGAATGGACGCATCCGCGCGTGCGGCAATCGTCCGAAGTGAAGTTTTATTACGCCGTTAAGCGGGTGGCCGCTTCTGACTTGCCGGATGGCATGAAAGTAGCACTCATTCAAGCGTATTTGACGGTGATGGAACAATTGCAAGCCAATCATACATAAAACAGACGAATCCGGTTCACACTACTGAGCGAAAAAACATTTCTTGTTAAGGAGGATGGCAGTTATGGCGTTAATTCCGTATGACCCGTTCCGGCACTTGGAATCGATTCGCCGGGATATGAACCGCTTTTTTGCTAGTGATTTTCCATCGCTGTTCACTCATATGGATGAGCAGCACTGGATGCCGCGCATCGACATGCATGAAACGGCCAACGAATACGTCGTTTCGTGCGATTTACCGGGGCTGGAGCGGAAAGAGGATGTGCACATTGACGTGCAGAACAACATGTTGACCATCAGCGGCACGATTCAACGCCACCACGATGTAAGAGAAGAACAAATGCACCGGCGCGAACGCTTCTTTGGTCGCTTCCAGCGTTCGATCACCCTGCCGGCGGATGCGGCGACGGAAAACATTCGCGCGACGTACAAAAACGGCGTGCTTGACATTCATATCCCGAAAACAACGACAGGAACGAAAAAACGCGTTGATATCGAGTTCCATTAATGCAGAAGGGAGCGGCTTATCGACCGCTCCCCTTTTCGTTGCCCTCGCTGCTTGAGCGGATGACGAGCTCTGTCGGCACGACGACCTTTTTGCAAATCGCTCGTTTCGTCGTCAACCGTTCGATGAGCAGCTCAACCGCTGTTTCACCCATAAATTCTGTGTATACTTTCACCGTCGAAAGCGGCGGGTGAAGAAATGCTGCCGTCGGAATATCATTGAATCCGACAATCGCCGCCTCTTCCGGAACAGCGATCCCGGCTTCATGCAGCGCACGCAGGGCGCCAATCGCCATCGAATCACTGGCAATGAAAAACGCCGTCGGCAAGTCGCCGCCTGAAACAGCCTCTTTCATCAGCCGATAGCCATCTTCAGCAGTGAAGGCACCGATCCATACATAGCGGGAATCATACACCCCTTTGACATACAAATATTCGTAAAACGCCGCTTCGCGCTCATCGCGGATCGGCGTTTCCCCGTCGACATATTCACGGCCGCCGATATAGCCAATTTTCGTATGCCCCAACCGAAGCAAATAATCAAGCACTGTCACCGTCGCTTGACGCAAGTCGATGACGACTGAATCAAACCGATGCTCATCAGGCGAACAGTCGACAAACACAATTTGTTTGGCCCCGGCGGCAAAAACCTCGACTTCCTTCGGCCCGAATTTTCCGACGGCGATGATGCCATCGAGCGCCTCCATCCGTTCGATCGGATAGGCGCCGTGCTGTTTAAACAATTTGACGAGTTCGATGCCGCGGTCAAAACACTCTTTTTCCACTCCGAGGCGAATCGCCATATAATAGGGGTCATCGATTTCCTGGCGCTCCGAATACCAGTGAATGAGCCCGAAGCGAAACGATTCGCGCGCTTGCTGGCTTCGTTCCCGCAATGTTTTGTAGTTCAGCTCTTGGGCGACTTCAAAAATGCGCCTTCTCGTTTCATCGGAAACGGACAGCGTCGCATCGTAATTAAGCACGCGCGACACCGTCGCGACCGAAACGCCGACTTTTTCCGCGATTTCTTTTAACGTAGCCATAGTCTGTTTGCAATCCCTTCCTTATGTTTCATATGAAACGCGTTTTTTCGCCGCATTTAAACAAGAGACGACATGCGCTCCACAGCGTGCTGCATAAAGCGGCGAAACGCGTCCTTCCCTCGCTTGTCCCGCTTAAACACCCCGGCATGTTCCAACACGGTCACAAACCGTTGCCCGACTTCGTGCCGCAAAATGTCATGGACGTTGTCCTTCGTGATGTCCGGATAGGCCGAGTGAATGGCTTCGCACCAATCCCAATGTTTATGCATCGACTCGTCCCAGTCTTCTTTTTTTGTCCGATGCACGAGATAATCGGCCAGCGTCTCCAGTTCCACGGCAAGCCGTGCCGGCAGCACCGCCAGCCCCATCACTTCGATCAAGCCGATATTTTCTTTTTTAATATGATGCAATTCTTCATGCGGATGGAAAATGCCGTACGGATGTTCCGCTGATGTCCGATTGTTGCGCAAAACAATGTCCAACTCAAACAAATCGCCGCGCCGCCGGGCGATCGGGGTGATCGTGTTATGCGGAACATCGCCGCTGTAGGCCATAATCTCGACACTTGAGTCGCTGTACGTCCGCCATGTTTCATACAAAAAGGCAGCCGCATCCAACACGTCCTCTTTTGGTCCAGTCAAACGGATGACGGACATCGGCCAGCGCACTATGCCGGCTGTGACCGACGGAAACGATGGAAGCGGGATACACTCTTCGATCTCCGCCTTTTCCATCGCAAACGTATAGCACCCGCCTTGGAAATGGTCATGCACTAAAATCGAGCCGCCGACAATCGGCAAATCGGCGTTCGAGCCAATGAAATAGTGCGGGAACTTTTCGACGAAATCGAGCAAACGCTCAAGCGTCTTCCGCTCCATTTTCATCGGCACATGTTCGGCGTGGAAGACGATGCAATGTTCATTATAGTACACGTAGGGAGAATATTGGAAATACCACTGTTCATCCAATAACGTGATCGGGATGACACGGTGATTGGAACGGGCTGGATGACGCCACGTTCCTTCATACCCTTCGTTTTCTTTGCATAATACACATTTTGGATACGAGGATGACGGCATCTCTTTTAATTTGGCGATTTCCTTCGGGTCTTTTTCCGGCTTCGCCAAGTTAATGGTGATATCCAATTCTCCATAGATGGTTGACACTTTCCAGTGCTGATTGTTGGCGATGCGCGCCGTTTGAATGTAATTGGACGCTTGGCTCAACGAATAAAACCAGTCCGTCGCCTCCTGCGGGTCGCGGCGGTATCGCTCGTAAAAGGCGCGGATCACTTCCGACGGCCGCGGCATGACGCAGTCCATCAGTCTCGCATCCCATATATCGCGCTCGGTCGTTGTATTCGTTTCCAACAATCCTTGTTCATACGCCCAATCAATCATAGCGTCCAATACCGGGGCCGGCGAGGCCAAGGGAACGTCCTTGACCTCGGCCGGCTGCCATTCCGTGAGTCGGAGCGTTGCCAGCAGGCGGTTGCGCGCGTACACAACATCTTCCGGCGCTAAAAGGCCGCGTTGCTCGGCATAACGGATCAGTTGTTCAATCGCCGCAAAAATCGTTTCCATGTTTACACACCCCGATATCCGTTTGGCCGCGCTTGATGCCATTCCCATGCCGACGCGACGATATCCGTAATGGACGGGTATTTCGGCTCCCAGCCGAGCTCGCGCTTTGCTTTTTCCGATGAAGCGACAAGTCTCGCCGGATCGCCCGGGCGCCGCGCCACGACGCGGGCGGGGATCGGGTGTCCGGTCACTTGCCGAGCCGCTTCGATCACTTCTTTGACGCTAAATCCATTTCCGTTGCCTAAATTGTATACATCGCTGTCTGCCCCGCTCCGCAATTTCTCGAGCGCCAGCCAATGGGCATCGACGAGATCAAGCACATGAATGTAGTCGCGGATGCACGTGCCGTCGGGCGTGTCGTAGTCATCGCCGAAAATGTAGATTTCCTCGCGCTGGCCAAGCGGCACTTTTAAAATCAATGGAATCAGATGCGTCTCCGGGTTGTGGTCCTCACCGATTGTCGTGCCGTACGCCCCGGCGACATTAAAGTAGCGGAGCGAAATCGAGCGGATGCCATAGGCGCGGTCCGCCCATTTCATCATTTTTTCCATCGCCAGCTTCGTTTCTCCATACGCGTTCGTCGGTTCCGTCGGGTCGGTTTCGACGATCGGGATTTGTTTCGGCTCCCCATACACCGCGGCGGTTGAAGAAAAGACGATTTGCTTGACGCCAAATTCTCTCATCACTTCAAGCAGCACTTGTGTGCCGTACACATTGTTGTCGTAATATTTCAGCGGCTCTTCCATGCTTTCGCCGACCAATGAGTTCGCCGCAAAATGAATGACCGCCTCAATGTCGTGCTGGCGAAACACCTCGCGCAAAAAATCGCGGTCGCGAATATCGCCTTGGCAAAACACCGCATCAGGGTGAACCGCCTCCCGGTGCCCCGTCTGCAAGTTATCCACCACGACCACGCGCTCCCCTTTTTCAAGCAGACGGTACACCGCATGGCTGCCGATATACCCTGCCCCTCCGCAAACCAAAATCATCGGCTCATCTCCTCCAGTTCCGTGAGTTCTCTCGCCCCGTCACCAACTTCAACGACATAAAAGCTTGCTTCATAACCGATTTTTTCGGCATACGCGTTTCCGACCCGTTCAATGAAATCTTGAACGCATGCCTTTTTCACAATGTTCACCGTGCAGCCGCCGAATCCTGCTCCGGTCATGCGCGCCCCGACCGTTCCTTCGTGCGACCATGCCGCTTCAACGAGCGTGTCGAGTTCAACACCTGTCACTTCGTAATCATTGCGCAGCGACAAATGCGACTGTTTCATCAACTCGCCAAAGCGGATCAGGTCTCCGCGCTCAAGCGCCCGGGCGGCTTCAAGAGTCCGCTCGTTTTCCGTCACCGCATGGCGGGCCCGTTTTTGCTCAAGCGGGGAAAGAAGATGTTCATAACGGGCCAGCTCTGCGCTTGTCAGCTCGCCGAGCGAGGCGATGTTCCGCACGCTTTGCAGCTTCGCGAGAGCCGCCTCGCACGTCGCCCGCCGCTCGTTGTACGCCGAGTCCGCCAAGCCGCGCTTTTTGTTTGTGTTCGCGATGACAATCGAACAATCGTTGAGCACGAGCGGCAAATAGCGGTACTCGAGCGTCTGGCAGTTCAATAGAATGGCGCAATCTTGTTTCCCCATGCCGACGGCAAACTGATCCATAATGCCGCAATGGACGCCAACGTATTTATTTTCTACGGTTTGGCTCATTTTCACAAGTTCCAGCTGGTCAAGCCCGCGCCTGAACAGTTCATTGAGCATGACCGCGGTCACGAGCTCAATCGACGCGGATGACGACAGTCCTGCGCCGTTCGGGATCGTGCCGTAATACAAAATGTCCAATCCGGTCTCCAGCGGGCTGAGCGCTTGAAACGCAGCCAAGATCCCTTTCGGGTAGTTCGCCCAGCCGTGCTCGCTCCGGTATGACAAGTCATCGTAAGAGACAGTGATCACTCCCGTTTCCGGGAAGTTTTGGGAGTAAAGGCGGACAAACGGCTCATCCGTTTGCCGGACAAGCGCATACGTGCCGATCTCGAGCGCGCACGGCAGCACATGCCCGCCGTTGTAATCCGTATGCTCACCGATCAAATTGACGCGGCCGGGGGCGAAGAAAGTGCGGATGCCTTCGCCTAAGCCGCCGAAAAGTTCGATAAATTGTTGTTTTAAGGTTGTAATCATGAAAGAGCCTCCTTAAGATCATCTTATAATAAATATTTTAGTTAAAATTTTACTATTCGTCAATGAAAAACTCCTACTTTGATGTTTGTTCATGACTGCAGGCTTCTTGTCAGAAACAAAATGCCCTCCTTGTCCGTATAATTCGTTAAAATCAACCTATCCTAAACATTAACATTTAAGAAGGAACAGGAGGCCCAAACATGGACGCCAAACTGCAGCTACAAAAAGAGTTAAAGCAAATCGAACAGTGGGAACACTCCCAAAAAGACCTATGGTTTTGGGAAAAGCTTGGCCGCTTGCCATTTCAAGTGCTGGATAAGCTGACGCCAAAAGTCGTCCATCGAAAACTCGGGCAGCTGCTTGATGAGTTGGGCAGCTATATTCAAAGCGGCGGGCAATATTTAGTGAATGAAAAGAAAATATTCACTCGGCTCGGGGTATCGTCGCTTGCGCAAGTGCCGCACTTGCCGCTTGAGACAATGGATCGCGTCTGCGATGAATTGATCGATGCGCGCGTCACGTTCGCCCAGCTGCAAGGGGCGGCAACTGGAATTGGCGGGGCGCTGACGCTGGCGGTGGACATTCCGGCGCTTCTCGGCTTAGCGCTGAAAACGCTGCAAGAGATCGCCATCGTGTACGGATATGACCCGAAGGAAAAAGAGGAGCGCGTGTTTGTCGTCAAATGCCTTCAGTTTGCCGCGGCGGACATTGTCGGGAAAAAAGCGATTTTGGACGAACTTTCGTCGTTCTCCCATGAACGCGGGCGCGTCTTTTCCGAACTGCAAGGCTGGCGGGAAGTGATGATGACGTTCCGCGACCAATACGGATGGAAAAAGCTGTTTCAAGCCGTTCCGATCATCGGCGTCATTTTCGGTTCGCTGTTTAACAAATCGTTTATGGAAGACATCGCCGAAACCGGGAAGATGCTCTATCGGAAGCGTCGCATCATCGAGAAGCTCAAACAGTTTGAACCCGGCATCTAAGACACCGGGTTCAATTCGTTTATGACTGGTGCATAGGCTCGAGCGACAGCATCCCTTCTTATCGTTGAACAGCTTTCAATCGCCACATCATACTGATAAAATCGCCAGAGCGGTACGGCAAGGCCACTCCGGCATACATCAGCTCGTCGCCGCCGTAAACGCCAAGTCCCTCGATTTCGTAGTCTTGATTCGGGTCAAGCCCTTTTAAGCGCAGGTATGACAGCGGCGCGTTCGCTTCGGCCAGAACGCGGAAGTAGGCGACGAGCGCTTCCGAGCGGTCGGCAGAGACGAACATCCATGCTGCTTCATTGCCCTCAAATGGGCTTAACAACCGATAAAACGTGCCGAACTGGACGAGGCGGCGCACGTCCTTGTAAAACGCGACTTGTTGCTTAATCATTTGTTTTTCTGTTTCCGTCAATTTCGTGATATCGAGCTCATAGCCGAAGTTGCCTGACATCGCGACATGGCCGCGCGTCTTGAGCGACGCCACCCGCCCGACTTGGTGGTTCGGCACCGCCGAGACGTGGGCGCCCATTGCACTAATCGGATAGACGAGGCTCGTGCCGTATTGAATTTTCAGGCGCGAGACGGCATCGGTATTGTCGCTCGTCCACGTTTGCGGCATATAATACAGCATCCCCGGGTCAAACCGCCCCCCGCCTCCCGAACAGCTTTCAAACAAAATGTGCGGAAAGCGCGAGGTAATCTCGTCCATGACGCGGTACAGCCCAAGCATATAGCGGTGCGCCGTTTCGCGCTGGCGCTCGGGCGGCAGGGCAGCCGAGCCGATTTCCGTCATATGGCGGTTCATGTCCCATTTCACGTACGTGATCGGCGCGCTTGCGAGGACGTTCGAGATCGTCTCGATGATATAGTCGCAAACGTCTTCGCGGGAATAATCGAGCACAAGCTGGTTTCGTCCTTCAGAGCGCGGGCGGTTCGGCACATGGAGACACCAGTCGGGATGTTTCCGGTACAGTTCGCTGTTTGGCGACACCATTTCCGGTTCGACCCATAAGCCGAACTGGAGTCCAAGTTCGTTTACTTGTTTTGCCAGCCCGTCCAAGCCGTTCGGAAGCTTGCGCCGGTTGACGATCCAATCGCCGAGCGACCGGCGGTCGTCATCGCGCTCGCCAAACCAGCCATCGTCAAGCACAAACAGTTCGATGCCTAGTTTCGCTGCCGTTTTCGCAATGTTGACGAGTTTTTCTTCGTTAAAATCGAAGTACGTTGCTTCCCAGTTGTTGATCAAAATCGGGCGTTCGCGGTCGCGGAATGCGCCGCGCGCCAGGCGGGTGCGGTACAGTTCGTGGTACGTTTGCGACATCCCGTTCAACCCTTGGTCGGAGTAAACCATGACCACTTCCGGCGTTTGGAACGACTCACCCGGTTCCAATAGCCATGTGAAATCAAACGGGTTGATTCCCATCGAGACACGGGCGGTGTGAAACTGGTCGACCTCGACTTGGGCGAGGAAATTGCCGCTGTACACAAAGCTGAACCCGTATACTTCGCCTTGGTGTTCATCGGCGTTTTTGGCGACGAGCGCGATAAATGGGTTTTGTTGGTGGCTGCTCGCGCCGCGGCGGCTTTCCGCCGCTTGCACGCCGGTCACAAGCGGGCGGCGCTCGATCCAGCGCTCGCGCCCCCACGCTCCGGGGAGATGGATCCAATCATAGTCAGCAGTTGGGAAATCAACGCTCATACTGAGCGCACGCAGCAGTTTCAACCGCTCGCCGCCTTTGTTTTCAAAACGGGCCGCGCGCGTGATGACGTTCCATTTTTCATACGCCGTATACTGCAACGTGACCTCTAGACCGATCAGCGCATCTCCAAGGACAATTTCGAGCGTCTCCGCTTCCTGTTCATGCTCCACGTATGTCGCCGGCAGTCCGTTAAGTCTAGGCTTCCCTTTGTAAATGCGGTGCGTTTTGTAGCGCAAATCGGTCACGGTCGAGCCGTTCTCAAGCTGCACTTGATACGCCGGAGAACGAAAATCGGTATTCCCATAGGCTGGATATTCTTGCGGCAGCGTATCGAGCGAAAACGTGCGGTCGGATGGGGCGGGATTGGGGGAAAACGCGCGATCCAGCCGCGGAAATGCCCGCGCCCCCCGAACATCGCGCACCGCTTTTCCCCAATAGACATGCGCCAAATAGCCGGAGCGGAAAAGCTGCATCACGTAGCTTGCCTTGCCCGCCCGCAAATGAAACTGCTTCGTTTGCGGATTGTATGTAACTGCCATCCTCTTCCCTCACTTTGATTTTTTATTTAAATTTTACTTAATTTTTACGAAAAGATCCATCAAAAAAGCGCCTGGATTCAGGCGCTCATCATTTCCTTCATGATCATTGGTTCACTTCGCTCCTTCCTCTGCCAACACCGCTCGTCGCAGTTCCTTGTCAAGTTCTTTCTCATACACGTCCCGCTCTTCCCCCGTCCACCCCAAATACCGCGCCATAAACGCCACAACCGCCTCTTTCTCCCGCCGGACAGAATCGATGTCAAATAACAGCGCTCCGGTGCGGCGGATGAAGTAGTCGACCGGTTTGGCCGCCATTTCTTCCTCCATGGCGTAGACGAGGCGGATGAACGTTTCGCGCGTTAAGCCAGATGAACGGTCGTATTGCTGGCTTAAAGCAAACAGCTGGTCGACATTTGTGCCGTATTGTCTCGCCAGCCGCGCTCCCGCTTCTTTCGTCAATCCATAGCGCACCGCTTCGTCCGCTTTTTCGGCGATGAAGGCAGGGAGGCGGTGCGAGCCGCCGACATCGCCGCCGGAGATCGGCAATTGTTTCGTTCGACACGGTCCGAACGCTTTTCCTTCTTCTTTCTCCAGCTGCTTGGCGACAAGATCGACGACGGTCTCGGCCATTTTCCGGTAGCCGGTCAGCTTGCCGCCGGCAATCGTAATGAGGCCGGATGGCGATGTCCAAATCTCGTCTTTGCGGGAAATTTCCGACGGGTCTTTCCCTTCTTCATAAATGAGCGGACGGACGCCAGCCCAGCTCGACTCGACATCGTCGGCAGTGACGCCGACGGACGGGAACATGTAGTGAATCGCCTGCAATAAGTAATCACGGTCTTCTTCGGTCATGGCCGGATGAGCGGGATCATCGTCATAAAATGTATCGGTCGTGCCGACATACGTTTTCCCATCCCGCGGAATGGCAAACACCATCCGGCCGTCCGGGGTGTCAAAATAGACTGCCTGCTTGAGCGGAAACCGCTTTTGGTCGATGACGATGTGGACGCCTTTGGTCAGTTGGAGGCGTTTGCCGGTTTTCGATCCGTCTTTGTCGCGCAGCGCATCCACCCATGGTCCAGCGGCATTGACGACTTTTTTGGCGCGGATGTCATACACTCGTCCGCCGATCAGGTCGCGGCAGCGGGCGCCGATCGCGCGGCCGCGCTCGTCGTACAAAAACTGTTCGGCTTTTACATAGTTGACGGCGTCGGCGCCAAGCTCGACCGCTTTTTTGATCACTTCGATCGTCAGGCGGGCGTCGTCGGTCCGGTATTCGACGTAATAGCCGCCGCCAAGGAGGCCATCGCGCTTTAAGAGCGGCTCTTTTTCCAACGTCTGCCGGGCATCAAGCATCGTGCGCCGCTCGCTTGGCTTGACGCCAGCCAGCCGGTCATACAGCCAAAGGCCGACCGACGTGCTCCATTTGCCAAACGTCCCGCCGCGATAAATGGGCAGCAGCATCCACTCCGGTGTGGTGACGTGCGGGCCGTTTTCATACACAATCGCCCGTTCGCGCCCGACTTCCGCGACAAGCTTCACCTCGAACTGCTTCAAGTAGCGCAAGCCGCCGTGAACGAGCTTCGTCGACCGACTTGACGTGCCGGCGGCAAAATCTTGCATCTCGACAAGCGCGACCGTCATGCCGCGCGAGACGGCATCCAGGGCGATGCCAGAGCCGGTGATCCCTCCACCGATGATCAGAAGATCATATTGTTTTTCGCTCATCGCTTGAAGAACATCGCTCCGATGTTTGCTTGAGAACGCCATGCATGATTCCTCCTTTGAAAAAGACAAAAAGAGACCATTGCAAACACGATAAGCCTTTCGCCTACCATGCATGCATGGTCTCTCCCTGTCTCCTGACTGATGATTAACTTGTTACCTTTATTGTAGCAGACTGCGGCCGATTTGACCAGCTCAACGCATTATCCATTGTAGTGGCGCCATAATGTTTCGTTTGACGTGGTCACCGCCACCGCCCCAGCTGCAAGCGCCCGCTCGACATCATCGACCGTGCGGATGAGCCCGCCGGCGTAAATCGGTTTTCCGGTCCGTTCTTTCACTTCGCGGATGATGTGCGGCATGGCGCCCGGGATGACTTCAATGCAATCCGGATTCGTTTTGGCGATCAGCTGGTAGCTTTTCTCTAAAGCGTGGGAATCGAGCAAAAAGATGCGTTGCACGGCCAAGACGCGTTTTTGACGCGCCTTCATAATGACGCCCGCTTTCGTGGAAATGAGGCCATGAGGGCGGAACTCTTGGCAAAGGTATTCCGCCGCATGTTCATCATGACTCAGCCCTTGCACCAAGTCGACGTGAATGATCAACTCCTTGCCATGCCGGCGCGCATAGGCAAAGATGCTTTTTAACTGGGCAATATGCACCTCAAGCAACACGCCGACCGTGTAACCGCTTGACAAAAAGGCGTCAAATTGCTTCATCGTTTTAATGGCCGGAATGATGCGCTGTTTCGCTTCCATTTTCTTTTCTTCGATTCATCCTCTCATTTTGTCGATCTCATCTAAGCATGACAGTGACATCATCGTCCGCGGTTTGCATGTCGCGATTTTCACCCCGCGCTTGCGGAATTTTTCAACGAGGTGATGAATCACTTTTTTGCTTGCCGCCTCTTCCTCATGGGGATGTCCCATTGCCTCACGCTCCTCTCCTATTCCGCTTTCGGAATGGCGAGCTCCACCGTCGTTCCTTTCCCAACTTCGCTTTCCAACGCAATTTGCCCGCCGTACTTATCGATGATCTCCTTGGCAATCGAAAGGCCGAGCCCGGCGCCGCCTTGTTCGCGGCTGCGCGCCTTGTCGACGCGGTAAAAGCGCAAAAAGACGTTTTTCAGCTCCTCTTTTGGGATGCCAATGCCATAATCACGGATGGACACGATGACAAACGGCCCTTCCTCGCGCAAGGAAATCGCGATTTGTTTCACTCGCTGAGAATATTTTACCGCATTGTCAAGCAAAATGAACAGCAATTGTTCAAAATGATGTTTCGCCATCGCCGCGCGCGCAATCGGCTTATCCGGCTGGTCAATCAGAAATTGGAAATCCGGGTGCAAGACGCGGAAATTTTTGACGACTTGTCCGACAGCCGCCGCGGCATCCATCGGCGCGACCTCATCCGGCACCGTGATCGCCTCGGCGCGCGACAAGTCAAGAAGCTCGAGAACGAGCCGCTTCAGCCGCTCCGCTTCTTTCACCGCCGCCTCGAGCGATTCTTCTAAAATCTCTGGATTGTGCTTTCCCCATCGTTGCAGCAACGAAAGATGGCCTTGCAAAATGGCGAGCGGTGTGCGCAGTTCATGGGACGCATCCTCGACAAATTGCCGCTGCATGGCGAACGACCGCTCAATTTCATCCATCATGCCGTTGAACATCACCATCAGTTCCGCGATTTCATCGCGCGCCGGAGGCACATCAATGCGCCGTTTCAGCCCGTTGTTTTGAATGTCCGCCATCGTTTTGGCCAGCGTTTGCAACGGCCGGACGAAGCTTTGCGCCACGAACCGGCCGGCGACAGCGCTTGCCGCCATGGCCAAAAAGCCGATCGCCGTCATGATGAGAAAGAGTGTGTTGGTCACTTGCTGGAACCTCGCCAGCCGACGGGCGATCTCGATCGTTCCATGCAAGTTGCCGATATGCAGCGGCTGACGGAGCAGCAAAAACCGTTCATTGTTGATGAAATGCTCATCCATCTTCCGCTTGTCGGGCATCTCGCTTGGCGATAGCGACACCGCCGCCCCATTTGAAACGGAGACGATGACGTTTCCTTTCTCATCCGTAACGCGAATGAGCTGGTAGCGTTCATTCAGCTTTTCCAAAAACGCGCGGCTGCGGCGAATCCCTTCCCATGATAGATTACGTTTTTCCGCGTAATATGTTTCAATTTCCGCCACCGTTTGTTCCATCGTTTTTTCTTCTTCCTTCAGCAGCCATTGTTTGACCATATGATATTGCAAAAACGTAAACACAAAATACGTAATGAAAATCGCCCCGGCCGACAAAACGGTCAGCTTCCCTTTCAGCGAAAGCCGGCGAATCGCCTCCCTCTTCATGGCCGCATCACATATCCCGTGCCGCGCACCGTTTGGATATACCGCTCTTTATCGTGTTCGTCAAGCTTTTGCCGCAAATAGCGAACGTAGACGTCAACGACGTTCGTCTCAACCTCGGCGTCGAACCCCCACACTTTGTCAAGGAGCGCATCACGCGTCAAGACAACATTGATGTTTTGCATAAAGGCGACGAGCAAATCGTATTCGCGCTTCGTCAGCTCAATAAATTCGTCTCCTTTTTTCACTGTGCGCGCCTGCACGTCAACGACTAAATCTTTAAACGTCAACACTTGGGCGTTCGCTTCCGGATGAACGCGGCGGAACAAGGCGCGGATGCGGGCGAGCAGCTCTTCAATGGCAAACGGTTTGACGATGTAGTCATCGGCCCCGTTATCGAGCCCCATGACGCGGTCAAACACGCTGTCGCGCGCTGTGATCATCATGATCGGCGTCGATTTCGCCGCCCGGATGCGGCGGCATACTTCCATGCCATTTAAACGCGGCAGCATCACATCAAGCAAAATGAGATCCCACTGCTCCGAAAGAGCGAGCTCGAGCCCTTCGCGTCCATCGGCGCATACATGCACGTCAAAGCCTTCGTGCTTTAAGTCAAGCTCCAAAAACCGGGCGAGCCCGGCTTCATCTTCAATCAATAAAATACGTCCGTTCATCAGCTGCTCCTCCTCCATTGCGGCTGTTTGCTTTCATTTTATACATCTTTCACTATACACAACAAATCGTCCACCGCCAACGGACAGCCAGCAGTCAAAAAAGGAATGGGGCGCCTGTTCGAGACGCCCTCAAAAATGAATCGGCCAAAAGCGGCGCAGGCAGCTGTTTACGAGTGGCGGTCAACGATCCAATCGACAATGGCTTGAACGATTTCCAACGCTTGATAGGAAAGAAGCGACACGGCTGTTCCAGAAAAAAACAATGTCACCAACCAATGAACCCAATGCATCGCGCCATCCCTCCTCCCGCCGCCGGGCAACCGACAGCGTTATTGATGTGCATCTCATGGATGGTGGTGTCATTATATTCCATCTGGGTTAAAACAAGATGAAAACTCCCTAAAAAAGTACGGAGTAGCTTTTTTTTCGCTCCGTACATACATTGACAGTGAATCGCCTTGCCAATCGGCAGCGTCCCGACAGAGTCATTTCGCTGTTTTGAAAAAAGGGAGGGAAGCGCAATGAATGAATCGTTTCAACCACCAGCCAATGGGGGAGGCCATCACCCGTTCCATCATTTGCGGAAAATGATGAATCAATGGTTTGATGAACGGCCGCTGCAAAAACTGTTTGAAACGCTCGATGACTATTTCGCACAAACGTTTGCTGCCGCGTACATTCCGATCGAGGTGAAAGAGACGAAGCACGATTACCAAATCATTGTCCGGCTGCCTGACATCAAAAGGGAACAAATCAGCTTGCAATGGCAGGAAGATGGGCTGCAGCTGATCGTCGATCACAATGAAACCATTGAATCGGCAGATCATCACGGCCATGTATACGAACGCCGCCACGCACGGCGGCGCGTGGCGCGGCTGATTCCGTTTCCGTATCCGGTCGCTGAGCATGAGGTGAAAGCCTCGTTTCAAAATGGGACGCTCACCATCCAGCTGCCGCAAAAACGGAAATATATCGATATCGATTGAAGACGATCCAGCCTGTGTGTGCGTTCAAAAACCATTTTGGCAACGGCCAGCGCCGCGCTTGGGCGTGAAACAAGCCGTTCCCTGCATGGGGAGCGGCTTGTTTCTTGTCCATCTTCTATTGTTTATGGAGTGAATTTCCGGAACGTTCGCCCTCTTCCGGCGTTCCTTTTTTGATCACCCATTCATTGGCGATTTCCTCACGGTTGTTCGTGTATTTGTTTTTCCGCTTCCAGTTGTCGTTGCAGTCTGTCACCGCCGCCCCCTTATTGTTTGCCATTTGCTTGCCTTGCCGCGGTCAAAACGATGCATACATACTTTCTCGGCTGACAAGCTACGCTACTGATAGGAGGTGCAAAACGAATGGCGAAACTGCCCGATTTCAAACAATTGAACGACCGACTGATCAACGAGCCGTCGGATGAGCCGATGCTTGTCATCAAAACAAACCTCGACCCGGACCGCGTGACGGAAGAAAATCCGTACGTCCAAGGCCGCACAAACACAAGCAAAGAGTTTGTCTCTTTTTTTGAAGGGGGCGGACGATGATGGAACAAACACTCGCTTACTTGCGCGAAGTGCTGTCCAACTATTTGGATCACCACAGCGACACCCCAAAACGCATTTACAAAAAACTGATCAGCAAACCATACCGAGGCGAAGGGGAATTTGTCCGCGACTTAACGCAAGAAGAAAGCGCCTTTTTGGACCGCATTTTGCCCCATGAAATCCGCTATGCGATGGATGAGCGCGATTATGAGCGCGTGTATCAGCTCAATGAAGTGTATGAGTTGCTCATTTGACAACGTGACAACCGCTCCCCGTGCAAACGGCGGAGCGGTTTCCCTTTTTCAAGCGCGCTCGACCGTCGCGCCATGACGCGGTTTCATTTTTTAAACGTACCGAGCAATCCTTTCAACACGCCATTCACTTGATTGACCGTATTGATCATTTGCCCCACGGTACTCATCATTTTGTTGATATCGTACGTTCCGTCGCTGTTTTTAAACTGGGCGAGAAACGACGGGCGCGGCGGCGGCAAAAGCGGTCCTGGCTTTGGATACGGCATCGGATACGAGGGAGGCGCGGCATGGCCGGACGGAAGATGAGGCCAGTGAACCGGCGCCGATGGGAAGGATGAAACCCCATAGTGAAAATAAGGACTATAATGGCCGCCTGAGCCGTATGGTCCATAAACCGGCGGCGAAACTGGGCGCGGATAACGGTGCATGTCTCCTCTCCCCCATGTTTGATAATCGATTCCCCCTAGGCTAAGGAGGCGAGCTGCCACTAGTATATGTGCAAACGCCTGACGACGTGTGCGGACATGTCACCTCTTGTCGGAAGTTTTAATTTTCCGAAATCATTCTTTCTCCCTATTTTCATGGTACGATGTAAAAAAGGGGAAGGGGGAAAAGCATCAATGAACGTGACGGAGTTAAAGCATAAGTTTATGGCGGTCAAACATTGCGAACCGGCTGAGGCGAACGAACTGCTTGATTTTGCCCGCCGTCTGTATTTGCGCGGGGAAATTTCGCTCGCCGAGTACCGCGATCTCGTGCGTGAGCTCGAAAAAGCCGGCGCCTCTCAGCCGGATGAAGCAGGGGAATACGCTGGGCTGTAGGACGATGAGGGAGCTTTTCCCTTCTTTTTTTTTGCCCCTGTTCCTCAAGACGCATAAAAAACGATGTTTCTTCCCACCCTAAAGAGGCAAGAGGAATTGTCGTACAAGGGGGGATTGGCGATGGGTCGAGGCGTCCACTTTAACCATAAATTGAAAGGCCATGACCATGAAAAGCCGAAACATGGAAAACCAGCGCCGCCCAAGCATACGGAGCGGGTCGAATACGAGATCAACACCGTCGCTACTGCAGAAGGCGGCCCTGTCTCGATCACAACAGGCAAAGACACATAAAACAAAAAAGGAGGCTAATCCAAAACGCACTCGCGTTTTGGGTCAGCCCCTTTTTCCGTGCGGCCGCTTTCTCCTGCCCCGTCAAAACCTCTCCTTGCCTGCTTCGCTCGTGTCGTCAAGCCGTTCCTTGACAAGCGCCAGCGTATAAGCGACGGCCTGGCTGTATTGCTTGATGCGGCGCTCAGGAACGGATGGATAAAATGCCTCAACGCACAGCTTCGCCATATGGTCGGCGGCGGCCTCAATTTGCCGCTCATGGACATATTTCGGCCGCGCATGGCGGACCCAGCGGGAAGCGGCGTCCTTCCACCGTTCGGCAACGGCCTGCACCTCTTCGGCCATCGGTTTCACGTCGCCAAAAAAATCCGGCTCCTCGTTCTGCTCGCGGGCGCGCCGGGCGATCAAAAGCAACTGTTCGTTGTATTGTTGCAGGCGCTTCGTCAACGCCTTAAGCTCTTTTTCCATGGCGCCTCCTCCTTTATCCATGCCGGCAAATCCGGTTTGCCCTGTGCCCTATGGCCCGGAGAACGGATGCGTTTTGCCGCGATGCGCTTCTGTTTGATGATACCATACCGACCGGCTCACACCAAATACAGTTTCGACGAAAGCGGAAGTGCAGCACGCTGCTTCTCCTTCTCAAGCCGCTGTTCCACGCCGGCGATCTGCCCTTCAAGGCGCCCGAGCTGCGCTTGATTTTGCGCATAACGCTCTTCGATGACATCGGCGATCACTTTTTCCATTTTCGCATCGACCTGCTCGATGAGTGCAACTATTTCCTGCAGCTGCTTTTCGATCTCCTCTTTTTTCACGAGCCGTTTTTCCATTCCCTCTCCCCCATTTCTCGCATGATGATATTCCATTCGCGGCGGGAAGGACGACTCCTGCTGCGGCGACAAAAGTAGAACGAATTCGGCAAAGAAAGTGGCAAGCAGCCGCCATTCGACATTGACCTCCTTCGCTTGCCTTCAGTCGAAAGGAGGAAAAGAAAAAGAGCGCATATGACCGGAGCGTATGGTATAATAAAAACCATTCAAAGGAGATGAACGCGATGGCACTCAAATACCCGAGCGGAAAAGAGTATCGCGGAAACAAGCCGAACGCCGCGCGCCGGCCGGCGGCCGATTATGCCAATCGCGGCATGACGCTCGAAGACGACTTAAACGCGACGAATGAATATTACCGGGAACGCGGCATCGCGGTCATCCATAAAAAGCCGACCCCGGTGCAAATCGTGCGCGTCGACTATCCGAAACGGAGCGCCGCCGTCATTACCGAAGCCTACTTCCGGCAAGCGTCGACGACCGACTACAACGGTGTGTACCGCGGCAAGTACATCGACTTTGAGGCGAAAGAGACAAAAAACAAAACGGCGTTTCCGCTGAAAAATTTCCACGCTCATCAAATCCGCCATATGGAGCAAGTCGTCGCCCACGGCGGCATTTGTTTTGCGATTTTGCGTTTTTCTTTGCTCAATGAAACGTATTTGCTTGACGCCTCTCATTTGATCGCTTGGTGGAACAAACAGGAAGCCGGCGGACGAAAGTCGATTCCGAAACAAGAGATCGAACGGCATGGACATTCCATTCCGCTTGGCTACCAGCCGAGAATTGATTATATTAGTGTAGTAGACAACGTGTACTTCACCCGTTGAAGTGAAAACTTGTAAGAAAGGCAGGATTTGCTTATGTCTGGTGAATATCGTTCTCGCGTAGAACGAAAGCAGGCAGCGAAACAAACGAAACAGAAGAAAGCGAAAACGAAACGAGGAAGATCGTGGTTAAAAAACCATCGCCATTGCGATATTGCTGATGATGGTCCTTGGCGCCATCGGGGGTATTGCCACTTTCGCCTATTTCGTTAAGGACGCTCCTCCGCTGGATGAGGCCAAAATTAAAGATCCGCTTTCTTCCGTCTTGTACGATATGAATGGAAAACAAGTAGCGGAGCTTGGCGGCTACAAGCGAACGTACATTTCGTATAAAGACGTGCCGAAAGTGCTTGAAGATGCCGTCTTGGCAACAGAGGACGCCCGCTTTTATGAACACCACGGGATCGACATCGTCCGCTTGGCCGGCGCCGTCCTCGCCAACATCAAGGAAGGATTTGGTGCAGAAGGCGGCAGCACGATCACCCAGCAAGTCGTCAAAATGACGTTTCTCTCATCCAAAAAAACGCTGGAACGGAAAGCGCAAGAAGCTTGGCTGGCACTGCAGCTGGAACAAAAATATTCGAAGCATGAAATTTTGGAAATGTACTTGAACAAAATTTATTATTCAGACGGCATTTATGGCGTCGCTCGCGCCGCCGAATATTATTTTGGCAAGACGGACTTGAAAAAGCTCACTCTTCCGGAAGCAGCCTTGCTTGCCGGCATGCCGCAAAGTCCAAACCGGTATAATCCGTATGACCATCCAGAGGCGGCAAAAAAACGGCGCGATACGGTATTGTCGCTTATGGTGAAACATGGCTTTATCAGCCAGGAAGAAGCGGAAAAAGCGAAACAAGTCCCGATTCAATCGATGCTGACAAAACGGAAAAAATCGCAAAATGATGTACCATATGACGCCTTCATTGACGAAGTAATCAAAGAAGTGACCGACAAAGCGAACGTCAACGTCTTTGAAGATGGGCTGAAAATTTATACAACGCTCGATCAAAACGTTCAAACATACGTAGAAAAGCTATTAAACTCTGACAAATACTTTACCAATAAGAAGGATTTGCAATCCGGCATCGCCGTCGTCGACACCAAAACAGGCGCCATTCGCGCGTTAGGCGGCGGTCGCCATCGCGACAATATCGAATTCGGCTTCAACTACGCAATCCAACCGGTCGGCCAGCCCGGTTCAACGATCAAGCCGATTTTGGACTATGGCCCGGCGATTGAATATTTAAAATGGTCAACCGCGCACATTCTTGTTGACGAGCCGTATACGTATTCGGACGGCACGCCGATCCGCAACGCCGGCGGAAAATACGCTGGGCCGGTGACATTGCGCAAAGCTCTCACGTGGTCATACAACATTCCGGCTCTCAAAACCTATCAAGCCGTCGGCAAAGAGCGGGCGATGGAGTTCGCTAACCGACTCGGCATGGGCTTTGATGAAGTATATGAGCCTTACGCTATCGGCGGAGTATCCCGCTACGTATCGGTGCTGCAAATGGCTGGAGCGTACACTGCTTTTGGTAATAACGGCGTCTATACGAAGCCATATGCCGTGACAAAAATCGTCTTCCCGGACGGCACGGAAATGGATTTGCAACCCAAACCAAAACGAGTGATGCACGACTATACCGCCTACATGATCACGGACGTGCTGAAGTCTGTCATCCGCTCCGGAACAGGTCAATTGGCCAATGTTCCAGGACTTGAGCTCGCAGGCAAAACAGGGACGACGAACTATGGGAAAGATGGAGCAAAATTCGGCCTTGACCGGGACGATGTGCCGGACAGCTGGATTGTCGGCTATACGCCAAACTATACGGCGGCCATTTGGGTCGGCTTCAGCAAGCGAAGCAGCACGGCAAAGCTTGATAAATATGAGCAGAAAATCCCGAAATATTTGCTCAGAGACATCATGTCCCACATCGATGACGGTAGTGGGGAATTCAAACAGCCGGACAGCGTCGTCAAGCTGCCGATCAAAAAAGGCACAAACCCGCCGAAGCTCGCCGGCAAATACACGCCGGAAAGCGAAATTACGTATGAATTGTTCGTGCGCGGCACTGAGCCGACGGAGACGGCGAACGACGTGCCGGAAGAACTGCCGGCGGTGAAAGGGTTGACCGCTGTGTACGACCAAGCGGCGAACGCCATCTCGGTTTCGTGGTCATACGATGAGCAAACCGATGAGACGATCTTCGAGGTGCGCGTCAAAGATGGCCAAGGTCAAACGAATACGATCACCACAAAAGACCGTTCGATCACGATTTCCAATCCGACGCCAGGATGGACGTACACAATCGCCGTGTACGCAAAAGACGGCGAACGAATGAGCAAACCGGCCATAGCCAGCGTTCATGTCCCCGGCGGAGAAGATCAAACTCCCGTGCCACAACAACCGGGGGATGACAGCCAAGGCAGCGGCGGGCAAAACGGCGGCACCGATCAAGGCAACAGCGGGAATAACGGAAACGAAAACGGTCAGGGAAACAACAATGAACAAAACGGCGGCGCAAGCGGCGGACAAGAAAATGGCAACAGCGGCGGGGCCAACCAAAACAATGGCCAAACGGATGGAACAAACAACCAAGGAACGAACAACAGCGGCCAAACGAACGGAACGAACAGTGGAACGGGTGCAAACAGCGGAACGCCGCCTGTCTCCCCGCCGTTAAAAAACGGATCCGGAGCGGGTCTTGGCACCCGTCCATAACAGCTGCATTCCCAAAAAACGGATGGCTTTTGCGCCATCCGTTTTTTCATGACCGACCGGCATGCTGCTGGCCCTTCTTCACCAAGCCCTTTCGCGGTTCCGTTCACTTCTGATTTGCCGCTTTTTCCTCCCGTTTTCGCATCCGTTTTTTTCCTTCACGGCATAAATGAAGAAGAGGACATGACGGACATTGCGGAGACTGCGCCTTGCAATGGTAGCGGCCGAAAAAAATCATTCGGTGGTGGGTGATCGACCATTCTTCTTTTGGAATGATTTTCATCAGCGTCTTCTCGACTTCCAAAACCGAGTCGTCCCAGCGGCAAAAGCCAAGCCGTTTGCTGACGCGCTCGACGTGTGTATCAACAGCGATGGCCGGCACGCCGAACGCAACGGACACAACGACGTTCGCCGTCTTCCGCCCGACGCCCGGCAACTTCATCAACTCATCGCGGTCGCGCGGCACTTCGCCGTTGTACTTGTCAATCAACATCGCGCACAGCTTTTGAATGTTTCGCGCTTTGTTCCGATATAAGCCGATTGAGCGGATATCTTGCTCGAGCTCCTCAAGCGGCACCGCAATATAATCGTGCGGCGTCCGATATTTTTCAAACAGCCGTTTCGTCACCTTGTTGACGAGCGCATCGGTGCATTGCGCCGACAAAACAACCGCAATCAGCAGCTCAAACGGATTGCGGTGCAAAAGCTCGCAATGCGCATCTGGAAACATTTTGGCCATCTCATCCAAACAGTAGCGGATTTGTTGCTTTGTCAGCACCTCGTCTCCTCCTTATTGCCATATTGGCCCGAACAAAACGACGCCTTTTACCGGTTCGATTGGCCATTTTTGGACAAACAAAAACGAGAGACAGCGCCTCTCGTTACGAGTCGAGCCAATTGAAAAACGGGATCGTCTGTTTAAATTCTCCCGCCGTCTGTTTCGCCGAACGGGAGGACGGCTTGCGAAACTTTTTGCCGTAGTCGTGCGCCTGTTCAATCGTGCGAATGCCGTTCTTTTTCCATTCAAACAAGATGCGATCGATGTAGCGGAAATTCAACTTCCCCGACAGCACCGCTTCGCGCAGCGCCGCTTTAATGATGGCCGGCTCATGGCCGTCTTGATCGATCCACATCGCAAGCGTTTCACACTCGAACGGGGAGAGCGGGCGGCCAAACTCCTGCTCAAAAACGGTGTATAAGCTCTCCTCTTCCTCCTGCCGGCCGAGTTCCCCCTGTTGAGCCGCCTGGGTGTACAAATGATGCACGAGCTTCTCCCAAAGCGGTTCAAGCGTATATTTTTCGTTGCGAATGCCTTGTTCATCCGTATGCTCTTCAATCGCGATCATCCCTTTTTGCAAGAGCCGACGCACCATCTCCATGCATTCCGCTGCCGAGACCGTCATTCTTTCGGCCAGCTCGGCCGGCGTCGGAAACAAGACGCCTTCTTCGAAAAACGACTGCATATGCAAAAGCAAGACGAGCTCCCCCTCGCCCAACCCAAGCTGCTTGTAGTGGCCAAGCAACAGCTTCGGGACGGCGATGCTTCCTTGCGCCAGCCATTCGGCCACCTTTTTCTTTTCCATGCCGATGCACCTCAACTATAGTATAACATGACGGCGGCGAAAAAACCCCCTTTTTGCAGGGGGTTTTTTACGGATAAAGCCGGTTGAGCAGCCGCGGGAACGGAATCGTCTCGCGCACATGTTCGACGCCGCAAATCCAAGCGACAGTGCGCTCCAAGCCGAGCCCGAACCCTGAATGCGGCACAGAACCGTATTTGCGCAAATCCAAATACCATTCATACGCTTCAAGCGGCAAATGGTGCTCTTCAAGGCGGCGCTTGAGCAGCTCATAATCGTGAATCCGTTCCGAGCCGCCAATGATTTCCCCGTATCCTTCCGGCGCAATCAAATCGGCGCATAGCACAACGTCGGGGCGGTTCGGGTCCGGCTGCATATAAAACGGCTTCAAAGAGGTCGGATAGTGGGTGATGAACACCGGTTTGTCAAAACTTTCGGCGATGGCCGTCTCATGCGGCGCACCGAAGTCATCGCCCCACTCGATGTCGGTCAATCCTTTTTCATGAAGCAGCTTGATCGCCTCATCATACGTTAGGCGCGGAAACGGCGGTTTGACCAGCTCAAGCTTCGACACGTCGCGCCCGAGCCGCCCGAGTTCAAGCCGGCAGCGCTCGAGCACCGACTGCACAAGGTAGGAGACGTACTCTTCTTGCAACCGCAAATTGTCTTCAAACTCATAAAACGCCATTTCCGGCTCCACCATCCAAAACTCGATCAAATGGCGGCGTGTTTTCGATTTTTCGGCGCGGAACGTCGGGCCGAATGAGAACACTTTGCCGAGCGCCATCGCCGCCGCTTCCATGTAGAGCTGGCCGCTTTGCGACAAATAGGCATCCTCATCAAAATATTTCGTATGAAACAGTTCGGTCGTTCCTTCCGGTGCGCTGCCAGTCAAAATCGGGGCGTCGACTTTCACAAACCCGCGGTCGTTGAAAAACTCATACGTCGCCCGGATAATTTCGTTGCGAATTTTCATGATCGCGTGCTGGCGCCGCGACCGAAGCCAAAGGTGGCGATGGTCCATCAAAAATTCGACGCCATGCTCTTTCGGCGTAATCGGATAGTCAACTGCTTCTTGAATGACTTGCAAATCGGCAACCGACAGCTCGTAGCCAAATGGGGAGCGCTCGTCGATGCGCACCGTGCCCGTCACATAGAGCGACGTTTCTTGCGTCAATGTTTTTGCGCGTTGAAACACCTCTTCCGAGACGTTCGCCTTTTCGACGACGCCTTGAATAAAGCCAGTGCCGTCGCGCAGCTGCAAAAAGACGATTTTCCCGCTTGAGCGCTTGTTCGCGAGCCAAGCGCCGATCGTCACTTGTTGTCCTACGTATTGATTCACTTCCGCAATCGTCGTCGTTTTCACGCACTGATTCCCTCCAATAATCGACACGTCCATCATTCGCTATTATACCGTTCCGTCGGCGTCACGGCAACGACCAGCCAAAGCAGCGCAAAACGATGCTGCCCCCACCAATCGCCCTTCGGCGCAGCCGCCCGGAGCCAGCCGACAGACCGACGCGGAAAAAGCGGCTTTGCGCCAAACAAAGCCGCCCTTTTCTTTCCACTCTGACACCTTGGCGCAAAGCGCCTTAGGCCCGCGCCTCCATAAACCGGCGGATGCGTTCGATCGCTGTCTCGAGCGCCTCAAGCGAGGTCGCGTACGACAAGCGGACGTAATCTGGCGCCCCAAACCCAGAACCAGGCACAAGCGCGACTTTCGCTTCCTCCAACAAGACGGCGACGAACTCGTCGACCGTGCGGCATCCGGCCATATCCGCCGCCTTTCGGGCGTTCGGGAACAAATAAAACGCTCCTTGCGGTTTGATGCAGGTGAAGCCTGGAATTTGCACAAGCTTGTTATAAATGATGTCAAGCCGCTTTTCAAACGCTTGGCGCATTTGTTCGACCGGCTCCTGCGGCCCGCTGTAGGCGGCAATGGCCGCATATTGAGCGATCGATGTCGGATTCGATGTGCTATGGCTTGCTAAATCGGTCATCGCTTGAATGATGTCTTTCGGTCCAGCCGCGTAGCCGATGCGCCACCCTGTCATCGAGTGCGATTTCGATACGCCGTTGATGATGATCGTCTGCTCCTTCAGCTCCGGCGACAGTTCGGCGATCGACACATGTTTCGCCCCGCCGTAAATCAATTTTTCATAAATTTCGTCCGAAACGATCAACACGCCATGCGCCAAGCATACTTCCCCGAGCGCTTTCAGCTCCTCGGCCGTATAAATCATGCCGGTCGGATTGCTCGGGGAGTTGATAATCACCGCCTTCGTCTTCGGGGTAATCGCCTGTTTCAGCTGATCCGGCGTCATTTTAAAGTCGTTTTCTTCCAGCCCTTCAACGTAAACCGGAACGCCGCCAGCCAGCTTCACTTGTTCCGGGTAGCTCACCCAATACGGCGTCGGAATGATGACCTCATCGCCTTCATCAAGCAGCACTTGAAAGAGCGTATAAAGCGCATGCTTCGCCCCGACACAGACGATGATTTCCGCCGGCTCGTACGAAAGCCCTTGATCGCGGGCAAACTTTTTGATGATTTCCTCTTTCAGCGCCGGCAGCCCGCCTGATGGCGTATATTTCGTATGCCCTTCATTCATCGCCTTGATGGCCGCCGCGATAATGTGCTGGGGCGTGTTGAAATCCGGTTCGCCGGCCCCAAGGCCGATCACGTCGTATCCGGCCGCTTTCAGTTCCTTTGCTTTCGCCGTAATGGCCAATGTCGCCGATGGCGTCAGCGACGCCACCCGTTTTGCCAGTTTCATCGCTTCTTCCCCCTCACGTCCTCACTGTTGAAAACTGTACCTCTTCAGGAAGGCCCCATCCGCAAAGTGAAGGTAATAAAACGAATACCTTCCTTCCGCATCAATATATGTCAACTCCCAAAGAGGCACGCCTTTTTCCATGCCAAGCGTCGCGTCGATGATGCGCCGCGGTCGGCGGTCGCGTTGCAAAATGGCGCGCGCTTCCGCCTCGCTGATGCCGCTGTCCACGCCCTTGACGACGACATTCTCCTCTTTTTCAGGCACCCAAACGACGACCGCTTTCCCTTGTTTTGTTCTTCCGATGAATACGGTGCACGCTTCGTCGCCATAATATGTATAGACTTTCTTCACATCAGCAAGCCCGGCGGCTTCCTTCGCCCGCGCCAACGCATGTTCCACCATCAGCCGTTTGGGCGCCATCGCCTCGTCATAAATCGACCATGCCTGCCAAATGAGGAATCCAAAAAAAGCAGAGTGAACCAACCCCACTTTTTCATCGTGATCACGTCCGATAAATCGTAAAGATGGCCTGGCGCTTGTCGTTTTCATCCAAGGCAAGGCCAAACATCAAATTGTCGCGCTTTAGCGTTCGGTTCAAGCAGTCGACAATTTTGTACAAGTCGTCGGAGTGCTGAACTTTGACGGTAGCGAGCACTTCGATTTTGCTTTCCATTTTCGTCGTTTCCTCCTGTGCGGCGCAAATTTTGTTACTTATACACGCCGGCGGCTCCGGCAACAATACAAATACAGCGAAGGTGACATCAAAGGCGTGCTTCTTCGCACCTCTGCGGCCAAGCCGACAAATCCAAACGGCAAGGCGCAAACTGTCATCGCAGTTGTGCTTCTTCCCTATTATAGCAGGTTTGTCCGATCATTTCATAACAAATTTGCCCGCCTACACCGTCAACGCCAATTTGCTTCTTTGCCCCCGCTTCATGCGGGTTTTTTTGCCGCCTGACACCTTTAGATTGCGCCGTTTCGTCCATCTTTATGAAACATAAAGCGCGCTTTAAGAAAGCCAAGTTTCCGCCTTGTCGAGCAGCTCAGAAAGCGCGCCTTCATGCATCGAAAGCGGCGGCAAGGAAGCGAGAAAATCCGCGCCGTACGGGGAAGCCATCAGCCGCCGATCCAGCACAAATACGGCTCCTTTGTCGTCTTCAGTGCGAATGAGGCGCCCAAACCCTTGCTTAAAACGAAGCACCGCCTCAGGAAGCGCCAGCTCGGAAAACGGATCGCCGCCTTCTAGGCGAATGCGCTCGCTTTTTGCCTCCATCACGGGATCGTCCGGGGGCGCAAACGGCAAGCGGGCGATGACAAGCACATCGAGCGCTGAACCTGGCAGATCGACCCCTTCCCAAAAGCTGCTCGTCCCAAACAACACCGCATGCTCAAACTGCAAAAACGTCCGCAAGAGCTTTGCCGGACTGCCGCTTTGCACCCCTTGAGCGATCAAAACAAACGGCTCGCCTTCTTCCTCCGTCTTCAACGCATCAACCGTCAGTTTCAACAGTTCATACGAAGGGAACAACACAAGCACCCGCCGTCCGAGGCGTCGGGCGATCGCAAGCACCGAAGCGGCGACCGCTTCGGCGTAATCTTCAAGCGGCACGGCAGAAACGAGCGGCATGTCCGCCGGCACGAAGAGCGCGGCCTGCTCCTCGTAACGAAACGGCGACGGAAACGAGCGGCAAAGTGGATAAAAATCCTCAAGACCGAGACGCGCCGCCATATACGTGAACCGGCCGCGGACAGTGAGCGTCGCCGACGTCAAAACGACGCTCCGTTTTTTCATAAACAGTTGATCGGCGAAAAAGTCAGCAAGGTCAACCGGCTGCGAGTAAAGGCGGACAGCGTTCGCCGCCCCTTTTTCGTCCGCTTCGATCCACCGGACGACACCCGGCTCCTTTTCGGTCAGCAAACGCACGAGCGCAGCCATTTGCCGGTTGAGAGCCGCCAAATCAGCCGACAGCAAGGCGGATGGTGGGAAATCGCCACTCGTATCAGCGGATAGAAGCGGCTTCGCTTCAGCGGATAGCGCCGCCGCCAAATCGCGCAGGCGCCAGCATAACTCCACCGCCGCCTGCCACGCCCGGCTCTGTTCGTCCGTCGGCGAAAAGCGATAGCGGCAACGTCCAGCGCGAGCCGGCTTTTTGTCCAACGCATAGCGGCGCAACAGGCGGAACAGCTCGTCCCCTTCAAACTGCAGCTCCTCAAGGCGTTGCTGGCAACGGACAAGAGCCCCATTCGGTGCGTCCTGTTCTGCTTCTACCCATTTCGCGATCGTCTGCGCGATTTTGGCGGTCAGCAGGCGAAACGACACATAGCCAATCTGCTCGCCAAAACACCGGGCGGCGGCATCTTCAAGCCGATGCGCCTCATCGATGATCAGATGGCGAAACGGCGGCAAAAGCGGCGCCGGGCCGGTCAAATCATGAAGCAAAAGCGCATGGTTGGTAATGACCACATCCGCCCGTTCGGAGCGCTCTTTCGCCCGGGCGAAAAAATGATGCCGCCCGCCGTCTTCCTCTTCGCCGATGGCAAGCGCGGACAATAGGAGACGGGCGCCGGATGACACATTCAATTCGTCCAAGTCGCCGCTGTCGGTCTCAAGCAGCCAAACGAGCACCTGGCACTTCAAGAGAGCCGCATCGTACGTGTCAGACGGCTCCGACAAAAACGAAGCGAACTTGTCAAGGGATAAGTAATTTTGCTTCCCTTTCAAAACGGCAACGCGGAGCGGAAACGGCGCGATTTGCCGCAATACCGGCCAATCGCGGCGAATGAGCTGCTCCTGCAGCTGGAGGGTATGCGTGCTGATGACGACCCGCTCTTGCTGCTCACAGGCAAAAAAAGCAGCGGGAATCAAATAGGCGAGCGATTTGCCAAGTCCGGTCCCTGCTTCAATGAGCGCGTGCTGGGACGTCGACAGCGCCTCATAAACGAGCCGCATCATCTCCCACTGCCCCGCGCGCCGCTTGTAGCCGGGAAGCGGAAGGGGCGGCTCCTGTTCGCAAAAGGCAGCGAACGAAGCCAAAGCGGGGCGCCGATCGCTCTCATCTGGCTCCGGCGCCGGTTGTTTCAACGCAATGCCTCGGTATACGGCGACAGCGCGGTCGGCCGGCGCCTTGTTCCGCTTTTTGGCGATGACCGCATCAAGGAGCAAGTAAATATCGCTTTTCAAGTGGCGGGCAAGACCGCGCAGTTGCTCAAGCGTCATAAGCGGCAGACGGGAGAGCCGCTTGAGCAAGGCAATGAACAGCTTGGCGGTCACTTCCGCATCGCTGTCCGCTTGATGCGGACGATTGTGGTGGAGGCCGAGCTGCCTCGCCAAATCGCCGAGCTTATAGCTTTCGGCAGTCGGCAACACGATGCGGGCGAGCTCGACCGTATCGATCGTCGGACCGGAAAACGGCGGCCAGCCAGCCCGTTCAAGCTCGGCCTGCAAAAACGGCAAATCAAAGTCGACGTTATGGGCGACAAAGTAAGCACCGTGCATCAAGGCGGCGATCTCGCCCGCCTTGTCAGCAAACAGCGGCGCTCCTTCGACCATCTGTTCGTTGATGTTCGTCAGCTGCTGAATGAACAGCGGAATGGGCCGTTCCGGGTTAAAAAAGCTGGCAAACCGTTCGACAATCAGGCCATCTTCGACGACCGCCATGCCGAGCTGGATGATCCGATCGCCTTTTTTCGGCCCATTTCCGGTTGTCTCCAAGTCAATGATGACAAAGCGCGTTGCCATAAACGATCACCTCAAAACGAAAAGGGGCGGAAAGCCCCTTTTTGCCCTCATAAAACCGTATGCGCCGGCTCTTCGGCGATGAGCTGCACAATCCGGTTGTTTTCGTCCATAATCGCGATTTTCGGTCGATGGGCGGCGATTTTTTCCTCTGGAACGAGCACATATGAGATGACGATAATAACGTCCCCTTTTTGCACAAGGCGGGCGGCGGCGCCGTTTAGGCAAAAGACGCCGCTGCCGCGCTCACCGGGGATGACGTATGTTTCAAAACGGGCTCCATTATTATTGTTCACTACCTGTACTTTTTCATTAGCCACAATGCCGACGGCATCCAAAATATCTTCATCGATCGTAATGCTGCCGACGTAATCGAGATTGGCCTCTGTTACACGAGCGCGGTGAATTTTGGCGTTCATGAGCGTGCGAAACATGCTTGCTCCCCCTTTCCATCCCCTTGTTCGCCGGTTTTGGGCAACTCAATCATGATATTGTCGATCAACCGGGCGCTCGCAAATCGGACGGCGACAGCGATCAGCACTGTCCCGGCGAGCGTCTCAAGCGGCGTCAAATCCGGATATGAACATACTTCGACATAATCGATCTCAGCGTGCGTATGCGCTTCAATATGCTCTCTAACCATCCGGCGGATGGCCGCTGCGCTCCGCTCTCCTCGTTCGACGGCGGAAGCGGCCGCTTGAAGCGCTGCATACAGCGCCGGCGCCTCACTCCGTTCTTGCGGCGACAAATAGACGTTGCGCGAGCTTTTCGCCAGCCCGTCCGCCTCGCGGACCGTCGGCACCGGCACGAGCTCGATCGGAAAATTGAGATCGCGGATCAAGCCGTCGACGACCGCCACCTGTTGGGCATCTTTCATCCCAAAGTACGCGCGGTCGGGCATAACAATGTTGAACAGCTTAATGAGCACCGTCGCCACGCCGTCAAAATGGCCGGGGCGCGACCGTCCGCACAGCACGTCGGCGCGCGCTTGAACGATCGCTCGTACGGTAAGCGGCTCCGGATACATCTCGTCCGCTTCCGGATGGAACAAGACGTCGACTCCATGCTGTTCGGCGATGCGCCGGTCGCGCTCGAAATCGCGCGGATAGCGGGCAAAGTCTTCGTTCGGTCCGAACTGAAGCGGGTTGACGAAAACGCTTAGGACGACGATGTCGTTTTCCGCGCGCGCCCGATCGATGAGGGAGGTATGCCCTTCATGCAAATAGCCCATCGTCGGAACGAACCCGATCGTCTTTCCTTCACGGCGATATTGGCGCATGAGCGCCTGCATCGCTGCAATCTGATCCATCACGATCATCCTTGCTTTCCTCCGTAAAGCGCCACCCATTCTTCTTCCTTCATCGTAAACGTGTGCGCCGGCTCCGGGAACTGGCGCAGTTTGACATCAGCGACGTAGTTGGCTAACGCCTCGACGATCGTCTCTTGGATGGACGCGTATTGTTTCACAAACTTCGGCACGCGGGTGACACCGTAGCCAAGCAAATCGTGATACACGAGCACTTGACCGTCGACTTCCGCCCCAGCGCCGATGCCGATGACGGGAATGGTGAGTTCCCGGGCCATGGCCGCCCCGAGCTGCTTCGGAACACACTCTAAGACAAGGGCGATCGCTCCCGCCTGCTCGCATTGTTTCGCATCATCGAGCAGCTTTTTCGCACTTTCGGCATCTTTGCCTTGCACTTTATAGCCGCCAAGAACGCCGACCGATTGCGGCGTCAACCCGAGATGGGCAACGACCGGCACGCCGGCTTTCGTCAGCGCGGCAATCATGTCGACGACTTCATCCGCCCCTTCGACTTTAACGGCGTTCGCCCCTGACTCTTGCATGATGCGGCGGGCGTTTTGCAGCGCCTCTTCTTTGGACGCATGGTACGACATAAACGGCATATCGGTGACAATAAACGTGTTCGGCGCACCGCGGCGAACCGCCTTCGTATGGTGGATCATATCATCGACCGTCACCGGGATCGTTGAATCATACCCGAGCACAACCATGCCGAGCGAATCGCCGACCAAAATCATGTCGACGCCGGCTTGCTCGGCAAGCTTCGCGGACGGAAAATCGTAGGCGGTCACCATCACGATCGGCTCGCCCGCCTGCTTCATGTGGAAAAAATCGGTTTTCGCTTTCATTTTCGTTCCCTCCTCTTTGACTGCAGAGGAGATGAACCGCCCGAAACAAAACGTCCTTCTTTCCCGCCTTGAGAAAGAAGGACGCCATAAAACCGCCGTCGGTTTCGTTCATCCCTCTGTCCTAGTCCTTCAAAAAAGGATCAAGGCAGATCATTTCCTTCACCTATTCGTGCTGTCGGCCTCGGTGCAGTTCTTCTTGCGAAAGATACTGCCCTTTTCCTCGCTTTGTATTTTAACAAAATTGTTACAATTTTTCTAGTGGCAAATTAGAACTGAATATCGGCAGAATGGATGTAATGGATGTTCTTTTGCTCATCTTCAAGGATGAGCAGCCCGTCGTCAGTGATGCCGCGGGCGATGCCGCGAATCACGCCGTTCAGCGTTCTCGCTGTCACCGGCTTGCCGATCGAAACGGCGTACCCTTCCCAAAGAAGCTTAATCGGACGGAAGCCATGCGCCAAATATTGCTCATACAGCCGCTCAAGCCGGAACAAAATTTCTTGAATGAGCGGGGCGCGCTTTACGGGCCCGCCCTTTTCAATGGCCAGCGATGTCGCGATGGCCCGGATATCCTCCGGAAACTGCTCGATCGTTTGGTTGACGTTGATGCCGATGCCGATGATGACCGAATGGACGCGGTCAGGGTCGGCTTGCAGCTCCGTTAAAATGCCGACGCACTTTCTGCCGTCAAGCAAAATGTCATTCGGCCATTTAATGTCTGGGACAAGCCCGGTCACTTCCTGAATCGCCTGGCTGACGGCCACCGCGGCAAGCAGTGTCAGCTGCGGCGCCCGCTGCGGCGGGATGGCCGGCCGCAAAATGAGGCTCATCCAAATGCCCGTCCCTTTTGGGGAAAACCATTTCCGATCCAAACGCCCGCGCCCGGCCTTTTGCTCTTCCGCGACGACGAGCGTTCCTTCCGGCGCCCCTTCATACGCGAGCCTTGCCGCAATGCGCTGCGTCGAATCGACTTCGTCAAAAAAGTGGATCGCGTGGCCAAGTTTTTCCGTTTTTAAGCCGAGCTGGATTTCGTTGGCCGTCACTTTATCCGGCGTGCTGATAATCCGGTAGCCAAGGCGGCGCACTGCTTCGAGTTCAAATCCTTCTTTGCGCAGCTCCTCGATATGCTTCCATACCGCCGCCCGCGAACAGCCGAGCTGTTCGCTGATTTTTTGCCCGGACAAAAACTCGCCGTTCGCTTCGGCAAACAACTCTAACAGTTTTTTTCGTGTGTCCGATTGCGCTCCATGAGCCATGCGTAAATCCGCTCCTTCTCATTTTCGACTTCGCTGCTGACGACCGCCCGCCAGATGGCATCCAGCGTCTCTTTCACCCACGGACCGGCCGGTTTTCCAGCCCAGCGAATGACGTCTTTCCCGTTGACGGCAAGCTCCCCTTTCGTTTTGATCGGCAGCGCCGCAAAGCGGCGGCGGAGCTCCTCATGATGAGGTTCAGACGGCGCGCCGCAAAGCGCGGCGCGCACCGCTTCAACCGATAGCGCTCGCTCGAGGCCGGCCAAAAACAACTGTTCGTTCGTCCACGCCTCCGGCCTAGGGACATCATCGAGCGCCGCCAAAATGGCGCCAGCTTCATCGATTACTTTGTTGGGAAGCTTCCAGGCGCGCAAAAACGGACGAATGTCTTTGACATCAAGCGCGCGGCAAAGAAGCGCCCAGCGCTCTTCGCGCTTTGTAAGCCACGGCCAGCGAAAGGCGGCGGCCGAGCGCAGCAGCTGCTCTTTTTCGGCCAGCCCAGGCAAATAAGCGAACAGCCCGGTATCGGCCAACAGCGGCAGTGCTTCGGCAACGAACGGACCGGCGAGCAGTTTTTCCATTTCCATGGTCATCCGTTCGACAGAAATGTGGGCCATAAGCGGTGCGTTTTGGACGATCGCCCGCTTCGTGTCCTCAGCAAGGGCAAATCCAAGTTGGCTGACGAAGCGAACAGCCCGCATCATGCGGAGCGCATCTTCGCGAAACCGTTCGTCCGCCGCCCCGACCGTGCAAATGAGCCGCCGCTCGATCGCCTCTTGTCCGCCAAACGGATCAATGATCGTTCCGCGTTCATCCATGGCGATGGCGTTCATCGTGAAATCGCGGCGCTTTAAGTCTTCCTCAAGCGAACGAACGAACGTCACCGACTCCGGACGGCGATGGTCTTCATAATCGCCGTCCGTGCGGAATGTCGTCACTTCGTACGCCGTTCCTTCATGCACGACGACGACCGTGCCGTGTTTCGAACCGACGTCGATCGTTTTCGGAAACAAGCGCATCACTTCTTCCGGCAGAGCGCTTGTCGCGATATCGACGTCGCCGATCGCACGCCCGATCAACAAGTCGCGCACCGCGCCGCCGACAAAATACGCCTCATAGCCATGCCGCTTCAATTGTCGGATAATGCCGAGCGCCTGTTCAAACGGCGGTTTCATCGTTTCACCTTCCTTGCCGCAAGCGAAGCGTACAGCTGTTCATACTGGCCGACGATGTCGGCCGAGCGGAACTTGCGCTCGACCGTTTGCACCGCCTGTCTTGCCATCTCAGAGTGCAACCGGCAGTCTGTCAACAGCGCCATCGCCTGTCTTGCCGCCTCTTTGACATCGCCAAGCGGGCATAAAAACCCGGTTTTCCCATCCTCAATCACTTCCGGAATCCCGCCGATGGCCGTGCCGATGCACGGAACGCCGCACGCCATCGCTTCAAGCAATACGAGCCCGAAGCTTTCTTTTTCCGACAAAAGCATCATCACATCACTGATCGAATACAGCTCTTCGAGTTTATCCTGTTTTCCTAAAAAGCGGACATCATCTTGCAGCCCAAGCTCTTTCACAAGCCGGCAGACGACGGTCATTTCCGGACCGTCGCCGACAAGCAAGAGCTTGGCTGGCACGTGCCGGCGCACGATGGCAAACGCTCTCACTACATCAGGCACACGCTTCACTTTCCGGAAATTCGAGACATGGATCACAACTCGTTCATCGTCGCGAATGCCGTACTCGCGCCGTAAATGGCCCGCTTCCCGGCGACGGTAGACGCGTTCATCGACAAAATTGTAGACGGTATGGATCGTCGCTTGCACATCGAGCAGTTCATACGTCTGCCGGGCAAGGGCGTCAGACACCGCCGTAACGATATCCGACTGCTCGATGCCAAATTTGATCATATCGGAAAGCGACGGATCATAGCCTAACACGGTGATATCCGTGCCGTGCAGCGTCGTGATGATCGGCAGCTCGCCGACCATTTGCCGCGCCAACACCGCACAGACGGCATGAGGAACGGCGTAATGGGCATGAAGCACATCGAGCCGTTCCCGCTTTGCCACCTCAGCAATTTTGCTTGCCAATGCCAAATCGTACGGCGGGTATTGAAAGACGGAATATTGGTTGACACTGACTTCATGATAATAAATGTTGCCGTACACTTTATTCAAACGAAACGGCATGCTCGATGAGATAAAGTGAATCTCATGCCCCCGCTCCGCCAGCAGCTTGCCAAGCTCAGTGGCGACCACTCCGGAGCCCCCGACCGTCGGATAGCAAACAATCCCGATTTTCAGCTTCATCGCTCCTCCTCAAACAAATTGGAAAGATGAATCGGCGTTTTCGTCAAAAACCCTTCCGCATACGCCGCGCCGATTTGTTGACCGAACCAGCGCTCGCGGCTTTCAATCATCTCGATGTAGCCGTTGGTCAGCGGGGTGTCAACCGAGCCAGGCCGTTTTTGAAACTGGCTTTCGTACGCGCGCAGGCTGTCCAGCTTGTCATCGATCGTTTCGCTAATATCGATGAGAAAATGCGGGCGGCAAAAGGCATTGATCATATAATAATACACCGCCCGAACGCGGTGCGCATCGCCAAGCTCTCCGGCGCCATAGCGGCGGATGCCGGCGGAAAAGACCGCTTCCTCGACAAGGCGGGCGCATCGCCCGTGATCCGGATGTCGATCTTCCCAATAGGGGGCGAATACAAGGCGCGGCCGGCAGCGGCGGATGACCGCTGTGATCTGGCGGATCGCCTCTTCCTCGACATAAAGGCCGCGGTCAGGCAGCCCAAGATTGAACCGCTCGGATACACCGAGCCGGCGGGCCGCCTCGGCCGCCTCTCTCTGCCGCTCGTCGACCGTGCCGTTGGACGACAGCTCGGCTTGCGTCAAGTCACAAATGACAATACGGTACCCACGGCGTACGTATTTGGCGATCGTCCCTCCCATGCCGATTTCGACATCATCCGGATGGGCGCCGAACGCCAACAAGTCACACGTTTCCTTCATCGCTGTCACCTTTCTGTTTTCGATTCCTCCCCGCCTTTTGTTTGGCCGCGCACAATGCTGCGCCATGCCAAATCGCCGCGCTCCAACGCGCGGATGAGCAGCTCGGCCGTGCCGATGTTCGTCGCCAACGGCACGGCATAGACGTCGCAAAGCCGCATCAATGCGCTGATGTCCGGCTCATGCGGCTGGGCGGTGAGCGGATCGCGGAAAAAAATGACCAGATCCATTTCATTGCGGGCGATCATCGCCCCGATTTCTTGGTCGCCTCCGTACGGCCCTGATTGGAAGCGATGAACGGGAAGACCGGTCGCCTCCTGGATGCGCAAGCCGGTCGTGCCGGTGGCGTACAATTCATGGTTGGCAAGCACAGGCGCATAGGCGGTCGCAAATGCGACCATCTCTTCCTTTTTTTGGTCATGGGCAATTAACGCGATTTTCATTCCATTCTCCCCCGTTTGCGCAGTTTGCACACTATTCCAAAATATGCTCCAGCCCATAGACAAGCGTATGTAAATGCATCACCGTTTCCACTGCCAGCTTCACCCCGGACATAAACGAGCGGCGGTCGAACGAATCGTGGCGGATCGTCAACGTCTGGCCGTTGCCGCCGAAAATCACTTCTTGATGAGCGACAAAGCCCGGCAGACGGACGCTGTGGATCGGGATGCCGTCATATTCCGCGCCGCGCGCGCCAGCAAGCGTTTCCTTTTCGTTCGGGTGGCCTTGCTTTTTCGACGGTCGCACTTCGGCAATGAGCTGCGCCGTCTTCAACGCCGTTCCGGACGGTGCGTCAAGCTTTTGATCATGGTGCAATTCAATGATTTCCACATCAGTGAAATATTTGGCCGCCATGCGGGCGAATTTCATCATCAACACCGCTCCGACGGCAAAGTTCGGCGCAATGATGGCGCCGATTTCTTTCTCTTCCGCCAGCTTGGTGAGCCGCTCGATATCTTCCGGCGTAAATCCAGTCGTGCCGACGACCGGACGAACGCCGTAACGCAGCGCCAGCTCGGTGTGCCGCTTTCCGGCTTCCGGCGTTGTCAAATCGATCAATACATCCGGCTTCACCTCGGCAAAACAGCGGGCCGCATCGGTGTAAATCGGGGCGTTGACGCCGGAAAATCCGTCGATCTCCGCTAAATTTTGTCCATCGTAACGGCGGTCGATGACCGCAGCCAGTTCAAAGTGATCGGTTTGCTGCACGAGCGCAACCGCTTCTCGGCCCATGCGGCCGCGCGGCCCCGCGATGACAATGCGAATCGTCATGATCCTTCCTCCTTCCGCGTCCAGCGGTCGCGGTCGCGGGTGCGAAACTTGTCCATCACCCGGTCGTGCGCCGCCTGCAAATCAATGCCGAGCGAATTGGCGAAGCAAATGAGCACAAACAGCAAATCGCCCAGCTCTTCTTCCACCGTTTTTTCTTGTTCGGTCGCCTTTTTCGGTTTTTCCCCGTAGTAATGGTTCACCTCGCGCGCCAGCTCGCCGAGCTCTTCCGTCAGCCGCGCCAGCATGGCGAGCGGGCTGAAATAGCCTTCTTTGAATTGACTGATATAGTCATCCACTTCCTGTTGCATTTGTTTCATCGTTTTCTCCTGCATGGCTTGTCACCTCGCCTGTTTTCATGTTAGCGAAAAGCGGCGCATTTGACAAATGTTTTCGCCCGCTGTCAATTCCGTCCGTTTTCGCTCGTCATTGCCTATATGGACAAGTTCCTCTATAATTAAGGGCGCCGACTATTTTTGCGGACGGAGGGACGGTATGATTTTTGGACTAAAGATCAAAAACTGCCTGTTTATTTTGCTTGGCGCCGCCATTTTCGCCTTCGGGCTCGTTCATTTCAACATGCAAAACAATTTGGCGGAAGGCGGGTTTACCGGCATTACGCTTCTTCTTTATTTTTTGTTCGGACTGGATCCAGCGATCACCAACTTGGCGCTCAACATTCCGCTCTTTTTCATCGGCTGGAAGCTGCTCGGCCGCCAGACGTTTCTCTATACCGTCATCGGCACGGTCGCCGTTTCCGTCTTTTTGTCCATCTTTCAACGCTACATGATTCATATGCCGCTTCGACATGACATGACGCTCGCCGCCTTGTTTGCCGGCGTCTTTATCGGCGTCGGCCTCGGCATTATTTTCCGCTACGGCGGCACAACCGGAGGCGTCGATATTATCGCCCGCCTCGTCCATAAATATAAAGGCATCAGCATGGGCAAAACGATGTTTGCCTTTGACGCCACCGTCATCACGTTGTCGCTTCTTCTTTACCTGTCATACCGCGAGGCGATGTATACGTTGGTCGCCGTCTTTATCGCCGCCCGGGTCATTGATTTTCTGCAGGAAGGCGGCTATGCGGCAAAAGGGGCGACCATCATCTCAGAAAAAAGCGAAGAGATCGCCAACCGGATCTTGACAGAGATGGAGCGCGGCGTCACCGTGCTGAAAGGGCGCGGCTCATATACGAAGCGCGACCGCGACGTCTTGTATTGCGTCGTCGCCAAAAACGAACTGCCGCGCTTAAAAAGTGTCATTATATCCGTTGATCCGCATGCGTTCGTCGCCGTCACCGATGTGCATGATGTGCTCGGCGAAGGGTTTACGCTCGATGAACAAAAGCGGCCGCTGGAACCATGAAAAGCCGCTGGCGCGAAAGCCCAACCGGGACAAGCCCGGCAAGCGCCGCTTGAAAGTGCCGGGGCGGTGCTTGCACAAAGCGACGGGAAAACAAAAAAGAGGGGGAAATGTTTCCCCCTCGCAAAAAGCGCCGGTGCTTAGTCTTCCGGCTGCCGCGCCCGCTTCTCTTCCTTTTCTCCTTTGTACTTCCGCCAGCCAACGTACGTCAGCGTCAACACGATCACTCCGCCAGTGGAAATCATCACCCAAATCAGCGACGGATCAGCTTCGTCCTTTTTCACCCCGGCAAACAGCGCTTCAAGATCTTGACGCGCATCGGCGAGTTGCTCACGCTGCTCGTCTTCGCCGCGTTGCCAAAACGCGGCGGCCTGCAACGCCTCAAGATCGTCATCGACCTTTGTCGCGATATCCGGCGGCACGTCGATTTTCACACTCGGCTCGATCAATGTATAGCGGTCAAGCAACTGGCGGAGGGCAGCGGCATACGCTTTCTGCTCGCCTTGTTGTGCCGCCTTTTCGACCGCGGCAAACGCCTCCATGACAGCCGGCTCCATCTCCGTCCAAAGCGGCTGGTATGTCGAATGGATGGCGTCAACAACAAGGCGAAACTGGGTGATCGCCGCCACTTTGTCTTCCGCGGAGATCGGCGCCGTCATCGCCTTGACTGCCTGCTCGTGCGTCACGGTCACCGCCCGCAATTCATCGGCCGATTTCAACCGTTCTTTTGCCCCAAGGGCGAAAAACCGCTCGGAAAAATAGCGGAGCACTTCTTTTGCTTCGGCAAAACGACCGTTTTTCGCCAATTGCAGCGCCTCGTCGGAAATATCGTCCAACTGCTCCCAACCGTTTGTTTGTCCAGCCGCGCCAATGGGCGCTGGCCATAAAAAGGCGAGCGACAACAACATGGCTAGCCCGATTCGCTTCATCATCGTCCCTCCCTCATCCACTAGTACAATGTATGAAGGAGTGGACAAGAGTAGACCAGGCAACTGCTATATAGATGCAATTCGAAGCTTTACCATTTGCAGCTTTTACCGAGTATTTGATCGACTGTCGGGGGACCGAACAACGCCGCTTCCAGACCCATATATGGGTCTGTGGGGCAGGCGGTTGTTCGGTCTTCCGTCACGCCTTGGCGTGACGGAGGCAAGCCTGTGGCTTGCCTTCGACAGTCGAAAATGGACAAACCGCTTTTCCGTCAAGGATATGTTAAACTTCTTCGTTGCATCTATATAGAAAGCTGCCGCCCAACGTTCCTCCTTGTGTTCAACGCTCTACTCTGATGCCTGCCGGAAAGACATGCCGCCCGGCAGAAGCGGCTGGCGCCGGAGGCGGACGCCAAGCTGGTACGCAGCGGCAATCGATGCGATGCTCAACCAAAACGTAAAATAGCCGATTTCGTTGGCGTAGTCAGCCAGCACACTATAGCGCGGCATCATGCCAAAAACGTAGTCGATGACATCGTTATGCAGCGTCCACACGGCCGCCAGCATAAGGTGAAGGAAGCGGAATCGATAAAACCGGGCGTACAGCATTCCTTCGATCGCCATCGCCCCGTGCGAAACGATGAGCATCCAGCCGGCCCAATCGAGCGTGCCGGTGACGCGCCAAACGAGCACATTCATAACGACCGCCCAAATTCCATACTTAACAAGCGTCACCAAAGCCAACGCTTCAAAAAGCGGCGCCGACCTGCCGAAAAGCCATGCCACAAGGACGACAAGAAAAAAAGGCTCGCCGTCGGACTGTCGGGAACAAACGGCAAAAAGACGGGCGGCGTATCGGCAAGTTGATAACGATACCAATAATATCCATAGATGGTGCCGGCCGCGTTGACGAACAAGAGCAGCCAAACAACCGGCCGGGAAGCCAACAGCGCATAAAGCCATGCCATCATCTGCACCTCGCCTCGGTTTCATGTTGGCACGAAAAAAGCTGACTAACGCGAGTCAGCTTTTTCGTGTCGAAACGATTATTCCGCTTTCAGTCCGGCGATGAATTCGGACAGTTTTTTCAACTCTTCATCCGTGCCCTTAAAGACGCCGGGCGGCATGTTGCCTTTCCCTTCTCTCGCGATTTTCGCGATTTCTTCCGGTTTCAAGCCGGTGCCGATGAGCGACGGACCAGCGCCGCCGGACAAGTTTTGTCCGTGGCACGATGTACATGTGTTCGCTTGGGCGATTTTATAGCCTTCCGCGTTCGTGTCAATTTTCACTTCCGCCCGAATTTTCCCTTGTTCAGCCGCTTTTTTCCAGTCGTGTGTGACGACCGCTTCCCATGTCAAATAAATCATCGCCGCAAGCGCCAACAGCATCATCCCGGTCGCGACCGGACGCTTCCAAGGACGGCGCTCTGGGCCGCGGTCCAAAAACGGCGCCAATAAGAGCGCGCCGAACGCCAACCCTGGGATGATGATCGCGCCGACGACCGTATACGGACCAGACGCATACGAATATTTGAGCAATTGGTATAAGAACAAGAAATACCAGTCAGGCAGCGGCACGTACGTCGTGTCCGTCGGGTCGGCGATCCGCTCAAGCGGCGACGGATGGGCGACCGTCAAGCATAAGAAACCGACGAGAAAGACCGATCCGACCAACCATTCCTTAAGCAGGAAGTTCGGCCAAAACACTTCCGTTTTCCCGGGATATTCCGAATAGTCCTTTGGAATATTCGGTTTTCTCACCGCGGGAACACGGGAATCGCCGACGAATTTCATTCCTTTTCCGCGATGCATTGCGTGGTTCCCTCCTTTTTTCTATCGCCTCTAAACGCGGGCCGACCGATCATAGCGGACCGGAAATGCCTTGTCTGCGAATCATTAAAAAGTGCGCTGCCATTAAGCCGAGTAAAGCGGCCGGCAAGAAGAAGACGTGAATGGCAAAGAAGCGCGTCAACGTTTGCGCGCCGACAATTTCTGGGTCCCCAGCTAACAGCGTCTTAATGGCCGGGCCAATGAGTGGCGTCGCTTCCGCGATTTGCAAACCAACTTTCGTCGCAAACAGCGCTTTCATATCCCACGGCAACAAGTAGCCGGTGAAGCCAAGACCCATCATCACCATAAAGATCAATACGCCGACGATCCAGTTCATTTCGCGCGGCTTTTTATAAGCCCCTTGGAAAAAGACGCGCAGCGTATGTAAAAACATCATGACGATGACAAGGCTCGCCCCCCAGTGGTGCATGCCGCGCACAATTTGGCCGAACGCCACTTCGTTTTGCAAGTAATACACCGATTCCCACGCGTTTTTAATATCCGGGACGTAGTACATCGTCAAAAACATGCCTGACAAAATTTGAATGACCGTGACAAAAAACGTCAGCCCGCCGAAACAATAGACAAAGGCGGAAAAGTGATGGGCGGGGTTGACGTGCTCCGGAACTTCGTGATCGGCGATATCCCGCCATAAAGGCGTAATATCTAAGCGTTCATCGACCCAGTCATACAGCTTGTTTAACACGCATTACGCCTCCTTTCTTGGTTTCGCCTTGCCTAAATACAGCTTGCCGTCTTTCACTTTGTACTCGTAACGGTCAAGCGGAGCTTGCGGCGGCGTCCCCGGAACGTTCGTGCCGTCCTTCTCATAGCGCCCATAGTGGCATGGGCAGAAAAACTGGTTCGGATGCTCTTTGTCCGTGTTCCAGTCGACCGTACAGCCAAGGTGTTTGCAGATCGGCGACAGGGCGATGATCTCCCCTTTGTCCGTTTTATACACCCATGCTGATTTTGGCTCTTCCGACTCGTACCAAGCGTCTTTCACCTTCACTTTAAAGTCGAAGCGCTTCGGTTCGGTCGTAATCTCTTTGACGTCTGCTACCGCGACCATCTCCGTCCCTGCTTCATCCTTCAAGATCGGATCGAAAGCAAAACGGAGCATCGGCATCAGCATTCCTGCCGCCATAAAACCGCCGACGCCGGTCAGCGTGTAGTTTAAAAACTGACGTCTCGTTACACGATGTTTGTTGTCGCTCATCGTCTTCCCCCCTCTATGCAAAATCAAGTCCGCACCGGACGATTGTATGTATAACACATATGGAAAACTAGGACATTCTAATGATAGCTCAATTGCTGGACAAGGTCAATATCGCAGGCGGCAAAACGTCGGACTTTGCCGCATCTACTCTTGCGCCCATCGACCGATGAGAAAGCGGAGCAGCTCGGCGGTCTGCTCTCTGACAAGCTCGTGCTTGTACGATTCACCCATGCTCTCGAGCGGAACAACCGGAATGAACCAAACGCGGTCAGCTTCTTCGCCCTCTTGCCACGCACGGTCGCACGTCACATAAAACAGATGCTTCATTCCTTCCCGCCTAAGCCGGTTGGTCCAATCCGCCAGCCTTTCGGTAAGCAGCGCCCGCGGCTCATCGGCAAAATACACAAACGACGGCATCAAAAACAACCGGCCCTTCAGCTGCCGCTCGACCTCGGCCGCGATGAGCCCGACAAGCTCCCCGCCGGAAGCGAGCCGCTTCGCTCCTTGGCCGAAAGCCACCGGCAAAAGCGGAAGGAGCGCCGTGTCGATGTAGTCGCGCTCTCGTTCATAGAGGGCGACGTCCTCGCCTGTCCACTTCATTCGTACTCTCCTTTTCCTCAAAGTTTCTTCCCTTCATCACCATACCATATTTTTCGGCAAAAGAAAAACCTTGCCGGCGGCAAGGTTTTTACAATTTGTTTAATTCATCGGTCAGGCGGCGGAACGCCTCTTCATCATGGCGGTCAAGCGCCTCATCGATCAGCTTCATGAGCCGCCCGCGCCGGAATTCGTAAATGGAGCGTTCCAAAAACTGCTCGGCGAGGCGCTGGTCGTTTTCGCTCACTTGCGCCTGCTTCGGCGCATACGGGTTTTCCTCAAGCACAGCGACATATTGTGGCGAGTGAAAAGAAGCGCGGAAATTCAGTTGAATGTAAATATCTTCGTCGCGGTTTAAACGGATGTCATGGAACGATTTCTCTGCATCGGTTGTCATCACATTGCCTTTGTAAAAACGGAACGGCACATCGTCGACGCAGTGAGTCGACATAATGATGCCGCGCGGGCAATATTGGGCATTCTCGACAAAATGCACCTTTTGCATGAGCTGGTCATGGCTCATCAAATAGTTTAAAATCCAGACACACTCGCGCCGCTTCAACTGATAGTGGCTTAAAAACCAACGGATAAACTCTTTTTTCTCATTGACGGATACGTGCGTCATTGTGCGCTTCCCCCTCGATCGGTTTCCAAGAAAGAGGTTGGGCCACCGCTTCTCCCCTACTCTTCGAGCTCAAGCAGCATCTCCGCCGCCTCCGTATGGGTTGGGTCGAGACGGACGATCTGTTGAAATATTTCTTTCGCCGCCGCCCGATTTCCTTCCTCGATGAGAAAATATCCGTACTCTTCGAGGAACTCGACATTGTGCTTAAAGAAATTATATGCCTCGCCGTAATGATTTAATGCATCGTCGTACATCTCAAGCCGATGTTTGGCGCGCCCAAGGTCCCATTCAAACTGCGGATCGTACTCGCCATCGGCCATCGCCTGCTCAAGAAGCGCGACGACATCCTCATAGCGCTGTTCGTTTAGCCAAAGCGCCGATAAAACCGTGAGCGCCTCGATGTACCCGCCATCGATCTCAAGCGCTTTTTTCAAATGTTCCTCTGCCTCCTCCGGCTTGTTCAGCTTGAGCGCCAGCTTGCCTGCGTAAAGGCGGAGCTCTTTGTTCCATTCGTCGACGCCGATGCCCTCAAGCGCCGTCTCATAGCTTTGCACGAGCCGTCCTTCTTGTTCATACGCTTTCGCCAAATAAAGGTAAAGCGGAGTGTAGTCCGGATCGAGCTCTTTTAAAGCGCTGAGCTTATCGATGGCCGTTTGTGTATAGCCGGCCTGCAACGCGGTGAATCCGTAGGCGAACAGCGTCCGGCTGTCCATTTTTTCATTGAGCGCCTCCTCATAATACGGAAGCGCCGCCTCGAATTCCCCGGAACGGCTGAGCGCCTCAGCGATCCGCTCGGTGATCAAGACGCCGGCCATCTCCTTATTCGTCTTCCGCACCTGTTCATAAAGCGGCACGCTTTTTGAGTATTCACCGTGCGAAAAATACAACTCAGCCAACGCAAACTGCACGATCGGCTCATCTGGAGCTTTCTCGTACGCTTGACGCAGCTTCCGCTCGCTCACTTCCGCCAACCCTTGCATTTCGTACAAATCGGCGGCAAGAAGGCACGCGCGGACAAACTGCGGATCGTCTTCGTCGATCTCCGACAAAATGGCGAGCGCTTCCTCTTCGGCTTCAAGCTCCGTATACACTTCCGCCAAAAACAGGCGAATGTCGCCGTCATCCGGATAGCGGGCAGTCAGCTCCTCAAGCAGCTCCTTCGCCTCTTCCGGCATTCCCCATCCGTACAAGCAGTCGGCAAGCGCGTATTTTTCTTCATCACTTCCATATTTTTTCACTTTCGGCACGAGCGCCAACGCTTGGTCGACGTTTCCGTTTTCCACTAAGCGAATGATTTGTTCGACGCGTGTCATGGTTTCGTCAGCCCTCTCTTGCGGCAGGCGGCCGGGCGCCCACAGGAGCCCATCCGCCTTTGCCATTCAAATCGTTATGTACCGTTACAACGGGAACATGAATGATGATAATCGATCATGGCCGTTTCCGCAACCAAACCGCTCGCTGTCTGGAAGGTGCGCCGTTTTTCGGCCGGAAACCGGGAATGTACCCGCTTTCAAAAAATGCGAAGCCAATTCCTCTCACTGACAATATATGAACGAACAACGCAAAATATGACCGCCCGCCCGCTTGGGGCGGGAGGCCTTTTACAGCAGCGAGCGGAGATCGGCAAAAAACGCCGGATAGGAAACGGCGACCGCTTCCGAACGCTCGAGGCGGATCGTCCCTTTGGCGATGCAGGCAGCAACGGCGAGCATCATGCCGATGCGGTGGTCGCCATGGCTGTCGACAACAATCCCGTCGGCATAAAGCGGCGTTTTGCCGCGGATCATCATGCCGTCGTCGGTTGCTTCGATGTCAGCGCCGAGTTTTTTCAACTCGGTGACGACCGTATGGATCCGATTCGTCTCTTTCACCTTCAGTTCGCTCGCGTCTTTGATGACGGTCGTTCCTTCCGCCTGCGTCGCGAGCAAGGCAATGATCGGAATTTCGTCGATCAATCTTGGAATCAGATCCCCGCCGATTTCGACCGCCCGAAGCGTCGACGTGCGGACCGTAATATCACCGACCGGCTCGGTTTCCTCGTGGCGGACGTTGTCAATCGCAATATCCGCCCCCATTTGTGTAAGCACATCGATGATGCCGGTCCGCGTTGGATTTAAGCCGACGTTTTTCAGCGTAATTTCGCTGTTCGGCACAATGGCGCCGGCGACAAGGAAAAAGGCGGCTGACGAAATATCGCCGGGAACGTAAATGTGCGTCCCGCGCAAGCGTTGCGGACCGGCCACCGAGACGGTCAAGCCATCCACATTCACTTCACCGCCAAACAACCGAACCATCCGCTCGGTATGATCGCGCGAGCGGTGCGGCTCAGCAACAGACGTCACGCCGTCAGCGAATAAGCCGGCGAGCAAAATGGCCGATTTTACTTGCGCGCTCGCCACCGGCGAAGTGTAGCAAAGCGGGCGAAGCGCGCCGCCGCGGATGGAAAGCGGCGTATAATTGCCGCCCTCACGCCCGTCAATACGCGCTCCCATTTCGCGAAGCGGTTTCGTCACCCGCCCCATCGGTCGCTTGGCGATCGATTCATCGCCGACAAGGCAGGCGTGAAACGGCTGGCCGGCCAAAATGCCGAGCAACAGGCGCGCCGTCGTTCCCGAGTTGCCGACATCAAGCACCGCAGCCGGCTCGCGCAGCCCGCCGGGGCCGGCTCCTTCGACAACGACTGTCGTCCCGTCCTGGCGAATGTCAACGCCGAGTTTCCGGAAACAGTCGATCGTGCTTAAACAGTCCGCCCCAGGCAAAAAATGGTCAATTACCGTCCGTCCAGAAGCAAGCGCCCCGAGCATGACGGCGCGATGGGAAATCGATTTGTCGCCAGGGACTTCGATCATTCCTCGGAGCGACGACACGTTGGTTGGCAACTGCATGCAAAATCCCTCCATTGTTTTTCCTTGCTACCCTTCATAGGTGGCATAGTTCGTATGTTTGGCGAGGCACGCTTTCGCCCGCGCCCGATCGTCTTCGCTTTGGAAGCTGAGGCGGAGCACGCCGTAAATTTCTTCGCGCGTCTCAATGATGCGGATGTTCGTGATGCTGATGTTTTCTTCGGCCAAATAGCCGGTCACTTCGGAGATGACGCCCGGATAATCCGGCACGTCGACATACAAATCGTAAAACGACGGAATCGCTCCTTTCGTTCTCGACGGCAGCCCGTCGCGAAACTGTTTCGCCTCCAAAAAGTAATGGTAAATAGCGATGCTGTTTTCTTCTTCGACAAACGAACGCAGCCGCTCCATTTCGGCGATCCAGCGGTCAAAGAGCGCAAGCAGTTCATGCTTGTTATGGATAAAAATATCGCGCCACATTTCCGGATTGCTCGACGCGATGCGGGTGATGTCGCGGAAGCCGCCGGCCGCCAGCCGGCTGACGAGGGCGTTTTCGCACTCGTATTCGCGCGCCTGATGAACGAGGCTCGCCGCAATCAAATGCGGAAAATGGCTGATTACGCCAGTGATGCGGTCATGCTCTTTGGGCGTTAAGATGACAAACTGCGCTTTCGTTCCCGCAAGCCACTGTTTCAACGCCTCGACTTGCTGCGGCGGCACATCGTCCGTCGGCGTCAAAATGTAAAAGGCGTTTTCAAACAGATGAGCCCTTGCCGCCGCCACACCGCTTTTATGCGACCCGGCCATCGGATGGCCGCCGATGAACGCTACGCCATGATCCAACAGGCGGCGGGCGCCTTGGACGATGCGCTGCTTCGTGCTGCCGACATCGGTAACGATAACGCCGCGCTTCAACCGCTCGAGCGGCATCGATGAAAGCAGCGCCTCCGTCTGCATGACCGGAACGGCCAGAACGATCAAATCCGCCTGTCCGTATCCGTCTTCGGGCGAACGGGCGGCTTCGTCGATCACCTTGAGCGAACGCGCCAAGCCGAGCTGCCGCTCATTGACGTCGTAGCCGATGATCATCGCCTCCGGATGCGCTTTTTTAATCGCCAATGCAATCGATCCGCCGATCAAGCCGAGGCCGACAATGAACACTTTTCCTTCCAATCGTCCCACCTACTTTATGTAAACGTGCGCCCGCTGCTTTTGAAAAGCAACGGGCCGATCTTTTCTATCCATCCCGCCGCTGAACGGTCAGGCGAGCTGTTTTTCCCGAAGCAGTTGCGAAACGAGTTCCAACACCCGGTCGTTTTGCTCTTTCGTGCCAACCGTCACACGCACGCCGGTCGGCAGCCCAAGCGCTTGGCCCGAGCGGACAATGACGCCGCGCTCCAGCAAATAGCGGAACACTTCGTCGCCATCCAACCCGAAATCAATGAACAAAAAGTTTGTCTGCGACGGGTAATACTTCAGGCCGTTCTCCTCGCAAAAGCGATAATACCGCTCAAGCTCGGCGCGATTTCGTTCGACGCAGGCGCGGATGAACGCTTGATCGTCAAGTGCGGCCGCCGCGGCCGCTTGGGCGATGGTCGACGTGTTAAACGGCTCGCGCGCCGGCTCGACGGCGCGGATGAGCGTCTCACTCGCCACGCCGTAGCCGACGCGGAGCGCAGCGAGCCCGTATGCTTTCGAGAACGTGCGCATGACGACAAGCTGCTCGTACTCGTTTAAAAGCGGCACCGTTTGCGGGTAGTCGGGCGCCGTCGCATATTCGTAGTACGCTTCGTCCACGACGACAAGCACATGACGCGGCACGCGATCCAAAAAGGCGCGCAGCTCGGTGTCATTCACATACGTGCCCGTCGGGTTGTTCGGATTGCAAATCCAGACGATGCGCGTGTTTTCATCGATCGCCGCAAGCATCGCCTCCAAATCATGACGCCCATCAACAAGCGGCACTTCGCGCACCTCGGCCCGCTCGATGATGGCATTGTGCCGGTATTGCGGGAATGTCGGCGCCGCCATCACTGTATTCGCCCCCGGCTCTAAAAAGGCGCGGCAAAGAATTTGCACCACCTCATCCGAACCGTTGCCAAACAGAAGCTGTGTTTCCTTGACGCCAAGATGCTTCGCCACCTTTTCGCGCAACGTGCGGGCGCAGCCGTCCGGATAGACGGCGAGGCGGTCAAGCTCAGCGGCGATGGCCGCTTTTGCCGATGGCGACGAACCGTACGGATTCTCGTTAGAAGCAAGTTTAATAATCTCAGGCAAGCCATATTGCCGTTTGACTTCTTCGATCGATTTTCCCGGCTGGTACGGAGAAAGACCCCGGAGCGATTCCTTTACTTGCATGATTGTCGCCAACTCCTTCAATTCGGAACTTTTAGCGCGAAGAATAGGCTTCTCGAAGCGGCGCGGCAAGCGAACGGGCGTAGGCAGCAAACTCGGCGACGGCCGCTTCCCTTTCGTCCGGCGCCTGCAACCTCGGAGCCAGCTGCTCGACTTTTTGCACGAGCGCGCTGCCGACGACAACGCCGTCGCACACCTCTTTCAACATCGCGACTTGCTCCGGCGCCGAAATGCCAAAGCCGACGGCGACCGGGACGCGGCTATGCCGCTTCACTTCGCGGAGGAAATCGCCGAGCGTCTCCGGCAGCGTCTCACGCACGCCTGTAACGCCTAGCGAGGAGACGCAATACAAAAACCCTTGCGCCGCCGAAGCGATCCGCTCGATCCGCTGCTTCGACGTCGGCGCAACAAGCGAAATGAGCGGGAGACCAAACCGTTCGCCAAGTTCGCGGAGCGGACCGCTTTCCTCAAACGGCAAATCGGGAATGAGCACGCCGTCGGCGCCATTTTCCCGCGCTAAAGCAAAAAAGGATTCTTCTCCTAATTGTAACACAGGATTGTAATACGTAAAGAGAATAATCGGAATGTTTACCCCTTTTTTTCGCATCTCGCCAATAAGCTGAATGGCTTTCGGCAGCGTCATGCCCCCGTCAAGCGCCCTTGCGGCGGCGCGTTGAATCGTCGGTCCGTCAGCGAGCGGGTCGGAGTACGGCACGCCAAGCTCCAATATGTCAGCGCCGGCCTCCTCAAGCGCCAAGGCGAGATCGATCGTCACATCGGGAGCCGGATCACCGGCAACGATAAACGGGATAAATAGCGGCGGATTAACGGACAGTGGCAATGTCTTCACCTTCCCTCGCACCAAGATGGCGCATCATCGTTTGCACATCTTTATCTCCGCGGCCGGACAGGCAAATGAGCACCGTTTCATCCGGCGGCATCTCGCGGGCGAGCTCGACGGCTTTCGCCACCGCATGGGCCGACTCGATGGCCGGAATGATGCCTTCCGTTTGCGCCAACAATTGAAACGCAGCGACGGCCTCGTCATCGGTCGCGCTTTCGTAGCGGACGCGGCCAATGCTCGCCAAATACGCATGTTCCGGGCCGACGCCGGGGTAATCAAGGCCGGCTGAGATCGAATACGGTTCGAGAATTTGTCCGTACTCGTCTTGCAACAGGTAGGTCATCGCCCCGTGTATGACCCCTTTCGTCCCTTTTGTGATGGTCGCCGCATGGTGCGGAGTGTCGATCCCTTTGCCGGCCGCCTCGACGCCGACGAGGCGGACGTCATCTTGCAAAAACGGGTAAAACATGCCGATGGCGTTGCTGCCGCCGCCGACGCAGGCAACGATGACATCCGGCAGCTTCCCTTCACGGGCGAGAAACTGTTCTTTCGCTTCATCGCCAATCACGCGCTGAAACTCGCGCACCATTTTCGGGTACGGATGCGGACCGACGACCGAGCCGATCATGTAAAAATGGTCGTCGCAGTGGGCGACCCAATAGCGAATCGCTTCGTTCGTCGCATCTTTCAACGTTCGGTTGCCGCTTGACACCGGCACGACTTCGGCGCCCAACAGTTTCATGCGAAACACGTTCAGCTCCTGCCGCTTGATGTCTTCTTCGCCCATAAAAACGATGCAATCCATGCCGAAATGGGCGGCCACCGTCGCCGCGGCGACGCCGTGCTGGCCGGCTCCGGTTTCAGCGATCAGCTTTTTCTTGCCCATCCGTTTTGCCAAAAGCGCCTGGCCGATCGCGTTGTTGATTTTATGGGCGCCCGTATGGTTTAAATCTTCGCGCTTTAAATAAATTTTCGCGCCGCCGACTTGCCGTGTCAAATTCGGCGCGAACGTGAGCGGGGTCGGGCGACCGGAGTAATGCTGCAAAATGCGGATGTATTCTTGTTTGAACGATTCATCGGCAAGCGCTTTGTCAAGCTCCGCTTCGATTTCCTCAAGCGGAAGCATGAGCGTCTCAGGGACAAACTTGCCGCCGAAATCGCCAAACCGGCCGTATTCATTCGGAACGCGTTCCATCATCTAACCCCACCTTCTCCTTCATAAAAGTTGAAAGACGAAGAGCCGCATTTCTTCAAAGTGCCTGTGTTTGTTAACCGTCCGAGCGTCAGCGCCGTCTTTTGGCCCTTCGTTTTGTTATTTTTTTATCAGGTGTGTTGATGAACCAATAAAAAGTCTGTCGAGAAGGCTCTAGTCCGAGCTTTTCTGCCGTAGTCGGCAAGCGGCTCGCTTGCCGACCGGGCATGCTGCCGCATGCCCCCTCGAACAATGAACGCTTTGCGGGCAAATGTCATTCGCCCGCCGGCGTTCTTGTTCGAGGGAAGAGGCAGAAAATTGTGTTCAGCCATATCATTCTGTGTTTTTTCGTACATAACGGATCATCGACACCCGTGATGTTTTATTTTTTCTTCGATTTGTTTCATCTTCGTTGGATCTTTGCGTCCGTCCGTTTCAATGCCGCTGCTGATATCGATGCCATCCGGGCGGTAGACAAGCAGCCGCTCGATATTGTCCGGAGTGATGCCGCCGGCGATGAAGCACGGCACGCCTTGGCGGGCCGCCTCTTCCAAATAGTGCGGCACCGCCTCCCAATCAAAAGCGACGCCCGTCCCCCCCAGGCGCCGGCGGCGCGGCTGTCAACGACGTAGCCATCGGCAATGCCAGCGTACTGCCTCATCGCCGCAAGCGCACCGTCGCCATGGTGGATCGCCTTCCAGACGGAAAGCGGCACCGCCTCTTTCACCGCCGCCAGCTCCGCCGGCGTTTCACGGCCGTGGCATTGGATGACATGAAGCGGCAGCTCGGCGGCGACAGCGGCGATCCGCCTAACGGGGGCGTTGACAAAGACGCCGACAAGTTGCTTTGCGCCAAGCTTATGGGGCTCAAGCCATTGCTGCACTTCACTCGGAGAGACGTTCCGCCTGCTTTCGGCGAAAATAAAGCCGAGGTAATCAGCCCCGCTCGCGATAGCGGCCTGCACGTCTTCAGCCGAACGGTTGCCGCAATATTTAATTCGAATCATCCCCATCTTCCTCCCCAAACAGCCGGTAGACCGCTCGCTCCACATCATCTTGGCGCATGAGCGACTCGCCGACGAGCATGGCCTGCGCTCCGTACGATTTGACCGTCTTCACATCATTGAAGGAACCGATCCCGCTTTCGCTGACGATGACGCACGATGGCGGGATGAGCGGAGCGAGCGTTTTGGTCGCCTCAAGTGTTGTCACAAAGGTATGCAAGTCGCGGTTGTTGATGCCGACGATCTCCGGCGTAAACCGATCGAAAATCCGCTCGAGCGTCTCTTTCGCATGCACCTCGACCAGACATTCGAGCCCCAAGCTGTACGCTTCATGATAGAGCTCCTCGAGCGTTTCCGGCGGGAGCGCCTCGCCGATCAATAAAATCGCATCCGCCCCGAGTCGGACGCTTTCCTCGACTTGCCGCCGATCGATGATGAAATCTTTGCGCAGCACGGGAACGTTAACCGCTTCTTTCACCGCTCGCAAATAGCGGCGATGCCCTTGGAAATACCGTTCATCCGTCAGCACGCTGATCGCGTCGGCACCGGCGCGCTCATATGCTTTCGCGATGGCCACCGGGTCAAAATCCGGGCGAATGATGCCTTTTGACGGCGATGCTTTTTTCACTTCAGCGATCAAGCCAAGCATCCGCCGCGGCCGACGGAGCGCCGCCGCAAATGGCCGGCGCTTTCGCTCTGGCAATGGCGCCGGCAGCGTCAACGTTTCCACTTCTTCCCGTTTGGCTGCTAAAATTTGCTCAAGCATCATGAATCACTTCCTTCGCCCGCAGGCGTTGCAGTTGTTCGTATGCGGTTTTGGACAAAATGGCCTCTTTCGCCATCGCCACTCCTTCGGCAATCGTTTCAGCTTTGCCGGCGGCATACAGGGCGGCGCCGGCGTTCAGCGCAACGATATTGATGGCGCTCTCCGGCGCTGTTCCCGCCATCACCGCCTCAAGAAGCGCGGCGCTCTCTTCCGGATCGCGCACTTGCACATCGGCAAGCTCGCCGCGCGGCAAGCCGGCGTCTTCTGGTGCGATGACAAAGCGGCGGATCGCACCGTCTTTCAACTCCACGACATCCGTTTCTGCAGCGATGCTGCATTCATCAAGCCCATCGCGCCCGGTGACAAACAACACATGTTCCGAGCCGAGGCGGCGCATCGCCTCCGCCAATTTCTCAGCGTAGCAGGTCGAATAGACGCCGACGACTTGCCGCTTGCAGCGCGCCGGATTGGCGAGCGGGCCGATCAAGTTGAAAACGGTGCGGAAACCGATTTCCTTCCGCGGCCCGGCGGCGTGTTTCATCGCCGCGTGATAGAGCGGGGCGAACAAAAACGCCAGCCCTTTCGTTTCCAACGCCTGTTTGGCGGCCGACGGCGACGTTTGAATGTCGATGCCGAGCCGCTCGAGCACATCAGCGCTGCCGCTTTTTGACGAAACAGCGCGGTTGCCGTGCTTGGCGACTTTGACGCCAAGCGATGAAATGACGATCGCCGCGGCGGTGGAAACGTTGAATGTCGCCGCCCCATCGCCGCCCGTGCCGCACGTATCGATGACATCATCACTAGCCTCAATGGCAGTCATCCGGTCGCGCATCGCCCGCACAAATCCGACGAGCTCATCGACTGTCTCTCCGCGCAGGCGGAGCATGGACAACAGACTTGCGATTTGACTGTCCGTCGCCTCGCCGGACATGATGATATTCATCGCCGCATACGCTTCGTCTTCCGTCAACGCTTTCCCTTCCGCACATTTTACAAGCAGCTGCTTCAACATACGGCCCTCTCCCCTTTCGCAAATAGTCGTTCCGCTTGTTCAATCGCATTCATCAAGGCGCTCGCCTTATTGCGCGTCTCTTTCCACTCCAGTTCCGGAACGGAGTCGGCGACAATGCCGGCGCCGGCTTGCACATAGGCATAGCCGTCTTTCACGACCGCTGTCCGGATGGCGATGCACGAATCGATGTTGCCATCAAACCCGATATAGGCAATCGCTCCGGCATACAGCCCCCTTGCTGTCGGCTCGAGTTCCTGCAAAATTTGCATCGCCCGCACTTTCGGCGCCCCGCTCACCGTTCCAGCCGGAAAGGCGGCAAGGAGTGCATCGATCGGGTGGACGTTGTCGTCCAGTTCACCGACGACTTTGGAAATTAAGTGCATCACGTGTGAAAACTTGCCGATCTGAAGCAACACCGGCACCTCGACCGTTCCGTACTTGGCGACCCGGCCGATGTCGTTGCGCGCCAAATCGACAAGCATATAATGCTCAGCCCGTTCTTTCGGGTCGTGGTACAGCTCATCAGCCAGCCTCTCGTCTTCCTCCGGCGATCGGCCGCGCCGCCGTGTGCCGGCAATCGGATCGATTTCAACGCGCCGACGGTGCACTTGAATCAGTTTTTCCGGCGAACTGCCGACAATTTCCACACCGTCAAGCTGGAAATAAAACATGTACGGCGACGGGTTGATGTATCGGAGCAGACGATAAATGGCAAAGCCTCCGGCTTGAACCGGCACGCAGAAGCGCTGCGACAGAACCGCTTGAAACACATCGCCGGCCGCGATGTACCGTTTCACGGCCTCCACATCGCGCAAAAACTGTTTTTTGTCATAGTTGGACACCGCTTTGGCAAACGAGGCGGTCCGCCCCGATTCGCTTTCCGCCGGCAAGAGCGGCTGCTCGGCTTGAGGGCGGGCCGCTTTCGCCGCGAGATCGGCCATGCGCCGTTCGGCCGCGCGGTACGCTTCGATTTTCTCTTCCTCCGTTTCGTTGCCGCTCAACCGAATATAGTGAATGACGAGCAACTCACGCTTTTTTTGGTCAAACGCAAACAGCGATTCACAAAACACGAAATAGGCCGTCTTCATCGGCACATCGCGGTTTTTGTGGCGCGGCACTTTTTCGATGGCGGAAATGAAATCGTAGCCTAAAAACCCAACTGCACCGCCTGTAAACGGCACCGTCTCGGCAAGCGGCTTGACGGCAAGCGTCCGCTCGACCCATTGAAACGCTTCTTTCAGCGTCGGTGCGGTGATTTGTTCGTTCCCGTTTTCGTCCTTCACCGAAAACGTTTCGCCGGTTTCGCTCTCCAGCGTCAAAAACGGCGCCACACCGATGAACGAATAGCGCGCCCACGGTGATTCGTCATCCTTGCTTTCAAGCAAAAACACGGCTTCCTCGCGCAAATTGGCAAACACGCCGAGCGGCTCAATGACATCGGCTACAAATTTGCGCACAATCGGGATGGTTCGAAATTCGTTCGCTTCCGTCAAAAAAGCGGCCAGCCCATCAGCAGACATCACTTCTCCTCCCTTCATGATCAGCGGGCGGAGAATGAGGGTTTATGAGGCGAAAAAAGAGAGGGAAAAGAAAACGCCCAAAGACGACCGTCTTTGGGCAGATGTCGGCGAATGAAAAAACGCTCACCTCAGCTAAACTCGCTCATTCTCATCTACCCTACGCTCGCTCTCCACTCTCGCTCCACTTCTAACGCCCCCGATGTCTCAGGGGGCAAAGAGGTTATTTTCACTATATTACATTTCTGTTTTTTTTGTCAACGACAAATCCGGGCGCAACACGACCGCCCCTTTTAAATACACGTGGCAGATCTCTTCTTGCTGTTTCTCAGTCGCCACCGTCATCATGACGCGAATGCAGCGCGGCAATGAACCTGGCACCGGAATTTCCCTCGTGCACATGACCGGCACATATGTCCAGCCGTCCAAACGGCGCAGCGCCTGCGCCGGAAACGCGGCGGTGATGTCGTCAGTGACGGAAATGAGCACAAACGACACATCGGCAGCGGCGACATCGTTTGCGCGGATCATTTCACGAAGCAACGTTTCCGTTGCCGCCACGATTTCCTCGGCGTCATTTCGATCCACTGTAATCGCTCCGCGAATGCCGCGAATCATCCTTTCCCCCCTGTCTGGCAAACTCGTCCAGCCACGTGAGCAGGTTGTCGTCTTCGAGTTCCACCACTTCCACGTCGCCGATCTCACAGAGAAGCACCATCCGCACTGTTCCGGCGTACGCTTTTTTGTCGCCTTTCATCTTCTCAAGCAGGCGGCGCGTCTGAACCGTTGTCGGCAGCGACACCGGGAAGCCGTATCCGGCGAACCAGTCGGCCAATCGATGCTCAGCGAACGACCGGCCGTAAAACCGTTCGCTGACAAAGACGGCAAACAGCATGCCAACCGCAACCGCCTCCCCGTGAGTGAGCGCGCCGTAGCCTAACTCGCTTTCCAGCGCATGGCCGAGCGTATGGCCGAAATTCAAATGGGCGCGCACCCCGGTTTCTTTTTCATCCTCACGCACGACGGACGCCTTAATGTCAATGCCCTTTTCAATGCAATAGGCGAGCTTGCCGCCCTGCAAGTCGGCGAGCGTCTTGATTTCCGCGCGCAGCCAGTCGTAAAAGCGGCGGTCGCGGATGAGCGCATGTTTGATCACTTCGGCAAACCCGGACCGAAGCTCGCGCTCGGGCAGAGTGCGCAAAAAGGCGGTGTCATAGACGACCGCTTCCGGCTGGTGGAAGGCGCCGATCATATTTTTGCCGAGCGGATGGTTGATGGCGACTTTGCCGCCGACGGCGCTGTCGTGGGCCAAAAGCGTCGTCGGCATTTGAATGTAACGGATGCCGCGCATATAGGTGGCGGCGACAAACCCAGCCAAATCGCCGACAACGCCGCCGCCAAGCGCAATGATAACCGAGCGGCGGTCGAGGCCGCACTGCAATGCCGCTGTCTGGCAAGCGTAATAATGATCAAATGACTTGGCCGCCTCCCCGCTTGGAATGACGTAGGCGTACACGTCATACTCAGCGGCGGCAAGCAACGCCCGCACCTCATCCAAATAAAGAGGCGCCACAGTATCGTCGGTAACGATGAAAAGTTTTGTCCCTGGCGGACAGGAGAGCGACCGAAGCAAGCTTGGCAACACGCGGGCCACCCCATCGCCCAAAAGAAGCGGATAGCGCTTCGTCGCCGTTTCAATCGTCCGTTCGATCATCGTCAAAACTCCTTTGCATAGCGGCGGGCGCGTTCCACATTTTCCTTAATCAAGTCCATCCGATCCTGCCCAAACTGCTCAACGATCGCCGCCGCCACTTCCCAGGCGACAACGGCCTCAGCGACAACGCTCGCCGCCGGCACGGCGCAGCTGTCCGATCGCTCAATGCTTGCCGCAAACGGCTCTTTCGTCTCGATATCCACGCTTTGAAGCGGCTTGTACAGCGTCGGGATCGGCTTCATCACTCCGCGCACGACGATCGGCATCCCGGTCGTCACCCCGCCTTCAAAGCCGCCCGCCCGGTTCGTCCGGCGCGAAAAGCCTTGTTCTGGGCTCCAAATGATTTCATCGTGCACTTCGCTTCCCGGGCGGCGCGCCGCCTCAAAGCCGATCCCGAATTCAACGCCTTTAAACGCGTTGATGCTGACGATCGCGGCCGCGATTTTCGCATCAAGCTTTCGGTCGTAATGGACGTAGCTGCCCACTCCGGCCGGAACACCTTCAACGATCACTTCAACGATGCCGCCGATCGAATCACCGTTTTTCTTCGCCCAATCGATCGCTTCCATCATTTTTTGCCCCGCCTCCGGGTCAAAGCAGCGCACCGGTGATTCTTCCGTCACTGCCTGCAATTCTTCAAGCGAACGATAATCGAGCTTCTTTGCGCGCACGCCGCCGATTTCGATGACATGACCGGCGACGCGGATGCCGACCTCCTCCAAAATGCGTTTTGCCACCGCTCCAGCCGCCACGCGCACCGTCGTTTCACGCGCCGACGAGCGCTCCAGCACGTTGCGCATATCGCGATGTCCGTATTTCAGGGCGCCGTTTAAATCGGCATGCCCTGGGCGCGGACGCGTCACTTTCCGCTTCACTTCCGCTTCGTCATCAATCGGCTCAACCGCCATAATCGTTTGCCAATGTTTAAAATCACGATTCTCGACAACGAGCGCAATCGGCGAGCCGAGCGTTTTCCCGTGCCGAACGCCGCCTGTGATTTTCACTTCATCTTTTTCAATCTGCATGCGGCGGCCGCGTCCGTATCCTTTTTGCCGGCGCGCCAGCTCTTTATTGATGTGCTCGGCGCGCAGCTCAAGCCCGGCCGGCACTCCTTCCAAAATGGCCGTCAATTGCGGCCCATGCGATTCCCCTGCCGTCAAATACCGCATGTTTGTCTCTCCCTTCAGGTCTTTAACGCGTTTAAGTAAAAATATATCATAAATTCGAAAAATGAAAATAGTTTCAGGAAAAAAAGAAGCCGGCGCGGAGCTATTTTTTTCGGTAAAAAAACGTCTCTTCGACTTCAAAACCGTACAGGCCGGGATTGAAAATCTGCTCGGTGCTGCCGACAAACAGCACGCCTCCCGTCCGGAGCGCGTCGTGAAATTTGCGATACAGCATCCGCTTCGCCTCTTCCGTAAAATAAATGAGCACGTTGCGGCAGACGATCAAATCCATGTTGCGCGGAAACGGATCCGCGAGCAAGTTGTGTTTTTGAAACTTGACCGTTTGTTTAATCTTTTCGTCTATTTTATAATATTCGCCTTCTTTCGTAAAAAACTTTTTTCTCATTTCCTCGGGCAGCTCTACAAGCGACCGTTCGCTGTACAAACCGAGGCGCGCGCGGGCGAGCGCATTATCGTCAATGTCGGTCGCCAACACCGACACGCGGTGAAGCGGCAATCGTTTTGCGAGCACCATCGCGAGCGTATACGGCTCCTCGCCCGTTGAGCAGGCAGCGCTCCACACGTTCGGGCGCGGGTTTTCCGCCAATAGCCGCGGCAAAATGGTGTGCTCAAGCACCTCCCAACGCTTGGCGTTCCGGTAAAACTCCGAGACGTTGATCGTCATCCGATCCAAGCATTCATGCCATAGCGCCGGCTCTTTCTCCATCGCTGCAAACAGCTCGGCAAAGCTTTTTAGCCCTTTTTTCATGTACAACGACGCCAAACGCCGCTTCATTTGGGCTTCCTTATATAGCGATAAGTCAATGCCTGTTTTTCGCTTTACTTTGGCAATGAACTGCGCATAATCGTCCATCGTCGCCTGTCCCTCTCCCCTGTCAATGTACAAAAACGGCAAAAACCGGCCGAATGGCGGCCGGTCTTCGCATCAGTACAGCCATGCATTGATCTGTTTCGAATAGCTGACGAGCTCTTCTTCTTTAAAGAACAAGCTGATTTCGCGTTCGGCGCTTTGCGGCGAGTCGGAGCCGTGGATGACGTTTTTGCCGACCGTCAAGCCGAAATCGCCGCGGATCGTGCCAGGGGCAGCCTCCTGCGGATTCGTTTTCCCCATCATTTGCCGGGCGGCGGCGATCACGTTCTCGCCCTCCCACACCATGGCAAACACTGGCCCCGAGGTGATAAAGTCGACAAGCTCGCCGAAAAACGGGCGCTCTTTATGTTCAGCGTAATGTTGCTCGGCGAGTTCGCGCGACACTTGCATCAGCTTCGCGCCGACAAGCTGGAAGCCTTTTTTTTCAAAACGGGCGACAATCTCGCCGATCAAATTGCGCTGAACCCCGTCCGGTTTTACCATGATGAATGTCCGTTCTGCCATTCGCTCTCCACCTCTACTGTCGTATGTACTGGGAAACGGATTCCCACCCATCATAGTATCATTGTTTTCCGCCGTTGGCAACAGCGTCCTTGAAAGCGCTAATAATCCCTTTTCCCAATGTAGAGGGCGAGATCATGAAGCAGCGTGCGCGCTTCGTTGGCCGGCAGCTCGCCAAGCAGGCGAAGCGCCTTTTCCAAATAGCGGTCGCTTAGCGCATACGATCGTTCGATGGCGTCTGTCTGTTTAATGGCCGCTAGCACCGCCGCCATCTCCTCGGCATCCGTGTCCGCGTTGACGGCCGTAATTTTTGCCCGCACCTGTTCATCACAAAGGGCATACAGCACGGGGAGGGTGACGTTTCCTTGCTGCAAGTCGCTTCCGGCCGGCTTGCCGAGCTGCTCTTCCGTGCCGGTGAAATCGAGAATGTCATCGGTAATTTGAAACGACATGCCGACGTAATGGCCGAACCAATACAGCCGGTTGGCCACCGCCTCCGGCGCGCCGGCGGCAAGGGCGCCAAGCTGGCAGCTGGCGGCGATCAATAGCGCCGTTTTTCGGCGGATGCGCCGCAAGTACGTGCGAAGCGGCTGATCAAATCGGTATTTATCCTTGATTTGCTCGATTTCCCCGTGGCACACTTCAACGATCGTTTTCGCCAGCATTTGATGAGCGCGGGGGCTGTCAAGCTCCGCCATCCGCTCAAGCGAACGGGCGAAGAGGTAATCGCCTGTATACATGGCAAAGCGGTTGCTCCATCTCGCCTTGATCGTCGGCCGGCCGCGCCGCACGTCGGCGTCATCGATGACATCGTCGTGAACGAGCGATGCCATATGGATGAGTTCGAGCGCTACGGCTACATGTTTAATCCGTTCGAAATCATAATGGCCAAAGCGGGCGGACAGCAAGACAAAAACGGGACGGATGCGCTTTCCGCCCGCTTGCAATAAATGGAGCGCCGCTTCCCCGAGCGGCCCGTATTCGGATCGGACCGTCCGCTCCAGCTCCTCTTCGACCGCCGCCAAATCATCGCTTAAAAACGAATACATCGCCTTTAACTTCATGGTGTTCACCTTGACTCATCGTTTATAGCCTAAATGCATGGCCGCTACGCCGAACGTGTACGGTTTGACCTCGACATCGACGAAACCGGCTTCGCGGAACATCTCGGCCAGCTCGTCCCGCCCTGGAAATTCGCGCGCCGATTCCTGCAGCCACGAGTATTCCTCATAGCTTTTCGCCAACAGCTTGCCAAACAGCGGCATAATAAACCGAAAATAAAAATAGTAAAGCTGGCGGAAACCAAACAACGTCGGCTGCGACGTTTCCAGACAGACGGTCATGCCGCCCGGCTTGGTGACGCGGTGCATTTCCTTCAGCACCGTCATATAATCAGGAACGTTGCGCAAGCCAAAGCCGATCGTCACATAATCGAACGAATTGTCGGGAAACGGCAGCTGCATGGCGTTGCCGTGAATGAGCTTGACATTGCCGAGGCCGCGCGCCTTCACCTTTTGTTCGCCGACTTTCAGCATGTTTTCGCTGAAGTCAAGGCCGTACACTTCCCCCTCCGGCCCGACCGCCTCAGCCAGCGCGATCGCCCAGTCGGCCGTTCCGCAGCAAACGTCGAGCGCCCTTTTCCCTTTTTGCACATTCATCCTCCGCATGACGTCTTCGCGCCATTTCAAATGGCGGCGGAAGCTGATGACAGAATTCATCCGGTCATAATGTGCAGAAATGTTTTCAAATACGCGATGGACTCGCTCTTCTTTCGATTGATGCATCGTTCTACCCTTCTTCCACCGACTTTTTGACGATGGCTTGAAATCCGCCGGCAAGTTCCGCCATGCGAAACCGCAGCAGGTCGTTCATCGGCAAATTCGCCGCCAGCAGCGCTTCCTTGCAATGGTCAATATAACGCTCGCAAAGGCGAAGCAAATGCCGCTTTTGTTCTTTCGTCAGCCCTTTGGCCCATGGAAAGGCGATATGCGCCATTTGCTCAAACAGCATGGATGACCCCGTGCGGACGAACGCTTCCTGCTCGAGCAGCAAGCGCCGCAACAGCAAGTAATGGCCGGAAAATCGCCCCCATTGCGGCGCCCCGATGCGCTCGGCAAGCTTCGCAAGCAACGCCGACTCGATCGTGCCGACCGCGGCGAACAGCGTCTCGATCCGCTCCACCTTTTTTTCATACAGCCGCACTTTTTGCTCATTCATCTCGCGGACCGCTTCGGCGAACAAACGGATGAGCGCAACATCGCCCGAGCGCGCCAGCAAGTCGTAATAAAGCCCGCTGTACAAGTCGCCGGCCAAAACGACAAGCTGCCGCGTCCGCAAATCGCCGCCGCGGTCTGTCACCTGATCATGGGTGTCAAGGGCGATTTGCATGAGCATCATGGCGATGATGCACCGGTCCGGCTCATTTGGCGCCGCCGGAGCATCCATCATCATCGACAGCGAAAGCAGCAGCCGGTCTTCATCAACAGCCGGCGCCGGCACATGCGCGCGCAAATACGAATGGTCAAGCAGCCGTTCGATTTGTTCCTTCAATGACGCCAATTTCACCATGATGTCATTCACTCTTCTCACCCTTGTCCCCCAAAAAATATCCGCACCGCCATGACGGACTCCATTATAACATAATTTTGTCGAAAACGCTCTAGTTTGCTAGAAATTTGCTGGTTTACTTTTTCCCTTCCGATTCAACCACACCGTGGCGCGTTTGAATATACGCTTTTCCTCTCACTTTGATCGCCGACGTATGTTCCGTGAACTGAGCAATCAACACTTCGCCTTTGTCAAGCTTTTCCGAATGGTGAAATCTTGTGTCCGCGCCGCGCGTCAGCCCGATGACGTTCACCCCGTCTTCGAGCGCTTTAATGACGACAAAATCGCTGTTTGTGTACATCCTCTTCCCTCCTTACGCTTTGATTAACGAAAGCACTTCAGCGCGAGCGTTGGCATCTGTTTCAAACACGCCGCGCACCGCTGTCGTCACTGTTTTGGACCCCGGTTTTTTCACCCCGCGCATCGTCATGCACATATGCTCCGCCTCAACAACGACCATCACCCCATGCGGCTCAAGCGCCTCGACGATCGAATCAGCGATCGTTGCCGTGATGCGCTCTTGCAGCTGCGGGCGGCGCGCCACCGCCTCAACGGCTCGAGCGAGCTTGCTCAGCCCGGTCACTTTCCCTTCCCGCGGAATATAGGCGACGTGGGCAGCGCCAAAAAACGGCACTAAATGGTGTTCGCACATCGAATAAAACGGAATATCTTTGACGAGCACAAGCTCCTCATGTTCCTCGCTGAATACGGTTTGAAAGTGTTGCTTCGGGTCTTCCTGCAGCCCAGCGAACACCTCGGCATACATTTTCGCCACCCTCTTCGGCGTATCGACGAGCCCTTCGCGGTTTGGATCTTCCCCGATCGCCTCAAGAATGAGGCGGACCGCATATTCAATTTGCGCAAAATTGATCTCTGGCATACAAACAACATCCTCCTGCATCATAAAAGCTGCATGTAATCCGATTCTAGCATAGGGAGCCAAAAAAAACAAAAAAGAAGGGCCGGTGGATCACCTGCCCTTCCCTCCTGCGCTCCTGCTATGTAGGCTTACTTGACGGCATCTTTCAATGCTTTGCCCGGTTTGAATGCAGGAACTTTGCTTGCCGGAATTTCCATTTCTTCGCCCGTTTGCGGGTTGCGTCCTTTCCGGGCGGCGCGCTCGCGCACTTCAAAGTTTCCAAAACCGATTAATTGCACTTTATCGCCTTTTCGCAGCGCTTCTGTAATCGAATCAAACACCGCATCAACGGCTTTTGTCGCATCTTTTTTGGAAAGACCGCTTGTTTCAGCGACCGCGTTGATCAATTCCGTTTTGTTCATGCCATTCACCTCCTCCCAAGGGGCTGGTCTTGTTTACTACCATTTGTGCACACTTTTCTGCTTTTCTATACATAGACATCCAATTCCAGCGGCAAGAAGGCCCGCGCGCCGCGCCGGCGCAGCCAATCATTCTATGTTTGCCTCGCGACAGTCCGCCTAAGATGCGCCTATGCCGCCGGCTGAAGCCCCTTCCCAACAGTTTGGGCTCCTCCTGTTTTCGCCGGGCGCAAACGAAGCCAAGGGCGAGGAAAACCGCCTTCTTCCCGCCAACAGGCGGTGACATGCCTAATCTTAACCAATTGACCGCGGAAATTCAACATCTTTTTTCGCAAAAACGGCCAATTTTAGGCATATTTCACCAAAACAACGATTTCAGATAAAAGATTACCATAACGCCATGCCTATAATCAAGTGCCAATCCTGATTTCTCAAGGGTTTTGGCGATTTTTTCCCTTTGCCGCTTAGCAACTGAAAAAATGGCATCAAAAAAAGCTCCCTTGTCGGGAGCTTGCGCGCGGCCTCCGCTTTTCTATAAAATAATCGCGATGAGGCCGCCGGAGCCTTCGTTGATGATGCGCTCAAGCGTTTCTTTCAGCTTGTAGCGGGCGTTTTCCGGCATGAGCGCAAGTTTCGCTTGGATGCCTTCACGGACGATGGAGCTGAGCGAGCGGCCGAAAATGTCAGAGTTCCAAATCGACAGCGGATCGTCTTCGAAGTCTTGCATTAAATAGCGGACGAGCTCTTCGCTTTGCTTTTCCGTGCCAATGATCGGGGCAAACTCCGATTCGACGTCAACTTTGATCATATGAATCGACGGCGCCACAGCTTTCAAACGGACGCCAAAGCGCGACCCTTGGCGGATGATTTCCGGTTCGTCAAGACTCATGTCAGACAAAGCGGGCGCAGCGATGCCGTAGCCGGTTTGTTTGACCATTTTCAGCGCGTCGGCGATTTGGTCATATTCCGCTTTCGCATGGGCGAAGTCTTGCATGAGCTGAAGCAGATGGTCTTTGCCGCGAATCTCGACGCCGACGATTTCTTTTAAAATTTGATCGTACAGCTCATCCGGTGCATACAAGTCAATTTCGGCGATCCCTTGCCCCATTTCGATGCCGGCAAGCGCCGCTTTTTCGATGAAATCGTACTCGGCAAACTGCTGCACAACCCGGTCGACGTCGCGCAGCCGTTTGATGTCTTTGACGGTGTCGCGCACCGCTTCTTGATAGCTTTCGCGCAGCCAATGATCTTCGCGCAGCACCATCACCCAGCTCGGCAAGTTGACGTTCACTTCAAGCACCGGGAATTCATATAATGCTTCACGAAGCACGTTATACACGTCGGCTTCGCGCATGCTTTCCACGCTCATGGCGAGCACCGGAATGTCGTACTTTTCGGCGAGCTCGCGGCGAAGCGCCTCGGTTTCCGGATGGTGCGGCCGAACGGTGTTGACGATCATAATGAACGGCTTGCCGACTTCTTTGAGCTCGCTAATGACCCGTTCTTCCGCTTCGACATAGTCTTGGCGCGGAATTTCCCCGATCGTGCCGTCCGTCGTAATGACGACTCCAATCGTCGAATGTTCTTGGATGACTTTTCTTGTCCCGATTTCCGCCGCCTCTTGGAACGGGATCGGCTCTTCATACCAAGGCGTGTGGATCATCCGCGGCCCGTTTTCGTCTTCATATCCTTTTGCGCCGGGCACGGCGTAGCCGACGCAGTCGACAAGCCGGATGTTGACTTCAAGACCCTCGTCGACTTTCACCGTCACCGCCTGGTTGGGCACGAACTTCGGTTCTGTCGTCATGATCGTCTTGCCGGCGGCGCTTTGCGGCAGTTCATCTTGGGCGCGCGCTTTATCGGCTTCGTTTTTAATGTTCGGAATCACGACCAACTCCATAAACCGTTTAATAAACGTCGATTTTCCGGTGCGGACGGCGCCGACGACCCCTAAATAAATGTCGCCGCCGGTCCGCTCGGCGATATCTTTAAAAATATCGACCTTTTCCAAATGACTCCCCTCCAGTCCTTCGGTCGTTATAAGAAACAGTGGAATGAGCTAGCATAGTCGGACACTATATGCATATGATGTTGTCCGATTCGGTTATGACTAAAATAGAAAAAATCCCTTCTCTAGAATGTATTTTCCTAGAGAAGGGAAGATGACTCATTTTGTAAAAAAAATCGGTTCATTCGTCTTGGCGTCGATCGTATAGGGCAACGAATACGCCGGCACAAACAGCGAATGGTCGGTCAAAATCGGGCGAATATCGTCACCCGGCTTGTAGTGGTGCGGATATTTTTTCAACGCCGCATACAAATCAGAACGGTAGTCAATGTAAATTTCTCCATTCCCGTCGATGACAAACGGCAAGTTGTTGCCGGAAAACGGGCTGACGACATAAGGCGGCTCTTTATAGCCGAGCTTTTTGTAATCGAGCGTAAATACGCCCGGCGCAACGACGTCTTGAAACGGCGGATATTTATGCTTGTCCGTGTACATGCTAAGCCGCAGCTTCAGATCACGGATGCGTTCGACTAAGCGCAGATCAAGCAGCTTGACCGTCGGGTTCGTTTCCGCATCGATGATCATATACTGGAAGACGCCCCCGCTTTCATAGGCGTTTCCCGGCGGCTCCTGCATATAGCGGGGAACGAGCTTTTGAAAATCGACTGGATACTTCAAATACATCGGCGTGTTCATGTCGCGTGTTTTAATCGGCAGAAGCCCGCCGGTCGCCTTCCGGTACTCATCCACCGCCGATTGGACGGCCGCCACTTGGTCTTTGTAAGGAATTTGGTTTTGTTTCAGCCGCTCTTGTGGATACAAGCAGCCGGAAAGCAGCGCCAAACATATACATGACAACAACAAGCGAGCGATTCGTTTCATCTTTCCCACCTTTTTGCCTATTGCGGTGTCGGTCCGCTGAATACGACGAAAATGATGATGATGCCGGCGAAAATCAAAAGAATGTAGGCGACGAGCGCCAACAGAAAGCGAAGCCATTTCATCTTGACTTTGTAGCGGCTTAAGTAAATGAAGCCGACGGAAATAAACATAAACACCATCGAGGCGATGGCGATCCACATTTTCGCTAACGCCGGTGACATGGACGCTCCTCCTTTTTTTCGACAACTATCATTATAGCATTGGCAAAAAAAAAGCTGAAGTAAAGCGGGGCTTTCTTTACTTCAGCATCCCCTCATACCCTTCCGGAAGCTCAAGCCGATGATGGTTCGCCATATTGTATGCAGAACGAAGACGACTTGTACCGCCATTGGCCTATTTTCATCATTCTTGTTCGGCAAAAATGTTGTTTAAGTCATCCATTTCCTCTTTTTTTCCGCGCGCCATGAGCGAATCGACCGCCTCTTTCGGGTCTTTTCCCGCAAACAATACGTCATAGAGAGCTTCGGTGATCGGCATCTTCACACCAAGCTCTTTCGCCAGCTCATAGGCGGCTTTTGTCGTTCGCACCCCTTCGACGACCATCCCCATGCTCTCAAGCACCTCGTCCAGCTTTTTTCCTTGGCCGAGCATGTAGCCGGCCCTCCAGTTGCGGGAATGGACGCTCGTGCACGTGACAATCAAATCGCCGACTCCCGTCAAACCAGCGAATGTCAACGGATTAGCGCCGAGGGCGCAGCCGAGGCGGGCAATCTCGGCGAGCCCGCGCGTGATGAGGGCCGCTTTGGCGTTATCCCCATAGCCAAGCCCGTCGCTGATTCCAGCGGCCAAGGCGATGATATTTTTCAGCGCCCCGCCGACTTCGACGCCGATTAAATCCGGGTTCGTATACACGCGAAAATAGTGATGGTTCATAAAGATGTCTTGAATGCGGCGCGCCGCTTCCATATTTGGCGACGATACCGCCACGGTCGTCGGGTGGCGGAGCACGACTTCCTCGGCATGGCTCGGCCCGGAGAGAACGACAACATCTGCAAGCCATTCCCCCATTTCCTCGGCGACCATTTCCGACACCCGCTTATGCGTCCCTGGTTCGATTCCTTTGCTGACGGCAACAATGGTGATCGGCTTGGCCAAGCAGGCGCGCACGTCCGCAAGCACCGAGCGGATCGCTTTAGTCGGCACGGCGAGCACAACGATCGCAACGCCGTCAAGCGCAGCGCAAAGGTCGTCATAGCCGATAATGGCGTCCGGCAGGCGAACGCCTGGCAAATATTTCTCATTTGTCCGCTTTTCGTTGATTTCGCTGATCTGCTCGGTCCGATGACCCCAGAGCCGGACGTGGTGCCCATTGTCAGCCAGCACGAGCGCCAACGCCGTTCCCCAGCTTCCAGCCCCCAATACGGCGATGTTCTCCATCGTTTTCCACTTCCTTTATCCGATTGTCGCAACCTTGAAAAATAGCAATCGCGCCGCCTCTTCGCTCCTGTTCGTCCGACTTTCGCGGCGGCGACACATGGCTTACGCTCCTGTGACACCACCCACACAGAACCAAGCTTTCCTTGGTTCGAGCCTCTTCGCCGGCCTCGCAACGCGTATCGCCGATGGGCGCGCGGCCTCCGCTTTTCTTTCTGTCCAGCTGCGGCGCCTAGCTCTCTTCTGCCAAATAACCTTCCCCCTCGGGGGGCAGGCCCCCCTGCGGGTGAAGAACATTTGGCTTCGAGAGCTAATCTCGGCGCCTCCGCTTTTCTTTCTGTCTAGCTGCGGCTCGCCGCCGCTCGGGGTCAAATAACCTTCGCCTTCGGGATTGTAAATCCCTCCAGGCGAAGAACATTTGCCCGTCGCGGCGAACCGCTCGCCTCCGCTTTTCTTCCTGTCTAGCTCCGGCCGCTAGCTCCCTTCCGCAAAATAACCTCCGCCCTCGAAGTGCAAGCACTTCTCGGCGCGGAGAACATTTTGCCTCGGGAGCTTGGCGCGCGGCCTCCGCTTTTCTTATTTCCGCGGGCGGGCGATGATTTTAATCGGCGTGCCTTCAAAACCGAATGCATCGCGGATGCGGTTTTCCAAAAACCGTTCATATGAAAAATGCATCAGTTCCGGGTCGTTGACAAACGCGACAAACGTCGGCGGTTTGACGGCGACTTGCGTCATGTAATAAACTTTCAGACGCCGCCCGTTATGCGTCGGCGTCGGATTCATCGCCACCGCATCCATGATGACTTCATTGAGCACATTTGTCTGGACGCGCATCGCATGATTGTCGCTCACAAGCCGGACGAGCGGCAAGAGCTTATGCAACCGCTGCTTCGTTTTCGCCGATACGAACAAAATCGGCGCATAGTCCAAAAACGGAAAATGATCGCGAATCTTCCGCTCAAATTCGACCATCGTTTTGTCGTCCTTTTCAATCGCATCCCATTTATTGACGACAAGAATGACACCGCGACCCGCTTCATGCGCGTATCCGGCGATTTTTTTGTCCTGCTCGATGATGCCTTCCTCAGCGTTTAACACAACAAGCACGACGTCCGAGCGCTCAATGGCCCTTAACGCGCGCAAGACGCTATATTTTTCCGTGCTTTCGTAAATTTTCCCTCGTTTGCGCATCCCTGCCGTATCAATGATAACATATTCCTGCCCTTCGCGCACAAATGAGGTGTCGACGGCGTCCCTCGTCGTACCGGCGATGTCACTGACGATGACCCGCTCCTCACCTAAAATGGCGTTGACAAGCGACGATTTGCCGACATTCGGCCGGCCAATGAGGCAAAACTTAATGACGTCTTCTTCATACTCTTGTCCACCGCCCTTTGGAAAATGACGGACAACAGCATCAAGCAAATCGCCAAGCCCTGTCCCATGAGCTCCGGAAATCGGATACGGCTCCCCAAAGCCCAGAGCGTAAAAGTCGTAAATCAAATCACGCATTTCCGGATTGTCGATTTTGTTCACCGCGAGCACAACCGGCTTATTCGACCGGCGGAGCAGCTTGGCCACCTCTTCATCAGCCGCAGTCACACCGTCCCGGCCGTTCGTCATAAAGATGATGACATCCGCCTCATCGATGGCGATTTCCGCCTGCTGGCGAATTTGCACAAGCAGCGGCTCGTCGCCAATGTCAATGCCGCCGGTATCGATCAAATAAAACGAATGGTTCAGCCATTCGGCTCGGCTGTAAATGCGGTCGCGCGTCACTCCAGGCACGTCTTCGACGATGGAAATGCGTTCCCCGACAATACGGTTGAAAATCGTCGATTTTCCTACATTTGGACGGCCGACAATGGCCACGACTGGATTTGCCATGCTACCACCCTTTATCTTCGTTTTCTCCTTACCTTTGTCGCTGAAAAAAAACGCCCTTTTCGGAAGGGCATCGGTCCATCAACGCCAAGGGCACTTGACTGCGAGGCTAGGAAGGAAATGACTTTTTGCCAATCAAGTGCATCTTTTAGCGATGAACCAGGGTAGGCTACAACTGCTTTATTTTATCAAAAAGCGAAACGCTCAACAACTAATGTTTGACGATAATAAGAAGCCCCTCGCCCACTTCATGGGCGATGCCATCCAAAATCGCCTCTAAATTCGCGGCGATCTGTTCCATTTCCTCTTTAGTTTGGCAAATAAAGATCGGCGCACCGCCGGCGACGCGCCCGCCGTTCATCGTAATGACGGCCAAAATTATTTTTTCATGCATCATCGCCGCTCCACCCCTTCCGCTTCCAACGCCGTTTCTTCGGCATGCGGATGGCGCTCTCAAGCACCGGCACGTTTTCGATGACAGCCTTCGCCTTCTCGACATCCTCGACTTGCGGCAAAATAAAAATGCCGACGCGTCCGTCATTCAAATCGCGCTTGGCGAGCGGCACGAGCGCCGGCATTCCCGAGTCGCGGTAAATGCCGAGGGCGGTCGATACATCATGCAAAATCGCCTGCCGCTGCCCAAGATTGGCGATCGTCGTGCGGGCGTTGAAATTTTTCGGCGTTAAAATAAACCCCATTCCATAGCGCAAAATTTCTTCGCGCCGCGCCGGCAAGCCGATGTTCATGATATAGATGTTGTCAACATACAGCCCTGCCCCTTCAAAATGCGGCTTGACATATTGGACCTCGGCAATGTCTTTCAGCCGGCTTCCGCTCATAAACCGCCGCGCCGTCATAAGGCCGATGATACTGGCGGCAAGCGCGGCCCAAATGTCCCATACTAAATAAAAGAGCGTCGATAAAAAGGAGACGAAAATGACTAAATAGTTCCGCCCTTCAAACACAATCGCGATGCCTTCGATGTATGTTTTTCCTCTCGGCACCAGCTCATACTGATCCAACTCGTTCAACGTATTGCGCTCCATATTGCGTACGTCGCGAAATTGTGAGGCGGCCAAGGCCAAAAACGTGATCGCTGCGAACTCTTTTTCCATAATCGCCGGCACGGCGACCGTTCCCAGGCCGGCGGCAATGGCCCCTAAGGCGATATGGATTGTCCGACCGTGCAAATACGTCGGGTATTGCCGGTAATCGGTGCGCAACAAATAAATCCGCGTCAACACCCCAGCGGCAACACCGTATAAAATCGGAAACGTGTATTCGTTCACGGCTGCCTCGTCCTCCTTACAGGCCGTTTTTCCTCAAGCTGCAGCGAGAAGAAGCGGATCGATTCCCAAACGAGCAAAGATGATGCGCTAATGGCGAGCGCATCCAAAAAGGAAAACGACCCAAGCACATAACCCGGCGCCATGCGCAAGATGGACATGGCGTACACCACTTCCCCTTGACAGCCGCCGAGCGCCAGACAAAGAAGGCGGGCGGATATGCGGCGGTGGAACAGACTGCTGATCAAGGCCATCCACCAGCCAAGCATCCATTGGCCATCAAGCCAAATCCAGACCGGATCAAACAAGGCAAGCAGACGAAAAGCGGCATAGGCAAACGCCAAGCCGGACGCTGACAGCGCCATCCGCAGCCATCCGCATGGCCGCTGTGTGACCGCCACGTAACAAGAGGAGAAAAAAAGCACAAAAAAGGACGCCGCCATATGAATGGGACTGATCTTCACCGTCATCGAGGCCGAACTGATCATGAAAAGCGAAAATGCAGCCAGCTTCGTCTGCTCGACGGTCTTTTTCATCAAAAATGTCGCTGCAATCCATAACGCCCAAAAAAAGAAATAAAAATAAGCTCCTTCCATCTTTTCCACTCCTTATTATGTTCATTATGTCATCTTTTATGAACGTTCATTCCTGTATAGAAAAAACAGCATTCGTTCATAGTAAAAATGATCGCTGTACCGAAGCAGAAAGGAGCCATGGCGAAATGGGAAAAGATCGACAGGAAAAAAAGCTGAAGCAATCGCGGCGCGTCGAGTCAGACCGGGATCAGTCCCTCTCCTATAAAGGAGCGGCTCGGCTCGACACGCCGGAGGAAGCGCGGGAACGGAACCGCCATTAAGAAAAAGCGGTCCTTATCTTCCCTTGCGGCCGCTCTTGTCCCGATGCGAGCAACAGCCGCACCCTACTGCAATGAATCAAGCAAAAAAGCTCCCTCCGTCCAGATGGCTCAAGCCATCGGACAGAAGGGAGCTTTCGCTTTGTTTTGACAGCTAGTTGATCTTGTGGCTCTACATTACTTTAATTTTTTCAGCTGCTCGCCAATCACTTCGCCGAGCTGAAAGCCGCGCGTTTCCGACGTTCTTGTGTATTGGCTGTAATCCTCGGCCGGCGCGGCCGCCTCTTCCTCAAGCAGCGCGCGGATGCTGAGGGAAAGGCGGTGATCCGCTTCGTTGACGTCGAGCACTTTCGCCTTCACCACGTCGCCTTCTTTCAGCACTTCATGCGGCGAGCCGATGCGGCGGTTGGCGATTTGCGACACATGCACCAATCCTTCGACGCCTGGGAAGACTTCCACAAACGCGCCGAACGAAGCGAGCCGTTTCACCGTCCCGGTGACGACATCACCCGGTTTCACTTTTTCACTGAGGCCTTCCCATGGGCCCGGCAGCGCTTCTTTGATCGACAGCGACAGGCGCCCGTTCTCCGGATCGACGGCCAACACTTTCACTTTCACCGCATCGCCTTCTTTCACCACTTCCGACGGATGAGCGACGCGCGTATGGGAAAGCTGGGAAATATGTACGAGCCCATCAAACCCGCCGACATCGACAAAGACGCCGAAATCGGCAATGCGGCGGACGACGCCATCCAACACTTGCCCCGGCTCAAGGCGGGAGAGCAGTTCTTTTTGCTGCCGCGCTTGTTCTTCCTCAACGACCGCCCGATGCGACAAAATGACGCGGTTTTTCTCGCGGTCAAGCTCGACGACTTTCACGGAGAGCGTTTTTCCTTTATAATCGGAAAAATCTTCGACGTAATGCGGCTCGACAAGCGACGCCGGGATGAAGCCGCGCACGCCGACATCGGCGACAAGACCGCCTTTGACGATGTCTTTAATGACTGTTTCAAATGTTTCGCCGCTTGCAAATTTGCGCTCAAGATCTTCCCACGCCCGCTCGGCGTCCACCGCTCTTTTCGATAAAATGAGCAACCCTTCTTCCCCGTCTTTTCCTTCTTCCACTTTTTTGACTTTGGCCGTCACTTCATCGCCGACAGCGACGGCATCGCTCGGTTTTTCAATATGCAAGTTCGACAGCTCGCTGATCGGAATGATGCCGCTTTGCTTGCTGTTTTCCACCTCGACCAGCACTTGCTTGTCCTCAAGCTTCACCACTTTGCCGCGGACGATATCGCCCACTTCATACACATTGACTTGCACATTCATCTCTTCTGTCATCGCAAAAACCCTCCTTCATCGACTGACAACTGTCAAAAGCGCGCCTCGCGCCGAGGCCGCGGCCGGCTGTCGGCAAAATAAGGACGCTTTTCTAGTTAGTATACCATATTTTCTCAATCAACATGTACTATAATGCTCATTGAGGCGGCGGAAGGGATGCATCGAACAGCATGTTCCTTTCATGCTCGCTGATGCTCTTCCAGCAGCCGGCGGATATGATCCATAATGTAATCGGCCGCTTCTTCTGGGCTCGCTTTCCGCGCGCGCAGCGGCGCCATATCGACCGGCGCTCCGTACACAACCTTAAGCGGCGCAAACGGACGGTACGGGCCGACAATGGCGCACGGGACAACGGCGGCATCGGTGCGCAAAGCGAAAAAGCCAACGCCGGGCAGCGCCTTTTTCAGCCGGCCGTCTTTGCTGCGCGTCCCTTCCGGAAAAATGCCGAGCACTTCGCCTTGCTTCAGCACCTCAAGCCCCGTGCGCAGCGCCTGGCGGTCGTTCATGCCGCGCTTGACCGGAAAGGCATGCAAGCTTTTGACGAGCGTTTTCACGACCGGAGCACGAAACAGCTCTTCTTTCGCCATAAACCGAATCGGCCGCGGCGCCGTAATGCCGATGACCGGCGGATCTAGGTTGCTGATATGGTTGGCGCAAAGAAGCACGCCGCCTTCCTTTGGAAATTGTTCAATCCCGATCGTTTGAATGCGGTAAAAAGGGGTGAGCACTCCCTTGACGATCCCCTTGGCGAATGAATAAAAGTCCACCGTCATCCAATCCTTTCGTTGACAATCTCCATAATCCGCTCCACCACTTCCTCAACCGACAGCGATGTCGTATCGATTTCCACCGCATCCGGCGCCTTGCGAAGCGGCGCTGTCTCCCGTTCCGAATCGAGCCGGTCGCGGCGGGCGATCTCTTCTTTCAGCTTTTCAAGATCGGATGGAAAGCCGCGCGCGAGATTTTCCTCATGCCGGCGCCGCGCCCGCTCCTCGACCGAAGCTTTCAGGAAAATTTTTACTTCGGCGTTTGGCAGCACATGCGTTCCGATATCGCGCCCGTCCATGACGACGCCGCCCCCTTCCGCCAAGGCGCGTTGGCGGGCGACCATCTCCTCGCGCACAAGCGGATGCTTCGCAACAAGCGACACCGCATTCGTCACCGCCTCACCGCGGATGATGTCGGTCACATCGTCGCCATTGACTAGGACGATCTGTCCATGCGGCGACGGTTTCAACTCAATCGATGTATCGCGAAGCAGCGACAGGAGCGCCTGCTCATCATGGATGTCGACGCCGCATGCAAGCGCCCGGTACGTCAGCGCGCGATACATGGCGCCGGTATCGATGTATACGTAGGAAAGCCGCTCAGCGATCCGTTTGGCGACCGTGCTTTTCCCCGCCGCGGCGGGTCCGTCGATTGCGATGCTGATTCGTCGTTTCATCATTTCCTCCTAGCTTTACCGAAAATCGCTTGATGAGTGCACAAAGAAAAATGCAGGAAAACCCTGCATGTCTCCATGTTCATTGTACCATATCCGCCGTCAACGGTCGACGGCCGTTTCAACTGTTTTCGTTTTTTCTGGCTTGGCTACACCTTCGTATTCATACACCTTGCCGATATACAACGCCGCTGGCGTGTACAACACAAGCCATTGGGCGATCAACAGGCAAATCGTCTGGATGACGACAAGCTTCCACAACAGCTGTTCGATCCGTTTCATGGCGCAAGCCTCCTGCTTTCCCATTTTTTCTAGCAGTATTCCACGCGCCCAGCTCATTTATTCTGTTCGTTCTCCCATTTTCTCTCCTCAAGCTGCCGTTCAAAGCTGTAGCGAATGAGCCGAACGCGGTCTTGGGGGGCGAGGTTTGTGAACTCCACCGACATTTTCGCCATGCCGCGTTCGTCATCAGCCATGCGCACAATCGACGCCTTCGTTTGCACGTAATGGTATTCGCCGGAGCGCATCGCCAACACGAGCCAAAGCTCGACCGCCATGCCGGGGCGAAGAAGCGGAGCGTGCGCCGGCGGCACAAGGAGGGCGGCGCCGCCGGCGCTGATATCCACCGTCATCGTCACAAACGGAGCGAACTCGCTGTCAGACGGATGGACGGCCGCATCGACATTCGCTTTCACCCGTACATAACGGCGGCGCTGGATGCGCACGACGTATTCCTCGCCCGGGTAAGCCAAGACGACCATCGGCAACGGATCGCGGATTTTCCCCTTCACTTCGGTATCAAACATGTATAAACCGCCGTCTTGCCCGACAAAAGTCGCTTTAAACTGCATCCCGTTCAACAAATAAACGGTTTTTCCGCTCTGTTCATCGATCGGATAGCTGATATGAACCGCCCCGTCAGCAACAGCGAGCGCTTTGCTTCGGTATTGCCGCGCTGAGCCGTCCGACGGCTCAAGCCGGATCGAATCTCCGATTTTGATCATCATGTTTCCTTTTCTCCTTTTCAGTCAGCTGCCGAACCGGCGATCGTTTCGCTGACCCGCATGATGTCCCATGACGATTATACCATACCGCCCGACTGCCTTTGACCAAAAAAAGAGGAAAAGCCGACAGCGCCAGCTTTTCCTCCCTTGTTTTCATCTGTAATTCGGCTCCACGCTTTCGAGCTTCTCGACTTTTTCTTCAAGGCCGGTTGCGGCGTTAATGAACAGTTGATACGTTTCATCGCCAAGCGTTCCTAAAAACTCATAGCAAAGCACCGGTTTTTGCAAATCGTTCATAATGACCGCCTGGCGCTCTTCCATCACTTTCAAATGTGGGTTTAACTTTTTCTTCGCCGCCTCGACGGTGAGCGTCGGTTTGGGCAACGGACGCGGAATGGACGATGACAAATAGTCGCGCGCCGTAAAGCCGACGACATGGCCGTTGTCAAGCGCCACTTTCATTTGGATCGCTTCCGGGTAAATGCGGACGCCGTTTTCGCTTTTGACAAACGTCAGCACGGCGACATTATCGTATTGCGTGCTGTCGTACAACTCAAAGCCGGTGAATTGATGCCGTCGCAAAAACGCCATCCCACGGTTGGCCGCCTCATGCAAGCTGATCTTCGGCTTGCCGATTGGCCGGCTGTTTAACGCCCAAATCGGATATCCGCCGTTTTTCGTCACATCCATATAAATGTCGCCCTTTGTTTTCGGATCGTGAATCGTTAAACTGTAAAAACGCTCATCCGCCCCATTGCCGCTGTCCGTCACCTTGATTTTCTCTGTTCCTTTTAAGCCGAGAAACTCGCGGGCGATCCGTTTCGCCTCGTCTTTGGAAATCGGGCGCCCTTTCGCGCGGACAAAGCCTTTTTCCTCGTTGGCGAGGCCGATGAACGACGGGCCGAACTCGGACGAACTTGAGAATGTATCAACATTTTTCTCCACCGCTTTTAAGCCGTCAATAATGATGTTGTCGCCTTTCTCGTCGTTCGTCGCCAGCGCCAGTTCGACGTCCATCCAGCGCAAATTGTTTTCCAGCACTAAATGCTGCACGTTGCGCAATTCTTGGCGGATCGCGCCGGCGCTTTTGTACAGCGCCTCGAGCGTCTTGTGCTCTTCTTCGGTCAACGGCTCTTTTTCCAAATCGCGCACGGCCGTCCGGTAGCTGAACTCGCCGATTTTCGATAAAAACTCTTGCGTCTTGTTAAACGGCAAAAGCGACAGCGGCAGTTGGCCGACATCGGAATGGGCTTCAGATGCGATTTTCCACACTTCGGCGAGCGCCGGCGACAATGAGGCGTGCGAATTCATCGCCAGCGTCGCTCCAAGCTTGTCATGCAGCAAATCGATCTGGTAGGCCAAATCGTGGAACGCGCGCTGGTAATTGTTTTCCGCATGAATTAAGATCGCGTTTTTTTCCTGATGCTCCCGGTAGCCCCAGTAACCAGTGCCGACGACAGCGACGACAAGCGCTGCAATCAGTAAGTTTCGCACCATCTCGTCTCCCTCCTTTTATTTGCAAAAAATATGGTTTCCAATCCGCTTGATTTGCGGGCGGCTCCAAATCCAAGCGCTCGTCGCCGTGGCTGGGTTAAAGTAGTAAATCGCTCCGCCGGTTGGGTCCCAGCCGTTGATCGCATCAAGCACCGCTTTTTTCGCCGTTTCATTCGGCGTCAGCCAAATTTGCCCATCGGCGACCGCGGTAAACGCGCCTGGCTGAAAGATCACCCCGGCGACCGTATCCGGAAACGACGGATGCTCCAGCCGATTTAAAATAACGGCGGCAACCGCCACTTGTCCGATGTACGGCTCCCCGCGCGCTTCCCCGTAAACGGCGTTTGCCATCAGCCGAATATCGTTTTGCGAAAACCCTTTCGGCACGTTCGACGCCGTCGTTTTCGCTGCCCGCGACGATCCTCCGCCGCGTTTTTTCACCTGCTGGCTGAGCGGAATGCCGCCGTAATGGGTGAAATCGTTTCCTTGGCGGATTTGCTCTTTCACAAACTGCTCGTAATATTTTGAAGCGTTCACAAGCTTCCGTTTCGTCTCCGATCCGGCTAGTCCATCGACCGGCAAGCCGTATTCGTATTGGAAATTGCGCAGCGCCCAATACGTTCGCCAGCCAAACACGCCGTCAATTTTGCCGTTGTAAAACCCAAGGTATTGCAGCCGCGCCTGCAGTTCAATGACATCATCGCCAACTGCTCCACGCTGAATCACTTGCGGGGAAAACGCGAAAGCATGGCCTGATGGGTAAATGCACGTCCAAACAGCCAATGCGATGAATAGAACCCATTTTCTTGCCATATGTGAACCTCCCGTCAACACTCACCGTTTTTACCCCTATTTTCCTTCCGTTTCCCTTTTTTATGCGAAAAAAAGAAAAAGCCAAAGCTTTTACGCTTGGCTTTTCACAGGCGGCACCGCTTGAGGGCGGGCGTATCCTTTCGCTTGTTTTACTTTGCGCAACGCCGCCCACCATAAGGCGAGCATAAACAACCCCATGTAATAGCCCCATCGCTCTTTGGCGAGCAACAGCCAGTCATAGACGCCATGAAGGAAAAACGGCAACAAAAACGACGCCCATAAATAATAGCGGCGCTTTTTTACGGCAAACTTCGCCTTGCCGAAATAAAACCCCATGATGACGGAAAAGAGCGCATGACTGGACACCGGCAAAAGCGCCCGGGCAATGGCCGTCTCCACTCCGTTGGCCAACAAGTACAAAATGTTTTCCAGCGTCGCGAACCCAAGCGAGACGCTGGCGCTGTACACAATGCCGTCATACGGCTCGTCAAATTCGTCGTGGTCATACACAAAAAAATAAACGACAAACCATTTGACAAACTCCTCAAGGAGCGCAGCGGAAAGAAACGCCTCGGCGGCCGGCGACGCGACGATCCCTTCTGCCGCCAGCACGTATTGGATGAACATGATCGGAAACACAAGCAAGACGCCGAACAAAAACATGCGCAACACAAACGAAAGCGGCTCAGCCTCATACTCGTCCTTTAAATAAAAATAACTAAGCAGCGCCACCCCGGGGGCGACGCCGGCGGAAATCAACGAAAACATCCTCGATCCCCGTTTCTTTGGCATTTTTAACTTCATCGTACCACGAAACAGGGGAGAAAAAAAGAGGAATTGCTGGGCCGCTTGTTGCCTAATAAGCGAACAAGCCATCAACGGCGGCGTCGGCAGCAAGAGCGACAGCGAGCTTGATGCGCGCCTTTTTCGCATCGTAGTCGCTGCCAAGAATAACCCCTTTCTTATGCAAATCGTAGGCGCTGCCGGGGTAATCGTACGTTGTATACACCGCCCCTTCCTCGGCGCTCGTCGTCACAACGACTTTGATCCCCGCTTCGATGGCTTTGACGATTTCATCGACCATTTTTGGCGCCACTTGCCCGCGGCCGACCCCTTCGAGCACAATGCCAGCGACGCCGCTTTCTCGAGCCGCTTTAATGAACTTGCCGTCCGCCTCCAAGTAGCATTTCACAATGTCCACCGGCGGAAGCGGGCGCACAAGCTTGTAATATTCGCGTCGGATCGGCTTTTGGTACACGCACACCTCATCGTTGTCAATGATGCCTAAATAGCCGAAGCCGAAAGCGTTGAATCCTTGAATGTTCGAGGCGTGTTCTTTTTTCACGTATTTCGCGGCAAAAATGCGTTCATTGAACACAACGACCGCCCCCGCCCCACGCAACGACTCGGCGCACGCGGCGTAAATGGCATGGCGGATGTTGATGTACACATCGCTGCCCAAATCAGACGGCGCCCGCTGCGAACCGGTGACGACGATCGTCCGCGGGTCATCGATCGTCAAATCAAGGAAATAGGCCGTTTCTTCGAGCGCATCGGTTCCGTGAGTGACGACGATGCCATCAACGGATGGATCGGTGAAATGCGCCTCAATCCGTTTTTTCAGCTCAAGCCAATGCGAAAACGTCAAATGCATGCTTGGCAATTGAAATACGCTTTCCACGATGATTTCAATTTCTTTCGGCAAATGGCACATCGCCGCAAGTTCTTCACCGCTTAGCGCCCCGGCCCGCAGGCGGCCGGAGCGTTCGTTTCGCTTGCTCGCAATCGTGCCGCCGGTTGTCAGGAGCACCACTTTCCGTTTCGTCACGCAAGCCACCCTCGCTTTCTCGCTTTAGCATCATTACACGAATGTTGATTATCCATTATTTTACTAAAAAACAAAGAATGGTATGGCTGAACACACGCTTTTCTGCCTCTTCCCTCGAACAAGAACGCCGGCGGGCAAATGTCATTTGCCCGCAAGGCGTTCATTGTTCGAGGAGGGCATGCCGTCATATGCCCAGTCGATGTATTGGCCAAGAAGCGCTACTGCAGCTGCTTGGCCGACCCCTCCCGTTCGCGCTTGGCGATGCAGGCGGCAATAGCGTCTCCATGGAAGCGGCCGTTTTCGATAAAAATTTCATTCGCATCGTTGCCAGCGGCGATCACCCCGGCGATAAACACCCCCGGCACGTTTGTTTCCATCGTCTCTGAATCATAATGCGGCCGGCCGCTTTCCGGGTCGATCTGCACCCCGATGTTCATCAAGAAGCGATGATCCGGATGGTAGCCGGTCATGGCGAACACGAAATCATTTTTGATCGTTTTCGTCTCCCCGTTCACTTCGTAAATGACCGCATCTTCCGTGATCTCTTTCACATGGGCATGAAACTCCATGCGAATGACGCCTTTTTTCACAAGGGCATCAAATTCCGGCAAAATCCACGGCTTAATGCTTTTGGAATATTCCCCGCCCCGGTAGAGGACCGTCACGCGCGCCCCAGCTTTGACGAGCTCCATCGCCGCGTCGACGCTCGAGTTTTTGCCGCCGATGACAACGCAGTCGGTGTTGAAGTACGGATGCGCTTCTTTAAAGTAATGCATCACTTTCGGCAGCTCTTCCCCCGGCACGTTCATATAGTTTGGATGGTCGTAATAGCCGGTGGCCACGACCACGTATCGGGCCCGATATAGCGCTTTTGAGGTTTCAACGAGAAACGTCCCGTCTTCCTGGCGCTTAATAGCTTTCACTTCTTCGAACGTATTGATGCGAAGCTGTTTGCGGACAACGACTTCACGATAATACGCAAGCGCCTGGTTTCTCGTCGGCTTCCGGTTTTCCGTAATAAACGGCACCCCTCCGATCTCGAGCCGGTCGCTCGTGCTGAAAAACGTCTGATGCGTCGGAAAACGGTAAATCGAATGGACGATGTTTCCTTTCTCGATCACCAGCGGCGAAAATCCGGCGTCTTGCAAAGCAATCGCCGCCGCCAGCCCGCACGGACCGCCGCCGACAATAATGATTTTCTCCTCTTTCATCGTTTTTGCCACCTCGCATGAAGCAAAAAATCCCCTATCTTATGATAGGGGATTTCACCAAAGCTTGCAAACATCGGCGCTTGCTCGCCTCACACCCAGCCGCGGAACCGGCACGCTTCCGCCATTTTGCGGACGCCGACCATGTAGGCGGCAAGGCGCATGTCGACGCGGCGCGTCTGCGCCATTTCATACACGTTGTTGAACGCTTTGACCATCACTTTTTCAAGCCGCTGTTCCACTTCTTCTTCCGTCCAATAGTAACCTTGGTTGTTTTGCACCCATTCGAAGTACGACACAGTCACGCCCCCAGCGCTTGCAAGCACGTCCGGAACGAGCAAAATGCCGCGCTGCGTCAAAATTTCCGTCGCCTCAAGCGTCGTCGGCCCGTTCGCCGCCTCGACGACGATGCTCGCCTTAATGCGCGGAGCGTTTTCGGCCGTAATTTGGTTTTCGATGGCCGCCGGCACCAAAATATCGCAATCGAGCTCAAGCAGCTCTTGATTCGAAATCGTATTTTTAAACAGCTTCGTCACCGTGCCAAAGCTGTCGCGCCGTTCAAGCAAATAGTCGATGTCGAGCCCGTTCGGGTCGTACAGCGCGCCGTACACATCGGAAATGCCGACGACTTTCGCCCCGGCGTCGTGCATAAATTTGGCCAAATAGCTGCCGGCGTTGCCGAACCCTTGAACGACGACGCGCGCTCCCTTGAGCGACAAGCCGCGTTTTTTCGCCGCCTCGCGGATGCAAATGGTCACTCCTTTGGCCGTCGCTGTTTCCCGGCCGTGCGAACCGCCGAGGACAAGCGGCTTCCCGGTGATAAACCCTGGCGAATCAAACTCGCGAATTCGGCTGTACTCATCCATCATCCACGCCATAATTTGCGAGTTCGTAAACACATCCGGCGCCGGAATGTCTTTTGTCGGTCCGACGATTTGGCTGATGGCGCGCACGTAGCCGCGGCTTAGCCGCTCGAGCTCGCGGAACGACATCGTGCGCGGGTCGCAGACGATGCCGCCTTTGCCGCCGCCGTATGGCAAGTCAACGATGCCGCACTTTAAGCTCATCCAAATCGACAGCGCTTTCACTTCTCGTTCCGTCACATCAGGATGGAAACGCACGCCGCCTTTCGTCGGACCGACCGCATCGTTATGCTGCGCGCGGTAGCCGGTAAAAATTTTCACCGACCCGTCGTCCATGCGCACCGGAATGCGGACTGTCAACACGCGGATCGGCTCTTTTAACAGCTCATACACTTCTTCCGGGTAGCCGAGCTTTTCCAACGCTCTATGTATAACAATTTGTGTCGACGCCAGCACGTCGTATTGTTGTTCTTTCTCTTCCGTATGCTTATCGGCTGCCATACGTAAACCTCCTATAAGCTCGCTATAATAATTTGTCGCCTTTCATGTCATAGTATACACCTTCTGTGGCCGGATGCAAAGGAAAAATGGCGAAGCGGCGTCGAACAGTTGGCGCAAAAAAATAGACTCCTTGTCCATTTCAAGGAGCCTTTCTATACCTTTAATTGGCGCGGAAATAACGAACGAGCTGTTCGATCGCGCGGCGTTCAATCAGCCGCTTCCCATATTCTTGCACACGATGTATCGTTATCGTAGCCGGGTTGCCAAACTCGGCCAGCAAGGCGACAAAGTTGTCGAGCGGAATTGGGGGCTCTTCGGGAACATGCAAGTAAAAGCGGCCTTGATAGGAATAAAGCGTGCCGTCGAGGCAGCCGACCGCATGCAGGCGATGAGCGAGCTGGATGACATCTTCAAACGTTTGGAATTCGTAAAATATGTCATCGCTCTCATCGAGCGTTACTTGCATTTCGATATAATCGTCGGCGAATTCTTCTTCCATGTCGTCGTAGTCGCCTTCGTTCGTAACGATAACGACCATGCCCTGCGCCGGTAAAGAGTACACTTCGACCGCGATCGATCCGTTCACTTCAAAACCGAGCTCTTCGCTTGCTTCCTCGATCATATCGCGGAACAGCTGATGGACTTTAAACGTATCTTTCCATAAATCGTCTTTCGTCAACCCGCGGTCCAGCAAATCGTCAAACGTCAGGAAAATTTTGATTTTGTTGTGGGTCAAGCGCTCAAGACGCATCGGCACCCCTCCTTACCTACAGAGCCATCTCTTACCGTTATTGTATGACGCAAGCGGCAATTGGTTCGTTTGTTGTTATTAATGAGTTTACATCGTTTTCCCCGTTTTAGACAAGCATTTTTTCTCGGTTGCTCCCCGATCAGCATACTTCCTCCTGTCATGGCCAGCGATGCGGCATCGTCTGGCGGCTTCTCAACGTCATCATACCATAAAAAAAGGAAAAAACGAAAAAAAGCGCCGCCAGCCGCCAATGGAACTGAAACGCCCAATAAAAATGGCCGAGCGCCGCCAAGCTGAGCAACCATTGGCCTAAGCGGAGCCGCCGACCGGACAATAAACGCACCGTCCCGGTTACAGCGATGCTAAGAAGCGCCCCGTTGGCAGCGACGCCGAGCAAAAAACAAGCAAAAGCAAGCCATGTTCGAAACGGGGAAAACAACAGCTGCGTCAAAAACAAGTTTGGGGAAAACGGCTCAAGGGGCGGCAGCCAGCGAAAAAACAAATACGTGCACAAGACAGCGACAAAGGCGATCATCCATAGGCGGCCCATTTTTTCCTCCTTATTATTGCCATGATTCGCCATGACAAACAGGCATGAACGGTACTGCTCTATCATAATATAGACTGAACTTTGCCAAAAAAGGAGGGGTTTCATGTTTACAACGCGCAAACAATATGAGCCGTATACAAGCCCGTTTGACCCATGCCCGCCGATCCGCGTGAAAACATACGTCACCGCACCAAACTTATACGTCGGATTCCAGCCGCCCAACTTGCCGCAATTCCCTCTTCGTGAAGCGTTGATGAAAGGGACGCTTTGGCAAGTGTTTTACGATCCGTACTACAGCCCTTACGAAACAAAGACAAAAGGTGATGGCTCATGAAACAAATGCCAAAGGAGTATTATGAACAGCTTGAAGAGCTGCAAGCCGTCGACTTTGCCCTCGTCGAACTGACACTCTACTTGGACACCCATCCGACCGACTATCAAGCGATTCAACAATTTAACCAACTCGCCAAAAAACGGAAACAGCTGAAAAAACAATTTGAAGCCGCCTATGGTCCGCTTGAACAGTTTGGCCATAGCTATTCCAACTACCCGTGGAACTGGGACGACACGCCATGGCCTTGGCAAGTGTAGCCGATCCATCACGAACGCAAGGGGGGAACGGATCATGTGGATTTATGAAAAAAAATTGCAATACCCGGTCCGCGTCAGCACGTGCAATCCGCGGCTGGCAAAATATTTGATCGAGCAATACGGCGGGGCAGACGGGGAGCTGGCAGCGGCGCTCCGCTACTTAAACCAGCGCTATACGCTGCCGCCGAAAGTCATCGGGCTGCTAAACGACATCGGTACGGAAGAACTCGCCCACCTTGAAATGATCGCAACGATGGTGTACAAACTGACGAAAGACGCGACGCCTGAGCAGCTAAAAGAAGCCGGGCTGGAGCCGCATTACGTCGACCATGAGCGCGCCCTCTTTTACCATAACGCCGCCGGCGTTCCATTCACGGCGACGTACATCCAAGCGAAAGGCGACCCGATCACCGACTTGTATGAGGACATCGCGGCCGAAGAAAAAGCGCGCGCGACATATCAGTGGATCATCAATATGAGCGACGACCCGGATTTAAACGACGGACTCCGCTTTTTGCGCGAGCGGGAAATCATCCATGCCCAACGGTTCCGTGAAGCGGTGGAAATTTTAAAAGAGGAGCGCAACCATAAAAAGGTTTTCTAAGCCAGCAGCTGAGCGGAACCCCCGCTCAACTTTGTTCATAATAAAGATTGATGCCATACTCCCGCTTCATCCATTCAAACAGCCGATGGCGCCCGTTCCACTGTTCTTGGTCCTGCCATAAATCGATGCTTTTTTGAATGATCTCACAGCGGAGGGCGTGAAAATCGTCTTCCGCCTTTTCGCTTTTTCCTTTGTAGTAGACGGCTGCCCAATAAACGGTGCTTAAAAGAAGCAGAATCAACACATGGGCAGGCGCAGCGAAAAACCAGGCGATCCGCTCTCCCCACGTCCCGAAAGCCGCCGCCTTGGCCAAAAGATAAAGCAGGAAAACGGCCAAACCGGAAAACGCGGCCGCCTGCAAGAGCAACGTCCGCTTTTCGAGCCGCTCCCATTTTTTCTTTTTTTCGATGACGGCCATCAACATTTCCTTCGCCACTTCATCGAGGGGAAATTCATCTGGAAAATGGACCATCTCCTCTCCCCCTTGTCCTGTTTTTATTGTCCATCATATGCCGCAGAAGGCAGCATTAGAACAAAGAAAGGGGAGCGGCAGACAATGCTTTGTTTCGCTCAATGGTTTTCGTCAAGCGGAATGCGCAGCGTTTGCCCTGGCTGAAGGCGGCCCGTCGACAAGCCGTTTTCCTTTTTAATGAGATCGATCGCATCAGGCGTGCCGTAATATTTCATGGCGATGCTGTAGAGCGTCTCATTGGCTGCGACGACATGGGTGATGATTTTTCCTTGTTCATCATCGGTCTTCTTTTCCCGGCCGCCGACGCTTCCTCGGTCGGCGGCGCTCTTCTGCTTCGATTTGGCCGCCTGTTCTGTCCTCTTGACTTCGTCGTCTTGAATAATGCGCACCGTCTCGCGGCCGCTTTGATCTTCATGACGAACGACTGTGACCGTGTCGGACTTCGATTGGACATGGTGGATGGCCAGCACGACTGCCGGCAACGCCAAAAACAAGAACACGAGCAGGCGGGCCGGGACGTATTTTCGCTTTTGTTCTTCTTTTTCCCTCCGCCGTTTGATGCGCGAGGACGGCGCGCTCTCATCGATCCGCAAGCGCCGCCCAGCTCGGCGCTCCTGTGTTCCTTTCATCGCTTCACCCCTTCCTCCCGCTGCAACCGAATATGCAAAGCGAGCACCACATCGATCAAAAAGTGGGCGACAACCGTCACCCATAAACTCCCGGTCTGTTCGTAAAGCGCACCGAGAAACAAACTGATGAGCACAACCATCAGAAACAAAAACCATTTTTCCAAATAGCGCACATGCAGCACAGCAAAAATGACGCTTGCCGCTCCAAGCCCCCAATGCGTCTGCACAACACCGCGAAACAGCCATTCTTCCGTCACAGCGATGAGCGCACATAAAAAAAAGAGATGCGGAATCGAGCGGCCGCGGAATATTTTTTCGTTCACCCCGCCGTCGTCATGCCAATCATCCGGCAAATAGCGCATGGCCAAAAAATCGACCGCCAGCACGAGCGCCGCCCCGCCCGCTCCGTATAGCAGCACATCGGTGAGATCGAACCGCCAAAGCCGGCGCCACTCCGCCCAATCGAACAAAAAGAGCGAACAGCCGCCGGCGGCAAGAAGCAGCAACCCTTGCGTTACATAAAGATGAAAAAGCAGCTCGCGCTCTGTCATCTGCCGGATTTGTTCACTTTGCCGTTTCATTCGTCCGCCCCCCGCCAAAAAGCATGTCCCACAACTCCTCGCGCCAATGGCGAACCGGCGCCTCCTCCGGACGGCGGACGGCTCGTTCATAGCCGTCAAGCGAAAGCCCGCAGCGATCGCAGCAGACATTCTGCTGATCCGTCAGCTCCTCGCCAAACGCGCGGACAAGCGCTTGACGCCGACACGAAGACAAGTGCACCCATTCATCCATTTCCTGCAGTTTTTTCCGCTTCCAACGCCGCCGCGCCTCGATGGCGGCTGCCATCCTGCCGTACAGCCGCTCTTTCGCCTCCGCTGTCAGCCAACCAGGCATCGCCCGTTGTTCCCGTTCTAAAAAATACGCCAACAGCCGCTTTTGTACGTCGGTGAATCCGGCAGCCTCGAGCGTCGCCATCGCCGCTTCCCATCCGGCTCCTTCCGGCAGCCGCCAACACCACTCACGCAGCTCGCGCGGACTTAACAGCTCGGCCTCCGCCACCGCCTGGGCCATGGCCCGGTCGCCGTCCGCATAAAATAACACAGCAAGGCTTGGCGCTCCGTCGCGCCCCGCGCGCCCGATTTCCTGCACGTACGCCTCGAGCTGGGCCGGCATATGAAAATGAAGCACAAATCGGACGTTTTCTTTGTTCACGCCCATGCCGAATGCACTTGTACAACATACGATGTCAAGCTGACCGTAGACAAATTGCTGCTGCACGAGCAGCCGTTGCTCCCCGTCCATGCCGGCATGGTAATAGGCGACCCGCCCCGCGCCGCACTGTTCGAGCCGGCGCGCCATCTCTTCCGCCCATTGACGGCTCGAAAAATAAATGATTCCCGGGCCTTCGAGACGCTTGGCATAATCGGCCAAGCGCGCCGCTTTGTCCTCCGTTGATGAACAATGCTCCACGCACAAGGCGATGTTCGGACGATCGACGGAATGAATATGGCGGCGGGCGCCATCCATCCCGAGCGTGCGAATAATATCCTCCTGCACCTCGGGCGGCGCCGTCGCCGTCAACGCCAAACACGGCGGGGCCCCGAGCGCGCGCCGGATCTCCCCAAGCTTTAAAAAGTCCGGGCGAAAGTCATATCCCCATTGAGAAATGCAGTGCGCTTCATCGACGACAAAAAGCGAAATGCATACGCGCCGAAGCGCCGTTAAAAATTTTGCCGACTGCAGCATCTCCGGCGACGCGTAAATAAAGCGAAACTCCGCAAGCGAAGCGAGCGCCTGCCATTTTTCTTCGGCATCAAGCAGGCTGTGAAAAGCAATCACTCGCTTTTCCCCGCGCCGGCGCAACTGCTCGACTTGGTCCTCCATGAGCGACACAAGCGGCGAAACGATCAGCACACTGCCTTGAAGCAAATACGCTGGCAGCTGATAGCAAAGCGACTTGCCGCTTCCGGTCGGCAGCATCGCCAGCACGTCGCGCCCAGCAAGCACATCTTCCGCCACTTCCCGCTGACCCGGGCGGAATGAAGCATGTCCGAACTTCATGCGCAGCGTTTTCGTCAACTCGTCCAACGTCCCACTTCCTTTGCCAACACGAGCCGAATTTCGAAATAGCTGACTTTGCCATCAAGCGCCTCGCGAATCTCTTTCAATTTCCTCGTCCTAAGCGCCTGCGCCGCCGCTCGAATGGCCGCCGCCTTTTCATCGTCGACAAACGGGGCGATCGAAAAACCGGACACATTGGCAGCGATTTCGACAACGTGATCCTCAATCGTGCTTCGCTTCAAGCGGCGAATCTTGGAAATATCTTCTATCGTTTTTCCTTTCCGCAGCCATTCGTACGTTTTTTGCGCCGATTGTGTCAGCACCGCCGGCGTCAGTCCGCTCATCAATTCGGCCATCATCGGAACGCGTCCAGCCTCAGCTTCCGCCATGATGTAATGAAGCACGTTGCGGAATTGAAACTGCACGTAGAGCGCGTCCTTTTGCAAATAGGCCGCGATTTGCTCCATCGTCCAGCCGATGCGGACCGCGCTCGTCAAACGCAGCGTAAAGATCACCGCCGCCTCTTCCGAAACCGCTTCAAGCAGCCGGATGAGCTCTTGATACAGCGTCTCGGCCAACATCTGGCTCGATCCTTTTGCAAGCAAATATTGCTTCACCCATTGAAGCGTCCGCTCGTCGCGGCAAATCGGTGCAAAACGCCGCCCATAGACGAGGTTTGACAATGTCTGCCCGATCAAGGAAAGACGCTGCCAAAACAGCGGTTCCGCCTCATGATAGCGCCAGCCGTTCAGATGGCGGGGGAAAAGCGCTGCTTGCTCGGCAAGCCATTCTTCCCCTGCCGCGGTCAACGTGTATGTCCGCTGTTTCGCGGATAAAGCGAGTCGCTGTTCGACAAGCGCCATTGCCGCTTCCTCGAGCACCGCCATCGTCACATTCTTCCATGTGCCAAACAGCGGCTCAAGCTGAAACCATTTGCTGTCTTGGAGCGTCTGCGCCGATTTTTTTCCCGAAAATAAATGATACACCGCCGCCAGCGTCCGTTCGCCGTTGAAGCGGCGCAAGCAATGGGCGAGCAAAAATGAGGCATAGCCATGCCGCATCCTGCGTTCCTCCCTCGCCTCTATTGTAGCAAAAATCGCCCAACCGGTCGGCAGAAAAATCGATCGGTTGACAGTTCCGCCATATGATAACAAAACTAAATAAGATGCATATGTGTAAAAATACAAGAGAGCGATTTTTTTGTTGAAAAGCCGGCCGTACGGTCTTATTATTAAAAGTGAAAAGTTCATTTCCGAGCAGGCAACACGGAGATGGCCCGTCCGTTTCCAATAAACTTGGGGAGGTTCGATTTTTATGCCAAAGTATACGATTGTGGATAAAGAGACTTGCATCGCCTGCGGAGCTTGCGGCGCCGCCGCTCCCGACATTTACGACTACGACGAGGACGGCATTGCCTACGTCACCCTTGATGACAACCAAGGCATCGTCGAAGTGCCGGAGATTTTGATTGACGATATGATGGACGCCTTCGAAGGCTGTCCGACTGAATCGATCAAAGTTGCTGACGAGCCGTTTGACGGCGATCCGAATAAATTCGACTGACATTCCCCCTCTTGCCTTGCCGGCAAGAGGGTTTTTTGATGCAAGCGTGAAATCACAAGTGGCGCATCTTGAACGAACGTGCTACAATAAGATTGGCTTGTCCGCCGCGCCTGCTGGGTGGACAAGTTTTCATGTATACATAACCAACAAAGGAGGAACGGGTTATGGCATTCGAAAATAAAATTGTCGAAGCGTTTATCGAAATTCCAACCGGGAGCCAAAACAAATACGAATTCGACAAAGAACGGGGCATTTTCAAGCTCGACCGCGTCTTATATTCACCGATGTTTTATCCGGCTGAATACGGCTATTTGCAAAATACGTTGGCGCTGGATGGCGACCCGCTCGACATTTTGGTCATCACGACAAACCCGACGTTCCCGGGCTGCGTCATCGACACGCGCGTCATCGGCTATTTGAACATGGTCGACAGCGGCGAAGAAGATGCGAAATTGATCGGCGTTCCGGTCGAAGATCCGCGCTTTGACGAAGTGAGATCGATTGAAGACCTCCCGCAGCACAAACTGAAAGAAATCGCCCACTTCTTTGAACGCTACAAAGACTTGCAAGGGAAACGGACGGAAATCGGCACATGGGAGGGGCCGGAAGCAGCCGCCAAATTGATCGACGAATGCATCGCCCGCTACAACGAACAGAAAAACAAGTAATCCGTCCAACATCTCATTTCACCAGACGCCGTTTTTCTATTTCCGAACAATTTTGCCCATGTCGTTTGATATGGGCGCTTTTCTTTTTCAAACCCCGAACATTCCTTCTCAAAAAAACGTTTTCATTGGTATGACTTCTTTTTCCCCCATTGACAGAAACCGCTTTCGCATGTTAAATTATCAGAAATTTAACATCCTTGAAACAGAAAGGGGCACCCACTGTGTTTCGCGTACTCGTTTCCGACGCCATCAGTGAAGAAGGGTTGGCGCCGCTCTGCGCATCGGCGCAGATCGACATCGTGCAAAAGAAAACAACCGAAGCGGAAGAGGAATTGCACACCTTTGACGCTTTGCTCGTGCGCAGCGCCACCAAAGTGACGGAAGAACTATTGGAAAAAATGCCGAACTTAAAAATTATCGGCCGCGCCGGGGTGGGCGTCGACAACATTGATGTCGATGCAGCGACGAAACGCGGCATCGTCGTCATTAACGCGCCAAACGGCAATACGATTTCGGCCGCTGAGCATACCTTTGCCATGATGGCCGCCCTCGTCCGACGCATCCCGCAGGCGCACATTTCCGTCAAATCGAGGGAGTGGAACCGCTCGGCGTTTGTCGGCAACGAGCTGTTTGGCAAAAAATTGGGCATCATCGGCTTCGGCCGCATCGGCTCGGAAGTCGCCAAACGGGCGCGCGCCTTTGGCATGAGCGTGCACGTGTACGACCCATTTTTAACGAAAGAACGCGCCGAAAAACTCGGCGTCTCGATTCACTCGCTTGACGAAGTGCTGGCCGTGGCTGACATCATCACCGTTCATACGCCGCTCACGAAAGAAACGCGCGGGTTGCTTGGCACGGAAAACTTGGCGAAAACGAAAAAGGGCGTCTATTTGATCAACTGCGCCCGCGGCGGCATCATCGACGAACAGGCGCTCATCCCGTTCTTGGAAAGCGGGCATGTCGCCGGCGTCGCCCTCGACGTCTTTGAACAAGAGCCGCCAGGGGATCATCCGCTTTTAGCGTTTGACAATGTGATCGTTACGCCGCATTTAGGGGCGTCGACCGTCGAAGCGCAGCTGAACGTCGCCACCCAAGTCGCGGAAGAGCTGCTCCACTTTTTTGAAGGGCGGCCCGTCACCTCATCGATCAACTTGCCGGCGTTGTCGAAAGACGTCTATGAAAAAATTCAAGCATTCTATCATTTAGGCCGGAAGCTCGGCTTGATTGCATCGCAGTTTATGAACATCCCGGTGCAAGAGCTGTCGGTCACCTACGCCGGCACGGTCGCTGATCTGGAGACGACGTACATCACCCGCAGCCTGCTCGCCGGCTTCCTGCGGCCGCGCGTCGCCTCAACCGTCAACGAGGTGAACGCCGCCATGGTCGCCAAAGAGCGCGGCATCACATACGGCGAAAAATTTTCCGATGAAACGCACGGCTATGCGAACTGCATTTCGCTCACCGTCCATGGCGAAAACAAAACGTTCACCATCAAAGGGACGCACGTGCCGAACTACGGCGACCGCATCGTCCATTTTGACGGCGTCGCCATCGACTTTGCCCCGGAAGGCCATCTCCTGTATATCCAGCACCAAGACCGGCCGGGGATGATCGGCAAAGTCGGGAACGTGCTTGGGGCGCACGATGTCAACATCGCCACCATGCAAGTCGGCCGCCAAGAAGCGGGGGGCAAGGCGATGATGATCTTATCGCTTGACAAACCGGTTGATGATGAGGTATTGCAGGCGTTGGCGCAAATTGATGACATCGAAACGGTGAAGCGGCTCGAAGCGTAACCACCCGCTTCTGCGGGCAGATCATACAAAAAACGCAGGCCTTCCCAGAAAGGAGCCTGCGTTTTTCGTTCGAGCAAGCCCCACAGCAGCCATTCGCATCGTATAGTTCCCTCTTGCGAAAAGGCGATGATCATGACCCAAAAGGTTGTTTTTCCTTAAACCAAACACAATGCATCGTTTCTTCATGATTGTTTTACGCCTACATACTAAGAAAGGGTGTCCCGATCCTTTTGGGACACCCTCGTGTTTTGTCAGTTCCGTTCAGCCGAGCGGCACCGCCTTCCGCTCGCCTTTCGAGAACGTCATCAGCTCGGTGTAGCCGACACTGCGGGCGAGTTCCACCGCCTTGTCAAAATCGGCGCCGACATGCTCAGGCACGTGCGCGTCGGACGACAACACAATCGGAATGCCTTTGTCATAGCACATTTGGAGCAGGCGCGGATCCGGATACAGTTCGCCAACCGGCTTGCGCAGCCCGGCGGTGCTGATTTCGACGCACGTTTTCGAATTGGCGAGCGCTGTTGTCGCCCGATCGTATTGTTCAAGCAAAAATTCCTCATCTTCCGGGACGTATTTAAAAATTTTCACCAAATCGAGGTGGCCGATAATGTCAAACAAATTCGACTCGGCGAGCGTCACGACTTGATCGAAATATTTGCGGTATGTATCGTACAAATCGCGCCGTTCCCACTCGTGGCGATATTCGGCTAAGTCGATGCCGAAATCGTCGACCCAATGGATCGAACCGATGACATAGTCAAACTCGTATGAGCGGATAAAGGCGGCCATTTCCTCGTGTTTGCCCGGCGTATAATCCATTTCGATCGACATTTTCACATCGAGGCCCGCATCCCACGCTTCGTGGAACAGCCGGACATAATCGTCCATATCGTAGCAGCGGCGCGCGTCGACCCACGGGTTGGACAAAATGTTTTTCGTTTGGTAAAAATGGTACGCGTGCTCGGAAATGCCGAAATGCTGGATGCCTTTTTTGACCGCTGCATCCGTGAACTGGCGCAAATAATCAAGCGTCAACGCCCCTCGTTCCAAATGGTTATGATAATCGGTCAACATCGGTGTTTCTCCTCTCCTGCTGTTTTTCTCATTATAACGCATTACCGCAAGAAAGGACAACCGTTTTGCGAATATTCATCCAATCATCCGTTGGCGCCGACAAGAAACAACAGTCCGACGCATACCGCCACACCAGCCACCGCCAAGAGGCGTCTCATCACATCGCCCATTTCCATCCCTCCTTGCCTATGTCACACCATATATGTCTTATGTCAAAACGAACGCCGATAGAACGGCCTCGCGTCGACATTACCAAAAATTTGACACTCCGCACGGCTAAAGCCGTGGGATTCTTGGGTCGCTCACGTCCTCATCCATTTCTGGTTCAGACCACGCCCAAGATCAGGGGTGTGTCATCACCCCGTCCCATCGGGTTAGAATGTACCCCGATGGGCGGCGCACCTGTGACCAGTGCGCTAGGTTAGGCGGCGAAGCCCGAAATCGCTTTGGCGATGTTGATCGCGCCATTCAAGTCGGCATGAATCGCATATCCGCATTTTTGACATTGGAAGCGGATGCCGTTTCGATTTGCTTTCTCTCGATGCCCGCATCGGCATGCTTGGCTCGTGTAGGTCGGCTTCACCCACTCCACCCGAATGCCCGCCATTTCCGCTTTATAGGCAATCATCGTTTGCAGTTGATGAAACGCCCAAGAGTGAAGGCTTCGTCCTGCTTCTTTGGCCGATGTTGCCCGTTTCCGAATGCCCGTCAAATCTTCCATCCGAATCACGCCAACACCGTTGGCGAGCGCAAAGTTGACGATTTGACGGCTGATTTTGTGATTTTGGTCCTTCATCCAGCGGGACTCTTTGCGGCCGATTTTGCGAATCATATGGAGCTTCTTCGCTTTGCCCAACGTTCGCCGCAAAGCCGCATAGCGTCGGCGTACAAAGGCGCATTGGCTCCCTTTGAAAAACAACGATTTCGTTCCCACGCTGGCCACAGCGATATAACGAAGTCCCAAATCAACGCCCATTACCTTCGTTTCTTCCCGTTGTTGGACTTCAACTGTGATCGCAACAGCCAAGCACCATTTCTTTCTCTTTTTGTAGAGCTTGGCGGCCCCTTGTTTGGCGGTTCCGTTAAGCAGCCGATTCAGCCATGCTTCTTGATAGGGGTGCGTGACGACCGGCACGCCAATTCGCTTCTCCAGTGTGGGGAAGGAAACCGTGTAGAACGCTCCTTTCTTTTCCACCTTCACGTTTTGATTGTTAAAGCAACACCAGAATGTTCGAAACTTCTTTGTTTTCTGGTTTTTCTTTTGGGACTTCACTTCTCGAATCGTTTGATTCACGACGGCGGAAGGAAACCGCTGCGACGAAAACTCTTTAAAAATTTTGCTCGTCGCTTGATTCAGTTCTGGATGATCCAACAGCCAATTCGCAAACTCTGTATTCACTTCTGTCATCCGTTCATACATTTCCTGTTTGACTTTCGTTGGGTTGTGCAGTTCCAGCCTTAGTGTGATCGTCGGCATGGGTTCACCCCCTTTTCTTTTGAGATTCCACATAATGTTTGATGGTTTCGCTTGATCCATTCCCTGCTGTACTAACGAAGAAAAAGCGTGTCCAAAGACTTGGCAGATGAGACAAGTGTTGAAATTCTTCCCTTCATCGTCTGGAAGTCACTCCTTTCACTTTTGCCATCATATCTGATGGAGAATCAGAAGGGAGGCCATTCAAGAACAAATGACAACGATCAGGCATCACTTCCATAGCAAGAATGATCCAATCATTCTCTTGGCAAATTTCTTCTACTAACTGCCTGAATCGCTCTTCCACTTTGTTCACTAACACGTTTCTTCGATAACGCGGGCAAAAAACAAAATGATAGTGAATCAACGATACAGTTGTTTTCGTTCTTCGATATTTTTGTTCCATATTATTAATTGTATCAGTTTAATGGTCATACTCAAACAATTAAAGATAAAAAATGGTTGCTCTAAGCAATCCCATGAAGAGATTACCGAGCAACGCCGTCTTTCATCCCACGATTCAAACCGTGGGCTTTCAGACGGCATTTTCTGTAACAAAATGATACCGTCTAAAAACCGCTAAGAGCTCACGCTGGCGGCTACGGGCCGGTTGCCAGCAACGCGGCGTTCGGTCCGGCCGGCACGTTGATCGGCTTCCCAAGCGGATACGGGCCAAGAGTCGATAACCCGCTCGATTCGAATGTGACGTCAAGCAGCCCAAACTCTTTCGCCGTCAGCAGCACGGCCTCCGCCATGCTCGCCGCTTCTTCCGCGCTTGGCCGAGCGGACAAATGAAGCCGGACCGTAGCATGGCGCGCATCGACATCGACCGAATCAACTTCCACCCCTGGTGGAATGGCCGGCTCAAGCCCGTGGATCGTCGATTTTTTCATCTGCTGCAGCGCCTCAGGAAACGAGCGGGCGCTGCCTAGCGCCGGGATGAGCACCGGATAGCCGAAGGAGGAGGAGCGGTTTTGATAATACATTCGCTTCTGCTCATTGATTTTTGTCGTTTTTAGACGACCCAACACTGGCAAATCGAGCCCCTCCTCCTCCCCAGTGAAAAAGCGGATGCTTCGCCCGCCCATCTGCCGCACTGTTTCCATGACCGCGTCGAAAAAGAGGCGCTGTTCCTCATGGCTGGCGGCAAACACGCGATGGCTCGCTGGAACGCGAACAACCCATACGCGCCCATCGCCTGCCGCCGGGGCCATCTTCACACCGTCGAGCCACGCGGACGCCTCACGCAACGGGGAACGGGCAAGCTCACCGAGCGCCGCGGACAGCCGTTCTTTCGGCGCAAAACGGCCAGGAAGGGGAACAACCACTGGCACCACTTGGCCGATTCGCTCATCGGGCAAGGCAATCACCACTGCATTCGCCGGTTCGCTGGCGGCCATCATCGCTTTTGGGTGAGAGGAAGCGCCATCCGCCTCTAGCGTCTGAACAGGGGATGAGGAAGCCTCGTTTTTGTCCGAACGTGTTGGAACGATAAAATGCGGACCGGCATAAACCGCCAATGCAAGCACGGCCGCCGATGCAACCGCTGGGAGCCAACGCCGCTTCCAGCGCGCCATCCGCTGAGCGCGCACCAGCCGGACATACACTTCTTCTTTCGTGCGCCGGTCTTTGATGACGGGCAACTGTTCAAGGCCATGTTCAATGCATCGCTCATTCCAATTGAGCTTTTTCACACCGCCACCCCTCCTGTTTTGCCTCTTCCTCCATATATTGCTTGAGCGCCTTTAGTGCGCGGTGCTGCGTCGTTTTCACTTTACTTTCCGTCCAGCCGAGCGCTTCCGCCGTTTCCGCGATCGACAGCGACTGGATGAATCGAAGGACGAGCACAAGCCGCTGATCAACCGTGCAGCGCGCCAAACCACGGTACATAAGCTGAATTTCCTCTTTTTGAATCGCCATTTCCTCAGGAATCGGCTCGTCGGCGCCGATTTGTTCCTCGCTCCATTCCGCCGAACCAGCCCATTGGCGTCGGCGTTTTTGCTTGCGAAAAAAATCAATGGCCACATGGCGCGCAATGGACAGCAGCCACGTTTTTTCGCTGCACTGCCCTTTAAATCGTTTGTATGAGCGCAACACTCTGACGTACACTTCCTGAACCAAATCTTCGGCCTGCTCTCGATTCCGCACCATGTAGAATAAAAAATTAAACAAATCATGATGGTACTTTTCATACAACTGTTCAAAGACGGGGTCCATCGCTTCTCTCCCCCTATCTCCTCCATGGACCACGACAAAAAAATCCCATTATCTTCATGATAACGGGTCCGAGCGAAAAAGGGAATGATTTTTTCACCAAAAGCAGCCGGCTTTTACCACTCGACGTGCAGTGGAAAAAAGAGAGAGCCGGCTTGCTTTTTGATTTCACGTTCGCCATCTGGATCATAACTGACAAGCACCGACGTCGCCGGGCCGCCGGAGGAAAAGAGCGGAAGCGGGCATGCGCAGGCCCGCCCTTGGCGGCCGTTAGCGGCTAACAGCTGTGTCCATTCGTAATAAATACCTTTCGAGCCGATGGGAATCAATTCGTAAATGTATGGTGTGCGGAGAAGCGCGGCAAACAGCGGAAGCGGCGCAACCCATTCCGGATGTGAAAGCACGGCCGAGCCGACGAGAGGACGGCCGATGACGGCAAACTTCGCCTCTTCGGGCGTGATGCCGATTCGTTTCCGTTCGTTGGCCACCGTCCCGATGGCCGTCACTCCAAGCGCCGACTGCACGGTGGGAAAATTCGATTCCGTGCTGCCGGTGATCGGGAGATCGATCCCCAGCTCGCGGCACGTTCTCCTGATACCGCAGCAAAGAGCTTCCCACCGGTCATCAGCGATGAAGTTTTGCAGCACGACGACCCTCGCTTCCGCTCCGACGCTCAACAGCTCCATCAAGGCAACGCGGGCGGAAAAATACGCAACAACATCCACCGAGACGGACACCACATCACCCGGCTTGTCCCCGACCGCCGCCGAACCGTCGGCCGCAACGGCGAGCTCCATGCCGTCGGCAAACGGAAGGAAAAGCACATCACGCATGCGGCGCCTCCACCCCCGCTTTCGCCGCCAACCGGACGACAACCGGCATGACGGCCAAAGCGATCAACACGTTGACCGCCGCGGCTACCGAAAGCGGCGGAATGACGGCAAAAACAAACGGCCAGCCGAACGAAACGGCAAGCGGCAACGGCGCCAAAAACGCATTGCCGATGAAAAAGACGACAGCGCTGCCTATTTTCCATCCCCGCCGATGCAGCACGGCGAACAGGGCGCCAAGCCCCGCCATTTCAAGAGCGACAAACCAATGAACTGGGCCGAGCGGAAAACCGCCGATCAACGCCGAAACCAAATGCCCAAGCCCAGCGACCGCCGCTCCGGCGCGCGGGCCAAGAACCCCGGCGGCGACAAGCGCCGGTGCGCTGTCCAAAGCGATGCTGCCGACAAACGTCGGCAGCTTGATGAACGATCCGATCGCCGAAAGCGCCAAACAAACGGCCGTCCAAGCCAAGCGGCGGTTCATTGTTTCTCCTCCTTGTCGCGGAACACAATCGCGCTCCGTTCATACTCGATGTCCTTCACCCCTAAACGCGCGTTCACGACCCGGGCAGCGGCGAACAAATAATCGGACAGGCGGTTCATATATTTGAGCACAACATCGTTGATCGGCTCCGCTTTTTGCAAGGAAACGATGCACCGCTCCGCCCGTCTTGCCACCGTACGCGCCATATGGAGCGCCGCAGCCGCCTTGGAGCCGCCCGGCAAAATGAATTTTTGCAATGGCGGCGCTTCTTGCACGTGCGCATCAATGCGCTCTTCTAAAAATGTGACCATCGCCTCGGTCACCTTATACGGAAGCTTGCCGTTGACGATGGCCAGGTCGCCGCCGCAGTCAAACAGCTCGTGCTGGATTTTTTGCAGCTCAGCGCAAAGGTCGCGAAACCGTTCATCGCCGGCCAATAACGCAAGCGCCCATCCGATGAACGAATTCGCCTCGTCAATCGTTCCGTACGCCTCGACGCGCAAATGGTCTTTGTCCACGCGCCCGCCGACTAAACTCGTTTTCCCTTGGTCTCCTGTTCGCGTATACAATTTCACTGTTCCTCTCCCCCTTATTTCAATTGTTCCGCCAGTCCGCACCAAAGCCGGTCGACGCGGCAGCACAAGGAAGCTAGTCGCTGGTAGCACATTCCCACGGCGTCGCGCCAGCGCCGCTCTTGCGGATCAACCGGAACAACGCCTTGCGTCACATCGGTGCCGATCCAAACGACCGTGCGGTTAGGCGCTGCCGCTTCCCACCGCTGCCAAGCGCGGAAATAGGATTCCCACTCGTCTGGGTCCGGACGGGGGCGGATGGCGGCTTCCAACCCGTCAAAGACGACCGTTTTTGCCGTTTCGATGCCATCCGGCGGCCTATACGGCTCCACATAACCGTTATTCCATACAATATGAACTCCATCATTTATTCCATACCGTTCCCTCACCCATTTTCGTTTTCCTTGAAACGCACCACCGATAACGAAATGCACCGCTCTCCCCCTTTCCAACGCTCGATCGTCGATTCCAATGTATATCCGCCGGCAAATGGCACCTCCCATTCCCAAAACGAACGAGCATCGGGCGCATACTGCTCGAGCAGGAGGCGAATCGGGCCGCCATGGGTGATGACAGCCACATGACGGGCGCCCGCCCGCTCAGCGAAAGCAATCGTCTCCGCAAGCGCCTGTTTGATGCGCGCTTGAAAGTCGGCATAACGCTCCCCGCCGGGCGGCGCCGCAGAAAAGGGCGACGCAAGCCATTGGCGGTAGGCGGGCTCCGCTTCCAGCTCAGCAAACGTTTTTCCTTCCCAAGCGCCAAAGTGAAGCTCGCGCCAACGGCTGGTGCACCAATCTGCCCCGCGTCCGCCAAACAGCAAGGCGGCCGTTTCTCGACAGCGGTGAAGGTCGCTTGTAACCATGCAGTCGACCGGATACGGCCGCTCAAGCTGCAAGCGGCACAACCGATTGCGCTCCGCGGCCGCAAGCGGCGCGTCCGTCCAGCCGATATACGCCCGACGTCGGTTTTGTTCCGTCATCCCATGACGGATGAGTGTAAGAGCCAAATGACGCCCCATAGCACCGTCTCTCCTCCTTCGATCAGCGCGCCGAGCACATCACCGGTGATGCCGCCAAACTGTTTTTCCGCCCACGGCTTTGCCGCCGCCGCCAAAACGACAGCCGCTGCAGCCAGCGCCGCCCCTGTTTGCACCGAAATGGCGGTGGATGCACAAAGAAGCGAAAGCAATACAAAAGCGAGTCCAAGCGCCCAAATGGCATCACGCCATGAACTATATTCGCGAAGCGATGCAGCCATTCCTGTCGGCTTTGCCAGCTTGCCGACGGAAAGAAGCCAGGCAGCCCCGGCCCGCGACAACAGCGGAACGGCGGCGAACAGCGCCGGCGGAATGCCTGTCTGGAGCGATTCGTACAGAAACAGCCAACGAAATGACAACAAACAAATAAGCGACAACACCGCAAACGCGCCGACGCGCGGATCGGACATGATCTCTTGCCGCCGCTTGACGTCGCGGTACGAAAAAAACGCGTCGCTCACATCCATAAAGCCGTCAGCGTGCATCCCCCCGGCCATCCAAATGCCGAGCCAAAGAAGAAGAAGCGCCCAAACAAGCGGCGAGCTGAATGAAAACGTGGAAAAGAGTGCATACACTCCGGCCGAAAGCGCCCCGATCAGCGCCCCCGCAAGCGGCATACAGCGCACGAGCCAGCGGACATGGGCGGCGTTCCATGCGATCGAGCGCCGAATCGGGATCGTGGTAAACAGCTGCAGCGCCAACAACCATCCGTTCCATGCTTGCTTCATCCCGGCCACCGCCCTTTTTTCACGCGGAGAAGGCCGCATTCAACGACCGCGGCGGCCGCCGCTTCCGCGACCAACTGTTGGTGAAGCAAGCCAAGCGTTTTCATGTAGCGAAATGTGCCAGGATCATCCGGAACACCCCCGGCAAACAGCTCGTTCGATACAATCACGACCGCACGGCAGGCATCCGCCCACGCCCGCACTTCATCGAGCATGCGGCAAGCAACAGCTTGAGCGGTTGCGTCTGTTTTCCAATTTTCACCAAAGAACAGCTCGTGGGCGAGCCATGTGGTCAAGCAATCAAGCAGAACAACATCATCAGGGTGCAAGGAAGCGGCAATCTCCTGAGAAGAGAACGGGGCTTCCCACACTGTCCAATGCGCGGCCTGCGCCGCGCGCCGCTCTTGATGACGGCGGATGCGCTCCGTCATTTCTTCATCCATTGCCTGCGCGGTGGCGATATAGTGAAGCCGACCGCCGCGAGAAAGCCGGATGGCGCATATTTCCGCCGCTTCACTTTTTCCGCTGCGCGCGGCGCCGCTGACAAACACCATCATCCGCTCCACCTCGCAAGCGCTTCAAGAAGCCGATCGTTTTCCACCTGCGTTTTGACCGCAAGCCGCACGTAACGTCCGTCCAGTCCAGGAAAATTCATTGTATGCCGCGGGACGATTCCTTGCTGCAATAAATAGAAAAACAAATCCTCTGTCCGTCCGGAGAGCGGACGCAGCAAGTAAAAATTGACGACCGACGGCGAGACGGCATACCGGCCGGCCGGCAGCGACCGAAACACGCGCTCCCGCTCGGCGGCGATCCGTTCTTTCGTCCACTTGACAAACGATTCCATCGCCATGAAACGAAGCGCCAATTGTTGGGCGATGCAGTTTGTGCTCCATGGCGGCTGATGCGTTTTCAGCGAAGCGATCACCGCCTCGTCGGCAGCGACATAACCAAGGCGCACGCCGGCCAGATGATGAATTTTCGTCAACGATCGAAGCACAATGAGGCGCGGATAGCGATCCAGCCAACGCATGGCTGTAAATCCGCCGCGCCAAAACGGATAGAACGCCTCATCCACCACGATATACGTCCCCGCTTGGTCCGCTGCAGCGACGAGCGAGCGGAGATCACGCTCCGGCATCACGGTTCCGGTCGGATTGTTCGGATGACAGAAAAAAACCGCGTCGCATTCCGCCGCCCATGCCGCCGCTTGGTCAATGTCGTACGAAAAACCGCGGCTTTCCTCTGCCAGCAAAGACTTGACTTCGCATCCGTAAGCAAGGCAGGCGCGCCGATACTCGGAAAACGTCGGCTCCAAGATGCCGACGCGCCGGCCGGCAAGCAGCGCGGCCAACAAATAAATCGCCTCCGCTGCCCCGTTCGTCACCAGCACTTGTCCGGGTCGAATCTGCTCCTGCTTGGCAACGAGCTCCCTGAGCGCCTTCGCTTCCGAATCCGGATACTCACCGGCCCAGCGAATCCATTCCTCGCCGTTCGGCCAAGCCGACGGCGGCAGGCGATATGGGTTCGTATTGACGCTGAAATCAATGTATTCGTCTGGAGGGGCCAATCCGCATTGCTCATACAACACGAGCGGATTCGCCCCATGCGCCGGCCAACGCAACGATCATCCCCCCGATCCATAGCAGCAATAACGTAAAGGCGAGCACCGTTCTGATCATGATGCCGACCGCCTGGCGAATATGAACCGAGCGCAGCGGAACATCGGGATCGCCGAGTGTCGGCCGCTCAGAGACGACGCCGCCATATGTATTCGTCCCGCCCAGCTGCACCCCAAGCAATCCAGCCATCGCCGCCTCGAGCCAGCCGCTGTTCGGGCTTGGGTGGCGGCGGGCATCGCGAAACAAGATCGACAGCGCCAAACGAAGGCGGCGGCCGCCGCAAACCAACACCATCACGAGCGCCGTCAGCCGCGCCGGAATGTAGTTGAGCGCATCGTCCAGCCGGGCGGCCGCCCAGCCAAATTCGCGATACGTTTCATTTTTATAGCCGAGCATCGAATCGCACGTGTTCACTGCCCGGTACAGCATGGCAAGCGGCGCGCCGCCCAAGGCCGCGTAAAAGAGCGGAGCCGTGATGCCGTCGCTCGTATTTTCCGCCACCGTTTCGACGCAGGCGCGGGTGATGCCGGCCTCATCGAGCCGCTCGGTGTCGCGGCCAACGATCATCGACAGCGCCCGCCGCGCCTCGGGAAGATCGCCCGCTTCAAGCGGCCGGCGCACATCCTCAGCCGCTTCAGCGAGGCTTTTGGTCGCAATGGTGGTGAAAATGAGCGCCGCCTCGATCGCCACCCCCACGTATACGGACAGCGCGTAGCCCACATAAACGACCAACGCCGATACCCCGTAAACAGCGGCCAACACGACCGCCACGGCCGCCGCCCCTTTCGCCCGCCGCTTTGTTCCTTGATTCCAGCGGCGGTCAAGCCACGCAATCAGCGTTCCCATCCCGCGCACAGGGTGCGGCAGCCAGCGCGGGTCGCCAAGCAGCGCATCCAACAGCAAAGCCAACGTCATTGCCAGCAAATGCGTCATCGCCGCCCCCTCCGCCGCTTGTAGCGGTCAAGCGCCTCGATCGTCGCTTCATACACGAGCCGACCGATCGCGCGCCCGAGTTCCGTCGCCGTTCCGGCATAGGCAAACGTCCGCCCGGTTTGCGTCGCCGCCACGGCGAGCGAATCGGTCGACGTGCCGGTGGCAAGCGTCCCTGTTTCCAGGTCGCAAACCGAACAGTCGGCGAGCGCTTTTACCTTCGCTTCCGTCGCTGTCATCATCGCCTGGACAAACGCCGCTTCCGTCAGCACTCCGTCAATGACAATCACCATATTGATCGTTCCCGGCCTTGCCGCAAGCGGCTTATGCTGCCACGCCCGAGCGGCATCAACCGCATTGCCGACGCCAGCGGTCGTCATGATTGCAACCGAAAACGCTTCCCCTTCTTTCTGAAGCCAAACGGCATCATGGACGTCAACCGCCGTCATCATGCCGATCGTTCGTTCCGGCGAAAACCCGTGCTGCTCCAAATAGCGGCGCATGTCTCCTTCCGCATCGCCGCAATCGTAATCCAACCCGACTTGGCGGTTGACAAAATGGGTCGCCCATTGAAACCCAGCGCCGATCAATGCCGAGGACAGGACGCGAAGCGGCTGGCAGGAGGCCAGAACAGCGGCGTCATCAAGAAAGGACAAACGCAGCCCGCCGGCCGACGATTCTTCTTGTTTCCCTTTCGGCACAAACGAAAACATCGGCTTTGCCGCCGCCGGATGAGCCAGACGCACAATCGGCGCGGCAAACACTTCCTCAAGCAGCGCCGGCGTCATCACATCTGTCGGCGTTCCAAGCGCCGCTGTTTTTCCTTCTTTTAACACAAGCACCCGGTCGCAATATAAGCTAGCGACGTTCATATCGTGAAAGACGGCGACGACCGTCAAATCGCGGGAGCGGGCAGCTTCCGCGAGCCGGTCCAAAAGCCGGACTTGGCCGCTCACATCCATATGGTTCGTCGGCTCATCCAGCAAGAGCAGCTGCGGCTTTTGGGCAAGCGCCCGCGCCAAATAGGCGCGCTGCCGCTCGCCGCCGCTTAGCCGCTCAAGCGGCTCATCGATTTTGTCAGCCAAGCCGACCGCACGAAGCGCTTCTTGAACCGCCGCTTCATCCTCTTTCGTCCACGTCGGAAACAAGCCGCGCTGATGGGCGTAGCGGCCGAGCGCCACCGTTTCTCTCACCGTATAGCCGGGCGCCGCCTCCGCCGTCTGCGGCAGGACAGCGGCAAACCGCGCCCATTGCTTCGCAGACAGCGCCAAAAGCGGCTGGCCATGAATCTTGATCTCACCGCTGGCAAGCGGAAGCTCTTTGCAAATGAGTTTCAGCAGCGTCGTTTTTCCGCTGCCGTTCGGCCCGACGATGCCAAACAGCTCCCCTTTTTCCACGGAAAACGTCACACGATCAAGCACTTGCTTTGGTCCATACCGATGCGATACGGCCCGCACCTCAAGCATCATCATCCCATCTTTCGCTTCATTTTTCGGAAAAACAAGACGGCAAATAGCGGGGCGCCGATCAGCGCGGTGATGACGCCGATCGGCAGTTCGCGCGGTTCAATGATCGTCCGCGCCGCCACATCGGCAAGCACAAGAAACGCACCGCCATACAAGAGAGACAGCGGCAGCAGCACCCGATAGTTTGGCCCGCACACAAGCCGAACCATATGCGGAACAACGAGCCCAACAAAACCGATCGTCCCGGACACCGACACCGCCGCGCCGGTGAGCAGCGCCGCCGCCGTCAAAATGATGACTTTTCGGCGCGTAACATCAACGCCGACATGAAGCGCCGCCGCCTCGCCAAAAGCAAACGCGTTCAACTCGCGGCCGTTGGCGAGAAGCACCGCCGCGCCGATGAGAAAAAACGGCAACAAAAGCCCGCTGTATTTCCAGCCGCGCATCGCGACGCTTCCCATCAGCCATGAGATGATTTGCCGCAATTCTTCCCCGGTCAAAGCGATCATCAGTGAAATGAAGGCGCTGAAAAACGCGCCGAAGATAATGCCGGCTAAAATGATCGTCTCAACCGACAGCTGCGGCTCAACCGCGCGAGTGAACGCCAAAACGGCGACAAGCGTCGCCATGCCGCATAAAATGCTCACGATCGGCAGCGTGAACGTGCCAAAGAGCGGCCATTGCCAGCCGAGAAAGATGACGAGCACCGCCCCGACCGAGGCGCCGGACGAGACGCCGAGCGTGTACGGATCGGCGAGCGCATTTTTCAGCAACCCTTGGAACGCCGCGCCAGCCAGCGCCAATGACGCCCCGACCAAAAAAGCGAGCACGACGCGCGGCAAGCGGATCGCCATCACGATCGGCACCCAATCGGCCGGAATGTCAGACGGAAGCGGCATACCAAACCATTCGGACGCAAGAATGCGAACAATAGAAGAAAAGGGAATCGACAGCGATCCTGTCGATATCCCTACGAGCAACGATAACATGGCCGCCGTGACGGCCAATATATACATCCACGTTTTACTTGAACACATCCGGGTAAACGGCTTTGGCAAGTTCCTCGACCCCTTCGACAAGGCGCGGACCCGGGCGGCTTACTAAGTCGGTGTTGACGTCATACACCCGCTTGTTTTTCACCGCCGGCACGTCTTTCCAAGCAGCGCGCGCAAACACTTGCTTCGCTCCGCCGTATGTCGTGATGATCACATCCGGCTTATAGGCCACTGCTTTTTCTTCCGTCACCATCGGCCAGCCTTCCAAGCTGCCGGCGACGTTTTTCGCTGAAATCACTTGAAGCATCTCATCCATAAACGTCCCTTTGCCGGCCGTATACAGCTGCGGCGGCGGCGACACTTCAATCCAGACGTTCGCTTGTTTGTCCGCCGGGATTTGTTTCGCTTTTTCTTGAATTTGCGCAAGCTTCTCTTTCATCTCATCAATCACTTGCTTCGCTTTGTCCGACGCCCCGGTCGCTTTGCCGATCAATTCGATGGACGCATACACATCGTCGAACGACTTCGCGTCATTCACGACAAGCACGGTGATGCCGGCGTCTTTCAATTGCTTGAGGCCATCGCGCGAGTTATGGGCGCTTGACGCGTGGGCCAAGACAAGATCCGGTTTGAGCGAAATGATTTTCTCGACGTTGAATTCCATGCCGCCGATTTTCGTTTTCGTTTTGACGTCTTCCGGGTAATTGTCAAAATCGCTGACGCCGACGATCTTATCGCCCAACCCCAACGCATAGGCGATTTCCGTATTGCTTGGGATGAGCGAGACGATCTTTTTCGGTTCCGCTTTGATCGTGACATCCTCGCCAAGCCCGTCTTTCACCGTCACCGGAAACGCCGCTTGTTCCGTTTTCGGTTCTTCTTTTTTCGCTGGCTGGGCGTTGCTATTGGCTCCACCGCTGCAGCCGACCAGCACGGCGGCCAGAAGGAAGAACACCGCCACCACCGCCGGCCATGTCCAACGTTTCATCCGTCATTCCCCCTTCAGTGATGTATGTACAATAAAAAACGCCCATTCCGCCTAAATCTGGGAATGAGCGCGAAACAGACCGCCAATGGGCACAACAATGCCCTATGCGACTGTTTCCGCGTCTCACCCCCCGAAGATTCGGAAACTGCGGCAAGCAAGGCAGGTCTACTGGCTCATGCTTCATCCTACTCTGAAGCCTTCCCGTACGGAAAACAGCGCAAGCCATCCGTCCGTACAGTGGCGATTTCATTTCGTCCGCATTGACAGTTGCGGGGACAGCTCCGGATTCCCACCGGATTCCCTATTAAGCCTTTTCGGCGCCTTGCTGCGAGTTGATTTAGTTATCGGATATGGACATTTTTATATTAAAGCAAGGCCTGGCATTTGACAACTGTGAATTTACAGTGGGCTGGCGGCAGGCGGTCATCGATCACTTTTGCGGTCAGGCAGCTCGGCTCCAGTGTCCGTGTTTTGTACGGAACGCCGCATGCGCCGTTGCATCGAGCTCCGCGATGTCAAATGCCGCCATGTTGCCTATTCATCGATTCCCACAAACCTCATCTTTTGAGTTTCTTCCGGCTGCGGAGAAACGTTCCTTTTCCATATGTCGCTAAAAAAATTAGGAAAGACGCCCCACCTCTGGCACGGCGTCTTTCCCCGATACAACCTTCATCTCGTCACTGTTGAATATATTTGTCAAACACAAACCCGAAATCCTTCACCGTATAGTTCTTTTTCGCTTCCGTCAGCCAGCAAAAAGCGTATTCATTCACGGCCTGAAAATCCGCCGACACATTGACGCCGTCGCCGCGCATGTTGGCAAACACCTTGACCGCCAGTTCCAAACTCCGCTCAGCATAGTGGAATTTCATTTCGTTTTCATGGCAAATCTCCGCGATCGCCAGCAGCGATTTATACAAATCTTTCAATTCCTCAATATGCTTTTTATGCACATCAATCGAATAGCAGTGCGACCCGATTTTAAATTTGATTTCCGCGTCCAAGTCGACCGTCCCGGCTGTTTCGAGCGACACGTCGGAAATCGGATGCTTATAGTAATCGTAGCGGCGCAGCGTCCGTTTTTTGCTCGCAGCGCTCGTGCCGTCCAGATGAATGAGCGCGCGGTTGGTGAAGCAATACTCATCCGATTTCGATTTGATAAGAAAATAGATTTTTTCTCCATCCTCGTGCATCACATAATCATCGGCATCTACTTTGTCATAGTCTTTCGGTTGAATAACCGAGCCGATGTCGCTTAGCCCAAGCACATCGGCGGCGACTTTTCCAAACATGCTCATGTTCCCCCGGCTCCTTCCATGTTTTATCGGCGCCCGCCTATTGCGGATGAACGGTGTTTTGCCTTAACAAGGCGCCGTACTCTCATTCGTAATACGTCGCGATCGAAAAAATGTTTCATCGTCGGCAAAAAACGAAAGACCCAACGCCTTTTATGACGGCGTCAGGCCTTACAAGCAACTACAGTTCCCCGCTTAGACGGGAGTCTTTGTTCGTGAGTCGCAAAAAGACCAGATAAACGAGTCCAATCGCGATCCAAATCAATCCTAGCTTTTTGCTGAGCGGGTCCAGATTCATCCATACATAGCCGATGATAACAAAACCGATGAGCGGAAACAAGAGATGATTAATATAATCGTTACTCTTTTGTTTGCGCAAGAAATAGTTCATCACCGACACATGCAAAAAGAGGAAAGCCGTCAGGGCGCCAAAGTTGACAAGCGAAGCGAGTTTATCAATTTGTGAGGCGAACACCGTCGTGACAATGAGCGAAATCACAGCGACAAGCAATGTGCTGACGTATGGCGTTTGAAATTTCGGATGCACTTTAGCCAGCACACTGGGCAGTTTACGGTCGCGACCCATGCTGTACAAAATGCGGGAGATGGCTGCTTGGGCGACGAGCGCGTTCGCGATCCCCCACGAAAGCGCGGTGGCGACGATCGTTGTCCATTTCAGCCATGGTCCGCCTGCCAGCTCCGCAATCTGATAAAACGCCACGTCCGCGTTTTTAAACGTCGTATAATCAGGCCAAATGAGAGCGGCGACCCATGTTTGCACGATGAAAAGCGCACCGACAACGAGCAAAGCGAAAATGATCGCTTTGCCGATCGATGATTTCCCGTCCCTTGTTTCCTCAGCCAGCGTCGACACCGCATCAAAACCAAGGAAGCTCAAGACGGCCACCGACACCGCCCCCATCACCGTCTCCGCGCTGAAATGATTAGGATCGTACAGCGGTTTGAACGTAAACTGCGCTCCATTGACACCTTTTATAATCGCAATAATTCCTGTGATCACAAACACTGCAAGGACGATGAGCTCTAAAACAACAATCACTTTGTTCGCTTTGGCCGTCATCTCGATCCCGAGAATATTAATGACCGTATTCATGGCAATAAACAGAACGAGCCACACGGAAATCGGCACTTGCGGCACAATATCGGCTAAGGCAGCAGCGCTGACCAAATAGAGAAGAGCCGGAACGAAAATGTAATCAAGCAAAATGACCCAGCCTGCCATAAAACCGACATATTCATTCATTCCCCGCTGGGCGTAGGAATACACGGAACCAGCGATTGGAAACGCCTCGGCCATTCTGGCGTAGCTCAAGGCGGTGAAAATCATCCCCACCATTCCGATTAAGTATGCTAAGGCGACCATCCCTTTTGACCCTTGCGCTACATACCCGTAAATGCCGAAAGGAGCGATCGGCACCATGAACACCATTCCGTAAATCAACAAATCAACAAATGTGAGCGACCGTTTTAATTCCTGTTTATAACCAAGCGACTCGACCGATGTGTTCGTTTCAAGTTGCGCCATCGCCGTTCCCTCCTCAATCCTCAAACAGGCGGATGCCATACGCTTCAAGCACAAATCGCGGTACAAAGAAACGCGCCGTGACGAGCGGGTCAACGACTTGGCTGATTTGTGTCTGACCGGCAGCGCTAAGCACCATCGTCAAATGGTTCAGCGTCAACGGAGTGTGCGGCAACAGCAAATTAACCATTTCCTCAACCGACTGTTTGACCGCCTCATCCAACGTTTTGGCCGAGACGATCGTCGCAATGCCATCATCGTTTTGCAACAGTGGATGGTTAAGCGAATATCCTTTCATCACCCGGACGGTGACCGTCACTTCCCCCGAAATTTCGATACCAGACACGCCGATTTCGCCGTCCCCCATCGCCGCATGCAAATCGCCTAATGCGAACAACGCCCCTTTGACAAAAACCGGGAAGTAAACGGTTGCCCCTGTTGTAATGAGCTTTGTATCCATATTGCCGCCATGCGGCCCGGGCGTTCCGCACGACACATCCTCACCGCTCGGCGCTACCCCGATGACGCCAATCATTGGATTTAATGGAATAGAAAGATGCTCGTCAAATACGGCCCGGTTTTCTTCTACTGGAATCATTTTTGCCTCAAACTGCGGAATCCGGTCGCCAAGCACCCCGAGCCCTGGGCCGACAGCCATGACCCCCTGTCCTTTGAGGCGAATCTGTTCAATTTTTACCGCTAAAATGTCACCGGGTTCCGCCCCTTCAATATAGATCGGTCCGGTCGCCGGATTGATATGATTCCAATCGATCGAGTCAAACGGCGTTTCGCTTGAAGTAATTTGATTTTGGAAACAGTCGTACGTTTCGATGACAAACGTTTCCCCTGACTGGACTGTTCGAACCGGTTGGTGGTTTTTGCTAAATGAATAAATGGCCGTTGTGCATGGAACAAATGACATGTCCGCTTTCCTCCCTTTCGTTTTTGTCTCATTATAACAGGGAGCAAACAAACTGTTTTGCATTTTTTTGATTCATTTTTGTTACTTCTTTATTTTTTGAATTAATAGATAAATCTGAGTAAACAAGAAACCGCCAATCCCATTCCATGCTATGGCCTCCAGCACATTATGGCGCATTCCCCATCGCCAGGCGATAGCAAACAAACATACCCATCCGATCATGCCTATAACCCCCATCGGTTTCTCTCCTGTCCGTAAAGCAGCCAACCCAAAACACGAGGAGGCAAGCAAGGCGGTCGAAAACATGACCATCCGCATCGGAAGAAGAGGAGCAATAAAAAAGAGGGCTAGTACAAGCAAAAAAGAGATGACATATGTCCATGAGAGATGCCTGCTCCACCTGTGCCAAAAAATTTGCACAACGGAATGCAAGGAAAGGGATAAGCTGAGTGACAACGCCGCCAGCAAGGCAATAGTAAGCGGCCAAGCAATCAAGACAGAAGAATGAAGCAGCCACCGTTTCAGTATGGCGGCAGTCGAAGCGGCCGCCGCATACGGGACGCATAAGGCTGCAACGGCCAACGGAAGCGGAGCAAGGCAAAACGCGGCCATAGAAAACGTCAGCGCAACGCGTTCTTTTTTCAATATTGATGCAATATCCCATACATACTCGTCGGCCAACCATTGCCCGGCAGCCGCCGCCAGCACAGCCCAAAACAACACGAACAACGAAACCATGTTCACATCGAGGGAAGCTGGGACAGTTCGTACAATCATCTCATATTGCCGCGCCACACCGCCCGTTAGATAATAGGCAAACGGAACCATTCCCATCACTATATAAACAATGTATAGCAGAACCGTTCCGATTTTCCGCATCCCCAACCAACCGGCGAGCACGGTAAACACGTACACATAGACGAACCAAATGAATAAAAAAGTCGGAGAAAAACGAAAGAGTTGCTGCAACAAATAGGCACATAACACGACAACGGTAAGCAGCCGGCCGATCGAAAGAAGGCGAACAAAAAACCGAAAGAAAAACAAAGCCCGCGCCGTAAAACAGCAGTCCGGCCAGCGATCCCCTTCCTTTGTTAGGGAACGATAGCGCACGGCCGCTGCTGAACGCCAAAGCACAAAAACGGCGGCCCATACCGCCATAGCCGTCACCACCCCCGCCGCCACTCCGCCATGAATAAAAGCATAGCATCCAAACAACAGCAGCTCCCCGGATGCAAAACGCAGTAACAGAGCATTGACCCCCTTGCTTAATCCAAGCGCCTCCGCTCCGATAAAACTGCGGCGACCAATATGCGGCACAGCAGCAAGCAGCAGTACGCATGCCATGAATAAAAGCATATACCAGTCCATTATCCATTGGTCTCCTTATACTTCGTAGGCGGGATGCCGACATATTTTCGAAACAAATGACTGAAATGATGTTGACTGGAAAATCCTGTCTCCTCAGCAATGCGTGCCATGGACCCCGCTTAGATAGTTGCTTGTATGCGCCCATTCTTGTTTGAACGGAATAAGCGGCTGTTTCGTCTCATAGCTATCACGCAAAAACAGCGCAAAATGCTCCATTCCCCGAATCATTTCTTCATTTTTTCCTAAGCGCGCCAAGGATAAGAAAGCGTTCAACGCATTGAAAAAGAAATGCGGTCGGATTTGTTGATGGAGCTGCATATACTTGCTTTCTTGAAGTTCTTTTTCCAATCGAAGGCGCGCATGTTCCAACTGCCAATAATCCACTTCTTTTTCTGCTACCCCCAACAGCGCCAACACTGTCAACGATACAAGCGGCAACAATACGCTGAAAATGAGAATGAGATGAAATAATGGCTCGGCAATCATCATATTCTCCCCGCCACTCGCAATGCTTTCCCATTTGTTTTTTCATTTTATCACAAATTTGTTCTTTCATTTGATCACAAAATAAATAGAGGCGGCGGTACAAGGCAAATGTTTCCCACATCCGCAAACTTATTTTTCCATCATCTTGGCTCCCATCCTATCCTCTCCCGGCAAAAAAAACGCCCCAAAAGCGAATGCTTTTGGGACCGACTGATCATATTCCACTTTATCTCAACGGCGATCTTGCCATGCGAATATACGTATGGCGTCTGCCGCGAATGGCGATCGAATACGCCATAATATTCTCTGGAACAGCGATGCCATGATAGCCAGCGTCGCCGATATGATGTAGATCCGCCCCAGCCATTTTGCTTGCAAGCGCGATTTGACGAATCGTACTCTCGTCAGCTCCTTCTTGGCTTGTGCCGATCGTCAGCATCGCAAGCGCCCCATGTTCATGCGCCACCTGAACAAGCTTCTCTGTCTTGTCTAATGTCACCCCCGGCACCGTTCCAGGAGCCGGCATCAAAACGACATCCGCACCAGCGTGAATGAAACGCACCACCACTTCTTCCGATACGATCCCGCTTCCCGCTTCATCGGCAACGCCTGCCGCGTGCATTTTCCCAGCCATCACGAGAGCATCCTCGCCTAAAATGGACCGCGCCGTTTCGATGGCTTTCACAATCTCATCATTCGTCACGCCTGTTTTCGGGTTTCCGGTTAGGCAAACAAAATCAAATCCTAGCTGTTTTGCTTGTTGCAGCGACTCGGCCGTTGCCATTCTCCCTTTTGGCAGCGTCGCAAGCTCCTCAAGCTGTTTTGCATTTGGGTCAACCGGCTCCAAATTGACGCCAACCGGGCGCCCTGTCAACTGCTTTAACCGTTCCACCATTTGATTCGGTTCGTTCGTGTCCAACCCGTTCACAACCGGCCGGAACACATCGAACCAATTCAACAACAGCAAATCCGCCCCAAACGCCGTGGCCAGTTCAGCGTTGGTGACCGCCGGATACAGCGGCGCGAATTCCCCGACGACTTCCGCGACGATCACCCTGCCTTCTGACGCTTGAATCGATTGTTTTAACTGTTTTCCTGTCATCCGACGAAAATCGGAGGCGTTGCAATCCAACAGCCGCTTCACCGGAGCTCCCCCTTTCTGGCGTCCCTTAAAAGAACGGCTTCGTTGTTCCTTATTTTCTCATAGCGTTGGCCAGAAATTCGACATCCGTGCCAACGACCACTTGCAAATCCGTTTGGTTGAGGCGAAGCACGCCTTTCGCTCCCAAACGTTTCAATTCTGCTTCGTTGACTTTTGACATGTCTTTCACTTTTAGGCGCAAGCGTGTGACACAATTGTCAATTTGCGCGAGATTATCTTTTCCTCCTAACGCCTCGATATATTTTGCAGCAAGGTCCTCGTATTTGACGCCCAACTGCGCCGCACCGCTGTCGGCAAACTCTCCCTCTACCTCATCTTCACGCCCCGGCGTTTTCAAATCGAGCTTCGTAATGAGGAAATAGAAGACGACGAAATAGACGACAGCATATACAAGACCTTGAACAATCAACAAATACGGTTTTTTCGCAATGCCGTAGTTTAAGAAAAAGTCAATCGCCCCGGCCGAGAACGTAAACCCGTGGTGGATGTCAAGCATTGTCGCCACTGCGAGCGACAAGCCGGTCAACACGGCATGGACAACGTAGAGCAATGGCGATAAAAACATGAATAGAAACTCAATTGGCTCCGTAATCCCGGTTAAAAACGACGTCAACGCCACGCCAAGGAGCGCGCCGGCGACCGCTTTGCGACGCTCTTTTTTCGCCGCCGCGATCATCGCCAGCGCTGCCGCGGGCAGGCCAAACATCATGATCGGGAAGAAGCCGGCCGTGAACTACCCCCACTTAATTTTCTAGCGAAAATTTGAAGTGGGGGCTTCCAAAGAAGTTTGACTGCTTCAAGCAATCCTTATTCTTTGAGGCGTGTCCACTTCGCCGCTAGAGCATAAGACACTCAGGTCTACAGCTTTACTTTTCTTTAAGATGTTTAATGCGCCATTGACATCAGCATTAATTAGTTTGCCAGACTTTGTTCGATACAAGCCGCGCTTAATACGTTTGCCGCTGAACTTATATTCTTTTGGATTGTCGGCATTATATTCAGGAATCTCATCGCCGTCAAAAAAGCTGGCTTGAGACGTATATGATTCTTCCTGTTTCAAGAATTCAATGCCGTAAAATTCACAAAGATATTCTAGTTTTTCTTTTATGTTACCGAGAGGAATATTGACAAAGTTTTGATTTGTCTTTTTTCCTAGATTAATATTGCGTTGCCATGTTTCCGCATAGCCAATGACAAGTTTGCCAATTTGATTTTCAATACAGTAGTTAATGATGTAACGGCAAGTCTTGTTGATATAATCATTCACTTTATTATTGCGATTCATAGCAAGCAAAGCCTGTTTACGAGTGGTGCCTTTGATTTTTTGCTTATCTTTTATGCTTTGAAGTCTGGCATTTTCTTTGTTAAACCATTGATTTATACTTTTTAATCTCCGCCCATCAATGATGAATGATCTGCCGTCTGATGTGACACAAGTGGCAAAATTGTTTAATCCTAAATCAATTGCCAGTGCTTTTTGGTCATTTAATTCTCTTTGATCTTCAGGCATTTCATATTTGTACTGAATCTCAAAGAACCTGGCATGATGCTTAGGAATGATTTCAATCTGCTTAATCTTTTTGTCCAGTAACACAGGCGGAATCGTTATCGTGATAGGCTTGTGAGTCTTTTTAAATAGGCGAGAATACGGTATCGTGAATTTGTTGCCGTCTATACGAATCTGGCCAATGATCAGTGAATGAAAGCCATCTTTTTTAAGATATTTTGGAATACTGATAGCCTTGTGGTCATATTTTCCTTGTTTGGCAAGAATGATCAAACCAAAGAAAGATTTAAAGGCTTCATTGACCTTTTTTAAAATTTGCTGTGCCATGTTGCTGTTTAACAGCTTATAGTTTTCGTTAGTTTTGGCAAGATGATCGTTTTTCTCATAATTAAGAAATTCCTTGTGTTCAAAATAGTATTGTCTGACATTGTACAATCCGACGTTGTACATGTTCTTGGCAATATGGCACAGTTCTCGAAGAGTCAAGTATTCTTCTTTGGTCAAACCATTTAGCTGTTGTTTGATACAAAAATACATGTTTTCACCTCCCATCTAACTATATGATACTATATTTTACTGAATCTATCCTATTTTCAGCAAAATATAGTTAAGGCGATTCATCTCCCACTTACTCCGCTTCGCTTCGTTGAAGTGGGAGTCTTCTCGCCTAATTAAGATAAATCAGGCTGACCGAGCCGAAGCAGCAATCCCGCCGCCGGCAATACGGCAATCGGCAGCATTAACGCTTTTCCTAGCCGCTGCAAAAACCCTAACATCATGATCCTCCCCTTTTCATCTCAATCATAAATTTGTACCGGTCGCCGCGGTACACCGATTTGACGACTTCAAGCGGCCGGCCGTCGACAAGTTGCGTGCGGCGCTCAAGCAGCAGCACCGGCGCTCCTTCTTTCATCTTCAGATGCTCCGCCTCCACCTGGCGGGCGACCGAGGCTTCCAATGTTTGAACTGCAGAGCCGATGACCAGACCTTTTTCTTTTTCGATAAATTCATAGACGGAACCGCTTACAACATCACGCGTCAGTTCCGGAACAAGACAGACAGGGATATAGAGCGTCTCGAGCGCCATCGGCAAGCCGTCGGCCAACCGAAGGCGGCGGACTTCGTAAAGGTCATCGCCTTCCGCGACGCCAAGTCCTTCAGCGAGCTTCTCGGAAGCCGGAACCGTCTCAAAGCTAAGGACGATCGTGCCGGGCTCCATGCCGCGCGCCCGCATATCTTCGGAAAAGCTCGTCAGCCCTTTCAGCGGCTGCTCGATTTTTTGGGCGGCGACAAATGTTCCTTTCCCGCGCCGGCGGATGAGATAGCCATCGTTCACTAAATTGTTGACCGCCTGCCGAACGGTCATTCGGCTGATGTCATACATTTCCGCCAACTCGCGCTCAGACGGGATTATCTCGCCCGGCTGCCATTCTCCTTTTTCAATCTTTTCTTTTATATATTGCTCGAGCTGATAGTAAATCGGAATCGGCGATTGTTTATCGATCATGGCGCATCCACCCGCCGCTTTTCCTTCGGAATGAGCGAGAGCGCCTCTCGGTCGGCGATGATCGTCACGTCCGGATGAAGGTGAAGCGCTGAAGCCGGCAAGTCCGGTGTGACAACGCCTTCGAGAAGCCGGGCCATGGCCTCCGCTTTTTCCTCCCCTGACGCCAACAGCACGAGGCGGCGGCTGCGCAAAATGGTCGCAATCCCCATCGTAATGGCATAGCGCGGCACGTCATCAAGCGATGGGAAAAAGCGGGCGTTCGCTTCCCGTGTCAACTCGGTCAGCTCGACGACGTGGGTGGCTGTCGAAAACGGCGTCCCAGGCTCGTTGAACCCGATATGGCCGTTGCGGCCGATGCCCAAGAGCTGCAAATCGATGCCGCCCACTTCATCGATGAGCCGTTCGTAGCGGCGGCATTCTTCGTCAAGATCAGCGGCCAAGCCGTTCGGCACATGCGTCTCGTGAAGCGGGATGTCAAGCTTTGAAAACAAATGCTCATTCATATAATGGCGATAACTGTTCGGATGATCCGGACCGAGCCCGACATACTCATCCAAATTGAACGTGCGCACGAGCCGATACGATGTCCCATTCTGACGATGATCGGCGGCCAATTCGCGGTACACGCCGAGCATCGTCGAGCCGGTCGCCAAGCCGAGAACGGCGGTCGGCTTTTCCTTGACTTGTTTGATGATGATGTCCGCCGCTTGGCGGCTCATCTCTGCGTAGTCAGCAGCTTTCAAAAGCTTCAAAGCCATCGCTCTTCACCCCTTTCATCCTGCTTGCGATAGGCAAGGGCGCCACGGCAAAACGTCATCATGACTTCATATCGTTCATTCAACACGACGACATCGGCGTCTTTGCCGGGCCGCAAGCTGCCTTTCCGATCAAGCACGCCAAGCTGTTTCGCCGGATTCCAGCTCGCCATGCGGATCACCTCTTCCAACGTGCAACCCGTATAGTCGAGCACACGGCGGATGGCCTCGCCAAGCTTGAGCACGCTTCCCGCCAGCGTGCCATCGGCAAGCCGCGCCTCTTGGCTCCGAACAGTCACCTCTTGGCCGCCAAGTTCATATCGCCCATCACCTAGACATTTCGCCCGCATGGCATCGGTGATTAATATGAGCCCATCGCTTCCTTTATTCCGGTAAGCGAAGCGGACCATCGGCGGCGCAACGTGCAACCCGTCGGCGATCAGCTCGCACATCACTTCTTCAAACATAAGCACAGCACCGGCGACACCCGGTTCACGGTGATGGATGCCGCGCATCCCATTGAACAGGTGGGTCGCATGCGTCACCCCTGCATGGACCGCCGCTTTTACTTCGTCGTAAACGGCATCGGAATGGCCGATCGAAGCGATCACACCCGTCTGTTTCAAGTAGGAGGCAAGTTCCAGCCCCCCGTTCCGCTCTGGGGCAAGCGTGACAAGGCGGATATGGCCGCCCGCCGCCTTTTGCCAGTGCTGGAACAGTGAGATGTCCGGATCGGCGAGATGGCGCGGGTGCTGCGCTCCGGCGCGCTTCGGCGACAAAAACGGTCCTTCCAGATGAACACCGAGCACTTCGGCGGCTCCCGGCCTGTTCGCCTCCGCCATATAGCGAGCGACGTTGCGAAGCGCGGCTTCGATTTGTTCGCTTGGCGCTGTCATCGTCGTCGCCAAAAAGCTCGTCGTCCCTTCCGCCGGCAAGGCGTTGGCCATCTTGTAAAGCGCCTCCGGGGTCGCATCCATGACATCCGCCCCAGCCGCCCCATGAATATGGACATCGATGAATCCCGGCACGATGGAAAACCGTGAGGAAAGCTCGATCACTTCCGCCCCTGCATCAGTTGGGCACGACGACATCGGCCCGATCGCGGCCACTTTTTCCCCTTCGATCAGCACATACCCTTGTTCAATGTTTCCTGTTTCTGCATACACCGCGGCATTTTTCAATATCCACCGCTTCATCGCGATTCCCCACTTTCTGTCTCTCATTATAACATTATATATTCTAGTTGTCTATACCACTAAAACAAATCCGTCAACCAGTTCGCTTCAGTATGAAAGAAGCAGGGAAGCCGTGGCTTCCCCGCTCTTCCAAACGGCGCTACGCTCCTTTCGGTCCGCGGGCCGGCAAATAAAACGAAAACGTCGTTCCTTCGTTCAGTTTGCTGTGAACGGTAATGAGCCCTTTATGCGCTTCGACGATGTTTTTGGCGATGGCAAGGCCTAACCCGGTGCCGGAACGGCCGCGCGTGCGCGCTTTATCGGCTTTGTAAAACCGTTCAAACACAAACGGCAAATCCTCTTCGGGAATGCCGGAACCAGAGTCTTGGACATGGATCGTCACGCCGTCGCCGCTTGGTTCGATGATGAGGCGAACTGTGCCGCCCGATTCCGTATGGCGGATGGCGTTGTCAATTAAGTTCGTCAGCACCTGTTCGATCCGATCCGGATCGAGAGCGATTTCGATGTCCCGATCGCGAAACTCGGCTGTCAGCTCAATCTGCTTTTCTTTCGCCAGCCCGTAAAACTTGCGGATCACCCGCTCGATGTAAGGAACAAGCTTGACTTGTTCGTACTCTAGCTCGATATGGCCAGCTTCCATGCGCGCCAAGTCAAGCAGATCGTTAACAAGGCGGCCCATGCGCAGCGACTCGTCATAAATGACTTTCGCCATCTCTTTCTTCTCTTTTTCGCTCGCCGCGATATCGTCGATGATCGCCTCGCTGTAGCCTTGGAGCATGGCAATCGGCGTGCGCAATTCGTGCGAAACGTTGGCGATAAAGTCTTTGCGCAGCTTGTCAAGCCGCCGCTCTTCGGTCATGTCGCGCAAAACAGCCACCGCGCCGCGCACCATCGTTTTGCCGTACAGCGGCGTCATTAAAATAACCCACGTCCGCCCCTGCAGCGTCACTTCGGTCGATTGCTCCTTCTCCTCGCGAACGACGCGGGCAAACAGCTCTTTCACTTGCGGCGGCAACGGCGCCATCGCTTCCGCGTCGTTCCCTTGCTCAAAATACCACGCCTGCAAAAACCGCTCAGCCGGCGGGTTCGTAATCAAAATTTCCCCGTCGCGGTTAAACGTAATGACGCCATCGGCCATGCTGCTTAAAATGCTGGCGAGCTGTTCTTTTTCCTGGTTTAAGGCGTTGATGTTAAACTGCAGACGCCGTCCCATTTGGTTGAACGCCATCGCCAGCCCACCGATCTCATCGTTCGTTAAAATCGGCACTTTCATATCGAAATGGCCCCGCGCCATTTCGAACGCGGCTTGCCGCATTTTCCGGAGCGGAGCGGTGATGCGCGTCGACAAGAAAAAGGCAAAAAACGTCGTCATGACAATGGCGATAAACGCGGCGAGAAAAATTAACTCTTTCGTCCGCTCCGTCGCGTCGGCGATCGCCTCGAGCGACTGATAGATAAACACAGCTCCTCGGCTGCCATCCGGCATCGACATCGGCACGCCGACAATGATCATATCACGGGGCAGCTTTTCTTTTGGATGCCGCTCCGGCATATACAAACGCTTTTTCACCGTTTTCCCATCTGTCAGCACACGCCGCAAGTCCCGATCTTGGCGAATCGACGACAGCGGCATATTGTCCAACCCAGCATCGCCAGGCGAATACCAATAGTGCGACTCATCGGCGACGATGACGGCTTTCGTTCGATTGTCCACAAGCGTCCAAGCGATCGAGCGGGCAAGCTGCTCGTCGCGGTAATCGTGCATCACCTCGGCCACTTTTGTCGCCAGGCGGGTCAAGTCGTTTTCCGCTTCCTGCACATAATAATCTTCCAAAAATTTAATAAGCAAAATGCTTAAAATAAACAGCACGCACGAAACGAGCAACAAAATCGTAAACCATAGCTTGCCGACGACGCTGCGAAACAGCCACATTAGTCGCTCACTGCCTCAAATTTGTAGCCGACGCCCCAGACGGTGACGATCATTTTTCCCGCCTGCGGCAACGCTTTATTCAACTTTTCGCGCAACCGTTTAATGTGGGTGTCGACCGTGCGCAAGTCGCCGAAAAACTCGTAATGCCATACTTCTTTGAGCAGCTGTTCGCGGTCGAACACTTTGTCGGGCGAGCGGGCCAGAAAGAGAAGCAGCTCATATTCTTTCGGCGTTAAGCTGACTTCCTTGCCGTCGACCGTCACCCGGTGGGCATCGTTGTCAATCGTCAAATGCGGAAACACAAGCACGTCTTTCGCCGTCGTCTCCACCGGCGCGTAGGCGGCGTTCGCCGCGCGGCGCAACAGCGCTTTTACGCGCAGCACGACTTCGCGCGGACTGAACGGCTTGACAATGTAATCATCCGTGCCGACTTCAAACCCTTGCACGCGGTTGGATTCTTCGCCTTTTGCCGTCAACATCATAATCGGCGTCGTTTTTTGCGCGCGGATTTCTTTGCACACCTCAATTCCATCTTTGCCCGGCAGCATCAGATCGAGCAAAATGACATCATAATCATTCGTCAACGCCTTCTCCAACGCTTCATTGCCGTCACCGGCCTCATCGATCACATAGTTTTCCCGCTCCAAATACATTTTCAAGAGCCGCCGGATGCGCTCTTCATCGTCAACCACTAAAATACGGACGGTTTTTTCTTGTTTTTCCAATGCTTTGCACCCTCCCATCATCAATGGAAATACTCCCTATTTTCTAGTTTACCGAAAAACCGGATGCTCGCCAACAGAGCATCCGGTTGTTTTCCATTATGTTCCGGCGTACGAGTGCAATCCCGCAATGACGAGGTTGACCGCCACTAAGTTAAACATAATAATGGCAAAGCCGATGACGGCGAGCCATGCCGACTTTTCACCATGCCAGCCTTTTGACAAACGAAGGTGCAAAAAGGCAGCGTAAAACAGCCAAGTGATAAGCGCCCATACTTCTTTCGGGTCCCAGCCCCAAAAACGCGTCCAGGCGATTTGCGCCCAAATCATCGCGAAAATGAGCGCCCCGAGCGTAAACACCGGAAAGCCGATCGCCACCGCCCGATAGCTGATCTCATCGGTCAAATCCAAGTTAACGTTCTTCACGAGCGGCTTGAGCGCGGCGGCAACGCGCTTGCGCAAGAGAAGCCGAAGCATGATGTACAGCGCCGTTCCGGCTATGAGCGACCAGATGACCGTATTGAGCTTTCTTGCATTGATGATCGCCGGCATCTCAACAAGCGGCTCCATGCGGCCGGCGCTTTCTTTCATAAGCTCCCCTTTGTGCGGCCCAACGAGCGCCGGCATATCGTAGATGACCTCAACCGTCTGCTTGTTTTTGTCCACCCACGTGAACTTCGCTTCATACCCAGAAAGACCGAACGCTGTCGAAACGATGACAAAGCCGAGCGTGGTAATTAAGCAAAACATGACCACTTCGAGCCAAAACGTCCGTTTCGACGGCTTCGATTGATCGACGACGCGAATCAAATAGATGAGCCCAGCGACAAAGCTGATGGCCAAAATCGCTTCACCAGCCGCCGCCGTCGTCACATGGATGTGCAGCCAATCGCTTTGCAAGGCGGGAATGAGCGGCGAAATTTCCCGCGGAAACATGCTTGCGTAAGCAATCACAAGCAACGCGACCGGCAGCGCAAACAAGCCGAGCACACTCAGCCGGTAAATGAAATAAATAATAATGAAAGCAGCAACCAGCATCATGCCGAAAAAGGTCGTAAACTCGAACAAGTTGCTCACGGGCGCGTGCCCGGCGGCGATCCAGCGCGTCACAAAATAGCCGACTTGGGCGAGAAAGCCGATGATCGTCACGGAGATGCCAAGCTGCGACCAACGATCCTTCTCTTGCCGTTCTTTTCGCTTGTCGCGAATGGCTCCGCCAAAAAAGAACGTGCCGATTAAATATAGAACGAACGCGATATATAGCAACGTGCTGCTAAGCTGTACCATGTCCATGGACTTGTCCCCCTTGTCCGGCTTTTTTGTCGTTTTCGAGCTGATCAGCCGGCATCATGACGCCGGTGCCGTCAAGCAAACGGCGCAGCTCGTTTTTCAAGCCGAACCAGTTTTTATTCGTGTGCGCGGCAATCCATAGCTCACCGTTTACCCGCTGCACCCAAATGCGGCGGTGGTTCCAATACATCCCTTGGATGAGCCCGATCATGAAAATCGCGCCGCCTACCCCTAAAATCCAAAGCGTAAAGTCGCGGCGGACGGTCAAACCGGAGACATTGCGGGTTTGAAGCCCCGCGAACGCCATTTTGTATTTGTTGTTGCCAAACGGTTCGATCGTCTGCTGGATGGCGACAAAGCTTACTTCCCCTTTCGGACGGTCCGGCGCGTACATTTTGAACACGAACGCCGGATTGTTCGGCACGCGCGACTTCGTTGACGGATTGCCGTCTTCATCAAACTCAAAATCAGGAAAATAGCTTAATAGCTCAACGCGATACCCATGTCCGAGATTGTACGACTCTTTCGGATCATACAAGTCGACCGTCACCGTGCCGAACGTTTCCCCCGACTGCTTGTCCGCCAACTGAAATGACATCGCTTTCGGCTCATTCAAGCGGAAATCGACTTGGTAGAGCGCATAATGGTCGAACTCCAGCGGCTCGTTGACGCGAATCGGATACTCCTTCACTTTTTCAAGCTTCGGCTTGGCGCCGGGGATCACAGGACCGACACGCTTATACAACACGACGTTTGTTTGATAGTTTTTGGCGATCATCCCGTTGCCGACGCGGTCGATGGCAGCGTTGAACACTTCGTTGTCTTTGCCTTTCTCATATGTTTCAAAAATAAATTTTTCACTCTTTAAAAAGTAGCGGCCGTTCGTCCCAGGAATTTCTTTCGTCTCCCCTTCCGGAATCCACATCACCCGATCGATGTACATGCCGGGAACGGAACGAAGCATCGCCCCGATCAAGAAAATGATGAGGCCGATATGATTGACGTACGGCCCCCAGCGGGAAAACCGCCCTTTTTCAGCGAGCAAATGCCCGTCTTCCTCGCGGACATGGTAGCGCCGCGCAGCCAGCCGTTCTTTCAACACAGCCATCGTCTTGTCGAGATCGCTCACATGCGAGACGCCAAACAACCGCTGCCGCTCTAAAAAGCGCGGATGGCGCTTCACCCCTTGCCGCTTCAAGGCGCGGTAAAGCGGAACGACCCGGTCCAAGCTGCAAATGACAAGCGAAACGCCGATTAAGGCGATGAGCAAAATGTACCACCATGAGCCGTACAAGTTGTTAAAGCCGAGCTCATAATACAGCTTCCCTGCCCAGCCGTACTGCTGCTTATAATACTCCGCCGGATCGACGTTCGGCGGAATATACATTTGCTGAGGGAAAATCGTGCCGATCGCCGAAGCGATGAGCGTGATGACGATGAGCGCCACCCCGACTTTGACCGACGAGAAAAACGCCCAAATTTGGTCGATCATCGTTTTTTTGTACGTTTGCGATCGGCGCGCGCTTCCTTCGTAGCGCATGTCCAAAATCAGTTTTTCTCCCAAATCGGCAAGCGGCTTGCCGCACGACTCACAAAACGCCGTGCCGTGCGGATTGACATGGCCGCATTCGCATTTGACGTGTTCCATGGCGCAAAACTCCTTACGGTTTGATGCTTTCTAGATGCCGTTCGATGTCTTCTTTCGTCATCGTTCCGGTAATGATTTGTTTTACTTCGCCGTTTTTGTCAATCAAAAACGTTGTCGGCAGCGGCCCGACGTTATAGGCGTTCAATACTTGATCTTGACGGTCGATCACAATCGGAAATGTCAGGCCGAACCGTTCCGCGAACTTTTCAACGCTCAACTTCGGTTCACCGACATTGACAGCCAAAATTTCAACCCCTTGTTTTTTGTAAATCGGGTACAGCTCGTTCATATACGGCATCTCCCGCTCGCACGGCTTGCACCACGTTCCCCAAAAGTTCAAAAAAACGCCTTTGCCGCGATAGTCTGAAAGACGATGTTCATGCCCTTTCAAATCAGTCAGCACAAAATCAGGCGCCGTCGAACCAACAGCGACAGCCGTTTTCTCCGTGAAAAAATTCGTGTAAATCGTATAGCCGATCGCCGCGAGCAACACGAGCAAAATCGCTGTCCTCATCACTAAGCGCTGTTGTTTTTTCATCGTTCAAACCCCTTTACGTTTCTCCTCCCCCACAGCCAACGGTAGAGGGGAGGCAAGCGGTTCACAATCTCCCATTTTCCATTATAGCAAAGTCCCTCGCTCGTTTATGCGCAAGGATATGAACGTTATGTGACAATCTTCGTCATTTTCTTCCCCCGGATTGGGCAAGGACGCGCAGCAACTTCACCTCATGCGGCGTCAGCTCGCGGTATTCGCCGGGGCGCAGCCCTTTCAAATCGAGAAACGCGTACCGCTCCCGCTTCAGCTTCAGCACCTCGCAGCCGATCGCCTCAAACATGCGGCGCACTTGCCGGTTTCGTCCTTCGTGGATACGGATTTCCACAATGGCTGTCCCCTTCTTCCGGTCGGCGGAGAGCAGCTTCACTTTGGCTGGCGCCGTCATGCCATCTTCCAACTGCACTCCTTGTTCGAGCCGTTTCAGCTGCTCGTGCGTTGGAATGCCTTTCACTTTGGCAATGTACACTTTTTCAATTTCATACCGCGGGTGCATAAGCAGGTTGGCAAAGTCGCCGTCATTCGTCAACAAAAGCAGTCCAGACGTATCGTAGTCAAGCCGCCCGATCGGATAAATGCGTTTGTCCAGATCTTTGAAAAAATCGGTCACCACTTTGCGGCCTCTGTCATCTTTGACGCTGGAAATCACCCCGCGCGGCTTGTACAGCAAATAATACACCGGCTCTTCGCGCTCGATCGGGATGCCGTCGACTTCGACATCATCGCGCGGCCCGACCTTGACGCCAAGCTCCTTGACGACGCGGCCGTTCACTTTCACCCGCCCTTGCAAAATGAGTTCTTCCGCCTTGCGCCTTGACGCGATGCCGGCGCGGGCGATCACTTTTTGCAACCGTTCCATTCTCTCTCACCTCTTTCATCATCTTACCCTTTCCGTCTAACAGATACAAGTGCGGCACTTTTATTTTTCACCTTTCCCGTCCCCTTTGCAAACAAAAAACCCGCCGGACGGCGGGAACGAAAAAAGGCGCCGCTAGCGCCCGAATACAAACAAAACGATGAAAACAGAAACAATAAAGCTGAGAATGTCGGCCAAAATGCCGACTTTTAACGCATCGCCCATTTTTTTGACGCCGACGGCGCCAAAATAGACGGTGAGCACGTAAAGCGTCGTCTCCGTACTGCCTTGGATCGTAGAAGCAAGGCGCCCGATGAACGAATCCGGGCCGTAAGTAGCGATCAAATCGGTCGTCATGCCGAGCGCCGCCGTGCCGGAAAGCGTGCGGAGAGCCGCAAGCGGAACGACTTCGGCCGGCAGTCCAATGGCATCAGCCAGCGGTTTGATCACTTCCATCATGGCATCAAGCGCCCCTGAGGCTCGGAAAATGGCGACCGACACCAACATGCCGACCAAATACGGGATGAGCGAAAACGCGATCTCGATCCCTTCCTTGCCGCCTTCCACAAACGCTTCGTACGTCGGCACTTTCTTTGCTGTACCGTAAAGCAAAATAAAAGCAATGAGCGCAGGGATCAGCCAAACAGAAAGAAGTTGGACGATGGCCATTATGGCTTCCTGCCTTTCCGCATCCGTTTCCAATAATAGTACCGGTCAATCAATACCGCCCCAATCGTCGAAATCGTCGAAGCGACGATCGTCGTCCCAATGATCTCGCTCGGCGCCGCTGAACCGTACGTCATGCGGATCGAGATGACGGTCGCCGGAATGAGCGTAATGCCTGATGTGTTCATGGCCAAAAATGTCACCATCGACCGGCTAGCCTCGTCGCGGCCGCCGTTGAGCTTTTTTAGCTGCTCCATCGCCTTTATGCCCATCGGCGTCGCCGCATTGCCAAGGCCGAACATGTTGGCGACCATATTCGAGACGATATAGCCGAGCGCAGGATGGCCGGGCGGCACCTCTGGAAACAAGCGGCGTACGAGCGGCATAAACAGGCGCGCCGCTTTGTCAAGCAAGCCGGCGCGTTCAGCGATCGCCATCAGCCCGAGCCAAAACACTAAAATGCTGACCATGCCGATGCTGATCGTCACCGCTTCTTTGGCGCTTTCAAACACCGCTTTGTTCACTTCGTCCATCGTGCCGTTGGCCGCCGCAAAGACGATGCCAATGACCGCCATCATCACCCAAATGAGGTTAACCATCGCTTCTCACACCTAAAAAGCGAAATACTTGCCATAAAAACCCTCGGCCGCTTCCTTCCTTTCCCGGTTCATACAGCAGCGGCACCGAATCAACCGCCTTTTGATGCAAATAAAGCACCGCCTTTCCGACCTCTGTCGGCGCCCGTTCTGGGTATTTTTCCCATTCCTTGCGCGGCTTCAGCAAATACACTTTCACCCGCAGCCCGCTCTCCTCTTTATCGGTCACCGGATATCGCAAATCGCGGACCGCCTGCAGCCGCCCGCGGTAAAACGGATCAGAAATTTTGTCGACCACCCGCTCGCTGCTCACTTTGGCGATGTGATAATGAGAAAATCCATATTCGTACATAGCGATATGGTCATTCCAATCGTCCGGTGCATCCAACGTCACGGCGATCAAATCGATGCCGCCTTTGGATGCCGTCGTCACGAGCGTGCGATGGGCCCGTTTCGTATAGCCGGTTTTGCCGCCGGTGCAATATTCGTAAAGACTTGTCAACAACTTGTTTTTATTTCGCCACACACGCGCGCCGTCTTCGCCGGGCGGAGCGGGGGCGCGGTACACCTTCGTCCCCGAGATGCGCCGAAACTCTTTGTTTTTCATCGCATATTGCATGAGCAGCGCCATATCGTACGCGGTTGAGTAGTGGTTTTCCGCGTCATCCAACCCGTGCGGATTGGCAAACTCGGTATCACGCATCCCGATTTCAGCCGCTTTTTGGTTCATTAAAAAAACAAATCCTTCGACGCTGCCGCCGACATGTTCAGCGATGGCCACCGCCGCGTCGTTGCCGGAACGAAGCATCAGCCCATATACCAAATCGCGCAGTTTGATTTTCTCCCCTTGGCGCAAGTAAATTGACGACCCTTCGGTCCGGACAGCGCGGGCGCTGACCGTCACCGTGTCGTCCATCTTCCCCGATTCAATCGCCAAAATGGCGGTCATAATTTTCGTAATGCTGGCGATGCGCCGTTTTGTATAGGCATCCTTGGCAAACAAAACCCGCCCGGAATGCTGCTCTATCAAAATCGCGCTTTTTGCGCTCACCCCATCCATAGCGCGCATCCGCTCTGGAACAAATGCCATAATCCCCGCAGCGAGTGCAAGAATGAGCGCAATGAGCCGCTTCTGCTTATTCATCTCATATCGGCGAGGATCCCCCTCCTTTAAGGAGCGGGGAGGAATCGCCTGTTCCTCCTTTCCGATTAGGCTGAACGGGCCGCAGCCGAAGAAACGTCGCGGCGGAAACAGGCTGAACCCCAAAGCCGCGTTTTGTACAAGTGTATGCCTCGATGGGACAAATATGATGAAAAAATGCTGTTGCAAGGGGAGACAGCCTGAACGATCCGCTCCGGCGCTTGCGCTGGGCGCGTTGATGACATTTTCCCTGCAAAGAGAAAGCCGCTCCTTGAAACGGCGGACAGGTGTCCTGATGGATCGCAGCGCCTGCTCTCCCAAAAAAACGGGCAGGGGGTTCCCCCCCGCCCGTTTAAAACGGCTGCCAACGAAGCTTCTGCGCCTCATGAAAGCGTTCTTCAACGTTGCGCCAGTTGACGACGTTCCACCAATGTTCGATGTACGCCGCCCGATCATTTTTGTATTGCAAATAGTAGGCATGCTCCCACACATCAAGCACGAGAAGCGGGATCACATCCCATTGCGCCATGAGCTGGTGTTTTTCCGCCTGCAAAATTTCCAGACGGTGCGCTCGCGGCGCCCAAACGAGCAGCGCCCAGCCGACCCCTTCGGCGCTTTTCGCCGCTTCGGTGAAATGACGGCGAAAGGCGGTAAAACTGCCAAAATCGCGCTCGATTTGCGCCCGCAGCTCCCCGCGCGGCTCGCCGCCGCCCTCTGGATGCATGTTGTACCAAAAGATTGTATGCAAATAATGCCCGGAGCCGTGGAACGCCGCTTCCCGCTCCCAATGTTTCAACAGATCAAAATTGTTCGTCCGGCGCGCCTCGGCCATCATCCGCTCCGCCTGATTAAGACCGTCGACATAGCTTTGATGATGCTTCGTATGGTGAAGGCGCATGATTTCTTCGGAAATATGCGGCTCGAGCGCATCATAACGGTACGGCAGCGGCGGCAAGACATGACGGCCGGGCGCTACTTGTTGACGCGGCTCACCGCCGTCGTCCGCATCCACCCAGCGTCGCTTTCCATCGGTCACGTTGTCCGCTTGATCCGGCTCGCCGTCAGCTGCATCAGTCGGCGAGTCGGAGAGCTCCGCCATAAAAGCCGGCTCTTTTGCGTCCTCAACCCGCTCTGCCGTCCCGCTGGTGTCAAGCCATCCGTCTTCGTTCTCTTTGTTTTCACTCTCCAGTTCAGGCGACACCGATTCCCCTTCGACTTGTTCTTGCGTCGCCTCTTCTTCCCGATCGGCAGCTGACGAATCAGCCAGGCGGACGGCCCGAGTGTATACGTCATCGACAAGACGCTGGAGCTCGTAAATCGCTTCTTCGGTCCATTCATCGCCGTGTCCATCGATGTACGCCAACAAAGACGAAAGCCCAACATCCTCAGCCATCCTGCGTGCAGACAGCGCCTGTTCAACTTGTCTTCCCCACGCAGCCGCTTCCATGACATACTGGCGAAGCGCACCGACATACACGTCATCGGCAAGGCGCTGAAGCTCGCGGACGGCCTCTTCCGTCCACTCGCCGTCATGCTCGGCAATAAACTCGAGCAGCGACGAAGCGCCATCCGTGCTTGCCCCACGCAAAGCGAGCGTCTCCTTGACTTGATTTCCCCATTCGTTCACCCTAGCCGCATATTGGGCGAACAACACCTGATCGTCCATTTGGTAAAAACCTCCTCCTGTTTTGTTCGCCATATCGTATGCTGTCATGGGGAAATCGTTCTTGTCCGCATTCACCCAAATTCCCGGCCGCTCATACATAGAGGAGCGAGGGCAGTCATCATAGGAAAAGACAGCAAGGAAGAACAGAATCGCGGTGATGCTTCCCTGCAGCGGGTCTGCAAATGAGCCATAGATAAACCGCTCAAAAAAATCGGGCTGACCCAAAACATATTCGCGTTTTGGGTCAGCCCCCTTTTTTCTGAAAAAGGCAGGCTGCTTTGGCAAACCGCCGGCTGCACCAAACGGTTTCCTTGTCCAGACGCACAGAAAACGCGGCGCCAACCGCATTTTCTCGTTACGCCGACCGTTCAGGCAAGCGGCACTCGCCGGTTTCCGCCCATTCGCTGACAAGCGCCTGCAGCGTTTTGGCGTCTACCTCAGCAAAATAACGGCGCAATTCCTCTTCATCATGAATGTAGACGCGCTTTCGCTTCCGATACGCCGGATTTTTCCATAAACAGACAAGAGCAATGATGTCGCGCAAATGAATGTCGCGCCCGTTAGCCGTAAACAGTGGATCGCTTTCATACGGCAGCCAATCAAGCAGCGCCGCCTCAAAATGGCGCAAATACAACACAGACAGCGTCCGCTCTTCGCCCCCGTCGCGGTACGTGACTTCCGAGCGGTTGAAATAGTCTTCAAACGTGTTCGATTGCGACTTTTGCAGCTCTTCACCGTACAGGCGGCAAACGTTCATGAGCGCTCTCCTTCCCGATCAGCCATTTTTCTTTAGTTTACCATATTCCGGCTGCCCATCGCTCAAATTTTCTGCTAATTTTTCGAAAAATAAATCCGCTTCCCGCTCGGATTCGCCATCGTCCGCCCATTCCGGCAGCGGCGGCAGCTCCTCGAGCGTTTTTAGCCCGAAATAATCGAGAAATTCCGGGGTTGTCCCGTACAAAATCGGCCGCCCGGTTCCTTCGGCTCGTCCAACCTCTTTAATGAGCGCCCGTGCCATCAGCGTCTGCAATGGCTTGTCGCTTTTTACGCCGCGAATTTCCTCAATCTCCGCGCGCGTAATCGGCTGGCGGTATGCGATAATGGCGAGCGTCTCAAGCGCCGCCTGCGACAGCGGCGATGCTCCCGGCGCTTCGACCAACTTCTTTAAATAGGGGGCGTGTTCTTTTTTTGTCGCCAACAAAAACACGCCGCCAAGTTCGACAAGCTGGATGCCGCGCTCTTCCCGTCGGCAGTCTTGTTGAAGCTCCTCGATCACCGCTTTCGCCTCTAGCTCGCTGACTTCCAACACAGCGGCGATTTGCGAAAGTGACAGCCCTTCATCGCCGGCAGCAAACAACAACGCTTCCACGATCGCCTTTGCCGAATTTGGCGCACCGGCGCCCTTTTTTTCTCTTTCGTTTTGTTCCATCGCCCTTCTGCCACGCCAAACTCGTTGGCGCCCCTCCTCCTTTCCTCCTGTTTTCGTCGTTTCCCAAGTCTTCTCACCCCAATGTGAGTCAGCTCTCCGCCTTATCATGGCATGGGCAAACAACAAAAGAAAAGCGGCCCGCCGCAGCGAACCGCCGCGGCCAAACCGCACCGCCTCAACCGGCTGGTTTCACCGCCAGAAACAAATCGCTGAAATTCCGTTCTTGCTCAACGATGATTTCATCTTGCTTCATCAACTCTAAAATGGCCAAAAACGTCACGACGATATACGAACGATCGTAGGACGGAAACAGCTCGTAAAAGTTTTTCCGCCCGTTCGCCTGCTTTAGTTCATGCAAAATTTCCGCCATGCGCTGTTCGACGGAAATATCTTGGCGGGAGATTTTCGCCCGCATCGGTTTTTGCAGTTTTTTTCGGCGCAACAGCTTCGACAAGGCGCCAAGCATATCGTATACGTTCACATCCAGCGGCGCCGCCTTTTTCTCATCCGCGTATGCGCTTAAGTCGCTCGGCGGCTTTGTAAACAAAAGCGCCCGCTCCTCTTCGCGCCGCTTCAGTTCGCGCGCCGCCTCTTTAAACTTTTTATATTCAAGCAGCCGCTGCGCCAGCTCCTCGCGCGGGTCTCCGTCATCGCCCCACTCGATGTCGTCGTCGACAGCTTCCTCATTGGAGGGCGGCAACAGCATTTTGCTTTTGATCGCAAGCAAGGTGGCCGCCATCACTAAATATTCGCTGGCGATATCCAACTCAAGCTCCTGCATGGCGTGAATGTACGCCATATACTGCTCCGTAATTTGCGCGACCGGAATATCGTAAATATCGATTTCATAGCGGTTGATCAAATGCAAAAGCAGATCAAGCGGCCCTTCAAACGCTTCGATTTTGACGTTGTACGGCAATTGCACATCCATCCCACCATTTTTTCCAGAACCACCGCCCGGTAGGCTCGTCTCCAGCTGCAGTACATTTATTGTATCATAACGAAGCGGCGAAGCGAACAGAAAACAGTCTCTTTTTTGCGCCGCAGGCCGCCGAAGTCGTATAATCGAAGAAGAGCCGTCCGCCTTCACATGGCGCGGCCCACTTTTGAAAGGAACGATGGCCGATGTATCCAAAAGCGTATATCGAGTATTTGGTCCATTTCCATAGCGACCGCGATTATTTTGAATGCCACGAAATTTTGGAGGAACATTGGAAACAAGACGGTCGAAACAAAGGTTGGCTTGTGCTCATTCAAACGGCGGTCGCTTTTTACCATTACCGGCGCGGCAACGTCTCGGGAGCGCTGCGCCTCATTCGACGGGCGCGGGCGCTGCTTGACGAAGCGCAAGAGATGATCCGGCGGCTCGGCCTCGATGACGAGGCGCTCGCCCGCTTGCTCGACGAGACGGCTGGGCGGATCACCCGCGGCGAACCGTACGAAAGCGTCGAACTGCCGATTCGCGACCGTTCCCTTTATGAGCAATGCCAGGCCGCCTGCGCCCACCGGCAGCTCGTTTGGGGGCAAGCCAGCGACCTAGCCAACCTTGATCTTGTGGATAAACACCGGCGCCGCGACCGCTCGGACGTCGTCGCCGCACGCGAACAAAAAAAACGGGCCAAAGCGGAAGGAGTTGGCTTCCCTCCCCCTCCGCCGCCCGCCTGAGCGCGGAGCCGCGCTAGTTTCGTTATTCGTTGCACGCATGGCATTTATCGAAAAACGAGGCGGTCCACTCGTTGGCGCACAATCGGCAGCCCGGGTACACCTCTTTCAATGCCTTGACCATCTGTTTTCCGATCCCTTGGTGGCGGTGTGACGGATTGACGCTGATGTGCTGGATTTCCACAACATCAGGAGCGCGCAACAGGACGCCGATAATGCCGACGATGTCATCCCCTTCTTTCCATAAAAACAGCTGCCAATCGTTGTTTGTTTCATACTGTTTCATCGTCTGCTGCAGCCGTTTCAGGTCTTTTTCCGTCGGCATAAACGACAACAGTCCCATGGCGATTTTCTCATAGTTTTTTCGGTAACGGATTAACATAAAAATCCCTCATTATCGACAAACGCTTTTCCGAAATGGAAAAGTTTTTGTCATTTTCTCTATACGTATTATAAACATTCTCACCGATATTGTGAACCATTTCATGCCTTTTTACGCAAATTACGCAAGCGTCCGCAAGACGTTCGCCATTTCGATCGCCGACACCGCCGCTTCCCATCCTTTATTGCCCGCTTTCGTGCCGGCCCGCTCGATCGCCTGTTCAATGGTGTCCGTCGTCAACACGCCGAAAATGACCGGAACACCGCTTGCAAGCGCCGCGTGGGAGACGCCTTTGGCCGCCTCGCTGCAGACGTAGTCAAAATGGCTCGTTGCCCCACGGATGACGGCGCCAAGCGTAATGACAGCGTCAAACTGCTTCGATTCCGCCATTTTTTTCGCCACAAGCGGGATTTCAAACGCACCCGGCACCCAGGCGACAGTGATGTCGCTGTCGCTCACGCCATGGCGCGTCAAGCCGTCGATCGCCCCAGATAAAAGCTTGCCCGTGATGAATTCGTTAAAACGAGAGACGACGATGCCGATTTTCAATCCGGTGCCGACTAAGTTTCCTTCAATGATGCGCATGTTCGTTGCTCCTCCCATCATTAAAAATGAAGCATATGTCCTAATTTTTCATGTTTCGTGCGCAAATATTTTTCATTTTCCTTTTTCGCTGGCATCTGAATGGGCACCCGTTCAACGACTTCGAGTCCATGCCCTTTTAAGCCGGCGATTTTGCGCGGGTTGTTCGTGAGCAGGCGCATTTTCGTCACGCCAAGATCTTTCAAAATTTGCGCCCCGATGCCATAATCGCGCAAATCGGCGGGGAAGCCGAGCTTTTCGTTCGCCTCGACGGTGTCATAACCTTGCTCCTGCAGCTTGTAAGCGCGCAACTTGTTCATAAGGCCGATGCCGCGCCCTTCTTGGCGCATGTAAAGCAACACCCCGCGCCCTTCCGCCTCGATTTGCCTGAGCGCCGCATGCAGCTGCGGACCGCAGTCGCACCGGTACGAGCCAAACACATCGCCAGTTAAGCATTCGGAATGGACGCGCACCAAGATCGGCTCATCCGGGATGATCTCTCCTTTGACAAGCGCCACATGCTCTTTTCCGTCGAGCACGTTTGTGTAGCCGATGGCGCGAAATTCGCCGAATTCGGTCGGCAGCCAAACGTCCACCTCCCGTTTCACGAGCTTTTCCCGCTGGCTCCGATAGGCGATCAAATCTTTGATCGTGATCATTTTCAATCCGAACTGGTCGGCGATTTGCCGCAAATCAGGAACGCGAGCCATCGTCCCGTCCTCTTTAATGATTTCGCAAATGACGCCGGCCGGCTTCGCGCCGCACAAACGGGCCAAATCAACCGCCGCTTCTGTATGGCCGGCGCGCCGCAAGACGCCTCCCTTTTTCGCAATCAACGGAAAAACGTGGCCAGGACGTTTAAAATCGCTCGCTTTCACATTCGGATCAAGCAGCGCCTGAATCGTCGCCGCCCGCTCGTAGGCGCTGATTCCCGTCGTTGTCGTTTTGTAGTCGACACTCACCGTAAACGCTGTGCCATGCGCGTCCGTGTTATGAGTGACCATCGGCTCAAGCTCGAGCCGCTCCGCCAATTCCTCCGTAATCGGCACGCAGACGAGCCCGCGGCCATGAGTGATCATAAAGTTAATGACATCCGGAGTAGCTTTTTCGGCCAGCACGACAAAATCGCCTTCATTTTCGCGGTCTTCGTCATCGCAAACGATGATCACTTCTCCGTTTTTCAGCGCCGAAAGCGCTGCTTCAATCGTGTCAAACATCAAGCTTGCCCCCTTTTCCACTATTTATAGCCGTGCTGCTCCAAAAATTCGACCGTCAATTTGGAGGTCGGCGTCGCTTTCGCGGTGAGGAAAGCGGCGACGTACTTGCCGATCATGTCGCACTCGATATTGACGAGATCGCCCGGCCGCTTTTCGCCTAAAATCGTCGCCTCACGCGTATGCGGAATGAGTGAAACGATGAACGTGCGCTCGCTCAGACCGAAAATCGTCAAGCTCGTCCCATCGACTGCGACCGATCCTTTCTCAATCATATAGGCGCGCAGCGAGGCCGGCACTTCGATTTCATAGTAGACGGCGTTCGCTTTCGGCCACTGCCGGATGATGCGCCCGACGCCGTCCACATGCCCGGTGACGAAATGGCCGCCAAACCGTCCTCCAGCCGCCATTGCCCGCTCCAAATTCACCTTCGCCCCCGGCTTTAATGTCTTTAGCGCCGTCGCTTTCACCGTCTCCGGCATGACATCGACCGTAAACTGCCGTTCGGTGAACGATGTGACGGTCAAGCAGACGCCGTTGACGGCGATGCTGTCGCCAAGCCGCACATCTTCGAGCACCCGCTTGGCGCCAATCGTCATCACGATGGCGTCGCCGGTTTGCTTCATTTGTTCGATCGTGCCGATCTCTTCAATAATGCCAGTGAACACAACGATTCCTCCTTCCGTTTCGGCGCGGCGACGATTTTGATGTCCGGGCCGATCGTCTCGATGCGGCGGATGTCAAGCTCCACCGCTTCAGCAAGCCGGGCGAAGCCAAGGCCGCCGACCGGCGTCGGCGCCCCGCGGCCGCCGATCAGCTTCGGAGCGATATAGGCGATGACCTCATTGACTGCTCCCGCGCGGAGGAAGCTGTCATGAACGCGCGAGCCGCCTTCGACAAACAGCGACATGACTCCCTGCTCCCCAAGCAGACGGAGCACATCGCGGACATCGATCTGGGCCGTCGGCATTGAAAATACACGCACCCCAAGGCGCTCATACGCCGCTGCTTGTTCCCGACTGACGCCGCCGGTGATGATCCACGTTTCTGCTTCCTTGTCAGCGACGACATGGGCGTCAAGCGGTGTACGCAATTTTGTATCTAAAATGATGCGCAGCGGGTTTTTCCGCTTTTCCCCAAAGCGGACGGTAAGCTTCGGGTTGTCGGTCAAAACGGTGTTGACGCCGACCAAAATGGCGTCATGCTGCGCACGAAGGCGATGGGCATCCTCACGCGCCGCGCTTGATGTAATCCATTTGCTTTCCCCCGTCGCCGTCGCGATTTTGCCATCGAGGCTGCATGCGAACTTCAACGTGACAAACGGCGTTTTTGCGGCGATATAGTGGAAAAACATCCGATTTAATTCGTCCGCTTCGTCTTTTAATACGCCAACATCAACGTCAATGCCCGCTTGGCGCAGCTTGGCAATCCCTTTTCCCGCGACAAGCGGATTCGGGTCGGTCGTGGCAACGACGACGCGACGGACGCCCGCCTGGATGAGCAAATCGGCACATGGCGGCGTTTTTCCATAATGGCTGCACGGCTCAAGCGTCACGTACACCGTCGCACCGCGCGCCTTCTCGCCAGCCATGCGGATCGCATAGACTTCAGCGTGCGGCTCACCCGCTTTCAAATGGGCGCCAAGCCCAACGACCGTCCCACCGTTGACAACGACCGCGCCAACTGCAGGATTGGGAGACGTTTGCCCGACCCCAGCTTTGGCCACATCGAGAGCGAGCCGCATATAATGTTCATCGTTATGCACCGCACTCCCTCCTTCAATAAAAACGAAACCCCCGGGATGTCCCCGGGGGCTCATTGATGAGAGAATGACCAATGATGCGCAAACAAACACACGTTCGCTAAGCAGGCTATACCGGCCGGTCGGAAACAAAAGATACTACCATGCCTAGTCGGCCGACAGACGCTGCCCATGGGTCTGAACCGGCCGAAAACAGCCGTGCGCATATTGGCATCCTTCTCCCATCCAGACTATACTGTCGGCTCCGGAATCGCACCGGATCCTGCCTTTCGGCTCGCGGGCTGAGGGGCGGAAAGCCCCATCACCGCCGGTCGGGAATTTCACCCTGCCCCGAAGGATGCATCACTATATCGTTATGTTCATTATACCACACGAAACGCCCTGCATCATCATTCCGCAACCCAAATCCAATACGCCGCTCCCCACAACAGGCTGGCCGCAAGCAAAAAGAAAAACAAGCGCCAGTTGTTTCGAACAGTCCGATCATCCTCGCTCATGCGCTGTTTACGGTTCGTCAAATACTTTCACTTCCTTCATCACGTCGCCGTTTTTCATCGTCCTCACGACGTCCATGCCCGATGTCACTTGGCCAAAGACGGTGTGCACCCCATCCAAGTGCGGCTGCGGCTCGTGGACGATAAAGAACTGGCAGCTGCCGGTGTCGCGGCCGCGGTGCGCCATGGACATCGCGCCGGTGACATGTCGGTGTGGATTGTTGTCCGTCTCGCACGGGATCGTATAGCCGGCATCGCCCGTTCCGTTGCCGCGTGGACATCCTCCTTGGCTGACAAATCCAGGGATGACGCGGTGGAACGTCAACCCGTTATAAAAGCCTTCGTTTGCGAGCTTCTCAAAATTGGCCACCGTCACCGGCGCCTCGTTTGGGAACAGTTCAAACTCGATTTTCCCGCCGTTTTCCATTAGAATATATCCTTTTTTCGCCACAAGCATCCAGCTCCTTTTCGACATCGAAACTGCTTTTATCATACCATGATTGCCAAGTGAAACAAAAGAAAAAATGTCTTTTCAAATTCGCACGCCGCCTGACCGCGTCGCTTTTTTGCCGATAGCCAAGCAGGCGAGCGTGCGGTATAATGATAATGCATTTTCGTAAACAGGAGGCGAGCTATGTGAAACGAACGATCGCTTCATCGCTGCTTTGGGCGGTGCTCTTGGCATCTCCGGGCATCGCAGCGGCCGATGCCGCGCCGGGCGATGTCATTGTGACGCTCGGGGAAAACTTAACGAATGAACAAAAGCAAAAAGTGCTCGACGAAATGAAGGCACCGGACGGGGCGCAAACGATCACCGTCTCAAACGTTGAGGAGCATAAATATTTGGACGGACTCATTCCGAAAGCGCAAATCGGCACGCGCGCCATCTCGTCGTCGATGATCACGATAAAAGAGCCCGGCTCGGGGCTTCATGTCGAAACGCACAACATCACATGGGTGACGAAAGAGATGTATACAAACGCCTTGATCACCGCAGGGGTGAAAGATGCCGATATTTACATCACCGCCCCGTTTCCGGTTTCCGGCACCGCAGCGCTGACGGGGCTGATGAAGGCGTATGAAATTTCCTCGGACCAAGCCATCCCTGATGATGTCAAAAAAGTGGCGAACGAGGAAATGGTGCAGACGGCGAAGCTCGCCGATTCGATCGGCGCGGACAAAGCGGTCGCCCTGCTGGCGAAAATCAAACAAGAAATCGCCAACAACCCACCGCAGACGGACGCTGATTTGCGCGCCCTTATTGAAAAAATCGCCAACGACCTTGGCATTACGCTGAGCGAGAATGAAATCAACAACCTGATTTCCCTTTTCCATAAAATGCAAAACGCCCATATTAATTGGGATCAAGTGAACGATCAGCTGAGCAAGGCGAAAGAACAGCTATCGGCGTTTTTGCAGTCAGAAGAAGGGAAAACGTTCATTCAAAACCTTATCGACATCTTCAAAGAAATTTGGAACGCGATCAAATCAGCATTTTCCTCAAATCAACAGTCAACTACCCCCACTTCGCTAACGCTTGAAGTGGGGGCTTGCAACTCCCCAGAAGTGCGAGCGGACTTCGTCCTCCTTCCTTGACTTGGGGTTGCATTAGGGGCAGGTTGACAACTACCCAACGACGCAGGTCATGCCTGTGTCGTTCCTTCAACGATGTACTCTATTCCTTTTCGTTGAAGGTTCATAGCACCAATGCGGTCATCGTTTGAGGTGTATCCGCATGTTCGGCAACAAAAGGTGTGTGTACGCTTGTTTCGATTGGCTTTTTCCGTATGACCACACTTTGGACATGTCAAAGAGGTGTAATGCGGAGCAACCACCATCACTTTTGACCCATGCAAACGTGCCTTATACTCTAACATTTGACGGAACTGATAGAACGCCCACGATACGGTTTCATATCGGTCATGGATACGTACACGTTCTGTTTTTTCACGAATGCCTGTTAAATCTTCTAATACAAAAAGGGTACGTTCTCCATATTGACGAACGAGTGCCTTCGTGACAGCATGGTTCACATCCGTCATCCAACGGTTTTCTCGTTGTCCGATTGTTTTCAACTTCCGACGCGCAGAAGCCGTCCCTTTTTGCTGGAGGGTTTTTCGCATTCGTTTGTACTTGGCACGCATATGCTTGATTTTTCGCCCGTTAAAAAAGGTGGTTTTCCCTTGCGAATCATAAGCTGCTGCAAGAAAGTTAACACCCACATCGACACCGACCACCTGGCGGATGTTGTGTTCATCCACGGTTGGAATCGTTTTGGTCATGGGAATGTGCAAAAAGAATTTGTTATGCTTGTAGACGAGTTTGGCTGTGCCAAACGTCCATGAGCCATCAAAATATTGTTCCATGCCTTTTGGTTCGAATGGTACTTTGATTCGTCCTTCTAGCGTATTGACAGAAAATACGCCTTGAACAAGCGAATAATCTCGATTCCAAACGAGATCATATTCAAGTTTTTTAAAGCGAACCAATGTCCATTCGTGACCATTGCTTTTTAGGGAACGGTATCTAGCGATCACCGTTTTAATCACAGATTGCGCCATTTGCGAACGCAAAGCGTAGTTTGATCGAAGTAGACGATAGGTCATGTCGTGTAACTTGGCTTGTACAAGCACTTTTGTGTCAAAAATCACAACAGATACAGCGTTGCACGCTTGTCGATAAGCGGAAAGGGTGGCTTTCAATACTTCTGCTTGTTCCGCTGTTGGGTAAATTTTGATTTTGGCTGTTAACGTCATGTCCATTTGTCTCACCTCTCTTTCACTAAATATATTATATAATATATTATATCATATATTATATCATATTTTTTAGTGATACAAAAAACATCCATGAGTAAATTTTACTCCCCACCCAGGCATGAAAATCCATCTCTCCTTCCATAATGGAGGATGAACGCAAACAGTTTGGAAAGACGTGCTTTTTAATGGTGGTTCGACCCTGTACAAAAAACTGTTTGAGTCCATTTGGTGTTCCACCCATTGTAAGCCCTTTTCATTTGGAAAAGGTGACTACGAACAGAAAAATGCCTAACGAACAAGTGGACTCACTGTTTGCGAATTCATCAATGGAAGGAGTCCGGATCATGGATGTGCTTTATCATCGTTGCGCAGGTTTAGATGTTCATGCCAAAACGATTGTCGTTTGTGCGCTTTGGGGAGAAGAAGACCACATTCAAAAGGAGATCGAAACGTTTTCGACGTTTACCAAAGACTTGTTTCGCCTCCTGAAATGGCTCGAGGATCGAGAAATCACTCATCTAGCGATGGAGAGTACGGGGGTTTACTGGAAACCGGTCTTTAACATTTTAGAGGACTACTTTGACATTACCTTGGCCAACGCTCAGCGAATCAAGAATGTCCCAGGGAGAAAAACGGATGTATCCGATGCGGAATGGATCGCTAAATTATTGCGTTATGGACTGATTGAAAAGAGTTTTGTGCCACCCGCGCCAATTCGAGAATTGCGGGACTTGACCCGTTTACGCAAAAAGTGGGTGGGTCAATTGATTGCGGAAAAAAACCGAATTCATAAAGTATTGGAGTGTTCCAATATCAAGCTGGGTACGGTGATTTCCGACATCTTCGGAGTATCGGGCCGAAAACTCTTGACCCGTTTAATGGAACAGGGGTACATCGAAGAAGCCGATATCGACGCTTGCCTTCACGGAAGAATGAAAGGGAAAAAGCAACAAATTCAGGAATCGCTCTTTGGGACATTAACCGAACATGAGTTGTTCATGATTCGCCAATCGTGGAAGCACATCGAGTATTTGGAAAGCTTGATTCAGGAGATGGACCAACGTATCGACCATCTCTTACAACCGTATCAACAGGAAGTGGATCTTCTGATGACGATTCCTGGAGTGAAAAAGGAAACCGCCGCCGTCATCATCGCCGAAATCGGAGTGGATATGGGACAGTTCCCGACACCGCAGCGCCTCGCTTCTTGGGCTGGGGTGGCCCCGGGAAATCACGAAAGCGCTGGAAAACGCAAAAGTACACGAACGGTAAAGGGTAATCCTCATCTGTAGATGAGCAAATTCACTAACATAAATTGACAACCAAACAAAAAAGGAGACATGAACCGGACTCCTTGGGTAAAATAGATGTGCTCAAAACCCATTCACACAAGGAGGTTCATGTCTCATGAATAGATTAGCACATCACCAAGGAATCCACAAGTTTTTCTTCACTTTGGGGTTAACGCTGCAGCTTTCCAAACCGGTCATCAAGCATCTCATTCATATCGTCGATGCCTTGACCACCAAGGGATTCTCGGGAACATTGACCGATATTCATCACTGGAGCTTTCATCCGAATCATCGAACGACGCTCAGTCACTTTTTCACGAAAAGCCCTTGGGATGAGGAAAGGCTGCTTGGGAAGCTTCAAGAGTGGATCCTCCGCCGAATCGAGCCCCTGGTCGAGCGAAAGAATCAGCCTCTTTTTGTCTCGATTGATGATACGATTTGCCAAAAAACGAAGCCTTCGTCACGGGCTGCACACGCCATTCAAGGGTGTGATTGGCACTACTCGCACAAAGATCATCAATCGGTTTGGGGGCATTCGCTCGTTTGGCTGATGGTGCACACCTTCACGCAAGCGTTTCCGTTCGCGTTTCGTCTGTATGACAAGGCGGCGGGAAGGAGCAAAATCGACTTGGCGATCGAGATGCTTTCCTCGCTCAAGGTGAAGCGGGCTCAGCCGGTGTATGTGCTCATGGATTCGTGGTATCCGTCCCAAACGCTCATCGAAGCCTGTCTGAAAAAGGGATTCCATGTCATCGCCATGCTCAAGACGAACCGGATTCTTTATCCGAATGGCGTCGCCGTCCAAGCCAAGCAGTTTGCTCGCTATATCGAGCCCCAAGACACCCACCTCGTCACGGTGGGTCAGGAGCGTTATTGCGTGTATCGCTATGAGGGGGCCATCCATGGCCTCGATGATGCGGTGGTGCTGCTGGCTTGGAAGGCGGATCAGCCGCTGACGCCGGAACATCTCCATGTCGTCTTGAGCACCGATCGGGAGCTCGGGGACGAAGACATCTTGCGTTACTATGCTCAGCGTTGGACGATCGAGTGCTTTTTCCGGCAGGCAAAAGACCAATTGAAGCTGGATGGATACCGGGTCCGCCACATTCGGGCGGTGAAACGGTATTGGGCGGTGGTGCTCTTGGCCTGCGTGTACAGCATCGCCGAATCCCGACAAACCCTTTCCGCCGGGCTGGAGCTTCTTCGGTCGCGGAAAGACCACAGTGTCGTCGAGTTCATTTATAACGCCGCGAAGCAAGATATTCCCATTGATGTGATCAAAAAACAGCTCCGTATCGCGTAAGGGGGACCCTGTTTGTCTCTCTAACCATGGAAATTATTGTAATGAAAAATGCTCATCTACAGTCCTCATATTAAATCCGCGTTATGCGAGGCGGCATGGGCGTTATCCCGATGCAGGAATCAACCGTTGGCGGCGAAATTTTGGTCATTGGCGGCTCGCCGGGGAAAGAAAAAAGCACTCGTTGCGATCGCGCACCGAATGCTTGTCACCATTTACTGCATGCTTTCCCGAAAAGAGGTTCATCACCAAAAGATGTACTTGCACCTGTCATGAAAGTATGTTAGCTGTTTCCAGCCGAACCCGCAGTGCAAAACGCTGGATATTTCGGTATCCGTATCCCCGACGTTTCATCAGCTTGATCTTGTTATTCGTTCCCTCCATCTTCCCATTCGAATAATGGGATAAAATGCACGATATCATTTCGTCTGTTCGTTTGACGAGTGATTTTGCGATGGCACGAACAACGGAACAAGGACAAAACAAATACCGATGAATCCAAGCCTTCAAGCGTCGTTTCGCCTGTTGCTCATCTTTGCTTTTGAACACATAGCGAACATGTTGGAGCGATTGGTAAACAGACTTTAAGTAATCGCTTTCATTACACCATTCTCGTATGATTTGACGTTCTTCCTCCGTCAATTTCTCTGGGCATTGGCTCAATAAACGGCAAACGTAACGAACATTTCCGTGTTTCTTGCCTCCTTTGCCCAAATATTTGCGACAACGTTCTAAAGCATCGGTAAACAGCTGAATGACATGGAAATAGTCGACGACATGTGTCGCCTCTGGGCAAACCCGTTGAATCGCTTTTTTCATCGCTGGAGCCAAGTCACTCACGACATACTGAACGGAACGAGATACATGAGCCAATGCACGCCCAATGGCTTCCTCGTTCTTTCCTGCTTCCATGGCATACACTTCTCCCGTTTCGGCATCCATGATCGCCACTCCATAGTCGTGCCCTTTTCGAAAAGCAAACTCATCGACACAAACCGCCTTTGGTTGGACGTCATTCGATAGGAAGGAAGGGGCATGGGTATAAAACCATCGTTCAACGGTCGTGTAAGGAAGCTTGAGCATACGAGCCACCGCCTGAATGGATGTTCCGATGCAAGATTGCGCGACCCATCGCTGAAAAGCATCCGTCGCCACACTTCGAGGAGAGATGGCTGGATACGACGTGCTGAACGTCACGCCACACGTGCTACAACGTCTGCGCTCGACAGGAAGTTCGATCCAAAAAATTCCGATTCGCTGAGCATAGCCATGCATCCATTGCTTCTTTTTGTCTGTCATTTTGATCGTGCGCTTCAAGCAGACAGGACATAACGGGCATTGTTCGGGTAGAGAAAGTTCGAAAATCCAACGTTCCCCTTCTTTTCGCACCTTTTGAATCAAAACATCTGGTCAATCGATGAGTTCTTTGATAAACTGAGAGTACATGCGAATTTCCCTCCATGGTTTGGTTTGGTCACCTTTACCATACAGGAAAATTCGCATTTTTTGTACCCTCTATGCACACCTACCTTAAATGATCAAGTACAACTTGTGGTGAAGAGCCTATTCTTTGACTTTTAGCAATCGCATGCTGTTTAATGTTACGATTAATGTTGCTCCCATATCGGCAAATACCGCTAACCATAGCGTTAACCAACCAGGCACAATTAACAGTAATGACAATGCCTTAATCCCTAAAGAGAAAGTAATGTTTTGCTTAATAATCGCTAAAGCTTTGCGGCTCAATTTAATCGTATATGGCAATTTGCTTAAATCATCAGACATTAAGGCAATATCGGCTGTTTCTAGGGCTGTATCGGTTCCAGCACCACCCATTGCCACACCAACGGTTGAAGCTGCAAGAGCTGGTGCATCGTTCACACCATCTCCAACCATCGCCACGCTTTGATGCTTGTCACGAAGCTCTTTGATGAAATTCAGTTTATCTTCTGGAAGTAAATCGGCTTTAATATCGGAAACGCCGACTTGTTTTCCGATGGCTTCGGCTGTTCTTTGGTTATCCCCTGTCAACATTACCGTTTTTTCAATACCGACTTGATGAAGTTTTCGAATAACCTCTTTGGATGATTCTCTTATTTCGTCTGCCACGGCAATTAACGCCAGAATTTCTTTTTCCGTCCCTAATACCATGACCGTTTTCCCTTGTGTTTGAAGGGTTGTAATTTGTTCTTTTATTTCTGATTGGATGCCATTTGGAAGAAGTTCCTCAAAAAGACCTGGACTTCCGACATAATACATTTCGTTGTTTACTTTGGCTTTGACCCCTTTACCTGTAATGGATTGGAATTCTTCAACCGATACATCATTAAAATTCAATCCATCTTCTTCTGCTTTTCTTATAATGGCGGAAGCAAGTGGATGTTGTGAGCCTTTTTCAATGGCTGCTGTAATGGTCATTAGTTCATTTTCATCGCCATTATAAGTGACCACATCGGTGACGGAAGGAACACCTTTTGTTAATGTTCCTGTTTTATCAAAAGCGATGACTTTTAGAGATCCTGCTTCCTCTAAATAAATACCACCTTTAATTAACACACCGTTTTTCGCTGCATTTCCAATGGCAGTTACAATCGAAACAGGCGTGGAAATAACCAACGCACACGGACAACCAACCACTAATACAGCTAGACCTCGATAAATCCATTCGCTCCAATCAGCACCCATAAATAATGGAGGAATAACGGCTAGTAAAAGAGCAAAAATGATAATGGCTGGTGTATAGTATTTGGCAAAACGATCTACAAACGCTTGAGAAGGTGCTCGTTCTGCTTGAGCTTCTTCCACTAAATGGATGATTTTCGAAAGAGTTGTATCTTCCACTCGTTTTGTCACTTTTACTTCCAATAACCCTTCTTCATTCAATGTTCCTGCAAAGACTTCATCACCGACTGTTTTGGTTACTGGAACACTTTCTCCCGTAATGGCAGCCTGATTTAGCGTAGATGTACCCTTGATGACGATTCCATCCATCGCTAATTTCTGACCAGGCTTTACGATCATAATATCTCCGACTTGAATATCGTCAACAGGGACCATCATTTCTTCATTTCCGCGACGAATTAATGCTTCTTTTGGAGCAATATCCATCAACGATTCAATGGATTGACGAGCTTTATCCATGGAATAACGCTCTAAGGCTTCGCTAATGGCGAATAGAATAACAACCGTTGCACCTTCTCCCCATTCACCAATCGCTGCAGCTCCTAAAATCGCCACTGTCATCAGCGTATTCATATCAAAATTCAATCGAACTAGGTTTTTGAAACCTTTTATAAATAACGAATATCCACCGATTAAAATTGCTGCAGCATATCCAATTGTCGCAAAGATATGCTCTTCTCCGTATTGCTTCCCTAAAAACCAACTGATCACAAGCAAAACGGCGGAAATATACACTTTAATGTTCTCTTTTTGCTTCCAAAAAGGTTCACGCTTGACTGATTTTTCTTTATCTTCCCGAACCTTTAAGTTTTCAAAAGCTCCTGCTTTTTCTAATTCTTCGATGGTTGTTGTACCCCAAACGGTAATTTTAGATGCTCCAAAGTTTACTTTAGCATCTTGAACACCTGGCAATGATTTTACATTATTTTCAAACTTTGCCGCACAGTTTGCACAAGTAAATCCTTGAACACGGTAGGTTTTCGCTTCTGATTTAGATAATTTTGCTTGTTGTTCAGACACGGACTTTCACCTCTTTCTCATGTACTAACGCAATCATGATTAACTGCTTAATATGGTCATCATCCAGCGAATAAAATGCTAGCTTTCCTTCTTTTCGATACTTTACAATCCCTTGTTTATAAAGGGTGCGTAAATGATGGGAAGTTGTTGCAACAGAAGCCCCGATGATATTAGCAATATCACATACACATAACTCTTCATCTTGGCAAAGTGAATAGACAATTTTTGCCCTATTTTCATCTGCCAGTGCTTTAAACAACAGGACAACACTGGATATATCTTCTTTTTGCAATTCCCCTTGTATTCGATTGACTTTTTCTTCGTCATAACAATAAATTTCACATGTATCTTTCTTACTCATTCATTATCCCCCTTTCATATTCAAATTTCCGTTCGAATATATTATACCCCATTTCTTTTATTATTCAAATATTTATTTGAATTAAAAACAAAAAACATCCATGAGTAAGCTTTTACTCGCCACCCAAGCATGAAAATAACCGCTCATGGATTCATTATTTTCACAGAAAAAAAAGCAGCGGGCGCCTTTTCTTTGTGAAGGCCGTTCTCTTTCCAACCGGCGGCCTTCACTTTTTCACTTTCGTTTTCAAAGGCAAATCATATTGGATCAAATCTTCATATGTCTCCCGTTTCACAACGAGCTGGGCGTCGCCGTTTTCAACGAACACAACGGCTGGGCGCGGCAGACGGTTGTAATTGTTCGCCATGGAATAGCCGTAAGCGCCGGTGCAAAAAACGGCCAAATAATCGCCCGGCTTCGCTTCCGGCAGGGCGATGTCCCAAATGAGCATGTCGCCTGACTCGCAACACTTCCCGGCGATCGATACGACTTCCGTCGGCTCGCCGAACACCCGGTTGGCGAGCGCGGCTTCGTATTTCGCTCCGTAAAGCGCCGGGCGGATGTTGTCGCTCATGCCGCCGTCAACGGCAATATAGGTGCGGACGTTGGGCACCTCTTTGCGCGAACCGATCGTATAAATCGTCGTTCCCGCATCACCCACGAGCGACCGCCCCGGCTCGATCCAAATTTCCGGCAACGGCAAGCGGCAAGCTTCGGCCTGCCTTTTCACCTCTTCCACGATGCAGTCGACGTACGCTGTCACCGGAATCGGGTCGTCTTCCTCCGTATAGCGGATGCCAAAGCCGCCGCCAAGATTGACAACCGCTGGGACAAATCCGTGCTCCTTGTTCCACTCCGCCAGCTTGGCAAACACTTTTTGCGCCGCGAGCACAAACCCAGCTGTTTCAAAAATTTGCGAGCCGATATGGCAATGAACGCCGAGCAGCTGAAACGCGGCCGATGCCATAACACGGCGAAACGCCTCGTCCGCCTGACCGTTGTTTAAGTCAAAGCCGAACTTTGAATCTTCTTGCCCGGTTAAAATGTAATCGTGCGTATGCGCCTCGACCCCCGGCGTCACGCGGAGCAAAACCGGCACCGTCCGACCGGATGACGCCGCTAGCTCTTCGATCAGCTCGAGTTCGTAAAAGTTGTCGGCAACGATGCAGCCGATGCCGTGTTCAAGCGCCATCGCCAATTCGTCCCGGCTTTTGTTGTTGCCATGAAAATGGATGCGCTCAGGCGGAAAACCGGCCGCAAGCGCCGTATACAGCTCACCGCCTGAGACGACGTCAAGCGACAATCCCTCCTCAGCGGCCAGCTGCACGATGGCGACGGCGGAAAACGCCTTGCTCGCATACGCGACTTGCGCCCGCACGCCGTGACGCTGGAACGCTTCTTTAAACGCGCGCGCCCGAGCGCGGATCAACGCAACGTCATAAATATAAAGCGGCGTGCCATACGTTTTGGCCAACTCGACCACATCGACGCCGCCGATTTCCAAATGCCCTTGTTCATTCACGCGGCTTGTCCCGTGAAGAAACATCGCAAACCCCTCATTCCTCTATCGAAATCGCATGGCAAAAGCAAAAAAGACAGTTTGCAAAATCGGCAACTGCCTTTACAAAATGGAAAACCGCAGAGCGCCATCGGCTCTGCCTTGAAACGGAAGGCCGCACACCCCGCGCTGGGCCATGCCCATTCCGTCCGTGCAAACGTGCGAAGCACTGAGGCAAGCACCATCAGTGCAAGCAATTAAATATAACTTATCATAATTATAAAAAAGTTGCAATAGCGCTAAAACGAAAAAAGCGGCCGCCAATAGGTGGAGACGGCCGCTTCCAAATGGATCGTTCGCGTCATGACGGCTGTTTTTGCCGGTCTTGCGGGTGAACGATGCTCGGGCGCACTCTCGCTCCGGCAACCGAACGGCGGACGACAATTTGCATAAATGCCGCTGGATCGAACGGGATGAACGGCCATAAGTACGGCGTATTAAGCGAGCGGATGCTGGCGAGCCAAAGCAAATAAACGGTCGTGCCAATGACGAGCCCGGGCACTTTAAACAAGGCGACAAGAATGACCAATGCCAATCGAGAAATCTTATTCGCCACGCTCAACTCATAGCTTGGCGTCGCAAATGAACCGATCGCCGCCACCGAAATGTACAAGATCACTTCCGGCACAAACAGCCCGACATCGATGGCGATTTGTCCGATCAAGACGGCGGCAATCAAACCCATCGCGGTTGATAGCGGCGTCGGGGTATGAATGGCTGCCATCCGCAAAAACTCAATCCCAAAATCAGCGAGCAAAATTTGCACAATGATCGGGATGTTCGTTTGTTTGTTCGGCCCAATAAACGCCCACGATTCGGGCAGCAACGACGGTTCAAGGACGAACAGCACCCACAGCGGCAGCAAAAACAACGACGTCAAAATGCCTAAAAACCGCACCCAGCGCACAAACGTCCCGACCCCTGGCGACTGCCGGTATTCCTCGGCATGCTGGACGTGGTGGAAAAATGTTGTCGGCGTGATGATGACGCTTGGCGATGTATCAACCATAATGAGCACGTGCCCTTCAAGCAGGTGCGTCGCTGCTACATCCGGCCTCTCGGTATAACGGACGAGCGGGTACGGGTTGTATCCTTGCTTGACTAAAAACTCTTCGACTGTTTTGTCGCCCATCGTCAGTCCATCGACGTTGATTTGCTGCAACTCTTTCTTGACGAGTTCAACAAGCCCCGGGTCAGCGACGTCTTTAATATAGGCGATGCATACGTCCGTTTTTGACCGCTCGCCGACTTGCAAAATTTCAAAGCGCAGCCGCTCGTCGCGGATGCGGCGGCGGGTGAGCGCCGTGTTGACAATGATGTTCTCGACGTAGCCGTCGCGGGCGCCGCGCACAACTTTTTCCGTATCCGGCTCTTGCGGCTGCCGACCCGGATAGCTGCGGACGTCGACAGCAAATCCGGTCGATTCGCCTTCAATCAAGACGATGATCAAGCCCGACAGCAGCTTGTCAACCGCTTCGTCGAGGCTCGTCACCGGACTGACTTGCTGATGAACGAGTCGATTTTCGATGATCTGCCACGCTTGGGACGCCTGGCGTTCATCATCGTTGACGCGCACAATTTGTTTTAACAATTCGATAATGTATTGCGTGTCGCATAAACCGTTGCAGTAGTAAATATGTACTTCCCGGTTTAGGACATAGATTTTCCGCACGCCTAAATCAAAGCTTGTCCCGACGCCGATCCGCTGTTGCAAAAACTTCGCGTTGTCAACGAGCCGCTTCGCGATCGGCGCTTTCGGTTTCTTTTCTTTTTCCGGCATGGCCACCACTCCTTTCGAGAATCAACTCGACCGCCTTGCGCGTAATCGGCGCTCCGTATTTCGCATGGTCTCGATATCCCATTTTGCCGATGTCGCCGATGCCGACGATGAGCGGGATGTTCAGCCGGTCAAGGCAGTAGACGGTATCGCCATTGATCCGCCCGATCTCGAGGTCCCGGACGCCTTCTTTATCGACCCCATATTCGGTCATCACGCCGTCACGGTCGATGCTCACATGCACTTTTGTCCATTCATGCTGGTGCGTATTGGAGGCAACCGCCAGCGCCCCGAGCACTTGGATTTGCTCATGCGTCGCCACATAGCGAAGCGCCTGCTCTCCGGCCCCCTCCCCGAGGGCGCCGCAATCGTCAAACATGACAAACACTGGATCGTGCGGCGTTTGCAAAATGAGTTCGACCAACTGTTCACCGCTCAGTTTCGTCGGATTGCCTTGCGAGCGAGAAATGCAACGGCCGCCGATCTCGGCGGCAACCCGCTCAATCGCCCGGCAGGCGAACTCGTCCCCATCCGTTACTAAAATGACTCGTCGTTTTTCCATCATCTCTACCCTTTCGGTTTGCAAGTGAGCGCCGCGGCAAAAGAGCCAGCCACTATAAAAGCGAACAAGGCGCCGGCAAATCGGAACACCGCTGCTCCGGTTTCGACAAATCCCTCCGGCCGCGGTTCTGCCATGGCCCCTTTCGCCAACCAATACCCAAATCCGCATAGCGGCATCGTCGCCCCGGCGCCAGCCCAAGCGACGAATGGATCATAGACGCCGCCAAAGCCAAGGAGTACGCCAAAGACGACAAGCGAACCGGCGACGCCAGCCGGCGTCCATTTGCCGCGGTCGATGATGAGCTGAACGATGGCGCACAGCAGCCCGCCGGCGAGAAAGGCACGGACGTATTCCATATCACATTCCCTCCTGATCGTTCCCAAATAAAAGACGTCCTACGGCGGCAAATCCGGCTCCTGTCCAGCCGCTTCGATGACGACGCCGTGAGCGATCGCTGGGATCGACTGTTTTTGCTGCACCATCGTTTGACTCAAGAGCGCCCCGGTAGCGACGACAAACAGGCGTCGAAACGTTCCGCGGGCGAGCTCTTGAAGCAAATACCCGTACGTGACGACCGCCGAGCAGGCGCAGCCGCTGCCGCCGGCGAACACCTTTTGATCTGGCCGGTAAATCATCAGCCCGCAATCGTTGTAAACGTCGGTCACATCGTAGCCTGATTCAGCAAGCAACTCGCGGACGATGACGCTGCCGACGCGCGACAAGTCGCCGGTGACAATCAAATCGTAATCGCCCGGCGAGACGCCTAAGTCACGGAAATGCTGCTCGATCGTATCGGCCGCCGCCGGGGCCATCGCCGCCCCCATGTCGAGTGGGTTTTTCAGCCCGGCGTCAACGACTTTGCCGATCGTCGCCGCCCGGACGCGCCAACGTCCCGGCGCGCGGCCAACGAGCGCGGCGCCGGCGCCCGTGACGGTGAACGTCGCCGTTTTCGGCTTTTGCACCCCCAGTTCAGTCGGGTAGCGAAACTGCCGTTCGGCCGTCGCGTTATGACTGCTTGTCGCCGCAAGCGCCCGATCAGCCAATCCACCAGCGACAAACGCAGCGGCTGCCGCCAACGTTTGCATCGAGGTCGAACAGGCGCCGAACAAGCATAAAAACGGAATCGGCAGCTCGCGGGCGACATAGTTCGATGTCGCATTTTGGTTTAACAAATCACCGGCCAAAAATAGATCGACTTCTTCGGCAGAGACGCCCGCCTTTTGCAAGCAGCAGTCCACCGCCTCCCGCATCAGCCTCCGCTCGGCCAGCTCCCACGTCGCTTCGCCGCAATATAAGTCGCGATGACAAACATCAAAATAACTTCCGAGCGGCCCGTCGGCTTCAAGCGGCCCGACTGCGGCAGCGGCCGCTTGGATGTAAACACCATCGTCAAACACCCATGTCTGCTTTCCGACACGTTTCATGGCCAATCCCTCTTTTCGTCACGGCCAAACAAGGCCAAGCACATAGGCGGCAATCAGACCATAAATGACCGCTGCCCCACCGGCTTTCAACATCTGCCCGGCCACCCCGGCCGTCCATCCTTCGCTGCGATGTTCGATGGCAGCGCTCGCGATCGCATTGGCCAGCCCTGTAATGAGCATCGTCGCCCCCGCACCGGCAAATTGGCTGAAATCATCATATTTCCCGACGGCCGTCAGCACAATCGCCAATCCGGCCATCACCATAGACGCCCACAGATGAGCCTCGAGCGGCGAAGCGGCAAACGTGCCGCCATACCAATCAACGAGCCATTGCGCCAACGCACAAAGCGCCCCGCCGACAAGAAACGCTTTTACCGCATTGGCGGCGTATGGGGGAGAAGGCTGAAACGCCTTCACCTCGCGGACATAATCGGACTTTAATCCCACGTTTCCTTCCCCCTTTGTCAGCGAAAGTGATCGACAAAATAAAGCCAATGAAACAACGAACCGGCCACTTTGCCAAAGGCGATGGCCATAAGTAAAATGACGATTTTATCATCGACGCCGATCCGCTTCGCTAAAATCGGCCAAACGTTCAACACCTCTGTTAAAGCGGCAGCGAGCATTCCGATAAACACACCATGAAACAATCCGATCGGCGCTAGCCAATATTTGGATAAATGCCAAACAGAATGGCGCAAACTCATCCAACCGCCAACGATGGCGCCGGCTACAGCCCCCCATTCATAGGCGTGAATGCGTTTTGGCGTTTTCGTCAGCTGCGTCAGGCGCGGGATGACGCCAAGCACGACCAAAAAAGCGACAAATCCGGTTCCGACCGCCAACCCTCCGGCGAAGCCGACGAACACTACCAGCAAAATCTCAAGCGTCGTCAAGAGGCCTCAAGCTTTCTTTGTTTTCATGCAAAATGACGTACTGATCGATCGATTGCTGGTAGTTGAACATTTCGACTTCAAGAGGGCTGGGCTCCTCGTTGATTCGTTTGCGGAACCAATGGTTGAAAAATAAAATCATCCCGATGCCGAGCCCAAGCGAATATGGAATTTGCAAAAGCAGCGGTTTATCGACCGCCTGGCCGGTCACCATCTCGTACAGATGGCGATGCACCCGTTGCATGCTGACGTCCTCGTGAAAGTTCATGATCGCCATCGCCGAACCGACGAACAAAAGAAGCCAAACGAGAACGAAGGAAGCGGTCGAAACCTTCCGTTTTTCATAGACGACTTCAATGATCGTCTGCGATGGGCCGATCATCTGCACATCAAGCGAGGAATCCACATCAAACACAGCCCGGATCATTTGCATCATATCGATGATGACGATATTTTTATCGCTGGGCTGGATGCGATAGAGCGGAATCGTCTTCAACCGCCGAATGAGCCCGCCATCCGGCGCAGCGATTTGGGCCGCCTGCCCGAGCGTCACCACCGCCCCCGGCTTGACTTGCACGCGATGGCGCGGCTTGATAAATACGGTGTTGGCCATTTGCTTCACACCTTTGTCCCCATTTTGTTTTTCTTTAGTTTGGTTGGCAAAAACACCGATCATGCGGCCTGTCGGCGTTCACCATCGATTTCATAAAAATAGAAAAGAATGGGCAAAAAATGCCCATTCTTTTTTAGACTTTTGTTGCTTGCTATGGAAAAAGCGTTCCAAGATGCGCTTACAGACCAAAAGGCGGATGCGATTCATGGTTCACCGCCGATGAATTGACATCCGTCCATTTTGAACACACCTGTGCGGACAAAATGGACTATCCGTCCATTTTGTTGCTCACTCCGTGCGGACAAAATGGACTATCCGTCCATTTTGTTGCTCACTCCGTGCGGACAAAATGGACTATCCGTCCATTTTGTTGCTCACTCCGTGCGGACAAAATGGACTATCCGTCCATTTTGTCCTTTATGTGCTGCAATATTTTCTTTTCCAGCCGGGATACTTGCACTTGAGAGATGCCGAGCCTCGATGCCACTTCGGACTGGGTTTGGTCTTTGTAATAGCGCAAATAGACGATCAGCCTCTCACGCTCGTCGAGTTCTTCGATCGCTTTTTTTAAGGCGATTTTGTCAAACCATGACGCCTCGTCGGCGTCAGCGATTTGATCAAGCAACGTAATCGGATCGCCGTCGTTTTCGTACACCGTTTCGTGAATCGATGTCGGCGAGCGGACGGCCTCTTGGGCGAGAACGACTTCCTCAGGGGAAATGCCTAAATGGTCGGCGATTTCCGTAACCGTCGGCGCCCGCCCGCGCGTTTTCGACAGCTCATCTTTCGCCTTGCGGATTTTGTTGCCCATCTCTTTCAGCGAACGGCTCACTTTGACGGTGCCGTCGTCGCGAAGAAACCGCTGAATCTCCCCAATGATCATCGGCACGGCGTACGTCGAAAACTTGACGTCATACGACAGGTCAAACTTGTCGACCGACTTTAACAAGCCGATGCAGCCGATTTGAAACAAGTCGTCCGCTTCATAGCCGCGGTTTAAAAAACGTTGAACGACCGACCAGACGAGGCGCATGTTTTTTTCAATAATTTCATCACGCGCTTCTTGATCGCCTTCTTGGCTGCGGCGGATCAGCTCTTTCATCTCCTGATCTTTGATTGGCGACTGATCTTGCTTGACATCGACATCCATAGGCATGTCTCCCTCAGTTACATAACGCTTTGCTTTTCGCAATATGCTTTTTCAAATACACAGTCGTCCCTTTATTCACTTCCGATTCGACGATGACTTCGTCCATGAAGTTTTCCATAATGGTAAAGCCCATCCCTGACCGCTCGAGCTCGGGCTTTGTCGTAAACAACGGCTGGCGCGCTTCTTCGATGTCAGGAATGCCGACTCCTTCGTCTCTCACCGTCAAATGGACGACACCGTCTTCAATGATGACGGAAATGGAGACGATGCCGTTCGGATCGTTGTTGTAGCCGTGAATGATCGCGTTTGTCACCGCCTCAGAGACAACCGTTTTAATTTCCGTCAGTTCGTCCATCGTCGGGTCAAGCTGGGCGACGAACGCCGCCACGGTCACACGGGCGAACGATTCATTTTCGCTGCGGGCAGAAAATTGGAGGTGCATTTCGTTGCGCATTTACGCCACCCCCAATGCTTGCAAGGCGAATTGCTCATCCGCCTCAACGCGGATGATTTTAAACAGACCCGACATGTCAAACAGCCGTTTGACGGCCGGCGATACGGCGCATACAACCATCTGCCCGCCGACGTTTTTGATTTGTTTATAGCGTCCGAGAATGACGCCGAGGCCAGAGCTGTCCATGAACGTCAATTGTCCTAAATTGAGCACGATGTGGCGGACCGCTCGGTTTTCGAGCACATCCGTCACTTGTTCACGCAATTGTTCGGCTGTATGATGGTCAAGCTCCCCAGACAGGCGAACGATGAGCACGTCTTGCTTCACTTCCAAGTCGATCGCGAGACTCACAGCGTGTTCCCCCTTGTCCATTTCAGGATATGGAGACATTTCGCTGCTGTCCGCCCGAAATCCTGCCGTCCGACAAAACTAGTGGTCGTTCGCCAAAGAGAGCGAAAAGACCGCAAAACTTGACATTATCCCGCTTGCACGAAGCGGCCAAACACCCGCTTAAACAAGTCCCAAAAGCTCGCTTCTTCGACCGTTTGCTTGGCGACGATCGGGCTGTGCAAAATTTCTTTTCCATCCTGTTTTAAAATGAGGACGCCAAGCTCATCGCCTTTGCGAACGGGTGCTTTCACATTGTCTTTCACTTTGATCACTTTTTCGATCTGCTCGACCGACTGCCCTTTTTTCGTCAGCACCGACACCGGCTCCGACGTCACCGCTTCGACGGATGACCGTTTGCCTTTGCTTATGTTGACGCGGGCGACTGTTTCATTCCGTTTGTACACCGGGTGAGTTCGATATTGGGAAAACGCGTAATCGAGCATCTTCGTAATTTGCGCATTGCGCGATTTCGGCGTCGGTGCTCCAAACACAACAGCGATGACGCGCATGCCGTTCTTTTTCGCCGTGGCGGTCAAACAATATTTCGCTTCGGCTGTATATCCGGTTTTCAGGCCGTCAACGCCCGGATAAAATTTGACAAGCCGGTTCGTATTGACGAGCCAAAACTTTTTGTCCGTATTTTCGCGCAAATAGTCTTCGTACTTGCTCGTATATTTCGTAATATCTTCATATTTCAACAGTTCGCGCGCCATCATGGCCATATCATAAGCGCTGCTGTAGTGATGTTCCGCCGGCAGGCCGGTCGCATTGGCGAAATGAGTGTTTTTTAAGCCGAGCTGTTTCGCTTTTTCATTCATCATCTCGACAAATGCTTCTTCCGACCCGGCGATCTGCTCAGCCATAGCGACCGACGCGTCGTTGGCCGAACCGATGGCAATGCCGCGCAGCAGCTCATCGACGGTCATTTCCTCGCCCGGCTCGAGGAAAATTTGCGATCCACCCATTGACGCGGCGTATTCGCTCGCCCGCACTTTTTCATCGTAGGACAGCTTTCCTTCATCGATGGCTTCCATGACTAGCAGCATCGTCATAATTTTCGTCATGCTCGCCGGCGGCAATGGTTCATGGGCATTTTTTTCATACAATACTTTGCCGGTGTCGCGTTCAATCAAAATGGCTGATTTCGCCTCATCGGCCAGCTTCACTTTCGCTTCCTTCATCTCTTTCGCCTCGGCATGGGCAGAAAGAGGAAGAAAAAGAAGAAACGGCAATAAAAGAAGACGAGTGACTTTCGTTTTCATCTCCCAAACCTCCATTCTTTATACATGCCATTTTTTCCAGGCGAGATATTTTTATACAAAAAAACAGCTCATTTTCCAAAAAACAAAAAAAACGCCCGAAACACGCGTTTCAGGCGTCTTCTTCTTGAACAACCGCTTTTTTCCTTGCGGATCGCCAGCGTCCCTCTCTATACGATGGTCTCATAAATGAGCGGCGGCCGAGCAACCGGCTGCGGCGACAGACGAACAGCCGCCTCGATCTTTTCTTTCACGTCAAGCACATCTGGCCGGTTGCTGTGAATCGTGGCGAGCGCTTCCCCTTTCTGCACGCGATCGCCGATTTTTTTATGGAGCACAATGCCGACCGCCAAATCGATCACGTCTTCTTTTTTCGCCCGGCCGGCGCCGAGCCACATGGCGGCCGTGCCGATGTCATCGGCGGCCATCTCGGCGACATAGCCGTCGGCAGCCGCCGTGACGGTCGACGTATAGGCCGCCTTTGGCAATTTATCCAGATCGTCAACGACCGATGCATCTCCACCTTGAGCGGCCAAAAACGTTTTGAACGCCGCGATGGCGGCCCCGCTGCGAATCGCCTCTTCAAGCAAACGGCGCGCCTCATCAAGCGATGGCGCCTTCTCCGCCAAATAGACCATATGGCTGCCGAGCGTCAAACAAAGTTCGGTTAAATCGTGCGGCCCGTCTCCTTTTAACGTTTCGATGGCCTCTTTCACTTCCAAGGCGTTGCCGACGGCATAGCCGAGCGGCTGGCTCATGTCAGAAATGACCGCCATCGTCCGGCGGCCGACGCGCTTGCCAATGTCGACCATCGCTCGAGCGAGCCGGCGCGCCTCGTCAAGTTCCTTCATAAACGCTCCGGCGCCCGTTTTCACATCCAAGACGATGGCATCAGCCCCAGCGGCGATTTTTTTGCTCATGATCGACGAGGCGATGAGCGGAATGCTGTTGACGGTCGCCGTCACATCGCGAAGCGCATATAGCTTTTTGTCAGCCGGTGTCAAATCGCCCGTTTGGCCGATAATGGCGATTCCGTTTTCATTCACGAGTCGAATGAACTCGTCTTTGCTGATCTCGACATGAAACCCGGGCACGGACTCGAGTTTGTCGATCGTGCCGCCCGTATGGCCGAGGCCGCGCCCAGACATTTTCGCCACCGGCACGCCGACAGAAGCGACAAGCGGCCCTAAAACGAGCGTCGTCGTATCGCCGACCCCGCCGGTCGAATGTTTATCGACTTTCACGCCGCGAATACTCGACAAATCGAGCATTTCGCCGGAGTGCACCATCGCCATCGTCAGCGCGGCCGTTTCTTCCTCGGTCATGCCGCGGAAATAAATCGCCATCGCGAGCGCGCTCATTTGGTAATCGGGAATGTCCCCGTTTGTATACCCTTGGACGATCCACTCAATTTCTTCCTTCGTCAGCGCCTTTCCGTCGCGCTTTTTCGCAATCAAATCGACCATTCGCATCGCGATCACCTTTTTCGTTTTGATTTCGCCATTTCGGCGACAATCGCTTTCACAAACCGCAAAAAGTCCGTCTTCACCCGCTCGGCCGTTTCAACCACTTCGTCGTGGTGAAGCGGAGCATCCGACATCCCTGCAGCCATATTCGAAATGCACGAAATGCCGAGCACCTCAATGCCGCCGTGGCGGGCGACGATCACTTCCGGGACGGTCGACATGCCGACCGCATCGCCGCCGAGCGTACGAATCATGCGGATTTCCGCCGGCGTTTCGTACGACGGCCCCGTATTGGCGACATATACTCCTTCATGCACGCGAACGCCAAGTCTCGCCGCCGTTTCCTTGGCGAGCTCGCGCAGCCGCCGGCTGTACGCTTCCGTCATGTCCGGAAAGCGCGGACCAAGCTCCGGATCGTTCGGACCAATGAGCGGATTTGTGCCCAGCAAGTTGATATGGTCGGAAATGATCATGAAATCGCCGGGCTGGAACCGTTCGTTGATGCCGCCCGCAGCGTTTGTCACGATCAATTCGCGGACGCCAAGCGCCTTCATCACCCGGACGGGAAACGTCACTTCCTGAAGCGAATACCCTTCATAATAATGAAACCGCCCTTGCATGGTGACAACGGTCGCCCCCTCAAGCCGCCCATATACGAGCCGTCCAGCGTGTCCTTCAACGGTCGACACTGGAAATCCGGGAATATCTTCATACGGAATGCGAACCGCCTCTTCGATTTCATCAGCGAGCACGCCGAGCCCCGAGCCGAGAATGAGACCGATTTCAGGCGGAGTTGGCATCAATGGGCGCAAATGACCGGCGGTTTTTTCAATCGCTTGTCGATCCATTCTTTTCCCCCTCATCGTTCTTTATGAAGTTAGGCCAAATCAGCCAAAAAGCTTGTTCCGTACGGCGGCCGGTTGACTTGGAAGTTATCCGCAATCGTTGCGCCGACATCGGCAAACGTCTCGCGGACTGGGAGCGGCTTGCCGCCGCGAAATCGCGGGCTGTACACAAGAAGCGGCACATATTCGCGCGTATGGTCAGTTCCGTGGTGAATCGGGTCGTTGCCGTGGTCAGCGGTGATGATAAGCAAGTCGTCCGCTGTCAAGCGCGGCAACACATCGGCAAGCCGGGCGTCAAACTCTTCGAGCGCATCGCCGTAACCTTTTGGGTCGCGGCGATGGCCGTATTTAGCGTCAAAATCGACGAGATTGACGAAACTCAACCCGGTAAAGTCCATGCCGAGCGTGTCGACGAGCTTATCCATTCCGTCCATATTGGATGTCGTTCGCAACGACTGGGTAACTCCTTCATTGTCGTAAATATCGGCGATCTTCCCGATGGCAATCACTTCATAACCGGCGTCTTTCAATTCATTCATCACCGTTTTGCCAAACGGCTTAAGCGCATAGTCGTGCCGGTTGGCGGTTCGCTCAAAATGGCCGGGTTTGCCGATGAACGGTCGGGCAATGACGCGCCCGACCATATACGGCTCGTCGCGCGTCAATTCACGAGCGATTTCGCAAATGCGGTACAATTCATCAAGCGGCACAACTTGTTCATGGGCGGCGATTTGCAAGACGGAGTCGGCTGATGTATAGACGATGATCGCCCCTGTTTTCATATGCTCTTCGCCAAGCTCTTCGATGATCGCTGTTCCGCTCGCCGGTTTGTTGCCGATCACGTTCCGGCCGGTGCGCCGCTCGAGCTCAGCGATCAATTCATCTGGGAACCCGTTCGGAAAGACGCGGAACGGCTTGTCGATGCGAAGGCCCATCAGCTCCCAATGGCCTGTCATCGTATCTTTTCCAGCCGATGCTTCCTTCATTTTTGTATAGTACGCGAGCGGTCGCTCGACTTTCGGCACCCCTTTGATCTCACGAATATGGCTTAGGCCGAGCTTCGCCATGTTCGGCATATAGAGGCCGCCGCGATACTCAGCGATATGGCCGAGCGTATCCGCTCCTTTGTCGTTGTATTTCTCGGCATCCGGCGCCTCGCCGATGCCGACTGAATCCATCACAATCAAAAAAACGCGCCGGTATGTCGTTTTCACATTCATTCCCCCTGCCTGCAATGAAAAATGGAGTCTCTTTCTATCGTTCCCGTATTTTCGCGAAAACACGCCTATGGCCAATTGGTCAGAAGTCTGACAACTAAAACGACAGGCAAGCGCCTAGCATACGGCAGCTGCTAGGCGCGCGGGTGGTACTGTTTGTACACGTCTTTTAGGCGCGTTTTCGTAACATGCGTATACATTTGCGTCGTCGAAATGTCGGCATGCCCAAGCAACTCTTGCACAGCGCGCAAATCGGCTCCGTTCTCAAGCAGATGCGTCGCAAACGAATGCCGAAGCGTATGCGGCGTCAATTCTTTTTCGATGCCGGCTTCTTTCGCGAGCCGCTTTAAAATTTTCCAAAACCCTTGCCGTGTCAACCGCTGGCCATAATGGTTCAAAAACAGCGCCTCCGTTGCCCGTCGTCGCGGATTGACAAGCTGCGGGCGCCCTCGCTCCAAATAGTGGGCAAGCGCTTCAATCGCCATGCGCCCGATCGGCACGATCCGCTCTTTCCGCCCTTTTCCATAGCAGCGGACAAACCCCATCGTCAAATGCACGTCGCTTAAGTTGAGCTGCACAAGCTCACTGACGCGCATGCCGGTCGCATACAACAGCTCCAGCATCGCCTTGTCGCGCAGCCCAAACGGTGTGCTCACTTGCGGCGCTGCAAGCAGCGCCTCGACTTCCTCGACCGACAGCACTTTCGGCAGCGTCCGTTCAAACTGCGGCGTTTCGATATGGACGGTCGGGTCTTGCGCCGCGATTTTCTCCCTTAGCAAAAACTGATGAAACGAACGGATCGACGCCAAATGGCGGGCGATCGTCCGCGCCGATTGCCCTTGTTCGCTTAAAAACTTTAAAAAATGGAGAATATGGAGGCGCTCCACTTCGCCCCACGCCTGAAGCTGCTCGACTTGGCGCAAATAGCGGACGTATTTTTTCAAATCGCGTTCATATGAAACGATCGTATTGTGCGCCAAATTCCGCTCCACCGTCAAATAATGCAGAAAATCTTTCAACTCGTATTCCAACGCTCTCTACTCCCCATCGCGATAAAAAAATAACAGTCGGTCGAGCCAACTTGGCGGCGCACTCTCCGCCGCCGATACTTTGACCGCCGATCCCTTCGGCTCATCGTATCGGTGGTAATACTCGTACTCGCGGTTAAACCATACAAGACTATAATAAAATAAAATGGTGCATCCCGTAAATAAAAGAAACACTTTCACCATTTGCCAAACGGTTTTCATGGCATCCTCCCTATCAGCTGCTTGTCAGCTTGCTAGTATGAGGATATGCCATTTGTTTCGTTGTTTATACGCAAAAAACCTTTCCCGTTGGAAAAGGTTTTTATTTTTCTTCATGCTTTTGCTGGCAACGGTGACAAATGCCGTGGAACGTCAAACGATGGTCTTTAATTTTAAATTTCCACTTCTCCTCAACAATCGCTTCGACATCCTCAAGCAAATCTTCTTGAATTTCCGCCACCGACCCGCATTCTAAGCAGATGAGGTGGTGATGAAAATGGGCCGCTCCTTCCTTGCGGAGGTCATAGCGCGACACCCCGTCCCCGAAATTGATTTTATCGACAATTTTCAGCTCGGTTAACAGCTCGAGCGTCCGATAAACGGTCGCCAACCCGATTTCTGGGGATTTTTCTTTCACGAGGAGGTAGACGTCTTCCGCGCTTAAATGGTCTTCTTCATGTTCAAGCAGGACTCTTACCGTCGCTTCCCGCTGCGGCGTTAACTTGTAACCCGCCGAATGCAGCTGCTTCTTGATTCGTTCCACACGATCTTCCATCTTTTCATTCCTCCCTCGCCATTCACCCATCATTATAACAAATGCACGAGGGAAGTATCAAAGTAAAATCACTATTATGAAGAAATGATAATGGTTATTATATAATATTCATTATGATTAAACTCATTGTCCATTGAACCGCCTGTTTCATCAATGCCGGCGAAAGATATGCCTCGACCGCTGAGGAAAGAAGCAGCCCAAGGGCGACAGCCGCCATCGCCGCTGCGTAGCGCATCACCATCGGAAACATCGATCCATGCGGCCGCTTCATAAACTGGTTGCGCACCATGTGCAAGGAAAACGAAATCGAAATGACGCCCATGACGATCATGAGTGGAATGGCCACCAAATTTTGCGGCATGATGGACACAAACGACAAAAGAAACCCGCGCCAACCCATTTGGTTGACTAAAAAGCCAACCGTAAAGCCGACAACGACGCCTTTGAAAAACAGCAAAACAAGAATGATCGGCAAGCCAATGACAGAAATGCCAAGCACCCACATCAGCGCGGTATATTTGACGTTGTGCATATAGCTTTGCCGGAACATATCATGGGCGCTTGCGATATTGTCTTTTGACACTTGTCCAAAAAATTGCGTCAAGTAATAGTACAAGTCTTGCTTTTGACTGAAACCGAGGCTGTTGACGACAATGGCGCCGAAAATGACGCCCATGAGAAACAGGACGATGACAAACACGTACAGCGAAGCATGTTCACGCCAATGAACAGCGATAGCCGATTTCAGCGGATGGGTTCTCATTGTGCTTCGTCCTCCTACTTTGTCTCTTAGTAGATTGTATGTCCATCCGCTTTCGGTATGACTGTTTTTCTAAAAGGCTGGTGATGTAATAAAAAAGCAGCTCAACACCGACGTGTGACCAACTCCACGGGCGGCACGCCGCCTCGGTCCATTAGCGCATGGCTGGGCCAAGCAGCACGCACGGCATGATGATGAACGGCAGGAGCGCTGCCCGAGTGGTTACCCCTCCCGCACTTTCCCGTACCTCCCACCGCCCCCGGCCTCGATATGGAGCGCACCGCTGCGGGCAAAGACGATCAGTTGGGCCAACTTTTCTCCCACCGTCTCCGCGATCTCTTCCTCCGCCGCCTCATGAAGAACGCTCATTTCCGTGCCAAAACGGGCGAGCAGCTTTTCATACGCTTTTGAACCAAGGCCGGGGATGAATTCAAGCGGCACTTGATAAATGTACGGCGGCCGTTTCGGCCCGCGTTCCGCCGTTTTCAGCTCCGCAAGCCGGTCAAACACGCCTTTCACGAAGCGATGATGGCCGCATGCCGCACAGCGGTCGACGTCCGGTGCAACCGGCGCAAGGCAGCGCTCGCACACTGTCTGGTGATATTTTCCGAGTTTGGGATTTAAACCGTAGTTGGCGACAATCGCGCGCCCGTCTTCACCGCGCAGCGCTTTTTCCAATTCAGCAAACGTCGGGGCGGCGAGCCGCACTTCTTCATATTCGCGGGCGATTTTCCGCAGCGAATGGGCATCGGAATTCGTCAAGTACGGGTAGCGATGCAATTCGGCGATCTGGTCCGCCATCGCCGTGTCGGCGCTTAACCCAAGTTCAATGGCATCAATCCAATCCGGGTCAAACACTTCTGTCAGGCTGTGCTTGACCCCTTTTCCGTACAAGCTTTTAAACGGGGTGAACGCGTGCGCGGGAATGAACCAGCCGCCCTGCTCTTTCGCGGCAGCTTGCAGCTCGCGGCCGGAGGCGTAAATGCGCTGTGAACTGAGCGACATGTTCTTTACCCGTTTGCCAAGCCAGCCGGAAAACGTGCGCATCGTCTGCACAGTCGGCAAAAAAACGAGCACGTGGATCGGTCCATGGCAATGGTCGTCATATACTTCGATTTCACTGCCTAACAAAAGCGTCACTTTCCCGGCGCTGACGCCGCCCCCCTCATGTTCGCGCCAACCGTGCTTCTCCATTGCCCGCTCGAGCTCGTCCAGCACTTCGGGCACATGGCTGTCAATGACGCCGACGAGGTCGATCCCTTTCACCTCAGCCGCCTCATGCAAGATGTTCTCAAGCGTCAACGTCCGCGCCCCAGTAATTTTCACCGGGCGGCCCGAGGCGGTGCGGCCGATGTGAATATGTAAATCAGCGTAATAACAGCCGAGGCCGCGCTCGTTTTTTTTATTCGGCATTTTGCTCCCCTAGCGCGCGGCGCAGCTGCAAATATTGCAAGGCGTATGCCGTTTTCGCATCGTAAATGTCGCGTTGTTGAAGCATCTCAAGCGCCTCCTCCAATGTAACTTCCAACAGCTCGACAAACTCATCTTCATCCAAACCGGCGCCGTCCTCCGCTTTTTCCAGCCCCTCGGCGACATACAAATGGATGAGTTCATCGGCAAACCCTGGGGATGTATAAAAGGAAATGAGATGGCGCATCGATTGGGCGCGGTAGCCGGTTTCTTCTTCGAGCTCGCGGTGTGCGGAAGCGAGCGGCTCTTCCCCATGTTCTAGCTTGCCCGCCGGAATCTCGACTAATGCGCGCTCCAGCGCTTTTCGGTACTGGCGGACAAGAACGATTTTCCCGTCCGGCAACAGCGGCAGCACCGCCACCGCCCCCGGATGTTTGATCACCTCGCGCTGGCTCGTTTTCCCATTTGGCAGCTCGACTTCCTCGATATACAAGTCAATGATGCGGCCGCTGAACAATTTCTCTTTGCGGACGGTTTTTTCATACAACTTCTCCATTCTTCTTCTCCCCTATCGATTGATGGACTCTTTTCCATTGTACTACATGTTTGGCCATTTTTTCGCTTCCGTTGTACAATGAACATATCATCATCGATCGCGAAAGGGGGCGCAAAAGATGAACAAACGCCGCATCGGCACATCAGACTTATACGTCAGCGAAATTGGACTCGGCTGCATGTCGCTCGGCACTGATGAAAACCATGCCATCTATCTCATCCATGAAGCATTGGAGCGCGGCATCAACTACTTGGATACAGCCGATTTATACGACCGCGGCTTAAACGAGGAATTTGTCGGCAAAGCGGTGAAAGGAAAACGCGACCAAGTCATCATCGCGACAAAAGTCGGCAACCGTTGGCGCCGAGACGGAAGCGGCTGGGACTGGGATCCGTCAAAAGCCTATATCAAACAAGCGGTCAAAGAGAGCCTGCGCCGCCTGCAAACGGACTACATTGACTTATACCAGCTCCACGGCGGCACGATCGACGACCCGATCGATGAGACGATTGAAGCGTTCGAAGAGCTGAAGCAAGAAGGCGTCATCCGTTGGTACGGCATCTCCTCGATCCGCCCAAACGTCATTCGCGAATATGTGAAGCGCTCGAACATCGTCAGCGTCATGATGCAATACAGCTTGCTTGACCGGCGGCCGGAAGAATGGTTCCCGCTTCTTCGCGAACATCACATCAGCGTGATCGCCCGCGGTCCGGTCGCTAGAGGCTTGCTCACGAGCCGCCCGCTTGAACAAGCGAGCAGCGCGGTGAAAGAACACGGCTACCTCGATTATTCCTACAAAGAACTGCAGGCGCTCATCCCGAAGCTGAAGGAAAAAACGGCCGGGCGCCGTTCATTGACCGCGACCGCGCTGCAATTTTGCCTGTATGACCCGGTCGTTGCTGCCGTCATTCCGGGCGCAAGCCGGCTTCGGCAGCTTGAAGAAAACATCGCCGCCGCTTCCGCCCCGCCGCTTGATGCCGACGAATACGAATGGCTGAAACAAACGACAAAACGCTCGGTGTATGAGGCGCACCGATAAGCGCAGGAATCGCCATCGTGCTTCATTCCGACGCCTATGGCCAGCAACAACCGCAGGCCGCAGCCTCTATTCCCTGCCTATGTGTGTCACTGAACTTGCCGGCGGCCATGGCGCTGACAAGAGGCAAAACGAAAAAACAAACCAAAAGAGCCCAACGGCTGCCAATGTCCGTTACGGGCTCTTTTTTCCAAATGGGCCGGTCACTTCACAAAAACCGATCAATCCTCTTCCACATACTGATTCCTCGCTGCCCCTAAGCCGAACGCCATCATGGCCGCACAGACGGCCAACAACATGCCAAGCGGGGCGGTAAACCGTCTGGCCGCATCGTACAATACGCCAAACAGAGGCGGTCCGGCAGCAGCCAGCAAGTAGCCGACCGATTGGGCCATGGCCGACAGCTGGGCGGCTTCCAGCGGACGGCGCGTGCGCAAAGTAAACAGCATCATCGCCAGCGAAAACGCCATGCCGGCGCCGATGCCGGCGAAAAGCGCCCCAACCCAAAGCAGCCAACCTTGGCCAGCCAAAAAGGCGATCGTTCCAAAAGCCATGAGCAACACCGCCGAGCCGATCAGCACTTTTTGATTGTCCATCCGCTCCGCGAGCATCGGAGAGACGAACATCATCGGCAACTGGGCAAACTGGAAGAAAAAGAGCAGCCATCCGGCTGTATCGGCCGCCAAGCCCTTGCTTTGGCCAAGCTCCGGCAGCCACGTGACGATGCAATAAAAGAACAAGGATTGCAGCCCCATAAACAGCGTCACTTGCCAGGCAAGCGCCGATCGCCAAAGCGAAGAGCGCCGGCTTCCCGCCGGGACGCCGCTTGACTTCTGGCGCCAAGCTTGCGGCAGCCAAACGACAAGCGACAACGCGGCAACCAGCGCCCAAAAGCGAAACGCCCCTTGCCAGCCGATCCCCCACCCGTCGGCAAGCGGAACGGCGAACCCGGAAGCGAAGGCGGCGCTCATGTTCATCGTTACGGTATAAACGCCCATCATCAAGCCGACCCGTTCAGAAAACGTGTCTTTGATCAGCGCCGGCATGAGAACGTTGTCGACCGCGATGGCGGCTCCAATCAGCGCCGTGCCGAGAAATAGGGAAAACTCTCCCGAAAGCGGGCGAATGAGTTCGCCGGCAAGCAAAACAACAAGCGAACCGAACAGCGTCCGCTCTATTCCGAACCGCCGGGCGAACGCGGCCGCCACAGGAGCCAAGAAGGCAAACGCCAAAAGCGGAATCGTCGTCAACGCCCCAGCGGCTGCGTGGGAGAGGCCAAGCTCCCGCTGCAATTCAGGAACAAGCGGCCCGACCATTGTGAGCGGTGCGCGCAAGTTGGCGGCCAAGATCACGACCGCAGCCACCATGAACACAGACGCGGACGCCATACCCGCTGTCATCATTTTTTGTTTCATCTGAACGTTCCCCCTATTTAAACTTCCGCCAATCGAGTTCACTTTCTTCCAGCAGCTCGGCAAATGATTTCTGTTCCTCACGGCGGCGCTCTTCCTCGCGACGCCGCGCCTCTTCCGCCGCTAGACGCCGCTGTTCTTCCTCGGCAAGCGCCCGCTTTTTCGCGAGCAGTTTCGCTTCCGTCTCGGCACCGAGCCGGTCGGCAAGCGTCACTGCCTGCGTCTCTTGTTCTTTTTTCCGCGCAACCCGGTTCTTCATGATTTCCGCCCCCTTTGCATAACGACCGTTCGTTTGTCAAACGATACAACTAAACGATAAGAAAAAGGAGAGATGTATGGATGGAGAAAAACCGCGCCCAAAAAGGGAAACCGTCCGCCGATACGGTGAAGCCGGTGATCGCAAAAGAAGAATTGGAAAAAGCAATCCACCCGACTAAGCGGCAAAACAGTCCGCAATAACATTGGAAAGCGCCGTTCGGCGCAAAACGCGGCTTCTAACTATGGAAAGGGGCGCCCCCGGCCGAAAATGGCTTAGGGGCGGCCCCTTTACAACACCTCGGTGATGTGCGGCATATGTTCGCCAAGCCAGGCGATCGCCGCCTCCAGCGTCGGAAACTCTTTCATTTCAAACGTCATTTCGTTTTGCAGCAGCCAGACGTCTTTCGCCTCATGATACGGGCCGGCGACCGACCAATGAAGCAAGCTGTACGGATCGTTTTCATGGGTGAACGACACCCATGTTTTTTGCTTCGCCGCCTTTGCGAGCTGCTCTAGCTTACCGTTCATGGCCAGATTTCACCTCAACAAACGGCATATGACCATTCAACGTTTGCCCTGGGCTTTTGAGCTGAAAAACGGTCGTTCCCGGCTTGACGTCAATCGTCATCGTTTCATCAAAAAAGATGAGACGCGACCGTTCCACGAGCACCGGCGCAAAATTCGTCTCGACGACGACATCATCTTCATCGGCTTTGTCGACAAGCCATAAGCGCCGGCACGCCGTCGACCAAACAGCCGCAGCCGTCAGTGTCAAACATCAACTTTAACTGCCGTCCGGATTCCGCTACAATAGAGGCAAGCGCCCGTTTGGCTGCATCCGTAAACGTGATGTACAGACTCATAGCTGGCTCCTTTTCCCTTTGATTTCCTTTATTTATTTTACCTGTCAACATGAGAAACTGTCAAAACAAAGCAAGGAGGAAAAAGCGATGGCAAAAGTGCAAATCAAAGTGAACGACAACGGCTCGCTGCGCGTCACCGGCGATGTTGAACTGCTCGATGGAGAAGGAAAGCCGTTTGTGACCAAACAAACGTTTTCGCTCTGCCGTTGCGGGCTGTCGAACAACAAACCGTTTTGCGACGGTTCGCACAAAGGCCGCTTCCAATCCGTTGTCCGCGCCCCTTTGCCGGAAACGGATAAACAATAAGGCGGTGAGAAGCCGATGGACGAACGATGGCTGCAAAAACAAGTGCGCAACTGCCTGCGGCATTATGGCTATGATGATGACATGATGCCGCTTGGCGAAGACGACTGGCGCGAGCTTTGCACCCGCATTGCCGCCGCCAAAGAGAGGCAGCCAAACGCGGACATCTATGAACTTGTCCATGACGCCGTCTACCGGTTCATCACCAGCGCTTGACCCGGCTCGTGTCAAACGAACACGGGGTTGGCCCCAAAGGCCATCTTTCTTCAAGAAGAGGAAAGGCGTTTCGCGCGTCTAGACGATGATCAGAAAGGGTGCCCCTTATATTTGGGACACCCTCGCTTACTTTTGGAAAAACGCCCGCTTTGCCACCTTTTCCACAAGACCCGGAGCGAGCCGGTACAGCCGGCTGCCGAGATCCATCCAACGCGGCATGTTCACTTCGCGCGTTGGCGTCATCATCGCGGCAACAACGCGCTTCGCCACCGCCTCCGGCCTTAACATCCAACGCGAGACATTGCGCACATACTCTCCCGATTCATCAGCGGCCGAAAAAAAGTTCGTCTCCACCGGCCCCGGATTGACGGCCGTGACAAAAATGCCAAAGCGCCCCGCCTCGAGGCGGAGGCTGTCGGTAAAGCCAACGACCGCGTGTTTCGTCGCGGAATAGACACTCGACTTCGGCGTCGCGATTTTGCCGGCTTGCGACGCAATGTTGATAATATGACCGCTTCCTCTCTCTTTCATATGCGAATACACCGCCTTCGTACAGGCGATGAGGCCGAAGACGTTGACGGCAAACATCCTCTCCATTTCATCCAAGTCGATGTCCTCGACATAGCGAAAGACGCCAAACCCGGCGTTGTTGACCAACACATCGATCGCGCCAAGATCCGCAATGAGCTGGGAAACAACCGCCTCGATCATGCCGCGGTCGCTGACATCAAGCGATGCATACGGGGCGCGAATACCGGTTTGCGCTTCGATCCGCGCGCTCGCTTCTTTCAGCCTTTCTTCACTGCGCGCCAAGAGCACCGGCACCGCCCCTTGGCGCGCCGCTTCATAGGCGATTTGCTCGCCAATTCCTCCCGACGCTCCGGTAATGACGACATGGCGCCCCTTCAGCCGCACACCGACACCCCCACCGCTTCGTAGACGTATCGGCCGGCTTCTTGCTTTTTCGTCACATACCCGTTCGCCTCGAGATAATCAAGCTGGCCGATCGTCTCTGACATCGTCAGCATGAGCTGGCGTTCGTAAGCGGTCGGGAACAGCTTTTGACAAACGTCAAACACCGTATGCGGGCGTTCTTTCACCATTTCGAGCACCCGCTCGGCGCGCTGGCGTTGCTTACCCAGCCGCTCGCGAACGAGCGCCGGAATATCGGTCGCATCGTCGCCATGGCCGTTTAGCGAGCGAACGATATCGTATTGCAGCATTTTTTGCAGCGACTCGTTGTACTGCAACAACGGTTTCGGCCGTCCCGTCTCCCCTTCCGCCGGCGGCTCCATCATTGGATTCGGGGAAATATGAACAAGCAAATGATCGCCGCCGATCAGCAATCCGTCCGCCTCGCGGTAGAGGGCGATATGGCTTTGCGCATGCCCCGGCGTTTCGATGACCTGCCACCCGGGCATCCCCGGCACCGCGTCCCCTTCCGTCACCATGATGTCAAGCCCGCGCCGGCTTGCGTAGCGAAGCGATCCGCCTTCTTTGGACAGCTGACTGAACAAACGGCGGTCGACGCCGCATTCCGTAAAAAATTCCTGAAAAAATTGGACGTACCGCTCCATAAACGAACGTTCGCGGCGCAAAAACGGATCCGCTTTCGGATGGCCGATGATCGGCGCATGCGGAAAATAATCAAGCAAGCCGACATGATCCGGATGATGGTGAGTAATGACGATTTGTTCAATATCCTCTGGCGCATAACCGACCTCGCCAAGCTGCTTCACAAACAGCTGCCATGCTTCCTCTGTTTTCACTCCGGCATCGACCAGCGTCAACCGATCGCCGGCGATCACGTACATATGCACATCGCCGACCGGAAACGGCGTCGGCACCGTGATCCGATACACTCGTTCCTCGTTCATTGCGTTCCCTTCTTTCCTCAAGTTCATGAACCATCCCGTTCGAACCGTTTCATCAGTCAAAATGAATAGTTATTCATTATATTTTATTTTACAGTTTACACCGATTTCATCCATTTGTCATGCCTTTTTCTTCCGCACGACGAAATTGCAAAAAAATTCGCTCTCCTCTCTTGACAACAGCGCCTGTCCCGCGGCATAATGACTAATAACATCACGGATACGGCAAACCGGCGATGAACAGGGCCAGTAAACCGCAAACGGCACCAGAGAGCGAAGCCCGCGGCTGGAAGGCTTTGCGGCCCTCTTTGCGGTTGAACCTACCCTAGGAGCTGTTAGGCCAACCTAAACGCCTCCCCGGCGTTATCGGGGCAGAGTCGGGCCTGTTTGGCGCTTGGGCCAAATCGGGCCAAAAAAGGTGGTACCGCGGAAACGAAGGTTTTCCGTCCTTTTGCAGGACGGGAAACCTTTTTCTTTTGGATGGATACACCAAGGCAAGGAGGAGTGGAATGATGAACAACGAACGAACGATCGCGCTCATCGGCGCCGGCTCGATGGCGGAAGCGCTCATCGCCGGCATGACGAAAGCGTTTTGCCATCCGGCGCACATTGTCGTCGCCAACCGACAAAACCGCGCTCGGCTCGAGGAGCTGGCGCGCCAATACGGTGTTTGCACGGCGGGTTGCGCGCAAGAAGCCGTCAAACAAGCGGATATCGTCATTTTGGCGATGAAGCCGAAAGACGTCGTCGAAGCGATGAACGCCATCGCACCGACCCTCCGCGCCCATCAGCTCATTCTTTCACTGCTCGCCGGCATCACGACCGAGACGATCGAACGGCTCGCCGGACGCAACATCCCTGTCGTGCGCGCCATGCCAAACACATCCGCCGCCGTCGGCTTATCAGCGACCGCGATCGCCGGCGGCCGCTTCGCCGCGAAAGAACATCTTGAGGTCGCCAAACAGCTGTTTGAAACGGTCGGCATCGTCGCTGTTGTGCCGGAGAAGGACTTGCATGCGGTCACCGGCCTGTCCGGGAGCGGTCCGGCGTATGTGTATTACTTGGTCGAAGCGATGGAAAAAGCGGCGGCCGACATCGGCCTTGAGCGAGATGTCGCCAAACGGCTCATTTTGCAAACGATCATCGGCGCAGCCGAGATGCTAAAAGCGTCCGACAAGCACCCATCCGTCCTGCGCCGTGAAGTCACGAGCCCAGGCGGCACGACCGAAGCCGGCATTGGCGTGCTTGAGCAATACCGGTTCCAAGAAGCGGTCATCGCCTGCATCCGCCGGGCGACGGCCCGCTCCGAAGAGCTCGGCAGCGCTCTTCTCGCTGCCATCGCCGAAGCGTAAAGAGCGGACCTCCGGAGCGCGCCGCTCCTTTTCCCGCCTAGCCCGAACACGGCGACAATCCGTTTTATTTTGTTTTTGATAAGCAGCGTGCTATCATTCAGTAATGAACCATTCATTGGCCTAGAAAGGAGCTGCTTGTCATGAACACGATGCTGTTTTCGCCGTATACAATCCGCGGGCTGACGCTGAAAAACCGAATTGTCATGTCGCCGATGTGCATGTATTCGTGCGACACGAAAGACGGCGCCGTACGCACGTGGCATAAAATCCACTACCCGGCTCGCGCTGTCGGCCAAGTCGGCTTGATTATCGTTGAAGCGACCGGCGTGACGCCGCAAGGTCGCATTTCTGAACGCGACTTAGGCATTTGGAGCGATGACCATATCGCCGGGCTTCGCGAACTCGTTGGGCTTGTGAAAGAGCATGGGGCGGCCATCGGCATCCAGCTTGCCCATGCGGGGAGAAAATCGCAAGTGCCGGGAGAGATCATCGCTCCGTCAGCCGTCCCGTTTGATGATTCGTCGCCGACGCCAAAAGAAATGACGAAAGCCGACATTGAAGAAACGGTGCAAGCGTTCCAAAACGGCGCACGGCGCGCGAAGGAAGCCGGCTTTGACGTCATTGAAATCCATGCCGCCCACGGCTACCTCATTAACGAATTTTTATCGCCGCTCTCCAACCGGCGCCAAGACGAGTACGGCGGCTCTCCGGAAAACCGTTACCGTTTCTTGGGCGAGGTGATCGACGCTGTCCGCGAGGTGTGGGACGGACCGCTTTTTGTCCGCATCTCGGCGTCCGACTACCATCCGGACGGGCTGACGGCCAAAGACTATGTCCCATACGCCAAGCGGATGAAAGAACAAGGAGTCGACCTCGTCGATGTCAGCTCCGGCGCTATTGTTCCGGCGCGCATGAACGTCTATCCCGGCTACCAAGTGCCATTTGCCGAACTGATCCGCCGTGAAGCAGACATCCCGACCGGCGCTGTCGGCCTCATTACGTCCGGCTGGCAAGCGGAAGAAATTTTGCAAAACGGCCGCGCCGATCTCGTCTTTTTGGGGCGCGAGCTGCTGCGCAACCCGTATTGGCCATACGCCGCGGCGAGAGAGCTGGGCGCAAAAATCTCGGCGCCCGTCCAATATGAGCGCGGCTGGCGGTTTTAACCGCGCGGGATCGAAAACGAGGCGAAATCAACGGCGAGCTCGGTGTTCGGAAACACGCTGCGCGCCTCGGCGACGAGCTGCAGCGCCGCCTCACCTTGGTAGCGAGAGCTGATATGGGTCAAAATAAGCCGCTTCGCCCCGGCCCGCCTCGCCACCTCGGCTGCGTCTGTGGTCGTGGAATGGAAATAGTCATGGGCCAGCCGCTGTTCCGCCGCGGCAAACGTCGCCTCGTGGACGACGACATCGGCATCGCGGGCGAGTTCAATCGCCGCTTCGCAAAAACGGGTGTCGCCCAACACGGCGACGATTCTCCCCTTTTGCGGCGGCCCGACAAATTCGCGCCCGTCGATGACCGTGCCGTCATCCAGCACGACCGTTTTTCCTTGCTTAATTTCTTGATAAATCGGGCCGGGGCGGACGCCGAGTGCTTGCAATCGCTCGACCAAGAGCGGGCCGGGCAAATCTTTTTCAACGACGCGGAAACCGTATGACGGCATGCCGTGATCGAGCCGTTTGGCGATGACGGAAAACCGTTCATCGTCAAAAATGACGCCCTCATCGATCTCCACAATGTTCAGTTCATACCGGAGCTTTGTCCCGCTGACGGCAAGGGCCGTTTCGACAAACGAGCGAATGCCTTTTGGGCCGAAAACCGTAAGCGGCGTCTCGCCGCTTTGAAACGAACGGCTGCCTAGCAGTCCAGGCAATCCGAACAAATGGTCGCCATGCAAGTGCGTAATAAAAATATGCTCGATGCGGCGCGGGCGAATGGCGGTATGCAAAATTTGATGCTGCGTCGCTTCGCCGCAGTCAAACAGCCATGTCGCCCCGCGTTCGCCAAGCAGCTGCAGGGCGACGGACGATACGTTGCGCTCTTTGGCCGGCACGCCGGCACCCGTGCCTAAAAACAACAGTTCCAACGCGCTTCACTCCTTTTTCTCGCTCAACATTGCCTGTTGTTAGCGTACCAATGTCAAAACGGCTTTTCAACTTTCTTTTGCGCTCAAAAACGCCGGGTTGGCGCCCGGCTCTTTCATGAACATAAACGCTTTCCCGCCGGAAAGCAACAAAGTGTTTGCGTTCCGACCGGCAAACCTCTACAATGGTTTCATTGAAGAGACAAATTTGGTTAAAGCGAGGTACATACGGTGGACAACATGAATCCGAAATCGATCATCGTCATTTTCGGAGCGACGGGAGATTTGGCGAAACGGAAACTGTTTCCGTCCCTTTACCGCCTGTATGAAAAAGGGCATTTGAACGAGCAATTCGCTGTCGTCGGCGTCGCGCGCCGCCCGTTGTCGGCCGACGAGTTCCGGAACTATGTGCGCGACTCGGTCGAAACGGCGTTTCACCAAAAGCTCGCCGACGGCCGATTCACCTCCCATTTCTATTACCATCCGTTCGACGTGACGGAAGCCGAGTCGTACCAGCGCTTAAAGTCGCTCCTCGAACAGCTCGACGGCACATACAAGACCGAAGGCAACCGCATCTTTTATTTGGCGATGGCGCCGGAATTTTTCGGCACCGTTACTTCCCGCTTGCAGTCGGAAGGATTGACGGAAACGCACGGCTTTAAGCGGCTCGTCATCGAAAAGCCGTTCGGGCATGACTTGGCGAGCGCCGAGAAGCTGAATGACGAGATTCGCCGCGTCTTTTCCGAGCGGGAAATCTACCGGATCGACCATTACCTCGGCAAAGAAATGGTGCAAAACATCGAGGTCATCCGCTTTTCAAACGCCATTTTCGAGCCGCTTTGGAACAACCGGTTCATCGCCAACATTCAAATCACATCGAGCGAAACGCTCGGCGTCGAAGACCGCGGCCGCTACTACGACCATTCCGGGGCGTTGCGCGACATGGTGCAAAACCATATGCTGCAAATGGTCGCCCTGTTGGCGATGGAGCCGCCGATCAAACTAACAACTGATGACATCCGCCATGAAAAAGTGAAAGTGTTGCGCGCCTTGCGCCCGATTGTGCACGATGAAGTCGACCGCTATTTCGTGCGCGGCCAATACGGACGCGGAACCATCCACGGCAAACACGTGCCGGCGTACCGCGAAGAGCCGAACGTCGATCCGAACTCGAACACGGAAACGTTCGTCGCCGGAAAACTTTTGATCGACAACTTCCGCTGGGCCGGCGTGCCGTTTTACATCCGCACCGGCAAACGGATGGCGGAAAAATCGACAAAAATCGTCGTCCAATTTAAAGATGTACCGATGAACTTGTATTACCGGACGAATGAGACGATCGCCCCGAACTTGCTCGTCATCCACATCCAGCCGGACGAAGGGATCACCCTTCATTTAAACGGCAAAAAAACCGGGGAATCGACGACCATAACAGCTCCATTTCAACTCGACTATTGCAACAACTGCATCGACGGCATCAACACGCCCGAAGCGTACGAAAAGCTGTTGTACGACTGCATGCGCGGCGATGCGACGAACTTCACCCATTGGGACGAGGTGGCAGCGTCATGGCAATTTGTCGACCCAATTTCTGAGGTGTGGGCGAACACAAAAGCTTCCGACTTTCCGAACTACGCGGCTGGCTCCATGGGCCCGGCGGCTGCGGACGAGCTGCTCAAACAAGACGGCTTCCACTGGTGGCCGATCGAGCATCCGCGTTCGTAAAGACGCGATGGGCCCGCCTGTTGCGCCCATCTCGTCCTCTTTGCCAAACCAACATAGGGCGCTTGCCCCTTTATCCCTCATGCAAAGGAGCGAATGAACGATGAAGGTGTATGACGTCACCGCCCCGATTTACGAGGGCATGCCCGTGTATAAAAACAAACCAGAAAAACAGCCGAAACGCACAACGATCACCAACGGTTATGTGACCGAATCGCGCATTGACATGGACGTGCACACCGGCACGCACATTGACGCGCCCCTCCATATGGTCGAAGGCGGGGCGACGTTTGAAACGATTCCATTGAACGACCTCGTCGGCCCGTGCAAGCTGTTCGATTTGACGCATGTCAACGACCGGATCACGAAAGACGACATCGCGCATCTTGACATTCAAGAAGGCGACTTTGTGTTGTTCAAAACGAAAAATTCGTTCGAAGACGCGTTCCATTTCGAGTTTATTTTCGTCGCCGAAGACGCGGCCCGTTATTTGGCCGACAAACAAATCCGCGGCGTCGGCATCGACGCCCTTGGCATCGAACGGGCGCAAGAAGGCCACCCGACTCATAAAACGCTGTTTTCGGCCGGTGTCATCATCATCGAAGGGCTGCGGCTGAAAGACGTCCCCGAAGGACGCTATTTCATGGTCGCCGCTCCGCTCAAACTCGTCGGCACCGACGCCGCCCCGGCGCGCGTCTTGCTGTTTGACCGCGAGCCGTAAAAACAGCCGGCCCCTTGATGGGACCGATTTTTTTCATTCTCATTCAAGAAGACCCCATGTCTATGTGTGAACGGGGCAAGAGGGCGTTCAACGTCCGTTCTCATATCGTTGCTGACCACACATGTTTCTTGCTGGACAAAAAATCATACGATTTTTAATGATTGATTCAACACAAACATAAGTATAAAAAGCGTTCTCGAAAGGAGTGAACGCATCGATGGAGAAGGGGAATGTTTCTGCTCAACCATCGCCTATCGTCATGAAAGCGACAAGCAAACTGTCTAGCCGAGGGCAAGTGGTCATTCCTGCTGAAATCAGGAAAACATTAGGCCTTGCTGAAGGCGACGATCTTACGTTTATTGTAAATGAAGATGGGGAAATCAAAGTGGAAGTCACGAAGAAATATCGCTTGTCACAATTAATCGGCATTCTCAAAACCAATCAGCCGTTCCGCCCCGTTGAGGAAATCCGAGATGAAGTATATCGTACGATGGGAGCAAAAGAATTGAAAGACGGGGAGGAAAACTAAGTGGCTCGCAAATATTTGAAACGATTGAACATTCGCCACGATCGTCCAAAGAACTGGTGAAAAGGCGGGGCTTCCCCGCCTCTTTTTACAGCTCTTCCCCGTTCGTGCGAATGACGCGCTGGAACCAATAAAAACTTTTTTTTCTTATAGCGCTTCAAATCGCGCAAGTTCTCGTCGTCGCGGTTGACGAAAATGACGCCGTAGCGCTTGCGCATCTCCCCTTGCGAGCTTAATAGATCCGTCGCCCCCCACATCAAATAGCCGATCACCTCGACCCCTTCTTCCATGGCCATCTTCATTTGTTCGATATGGCGGCGCAGATAGTCGATCCGCTCGTCATCGTCGACCGTGCCGTTCTCATTCAGCTCCTCCTCAAGCCCGATGCCGTTTTCGGTGATGAAAATCGGCATTTCGTAACGGGCGTACACGTCTTTTAAGGCAATCCGCAAACCGATCGGATCGATCGCCCAGCCCCATTTCGTCTTTGGCAAATAGGGATTCGGTTCAAGCCCTTTGATGATCCGCTCATCCTGTTCCTGATGGCGGACGATTTGGCTTTGATAGTAGCTGAACGACAAAAAGTCGACCGTCTGCGAACGGAGCAACTCCTCATCCCCCGCTTCGAGCGGCAGGCAGATTCCTTTTTTCTCAAGCTGATTCGTCACATAACGCGGATAGGCGCCGCAGGCGAACACATCAAAGAAGAAATCAATGAACAGCTCTTTCGCCTGCACGTTCGCCAAAGCGTCTTCCGGCCGGCATGTCGCCGGATACGTCGTCAAATACGTCACCATCCCGCCGATCTTCGCCTCGGGAGCGATTTCGCGCAGCGCCTTCACGGCTTTCGCGTGGGCGATGAACACATTATGACAGACGCGGTAGGCAAACGCTTCCGGGTCTTCGTCTTCCGGGCAGATCGCCCCCCATAAATGCGGTTGTTCGAGCACTAAATTTTGTTCGTTGAACGTCAGCCAATAGTTCACTTTCCCGCGGTAACGCTCAAATACGGTGCGCGCGTACCGCTCAAACAAGTCGACGACTTTCCGCGAGGCAAAGCCGTTGTATTTCTTGGCCAACGCCAGCGGCAAATCAAAATGGTACAGCGTAATGACCGGCTCGATGCCGTTCGCTCTCAATCATCAAACACGGCGTCATAAAACGCCAAGCCCGCTTCATTCGGCTCCCCTTCCCCGTCCGGAAAAATGCGCGTCCAAGCGATGCTCGTCCGGTAGGCGGTAAAGCCGAGCTCCTTGAACAAAGCGATGTCTTCTTTGTAGCGATGGTAAAAATCGACCGCCACTTTCCAATCGGAATGCCCTTTTGGAATCGGGCGCGCATCAACGATCGACAGCCCTTTGCCGCCTTCGTTCCACGCCCCTTCCGTCTGAAACGACGTCACCGCCCCGCCCCATAAAAAGTCGTCGGGGATGATCGATTTACGCTGTTGTGACATGGAAAGACCCTCCTATCTGTGAACAGACGTGTTTAAGTGATTGAACGCCTTGGAAAATTCACCCTTGGGCATCATCCTCATTATGACATATTTGCTTCTTTTTGAACGCTCTCCCACCTACGCTCACGCTTAGAGGTGGGAGATTCTTGAACACCCGCCCTAAGGCAGGCTTGTCAACCAAGCCATCCCCGTGCGTCCCACGGTTTAGTGGTCTTACCAAAACAGCAAACGAAGCCCTTCCTGCAAAATAGTTCGGGCGGCGTTATGGTCCCGGTCATGTTCGGCTCCGCCGTTTGGGCACATCCACTGACGGATGTCGAGCGATTTCACCTCAACCTGCCGATGCCCGCAACACGAGCACAATTGTCAAGAGGGAGATCGATGGCGAATAAACGATTCATCCCCCACTTACGCTCACGCGTGGAAGTGGGGGGTCTTCTCGGTTTAGGATGATAAAACTAGACGGGCGGAGGTACGAGCCCGTCTAGACGTTGTGAAAACTGTTTCATGCGCTTTGGAGAAGCACCAACGCTCCCAGCAATGGCAATTTTATTGAGACAGTTTTTGCTTAATCAAATAATGGTTCGTAGCCACTTTTCGATACGTGAAGATCATTCCATCATCTCCAGCCGTTGCGAGCAACGCTTCAGATGACAAATCGGCGATTTTCGTTCCTGTTGCCCGGTTATAAATGGCACGGCTGGTGATGATATATTGACGGCTCGCCGCCCGAAGCGGCTCCGGAAATTCAGCGGCCACCAATGCGCCGGGCTGGGCTGGATTGATGCGCGCCTTTCCGTAAAAAATCTCCCCGCCGTTCATAAAAAAGGCATCATCCCCTCCAGGGAAGGACAATAGTTGCGAAACATGCCAATCGGAAAGCCGCACCGCATACAGATCATGATCCGATGTTCCTTCCTGTCCGACATACAATACATTTTGTTTTTCGTCATACCCAATCAACGGATTGATGAATACCTTTGGGATTCGCCATTGTTTTTTCGTCTTCATATCATAAACGGCAATCGATCCCGTCAACGTGCGGCTATTGTCCGTGAAGAAAATTTTCCCGTCCCCGATCGCCAATGAACGCGGAGCAGCGATCAGCGGCACCGTTCCAAGAAACTGCATTGTTTTGGCGTCGTAAATCGCCATTTTCGTCGCTCCCGATAGCGCAACATACACCTTGCCGCCATCAATTTTTACATCCGTCGGCTGCGGTCCGGGATGAATTTCTTTCACCATTTTCATGTCGCTGGCGCGAATGACAAACAGTTTGCTGTCTTCGGCGGACAACACATACAACCATCCGGTCGACGAATCATAAGCCAAATGGGAAATGGGGACATTGGTGAAAGCATAATGGGACGATCGAACATAATAGCTCTCATCGGCCGGCAATGGATATTTATAAATTCGATTTTCCCCTTCTTTGATCAAATACAAATTGTACTTTGCATCCATCAACGCATAGTTCGTCGGGAATGGAAGCGCGTTTATCTTAGCAGAGGTGTAACGGTCATACACCGCCTTATTTGTCACCACATAGGCCCCTTGAACATCTAAAACGGGGCCGTTATAACAGTCGTGCACCATGTTGATATTTCCGGCATCAATGCGCCTTCCCGCAAAAAACACATCGCTTCCGTCAACGATGAGCGGATGGGTGGGAGCGCTACCTCTCGGCCCTTGATACGAAACTCGCTTCACCACCTTCAAATCGGACAGGCGCAATACCGCTAAATCAGGAATGGAAACATTGCGGCCGATGAAGGCCAGACCTCGCTTCTCATCGAAAAACAACGTATTTTCCTCTGAAAAAACGGAAAAAAAGTTAGGATCAGCAATCAGCCGGCTTGTTTGGCGTTTCGCCGCCAAATCCCACATGTACATCTCATACGTCGTCTTCCCGCGCCCGTACTGCTTTCCGAAAGTTACGATTTTGTTGCCTAATAGGCCAAACGGCAATCCGTTATACGGGGCTCGTTGAATCAGCCGTTTCGTTTTGACGTCAAAAACGTCTATCGATGTTTCAGACGGCACATACAGCTTCCCGTCCCGCAAAAGAAGAGTGACCGACCGCTGGGCATATTTCCGCCATAAAGCGCTGTATGCCCGCAGAGAAACGGGTTCCTGCTTTTTGATCGACAATGTGCTCGCTTCAATAAATAATAACATCCCCTTTTCCGTGAGCGCATAAATATACCCATTTTGATCATCCATGACCCAATCGAGCACGCGCCCAGGAAGCTGTTGCGTACGCGGTCCCGCCGCTTCCGCTTTAGCGGAAGGAAAAACATGGAAAAGACAGATAAACAAGAAGAGACAAAATAAAAAACCTTTCCTAAATGTTGTTCCCATTCCAATCCCCCGTCAAACGATGATTGCTAATTCCTATACATTCCTTGCGCATAGCATAGCTCAAACAATCGAGCACCGACATTTGACCATTCCTTATCCATCCTCAATATCCATGATAGCCCACCGTTGATCATCACTTCAAGCTCTTTTTGCCATACGCACCCCGTTCGGCCGCATACACCAACTGCCGCCGATCACGAACAGCGGCCATCGCTTTGCTGTCTAATACATTTTCATGCTTTCCATTTTGAACCTCCTTTCCCCCGAACGGTCAAACAAATATAATGAAAACGGAGCTCCCAATAGAAACAAGTGGGGTGAGGCAAAGTTGAACATTTTGCTCATTGAAGATGATGTGACGTTGTTTCAAGAAATCAAAGCACGTTTGGAACAATGGTCGTACGACGTTTGCGGCATCCGCGATTTCGGCCGTGTGATGGAAGAGTTTTCTGCTTGCAAGCCGCACTTGGTGATCATCGACATCCAGCTGCCGAAATTTGACGGGTTCCACTGGTGCCGCCAGATTCGTGCTCATTCGAACGTCCCGATTTTGTTTTTATCATCGCGCGACCACCCGACTGATATGGTCATGTCGATGCAGCTTGGAGCTGATGATTACATCCAAAAGCCGTTTCATTTCGATGTGCTGATCGCCAAAATCCAAGCGCTGCTCCGCCGCGTGTACAACTACAATGCCGGACCCATTCAGCTGCAAACATGGTGCGGGGCAACGGTCGACTATGAAAAAAGCACAGTCTCAAATGAACACGGAACGGTGGAGCTGACGAAAAACGAACTGTTGATTTTGAAACATTTATTGGATAAGAAAAACCAGATCGTTGCTCGGACGGAGCTGATCAAACGGCTATGGGAAGACGAACGGTTTGTCAGCGACAACACGCTGACCGTCAACGTCAACCGCCTGCGGAAAAAACTCGACGAACTCGGTTTGGGGTGCTTCATTGAAACGAAAGTTGGGCAAGGCTATATGGCTACGGAAGAAGGGAGTTACTGATGCTCAAAGACTATTTGTGGGAACGAAAAAGCTGGATGGCCCTCTTTCTCTTTCTAGAGCTGTTCATCCTGTTTGTCGCTTATCTGGATCCAACGATTCCATTCTCCTCCATTCTTTACATCGTCTTTTTAACGACTATCATCTTTGTTGTCTTTGTCATCATTCGTTGGAAAAAAGAAACGACATTTTATCAACGTTTGCAAGAGTGGGAGCGCCGCCTCGATCCCATCTCTGCCCTGCGGGCGGCAAGCCCACTGGAGAAGATCGTCGAACGCGTCCTCGCCAGCCAAACGGAACAATGGAAACAAGAACTGAAAGAACACCTCGCTACATTGGAACAAGAGAAAGATGAACTGTTGTCATGGATTCACGAAATGAAAACGCCGCTGACGGCCATGCGGCTCATCATCGATCGAGTCGAGGACGAAAACACGAAAGCGCAACTCTTGTACGAGTGGCTGCGCATGCATCTGCTTCTTGATCAGAAACTTCATCAACGACGGCTTCCACACATGGAAAACGACTTATATATCGAACAAGTCGAGCTTGAGCCGCTTCTCATCAATGAGATTAAACCGCTGCAATCGTGGTGTATGCAAAAAGGCATCGGCTTTGACCTTCAATTAGACGTCCGCTCCGTCCTGAGCGATGCCAAATGGCTTTCTTTTATCATCCGGCAAATCATCACAAATGCGGTGAAATACAGCGAGTCATCTGACATTGTCGTGAAAAGCTTTATGAAAAACGGCCATGCCTTCCTACAAATTCAAGATTTCGGCTTGGGCATTGATCCAAAGGACTTGCCGCGCATTTTCGAGAAAGGATTCACCTCCACCGCCGAACACCAAAATGAAGCGGCGACAGGGATGGGACTGTATTTGGCGAAAAAAGCCGCCAAACCGCTTCTTCTTGACTTTCATGTCGAATCCACGCCCGGGCGCGGAACGACATTTACGATCCTATTTCCACAAGAAAATGACATCATCCGCACACGTCGCATGTGACGATTTTGTCACATGCGGCTTCGTTTTGTTCGGCCAAACGCAGGAAAAAAATAATCTCATTGCTTATGATAGAAACGAAGGAGGGAAAATGAGATGATCATATTGGAAGCAACCAACATCCGCAAAATGTACGGAACGAAAAAGAATCTACAAGAAGTGCTCAAAGGCATCGATCTGCGTGTGGAGAAGGGGGAATTTCTCGCGATCATGGGGCCTTCGGGATCAGGGAAAACGACGCTCCTCAACGTTCTTTCCTCAATCGACCGAGTGAGCGAGGGCGCTATTTTCATCGAAGGAAACAACGTCGTCGCCATGAAAGACCGAGAGCTGGCAGAGTTTCGCAAACGCCATGTCGGCTTCATCTTTCAAGAGTATCATTTGCTTGACACGCTGACGGTGAAGGAGAATGTCCTTTTGCCTTTATCGATTACGAAAACGCCCAAGCGAGAAGCGGAAAAGAAATTTGCAGAATTGGCAGCTGAACTTGGCATCACGGACATCCAAAACCACTATCCGAGCGAAATTTCTGGTGGGCAAAAACAGCGCGCTGCCGCGGCGCGGGCGTTCATCCATGAACCGAGCATCATTTTTGCTGATGAGCCGACAGGCGCACTCGATTCAAAAGCGGCTTCCGATTTATTGCACAAGCTGCAACAACTTAATAAAAAACGGAAGACGACAATCATCATGGTCACCCACGATCCGGTCGCCGCCAGTTTCTCAGGCCGTGTCGTTTTTATCAAAGACGGACAATTGTATACGCAACTGTATAAAGGAACGGAAACGCGGCAGCAATTTTTCCAAGCCATTATGCAAACGCAAGGCGTGCTGGGCGGTGTTCGGCCATGAGCATGAAGCAACTCCTGTTCCGCAACTTGAAACAAAACATCCAACATTATTATTTGTACGTGTTTGCCTTGATGTTTGCTTCCGCCTTGTATTTCGCGTTCGTGACATTGCAGTACGATCCATCGCTTGATGCCATCAAAGGGGGAGTGAAAGGCGCGGCGGCCGTCCGCACAGGCGCGGTGCTTCTTATCGTGATTGTCGCCGTCTTTCTTTTGTACGCCAACGCCCTGTTTATCAAGCGTCGGAGCCATGAGATCGCTCTTTTGCAGTTGATCGGCATGACGAAACGAAACATCTTTTTGATGCTGGCGGCCGAAAACGTCATTCTTTATTACGGCACACTGATCATCGGCATATTGGTAGGATTTGCCGCTTCCAAGCTGTTGATGATGATTTTGTTTAAAATCATCGATATTCCACTAGCGGCATCTCTTTCCTTTTCTGGACGAGCACTAGTGCAAACGTTGATTGTGTTCAGCGTGATTGATGTCCTCATGATGGGGATGAACCGCTTGTTTCTCAAAAAACAGACGATTTTATCCTTGTTCCGCACTACATCCACAACCGAAGCAAAACACGTATCCGTATGGAACATGGTCGTGGGGATGGTGGGGATCATCCTCATCGCCAGCGGCTATGGTATATCGACGAAATTGTTTAGCAGCGACTGGAAGAGCGTGCAAGGATTATTCATGGCCATGGCGTTCATCTTAGGCGCTGTCATCATCGGCACCTATTTGTTTTTCAAAGGAACGATCAGCTTTCTGTTCCACCTATGGCGAAAACAAAAAGGCGGCTATTTGTCGATCAACGCCGTGCTATCGGGATCGTCGCTCATGTTTCGCATGAAATCGAACGCGTTGCTGCTGACGATCATCACGACCGTGTCGGCCATCGCGATCGGGTTGATCTCACTAAGCTATATTTCCTATTATTCAGCCGAGCAATCAGCCAAAAACAACGTCGCCGCCGATTTCGCGTTTACGGACAAAAAAGATGCCGCCCGTTTTACGGCGGCGCTGCGATCTCATGATATTCGCTATCGGGAAACGATTATCGATGTCATCGAAGCACCGACTGATATTTCGATGATTTTGGACACCGCTGATCAAAGCCGGCTCCAGTTTCAGCCGTCCGCCGCGCCGTTATCGGTGATCAGCGACACAAGTACAGGCCGCATCGATGTCAAGCCTGGGGAAGCGCTGCTGACGGGATATCAGGACATACTCCGTCAATTCTTGCCGTTTAAAGAAACGGGAACGATTCGCTTAGAAGAAAACGGCCGCATGGTCCCACTTCATTACCTTGGGATGAAAAAAGACTATTACGTCAACTATCATTTCACGTACGGCATGCCGACCGTCATCGTCGACCAAACAATGTTTGATCATTTGCAAAAAGAAACCGATCCACAAAAGAAAAAGGTGCATATCGGAATTCATCTGACTGACGAAACAAATATTGAACGGGCTGATCAGTTGTTTCAACGCATGGAGTTTTCCTCCATCGCCGATTCGCGCCTGATGATGAGCCGCCACCAAAAGCAAACGTTCGGATTGATCATGTTTGTCGTCACCTTTTTAGGACTCGCCTTTTTGGTCACATCCGGCTGCATTCTTTACTTCAAGCAAATGGGCGCCGGCGAAGAAGAGCGGCCGAATTACACCATTTTGCGCAAACTGGGATTCACCGAAAAAGACTTGCTCGGGGGCATTCGGCGGAAACAGCTGTTCTACTTTGGCATTCCGTTGTTGCTGGGATTGTCCCATAGCTATTTCGCCGTCCGCTCCGGCTGGTTCTTTTTCGGCACCGAACTGTGGATGCCGATGTTGACGGTGATGGCGATTTACACGGTCTGCTATTCGCTGTTTGGCGTGTTGTCCGTTCGTTATTACAAAAAGCTAATTCGCGAGGCGCTTTAAAACGATGCAGCGAGTGAGGGAAGAACCAAAACCGTTCCAACGTTCGCCCACTCGATCAGTGGTCATCCCATTCTGAAGATGCAGTTCCAGTTGACGGAACGAATTTTAGCTTTATCGAACACGAAAAGCCCTTAGAGTAGCGAATGACTCTAAGGGCTTTTTTCTTATTTCAACCATTCCGTATGGAAAATGCCTTCCTTGTCAACGCGTTCGTACGTGTGGGCGCCGAAGTAATCGCGCTGCGCTTGGATTAAGTTGGCTGGGAGCACCGCGGTGCGGTAGCTGTCGTAATAGGCGAGGGCGCTTGCGAATCCTGGCACTGGAATGCCGCGCATCGCCGCGGTGGCGACGATTTCGCGGAGCGCGTCTTGGTAGCGTTCGACAATGTCTTTGAAATACGGATCCAAGAGCAAGTTCGAAAGCGCCGGATCGCGGTCGTACGCCTCTTTAATTTTTTGCAAAAATTGCGCGCGGATGATGCAGCCGCCGCGGAAGATCATGGCGATGTCGCCATAGCGCAAGTTCCAGTTGTATTCCTCAGAAGCCGCCTTCATTTGCGCAAATCCTTGGGCGTACGAGCAAATTTTGCTCATATAAAGCGCGCGGCGCACGGCTTCGATGAAGTGGCCGCGGTCGCCTTCAAACGGCTTCACCGCTGGGCCTGCGAGCACTTTGCTTGCTTTCACGCGCTCGTCTTTCATCGCCGAGATGAAACGGGCGAACACCGATTCCGTGATGATCGGCAGCGGCACGCCCAAATCGAGGGCGTTTTGGCTCGTCCATTTGCCCGTCCCTTTTTGCCCGGCTTTGTCCAAAATGACATCAACAAGCGGCTTGCCTGTTTCTTCATCGATTTTCGTGAAAATGTCGGCCGTAATTTCAATCAAGTAGCTGTTCAATTCGCCTTTGTTCCAGTCGGCAAACACTTCGTGCAGCTCTGCAGCATCCATGCCGAGCACATGTTTGAGCAGGAAGTACGCTTCAGCGATCAGCTGCATGTCGCCGTATTCAATGCCGTTATGCACCATTTTGACATAATGCCCCGCGCCGTCCGGACCGATGTACGTCGTGCACGGCTCGCCGTCGACTTTCGCAGCGATGGCTTCAAAAATCGGGCGCACGAGCTCATGCGCTTCTTTTTGCCCACCCGGCATGATCGACGGGCCTTTCAGCGCCCCTTCCTCACCGCCGGAGACCCCTGTGCCGATAAAGTGAATGCCGAGTTCAGCGAGTTCTTTATTGCGGCGTTGCGTATCCTTAAAATACGTATTGCCGCCGTCAATTACAATATCGCCTTTCTCCAAATGCGGCTTCAGCTGTTCGATCGTCGCGTCCGTCGGCGCTCCCGCTTTCACCATCAGCAAAATTTTCCGCGGTTTTTCCAAGGCGTTGACGAATTCTTCGATGCTGTATGTACCGACAATGTTTTTTCCTTTCGCTTCCTGCAAAAACTCGTCCGTTTTTTCGCGCGAACGGTTGTATACCGCCACTGAATAGCCTTTGCTTTCAATGTTCAACGCCAAGTTTTTCCCCATGACCGCCAGTCCGATGACGCCGATTTGCTGTTTCGCCATTGTCCAACGTCCCTTTCCGTTTTGGTTTGTTCATCAAACAACATACCATACGTTTACGCTTGCCTGCAAGTTTTTCTAAACCGATTTATGAACGAGTCTGCACGACGGATTTGTTTGCCATTTTCATATTGAAAATGAAAGGGGCGCAACGCCCCTCATGCTTAGTAGCCTCCATAGTGCGGGAAGCCGTATGGGGAAAACGGATAGTGGCCATCATACATCCCGTATGGAAAATGGTGATAGCCGCCGTAGCCCCCGTGCCAATAAGGATAGTAGCCATACGGATAGTGGCCGTAGCCGCCAAAGTACGGTGGATAAAAGCCGCCTGGATACGGGCCAAACGGTCGAACCATGGAATGCGCCTCCTCTTCATGAGTTGAAGTTCATTTCCATGATTAGGATATGCGCGGAAGAAAAAACGGTATAGGCAAACACCTATACCGTCTCTCCTGCCCGGACAGCGGCTTGGGCAGCGGCCACCTGCTCGCGAATCTCCTCTGCCTCGTCCAAATGGGCAAACAAGACGCGCGGGTCAAGCACGGTCAACAGCCGGTCGGCTTGCGCCGCCATCCCGACTACATACGGCGTGCGCTCCGCGGACATCAGTTGAAGCGGTTTAATGGCCTCAGGCTCAATATCGGCGATCTCTTTCGCCTCATCGACGATAAACGCGACCGACAAGCCATCCACAGCGGCGACAATGAGGCGTGTCTGGTCCGTTTCTTCGATGGCCCGCCCGTACAGGAGCTTGCGCATATCAAGCACCGGCACAAGCTCGCCGCGGATGCGCACGACGCCGGCCATATAGTCCGGCATATGCGGAACGGCGGTCGGCTCTGTCATTTTTTCAATCGAGACGACATACGCGATCGAAACGGCGTACTGTTCCCGCTCAACGCGAAAGATGACATATTTGTCCATTCCCCAGCCCTCTCTTCTTCAACATCTTGCCTTTGCTTTTTTTATCGGCAGCTTTCATCCTATTTTCAGCGCGAATGTTCTCCGCTCGAGAAAAAGAGCATCCAGCCTCGGGATGCTCACTCGGCATTGGCGACTTCTTCGACAATGGCGATGACCATTTCCGTCAGTTTGACCAACTCTTCAATCGGCATCCGCTCGTTCGTCGTATGGATCTCTTCATAGCCGACAGCGAGGTTGACCGTCGGAATGCCGAAGCCGGCGATGATATTGGCATCGCTGCCGCCGCCGCTTCGCTCGAGCTTGCACGGCCGGCCGATTTTCGCCGCCGCCCGTTTGGCGATTTCCACGACATGGTCGCCGTCGCTGAACTTAAAGCCAGGGTACATCACTTCCACTTCGACATCGGCGCGGCCGCCCATTTCCACGGCGACCGTTTCAAACGCCTCTTTCATTTTCGCCACTTGCGCTTCCATTTTTTCTGGGACAAGCGAGCGGGCTTCCGCTAAAATATCGACGCGGTCGCAGACGATGTTCGTTTGCGTGCCGCCTTCAAAGCGGCCGATGTTGGCCGTTGTTTCCTCGTCGATGCGGCCGAGCGGCATTTTCGCGATCGCTTTCGCCGCAATCGTAATGGCTGACACTCCTCGCTCCGGAGCCACACCGGCATGAGCGGTTTTGCCATGCACAACCACTTTCAGCTTCGCCTGCGTCGGGGCGGCGACGACGATGTTGCCGACTTTGCCGTCGCTGTCCAAGGCATAGCCGTATTTCGCTTGGATGAGCGACGGATCGAGCGCCTTCGCCCCGACAAGCCCCGACTCTTCTCCGACGGTGATGATAAACTGGATCACGCCGTGCGGGATGTTTTGCTCTTTCAACACCCGAATCGCTTCCAACATCGCCGCCAAGCCCGCTTTATCATCCGCGCCTAAAATCGTCGTCCCGTCGGTGACGACATAGCCGTCCTGAATCGATGGCTTCACGCCTTTGCCCGGCACGACCGTATCCATATGCGATGTGAAATAAATCGGATCCACCCCGTCTTTCGTCGCCGCGAGCGTGCAAATCAAATTGCCGGCGCCGTGCCCGGTTTTCGCGGCGGCATCGTCTTCGATCACCTCAAGGCCGAGCGCTTCAAACTTTTGTTTGAGCACGTTGGCGATTTCCCCTTCATGCTTCGTTTCTGAATCGATTTGCACGAGTTCCAAAAATTCGTCGACAAGACGCTGCTCGTTTACCATCTGTTTCGTCCTCCTATGTATAGATTCCTCTTCCAGTATACCGGAAGTTTCCGCCAAACACCAAACTAGACGCCGAAACAGCTTGAGTAAACGAATGATGAGTGGAATTCAGTTTTTTCATGACTTCAGACAAATGCTGAAATCATGAAAAGCGCAGCAAAGCACCTTCGTTCAGGAAAGGTTGCGGATGTCTCATGCTAATCTTTCTTTGTCATCTTCTATTGTCATTTTCTTTTAAAAAGAGAAAATAACCCTGTCAATAAGAAAATGCCCCCTACCATTTGATAGGCATTGATATACCCTTTTAACATTTGCAAGTATTCTTGCGAACCGGCCGAGCCGCCTACGGATCGAACCCATGATGAAACAGAATCACTTCCTAATTTAGGGCTATTTAAAAGGAGCCACAATCCAATGACGGCAATAATCAATGGAATCAACTTCACTCTGCTGTTTGGGTCGTTGAAAAAATTCATTTTCCTCTCCCCTTTTTTAACCATATTATACCATATCAAACCCAAAACATAAAAGACGCCCGAGATTGACCGGACGCCTTCCATCGTTTACAGCGGAATATTGCCATGCTTTTTCTTCGGCCGCTCCTCGTGCTTGTTTCGAAGCATCTCGAGCGCCTGAATGAGCTTGATTCTCGTGTCGCGCGGGTCGATGACGTCATCGATCATGCCGTATTTCGCGGCGACGTACGGATTGGCGAATTTCTCGCGGTACTCGGCAATTTTTTGCGCCCGCGTCTCTTCCGGGTTCGGGCTTTTTTCAATTTCGCTCGCGAAAATGATATTCGCCGCCCCTTGGGGCCCCATGACGGCCACTTCGGCGTTCGGCCACGCATAGACGACATCGGCGCCGATCGATTTGCTGTTTAAGGCGACGTACGCGCCGCCGTACGCTTTCCGCAAAATGACCGTAATTTTCGGCACCGTTGCTTCCGAGTAGGCGTACAAAATTTTCGCCCCATGGCGGATGATGCCGCCGTGCTCCTGCTTGACGCCCGGGAAAAAGCCGGTGACGTCCTCAAACGTAATGATCGGGATGTTGAACGAATCGCAAAAACGGATAAAACGCGCCGCCTTGTCGGACGAATCAATGTCAAGCCCGCCGGCCATAAACTTCGGCTGGTTGCACACAAGCCCCACCACTTCGCCTTTGATGCGGGCAAAGCCGATCACGATGTTTTTGGCGAAATCTTTTTGCACTTCCAGAAACGATCCGTCATCGACGACGTGGGCGATGACGTGGCGCACATCGTACGGGCGGACGGCGTCAATCGGCACGACATCGGCCAAATCGGGGCGGTAGTCGTCCCCGTCCGGAATCGGGCCAAACGGCGGCTTTTCGTTATTGTTTGACGGCAAATAGCCAAGCAGCCGCCGCACCTCGGCGAGCGCTTCCTCTTCATTCGCCGCCGCAAAATGAGCGTTGCCGCTGATCGTGTTGTGCACGCGGGCGCCGCCTAAATCTTCGGCGCTGATTTTCTCCCCGGTCACCGCTTCAATCACTTTCGGACCGGTGATGAACATTTGGCTCGTTTTTTCGACCATGAACACAAAATCCGTGATGGCCGGCGAATAGACGGCCCCGCCGGCGCACGGCCCCATAATGACGGAAATTTGCGGGATGACGCCGGAATAAATGGCGTTGCGGTAAAAAATGTGCCCGTACCCGTCAAGCGACAAGACCCCTTCTTGAATGCGGGCGCCGCCCGAATCGTTCAAGCCGATGACCGGCGCCCCGGTTTTCGCCGCCAAATCCATGATGTTCGTGATTTTTTTCGCGTGCATTTCCCCAAGCGCCCCGCCGAAGACGGTGAAATCTTGCGAGAACACAAATACGGTGCGTCCATTGATCTTCCCGTAGCCGGTGACGACCCCATCGCCCGGCCCCTTCTTTTCGCCAAGTCCAAAATCGGTGCAGCGGTGCTCGATGAACGGATTGAGTTCGACAAACGTTCCTTCATCCAAAAGCAAGTCAATCCGCTCGCGCGCCGTCAGCTTCCCTTTCGCGTGCTGCTGTTCAATTTTCTCATCGCCGCCGCCCAGTTCAATCTCACGTCGGCGGTCATATAATTCATTGATTTTATCGTACATGTCGCTCATTGGTGTCCCTCCGTTTTCATCCGTTCACAAAGCTCATACAACACGCCGCCGGTCGATTTCGGGTGCATGAACGCGACCCATGCTCCGCCGGCGCCGCGTTTTGGCGCATCTTGAATCATGCGGATGCCATGCTCCTTCAGCTCACGGATGCGCTCGGTGATGTCTTCAACCCCAAGCGCCACATGATGAATCCCTTCGCCGCGTTTCTCGATAAATTTCGCCACCGCGCTCTCTGGCGACAGCGGCTCAAGAAGTTCAATTTTCGCCTCTCCAGCCTGCAAAAACGCCACTTTCACCTGCTCCGACTCGACTTCCTCGATGCCGAGAAACGGCAGGCCGAGCACATCTGTATAAAACGGAAGCGCTTTCTCGATCGAGCGGACGGCAATGCCGATATGGTCGACTTTTTTTACTTCCATCGTCTGCATCCCCTTTGCCGCAAAATGATGAGGCCAACATTTTATTATTCGCCGTTTCGACAAAAAATCCTGCTTTTTTTGTTTTTCTTTGTCTGCGCAACGGTCAAGCCATGGAGCGGTCCGTTTCATCTCTCATCCTGCTTTTTTCCTTGTCCGCTCCGCTGTTTGCCGTTACAATAAACGTAGAACAGCGGACGGAAGGAGGACGGACCGTTGTCGCGCAAAACGCAAAAATTCGTGGTTTACTTGATGCTCATTTGCATGCTGCTGACGACGCTCCTCGCCGGCATCAGCATGTGGTTTTAAACCTGCCCAAAAAAACGCAAGCTCCGAAACGGAGCTTGCGTTTTTCATCGGACAGCGCCGTGCCGTTTGGCGATGGCGTAAAACGATTCGTTGCTGCGGAGAATGAGCACGTTGGCGCCAATCGGCACCCGTTCATACAAATGCTCGACATCGCGGTTGTGCATGCGCACACAACCTTGCGACACATACTGGCCGATCGACGCCGGGTTGTTCGTGCCGTGAATGCCGTAGATGCGCCCGTCCGTCCCGCGCGCGTTAAAGCCGATCCACCTTGCGCCGAGCGGATTGTTCGGCGCCCCGCCTGGGATGTTCTTTTTCCGATAATACGGGTGTTTCGCCTTCACCGTCACCGTAAACATTCCTTCCGGCGTCAAATCGGTATTGACCCCGGTCGCCACCGGATAAACGGCTTCGATGCGGCCGTCGCGGACGAGCGCGAGCTTATTGATCGCTTTGTTCACAATGACAAGCGGCTTCGCCTCCGCCGCTGTCGGGAAAGGCGCTCCCAACACGGCGGTGAGCACGAGACAAATGGCCAACCATACCCGCATATCCGTCCATCCTTTGCTTGAATGTTTGGCTATAGTGTGCGCCAAAACGGATGGACATATGCCCTGCATCATGCCTTCAGCCGCTGCGGTTTTCGTTCGTTTCCGGGATGGAATTCGCTTTTGATGATTAAATATCGCTCCAATTCGCGCACTAAATGAAACAACGCCGCCCGCTCTTCAAACTGCTCGCGCGTCTTTGGCAGCGGCATCGCTTTAAACTGTTCGCGCATCTCGGCAAGGCGCCGCAAAAAGCGGTCCGCCGTATTTCCCGGATGAATGGCGTCGCTTAATTCGTCGATAAAATCGGCGACCATCATCCGCTGCTCGACCGTGTAGACGAGCGATGTCACAAGCGGAAGCATATGCTCGATGATTTCCAACTGCCGCTCACGCATGCGGAAGTAGCGGACATATTCATCCTCATTCCGCCATAATTGATTGTCGGCGTGGCGCATGGCGAGCTTTTTCGCTTTGTCGAGCGTCTCCGCCGCAAGCGGCAGCTCTTTTCCATCCCAATCAAGCTCATTTGTGCGCAAGTAGCGGACGATTTCTTTTAAAATAATGCGAAACAAATCTTCGACAATGCGCTGGTACTCTTTGAGCTCCTTCTCGGCGCTCGGCATGTACATGTTCATCAGCAGCGCTACCCCAATGCCAACCGCCACGAGCAAGATCTCATTGGCGACCAATCCCCACGTGATGTCTTGGGCCGCATACAAATGCAAAATAATGACCGAGCTTGTCGCAATGCCTTCATTGATTTTCAAGCGAACCGTCACAGGAATGAACAACAAAAGCAACAGCCCGATCGTCCACGGATGATAGCCGAAGGCGGTAAAAAACAACGCCGCAAACCCGACCGCAACGACGCACGCCGCAAAACGGGCCCGAGCGGTCTCAAGCGACCGCTTTTTCGTCACTTGGACGCATAAAATGACGATAATGCCAGCGGAAGCGAAATTATGCAGGCCGATCAGCTGAGCGATGGCAATCGCTAGCGCCGCCCCCACCGCGGTTTTTAACGTCCGATAGCCGATTTTCATCGCGCCGTCTCCTTTTATCGTATCAACAACGGCAGACAAGACATGAAGAGAGAGATAAAATGGCCATTGTTTTTCTTAACCTATCACAGCTATGGTTTAGGAAGTCTCGCTTTGTTCGCTTTCATATAACGCTTCAGCTCATCATAAAAATTTTCGCGGGTTCCCGCCAAGACAACGACCACCATATTCCCGCTTTCATCCTGATCAATAAAATAGGCGATTTCGTAATTGACTCCTTGATGATAAATGTCGTAACCGTAAATCCCTGCCAAATCCCCTGTTTTCGCTTCTCCTGCTTCCGTTGGATGGGAAAGAATCTCCCGCAAGGCTTCTTTCAAACGCTGTTTCAGCACCGGATCTTTCTTTGTCAGCTTTTTGATGGTTTTTTCTGCTTTTGGGAGCAATTGCAGCCGATTATTGTTCATCATCTTCGCCGAATAACTCCTCTAACGTATCCGCGGTATACGTTTTTGCCTTCGGTCTTTCCTCAGAAATCATCGCGTTGAATGCAGGGGCAATTTGCGATTTACGGTATACAAATTCTTTGTATAGTTCTTCGCCTGTATATCCTTCTTCGATCAAGTCTTTTAAAATCAGATCGGAAAAGTCAAAATGATCCTCATGAATAGGATGAATAATTAACTTATTATCCGCTAACTCAATTAACACCTCGTTTCCAATTCCTAATTGCTCATAAAAATCCTTTGGGATCGTAATTTGTTTTTTGCTCGATACGGCAATTCGTTTCACAAGGTTTTTCTTACGGTTAGGGATATTGTCCATCGGTACCTTCTCCTTTGTCATCGAATCTGATGGTACCATATTATTCCCCTCCTTCCAAAAAAATAACCAAATTTCTTGGTTTCTTTACTAATGATCATAGCATGGTGGGGAAACAAACACAATGATTTTCCCATACCGTAGGGAGGAGAAGTGTTCAATGTTTGCGGAAGAGGAATAGATTGATGCAAACACTAACATCCTAGTGGAACAAAGCGGAGAATTCCTGAACAAAACGACGCTCAATTGATGGAGGCCAAGGTTCTCAAAGATAGCGATTATTATTTCAAATAGGAACTTTCATAAATGATACGAATTCGAACGTCCATGGTGTGGAAATTCCTTCACTTTCCTTGTATTTCAAGGATTCATTTGACATTGGAACTCACATTTCGCACCCCTACTAAGTAGAACGAAAGGATTTTTTATTTGTTTTTTTAGAATAACTTTTGAACCAACACAACGAGCGATGGCAATCCTTTTTTTACCATCGCTGGTCGTTCTTTATCCCATTAGACGTAAATGCTCTCGTCCAACCCCAACCCTTGCAGAATCCTTCGCTGCTCGTACGTGAGCGGTTGGCTTAACGCACGTTGGATTTGCCCGTCTGGCTGCTTGAGAAGCACCACTTTGACATACTGAAACAACTGAAAGATCGCTTGCCCCGTCGGCCGGGTCAGTTTGCGTCCTCCTGCGCCCTTTAGAGGCTGCTCCGGAGTAATGAATTGGCGCACCCGGCGCTGGAAGACGCGATAAATGGCCAACGCCAACAAAAACAAATACCCCAGCACCCCGACCCGTTCCGGTTTTTTTACATAGATTTCATCCGTAAAGAACAGGTCTTTCAAAAAGGCAAAGTTCATTTCCACCGAGATGTGGCCTTTATACAGCTTCAAGATCTCTTTCGCGTCCATCGGTTGGCCCTTCCATTCCTCCGGAACGGTCGTGACCAAGACAAAACGGAACGCTTTCCGTCTCGCCCGCTCCCACGCCTCTTGGTCGAATGCCGCGTTCAGGCGAAGGGCGAACCGCGTTTCCACCTCCGGTTCCGCCCCTTTTTTCGGCCGTCCGCGCCGTTTTTTCGGGCGAATGACCTCGTCAACGGACGCCTCGACGCGATGGAACCGAGGGCGAAGGGAAGCCTTGAGAGACGCCAGCGCTTGTTCGGCGTCTTCCCGGCAGGAAAACAGGCGGCTCTCCCATTGGGCTTGTTCTTGTGAAAGAAGCTCTGCTTCTTTTTTCCGTTTGTTTTCAAGTTTCTTCCCTTTTCGTTGGTCCAGCGCGCTGGATTCAACGACGATCAGCCGAACCGGATGGCCTTCATACGTCGAGGCGGTTTCCCACACTCGATACGCGGCGCCGTTTTTCTCTGCCAAGACGAACGGATCGCTCCACGGCGTGTCCTCGGCATCGGCTTGGTCCAGCGCCGTTTTGCCGATCCGAAGCGAAGCCGGGCCGCGCGTGATCAAAAAGGCGTTGGCGGCTTTCGTTTGCGCCAAGGTGCCGCGCGTCATGGCGGCCGAATCGGCCACGTAAATCCATTCGTCTTCGATTCCCGCGCGTTCAAACTATTCTTTCATCCGTGCCAACACGGAAGGATTCCATGTCTTATCGGGCAGATGGCCGTCGTGCACATCTCCGTAAAACGGAAGGCCGTCTTGATTGCCGACCAACCCGAATCCCATCTGTTTTTGCCAATAATGATGCCGATTGTAGCCATAGGTGATTTGCAAGCCTTCGGTCGAGTTCGTTTCGTACGCACCATATACCGTCTTATCGGTCGTATCGGCATGAAACACCCAAAGAGGGAGGTCTTCCTTCTTGTAGATCTGCGCGAGACAAGCCGACGTGACGTGATGGATGTCGGCCTCATACAGGCGATCCAGATGGCGCGCCAAAGCGTCGTCATTGAACCAAGAGGGGTGAAGTCCAAGACGGATCAGCTTGGGCAAGTCGATCTCATGCGCCCATCGTTCCAAGTGAACGAGCGCTTGCCGGCCGTCAAAGATTGTAGACGATGGCCTAAACGGCATCGCTCGTTCGGGTTTGGCATTGAGGATCGACCGGAACGAGACGGTCAATCAACTGGAGGAGGCCAAGCTTCTTGAATATGGCACTTATTATATTCAAATAGGAACCTTCATAGACCGCATCGATTGGAATGCCCATGGTGTGAAAACTCCTTCGCTTTCCTTGTGTTTCAAAGATTCATTCGACGCAAGGCGAAAAAAAATCCTCCCGATTTTTGTCGGGAGGGTGCGAAATGTGAGTTCCATTGTACCGATAACAGCGCTTTCGATGCAACTGAAAAACGGACAGCGCGCTTGCCCTAAGGCCGCCGGACACAAAAAAAACGGCCGCCCGCTCATGCGGGGCAGGCCGCCTAGGCTCACGACGGAGATTTCTCATAAATCGTCTTCCCGTCGCGCTCAATTTCCCGCCGGATCGCTTCGTTCAGCGCGTCGAAAAAAGCACGTCGCACAATGAACACTCCCTACACCGAAAGACGCAAAATTGGCCAAAAATCGTCATCATGACAATACAATTTTCCTATTATTTGTGAATATACTGTGAATTTCCATGTAAAAGGTTGACATCTTCTTTTTTTTTTTTTTTTATAATGCCATTGAATTTTACAAACATTTCAAATTCATGATTAGAGAGGGCGTTCCATATGAAATGGGTGTTCATTTCAAGAATGGCGTCCCGCTTAAAAGCGGAAGCTAGTTTCATATTCGTATTTTCTGGGGTTTTGATCTTTGTTTGCCTCAATCCCCATACGATTAATCCAGCGGAATGGATTTTATATACGAAATACTTGGTTCCGATTGGAATGGCGGTCTGGCTGTTCTTCAGCTTCCGCTTGCATGTATCGTTGTTCACTTCGACGCCGATTCACTGGATCGCGATGAATGACATCATGCCAAACCCGCAAACGATCGTCTTCTGCCAAGCTTTGATCGTGTTTGTTTGTTTTTTCGCTTGGCAACTGGCCTTGGCCGGGATCATCGCCGGTGCGGTGGTGATCAACTATTCAGCGGGTTGGGATCTTTTCACTTTTCTGTTTCCGTTGTATTTGATTCATTTTCTTCTCCCATTTCTATGGGCGTGGATGATCGGATTGTCCGCAGGCGCTGTTTACGCCTATCATTCTTCCAAAAAAGCGATGTTGCTCGTTGGTGTGTTTGTTTTGTGGATCATCGTGCTGTTTTCTTTGGAATATTGCAATCCATCCTTCTCCTTATGGATAAACCATCGCTGGCCTTACATTGACCCGTTATTCAGCCTAACCTTTCAAAAAGAACGCGTGCTGATCAAGTTGGCGTATATCCTTTCTTCCATCGCCGTTTATGGCATTTTTCGAAGCATGCGGCGATCCTTCGCGGGGCTTGCGGCTGGTGTGACTCTCGTTATTTTCGTAACATTTTTCCTTCAACATGCACAATCAAAATTCCAGTTGGATGACATTCTGTTGGCAAACGACGCCAAACTCTATCAACAAATCAAACATCAGGATCAAACCAAGAACATCCCGTTGTATGGATATTGGAAAATCAAGGAGATCGAGGTGAATCCGAAATCCACGTATCCGATCAAAGCCACACTCTCTCTGCATCCGAACGAACGCACCGTTCGTTTTTCGATCAACGAGCAATTTCAAATCGATCACATCCAAGGCGGAGGGAAGCGTTTGCCCTTTCAACAACAAGGAAACGTTGTTCAGGTGCAGACCAACGGTGCCCCATCCATGACGATCTATTATCGACATACGTTCGGCTCAACCTTTTATCCGTTGACATCGGGCGTCACGTTGTTGCCATTTGAAGCCAACTGGTATCCGCAGTCCATGGATTCAACGCTTTACGATATCAACTCATCCGGAACGCTTCACTCCAATGTAGAAACGAAAACATGCACACGAGTCAACATGATTGTCGGAAAGGAAAAGTACCGTTGGCATGGGGACCATCTCCCTTGTCTCTCCGTGATCAACGGTCCTTACAAACAAATTCAAGTGCAACATACTCGTTTCCTTGTTTATAAACCATTTCTCACTACAACAAGAAATTATATGGAATTGAAGCATCAACTCGTTTCCATCCGCAATGAGCTATGCCACTTGTTTCCGAATCTTGCAAATACAGATTATTGCACAAAAGAAGTCAAGAGCGTCTCAATCATCCCAAAAAGCATCAACACCACAAACCTTTCGCTCTACGACAGCACGGTGGCTGACGGAACCTACACGTTTTATGTTGATCCGTTCTTGGACGTCAATGGCATCCCGGCAACCAAACATATTCAGGAGTTGGCTGCGTTTTTCATCCCATACCGATTGTTCGAAAACGAACAGATCAGTCTCTTTGCCGGCTTATATTTAATGGAAAAACTACATATTCCATCTATCGGATATGAACACAGATTAGCAGAAAAAGCCTCCATTAACTCAACAGCGTGGGAACACTACAAGGCATTATCGATGAAAGAAAAAGAAAACATACTGATTCATCTAGTACAAGAAAGGGGGAAAGGAGACAGATGATGGAATTAAAAAACGTGACCATTAAGCACCATCGCCAACTTATTTTGCATCATTGTTCCGTCAATCTTCCTTCCCAATCCATCATTCTAGCCAAAAATCACATTCGCACAGATATTGTCGCCAAAGCGCTTGCCGGCTTTCATCCTATCGATGAAGGGGAAATCCATTTCGATGAACAGGCAGCAAAAGGAAAACGCAATAAAACCGTATTTTTCGTGATTCCTGAGAACTACCACCAACTGTGGAGAAACTATCGTTTGCAAGATATTTCGATATGGCTGAATCGTCCTTTTCAGCAATCGGCACTATGGAAAAAATATCGCCTCCCTTCCCATGCATCAATCGATTCATTCACGATGTTTCAACGGCTGATTTATCTTAATTAGGCGAGAAGACTCCCACTTCAACGAAGCGAAGCGGAGTAAGTGGGAGATGAATCGCCTTAACTATATTTTGCTGAAAATAGGATAGATTCAGTAAAATATAGTATCATATAGTTAGATGGGAGGTGAAAACATGTATTTTTGTATCAAACAACAGCTAAATGGTTTGACCAAAGAAGAATACTTGACTCTTCGAGAACTGTGCCATATTGCCAAGAACATGTACAACGTCGGATTGTACAATGTCAGACAATACTATTTTGAACACAAGGAATTTCTTAATTATGAGAAAAACTATCATCTTGCCAAAACTAACGAAAACTATAAGCTGTTAAACAGCAACATGGCACAGCAAATTTTAAAAAAGGTCAATGAAGCCTTTAAATCTTTCTTTGGTTTGATCATTCTTGCCAAACAAGGAAAATATGACCACAAGGCTATCAGTATTCCAAAATATCTTAAAAAAGATGGCTTTCATTCACTGATCATTGGCCAGATTCGTATAGACGGCAACAAATTCACGATACCGTATTCTCGCCTATTTAAAAAGACTCACAAGCCTATCACGATAACGATTCCGCCTGTGTTACTGGACAAAAAGATTAAGCAGATTGAAATCATTCCTAAGCATCATGCCAGGTTCTTTGAGATTCAGTACAAATATGAAATGCCTGAAGATCAAAGAGAATTAAATGACCAAAAAGCACTGGCAATTGATTTAGGATTAAACAATTTTGCCACTTGTGTCACATCAGACGGCAGATCATTCATCATTGATGGGCGGAGATTAAAAAGTATAAATCAATGGTTTAACAAAGAAAATGCCAGACTTCAAAGCATAAAAGATAAGCAAAAAATCAAAGGCACCACTCGTAAACAGGCTTTGCTTGCTATGAATCGCAATAATAAAGTGAATGATTATATCAACAAGACTTGCCGTTACATCATTAACTACTGTATTGAAAATCAAATTGGCAAACTTGTCATTGGCTATGCGGAAACATGGCAACGCAATATTAATCTAGGAAAAAAGACAAATCAAAACTTTGTCAATATTCCTCTCGGTAACATAAAAGAAAAACTAGAATATCTTTGTGAATTTTACGGCATTGAATTCTTGAAACAGGAAGAATCATATACGTCTCAAGCCAGCTTTTTTGACGGCGATGAGATTCCTGAATATAATGCCGACAATCCAAAAGAATATAAGTTCAGCGGCAAACGTATTAAGCGCGGCTTGTATCGAACAAAGTCTGGCAAACTAATTAATGCTGATGTCAATGGCGCATTAAACATCTTAAAGAAAAGTAAAGCTGTAGACCTGAGTGTCTTATGCTCTAGCGGCGAAGTGGACACGCCTCAAAGAATAAGGATTGCTTGAAGCAGTCAAACTTCTTTGGAAGCCCCCACTTCAAATTTTCGCTAGAAAATTAAGTGGGGGTAGTTCACGGCGAAGCAAAAGTGACCGTGAATTAAGTTTGCACGCTTCATTCAACAAGCAAGCGAATGTCAACACGGCTCCATCACACCGGCATTCGCTTGCTTTCCTTTATCGTTGATGGATACGACCATGCTGAAAATGGAGTGACCCCTTATGGCTTTGTTTACTCGCCTATCGTGGTTTTACGCCAAACAGATGGGAAAAAGCATTCTCTATATGGGAACATACACATTTTTGTTAATCATGCTGATGATGCGCTTTCTCATTCGCCAGTACGATTCCTTTGGTAAGACGGATTATGGAAATTTTGTCGGGGAAATGACGTTAATCGTCCAAGCGGCAATGCTGCTGTTTATGGTGTTTTTTTACAAGTTGTTCTCTGATGAATACCGATTTGGCGCCAATCTTTTGTTTGCCGGCTCACTGCGCATCACGGCGTTGAAAATCGCCGCCTTGTTCGTGAATCACTTGCTGTTTCTTTCATTCTTCACCGGTCTGCAAGTTGTACTTGTATGGCAGTTTTACCGCACATGGGGTCTTCCCTTTTCTTCGTTGTATACGGAAACGGCGTCGTACATTGCGGTGTATTGGCTCTTGCCGTTCGTATTTGCCTTTTTTCTTGGTATTTTCACTGCTCTATTGTTTGGGAAAAATCGATTAAGCTTTGCCTGGATGATGGTCATTTGGCTGGCCATCGGCCCGATGAATACACAATTGTTTTCTCGTTATTTCCATCGCATCCCCTTTTCTGACATCCGTAGTTTGTTCTACATCGGTCCGTTGAATATGGACGATGTATTTCGTGACGTCGTTGGATACAATGTCAGCCTTCCGACGTACATGAAACTATTGTTTTGGATTCTAACGTCGATGATGGCGGTATGGGCCATTCTTTGGAAAACGGCCCGCACGACAAAGGAGAAAGCGGCCATTATTACAGGTGTCGTTTTGCTTTTAGCGGGGGATGCTTGGTTGTTTCCGCATCTTTTCACCGGAAACAAACTGGTGTTCAGCTACGCTGATTTGGCTAAAGAAAACGTTTACTACCAAACTCACAATCCAACCATCCAACCAAGCACATTGCACTATTCGATTGAACGGTACGACATTCAGCTGGAGGCCAAAAACGGTGTCCATGCGAAAGTGAAAGTGACCTTGCGGCAAATTCGGGGCGACACGCTGTCGTTCGTGCTTTATCATCATTTTTCTCTGAAGCGAATCACCGATCAAACCGGAAAACAGCTGCCGTTTATTCAACAGGGGGATGTCATCACGGTCAAACGTTCACCCAATCGCTTGACCGACGAATGGACATTTGAGTATCAAATGAACGATTCCGCGCAAATTCCGATTTCACCGCACTATTTGTTTTTGCCGAGCGATTTCAGCTGGGTGCCGACAAAAGCCGAACATGCGCCGTTTGCCTTTGTGAATGTTCATTCCAGTCCGGTGCCTGTATCGATGCAACCGAGCCATCCGATCCGCTATACGTTGTCGTTTCACGGAACGGCGCCGTTTTATACGAATTTGCCGCGCCGAAGCGACGGAACGTACGAAGGAGTTGTGTCCGGCGGCATTACAGCCGTAGCGGGAATGTTTGTGAAGGAAAAAATCGGGCCGTGGCAGATCGTGCACCCCGCCGATTGGCCGAATCTTGAGCGGGATTGGCCGGTTTTCGAACGTCATGTACGGCGCATCCACCATGACATCGTGCAGATGTTCGATTTAAAAGAGGCAAAGTTGCCGACGAACATCGTGTTGCTCGCTCCCCATGGTGAACAACGGAGCGTATATAGCAGCGATCATTTGCTTCTTCAAATTGATACGCCATATTCCCTTCGCTCCCAAGAAGGAACATTGATGTATTTGCCGGAAATCATAACAGAAGGACTTCTTTGGAGGGGAGTACATTCATCGATGCAAAAAGAAGTGTTTCAAGCGTTGCTGGCAAGATGGTTCCAACAACAATTAGCCCTTCCCTATTCCGGAGGAGATTTGACGTTTGATTTGACTTTGTCAGTCGACTCTCCTGACGGGAAAACACAGCAAGTGCTGAGGCAGCTGTCTGGGGAGTATGAACGCTTATCCGATGAGAAAAAACAAATATTTTTGGCTTTATGGTACAAACAAATGAGAGAAGGAGCAGATGGCAGCTGGGAGAAAGCGATACAACTTATCCTCATGGTTCAGGAGGGACAGACATGATCCATGTATCCAGCGTCACGAAACGAATCAAAAAACAACTCATTTTATCGAACGTATCGCTCTGCATAGAGGGGATTTACGGGTTAGTCGGACCGAACGGAGCCGGCAAGACGACATTGATGAAAATATTGGCCGGCTTGACACCCATGGATGAAGGGCAGGTGGCGATCGACGAACGAAGCTGCACCAAAGGAAAATATGTGAAAGCTCATGAACGGATCGGTTATTTGCCGCAAGATTTCATGGTTTATCCAAACATTACGGTCGAAGAAGCGCTTGACCATCTCGCTTTATTGCAAGGAATGATGGACAAAGGCGAACGGCACGCGGCCGTTGCCGAAGCAATTCAAAAAGTGAACTTGAACGGCCATGAGACGAAAAAGATGTCCGAGCTGTCCGGGGGAATGCGGCGACGGGTGGGAATTGCTCATTTATTGACGCGAAAGCCGTCCATCTTGCTGTTTGACGAGCCGACGGCCGGCTTGGATATTGAAGAGCGAATCCGCTTTCGCCATCTGCTCAAACAGCTTGGTTCCGAGCATACGATTGTCATTTCTTCGCACATTGTGGAAGACATTGAGTTTTTGTGCACCAAAATTGGGGTTTTAAAACAAGGGCAAGTGTTGTTTGAAGGCACGCCGTCTGAGCTGAAGTCCCGCGCAAAAGGCTGCGTATGGGAATATTGCATACACCCCGAAGAATTGGATGACTTGATCGCAACGCGAGAAGTGGTGCAGCTTCTCGAAGAAGAGGATGGCATTCACGCGCGAGTATTTTCCAAAAACGGGGGAACAGGGGGGAGACGGGTGGCGCCGCGATTGATCGACGGATATTTGGCTGTTGTCAGGAGAGGGGAACCAAGATGAAAGCTTACATCGAATGGATGCGAACCGCATTCGTGTTTGACCGCAAGACAATGGGCGGAGCCTTTTTTATCCCACCAGCGATGTTCATCCTATCTCTGTTGCTTATTTTGCTTGTTCCCCGCAAATCGCCAAGTATTTACGACAATGTGATTATCATCCAAGGGCTGTTCATCCCGTTTTCCGGCTGGTGCCTCATCTATCGGTTCGGCGAACTGTATGAAGACGGAGCGCAAGAGACGCTTGTCCCTTACTATAGGCAATGGGTTTGGATCGATATTGTACGTTATTCTTTCATCCATTTGTTTGGGGTTGTCGTGCTAAGCGGGGCATTCATGTGGAAATATGGAGTTTCTTCTTTGTCTTTTTTGAATCTCATTCATTTCATTCTATTGACGTTCTTTTACCTATTTTTCAGCACTGCCTCCCTTGTTCTTACAAAAAACACCAATATCGCACTGACAGTCATTTTTATTTATACGGTGCTTGAAGTGGCCACATTAGGAACGTTCATGCCCTGGCCGCATATCTTTTTGTTCGAGCCGCCGGTTTGGGAACCGATGCTCATCAACAAATTCATCATGTTAACGCTGTCCATCTTTCTAGCAGCATTCATCACCATTGTCTGGATCAGCAAAGGAGATCGGAAACCTCAATAAAAGCAGATAGGGGATCATTGACGTTTGGCGGCAAATAACGGCTTACCATCCAAACGAAAGGCTATGCTTACAAATTGATCAATTGGTGGCCCGACAGCGTCGTCGCCTCCACCAACTGGCTCAATCCTGGTCAAGAAGAAACGCGCAGTTTTCCACAAACCAAAGACGATAAGTATTATGGCCAAATTGTTGGCCAAACGGTTGGTTCAAGAGGATACGTGACCATTACGGTCAAATAACGATGCCGAATCCGGATGATGAGGAAGTCAGGGATACGCCTAAAAAAGAATGCGGAGATCCCTGACCGCATTTTTCATTTGTCAACTTCTCAGAAAGAAAGCGGTTGATCGGTGATGAGGTGGAAATGGCTGTTTGTTTTTTATTGGAAACGATTGTTGAAAAGCAAGTTATACGTTGGCGCCAGCATCCTATTTTTTGTTTTGCTGCTTGTCAGGTTCATTTTATTCTTTTCAGACGATATGAATGCAGGCATGGAATACTCTGGAGATTTGCCTTCTGAAGTGTTCATGCTTGTCCAAATCGTTTCGCTCTTTTACATCGTATGGTTCTACTTTCTCTACTCCAACGAGCTTCGTTACGGCGTTTCGTCATGGTTCGCCGACGGCTACCGGATTTTGCTGGAGAAAATGAGCGCCTTGCTGGCGGTTCATGCGCTGTGCCAAGGGATCATGCTGATGATGAGCTACGGCGTTTTTTCACTCGTGTATCTCTTCGTTGGGGTGGAGCCTTCGGATCTGTATTGGTCGCTGCTTCGGTTTCTCGCCGTCTACCAGTTTGGACCGCTCGTGCTCACCGTTCTGTACGGCGTCATCATCGCGCTGCTGTTGGAAACGAAAAAGGTCAGTTTTTTCGCTATGTTGCTTGTATGGATCCTGACCGGCCCGATGACGACTGAGCTGTTCATCGATCTGTCCAAAACTGTTCATGCCCGCGACTGGGCGTCGCTGCTGTTTATCGGAAAACACGCGATTCAACGAGCGTATGATTCCTACATCGGGTTTGAGGTCGACCGCGGCGGGGAATGGAAATGGGCCGCGTGGTTTCTTTCCCTTGTCGGGTTGGCGTTGTTGTCGTCGATCCGCTTTACGCAGACGAGAAAGGAGCGAAACGCCGTCCTGAAAGCGCTGCTCATCTTCCCGTTTCTGATCGTCCTAACCGCCTACCACTCCTTGCAAACGAACACCAAGGCGTTTACTCGGGCCGATCAGACGACCGAACTCGAGGAGTACCGTCGAATGCCGCAAACCATCAAAGCCGATTTGCGCTACCGTATCCAGTCGTATGACATTTCCTTGCATGGATCGCGCGCGGTCGTGCGCGTGGCCTTGTCCCAGTTGGAAACGAACCGGCCCACGTTTCAACTGTACCATTTGTATCCGCTCCACTCGATTGAAGCGGACCATCAGCCCGTCAAGTTTACAAGAAACGGCGATCTCGTGACCGTGTGGCTGCCGAAACGCACCTCGACGCTCACGTTTTCGTATGAGATCGTCGATACAGCTCTCATCCCGTACACCAATGGCCGTATCGTTCTGTTGGCTGATCGAGCGTGGTATCCGAAAAGGAGAGCTTCGCACATGTATCAGGCTTATGAATATCAGGTGGCGGGAACGAGAGCTTGGGATGGGGCGTTCACCGATCAATTCGTTCCGAATGAAACGTACACCTTTACCTTGAACGTGGACGGCGATGTGCTGTTTTGCAATGTGCCAAAGCGGGGGACGGTTTACCGAGGGAAGGCGCAAGCGGTCACCTTGATCAAAGGGCAAGGGCATCAACTCGTCGATCAAGGATATGAGATCACCTACCCGGCCGATTGGCCGCACATGGCGGAACGGGCGCCGACGGTCATCCACCAGATGGAAAAAACATTCCGTCATGTACAACAAATCGCATCAACGGCGGTTTCATCGTTGCCGAACAAGATTGTGTTCTCCAGCTCGGGGCTATCCTCGTTTATGGCCCATGACCATCTTGTCTATAACACGAATTTTTTTTCGATTGGCACCTATCATATGGAACGAGATTATTATGAAAAAATGCTCCGTCTTTCGGTTCCGCCGAAAGGATCGCGGATCATGTACAACGAGTGGATTTCGCTGGCCACCCGCTGGCTGATGCAAAAACAAGGCCTTTCGGTGATCGACTGGAGCTCCAAAAGCGAGTGGTTCGAGTCGCAGCCGTCATCCGTAAAGAAGCAAATTGAAGCCATTTATCAAGCGTTTCAGCCGCTGGATGTCGACCAAAAGCAACGATGTTTGCGGACATGGTATGCGAACATGGACGACGGTTGGACATGGGACCGCATCTTGGAGATGATGCAGGAGGTGAACGGCGTTGGCGGTCGTCATTGAAGGATTGACGAAAATCGTGAAAAAGAAGCCGATTTTATCCGATGTCTCCCTCACCCTCTCCGGCGTGTACGGCTTGCTGGGGCCAAACGGCGCCGGCAAGACGACGTTGATGCGCATTGTGGCCGGACTGTTGGAGTTCAATGCCGGACGGGTGTCGCTCGGAGACGAGCCGATCAGCACGGGCACGAGAGTGAAGCGGGTAAACGAGATCGGCTATTTGCCGCAAGAGTTTATGATGTACCCGGAGCTGACGATGTATGAAGTGCTTGAGCATCTCGCTGTCTTGCAAGGTGAACATCCCGCCGCCTGCCGATCCAAAATCGAGAAGGTCATCGAACAAGTCAACTTGTCTTCGCACATCAACAAAAAAATGCGCGAGCTGTCCGGCGGCATGCGGCGGCGGGTGGGCATTGCCATGCTGCTGCTTCGGGAGCCGTCCATCCTCCTGTTTGACGAGCCGACGGCCGGGCTTGACATCCGTGAGCGCGTACGGTTTCGCAATTTGTTGAAGCGGCTGGGGCACGATCATACGATCGTCATCTCTTCGCATCTTGTCGAGGACATTGAATTTCTGTGCACCAAAATCGGGGTGTTGGACCGCGGCACGGTGCTGTTTGAAGGCAGCCCGGACGAGCTCAAGCAAAAAGCCGCCCCTTATACGTATGAGTTGGAGGTGCCGTTTGCGGAACTCGACTCGATCATGGCCACCAACGAAGTCGTGCAAATGAGCGAAGAGCCTTCCCACGTCGTCGTGCGCGTCTTGTCCGAAGAGCCGATCGGTCGGCGCGTCGCCCCGCGGCTGATGGACGGATATTTGGCGTTGTTGAAAGAGGCGGAAGCGCATGGATAAAAAGACGATCGCCCATCATTTTTCTTTTGACCGCCGCTTGCTCGGCCGATTGTACTGGTTTCCGTTTCTCGTCTATGGGCTGTGCGTCGGGTTGATGGGGATCTTGTCCGCCCGCTCCGACGAACCGTTTTTGCCGTACACCGTCATCCAAGGCATCGCCGTGCCGATCGCCGGATGGCATCTCGTCTTTTTGTACCGCCATTTGTACGACGAAGGGGCGAAAGACGCGTTGGTATGGCATTACCGGAAAGCGGTCGTCTTCGACTTGGTCCGCTATGCCGTTTTGCATGGGGGATGCATCGCTCTTCTTGTCGCGGCGGTCATAGGGATTCAAGGAACGATGTTTCTCACCGCTCCCGTGTTGGGGCACCTGTTTCTGTTGTTTTTGTTTTACCAGTTGATTGGGCTTGCCTTGTTAGGCGTCTTTGGCAGCCTGGATGTCGCCTTGTCCGTCATCGCGGTCTATACGTTTATGGAAGTCGCGACGCAAGGGACGTTCATGCCGTGGCCGCATCTGTTTTTGTTTCAAGCGCCGGCGGATTCGCTGTCCCTCCTTCTCCCCATGATGTGGCTGGGGGCGGGCATTGTCCTTTCGGTGTGGTGGATTGGACGGGAGTTTTGGTAAACGAGGGCGGAACCCAACAGAGGAATGTGGGGGCTTGCTGGTGTGGTCTCCGTTCGTTGGACACACCCGTACAGCCCCCACCTCATCTCCCCGATACGGGACAGACCATCCTAAACAAAAATAGTTTATGAGCGGGCTTTGTCATCAATCGTCTTCCCGTCGCGCTCGATTTCGCGCCGGATCGCTTCGTTCAGCGCGTCAAAAAAGAGCACATCACATGAGTAAATGCCGACAATCTCGTCAAGATCCTCTTTGATTTTCCACTTCTGTTTTCCGGTCTAGTCAATGCACAAGTCAATGTCCGAGTTGTAGCGGGCCGTGCCGCGCGCCCGCGAGCCGAACAAAACGACTTTTTGTATATCTTCTTCGCCCGCGAAATACGCCATCAGCCGTTCAAACACGGTCGGGCTCATTCCATACATCACGGTCGATCACTTCTTCTTTGATGTTTTGCAGTAGCGTTTCGATTTCGTGGACATATTCATTCATCTGAAATCAAACATGCCTACTTCAGAAAACAGTGAACAGACTAAATCACTTCTAACGATATTTCATGTAGCATATCGAGATCTTGCGTCTGGCAAGATGGAAGGAGCTCACCGTAGACACTTATATTTACTTTCCGCTGTGGAAAAGCCTCAACATGAATTGATTCAATTCTCGCCATATAACGCCCGTTATTTTGAATAAGGTTAAACATAAACTCGCTATAGAAAGCAGGAATATACCCTAGCTTACCCCCTTCATCTGTTAACACTTCTACTGCTTTAGAATCTTGCCTATTCTCCGGCTCTAATCGAAAATGTACCTTATCCCCCACTTTAAGATATTGAATTACTCGATCTCCCTCGTAATATCTCCAACCCGCGACATAAAAATCAAAATCGAAATGATTTCCCGATACATAAATTGGCGCTACAAATTCATAAGAATCTGTCGCAAGTTTACCACCAGTCGCTCGCAGCATATCCATATCTGTACAATCGCGCGGCAAGCCGTATGTCCGCAAAATTTCTAAAAAATCCGGACGGCGCCGGTCAGGCAAACGCCGCTCAAAAGGCCCGAACAATCTGTTAGAAACGTATTTTTTTCCTATATCCGGAAACGACAAATGAGGTTGATAACCGTTTTCTAGTGCTTCGAACAGTCCTCTTCTCTTCCTGCTACGTTCATAATAAAATACATACTTATCCCCATCGTGTAATAAGTTTCCAATATGATATCGCTGCCGAGTACATTCATTTTGCCAAATTAACCAAAGCACAAAAGGGCGCATCGCTTATTTCACCTCCATATACCAATTTACGAGCCATTCTTTTCGATACTGTAATAATTTTAATACCCATTCTTTGTAAATTTTACTCATGACATTTTCTGAAACACCATCTAAAACAGTTGTGACTTGTTGCTCATTTATTTGACTGATACGATCAATTTCCTTCTTCATTTCTATTATCACAAACAATAATGGTCATGCAAAAACCCGAAGTCCCTTTTCGAACTTCGGGTTCTCCTTTCACACTTCCTCGCAATATTCGTCAAACAGCGCCTGCAGCTTTTGCACGACGGCGACCGGTTCGTGCCCTTCGATGTCGTGGCGGTGGAGCATGGCGCACAATTTCCCGTCTTTTAACAACGCGAACGACGGCGAGGACGGCGGCTCGCCGACAAAATACTCGCGCGCGCGGGCCGTTGCTTCTTTGTCTTGGCCGGCAAAGACGGTCACCAAATGGTCCGGGCGCTTGTCGTAGTGAACGGCGTGGGCCGCTGCGGGACGGGCGATGCCGCCGGCGCAGCCGCACACGGAGTTGATGAGGACAAGCGTGGTGCCCGGACGGCGGAATGCCGCATCGACGTCTTCCGGCGTGCGCAGCTCTTCAAATCCGGCTTCGACCGCTTCACGCCGCGCTTGTTCGACGATGTCGTGATAGAGCGGAAATTGAAATTGGAACATCTCAACACCTCCTTCGATTTTCCTTTATCATATCACAGTTCACCGCTCTGCTTCCGTTCATACGCTTCGATCAGCTCGCGGACGGCGGCGGTGACCGGCTTGGCGCCGGAAATGACGCTGTTCTCGAGCATCGGGAGCTTTTCTTTCACGACCGGATCGGCAAAAAAGCGCGTTTCCACATATTCTTTGATCATGGCGTGCATCCAGTCTTTTTGCTGCTGGCGGCGGCGGTCAAAAAAGACGCCGGATCGCTTCGTCGTCTCGACGAACGCCTGGATGACGCGCCACATGTCGGCGATCCCTTCGCCCAACAGCGCCGAGCATGTGTATGCTTTCGTCTCCCAGCCGGGCGTGGCCGGGCGGAGGTAATGGAGAAACTGGTTGTATTCGTTTTGCGCCATCCGCGCTTTTTCTTTATTATCGCCGTCCGCCTTGTTGATGACGATGGCGTCGACCAGCTCCATGATGCCGCGCTTCATGCCTTGCAGCTCATCGCCGGCGCCGGTTAAGGCGAGCAGCAGGAAAAAGTCAACCATCCCGCGGACGACAAACTCGCTTTGCCCGACGCCGACCGTCTCGACGAGGATGATGTCATAGCCGGCCGCTTCGCACAGCATCATCGTCTCGCGCGTTTTCCGATGCACGCCGCCAAGCGCCCCACCGGATGGAGATGGACGGATGAAGGCGTGCGGATGGCGGGCAAGCGCCTCCATCCGCGTTTTGTCGCCAAGGATGCTGCCGCCGGTCAACGAACTCGTCGGGTCGACGGCCAAGACGGCGACGCGATGGCCCTGCTCGCACAAAAACGTGCCAAACGCTTCAATGAACGTGCTTTTTCCCGCCCCCGGCACGCCGGTGATGCCGATGCGAATCGAGCGGCCGACGTGCGGAAGCAGTTCATTGAGCACTTGCTGGGCGAGATCCATATGCCTGGCCGCATTGCTTTCGACAAGCGTAATCGCCTGCGCCAAAATGGTGCGGTCGCCGGCGAGCACTCCTTGGACGTATTCTTTAACCGATCGTTCTTTTCGCCGCACGAGCCGCTTCGGCGCCGGCGGGCGCTCGGCTTGCACGTACGACGACAGACCATTGCCGTCCGCCCATTCCGGGCGCCGCGGCTGTCCGTCCGAAACTGCGCTCTGGCCGCTTGCCTGTTCCCGCCGTTTCTCTTCGCCGTTCATTGGTTCACTTCCTCATAGCCAAGCCGGGCGTAAATTTCATCCAACACTTTTTCCGCCGCTTCCGGAATGACCGTGCCCGGTCCGAAAATGGCGGCGGCGCCGTGCTCATACAAAAACGCGTAGTCTTGCGGCGGAATGACGCCGCCGACGACGACCAAAATATCATCGCGGCCAAGTTTTTCAAGCTCCTCGACGAGCTGCGGCACAAGCGTTTTATGCCCTCCGGCGAGCGAACTGATGCCGACGGCGTGCACATCGTTTTCGACCGCCTGGCGCGCCGTTTCTTCCGGCGTCTGGAAGAGCGGGCCGATGTCGACGTCAAACCCTAAATCAGCAAACGCCGTGGCGATGACTTTCGCCCCGCGGTCATGGCCGTCCTGCCCCATTTTCGCGATCAAGATGCGCGGGCGGCGTCCTTCGAGTTCGGCGAACTGCTCAACCCGTCGCTTCACCCGCTCGAGCTGCGCTTCGTTTTTGTATTCCGAGCTGTAAACGCCGCTGATCGAGCGGATGGCGGCGCGATGGCGGCTCGCCACTTTTTCGATCGCGTACGAAATTTCCCCGAGCGTCGCCCGGACGCGCGCCGCTTGGACGGCAAGCTCGAGCAAATTCCCCTCGCCCGTTTCCGCCGCTTTTGTGATGGCGTCAAGCGCCGCTTCGACCTGCTCGTTGTCGCGCGTCGCCTTTAGCTCGTTCAGCCGCTCGATTTGCCGCTGGCGCACGGCGGTGTTGTCGACTTCCAAAATGTCGATCGGCTCTTCTTTTTCCGGGCGGTATTTATTGACGCCGATGATCGTTTCCGCTCCTGAATCGATGCGCGCTTGGCGGCGGGCCGCCGCTTCTTCGATGCGCATTTTCGGGATGCCGGTTTCAATGGCTTTCGCCATCCCGCCTAAGCTTTCGATTTCTTCGATATGCGCCCACGCCCGCTTCATCAACTCGTTCGTCAACGTCTCGACGTAATACGAACCGGCCCACGGGTCGATCGTCCGACAAATGCCGGTTTCTTCCTGCAAGTACAGCTGCGTATTGCGGGCGATGCGCGCCGAGAAGTCGGTCGGCAAGGCGATCGCTTCATCCAAGGCGTTCGTATGGAGCGACTGCGTATGCCCCATCGCCGCCGCGTGCGCCTCGATGAGCGTGCGCACGACGTTGTTGAACGGATCTTGCTCGGTCAAGCTCCAGCCCGACGTTTGCGAATGCGTCCTTAGAGCGAGCGATTTTGGATTTTTCGGATTGAACGTTTTCATCATTTTCGCCCACATGAGGCGCGCCGCCCGCAGTTTCGCCACTTCCATAAAGTAGTTCATGCCGATCGCCCAGAAAAACGACAGCCTCGGCGCGAACGAGTCGATGTCAATGCCGGCTTTCAAGCCGGTGCGCACGTACTCAAGCCCGTCAGCGAGCGTGTACGCCAGCTCCAAATCGGCCGGCGCCCCGGCTTCTTGCATATGGTAGCCGGAAATGCTGATGCTGTTGAATTTTGGCATGTATTTGGCCGTATAGGCGAAAATGTCGGCGATGATGCGCATCGACATCTCCGGTGGATAAATGTACGTGTTGCGCACCATATATTCTTTCAAAATATCGTTTTGGATCGTGCCGGACAGCTTGTCTTGCGTCACTCCCTGCTCTTCGGCGGTGACGATGTAAAACGCCATAATCGGGAGCACCGCCCCGTTCATCGTCATCGACACTGACATTTGGTCGAGCGGGATGCCGTCAAACAAAATTTTCATATCGAGCACCGAGTCGATGGCCACCCCCGCTTTGCCGACGTCGCCGACGACGCGCGGATGGTCGGAGTCATAGCCGCGGTGCGTCGCCAAGTCAAAAGCGACCGACAGCCCTTTTTGCCCCATCGCCAAGTTGCGCCGATAAAAGGCGTTGCTCTCCTCGGCGGTCGAAAAGCCGGCGTATTGGCGGATCGTCCACGGCCGCACGACGTACATCGTCGGGTACGGCCCGCGCAAGTACGGCGGCAAGCCGGGCATATAATCAAGAAAATCGAGCCCATCGATGTCTTCCTTTGTATAAAGCGGCTTCACCGCAATGTGTTCGTTCGTCTGAAACAACAGCTCATCGATCGACGCTTGCACGCGCCGCTCCACCGCGTCTCTCCACTGTTTCTCATCCACATCGGCCGTTGCGTCGGAAAGCGTCATGTTGGTAAAATCAACGTACTTCGCCATCAAGCGCCACCCCTCTTTCCGTTAGAAACGCCACGATCACATCGTACGCGTTCGAACCGAGATGAATCGATCCGTCCACGCCCGCGTCCGCGTACGTTCTCTCAAGCTCTTCCGGCGGCTTTCCGGCGACATACAGCTTCGCGTTCGGCTTGGCTTGCTTGAACGCCTCAGCCAACGCTGGAACGAACGCCGGGTAATCGTCATCGGCGCCGCACACGATATAATGCGTCCCGTTCGTGTTCCGCACCCATTCGACCGCTTCCGCGACCGAGGCAAAGCCATCGCTCCGCTCAGCCGCCACCCCGCCGGCCGCAAACAGCCCGGCGATGAAATCGGCGCGCGCTTGATGACGGACAAGCGGCCCGATATTGATCAAGTGAACGGAAAGCCTGCTTCCTGTGCGTTCGGCATGCTCCTCGGCTGCCTTCCGCAGCTGCTCAAACGGCTCGGCCAAGCGCCATGCCCGAATCGGCGTGATGGCAACAACCGCGTTCCCATCGACCAACGCCGCCGCGATCTCCCGAGCGGTTGCTCGACGGCAGGCCGCACGAATCGCCGCTTCCATCCACTTCCCGCCCGCGAGCGAGGCGCGAATATCGGCCACCCGCTTTTCATCCAGCGGCAGCGCCACATTCGCTGCGTCTTGCTTCGGTTTTTCGACCGGCGTTTCCTCCAAATTGGCGTACACGTTCGTGCCAACGATTTTTTCCTTCCGCGTCTTGACACGATCCAGCCGCCGCTTGGCGACCGCTTCCACTTCCGTCTGCACGAAGCCGTCTTCGAGCGCCTTCGCCATGCCGCCTTTTTCCTCCACACGCTGGAACAGCTTCCACGCTTCTTCGGCGAGCTTGGCGGTCAACGTTTCCACATAATACGAGCCGCCCGCCGGATCGATGACGTTCGCCACATGCGCCTCTTCGAGCAAAATGAGCTGCGTGTTGCGGGCGATGCGCCGCGAAAACTCATCAGCGAGTCCGAGCGCCTCGTCAAACGGCGACACGTGCACGCCATCGGCGCCGCCGACAACGGCCGCAAACGCTTCCGCCGCCGCTCGGAGCATGTTCACATACGGGTCGTACACCGTTTTCGTAAAGGGCGACGTGCGCACATGCAGCTCGATCCGCCTTGCTGATTCACCGCCGCCAAACGCTTCGATCACTTGCGCAAACAACCGCCGCGCCGCCCGCAGCTTGGCGATTTCCATGAAAAAGTCGGCTCCGACGGCGAGCGACACTTGCATCCTTGTCGCGATGTCATCAACCGTCAAGCCCCGGTCCAACCCGGCGCGGATGTACTCGACGGCTGCCGCCAACGAAAACGCGAGCTCCTGCACGGCGTTCGCCCCGCCGTTATGGTACGGCTCGCCGCGCACCAAAATCGTGCGAACGGCAGGCATCTGTTCCTTCGCCCACTTCGTTGCTTCCGCCATTTCATCATACAGCCGCTCAAGCGAACACGGGAGCGTCCCCTGCTCCGCCCACGCTCCGAGCGGATCCATGCCGATCGCGCCCCGTACGCTCGATAGCGGGACGCCCCGTTCCTCTAAATAAGCGGCCAACAGCGCCAAAAACGAAAGCGACCGCGCCCCGGCGTCCACACGGAGCGAATAGCGGTCCAGCGGCACGCCATCCAACATCGCCGCCACATCATCAACCGACTCGACGGCAAACGGCAGCCGGCCAAGGGCAAGATGGATTTCCGTCTGCCCCCGCTCCAAGTCGTGCTTCACTGCCTCGTTCCAGTCGGACGGGCTCGCTGCCGAAATCTCCTGGCTCACCTTCCACGGCTCGCCCCGATACCCTTCCGGCCGCGCCCCACGCACATAGCGGCCAAAGCCCGGGTACTGCTCAAGCGGGCCGAGCGCCTCCACATCGCGGCGCGTATAGAGCGGTTTGACCGCAATGTTTTCGTACGTCATCGATACAAGCCGCTCGAGCGGCTTGCCTTTCAGCGACTTTTCCGCTTCCCGCTCCCACTCCTCCACCGTCGGAGCCGGAAACGCCGCTTCCTTCATCTTTGCGACATCGCTCATTCCGATCCCCCTTTGCCTTCCAGACATAAGAAACCGCTTTCTTTTCAAGCCGCACCTTTCCCTCTCGAACCCGTCTGCTCAGAACGAAGCGCTGATGACGCTTCGTGTGGGAAAAAACGGTTTCTATGTTTATTGTAGTACATCGGCCGCGTTTGGGCAATGAACAAAAAGGCAAACAACTTGCTGATGCCACCATTTCGCCATGAAATGGAAAACAAAGCGGTCAAAAAAAAACATGAACGATCCCGAAATGGCTCGATGACTTGGCGAAACAACACCATCTCAACGATTCACAAATCCTCCAAGAAGCCCTGAAAAAACATGAAAGGAAGAGGGCGTTGTTGCATGCTCTCTTGGACGATGCTCCCTCGTCCCCCTCCAAATCACCGCTTAGCGAAAATCTCAACTGCCATTTATTCATTGGAAAATGTTTCGCAAATCGATCACGAAATCCTTCAATACATGAACCAAAACGGCGTCATCCCGGTTGTACACTCCATGAAGTTCCAATCTTCCTGTTTTTCCGTAAAAATCCCCACCACTGGGTGAGTGCTGTATACGCTCCTGATCCGTGTGGGTATACTGAAAATGGCCAAAGAAGGCAATAGGAAAGCAGAGGTGCCCCATTTTCGGACATCTCGTATGATCTGGCTGCCTGTTGGCTATACTAGATAAGTTGTGGTTGGCGGAACGACTCTTTGCGGGAGATCATGCAAAAGATGATCACCAACATTCGTCGAGCTGTGGCGATGAGGGCTTTTTTCTTCCCGCATCGGGCCGCCAACGACCAAAATTTTCGGGACAAGGGATGTGTCTTGGATCGAGCTGCTGACCATGCCGCCTCGCATAACGCCGATCGGAGATGGGGATTGCCTTTTGTCGTGCGCGTGCTCTTTCGCTTTCCGGCGCTTTCATGGTTGCCGGGGGACAATCCAGTCCATGAAGCCGCCCGTTCCGGCGTTTCAAAGACGCTCATGTCGGTTCCCATCTCGGCTATGATGACGGCGGCGGTTTGTTTTTTCACTCCGGGCATGGTCATCAGCAATTCGACTTCCTCGCGATACGGCTCGAGCAGGCGGTCGATGTGCTGGTCGACTTCTTCGATTAACTGCTCCAATTCCTCAACGTGTTTCCACAAGAGGCGAAGGAGACGGAGCTCGTGTTCGGTCAAGGTGCCGAGCAGCGAATCGTACACCGCTTGCTTTTTCTTTTTGAGCCTTCCGCGCAGGCATTGATCCAGCTCGTCCTTGTCCACGTATCCCTTCTCGAGCAGCCGGGCAAGGATGTTTCGTCCGGAAACGCCGAAGAGATCCGAGAGGACGGAGCCCAGTTTGACATTGGAAGACTCCAGCACTTTTTGAATCCGGTTTTTCTCTGAACTCAACTGTCCGACCCACTTTTTGCGGAGGCGGGTAAAATCCCGCAGTTCACGAATCGGCGCTGGGGGGACGAAACTTTTTTCAATGAGTCCATGACGGAGCAGCTTGGCGATCCACTCGGCGTCAGAGACATCGGTTTTTCTTCCCGGGACATTTTTGATCCGCTGCGGATTGGCCAAAGTCAAGTCGACATAGCCCTCGAGGAAGGCAAAGACCGGTTTCCAATACACGCCGGTGGATTCCATGGCGACATGGGTGACCCCATGGTCTTCGAGCCACTCGAGCAGGTCGCCAAGTCCTTTCGAGAACGTGGAGAAGGTTTGAATGTCCTTTTGAATGTGTCCATCTTCTTCCCATAGCGCGCAGGCGACGATGGTTTCGGCATGAACATCCAATCCTGCGCAGCGAGGATAGATGACATCCATGATGAAAATCCTCCTTTTCGATGATCGAGTGCGCAAACAGCGAATCCACGGGAGAAATGCGGCAGTTTTCCGTTCGTCGTCACCTTTCCTCTATCACAGGAAAGGGCGGACAATGGGTGGTGCACCCAGTGGATTCAAACACTTTTCCGTACAGGGTCTAAGCCACCATTAAGCATAACGTCCTGTTGAACTGTTTGCGCCTATTCTTCATTATGGGAAGAAAAGGGGGATTTTCATGCCCGGGTGGAGAGCAAAAATTGCTCATGGAACTTTTCCGCGCAAATACACTTCCACCACTTGATTCGCCGGGTCAACGATCCAATATTCCTTCACCCCGGCCCGCTCGTACGCGATCCGTTTGTCCATCCGGTCGATTTTGGCCGTGGCGGGGGACAAGATCTCGACGACCAAATCCGGAGCCCCGACAATGCGGTTTTTTTGAATTTTGTTTTTGTCGCAGATGACGACAAGATCGGGGCATACCCAGTTTCGGACGTTTTCATCCATCCATCCCTTGCGATGATCTTCGAAAAGATACACATCGATCGGGGCGGCCAACACGCGGCAATCCTTCCCACGAAGATGCATCCCGAATTCAATGGAAAGTTGAAGCGAAACTGATTGATGTTCCGGTGTCGGCGACGGCGCCATGCTAATGATGTTCCCGTCCAAGACCTCGCACCGTTTTCCTTCCGGCCATGTCGCATACTCTTTGTAGGTCATAGGGGCCTGTTCCTTTTCTGGTGAACCCATATCCTCCACCTGCCTCCTAATTTTATATTGATTATACATCATCCATTCCTGTGTCTTGAACGATGTTTATTCCTCTTCCCGAACGAGCGGCAGGCGGACGAATACGGTCATCCCGCGTCCAAGGTCGCTGTCGAACCAAATCGCGCCGTCATGAAGAGAGACGATTTGTTTGACGATGGCAAGCCCCAAGCCGGTGCCGCCTTCTTTGCGGGTGCGGGCGCGGTCGACGCGGAAAAAGCGCTGGCCGAGAAGCGGGAGCTGGTCTTTCGGAATGCCTTTTCCCGTGTCTTGGATGACAAGCTCGCCTTCCGCTTCCGACAAGCGGGAAAGCCGCACCGTCACCGCGCCGCCTTCCGGGGTGTAGCGGATGGCGTTGTCAAGCAAGTTGCGCACGACTTGTTCGAGCCGGTCGGCGTCGCCGTTGACGATGATGTCATAGTCCAACTCGCACGCCAACTCGATCCGCTTTTGCGAGGCGATCGGTTCGTACGTGGCGATGACATCTTCGATCACTTGGGCAAACGCCACCGGCGCGCGCTCGAGCGGCACGCTTTGCCCTTCAAGGCGCGCCAGGTCAAGAAGATCGCGCACCAGCCGCTCCATCCGCTCCGTTTCGCGGTGGATAAGGCGAAGGTACGCCTTTTCTTCTTCCTTCGTTTTCGCGAGGCCAGCAAGGAGTGCTTCGCTGTATCCTTTCATATAGCTGAGCGGCGTGCGCAGCTCATGCGAGACGTTCGCTAAGAACTCGCGTTTCCGCTCGTCTTCTTTAGCAATGGCGTCCGCCATTTGGTTGAACGCCTCCGCCAGGCGGCCGATTTCATCATCGCTCCGCACGGGGATGTCCGCTTCGTAGCGTCCTTCCGCCATGCGTTCTGCCGCTTGTTCCATCGCTTGGAGCGGCTCGGTCATCTGCCGCACCATCCGTCGGCCGACAACCAAAAGCGCGGCGGCGAATATGGCGGCCAACGGCCAAAACGCGGCGGCCGCCCGCTTCGTTGCTTCCTGAACGTCGGCTAACGGCAAATACAAGTAAATCGCTCCTTCAAGCCGCTTGCCGTCCAAAAGCGGAACGACGACCGCCATCACGCGGCGTCCGAACCGCTTTTCGTATCCCGTTTTGACAACAGGCTTCCCGGCTAACAATGTTTCCCGGTCGCGGCCGCTGACTAACGCGTCATAGTGGACCGGAAACGGAAAGCAGGCGCTCAGTTCGCGCGGGTTGTCGATCAACAAGATCGTGGCCGTTGATTTTTCGTCATACCATTCGATTTGACGGCGATATGCCTCCGTCACCGCCCCGCCGCGATAGTCGCGGGCGAGGCTCGTCCCTTCCGCGATCAACGTTCGCTCAACTTCTTTCATGTACACCGTCCGGTAAAAATAATTCAGAAGGCCAAAGGAAAACGCCAGCGTCGCCACGACCGCGGCGCCGATCGCCAGCCATAGTTTTTGTCCTAACCGAAGCCGTTTCATGTTCATCCCTCAAACTTGTAGCCGATGCCCCATACGGTTTGGATGTGGCGGGCGGCGTCTTTCAGCTTCATGCGCAGCGTTTTCACATGCGTATCGACCGTGCGGGCGTTTCCTGTATAATCATATCCCCACACTTTGACGAGCAAATCGTCGCGGCTGAACACCTGGCCGCGGTGTTTTGCCAAAAACAGCAGCAGCTCAAACTCCTTCAACGTCAGCTTCACCGCCTCGCCGCCAACGGTCACGGTTCGTCCTTTTTCGTCGATGGCAAGGTCGCCAAATTGCAGCCGGCCGTCATTCTCGCGGACGCGCTGCACCCGGCGCAACACCGCCTCAAGGCGGGCGATGAGCTCTCCTGGGCTGAACGGTTTGACGATGTAATCGTCGCCGCCAAGCTTCAATCCTTTCACTTTATCCCATTCTTCGCCAAGCGCGGTCAAAAACAAAATCGGCACGTCCGACTGCTCGCGGATGCGGGCGCAGACGGCGAATCCGTCCTGTTTTGGCATCATGACGTCCAACAGCACGGCATCAACCGGATGTTGCGAAAGCAGCACCAGCGCTTCTTCCCCGTCCCCTGCTTCGAGGCAACGAAAGCCGGCGTTTTCCAAATACATGCCAACGAGCAGGCGCATTTCTTCTTCATCATCGACGATTAAAACGGTTCGTTCGCTCATGTTCGTCCCTCCCGAATGAATAGCTGCAGCGGGCCGTCTCCCGTCTTCCAACGGGCAAGCGGACGCAGCGTCGCCTCATCGACCACGATGATTTCATCGCTGTCATAACTCGCAATATACAAACGGCTTCCTGCCGCTTCCATGGCAAACGGATTGGCGCCGACAGACGCCGAAGCGAGTTTTTTTCCTTCTTTTGAAAACTGATAGATCGTGTTCGAACCGTGGCTTAGCACAAACACGCCGCGGCCTGTTTCGACAAAATCAACCGGCATGATCGGGGCGGCAATCGTCCGCAACAAGCGGCCGTCTTGAAGCGAATAGACGTGAACATTCTTCTCCACCTTGTTTCCGCTTCCGTGTCCGCCGACCCACAGCTCCCCTTGCCGCTCGCGCATCAATCCGCCTAACGCCATCTTCGGCACAGAAAATGAGCGAATGACACGGAGGCGGCTTGCATCAATGACAAAGGCGCGGCCGTCTTGAAAGTCGATGGCATACAGCTCCGTTCCCTGGCGATTGACAAGCAGCGTCATCGGGGAGCGTCCGACCGAAAGGCGGGCGATCTCTTTCCCGTCCCGGCTCACAACGCGCACCGCGTGATGGGTGCTGTCGCCAAAAAACCACGTGCGGCCATCCGGAGATGGAGCAGCGCTCACAATGCCGCTTCCTATTTTCCATTCGCCAAGCAGCTTCCCGGTCGCGAGATCGTACCGATAGACGCCGTCAAGATCCCGCCCGTACAAAAGAAGCGTCCGGCCGTCCGAGCTCAACGCCCCGCCTTGAAACGGTTCGTTGATGTTCCAACGGGCGATCTTGCCGCCATTTTCCGCGTTCAAAAAGGTGACCGTTTCCGCTTTGACATCGAGGCTGATGACGACAGAAAGCGAATCGGCCACCGGGGGAAACGACGGATTGGCGCAGCCGCTTAGCAGAAAGAAGCAACACAACAACATCCATACGCTCGCTCGTTTCATCTCGTTTTTCTCCTTCGCACGTTCGTTTCTGTCCTCATTATACATCACATTTGTGAAAGAAGTTTGAAATCGCGCCACGCAAAAACCCCCACCGCCAACCGATGGCGATGGGGGAATCGTTAATAAATCGGCGTGTTGTCTTTGTTCATGTTTTCCAAAATCGCTTTGACGCGGGCGAGGAAGCGGCCGCAAATGAGGCCGTCCAAGACGCGGTGGTCGAGCGACAAGCATAAGTTGACCATGTCGCGGATGGCGATCATGCCGTTTTTGACGACCGGACGTTTGACGATCGTTTCCACTTGCAAAATGGCCGCTTGCGGGTAGTTGATAATGCCCATCGACTGCACCGAGCCGAACGCGCCGGTGTTGTTGACGGTGAACGTGCCGCCCTGCATGTCTTCCGGGCGCAGTTTGCCGGCGCGCGTTTTTGCCGCCAGTTCAGCGATTTCGCGGGCGATGCCTTTGATCGTTTTTTCATCGGCGTGCTTGATGACGGGCACGAACAAGGCGTCATCCGTCGCGACAGCGATGGATATGTTGATGTCCTTGCGCTGAATGATCTTATCGCCCGCCCACACTGAGTTCAACTGCGGGAATTCTTTCAGCGCTTGGGCGACCGCCTTGACGAAGAAGGCGAAATACGTCAAATTGAAGCCTTCACGCCGCCTGAACTCGTCTTTGATGGCATCGCGGTAGGCGACAAGATCGGTGACGTCGACTTCGACCATCGTCCAAGCGTGCGGCGCTTCGTGTTTGCTGCGGAGCATGTTCGCCGCAATCGCCTTGCGCACCGGGGTGACCGGAATTTCGATGTCGCCCGCTCCGGCTTCGACGTTCGGGGCCGCTGGTTTGATCGGCGCTGCCTGCGGCGCGGTTGGCGCGGCCGCGGCAGACGGTTGAACGGTTGCGGCGGCTGTGGCCGGTTGTTCCGTTCTCGGTTCCGCTTTTGGCGCGGCTTGTTCCGCCGCCGGTGCCGCTCCCGCTTTCGGAATTTGTCCAGACTCAATGAGCTTCAGCAAATCTTTGCGCGTCACCCGCCCGCCAAGGCCGGTGCCTTCGACTTGTTCGAGGTCAATGCCGTGTTCCTGAGCCAAGCGGAGCACGGCCGGCGAATAGCGGCCGTTGTTTGCCCGGCCGGCCTTTTTCGGAGCGGCTGGCTTGGCGTTGTCTTCTGCTTTCGGCGCTTCATCCGCCGGCTTCGCTTCCGAAGCCGGTGCAGCGCCTTCGACTTCGATCGTGCAAATCGGCGCGCCGACTGGGAGCGTCTCCCCTTCTTTGGCGATCAGCTCGCGGATGACGCCGGCAAACGACGACGGAATTTCCGCGCTCACTTTATCGGTAATGACTTCAGCGATCGGGTCGTATTTGTTCACTTTGTCGCCCGGGGAAACGAGCCATTTGCTGATCGTGCCTTCCGTGACGCTTTCCCCGAGCTGAGGCATCGTCAATTGTTCGATGGCCACATCGATACCCTCCTATCTCTGTTGCAATATCTTTGCCGTGACGTCCCCACGCCGTCTAGGGTTGGCTTCGAGGCCGGCGTTTGTGGGGAATCCCTTCATTAGGATGAAATGATTCCCTAACCGAACATCCCATGTTTTCCTGACGCCTCCAAGCTGGAGACGCCTTTTGTTCATCTGTTAAAACGCCGCTAATTCGCGCATTGCTTTTTCGACTTTTTCTGGATTGATCATAAAGAATTTTTCCATCGTCGGCGCATACGGCATGGCCGGAACGTCCGGGCCGGCGAGGCGCATAATCGGCGCGTCGAGATCAAACAAACAATGCTCCGCGATAATGGCGGCGACTTCGCTCATGACGCTGCCTTCTTTATTGTCTTCCGTAATGAGCAGCACTTTTCCTGTTTTGCTCGCCGCCTCGATGATCGCTTCTTTGTCGAGCGGATAGACGGTGCGCAAATCGAGCAGATGGACAGAAATGCCGTCTTGGGCGACGCGCTCGGCCGCCTGCAAGGCAAAATGGACGCACAGCCCGTACGTGATGACCGTGATGTCATCGCCTTCACGCTTGACGTCCGCCTTGCCGATCGGAAGCACGTAGTCGTCCTCCGGCACTTCCCCTTTAATGAGGCGGTAGGCGCGTTTATGCTCGAAAAAGAGCACCGGGTCTTCGTCGCGAATCGCCGCTTTCAGCAGCCCTTTCACATCGTACGGCGTCGACGGCATGACGATTTTTAACCCAGGCTGGTTGGCGAAAATCGCTTCGACTGACTGCGAATGGTACAAAGCGCCGTGAACGCCGCCGCCGTATGGGGCGCGGATGACGATCGGGCAGTTCCAGTCGTTGTTCGAGCGATAGCGGATGCGCGCCGCTTCAGAAATGATTTGGTTGACCGCCGGCATGATAAAATCGGCAAACTGAATTTCGGCAATCGGGCGCAGGCCGTACATCGCCGCGCCGATGCCGACGCCGACGATCGCCGACTCGGAAAGCGGCGTGTCGATGACGCGCTCTTCGCCGAACTGCTCGTACAATCCTTGCGTCGCTTTGAACACTCCGCCTTTCCGGCCGACGTCTTCTCCTAACACAAACACGCGCGGGTCGCGCTCCATCTCTTCACGAATCGCCATCGTAACCGCATCAATATAGGAAATAACAGGCATCGTCGATTCCCCCTTACTCCTCGGCATACACGTAGCGAAGCGCATGCTCCGGCTCGGCGTACGGAGCCTTCTCCGCGTAGTCGGTCGCTTCGTTCACTTCTTTCATGACGCGCGCTTGAATGTCCTCGTCAAGCTGGTCGGTCAAAACGCCGGTTTCTTTCAAATAGTTGGCAAACGACACGATCGGGTCTTTGGCGCGCGCTTCGGCGAGCTCTTCTTCCGTCCGATAGACGCGGTGGTCATCGTCCGACGAGTGCGACGTCAGCCGGTATGTCACGGCCTCGATGAGCGTCGGCCCTTCGCCGCGGCGGGCGCGGTCGGCCGCTTCTTTCACGACTCGGTACACTTCAAGCGGATCGGTGCCGTCGACCGTATAGCCCGGCATGCCATAGCCGATGGCGCGGTCGGACACCTTTTCGCACGCGAGTTGTTTCGAAATGGGCACGGAAATGGCGTACTTGTTGTTTTCGCACATAAAGATGACTGGGAGTTTATGAACGCCGGCGAAGTTCGCCCCTTCATGGAAGTCGCCTTGGTTCGACGACCCTTCGCCGAACGTGACGAAGGCGACAAAATCTTTCTTTTCCATTTTCGCCGCCAGCGCAAAGCCAACCGCATGCGGCACTTGCGTCGTCACGGGCGATGAACCGGTGACGATCCGGTTTTTCTTTTTCCCGAAATGCCCTGGCATTTGCCGGCCGCCGGAGTTCGGGTCTTCCGCCTTGGCAAACGCCGCCAACATCAATTCTCTCGGCGTCATGCCAAACGTCAGGACAACGCCCACATCGCGGTAATACGGCAAGACATAGTCTTTCGTCCGGTCGAGGGCGAATGCCGCGCCGACTTGCGCCGCTTCCTGCCCTTGGCATGAGATGACGAACGGAATTTTCCCCGCGCGGTTTAACAGCCACATCCGTTCATCGAGCTTGCGGGCCAAGAGCATCGTTTCATACATTTCCAACACCGTGTCATCGCTTAATCCAAGCGCCTGATGACGGTTTTGCGCCATCGCAACAACCTCCCTTAGATTCACATAGTCAACCAATGATCACGCGCCGCGCGCATACGGCGAAATCGGTTAAAAATGAATAGCTTTGCCATCGACCGCCAGCGCCGCTTCCGCCATGGCCTCTGACAGCGTCGGATGCGGATGGATCGCATGCGCCACTTCCCACGGAGCCGCATCAAGCACGCGGGCGAGACCGGCTTCGGAAATCAAATCGGTCACGTGCGGCCCGACCATATGGACGCCAAGCAGATCGTCCGTGTTCCGGTCGGCGATGAGTTTCACAAACCCTTCCGCCTCACCGAACACAAGCGCCTTGCCAATGGCTTTAAACGGAAATTTGCCGACCTTGACATCATAGCCTTTCGCTTTCGCCTCTTGTTCGGTTAAGCCGACCGCCGCCGCTTCCGGACGGGTGTAAATGCAGCGGGGCACCATCGTATAGTCAATCGGCGCTGGGTTGTGCCCGGCCAAATGCTCAATGGCGACAATCCCTTCATGGGCGGCGACATGGGCAAGCTGCAGGCCGCCGATGACATCGCCGATCGCGTAAATGTGCGATTCTTTCGTTTGGCCGAACTCGTTCGTTTGAATATACCCCTTCTCCACGACAATCTCGGTGTTTTCCAAGCCGATCCCCTCAATGTTCGCCTGCCGCCCGACGGAAACAAGCATCTTGTCGGCCGTAAACGTTTTCCGCTCGCCTTGATGCTCCGCTTGGATCGTGACGCCGTTTCCTTTCTCGAGCGTTTCCGGCAGCACTTTCGCTCCCGTGACGATGTTGACACCGCGGCGGCGGAGCAGTTTTTCCATTTCTTTTGACACGTCTTCATCTTCTGTCGGCAAAATGCGATCGGCATATTCGAGCACCGTCACGTCAACGCCGAAATCATTAAGCATGGACGCCCATTCCATGCCGATCACACCGCCGCCGACGATCAAGATGGACGAGGGGAGCGTCTCCATTTGCAACGCCTCATCGGACGTCATCACGAATTCGCCGTCCGGCTCGAGCCCCGGCAGCGTGCGCGGGCGCGAACCGGTGGCGATGACGACGAATTCCGGGACGAGCATTTCGTTTTCGCTGCCGTCGTTCATTTCGACCGACACCGTCCCCGGCAGCGGGGAAAAGATCGACGGGCCGAGCAGGCGGCCGGTGCCGGCGTACACATCGATTTTCCCTTTTTTCATCAAATGCTGCACGCCTTTGTGGAGCTGCTCAACAATCGCCGCTTTGCGCGCCTGCACTTTGGCAAAATCAAGGCGCACGCCGTCGGCGATGACGCCAAACGCCTCGCCGTTTTTCGTTTGTGCGTACACTTCGGCACTGCGAAGCAGCGCTTTGGACGGAATGCAGCCAGCGTGCAGGCACGTGCCGCCGAGCTTCCCTTTTTCCACAACGGCCGTTTTCAACCCGAGCTGCGAGGCGCGAATGGCGGCCACATAGCCACCCGTTCCTCCGCCGAGAATGACGACATCGTATTCTTTTGCCATCTTGCCTTCTCCTTTCTGTCCGTTGCCGCATCAGCGCCGGGCTGGAACCGGCGAAACGGCCTTGCCTGGATACACTTTTTCCTCTTCTTCGCCGCGCAGGACGCGAAGCGCGCCTTCAGCGAGCGCCTGCAGTTCGTTTTCGCCCGGATGGACGATGACATCGGCGATCCATTGCACGCGGCGAGTGATCTGTTCGACAAACGATTTGCCATACGCCAGTCCGCCGGTCAAAATGATGGCGTCGACTTTGCCGGAAAGCACGGCGCTTGCCGCACCGATTTCTTTCGCCACTTGGTACGCCATCGCCTCATACACGAGCTTGGCCTTTTCATCGCCGGCTTCGATCATTTTCTCGACTTTCACCGCATCATTCGTGCCAAGATAACCGACAAGGCCGCCGCCGCCGACGAGCATGTTCATGATCTCTTCGCGGTAATATTCACCAGAGAAGCATAAAGCAACCAAATCGCCCGCTGGCACCGTCCCGGCGCGCTCCGGGCTGAACGGGCCTTCGCCGTCAAGGCCGTTGTTGACATCGACGACCCTTCCTTGCTTGTGGGCGCCGACCGTGATGCCGCCGCCCATATGGGCGACGATCAAGTTCAGTTCGTCATACCGTTTCCCAAGCTGCTTGGCGACGCGGCGCGCGACCGCCTTTTGGTTTAAAGCATGGAAAATGCTGCGCCGCTCAATGAGCGGAAATCCGCTGATCCGGGCAATTGGATCGAGTTCGTCGACAACGACCGGATCGACGATAAACGCCGGGATGTTTAAGGCCGAGGCGATCTCATGCGCCAAAATGCCGCCGAGGTTGGACGCGTGCTGGCCGGAATATCCGCGCCGCAAATCTTCAAGCATCGCCTCATTGACGCGATACGTTCCGCCTTCGATCGGACGGAGAAGCCCTCCGCGGCCGCAGACGGCGCTCAACTTCGATAAATTGATTCCTTCTTCATCCAGTGCTTGCAAAATCGTTTGCTTGCGGAACTCATACTGGTCCGCGATCGTTTTATATTGCCGAAGCACGTCCGCCTCATGGCGGATCGTTTTTTCGAGCAATGGCCGTTCGTTTTCAAAGACGCCGATCTTCGTTGAAGTCGAGCCTGGATTGATCGTTAAAATGCGAAACTTCTGCTCTTCCATCGTTGCTGTCCCTCCATCATCCGCCGGCGGGGCGGAAGGCCGCCCCTCGCCACTATTAGCGGGCGCGGCGGCGGCTTAAAATATGATGGCCGTTTTGCAAAAATTGGCTGCGCGCTTTGCGCATCGTTTCAATTCGTTCTTCGGCCATCCGGTCAGCGGCCACATACGTTGGAATGTTGTCACGCTTGGCGATGGCAAACACTTTTTCGATGTTGTCATAAATTTGCTCGATTTTTTTCATCGCCCGTTCACGGTTGTAGCCGTACAGCTCATCGGCGACGTTGATGACGCCGCCGGCGTTGATCACATAATCTGGTGCATAGACGATGCCCATTTCATGGATCATGTCGCCATGGCGCGGCTCTTTCAGCTGGTTGTTCGCCGAGCCGGCGATCACTTTCGCTTTCAGCTGCGGAATCGTTTGGTCGTTGATGATGCCGCCGAGCGCGCATGGAGCAAAAATGTCGCACTCCACGCCGTAAATGTCGTTCGGGTCGACCGCTTTCGCCCCAAATTCCTCGACCGCGCGCGCCACCGCTTCCTTGTTGATGTCGGTAACGATGAGTTTCGCTCCTTCTTCGTGCAAATGGCGGCATAAATGGTAGGCGACATTGCCAACCCCTTGGACGGCGACAACTTTTCCTTCAAGCGAATCGCTGCCAAACGCTTCCTTCGCCGCCGCTTTCATCCCGCGATATACGCCGTAAGCCGTGGCCGGCGACGGGTTGCCGGATGAGCCGAATTCCGGCGAAATCCCGGTGACATAGTCCGTTTCCTGATAGATGATGTCCATATCGGCAACGGTCGTGCCGACGTCTTCCGCCGTGATGTAGCGGCCGTTCAGCCCTTGAATGAACCGGCCGAACGCGCGGAACATCGCCTCGTTTTTATCTTTGCGCGGATCGCCGATGATGACCGTCTTGCCCCCGCCTAAATTAAGGCCGGCGGCCGCGTTTTTGTACGTCATGCCGCGGGCGAGGCGCAGGGCGTCTTCAAGCGCCTCTTCTTCCGAATTGTACATCCACATGCGCGTCCCGCCGAGCGCCGGGCCGAGCGTCGTGTCATGAATGACAATGATCGCCTTCAATCCGGATTCTTTGTCTTGGCAAAACAACACTTGCTCATAATCATATTTTTCCATATATTGAAACAGTTCCATCACTGATGGCCTCCTTCATCTATTTCATTTTGCTGCCGAACAAATAGCAAGCGCCAACGAATACAGTTTGCTTTCCGCCGAGTCGGCGCGCGACGTCAACACGATCGGCGCCTTCGCCCCAGCGATGACTGCGCCGACGCGTGCGTTCGCAAAATAGACGAGCGACTTATACAGCATGTTGCCGGATTCAATGTCCGGCACAAGCAAAATATCAGCCTGTCCAGCCACTTCGCTTTCAATCCGCTTATGCTTCGCCGCCGCCAGCGACACCGCGTTGTCCAACGCAAGCGGTCCGTCAACAAGGCAATGTTCGATTTGCCCCCGCTTTTGCATCATTGCGAGCGCCGCTGCATCAAGTGTTGCCGGCATGGCCGGATTGACCGTCTCCACCGCCGCCAGCGCCGCGACTTTCGGGCGCTCGATGCCGATGGAGCGCGCGATGCTGACGGCGTTGTTGACAATTTGCACCTTTTGCTCCAAATCCGGAGCGATGTTCATCGCCGCGTCGGTGACGATGACAAATCGTTCAAACTCCGGCACCTCAAAAACAGCGACATGGGACAACACCTTCCCAGCGCGCAACCCATACTCCTTGTTCAAGACCGCTTTCAGCAGCGTTGCCGTCGGCACATGCCCTTTCATCAACGCATCCGCCTCGTTCAAATGGACGGCGCGCACGGCAAGCTCTGCGGCTTGCCCGATCGAATTCGCATGAACGACATCGACGTCGGAAAAGCGGGCGCATCCTTTTTCCTTCAACAGCCGTCCGAGCCGCTCCCGATCGCCATAAAGCACAAAGCGTCCGAGACGGTGTTCGAGCGCCATCGCCACCGCTTCAATCACTTCTTCATCTTCCGCCGCCGCCACGGCCACCGTCCGGTCCTGGCATTGTCTTGCTTCTTGCACTAACGATTCAAGCTTCATCATCTGCACCAACCTTTTCTGCAAATCGTGCGGCACAGTCTTTTTATGCAAAAACTGTGCCAACCAAAAATGACTGAAAGCGCTTTAAAACACACTACCTTCGCAAACAGATATGTGCAATATTCTTCACTCCGCGCAAATTATTGCATGATATTTTTGTCAAGCCCGTATTTCTCCAGCTTGTAATATAAATTGCGCACCGAAATGCCAAGCGCCCGGGCCGCCGCTGTTTTATTGCCGCGATGGCGGCGAAGCGCCTGCTCAATCAAGCTCGCTTCGTATCGGCTCACCATTTCCTCAAGCGGCCGAATCTCCTCTTCCGTTTCCACTCGATGAGCCGGCACTGACGAAGGCGAAGCGAGCGGCGGCAAATGCGTCGCATCGATCATCACTTCATGAAATTTCATGAAAATCATCGCCCGCCCGAGCACATTTTCGAGCTCGCGGACATTTCCCGGCCAATCATAGGCAAGAAGCTTCGCCATCGCTTCATCCGTGACACCTTCGACGTTGCGCCCGTAATCTTGGTTCAGTTTCTGGATCAAACGCCGGCAAAGAGCTGGAATGTCTTCCTTGCGGGCACGCAGCGGCGGAATATAAATCGGCATCCGATTGAGCCGATAGTATAAGTCTTCGCGAAAGGCGCCTTCGGCAATCGCTTTTTCAAGGTTGACGTTCGTGGCGGCGATGACGCGGACGTTGATCGGGATCGGCTTCGTCCCGCCGACGCGGACGATCTCCCGCTCCTGCAAGACGCGGAGCAGCTTCGCCTGCGTGCTGGCCGACAGTTCGCCGATTTCGTCAAGGAAAATGCTTCCGTTGTTTGCTTCTTCAAACAGCCCTCGCTTGCCTCCGCGCCGCGCGCCGGAAAACGCTCCTTCCTCATAGCCAAACAGTTCGCTTTCCAATAATGTTTCCGGAATGGCCGCGCAGTTGACGCGGATAAACTTGTTATACTTTCGGTCGCTCGCGTTGTGAATGGCGTGGGCGAACAGCTCCTTGCCCGTCCCTGATTCCCCCCGCAGCAAAATCGTCGCCGGTGTTTTCGCCGCCAGCTTCGCCTGCTCGATGGCAACCTTCATCTCTTCCGACTCGCCGACGATGTCGGCAAACGAATATTTCGCCTCGAGCGTGCGGATGATTTGCCGCGCCCGATTGAGCTCAGTCGTCAGCCGCTGAATTTCTGACACATCATGAATGACGCCGACGCTCCCTTTCAATACGCCATCAACAATAATCGGCGCAACATTGACGATGACATCCCGGTTTTTCGGGCCGACTTTCATGCGCGCTCCGCGCACCGGGCGGCGCGTTTTCAATACTTGCATATGCATGCTTTCCCCTTCGGCGATGTCGGCGGTCGCCGGTTTGCCGATGACGTCTTCCTCTGTCAAACCGGTGAGCCGTGTATACGCCGGGTTGATCAAAATACCGTTCCCATTTTCATCGACGACGGAAATCGCCTCTTCCGACGAATAGATGATCGCTTCGAGCATCATGCGGACTTCTTTTAAGTCGGTGATTTCTTCCGCCAAAGCGACAAGCTCGGTGATGTCCTTGAATACCGCGAGCGCCCCAAACAGTTTGCCATTGTCATCGATGATCGGGATGCGGGTGGTGATCAATTTTTTTCCATTGGCCAGCTCCACTTCTTGATGAAACTCCGTCTGCCTCGTTTCGAGCACGCGCGGCAAGCCGCTTGACGGCAGAACGGTCAAAATATGCTTGCCGATCACTTTGTCTTTATCGACTTCAAGCAGCTCCGCCGCGCTTTGATTCATATCGGTAATGTAACCATATTCATCAACGACAATCATGCCATCGTGGGACGAATGAAAGATGAGCGCGCGCCGAGCCGCTTCGCTTTTCAATTTGGCGATGAGCGCTTCTTTTTCTTCAACGAGCTCGGCCATCATCTGCGCGACTGCACTTGGGACAATATTGGCTCCCTCTGGCGCCAATCGACGGATTTCCTCAAGGACATCCGCCCTGCCCGTCGTTTCAATGATCAAATCAAGCGGCTCGGCCATCCATGGACGCCAGTCGCTCGCAGCAGCGATGCCCCATTTTTGCGCCAGTTGCACCCCCGGAGCTTGTTCATCGACGTCAACAACCGCCACAACGTCAAATCCCGACGCCCCGTGAAGCAGCTTCAAAAGCGACATTCCGCGCGAGTCAGCCCCAATGATCATCACTTTTTTCATGTCCATTCACCACACTTTATAGTATGCCAATTTTTGCAGACACTTTTATCATACTTGATTTGCTCTTTCCTTGACAAACGCCCAATAACCGCTATGATAGTCGATAAGGCTACTCTTTTCGGAAAGGAACGCGATCGCGATGGGGCGAATGATTGCGCTGTTGATTTTAGTCATTCCCGGGCTTGGAGCGGCGCTTGGCATCAAATGGATGCGCGATGCGTTGTTTGGCATCAACGGGCCGCTGTTTTCTGCCTTATGGCTGCAATTTCTCGCCGGGCTCGCGCTGTTTGCCGCTGGGCTGGCGTTTCTCGGCGGTTTTTTGCTGCACCGCGACCGGAAACGCAACAAAGTGCAGGCGCGTTTTCAACGAAAACGAAAAACGCCTTGACCCGGAACGTTGATGCCTATTACACTGGGAAAACATCCATTTCAAGGCAAACAAAAAATGCCTTAACGTCTCTCGTTAAGGCGTTTTCTCTTTCCATTGCTTCGCTTGGCGCGGGTAGTCGGTGAAGACGGCGTCAACGCCATAAGCAAACATCGTTTTCATCACATTTCGCTTATTTACCGTAAACGGGCGGACCGCCACCCCGCGCCGCCGCGCTTCGGCGGCAAATTCCGCCGTCACCGTCCGATAGTGCGGATGCACCCCGTCGGCGTTCATGGCACGCACATACGTCCATGGGGCATACAGCGGCTCAATGTACAAGAGCGCCGTCTCGATTTCCGGTGCAAGCGTTCGGCAAAGGCGCATGCTATGATGATTGAACGATGACAAAATCGTCCGCTTCTCAAGCCCATAGCGGCGCACGAGGGAGATCGTTTTTTGCTCAAGCGTTTCGTAGGCGATGAGGCTATTTTTCAGCTCGATGTTGACCGCCATCCGTGTTGATGACAGCCAAGCAAGCACTTCCTCAAGATGCGGAATCGGACAATGGCCGTGTTTGCCGTCCCACATGGCCGCCGCGTTCAATCGGCGCAGTTCGCGGTACGTGATGTCTTTCACCCAGCCGCTGCCGTCCGTCGTCCGGTCGACCGTTTCGTCATGAATGACGACCACTTCGCCGTCTTTTGTGAGCTGCACATCCAATTCAATGCCGTCCGCTCCCGCTTTTTCCGCCTCGATAAACGCCGCCATCGTATTTTCCGGGTGCGTCCCCGCCGCCCCGCGGTGGGCAAAAATCAATGTCATTCTGCCTTCTTCCTTTCGCATTTATTCGCCGTTCAGCCAACGAGCTGGCCGAAACCGGCGGTCGTTCGTTATACTAAAAATAATACTATGAACAAACGAGGTGGAGATGATGCAGCCGTTGAAAATTTCGCTGGAAACAGCGCAAAAGCTGGCCAAAGCGCTCGGCGTGCCGATCGAGCAGATCATGCATATGCCGCCGCACATTTTGGTGAACAAGCTGCTGGAATTGGAGAAAAAAGAAAAAGAAAACGACCCATCTTAACCGTCTGGCCCTTGGCGGTAAAGCCGCCTCTGTGCACCACACCGGCGCAAGCCACGTTCCCCCTTTTTTCGTTCCAGCAAGCCGCCAAACGGCAAAAAAGACGCCCCCGATTGCGGAGCGTCTTGCCGCTTTGGCTATCATTCGTTTTCCGTTACGATGCTTTATGCTCAAGCCGGAGCTTATCGGCCACCATGGCGATGAATTCCGAGTTCGTTGGTTTTGCTTTCGACATGCTGACGGTGTAGCCGAATAAGGAAGAAATCGATTCAATGTTGCCTCGGCTCCAAGCCACTTCAATCGCATGGCGGATCGCCCGCTCTACACGGCTGGCGGTTGTGTTATATTTTTTCGCAATGTCTGGATAAAGCACTTTCGTAATCGATCCGAGCAATTCGATATCGTTATATACCATCGCAATCGCTTCACGTAAATATAAATATCCTTTAATATGCGCTGTTGCCGCCCTTATTCTGCATATAAACCGAATTTTAAAACATAAAATCAGAAAAATATTCGGATTTTAACCAATATAACTTTTCCATCTCACCGCAATTTATCGGTTATAAACACAGAATTTGTTGGTTTACTTTTATTATATGTTTACATAAATATTGAGACAAGCTATATTCCAATAAACATGAAAAATTCTTGTCAATATCTTTTGGTTGAAATATTTATTTATACACCATCCTCATTAGATAGTATTACAATGTGCAATTATCCCACTCAGGGCTTGAATATATTCCCCCTATGCTACTTCATATACTGTTGTTGAATGTTATTCATGTAAATTTTTGGTTACTCTTTATTCAACTATCGTTTCCCGTTAGCCATCCATCTACCATGTTTCATGGCACCACAGATCATGGAAGAAAATCTGTTCTTCCACGGGAGTTGAACAAGTTCACAATTAAATTAACTTCTTTACAAATAAAACTCTATCTTGATTTGGTCCATCATAATCAGTATATACAGAGACTCCATCTACTTCTTTATCTCCGTTTTTCTCGATTTCAAATCCCATTTTCGTATGAAATGCAACGGAAACTTTGTTCACTGGTGAAGTTACACAACGTACGATATTCCGACCATTCTTTTTAACAATATCAAAAAATTCATTGTAAAGTTTTCTTCCTATACCACTTTTTCTATAATCTGGATGCACCCCAACAAAGTGTATATATGCTTCTTCTGGATATGTTTGCGATAGAAAACCGATCAAAAATCCAACGATTTTTCCATCCTTTTTGGCAATGAAACTTGTATTTTGAAAATGGTCGAAAAATAATTTTGGCAACTTATCATACATTTGCCTCCCGCCCCACCACTCATTGATTAGTGGAGAGATGACATAATAGTCTGACTCTTTCACTGAACGGATTTCCATCTTAATCCCCCCTCATTATGTAAAAGTCTATTTAAACTAATACTATCATAAGGGCAAATTTAATGTTATTCCTTTTTTAACTAACCTGCCCCTTAGCCAACCATGAAGTGAACTTTAATACATATGATGGAAGGACATTCGTTCTTCCACAGGAAACAACCATGCCGCATCTATGCTTCACCATCAGAAGAATAAATATATGTCAGCTGAAGTCAGAGGTCGATTACAAACTGATACTTCGAGTTCGTATGGGAGTGCTGCCTTTTTGGGTTCATAAATTTTTAAGATATTTGAATAAAAGAAAGAAGCAATGGCTTATTTAAACATTGCCCTTGTTAGGTATAAAAAAATTAATCCAGAACCTCCAATAATAAGTAGGAGTGAGATAAAAATTAACCCCGTTGATAGGGAAGATGATAATGAGAATACGTCTAATATTTCAAGAAAAATAGCTACTTTCTTTTTGTTTGATGGTAATTTTTTATATTCATTCCAACTTTGCTTGAAATACATTACTCCAAAGGGGAAAAGTCCTATACCTACTACTAACATAATCACACCAATTCCGAAAGTATTCATCGTTACCTTCCTTTTTCTTAACATTAGTCTTAACTATCTTGTCACGTTAGCGAAGCAAACAAAATTTCTCATTTTTCTCACTTCCACCTCACCGAATAACGATTAGTCGCACACGATTTTTCTTGCTTGAATCGTATTCGATAAAAATAAATCAAGGGTTCTCACAAATGTGAGAACCCTTGATCCTAGAGGCTTTTCCCTTATTTTCAGTGCCGATGGTGGGAGTCGAACCCACACTCCCTCACGGGAACACGATTTTGAGTCGATTATGAAACCGTGCATTCCTCTCAATTAAAGCAAACCCAGATGCAACAAGGGGTTCTTTCATTTCCTCATTTTTTGGTTCATTATTACCGAATACGACTCGAACCTTCGTGCTGTTTGCAGATATTATATAAATTACCCGTGGTGCTAGATAAAACTCAGACAAGCATAAAAATAGCCCTTGCTGGCGGATCTCCTGTAGAATGAAAGTGTCACCCAACATTCGAAAGGAGAGATCCCCCATGCAAGAGCACTTTCATTTTACTACAGATCCAGCCAAACTGCAAAAGCAATATGCCGCCATTTTCGTTTTTGTTTCTGCCCAACTTTCATGCATTCAGGTACATCTTCACCGTCGAAATCGCCATTTGGTCAAGCAAGAGGACGCTGTCATCATCGCCATTCATCTTTTAGGAAAGCTGCTCGGTTTTACATCCGAACGGGCATGGCATCGTTTTGTCACGGGAAATTTGTTCACAAACGGCTCGTTTCTTGAACGCTCCCGATACAACCGCCGTTGCCGGGCGCTTGGTTTCGCCATCAAATGGATCCGTCATGAGCTGGCGAAACGTGGCCAACACCATGCTTATGCGGTCGTCGACAGCTTGCCTCTTCCGTTATGCCATCCCGCAAGAATGCAGCGCGTCAAGCGGTTTCGAGGGATCGCGGATATGGGGTATTGTGCTTCCAAAAAGCAATGGTACTACGGTTTCAAGCTGCATCTTCAAGTGACCAATCAAGGGCTGGCCATGGGCTATGTCGTGACGGAAGCGTCCTGCCACGACGTCAAAGCCGCTGAAACGGTGATGACTCAAATCCCTCATCCCTACAACTTTGGGGACAAAGGGTACATCAGCCACGCTCTTCGAGAAAAGCTGTACGAAGAACACCAAGCCGCGTTCTGGACACCGTCTCGACACAATCAAAAGCACGGCCCATCCAAGGCATGGGAAGAATGGATCAGGAAAAAACGCAAAGTCATCGAGACGGTGTTTTCGATTCTCGTAGACCAATACCGGATCACCGACATTCGAGCGAATTCCATGGCCGGGTTTGAAGTGGCACTCGATGGCATCTTGTTGGCTTATTCCTTGGTCACACTAGGGCTGGTTGAGCGCTGACGTTCAACTAGCACCACGGGTTATAAATTATCTCATTTTTGGTCAATAATTTTTTCTTGCCTTTTTTCTGCATTATTAAAATTCATAAATTTTTCTGCACTGAGATAATTAACTAAAAGATTTTGAAGTACAAAATCTCAAATAACAACATAAAACAATCATCATTTCATTGACCATTTAGCATAAGATTGAACACACACTAAGCAAAGACGCTTGGATAATTTTTTAAAAACCAAACGTTTTCTTTTTGTCACTCAACTATTGCCAACCGTTCGTAAAATTAATGGAATGTTCAACTATGTTACATAACCTTATTAAAATACTGGAAAGAGAAATTTTCAGGATAGACCTCCATGTCGTGCTTACGGCACCAGCAAATGATGAAAATACTAATTTTCGGGATAGTTAAATAAGAAAAGAATAAAAAGTTTTCGAAAGATAAATTTTACCTATCACGCTTTTTAAATCTTCGGCTTTGTTAAATTTCAGTGTTGATTTTTATACCACAGAAAAAGACCGAAATAAATCTGTCTTTTTTGTATGCCTTGTTCAACTATCGCCACCTTTAGCTTAAACAACTATAAATATTCTGGCAAATGATTTTTATACATTTCTAATGCATCTGTATGTTCTTCTAAAACAGCAATTGTTTTTGGATGTGGCTTCGCATAAATTATTGGGTAATCTCTTTCATCAAATTCTTTTTGAGGAGTAAAAGCTAACTTTTCTTCGTCAATTGAAAATTGAGCATCAATTCCCTTTTTATTACCACGAGCATCTAATCGAATCCATTTATTAAGTGTTTTCAGAAAAATTGCATTTAGAGCATGAATACAATAACCTTTTTCTGGCGTATCAAACAACATCAATCGTTGATAACAAAAACCAGTTGGTATCCCCTGCGAACGTAGTAGTGCAGCTAATAAATTTGATTTTGCATAACAAATTCCTTCTTTATAGTAAAGAACCTCAGAAGCTTTACATGTAACTCTTGTGCTTTGTATATCCCACGAATGAGAAATCTCATCTCTTACAAATTCAAATGCTATTTTAGCCTTTTCCATTTCTGACTGTCCTTCATGAAACAATTCATTCATTTTTTTCTGAATTAAATGATGGGAAAAATTTACAACATCCAATTCTTCCAGATAATCCATTAAATTAGTGGACTCAGGAATTAGTTCCACTTTAGTTCCCCCTTATCAAATATGATTTTACATAATTATACAAATATTTAAATAAAAATACAATAATGGTTTACTTAGGTAACTTCAACTATACTGCCCGTTAGTCCAACAAGAAAAACGATACTCCTTCTGAAGTATCGTACCCGTTAGCCAACCATGAAGCGAGTTTCACCACAGATTATGCAAGAAGTTCTGTCCTTCCATGGGAGCTTAGTAGAGTTGACATTTGGTTTGATGGTGATTTGGCAAAATATCATTCAAGAAGAAAGACTTCATCGCCTACATGAATTTCACCTGTTTTTATAACAGAAGCATAAACGCCAAAATGATTATTTCTTTGTTGTACAAGAGTTTTAAGCAAAGACGAATCTCGTTCTGCATTATCAGGATTAACAGTAATAATCATGCACCGTTCACAATGTCTTTTTAATTGGATCTCCACTTCTCGTCCTATTTTAATCCTTCTGCCAAACCACGTTTCTTCAATAAATGGGACTTTCTCTTTTAATGATATAAGTAAATTAGGGCGAAAACGTTGATAATTGACCTCTTTTCCCCATATTTCTTTTAATTTAAGCAAAGAAGCATCCGTTACCAATTGAATGTGTTCTTCTTCAATTGCCCCTAAAGGTACATAAGAGGGAGTATATTTTACAAGAGAAACTTTCCGTTTCGATTTGTTTTCTATTTCTCTAATTAGGTCTTCATCCCCCCAATCAACAACCTTACCTTCAGGTGTCGTTATTTCAACTCTGGGGTATTCTTCCATTAACTCTTCCCCAACAAATCTTGCTTTATATCGAACCATTTCTGGGAATTGTGTTATTGTTAAAAACTTCCCTGGTCTTGTTTTATCTAAAAAAGCATGACTACGGTCGCCATACAAACCATATTCCATTACTTTAGTTTTTTGTACACTCTCTCCATTGAAAGATTTCACAGGGTAACGGACAATTTCCTTGATATGACAGATTAACATTTCATTCTCTCCTTAAAATTAATTTTTACCTACCAAAAGTATCCAAAAAATCTACTCATTCATCACTTCGTGACACCACAGATGATAGAAGTTAACTTGTTCTTCCATGAGAATTGAATAAGGGATTATTCTTTTTCAACTCATCCCATTCCTCTCGAAGAATACCCATTCGGATGGAATCATAGTATTCGCCATTATAGTAGCGGCATTTTCTCATTCTCCCTTCTAATCGCATTCCCAATTTTTCCGCACATCTTATCATTCGTGGATTTCCAGACCAAGTCGTCAGCCCCACTCTCTCGATGGTTAGATTTTCAAAGAGATAGTCAATCCATAAAGATAATGCTTCCGTTCCAAATCCACCATTCCAATGTTCAGGAGAATAGATGACGATTCCAATTTCAAGCCATCGTGTACGCTTATCCTCCCAATAATAGCTAACCATACCTATAATTTGACCTTGATATTCTATAATCATTTGGCTTGGTACATCCGTAACATTCATTTTTTCTTCCATTCTCTTAGAAAACTTTTCAAAGGTACAAAATTCAAGCGGATAATAAGGAGCATCATACTTTTTCCATTCTGGATCCTCCACACCATATATCAGATTATATAGAATTGGCAAATCATCCTGCGTCGGTGTCCGCAGAGATATTCTTTTTCCTGTCAGCGACAACTTTTGTAACATATATCCACCCCCTATCTTACAGAATTCAACAATCCATGCTATTATTCCTTTTCTAAAAAGGCTCTATTATTGTTAATTGTTGATTTTTGATCAAATAAAAAAAGCCACCTTATGATGATAAGGTAGCTTTTTTGTACATATTTTATTTAACTATCGCACCATTCGCTCAATAACCCTTCGGTACTTTTTTAACTCCCGAGTATATATAATGGTTCTTACCGAAAATAAATACTTCTTTTTCCTTAATGAAACCAATCTTCTCTGCCACACGAATGGATGGAACATTTCTTGGATCAATAATACTGATCAGCTTATTTAAACCCAATTTATCAAACGCATATTCCTTGCACGTGTTAAAGCCGATGATAAAATCCCCAATATAGCCGGAATAAAATTCCCCACTTACAATAGAACCATAGTGTCAACGAGAGGAGCTATGGTTCATGATTACGAGAGGGGAATTTTTTATGATCAAAGAGATGTATGAAAGGGGAATGAGTATTTCCGATATTGCGAGGGAATTGGGGATCGATCGGAAAACCGTCCGAAAATATATTCACTCCCCCAATCCTCCTTCCAAATCCAAGCGAAAACAAAGAAAAAGCAAGTTAGATCCATTTAAGCCGTATCTTCAAAAACGAATGTTAGAAGATGGGGTGTTTAATAGCGAAAAGTTGTTTTTTGAAATTCGACAACAGGGCTATACGGGAGGAAAGACGATTTTAAAAGACTATATGAAACCTTTCCGAGAGACGGCGAAAAAGAAATACACCGTTCGTTATGAAACGCTTCCTGGCGAACAAATGCAAGTCGATTGGAAAGAAGTTGGGGAGGTCGTGATCGAAGGGAAAAAAGTCAAGTTATCGCTATTTGTGGCCACGTTAGGCTATTCGCGGATGAAATACGCGGTATTTACGACCAGCCAGGATCAGGAACACTTAATGGAATGCCTGATTCAGAGCTTCAAGTACTTTGGCGGGGTTCCGAAGAAGGTGTTATTTGACAATATGAAGACCGTTACAGACGGGCGAGAACAAGGAGTGGTGAAATGGAATCAACGATTTTCCGAATTTGCGAGTTACTATGGATTTATTCCAAAAGTATGCCGGCCTTACCGGGCCCAGACAAAGGGAAAAGTCGAACGAGCCATTCAGTATATCATGGATCACTTCTATGTGGGGACAGCGTTTGAAAGCATCGAGGAATTAAATTTCCTTCTCCATCGTTGGCTCGATCAAGTGGCGAATCGGAAGCCAAACGCCACTACCGGTATTTCTCCGCAAGAGCGTTGGGCCGAGGAGTCACTCAAGCCTCTTCCGTTGAAAGATTACGATACGAGCTATCTTTCCTATCGGAAGGTGCATTGGGATGGCAGTTTCTCTTACAAAGGGGAACAATGGCTCTTATCGTCGGAGTATGCGGGCAAAGAAATTCTGGTGAAGGAGCGATTAAATGGAGATATTCGATTGTACTTTCGAGGGGAGGAGATTTCTCACGTGGACCAACAGAAAAAAGTGATTTCATTCGCCGAAAAAATAAAAAAGAAACAGACGGAAATGGCCGCCACCATTTCGCCTGTTTCGGTGGAAGTGGATACTCGTCCATTGTCCGTTTATGACGCATTCCTGCGAGGGGAAAGCTCATGAAAGAACGAATACACGAGTATTGCCACCGACTCCATTTGCCTGTCATGGCGGAACGATGGTCCGCCATGGCAGAATACGCAGCTACTCATAATATACCATATTCGGAGTTTTTATTCCGCTTATTAGAGGCAGAAATCGTCGAAAAACAGGAACGATCGATCCAAACGCTCATCAAGCTGTCCAAACTGCCATATCGCAAGACGATCGATACGTTTGATTTTAACGCACTTCCTTCCGTGGATGAGCGTCGGATTCGAGAGCTGCTTACCTTATCGTTTATTGATCGAAAGGAGAATATTCTTTTTCTCGGTCCGCCGGGGATTGGAAAGACGCATCTGGCTATTTCGATTGGAATGGAGGCGATCGCAAGAGGGTATAAAACGTATTTTATTACCGCCCATGATTTGGTCACTCAGTTAAGAAAAGCCGACCAGGAAGGAAAGCTGGAAAAAAAGCTTCGCATGTTTGTGAAGCCAACCATTCTCATTATTGATGAAATGGGGTACTTAAAATTGGACCCGAACAGCGCTCATTACTTATTTCAGGTCATCGCCCGTCGGTATGAACATGCCCCGATTATCCTCACTTCCAACAAAAGCTTTGGGGAATGGGGAGAAATCGTGGGAGATTCGGTTCTTGCGACAGCGATGTTAGATCGATTACTGCATCATTCTATTATTTTCAACCTAAAGGGGGAAAGCTATCGATTGCGGGAAAAAAGGCTCCAACAAGAAAAACAGAAGGATCAATGAGGTCCTTCTGGGGAATTTTAAACCGGCGATTTTGGGGAAAAAATAATCGGCCTTGACAACGCTTTAGCTGCTTCTGTTGCGAACCCCTTTGACCAATACTTTTTATTAATGTGATATCCAATCTCCACTTCTATACCGTCATTTATTTTTTGTTTAACAAGACCACAATCACCTATCAATTCATTCGTTTCCTTCAAACAAACCGCCCATAATTCATAACCATCATTCCGATATCTATCTTGATTTCGTTTAATCCAGTCTTGAGTTTGCTCAATACTAAAGGGGGCTGGATAAAACTTCATGGTTTCTGGGTCAGAAAAAATATGATGTAGAGAAGTAATATCTTCATCTCTATACTGTCTTAATATCAACCTTTCAGTTTCAAGAACAAACATTTATCCACCCCTTTCCCCTTTTGTTTAATCTCACGTTTTCACTAATGACTTAAGATAATGAATTCCTTGCTCCTTCAACCTTTTTGCCCCCTTAGCCAACCATGCCGCATCTATACGGCACCATCAGAAGAATCAAAATATAATTTCAGGATAGCTTAATAAAAAATTACTGGATACACTAACTAATTTCATAAACTAACCATTCAGACAATTGACCGCCCATTTTGTTGTAAAGAGATTGAGCAGCTAAATTATCCTTTGCAGTTTCCCATGTCATGTAGGCAAAATCATTCTCTCTTATATAAGCCAAGCATGTTTTAAACAGTTTCTCGCCTAGTTTTTGCCCTCTTGCTTCTGGTATTACAAACAAGTCATTTAAAATAGCCATTTTTTTCACCTGAAGAGTGCTAAAAGAAAAATACAAAGTTGCAAAACCTAATAATTTTCCATCCTGTTCTGCAACAAATTGTATTCCACTGGCAGGGTTATCCAGTAGATACTGCATCAATCCTTTAAGTGACTCTTCCGTTGGTTTAGGTCTTTTATAAAAATCCACAATGTATTGATACATTAAATTTAAAAGTTGCGGAATATCCTCTCGATTAGCTGTTCTTATAGCTAAATCCCCCATCTCTTTTCCCCTCCCATTGTATCTTTATGTATAAAGGAATTTAACCTTAAAAAATTGATTTTGCATCTTGCGGCAATTCTTTTACGTGTTTTAGAAACTTTAGTGCTCTTTTACATTCTTCTTCAGGAAACTGAAACCCATATACTTGCCCAACATATTCAGCAGTTTTTTTGAATAAGTCATGAAATAAAAATAATGAATTCCAGATATTATCATAATTAGCATCTGTATATGTCTTCTCAAAGTCATTCCAAATTTCAGGCTCCAAGAACTTTTTTAAACGTCTTCCTCCTTTTCCAATTGAGTATTTATAATCTGTATTAATCCCTATATACCATTCAAGCATTTGAATTAATGGCTCACGTAAAACAATATCTATTAAACGCATTAACAATGGCAATTCTTGTCTCCAAATTGTTTTTGGAATATGAGATCCTAATCCCCATATAAAACTATTACAACAATCGTTATATAATTTTTCCGTTGGTTTTTTAATAAGATAACTTTGTTCACTTGAAGGTGGGATATCTGGAATATTGTGGTCTTTGTCTAGTAAAACCTTTGTCAAACTATCCTTAATTAGTTCATCCACTTTACTTATGTGAATAAAATGCATATCAATTCGGTTTCCATCCATAAATTGCATTAAATATGTATAACGGCCATCGCCAATGGGAGGTGGAAAAATTTTATCTTCAGGTTTTTCCATAAGCATTACTTCCCCAAAGTGAGACAAAATATAATTTTCATCTTTAAATGGTTCAACACTTGTAACTAAATATACAATATCATAGTCTTGAAATATATCTTTTTTTATGTTTGGATTTACACGAGAACCGTTCATTAGCACTCCACGTATACGATGATCTTGCTTAGCAAATGTAATGATTAAATCCAGCATTTCTTGTTCTGTTCTCATTTTCACATATATCACCCCTTCCTTCGATACGAACGGTCTCCATATTTTCTTTTTAGCATTCCTATCCCCCAAAGTTAAAAGTAATATCCTAATTATACCATCCAGAGATTATATTTTTTATTGAACTAAACTGCCTCGTTAGCCACCCATGCATCGATTCGTCGGCACCATTAATGATGGAAGTTAATTCATTCTTCCATGGGAGCTTCAGAAGAAAAGAGCTGCCGCAGCAACCCCAATGGAATCGTTTATTCATAAAAATTGATTATTTTCTAGTTATGCCTTTTGCAACAGATTCAGCAATTCTTGTTCTGAAACAGGATGATAAAGGGCGTGATCCGCATTAGTCATTACAGCCCAGTATCTGTCACCGTATGACCAGTGCCACCATTCCGTAAAGTAATTAACAAAACCGACAGATTGAAGAGCATGTGCGAGGATCTGGCGATTTTGCATTGCTTGTACGCTGATGTTGGTTGCATCAAAAAAAGTTGCGTTGTCCGTTTCTTGTGGTATGGCATCATATGGTGTGCCAAGATCCAATTCGATACCATTGGAGTCAATCAGGGTTAAGTCTACTGCACCACCTGTTGGATGAGGTGCTACATCAGGAGGTGCTACATATTTTGATGCCTCAGCCATTAAATGATCTAAATCTTGATTTGAAGAATTTTCTTTTACCCGTTGTATTGCCCGCTCAAAGGCTCGCTTTTGAATATATAGAGGTCTGTATCCTTCCTTAATGAAAAAACGGATACCTTTTGGAAGAAATTGTTTAGCTAAGGAAAGTCTATTAGCTACTGAAAGACGGACAAAGGAAAAGTAACGACTCCTGTTAGAAAGAGATGGATCCACAACGATATCTGGATCAAAGTGAACAAGGTCAACAAATGGTTCTTGAGAAGGATGTACATTCATTGAGGAAACTAATGGATCACTCATTAAGATTTTTCTTAATTCTTTCATAAAATATCCCCTTCTTGTAATGGTTTAGCTGCCTAAAAAACTCTAGATTCCTCTGTTCCATCTCTCCGCAAACAAATCTAAGTCTTTATTATGACCAACAACATTTTCCATTATATACTATCCAGTCTATGTTTTCTATTAATATTTTGAAAATTTTATCATTTAACCATACTCCTTCGTTAGCTACCCATGCATCGATTCGCATCACCACATATGATGCAAGAAATTCTGTTCTTCTATGGAAGACAACTATGCCGCATAGTTGCGGCACCTTCAGAAGGATAAAAATATTAATTTTCAGGATAGTTGATGAGTAAAATATTTCTGAATTATTCTTTAATTATTCCTTACAGCCTTTATCTATTAACTAACTGTGATTTTATTGTTTTGATATTTCTTCTTGGAATTAATGGTTAAATAAATAAGCTTAATTGGTAGGTATCCCATAACTCCTCCAAGAGTATTTAAAATTAAATCATCGATGTCAAAACTCCCAATTCCAAATAAAAGTTGAAGAATTTCATATGTAAAGCTTAGACTAGATGTTGTAATAATAACAGCTTTAAGGTTTTGAAACCTTTTCGATAATAATGGAAGCGTGAAACCTAAAGGTACAAAACCTATTATGTTTCCAACTAAGTTCTCAATTCGGATATTCAAATTTATATCTGCTAAGAACAAATAATAAATAATTGTTTTGAAAGGAATAAAATTACTTGAACGCCAGAGATATTCATTATAACTAAAATCGAAATGATTAATTATTTCTGATAAAGGAAGGTATTTAAATAAAATTATTTTCGTAAGGATTGATAGATATATACACAATAATATTGTTAAAGAGACTTTCACAAAAATTCTCATAGTTTACCACTACTCCATAGGAAGTTTTAAAATACATAATCATCATATTTTGTCAGATAAGTTTAAATGAGTTTTTAAAATTTTCCTTTTTCAACTATCCTGTCCTGTTCAACAAGAAAAAAGAGTTGATGCAAACAACTCTCTTATTTCATCTTGTACCCATTAGCTGAAGAAGAAACGCTTTTACTCTGTTGCTTTAATTTTCATAAAAGATTCAGGATTTAAAGTTTCAGATTGAATCACTATTGCAGTCATTCCCTCATCACTCCCTGATTCGTGCCATTCTCCCTTCTCCCAAAAAACACATTCCCCTCTTTTTACAAAAATTCTTTTGCGGTCCTCCCCTGTTACCCAACCTTCCCCCTGAACCACCAGAAATAATTGAGGAACAGGTGCTTCGTGATACCCAACGACTCCGTTAGGTTCTATATACATACAACCGAGAATAGAAGGTTCACTTGTTTTTATAATTCTTGTATAAATCGCTAGATGATGTATAAAATTTTGTGTAAAGCATTTTGCTAGAACAAAAGAAAAAAGGTAGGGTATTCTCTGATTTGGACCACAACACATTCCAGAGAAAGGAGTACCCTACCTATGTCTAAAAGAAGTATACCGAATGTCGACTGGGCAAATCAACTGGAAAATGCCATTCGTCAGTTTGTAAAAGAAAAATTAGAACTGATTATGCGGGAAGAAATCAAAAATTTCCTCGAAATCGAACAGGCTGGAACGCCGAATATGAGAAACGGCTACTATCAGCGAAATCTAGATACACAATATGGCCGGATTGAGGGTCTTTTGGTTCCAAGAGACCGAAACGGGGAATTTCAAACACAGTTGTTTGCCCCTTACCAACGGCACACGGGCTGGCTGGAGGAAGCAATCATTAGGATGTACCAAAGTGGCATGAGCACGCGTGAAATTGGCAAGTTTATCGAACGAATTCTAGGAAGCACCTATTCTCCTGCGACGATCAGCCGGATTACCGATGTCGTGAAGGAAGACATCGAGAAATGGCACGCTCGTCCACTACACCAGCGTTATTCGGTCTTATATTTGGACGGCTTGTACGTGAAACTTCGCCGGGATACGGTAGAGAAAGAAGTTATTTATGTGGTATTGGGGGTGAACGAAGAAGGGTATCGTGAAATTCTTGATTTCTTCGTAGGAGGACAAGAAAGCGCCTATGTATGGCAGGAGATTCTCCAACAGCTCTACAAAAGAGGCGTCAAGGAAGTGCTTCTTGGCGTCTTCGATGGCCTTCCGGGGTTGGAGGAAGCCTTTAAGGCGGTGTATCCGAAAGCCGATGTGCAGCGCTGTGTCGTGCACAAAGTCCGCAACACCCTCAGCCGTGTTCGGAAAAAAGATCAATTCGAAATGGCGGAGGACCTGAAACTCATTTATCGTTCTCCGAATAAAGAAATCGCATTGGAGATGTTTCAACAGTTTCAATCCAAATGGTCTCACAAATACCCAAGGGAAGTCCAATCTTGGGCAAATGAGTTGGATGTCCTTCTCACCTTTATGGACTATCCAAGCAGTATTCGAAGTGTGATTTATACGACCAATGCCATCGAACGAACGATCAAGGAGATTCGGAAACGCCTAAAACCGATGAACAGTTTGAGCAGTTTAGAAGCCGCTGAAAAAGTCGTATATTTGACGATACAGGACTTTAACGAGAAATGGGCAGGGCGAAAGTTGCGAGGATTTGCCGAAGCGCAAGAAGCCCTTCAACGAATGTTTGAAGAACGTTATTGTTAACCAAATATTGTAAATAAACAAAATAAGGGGATTTTCCCTTTCCACACAAGAGACTGAATATTCAGTCTCTTGTGTGAAGGAAACCGGTTCCCTATCCATTCCAAATCCATTTCAGAGATACCCTATCTATCTTACATTACACAAAATTCTTGACGGTACCAATCGCTAAGTCCGAATTGTATTTCGTTATTTTTGCTCCGACTTCTTTATCAAATCTAAAAATTTTCATAATAACCCCCCGAAAGATATTTGTTTTCAATCTTATATAATTCAACATTGGAAAAATAATTCCTTATTCAACTAACCTGCCCTTAGTCAACCATGAAACGAGCTTCACCGCAGATGATGGAAGTTAACTCATTCTTCAATGAGAGTGAAACAGATTACCCTTTGCTTGGAACTTTACTCGAAATAAGACGTGCAATTCCAATTAATAAACAAGCTACACTAATTGCCCATAAAACACCTGAGATTCCTATGCTCAATGATGCTTTTTCCGAACCCATAGAATCATTATGTTCAAAAGTGTTTATCGCTTCTAGAAGTTTGTAACCTGCAAAAGAAAAGAAAGCAATATGTCCTATAAACCAACAAAATGCTTCTTTGCTGAATTTATGTTTGTGCCAAAGAACAATGAAAGAAATTAGTTCAATTCCCATCACTATTGCAAATCCCCAATTCAACATTCCGTACACTTCGGCTTCTAAATACATTTCTCTACCTCCGTGATTGAGACGTTTCACATCCTAATTATAGTTTCGAGATTTTTTCATTAGTTCCTTGATTGTGAACAATACTGCCCTTTAGCCACTCATGCCGCATCTATGCGACATCATCGGAAGGGTGAAAATATTAATTTTCAGGATAGACCTCCATGCCGTGCTTACGGCACCAGCAAATGATGAAAACACTAATTTTCGGGATAGTTTAATAAGAATTTTCAATATGAAAAACTTTAACCTTATACCAAATATCTTTCCAGTTCTTTTTCGTTATCCGTTCTTCGTAAATCTTTGATAGTTCTTTTGATTGTTTAAAATAGGGTGTCGGTTTTACTTCCAAGTTAATCACATCATCTACTCCCCAAGGAGCAACCAAGATGATGTCATCCTTTTCATCTAATTTTACACCTAAAGATGTTGCTGTTTCTGGAAACTTCGATATAGCGTCTACGGAAGATGAATACGGAGGAATGTTATTGACAACGTGCATTCTTGCCTCATTTTTCACTGACCAAGGAATGTTAGGAAGAATATTTCTTAACCTAATTTCTAACTTCTTTTCTTCTAATTCTTCCATATTGGTATCATCAAAATAGATAACATCAATATCTGGAATAGGAGTTCTTTCTTTAAAGCCATGTAACGCATCCCATATTTTCGAACGAACAAATCCAGCACAGACCCACCAATCAGGTAAATTTAATGATTTTACTGCTCTTAATATATCCATCATCCACTTGTCTTCTTTAATCAGTCGAATGATATCTTTCTCATTTTTAATCATCATCAATCCATCTCCTCCAATCAAACTTATAGATTGCCTTATGACTCACATTTCGCACCCTAACAAGGTCAAAACAAAGGATTTTTTATTTAGTTTTTCAGAATAACTTTTTGACCAACACGACGAGCGATGGCTATCCTTTTTTTACCATCGCTGGTCGTTCCGTATGACGTTACACGTAAATGCTCTCATCCAGCCCCAACCCCTGCAGAATCCTTCGTTGTTCAGGGGTGAGGGAGCGATCCAGTGAGCGTTGGATGCGTCCATCCGGCAGCTCCAGGAGGACGACGTTCACATATTGAAACAGCTGGAAAATCGCCTGCCCCGTCGGTCGGGTCAGCTTGCGGCCTCCGGCGCCCTTTAATGGGTGTTCGGGTGTGATGAACTGGCGCACCCGGCGCTGAAAGACGCGGTAAATGGCCAAGGCCAAGAGAAACAAATAGCCCAATACCGCAACTCGTTCTGGCTTTTTGACATAGATCTCATCCGTGAAAAAAGGGTCTTTCAAAAAAGCGAAGTTCATTTCCACCGAGATCTGCCCTTTATATAGCTTCAAGATCTCTTGGGCATCCATTTGTTGGCCCTTCCATTCCTCCGGAACGGTCGTGACGAGGACAAACCGGGACGCTTTCCGTCTTGCCTGTTCCCACGCGTTTGGGTCGAATTCGACGTCAAGGCGCAAGAGATACCGCGTCTCCATCTCGGGTTCCGCCCCTTTTTTCGGCCGTCCGCGCCGTTTTTTCGGGCGTACGATCTCTTCGACCGCGGCCTTGACCTGATGAAACCGTGGGCGAAGGGACGTCTTGAGGGACGCCAAGGCTTGTTCAGCGTCTTCCCGGCACGAGAAAGGGTGGCGCTCCCAATGGGCTTGTTCCTCGCGAAGAAGCTCCGCTTCTTTGGTTCGTTCTTTTTCGAGCGTCTTTCCTTTTCGCTGGTCGAGCGCACTCGATTCGACGACGATCAGCCGAACGGGGTGGCCTTCATAGGTGGAGGATGTTTCCCATACCCGGTACGTGGCGCCGTTTCTCTCCGCCAGCGTAAAGGGGTCGCTCCACGGGATGTGGGCCGAATCGGCCTCCGCGAATGCCCGTTTGACGATGCGGAGCGACGAAGGGCCTCGGGTGATCAAAAAGGCGTTGACCGCTTTGGTTTGCGCCAGAGTGTCTTTTGTCATCGCGGCGGAATCGGCCACATAAATCCATTCGTCTTCAATCTTGGCTTGTTTGAGCTGTTCGTGGACACGGGACAGCACCTCCGGATTCCACGTTTTGTCAGGCAGGTTGCCGTCGTGCACATCGCCGTAAAACGGGATGCCGTCCTCGTTGCCGACCAGTCCGAAGCCGATCTGTTTTTGCCAACGATGATGGCGGTTATAGCCATGTGTGATCTGCAAAGCCTCTAATGAGGCCGATTCATACGCGCCGTAAACCGTCTTGTCCGTCGTATCGGCGTGAAAGGCTCGGAGGGAAAGGCCTTCTTTGCGATAAATGTGAATCAAGCAAGTGCTGATCACCTTGTGAATATCGGCCTCATACAAGCGGTCGAGATGACGAGCCAAGGCATCGTCGTTCAACCAGGAAGGATGGAGACCGGGACGGATGAGTTTCTCTAGATCGATCTCCTGAGCCCATCGTTCCACGTGAACGAGGGCTTGCCGGCCGTCAAACATATTGTAGATGATGGCCTGAACGGCATCGCTGACTCGAGTCTGGCACTGTGGATCAACGGGAACGAGATGGTCAATCAATTGGGGCAGGCCCAGTTTCTTGAATAGGGCACTTATTATATTCAAATAATAATTGCGATAGACCTTTTTGACTTGAACGTTCATGAGAGAAAAACTCCTTCACTTTCCTTGTATGTCAAGGATTCATTCGACGATGGACACAAAAAATCCTCCCGATTTTCGTTGGGAGGGTGCGAAATGTGAGTTATGAAACAATTGAATAGCAGTATTAAACAGCGGAACTCTGTTTGGTTAAAATCATACTCAAATGAGAATAACTACGTTATCATCTTTCAAAACTCAATTATTTATAATACCCTCGCAATCGTTAAACCATCACCAATCGGGACAATGACCGATTCTAATCTTGGATGTTTGGCTACAAATTCATTAAACTCTCTCAGAAAAATAGTATTATTTTCTTGATTGTTTTTGTCCGTAACTTTCCCTTTCCATAATACGTTATCCGCAGTAATTAAAGCTCCCTTTTTAGCTAGTTGGATGGAATACTCTAAATAAAGTCTGTAGTTTTCCTTGTCCGCATCAATAAAAAAGAAATCGAACTTTCTTTTTTGGCTAATAAATTGTTTCAACGTTTCAAGAGCAGGACCAATATGGTAAGTTACTTTTTTTCCATAACCAGCTTTTTCAATATTATTTTTTGCTACATTGGCGTAATCTTTGTTTAACTCCAACGATGTCAATTTTCCGTCATCTGGCAATGCTTTGCAAATCCAGATACCACTGTAACCACCGAGAGCACCAATTTCCAAAGCATTCGTTGCGTTCGCTATTTTAACTAACAAATACAATAGTTTTCCCGTTTCTGGAGATACTGAAATCTGAGGCATATGATTGATTGTTAAACTTTGGGAAACCATTTGATAAAAATTGTCGTGATCCTTAACATATAATTCATTAATATATTGAGAAACATCCATCATAAAAACTCCTTTCCGAATAAATAAAAAAGAAAAGAAACGGAACGCAAGGAACGAAACTTACGATGAATATCTCTTAACCCTCTCCTCACCGAATCAAAAAATTCCTCGACTTTCTCTGTTAAATTGATAATCCTAATTAACCTGAATTATCAATTTCGTTAGTTGTAAATTGGTTTAGGTCTTTTGTAAAAAATTATTTATAAACAATACTGTTTCGTTAGTGTAATGATGTCATTTTATAGAAAAATTTTCGGTCACCAATTCCAAGTCTTTGTGCAGGTATTAGTTTCTCATCATCAAAACGACATTCAAAATGGCAACGAATAGACATACCAATGACAAAATTTACCCTTTCTTCATGAATGATTTCTATATTCTTTATTAGATAAACATCATCCTTCTAAAAAGCAGTGTCATTTTTAATAAAGGCTCTGTTATTATTTGTTGTTGATTTTCGACCAACTGAAATTATCTTATGAATAGGACGATTTATTTTGTACTTATTGAAATATTGAACTCGTTAGCTCAATAAGAAACCTCGGAACGATGCTTTAAATACTTGGAAATTGGTTTATAGGGTGTAAATTATCACTTTATTTCCGCACAAAAAAGACTCTTTTTTGCACATTCCTTCGGAATATCCCTCTCCCCCTTTCCGAAAGAATGTGCTAAATTTTTTGTGAATTATTTCGGAATGGGACATGGGTGATTTCCAGAGGGGGGACGAGGACGTGATTCGGTTTCATGACTTTCAGGTCGATGTCCAGACATATGCCCAGCGGGGAAAACAAAACGACTTTCCCCTTCTTAAGCGGTGCCCTCATTGCCAGGCAAAACGCCCTCTTTATCGCCATGGGTACTACGAACGAAATGCCGTGACGTCGCATCAGTCTTATCGCATTTGGATCGCTCGGTATCACTGCCCGGAGTGCAGGAGGACGGTGGCCGTGTTGCCTTCATTTCTTCTCCCCTATTTTCAGTATACGTTGCCCACCATATGGAGAGTGGTGAAAGAACGGTTGGGCCTGACTCCGAAACGGGGGATGGAGGAGGCTCCACTCCTTCCTACGGATGAAGGGGTTTTATTTTATGTCCGACGTTTATTTCGAAATTTGAACCACCTTCATTGGTTTTTTGCGGAGCGCTGGAGAAAAATTGGTCCTGCCATCGCCCAAGCGAGAGAACGAGCCCTATGGTGGATCCAGACGATGGAGGAGATCGGCCTCTTTTTCGTCATCCAAGAGATATGGGAGCACCGATCGACGCATCTTTTTGCACGTACATTCAGTTCCTGATTTTACTTATATCCCCTTATACCCTTATATGGAATCATTTATAGATTCCACAAACCTTTCCTCTCGACGGTCGGGGGAATGATCCGATAGGATAGAGACAGGATGGACCGATAAGGTCCTAGAATGGGATGAACGAAGGAGGAGATCGAAATGAATGAGTCGATGAGACAGGAGATCGCTTTATTTCGGTATGGATTGATCGCTCCATTGGTGAATGGACAAGTCGATCCAAAAACGTACTTGAAGGAAGTAGCGGAACGGATCCATCAAGTTCCCCACCATGGAGAGAAACGCATCGCCGCCAAAACGATCCTCGACTGGTGCACGCAGTACAAAAAAGGGGGCTTTGAGGCACTGAAGCCGAAACGACGGTCGGACCGTGGCCATTCCCGGAGGCTGTCACCTGAAGAAGAGGATCACATTTTAGCCCTGAGAAAAAAACACCCCCACATGCCCGTGACGGTGTTTTACCAACACCTTATCGAGCAGGGGGAAATCCAATCCATCTCTTATTTCACTATATACCGACTTTTAAAAAAATACAACCTCGTGGGGAAAGAAATTTTACCGATTCCTGAACGAAAACGATTCGCGTACGATCAGGTCAATGAGCTCTGGCAAGGTGATTTGTCCCATGGCCCGTTGATTCGCGTGAATGGCAAAACGCAAAAAACGTTTTTGATTGCCTATATCGATGACTGCTCGCGGGTCGTGCCGTACGCTCAGTTTTTCTCTTCCGAGAAATTTGACGGGTTGCGGATCGTAACCAAGGAAGCGCTGCTTCGATACGGAAAGCCGAAGCGAATTTACTCGGATAACGGCAAGATTTATCGGGCGGAACCCTTGCAGTACGCCTGCGCGGAGTTAGGGATCACCTTGATCCATACCCAGCCGTACGATCCGCAAAGCAAAGGGAAAATCGAACGATTTTTCCGCACCGTACAGACGCGGTTTTACCCGTTGCTCGAAATGAATTCACCGAAGTCGCTCGAAGAGCTAAACGAGCGATTTTGGAAGTGGTTGGAGGAAGATTACCATCGAAAACCGCATGCCTCGTTGAACGGGAAGACGCCACATGAAGTGTTTCAATCGCAAGTCCATTTGGTGTCGTTCGTCGAGGATTCGGATTGGCTCGACTCGATCTTTTTGAAACGCGAATACCGTAAAGTGAAGGCCGATGGTACGGTCACGTTGAACAAGCAGCTGTATGAAGTTCCGCTCCGGTTCATCGGACAATCGATCGAACTCCGTTATGATGAACAAGGCGTGTATGTGTACGAAGACGGTCAACGGGTCGCCGAAGCGGTCCTTGTTCGCTTCGAGGACAATGCCTATGTGAAACGCCATCGGTCACCGTTTGCGACGGTTCCGGTAGAGGGAGGCGAAAACGATGTATAAAACGTTTTATTCCCTTTCCCGAGAGCCGTTTTCGAAGGAGACGAATCCACCAGAGGCTTATCAAGGGGCCTCGTATCAAGAGGCCCTCGCCGCTTTGGACTACGTGAAACGAACAAGAGGGATCGGGCTATTGATTGGTGAACCAGGGGCCGGCAAGACATTCGCCCTTCGGGCATTTAAGGAATCCCTGAATCCGTCACTGTATCACGTCGTTTATTTTCCATTGTCAACGGGAAGCGTGATGGACTTTTATCGCGGCCTTGCCTTCGGGCTCGGGGAAGAGCCGAAATACCGCAAGGTCGACTTGTTTTATCAAATCCAACAAGGGATCGAGCGCTTGTATCATGAACAACGGGTAACGTCAGTGTTCATCCTCGATGAAATGCATTTAGCGAAGGATGCCTTTCTGCAGGATATCGCGATCCTGTTCAACTTTCACATGGACTCAACGAATCCGTTTGTCTTGATTTTGGCGGGGCTGCCCCATTTACAGGCAAAACTACGGTTGAATCAACACCGTCCGCTTCACCAACGAATCATCATGCGATACCAGATGGGGCCTCTTGATAAGGAAGAAGTGGTAGGATATATCGAACACCGCCTGAAACAGGCGGGGGCGAAACACCCGATTTTTACCCCAGCTGCCTTAGAAGCGATTGCCCTGCAGTCGCAGGGGTGGCCGCGGATCATCAACAACCTCGCCACCACTTGCCTGTTATACGGCGCTCAATTAAAAAAACATATGATTGACGAAGACATTGTGCGTATGGCAGCCGAAGAAATGGGGTACTGACACAGCAGGGGCTGATCGGCCCCTGTTATGTTTCATCCCGATCCATCCTCATTCTAGTTAATCATCCGAAATAATGTGCAAATGTTCGGAAATAATCTGCAAAACCTGGAATAATTCGCAAAGATTTTGCACATTATTTCCGAATCCGTCCGAAATAATTTGAAAAAGGGATTCTGAAATAATGTGCTAATTTACACTAATATTCTGCTCAACGTATAAAGGTCACCACCATTTAACAAATACTGCCTTGCAAAATTGTTTCGTATTTGATGTGGATGAATAGACAATCCTATTCGCTCTCCCGCTTGTTTTAGTTGCTTTTCAAACGAATGTACAGTAAGCGGAGTGTTTCTGGTGGTTGGAAACAGCAGTTCTGTATCTGTATATCTGTCCTTAAATCGTATGTAATGCTTTAATTCCCTCGCCATTACCTGTGAAAAATACACATATCGCTCTTTTCGCCCTTTTGTTTTTTTCACTAATATCATTCGATGCTTAAAATCAATATCATCAACCGTTAAAGCGAGACATTCACCAATTCTCATTCCCGTATCCTGTAACAGCATGGTAATGACTTTGTTTCTATACCCATGAAACGTTGTGTAATCAAATTGACTAAGCAACAAATTAAATTCCTCTTGGCTAATTCCCGCTTTTTGCTTTCTTTCCGTTTTAATCTGTTTGATTTTGTCCACAGGGTTCTTATGAATTTCTCCTTCTTCGTGCAACCAGTTAAAGAACACTTTAATGTTTCGAATGTAATTATTGATTGTGACGTTAGAGATTTTCTTATTGTAGTCTCTTCGGTTCTCAGGTCGATTGATTAACCTCGATGCTTCCCTATTGACTACCGTATATTTTCCTCTTTCTTGAAGGTAAGCAATGTACTGTCTTATATGTCCTGTACGAACAGCATCCACCTCTTCAATCCCGTGTTCGTTTTTTAAATAAGCGATAAATAGCTTTAATGATTGTTCATATGATGACAGCGTTTTTGGTGATAAGTTTTTGCTTTGGCAATACAGCAAAAAGTCCTGTAAATAAAAGTCCAATTCACTTAGCTTCATGATTTAACCTCCCCATCTCAATAAAAAGAAATACCCAATAAATCATTCGATTTATTGGGTGAGATGGAAAAAGTTTATTGGTTTAAAATCCGAGTTTTTAGTGTATTTTTTAAAAATTGGTTGGCTTAGCCTTTATACCTAAACCCTTGATACACTTACTCTTAAGAAGCTTTATGTTCCAATCTTAACTTGTCTGCCACCATGGCGATGAATTCCGAGTTTGTCGGCTTTGCCTTCGAGACGCTCACCGTATAGCCGAACAGCGAGGAAATCGATTCGAGGTTGCCGCGGCTCCAAGCGACTTCGATCGCATGGCGAATGGCGCGCTCGACGCGGCTGGCCGTCGTGTTGTATTTTTTCGCGATGTCCGGATAGAGCACTTTCGTGATGGAGCCGAGCAGTTCGATGTCGTGGTACACCATCGCGATCGCTTCGCGCAAGTACAGATAGCCTTTAATATGCGCCGGGACGCCGATTTCATGGATGATGCTCGTAATGCTCGCATCCAAATTTTTCGGTTTGTTGTCGCGCGCCTGGTAGGCAGAGCCGGTTTTTCTGACCATCGGCGCCGTTTTGCCATGAATCTGCCGAATGTGATGGACCAAATTCTCCATGTCGAACGGTTTTAAAATGAAGTAGGAAGCGCCGAGTTCCACTGCCTTTTTCGTGACATCCTCCTGGCCGAACGCCGTCAGCATAATGACGCTCGGCTGATGCTCACAACCTGCGCGGACTTTCTCAAGCACAGCCAACCCATCCAAGTGCGGCATAATGATGTCCAGAAGCAAAATATCCGGCCGCTTTTCCTCGAGCATATGAAGGCAATCTTGGCCGTTATACGCCGTGCCAATCACTTCCATGTCCGGCTGACTCGAGATATATTCGTCAAGCAATGTCACCAATTCGCGGTTATCATCGGCAATGCACACCTTAATGCTCAAAACGATCGTCCTCCCCCACTTTTTCTTGCTATGTAACATTCCATTAACGTACATTCGACAACAGCGGCAAAAAATCCTTTTATTTTTCAAAAAATAAAAATTATAACAAAAAACGAGCTCATTAGACAATATTCGTTTTCACCAGCGATGCGTTTGTCGAAAAATCTTTACACATTTCATTTTAACGGATGTTTCACCAAATATCTATGCCAAACCGGCAAAATTTTTGCCGCCTTTTTTGAAAAATTTTTAGTGGCAGCCTAACCAATATGGCGGAATCAATGAGGCCGCTCACAGCATTTCGAAACATTGACCTTGGGATGATCAGGAAGAGATGAATGGTGACCAAATCATCACTCGTCATTTCACCAAATATACGCAAGAATCGAATGTTGGCTGCCGGGAAAAAGCGAGCCGACTTTGTCAGCTCGCTTTCTTTTGTTTGCCGTATAGATCGATGCCTGCCTCTTGCAGCATCCACTCAATGTGGACGCCATAGCCGGATGTCGGATCGTTCACGAAAACGTGCGTCACTGCGCCGACAAGTTTTCCATCCTGAATGATCGGACTGCCGCTCATCCCTTGGACGATGCCCCCTGTTTTCTTTAACAAGCGCGGGTCCGTGACGCGAATCACGAGGCCTTTGGTCGCCGGAAATTTCTGCGGAATGGTGCTGACAATTTCCACGTCAAACTGCTCGACTTTGTCGTTTTCCACCACTGTCAATATTTTTGCCGGTCCTTCTTTCACTTGGTTCGCCAAGGCAACCGGGATCGGTTTTGTGAACGGACCGTTCGGCAGTGGTTTGATCAGCTTGCCGAAAATGCCAAACGGGCTGTTGGTGGTGATCGTGCCGATCACTTCTTCGCCGTCGGAAAAGCGGGCTAATTTTTCACCTGGATTGCCGCTCGTCCCTTTTTCGATCGATGTGACGGTCGAGCGCATAATTTGCCCGTTTTGCACGACAATCGGCTTTTTCGTATCCATGTCAGAGATGACATGGCCAAGTGCGCCATATGTTTTTGATTTGGGGTCGTAAAATGTCATCGTCCCGATGCCGGCGGCCGAATCGCGAATGTACAGGCCGATGCGGTACACATCGTCATGCTTGTCTCTCAGCGGAACGAGCTTCACCGTCATGGAGTGCTGATCGCGCAGAATTTTTAGATGAAGCGGTTTTCCCGTTTTGCCGGCCTCCTCGATGAAAGGGGAAAGGTCGCTCATGTTTTCGATTTTTTGGCCGTTAATGCCGATAATGATGTCGCCGACTTGAATGCCGGCTGCCTCTCCCGGCGATTTTTTCCCGTTTTCGGTTTCGACAAGGTGGTAACCGACGACAAGAACGCCGACGGTATTGAGCTTGACGCCGATCGATTGTCCGCCGGGAATGACTTTGAGCGTCGGCAGCACGTTGACATCCACTTGCTTGATCGGCATTCCGGCAACCTGCAACATCATCGTTTCATGTCCGCGGCGTTTCGCCTTTACAGACAGAGAACCGTTTTTTCGCTCAATATTGAGCGTTTCGGGAGCGTTTCGGTCATTGACGGCCGCTTGCACGGGAAGGGAAGCGGCAGGAAATTCAACCGCATCGCCTTCAAACAGGACAAGCTGCTTCGGAATTTGCCAATATTCCTTCATCGGTTTGGAAAAGGCGATGGCCGTCAATATACCAAGGAGAAGCACTCCTGCGATTTTTCGCGCCGTTTCTTTATTCAATGTCGTCCACTCTCCTCGCTCCCGCCTACACCATGCAAAAACGGTTACAGTTTTAATTTTGCCTGAACCGGGGAAAATATAATCGCCCTGTCGATAAAAAAGCTGCCCGGAATTGGATGGACTTGCATCCGGACAGCCGCGCGGCTTTTTGCTTATCTTTATGAAACACCGTAGTTCTCTTAAGGAAAGCGGGCGCCAAGGCAGAACAGGCAGGCGGAATCGGCCCGCTTTGAGAGGGATGCGCCTCCCCTCGACGAACAGGGGAAACAGGAATCAATGTTTCATTTTCGCCGCCAGTTCCAACAGCTCTTTGGCATGCCGTTTCGTCAATTCCGTCATCTCGACGCCGGAAATCATCCGCCCGATTTCTTTCACTTTCTCCTCCTCATTGAGCTTCCTCACGACTGTTTTCGTCCGTTCCCCATCCGTCTCTTTGGCGATCAACAAGTGCGTGTCCGCCATCGCAGCGACTTGCGGCAGATGGGAAATGCAAAGCACTTGCGACTGGCTGGCGATGCGGTAAATTTTTTCCGCCATTGCCTGGGCGACGCGTCCGCTGACACCGGTGTCGACCTCATCAAAAACAATCGACGTCACTCCTTGATGTTTGGAAAAAATCGTTTTCAACGCCAGCATAATGCGCGACAGCTCGCCGCCGGAAGCGACTTTGACGAGCGGTTTTAACGGCTCGCCGACGTTCGTCGAAATGTAAAACTCGACGACATCGATGCCATCTTCTTGGAACCTAACCGGCACGCCGTCGACCAAGGGAGCGTCAAGCGATCCTTCGCGCTTGGCAAATACGATGTCAAATTTCGTTTTGTCCATGTACAAGTCTTTCAGTTCTTGATGAATGCGCTCAATCAGGCGCCGGGCATATGTTTGCCGAACAGCGGTGACGTTTTTCGCCTCCGTGAGCAACTCGTCCGTCACCAGAGCGAGCTGCTGCTTAAGCTCATGCACATGCGTTTCGCGATTTTCGATTGTCTCGATTTCCTCGGCGATCGTCTCGGCATAGTGCAAAATATCGGCGATCGTCGCCCCGTATTTTCGTTTGAGCTGCCCGATTTCCGCGAGACGGCTTTCAATGGCATCGAGCCGCTCTGGGTCGTATTCCATCTCCTCAATTTGATCGCGCAGCTTGTACATGACTTCCTCGAGCAAATAGTAGCAGTTCGCCGTCGTTTCATGCGCATCTTTGAGCGCTGCATCCATGCCTGCGACGTCATCGAGATGGCGCATCGCCTCCCCGATGGAATCAAGCCCGCGTCCCTCTCCGGAGAGGGCCTCATAGCTTTTCTGCAGCGCGGTATAAATTTTTTGAAAATTGACGATGCGAACTTTTTCCTCCATCAGCCGCTCGTCCTCGCCCGGCTCGAGCGCCGCCTGCTCGATTTCACGCAGCTGAAACGTCAGCAAATCAAGCCGGTGCGCCATTTGCTGTTCATTTTCGCTCAGCTTTTTCAATTTGTTTCCGAGCTCCTCATACCGCTCGTAGACGGCGCGGTAGCGAGCAAGCGCCTCTGCCGCCTCTAGGCCGCCGAACTCGTCTAAAAGCGGCAGATGGCGGGACGGATCCATCAGTTCTTGATGTTCATGCTGGCCGTGAATATCAACAAGCGTCGCCCCGATGTCGCGCAGCACCGCCGTCGTGACGAGCTTGCCGTTAATGCGGCAGACGCTTTTGCCGTTGGCGAAAATATCGCGGCGCAACACGATCATGCCGTCGCTGGCGTCGATGCCAACGTCTGCGCATTTTTGCCAGCACGGATGGCGGTCATCATCAAGCAAAAACAGCCCTTCGATTTCCGCCTTTTCCGCTCCAAAGCGGACAAATTCAGCGGAGCCGCGTCCGCCGATCAACAAATGAATCGCGTCGATGATGATCGATTTGCCGGCTCCCGTTTCGCCGGTTAACACCGTCAGCCCTTTGTCAAACGACAACGAGAGCGACTCGATAATGGCGAAATTTTTAATCGACAGCTCGGCGAGCATTTCACCACTCCTTGCCTGTCCGATTAATTCCACTTTTGATTATAGCACGTATGTTCGGATTTGCAAACGAGGACCGCCCTGTCGTTCCGTCCTTGAACGTGGAACGGAAGCTGGGCCGGTCCTCGCCTAGAGCATGGACAACAGCTGGTCGGACACTTTTTCCGCATCTTTCGGAGTACGGCAGATGATCAGGCACGTATCGTCGCCGCAAATCGTACCGACGATTTCGTTCCAATCCAAATTGTCGAGCAAGACGCCGACGGCATGGGCGTTGCCCGGCAGCGTCCGCAACACAAGCAAGTTGCCCGTTCCGTCAAGCTTCACAAACACATCAACAAGCGCCCGCTTCAGCTTTTGCAACGGATTGAAGCGCTGGTCGGACGGAAGGCTGTACTTGTAGCGGCCGTTGGCCATCGGCACTTTGACGAGCTGCATTTCTTTAATGTCGCGCGAGACGGTCGCCTGGGTGACGTTAAAGCCAGCTTCTCTCAGCCGGTCGACAAGCTCGTCTTGCGTTTCAATGTCATGGTTCATAATGATTTCGCGAATTTTAATATGCCTTTGCCCTTTGTTCACATTGCGCCACCTCCCCGCTTTTCAAAGTGCAGAGCAGATTGTCCGTCCCGCCGACGCTATTTGCCGCTTGGCTCCACGCTCCCCGCCCGCAATCGGGCATGCGCCTCGCTCACCACGTCGGCGACGGATGCTGGCAGTCGGTTTTCTCCCTCCCGGTTTCCTCCAGGATAGGCAGCATGAAGCAAAAATTCAATATTGCCGTCGCCGCCGGTAATCGGTGAATACGTTAAATGAAGAACATCGAACCCTTCCGCGCAGGCGAATTGAATGATCGATTCGAGCACTTCCTCGTGAATGTTCGGATCGCGGATGATCCCTTTTTTGCCGACCTTTTCCTTGCCGGCTTCAAACTGCGGCTTGACGAGAGCAATCACATCGCCGCCCGGCACCATGACCGTCTTGACGACCGGCAAAATGAGCCGCAGCGAAATAAACGAGACATCGATGACAGCTACTTCCGGCAGCCCTTTCGTAAACTGATCCGGCGTCACGTAGCGGAAGTTCGTCCGCTCCATTACAACGACGCGCTCGTCTTGACGCAGCTTCCAGGCAAGCTGGTTGTAGCCGACATCGACGGCATACGTCAGCTTCGCCCCATGCTGCAAGGCGCAGTCAGTGAAACCGCCGGTCGACGCGCCGATGTCAAGAACAATTTTATTTTCCACGCGAATATGAAACTCGCGCAACGCTTTTTCCAGTTTCAACCCACCGCGGCTGACGTACGGAAGCGGGTTGCCTTTCACCTCAAGCGGAATGTCAACCGGCACTTTTTCCCCGGGCTTATCGAGTCGAACGTCGTTTGAATAGACAAGCCCGGCCATGATCGCTCGCTTCGCCTTTTCCCGCGTTTCCGCCAGCCCTCGTTCGACAAGCAGCACATCGAGCCGTTCTTTTTTTCCTTTCATGTCTCAAGCCCTTTTCTGTTTTCTTGGCACCATCGTTTTGATGCGGTCGATGATATGGGTCGACGTCAGCCCGATTTCATTGAGCAGCTCGCTGACGCTTCCATGTTCGATAAAGCGGTCCGGGATGCCCATCCGTTCGATGACCGCTCCGTGATAACCATGATCATGAGCAAACTCCAACACAGCACTGCCAAAGCCGCCTTGCAGCACCGCCTCTTCGACCGTTAAGATCGGCAGGCGGCTCTCAAGCAGTTCGTGAAGCATCGCCACGTCCATCGGCTTCAAAAAGCGAGCGTTGACGACTTTCACCGATATGCCGTCTTTCGCCAGCTCGTCGGCCGCCTTAAGCGCCATCGAAATCGTCGTGCCAAACGTCAAAATCGCCGCATCGCAGCCGTCGCGCAACACTTCCCACGTGCCGATTGGGATTTCTTTCAGCTCCTCATCAAGCGGTACGCCAAGCCCGTTGCCGCGCGGGAAACGCATGGCGATTGGCCCGTCGTCGTAGCGGATGGCGGTGTACACCATGTGCTGTCCTTCGTTTTCGTCTTTTGGCATCATCAACACCAAATTCGGCACATGGCGCAAAAAGGCGATGTCAAACACCCCTTGGTGCGTTTCGCCGTCCGCCCCGACCAACCCAGCACGGTCAATGGCGAAAAAGACATTTAAGTTTTGCCGGCATACATCATGGACGACTTGGTCATAGGCGCGCTGCAAAAATGTCGAATAAATGGCCAAAAACGGTTTCATCCCTTGCGTCGCCAATCCAGCCGCGAGCGTTGTCGCGTGCTGCTCGGCGATGCCAACATCAAACATCCGATCTGGAAACTCGCTTGCGAACCCTTCCAGTTTCGAGCCGACCGGCATCGCCGGCGTAATCGCGACGATGCGCGGGTCGGTGCGAGCGAGCCGGCGCACGGTTTCGCTGACAAGCGCGCTCCATGACGGACCGGCCTCTTTCGTTTTGACAAAAGCGCCGGTTTCGATTTTGTACGGCCCTGTGCCGTGCCATGTGCCGACTTTGTCGTTTTCCGCCGGACTGTATCCTTTCCCTTTCTTCGTGATGACATGCACAAGCACCGGACCTTTCATCTTCTTCGCATAGCGCAAGTTCTCAAACAAATCCTCAAAATCGTGGCCGTCGACCGGGCCTAAATACGTAAACCCGAGCTCTTCGAAAAACACGCCGGAGACAAGCAAATATTTCAAGCTGTCTTTCAGCCGCTCGGCCGTCGCCGCCAGCTTGCCGCCGACCGCTGGGATGCGCTTGAGCAGCAGCTCCAGTTCATCTTTCACCCACTGGTATTTGCCGGCGGTGCGCAACCGACCGAGGATGTTGTGCAACGCGCCGACGTTCGGGGCGATCGACATTTCATTGTCGTTTAAGATGACAATCATATCCGTTTTCTCATGCCCGATATGGTTGAGCGCCTCAAGCGCCATGCCGCCGGTGAGCGCCCCGTCGCCGATGATCGGCACGATGTATTCATCCGTCCCTTTCAAATCACGGGCGATCGCCATTCCCATCGCCGCCGACAGCGACGTCGAGCTATGGCCCGTTTCCCACACGTCATGCTCGCTTTCGCTCCGTTTCGGGAACCCGGACAGCCCCTTGTATTGGCGGAGCGTGTCAAACGCGGCGGCGCGTCCGGTCAAAATTTTATGCACGTATGACTGGTGTCCGACATCCCAAATGAGCTTGTCTTTTGGGCTGTCGAATTCGCGGTGGAGGGCGATCGTCAGCTCGACGACCCCTAAGTTTGGGCCGATATGTCCGCCCGTTTTCGACAACTTCTCAATTAAAAACCGCCGAATCTCGGCGCTTAACCGTTTCAGCTCAGGAATGGACATGTTTTTGACAACGCGCGGATGGTCAATTTTTGTCAAGTCCAACAAAGATCACTCGCTTTCATTCTGTCGTTCTCCGAGCCGTTTCTCCTCGTACAGGTAGTATTATTATACATGATCCGGCGCGAAAAATCGACTTTTCCCGCCAACGCAGCCCGTCACCACCTAGGACGCGTTTTGTGGTGTATCTATAGAACTTGCGGCGGCCGCCCGGCGGAAAACAACCAAAAAAACAAGGCCGCCTCCGCCCCGAAGGAAAGCGAACAACGGGAACAAGAGGCCGCCGCCCCGCATCAGTGGTCGCGGACCGCGACAAGCTCGCAAATGTAGGCCAGCACCGCGTCATCGATTTTGGCTTGTTGCAAATGGCGCTTCGCGGCGTCGATGTGAAACGCCAGTTTCTCTTTGGCACCGCCTAGCGAAAGAAGCGCCGGATATGTCGCCTTCTTGTTGTCGCGGTCGCTGCCGACTCGCTTGCCGATTTTTTCTTCCATTCCTTCAATGTCCAAAATATCGTCGCGAATTTGAAAGGCGAGGCCTAAATGTGCGGCGAACTCGTTGAGTTCGCGCGTCTGCCGACCATCGGCGCCGCCAAGCAGGGCGCCGGCGTGCACGCTGTATTGCAACATTTTCCCCGTCTTATGGCGGTGGATGTATTCCAGTTCCGCAAGCGCCAGCGTTTTTCCTTCCGCCTCCATATCAGCCGCCTGTCCAGCGACCATGCCTTCCGGGCCGGCCGCCTTCGCGAGCTGCTCGATGAGCTGCAGCCGGACGGAAGGCGGAACGCGGTCGTCATCAACCTCGGCGATCAATTGAAACGCATACGTAAGCAAGGCGTCCCCGGCCAAAATGGCCATCGCCTCGCCGAACACTTTATGGTTCGTCGGTTTGCCGCGCCGCAAATCATCGTTGTCCATGCTTGGCAAATCATCATGAATGAGCGAGTACGTATGGATCATTTCAATGGCGCAAGCGACTGGCAGACCGATCGCCGGGTCTTTGCCAAGCGCTTGGATGGTCGCCAGCAACAAAAGCGGGCGGATTCGTTTGCCGCCGGCCTCAAGCGAGTAGGCCATCGCCTTTTTCAGCGTCTCCGGCCCACGAAGCCGCGCCATATAGGAGGAAAGCGCCGCCTCGACGGCCCGTTTTTGTTCGTTGAGAAACTGTTCAACCGAAAGCTGCGCCACCCGTCACTCCTCCTCCGGCGAAAAAGGGACAAGCTCGCCGTCTTCACGCAGCATGTACTCCAACTGTTTCTCCACATGCTGCAATTTATCATGGCAAAGCTTGGACAGTTTCATGCCTTCTTGAAAAAAGGCGATCGCCTCCTCAAGCGGCACGTTCCCTTCCTCGAGCTTTTCGACGATTTCCTCCAGTTTTTTCATCGCTTCTTCAAACGTCATCTCTTTTTCTTCGCTCATACGTGTTTTTCCTCCACTCCCGTCACTTGACAATCGACTCGTCCGTCTTGAACTTGAATGGAAAGATGCTCGCCGATTCGAAGCTGGTTCGTTCGTTTCACGAGCTCGCCCTGCTCATTGTACACCAAGCTGTAGCCGCGCTCCATGATGCGAAGCGGACTGAGCGCCTCAAGCCGGGCGAGGTTGGAGCGAAAGCGGAACCGATGGCGCTCCACCGCGGTGCGCATCGCTTTTTCCAGCGCATTGGCGGCCGCCTTTTGCCGTTCTTTCATCCGCTCAAGCTCTGCAGCTGGATGGTGCCGCCATAGTCTCATGTCAAGCTCATGCAACCGCTGACGATGTTTGTCGACGAGCCGTTCGCGTTGGCGGCTAAGCCGCTCAAGCAACGCATCAAGCTGCTGTTCTTTTTGTTCATAGAGCCGCTTGGGATAGCGGAATGCGTAGGATCCTTGCAGCCGGCGAAGCTGCTCTTTATCAGCGGCAAGCTGCTCTTTCATGGCGCGGATGAGCCGCCATTTCCGCTCGGCGAGCCGCTCAGCGAGCTCCCCAACATGCGGCGCCGCCATCTCAGCTGCTGCCGTCGGCGTCGGCGCCCGCAAATCGGCGACAAAGTCGGCGATCGTAAAATCTGTTTCATGGCCGACAGCGGAAATAATCGGTATTTTTGAGGCGAAGATGGCGCGAGCGACGATTTCTTCATTGAACGCCCACAATTCTTCGATCGAGCCGCCGCCGCGGCCGACAATCAGCACATCAACCCCGCCGAACGAATTCGCCCGCTCGATGGCGCGCACGATGGAGGGCGCCGCCCCGTCCCCTTGAACGAGCGCTGGAAACAAAATGACTTTAGCGAGCGGATAGCGGCGGCGAATCGTCGTCATAATATCGCGCACCGCCGCTCCAGTCGGCGATGTAACGACGCCGATGCAGCGAGGGAAGGCTGGAAGCGGCTTTTTATGGACCGGCGAAAACAACCCTTCCGCCTCGAGCCGCTGCTTCAGCTGTTCGTAGGCTAGATAGAGGCTTCCGACACCTTCCGGCTGCATTTCTTTGACATAAAGCTGATAGTTGCCGTTCGGTTCATAGACGGAAATTTCCCCGCGCGCGAGCACGTTCATCCCATCTTCAGGACGGAATGGCAAATGATGGTTGTAGCCGGCGAACATGACGGCGGCAATGCGTCCTTGGCTGTCTTTCAACGTAAAATACATATGGCCGCGCGAATGCTGCTTAAAATTCGAAATCTCGCCCTTCACCCATAGATCGCGCAAATGCGGGTCGACATCGAACTTGCGTTTGATGTACTTCGTCAACGCCCCGACCGTCACATATTTCACTTCCACTGATCCTGCCCTCACTTTGCGGCCAGCTGCCGTGCCGCTTCAATCGTGTTGTGCAAGAGCATTGTAATCGTCATCGGCCCGACTCCACCCGGCACCGGCGTAATATAGCCAGCCACTTCTTTCACAGCGTCAAAATCGACATCGCCGCACAATTTGCCGTTCTCAAGCCGGTTGACGCCGACGTCGATGACGACCGCCCCGGGCTTGATGTGTTCCGGGCCGATGAGGCGCGCCTTGCCGACAGCGACGATCAAAATGTCCGCCTGCCGAGTGATGGCGGCCAAATCCGGCGTTTTCGAGTGAGTGTAGGTGACGGTGGCATGTTCGCGCAAAAACAGCTGGCCAACCGGTTTGCCGACGATGTTGCTTCGGCCGACGACGACGACGTGCTTGCCGGCGATGTCAATGCCGGCCGATTGCACCATCACTAAAATGCCATGCGGAGTGCAAGGGAGAAACGCCCGTTGGCCGATCATCATTTTTCCGACATTGATCGGGTGAAACCCATCGACATCTTTTTCCGGTGCGATCGTTTCAATGACCGACCATTCGCAAATGTGATCCGGCAGCGGCAGCTGCACTAAAATGCCGTGCACCGCCGGATCGACGTTTAACTCGCGGATTTTCGCAAGCAGCGTCTCTTCGTCGATCGCCGCCGGAAACGTGTAAAGGAACGAGCGAATGCCGACCTCGGCGCACGCTTTTTGTTTTCCTTTTACATACGAATGCGATGCCGGATCGTCGCCGACTAGAATGACGGCCAGCCCCGGCTCAACGCCGTCCGCTTTCAACTGTGCGGCTTCATCCGCCAATGCGGTGCGAATCGTCCTCGCCATCTCCGTTCCGCTAATGATTTGTGCTGTCATCGTGTTTCGTTCCCCTCTCCTCGTTCATCGTTCGATATCTGCCCGCGATGCAGCCGGTTTTATTTTTGCAGCGCCGCCTTCACTTTCGAAAGCACGCCGTTGACAAAACTTCCGGATTTCCAATCGCCGAATTTTTTCGCCAGCTCGACCGCCTCATCGAGGCTGACGCTTACCGGCACATCATCGGCGTATTTCATCTCGTACGTCGCCATGCGCAAAATGGCGCGGTCAACGTTGGCGACGCGTTCAAGCGTCCATTTTTCCAAATTGGCGCGCAACAGCTCGTCAATCTCCTCCTGGTGCTCGACGACGCCAAAGACGAGCTGGCGCAAAAACGGGTCGATGTCGCCGCCGCCCGTGACATTGTGGAGCGCCTCGTCTGGTGGAATGCGTCCGACATCGATTTGAAACAGCGCCTGCAACGCCTTTTCCCGTGCTTCATGCCGCTTCATGGCGGTCCCCCTTTCCAAAAAACGAACATTCACAATGAAATCATATCATATTTTTCGGAAAAAGCCAGCCTTTTCCCACAAATCATTCGCGCTGCCGTTGGTTGCGCCACAACGGCCTCGTTCATTACAATAACAAACTTTGGCCAAAAAAACAAAAAGGCAGCCGCCGAAAAAGCAACTGCCTTGCGAGATCACTGTTCGACCACGCCTTGTTCCTGCTTGCCGCCCTCAAACTGGATGCCGACGATATGAACGTTCACTTCGCTCGCCTCGAGGCCGGTCATGTTCCAAAGCGCCTGGCGCACATTTTCCTGCACCTTTTTCGCCACGTTCGGAATCGATGCGCCAAACTGGACGAGGCAATAAAGATCGATGACGACGCCGTCGTCGCGCAAATCAACCTTGACGCCTTTGCCATGGTGTTTCTTTCCAAACCGCTCGGCGACGCCGGCGGCAAAATTGCCGCGCATTTGCGCGATGCCGTCGACTTCTGACGCCGCGATGCCAGCGATCACCTCAATCACTTCCGGTGCAATTTCCACCTTGCCGAGCGCCGGGTACACTTGCTCTGTTTCAAAGACATGCTCAGACATAAGGCACCTCCTATTCCGCCTTCATAATATCATATAACTCCAAAAACTTCGTATTAAACTCACCGCTTTGAAAATTCTCATGCTCCATTAATTTTATGTGGAACGGAATCGTTGTATGAATGCCTTCGATGATAAACTCCGAAAGCGCCCGTCTCATGCGGGCGATCGCTTCCGCACGCGTCGGCGCATGAACGATCAATTTGGCGATCATCGAATCATAATACGGCGGGATCGTATAGCCTGGATAGACGGCGGAATCGACGCGCACGCCCGGGCCGCCCGGCGGCAGGTACATGGCGATTTTCCCCGGCGACGGCATAAAGTTTTTCGCTGGATTTTCGGCGTTGATCCGGCACTCGATCGCCCAGCCGTTAAACGTGACGTCCTCTTGGGTGATCGACAGCTTTTCACCGGCGGCGATGCGGATTTGCTCCTTGACCAAATCGATGCCGGTGATCAGTTCGGTGACCGGATGCTCGACTTGAATGCGCGTATTCATCTCCATGAAGTAAAATTGCTTGTTCCGGTGGTCATAAATAAATTCAACCGTGCCGGCGCCGGTGTAGTTGACCGCTTTTGCCGCCTTGACGGCTGCCTCGCCCATCTTCCGGCGCATCTCGTCGTCAAGCGCCGGCGACGGCGCTTCCTCGACCAGTTTTTGCAACCGGCGCTGGATCGAGCAGTCGCGCTCACCGAGATGAATCGTATTGCCGTACGAATCAGCGAGCACTTGAATTTCGACATGGCGGAAATCTTCGATATATTTTTCAATATAGACGCCTGGGTTGCCAAACGCCGTCGCCGCTTCCTGCTGGGTGATGTTGATGCCTTTGACGAGCTCGCCTTCGTCGCGGGCGACGCGGATTCCTTTCCCGCCGCCGCCGGCCGTCGCTTTAATGATGACCGGATAGCCGATCTCTTCGGCAATCGCCCGCGCCTCATCAAGGCTTTCGATAACCCCGCGCGACCCAGGCACGATCGGCACCCCCGCCTCGCGCATCGTCTCGCGAGCGATGTCTTTAATGCCCATTTTTGCAATCGCTTCCGGACTTGGGCCGATAAATGTCACGTTGCATTCACGGCACAGCTCGGCGAACGCTTCATTTTCCGCCAAAAACCCGTAACCGGGGTGGATGGCGTCACAGCCAGTCAGCGTGGCGACGCTCATAATGTTTGTGAAATTTAAATAGCTGTCTTTCGAAGCGGTCGGCCCGATGCAGTACGCCTCATCAGCCAGCTGCACGTGCAAGGCGTCGCGGTCGGCTTGCGAAAAGACAGCGACCGTCTCAATCCCAAGCTCGCGGCAGGCGCGGATGATGCGGACGGCGATTTCCCCGCGGTTCGCCACCAACACTTTTTTGATCATCGTCCGTTCTCTCCCTTATTCAGGCTTGACTAAAAACAACGGCTGGCCATATTCGACGAGCTGGCCGTTTTGCACCAACACCTCGACAATTTCGCCATCGACTTCCGCTTCAATTTCATTAAACAGCTTCATCGCCTCGATGATGCAAACGACCGTATCTTTTTTCACTTTGTCGCCCGGCTTCACATACGGCGGCTTGTCCGGCGCCGGCGCTGCGTAGAACGTGCCGACCATCGGCGAAGTAATTTGATGCAAGTTGCCTTCCACAGCCGGCTTTTCTTCTTTGACCACCGGCGTTTCCGCTTTCGGTGCCGGCGCTTCTGAGGCCGCTGCTTGAACGGGAGCAGCTGCCGAAGCCGGTTCGACCGCTGCCGGAGCGGCAGGCGCCGGCGGCGCGACCGCCGTCTGTGCGGCCGCAGCCGACGCAACGGCGACAGCAGTCGTTCCTTTTTTCATATGTACTTTTGTTTCGCCTTGTTCGTATACGAATTCGTCAATTGAGGACTGGTCGACCAAGCGGATCAATTCACGGATTTCTTGAATTTTCATCGATCTCACACCTTTCTCCAAGTATCGTGCAGCCCGTTCCTTTCTGGCGGTGCCTAAACGTGTCCATAACGATTATACACACAACAGTAGGACAAACAAAAGACTTTTCCGCAAAAAAAGAAGCTGCCCTAAAGAGCAGCGCGTTCATCCAGCCGGCTGAAACTCAACCGTCACGTATTCAGCATCGGGTATTTCTTTTTTCACCATATGAATGACTTCATTCGCCGATTTAGCTGAGCTTTGTTTCGCTTTGATCGTCACGCGCACTTGGTTGTCATCGGCGCGCACGAGCACGTCTTCATAACCGCCTTTCGATTTGATGAGCGTCTCCAACGTTGCTTCTTTTTCGGACAATGCTTGCAATTTTTCAATTTTGTCGAGCGCTTCACTTTTTTCTTCCGCCGTCGCGTTCGCTGAAGCGACAATGGCGTTCAGCTCATCGCGCAGCCGGCTCCGTTCATCCTCAATTTTCATGCGCAGCGCTGTAAACAAGTCGTCGCCCGTTTCGCCAGACGCGGACGGCTTTTTCGCCTCTTCGACAGCGACGCTCGGCTGATCGGTTGTTTTTTCCGTTTTCTTATTGGCGGTAAATGCCGGACTGTCGTTCATATTTTTTGGAGCTGTCACGTAATAGACCGACAGCACAACGACCAAGCTCAACATCGTCAACAGCCATACGGTTTGTTTTTTCAACATGCCGATCTCCTCCCCTTACCCGGTCATTTTTTCGGCAAGACAGCGACGCGGTAGCTCGGAACGTTTAACACGCGCGTCACCGCCTCGACGATCCATTTTTTGATTTGCAAATTATCCGCCCCTTTGGCGACAACGAGAACGCCGCGGATGTCCGGCTTTTTCGTGGCGACGACAAGCGGCGTTTCTTCTTCGCCGTTATGAATAATGATGACTTCTTCATTGGTCGACTCGTTTTCGATCGTCCGCTTCCCGCCTTCCTTGTCGCTCTCTTCCGTTGTCTGCTGCTGAGTCGAACGCTTTTTCTCATACAGTTTCAACTCCGTGGAATCGAGATTGACGACGACCGTGACATCATCCACCCCTTCGATCGCCTCAAGAGCGGCTTTCAGTTCTTTTTCGTACCGCTCCTCATAGGCGGCGATCACTTTCTCTTTCGTCTCCTTGCTTGCCAGGAATGCCGGCTCGGCTGGAGCGGACGGCTGCCCGGCGGAAGGCTTCGCTTCGGCTTCCTCTCCACTGTTTGCCCAATGGCTTGCCGCCATCAAGGCGACACCAGCCAACAGCAGGACGACGACGTACGAAAACGGCCATTTTTTCTGTGCTCCTTCCCCGTCTTTCGGCGCTGAAGAAAAGAGCCGTTTGATGAGCGGCAACATCCCCCCTCTATTCCCTCCCCCTAAATTGCACGTCAATTTTATCTTCATCGATTTCCCATCGGCCGGCGAGAAAAGCGCGCACCTCCTCTGCCAGCGAAGCATCGCCCTCCGGCAAAGCCGGCGGCTTCGTCGTATCGATGACAACCGGTTCCACCAAACCGGCTGACTTCTGTTTCGAAAGGACGACCTCAATCGTCTTGATGTCATCCGGCATGCGCCAGTCGTCGCCTGGCTTGGCGTAAACGTTGACATCCGCTTTCAGCCCATACTTTTCCATCAACTCCTCATTGACATCGTTTTCGAGCTGGACAGCCATTTGTTTTAAAATATATGCGCGTTGCGAGGCTTGTATTTCTTTTTTCTGCTGTTCGATTTGATTTTTTATTGCCTCCTCCCCCGCACGGCCGTTGGAAAAATGGACGAGCGCCGACGCGATGAGCTGCTCGGGATCAACGGAAGCGAGCCGGAGCACCGGAGCGAGCATCACGAGAACGAGCATAAGCCCGACAGCCATTTTCACGTATTTTTGCATCGTCCCCGACGGCAGCAAAAAATCGATGATGACAGCAAACAACAAAAACAAAATGATGTTTGTCACCCACTCAATGACTAGCTGCATAGCGCTCCCCCTAGCGGACCATCATCGTAATGTTTCCGGCCATCACCATGACGGTGAGGCTTAAGAAAAACATGAGCGACACAATGAGCAGCGCCGCCAGCACGTAAGCGATGCTTTTGCCGATGATGTTGAGGCAGGACAATACCGGTCCGCCGCCAAGCGGCTGTAGAAGAGCAGCCGATAGTTTGTAGACGATGACGATGGCGAAAATTTTCACCGCTGGAAAGATGGCGATCATGAGCAAAATCGCCGCCCCGACCAACCCGACCGTATTTTTCAACAGCATGGAAGCGGCGACGACCGTATCGGCGGCATCAGTGAACAGCTTGCCGACGACCGGGATGAAATTGCCGGTGACAAATTTCGCCGCCCGGAGCGCCACGCCGTCAGCCACGGCCGCTGTCGCTCCTCGCACGGACATGACGCCAAGGAACACGGTCAAAATGAGGCCGAGCAAACCGAGGGAGGCTTTGTTGAGCAAATCGGCGAGCTGAGTCGCCTTGTAACGGTCGCTGAGCGTGCTGACGACAGAAAGCAGCGCAGCCAAAAGCAAAAGCGGCAAGGTGACGTATTCAACGACCGTGCCGGTGGTGTTCATCACAAACAAAATGATCGGGTGGAAAAACGCCGCCGACGCGACCCCGCCGGAAGTGGCGAGCAGGGCGAGCAGCAGCGGAACGAGGGCGATGATGAAATGGCTCATCGTCCGCACCGCCTCAAGCGCATAATCCGCCGCGAGGCGAAAGCTGTTTAAGGCGATCAACAAGAGCACCATATAGACGACCGCCTGGGCGATTTTGCTTACTTCCTGCTGAGCGAACGCATTTTGCAGCGATTGCAGCACCGTGCTGAAGACAGCAAGCAAAATGAGCGTGCCGAGCAGTTTGCCGTTCACCTGCAGTTCATAAAACAAATAGCGGGCGAGCGCCTTCAGCCATTCGGACGGCGACCATTGCTTGTCGCCGCTTAAAAAATCGGTGAGCGGCCCTTTCTCGCTTTCCGGCAAAAACCCTCCATACTCGCTGACGATCGTTTCCCAATAGCGGCGGATATCGCTCACATCGAGCTGAGCGAGCTGCTCGCTGACCGACGGTCCATCGCTTGCGGCTTGTACGACCAACGGACAAAAAAAGAGAGAAAGCAGCCCGACAATAAGGAACGCTGTTCGCTTCAATCCGTTCCCCCCTTTAGCGCGCCGACGGGATGAGGCCGATGACCGCTTCAATGATCGCCGTCAAAATCGGGACCGCCAGCGCCAAAATGATGATTTTTCCGCCGAGCTCAATTTTGGCGGCGATCGCCCCTTGGCCGGCGTCTTTGGAAATTTGGGCAGCGAACTCGGCAATGTAGGCAATGCCGATGATTTTCAGCATCGTCTCTAAATACACCATCTGAATATGGGCGCCTTCGGCCATTTTTCGCAACATCGCCAAAATGCTGCTGATTTGATCGACCAACAACAGAAAAATGGTGCAGCCGACAAACACGGTCAACAAAAAGGCCAGATTCGACTTTTGCTCTTGCAGCAACACGACCAAAAACGTCGCGATCAACCCGAGGCCGACGATTTGCAAAATGTCAATGGCCGATCCCTCCTACCCGCGGAACAAAAAGACATCCTTGATTTTTTGGAACAAATCGCTGACGATGGAAGCGACCATAAACAAAATATAAATAAAGCCGAGCAGCGTCACCCATTGGGCGTATTCTTTCCTCCCCATCTGATCGAGCACCGTATGCAAAAACGCGATGACGATGCCGACGCCGGCGATTTTCAAAATGAGATCGACATCGATGCCCATGATTCTGCCTCCTGTCTACATGAGTAAAATGACGAGCAGCAGGCCGGCCAACACGCCTAAACTTTTCGCCATCTTGGCGTAGCGCGCCTGGTTGTCTAGCGCTTCCGCTTCCTCCCGCTCAAGATGGGCGAGCGCCAGCGCGATTTGCCTTTGCTGGGTGAGCCGGTCGTATTGGCCAAGCGTGGCGCCAAATTGTTTCATCACTTCAAATTCTCCTTGCTTTAGAGCGGTTTTTCCCCATACGGCTCGCAAGCTTTTTTCCCATGCCTCGGCGGCGCTCGTTTCTTCTGTGCATAACGCGGCGGCAAACCGCTCGAACAATTCGGACAACGGGGCGGCCGTTTGCCGGGCGAGATGCATAGCGGCGTCGGCAAGCGGCGTATGGCCATACATCACTTCCGCCTCAAGCGCCCTCAGCGCCGCTTTCAGCTGGCGGAGCTGGAGCGGCCGCTCGTGCAACACGCGGGCGGCGGCAAACCCAAGCCATGTTGAGGCGGCGAGAATCAACAGAGCGCCAAACCATTTCATCGATGGACCACCGCCCTTTCATACAGCACCGTTCCGCCAGCGTCGAGAATGCGTCGGATTGAGCCGGGATGGGGAATGTTCGTCAGCTCAATAAACCGTTCAAACACCTTTTGTTCCATCACCGGTCCGAGCGTCGGACGTTGCCAGACGTCTTGGATGTTGCGGCCGTGCACAGTCGTCCATACAGAGACGCCAGCATTGGCCGCTTCAAGCACTGCCTCGCTGTCCTCCTCGCGCCCGATTTCGTCGACAATCATGACATCAGGGCTCATCGAGCGGATCATCATCATCATCCCTTCCGCTTTCGGGCAGGCGTCCAACACGTCAAGGCGCGGGCCGAACGAAAACTGAGGAATCCCTTTCACACAGCCAGCGATTTCCGATCGTTCGTCAACGATCGCCACCTTTTGCGCCGGAATGCGCCTCGTCCCGCTGCTAATCAAGCGCGCCGCATCGCGCAGGAGCGTCGTTTTTCCCGTCTGCGGCGAGCCGATGATCATCGTATGACGCCAGCGGCCGTCGTACACATACGGAATCAGCGGCTCGGCGATGCCGATCTGTTCCTTGGCGATGCGAATGTTAAACGAGGAAACATCGCGGATCGCTTTCACCTTGCCCCCTTCAGTAATGACTTTGCCGGCCAGCCCAACGCGATGCCCCCCTCAATCGTCATAAATCCGCGCTTCAGCTCTTCTTCGACGGCATAGATCGAATAATGACTCAATTTGTTGAGCAAATGCACGCCGTCTTCTTTCGTCACTTCATACGGCAGCAATCGGGCCGTTCCGTCGACGATCACCTCAAGCGGCCGGGAGACGCGGATGCGGATTTCTTCAATTCCGCGGCGGCATGAAGGAAGATGGTGCTGCAACGCGGCGGCGACCGTTTTCGGCAAAATTCCCCACACCGCTTCCATGGCCCTCCCCCTTTTCTTGTGGACTAGTTCATATGTATGGGCGGAATGCGCCGTTTATGCCTTACTTGTAAATTGCGAACAAAATGAGCGCGATCCCGAGCGCCACAAGCCCAAGCCGTGAAAACGAGAGCTCGTCCGCAAGCGAAAGCAGTCCAATCGCCATGGTCACCATCATGACGGTTGGACCGACGACAGCAAGCGCGGCATTAACGGCAAGCGCTTTTTTCACGTCATTGAACACAAGCATCAACAGCGCCGCGCTCAGTTCAATGAACGCGGACACCATCCGCATGCCAGCCATGGCCATAACGGACGGGTCGATCGATCGCAGCCAATGTTTCATGTTCCCCTCCTGTTTTGCCAAATGGGATCGATTAGTACAAACGTATGCGAAAACAAGCCGTTTCAGAAGAAGTTTTTACTGAGGAAAACGATGGGGGAGAGCAAAACGGCGCCCATTTTGCGCATAAAAAACACCGCCCCGGAAGGTGTCCGAGACGGTGCCTGTCGGGCTTGCGCTTACGCCCGCGAAACGTACGTGCCGTCGGCCGTATTAATGATGAGCGTGTCGCCTTCGTTGACGAAAAACGGCACTTGAACGACAAGGCCGGTTTCGAGCTTCGCCGGCTTCGAACCGCCAGAAGCGGTGTCACCTTTAATGCCCGGCTCTGTTTCGACGACTTTCAGCTCGACGGTGTTCGGCAACTCGACGCCGATCGTTTCGCCTTGGTACATCATAATAAATACTTCCATATTCTCTTTCAAGAACTTCAATTCATGCTCGATTTGTTTCGCCGGCAGCTCGATTTGTTCGTACGTTTCCATATCCATAAAAACGTGTTGGTCGCCGTTGGCGTACAAATATTGCATTTTGCGTGTGTCGATTTGCGCCCGGTTCACTTTTTCGCCGGCGCGGAACGTCCGCTCCTGAATGGCGCCGGTGCGCAAATTGCGCAGCTTCGAACGGACGAACGCCGCCCCCTTGCCCGGCTTGACGTGCTGGAATTCAAGGACGCGCCAAATCTCGCCGTCCACCTCAATCGTAAGTCCTGTGCGAAAATCGTTGACTGAAATCATTAGCCGAAATCCTCCTCACGCAATCCATTATAAAATGATCAGTTCTTTTGGCGAATGGGTGAGCGCTTCGTTCCCGTCAGCAGTGATGACCGTATCGTCCTCGATGCGCACCCCGCCAAGCCCCGGGATGTAAATGCCCGGCTCGACGGTGACAACCATGCCTGGCTCAAGCACGACATCCGAACGGAACGAAAGCGTCGGCCCTTCGTGAATTTCCAATCCAATCCCATGGCCGGTCGAATGGCCGAAATAGTCGCCATACCCTTTTTCGCGGATGTAATCGCGCGTGAGCGCATCAGCCTCTTTGCCGGTCATGCCTGCCTTGAGCCCGTTCATGCCGCGTTGCTGCGCTTCAAGAACGATGTCATAGATCGTCCGCAGCTCCACGCTAATGTCGCCGACGGCGACCGTTCTCGTAATGTCGGAACAATACCCTTTATAGTAAGCCCCGAAATCAAGCGTGACGAGCTCGCCGCGCTCGATCGTTTTCTCTGACGCCACCCCGTGCGGCAGCGCCGAACGGTAGCCGGAGGCAACGATCGTATCAAAGGAGGACGAAGACGCCCCTTGTTTGCGCATAAAAAATTCCAGCTCATTCGCCACTTCGATTTCTTTAACGCCTGGACGGATGAACGACAAAATGTGCGAAAACGCCGCATCAGCGATTTCTGCTGCTTCCTTTAATATCTTAATCTCTGCCTCTGACTTAATCAAGCGCAATTTTTCTACGAGCCAAGACGTTGGCACGAGTTCAGCGCGGATGGCTTCTTCATACGACTTGTATGCGGCATAGGTGACATGTTCTTGCTCAAAGCCAAGCCTCTTGATGCCAAGCCGCTTCACCTGATTGGCAATTTCTTCGATGATCGGCCCGCTGTGCTGGACGACTTCAAACCCTTGGGCTTGCCTCGATGCTTGTTCGACGTAGCGGAAGTCCGTAACCAACACCGCCCCTTGACGGCTGACAAGTACAGCGCCGGCCGTGCCAGTAAACCCGGTCAAATAGCGGCGGTTGTAGCCGTTTGTTACTAACAGCCCGTCGATATGCTGCTCGTCAAGAAGCTCCCGAAGCTTTTCCAGCTTTTCCATGTTTCCGTCTCCTCTTCCCTTAGAGTGTGCTCGTCTCCTCCGCTGCCTGCGTCGAGAGCGGAGAAAATCTTCGCGGTCAGGATGACGCGAAAAACCTCGTAGGCGCGCCAGTTTCACGAGCGCCCGCAGCAGCCATGGACTGATGCTGAAACATGCAAAACCTTCTTTATTTTACCATAAAGATGGTCGTTTCCGCTAGACGTCCGCGCGGCGCTTGATGCAGCACTTACTTCAGCGGATGAGAGCGAAAAGAAGCTTCGTCAGTTTCCTTCATTTGCCGCCTCTTTTCCGACATTTAACGCCGTTCGATTCATTTCTTGCGTTTCAAAAGAAATCGAATACCCGACAAATACGCCATATAAAATGTATAAGCAAAGCGTCGTAATAATCGTATTCGTTTCTAAATCTGCAACTGGTTGGACGTTTGGAAACAGTGGATTAAACAAATAAAAGACAATCATCCAAAGCACCACGCCATATACCATTCCCGCCCACATACCGGCGATCTTGCGCAGGAACGCGTAGTACAAAAGCGCCGCCGCAATGGAAATGATGCCGATCAGCACGATGGCCGCATAATTGCCGGCTTTCCCATATTTCCAGTCCCCGGCAACCCACGGGATGAGAATCATATTCGGACTGATTTCACTGAAATGGAAAAAATAAGCCAAATAGCCGATCAAACTCCAAAACACCCCGCCGACAAACCCGATGATGATCGTTTTTTGTATGAGCGTCATCGGCCGCTCCGTCTCCTCCTGCTCAAGCTTCCCTTTTTGTTCCGCCATCATCGTGCACCTCCTTGTCAGTTAGTATGACCGACAGCCGACCGTCCCATGAATCAAACGAAAAAATGACCGCCCTTGTGTAAATCATGGATTTTTTGGAAATCATAATAGTAGCATCAACCTAGAGGTTTCCGGATGTTTCTTGTAGAATAAAATAATAAACATAAAAAATAGGTTGGTGTTGGCCTGATGAAATCATCAATGGAGAAACCGTTATACGGCGGCCAAGCGGTCGTTGAAGGGGTGATGTTTGCCGGCAAGACGCACTCCGTCACCGCTATTCGCCGTCATGACGGGACGATTGACTATTTTACGCTGCCTCGCCGCAGCCATCCGACGCTGGCTGCCCTGAAAAAAATCCCGTTTGTCCGCGGCATTGTCGCCATTATTGAGGCGAGCGCAAACGGGGCCAAGCATTTGCAGTTTGCCAGCGAACAATATGAGGCGTCCTCGGACGAAAAACAGGCCGCCGAAGAAAACCGCTCCAAATTCGGGCTGATTCTCGGCGCCGCCGTCATCGGCGTGCTATCGTTTTTATTCGCCAAAACCATTTTTACGCTCGTTCCGGCGCTCGCCGCCGACGCCTTTAAACCGCTCGTACCGGGGAAAATGGGGCAAATTTTGCTTGAAGGAGCCTTTAAGCTTGCTCTTTTGCTCGGCTACATTTACTTTATTTCGTTGACGCCGCTTGTTAGGCGCGTGTTCCAATACCACGGGGCGGAACATAAAGTCATCAACGCCTTTGAAGCGGGGTGGCCGCTCACTGTTGAGCACGTCCAGCGCGCCTCGCGCCTTCACTACCGATGCGGCAGCAGCTTCATTTTATTTACTGTCATGATCAGCTTGTTCCTTTATTTGTTCGTGCCGACGGATCCGCTTTGGCTGCGAATCGCAAACAGGCTCGCTTTAATTCCTGTCGTGCTTGGCGTTTCGTTTGAAGTCTTGCAGTTTACAAATAAATTGAGGGATATTCCGCTGCTAAGCTGGCTTGGCTATCCCGGGCTATGGCTGCAGCGGTTGACGACAAAAGAACCGGACGATGACCAAGTGGAAGTGGCCATCGCCTCGTTTCAGCGGCTTCTTGATTTGGAAGCGGAAGCCGAAAGGAAACAAGCGGTGCAGTAATCGATCAAAGGGGGTGGACTCATTGCGGCGCCGGGCCATTCATCCGCTTGTCGGGCTTATGATTTTGCTTGGAACGCTTGGCATTGTCTATACCCTTTTTGCCCATCCGACGGTGCTGTTCCGCCAGCTGTTGTTTGTTGCGCTGTTTTTGGCCGCCATTTATCTCTTCTACCGGTTCGTATACCAACGCCGCACCGATCAAGATCGGTTATCGTATTTAAAGGCGGTGCGGCAGTCGAAAAAGCTCCATCCCCGCTCCGGGCGCAAACAAGCAAAGCCGGCGAAACTGAAGCGGTCGCTGAAAAAACGGACGGCCATTCCGCACTTGACCGTGATCGAGGGCAAAAAAGGCAAAAAAAAGAATCGAGCTTCGTTTTAGCTTGATTCTTTTTTGTTTGCCTCTGCCGTTCAGCTAAAAAATCGGCGGCAGAGGTGTGACCTATTGTCGCTTTCCCGTCTAGTACGCCCATTGGCGCAAAAACTGCCGCGTCCGCTCGCGTCCGTAATCGATCAGGCGCCGGCGCGCTTCCAGGTCGATGGAAAATTCCGTGGAAATAACGTTGTCCACCGGCAAAAAGACGATGTTTTTTTCATGGCGGCGCGAAATGTAGCGCGCATCATGCGCCTCTCTCATGGCCGCAAACAGCGCCTCATACAAATCGAGCGCATTGGTGATCGTTCGTTTCGGCCGCTCCCCTGGTTTTGGGCTCAGCTGAACGCCCAGCACCGGCCGTTTTTTCTTCTTTTCTTCATCGAACAAAAACAGCGGAAAGTTGCTCAACACCCCTCCGTCGACAATGAAAGCCACACCGTTTCGCCCGCGAAGGCGGACCGGCTCAAAGAAATAAGGAATGCTGATGCTCATCCGCACTGCCTTGGCGATGGAAAACGACCCAGGGTCAATGCCGTATATGGCTAAATCGTCCGGCAGCACGACGATGCGTCCGTTCGTCACATCGGAAGCGACGATATACAAACTGCCGGCCGGCACATCTTGAAACGTCCGCACGCCGCGGGCGGCGAGCGCCGCCTCGAGCCACCGCTCAAACGCCTTTCCTTGATACAGCCCAAGATGCCAATACAGGCGCACCCATTTCCAAAGCGAAAACGGAATCCATAGCGGCCGTTCATCCAAAAACTGCTCCAACTCCAACTCCTCAAGCAGTCGGGCGATGTCGCGGGCGCTGTAGCCTGCCGATAGCAGCGCCGAAAGCAACGCTCCCGCACTCGTGCCGGCAAGCCGCTTCCAGCGCAGACCTTTTTCCTCAATCGCTTCATACGCTCCAAGCAACGCAAACCCTTTCACCCCGCCGCCGGAAAAGACAAGATCAATGTCCACCGCCGCCTCCCCCTTTTTGCCGTTTATACATATGTAAGAAAAAAGGAGGACATTTAGTACGGCAAACAAAAAAGAGCAAGCATCGGCTTACTCTCCTTGTTCATTGCGCTTTTGGACATCGCGCAGCGCTTCAAGGCGGCGTTCGTCCTCTTGAAAATACTGCACCAAATCGCCGATCCGGTCGATGGCGTTCCAGCTCAAATGGTGTTCAATCCCTTCCACGTCGCGGTAAATGTTTTCTTCGCTGACACCGATCAAACGGAGAAACTGCTCAAGCAGCTCATGGCGGTAGACGAGCCGCTGGCCGATTTTTCTTCCTTTTGGCGTCAAGACGAGTCCGCGGTATTTCTCATACACTAAATACTCATCTTTATCGAGCTTTTGCACCATTTTCGTCACCGAGGAGGGATGGACGGACAACGCTTCAGCGATGTCAGAGACGCGGGCATAGCCCTTTTCTTCAATCAAAATGTAAATTTGCTCAATATAATCTTCCATGCTTGGTGTCGGCAACGTTTGTCCCCTCCCATTACATTTGTCTGCCGCAGACAAGTGCAGCGGCCGTCAGCATCTCTCATGAACATTGCCGCTTTGCCCGCTTCGGCTAGACGCTGCCGGGCCAGTCGGCCGCCCAGGCAAACAAAAAATAGCAATCAATCCCATTATACCATGAAGGGGACATTACGTAAAATACTGCACTTGGGCCGATGGAAAAAAGCGAGCAATACCTTTCCGAGCGGATGCGGCAACGCCTCCGGTTCGAAATACACAAGTTTGGGCATAAACGGTTTCATTCATTTCCCTCCATGTTCTCCGTATTTGATGTTAGTATGATTCAAGGATGGAGGGAAATCGCGTGCTTCTTTTGCTTGGCATCATTTTTCATGGAAGGCTCATTACCCCCAATTTGATATGTTCATCTCCCAGCGAAACCAACGACCATGCCCATCGGTTTCAGCCACGATTTGCCGATATTCTCGGCCGTCAATCATGCCATCCAGATGCAATTTCCGATCCCACATATTGTTATACACATGGAACAAATCCCGTTGGCGGCCGATTTCGCGAAGCTGCTCAAGATTTGCCATGACAGCTCATGAACGCAATGATACAATAAAACTAAACTGAAAGGAGGGATGCAGAATGTCTCACGAGCTTGTCGAATTGCTTCGCTCAGTGCTGAAAGAGGAGTTGCAGCCGATTCATGAACGCCTCGACCGACTAGAAGCCGGACAACAGCGCCTCGAAGAACGGCAACAGCGCCTCGAAGAACGGCAACAGCGCCTCGAAGAACGGCAACAGCGCCTCGAAGAACGGCAACAACGCCTCGAAGAACGACAACAGCGCCTCGAGGAAAAGTTGGACCATTTCATCATCGAAACGCGCAGCCATTTCAAAAAAATCGAGGACGAGCTGGCTGAGCATCGGCGTATGTTCGAGATACTGTCACATGATTGGCGTAACGCGAACATTGCGATTGAATATTTAAATCATAAGATCGGCCAGCACGATCTGGAAATGTATCAACTCAAAAAGCGGCTCGAACTCCAAGAAACAAAATAAAAGCGCATGCCCGATGACCGGCGCATACGCTCTAACTGCTTAGCTTACCCACGCTTGCGAATGCGGAAATTGTCTTCCAACAGCTCCCAGTTTTCCGGATACGGATACCCGAGCACCCAGTAGCTGATTCCGCGCAATCCGTATTCTTTCACCAAGTCAAATTTCGCCAACGCGCTGCGGGCGTCCTCAAACCACACTTCATGTTGTCGCCCTTGTTCATCTGTATAGCGGTAAAACGGCGAAGCCGCCGCCGCATCGTATTGGATGGACGCCCCGTAGCGAATGGCGCGCTCTAGCGCCTCTTTCGGACTGAACGTTTCCGCCTCTTGCCCTTGCACGTGCGGCAGCACCCAGTCGCGGGCATAAATTTGAAACCCCATCATGATTTTGCTACGCGGAATGGCGGTCACCGCATAATCGAGCACGCGCCGAATTTGATTCACCGGCGAAATGGCTTGCGGCGGCCCAAATCGGTAGCCCCACTCATAGGTCATAAGGACAACAAAATCAGCGATGCGTCCGTGGGCTGGGTAGTCGTGCGCTTCGTACAGCAGCCCTTTTTGTTCAGCGCTTATTTTGGGCGCCAGCGACGTCGATAAAACATACCCTTCGGCGTGAAGCCGGTTGGCCGCCCGCTGCAAAAACTCGTTATACCGCTTGCGGTCGGACGGATAGACATTTTCAAAATCGACATTCAACGCGCGGTACCCTTTTGCTCGCATCACTTGAATGACGTTGTCAAGCAATCGCGTTTGCAGCGCAACGTCGGCCAGAATCGTCTGCGCCAGCCTCGAGCCCGGGTCTTGGTACGTAAAGTTCGTGATCGTCATCATCGGCACGACACGGGCGGCATAAGCCGCCTGAATGAATGCTGTATCATTGATCGGATTGAGCCCGCCATCGGCGCGGATCGTGTAGGCGAATGGCGCGGCATAGGTCAAATGGCGGCCGACTTCGCGCACTTGCTCCGCTCCTTTCTCCCCTTGGTCCACCGTAAATGCGTTCACCTCGATGAGCGGCTTCGCCGGCGGGATGATGAGCCGCTGTCCGGGGACGATCCGGTTCGGATCGGTAATATCGTTTACTTCGATCAGCTGCTGAACCGTCACTCCGTAGAACGAAGCGATTTGCGCCAGCGTCTCCCCGCTTCGCACCGTATGGATGCGCGCTGGGATGAACAACGTTGTCCCTGGATAAAGGAGCGACGGATTCGTGATCCGGTTCGCCTGTATAATCGCTTCGACCGCCACTCCATACTGGCGCGCAATTTGCCATAACGTTTCCCCTGTGCGGACCGTATGGTAACGATATGGAACCGGGATGACGAGCGCTTGGCCAACGGCTAGCCGGTTCGGGTCGCTCAGTTCATTGGCGGCGACAATCCGCTCGAGTGGAACGCCGTAACGCTGAGCCAACTGCCAAAGCGTCTCCCCGCGCTTTACGACATGAACAATCATGACGCTCCCCCTTTCGTTCCCTCCTTTTACCACTATATTTTGGCTTTTGCCTTTTATGTAAAAAAAACGCCGGTTCCTCTACGGAAACCAGCGTTTCATCCATTCAAACCCATCCGTATCGCCATTACAGGCCGCACTTCAGCTGCGCGCCGCAGCTTGTGCACGTGTTGCAGCCGCCGATCTCTTCGATCGTCCCTTCGCGGCAAATCGGGCAAATATTGCCGATTTCGGAACCGATTGTCACATCGGTGGCGCGCACATCTTGAATCGTATCAACGAGCACGACGGGGCGTTTCGTCTCTTTTTCCTCGAGCTCCTCTGGAAGCAGTTCAAGTTGCTCTTCAATCTGATTCTCCTCAGCCTTTAACGTCAACACTTGTGCATCGCGGCTGCCGTCGACATAGACGGTTCCGCCTTTCGCACCGCAACGCCATAAACGCTCGTACACTTTTTGCACTTGCTCGACGGTGTAGCCCTTCGGCGCGTTGACCGTTTTCGACAAGCTCGAGTCGACCCAACGTTGAATGATGCACTGCACATCGGCGTGCGCTTCCGGCGGCAAGTCCATCGCCGTCACAAACCAAGGCGGCAAGTGGTTCGGGTCGGCTTCCGGGTGTTTGTCCAAATATTCTTGGACGATGTCCGCTTTCACTTCGATAAATTTGCCCAAGCGCCCGCTCCGGTAGTACGAGAACGAGAAGTACGGCTCAAGCCCGGTTGAGACGCCGACCATCGTTCCCGTCGATCCTGTCGGCGCCACCGTCAGCAAGTGCGAGTTGCGGATGCCGTATTTCAAAATATCTTGACGAATATCTTCCGGCATCCGTTTCATGTAGCCGGTGTTGATGAACGCTTCACGCAGCTTGCGCGTCTCTTCCTCCGTTTCGCCGACAAGAAACGGGAAGCTGCCTTTTTCTTTCGCCAGCTCGATCGATGCCCGGTATGCGGTCGTGGCGATCGTGCGGAACAGCTCATCGACAAGCTGGTTTCCTTCCTCAGAGCCGTACGCTTTTTCGCAGTAAATGAGCAAGTCTGCAAGCCCCATGACGCCAAGGCCGATGCGGCGCTCGCCGAGCGCTTGTTTTTTGTTTTCCTCAAGGAAGTACGGCGTGGCGTCAATGACGTTGTCTTGCATCCGCACCCCGATTTCGACCGTGCGTTTCAGTTTTTCGTAGTCAATGACCTTCCGTTCTTTGTCCACCATGTTCGCCAAGTTAATGGCGGCCAGATTGCACACCGAATACGGTGCCAACGGTTGTTCCCCGCACGGGTTGGTCGCAACGACTTTTTGCCCGTACGCGCGGGCGTTCGTCATTTCGTTGGCGTTGTCGATGAAGAAAATGCCCGGCTCGGCTGAATACGTCGCGCAAATGTTGATCAGCTTCCACAGTTCGCGGGCGCGGATTTTCCGGTAGACGCGGACGCGATAGCCCATTTTCTCCCATTCGCGTACATCGCCGACTTCATGCCATTTTTCGTTGTAAATGCGCATTTCCTCTTCGGAATAGGTTTCCACGTCCGGGAAGCGGAGCGCGTATTCTTCGTCCTTTTCGACCGCTTCCATGAACTCTTTCGTCAGGCAGACGGAAATGTTCGCACCGGTCAAAAAGTCTGGGTTGTGCACCGTATATGTACCGCCGGTGCGCAGTTTTTCTTCGGCGTCTTTGATGATTTCTTCAGTGAAACCGCCGTAGTCAGGCGCGTTCTTGTATCGGACGATCGCTTCATACATCGCCCGCTCCCGCTCGGTGAGCGGCGTAAATTTCAGTTTGTCGCGCGCTGCTTTTTTGATGCCTTCGTCTTCCATATTTTCGAGCAGGTAGCGCAAAATGCGCGGGTTTTGCATTTTCGAGACGATGAATTCGATAATGTCCGGGTGCCAGTCAGCAAGCATAATCATTTGGGCGCCGCGGCGGGAGCCACCTTGCTCGACAAGGTGGGTCAGCTTCGCAATATCGTCAAGCCACGAGACCGACCCGGACGATTTGCCGTTCACCCCGCGCGCAAGCGTATGGCGCGGCCGCAATGTCGAGCCGTTCGTCCCAACGCCGCCGCCGCGGCTCATGATTTCCATCACCTGCTTCCGATGTTCGGAAATTCCTTCGCGCGAGTCTTTCACAAACGGCATCACATAGCAGTTGAAATACGTCACTTCCTTGCCCGAACCCGCCCCGTACAACACGCGGCCGGCCGGAACAAAATTCAAGCTTGCGAGCTCTTGATAAAACTTTTCGAACCACTCTTTCCGCTTTTCTTCTGTCTTTTCCACCGCCGCCAGCCCAGTCGCATTGCGCTTGGCGATTTGCTCATAGAAAATTTCGAGCGGCTTATCAATAATGTCGAGCGACCGAACCACAATGCCGGTCTCCGCCTCTTCCCCTTCGAGCACGTGCCGGTATTCGTCTTCAATCAACACGCGCGCCTTTTTCGCCTCCCAATCGATGTCGACGATAAACCCGAGCCCTCGTGCCGGGAATTTCGGATCCTCCTTGATCGTCAACACGACGAAATCGCCCGGTGTGAGCGTCAGCTTCTCCGTATCTTTGAATGAATACCGGTCAAGCATGACCAAACGGGATACGCCTTTATGGGTGATGTGCATATCCGGCGTAATCGGATGCACTTGCGGAAATAGGCGGATATCCTCGTTCAGCTTGTCAATATTGATCTTCATTTTTTCGGATGACGCCACCGTCATTCTCCTATCTCTCCTCTTTTATATAATCTCTCATGTTTTTGGCAAAGTTGTCCTGTCTTCTTTACCTTACCATATCAAACAGAAAAAAACAATATATAGTATGATTTTTTATGAAAATCATACTATATATTGTTAAAGAGAACAAATGATTTCATTTTGTCAAGCAAAAAAAAACAAAACACGGCGAAAAGCGGAGAAAAACGGGGGAGTGCCGCTGTTTTTGCCGGAAAACGAACGATTTACCGCGTCGCTGCTCAGCGCTTGAAGTTCCATTCGTCGCTTTCGTATTTCGCCCGCGCCAGCTCTTCAACGTACGCCCGCTCTTCGGCGGTGAGCGTGTACGGTTCCAATACGATGTTCAATCCCTTTTCAAATCCTTTGTAAAACGCCTCTTTCGCTTCCTCGATCGTCACCGTGCGGCTCGTCAACTCATTGATCGCGACTGCCTTCTTTTTAAAATCGCGCTGCAGACGCTCTTTCACCCGCTCGTTTGGATATTTAAACAAGCTGAACAGCAGCTCTTCGTCCAGATCAAGCAAAATCGATCCGTGCTGCAAAATGACGCCTTTTTGCCGCGTTTGCGCGCTGCCGGCGATTTTCCGCCCCTCAACGACAAGCTCGTACCATGACGGCGCGTCAAAACAAACGGCCGAGCGCGGGCTGCGCAAATCTGCCTTCTCTTCTTCCGTTTTCGGCACGGCAAAATACGCATCCAACCCAAGATAGCGAAATCCCTCTAAAATTCCTTGCGAAATGACGCGGTATGCTTCCGTCACCGTCTTCGGCATCGCCGGGTGCGACTCGGAGACGATCACGCTGTATGTCAATTCTTTATCGTGCAGGACGCCGCGCCCGCCGGTCGGCCGACGGACAAAGCCGAGGCCGTGCCGTTTGACCGCCTCTAAATCAATTTCTTTCTCCACTTTTTGAAAATAACCAATCGACAACGTCGGCGGATTCCAGCCATAAAAGCGGATCGTCGGCGGAATTTTGCCTTCGCTGTGCCAATCGAGAAGCGCCTCATCGAGCGCCATATTGAACGCCGGCGGGCAATAGCCGGAATCGATAAAGCGCCATACTTCTTTTGCCATCGTTCCACCTTCTCTATTGTTCCATACTCTAAACGCTGCGGCGGCTTGTCGACCACCGCCAAGGGGCGGGACGCTTTTGGCCGCCTTTATTAGTTTAGCAAACAACGCCGGTGAAGGAAAGAAAAATGGCATCGCGAAAACCTCTTTGCTTCCCGGCGGCGACTTTATATAATAGGAAATAGCAGACGAAGCGAAAGGAGGCATGACGGGTGGAAGCATTGCTCATTATTCTCGGCGCAATCATCGTGTATTCCGTCATTACGTACTTCTGGCAGAAGAGAATTGTCAAAGCATTGACAGAGGAAGAGTTCCGCGCCGGTTATCGAAAAGCGCAACTCGTCGACGTCCGCGAACCGGATGAGTTTGCGGCTGGACATATTTTAGGGGCTCGCAACATCCCGCTCACGCAGCTTCGCATGCGCATGAAAGAATTGCGCAAAGACCAGCCGATCTATTTGTACTGCCAAAACGGACTGCGCAGCGGGCGAGCCGCGCAAATGCTCTACCGAAAAGGATACCGCGACTTGTACCATTTAAAAGGCGGATTTAAAACATGGACCGGGAAAGTGAAGAAAAAAGCGTAGCCCGTTAACCAAAAAGGCGCTCTGCCCAAACAGGCAGGCGCCTCTTTTCGCATGCGCTAGACCGCCGCAAATTCCGGCGGCAGGACGACCGCCTCAAGCACCGAAGCAGCCGCGCCGATGGCGCAGCTTTTCTCTTTCAGCTTGGAGGAGATGATGGACGGCTCGCTTTCTTTTTTGACGAGAATCCGCTTTCTCACTTCTTGGCGCGCCGGACCGATCACATACTCGCCCGCTTGGGCAATCGGACCGCCGATGATGACTGCTTCTGGATTGTACGCATAAATCACCTGCAACAATCCAACGCCGAGATAGCGCCCCGTTTCCTCCAAAATGCGCGCCAGCTGTTCATCGCTTTCTGCTGCCAACGCCATCGCAGCGATGGAAAAGCGTTCATCGAGCCATTCAGAACGCCCTTCTTCAGCCAAACGGCGCTCAATGTATTTTTCCGACGCATACATTTCCCAGCAGCCGATGTTGCCGCAGCTGCAGCGAATGCCGTTGACATCGATCGTATGATGGCCGATTTCACCAGCTAGGCCGCTGACACCCCGATAGAGCTGATGGTGAAGAACGACGCCGGCGCCAATGCCGATTCCGGCGCTGATGTAAACAAAGTGGGCGAACTCGTTGCCGGCGCCGAACCACTTTTCTCCAAGCGCCGCCAGTTTCGCCTCATTCTCGACAATGACAGGACGCTCAGGCCACCGTTGCCGCAAAACAGCCGCCAAGGCGACATCGTCCCAGCGCAAGTTCGGAGCAAACACAACGGTCCCGCTTTCGGTATGGACGACGCCCGGCACGCCGATGCCGATTCCCATCACACCGTACGGTGTCGCCGGCGCCCGGCGGATGGCCGCCTCGATGAGCTCCATCATTTCGCCGATGATCGCCTCCTGCCCTTCAGACGGGCGGAACGAACGCCGTTGCTCCCAAAGAATGTCCGCGTTTAAATTGGTCAACACGGCATACAAATAGTTCACCCCCAGCTCAACGCCGATAAGCGAGCCGGCGTCGGCGTTGAAGCGAAGCATGAGCGGCCGGCGCCCGCCGGTTGACTCGCCGATTCCGCTTTCATGGACGAAATGCTCGGCGATCAGTTCGTCAACAAGCGCGGAGACAGTGGCCTTGTTCAATCCGGTTGTCTTGGCGATATCGGCGCGCGAAATCGGATGCTGGTCGCGAATCAATTTTAAGACGAGCTGTTTATTCATTTTTTTTACAAGAGAAATGTTTCCTGTCCGCACGTCTCTGTCATCCTTTTCATTTGATTGATCGAACGTGTCTTGCGAAAGGGCAGGGGCGCCTCGCTATTATGGCGGTTGCTGCATCCGTCGATTCCTGCCGTGCAGGCTTCTTGGCCATCCGCTTTTTCACTCAAGCCGTCGGGCGCCCGTGCACCGACTGTTAAGGCTAACTTCTCCATATGGACACATGCTTTTTCTTTCTTGATCTTAGTTTATATAATAAACTAATTCAACGTTTTTGTCAATGGCTCATCCGGCGTACAAAGAAACGGCCCGCTCCGTTAGGGAGCGAGCGCTCATCAATGCTCAAACGTCAGTTGTCGCTATGTTTTGGTTTTTGATAGCGCAAAATCGGCTTGCGCGCTGCGGTCGTTTCATCAAGTCGCTTCACAACGGTCGTATGCGGCGCTTCTTGAACGATTTCCGGATTTTCCTCCGCCTCTTTGGCAATTTGGATCATGGCGTCAATAAACGCGTCAAGCGTCTCTTTCGACTCCGTCTCCGTCGGCTCAATCATCATGCACTCTTCGACGATGAGCGGGAAGTAAATCGTCGGCGGATGGAAGCCGAAATCAAGCAGCCGTTTGGCGATGTCGAGCGTTCTGACGCCGAGTTTCTTTTGCCGGCGTCCCGACAGGACGAACTCGTGCTTGCAATGGCGGTCGTACGGCAAATCGTAATAGTCGGCAAGCCTCCGCATCATATAGTTGGCGTTTAACACGGCGTACTCGCTCACCGCTTTTAAGCCGTCCGGCCCCATCGAGCGGATGTACGTGTACGCCCGGACGTTGATGCCGAAATTGCCGTAAAACGGCTTGACGCGGCCGATCGACTGCGGGCGGTCGTCATCGAGATAATAGCCGTTTTCTCCTTTTTCGATGACCGGCTTCGGCAAAAACGGAACGAGGTCGGCTTTCACCCCGACCGGGCCTGAGCCTGGGCCTCCGCCGCCGTGCGGGCCGGTGAACGTTTTATGCAAGTTCAAATGAACGACGTCAAAGCCCATGTCCCCCGGGCGCGCCTTGCCAAGAATGGCGTTTAAATTCGCCCCGTCATAATACAGCTTGCCGCCGGCTGCGTGGACGATTTCAGCCACTTCGACGATCTGCTCTTCAAACAGCCCGAGCGTATTCGGATTCGTGAGCATAAGCGCCGCTGTATCCGGACCGACGACGCGCTTTAAGTCCTCTAAATCAACAAGTCCATCGGCGGTCGATTTGACCGTCACCGTCTCAAAACCGGCGACCGTTGCCGACGCCGGGTTCGTCCCGTGCGCTGAATCCGGGACGATCACTTTCGTCCGGTTGAAGTCGCCGTTTGCTTCATGGTAAGCGCGGATCATCATCAGCCCGGTCCACTCGCCGTGGGCGCCGGCCGCCGGCTGCAAGGTGACCGCATCCATGCCCGTGATTTCTTTTAAATGCTCTTGCAAGTCGTACATCAACTCAAGAGCCCCTTGCACCGTTTTCTCTGGCTGAAGCGGATGAATGTGGGCAAACCCGGCGAGGCGGGCGACGTTTTCATTGATTTTCGGATTGTATTTCATCGTGCACGACCCGAGCGGGTAAAAACCGGAATCGACGCCGTGGTTTCGTTTCGAGAGCGCCGTATAATGGCGCATTAAGTCAAGCTCCGACACTTCCGGGAGCTCCGGCTCTTCAGTGCGAAGATAATCGGCCGGCACGAGCTCGCTGACATCGACAGCCGGCACGTCAAGCGCTGGCAGGCTGTAGGCGATGCGCCCCGGCTTGCTTCGTTCGAAAATAAGCGGTTGATCGTTATGCATGGCCATCCCCCAATTCATTGACAAACCGATCGATTTCTTCTTTTGTCCGCAGTTCGGTGACAGCAACAAGCATATGACCGGCAAGCTCCGGATAGTCAGCCCCAAGGTCATAGCCGCCGATGATTCCTTTTTCGAGCAGGCGATCGTTCACATCAGAAACCGGCCGTCCAAGCCGGATGACGAACTCGTTGAAAAACGGGCCGGCAAACGGCGACGACAGTCCGCGCTTTTCAAGTTCCACCTTCGCATAATGCGCTTTTTGAATATTCATCGCCGCCATTTCTTTCACGCCCCGCTTGCCAAGCGCCGACAGCGCAACGGAAGCGGCCAAGGCGTTTAACGCTTGATTGGAGCAAATGTTGGATGTCGCCTTATCGCGGCGGATGTGCTGTTCGCGCGCTTGAAGCGTCAAGACAAACCCGCGGCGCCCGTCCTCATCGGTCGTCTGCCCGACAAGACGGCCTGGAATTTTGCGCATGAGCGGCGCTTTGACAGCGAAATAGCCGCAATGCGGGCCGCCAAATTGCGTCGGGATGCCAAATGGCTGCATGTCGCCGACCACAATGTCGGCGCCAAACGCTCCGGGTGGAGTCAACACACCAAGCGCCAATGGGTTGCTGGCGACGACAAACAAACTTTTCTTTTCATGCGCAAGCGGCGCGATCGCTTTCAGCGGCTCGATTTGACCAAAAAAGTTCGGGTATTGGACGACAACGCACGCCACATCATCCCCCATTTCCGCTTCAAGCGCCTTAAGATCGGTGATGCCGCCGTCATACGGAATTTCTTTCACTTCGAGCTTCTGTCCTTTGGCGTACGTGCGCACGACTTCCCGATATTGCGGATGAACGGCGGTCGAGATGAGCACTTTCTTCCGCTTCGTATGCGCGGCGCTAAGAAGCACCGCTTCGGCAAGCGCCGTGCCGCCGTCGTACATCGACGAGTTGGCGACATCCATGCCGGTCAACTCGCACACCATTGTTTGAAACTCAAAAATCGCCTGCAGCTCGCCTTGGGAAATTTCCGGTTGATACGGCGTATAGGCCGTATAAAATTCAGAGCGCGACAGGACATGGTCGACGACAGCCGGAATATAATGGTCGTACACCCCGGCTCCTAAAAAGGAAACGTATTGTTTTACGCTGGCGTTTTTTTCCGCTAAGGCCGCAAGCTCTTTCCACAGCTCTGGCTCGGATTTGGCCGGTTTCACCTTCAGCTCGCCGCGGAAGCGGACTTGTTCTGGAATATCGGCAAACAAGTCGTCAATCGAGGCGACGCCGATCGTCTTCAGCATCTCCTGTTTGTCTTCTTCCGTCATCGGCAAATAACGATGGAGCACTGCGTTTTTCCCCTTTCCTTGTCGCTTTGGAATCGTCACTTGGCCCGCCTGTAAAACGGAATCGGCACGATGTTCGCTTTCAGCCGCTTGCCGCGGATGTCCACCTCCACCTCCCGGCCGATGGCAGCCACATCCGCTTTCACCAAGGCCAAGCCGATGTTTTTCTTCAGCGTCGGCGACTGCGTGCCGGTCGTGACGAACCCGACCTCTTCGCCGTCGGCAAATACAAGGTATCCGTGGCGCGGAATGCCTCTGTCGATCATTTCAATGCCGACGAGCCGGCGCGGCGGCCCTTCCTCTTTTTGCCGTTTCAATACAGCTTGGCCGATAAACGGCGTCTCTTTTTCCGTTTTGACGGCAAAACCAAGCCCGGCTTCAACTGGTGAAATCGAGTCGGACAGCTCTTGACCGTAAAGCGGCAGGCATGCTTCAAAGCGGAGCGTATCGCGCGCCCCCAGTCCGCATGGGAGAACGCTGTCACGAGCTCCGGCCGCTAGGATCGCCTCCCATAGCGCGGCGGCGTCTTCCGCTTTACAATATAGCTCAAACCCGTCTTCCCCCGTATAGCCGGTGCGCGAAACGAGCGCCTTCACGCCCGAGACTTCGACGCCGTCGGCGAATGAAAACGGGCGCAGCGCCGCCAAATCAAAATCCGTCAATCGCTGCAAGACGCGCTCCGCTGCCGGCCCTTGCAAGGCAAGCTGAGCCGTTTCGGACGATACATCTTGAAGCTCGACGTCGCCCTCAACATGCCCGCTTAGCCAAGCGAAGTCTTTTTCCGTATTCGCTGCGTTGACGACCAGCAAGTAGTCATTCTCTCCTTTTTGATAGATGAGCAAATCATCGACTGTGCCGCCGTCCTCATAGCACATGAGCGTATATTGCGCCCGGCCGGGCCGCAGTTTGGCGACGTCATTGGTCATGAGCTTTTGCAAAAACGCGAGGCTCCCACGGCCGCGGACGACAATTTCCCCCATATGGGAGACGTCAAACAGCCCGGCGCGCGTTCTTACAGCCTCATGTTCTTCCTTGATGCTGGAAAACTGCACCGGCATTTCCCAGCCGCCAAATTCAATCGTTTTGGCGCCGCAACGGGCGTACACCGAGAATAGGGGCGTGCGCTTTAGCATCTGATTCCCTCCTTTGATCCACGTCACACAAAAAAGGACAGACTTCCCCTATCAACAAGTAAGGGGGCTCTGTCCTGGCACCTGAAAGTTTCCCGCCGGCCCGTTTGGCGCGTCCGTTCGCGGTCCATGGGGCCGATCGGTTTCCTCTTGGGTGGCCTGCGTGAACGCAGGCGCTCTCCAGAGCTGCGTCAAGCAAGAGTCTTTTTGCCTGAGAGATTCGCGTTTCCGCTTGCTCCTTCGGCGCTACATTCCGTAGTCTCTCCCCTTGCCGTCATCCGCCCATCAATAAATTGTTTCCATATCGGGCATACTAACAAACACCCTGATCAACGAGTCATGAGAATGTTCTAAATTTATACTACCATCAATCACAGTCAAAGGGCAATAGGAAATAATCGAACTTTCATGGCAATTAGTCATAATAATGTTCTTTTTTTATTCAACATACCACATGCAATCTATATAAACATTCGCAACAAGGGAAGGGGATCGCCATGAACATTGACCTTGAAATGGATGAAACATGGAAGGAGGAATTTTTGGCACGCATCGAAAAAGACGGTCCGTGGGCGAGCTGGGAAATGTACGAACTGGCTCTTGAGGCCGCCCATCATTTAAGCGTCCCAGAATTTAATGGCTTGCAGGCGCCCAAACACCTGCCCCACTTGACGATCCTTCCGCACCAGCTTGAAGTGGCGCGCCGCGTCGTCGAGGAGATGAACGGCAAAGCCATTTTGGCGGATGAAGTCGGGCTTGGAAAAACGATCGAGGCCGGGCTCGTCTTAAAAGAATATATGATTCGCGGCCTTGTGAAAAAAGCGCTGATTCTCGTTCCCGCCTCCCTTGTTTCGCAATGGGTGAGAGAGTTGAACGAAAAATTTTTCATCCCGGCCGTCCAGCAGAAAAAGAGCTACGTCTGGGAGCAGTGCGATATCGTCGTTTCCTCGATCGACACGGCGAAAAAACCGCCGCACCGTGACATCATCTACGGGCAGTCGTACGACATGATCATCATCGACGAGGCGCACAAACTGAAAAATAACAAAACGAAAAACTACGAGTTTGTGCAAAATTTAAAAAAGAAGTTTTGTTTGCTCCTGACAGCGACGCCGATCCAAAACCGGATCGAAGAAATTTTCAACCTCGTCTCGCTGTTGAAACCCGGCCATTTAGGCAGCTCGGAACAGTTTGCCAAAACGTACGGAAAAACGCGGGCCGTACAGACGAACGACCATTTAAAAGCGCTCGTCAACAAAGTGATGATCCGCAACCGCCGCGCCGATACGCCGATCGAATGGGCGAAGCGCCACGTTGAACCGGTGCTGATCGAGTTTACGAATGAGGAGCGGGAACTGTATGAAGCGGTCAAGGCGCTCCGCCGCGAATCGTTCGCCGGCTCGTTTTCGCTCATCACGCTTCTTCGTGAGGCGTGCAGCAGCCGCGAGGCGCTGTTTCTCACGATCAAAAACATGATCGATAAATGCAGCGGAGCGGTTCCGGAGCCGCTTGAACGCGTATTGGAAAAAATCAACGCCGTCACGACGAACTCAAAGGCGGAAAAAGCGCTCGAGCTTATCCGTTCCATTCATGACAAAGTCATTATTTTCACGGAATACCGGGCGACGCAGCTTTACTTGCAATGGTTTTTAAAGCAGCACGGCATCTCGTCCGTTCCGTTTCGCGGCGGCTTCCGGCGCGGCAAAAAAGACTGGATGCAGGAACTGTTTAAACACCACGCCCAAGTGTTCATCGCCACCGAGGCGGGCGGCGAGGGCATCAACTTGCAGTTTTGCCGCTATGTCATCAACTACGACTTGCCGTGGAACCCGATGCGCCTTGAGCAGCGAATCGGCCGCGTCCACCGGCTCGGGCAGACGGATGACGTCTACATTTATAACTTCGCTGTCAAACAGACGGTCGAAGAACATATTTTAACGCTTCTGTACGAAAAAATCCGCCTGTTCGAACGAGTCGTCGGCGAGCTGGACGACATTTTGGCGAAAATGAACCTCGCCAACCTGGAGCGCTACTTCGAAGACGCCTTCGTTCATTCACGAAGCGAAGGGGAGATGAAAATCAAAATGGAAAACATCGTCGCGATGATCGAGCTGGCGGAGCAGCTTGGAAAGGAAGGAGGAGAGCGGCATGCAGCAACATGAAATCCGCCGCTTTGTCGAACGCTATTTTGCGGCCAACGGCTGCACGTTTGTGGAAGCAAGCGACGACTACCTCACCGTGCAGCTGACGGCAGAAATGGACAAAGAACTGATGAATCGGCCGTTTTACTGGCATTATATTGAACGGACAGGCGGCGTGCCGCAGCCGATGCGACTGACGCTCATCACCCGCGCGAGCGAGCGGACGGACAAACTCAAAGGCGAGCGCCTCCATTTCGGCGCTCCCCGGCTGCACCAGCTGTTCCGCTCAGCGCAAAAACGCGGCAGCTTCATCCGCCTGTATGAGGAGCCAAGCGCGCCTTTGGACGGCAACGCCGCCCTCCATCCATGGCTCGGCATGAACGTCACGATTTCGTACGAATGCGACCGAAAAAAAGATGAAATCGTCTCCCTTGGCCTTCATCTCATTAGCGGAACGATCGTCGAGTCGTTTCATGAGCGGATGCGCGAGCGACGGCTGACGCCGAAAATCCCTGATTACTGTTTCACCATCTCCCCGCTCATTAAACCGAGAAGCGGCATCGGCCGTCTCGAGCAATACATACGCAGCCGCATCGCCGCCGACAACCATGCGTGGGCGGATGAGGCGCGCCGACGCTGGGCCGACGATTTGGCGTTGCTTGATGAATTTTACAAAGACTGCGAAGAAAAGCCGGAGTGCTATTATATTGAGAAGGAAGCGTTGGAAAAGCAGTACAAGCCGCGCATCACCGTTTCCGTCATCAACGGCGGACTGTTTTATTTGCTGCCCCGCTCATCGTGAATCAACCCCGGGATGGGTCCATCCGGCTCACAGCGCTCAAACCGACGAACTCCCTTCCGTCGGCACGAAAACCGCCCGCCGGCCTAGGCCAGCGGGCGGCTGCTACGGGCGGCGCCGAAACAGCAAGCGAAGCGAAAGCGGCACCATGCCAAACAAGCGGTATGAAAGCGGAAGCTGCTCTTGTTTCCGCACCTGACGCCGCTGCCTCCGCTCCTCTTTCGGCAAGTCCATGTAGGCGACAAATTGTTGGGTGACAAACTTGACATAATCGTTGACCGCCATCAAATCCCCCCCTTTTTTCTTTTAGTTTTTCCGCTTCTTTCCTCTTTTAACCGTTTTGCTCGCTCCATTCGACAATATGAAGCGCCGGAAGCGTGACAGTAAACATGACAGCGCGCCTCAGTCCAGAGGCTGAACGGATGGACAAAGAAACCCGAACGTGCGCTGCATCTTCCCGCACCCACCGGTAGACGGCCCTTCCGCGCGGATAGGTCCATTCCCCAGCCTCTTCCGCGGTCGACGGATCGGCTGATGCGATGCGTTCTTTTACGTCAAACACGGCCATCTGCACAAGCTCGTCCGCCTCGGCTGCCTGCCGGGCCGCATAAGCCGCCTGTCGTTCCGCTTCATAGAGGAGCAAGACATGCGTGACAGAAAAGACAAGCAACAAAGAAACGACAGCCACAATCGGAAAAATGACACCATCTTGTCGACCCATTTCCCCTTCCCTCGTTTTTCCAGTCTAAAAGGGGGAAGCGGCGGTCAAGGGGGTCTCACCGTACAAGCCGCCCGCTAAAACGCCCGCGCCACAAACGCCTCGTAAACGGTGCCGTCATCAGCCGTCACTTGCAAAAATATCCCGCGGGTGCCGGCGCGGTACGAAACAGCGCGCACATGACGGAGCGCCGTTTCATTGCCAGCGCCGTCCACCTGGCGGATCAGTTGGGCTCTTGACGCAACAACAGAAAAACTGACCGTCTCACCGCTCCATTTTTGCAAATAGAGGACATGGCCCCCAGTCGACCACTGCCTCGTTTCATTCAGCTCGATTTGCAGCTGTTGCAAAAACAGCCGCCATTCCAATCGGGAAAACGCGTCCGTCGGCTCCGGAGCCAGCAAGCGGACGGACAACAACGCCGGAACGACCGCCGCCACCGCCATCGCAGCCGCCAGCGCCAACAGCGCTTCGATCATCGTAAACCCGTTTTCTTTTGCCGCTACCGCTTGCCATACCCGCACCGCTCCATCTCGCGGCCGACGTAATCGTTCCAACGCACGCATACTTTCCACATTCGTCCCCCTTCATCGCTCGCTTGCAGCCGAAATACTGTACGCCCGTCGGCGATCATGGTTTCTCCGGCAAGCGGCTCCTCATACAACGCGATGGCCAACAGCCGGCGCGCTTTCTCCTCGAGAATGAAGCTGTTGCGCTCATGCGCCATTTGCATCAACAGTGGAAGAAGAACGGCCGCTGTCGTCCATAGCAGCGCCAAAGCGAACAATGCTTCAACAAGCAAAAATCCGCCGCTACATTTTTTGCACATAAAATCGCCCTTTCCCCAGCAAAAAGGTGACTTTATAAGTTATTTGGCCACCCCCTATCCAAATAGTTCCAGCCCGTTCAATGTTGCCGTTGTCAGTAAAGATGAGCGGATTGCGCAGCGTGCCGAGCCGAAACCGCCACGGAGAAGGGAGCGAACGAGCGACAATCTGCCGGCCGCTCGTTGCATCAATCGCCTTGTACCCAGCGCCGCCGTCTGTAAAAAAAACCGCTACATTCACCCGCCGGGCGATGGCATGCTGCTGCGCGCCATACAAATCCGCGCGCAGCACAGCCAGCATATACATCTCCTCTTGATGGCGCACAGCGCCGCCAAGCGTCGGAACAGCCAGCGCGGCAAGCACCAGCACCACCGAGAAAACGATCAGCATCTCAAGCAGCGTAAACCCGCCGTTACGAGCCACTTTCACTCACATCGCCGTTCGCGCTGATTTGGATCGCATGACCGTTCGGACATTTGTCCGACTTGATATAGCGGCCAGCGAGCAATTCCTGCACCGTCGGAATTTTGTTATGCTCCATCTCATACGCTTTCACCTGCGCTTGCACGGTGTTCAAAAACGCCTCGCATCCTTTCGAATTGATCATGCTGTTGTGCTTTGTCATATTCGGAATGGCAATCAGCAGCAGGACAGAAATCACCATCATAACGATCAACATTTCGATCAATGTGAATCCTTTTTGATTCATTGTCACTCCTCCTCGCATACGAAATTTCAGAAAGAGCGCTTAGCGAATGGCCGGTTCAGTTCGATCCGTTCCTTGACCATCGAGTCTGTTCATTGATTGGGCCTTGGGAGGAGGGGCGCGTCCCTCTCTCAAGGAGCCAACATATCAAGATTGAGCATCTTGTTCCTACAGAGCCGTCCCATCCTTGTTAAACGGAAGTTATTTACAGTTCATTCAACATAGAAAACATCGGCAACAAAATCGCCAAATACATGCCGACGACAAACGAGCCAACCACCGCCAACAAAAGCGGCTGCATGCATTTTAAGACCGACTCGATTCGTTGTTCCATCACCTGCAGCAAAAACTCGCTGTAATGTTCAAGTTCTTTGCCAAGCTCGCCGTTCGACTGGCCGTGGCGGATGACAAGCGCCAGCTCTTGTTCGTAATAGCGGGCGGCGCCGATTAATCTGTCAAGCGCCATCCCTTTCATCAACCCGTGGCGAAGGCGCCGGCCTTCCATTTGCAAAAATGGCCAGGACGACGGCTCGCTGAACACGCCGAGCGCATCATAAACCGACAACCCGGCCTGCAGCAAGCGCCCGAGCTGTCGGGCAGTCAGGCAGGTGAGGAACAGTCTCAGAAACGAAGCAAGCCCTGGAATTCGCAAGGCGAATTGAAGTTTTCGGGAGACCGGCCAGCGGCGGAAATAAGCGGTGTAAAACAGCCCGGAGAACACCGCCAAGACGGCGATGGCCGCCATCGCCATAGGGGCATGGGCGACCACCGCAAGCAGCCAAGCGGTGTGCCCGCGTTGTGGAGAAAACGCCGCCGCCGCCCGTTCAAACTGCGGCAGCAGCCACCATTCCATCAAGACGAGCATGATGATGAGCAAAGAAAGAAGGAACAGCGGATAGCGGCTGAAGCGGTGAAGCTGCTCGTGGAAGCGCGCTTTTTGCGCCAGCGCTTCCCCTGTCTCTGCCATGCCGCGCGGTAAATCGCCATGCCGTTCGGCAAAAAAGAGAAGGTTAACCGCCATGCGGTCGACCGACAGCGCTTCGACAGCCGCAAACAGCGGCAGCCCGGCGCGCAGCTGCTGCAGACAGCGTTCCACTTCCATCCGGCGGTGTGTGGGAGCCTGAATGGCCAAAAACTCAAGCGCTTGCCCAAGGGGGTAACCGCGCTCGAGCAACCGGCCGAGCCGAGTGAAAAACAACGCCTGTTCAGCGAGCGGCCACATTTTGCGTTTCATCTTTCTCCCCCTCCGACGAGCTCAAGCATGCGAACGGGCAGGTAGCCGAGCGCAATCCCCTTGCGGATCAAGCGCGCCAGCGTCATATAAGAGCGCTTTGGCTTCCCTCTCCCATTGGAGAGGGAACGAATCACGTCCTCCAGCGCTGAACCGCAAAGCAACTCATAAACAGCCGTGCGCCGGCGTCGTCCAAGACGGCCGCACGATGGATGGCAATCGTCGCCGCACAGCGGGCAGCAAAGCTCGACAAGCCGCTGGGCAGAGACGGCAAGCAGCGTCTCGGCCAAATCGCCGAGCGGAATGCCGAATTCATGCAGCCGGTAGACGGCGCCGACTGCATCGGCGGCGTGCATCGTCGAGACGACCAAATGGCCGCTCAACGCTGAACGGATGGCAATGGCCGCCGTATCATGATCGCGGATCTCGCCGACCATCAACACATCCGGGTCATGGCGCAGCGCCGCTTTTAACCCGGCGGCGTATGTGATGCCTGCTTTTTCATTGATTTGCACTTGCAACAATCGTTCGTTCTGTTTTTCGATCGGATCTTCAAGCGTGATGATGTTGCGTTGCCTTTCAGCTTGGCAAAGATCAAGAAGGGTGTAGAGGGTCGTCGTTTTTCCCGACCCCGTCGGGCCGGTCAACAGCACAAGCCCTTGCGGATGCTGCATGAAGGAAAATAATCGTGCGGTGGAGCGGAAGAATAAAGATAGTTCGCGAAGCGGCAGCGAGAAGCGCTGCGGCAGAAGCCGAATGACGAGGCTTTCATCGTAGAGCGTCGGCAATGTCGATAAACGCAAATACACCGTTTCCCCAAACTCAGCCACTTCCATGGCGCCGCTTTGCGGACGGCGTCGTTCCCCGATGTCCATGCCGGCTAAAAATTTAAAGTGGGCGATGAGACGTTCCGCCGTTTCCTTCGAAAGCACGCCAACGTCGACAAGCATGCCATCAAGCCGAAGACGAACAGCGGCATCGCGGCGGCGCGGAACGAGGTGAAGATCCGAGGCGCGGCGCTGCACCGCTTCGGCGAGAAGGCGGTTTGCCGTTTGTTCGATCTCGTTCAGCACATATTCCCTCCTTTCGACAGACTGCTTTGTATTTCGACGAGCATGAGTCGTTATCCTGCTTTTGGCGCAGCTTTTTTGTGAAATTTTTTTGAATGTCAGTCCACTCACTGCCAATAGTGACAAAAATCATTCCTCGCTTTGGACGATTTCATTATAATAACCATATCAATGATTCATTTAGGAGGGAAACCAATGGAACAAACGCTGAAAATCACAAGCGTATTGTCTGACCCGACAAGATTTCATATTTATGAATATATGGCAAAAGTGCATCGCGAAGTTTCTGTTCAAGAAATCGCAGAAAAATTTCATATCCATCCAAACGTTGCCCGCTTGCATTTAACGAAGCTTGAAGACGTTCGCATGGTCGTATCGGATACGCAAAAAACGGGAAAAGGCGGGCGGCCGAGCCGGCTGTACCGCCTGTCCGACGAAGTGATCGGGCTGTATTTTCCGTTCCGCGATTATCAACTCCTCGCCCGCATCGCCATTCAAACGATGGCCAAACTCGGTCCCATTGGAAGCGAGGCGTTGCGTGAAACAGGAAAGCGGTTCGGCCGTGAGCTCATCGCCAGCCGTTTGCCGCATAACGGCACAGCGAGCGCGCTCACCATGGCGGACAAAATCGCCATAATGGAAGAGGCGGCCGAAGCGGCTGGATTTTTGCCGCAATTGCACTATGATGAAGAAAAAGGAGTGCTATACCTCGATATTTTCAACTGCCCGTTCAAAGAAATCGCCGCGCAAGCACCTGATACCGTCTGCGGCATGCACCACGCTTTTTTGGAGGGAATGGTCGAGACGCTGTTTGCCGGTGCTGAAGTAACGGAAACGGAAAATATGATGGAAGGCAGCCACCGCTGCGCCTACCGCACCATCATCCGTCCGTGACAGCGTCCCTCCTTCCTTCTTTTTTGTCTGAAGCAAGCAACGGCCGGCATTGGCATCATTTCTTACCACTTGTCCGAAAGCGTTATTTACATTCCCAATCATTGTACATTATAATAAGTAAGGACCAATGGTTTGCACAAACAAAGGAGGGATACATAATGGACCGCATGTTCCGCGTGCTCGCCTTTTGGACCGGCATTTTTGCTGTCATGTTTTACCTTGGCCATATGCATACGACGTCGCTCATCTTCTTTGGCCAAACCGTATTTTTCCTGTTCCTCGGCTTTTTAAAGCTGACCGAGAGAATGTACATTTACATTTTCGGGGCATATTTGACGATTTTCTTCGCAGCATTTACGTATTGGACGACTTTTATGATGGTGCCCGGCATGGGTGAATAAAAAACAGGCAGAACCTCCTGCCTGTTTTTTTGCCGCTTTGACCGGAACCCCTTTTCTCCATTGCAGATAGGCGAAGGAAGCCGTTAATCGGCCGGCAAAAACTCGGGCGCTGGCCAAAAGTCTCGCGCGGGGAGACTCATTCCTTTCTGCAAAATAAGCACGTCAAAAAAGCGGCTGACGCCATCGTCGGCGATCAGCGCGCGGATCATTCGATTTTGGCGGCTTGCCGGCGAAAAGAAATCGCCGCCTTCTGAAACGTTCCATTCATGCAAAAGGCCGGCCGCGAGCAAAAACCGATCTTGGCGAACGAACGCCACTTCCTCCCACCCAGCCTGACGGGCGTACAAGCGAAGCGCATCCCATTGTACATGGCTCGTCAAGTCCATCTCCCCCGGATGGCGAAGCGGGTCGGCAACAAGCTGATGGCGGAAATATCCGCGCAAGCTTCCATGCCGCCGTGCCGGGGCGCGCAACTGTTCGTCCGTATAGCCATAGTCGACCGTCACCATCACCGCCTGATGAAACAGCGGCCCAACCTCGAGCCAAAACGCCTTCATCGCGAGAGGCACCTCAAGCCTTTGCCCTTCAGCAAGATCCAATCCGCGCTCATGTAAATAGCGGACAATAGCGGGACGGCAAAGCGGCGCCTTTTCTTCAACGAGCCGGCCATCGCGGGCGGCGACAAAACATTCGTGCAAAACGCCGCCTTCCTTTACAATGACGTGAACGGGAAACGCATCAAAAAATTCGTTGCTAAACACAATGCCGGAAAACGGCCCACGCTCGGCCAGCCAGCGAGAGACATCGTCATATTGCTCCACCTTCTCGGCTGCGGGTTGAAGCGTTTCGCGCTGGCGCCGGCGGTGGAACGGGCTTTGGTCGATGATCGTATACGACAAGCGGTCGTATGTATGTGGACTTTTTTTCTTCCATTCTTCCAATACCGAAAGCGCCAATCTTCCGTCTCCGCCCCCCACTCGCAAACAGCGGGCGGCAGGCCGCTCTGTTCCACCATCCGAACCCAAAGCGAAGCAAGCGCTTTGCCAAACACCGGCGCGAATGAGCTGTTCGTAAAAAAATCGCCTTCCTTGCCGATTTTCGCCCGCTCTCGCATATAGTAGCCGAATCGTTCGTCGTAAAGAACCATCTGCATGTAATCGGCGTACGACACCCGCCCACCCGGCGCTGCGGCAATCTGTTCATACAATCGACCCATCACCATTTCTCTACCCCGTCTTCATCATCATTCCGAAAGAAGCTCCCGCCTCAAGCAAAGTGAAGTGGGAGTCGTTCACTTTTTTACTGTTGACATAGTGAAAATAATCATATATTGTTATAGTAGCAGCTTAACTATATCCCCTCCCATTATTGTGGATAGAACATCCCCCAAAAACCCTTCTTGGCGCGGCTAAGAAGGGTTTTTTTGTGTGTTCCGGCGCCAGGAGGCCTTCCGTTGCGCTTTTCCTTGCCCAAAGGAGCCGCCTGCGTTTGCCCGAGGGAATTGCTTGTGTGAAGCCGACGTAGACGGCTTTTTTCTTACGAAAACCCATGCAAAAACGGATTTGTATCCATCTCCGCGGCGATCGTCGTCTCTGGCCCATGGCCTGAAAGAACGATCGTTTCCTCCGGCAGCGTAAGCAGTTCGTCATGAATGCTTTTCAACAGCTGCTGATGGTTGCCGCCTGGCAAATCCGTGCGTCCGATGCTGCCGGCAAACAGCGCATCGCCGGAAAACACAATATTGGCTTGTTTGCAATAATACGAGACGCTGCCCGGGGAATGACCCGGCGTTTCGCGGACATCCAACGCAAACGGACCAATGTTCAGCACCGTCGGTCCTTTCAGGCATGTCGGTTCGCAGCGGACAGCGACCGGACCGCCGAAATAAAGCGAGCCATTCAATGCCGGATCTTGCAGCCATTGTTTTTCCTTTTCGTGCACATACACTGGAATGTCCCAGCGGGCAAGCACGTCCGGGATGCCGCCAATATGGTCAAAATGCGCATGCGTCAGCAAAATCGCCAACGGGGTCAGCCCTTTTTCCTCGATCCGGCGGACGAGCGCCGCGCCTTCCGCGCCGGGGTCAACGATCAGGCATTGTCGATCTGCAGACGACAACAAGTAAGCGTTGGCCTGAATCGGGCCGACAGGGATGCGCGTCCATTCCATGGCCATCTCCTCCTTTCCTTGACATGTCCAATATTTAACTTTATTTTACTGCTTTTTTTCAAGCGATGGAAGAGAAAAGAGAAAGGGACCTCGACAAATGGAGGAAAAAAAGATTACAATGAAAAAGAATGGACACGTTTGTACATACTGTTTCATGAGGGGGTAAAACGATGGGTACGGTCATTATTTTTGCACTTGTGACGTTGCTTGCCCTTTATGGAATGCTCCGTACATTGCGCGAGAAAAACGTGCTCGGATTTTTGTTTGGACTTGCCACTACCGCCGTATTCGGCTGGTTTACCATCATGACCATTTTACATCATGGCATTCCAACCGGCACGCACTGAAAACGCAAGAGGCGAATCATGCCTCTTGCGTTTTTTTATGCCATTTTGAGCGCTGCTAAAAACAGGCCGAGGCTGTCGCGGTATATTCGCGCAAACTGCGAGAGCGGCAATGGATTGACACCCTCGCCGAGCTCCACCGTGTAACCGCGCCGTCTCCACGTTTGAATGAACCAATCGCGGTAGCCGGCATGGCTGTCAATGTAGCGAACAGCCTGGTAGCCGCTTGCTTCAGCCATCGCCTGAACCGTTGCCTTCGCCTCCGGCGGCTCGAACCCTTCATATCCCCAATAAATTTCCTTGCCTTGTGTATGAAACGCGACGACCATCGCAAAATCGCCCGACTCGGCGAGCTCCGCCATCGCTTTCGCCTCCGGCTCCGTAAGTGGGGCGAATCCTGGAAAATCACGCGGTGCCGGCGCTTTCGGCGGTTTGCGGGCCTGTTCTATTTCCCAGTTAGCTGGGAATTGATTGTTTAAATCAACGCCGCGGATGTTCGCTTTCCATTGCGAAAAGTCGAGCGATCCACCGTTGATGCAGACGACTTCGCTCCGATGCGGCTCTTCTTCCGGCGGGCCGTTCAGCACAAGGTTGACGCCGTCGGGATTGACCATCGGCACAACGGAAAGAGTCACTTTACGGTAATAATCAAGCACCCGATGGCCAGCAAGCTCGTCATCGTTAACCAACGCCCTCGCGTACTCGTCGATGAGCGCCATGATTACGGCCGTCGTGATCCACTCATTCGCGTGGAATGATCCGTTCATATGCACGCGCACCGGCCCGCGGCCGATTTGCAGTTCAACGAGCGGCAAGCCGAGAACGCTATGGCCGATCGTCCGCTGGCGCACAAACGGATAGCGACAGACGAGGGCGGTGATATCCTCCATCAAAGCGGCAAAATCGTACGGACGGACGCTGCGGACGACCGGGGACGAAATCCGCTTCGGCAGCGGCGCTGTTCCGTTGATGACCGCCATCGCCCCCGGCAGCCGCCGCAGCACCTCCGTCGGCAGCGATAGGCGGTCAGCGAGCGCTTCCCACGTATCGATCGGCGCGTATCCCGGGATGGCAACGGTCTGCCCAGGGCGCAATCCCTCTTCCACATGCGGATTCGAATCGATGATCAGTTCAGTCGGCACCGAAAACCATCGTCCATATGTTTCAAACGTATCGCCGGGCCATGCTTGAAGGTGCATGCGCCGTCTCCCCTTCCCATTTCTTTACCTTAACATATGTCGGCAGACGGCAAAAAATGAGCGCCTGGCAGGCGGCAGTGCACGAATGTTCGCAAACATCTCCTTCTTTAAAGTTCGTTCCAATCTCATATCATCCAACAATAAGAAAAGGCGCCCCAACCTTTTTGGGACACCTTTCGTTGTTTACGCGCCGACAAGCTCTTTCGCCAGCCAGGCGGCGCCGATGACGCCGGCATCGTTGCCAAGCGTCGCTAAAACGAGCTTCGCCCCAGCGGCGACGCGCGGGAACGCGAAGCGGCGGAAATGGGCGGCCACGCGCTCGACAAGCATGTCACCCGCCTTGGACACGCCGCCGCCGATCACGATTTTCTCCGGGTTCGTCACATTGGCGGCATTCGCCAACGCCCAACCAAGATAGTACGTTGCTTCATCGACCACTTCCAATGCCAGCGCATCGCCCGCTTTGGCGGCGTCAAACACCGCTTTGGCCGTCACATCCCCGTTGCGAAGCTCACTCGGACGCTCATCTGCGGTCAATTTCTCCTTGGCGATCCGCACGATGCCGGTGGCGGACGCAATCGTTTCCAAACATCCGGTTTTGCCGCAGTTGCAACGGGCGCCGCCATCAGGGATCATCGTCATATGTCCGATCTCTCCGCCGGCGCCGTTTATGCCGCGCACAATGGCTCCGTTGGCAATCACACCGCCGCCAACGCCGGTGCCAAGCGTCACAAACAACAAATGGCGCGCTCCTCCCCCTGCTCCTTTCCACATTTCGCCAAGCGCGGCGAGATTGGCGTCATTATCGACCGAAACGGGCAGCCCCGTCGCCTCTTCCAGCCGTTGCTTCAATGGATAATTCGTCCACCCTATATTGACCGTCTCATACAACATGCCGGTTTCCTCTTCGACCGGTCCGGGGGCGCCGATGCCGGCGGCAAGCAGCCTCTCTTTCGCTCCGCCGAGCTGGGCGAGCGTCTTTTCAAGCGATCGGGCAATGTCAGCGACGATATGCTCACCGCGATTGGCGGTGTTCGTCGGAATTTCCCATTTGTGCACGATGTCACCCTCGGTGGTGACAAACGCCATTTTGATTGTCGTGCCCCCGAGGTCAATGCCTACCAACCATGGTTCCATTGCATCCTCATCCTTTTTTCATCCGTTTTTCCCGCTCCATTTGCGCTTCCTGCCGCAAAATAAACAAAGCGGCTTGCAGCTGTTTCGCATCGATCAGCTGGGACTGGTACAGCTCTTTCACTTCCTCTTCCATCAGCTCCAGATCAGCGAGCCGGTCGCCCACGTAAATGATCGTGCCAAACCGTTTCAACAGCTGCTGAACATCGTATACCGTCTTCATCATCATTCATGCTCCTTTTTTCCTCTTTTAATGTAGCGGCAAACGGCCGCGGCCGTCAAGACAAAAAACGCAGGCGCTAAAAATCAGCACCTGCGTCAGCGGTCAGGGTCGCGCGGGTGAAGAATCGCCGGCCGCCGGTTTTTGAGCGGCATCGGCGACCGGATGAGCACGTCGCGCATCGCTCGGTAGGAGAACGGGATGAACGGCCATAAGTACGGAACGCCAAATGACGTCATCCGCGCCAAGGCAAGAATCCAAACGGTGATGCCGATGACATAACCGTACAGGCCGAACAGGCCCGACAAAATGAGCAAGGCAATGCGGACGAGCCGGTTCGCCAAGCTCATTTCATAGCTGGGCGTCGCAAACGTACCGATGGCCGTAACGGAAAAATACAAAATCACTTCATTGGAAAAGAGTCCAACTTCCACCGCGATGCCGCCGATCATAAGCGCGGCGACGAGGCCGAGCGCGGTCGCCAGCGAAGACGGTGTATGAATGGCGGCCATTCGCAGCATATCCATCCCGATTTCAATCATCAAAATTTGTGCAAACAGCGGAATGTCTCCCAATTTGGCCTTTCCCAAAAACTGGAGTGGATCCGGCAACAGTTCCGGCTCGATCATGAGCAAATACCAAAGCGGCAGTAAAAACAACGACGCCCAAACGGCCAGAAAGCGGACGAGCCGCAAATACGCCCCGACGATCGGCTTATTCCGGTACTCTTCAGCGTGCTGCAAATGATGCCAAAACGTTGCCGGGGTAATAATGACACTTGGCGATCCATCGACGATCACAAGCACATGGCCTTCATACAAATGGGCCGCTGCCGTATCAGGGCGTTCCGTATAGCGGACAACCGGGTACGGATTCCAATGCCGTCCGGAAATAAACTCTTCCACCGTTTTCTCAGCCATAACCAGCCCGTCTGTGTCAATGGCGGTAATCGATTCCCGAACGCGGCGAACGAGTTCTGGGTCGGCTATTTCCTCGATATAGCAAATGCAAATATCGGTCTTCGAGCGCCGCGCCACCTGCACGTACTCCATGCGCAAGGAAGGGTCGCGGACGCGGCGGCGGATGAGCGCGGTGTTAAAGACGATCGTCTCGACAAAACCGTCGCGCGCCCCGCGTACGACCCGTTCCGTATCCGGCTCTTGCGGCCCGCGCACCGGATACGTGCGGGCGTCAATCAAAATGATCCGCTCAACGCCGTCAACGACTAATGCCGTCGGCCCAGCAAGCACCATCGCGACCGCTTCTTCCAAGTCGTCTGTCTGTCCGATCTCGACGTACGGAAGATATTTTTTCAGGAGCTTCTCAAGCGGGTGAACGTCCAGTTCGTGTTCCTCAAGTCGGGACAAATATCTCATCAAATAATGCAAAATATCGTCTTTGACAAATCCGTCAATCATAAACAACGCCATCGCCCGGCCGCCATATTCGACGTCAAGGCGAATGACATCGAAGCTCTTCCCGACTCCAAGCCGTTCGGCTAAATAGGATGCATTGTCATGAAGGCGACGGGACGCCAGGCGTTTGGGCATCTGTTTCTCCATCGTCATCCCCCTGCATCGTTTGCACTGTATACTCCCCATCATAGACAAGCATGAGGAAATTCATACATAAATGTTCCTTGCAATGCATATATTGGTGAAAACCTTGTCCAATCCGGGAGGATGTCATGAAACGATGGATGATCCCCTTCATGGCGCTTGCTTTTTTCCTTGCCGCCGCGCTCGCCTCGCTGTGGGAGCACGATCAGACCGCTGAAACGATCAAGTTTTTCCCGCTTGATCGCGAAGCGGCGTTCATCGAAGCGAAAACATCGCTTGCGCTTGAGGGCGGCAATGAACCCGGACGCTACGCGCTCCGCTGGTCAGCCGCCTCCATTTTAAACCGCCGCGCCTATTTGCGTCAGGACGTCTCGTTGTTGTTTGCCGATGGCCGCTTGGCCGATGTGCTGTCGAAATGGAAAACGAACACGGATGCCATCGACATGGAAAAGAAGGTCCGGATGCGGGACAGCCGCTTTTTTCAAGCCGTCTCGTTCCATCACGGCGAGCTGCATACAGGAGAGAACATCACAAGCAGCCAAACGATGTCAAGCAGCTATTTGTACGTCATTGACTCACCGTACCATCCGCGCGCATCGTTCCGGCGGCCAAGAACAGATGACGAGCGCGAATGGCAGCGCGTCTTGAACAAAGCCACGAATGAATTTCTTCGTCATAAAGCGGACGAGCTGCTCACCCACTTTTCTTTGTCAAAGAAAGATTATTACGCCCTTTATTTGCCGGAGCTCGTCGCCTACACGGAACAACCGTTGCCGGGGTTGTCAACGGCAAAAACGCAAACCGTCATCGGCCGTCTTTGGGAAGGATTGTACAAGTCGTACATCCTTGGCATAAAAAAAGAGGATGGATCCATCCTCTCGCCAATCGGCAGCACGATGCCGCTCATTCTCATTCGCAAAGATTACAGTAGGCTCTTCGTTCTCATTGAAGCGAAAACCGGGGAAAAAGTGATGCTCGTGCAACTTCTTTAACACATTTCGAAAAGAGGCCTCCCACTTCAAACAAAGCGAAGTGGGGGCGTTTACCGAAATCCGATCCATAAGCCAGCGGCGACAAGCAACGCCGCCACCGCCAACGCTCCCGCCTGCCGCCCTAAAGCGGTGTGTTTTGGCAAATGAACGACGCCAGCCGCCAAAAAACCGCCAACCAGTCCGCCGATATGGCCGGCGTTGTCGATGCCGGGAACAAGCAGGCCAAACAACAGGTTGACGATGATTAAACTGATGACGTTCATCCCCATCGTTCGAAAAAATAAATGCCGGTAGACAGTGCCGAAGTAAAGAAGAGCCCCGAACAGCCCGAAAATGGCTCCCGACGCCCCGGCCGATAATGACGGTGTAAACAAAAAACTCGCCAGCGCTCCGAAAAATCCAGCCGTTACGTAAATGAACAAAAAGCGAAGCGAGCCGTACAGCCGCTCAACCGTGATCCCTAAATAATACAAGGCGAGCGTGTTGGTCAGCAGATGCAAAAAACCAATATGCAAAAACATTGGCGTCAACAGCCGCCACCATTCTCCCGCCTCAATGAGCGGATTGAATTTGGCGCCGTAGTGGATCAACACATCCGGATTCGTGCTCCCGCCGCTCCATTCGAGAACCAAAAACATCGCAACCTGCACGACGATGAACAGCCGGGTGAACATCGGCTTGCCATACTCAAAAATGCGCCGTTCCTCCTCACGGCGGCGCCGCCATTCGCGGACCACCTCGCGCTTTAAGCGCTCGGCGGCAGCAAACGGATCGGACGTTTCCACAGGCGGCTCAAAACGGAGCGCAACACCCGTCATCTCCGCAAGCCGCGGCAGCACGTCCCCCATATTGCCGCTGTGAAGGAGGAGCGTATGAAGCACGCCATCGGACACTCCAGAGAGCGGCAACGGCTCGGCGACAAGAAATTCCCAATCGTCAACCGGCGGATACACCATCACATAAACATTGATGACCCGGCCCGCTTTGCTGAAATTCCATCCCCTCATTTGCTGAACGAATTGCCATGTATATTCCATATCAAGGCGCAACGATCGGCTCCAATCAAAATCAGCGCGCACGAGGCGGATGAGTGTTGGGCGACGCCAATGGTTTGATTCCAGCCATACTTCATCGGCCTGCTCAGACATCCGTACGATGCGGTAGCCGCCGCGAGACAAACGCTGAACAAGCTGCCAAAACAGTACATCCATCGTTCCCATCACGTTCTCCTCTCCCTTTCCCTGGCGAGGCCAAGTCCGACAAACAGCAACAAAGCCAACTCATCGACCGTCCGGCAAACCGGAGCGAATGGGCCGGCGGGCGCCGGCCGCGGCGGCCGGTTTTTTCATAACCGACTTCTTCAAAAATGATTCACCGCTATTGCATCATGGACGCAACATTTGCGAAACAAGAGCGTTGCGCACAGGAGGAATGTGGAGCGCAAATCGGACAAGTTGCTTTCGCAACGACGGAACGCGCAATGCGAAGGCGGCCATTCGGTAGCGATAGCGGTAAGCAAGACATCCAGCGGCAACGACAAGCAGCGGGTACGACCATTTATTCATCGTTGTTCCTCCTTCATCATATGACATGCTCGTTATTCTTTTTCCCTTTTTCTCTCCAAATATGAAGCGGGGCGCGTCTAACGCGCCAGCACGAAGGCGGCCAGCACCGCAAAGATGACCGAAAGAACGTTCACCGCATCATTGTCAAGCCACCGCCAGCCTTTCATATGAATGGTCGCCTGCCCGCAATGCCATTTCCGCTCAGTCGTCGCCCCGCATGCCGGACAGCGGTAAGCCGCTTGCCAAGCCGCGCCAAGCCACGTATCGAACCAGCTGCCGAGCCAACCGAAAAAGGCAAGAGTAAAAACGGGTCGGACGTCGAGAAAAAACACGCCAACAGCCGCAATAAACAGTGCGCCGGCAAACGAAGCAGCCGTGCCAAGGAGCGTCACAGCCCCTGAGGTGCCGGCTTCCACCGGCCGAAAGCTCGGCCAAACCCGAGGCGGCCACGGGCTTAAAGAACCGATTTCAGATGCCCACGTATCAGCGTTCGCTGCAGCGACGGCGACAACAAACAGATCATCCCAAATCGGGTCGGGACGGACAGCGGCCAATAGCGCCAACACGGCCGGCACCCCGCCATTGGCCAGCACTTGGATGGCATCGCGCCGCCCGCCTTTCGCCAATTTTTCAGACAGTTTTGCCTTGCGTTGCCTTCCGATGTGGCTAAAGAAGCTGGAGCTGACAAAAAAGCAGCCTAACACCCATATTCCGCCCCATGAAAAGCCGCATCCAACCGCTGCGCCGATGACAACGGTTGCCGCCGCTCCTGATATGGACAACAAGCGCAACAACCACCCGCCGCCGGCGGCGAGGGCAGAGACCGCGATATACCACCATTCATCGCTCACAGTGAAGAACTCCTTGATCAGTAATAATGAATTTCACCGGCACATCATGCTCCTCGGCCGGAATGTCGTCCATCACTTGAAAGGAGTAAGCCAGCGCTGCCGTCACCGCCGAAGCTCCCGGCAAATATCGGTCGTAATACCCGCCGCCATAGCCGATCCGGTAGCCGGTTTTGGCAAAACAGACCCCCGGGACAATGATGAGATCAAACTCATCGCGGTCGATCGGCGTTGTTTGTTTTTCAATCGGCTCAAACAATCCGGCGTACGCTTTTTCGAGCTGGGCAAACGACTCAAGCCGCCGAAAGGACATCGTTTTCGCCCTTGGATCGCATTTCGGGACGCCGATCGTTTTTCCTTCCCGCCACGCCTGTTCAATGATCGGCAAGGTGTTGACTTCCGTCTCTCTCGACACCGTCATGGCGATCGTCCGCGCCGTTTGCCATAATGGCCACCGATATAAATGAGCGGCGATTTGCCGATCGTACATCTCTTTTTCTGCCGCTTTAAGCTGCCGAAGCTGATTCAACATGCGCTGGCGCCATTCCTGTTTGCCGTCCATCATCTTCCCCTTCCTCCCATAAAGATAAAAAGCAGCAGGAATCATCTTCCCACTGCTTACTTCGTTTCGCGGTGCAACGTGACTTTGCGATCGCGCGGGCAATATTTTTTCAATTCCAAACGTTCTGGGTTGTTGCGTTTATTTTTCGATGTAATATAGTTGCGTTCGCCGCATTCTGTGCATGCCAATGTAATGTTCACGCGCATCTTTTTTCCCTCCAAACGAGCTTTATACTTTATATATAATCAGACCTTTCTATGATACCATTTTTCTTCGGCGATTTCCACCTCTAAATTTCATCTTTGTTCAATAAGAGCGCCACAAGCAGAGAATGGTATGGTATAGTGAAAAGGGGAGGGATGCATGTGGTGGAATACGCAATCATCGCTTTGGCAGCTCTAGCCATTATTCTCCTTGTTCTTTCCTTTTTTGCGAAAGATGAACTGAAACCGCTCGAAGAACAAATCGATCATTTGACCGTTTCCCTGGCGCAAGAAACGTACCAGATCAAAAAGCGGCTGCAAGTCATCGAGGAGGAGCTCCTCATTCCGGAGCGGCAACGGTCCGCTTCGCCGCGGCTTGGCGGATCATTGTCGCCGGCCGATCGGCGCATCTTGTTTTTGCATAAACAAGGATTCCCGCTCGAAGACATCGCCCGTGAGACGGGGCTGACCGTTGCGGAAGTCGAGCGGGCGGTAAGGAGGTTGCGCCGATGAACAAGCGATCCATGCGTTCGTTTTCCCTCGGGTTGCTTGTATCGACAGCACTGATCGGCGCCTCGTATTACGCTTCACCCCCGGCTGCACCGACGGAAGCGGAAATCAAGACGTTCCTCAAACAGCATGGGCTTGTCGCCGTGGCGAAAGAGGAATACGACAGGCTCCGCAGCGCTCAGCCGAACGCCGCTCCGAAAGCGGCGTCCAAGCAGATGTCCGAACCATCAGGGCAAACCGTTTACGTCTATCGACTCGTTATTCAAAAAGGAGATACGCCAGAGACCTTTGCCCGCGAACTTGAAGAGGCTGGCATCGTTCAAAGCGCCCGCGCCTTCAACGACTACTTGGAACAACATGGGCTGACGCGCTCCATCCGCCCCGGCGTCTACAACGTGCGGAGCGATATGGACTACGCAGCCATCGGCCGTTTGATTGCCGAACCATAACGAAAGAAGGTGTCCCTCCCAAAGGACCGGGACACCTTTTCTTAAGGCTGTGTCTGCGCATCAAACAGCGTTTTTTGAAAGAAACACATCTTTTTTGAAACGAACTTTTTGTCCGTCATGCCTGACGCCCTCCGGCCGCTTTTATCATCCGAACCGCCCGGCGATATAATCCGCCGTCCGCTGATCAGCTGGACGAGAAAACAACGTTTTTGTCTCTCCGTACTCAATCACTTCTCCGTTTAAGAAAAACGCTGTCCGATCGGAAATGCGAGCCGCCTGCTGCATATTATGCGTGACAATGATGATGCTGTATTTTGTTTTCAGCTCGCCCATCAACTCCTCGACCTTCGCTGTCGAAATGGGATCGAGCGCTGATGTCGGTTCATCCATTAAAATGACATCCGGCTCGACGGCCAAACAGCGGGCGATGCACAGCCGCTGCTGTTGGCCGCCCGATAAACCGAGGGCATTTTCATGAAGCCGATCTTTGACTTCCTCCCAGAGCGCCGCTTGGCGCAAGCTTTTTTCGACGATCTCATCGAGCCGCCGCCGGTCGCGGATCCCATGAATGCGCGGCCCATAGGCGACGTTGTCATAAATCGACTTTGGAAACGGGTTGGGCTTTTGAAACACCATGCCCACTTGCGTCCGCAGCTGTTCAACAGGGTATGACGTGTCAAAAATGCGGCGGCCGCGATACAAAATCTCCCCTTCGAGCCGGACGTTTGGAATGAGCTCGATCATTCGATTGAGCGTTTTGATATAGGTTGACTTGCCGCATCCTGACGGGCCGATAATCGCTGTAATCTCGCGTTCATAAAAAGACAGGTGAATATGTTTTAACGCATGATGCTCGCCATACCATACGTTCAGTCCATTCGTTTCGTAAACAACCTCTTTTTTCACCAACTGGGCCGAAGGAATGTCCTCTTTTCGGCGCTCCACCACCGCCATCGTCCTCATCGGCGTGACTCCTTTCATTTCCTTCCGCCCTCACTGGCAGCGGAAGATCGAGTTTTTCCTATCATAAGCATACAAAACGATCGTTAACGCTGTGTGGACGGTATGTAAAGTTTTTGTAAACGAACATCATTTTTTGGCTCTTCACCACAACATGTACTTGACAAGCAATACGGTTTCCTGCACAAAGATATGCAAAAAGTGCTGATTTTCCCTCACAAGCGTAAATAGGGTATGTTCAGAAAAAATCAAGTACAACTTTTAGTGAAGAGCCATTTTTTTGCAAGCGCAAAAAAAGAGGCGCCTGGCTAGGCACCTTTCATGTCAGCGCGCATCGGCGGCCTCCGCACCGCCTTGCGCATCGAAGCTGCTCCCGCCTCCGGCCGCCCGCTTCGCTTTCAATTCAAAATAGGCGTCCAAAATGCGGCGGCCGATCCGGTCATTAATCCCGTCGCTCTCCCCTTGCGTCGCCCACGGGACGACAACGGCGAACGACACTTCTGGATCGTTGTACGGCGCATAGCCAACAAGCGTCAAGTTGTACGTTGGATCATTCCGTCGGCTTTGGATCGGTCCATCGTAAAACGCCTCTGCCGTCCCCGTTTTGCCGGCCGGCTTGTACGAAGCACTCGCAAAGTACGAATACGCCGTTCCGCCCGGCTCTTGCATCACACGGCGGAATCCTTCTTGCACCCGCTTGATGTATTCCGTCTTCATATCAATCCGGTTTAGCACAACCGGTTCGAACCGTTTCATGATCCGGCCAAGTTTTTTTCCGTCAGCCGACGGCTCACGAATTTCTTTGACAAGCTGCGGCTTCATCCGATAGCCGCCGTTGGCGATCGTCGAGACGTATTGCGCCAGCTGCATCGGCGTATACATATCGTACTGGCCGATGGCTAAGTCGAGCAAAAATCCGCCGCGCGTGCTTTGTCCTTGGAAGCCGCTAAGTTCGTTCGGCAAATCGATGCCCGTTTTCACGCCAAGGCCAAATTGGCTGAAATAGTGGCGAATCGTCGCAAATGCCTCTGGATTGATGCGAAGCGGCGCATGCGGACGGTACACACCGCCCCCGATGGCGATCGCTGTTTTAAACATGTAAACGTTCGATGACTGCTTGAGCGCTGTCAGTTCGTTGATCGTCCCCATCGTCTTCCATGATTTTTTCACCGGGGTTCCTTTAATATACAGCGGCTCGTCCTTTATATACGTATTCGGATGAAGCACCCCGGTTTGAAAGCCGGTGAGAACGGTCGCCCCTTTCACCGCCGATCCCATCGCATAGGCGGACGTGATGTTGCCGATGGCAAAGTCGACAAATTTGCCGTCTTGAAGAAGCTTGCCGGCCATCGCCAACACTTCGCCCGTCTTCGGGTTCATCATGACGACAAACGCCCGGTCCAAGAGCGGCGATCGGCCTTTGCGCTTCGTCGCCAGAATCTCCTGCTGAATGATCTCTTCGACTTTTTGCTGCAATTCAGCATCGATGGTCAACACGAGATCTTTGCCGCGCTCGCCTGGATACACTTGCTCAACCGAGATGACATTGCCCGATTTGTCGACAACGTTTTTCACTTTTGCCTTTTTGCCGTGCAGCACTTCTTCATACTGCATCTCCAAATAGCTTTTGCCGACGCGGTCATTGCGGCTGTAGTCGCGGGCTAAAAAGTAATCGAGCCGTTCGCGCGGGACGCCTTCGTCTTCTTCAGTCACACTGCCGAGCACAGAGCGGAATGTATTGTCATAGACGTATTTCCGGTCCCAATCCACCGTCGTATTGACGCCGGGCAGCTCGCTCAAATGCTCGCTGACGACCGCATATTCGCGGTCGGTCACTCCTTTGCTTTTGACCGTCTGTGGCGTCAAGGCGTAGCCGCTCTCCATCTCATGTTTAATGGCGATCACTTCAAGCTCTGCTTTCGAAATTTGCGCCAAATCTTGCTTGGTGATGCGATCGAGCGTCCACTCGTACACTTTTTTGTCGATCTCTTTTTGCGTCAATCCTTGATCAGCGAGCTTTTTCCGTTCTTGTTCGCTCACCTTCCGTTTCGCTTCTTTCGGATGCGTTAAAATCCAATAATCTTTCATATCGCGCTCAGTTACTTTTTTCTCAGCATCGGGAATGTCGATGTATTGGGCAAGTTTCCTTGCTACGTCCAATATTTCTTCCGGCTGTGTCGTTTTGGAGCGCGTGTACGTAATCGCCTTTTGCGGTGTGTTGTCGACGATCACGCGGCCGAATCGATCGTAAATTTTGCCGCGCGGCACCGGCGTGCTGACGATTTCATCCTGCGTTCGCTCCACTTCGCGCCGATAATCTTCACCGTAGACGATTTGTACGACGCCAAGGCGTAAAATCAGTGCTGAAAACAACAAAAAAACAAAGAAAAACAAAATGTTTAACCGAATCGGCACTTGTGCTCGCTTTTTCCGTTTCATCCCCCGGTCCTCCTTCTCCTCCCCCTATTGTAAAAGAAAAAGTCGGTCATGGCTAGGGAAAAACTTGGCCCCTCACACCGGCGAACGGCCTCGTTCGCCGGCCAGCTTCGGCCGAAGCAAAAGCCTCTCGCGCTGATCGCGCTCCGGACGGCCATCGGTGAAGCGAATGCGGCGGACAAACCAATAAATCACCAAATGCCCGGCCCCGCACACAAACATAAGCACCCGAATGCCAGCCTCTTCACCAAAGAGCGCCATAGCCGTCAAAAAGGCTAAAATCGATGCCACCCGTCCGGCGTTTAAAAACAATTCCCGGACAACAATGTATTCGACGCGCGCCTCGGCCGATTTCCAGCTCTTTCCGATGACGTCAAACGTCAAGGAGGAATACGGAACAAGCAGCAATGGATACGCAATGGCGATCGTGATGGCATAAAGAATGAGGCGCGGATAGGTTGGATGGAAGACGATCAAAAAAATCGCTCCGTATAGCAACGCTCCTCCCAGCAAAATCGCTTTCATCCGATATTCATGCTTGATCAGCCGGGAGACGGCATAATAGGCGACAAACGATGTAAACGAGTTGACAAGCCCGAATTTGCCGAGCGCCCATTCACTTCCAGAAGTGACATACACAAGCACGGAAATGATAAACACAAACGTGCCTTCGCGCAATCCTTGAAAAAAGTGGGCATTCGTAATGAGCCGCCAGTTCCGGTTTTCATTCCGCTCCTTTAAAATGCGGACGAACAAATATTTCCCCGCGGCCGCGCGGCGCTTCAAGAAAAAGCTGAGCAGCACAGCGACAAGAAACAAGCCGAGCGACAGCGAGAAAACGAACGTATACCCTTTCGCTCCATGAAGCGATGAGATGATATAACCGGCGGCAATCGGCCCGATCATGCCGGCTGATGAGGTCAACACCCCGAAAAAACCGTTAAAAAAGTCGCGCGTCTCCGGTTCGGTAATTTCAAATGTCAACACGTTAAACGCCAACCAATAAAAACCATAGCCGACGCCGAGCAGCGCGCCGAGAAAAAGCAAATATTGATGAGCGCGAGAGCCGACCAATAAAACGGTGACAAAAAAAACGGCTAAACACGACACGCCAAGCCGCAAAACGAGGATGCGGTCAATTTGTTTCGCCAGCCGTCCGGCGAAAATAAACGTCAGCGGCTGCATCGTGACGACCGCCAAATTGTATAGCGCCAAGTCGCGGAAATCGCCGGTCTGTTTCCATAAATAAATGTTGACAAACGTGTTTGAGAGGGAAACACCGAGCGTGTAAAACCCGCCGATGCAAAGCAAAAGCAACAGGTCGCGGTTCACTTGTTCTTGGCCGGTTAGTTTTTGGAAAAATGCCATTGCAAACTCCCCTTTTCATCTATCCGGTAGTGTGGCCATTTCCGCTATGGCTATGCACCCGGCGCGAAGAAAACCGCTTCCTTTGCCTGCACCCTCCGTCGCTAAAAAAAGCGGGGCGTTTTGTTTCGCCCCGCTTTGTTGATTACTTCGCTTTCGCTTCGCTGTACCGTTTCGCCACTTCGTCCCAGTTGACAATGTTCCAGAATGCGGCAATGTATTCCGGACGGCGGTTTTGGTATTTCAAGTAGTACGCATGCTCCCAAACGTCCAAGCCGAGAATCGGCGTTTTGCCTTCCATGATCGGCGAGTCTTGGTTCGGCGTGCTCGTAATTTCCAGCTCGCCGTTGTTCACGACAAGCCATGCCCAGCCAGAACCGAAACGGCCAGCCGCTGCTTTCGAAAACTCGTCTTTAAACGCGGTGAAGCTGCCGAATTTTTTGTTGATCGCCTCAGCCAGCTCACCCGTCGGCTCACCGCCGCCATTTGGCGACAAAATCGTCCAGAAAAGCGAGTGGTTTGCATGACCGCCGCCGTTGTTGCGCACCGCCGTGCGAATGCTTTCCGGAAGGGCTTCCAAATTGCTGAGCAATTCTTCGAGCGATTTGTTTTGCAAATCCGGATGCCCTTCAAGCGCCGCATTCAAATTTGTAACGTATGTGTTATGGTGCTTCGTGTGGTGAATGTTCATCGTTTCTTTGTCGATGTGCGGCTCAAGCGCATCATACGGATACGGCAATGCTGGCAATTCAAATGGCATACCGATCTCCTCCTTTTTGATTTATGTACACGAACGCCAAAGCGTTCGCTTGAGATTAGCTTACCAAAGTTGGCACAATGTTTCAATCGATTTGCTTGTCCTGGCTTTTTGTTTACATATTTTCAACACACCGTTGACCGTTTCTTCATAATGACAAGCTATAGTATAAGGTAGCTTCCAGTTAAGGGGGAACTCAGCGAAAATGGAAACAAAGCGATCACGTTCTTTATGGAACGCCTTTCGACTTGAGACAATTGTCATGATGGCCATGGTGCTCACAACGACGTTGTCGGCCCTTGTCATCACCTCAATCAGCTATATTCAAGGGCGCCATTCAGCGATTCAGTCGATCCAACAACAGTTGCAGCTATCAAGCGAAACGATGGTTGAAAAAATTTCTATTTTAAAAGCGACAACGACCAATGAAGCATTTTCTCAAAAACTGAATTATTCATTGACGCTAAATGAACGGAAATTCCACGCCTTACACCTTCATCCGGTGCAATTGATTGTAACGAAAACGGGAAAGGCGGTGGCAAAACGGCCATCCTCGCCCAATCAAACGCTGCCCGAACAGGTCGTGCGCGATATATTGAAAAAGAAGCAAGGGGTTTTGTATACAGATCAATGGATGGCTGCATTTTCCAGTTCCAGCGATTTGCAGGGAGCGGTCTACATCATCGCCATTCCGGAAAAGGATTATCTGTGGCCGCTTTTGAAACAGCAAGCAACAAACCTGGCATGGTCTGTTGCCGCTGTCTTGACCGTATGCCTGGCCGGATGGAGAATCATCCATCGCGCCACTCGTCCCATTGCTTGGCTCCAACAAGCCATGGAACGGCTTGGATCCGGCGACTGGCGGTCGCGCATTGAATTGCATGCAGCGACAAAAGATATTCTTGCCCTTGCCGACGGGTTCCATCAGATGTCCAGCAATTTGGCTGTTCTGATCGAACATATGCGTTTCAGCTCTGAGCAAATCGCAGCGGCTACGAACCTTTTAAACCAAACATCCTCGGAGACTACAGCGGCTTCCGAACAAATCGCCGCGGCGGTGGCAGACACAGCGTACGGAGCAGAGCAACAAGCACGCAAATCGGCTGACATCGCCTCTTTTTTTCAACAACTGGCAGACGAAATGGAACAAATGTCCTTTCGAATGGAAGAAGCCCGTCGTTCCACAGAACAAGCCCATTCCAAAGCGGAAAGCGGCAACCAGCTTGTTCAACGGGCAAACAGCGACATGGGTTACTTGCAACAATCGATCGCAAAAACGATGCACACAATCGATGCATTGAAAGACCATTCACGCCATATTACCAGCATTCTTTCACTAATCGGAACCATCGCTGAACAAACGAACTTACTGGCTCTAAACGCTGCCATTGAAGCAGCGAAAGCAGGAGAGCATGGACGGGGATTCGCGGTTGTTGCGAAAGAAATCCGGGTGCTGTCGGCGCAAACAGGACAAGCGTTGGCGCAAATTCAATCGATTGTCCAAGATGTGCAAAGCCAAATCGAGGCCGCCGTTCAATCAATGAAGGAAAGCGCCAAACAACTCGATGAAACGAAAAAAACGTTCACGGAAAGCCAACAAGCCTTTAAAGAAATCACAACAATGGTGTCTCATTCATCCGCACATACATTGCAAATTTCAGAAAAATTCGTTGCCATCGAACGGCAAATTAGTGATATGCGAAAACATATCACAGAGATTGCCACCGTTGCCCAACAGATTGCGTCTTCGATGGAGCAAATTTCGAATTTTACTGACGGTCAGCACGAGGCCATGGCGGCCATTCGCTCCGAAGCCGATGCGCTGAATGACCGCGTGTTGCATTGGCGCACCTTGCTTGGCACCTTTCATTTGCCTTCTGACTAAAGCGGGAAGATGCCCGCTTTTTTCTTCGTCCCAAGTTGAATTCTTCCTCTTTCCCGGCTACAATGGAAAAGGAGATAAAGAAAGGTGTGTCTGCGATGAACGTATTCGTCCAGCTGTGGAAAAGCTTATATTCTCCGAAAGACATCGCCCGCTTTCGATTTCAGGGAATTGGGAAAACGATCGGTTATTTGTTTTTGCTGACTTTGCTGTCCATTCTTCCGACGTTTTACTATGTCTCCTCGTCGCTCACTGAAGGCATCCGCACAACGAGCGCCTTATTGAATAACGAGTTGCCGCCGTTTTCGATTGAAAACGGCGAACTTCACTCGGAGGCGGCCACGCCGATTCATATTGATCAAGGCGGATTTACGATCATTTTTGACAGCACCGGCAAAGTGACGAGTGAGAACGTCGAGCAGTTTCCGAACGCCATCGCGCTCTTGAAGCATGAAGCCGTGCTCGTCGCCGGCCATCAGGCGCAGCATTACAGCTATGCCACGTTTCCGGATGTGACCATTACCGACGAAGACGTTCGCGCGTTCATCGCCGGTCTTCAGTCGCTTCTCCCTGTCCTCATCCCGCTTTTTGGGCTCGTTTTATACGTGCTCGCCTGCGCCGGGAAATTCATCAGCGTGTGCATCTTTGCCTTTTTCGGCCTGATTCTTGCCGGCGTGCTCGACAAAACGCTGCGCTACCGCCATACATGGGTGATGTCGGCTTACGCCATTACGCTGTCGACCGTCTTTTTCACCGTGATGGAAACGGTGCAAGCGGTCGTGCCCTACGGCGCGTTGATCCATTGGTTCGTTTCGCTTGTCGTTCTCTTTTTGGCAGTCAAGGAAGTGCCATCAGCCAAACGGGAAATATAAAAAAGCTGCCTGTCGATGCAGGACAGCTTTTTTTGTGCTTACGCTGCTTTGCTTCTTTCTCCTCGTCCTCGACGCGCGCGCCGCCCCCCGGAGAAATGCCGCGCAAGCAAGGAAGAAGCGAGCCGTGCAGCCAAATTGAATAAAAGAACGGCCACCATCAACACAGCCGCCGATTTGGCCGCGATCAGCTTCGCGTCTGGGACAATGCCTTCCGAATTCAATTTCCAAATATGCACCGTCAGCGTTTCGGCCGGCCGGAACACGTTCAGCGGGTTGGCCTGGCTGCCCCAATCCGCATCCCAACGAAGCATCGGAGTCGTCAGCCCAGCGGTATAAATGAAAACAGCCGCTTCGCCGAAAATGCGCCCAGCCGATAAAATGACGCCGGTGACAATTTGCGGGATGGCGGCCGGAAGCACCGCTTTGACCAACGTCTGCCAGCGCGTCGCTCCAAGGGCAAGACTCCCCTCTTTAATGTTGGCTGGAACATCCAAAATCGCCGTTTCGCAAATGCGCGTCAATCCAGGCAAATTGATGATCGTGACGGCTAACGCTCCGCCGAGCAGCGTATAGCCCCAACCCGTCAAGGTGACAAACGCCAACAATCCAAACAACCCGACGACAATCGACGGCAATGATGCCATCGTTTCCAAGCAAAGGCGAATGAACCCGACGATCCGCCCTTGTTTGGCGTATTCGGCCAAATAAATTCCAGCTCCCAACGAAAGCGGAACCGACAAAAGCAATGTCACAACCAACATATAAAATGAATTGATGAGCTGCGGACCAATGCCGCCGCCCGCTTGCGTATTGCTCGGCCGTCCGAACAGAAACTCAGGTTGCCAAAACCCCGCTCCTTTCGACAACACAACGGCAAAAAAGAACATGAGCAACCCGATGACTGCAGCAGCCACCGCATAGAAAATGCCTGTCCAAACTTTATCGATCATTCGCGCTGTCATCTTATCGCTCCTTTCTCGGGCCGACCAAACGGATCACGGCAATGAAGAAAAACGAGATCAAGAGCAAAATGAGCGCCAATGTCCATAACGCGTTGTTCCATGGTGTTCCGTTGATCGTATTTGCCATATCCATCGTCAATACACTTGTTAACGTCGCCGTCGGGCTGTCAAGGCCTGAAGGCAGCTTAATCGTATTGCCGATCACCATCTGCACAGCAAGCGCCTCGCCAAACGCCCGCGCCAAGCCGAGAACGACGCCGGTGGCAATCCCGGCTTTCGCCGCCGGAACGATGACGCGGGAAATCGCCTGCCAACGCGTAGAGCCAAGCCCGTATGATGCTTCCATATACGTCATCGGGACATTGGCCAAGGCGTCGGCCGCAATGCTGGTGATGGTCGGCAAAATCATCATACTAAGGACGATGATCCCCGCCAACAGACTAAAGCCGGAGCCTCCGAACCATTCGCGCAAGAGCGGAACGAGAATCGTCACCCCAAGCCAGCCATACACCACCGACGGAATGCCGACAAGCAGCTCCAGCACCGGCTTGAGCAACGAAACGAACCATTTGGGAGCGATAAAGTTCATGAAAATCGCCAACGCCAACGCGATCGGCGCACTGATCAACAAAGCGCCAAGCGAGACGAGCATCGAGCCAACAATAAAAATGAGCGCCCCATACTTCGGCGGCGTGCCGTTTGGATCCCATTGCATCGAAAGCAACATGTCGGAAAGCGAAAGACCGCTGTCCGTAAAGGACTGAATTCCCTTTACCGCCAAAAAGATGATCATCGTCACCGTAATCAGAACGATCAGCCAGCCGCAGATGACCGCAAACGTGCGGCCGATGTACTCTTCAAGCCAGCGATTCCGCCGTTTCGTATGCATTTGTTGCATGGCTTCATCCCTCCATTGTCAAAGGCCGGCCTAACGAGCCGGCCTTCCGCCCTTCTCTACTCCAATTCCGTCATCGGGATATACCCCATCTTTTTAACGGTCGGCGCAAATTCTTCGCTCTTGACAAAGTCGATAAACGCTCGCACTTCTTCCTTCGCTTCCCCTTTGGTAATCATGTATTCATACGACCAAAACGGGTACTTTTCCGTGCGGATGTTTTCCACCGTCGGTTCCGCGCCGTCAATTTTGACCGTTTTCAAGTTTTTCTTTTCCCCAATTAAATACGACATGGCTACATAGCTGACAGCGCCCGGCGTCGAGCTGATCGCCTGTTCGACCGCTCCGTTCGAATCTTGCACCGTACCGATGGAATCATCGATTTTTACGCCTTTCATGATCGTTTTCTCAAATGTCGCCCTTGTTCCCGATGACGCCGGACGGTTGATCACGTGAATGGCTTCATCTGGTCCGCCGACTTCTTTCCAGTTTTTAATCTTTCCGCTGAAAATATCTTGAATTTGCTTCGTCGTTAAATTATCGACCTTCACATCGTCGTTGACCACAATCGCAAAGGCGATGCCGGCCACTTTATGGTCAACAAGCTCTGACGCTTTCGATTTGTCGTCCAGCTTCTCCGCCGCCGGCACATCCGAGTTGCCGATTTGCACGGCGCCGGCTGCCACTTGGTTGACGCCCGTACCGCTGCCGCCGCCTTGAACGGTGATCGATACGTCCGGATACTTTTCCATAAACGCGTTTGCCGCTTCCTCTGCCAGCGGCTGAAGCGCTGTAGATCCCGCTAGTGCAATGGTGCCGGAGTAGGTTTCTTCTTTCTTTGCCGTTCCTTCATTGCCGCCCGCGTTGTTCTTTTCAGTCTGCCCGCAGCCGGCCAAAACGCCGGTCATCAACAAGGCGGCCAATCCCAATTTGACTCGTTTGCTCCACATTCAGAAATCCCCCCGTTTTGTTTTCGTACTTTCAACGTACAAGACCATTGTAGCGAGACATTGTTAGGCCCTTATAAAGCAGTTGTTAAGTTTCTGTAAAGACAAAAAACAGGAATATTTTCAAAAAGCCGTCAAGCGAGCCTTGAAGGCAAAGAAGAACGGTGATGCCGTTTTTCAAATTGGAGACATTCTTTTGTTGAAGTGTTTTCCTCATGAACTCAACGACCTTGCTAAGGAAGACATATTTTCGCTGGACAAGCATACATATGAAATAGATATACGCATGCGGAGGAAGCGTCATGAAAAAATTCATTTTTCTCCTGCTTCTCTTTCTTTCCAGTTATATCGTTTACCGCGACCTTGTCATCGGAACGCTTCACCCTTCATCTGAAACAGCGGCAGCCGTTGTCCAGTCGAAACAGGCGGCCATCCCGTACCGGACGGTGACCATTCGCCCTGGCGATACGTTGTTGTCCATCATCGAGAAAGAACTCAACGGTCCATTGCCCGTTCCGCTCGAGCAGCTGATCCGTGATTTTGAACGGTTAAATCCAGGCGAACATGCGCAAACATTAAAAATCGGGAAAACTTATAAAGTGCCGATCTATCGCTAACCGGCGAATCGCTTGTCAAACGGCGGATGGCACTGTTACAATAATGCAGAAAGCGACTTGAATGTTAAAGGAGCGAATTCCCGTGGGTGAAATCATCCATCGTTCAAAGACTCGGCCGGTCCGCGTCGGTCCGCTGACAATCGGCGGCAGCAACGAAGTCATCATTCAAAGCATGACGACGACAAAAACGCACGATGTCGAAGCGACGGTGGCGCAAATCCACCGCCTCGAGGAAGCGGGGTGCCAAATCGTCCGCGTCGCCTGCCCGGACGAGCGGGCGGCTGAGGCCATACCGGAAATAAAAAAGCGAATCAACATCCCGCTTGTCGCCGACATCCACTTTGACTATAAATTGGCGCTGAAAGCGATCGAAGGCGGCGTCGATAAAATCCGCATCAATCCAGGCAACATCGGGCGCCGCGAAAAAGTCGAAGCGGTCGTGAAAGCGGCGAAAGAGCGCGGCGTACCGATTCGCATCGGCGTCAACGCCGGATCGCTGGAAAAACGCATTTTAGAAAAATATGGATATCCAACAGCCGACGGCATGGTTGAGAGCGCCTTATATCATATCCGCATTTTAGAAGAACTTGATTTTCACGATATTATCGTTTCGTTAAAGGCGTCCGACGTACGCCTCGCCATTGAAGCGTACGAAAAAGCGGCGCGCACGTTCGACTACCCGCTCCATGTCGGCATCACCGAAGCGGGAACGCTTTTTTCCGGCACGATCAAAAGCGCGGTTGGACTCGGCGCCATTTTAAGCAAAGGCATCGGCAATACGATCCGCGTTTCGTTAAGCGCCGACCCGGTTGAAGAAGTAAAAGTGGCGCGCGAAATTTTAAAAACGTTCGGACTCGCTTCCAATGCGGCGACGCTCATTTCCTGCCCGACGTGCGGGCGGATTGAGATCGATTTGATTCGCATCGCCAACGAAATCGAAGACTATATCGCCAAAATTCAAGCGCCGATCAAAGTCGCTGTGCTCGGATGCGCCGTCAATGGACCAGGGGAAGCACGGGAAGCCGACATCGGCATTGCCGGCGCCCGTGGCGAAGGCTTGTTGTTCCGCCACGGCAAAATCGTCCGAAAAGTACCCGAAGAGCAAATGGTGGAAGAGCTGAAAAAAGAAATCGACAAGCTGGCGGAAGAATACTTTGCAAAGCAAAAGGAAAACAAAGCCGCTCTGAAAGGCAGCGCCGCCCAATGAGCGGAATGTTCCTGCACAACGAGAAAGGGCGTCCCCGCTTGGGGACACCCTCGCTTTTTACGTATAAAACGGCATAATAAACAGGCGGACGAGAATAGCGATGACGCCGATGCCGATGGCCCACGCACCGAGCGTCTCTGCGCCGCGCCGGCGCGCGATAAACCCGACAATAATGCCGGCCGCCCCTAACAAAATCGGCCAAATAAACAAGGCGATGATGGACAGGGCCAAAGCGAGCCAGCCGAGCCCGGCGCCGTCCGCGCGTTCTTCGTCCCGTTCGTCGCCGCGGCGAATCGGTTCAGCGACTTCCGCCGCTGTTTCTTCCATAAAATTGCGTTCTGGTTCCTCTTTTCCGATCGATTGCACGTAACTTCCGTTATACGTGCGCTCGCGGTCGTCTGCCATATGCTTCCCTCGCTTTCCTAAAGTAAGAAGCATTATTAGTATGAGAAACCGGCGTTATTTTATCAGTGTGAATATTTTCTAACAGGAGGATGAAGCGGTGAAAAAACGGCTTGGCATCGACATTGACGGCACGGTGACATGTCCGAGCACGTTCATTCCGTATTTAAACGAAGCATTCGGCAAAGAGCTCGCATTAAACGACATTACGCAATACAATTTGGCGCCGTTATACGGCGTGGCGGAGGAAGAAATGGACCGCTGGCTTGAGGAAAACGAAGCGGATATTTATGAGAGGGCTCCGCTTGCCCGCTATGCGCTTGAGGTGATTGACAGCTGGAAAGACAAATACGAGCTGTATTACATCAGCGCCCGTGGCCGCCATTTGTACGATCTCACCGAGCGCTGGTTCCGGCGGCACGGCGTCCATTACCACCATATTGATCTGATTGGGTCGCACGACAAAATCGCCGCCGTCCGCCAATATAAGCTGTCGGCCTTCTTTGAAGACAAGTACGATAATGCCTGCGAAATCGCCGAAACATGCGGCATTCCCGTCATTTTGTTTGACACTCCGTACAACCAAGGCCCGCTCCCCGAAAACGTCATCCGCGTCAATAACTGGCTTGAAGCAAAGCGAGAAATCGAACAGCGCCTCCGGCCATAAACAAGGGGCTGATCCAAAACGCGAATGCGTTTTGGGATCAGCCCCTCTGTTGACATTGCGGACATGTGCCGTAAATTTCAAACTTATGGTCCGTGATCTCATACCCATCGAGCTGCGCCGCAAGCCCATCCATCGGACAAGCGTCAATCTTCTTCGTTTTTCCGCACTGGATGCAAATGAAATGATGGTGGTGGCGGCGGGCGCCGCAGGCAAAACGGAAATGTTTCTCCCCGGAAAGCTCGGTCATTTCCAAAATGCCAAGCAGCGCAAAGAGCGACAAATTGCGGTACACGGTATCAACGCTCAAGCCCGGATAGACGGGACGGAGCGCTTCAAGCACGTCTTTGGCCGTCAAGTATTTGTCGCTTTCGGCAAACAACTCAAGCATTTGTCTCCGTTTTTCCGTATATTTAAATCCTTTCTCTTTCATCAACTGCAACGCTTCGTCGATATTCATCGCTGCCGCCCCCTTTTCCATCCGAGTGCGAAAAGCAAAATGACAACCGCTGCGATGACGATCGTTCCACCCGGCGCCCAGTCTAGCTCATACGCCGCCCAAAGCCCGGCGATGACGGCCAGCTCCCCGAACAAAATCGAAAGCCCGATCATCTGTTTAAAACTTTTGGCGATGCGGATGCTCGCCGCCACCGGCAGCGTCATGAGCGACGAGATGAGGAGCACGCCGACGATGCGCATCGATGCAGCAATGACGAGCGCAACAAGCACAATAAACAAAAAATGGATCCATGTGGTGCGAACGCCGGAGACTCGGGCGTATTCCTCGTCAAAGGAAAGAAGAAACAGCTCTTTGTAAAACGTCAAAATCACGATCGCGGCAGCTGCGGCGACAGCAAACGCTGTCCAAACATCAGCACGGCTGACGGCGCTGACGCTGCCGAATAAATACGAAAACAAATCGGTCGTAAACCCGTTGGCCATCGAAATGAAAATGACGCTCAAGCCAAGACCGGACGACAACACGATTGGAATCGCAAGCTCTTCATAATGCCGATACACAGCGCGCAGCTTTTCGATAAACAGCGACCCGACGACGGAAAACCCCATTCCGATGTAAAGCGGGTTCCAGCTCGCGGCTGCCGGCGCCGCTTTTCCAAGCAAGAGCCCGGCGGCAATGCCGGCGAGCGTCACATGACTCAATGCATCAGCGATGAGCGACAGCCGCCGAACGACAATAAAAACGCCGAGCAATGGCGCCGTAAAACCGGTCAAAACGCCGGCAACAAACGCATTGCGCAAAAATTCGTATTGCCAAATGGCTTCCCACACGTGTCATTCCTCCACCGTCACCGTTTCATTCCGCCCGTTCATGCTCGTGAGAGAGAACGTGGAGCGGATGGCCATAAAACTGCGAAATCGCCTCGTTGCCAAGATGTTCGAACTCTTCCGCCTTTCCATGGAAATAGAGGCGCTTGTTCAAACAGGCGATATCGGTCACCCGGTCCGTGATCGTCCCGATGTCATGCGTCACTAAGATAAGCGTTAAGCCGCGGCGGTTCAAGTCGCCGAGCAGTTCGTAAAATTCATGCACATGGCGCGCATCCACGCCGACCGTCGGCTCGTCTAAAATGAGCAAATCCGGCTTGCTCGCCAGTGCGCGGGCGATAAATACCCGTTGTTGCTGGCCGCCGGACAGCTCCGCGATATTGCGCTTTGCCAGGCCGCTCAACCCAACGGCCGCGAGCGCCGCTTCGACCGCACGGCGGTCTTCGTGTGTCAGCGGCCGAAATAAGCCGCGTTTGGCCGCCAACCCACTCGCCGCCACTTCCTCAACCGTCGCCGGAAAGCTGCGGTTGAAGCTGTTCGCTTTTTGCGACACGAAACCGATTCGATGCCATTCGCGAAACGATTCAATCGGCTCGCCGAACAAAAAAATGCGGCCGCTGTTCGGTTTTAACAAGCCGAGCACACATTTGAGCAGCGTCGATTTTCCCGAGCCGTTCGGGCCGACCAATCCTAAAAATGCCCCTTTCGGCACCGTTAAACTAACATGCTCAAGCACGTTCTCGTTTTCATAGCGGAACGACACATCCTCAATTTGCACAACAAGCCCATTTTCCATGGCGGTTCTCCCTTGCTAATTCAGAATCATTCCGATTTGCTTCACTATGCAAGTATACCCCACCATCCGCGTTTTGTAAACCTCAATGAATCGCTGATTTAAAGCGGGCGCCGCGCACTTCATGCGTCGGCATAATGGTGATGAACGCATCCGGGTCGATTTCATTGACGATCGATTTTAGTTTTGTCACTTCCAAGCGCGTGACGACTGCATAAATGATTTCCTTTTGCTCGTCCGTATATCCGCCTTTGCCGAGCAATTTCGTCGTCCCGCGGCCGAGCCGGTGCAAAATGGCGTCGGAAATTTCCTCATAATGATCGGTCACAATAAAGGCCGCCCGCGTCTCGTCAAGCCCTTCAATGACCGCATTGATCGTTTTTGAGGCGATGTAGTACGTCATCACCGAATACATGGCTGGCTCGAGGCCAAACACAAACGCCGCCCAGCCAAAAATAAAAACGTTGACAAACATGACAAACTCGCCGACCGAAAACGGGATTCTTTTCGTCATCAAAATCCCCAAAATTTCCGTCCCATCGAGCGATCCGCCATGACGGATGACCAATCCGACGCCAAGACCGAGCGACAACCCGCCAAAAACGGTGGCTAAAATCGGCTCGGTCGTCAGCGGGGAAAGATGGTGAAACAGCCGTTCGGTGACGCCGAGGATCACGACGCCTAAAATCGTTGACAGCATGAACGTTTTTCCGATTTGCTTGTAGCCGAAATACATGAACGGGGCGTTTAAGAGGATGACGAGCGTGGCGAAATTGAACAGCCGCCATTCGTCCGGAGTCAAGTAGTCCAGAATCAGCGATATGCCAATGATGCCGCCGTCGATCATTTTGTTCGGAACGAGCAGCCGCTCGATGGCAAACGCCGCCAAAGAGGCGCCGATGGCGATCATCAACACCCGATACAACACATGGCCTAGCGGTTCTTTTTTATGCTGTTTTGACGCCAAACTACCACCCTTTCCCTTTTTGTTTTTTCTATTATACCATACACGCCTTTTCCATTCACGTCATATGATGGAACAGAAGCAAGGAGGCGGCTGCGATGAACATTTACCAACAGCTTGTCAAGCAAAAATTAAAAACGATCACCCCGGAAGAACTCGTTGCGTACAGCCGAGAGTACGGCTTGCCCATCACGACAAGCCAAGCGAAACAAATTCTTCATCTCGCCCGGACGAACGACATTAACGTCTTTGACCCCGAGGAGCGGAAAAAATGGGTGCGAGAGTTAGCGAAAATCACCTCGCCGGACATCGCTCGAAAAGCGAACGAGCTATTTTTGAAATTCGTGCAAAAAAAATAAAAGGGCGCATAGCCCTTTTCTCATTCCGCCCCAGCGTTGATTTTTTCAAGCAACTGGTCATCGAACGACTGCGCCCGCAGCATGGCGATTTCGTGCTTGTACGGTGGTTTTTTGTTGTGTTTGTCCTCGCCCACGTATGGGGTTTCTAAAATTTTCGGAATATCCTCAAGCTGCGGGTGATGGACGATATAGTTGAGCGCAGCAAACCCGATATGGCCGAAACCGATGTTTTCATGGCGGTCTTTCCGGCTGCCGCGCGGGTTTTTGCTGTCGTTGATGTGCAGTACTTTCAGCCGCCCGAGACCGATGATCCGGTCAAACTCCTCAAGGACGCCGTCAAAATCGTTGACGATGTCATAGCCGGCGTCATGCGTATGGCATGTATCAAAGCAAACGGACAGCTTATCATTATAGGCGACGCCGTCGATAATGTACGCGAGCTCCTCAAACGTCCGCCCGCATTCCGACCCTTTGCCGGCCATCGTTTCTAGGGCGATTTGCACGTTCTGTTCGCGCGTCAACACTTCATTCAGTCCACGAATAATTTGGCGAAGTCCGGCTTCCACCCCTGCGCCGACGTGAGCGCCTGGATGGAGCACAAGCTGTTTGGCTCCAATGGCTTCCGTCCGCTCGATTTCCGCGCGCAAAAAGTCGACGCCTAGCGAAAACGTATCGAGATTGGTCGTATTGCCGATATTGATGATATACGGGGCGTGGACGACAATCTCTTCGATGCCGTGCGCTTGCATATGCTGGCGCCCGGCTTCGATGTTGAGCTCTTCAATCGACTTGCGCTTTGTGTTTTGCGGCGCCCCGGTGTAAATCATAAACGTGTTCGCTCCGTAGGAGGCCGCTTCCTCGCTGGCGGCCAGCAGCATTTTCTTTCCGCTCATGGAAACATGTGAACCGATTTTTAACATGTTCTTCTCTCCCTTTTCTTTGCGTTAAAGGCGGACGGCGATTATGATTTTTTGAAGCGGCCAAGCCGCTTTTTCTTCTTCTCCAGCTCCGCGCGCAACTTTTTTTTGTAGCCCGGCTTCACCTGCTTCGTTTTTTTCAGTTTGGCGAAAAGCAGCGCCAGTTCGTCATCTTTTTCGCCCGCCCGCTTGCTCCGCCGGTTCCACGGCGGCAGCTCCTTCCATTCGCCGCGCACGAGATCACGGTGGACAAACGAAATTCCCATTTTTTCCAACCGAGCAATCGCATCTTGGTCAGACGGCTCGTAAATCGTCGCCGCAATGCCGCTATAGCCAGCGCGCGCCGTCCGTCCGGCGCGGTGAATATAAAACTGCAGATCATCAGGCAACTCGTAGTTGATGACATGACTGACGCCTTCAATATCGATGCCGCGCGCCGCCAAATCGGTCGCGACGACATATTGAAACTCCAAATCGCGGATAAGATTCATCATCTTTCTCCGCTCGCGCGGCGTCAAATCGCCGTGCAGCACGCCGACTTTCAACCCTTGCTCAGCGAGACGGTCGGCGACCTCGTCAGCCATTTTCCTTGTGTTGACAAATACGATGGCCAAATACGGGTTGTAGCTGAGGAGCACATCACGGAGCAGTTTTGTTTTCTCGCGTCCACGCAGCGGGATGAGCACATGTTCGATGTTTTGGTTCGCCGTCCGCTTCGGGTCGACGTGGACAAAGGTCGGGTTTTCCATATATTTTTTCAAAAACGGCTTCAGCTTTTCCGGAATCGTCGCTGAAAAGACGAGCATTTGCAAGTCTTTCGGCATCCGGGCGGCGATTTGGTCGACATCAGTGATAAAGCCCATATCGAGCATCAAGTCAGCTTCATCGACGACAAGGATGTGGGCCGTATGCACATCAAGCGCCTGCTCGCGAATGAAATCGTTGATGCGCCCCGGCGTGCCGATGACAATATGCGGCTGCACGTTGAGCTTTTCGAGCGCTTTTTGCTTATCCGTCCCGCCGATCAAGCAACGGGCGACGATCATCCGATCTTTCGGGCAAAACTTCGTAATTTTCAGCGTTTCGTGATAAATTTGCGTCGCTAACTCGCGCGTCGGCGCCGTGATGACGGCTTGCACTTCGGCGCGTTCCGGCTTGATTTTTTCAATGATCGGCAATAAGTACGCATGTGTTTTTCCCGTTCCGGTTTGCGATTGGCCGACCATGCTTTCGCCGCGCAGCGCCCCCGGAATGATGCGCTCTTGAATTTCCGTCGGTTTATAAAAACGAAGCGTCTTGATCGCTTCGATGATAAACGGCTGAAATGAAAAACGAGTGAACTGCGTTTCTGTCATCAAGCACCACTCCCTTCTATGAAATAAATGCAACTGGAAGGTTTCCCATCTCGTTGGCCCAAAAGCGTGCCGTCTATTTTTCCGACTGTCGGCGGCAAGCTTTGACGCGACGGAAGACGGAACAACCAACCGTTTCACAAATCCATGCATCGGTCTGGAAGCGGTATGGTTCGATCACCCGACAATCGATCAAATACTGGCTGGCTCCATAAAAAAGCGTAAACGTGAACATTTTAAATGGCATATGGGCACCGCTTCGTCCGCTTCATCATTATAGCGAATCGCTGCCCCCTGCCGCAACTAAAGACGATCCTGCAACAAACCTTTCCCGCCTTGCCCGCATATTGTAGAAAGGAGGACATTCGTTCATCCGCACGACCGAAAGGAGGAAGCTGCTATGAGATACAGTCGGCCCCCGATGATGCCTTCTCCGTTTGCCGGAAGGCCGCCATCCCCGTTCGCCCGCATGCCGGCGCCGCCTTTTGGCCCCAGCGGCCCCGGCGGCTTCTTGGCCCGCTTGTTTTCGCGCGGGCAGCCGCCGGCTGCTGCATCGTCTCCGTGGGGGCTGCCGTTGCTGTCCAACGCCGCTAACACCGCCGCATCCAACACGGGCGGCGGCTTGGTTGGCATGTTAAACAACGTGCAAAAAATGCTTGGCATCGCACAAAACGTCATGCCGATGGTGCAACAGTATGGACCGCTCATCCGCAATCTTCCGGCGATGATCCGCATTTTCCGCGAGTTGAAACCGGCCGATGAAGGGGAAGGCGAAACAACGTCGGAAAGCGCACCGGCCAACGAAACGAAACAAAAGCCGGCCGCCAAGGCGCCAAAAAAACGCTCCGTTCCGCAGGCAAAGCGCGAAGAGCCGCAAGAAAAAGAAGCACCGGCCGCCCCGAAGCCTTCCAAGCCGAAACTGTATATCTAGTTTCTTTCCCCGCCCTAGCGCACCCGCTGTTTAGGGCGGTTATTCTTTGTCTTCTCCCCGGTGCTCCGATATAATGGAAGGTGAACAACCGCCGCACAACCGGCGGCAGGGAGGGAATATGATGGAAGTGATTAAAATTACCCCGCGCGGGTATTGCTACGGGGTGGTCGATGCAATGGTCATCGCCCGCAACGCGGCGTTGGACCCATCTTTGCCGCGTCCGATTTACATTCTCGGCATGATCGTCCATAATAAGCACGTCACGGACGCGTTTGCCGAAGAAGGCATCATCACGCTCGATGGAGAAAATCGTTTGGAAATTTTGGAAAAAATCGACCAGGGCACCGTCATTTTCACCGCCCACGGCGTCTCACCGGAAGTAAAAAAACGAGCGCTCGAAAAGGGACTTGTCACGATTGATGCGACATGCCCCGATGTGACAAAAACGCATCGGCTCATCGAACAAAAGCTCGCCGATGGCTACGATATCATCTATATCGGCAAAAAAGGACATCCGGAACCGGAAGGAGCGGTCGGCATCAATCCGGAAAGAATCCATCTTGTGGAAACCATTGATGATGTCGAACGGCTGTCCATTCACAATGAGCGCATCATGGTGACGAACCAAACGACGATGAGCCAATGGGACGTCGCCGACATCATGGCGAAAGTGAAAGAAAAATACCCGCACGTGGAAATGCATAAAGAAATTTGCCTGGCCACCCAGCTTCGACAAGAGGCGGTCGCTGAGCAGGCGAAGGAAGCCGATGTGACGATCGTCGTCGGCGACCCGCGCAGCAACAACTCGAACCGCCTCGCCCAAGTATCGGAAGAGATCGCCGGCACGAAGGCGTATCGCGTCGCTGATGTGACGGAAATCGACATCAACTGGATTAAAGATGCGAAAAAAGTCGCTGTCACCGCCGGCGCTTCCACCCCGACGCCGATTACGAAAGAAGTGATCGACTTTTTGGAGCAGTTTGACCCGAACGACCCATCGACATGGAAGAGGGAACGGAAAGTGCCGCTGCAAAAAATCTTGCCGAAAGTGAAAACAAAGAAAGAAGAGTGACGGTTGTTTCATCCATAAAGAGAGGCTGTCTTGGACAAACGGTTGAACCGCTCATCCAGGACAGCCTTTTTCGTTGGCCGTTCATACGAACTGAAACGGATCAGTATGGACGCTGGAAGCAACCACTTCTGCCTCCCATTGACGTTTCGAGAGCTCAGTGATTAAGTATCGGGCTACGCCTTCTTTCATGATTTTTTCTACATTATGTCCCGGATCAATGATGTGAAGGCCGAGCGCTTGGGCGTCATGGGCGGTGTGGTAATACACATCCCCTGTCACGTATACGTCCGCCCCGGCCGATGCGGCGGCAGCGACAAACTTATTCCCATCCCCGCCAAGCACCGCGACCGTTTGCACAAGATCATCCAGCCGGCCAACGACGCGCACCGCCGGAACGGAAAACGCCGTTTTCACCTGCTCGGCAAAAGCGCCAAGCGTCACCGGCTGCGGCAGCCGGCCAATGCGCCCGAGCCCGAAGCGGCGGCCTTCATTGTCAAGCGGATAGATATCATAGGCCACTTCCTCATACGGATGAACAGCCAGCATCGCCTGAATCGCTTCCCGTTCAAGAGAGGCCGGCACGATCGTTTCGATGCGCACTTCCTCAACTTCCTCGAGCCGCCCTTGCTCGCCGATGAACGGCCGCGCCCCTTCGTGCGGCAAAAACGTGCCGACGCCGCGGCTGTTGAACGTGCAATGGCTGTAGCGGCCGATATGCCCGGCGCCGGCATCGCCTAAGGCCTTCCGCACCACCTCAGCATGCGTCACCGGCACATAAACAACGAGCTTTTTCAACGGTTCGGTATACGTCGGCACAAGCACAGCCGTATCGTTTAAGCCGAGCGCCTCGGCAAGCCAATCGTTCAGACCGCCATCGGCCACATCCAAATTCGTATGGGCGGCGTACACCGCAATGTCATGCTTGATGCACGCGGCGATCATCCGCCCGTGCCCATCATCAGTCAGCAATTGCTTCAGCGGGCGGTACAGCGGCGGGTGGTGGGCGATGATTAAATCCACTTGCTGATCGATCGCTTCGACAACGACATCTTCGAGCACATCAAGAGCGATCATCACTTTTTTGACCGGCTTGTTTAGCGTCCCGATTTGCAGACCGATCCGATCCCCTTCCAGCGCCAACTGTTTCGGAGCAAGCTGCTCAAGAAGCTGAATGATTTCATAGCCGTACGGAACGCGGCTCATAACAACGCCTCCTCCACCAATTGAACTTTTCTCTCCAGTTCACGCTTTTTCCGCTCAGCCGCTTCACTTTGCCCTTTGGCCGTCAAATCAGCGATGATCCGTTTCCAATTTTCAATCTCGCGCTTCCACTTTTCGCGGAACACCTCGCTGTTTTCCCGGCGCAAAAACGGTCCAAGGAGCAGCTCCGCCTCAAGATGTCGGTAAGGCCGTCGGGGGGCGCCAGGCTCGGCGACGAGTACTTCATAAATTTGCCCATCTTCTTTCAAAATGCGCTCAGCCACGAGCTCCCACCCATGATCAAGAAGCCAACGGCGAACAAGTTCCGCACCGATGTTCGGTTGCAAAATGAGCCGTTTGACACCGGCAAGCTTTTCCTTTCCGTCGCCCAAAATGCGGGCGATAAGCGCCCCACCCATGCCGGCGATCGTGATGCAGTCCGCCTCCCCCGGGGCAAGGATCGAAAGCCCATCCCCTTTGCGCACGGAAATGAGATGAGAAAGCCCGGACTTCTCGACTTGCTGCTGCGCTAGGCGGAACGGTCCGTCCGCCACCTCGCCGGCAATGGCTTTTGATGCGCAGCCGTGCAAGCAGGCATAGCAAGGCAAATACGCATGATCCGACCCGATGTCAGCAAGCACCGCCCCTTTTGGAATGAATGAGGCGACCGTTTCCAGCCGTTTCGACAGGCGAAATTCGTTCATAGCACCGCAATGGCAACCAACCTTCCGCCACCTGCAGCGCGAAGGCGGTTCGCCTTCCCCTCCTTTCCTCTCCAACACCGCGCGCCTCTATTGTACTAAACAAAACATCCCCTTGCCAAAAAGCAAAGGGATGTTCACCATCCATTATTTTAAACCGGCGAGCCATTTCGCCATGGCATCGGCTTTATCCGCCGGCACAAGCCCTGGCGGCATGTTGCCGCGCCCGTGTTGGATGACGTCTTTAATTTGGTCCATCGACAGCCGTTGCCCGACCCCTTTCAACGATGGACCGACGCCGCCTTCATAGTTTTGGCCGTGGCAGCTAGAACACGTTTGTTGGTAAAACTGTTCTGGGTTGAATTCGGCCGTTTGTTCCGTTTTTTCGCCGCCTTTTTTCTCTTTGGCCATTTCCTTCGCATCGCCTAGCCCTTTAAACGACAAGACGAACGTCAGCACAATCCCGAATGCCATGATGATGAAAAACGGGATGAGCGGATTGCGGTTCATCTCTTTTACCTCCCTTATGTATAATGAAGAACGCTGCAAACAATTTTATTTTACTGTAAATAATGGACAAGGAAAAGCCCTAAGTTGCCGAAAAGGCAACAACACGCCTCAGCGCCACCAGATGGCGGCGGTTACAAGCAACGCCCCGCTGACAGCGGCGAGCGAAAAGTAGCGAAGGTGAAGCAGGCGGCCGACAACAAACCAGAGAACACAGTTTCCGAGCACGACAGCTGCTAGCGCACCCGTTTGCCTGGGAAAATACCGATCAACCTCAAGAATGGATGCCATAAGCAAAATCCAGGCGCTTCCGATGAGCGGAAAGTGAAGGAGCTCTCGCTTGTTCCGCCACCGCCAACAAAAGAACAAGCAGGCAGCCAAAAATAGGGCGAAAAGGAGCGTTTGCAAAACGAATGACAATTCAGTAAAATAAATGACAAGAGCAGCGGCTGGAAGCAATAAACAGAGACCAGCGGCGAGCGAGCTGCGCCACCGTCGTCCGTGCGAACGGGCGTCTCCTTCCGTGTACAACGCGAGCAAATAGTCGCAATAATGTTCCGGCAGAAGGCGCGAACGTTTCCAATATTCGATTTCTTGGATGATCGTTTCCCGTCGTTGCCGATTCATAGATAGACCACCTTTCCCATAAAGAAAGAAAAAATAGTTTACTTCCGAAGAAGTAAACTATCGAACAAAACGGTCACTCTAAAAAGTCTTTCAGCCGTTTGCTGCGGCTTGGATGGCGCAGCTTGCGCAACGCTTTGGCTTCAATTTGACGGATGCGTTCGCGCGTCACGCCGAACACTTTGCCGACTTCTTCGAGCGTCCGCGTCCGTCCGTCGTCAAGCCCGAAGCGGAGACGCAGCACATTTTCCTCGCGATCCGTCAGCGTATCAAGCACATCTTCGAGCTGCTCTTTCAACAGCTCGTAAGCAGCGTGCTCGGATGGCGATGTCGCGTCTTGGTCTTCGATGAAATCGCCAAGATGCGAGTCATCTTCCTCGCCGATCGGCGTCTCGAGCGACACCGGTTCTTGGGCGATTTTCAAAATTTCCCGCACTTTTTCCGGTGTCAAATCCATTTCCTCGGCGATTTCTTCCGGCGTTGGTTCGCGCCCGAGGTCTTGGAGCAATTGCCGTTGGACGCGGATCAGTTTATTGATCGTTTCGACCATATGAACCGGGATGCGGATCGTCCGCGCCTGATCGGCGATCGCCCTTGTGATGGCTTGGCGGATCCACCACGTCGCGTACGTGCTGAACTTGTAGCCTTTCCGATAGTCAAACTTTTCGACCGCCTTGATCAGCCCCATGTTCCCTTCTTGAATCAAATCAAGAAAGAGCATGCCGCGGCCGACATACCGTTTGGCGATGCTGACGACGAGGCGGAGGTTCGCTTCCGTCAGCCGGCGTTTCGCTTCTTCATCGCCTTGCTCGATCCGTTTCGCCAGCTCGATTTCTTCTTCCGCCGACAACAGCGGCACGCGGCCGATCTCCTTCAAGTACATGCGCACCGGGTCATTGATTTTGACGCCGGGAGGAACGGACAAGTCATTTAAGTCGAATTCTTCCTCTTTGGCCAAGTCGTCGATGTCCGGATCGGCCTCAAGGTCGGATTCGCTGATCACTTCAATGCCCTGCTCAGCGAGGTATTCATAATACTCATCCATCTGGTCGGAGTCCAAATCAAAGCCAGACAACCGCTCAGCGATTTCCTCATAGGTGAGGATCCCCCGCTTTTTGCCGAGCTCAGCGAGTTGCTCTTTCACTTGTTCAAGCGATTCGCCGGCAGCTTCAGCCTGCTTTGATTGGGCTGGTTTTTCAGCCATTTCATTACCTCCTTTAAAAACTCATACCACCATGTTATGAAGAAGATAACATTTTTTTCATCTCAATCATCTCTTTCGCGATGCGGGCGGCCGTCAAAAAGTCTTTTCTTCGCTCCGCTTCCGTCTTTTCTTGCTCTTTTTCCTTTAGCATTAACCATTTCGGGTGATTCAACACATGCCGGATGCAATCGGCAAGCTCCCGATCGGAAACGTCGTCTGCGACCAACAAAAGCGACAGCTCGCTCGCCAGCGTCCGCAACTCGCCGGGAAGCCGAGACATGAGCGCGCTGGGGTCGGCTTCATGCCCCTCTTCGTAAAAGGCATAAATGTAAGCAGCCAACGCCCGATGCTCTTCGATATTAAATCGGCCGCCGACCTGCTCCTGAACGATGAACGCCACATCGCGGCTCCGCATCATATGGGCAAGCAGCAACCGCTCGGCATTTTGAAAGGCCGGAAGCAATTTTTTCGTCAATGCCGGCCGGACCGGTTTTCCGCCGTCATTCACCTGCGGCTTTGGCTGTTCCGGCTTGGAGCGGGACAACTGTTCGTAAAGCGCGGAGAGCGACAACGAAAACTCATCCGCAAGCTGGCGCATATAATAATCTTTTTCCACCGGGCTCGACAGCTTGCTGATTTCTCGGAGCGCTTCCTCGATATAACGGAGCCGGTCGCCTTCTTCCTGCAAATTTTTTCCCCGCCGCAAACGATCCATTTTAAACGCCATGAGCGGCCGGGCGGCGGCGATCTCTTCGGCAAAACGGTCGGCGCCGCAAGTGCGTATATATTCATCTGGATCCAGCCCGTCCGGGAGCAACGCTACCTTCACGCGGCACCCGAACGCGCTCAATTGTTCGGCGGCGCGCCAGGCGGCTTCCGTTCCGGCGCTGTCGCCGTCATAGCAAATCGTGACCGTTTCCGCATGGCGGCGCAAAATGCGTGCCTGCTCCTCGGTCAGCGACGTTCCCATCGTTGCCACCACATAGTCAACGCCGGCCTGCACGGCAGAGATGACATCGGCAAACCCTTCAACGAGCAGCGCCTCTTGACGCTTGCGGATTGACACGCGCGCCTCGTGAAAAAAATACAAAAGCGTGCCTTTGCGGAAAATCGGCGTTTCTGGGCTGTTCATGTACTTTGGTTGCCCGTCGCCGAGCAGACGGCCGGAAAAACCAACCGTCTCGCCGCGATGATCATGGATCGGAAACATAATCCGATTCCGGAAGCGGTCGACGTATCGCCCGTCTTCTTTTTTCACCAACAAGCCCGCCTTTTCCATCAACACCAACGGAAACGAACGGCTCTCCAGCAACCTGACGGCGGCATCAGGAACATCCGGCGCATAGCCGATTTCAAATCGGTCGATCGTTTCTTTTGTCCACCCGCGCACCTGCAAATAATCGAGCGCGGCTTGTCCTTCTTTTGTATGGACAAGCAAATGATGGTAAAATCGTTTCAACAACGTGTGTGCTTCGACCATCGCCTTCGCCTCGTCGGCCCGGCTGCCATCACTCCCGCGGCTGTCCAGCTCATAGGCGGACAAGTCGATCCCTGCTTTGGCCGCAAGACGTTTCGCCGCTTCCACAAACGGAATGCCTTCGATATCCATTAAAAACGTAAAGGCATTCCCCCCTGCCCCGCAGCCGAAGCAGTGGAAAATTTGCTTTTCTGGGGAAACGGAAAACGATGGCGTCTTTTCTCCATGAAACGGGCATAAGCCAAAATAGTTGCGGCCTTGCTTTTTCAACTGGACGTATTCGCCAATGACGTCAACGATGTCAACGCCGCGGCGGATGGCTTCAATCGTTTCCTCGGGAATGCGATGTCCCATACGAACAACCCCGTATCGTATTTATTCTCGGCAGCAAGCCGATTTTCCTTTCCATTTCGACAAATTTTTTCAAAACGTTCGTTTCGCCCCCTTGCCCGTAAAGTCGGCTGGCTTGATCATCCGCTTCCCGCCCCTCAGCCCGCCGTCTGGACAAAGATTCATCAGAGCGGTGCATCTCGAAGATGCGCTTCGGTATATTATATTTCAGCAAGAAAAAGAAAATTTCACTTTTTTCTTGATGATCTTATGCAGCAGATGACCGCGCTCTCAAAGCAAGGGTTGCTTTACACCTCCTATTATTCTACACCATCGCAAAAAAATCCTGCTTTTTTGCCGAATGATTGACAACTTTGTCGAAAATCTTTTTTTCGTTCTTCTTGACAAGCGGCTATAAATAGTTTACTCGTCTCATGGCCGCTCTAAACCTATATAGGTCATTTTTCTCGCAATTTTTTATTATAATATAAGTGGCGGCAATATGCCATAAGAAAACGCACGACTCCAAATCAAGAAATCGTGCGGATGAGGCGAAGCTAGCGCTTCAACTTTTTCATAATGATGCTCGCCGTCTCTTCGACCGCCTTGTTCGTCACATCGATGACGTCGCAGCCGATTTTTTTCACGACTTCATCAAAATAAGCGAGCTCCTCTTTGATTCGATCCATATTGGCGTAAATCGCCTGGTCGTTCAGGCCGAGCGATTTCAGCCGCTCGCGGCGGATCGAAAGCAGTTTATCCGGACTGATTTTCAAGCCGAAGCATTTCCCCGGACCGACTCGAAACAGCTGCTCCGGCGGCTCGACCTCTGGAACGATCGGCACATTCGCCACTTTCAGCCGCTTATGCGCCAAATATTGCGACAGCGGTGTTTTCGATGTGCGCGATACGCCGATGAGCACGATATCGGCGCGCAAAATGCCGCGCGGGTCGCGCCCGTCATCGTATTTGACGGCAAATTCGATCGCTTCAATCTTTTTGAAGTAATCTTCGTCAAGTACGCGCACTTGACCCGGCTCATATCTTGGCGTCAGCTGGAACAAATTGCTCATCTTTTCAATGAGCGGACCGATGATATCGTATGCGACGACCCCTTCGCGCGCCGCTTCGGCGAGCAAGAATTCCCGCATCTCCGGAACGACGAGCGTAAACGCGATAATGGCGCGGTTCATTTTCGCTAAAGCGACGACTTCAGCCAATGTCGTTTTATCTTCCACATACGGGACGCGTTTCACTTGAATCGGCGAGGCGTGAAACTGGCTGGCCGCCGCTTTGACGACAAGCTCGGCCGTTTCCCCGCCGGAATCGGATACGACGTAAACAAGGCGCTGGTTCATTCTTCTCCTCCTTTGTTTGGATTTAGTCCTCTTTGGCTAGCGACACGAATGCTTTCGTTATATTCGTTTTCGTAATACGGCCGATCACTTCATATCCTTTCTCCGTTTTGCGCACGACCGGCATGGCATCGATCTGTTTTTCAATCAGCTGTTCAGCCACGTCAATGAGCGGGTCGTCCTTGTAGCAAACGGCGATGTTCGGCATCCGCGTCATAATAATATTGACCGGGATCGCCGTCAGTTCCTGCTTGCCGAGGCTTGCGCGCAACAAATCTTTGCGCGACAAAACGCCCGCAAGCAACGACTCGTCATCGACGACAAACAGCGTGCCGACGTCCTCTAGAAACATTGTGACGATCGCATCATAGACGCTCACATTCTCATTGACGACAACCGGAATCGATTGGTAATCCTCGACTTTCATCTTTTTCATTTTATCGGCGAACAGCTGCTTGCCGGTTTTTCCCGTATAGAAATAGCCGACGCGCGGCCGCGCTTCCAAGTAGCCAGCCATCGTCAAGATGGCCAAATCCGGCCGTAGCGTCGCCCTCGTTAAGTTCAGTTTCTCAGCGATGCTTTCTCCGGTGATCGGCCCGTAGTCTTTCACAATTTGCAAAATCTGCTCTTGGCGTTTATTTAGTTCGATCGTCGTTCACCACCTTGCCAAAAAAGGTCCCACACGCTATCACTCTCATTTATATTATACTACACGCCCCATTCACAATGAAAATGATGCTCCTTGCCCTCCGTCGGGGCTGAGCTTGTCTTTCAGTTCACCGATTTGCTGCAAAAAACGCTTCGTCTTCAGCGACAGGCCGGCATATTCATCATAATAGGCGGACAATACGGCGCCCAGCTCCATCTTTGTGCTTTCTTTCACCGATATGGATCCAAGCCGAGCAAGATCGATATGAAAAAAGAGGCGCAACAGCCGGACGGAAGCCGAAGAGAGCGGGAACCGATGGGGATCGGACGCCTCGCAGCGATGGCAAAGGAAGCCCGCCTCCTTGACGGAAAACGAGAAGCGCCCCTCCGTCGCCCCGCAGCGGGCACAACGGTCCAGCACCGGCGGAATGCCAAGCACTGCAAGCATTTTCATTTCGTAAATGAACGTCAAAATCTCTAAATCGCGGCCTTCGCTCATATATTGTAGTGTCTGCAAAAGAAGCTCAAACAAGTACGGATTGCGCTTTTGCTCTTCCGTGCTTTTGTCGGTGAGCTCTACAATATACACCGCATAGGCGGCGGCAAACAAATCTTCGCGCAGTGCCCGCATCGAGTCGATGAGCTCTCCCTGGTGAAGAACGCCGACGCCGCGGCTGCGGCGGATGACATAATGGCCATATGAGAGCGGCTGCGTAACAGCAGAAAGGCGGCTGCTTGGCTTTTTCGCTCCCCTTGCCATCGCAGCCACCTTTCCCCATTCTCGGGTAAACAATGTGACAATTTTATTTGTTTCGCCATAATCGACCGTCCGCATGACGATCGCTTCACACGTTTCGAACATCCCATCACCACCGCTTCTACCAACAACGATGCTACGAGATCGGCTGGTCGATTTCTTTCTGTTCAGCGTTTTGCTCTTCACCGCCAAACTGTTGCTCTCGTTCCAACTCTTTAAATAGGAGGTACGTGTCGATATTGCCTGTTTGGCTAAACAACTTCCACGTAAACTCAAGCATGGAATGACACCTCTTTCCGCCTGCAGGCATTGCGTATTGGTGGTTTACCTATAGGTTGGCTCAGGCAAAAACGGTTTATGTCGCGTAAAATTTTCTAACCGTCAATACTCGTCTTCACGGAACCCGAAATCACGCAGCTGCGAAAGGCGGTTGCGCCAGTCTTTTTGCACTTTGACCCACAGTTCCAAAAACACTTTGGATCCAAGCAGCGCTTCGATGTCAGCGCGCGCCCGCTGTCCGATTTCCTTCAGCATCCGGCCTTGCTTGCCGATGATGATTCCTTTTTGCGAATCGCGCTCCACAACGATCACCGCGCTAATATACACCGTTGGCGACCCTTCTCGCCGCTCGATGCGTTCGACGACGACAGCAATCGAGTGCGGAACTTCCTCGCGCGTTAAGTGAAGCGCTTTCTCGCGAATGAGCTCGGCGATGATAAACTGCTCCGGATGGTCAGTAATCTGGTCCGGCGGATAATATTGCGGCCCTTCCGGCAGCCGCTCTTTAATTTGCTCAAGCAGGCGGTCGACATTGTTCCCTTCAAGCGCCGAAATCGGCACGATTTCAGCAAACGGGTACAAATCTTTGTATCGGTCAATGAGCGGCAGCAATTCATCCGGATGGACGCGGTCGATCTTATTGATGACTAAAAACACCGGGGTGTCCACTTCTTTCAGCCGTTCGATGATGAACGCCTCACCGCGCCCAAATCCTTCCTCAGCATTGACCATAAACAAAATCAAATCCACTTCGCGAAGCGCATTGAGCGCCACTTTCATCATAAAGTCGCCGAGCTTATGCTTCGGTTTGTGCACCCCAGGCGTGTCGATAAAGATGATTTGCGCGTCATCGTCCGTGTACACGCCTTGAATCTTATTGCGCGTCGTTTGCGGTTTATCGCTCATAATCGCGATTTTTTGCCCGATGACGCGGTTTAAAAACGTCGACTTTCCTACGTTTGGTCTTCCGATAATGGCAACAAATCCTGATTTGTATCCTTCTTTACGCATGCAAATCCTCCGCTGAAAAAGCTTCTGGCAGCAATTCGCTGACTGTCATGACTTTCACATCGCCTTTGAGGTTGGCTAAAATGACTTTCATATCGCCGTGGCAAAGTTCGGCGATCACTTGGCGGCATGCGCCGCACGGCGGCACCGGGCGGGGAGTGTCGGCGATGACCGCAAGAGCAGTGAACTCCTTCTCCCCTTCCGAATATGCCTTAAACAACGCGGTCCGCTCCGCACAATTGCACACGCTGTAGGCGGCGTTTTCAATGTTGCAGCCGCGGTACACACTGCCGCCTTTCGTCAACAGCGCGGCGCCGACTGGAAACTTCGAGTACGGCACGTAGGCGAGTTCGCGCGCTTTTTTCGCTTCGACAATGAGCTGCTCAATCTCCACGAGTTGACTCTTCCTTTCCTGCAAGCAAACGCTGCTTTCTTTTATTTTACAAAAAAACGCCATCCATTTCATCATTTGAAATCAAAATGTAACAGAAAAATTCGAATTTTCTCTCTCATTCGTTTAGCGAAGATGCGGCCAAAACAGCAAAATGCCGATCACAACCGCAAATCCGGCCGCCGCGAGCACCGCCGCGGCAGCGATGTCTTTCGCCGCTTTCGCCAACGGATGAAACTCACCCGTCGCCAAATCGACGGCGCGCTCAATAGCCGTGTTGACAAGCTCAAGCGCAATGACCGTGCCGACCGCCATGAGCAGCACGATCCACTCCCAGCGCGACAGCCCAACGACCCACCCGGCGGCAAAGACGACAACAGCGGCCGCCAAGTGGAAGCGCAAATGAGCTTCCTCTTTCACCGCCGCCTTCATTCCCGCCCACGCCCAAGCAAACCGGTCTCGCTCTCGTTTGCCGCGCATTATCTTGTCAACCCGAACCTCGCCAAGATGTCTTCCTGCTTGGCGAACATGACGCGCTCTTCCTCTTCTGTCCCATGATCGTAACCAAGCAGGTGCAAGAAACCGTGCACAGCCAAAAACCCGAGCTCGCGCATGAACGAATGTCCATAGGCTGCCGCCTGCTCTTTTGCCTTCGGAATCGAAATGACGATATCGCCGAGCACCGGCGGCATATCAGCGCCGACGATGTGAACCTCTTCTTCCCCTTCCTCCTCAAGAGCAAACGAAAGCACATCGGTCGGCGCATCTTTGCCGCGATAGTCGCGATTCATCGCGCGGATGCGTTCGTTGTCCACAAATGTGACGCTCACCTCCGCCCCGTCCGGCACGTTTTCAAGGGCCGCCGCCTCGGCGAGCAGCCGCTCGATCGTCTCGATTTGCTCAGCGGTCACCTCGTTCGTTTCATCTAGAAAATCAATGTGAATGGTCATGCATGCTTCACCTTTTCCTTTCGTACTTCTGGGTATTCGATGCGCGAATGGAAGACGCCGTTTAAAGTCTCGCAAAGCGAACGGGCGACGAGTTCCAACTCCTTCAGCGTAATGTCGCACTCGTTCAGCTGGTTGTCCTGCAAGCGATCAGCGATGATCGACCGGACGATCTTCTCGATTTTTTCCTGCGACGGGTTGGATAGCGAGCGAACAGCCGCTTCGACGCTGTCGGCGATGTTGATGACCGCCGCTTCTTTCGTCTGCGGCTTCGGCCCGGGATAACGAAACTCCGCTTCCGAGACAAACTCGGTTTGCTCGCGCGCCTTATGATAAAAATACTTCAGCAGCGTCGTGCCGTGGTGCTGTTCGGCGATGTCGATGATCTCCTTCGGCAGCCGGTGCTTGCGCAGCAAAGCGACGCCGTCGGCGACATGGGCAATAATAATATTTTTGCTCAACTGCGGCGACAAATGGTCATGCGGATTGCCGCCTATTTGATTTTCGATGAAATAGCGCGGCCGCTTCGTCTTGCCGATGTCATGGTAGTAGCAGGCGACGCGCGCCAGCAAGCCGTCGGCGCCGATCGCCTCGCACGCCGCTTCGGCCAAATTGGCGACCATAATGCTATGATGGTACGTCCCCGGCGCTTCAGTGAGCAACTTGCGCAAGAGCGGATGGTTCGGATTGGACAGTTCAATGAGCCGAAGCGGCGACAAAATGCCAAACGCCGCCTCCAACACCGGCAAGAGACCGATCGTCAAAATGGCAGAAAAAACCCCTGAGGCCGCCGCCATCAGCACCAACAAGCCGATTTCCGTCGGCGAATAGCGGCCGTTTTTTAACAGCAACAGCGAAAAAAGCGAAACGATATTGACCGCGGCGACAAACACGCCGGCCCGCCAAATGTTCGCTTTCGCCAGCTCCTTTGGCAGACAAAACGTCCCGGCCAAGCCGCCGGCAAGAAAGTAAACAATCAACGACACCGACACCGCGCCGGCCGTTCCAATTTCCTCATTGAACAGCAAACTGCCGCACACTGCTCCGATGATGGTCGTCATCATCGCGAGCCGCTCTCCGAGCAAAATGCGGACGAGCATCGGCCCGAACGCCGCCGGCACAAGGTAACCGATGGAAACAGCGCCGCTAGATGGCAGAAGGCGAATGAGCGCCATTGTCGTCATCATCAACGCAAAAATGGCTGTATAAAGCGACAGCTTTTCATTCGTCGTTTCCGTCCGAAAATAATAAATGAGCGGAGCAAGCAGCAACAAAACGAACACCAAAAGCCCAGCGGCGGTCCAAGACGGACGCCCGCTCTCAAGCAAGCCGACCAGCTCGAGCCGGCGGTAAACATCATTCGTGATAAACTGTCCTTCCTCGACGATCACTTGCCCTTGCAAAATTTTCACCGGCTTCACTTCATCCATCGCCTGCCGCCGTTTTTCTTCCGTCGCCGCCCGATCGTAGACGACGTTCGGAATGACCGCCTGTCGGCAAAGCTTCGCGACCGCCTCGCGAAGCGGCGGCGACAGCGCAGCGTATTCAAGCTCTTTGGCCGCTTCCGCCCGCGCCGTGTCAAGTTCCGCTTGGGAAATGCGCTCGCTCATGACGGCATGCACCGCGGTCAAGGCGGCTTCCTTCGCCGTCTTGAGCTCCTCCGGCGAGGCGGCAAGCAGCCGTTGCCATTCAGCGGCAGACAGATAGGCAAGCCATTCCGGCGGCAGCCGTTCCTCAAGTTTGGCGATCATATCGCCGAGCGGGCGGTCCGGCTCCGCCTCGCGCTGCACGCTTTCAATCGCGGCAAACAGCGAGGAAAGAAGGTCGACCCGGTTTTCGGCATATTCTTTTTTTAACGTATAGACATCCGCTACTTTCGCCGCCGCCTCTTCTTTCAGCTTGGCGGTCGCCTCTTTGTCCTCGACCGTCACCGGCGAACGGATCGTTTCCTTCGCGACGTCAAACAGGCGCAGCTCATACTGGCGCGGCTTCACTTGCCAATACAAAACGGCAAACAACAGAACAGCCAAAAGCAAAAACAGCCAAAAGCGGACAAAGCGGACTGTTTTTGTCCGCTCAAGAAAAAAACGAAACCTTCCCACCGGTTTTCCCCTCGCTTTGCAAGAAAAGACCGATCCCGTCGCTCTCGTTCTATAAGCCCGCCTCATCATAGGCGTCAATAATTTTCGCGACGAGCGGATGGCGAACGACATCCGACTGTTCCAAAAACACAAAGGCGATGCCGCCAATGGAGGCCAAAATGCGCTTGGCGACCGAAAGCCCCGATTCGACGCCCTTCGGCAAGTCGACTTGGGAAATATCGCCGGTAATGACCATCTTCGAGCCGAAGCCGAGCCGGGTCAAAAACATTTTCATTTGCGCTGGCGTCGTATTTTGCGCCTCGTCAAGAATGACGAACGCATCCTCCAGCGTCCGGCCGCGCATATAGGCGAGTGGGGCGATTTCAATCGTGCCGCGCTCAATCAACCGCTGCGTATACTCCGCTCCCAACACATCGTTTAAGGCATCATACAGCGGGCGCAAATACGGGTCAACCTTCTCTTTTAAGTCGCCTGGCAAAAAGCCGAGGCTTTCTCCAGCCTCAACGGCCGGACGAGTCAAAATGATGCGCTTGACGCTGCCGTTTTTTAACGCCTTGACCGCCATGACGACCGCCAAATACGTTTTTCCGGTGCCGGCTGGGCCGATGCCGAACGTCAAGTCATACTGTTCAATTGCTGCAACATAATAGCGCTGGCCCAACGTTTTGACGCGGATCGGCTTCCCTTTGGCGTTTTTTGTAATCTCCTCGTCGTACAGTTGAACAAGGCCGTCAAGCGCTCCTTTTTTTGCAAGCTGAATGGCGTAAAGAACGTCGCGCTCGCTGACCGCCGCCCCTTTGCGAATGACGATCAATAAATGGCGAAGCAATTCATCAACGAGCTGAACTTGCTGCGGCGTGCCGGAGACGTTGACCGTTTCCCCGCGCGTCACAATCGACACGCCGAGCTCTTCCTCGATCCGTTTTAAATGGATGTCATGGACGCCAAAGAGCGCCGCCGCTTCCTGCGGGTTTCGCACATGTTGGCTGATCGTAACGAACTGCTCTGACATTCTCAATCTCCTTGGACGATGGGTTGTGGTACAGCAATATTTTCGATGACTTCGTAATGCAATTCTACCCTTACTTTACCATTCTCTTTCGCCTGATGCAAAACTTTTTCGCTGCGAATGGCCGCCTCCTCCGGCAATTTCGCCCGCAGCTCGCGGCGGGCGATCTCTTTCGCTTCCGCGAACGCTTCTTCCCACGTGTAGCGCCGCTTCACTTCTTCCGCCTCGCGGATCGTGATGCGCTCGTAATAGAGCGGCAAGTCCCATTTCCAAAAACGAAACGGCCGTTTTTCTGTCTCAACGATGGTATGGGCAAACACCGGCTTCTTCCATCCCCAAACAGGAATCAAAAGGCGCCCGATTCCGACATAATGCCGTTCGGTGAACTTGCCGGTCAACACATGAAACGTCGTCTCAAGCGGCAGGACGACCGTAGACTTGTACCATGTTTCGCCAAACACTTTCCCTGACGCCGGCACAAACTTCGTCCTCCCTTCAGCGCCGATAATGCCAGAAACAAGCAGCTGGCCTTTTTGCACATAGTCGTTGACGGAAACGAGCGGTTGTCCCTCTTCAACGAACAAATCAGCGATGACCGCCTCTTTTTTTGCCACGAGATGACGCGGCGGAATCGGTTTTTTCGGCTCCGGAATCTCTTTTTCAACGACGCGGAAGTGAAGCGACGTCCCTTTCCACTCAACGCCGACCCACGTGATGTCCGGAACGCGTTCCGTCAGCTTTTTTTGCAGCGTCTCCGGGTCATCAAGCAGAAACTGAAATGCGCCGCGCTCGACTCCCATTCGCTTTAACTCGCGGGCGATTTGATGCTCCGTCTCTGGAGCCGCCCCTTTGATTTCGATCTTCCAAACGATGTTCGAAAGCAAAAACACAATCGCTATAAAAAGGAGCAAGCCGAGCCAAAACCCGCTGTTCCGCCAGGCCTGCCGCCAAAAAAACGGCAGCCCGGTTCTCCCGACAAACGAAAGTTTGCATTCGCTTTGCCGGGCGACATGGCGCAGCCGTTTCACGTCGCTGAGCTTAATGAAAAACGTCGCGGTATCCGCGCTATGCTTTTTCACGTTCCAGACGGCAATCCCTTGGCGGACGCAGGCGTTGATCAACCGTTCGATCCCTTTCCCTCTCGCTTTGACCCGCACGCTGCCGGCGAGTGTGTCGACCCATTCGTTTTTCATCTCCGTTCCTCCTCGCTATTCATCTATATAAACGACTTGGCTGATTTTTCCTTCCAACAAAATTTCTTCCGGCAAAATCGTTTTAATCACAAACTGTTCGCCGCGGACAACGAGCTGTCCGTTCCGCAGCAAAAGGCGGAGCTCTTTATCGCTGAACGCGAGCAGCCCGCGGTGGTTTTCAATGTAAATATGTATGTGCCCAACCATCGTAATGCGGGGCAGATCCATCATAATGTCGGCGGGAAGTTCAAGCTTTTCCGCCATCCACCGCTTCATCTGCTGGCGCCATTTTTTCACCATCAAAAAGAACCCCCTTTCATCTCATATGTATGAGACAAAAGGGGGTTCTAGCACCGCTTTTCAAAAACAACGGGCCTGCCTGCCGGCAAGGCCCATTGCATTTATGACAGCTGTTGTTGGACAAGTTTGTTGACGAGCGAACCATCCGCTCTTCCTTTCACTTTCGGCATGATCGCGCCCATCACTTTTCCCATATCCGCTTTCGAAGAGGCGCCGACTTCCTTGATCGTCTGCTCGATCAATTCGCGCAGCTCGTCCTCTGTCAGCGGCGTTGGCATATACGATTGAACAATTTCAATTTCGGTTTTCACTTTTTCGACAAGATCTGAACGGCCAGCGTTTTCAAATTCTTGGAGGGAGTCTTTACGCTGTTTCAGTTCGCGAGAAAGAACCGTCAGCTCTTCGTCTTCCGAGAGCGGGCTTTTGCCGAGCTTGATCGCTTCGTTTTGCAGCGCCGCTTTCAGCATCCGGAGAACAGACAGTTTTTCTTTCTCCTTGTTTTTCATCGCCTGCTTCATATCGTCATTCAAACGATCGAGAAGACTCACCGATTATACACCCTCTTTAATGCATGCTCTTAGTGCTTGCGCTTTCTAGCCGCCTCAGATTTTTTCTTCCGTCTGACGCTTGGCTTTTCATAAAATTCGCGCTTTCTCACTTCTTGCAAAGTGCCCGTTTTCGAAACGGCACGCTTGAAGCGACGAAGAGCGTCGTCGATCGACTCATTTTTGCGAACGATCGTTTTGGACATCCTGCTTCCCTCCCTCCGAACAACAACCATTGCATATTGTACTTGTCAATTATAATACATGCTGACAGAAAAGGTCAATAAAAAAAAGCAGCGGCGGCCTGCTGGCCGCCTCTTCCCCGCGCTGAAAAAACGGTCATCACCCGCGGACAAGGCCCATACATATAGGGTGAAAGGGGAGTCGCCCATGGGGTCGTTTCTGATGCTGTTTGCCATTTACACCGCTTTGTTTCTTCTTGGCATGTTTATGATGAAAGCTGGGCTTTACACGTTGTCCGGCCATCGATTAAAACGGTGGCTCATGCGCTTTACCGCCACGCCGCTGCAAGGATTTGCCGCCGGTTTGGCGACGACCGCTCTCCTGCAAAGCAGCTCAGCGGTGATGGTGATGACGGTCGGCCTTGTCGCCGCCGGCTACTTGTCGTTCCGCCAATCGATCGGCATCATTTTAGGCAGCAACATCGGCTCGACGGTCACGACCGAGCTGATGACGCTTGATATCGGCGATGGCGCCATCCCACTTCTTGTCAGCGGCGCGCTGCTTGTTTTTTTCGGCCGCCATCGCCTTGTTCTCGGCATCGGCATGACCACTGTCGGCCTCGCCGCTGTGCTGTTTGCCATGGACGGCTTTGGCAGCCTCGCTAAACCGCTTGCCGCCTATCCGTTCGTTGATGCATGGCTTAAAGAAACGAACCGATCCGTCGCTGTCGGCCTTCTTGTCGGCATCGTCCTCACCGCTCTCGTTCATTCGAGCGCGGCAACGATCGGCATCGCCATGGGATTTTTAAACGAACAGCTGTTGACGCTGTCCGCGGCGATTGCTCTGTTGCTTGGCGCCAACATCGGTACGTGCATCACCGGGCTTTTGGCTTCGATCGGCTCCAGCAAAGAGGCCCAGCTGACCGCCTACACCCATCTATGGCTGAACGTCGTCGGCGCCGCTTTGTTCGCCTTTTGGACCGAGCCGCTCGCCAGTTTTGCCGCCAGGCTCAGCCCAGCGCCTGATGTGCAGCTCGCTCATGTGAGCGTCTTGTTCAACGTCATTTGCTCAGTGGCTGCTCTTCGATTTGTCGGCGCCATCGAAAAGGTCATTCTGTTTTTGCATGACCGAAACCGGGCTTAGTAGTCAGCGCGGCCCGTCCCGCCGGTGACGATCGCCACCCCAGAGCTTGTGCCGATGCGCGTCGCGCCGGCGTTGATCATCGCCTCAGCGGTTTTCCAGTCACGGACGCCGCCTGATGCTTTGACGCCTGCTCTGTCGCCGACCGTTTTCCGCATCAGCGCCACATCCTCCACCGTCGCACCTCCGCCGGAAAACCCGGTCGACGTTTTCACATAATCAGCGCCGGCTTTCACTGCGAGCTGGCAGGCGCGCACTTTTTCCTCATCGGTCAAAAGCGCCGTTTCAACGATCACTTTGACAAGCGCCCTGCCAGCCGCCGCTTCGACAACCGCACGAATGTCGCGCTCGACAAGCTCGTCTTGCCCGCTTTTTAACGCGCCGATGTTGATCACCATGTCGACTTCGCGAGCGCCGTTTTCGATGGCGTTCGTTGTTTCAAACGCCTTTGTTTCCGGCGTCGTTGCCCCAAGTGGAAAGCCGATGACCGTGCAGACGCGGACATCCGTGCCGGAAAGCTCGCGCGCCGCCGTTTTCACCCACGTTGGGTTGACGCACACGGAAGCAAAGCCGTATTGCTTTGCTTCCGTGCACAGTTGCACGATTTGTTGTTCTGTCGCTTCCGGTTTGAGCAGCGTATGATCGATCATTTTCGCGATATTCATCGTCATTCGGAGAAACTCCTTTCTGCCATTTCCGTCAAGATGGAAAGTATGACGTCTACCATCATACCATGCTCCCTCGACAAAAACTAGCCATCCGTATTGTCTCCGGAAAAAGACAGAAAAAACCCAGCAACTAGGCTGGGTTATGAGCTCCATTTGACCGAACGGGCCATTTCATCCGGCACAACGCGGACGAACTCTCCTTCATTGTACGGATAGCCGGCTTTCGTAATCTTCACTTTGACAAGTTCACCGACCATTTCCTCGGTTGCCGGGAAGCGGACTTTCAAATAGTTGTCTGTATAGCCGACGTACAAATCCGGCCGCTCTTTGTCGCGCTCTTCCGGAATGACTTCGAGCACTTGCCCTTCAAACCGGGAGGCGTACTCTTTCGCCAATTGGTCGGACAGAGCGATCAAGCGGCGGACGCGGTCATGCTTCGTTTCTTCATCGATTTGGTTCGGCATGCGCGCCGCCGGCGTGCCGGTCCGCTTCGAATAAGGAAAGACATGCAGTTCGGAAAACCGTTGTTCACGAATAAAGTTGTACGTCTCTATAAATTCGTCTTCCGTCTCGCCTGGGAAACCGACGATGACGTCAGAAGTCACCGCCAGCTCTGGAAACACTTCGCGCAGCCGGGCGAGCCGCTCCGCGTAAAATTCCACCGTATATTTGCGGCGCATCCGCTTGAGCACCGTATTCGACCCAGACTGGAGCGGAATGTGCAAATGGCGGACGATTTTCTCCGACCGCTTCAGCACATCAATCACTTCATCGGTGATTTGGCTCGCCTCAATCGACGAAATGCGGAGCCGCTTCAGCCCCGGCACTTGCTCGTCCAAATCGCGCAACAAGGACGCAAAGTTATAGTCTTTCAGATCGGTGCCATAGCCGCCTGTATGAATGCCGGTCAGAACGATTTCTTTATAGCCGGCGGCGACGAGCTGGCGCGCCTGGCGAATGATTTCCTGCGGATCGCGCGAGCGCATTAAGCCGCGCGCCCACGGGATGATGCAAAACGTGCAGAAGTTGTTGCACCCTTCTTGGATCTTAAGCGACGCCCGCGTCCGATCAGTGAATTCCGGCACATCCATCTCCTCAAAAACGCGCGTTTTCATAATGTTGTGAACAGCGTTGATCGGCTGGCGCTCGCGCTGGAATTGCTCGATGTAATCCAAAATTTTATGCCGGTCTTGCGTGCCGATGACAATATCAACGCCCGGAATGGCCATGACCTCAGCCGGCGATGTTTGCGCATAGCAGCCGGTCACGCAGACGACGGCGTCCGGATTGCGGCGCACCGCACGACGGATGACTTGACGGCTCTTTTTATCGCCGGTGTTCGTCACCGTGCACGTGTTGATCACATACACATCCGCACGGCTTTCAAACTCTTTTCGCTCGTAGCCGGCTTTTTTAAACAGCTGCCAAATCGCTTCGGTTTCGTAATGATTGACTTTGCAGCCTAGTGTATGAAAAGCCACTGTCGGCATCTTGTTCACCTCACTCTGCCCCCCGCTTAGGGATCAGCGGGACCGAACTTTTATAAGAAACAGCCAATGTTGCTCACTAAGCGCGCTCCGCTTCGCCGTTCGGCGCGCGCAGCTCCCATTCATAAGAGGCGGCGGAAAGCAAATAGAGCGGAGCTGTTTCGGTCCGCAAAATGCGCGGCCCAAGGCTGCACGGCGAAAAGCCGTGCTGCCGAAGCTGTTCTGCTTCTTCCGGACTGAACCCGCCTTCTGGCCCGAAAACAGCCAGCAACGCGCCGCCCGGACGGAGGCGGGAAAGAAGCGCCGGAAGCGCGGCATGCCGGGCGTTTCGCGCCTCTTTTTCGTAGGCAAACAGCCGAACATCGACCGTTTGGCCAAAGGAGAGGAGCTCGACAAACGAAAGCGGCGCCCGCACGTCCGGCACCACCGTTCGTTCAGCCTGCTCAGCCGCTTCTTTCGCGATTTTTTTCCATCGCTCGACTTTTTTCTCCGCCTTTTTCGCGTCCCATTTCACGACCGACCGGGCGGCTTCGAACGGAAGAAAGCCGGCGGCGCCGAGCTCTGTTCCTTTTTGGATGACGAGCTCCCACTTTTCGCCTTTCGGCAGCCCTTGGGCGATGTAGATGCGCACCGGCAGCTCGCTTCGCTCCTCTTTCCATTGTACAATACGGGCTTGCACATGCTCATTGGCAATTTGTTCAATTTCACACACCGCCGTGCGCCCGTCTGGAAAGACGCAAATGATCCCGTCCCCCGGCTTCATGCGCATGACGCGGGCGATATGATAGGCATCATCGCCGCTGATCGCGACGATCCCGCCTTGTTGCGCCTGGCCGGAAACGAAATAGCGCTGCACAGCCATCCCTTCTTTGCTTACGGTTTCAGGGCGACAACCGCCACCCAGTCTTCCATCACGTTGATTTCCTCAATGGCAAAGCCGGCGGCAAGCAACCCGTCTTTGACGTCCTGCTTTTTCGCCTGAATGATGCCAGACGTGATGAAGCGGCCGCCTGGCTTTAACAACCGGTAGGCGTCACCAGTAAAGCGCAAAATGATTTCCGCTAAAATATTGGCGACGATCACATCAGCCGGTTCCTCGATATGGTCGAGCAAATTGTTTTGTGAGACCGTTACGACATGCTGCACCTTATTGAGCTTCACGTTCAGCCGCGCGCTGTCGACCGCCACCGGGTCCAAATCGAGCGCCCGCACCGACTGAGCGCCAAGCATCGCTGCGGCGATGCTTAAAATGCCGGAGCCGGTGCCGACGTCAATGACATGATCGCCGGGGCGCACATACTTTTCGAGCGCCTGCAGACACATGACCGTTGTCGGGTGCGTGCCGGTCCCAAACGCCATGCCCGGATCCATTTCGATGATCAGCTCATCACTAGACGCCGGCTCGTACGTTTCCCACGTCGGCACGATCGTAAACTTTTCGGACACTTTCACCGGGTGATAATGCTTTTTCCACGCCGTTGCCCATTCCTCTTCGTTTACTTCGCTCAATGTAATTTTATTTTTGCCAAGGTCGATATCATACAGCCATAAATTGTTAATCGCCTGCTTAATTTGTTCGACCGTTTCGCCAAGAAAACTGTTGACCGGCAAATATGCCTTAATGATCACCCCTTCTTCCGGATAGTCGTCCGGGTTGAGCTCGACGATCTCGCCGTACCAGTCGTCCCGTTCTTTGACCAAATCGTATGGGTCTTCGATGACGACGCCGCCGGCGCCCGCTTCATGCAAAATGTTCGAAATCGCCTCGACCGCCTCATGCGTCGTATGAATGCTGATTTCTGACCATTTCATCGCGCTTACGCTTCTCCTTTAAACGCCTTTTTGACTTTCTCAAAAAAACGGCCGTGCGGCCCGTCGTGCATCGTGTCTCCGCCGAGCCGTTCAAACTCGCGCAGCAGCTGCTTTTGCTTTTCGGTCAGCTTCGTCGGCGTCACAACGCGGACAATGACGTGCTGATCGCCTTGGCCGTAGCCCCGTACGTTCGGCACCCCTTTTCCCTTCAAGCGGAAGCGCGTGCCCGTTTGCGTGCCGGCCGGGATTTTCAGCTTCACATGGCCATGGAGCGTCGGCACTTCGATCTCATCGCCGAGCGCCGCCTGGGCGAACGACAACGGCACTTCGCAATAAATATCGTCGCCGTCGCGTTTGAAAAACTCATGTGGTTCGACTCGGAAGATGATGTACAAATCGCCCGGGGGCCCGCCATTGACCCCTGGCTCCCCTTGGCCGGCGACGCGCAGCTGCTGGCCGTCGTCGACGCCGGCTGGAATTTTGACGTGAATTTTTTTCCGCCGTTTGACGCGTCCCGTGCCGCCGCACGTTGGGCATTTCTCCGGAATGTACCGGCCCGTGCCACCGCAGACGGGGCATGTCCGGCGGTTGACGATGCGGCCAAATGGCGTCGCTTGTTCGCTTGTCACTTGCCCGCTGCCGTGGCAATGCGGACAAGACGTCGGGCTTGTGCCCGGTTTCGCTCCGCTGCCCTGGCACGTGTCGCACGTCTCTTCCCGCGGAATTTCAATTTCCGTTTCTTTTCCGAACGCCGCTTCTTCAAACGTAAGCGTCATCATATACTCGACATCCGCGCCTTTGCGCGGACCGCTCGCCCGCCTGCGCGGACCGGCGCCGAAAAACGTTTCAAAAATATCTTCAAAACCGCCAAAGCCGCTAAAGCCGCCGAAATCAAACCCTCCGCCTTGGAATCCGCCGCCGCCAAACGTTTCGTTCGGGTCGGCATGGCCAAAGCGGTCGTAGCGGGCCCGCTTTTCATCATCGCTTAACACTTCGTACGCCTCTTTAATTTCCTTAAACTTCTCCGCGGCGTCCGGGGCTTTGTTCACATCTGGATGATACTGCTTTGAAAGCTTTCGATACGCTTTTTTGATCTCGTCTTTCGTCGCGTTTTTGCTGACGCCGAGAATCTCGTAATAATCGCGCTTCGCCATCGTTGATCATCCACTCCCGATTCACTCACATAAATTTAATTTTATCATTTCCCTCTGCGGCAAGGCAATATGTCAATGCTAGAAAAAAAGTCAAAGCCAAGGCAGGCCTGACTTTGACTTTCGGTTGCATTATTTATCGTCGTTCACTTCTTCAAACTCGGCGTCCACCACGTTGTCTTTATGATTGGCAGCGCCGCCTTGCGATCCTGCACTTTGCGCCTGTTTCGCCGCTTGTTCATACAGCTTGATCGACAGCTGCTGCACCGCTTCTTGCAGCGCGTCTTTTTTCTTGCGGATGTCGTCGATGTCGTTTTTCTCGAGCGCCGCTTTCAACGCCTCTTTCGCATCCTGCGCCTTCTTGATCTCATCGGCGCTCACTTTTCCTTCGACTTCTTTGATCGTTTTGTCGGTCATGAAAATGAGCTGGTCGGCTTCGTTGCGCAACTCGGCGGCTTCTTTCCGCTTCCGGTCGGCTTCGGCGTTTTCTTCCGCTTCTTTAATCATGCGCTGAATTTCTTCTTCCGACAGGCCGGACGACGATTTGATCGTAATCGACTGCTCTTTGTTCGTTCCTAAATCTTTGGCGCGCACGTGAACGATGCCGTTGGCGTCAATATCAAACGTCACTTCAATTTGCGGCACGCCGCGCGGCGCCGGCGGAATGCCGGTCAGCTGAAAGCGGCCGAGCGATTTGTTGTCCGCCGCCATCGGGCGCTCTCCTTGCAAAACGTGAATGTCGACCGTCGTTTGATTGTCAGCCGCCGTTGTGAACACTTGCGATTTGCTTGTCGGGATCGTCGTGTTCCGTTCGATCAGTTTCGTAAATACGCCGCCCATCGTTTCAATGCCAAGCGAAAGCGGGGTCACGTCAAGCAGGACGACATCTTTCACTTCGCCAGCGATCACCCCGCCCTGGATCGCCGCACCGATGGCAACGACTTCGTCCGGGTTGACGCCTTTGTGCGGCTCTTTGCCAAGCTCGCGCTTGATCGCTTCTTGGACAGCTGGAATGCGCGTCGAACCGCCGACCAAAATGACTTTATCAATATCGGCTGGCGTCAAGCCGGCGTCTTGAAGCGCCTGGCGGACCGGCCCCATCGTCCGCTCGACGAGGTGGGCGGACAACTCTTCAAATTTCGCTCTTGTCAACGTCATTTCCAAATGGAGCGGACCGTTTTCATTGGCGCTGATAAACGGAAGCGAAATTTGTGTCTGCGTGACGCCGGACAGCTCTTTTTTCGCTTTTTCCGCGGCATCTTTCAAGCGTTGGAGCGCCATTTTGTCTTTCGACAAATCGATGCCGTGCTCTTGCTTGAACTGATTGACCAAATAATCGATGATCACTTGGTCGAAGTCGTCGCCTCCCAAATGGTTGTCGCCGGCCGTCGCCTTCACTTCAAACACGCCGTCGCCAAGCTCCAAAATCGAGACGTCAAACGTCCCGCCGCCTAAGTCATAGACGAGAATCGTTTGGTCTTCTTCTTTATCAAGGCCGTAAGCAAGCGCCGCGGCCGTCGGCTCGTTGATGATGCGCTCGACTTCGAGGCCGGCGATGCGGCCGGCATCTTTCGTCGCTTGGCGCTGGGCGTCGTTGAAATACGCCGGCACCGTGATGACCGCACGCGTCACCGGCTCGCCCAAATAGTCTTCGGCGTACGACTTCAAGTATTGCAAAATGATCGCCGAAATTTCTTGCGGCGTATATTGCTTCCCTTCGATTTCGACTTTGTAATCCGTCCCCATATGGCGCTTGATCGAGATGATCGTGTTCGGGTTCGTGATCGCTTGCCGTTTGGCGACTTCGCCGACTAGGCGTTCGCCGTTTTTAAACGCGACGACCGACGGGGTCGTGCGGTTTCCTTCCGGATTCGGAATGACTTTCACTTCGCCGCCTTCTAACACGGCGACGCAAGAGTTCGTCGTTCCTAAGTCGATGCCGATAATTTTGCTCATCACTGATCACCCTCCGTTTCCGTTTATTGGCTTACTTTGACCATGGCGGGCCGCAGCACGCGGTCTTTCAGCTTATAACCTTTTTGCAGCTCCTCAACAACCGTGTTCGGCTCATAGCCTTCCGCTTCCGCCTGCATGACGGCTTGGTGCAAATAAGGGTCAAACGGCTTTCCGACCGCCTCGATCGCCTCGACGCCTTCTTTCTTCAAGGCGTCAACAAGCGACCGGTACACCATTTCCATCCCTTGCAAAATCGATTTCGCCTGTTCGTTGTCCGTCTCTATTTTCAACGCGCGTTCAAAGTTGTCAAGCACCGGAAGCAAATCGCTCGCCAAGCTTTGGGCGCGGTATTTTTCAGCCGCTTCCATCTCCTGGCGCGTCCGGCGGCGGAAGTTTTCAAAATCGGCGTACAGGCGGAGATACCGGTGTTCCATCTCTGAAAGCTTCGCTTCCAATTCGGCGATCTGCGCCTTGGCCGCCGCCAACTCCTCGGCCGTTGGCGCTTTTTCCGCCGGCTCCGCCGCTTCCTCCCCACCGGCCTCTTCAAGCGGAACGCCGCCTGATTCCCCCTCGGGCTGCGGGGCGGCTTCTTCCTCGATCGGTTGCTCCCGCTCCGGCTCATCGTATGTAGCTTGTTCCATCACTTGTTTTTCTCCTTGCTCCATCGCTTTCACCTCCCTGCCGGGGCTCTTCCCTTTTATGTATCAATGGCCACAAGGAAAGGATGGATGCGCGATCCATCCGTTATCCAATATGGCCATTCTTATTGACTTTGATACCATTTCGCGAGCGCGGCCGACAAATCGGAAGCGACACGGTTTAAGACAGTGATGACGCGCGAGTATTCCATGCGCGTTGGACCAAGAATCGCGATCGCCCCGAGCGGCTCATCGCCGACCGAATACGTCGCTGTAATCAAGCTGCAGTTTTCCATGCCGCGCAGTTCGTTTTCATGCCCGATCGAAACCCGCACTCCTTTTTGGGTTTGCTTGCGGAGCAGGCGATAAATGTCTTTTTCCTGCTCAATGATGTCCAGAAGCGGGCGCACTTTTTGGATGTCGCTGAACTCCGGCTGGTTGAGCATATTCGCCTTGCCGGCGAAAAACACTTTTTCTTCTTCAGGGGCATCGAGCGTCTCAATGAGCGTATTGAGCACGCTGTCGTAGTTGCGGATGTGCCGGCGCAATACGTCGGCCACTTCCGTCTCCATTTTTTCTTTCAAATCAATGAGCGGAACGCCGTTCAACCGCTCGTTGAAAATGTTGACCATTTTTTCGAGGTCGCCTGCGTCCATCGATGACGGAATCGTCACGACCCGGTTTTCAACATGGCCGGTGTCCGTCACGACGATGGCGACGGCTGTCTGTTCGTTGAGCGGAACGATTTGCATCCGCTTCAGTTTGCTTTCTTTAAACGTCGGCCCGAGCGCGATGGATGTATAGTTCGTCAGCTCGGATAAAATTTGCGCCGACTTTTGCATCAGTTTTTCCAGCTCATAGATGCGCTCGGCAAACACGGAGCGGATTTTTTGAATGTCCGCCCTTGTCAGCCGCTGCGGCGGCAGCAAATGGTCGACGTAGTAGCGGTACCCTTTTTCCGACGGCACACGGCCGGAAGAAATGTGCGTTTTTTCAATATAGCCGAGCTCCTCCAAATCCGCCATCTCATTGCGGATCGTCGCCGAGCTGAACGCGATTTGATGCTTTTTCGATAACGTCCGCGAACCGACCGGCTGCCCAGAACGAATGAAATCGTCGATAATCACCTGCAAAATCAGCAGTTGGCGGTCCGTTAGCACGTGTCTCACCTCTGTTAGCACTCGAACAATTCGAGTGCTAAATCTACTACTAGGGTAGCAAATCGCCCGGCAAATGTCAATGTTTACATTTCGCCGAGGAACGCGGCAAACACTTCATTGCCGAGCAGCTTGCCTCGTTTGGTCAAGCGGATGTGAGTCTCCGTTTCCTCGAGGCGTCCGTTTTCGATTTCCCGGCGGATCGCCGCGCCAAATATGTCGTGGAGGTCGCGGCCGAACTTTTGCCGAAAGCAGGCTTTGGACACCCCTTCCGTTTTGCGCAGCCCTAAAAACATTTCCTCTTCCATCTGCTCGCGAGTGGTCAAGCGGCGCACGTCGCGGTGCGGCCATTGGCCGCGTTCGATCGCGCTGATGTAATGCCGGATGGGACCGATATTCGCCCGCCGCACCCCGTCGATATAGCTGTGCGCCCCAGCGCCGATGCCGTAGTACTCCTCATTGTTCCAGTACGTCAAGTTGTGCCGGCTTTCAAATCCCGGCAAAGCATAGTTGCTGATTTCGTATTGCCGATAGCCAGCGGCAGCCATCTGCTCCATCGCTGCTTCGTACATCTCGGCTTCCATCTCTTCGCCCGGTAGACGGAGCCGCCCTTTCCGCCATTCGTTATAAAAAATCGTCCTTGGCTCCAAAATGAGGGAATAAGCAGAAAGATGCGGCACATGAAGCGAAAACGCCGCTTCTAAATCGGCCGTAAACTGCTCAAGCGTCTGCCCCGGCAAACCGTACATTACATCAATGCTGATGTTCTGAAACCCGACTTCTCTGGCCAACGCTACAGCCCGTATGACGTCGCCTCGCCGGTGCGTGCGGCCGATCGTTTGCAGAAGCTGATCGTCAAATGTCTGCACCCCCAGGCTCAGCCGATTCACTCCGGCATCGCGCAAAATAGCGAGCTTTTCTTTCGTCAAGCCGTCCGGGTTGGCTTCGACGGTAAATTCGGCCGTTTGCGGGTCAAACTGAAAATGGCGGTGGATGCTCGCAAGCAAACAGCCGAGCTGCGCCGGCCCAAGCACCGTCGGCGTGCCGCCGCCGATAAACAGCGTCTTGAGTTGGCTGCCAAATTCCGCCGCCGTCCACGCCATTTCTTTGTCCATCGCCCGCAAATAGTCGTCAATCGGCTGGCCGGCGGCGAATACTTTGTTAAAATCGCAATAATGGCAAATATGGGCGCAAAATGGAATATGAAAATACGCTGAAACGGCCATCGGTCCTCCTCCTTTCAGCCGGCGGCGCCGCAGGAAACAAACAAGGCTATCCCCAACGGAGACAGCCTTGCTCGTTATTTTTTCTGGTCGTCGATTTTCAAGACGGCCATAAACGCTTCTTGCGGCACTTCGACCGACCCGATTTGTTTCATCCGCTTCTTTCCTTCTTTTTGCTTCTCAAGCAGCTTCCGCTTCCGCGACACGTCGCCGCCGTAACATTTTGCGAGCACGTTTTTGCGCAACGCTTTGATTGTCGAACGGGCGATGACCTTGTTGCCGATCGCCGCCTGCACCGGCACTTCAAATTGCTGGCGTGGAATCAAATCTTTCAGCTTTTCAACGATCGCTTTGCCGCGCTCGTACGCAGAGTCGCGATGGACGATAAACGATAAGGCATCGATTTTTTCGCCGTTTAGCAAAATATCCATCTTGACGAGATTGGACGGCCGGTAGCCGATCAATTCGTAGTCGAATGACGCGTACCCTTTTGTGTTCGACTTTAAAGCGTCGAAAAAGTCGTAGACGATCTCGGAGAGCGGAATATCGTAAATGAGCATGACGCGCTTTTCATCCAAATATTGCATATCGACAAACGTGCCGCGCTTTCCTTGACACAGCTCCATCACCGGACCGACATAGTCGTTTGGCACCATGATCGTCGCTTTCACATACGGTTCTTCAATGCGGTCGATTTTTTGCGGGTCGGGCATGTTCGTCGGGTTGTCGACGTCAACTTCCGTTCCGTCGGTCAAATGCACCTTGTAAACGACGCTCGGCGCGGTCGTGATCAAATCGATATGAAATTCGCGCTCGAGCCGCTCTTGGATGATTTCCATATGAAGCAAGCCGAGAAATCCACAGCGGAAGCCGAACCCAAGCGCCTGCGACGTTTCCGGCTCAAAGTGGAGCGCCGCATCGTTCAATTGCAGCTTCTCGAGCGCCTCGCGCAAATCGTTGTAGCGCGCCGTATCGATCGGATACATCCCGCAAAACACCATCGGATTGAGCTTCCGATAGCCCGGGAGCGGTTCAGCTGCCGGCCGTTCGGCATCGGTGATCGTATCGCCGACGCGCGTATCTTTCACGTTTTTAATCGAGGCGGTCAAATAGCCGACATCACCGACCGTCAATTCGTCGACGACTTTTTGCTTCGGCGTGAACACGCCGACTTCCGTCACTTCAAACTCTTTGCCGGTCGACATCATTTTAATGCGCTGCCCTGGCTTCACCGTTCCGTCGACGACGCGGACATAGGCGACGACGCCGCGGTACGGGTCATAAAGGGAATCAAAAATGAGCGCCTTCAGCGGCGCATCCGGATCACCCGAGGGAGCCGGAATTTTTTCGACGATTTTTTCCAAAATTTCTTCGATGCCGATGCCGACTTTGGCCGAAGCAAGCACCGCGTCAGAGGCGTCCAAACCGATGACATCCTCAATTTCTTGACGCACCCGCTCCGGTTCAGCGCTTGGCAAATCGATTTTGTTAATGACCGGCAAAATTTCTAAATTGTTGTCGATCGCCAAATACACGTTGGCGAGCGTCTGCGCTTCAATGCCTTGCGCCGCATCGACGACCAAAATCGCCCCTTCGCAAGCGGCCAAGCTGCGCGACACTTCGTACGTAAAGTCGACGTGGCCCGGCGTGTCGATCAAATGGAAAATATACTCTTCGCCATTTTTCGCTTTATATGTCAACTGAACCGCATTCAATTTAATCGTGATGCCGCGCTCGCGCTCAAGCTCCATCGTATCGAGCGTCTGCTCGCGCAATTCACGCTCCGACAGCGCCCCCGTCTTTTCCAAAATGCGGTCCGCCAGCGTCGATTTTCCGTGGTCAATGTGAGCAATAATCGAAAAATTGCGGATCCGTTCCTGCCGTTTCAACCGTTCTTCCCGGTTCATCGTCTCTCACTCCTGCTTCTTCGCAAAACTACACTAGCTTTGATTATAGCAACAGCGCGAAGAAGATTCAATGATGAACGAAAAGCCAAGCCGCCGTTCGGGCTTTCCGGAAAGACGCGAAACGGCCAGAGCCGCGCCAAGAAAACAATCGACAATATGGAAAGCGCAGCACTTTGTGCTCCAGCCGGCGGACGGCGTCCAAAAGAAAAAGCCGCCATTGTGACGGCACGTTCCTGTTTCGTCCGCACATGAACGGGCTAGTCCAACACCCGGCCGACGAGCGAAAACAGCATTTCCATGAGCGCGGTGACGGCATCGGCAAAAAGTTGGCCGAGCCTAGAGAACAAGTTGAACGTTTTCAGCTCGCGAATCGTTTCTTGCTTTTCTCCTAAATCTCCAGCAACGACCGGCCGGCCAAACACCGCCGCTTCCACCTCACCATTTTCCCTTTTTTTCATATCGATGACGGATGGAAACGACGGATCGGCATAACCGCGCATCCGTTCCATGCCGCGATGCGCCTCTTGCATGCCAAACAACACGCCGAAAAAAAGAAGAAAGATCGCTAGAGTAAAGCGGATGAACCATCGTGCCATAGTGACGCTCCTTTACTTTTTCTCCGCCGGAGCCGGCGCTTCGACTTTTTCCGCCTGCCAATAATAGTCGCTGAACACATCGGCCAACGCCGACACGGAACGAAACAACTCAGTAAACGTATTGTCAACACCGCCGACTTCAATTAAAATCGCGTTTTCCGATAAATCTTGATTAAACTTGCCGTTCGTCCCGGCTCCTTTTTTCTCGATCACCCCGCGGCTCAACCCTGGATATTTCTTTTGCAGCAACTGATGCAACGCGGTAGCCAGCTGCAAGTTTTTCTCGTATGTCGCGTTTTCTCCGCCAATAATGAATGCGACACGCGCATAATCAACGCCGTTGATCGTAGCCGTCGTATATTTCCGCCGCCGCGAATCGCGATGGATATCGATGAAGTAGTGCAAGTCACGATTTTGCTTCATTGCTGCGACCACTGTTTGGCGGGACATATCATACGATTGGGAGTATTTCATCCCTTTCTTTAACAATTCGCTGACAATGTCGATTTTGCTCACTTCAGCCCCGATGCCGCGCTTTTCCAGTTCTTCCGCTAACTTTTCCCCCACTTTTGTGATGTTGACCGTCGGGTGAAACGCCAAATCCGGGTCAGTGACCCCTTTGAGCGCCGGCAAAAACGACTCATGCGTATGGGTATTGTAAATGTAGACCACTTTTTTCCCTCCGGTCGTCTGCGATGGCGGGGGAACCGGTTTTTCATCTTCGTTCTTGTTTGCTTGTTCGAGTTCATCGACCGAGGCTTGCCGTTCCGCAAGCATCGCCTCAAGCGGCGGCGCTGATTCGTATGGCATGTTCGTATAATCCGTTCCTTCACCAGCGATGAGAATTTTGCTGTCATAAAGGGCAAAGCCCGGCAGCTCGCTGCCAAGCAGGCTGCGCGGGTCATCGGGATTGATGCTCGTCGCCAGGCGGAACAATAGCGATGAGTAATTCGTCTGCCGCCGATCTTTCGGCAGCAGCTGCGCAAAATATCGATTTTCCAAGGCGAACAGACGAATGAACGTCTCTTCCGGAAAATGGGCCGCCATATCGTTCAGCGATGATGACGACGGACGGTATTCCGGCCGCAGCGATGTGAGCGCTCCGACAAGCATAAACATCATCATGCAGCCAAGGATGATGAGCATCAACAGTTTCTTTATGCTGGCTCCTGGAATCGCGATCATGACGTTTGGGGAGCGCCATCGTTTCATATTCCCACCCTTTCCCGGCTTGTCTCCTCAGTTTAACGTATGGCCAAGCGGGAAAAGATAGAACTGTTTTTTGTCTAATGGGTGTAGGAGCCGACATTGCCTTGGTCGACTTGCCGATGCAGCGCCGCATTCAAGCCGCCGGCTAATAAGTTGGCCATATCGCCGATAAACGAATCGATCTCTTTTGGGGTCACCATCAAATTATGCCCAAGCGGCGCGAGCACTTCATAGATGAGGCGCCGCTTTTCTTCATCGCCAAGCGTGCCGACCATGCCAAGAAACGTCGACCGTTCTTGCGGCGACGGCATGTCTTGTTCCGTCAATTTTCGTTTGCGCCCAAACGTCCAGCCCGCCGGAGCGAGCGCGCTTGACGGCCGTTTCCCTTCGCGCATTTCGCGGCCGAAGTGCTTCAAAATGAAATCGATCGTGTCGCTCGTGATGGAGACCGCATCGACAACCGTCGGAACGCCGATCGAAATGACCGGAATGCCAAGCGTTTCATAGCTTAACTCTTTCCGCTTGTTGCCGACCCCGGAGCCAGGATGGATGCCGGTGTCAGAAATTTGAATCGTCGCGTTGACTCGTTCGATCGAGCGGGCAGCCAAGGCGTCAATCACAATGACAAAATCCGGCTTTGTTTTCCGGACGACGCCGTCGATAATGTCGCTCGTTTCAATCCCGGTCGTCCCCATCACCCCCGGAGCAAGGGCGCTCACCGGCCGGAAGCCTTCCTCGACGCTTTCCGGCTGCAGCTGGAACAAATGACGGGTGACAAGCACGTTTTCCACCGTGAGCGGCCCGAGCGCGTCCGGGGTGACGTTTTGGTTGCCGAGCCCAACGATCAAGCAGCTCGCTTGATCGGGAATGCGGAGCCGCTTGAAAAAGGCGCTGAGCTGCTCGGAAAAAATGCGCTGCACGTTTTGCTGCAGCTCGGTGTTTTGTTCGCGGATGCCTTGCGCTTCAATCGTCACGTAGTGGCCCGGCTTTTTGCCGATCGAGGCCGCTCCTTGTTCCGTGACATGCACATGCGACAGCTTGACGCCGTTGATCTCCTCGTCATGAATGATGACCCCCTCAATCGGCGCGGCGCTTTCTTGTTTTTGCTGCAAGCGCTCCTCGAGTGCGATCTCATGCGCTTCGATCGCTAAATCCGTGCGCACCGAGTACTGGCGTAAATCGAGCGGCTGTTCCATGTCGTTCCTCCCCATTTCTGCCGTTTTCTTTTATTGTCGCCGCAATCAGGCCCGGTCATTCATGTTTCGTAAAGGATTTTCGCTTGAACACTCTTGCATAATCCAAACACGTTTGATAGAATAACACTTGTTCTTCCTGTTGTTCACAACAGAAATAGGAATGGTAACGGAGGTGAACGAACGTGGCTAACATCAAATCAGCGATCAAACGCGCGAAAACGAGCGAAAAGCGCCGGGCTCACAACGCCTCGATGAAATCGGCCATGCGTACGGCGATCAAAAAATTTGAAGCGCTTGTTGAATTGAAAGACGTGGAAAAAGCGCGCGAGGCATTCATTATTGCGTCGAAAAAATTAGACAAAGCTGCAAGCAAAGGCCTTATCCATAAAAACGCCGCCAGCCGGCAAAAATCGCGCTTAGCGAAAAAATTGAACAGCATCCAAGCTTCCTAATCAAAAACGACCTGGCGCCAGGTCGTTTTTTTGTTTTTCTTTTGTTCACGGCAAACGGCCGGGCGATCGCTTCACCGCCGGCCGTGACGCCCCGCTTGCGCCGGGCGGGTGCCCCACCGCATCAGAAGCAGCTCAACGGCCAACCGGCGATCGACCGCTCCGCTTTTCACCTCGTAATCGGCGTCAGCGAGCTCGTTGATCGCCTCAGCAAGCTCTCCGTCAGCGAAGCGGGCCGCTTGAGCAAGAGCGAGCTTGACGCGGAACGGGTGCACCTTGAGCGCCGCAGCAATTTGCGCCTGCCCGTAGCCTAAGGAGGCAAGCCATTTCACTTGCGAAAGCAAGCGGAAATGGGCGGCGAGCAGCGCCAAAATTTTGATCGGCTCTTCATTGTTTTCAAGCAGATCATAAAACGTCTGCAACGCCGCTGGAATGTCGCGCTTCGCCACTTGCTCGACAAGCACAAATACGTTTTCTTCCGGCGTGCGGGCGACAAGCCGTTCAACCGCCGCCGCCTCGATGGTTCCGCCCGATCCGGCAAACAGGGCCAATTTATCGATTTCATTCGCCAAGGCGGAAAGCTGCGTCCCGGCCCGCCGCAACAGGACATCAATCGCCTCGTCGCTTGCTTGCGCCCCTTGGCTCTCGATGCGGCGCCGCACCCAGGCGCGCAGCTCCGCTTCGGCGAGCGGGGCGGCGATGACGACTTCGCTTTGCTCTTTGGCGAGCTTCGTAATTTTTTTTCGCTCATCAAGCTTCTCGTACGGCGCGAAAAAGACGACGATCGAAAACGGCGACGGCGCCTTCAAGTACGCCTCCAGCTTCGCCAAATCATGTTCGATCTCCTTCTCTTTTTCAGACGTGAAAAAATATGGATGCTTGATGAGGATGACACGCCGCTCGCCGAAAAACGGCACCGTCTCGGCCTCCTCAAGCGCCGCCTCGACCGGCGTTTCCTCGCAGTCGTACACAGCCAAGTTCCACTCCCGCTCCTCGGGGCCAAGCGCTGCGTTCACCAATCGCTCATACGTTTCCGTTAATAAAAACGGCTCATTGCCGTATAATAAATAAAGGGGAGAAAAACGCCGTTTTTCAATGTTTCCCCATACGCGTTCCAGCATGTTCCCGTCTCCATTCCCTAGCAAACGTCTCTGCTAGAAAAGATACACCGTTTTTCGTCATTTTACAAGGGAACCGGCTGCCGAAAAAACCGGTTCCCCTTTATATAAACGCCAGCCTATAAGTCCTAGGACCTTATTGGCCAGCGGGTTATTTTTATGTTTTCCCGGCTGTTTGAAAGTATTTGTGTCAACTGTTGTCAAGGAAGGAAAAGAAGCGAGCGGCGGTAGATTTTTCACGCGTTTTCGTCTATACTAAAAATGATTGAACGAGGAGGGGGAAAACGATGAACGTATTTGAAAAGGAAGTGCAAAGCCAACGAAATGACGCCGTCGATTCCGCCGTCGGATTCATCGTGTCGTTCGGCTTTTTCGCTACCATGTTCATCATCGCAACGTTGATCGAATTTTTCGGTCGATAAGGATTGCTTACATAAGCAATCCTTATTTTTTTGTTTCTGCTGAAACGTTCCGCTTTTTTGTGCACTACATCTTATGGTTTCATCACCTGAAAGGTTCCACCGTTTTCGTCATACACATAGCGAATGGCCCCGTTTTCATCCGTCCGCCAAATGATCGCCCGTTGTTGCCGAAGCCGCATAAGCACCTCGGGGGACGGATGCCCGTAGCGATTGTAGCGGCCGACGGAAATGATGGCCGCTCGCGGCTTGACCGTCCGCAAAAACAGCTCTGTTGTCGACGTTTTGCTGCCGTGGTGGGCGACTTTCAATACATCGGCGCGCAGCTCTGGATAAGCGCGGATGAGCGCCTGTTCCGCCTCTTCCTCGATATCCGCAGCAAACAGCCATGTCAAGCGGCCGAGGCGGGCAAGCAATACAAGCGAGCCGTTATTATCCTCATTGTTTCCCGCCTCCGGGTGCAATACGGAAAACGCGGCATCCCCCACCTTCCACCGATCCCCCCGCACGCTGGCGGCCACCGGCACAGAAAACGGGCGCGCCATCGCCTTGACGGCCGGCAGCGCTCCTGGGCTTGTGACAATCTTCTTGACGCGCACGGCTCCCATCACCTCGGGAGCAGCCCCGATATGGTCGGCATCATCGTGCGTCAAAATCAGTTGATCAAGCGTCCTCACCCCTTGGGCTTTTAAAAACGGCACGACAACGTCGCGGCCGACGGCAAACGGCCGAGACCGCTTGCGCCACGGTTCGCGCGCCCATTCCGGCGTCCCGCTGGTATCAATGAGATAGACTGCTTTTCGATAAGGGAGCTCAATATAAATACAGTCCCCTTGCCCAACATCCAATACCGTCACTTCCCCTTTCGGATCCACATACGGGGCGGCCAGCTGAAGCGCCGTCGCCGCCGCCACCGCTGTCAATCCGCGGAGCAGGCGGCCGCGTTCCCAATCCAAAAACGCCGCCGCGATGGCCGTCAGATAGCCAGCTAAGCACCACGGCCCCGGACGCCCGAGCACAAGCATAAACGAGTAATCGACCGAGAAAAAACGGACAACCGCGTCCGTCAGCTCAATGAGGCGGCTAAACAGCCAAATGAGCGGAGAAAAGGAAAAAACTGCGGATAGAAAAGCAATGGGCAAAATGACAAATGAATACCAAGGGACGAAGAAGACATTCAGCCCTATGCTCCAAACAGAAATTTCATAAAAATGGTAAAGCAAAATCGGCAGCGCGGCAAGCTGAGCGGCGAGCGCGGTCTGAAACAAGTTTTGGAGCATCGAACGAGCAGAGGCGAGCACCGACACATGGGCGAGAAGGGCAAACGTGACAAGAAATGATAGTTGAAAACCGACATCCCAAACCATATATGGGTCAAAGACGAGCAGGGCAAGCGCTGTCCAACTCAACGCATCCAGCGGATGGATCATTCCTTTTTTCCACTGGACGGCCAATACAATCATCCCGGTCGCACAGGCGCGCAGCACCGACGGCGAAGCGCCGGCGAGCACCGCATACATAGGCAAGAAAACGAGCAAAGCAAGCACGGCCGCTTCGCGCGTCACAAACCGAATGGCAGCGGCCAACGCAGCGCCGACAAGCAGGGTGACATGGCCGCCGGAAATGGCCAACAAATGGATGATCCCGAGCTGCTGGTAACCGCTAATCACTTCCTCGTCCAACGAGCGGCGTTCGCCATAAATGAGCGCAGCGGCGATGCCGGCCGCTTCCGGCGGAAACCGGGCTTCAATGCGGCGGACGCCAGCCTCGCGAATCGCCTCAAGCCGTTCGATGATGGTGGGACGGACACGCACGCAAGCGGAAAGATCGATCGCCTCAGGGAGAAAGAGCCAATGGATGCGATGGCGGCGCAAATAACGGCGGTAATCAAATGCATACGGATTGCTGGCTGGCATAGGGCGCTCGAGCATTCCGCTCAGCCGGCACACGACCCCGGGCATAAGACGCGCACGCAGCGCTTCTTTTTCCGCAGCCGTCCGAATAATGTAACGAAGCTGCACCCGCTCCTTGCCAGCTTGCACCGCCGCCTGCAATCGATCGCCGTCGATCGCCGGCGCGGCGGAAAAACGAACGGAAAGCGAATGACGGCCGCCGGAAAGGGAAGTTTTGTTATGATGGTCAACGATGAGAAAATAGACAAAAAAGAAGAGAGCTGCAACGAGAGCAGGAAGGAAACAGTGCGGCCGGCGGATGAAAAGAAGAAGGAGATAAATGATAAGGAGAAGACATGTGGTTTTGGACGGCGAGGCCGCCGCCACGGCAAAGAGCGCCGCCGCGGCGGGATAGACGGCTTGTCCTTTCATGCTCCCCCTCCGCCGCCGGAAAGCAAGGCGAACACATCCGTTTTCAGCGGCACTTGCACAAGCCGGACGCCAGCTTGAGCAAACAGCTCCAAGGCGTACGGGTGGTTTTTGTAGTCTTGGGCGTAATAGACAGCGCGAATGCCGCTTTGAATGATCGCCTTGCAACAATGCAAGCACGGAAAATGGGTGACATACATCTCGGCCCCCTCGGTCGGGACGCCGAACTTGGCGCATTGCAAAATGGCATTCATTTCCGCATGGATCGTCCGTACACAATGGCCGTCAATAACGTAGCACCCTTCATCGGTGCAATGGGCGCCCCCGGCGATCGAGCCGTTGTACCCGCCGGCGATGATGCGCTTATCGCGCACAATCGTCGCCCCGACCGCCAGCCTTGTGCACGTGCTGCGCAGCGCCAACAGATGGCTTTGCGCCATAAAGTATTGATCCCATGTGATGCGTTCCATTCTACGTCCCTCCGCTCGTTTCCATACTTTTAGTCTACCCGCCGCCGCCTGCCCCCGTCAACGCCGAAAAACGTCCGCAGCAGCCCTGATCCGCCCATAAACGAGAAGCATTGCGCTCCCCCGCCTCGTTTACGGCACAAGCAAATACGGTTTCAATTTCTCCAGCGTTTTTTCGCCAATTCCGGTTACATTCAACAAATCTTCCATCCGCTGGAACGGCCCGTGTTCTTCGCGATAGGCGATGATCGCTTTTGCCTTCGCCGGTCCGATGCCGGGAAGCTGCATCAACTCCTCTTCCGTCGCCGTATTGACCGCCACTTGCGGCCCGTCCCGAGCTCCATCGCTTGGAGACTTGCCGACGGCATCTGACGCTGGTGCGGCCTCGTCTTTTGCCGGCACGTAAATCATCATCTCATCGCGCACTTTTGCCGCCAGATTGATTTTCGTTTCATCCGCCTCGTCCGTCAATCCGCCGGCTAGGGCGATAACATCGCGAACGCGGGCGTCCGCCGCCACTTCGTACACTCCTGGCTTCGCGACCGCCCCTTTCACATCCACCACAGCGGTTTTGGGCGCCTCGTCCTTTTTTTCTTCCGGCCGGGCGGCATCCGTTTCAGCCGCCGCCGGCAAGACGACTTGCTCCTTTTCATCCGTCGGATGACGAAACACCCATAACCCCGCCGCCGCGGCAAACAACAAGAGCACCCCCGCTTTCCCATAACGTTTTCCAAGCTCCTGCACATGCTCCCACATACGATCCCATCCTTTCCATCTCCAGTCATAAACCGAGCCTTTTTCTCATACATATCGAAAAAGAGAGTTCCGGTGAACCAAAACCGGGAGGGGGGACAATGCATGAACATCGGCGTTATCGGCACGGGGAATATGGGCACCATCTTAATCGAAGCGTTCCTCGACTCCGGCGCCGTGAAAGCGGATCAGCTCGTCATAACGAACCGTACGCTTGCGAAAGCGTTCGCGATACAACGCGCGCATCCCGGCATTGCAGTGGTTGCCGATGCGGCTGAAGTCATCAAACAATCCAGCCTCGTCTTTTTATGCGTCAAACCGCTCGACATCCACCCATTATTGCAGCAACTGGCCCCGCACTGGACAAACGAACACTACCTCGTATCGATCACAAGCCCGATCAGCGTCGAACAGCTTGAAGCAGCCGTCCCTTGCCAAATCGTGCGCGCCATTCCGAGCATTGCAAACCGGGCGCTCTCCGGCAGCATCCTTGTCACCTTCGGCTCGCGCTGCTCAGCCGCCTGCCGGCAAACGATCGATGATCTTCTCCGGCGCATCGCCTCGCCGGTGTACATCGACGAGGCCATCACCCGCGTCGCTTCCGACATCTCAAGCTGCGGTCCAGCGTTTTTCAGCTATTTGCTTCAGCGCTTCATCGACGCCGCAGCGGCCAAAACCGCCATCACGAAGGAACAGGCGACGATGCTGGCGACCGATATGATCATCGGCCTTGGGGAACTGCTCAAGCGGAATCTGTACACATTGCCAACGTTGCAGGAAAAAGTATGCGTCAAAGGCGGCATTACCGGGGAAGGAATCGCTGTGCTGGAACAACGAATGAACGGCGTCTTTGAAGAAGTGCTGGCGAAAACACATGAGAAGTTTAAAGAAGATGTGGAGAAGGTGAAGCAACAGTTTCCTTGATTGATTTTCATTTGACAAGCAGCAGCGAAAATCCTGCTTCGTTCAACAAAAAAATGGACCCCAGCTTGTACGGCTGGGGTTTTCATATTTACGGATTTTTCGTTGGATTCCATCGTCGTTCAACCTTTTAGCTGTTGCTTGTTTTTATCTATATTGTTTCGATCCTCATTCGGCTATTGAGCCGGGCACAAGATTTCTTCCAATTACGTTTGGTTGACATTACACTCGTTTCAATCCTCAGCCAGCTATTAAGCCGGATGCAAAACGATAGAGCATTTTCCCTGCATGATTTTATGTTTCAACCAAAATCTCCCTAAATCTTCCTCATCCACGTTTCTTTTTATGATTTATGATTTCTCGCTCTTCGCCCCTCACCGCTTCCGCGCGACGAAAAACAACCGCTCCGCCGTCTCGGTCGGGGGCGCATCGGTGAAATCGGCGGTCACTTCAAGCACCTCGAAGCCAGCGGATTCGAGCCATCGCTCATAGACGGCGCGCTCGAACGTACGCTGTTCGTGCCATTCGTCGAAACGTTCGTATAGATCGCCGCGGCGGACGAAAAAGGTTAATTCATGCCCGACGCTGTGCGGCCAGTCAAGCGGATGGCACATCCATATGTAGCTGAGGTCGTCATCCTGGTCCGCAAACACGGCGTCGCGGAACAGGACGTCCATTTTGTAGACCGAATGGACATCAAACAAAAGCAGCCCGCCGCCGCCAAGGGCGCGGGAGACGGCGGCGAACGTCCGCTTCACATCCTCTTCATTCGTTAAATAGTTGAGAGCATCGCAAAACAGGAAGGCGCCATCCAGATCAGAAAACCCGTCGAGCTCCGCCATGTTTTGCTCGAAAAACGGCACCTCCACTCCCTCCGCTTCGGCTTTCGCCTGGGCGACGGCGAGCATATGTTCAGAGAGATCAACGCCGGATACTTGCCATCCGGCCTTGGCAAGGCGGATGGCAAGCTCTCCCGTCCCGCAGCCGATGTCAATGACCCGTCTCCCCGGCCGTTTGGTGTATTGGGCGAATGCCCGTTCAACAAACGATTGCCATGCGTCATACGGCGCCTCAGCCATGAGCGCATCATACCAGTCGGCGAAGCGGCCGTACGTCATGGCTGCAACACAGCCGCGACGTCTTCCGTCGGGGCGTCCCCCCAGAGCCGTTCGAGGTTGTAATACTCGCGCTCCTCTTTGGCAAAAACATGCACAACGATGTCGCCCAAGTCGACAAGCACCCATTTCGCCTCATGGAATCCTTCAACCCGCTTCACCACTAGGCCGTGTTCTTCCGCTTGGTCTTGAATTTCGCGGGCGATGGCCTGCACTTGTTTGTCCGAATTGCCATGGCAAATGACAAAATAATCGGCGACAAGCGAAATGCCTTTCATGTTCAAGACGACAATTTGTTCCGCCTTTTTATCATCCGCCGCGCGGACGACAAGCTGCAACGCCTCTTGTTCCGTCACCGTTTTGCTTCCCCCTTCACTTCACGCATGAGTGAATTGTACGCATGAATCGTATCTGGATAAATGAGCTGGCGCTTCTCAAGCAAAAACGCGATCGTATTTTTCACCGCCTGCAAAAGCGCCCGGTTGAGGTCTTCTTCCGCCAAGCGCCGTACGTCGTCGACGCCGGGGAAGCGGCGCCCTGGTTCAATATAGTCGGCCAAATAAATAATTTTTTCAAGCACCGTCATTCCCGCCCTCCCGGACGTATGGTAGCGAATGGCATCCAGCACCTCCGGATCGTCGATGCCGACTTCTGTCTGCACCAAATAGGCGCCAACGGGCGCATGCCATAGCTCACTGTTGTAAGCAAGCAAATCGTTGGGCATATTTTGCGCCAAAATGATTTGTTTCATTTCCTCGACCGGACGGAATTTGGCATAGTCGTGGAAAATCGCCGCCAGTTCCGCCTTTTTCGCGTCGGCGCCGTATTGCCTGGCGAGCTTAACAGCGGTCTCGACAACGCCAAGCGTATGCTCGTAGCGCTGCTCTGTCAGCTGTTGTTTCACGATCAGTAACGCCTGTTCTCGCTCCATATAGCCCCTTCTCCTCAATATAAAGTCTAACGCCTTCCGGCACAAGATAGCGAATCGTCTGCCCGTTCCGCACCCGCTCGCGGATGAGCGAGGAAGAAACGGCAAACTGCGGCGCCTCAACTTCGATGACCGGATACGGCGTTTCCATGGAAAACCCCGGCCGCTTGACGCCAACAAACGTCACCAACTCGATGAGCTCATCGATGCGGTGCCAATGGGGCAAATATTCGACCATATCGGCGCCGATGATGAAATAAAACTCGTCATTGGGATGCATCGCGACAAGCTGCCGGATCGTATCGTACGTATACGAAGGCCCTTCCCGCTCGAGTTCGATCGTCTCAATATGAAAGCGCGGATGGCCAGCCACTGCCAACTCGAGCATGCGCAGCCGGTCTTCGCTTTTGGTCACTTGTTCGTGCTGCTTATGGGGAGGAAGGCGGTTGGGCAGAAACCAAATTTCTGACAACTGAAGGGCGTCAAGCACTTCATTCGCCATGAGCAAATGACCGTAATGAGGCGGATCAAACGTGCCGCCGAAAATCCCGATTTTTCCCATCTTCTTTCCTCCCGCCGCCTGCCGTGGCTGCTCCCATTGTCAATCAGGCAGAACGATTTGTTTATGCTCCTTCGATTCTTTGTATAAGACGATCGTATTGCCGATCACTTGCACGACTTCCGCCCCCGTTCCAGCCGCGAGCTGCTCGGCGACGGTGCAGCGGTCTTCTTCACAGTTTTGCAAAACGCTCACTTTCAACAGCTCGCGCGCTTCGAGCGCCGCCGCAATTTGTTCGGTCATCGCTTCCGTCACGCCGCCTTTGCCGACTTGGAAAATCGGTTTCAAATGATGGGCTTGAGCGCGCAAAAACCGTTTTTGCTTTCCCGTTAGCATATGTTATCTCCTTAACGCTTCGATGACAAGCTGTTTCATCCGGTTGACATCCGGCCATTGGCCGGTCCACTTTTCGAACGCTAGCGCCCCTTGGTATACGAGCATGCCGACGCCGTTTTGCACACGGGCGCCGCGGGCTTTCGCTTCTTTCAGCCATTTTGTTTCCAGTGGATTGTAAATAATATCGGAAACGATCACCCCTGGGCGCAGCCGTTCAAGAGAAAGCGGCTGCACCTCGACACGCGGATGCATGCCGACAGAAGTGGTATTGATGATAATATCGTATTCGGCCAGCCGCGTTTCGGCCTCGGCGAGTGAAAAATACGCCGAGCGGCGCTCGTCCCCTTCGCGGACGAGCCGCTCCGCTTTTTCCACCGTCCGGTTGGCCATATCGATGCGCTCGGCTGCCGTCGACAGCAACGAAAAGTAAATGCCGCGCGCCCCGCCGCCAGCGCCGATCACCAAAATCCGCTTGCCGTCCAAGGTGATGTTCATTTCCTCTTCCAACGCTTGGACATAACCGAGCCCGTCTGTATTATAGCCGACGAGCCGGCCGTCGTTGTTGATGATCGTATTGACCGCCCCGATGCGGCGCGCATGTTCGTCCACTTCGTCCAAAAACGGAATGACCGCCAGTTTGTGCGGAATCGTCACGTTCACCCCGGCGATGCCGAGCGCCCGCACGCCAGCGATCGCCGCACCGACTTGCCCCGGTTCGACGGAAAACAAATGATAGCGCGCCGGAATGCCCAAACGGGCGAATGCATCATTATGCATGAGCGGCGACAGCGAGTGCTCGACGGGAAACCCAATCAACCCGTATACCTTTTCCACGTTTCTCCCCTCCCGCTTTCCATTAAATCAACGATTGACGGATAAATACGTCGACCCCTTTTGGAGCATGGACGACGAGCTGGGCACCCGGGTCGTTGCACGTCACCCAGCCGAGTCCGGAAAAAACGATGTCCGTCTTCCGCTCTTTGACAGACAGCGAGCGCGGCACAAGCGGCGGAAATTCAGCGGCATAGCGTTTGTTTGGCGGCGACAGCAAATCGCCAAGCTGATTGGCATAAAGGGAGTCGGCTTTTTCCAACTTCGTCCGATGAACCGTCAACTCATTGGCCATGTAGCAGACGAACGAGCGGCGCCCGCCTTTGATGTAATCGAGGCGGGCCAAGCCTCCGAAAAAGAGCGTCTGCCCTTCGTTGAGCTGATAAACGCGCGGATGGATTTCCCGCTTCGGCGTAATGATCTTCAAATCGCGCGCATCAACAAAGTGCGCCATTTGGTGATGGTTGATGATCCCCGGCGTATCATACAGCGTCGCTCCACCCTCAAGCGGAATTTCGATCATATCGAGTGTCGTCCCCGGGAAATATGACGTGGTAATCACATTCCCTTTGCCGGTCGCCTCTTCAATGATCCGATTGATGAACGTCGACTTGCCGACATTCGTGCAGCCGACGACGTAGACATCGCCGCCCTCACGGTAGCGATTGATCGCTTCCATCACCTTCGCCATGCCAATTCCTTTCGCTGCGCTGACAAGGCAGACGTCAACCGGACGCAGCCCGAGCTCTTCCGCCATGCGGCGCATCCAGCGCAGCAGCTTCGGGTATTTGACCGACCTCGGCAATAAATCCGCCTTGTTGCCGACAAGCAAAATCGGATTCTCGGCCGCAAACCGCGGCAAGCCAGGAATCCAGCTGCCGTTGAAATCGAAAATGTCGACGATGTTGACGACAAGCGCCTTCGATTCCCCGATGCGGTGCAGCATGTTTAAAAAATCGCTGTCATCAAGCGGCACGTCTTGCACTTCGTTGTAATGTTTCAAGCGGAAGCAGCGCTGGCAAATGATTTCTTCCTCGTCTTTTTCGAGCACGCTTTTCGGCGCATAGCCCGCCTTTTTCGGATCGTCAAACTGAATGGCCGCTCCGCAGCCGATGCAACGCAGTTGTGGCTCCACGATCATTCCTCCCAGTAAATCATCCCTTTTTTGCGCATCACCTTTAAAATTCTCCGCTCCATTTTTCGATTGAAACGCGTCCATAATCCGTCCGTCTGGGCGACCGGGACGACTAAAATCGTGTTCAGTCCGAGCCGGTTGCCCCCAAGCACATCAGTCAGCAACTGATCGCCGATGACGACGACTTCCTCTTTCTTAAGCTCCATCATCTTTAATGCCTGCAAAAACGCGCGTGTCAGCGGTTTGCGCGCTTCAAAGATGAACGGGATGCCAAGCGGCTCAGCAAACGACTGCACGCGTTGTTTATTATTATTCGATACGATGACGACCTTAATGCCCGCCTGCTTCATCGCATCAAACCATGCGGCCAGCTCCGGGGTGGCGCTCGGCCGATCCCATTCAACGAGCGTATTGTCCAGATCGGTGATGATCCCTTTGACCCCTTTTTGTTTCAGCTCATCCGGAGTAATGTCGATCACACGCTTGGCAAACTGGCTTGGCAAAAAGTAGTGAAGCATGCCGGACACCCGCCTTTCCATTTGCTTTTCCCATCATAGCGAATTTGATCGTTTGTTTCAAAACAAAGTTTGCCAATGATAAACAGAAAAAATTTTCGACAAATTTTGCATCTCTCCATCTTGTGGATAACTGTTGCCCACATTATACACAAGCTGGCCATCACACTTCCTACTCTTTATAAACATGTTTTCCACATGTTATCCACCGCTTCCTGTGGATAACAGAACGGTTGTTCTCTTTCACAAGTCATGGTACATTGTAAGTAACCTACCATTATATGTATGACATGTTTGGCATATTCCATCCAAAAAAGGAGGACGCCCCCGATGAAACATTTGTCCGACGAGCTGTTGATCGAGTCGTACTTCAAGGCGAAAGAACTCAACCTCAGCCCGGAATTCATCGAGTTGATTGAAAAAGAAATCCAGCGCCGTTCATTGACCCACAAAATTAAGCTGTCCTCATAAGCGAAGGCCTTCGGGCTTTTTTTGTTTCCGAAAGCCTTAGCGCTCATGCGCCTCGCACCAATAGCCGAGCCGCTCGCCGACTTTGATCGGCATGGGCGCAACAATGCGCGGGTCAGGGGCGAAACTTCCGCGTTCAAACAGCAAGACGACCGTTGAACCGAACGAAAAATACGCCATTTCCTCTCCTTTTACAAGCTGCTCACCCTCATGGGTCAATTCAATGCTGTTGACGAACATGGCGCCGATTTTCACGATCGCCAAGCGCTTGCCGCCGGCTGTGACCTCGGTGATGAGGCGGTAATTTTTCTCGAGCGGCCGACGCCCATATTTTAAGCCAAGACGGTTGACCGGATACGACTTGCGGCCGAGCGCCCACTGCTTTTCGATCACTCCAGATATTGGGCTGTGGATGCGGTGATAATGACTCGGGCTTAAATACAGAATAAAAAAGAACCCGTTCACATACGGTTGTGCCGCTTCAACGCTGCCGAGCATTTCTGCAATGGAATACGGCTTTCCCTTGACGATCATTTCGCAGTTTTCTCGAATCGTGCCCATGTCTTCAATGACGGCGTCGACCGGGCTGACGACCGTATGCTCATCAGCGTCGACCGGCCTCACCCCAGCCTTCAGCCGGCGGACGAACAGTTGCTGCAACGTCTTATAATTTTTTAAGCTTTTTTCCATTTCGTCTTGGTTAATATGATAAATTTTTGCATACGATGATATCAATAGCCCGCTGAGTCGCGATTTGGCAAACGAAGCGAGCAGCTTTGAAGAAAGCGAGTGATTGGTCAGCTCGATGAACAAACGATAAAGCCATTTTCGCAAGCACGTTCCCTCCAGTAGCGCAACATCGCCATTCGTTACTACCTTCCATATTACCGCCAAAATGAGTATAATGGTAGTAGAATTTTCTTTTGGCGTTTTCTGTTGGAAAAGGAGTGGGGAAACTTGTTCTTATCGGACTATTTAGATTATACGTTAAAAAAGCTGAAAGCAAACGTGGCAAACATTTTGACGATGACAAACCTGTCGCTTGGCGGCTTTTCCGTCCTGGCTACGCTGAAAGGGCAGCTTCATATGAGCGTGCTGCTCGTTTTTTTAGCAGCGTTTGTCGATCGCTTTGACGGCGCTGTGGCGCGCAAGATGAACATTGAATCCGAACTTGGCAAGCAGCTCGATTCGATGAGCGACATCGTCTCCTTCGGCGTCGCTCCCGCCTTGCTGATGTACCAAGGCTTGTTCCATGAGTTCGGCGCGCCCGGCGCGGTATTCACCGTTTTGTACATCGCTTGCGGCGCCTTCCGCCTCGCTCGCTTCAACATCACAGAAAACAACGGCTACTTTGCGGGGCTGCCGATCACCGCCGCCGGGGTGCTGATGACGCTCGGCTATTTAGCCATCCCGTACTTCCCGCCGCAATCGTTTATGTTTTTGGCGCTCATTTTATCGTTTTTAATGGTCGGCACGTTTAAACTGAAAAAAATATGATGATCATCGGAGCTGCCCTTTCCGTCATCCTAATGGAGCGGGCGGCTTTTTGCGTCTCATGTCACACCTTTTTCCCTTTTCAACCTCCTATATTCAGTATATGATAAATATGGTTTCTTCATAAAAACGCCCAATGGCGTAGATCGTTCGTATGGAAAAAGCGGGGGGATTCATTTGGACAAAACATCGGTCATCGGCATCATCCTTGGCGTCATTGCCGTCGGGCTGGGCATGTACTTTAAGGGCGTTTCGCCTGCTGTATTGATCAATCCGGCCGCCATCCTCATCATTCTCGTCGGGACGGCGGCAGCGGTCGTCATCGCCTTTCCGACGCACGAAATTAAAAAAGTGCCAAAGCTTTTCAAAGTCATTTTCACGGAATCAACGACGCCGACGGTCGAACAACTGATTCCGCTGTTCGTCGATTGGGCGAATATCGCCCGCCGCGAAGGGCTGCTGGCGCTCGAGGCGAAATTGGACGACATTGACGACCCGTTTTTGCGCAACGGACTCAGCATGGCAATCGATGGGCAAACGCAAGAGTTCATCCGGGATGTCATGACAGAGGAAATCGTCGCCATGGAAGAGCGCCACGAAGCGAATGCCGCGATTTTTTCCCAAGCAGGCACGTACGCGCCGACGCTCGGGGTGCTTGGGGCCGTCATCGGCCTGATTGCCGCCCTTGGCAATATGGAAAACATCGCCGAGCTCGGCAAGGCGATCAGCGCCGCTTTTGTCGCCACGATGCTCGGCATTTTCACCGGCTATGTGCTTTGGCATCCGTTTGCCAACAAACTGCGGCGGAAATCGAAGGAAGAGGCGCGCGTGCGCTACATCATGATTGAAGGGGTGCTGTCCATTTTGGAAGGACAAGCCCCGCGCATGATCGAACAAAAACTCGCCTCATACTTGCCGGAAAACGAGCGGCGCCAAGCGCTGGTGCAAGGGGAAACGGCCAATGGCTAAGAAAAAAAGAACAAGCATGACGACCATATGAGCGAGGCATGGCTGATTCCGTACGCGGATTTATTGACGCTATTGCTCGCCCTATTCATCGTCTTGTTTGCGAGCAGCCAAATCGACCAAAAGAAGTTTCAAGAAATTGCGCGCGCCTTTAGCACCGCCTTTGCCGGCGGAACGGGTGTTCTTGACTTTCAAAGCCCGATCGAGCCGATCACTCCACCGGCCCAAGACGAAGAAGGACGGCATCAAGCAAAGCAGCCTTCCCCAGCCGTAAACGGAAAGGAAAAAGAAGAATTAGGGCAAATCAAAGCGAAAATCGACAGCTACATCCACGACAACAAGCTGACGGGAAAACTGCAGACTTCCTTGACGGACGAAGGGCTCGCGATTACCATTTTGGATGATATTTTATTCGACTCCGGCAGCGCCGAAGTGCGCATGAAAGACCGGCGTCTTGCGGCGGAAATCTCCGCTTTGCTCGTCATGAACCCGCCGCGCAATATCATCATCAGCGGCCATACGGACAACGTGCCGATCCATAATGAGAAATTTGCTTCCAACTGGGAGCTGAGCGTCATGCGCGCCGTCAATTTCATGAAAGTGCTGCTTGAAAACAAGCAACTCGATCCGCGCTATTTCAGCGCCAAAGGGTATGGCGAATACAAGCCCATCGCCTCCAACGCCACCGCTGCCGGGCGGATGAAAAACCGGCGTGTCGAAATTTTAATTTTGCCGCGCACCGACGTCAATGATTCGTCCACATCCACTCAGTGACCGCCGCGCCTTCAGCGGGCGGTTTTCTTTAGCCGTCGCTTTGCCAAAACTCTCTTTTCCATGTCCAAACAGAAAAACCGGCGGTTCGCCGGTTTTTCCTCCTTCGTCCGCAAAGACCTTTATTCGAAAAAATCAAAGCTTGATCGTCCATTTAATGACTCCGGCTTTGGCAAGCGCCTCAACCAAAATGACAACGACCGGCCCGACGAACAACCCGATAAAGCCAAGCAGCTGAAACCCCAGATAGACGCTGACGAGCGCGGCGAGCGGGGAAATGCCCAAATTGGTGGAAAACACTTTCGGCTCAATGATCCGGCGCACGACGGTGATGACGACAAACAGCACGATGAGCCCGATGCCAAGCGTATTGTTGCCGTTCGCCATGCTGATGAGCCCCCACGGAACAAGCACGGAACCCGTTCCTAAAATCGGCAAAATATCAACGACGACGATGACCAGCGCCATCAACGCCGCATAGTCGACCCCCAACACGAAAAGGCCAGCCAGCGCGAGGAAAAACGTAATTAAACTAAGCAAAAACTGCGCTTTTAAAAAGCCGATCCCCGCTTTGCTCAGCTGGGCGACGACCATCCCAAGCCGCTGTTCGGTCCGTTCGGACAAATAGCGGCGCATGCCTTGCTTCAGCTGCGGCAAATCGAGGCAAATGAGAAACAGTGCGATCAAATACACTAAAAAATGAATCAAAAACGCCGGAATGGCGGCAATATAATGGACGAGCGACTGCGTCAAGTTGGTCGCAAACGACAAAAGCATTTGCTCGACGGTATTGACGCCGCGTTCAAGCGAATCGATGATTTCCTGCGGAATGGAGCTGGAATACGACTGCCACGTTTGAATGAGGCGGTCGAGCACTTTCGTCGCTTCGTTTAGCACATAAGGCAGTTTTTGCGAGAGCGCCATCACTTGTTGCACAAAAATCACGACTAGAAAGTAAAGGGAAAGCCCAAGAATGATGATGAACAATGAAAAAATCACCGTGACGGCGTGCGCGCGCTTCAGCTTATAGTTTTCTTGCAATCGGCGGATGGACGGCTCGAGCAAAAGCGCGGTCGCAAGTGCGAAAAGAAGAGGCACGCTGTATGGCACAAGCCATAGCCCCACAGCGAATAGCAACGCAATGATAATCCAACGTTTCACGTTCGTCCCTCATTTTTCATAAAAATTTAGCCAAAAGATGGTTCATGTATAAATATAGCCGACAGCATGCGGACGGGCAACTATTTCATGCGCTCGTTTTCATCTGCAGCGCGGCGTCGTCGTTGCCAAACGATGTAAATCGCCGCCACCGCCACCGCCGCTGCAATAGCCGGTCGGACGTATGGCGCCGCCATCTCGTCAATTTGCCGCCATCGTTGGCCAAGCTGCTCTCCCAACCAAATAAACAAGATGGACCATGGGATGATGGCCAACACCGTGTAAATCGTAAACGGCAACCACTTCATCCGCGCAATGCCGGCGGGGATCGAAATCGCATGGCGGACAACGGGGATAAACCGGGCGCTGAAAATGACGCCGGGGCCAAATTTCGCAAACCAGCGTTCCGCCACATCCAAATGTTTTTTCTGGATCAATACATATTTCCCATACTGATCTAGAAACGGCCGTCCGCCATAGTAGCCCATCCAATACAAAAACAACTGCGCCACCGTGCCGCCTATTGTCCCAGCTGCCACGGCCCCAGCAAATGAGACATCCCCCCGCGCTACCAAATAACCGGCATAAGCCAACACGATCTCGCTGGGGATCACTTCCACCATCAAGGCGAGAGCGATGCCGACATAGCCTAAACTGGTCAAAAAGGAAAACATCGATTGAATGACTTCGTGCACCGTTTTTCCTCCTTGTCTTTCGCTTCCTTGTCCATTTTTTCATTATACTATACGTTCCTTGCCAACAAAATCGAGTAGGAGAGGGTGACTAACCCTCGTCCTCTCACACCACCGTACGTACCGTTCGGTATACGGCGGTTCCATTAAGTCTGACGCAGAGATTCATATCGTTGATAAAGACTCTTCAGCCCTTGGCTCTCCCAATAGGAGTTGCCAAGGGCTTTATGCAGGATGGGACTGGCGGCCACTCTCCAATATTTCTTCCGAGTGTTTCCCCATTCATATGCTTTCTGCTTGGGCACTCCTAAACTTTGCAGTTTTCGGACTCTGGTTCTCGGAAGTTTCCACTCTTTCCATTGGCACATGCGCAGCCTTCGTCGAATCCATCCATCTAGTTCTTTGAACACACTTGGGGTCTCTGCTAGCGAAAAGTATCCACACCATCCCAGAATGTATTGATTGAGCTGTTCGATTCGTTCGGGCATGGGAATCGGTTTCGATCGGCTCGTCATGGTGCGTATCCTTTGCTTCATGCGCCGAATGCTTTCCTTTGCAATTCGGATTTTTGGCTCCTTACTTGGGGTGAAGCTAAAACCGAGGAATTTTCTCCTCCACGGACGATCCACTGCCGATTTGGTTTCGTTGACTTTCAGCCGGAGTTTCTTTTCGATGAATGCCGTGATCGATTTCATCACCCGTTCCCCGGCCTTCTTCGTCCTTACGTAGATATTGCAGTCATCCGCATACCGTACAAACTTGTGCCCTCGTTTTTCCAATTCTTTGTCCAGCTCATCCAGGAGAATGTTGGACAGGAGTGGACTGAGCGGCCCTCCTTGTGGAGTCCCCTCTTGTGTTTCCATGACCACCCCGTTGATCATGACCCCTGCCTGTAGATACTTCCGTATCAACTTTAGGAGGATTTTGTCTGGAATTCGTTTCGCTAATATCCCCATCAGTTTGTCATGGTTGACTCGATCAAAGAACTTTTCCAAGTCGATATCTACCACCCATGTATATCCTTCCTGAATATACTGCTTCGCCTTTTTCACCGCGTCGTGTCCTCTTCGACCGGGACGAAACCCGTAGCTGTGTTCCGAAAAGGATGGGTCAAAGATCGGCGTGAGCACTTGGGCGATGGCCTGTTGGATGAACCGGTCTGTCACGGTCGGGATTCCTAGTAACCTGACTCCTCCGTTCGGTTTCGGGATTTCGACCCGTCGGACCGGGCAAGGTTCGTAGGTCCCTTCTTCTAAAGCGTGCCGTATCGCGTCCCAATGTTCCACGAGGTGTCTTCGCAGGTCTTTGACGGACATTCCATCGGTTCCATGGGACCCTTTATTCTTTTCCACTTGTTTGAGTGCTCGCAGGAGATTCTCCCGTGACATTACCTGTTTCATCCACATTCCGATTCTTCCTCTCTACGTGAACGGTCCGTTCTATTTGTGCCATCTTCTTCTCCACCCTCTTGAGGTTCCCCATGGACTTCACCATTTCCCCCCTCAAGCAGGCCCTTTCGGGTTATCTGCTTCATCAAAGAAGATGAACGCCTAGTGGCCGTTCTCCTTCATGGTTCGGTCCTTCCCCTTCTATCTAAGCTAGACGGGTACTATGACCTCTGCTGACTTCTGTCCGTTCAGCGTTGGATCGCTCCAACGGTTGCCAAGCGCACTTGGCTTCCCGGACAGACCTCCCCGGGTAAGAGTGCAGTCTTTCCTTCCATCCATCTGCTTCATTTACTCGGTATCACCTTCGGCAGAAAGGGCTTCGTTTTGTCGTGCAAACTCACCCAATGATACCCAGCCTCCTATGAAGTTCGTGTTCCTCAGACCGGAAGTTTGCCGCCCGCTTCCTTCAGATTCTGCGTCGCCGCAGACACCCTTGCGTTAAGCTAACTGCTACTTCTGCCTTCGCAGTTCGGGACTTTCACCCTATAGACTGCACCCATGCCGGGCGCACACGGGAAAAGCGGCTGATCATTCAGCCGCTTTCACGAGTGTCGATGATCATCTATATAGATGCAATTTAAAGCTTGAACATTTTTCGTCTTTGCCGGTCATTGCATCCGACTGTCGAGTGACCGAACAACGCCGCTTCCAGACCCATGAATGGGTCTGTGAAGCGGCGTTGTTCGGTCTTCCGTCACGCTAAGGCGTGGCGGAGGCAAGCCACACGCTTGCCTTCGACAGTCGAAAATGGGCAAACCACTTTTCTGTCAAGGATATGTTAAACTTCTTTGTTGCATCTATATACATAGTTATTATTGGTTAATCAACACATCTGAGCCACTTTTCTCTTAGGCGCTTTGCTGCTGCAGCTCAGCGATGTATTGTTTTCCTTGTTCTTCGTTATATTGCCCTTCCCATTTCGACATCACAACCGCCGCCAGCGAGTTGCCGATGACGTTGACCACTGTGCGCGCCATGTCCAAAAGGCGGTCGATGCCGGCGATAAACGCCAATCCTTCAACTGGAATGCCAACCGTGCCAAGCGTCGCCAATAAGACGACAAACGATACGCCTGGGACACCGGCAATCCCTTTGGACGTCACCATTAAAACGAGCACAAGCGAGATTTGCTGCGAAATCGGCATGTCGATGCCGTACAGTTGAGCGATAAAGACAGCCGCCAGCGCCTGATAGAGCGTCGACCCATCCAAGTTGAACGAATAGCCGGTCGGAACGACAAAGGATGTTACAGCCTTTGAACAACCGAATTTCTCCATTTTTTCCATAACCTTAGGCAACACGGTTTCCGAGCTCGACGTGCTATAGGCAAGCACTAATTCATCCTTTAAGATTTTTATAATATGGAAAATATTTGTACCTACCAATTTGGCCACAGCGCCAAGCACCACCAACACGAAGAACGCCATGACCGCATAAACGAGCACAACAAGCTTGCTGAGCGGAAGGAGCGAAGCGACGCCGAATTTCGACACCGTCACGCCGATCAAGGCGAAAACGCCAAACGGCGCAAACTTCATCACTTGGTTCGTCACATAAAACATCGCTTCCGCTGTGCCTTGGAAAAAGCGAAGCACCGGTTTCCCTTTTTCACCGATCGCGGCTACGCCCAACCCGAACATCACCGAGAAGAAGATGATCGGCAGCATATTCCCGGTCGACAGCGCTTCAAACACGTTTTTCGGCACGATGTTGACAAATGTTTCAACCATCGAATGGTGCTGCACTTCGTTCGTCGTATCGACATACGACTGGATATCCGTTTTCTCAAGCGACTTCATATTGACGCCGACGCCTGGTTGGAAAATGTTCGCTGCCAAGAGGCCGACGATAATGGCAATCGTCGTAATGATCTCAAAATAAAGGATCGTTTTGCCGCCCAACTTTCCGAGCTTTTTCACATCACCGACGTTGGCGACGCCGACAATCAAGCTCGAGACGACGATCGGGATGACGATCATCTTAATTAAACGGAGAAAAACATCTCCGATCGGCTGCAAATACGTCGCTACTTTAGGGCTTCCGTAAAAAATGGCCCCAACCATAATCCCGAGAATAAGGCCGATGAAAATTTGCCATGCCAAGCCGATCTTGCGCATGATGCTTTTTCGCCTCCTTTAGACAAATTTAGACAAAAGACGACAAAATTATTTTACTTTTAAAAATAAAATCTGTCAATATTTTTGATTGAAATCGCTTCATCAAAGGATACAAATGAAAGAATTCAGTTTTTTAAAATAATTTCTATTCTTCCACTACTGAAAAAGCGGGTCGCTGCACCAGCAACCCGCTTTTGTTATGACCGCCGTTTTTCTTTTTCCTGCCGATAAAATTCGTGAAACATTTTCATTAATGCCCGTTTTTCAATGCGCGAGACATAGCTTCTCGAGATGCCGAGCTCTTTGGCGATTTCACGCTGTGTTTTTTCCCGCTGCCGACCGAGGCCAAAGCGATTGATGATCACCTCTTTTTCCCGCTCATCAAGCACGCTGATATATTGCTTGACTTGTTCGAGCTCCATGTTCAAGTGGATTTCATCGGCGATGTCTTCGCCTTCGGCTTTTAAAATATCAAGCAGGCTGATTTCGTTTCCTTCTTTGTCCTGGCCGATTGGCTCATGCAACGAGACGTCTTTGCGCGTTTTTTTTAATGAACGCAGGTGCATCAGGATTTCGTTCTCGATACATCGAGCCGCATACGTTGCCAGCTTCGTTCCTTTGCCCGGCGAATAGCTTTCAATCGCCTTGATCAAGCCGATCGTGCCAATGGAGATTAAATCCTCGACCTCTTCTCCCGTATTTTCAAACTTTTTCACAATGTGGGCAACAAGGCGCAAGTTGTGTTCGATGAGCCGGTTGCGGGCTTGCTCGTCGCCTTTTGCCATCAGCGCCAAATACTTTTCCTCTTCTTGAGCGCTTAACGGCTGGGGAAACGCATTGTTTTTAATATACGAGACAAGAAACGTCAGCTCTTTCAACAGAAACGTAAACGCCGTGAAAATGCCGGACATGCTCTCACCCCCGCCTGCTGTCATCGGCGGAAACCGCCTATCGTTATGTATATGCAGGGGCGATGTTGTCCGTGTCTTTACGACAAAAATAGACCGGCCCGAAATGAGCCGGCAATGACCTGACCAATCAAAAACGATTGATGCCAACGTTCTGCTGATGCGGTCCGCCTGCTTATCCCCCTCCCGATGCAGAAGAACCGCCGTGCTTACGCTCTTGCCTCAACGCTGACTTCCGCGGCGACAACAAGCGCAATCGACGCGGTAATGATGATCGACATGACAATGGCGAACATCCCCGTTCCCTCCTTGACCTTCTCTTCTAGATTTTATTTTACCAAAGAAGACAAGGAGCGCTTCCGCCACATTTTGAACAATTCGTGAAATTCGACCGTCAACAACAGCACGCGGAGCACCGATATCCCCCCTTTAGCCTGAGTCAAGTCGAGTCTCCCGTCTGTTTCATCCACATCACAAGCCATACTGGTACAATTGACATGAATCTTCTCCCCTTTCATCTCCATTGTTTTAAAACAACCGTTGATGAGCGGAACATTTGCGGTCAAGCAACTCCTCCTCAGCTGCACGCGCGAACCGCTCCTCTTCGATGTTCCGTTGCCGCGGCTTTCTCCGCTCAATCGTGATCGTGATAAAAAACAAATGGATCGTCATACCCCCTCACCTCCTTTCCATGCAAAAAAACCGCAGAAGGAAGGCGTTTCTGCGGCTAAGCGTACAAAAAGGCCGCAGAAAGCGAGACTACTCCCCTTCTGCGGCCTGATCGCTGTTTTTCGTCATCGGTGCACGTTCATTCCCGGTCGGCGGAAGGTCGAATAGCCGTTTGATAGAATGGATGCGTTACTGTTGTCCACATCATCATTGTCATTGTCTTCGACCTCCCTTTGGAAATGATGCTACGTAGGCAATTATATCCAAAATTATTTCCATTGTAAACCGTTTTTTTGCAAAATAGGCAAAAAGCTTGCTTTCCCTTGAACGCCAGCATGGTGGCTAAACAAAAACCCGCCTTTCGGCCAAAAGGCAGGTTTACGGTTCGAACCGCTTTTCTTCTTCCTCAAGACGGCGGGCATAGCGGGCGGCTTGGCGCAAACAGGAAAGCGACGCGGTAAAACAGACGGCGACTGCCAATAGGGCGAACGGCTTTTTCGCTGTCTCAACCGCTCCTGGGATGATCGTTCCGAAATAGAGAAACGCTCCAAACGCGAACAAGACGAGGCTGTATGTTTTAAAGTCGCCCGCCTTGGCCCGCAGCTCGTTTCGTTGCTGCTCGTTCAAGCCCGATCCCTCCTCTCCCCTTTCACTGTATCATACATGGACAGAAGGGGGGAGCGGCAATTTCAGCCAAGCGCCTTCGCCAAATCGTCAAGCAGATCGTTGACATCTTCAAGCCCGACCGACAAACGGATCAGGCCATCGGTAATGCCGAGCTGTTCGCGCCGTTCCTTCGGGATCGAGGCGTGCGTCATTTTCCCTGGCAACGAAATTAAACTTTCGACCGCCCCTAAGCTTTCGGCAAGCGTAAAGTAGCGCACGCGCGACAGCACTTTCTCGGCGCGCTCCAAGCTGCCGACATCAAACGAAATCATGCCGCCAAATCCGCGCATTTGCTTTTTCGCCAACTCGTGGTTCGGATGATCCGGAAGACCTGGATAATGGACGCGCTTGACCGCCTTGTGTTCAGCCAAAAAAACAGCGATTTGGCGCGCATTTTCTTCATGTTCCTCCATCCGCACGGCGAGCGTTTTCATCCCGCGCATCAATAGCCATGAATCTTGCGGCCCGAGCACGCCGCCGGTTGAATTTTGCACGTAATGGAGCCGCTCGGCAAGCTCCGGCGTGCGGACAACCGCCAACCCAGCGACGACGTCGCTATGGCCGCCTAAATATTTCGTCGCGCTATGGATGACGATATCGGCGCCAAGCTCAAGCGGCGTCTGAAAGTACGGAGTGGAAAACGTGTTATCGACGATCAATAGCAGCCCATGCGCACGGGCAATGGCGGCGGCGGCTTGCAAGTCAGTGATTTTCAACAGCGGGTTCGTCGGCGTTTCAATATAGATGGCTTTCGTATTCGGCCGGATGTGCGCCTCGATGTTGGCGACATCGCTCGTATCGACGAACGTCGCCTCAAGCCCGAACCGATTCAGCACGTTCGTCATGACGCGATACGTGCCGCCGTACACATCGTCAGTGAGCACTAGATGGTCGCCGCTTTGAAACAACATCATGACGGCCGTAATTGCCGCCATACCGGAAGCGAACGCAAAGCCGGCTTCGCCGCCCTCGAGATCAGCGATCAGCTTCTCAAGCGCCGCGCGCGTCGGGTTGCCGGTGCGCGAGTATTCAAACCCTTTATGCTTTCCAACTTCTTCTTGCTTATACGTACTCACTTGATAAATCGGGACCGACACCGCTCCAGTATGCGGATCCCCCGGAATGCCGCCATGAATGAGCATTGTTTTCCGCCTCATCGTTACCTCCCACCTTCATAAATGTGTTTGCTTAAATAGCGTTCGCTCCCGTCCGGAAAAATGACGACGATATTCGTCCCTGGCTTTGCCTTCTCTGCTTCCATCAAGGCGGCATGAAACGCGGCGCCGGACGAACTGCCGACCAAAAGCCCCTCCTGTCTCGCGAGTTCGCTGACGCGCCGGAACGCGTCATCGTCCGCGATCGTGTAGATGGCATCAAAATAATCCGGATCCATAAACGGCGGCAAAAACTCCATGCCGATCCCTTCCGTCCGATGCGGACCCGGCTTGCCGCCGCCTAAAATCGAGCCTTCCGGTTCCACGATGACCGTTTTAATGGCCGGGTTTTTTTCTTTTAAAAACGTCGCTGTCCCCATAAACGTGCCGCCGGAGCCGGCGCCGGCGACAAAAATGTCGATCTGTCCGTCCAAATCGTCCCACAGCTCCGGACCGAGCGTCTTGTAATACGTCCTTGGATTGGCCGGGTTTTGGAACTGCTGGGGGCAATAGGCGCCTGGAATCGTGCGGGCGAGCTCCTCCGCTTTGCGGATTGCTCCTTCCATTCCCTCTTCAGTCGGTGTATGAACGATTTGCGCCCCGAGCGCCTTCATCAGCTGTTGTTTTTCGATGCTGAATTTTTCCGGCACACAAAAAATGATGTTCACGTTTTTGCCGATCGCCGCCAGCGCCAGACCGATGCCGGTGTTGCCGGCCGTCGGCTCGATGATCGTGCCCCCCTCTTTCAGTTTTCCTGATGCAAACGCCTCGCGCAACAGCTCTTGTCCGAGCCGGTCTTTAATGCTTCCGCCAGGATTGAAGTATTCAAGCTTGGCGAACAGCCGAACGCCTTCCGGGAGGGGGAAGCGCGTAATTTCGACAACCGGCGTATGGCCGATCAACTCATGGATGCTTTTTGCTACGCGCATACAAGTCACTCCGTTTCTTCACGCTCAGTTTAGCAGCAAAACGGCGGTGTTCTGTTGTCTATATATATAGATGCAATTTAAAGCTTTAACATTTTTCGTTTTTGCCGATCATTTCATCCGACTGTCGAGTGACCGAACAACACCGCTTAAAGACCCATTCATGGGTCTTTAAGCGAGTCGTTGTTCGGTCTTTCGTCACGCCTTAGCGTGACGGAGGCAAGCCATAGGCTTGCCTTCGACAGTCGAGAAAATAGACAAGCTGCTTTTTCGCTGCATCTTAATAGCGCTTCTGTTTCATAACGGAAAGCATCGACAAGACAAGTTCAGCCGAATGTTTCGCCGCCGTCTCCAAAAACTGTTCAAACGACACGCCCGACTCCTCACCAGCAATATCAGACAACGCCCGGATGATGACAAACGGCGTTCCAAATTGCACGCACACTTGGGCGATCGCCGCCGCTTCCATTTCGACGGCGCACAATTCCGGAAACTGACCGCGCACAAATTCGACTCGCTTTGGATCGTTCATAAACGAATCGCCGGTGGCGATCAAGCCGGTCACTGCCTGCAGGCCATCAAGCCGCGCCGCCGCCTGCTTGGCCGCCTCAACAAGCGCCTCATCCGCCCGGTAGCGCGCCGGCAGGCCAGGCACTTGCCCGTAAGCGTAGCCGAACGCGGTCACATCGACGTCATGATGGACGACTTCCTCGGAAATGACAAGATCTCCGACACGAAGCGAAGGCAAAAATCCGCCGGCCGAACCGGTATTGATCACGAAATCAGGGCGAAAGTGATCAAGCAGAAGCGTCGTTCCCATGGCGGCGTTCACTTTGCCGATCCCGGATTTCAACAACACCGCCTCCACGCCGTCAAGGCGCCCTTTGGAAAATTCGCACCCGGCGATGACCGTTTCCTCGCGCCCTTCCATGCGCGAACGTAAAATCGCCACTTCCTCTTCCATGGCTCCAATAATGGCTGCTTTCATCGTTCTCCCTCTTTCTATGTCGTTTGTTTCACCGCCTCCATCACCCAGACGAACGCGTTTTGCTGCGCAAAGGAGGCGGAAAAGCCATGCTTGGAAAACAGTGATGCCAATACGTCAAGCGTCGTATAATATTCGCGTTCCAAATCGTCGGCCAAATCGTGGAAGCCGCGCGCTCGGGCTTCCTCAATCGCCTGGCGGAACGCCTCTTTGTCGCGAAACGCCGTATCGGCAAACACTATTTTACCACCCGGATGGAGCAATTGACTATATTTGGCCAGCGCTTCGTCTTTTTCCGCATCCGTCAAATGATGAAACGCATACGTGCTGGCGATCGTGTCGATCGGCTCCGGCGGTGTCGGAAATTGCAAAAAATCGCCGTCCAGAATGACCGCTCGCCCGCTGAGCTTTTCCGCCGCTTTTTTCCTCATCGGCGCCGATGGCTCGATCCCGTACACCTGCTTGCCGCGCTCAAGCAGCTTTTTCGTCAAGTTGCCTGTGCCGACGCCAAACTCGAGCACGACTTGGCCGGCTTTGTCGGCGACCGTGCTTAAAATGCGGTCATAACCGGCAAACACGTCTCGATATTGCTCATCGTATCCTTCGACCGATCGGTCATACGATTCCGCCCATTGCTCAAACAAGTCAAGAAACTCTCTGCCCATATGGTCACACCCCAAAAAAGTTTATAATTCCTATAAATATAGTATGTTTTTTTCGTATTGCCTGCTCTTACTGTAGCATATGTTTTTCCCTTGTTCAACGATCATGTTCGTTCGTATTGTTCCCCCTTGTACTCCGGTGGATGAGGGCGGGAAAATTTGCTACACTGACAATGGAAAGGAGGAAGAACGATGCCGAACATTTCTCTTGATTTGATCGAGGACAAAATCGAATTTTTTGAAGCGGACGACTTGCGGACGCTCGAGAAAAAAATCAACGAACAAATTGAACATAACAAGGCGCTCTTGCTTTCCGTCCATCATGTATCCCATCAAATGCACGTCATGGAAAACGGAAAGCGGTGGTACAGCGCAGTCGTTCATTTCAAAGCGAAAAAATAACAGGCGCCCTTCGTTTTTGGGCGCCTGTGTATTTTTCCGCCGCTAATGAACCGCCATTGTTTCACTGATGCCGCCAAAGTTTCGAATATCTCCGCTTCCCCTCATCATGCCGCTTATGGCTTTTGCTTCAACTTTTGCACTTTCGTCGGCTTCCAGCCTTCGTTCGTCACCCATTCAATGTACACTTTGTAATGGGCGGTTTGATCTTTCGTCGAAATCGTCGCGACTGCTTTGTTCGGCCCGTTGTTGCCGATGAACCAAACGATCATCTCCTCCGGGGCGATGCCGGTCGCATAGCTGACGGCATCGAGCATTTCCTTCCAGTCGACCGAATCTTTCTTAAACACCGTTTCATGCGGCTCCGTTTGCGTCGTACCGATCGGCTGCCATGCCGGGTTGACGATTTCTTTTTCAACGTTGGACCCCGGCGGGCCCGGCGTTTCTGTCATGCCCGCTTCGCTCGTTTCATCGGTGGAAGCAGCATCTTCTTCCTCGGCGGGCGTTTCGGCTTCCGCCGGCGCCGCCGCTTCGCCTGTTTCCACTTCCACCCGCTTCGCATTGGCCGCTTCTGTTTTGGCTTCGCGATCAACCGCCTTCTCGCTCGGCTGATCGCCAAACAGCAAGTTCCCGCCGACAATCAAAATGAGCAGCACGACAACGGCAATGGCTCCATTGAGCCAACGGTTGATTCTCCGCCGCTTGGCGCGGGCGGCAAAGCGTGTCCCCATTTGCGCCACCGTCTCCTCTCCCTTCTTTGGATGATGTTCGTGCTGGAAACATGGATTCCCCTTACATTTGGTTCGTCACTTCACTTCATTTTTGGCGTGGTCATAAGCATAAAGCGCCTCGACTGCGGCGGCGAACACATCATTCGTCGAGGCCCGCCCGCTCGGGCAGTCGAGCTCAACGACAGCGAGGGCGTATTTCGGGCGGTCGGCTGGAAAATAGCCAGCAAACCATTTATTAATGAATTCAGCACCGCCGTCCATTTTTCCTGTCTCCGCCGTCCCGGATTTGCCGGCGACCGGATACGGCAGCGAACGGAAGCGGCGGCCGGTGCCATCCTCTTTGGTGACAACGCTGCGCAAAAGCCGCTGCAGCTCTTCGGCCGTCTGCGGCGCGATCGGCGCCATGTCTGAAGCCGGTTGAGGCGGAAACGAAAAGAGGGTCGCACCGTTTTTATACAGCACTTTGTCAACGGCCCGCACCTGAAGCGCTTCGCCGCCGCGGGCGATGGTCGCCATCATGTTGGCGACGCCAAGCGGCGAGACGCGTACATTTTTTTGCCCGATCGCCGTTTGCGCCACCGCAAGCGGCACCCTCTTGTCGCGCGGATCATGCCAAATCGTTCCCTTCTGCTCCTCCGGGAACTGACGGAAATGCTCTTCATGGTACACCGCCCCTTCCCAGCCGGCCGTCGGATACAGCCCAAGCTTTCTCGCATACGTTTCAAACGCATCGGGATCGTGCTCGATCAACTGCTTGCCGAGCGTGGCGAAAGCATTGTTGCAACTGACGGCAAAGCTGTCCGCTAAATCAAGCATGCCGTAATCATGCTCCTCATCGCGGGTTTTGCCGTCAATTTTTCGGCTGCAGTCAAACGTTGTCTCAAGCGAGGCGAGCCCCTCATCAAGCGCCGCGGCCGCAATGACTGTTTTAAAAATCGAGCCAGGGATTTGCGGCAACACTATTTGGTTTTCCGCCCCGCGGTTTTTGTACGGATCACGCGGGTCCATGTTTGGGCGGCTGACCATGGCGAGCACACTGTTTGTGTCAATATCCAGCAAAACGAGACCGCCTTTTTTCAACCCGTATCGGTCAACGATCTGCTCCATCTCTTGCTGCAAGTCACGGTCAAGCGTCGTTTGCACGGTGACGGGATAAAACGGGTTGCCCGTATCGCTGTATTTGACATCGAGCCCAAACAGCGGCCGCCCTTCGGCGTCAACGTGATAAAGCAGCTTCGTTTCGCCGTCGGCGAGCAAAAACTCATCAAACGCCTTCTCAAGTCCTTGAATGCCCACTTCGGTCTTTGGCGGCAGCGGCCGTTTTGGATAACGCTTCTTGATGAGCTCCTGATCTGGGCGGGTGAAGCCAAGCAAATGCGGAGCGTACACCACCTCAAGAGAGTATTGTTTATTGACAGCTAAGACGCCCGGAATGCGCAAATCGTTAATTTGCTTCATTTGCTGGGCGCTCAAGGCGAGCGGCTCTCCATCCTTCTCTAAGACGAACGGACCGTCCGCCTGCTCAAGCTGGCGGCGGATCTCTTCTTTAGAGACGCCGGTGATGCGGGCGACTTGTTCCATCGGCCATTTCATCGTCGTTAAAAACGGGAATAAGACAAGCGACGGCACGTATCGCTTCGTGAGCGGCGCGCCATTTCGGTCGACGAACGAGCCGCGCCCGTCGTCAATGATCAGTTCTTGTGTCCGCTGGGCGACGCTTTCGGCAATTAAATTATGATTGGCGAACGACTCGGCGTCAATCAGCTGGATCTGCGCCAATCGCCCGACAAGCAACAACAAGCCCAGTTGAATGAGGGCGAGCATGGCAAGCGTTCGTTTTTTCCACATAAAGAAAACACCTCATCATCAGTGTTGACGAGGTGTTTCCGTTTGAAACGTCAAGCGGCGGCAATTTTCTTCGCTTCGCACACCGCCGCTTGTTCAGGTCGGCCGCCTCCTGCTTCTTATTTCACAGCCACGATTTTCACAAGCATTTCCCCGCCCGGCGTTTGCACCGTCACCTCATCGCCGACGCGGCGGCCGAGAAGCGATTTCGCAATCGGCGAGTCGTTGGAAATTTTCCCTTCAAACGGATCGGCTTCAGCGCTGCCGACGATCGTATACGTCTCTTCCTCGCCGTCTGGAAGTTCAATGAACGTGACCGACTTGCCGAGCGAGACGACGTCCGGGTTTTCTTTGTCTTCTTCAATGATGACGGCGTTGCGGATCATGTTTTCAAGCATTTGGATGCGCGATTCGACAAACGCCTGCTCATCTTTGGCAGCATCGTACTCCGAGTTTTCCGACAAATCCCCGAACCCGCGCGCAATCTTAATGCGCTCCACCACTTCTTTCCGCTTGACCGTTTTTAAGTACTCAAGCTCTTGTTCCAGTTTCTCTTTTCCCTCTTTCGTCATCGGATACTGCTTTTCGTTCGCCATTCATCTCACTCCTCTATATATTCTGCATTATGTAAAACGTACGAACAGCAAAAACGGCTGTTCGTACGCTTACTTGTTATATAATATATTGTTTTGTCTCTGTTATGTTATTACAAAACCGCTTTTTGTTCAAGAACTGTGCGAATTTTTGCCACCATTAAATCGATGGCGACGACGTTCTGTCCGCCTTCCGGAATGATCACATCCGCGTAGCGCTTCGTCGGTTCGACAAACTGGTTGTGCATCGGCCGGACGACGGACAAATATTGCTCGATGACCGAATCGAACGTGCGGCCGCGCTCTTTAATATCGCGGATGAGACGGCGGATGATGCGGATGTCCGGGTCGGTGTCGACATATACTTTAATGTCCATTAAATTGCGGAGTCGCTCATCCTCCAAGACAAGAATGCCCTCCACGATGATGACATCCTTTGGCTCCACGCGAATGACGTCGCTTGAGCGAGTGTGCAGCGTATAATCGTACACCGGCTTGTCAATCGGCTCATAGCGAAGCAGCTTATGAATATGCTCAATCAACAAATCGTTGTCAAACGCCAGCGGATGGTCATAGTTCGTCTTCAGCCGCTCTTCAAACGGAAGATGGCTTTGATCTTTATAGTAAAAGTCTTGCTCCAAAACAAGGATCGAGCGGTCGCCGAAATGGTCGTAAATCGCGCGGGCGACGCTCGTCTTCCCCGAGCCGGAGCCGCCGGCGACGCCGATGACAACGGGCTTCTTCCCCATCTTAATTCTCCTTTCTCATCATGTTGTACGGGAAGAGAGGGCGCTTGACCTTAAACTTCACGATTTGCAGCGGATGGCGCGCCGCATCAAGCTCGTTGCCGTCTTCGTCCCAAATTTTCTCAATCACTTGGGTGAAGTTTTCAATTTCCGGACCGAAAAATTCGACTTCATCGCCCGGGCGGAAATGGTTGCGCTGCTGGACGGTGGCGATGCCCGTCTCCGGGTCATAGCCAAGCACCAAACCGGCGAATTCATGCGTCGTTTTCCGGCTGTGCGTCCCGTACATATGGTTCGTATAATCCGGGAAGCCGTCAAAGAACGACGGCGCCGTCTCGCGGTTGGCGCATTTCTCCAGCTCCCGCACCCACTCTTCGCGGATCGTGAAATGGTCTGGGTCAGCGCAGTAGGCATCAATGACTTTCCGGTAGACACTGACAACCGTCGCCACGTAATGGATCGATTTCATCCGCCCTTCAATTTTCAAGCTATCCACACCCAATTCGATCATCACCGGAATGGCGCGGATTAGGTTCAAATCTTTCGCGCTCATCGCAAACGGGGCGTCCCCTTTTTCAAACAACGGAATTTCCCGGCCGTCCGAGAGCTGATACAAATCGTAATCCCAGCGGCACGACTGGCAGCATCCGCCGCGGTTTGAGTCGCGCGCCGTCATATGGTTGCTCAATACACAGCGGCCGGAGTAGGCGGAACACATCGCCCCATGGATGAACGCCTCGATTTCAATATCGACTTTCTCTTTGATCTGCCGGATTTCTTCTGCGCCCACTTCACGAGCGAGCACAACCCGCTCGAGCCCTTCCTCTTTCCAAAATTGGACCGCTTTCCAGTTGGTAAGCGATTGCTGCGTGCTTAAATGCACTTCAAGCTTCGGCGCCACCCGGCGCGCCGTTTCGATGATGAGCGGGTCGGCGACGATGATGCCGCAAACACCGGCATCTTCAAGCGCCCGCAAATAGTCATCAAGGCCAGGGATGTTTTCGTTATGGGCGTAAATATTGGCCGTTACGTATACTTTGGCTCCGTATCGATTGGCAAATTCGACCCCTTCGCGAATTTCCTCGATCGTAAAGTTGTCGGCGTTGGCGCGCAAGCTGTACTCTTGGCCTCCGATAAAGACGGCGTCTGCGCCGTAATGGACGGCGATTTTCAGTTTTTCCAAGTTGCCGGCCGGGGCGAGCAGCTCTGGCTTTTTCACAATGACGCGCTTGCCGTCAATGATTTCGGAGATGCGATCATTTTTTAAAAGCATGCTGCTTCCCTCCTTTTCTCAATAAATGGTCTCTTTGAAGAAAAATCCGGTGTCGATGCGGCGATGCGGCGGCTGAAGCGCTTCAACGGCCGCAAGCAGCTCCTCTTTTTCCCGTTCGTACCGCTCGCGGTCATCCGCGCATAAATCGATGGCGCGGCGGTACAGCTTCGTCACTTCGGTAATGTAGCGCGGCTCGTGCAAAATCCCGTCAATTTTAAAGCTGTCGATGCCGGCCTCGACCATGTCGCCGAGCTCATCGATCATGCAAACATCGTTCGGGCTCATAATATGCGTGCCGTTTTCGTCTTCAAAAATCGGATATTTGTTGTCGCGCTCTTTGTCGTAAAGAAACATCCCTTTTTCGTACTTCTTCCGTTCAACTTCCATCACTTTCCCTTGATATTCAAAATAGCTGCCGATCAGCGAGCGCTTCGATTGGTACATGCACATCGCGCCGTGCACTTGCACCTCGATTTCCACTTCGGCATGGGCTTTGATTTCCAAAATGGCGTCCATGTTCAACTCGCGGGCCAAGACGGCGCGCTTCGCCCCTTTCCGGCCCCAATAGTTGCACGCATACCAGTTCGTCGCTGTCGTCTCCGTGCTCCAGTGGAGCTTCATGTGCGGCGCCGTTTCTCGGACAGTCAAGAGCACCGCGGGATCGCCGAAGACGATGGCATCGGCGCCGACATCAGCCAAAAACGCGACGTAGTCGCCAAGCTCGTCCACTTTATCGTTATGGAAAATGGCGTTCATCGCCACATACACGTTCATGCCGCGCCGGTGGGCGGCTTTGACGGCGGCAGCGACATCATGGCGGGAAAATTCGCCGGCAAGCCGCAAACCGTAGCGCTGCTCGCCAATGATGACCGCGTCCGCTCCGGCTTCAGCCAGCTCGTCGATATGGGCAACGCTCGTCGGCGTCACGAGCAATTCGGGTTTTTTCACTGTTCTTCACCTCGTTTTTTCGATATGGCGAGCCCATCGCCGACCGGAATGATGACCGTATCATAACCGCTTCGACTCATGAGCCACTCATTGTAGCGGCGAATTTTTCGGGCGATGTTCCAAAGCCGTCGATTGTCCGCCGGCGCTTCGGCGGCGACGAGCCCCTTAAACAAGACGTTGTCGCTGATGATGAGGCCGTCTGCAGCCACAAACGGCTCATAGAGCGTAAAAAAGCGCTCATATTGCCCTTTGGCGGCATCAATAAACAGCACATCAAACGGCGCGGCGGCCGCCACACCGGCCTCGACCGCGAGCGCATCGCCCAACACCGCCTCGATTTGCCGCTTGGTGTTCGTCTTTTCGATGTAAAAACGGGCGCGCTCATACCGCTCCCGGTCTTTTTCGATCGTCACAATGCGCGCATCCGGCAGCGCCTTTGCCATCCGGATCGCCGAATAGCCGATCGCCGTGCCGATTTCCAAAATGCGGCGCGGCCTGATCAGCTTCAAGATGAATAACAGCACTTCGACGCTCACCGGATCCATGATCGGTATGCGGTGCCGATAGGCGTACTGCTCCATCTCCTCAATGTCCTCATCCGGCGCCGGACGCAGCTTTTGCAAGTACGAAACAATGTCATTGGAAAGCAAGAGGAATTCCTCCCTGCCGTCAGCAAACTGAAAAGCGCTCGCCAAAGTTGAACTATATAGATGCAACGAAGAAGTTTAATATATCCTTGACGGAAAAGCGGTTTGCCCATTTTCGACTGACGGAGGCAAGCCTGTGGCTTGCCTCCGTCACGCCTTGGCGTGACGGAAGACCGAACAACCGGCCTGCTTCACAGACCCATATATGGGTCTGGAAGCGGCGTTGTTCGGTCGCCCGACAGTCGATCAAATACTCGGGAAAAACTACAAATGGTAAAGCTTCAAATTGCATCTATATACAACCCGGCATTTGCGCTTTGTCGTCATGAAAAATAAGAGCCGCAAAGGACTCTTATCGTTGGTCTGTTCAACTATACTACCATAAAACAGCGGAAAAGCGAAGCCGTTTCACCCCACCGGCCATTACCTTCCGTTTTGACCTATTGTTTTCCAATATGCTTCGCCTTTTCCCGGTTATGCTCGGCCAACGTTTTCGTAAAAATGACCTCGCCGCCCGGTGTCGCCAAAAAGTATAAATAGTCGGTCGCCGCCGGTTCAAGCGCCGCTTCGATCGACATTACGCCGGCGTTGGCGATCGGCCCCGGCGGCAGCCCTTTATGAATGTACGTGTTGTACGGCGAATTGACCTGCAAATCTTTATACAACACACGCTCTTTATGTTCGCCAAGGGCGTACAAAACGGTCGGGTCGGTTTGAAGCGGCATGCCGCGGTGCAGCCGATTGTAAAACACGCTGGCGATTTTTTGGCGGTCAGCTTTTTCCGTCGCCTCTTCCTCAATGAGCGACGACATCGTCAACAGCTGATGCGGCGACATGTTCTTTTCTTTCATCGCTGCCTTATATGTGTCAAGCACAGCTGCCGTTTTCGCCACCATCGCCTCAATGATCTCTGAGAGCGGCGGCTTTTCGTCAGCAAACACATACGTCGCCGGGAACAAGTAGCCTTCCAGCGGATAGCGGATGCCTTTCCGAAAAATATCATCAGTCAACAAATCCGGGTGCATTTTCATCAGCCGTTCGATATACGCGCGATCGTTAAGCAATTTCATAATTTGTTCTTGTTTGTACCCTGTTTTCGCAGCAATGAGGTCAGCGATTTGCACCAATTGCGACCCTTCCGGAACGGTCAGCTTCAATCCGATTTTTAGCGATTTCCCCGTTTTTAACAGCTCAATGATGCGCGCCATTGGCATCGCCCGCGTCAACTCATACTCCCCAGCCTGGAAGCCGGATTCATTTTTCCAGCGGACATATAAGCGAAACACGGCCGCGCTTTTAATGAGCCGCTTTTGTTCGAGCTGCTCGGCAATCGCCGCCGCCGATGAACCGATCGGAATCGAGACATGGACCGGGGTGCGGTCATTCGGGTCGACGGGCTTAAGCGCTGAACGGATGTATAAGAAACTGCTGGCGCCGGCAATGACAAACGCCGCCAGCAGAACAGCACAGACAATCAAGACGATTTTCCGCACAAGCCGCGCCTCTGGCGCCCTAAAATCGTTCTGTTTCATCTTTGTCCTCCTTTCACCCGGCCATATTATACTACAAAGTTCCGCATTTTTCGCCCTTGACGGTCAAAAAATGCAAAGCCAGGGGAGGAAACGCGCCGGTCAATCGAAGCCCTTCGCAACATTTGTCGGACAAACAAGAAGATGTCTGAACCATTGCATGGAACACAACTTATCGTTTCTCAGCGCATAATACGGCAATAAGAAAAGGGGCCCCGATCCTTTTGGCCCCCCTCTGCTGTCCGTTATTCGTCGTCTTCCTCTTCCTGTTCAGCGCAAAACGTATTCCATACTTCTTCGATCATGTCCCACTCTTCTTCCGTCTCGATTGGGAGCAGTTCGCCTTCTTTGTTCTCATCCCCAGGGATGAAGGCGGAAACGTGCACTTCCGTCTCGCCGTTCTCATCTTCCGCCTCGACGCCGACCGGATAGTAAAACACATACGATTTGCCGAAATCATCCGATTCAAACGTAAACAAAATTTCGCACAGCTGCTCGTTGCCATGTTCGTCGACAACGGTAATATGACGGTCTCCGTGTTCCATGTTTTCTCCTCCAATTTATCGTTTACTGTCCAAATATGACTGCAAAATGACGGCCGCCGCCATTTTGTCGATCACTTTCCGCCGCTTTTTCCGGCTGACGTCGGCAGCGATCAACATCCGTTCGGCGGCCATCGTCGACAGCCGTTCATCCCAAAGCACAACGGGCAAAGAAAACTCCTCTCGCAATTTGGCGGCGAACCGCTCGCTTGCCTCAGCGCGCGGCCCGAGCGTGCCGTTCATGTTTTTCGGCCACCCGACGACAATCGTATCGACGCCGTACTCATCGATGATGGCGCGCAGCCGCTTTAAGCCGTAGTCGCCGCGCTCCGTATCAATGGCGATCGTCTCCAATCCTTGCGCTGTAAGGCCGAGTTCGTCGCTAACGGCAACGCCGAGCGTTTTCGTTCCCAAATCTAATCCTAGCGTCCGCATCAGGTTAATCCTTTCGTTGCCCCTGTAAATAGAATTTCACCAATTCCTCGATTAATTCGTCGCGTTCAATTTTGCGGATGAGCGCACGCGCATCTTTATGGCGCGGAATGTAAGCTGGGTCGCCGGACAACAAGTAGCCGACAATTTGGTTGATCGGATTGTAGCCTTTTTCCTGCAAGGCGCCATACACCGTCAACAACACTTCGCGAACGTTCGTCTCGGCCGGCTCCTCGGAAAAATGAAACTGCATCGTTTGGTCAAACGAGCTCACCGTTTCCACCTCGCTCCTTATTCAGGCACCCCGTCCTTTTACATCCATTGTACACGATCCGCGCCAATTAGGAAACGGATTTCACCCATGTTTCGACATAACCGAGCGCTTCGCCGACCTTGCTTGGGTCCTTGCCGCCAGCTTGCGCCAAATCCGGGCGCCCGCCGCCGCCCCCACCGCAACGCGACGCTACTTCTTTCACCAGTTTGCCGGCATGGAATCCTTTTTTCACCAAATCGTCCGTTACTGCGGCAATCAGTTGCACTTTTCCGCCCTGGGCGGACGCCAACACGATGACCGCCGTGCCGAGCTTTTGTTTCAAATCATCAGCCATGGCCCGCAGTTGATTCATGTCATTGGCCTGCACTTTTGCCGCCAACACCGGCACGCCGTTTACATCTTTCACTTGACGGGTGAGGTGCTCAGCTTCCATATGGGCGAGGCGGGCAGCAAGCGATTCATTTTCGCGCTCGAGCTCTTTCAGCTCGGCAAACAGTCCGTCAAGACGCGCATTCAATTCTTTCGGGCTTGTTTTCAGTTTTTGCGCCGCCTCTTGCAAAATAGCAAGCTGTTCGCTCATAAAGCGGTATGCCGCTTCCCCGGTCACCGCTTCAATCCGGCGCGTGCCGGCGCCGATGCCGGACTCGGAGACGATTTTAAACAACCCGATGGCTGATGTGTTGGGCACATGGCAGCCGCCGCACAGCTCGAGGCTGTAGTCGCCGACTTTGACGACGCGGACGATGTCGCCGTATTTTTCGCCAAACAGCGCCATCGCGCCCATCGCTTTCGCTTCCTCGAGCGGTTTATAAAAAATGTCAACCGGGAGGCTTTTCCAAATTTGTTCGTTGACGATGGCTTCGATGCGCTCGAGCTCCTCTGGCTTCACTTGCCCAAAATGGGTGAAGTCAAAACGAAGCCGGTCCGGGGCGACAAGCGACCCCGCTTGGTTGACATGGCGGCCGAGCACGTCTTTTAGCGCTTGATGGAGCAAATGGGTCGCCGTATGGTTTTTTACGATGCGCATCCGCTTTGCTTCATCGACGCGCGCCGTATAGCGGGATCCTTTTTTCACCGTTCCGCGTTCGACGATGATCGCATGAAGATGTTGGCCGTTCGGCGCTTTTTGCACATCTTTGACGACCGCTGTTCCTGTTTCGCTTTCAAACACGCCTTGGTCAGCGATTTGTCCGCCGCTTTCGGCGTAAAATGGCGTCACATCGACGATGATTTGCGCCTCTTCGCCGGCTTTCACTTCCTCGACAAGCCGCCCGTCTTTGACGATGGCGATGACCGTCGATGCGGCAACAAGCTCATCGTAGCCGACAAACCGGCTTTCATCTTTAATGTCACCGAGCACTCCGCCTTGGACTTGCATCGAATCGACATCTTGCCGGGCCGCGCGCGCCCGTTCGCGTTGCCGCTCCATCTCGCGCTCAAATCCGGCATGGTCGACCGTCATGCCCGCTTCAGCGGCGTACTCTTCCGTCAGCTCGATCGGAAAGCCGTACGTATCATACAGGCGGAACGCTTCCTCGCCCGGAATGACGTCGCTTCCTTGCTCTTTCGCCTTTTCGATCACCTCCGCCAATATGGCGAGCCCTTCATGGAGCGTTTCATGGAACCGTTCTTCTTCCGTCCGGATGACGCGGGCGATGAAATCGGCTTTTTCTTTCACCTCCGGATAGTAGTCGTGCATAATCTCGCCGACGACCGGGACGAGTTCGTACATAAACGGACGGTCAATGCCGATATGTTTCGCATAGCGCACCGCGCGGCGGAGCAGGCGGCGCAGCACATAACCGCGGCCCTCATTTGACGGCAGCGCCCCGTCGCCGATCGCGAACGTCACGGCTCGAATATGGTCGGCGATCACCTTAAAGGCGACGTCTTTGTCCGGATCTTTGCCATACCGCTCGCCGGCGATCTGCTCGGTCGCGCGGATGATCGGCAGGAACAAGTCGGTTTCAAAGTTCGTCGGCACGTCTTGCAAAATCGAGCACATCCGCTCCAAGCCCATGCCGGTGTCGATGTTTTTCTTCGGCAGCGGCGTGTACGTGCCGTCCGGGTTATGGTTAAACTGCGAAAAGACAAGGTTCCATACTTCTAAATAGCGGTCATTTTCCCCGCCTGGGTACAGCTCTGGATCGTTCGGGTCGTTGCCGAACGCTTCGCCGCGGTCGTAAAAGATTTCCGTGTTCGGACCGCTCGGGCCTTCGCCGATGTCCCAGAAGTTGCCTTCAAGGCGAATGATCCGCTCTTCCGGCAAGCCGATTTCGTTGCGCCAAATGTTGTACGCTTCCTCGTCTTCCGGATGGACGGTGACGGACAACCGTTCCGGATCAAAACCGATCCATTTGTCGCTCGTCAAAAACTCCCATGCCCAATGGATCGCTTCACGCTTGAAGTAATCGCCGATCGAAAAGTTGCCGAGCATTTCAAAAAACGTATGGTGGCGCGCCGTTTTCCCGACGTTTTCGATGTCGTTGGTGCGGATCGATTTTTGCGCGTTGCAAATGCGCGGGTTTTCCGGAACGATGCGCCCGTCAAAGTATTTTTTCAACGTCGCGACGCCGCTGTTGATCCACAACAGCGACGGGTCGTCGACCGGAATGAGCGATGCGCTCGGCTCAACCGCATGGCCTTTTTCTTGGAAAAACTCTAAAAACATGCGCCGCACTTGGGCGGATGTCAGCTTTTTCATGATGATCCTCCCCTTTCGCCTTTTATATAAAAAAACTCCCATCCCCTGCAGGGACGAGAGTTATGCTCGCGGTACCACCCTGTTTATGGGCAAAAAACGCCCATCACCTCTTTGGCCGTAACGCAGCCTTGCGTCAGGTTTTGCCTGCGCTCCGGATTAGCCTTCTGTTGCCCTTCATCTGGAATTTCTTTCAGCCGCGGAAATTCCTCTCTGTGCGCGAGCTCGCGCGTTAAGATGGACTGCAACATACTCGATCCGTCATCGCGTTATGTATTCGCTTTTTTCATTGAAAGATTATAGACAAGCAGAGAGCATTTGTCAATGCGAAGCATAATGCTCTTTCCAATGGGTGATGGCCACTTTCAGCACCGCCGCCGTCGGAACGGCGAGAATGAGGCCGAGCACGCCGGCGAGCTCGCCGCCGGCAAAGAGGGCGAGCATAATGACAAGCGGATGCATATGCACGCTTTTGCCGACGATCAACGGCGACAAGATGTTCCCTTCTAAAAACTGCAAGGTAAAAATGATGACAAGCACGATCACGACCATTTTCAGCGAGACGGTGGCAGCCAAAATGACCGCTGGAACGGCGCCGATCAGCGGGCCAAAATACGGGATGATGTTCGTCACGCCAATGACAAAGCCGAGCAACAGCGGATAATCCATGCCCGCAAGCCACAAGCCGAGCGCCGCTGCCAGACCGATCGCCGCACAGACGAACAGCTGGCCGCGAATGTAGCCGCCGAGCGATTCATCGACATCCTTCAAAAACGTCATCCCCGGCCCACGCCACCGCTTCGGTGTCATGTACCAAATCGCTTTTTTCAACACATCGATGTCTTTTAACATATAGAAGACGATAAACGGAATGATCAACAGCGTCGCCGCCGAACCGATGAACGATTTGGCGGCGTTGATCGCCATCGCGACGGCGGCCGCCGCTGCCTGCTCGATCTCGGCAAACATCGCCTCGATGCGTGTGTGCACCTCAAGCGGCCAATTCGACGTCTCGTCGTGGATGTGGCGCACCCATTGGCGGTATGTATTCATCAAAGACGGCAGCTGTTCATCCAGTTCACGCAACTGGGCGATGAATAGCGGCACGCCGCGGTACAAGCCGTAGCCGACCAAACCGAAAAACAACAAATAAATCAACAAAATGGCAAGGGCGCGCGGCATTCCTTTGCGATGGATGGATTCCACAAGCGGGTAGAGCAAATACGTAATAAACGACGCCAGCAAAAACGGCGTCAACACCGTTGCGATAAAATCAATGACCGGCCGCCAAACGTCTTTCATCCGAACGATCAAATAGATGATTGCCGTCATGAGCAGCCATTTTCCGATGCGAAAGAACGACAGCCATTGTTGCTCGCCCATCGCCACACCTCCTACCGTTTAGTGTAGGAGATGCGGCGGGAAATATGCCTTCACCGCTTTTAGCACTATTTGACAGCCACAAGGCGACGCCCCCGCGCAAAGGCGAGGGCGAGCGCCGTCAGCGGATCGCTTGCATCAAGCGGCGGCGCATCCTCCGCATCGTGCGACCGTTCATCCAATCGTTTCGTTGGGCGAGCTGATAAGCGGCGACGCCTAATCCGACTGCTAACAGCGACGTCATCATCCGGTTCATGCGTGTCCCCCCTAAAATTGGATCGTGCGTTCGTGGTCGTCAAACAAGTCGTCAAGAGAACTCAACGTTCCGTCTTCTTCCACTTGATGGGCGTGGATCATCCCTTTCGAGACGGACAGCTCAATAAAGCAATCCCAGCAGTAGTACTGGTTGACGCCGATTTTCCCTAAATTTTTTCGTTTGCAATTCGGGCAAATGAGCATGGACAGCCACTCTCCTTACATCGTTGTTTCCACGGTGACCACGCCTTCTCTGGCGGTAAACGGAGCGAGCTCCATTCGTTTCTTTCCTTCGGTCAAATCGGAAAAAAATCCCTCGCTGATCTCGTATCCGTCAATTTTGCCCAATTGCCCGTCAAAATATACGTCATCCAACAGTCCGATCGTTGTTCCGTCCGCGGCGACAACCATGCTGCCGGCGAGGCCGCGTTCGCCGTAAAGAGAGTGGCCGCTGTCAGAAGAAGGAAACGGCTGGAAGCTATCGGCATCACAGATGATGACTCGGTCGTTTTCGAACGACTGCACGGCTGAAAGCGGCAAATAGCGGCGGCGGCCGAACAAACCGCCCTGTTCCGCGACAAGCCCTTTGACCGCGCCGTGGCTGGTAAACCAAATGTCAGCGATCGTTCCGACCATTTTTCCCGTCGTTTGTTCATAAATGGGAAGGCCCTTGATGTCGGAAAACGTCCGCATCGTTCTCCCACCTTTCCAGCCACCTTTAGCTTGGCTCATCGCCCATAAAGTCATACGGCGTAACGTTTTCCATCCCCATGTTCGCCTCTTCAAACGGCAGTTCGACCTCGACAAACGGCGCCGCCGCCCCCGCCAGCTTCTCAGCGAGCGCCGTCTGGCGCGCTCCGTCGCTTTGTTTTGCGACGCCGAATCGAAACGCTTCCTCTTCCCCGCATAAAACGAGAAACTGCTTGCTTCTTGTCACCGCAGTATACAACAAATTCCGTTTCAACATCCGGTAATAGCTTTTGACGACGGGCAAAATGACGATTGGAAACTCGCTTCCTTGCGCCTTATGAACCGAACAGCAGTACGCATGGGTGATTTGTCCTAAATCTTGCCGTGTGTACGTCACTTCAATGCCATCAAACGAAACGACGAGCAAGTCTTGCTTTTCGATATTTTCTTTGGCGTAAAAAATGGCAACGATTTCGCCGATGTCGCCGTTAAACACATTGTCTTCCGGTTGATTGACGAGCTGCAGCACCTTATCGCCGACGCGGTAGACGACCTCACCGACCGACAGCTCCCGCTTCCCCTCAGCCGGCGGGTTGAACAGCTCTTGAAGCGCTTTGTTCAATTGGTCAATGCCCGCTGGACCACGGTACATCGGGGCGAGCACTTGAATATCTTTGACGGAAAACCCTTTTTTGCGCGCGTTGTCCGCGATTTGCCGCACGACATCGACGACCTGGCCCGCACGGCAGCGGATGAAGGAACGGTCTGCCTTCGGAGCGGTCAAATCGTCCGGCACGACGCCGCGCTTCATCTCATGAGCAAGCTCGATGATCGATGATCCTTCCGCCTGGCGATACACCTCGGTCAACCGAGCGAACGGAATGACGCCTGAAGAGAGCAAGTCTTTCAGCACTTGCCCTGGCCCGACGGATGGCAATTGATCCTCATCGCCGACAAAAATGACTTGCATGCCGTTTGGCACGGCTTTTAACAGCTGGTTGGCGAGCCACGTGTCGACCATCGACATCTCATCGATGACAAGCAGCTTGCCGGAAATCGGTTCGTTCTCGTCGCGGCTGAACCCTTCCGCCCCATTCCAGCCAAGCAAGCGGTGGATCGTCGCCGCCGGCAGCCCGGTCGCCTCGCTCATCCGCTTCGCCGCTCGGCCGGTCGGTGCGGCCAGCAGCACCGGAAACGGCTCGCCTTGTTTGTAGTCAGCCGGGTCAAGAGACAGGCCGTTTAGGGCGGCAAACAGCTCGACGATGCCTTTGATGACCGTCGTTTTCCCCGTTCCCGGACCGCCGGTCAAAATAAACAGCGGCGAAGAAAGCGCTTGTTGGATCGCTTCCCTTTGCTGGGGGGCATATTGCATGCCAAGCCGTTCCTCAAGCGCCCCAAGCGCCAGCAAAAACTCCGACTCGGCAAACGCCGACGGCGGCGTCTGCCCGAGCAGCCGCTTAATGTTGGAGACGATCCCTTTCTCGGCGAAGTAAAGGGAAGGGAGATAATAACGCCCTTGCTCGGCGATCAGCTTCCCTTCTTCGCTTAACATCAGAAGCGTTTGGCTGATCGCTCGTCCATCCACCGCACCGCTCAGCCTTCCGTCAAGCAGCTCCCCGATGCGCTCCATCAGCTCTTCCTCGCGCAAATAAACGTGCCCTTCCTGCAAGCACGCCTGTTCAAGAACAAACAACGAGGCGGCGCGCAGCCGGGCCGGATGGCTGCCGGAAATGCCGAGCTGGCGCCCGATTTCATCAGCGCGGCCAAAGCCGATCCCTTCGATATCCTCAACGAGCTGGTACGGGTTCTCGTGGATGATGTCAACCGCTTCTTCGCCATACGCTTGGTAAATTTTCATGGCCAGCTGCGGGCCAAAACCGAGCTGGGCGAGGGCGATCATCGTTTGCTCAAGCCCTTCGTGGGCGCGAAGCGCATCGTACAGCTGCTTCGCCTTTTTTTTCGTCAGCTTCGGCACACGCTCTAGCGCCCTGGGGTCGCGCAAAATCGCGGCGATCGCGTTTTCGCCGAGCGTCTCGACAATCGCCGCAGCCGTTTTTTTGCCGATTCCTTTAAACAAACCGCTCGATAAATAATGAATGACTCCTTCTTTCGTGTTCGGAAGCTGTTTGCGGAACTGACTAGCCGCATATTGGCGGCCAAAACGCGGATGTTGGCGGAATTGTCCGTAAAAGATGTAGACGTCCCCTTCGTTTAAACGCGGAAAATAGCCGGTGACGACGACTTCCTCCTCAACGGGCGCTTCGTTCGTTTCCTCAACGCGCACGCGGACGACCGTGTACAATGTTTCCTCATTATGAAAAATGACCGCCAAGCACACTCCTTTAATGAACGTGCGTCCGTCAAGGGCGAGGATTTGTTGCTCTTGCAACAGCCATCCCCCTGCCTTTTTACGGCGCAAGCCGCTTTTCCATCAGTTTCTTTCCGTATCCGGCAAGCACGTGATCGGGCTTGGCTTCCAAGGCAGCGGCAAACATATTGCGGGCGGCATCGAGCTCATCTTTGTACGCATAAATGACGCCTAAATTGTAGTACGCATCAGCGTGGCGCGGATCGAGTTCCAACGTTTTTTCGAAATAACGCTTCGCCTCATCGACATAATCGAGCGTGGCGAGGCAAAGGCCAAGCTGAAACAGCGCTTCGGCATCCGTCTCGTTCAGCTCAGCCGCGCGCTGCAAATACGGCAGCGCCAGCCGCGGCATCTCGAGCCGCCATAAGGACATGCCGAGCATAAAATGCGTATCGGCATCGTCAAGACCAAGCCCTAGCGCGCGCTCAAACATATCTTTCGCTTTCGCGAACTGCTCACGCTTATAATGCACTGTACCCATGCCGTAATACGCGGCCGCCGCCTTCTTGTCAATTTTCAACGCCTGTCGGAAACAGTCAAGCGCCTTCTCTTCTTCACCGGCAGCAACGAGAACCGTGCCAATGTTAATGTACCCGGCTGGATCGTCCGGATGCTGTTCGACCGCAGCGGAAAAACAGCGGATGGCTTCCTCATACTTCCCCTCGCGCATATACGCCAAGCCTTGTTCGTTGAAATTGGCCACCGCCCATCCCCTCCCTGATTCAACGTGATTTTCAAGCAACGGCCTCCAGCCTAATAGCCTGATTGAAGATCGTGCGCACCGGCACATCCGTCAACCAACATACCAAAGCTTTTCGCCGTTGCGGAACACCTCATCGATCGTACCGCCGCCGAGGCATTCCTCGCCGTTGTAAAAAACAACCGCCTGCCCCGGCGTCACCGCCCGCGCCGGCGCATCAAACACGACTTCCGCCCCGCCGTCCGCAAGCGGGTGGACCGTCACGCCGACATCAGGCTGACGATAGCGAAATTTCGCCGTGCAACGGAACGGCGCTTCCGGCTTGCGGTCAGACACCCAGTTGACATCGACCGCCTTTAGCGAGGTGGAATACAAATATTCGTTTTCAAACCCTTGGGCGACATACAGCACATTTTCGCGCACATCTTTGCCGACGACAAACCACGGTTCGCCGCTGCCGCCGATGCCAAGGCCGTGGCGCTGGCCGATCGTGTAATACATGACGCCGTCATGCCGCCCTTTCACTTCGCCATCGAGCGTTTTCATCACTCCCGGCTGAGCCGGCAAATAATGGCTCAAAAATTCTTTGAAATCGCGTTCGCCGATAAAGCAAATGCCCGTGCTGTCTTTTTTTCCAGCGGTGGCGAGCCCAGCCTCTTTGGCGATCCGGCGCACGTCCGCTTTCTGCAAATGGCCGATCGGAAACATCACTTTCGACAGCTGAGCTTGGCCGAGCTGGTTTAAAAAGTACGTTTGGTCTTTGTTCGGGTCGGCTCCACGCAGCATTTTATATTCGCCATCGCGAAACTCGACGCGGGCGTAATGGCCGGTTGCGATGTAATCGGCGCCGATCGACATGGCGTGCTCTAAAAACGCCTTGAACTTAATTTCCTTATTGCACATCACGTCCGGGTTCGGCGTGCGCCCGGCTTTGTATTCATTCAAAAAGTACGTAAACACTTTGTCCCAATACTGTTTTTCAAAATTGACCGCATAATACGGGATGCCGATTTGATTGCAAACGCGCACGACGTCTTCGTAGTCCTCAGTCGCCGTGCAAACGCCGTTTTCATCGGTGTCATCCCAGTTTTTCATAAAAATGCCGATCACATCATATCCTTGTTCTTTCAATAGCAGCGCAGCGACCGACGAGTCGACCCCGCCGGACATGCCGACGACGACGCGCGTTTCGTGCGGCGCTTTGTTCATGCTGTTTCCCCCCTTTAGCGGTTTGTGAGCCGCTTTATGATCTTCACTGTTTCCTCGGCCGCCCGCTCAATTTGTTCCATCGTATTGCCGAGCCCGAAGCTGAAGCGCACAGACGAACGGATGCGCTCCGACTCTTTTCCGCACATCGCGACAAGCACGTGCGACGGGTCGATTGACCCGGCGGTGCATGCTGACCCGCTCGAGGCGGCAATGCCGGCTAAATCCAAGTTCACGAGCAGCGATTCGACATTCGTTCCCGGGAAGGCGACATTCAAAATATGCGGCAGGCCATCCGGGCGGCCGTTGACCGCATAGTCGATCCCTGAGGAGCGGAAAATCGCAAGCATCGCCTCGCGCCACGCCGCATATTGCCGACGTTTCTCTTCCCTTGTTCGCTCAGCGATTTCCGCCGCCTGCGCCAAGCCGATGATGCCGGGGACGTTTTCCGTGCCGGCGCGCCGCTTCCGCTCCTGTTCGCCGCCGAAAAGGAGCGGAGTGATGCGGACCGTTTCCCGGACATACAAAGCCCCGCTTCCTTTCGGGCCGTTGATTTTATGAGCGGAAATCGACAGCAAATCGATCCCGTATTCATTCACATCGATCGGAAGAAGCCCGTACGCCTGGACGGCGTCCGTATGGAAATAAGCCGGATGATCGCGAAGCAGCGCCCCGATTTCGCGAATCGGCTGGATCGTGCCGACTTCGTTGTTGGCAAACATGACCGACACCAAAACGGTCTCATCGCGCAGCGCGGCCTTGACATCCTCGACCGATACCGTCCCTTGTTCGTCAACGGGCAAATACGTGACCTCAAACCCTTGCGTCTCTAAATATTCACAAGCGCGCAGCACCGCATGATGCTCGATGGCGGTTGTAATGATATGATTGCCGCGGCCGCGGTTCGCTATGGCCGTTCCGATGACCGCAAAGTTATCCGCTTCCGTGCCGCCGCTTGTAAACACAATCTCCGTCTCTTTCGCCCCAATCGAGCGGGCGACAACAGCCCTCGCTTCATCGACCGCGCGGCGGCTCTGCCGTCCAAAATGATGGATGCTTGACGGGTTGCCGAACTGTTCCGTCATCCACTGGACCATACCGGCAGCTACGTCTGGATGGACCGGGGAAGTTGCCGCATGGTCCAAATAAATCCGTTCCAACGGTCATTCTCCTTTCCTTTCTGTTGCTTAAATATAAAACATATATGCCCCTTCATCCCCGTCGCTATACTTCGCCAAATCTTCGAGCGTTGTGCTGTCGAGCACTTCCTCGACCGCATCGCGGATGCGAATCCATAGCTCGCGCTTCGCCGGCTCTTCCTCCTCGAGCTCCTCGACCGGGGTCAGCGGCCCCTCCAACACGCGCAAAATGTCGCCGGCGGTGATTTTCGCCGGATGCTCAGCGAGCACATAGCCGCCATACGCTCCACGAATGCTTTTGACGAGCCCGGCGTTGCGCAACGGCGTGACGAGCTGCTCTAAATAATGTTCAGATAAATTGTTCGCCTTGGCGATCGAACGAAGCGAGATCGGACGATCGCCATATTTTTTGGCCAATTCAATCATAATCGTCAAGCCATATCGGCCTTTCGTCGAAATCTTCATTCATATCCCTCCTAACCGCTTAACCCTTGCGTCCGAGTGCCGGCGGCCGGTCCAAGCAGGCGGCTTGCGACCTTTTGGCATTGCGGCAGCGCCAAGCCGGCATCGAACCGATCGTCACACAAAAAAGGAACGTGCCAAACGACACCGGGCCGCCGAGCAACCAGCCGGCCAACAGCACGAACGCTTCGATCCCGATGCGAATGTACGCCACGTTCCATCCGGTCAGCTCGGTCAAAGCGAGCATGAAACGCCTGTGTTATTATATCATAAAAATCCCTTTCCCTTCACGGCTGAACCTTGACCTCTTGTTTCAACTGCTCAAGCCGCCGGTACACCTTGGCGTAATGTTTTTCCTCGCCATGCTCTTTCGGTTCATAATAGCGGACGCCTTCCAGAGCGGAGGGCAAATACGCTTGCGCCACCCAGCCGTTCGGATAATCGTGCGGATACAAGTAGCCTTGTCCACGCCCGAGTGCAGCCGCCCCTTTGTAATGAGCGTCTTTTAAATGATCCGGAATATCGCCAAGCTTGCCGGAACGGACATCGGCAATGGCAGCGTCCAGCGCCTTGTAAGCACTGTTGGATTTCGGGCTTAAACAGAGTTCAATCGTCACAACCGCGAGCGGAATGCGCGCTTCCGGCAGTCCGAGGCGTTCCGCCGCTTCGACCGCTGCCTGTACTTTCACTCCCATCATCGGATTGGCAAGTCCGATGTCCTCATAAGCCATCACAAGCAATCTCCGGCAAACGGACGCCAAGTCTCCGCCTTCAAGCAGACGGGCCAAATAATGAAGCGCGGCATCGGCATCGCTGCCGCGCACGCTTTTTTGAAACGCGGACAACAACGAATAATAATGATCGCCATATTTGTCATGGGTAAAACCGCGGTTTGCGGTGCATGAAGCCACGATATCCTCATCAATATACAAGCGGCCGTGGCGCTCATCGGCAGCCGCAACCGCCGCCTCCAGAAGCGAAAGCGCGACGCGCGCATCCCCACCGGCTGCCTCGGCGATGCGCCATAACAACGACTCGTCAATGACAACCGGCGGCTCGCCGACCCCTCGTTCCGGATCAGCGAGCGCCCGCTTCAGAATGATCATGAGGTCATCCGGCTTGAGCGGTTTCAGTTGTTGGATTTGCCCGCAGCGGCTGCGAATGGCGGGATTGACCTCGTGAAACGGGTTTTCCGTTGTGGCGCCAATCAAGGTCACGAGCCCGGATTCGAGATGCGGCAACAAAACGTCTTGCTGCGCTTTATTCAGCCGATGGATTTCGTCGATAAACAACACGACGTTCCCTGACCAGCGCGCCGCTTCGACTGCCTCTTCGATTTCCTTTTTGCCGGCGGCCGTCGCATTGATGGCGACCCATTCGCGCCCGGCGGTGCGGGCAATGGCGTAAGCGAGCGACGTCTTCCCTGTCCCCGGCTCTCCGTAAAGCAAAAGCGATGGAACATGACCTTTTTTGACCATTTTATAAAGCGGCGTACTAGGGCCAATGATGTGCTGTTGCCCAACGATCTCATCGATCGTCCGCGGCCGCATCCGCCAAGCAAGCGGCTCCGTCGTTTTGGGCATGCCGACCCCCTCCTTGAGATTGATGACGCTATGTTCACAGACATCCTCCGATGCCGCCTATTCATTTTCGGCGAATGGGGCGTCTCCCCGTGGGAAGATCGGTGGTTTTAATAAAAATAGCGTTCAATGGCCTCCTTCAACTCATTGTACAGCGGAAGCGAGTATTTCGCCAAATAGAGCAGAAGCGCCTCCACCATAAACCGCCTAGCTGTCTCCCCTTTCTCGAGTTCTTCCTTCAATAAGCGCAGCGAGCGAAGAATATCGTCTTCAACCGGACGCAGCGCCGCCATGCGCTCTAAACAGCTGATGGCCCGTTCTTTCCATTGACTCCTCTCTTGGGTCGCCGCAGCAATGTAATCCGCCATCACCGTTTCATCGAGCAATCCCGTCTTGCCGTCAAGCAGGCTGGCAACGATGGCATCAAGCCGATCGAGCAAGAAGGGGGCAAGCTTCTCAGGAAGCAGCGGCTTTCGGTCTACCGCCAAGTAAATCAGATATTCTTTCAGCATTCCGTTGAGCATCGTCGCGCAATCAAACGAAACTGGACGCACTTGTTCGCCGTATATGTCTTCAATCGCCCGGCGATACCAGTGGAGCGTATGGGCGCGGATGCGAAACACCAGATGCTGCACCTCATGGCTCACCTTCACAGCTTGTTCGCCCAACTGCATTTGCACCAGCTCTTTATGTTCGTCAAACAGCTGGATTTGTACAGTCAACTGACGGCAAAACCGCTCGCGCGCGGTTAAGGCGGGATCAGCCTCGATTTGTTTAAGCTGGCGAAACAAGACTTCATAATGGTAGCGGAAAATCGATACAGCCAACTCTTCTTTTGATTTGAAATAATTGTAAATCGAACCTTTGGCTACTCCGCTCCGCTCGGCTATTTCCTGCATGGAGGTAGCGTGATAGCCTTTTTCGGCGAATAATTTCATCGCCGTTTCAATGATGTCCTCTTTCCGTCCCAATGTTTTCTCCTTCCTTACTCCTTCTTCATGTCCATTATAGTCGATCTTGCCATGAAAAAAATGCCGGACGGCCCGTTATCCGGCCATCCAGCCCTGTCATTTTGCCATCGGTTCGCGTTTTGCCGTCCGGAAGAAAAACGCCTCATACATCGCAGGAATGAACACAAGCGTCAATAACGTCGACGACGTCAGGCCGCCGATGACCGTGATGGCCAGCCCTTTCGAAATCAACGTGCCGACCTCATTCGTCAGCGCAAGCGGAATGAGCGCTGTCACAGTCGCAAAGGCTGTCATTAAAATCGGCCGCAGCCGTGTTTTGCCGGCTTCAATGATGGCGCTTCGCACCGTCATCCGTTTTTGTTCGCGGTTTTGTCCGATTCGATCCACCAGCACGATCGCATTGGTCGTCACGATGCCAATGAGCATCAACAAGCCGATCATGACGCTGATGGAAAGCGGCTCATCGGCCACATACAAAGCAAACAGCGAACCGATGGGAACAAACAAAAGGGAAGATAAAATGATCAGCGGCACCCGCACTTTGCCAAATGTAATCAGCATCGTCAAATACACAAGCCCGATGGCCGCCGCCATGGCCACACCGAGCTCGCGGAACGTCTGCACCGTCTCATCGCTTCCGCCGCCCGTTTTCACTGTGACATCGGATGGGATCTTCAAATCATTTACATGTTTCGAAATATCATTCGTTACTTTCTGAATGTTGTCGCCGACAATCTGGGCGGATACGCGGGCAAACACTTTTCCGTCCAGCTTTTGAATGGACGTATACACGTCCGCCTCTTTCACTTCGGCGACAGCTGAAAGTGGAATCACTCCGTTTCTCGTCACGATCGGAAGCTCTTTCAACTCATCGATCGATCCCAACGTTTCATCATACGAAAGTTCGACTTGCTCATCCTTGCCGCCGAGTTTCAGCGTCCCCACATCGACCGGTTTGGTCGCATCGGCCACCGCCCCCAGCAATTGCATGCCCGAAACGCCATAAGCGGCCGCCTTTTCCGGATCAATGGCGACAATCACTTGTTTTTGCTTTTCCGTCAAGTTATTCGTCACATCTTTGACATCATCGCGTTGTTTTAAATACGTCTCGACCTGTTTGGCTGCTGTTTGGAGCGCCTCCAAATCATTGGAGTATAAGTCAATATTCACGTTATTATTCGTTGGCGGCCCTCCGCTCGACATCTCTTGCACGCCCACTTTTGCCCCGGGCGCGAGCTGATTCGCGATGCGGCGCATTTCTTTTTCGAAAACGGCCACGGTTTTCGCGGTGTCAGCGCTGTCCTTTAATAGAATATAATAGCTGGCTTGATTGGGCCGCTTCAATCCTGTGCGGAAATCGCGGCTTCCCACCGCGGCGGTGACGCTCTCGACATCGCTTCGTTTTAAAAACATCTTTTCCATCTCCAACGACACATCATTCGTTTTGGCCACCGATGTGGAAGCCGGCAGTTCAATGCTCGCCACCAGCGTTTTCTGCTCTTCGTTCGGCAAAAACGTAAATCCAAGTTTCGGCACGAGCGTCAATGAACCAACCAATAGCACAACCGACAACACAAAGACAATCGCTTTATGGTTGAGCGCCCATTCAATGATTCGGCCATACAGACGCTGAAGCGCTCCTTCTTTTTCCTCTGGCGGCACACGGCGGAACGAAAATTTCGCTAAAATCGGCACAACTGTCACGGCCACCAACAAAGAGGCCAACAGGGCAAACGTAATCGTCAAGGCAAAAGGCAGGAAAAATTCCCCTGTAATGCCCCCAACAAGCCCGAGAGGCAAAAAGACGACAACCGTTGTGATGGTCGAGGACACAATCGCTTTGACAATTTCTTTCGTTGATTGCTCGACTAAATCATCGCTCATGCCTGTTTTCTCCCGGCGGACGCGGCGGAAAATATTTTCGATCACGACAATGCTGTCATCCACGACTCGGCCGACGGCGACGGCCATGCCGCCAAGCGTCATGACATTGAGGGTAATATCCATACGATTGAGAAAAATGGCCGATACAAGCAGCGAGAGCGGAATCGAGACGATGGCAATCACAGTCGCCCGAACGTTGCGCAAAAAGAGCAAGACGGCCAGCGAAGCGAACAGCGCCCCGAGCAGCCCTTCACGGACAAGCGATTCAACGGATTGTTTGATGCCAGCTGACGAATCAAACCCGATGGAATAATCAAACTGATGTTTGTAGGAATTCAGCACTTTGATCACTTGGTCTGCCACTTCAATCGTATTGGCATCTTGTTTTTTCGTCACCGCCATCGACAGCGATGGCTTCAAATTATAGCGGGTGAATTCGCTTTGCTCGTTGACTTCCTCAATCGTCGCAATATCCCCAAGCTTCACGGACGCAACGCGCTGCAATCCATTCGCCGCCATAGGAACAGCTGTCGGCACGAGTTTCAGATTTTTCAACTCATGGATGGTGTTCAATTTTTCCTCGACGCGAACAGGAATTTGCCATGTATCGGTTTGCAACGTTCCAGCCGGGAACGCCAACACCTTTTCATTGATTTGGTTTTTAATCTCTGACAAGTTCAATCCCGCCTGAGCAGCCTTTTTCCGATCGACTGTGATCCGGATGAGGCGCTCGCTGTCTCCACCGATCGAAACGGAATTCACCCCGTCGATTTTATTCAATTCTGGAATCACTTCGGTTTCCAGCAACGTTTGCAGATCGGTTCCGTTTTTGGCAAACAAGGAAATGTTGAAAACCGGGATGGAACCAAATGAAAACCGATTGACTTCCGTTTGCACATTATCGGGCAATCCTGCCTTATCAATGAGCGATTCGACCTGCCGCTCCATTTTCTCCATATCCGTCCGAAACGGAAATTCAAGATTCATAACGGCCATTCCTTCATAGGAAGAACTCTGCATTTGCTTAAGCCCGTCAAGGGACTTCAGTTTTTCCTCGAGCTTGGCCGTGACCTCCTCATTCACGTCTTGCGGAGAAGCCCCAGGATAGACCACTTCAATCGACAACTGGGGAAATTCAATGTTCGGCAGCAAATCGACCTTCAAGGAGGAGAAGGAATACAGCCCTAGAAACATGAGCAAAAACGAACATACAAACACAGCTGCCGCATTTTTCAAACTGAACCTGGTCAAAAACGTCATCATGCCACCTCTCATCCCACGATTTTGACCAATCAGTCTAATTGTTTTGAACTGACCGGTCATACAAAACTATTTCTATGATACATGAAAATGGGAAAAATGAAAAGGGCGAAGTTTAAAGTGGAAATCAAACGGAAAAACTATGACCATATCAACATTACCATTTGATGGGGTGGACAACATGAAAACAAGACAGGATGCTTGGTCACATGAAGAAGATGTACTGTTGGCTGAAACGGTGCTGCAATATATACGCGAAGGAAAAACGCAACTTGCCGCTTTTGAAGTCGTTGGGAGACAACTGCACCGCACAGCGGCAGCATGCGGATTCCGTTGGAACGCCGAGGTGCGCAAACGGTACCTTGAGGCGATCGAACAGGCAAAAAAGCAGCGGAAAGAACGGAAACGGGCGCTCGAAATGATGAAAAAGTGGCAAAAAGACAGTACGGTTGCTGCTTGGAGTCCTTCTGGAGAACGGGATGGCGCCGAAGGGTCATCGCCTTTTCTCCCGGCGGCCCCATTGACACTGGAGCAGTGCATTTCATTTTTGCAAACATTGCGGCGCGGCATCGAGGAGATGGAAGCGATCCGCCAGGACAACGAGCGCCTGAAACGCGAGCGGGCGGAATGGCAGACGCGGAACGAACAGCTTGCTCAAAAACTCGAACGCCTTGAAACGAGGCAGACCACCGTGCAAGAAGATTATGAAGCGCTCGTGAAAATCATGGCCCGCGCCCGCCAGCTCGCTTCCGAAGAAGGCGACCGCTTCTCTCTTGCCCAGCTGTTTGCCGCCGAGGCGAACGGATCGAACGAATCGCTCGCCCATTCATAAAAAAAGAAGGTGCCCCAACAAGCATCGGGACACGTTTTCACCGCTGGAACGACGGACAGCGCCCGCTAACAAACCGGTGAATGCACCGATGTTCACAGGAATCTCCACCTTCCCATTTTGTTCGAAATGAAGGTGGAGTCGTTCAATCGTCGCCAACGCGCCTTATGGGAATTCCCTCTAATAGACGATGAATCACGTAGGAAGCCATAATAAGCCCGGCAACTGATGGAACGAAAGCATTCGAAGACGGCGGCATTTTCGCCTTGCGGATCGGCGAAGCGTCATTGCCGACGACCTGGCGGACATCTTCGCGGATTTTCACCGGCTTCTCGTCGGAAAAGACGACCGGAATGCCGCGGCGGATCCCTTCTTTGCGCAGCTTGGCGCGGATGACTTTCGCGATCGGATCGGTGTGTGTTTTCGAAATATCGGCAATGCGGAACCGGGTCGGATCCATTTTGTTCGCCGCACCCATGCTGGAGATGATCGGAATGCCGCGCTTGAGGCATTGTTTCATCAAATGCACTTTGTACACAATCGTGTCGGACGCATCGATGACAAAATCCAGATCATAGGCGAAAAATTGCTCATACGTCTCTTCCGTATAAAACATTTGCAAAGCGATCACCTCGCACGCCGGGTTGATGTCGGCGATGCGCTCTTTCATGAGCTCCACTTTCGGACGCCCGATGGTCGAGAGCAACGCATGGATTTGCCGGTTGATGTTGGTGATATCGACGTTATCGCGATCAACAAGCACCAATCGGCCAATGCCGGAACGGGCGAGCGCCTCGACGGCGAACGACCCCACGCCGCCGACGCCAAGGACGGCGACGGTGGCGTTTTTTAAGCGTTCCAACCCTTCAGGGCCAATCGCGAGTTCATTGCGGGAAAATTGGTGCAGCATCGTTCTCCTCTCCGTTTGCTTCAAAATTGATGTTTATGCCGCTTTTTATCCTACCATCAAGACAGCAAAAGAGGCAACGGCATTTTGCTGGCAAAACAAAACCCCTATGCGGCCATCCGCATAGGGGAAATGTTGTTGATTCCTTAATGTCGCCAGTCCCAATCGTGCCGTCGATGCCTTCGTTTTGAACCCGCTCTCCCATAGGTGGGTGCCCTGTTCCAAGGTTTGCGCTTCCCCTGTGACGAAGAGGCGTGCACGCCGCTTGGAAACCCCGAGCTCCCGGATCATAAACTGTTCGGTCAAAACGATCAGTGATCCGACGAACACATTAGGACGGTTGTTAGTTTTATTGTAACACATTTTTCAGCCTTTGTGAACATCTATTGCCAACGTTTCTTTTTCAGATGCCGCTGTTACTCGTTTTCCGGAAGCACAACCGCCAAGTGCAGCTCCTCGAGCTGCTTGTCGCTGACCGGCCCCGGCGCTTCGGTAAGCAAGCAGCTCGCGCTCGCCGTTTTCGGAAACGCGATCGTATCGCGCAAGTTCGTGCGCCCAGCGAGCAACATCACCAGCCGGTCAAGGCCAAGCGCAATGCCGCCGTGCGGCGGAGTGCCGTATTCAAACGCCTCAAGCAAGAATCCGAACTGGCGGCGCGCTTCTTCTTCGCTGAACCCTAAGGCGCGGAACATTTTTTCTTGCACGTCCCGCTCGAAAATGCGAAGCGAGCCGCCGCCAAGCTCATAGCCATTTAAGACGAGATCGTACGCCTGCGCGCGGACGGCGCTTGGGTTTGTCTCCAACAGCGGAATGTCGTCGCGCACCGGCATCGTAAACGGATGGTGGGCGGCGTAATAGCGCCCTTCTTCTTCGTCATACTCCAAAAGCGGCCAATCCGTCACCCACAAAAACGCGAGCTTCGCTTCGTCGATCAAGCCGAGCTCCTTGCCAAGCTTCAGCCGCAACGCGCCGAGCGCCGCTGCGACGATCGCTTTTTCGTCGGCGACAAACAAAAGCAAATCTCCGTCTTCGACAGCAAGCGCTCGACGCAGCGCCGCCTGTTCCTCATCGGTGAAAAACTTGGCGATCGGTCCTTTCAGCTCTTCGCCTTCCGCTTTCAGCCAGGCGAGCCCTTTCGCCCCGTAGCGGCCGGCAAATTCTCCTAAGGCGTCAATATCTTTACGCGAATAGCGAGGGGCAGCACCTTTCGCGTTGATCGCCTTCACTTGGCCTCCTTCTTTGACGGCGCGGGCGAACACTTGAAATGCTGAATTACGGACGATTTCCGATACGTCGACGAGCTCGAGGCCAAAGCGTATATCCGGCTTGTCCGAGCCGTAGCGGCTCATCGCCTCGTCATACGTGATGCGCGGAAACGGGCGCGGGATGTCGATCCCTTTTGCCGCTTTCACGACGGCAGCCATCATCCGTTCGGTTAAATCCATAATATCCTTTTGTTCGATAAACGACATTTCGATGTCGATTTGCGTAAATTCCGGCTGGCGGTCAGCGCGCAAATCCTCGTCACGGAAGCAACGGGCGATTTGGTAGTACCGTTCCACGCCGCCGACCATGAGCAGCTGCTTAAAAATTTGCGGCGACTGCGGCAAGGCGTAAAATTCGCCCGGATGGACGCGGCTTGGCACCAAATAGTCACGCGCCCCTTCCGGCGTGCTTTTCGTCAACATCGGCGTTTCAATTTCCAAAAAGCGTTCGCTATCCAAAAAGTCGCGCACCGTCTTTGTGATTTTGTGGCGAAGCGCCAGTGTTTGAAACATGACTGGGCGGCGCAAATCCAAATACCGATATTTTAAGCGCACGTCTTCCGCCGCATCCGTGTCATCGGAAATCGAAAACGGCGGCGTTTTTGCCTCGTTGATGATCTCGATTCGTTCCGCCTGAATTTCAATGCGGCCGGTCGCGATGTTCGGATTGACCGTCTCGGGCGCGCGGGCGACGACCGTTCCTTCGACGCTTAAAACGTATTCGCTCCGCACGCGCTCCGCTGCCGCCAGCGCTTCAGCCGACACGTCCGGGCTGGCGACAACTTGGACGATGCCCGTTCGGTCGCGCAAGTCAATGAAAATGAGGCCGCCTAAGTCGCGGCGCTTTTGCACCCAGCCTTTGAGCACGACGCGCTCGCCGACGGCCGTTTCCGGCACTTCTCCGCAATAATATGTGCGTTCCATTCGCTCACTCCTCCTTCCCGATCCGTTCATGCAAAAAGTGCGCCAACTCGCCGAGCGGTACATTCGTTTGCTCGCCGCTCGCCATATGCTTTACCGCCGCTTCCTGTCTCTCGAGTTCTTCATCGCCGATAATGGCGACAAACGATGCCCCAAGCCGGTCGGCGGCCTTCAGCTGCGCCTTCAATTTTCGGCCCAAATAATCTTGATCGACCCTCAATCCGGAGCGGCGCAATGCATAAACGAGGCGGACCGCCTCGTCTTTCGCCCGCTCACCGACAGCGACGACATAGCAGTCAAGCCCACTCTCCACCGGCAATTCCACTCCTTCGGCGTCAAGGGCGGCCAACAGCCGCTCGATGCTCAAGGCAAAGCCGATGCCCGGCGTCTCCGGACCGCCGATTTCTTGGACAAGCCCGTTGTAACGCCCGCCGCCGCACAGCGTCGCCGCCGCGCCAAATCCTTCCGCTTCGCTCATAATTTCAAACGTCGTGTGGTTGTAATAGTCAAGCCCGCGCACGAGCCGCGCATCGATGACAAACGGGATGCCGAGCGCTGTCAAGTATTGTTTCACTTTCTCAAAATAGGCGCGCGATTCGTCATTTAAATAGTCTAAAATCGACGGCGCCGTCGCCATCAGCTCATGATCGCGGTCTTTTTTGCAGTCGAGAATGCGGAGCGGATTCGTATGAAGCCTCGTCTGGCAGTCCGGGCACAGCTCGTGGATGCGGTTTGAAAAATGGCGAACAAGCGCCTCTCGGTGCGCCCGGCGGCTGTCAAGGTCGCCCAAGCTGTTAATGACAAGCCGGATCCGTTTTAAGCCAAGCGCTTCGTAAATATGCATCGCTAGCGCCATCACCTCGGCGTCAATCGCCGGATCGCTGCTGCCGAGCGCCTCGACGCCGAACTGGACGAACTGGCGGAACCGTCCCGCTTCCGGACGCTCGTAGCGAAACATCGGCCCGCTGTAATACAATTTCAGCGGCTGGTTCGGACTGCCGTACAGCTTATGCTCGACAAACGCTCTGACAACCGGCGCCGTTCCTTCCGGGCGGAGCGTCAGCGCGCGCCCCCCTTTGTCTTCGAACGTGTACATTTCTTTTTGCACAATGTCCGTTGTATCCCCCACGCCGCGCAAAAAAAGCTCCGTATGTTCAAAAATCGGCGTCCGGATTTCCTGATACCCATACCGGCTGCAGAGGCTGCGGGCAATGTGCTCGACATATTGCCATTTTTCCGAGTCACCCGGCAGCACATCTTGTGTCCCTCTTGGAATTTGAAAAGCCATGCTCATCCTCCTTTGCCCAAAATAAAACGCCCTTGTCCCTGTGATCGATAGGGACGAGAGCGTCATTCCCGCGGTGCCACCCTAATTGAAGCCGATCCGGCTTCCGCTTGTCGCCATTAACGCATGGCACACGTTCCCCTTTACTGGCGCAAAGCGCGTTCAAAGGGAAACCTACGGAGTGTCTTTCGTTAAGCCATCATGGAGAAGCGCTCGCAGCCTTGGGCGCTTCCTCTCTGGCCATGTGGACCTTAACTACTTTTCTCCATCATCGGTTGTTCCGTATGAGAAAGATGTAATTTTATATTACGGACAATCTCGCCCGTTTGTCAAGTTGTCCTAGCAGCTGTGATTCATGGTTGTTCGCAAAGAGAAAAACCTTGATGTCTCATCGCATTTTTCTCCTTGTTGTAAAAAAAGAGAGCCGATTCATTGAACCGCCCCTCCATGGGATCGAAGAGGCGGTCCACCTTCGGCTCTCTTTAATGGCGAATCAAATAATCAAACGCGCTTAACGCTGCGGTTGCACCCGAGCCCATCGAAATAATGATTTGCTTATAGGCGCTGTCCGTGCAGTCGCCCGCGGCAAAGACGCCTTCAATGTTCGTCGCGCCGCGTTTATCGACGATAATTTCACCGAAGCGATTCCGTTCCACCGTTCCTTCCAACCATTCGGTGTTCGGAACAAGGCCGATTTGCACGAACACGCCTTGCAATTCGATATGATGTTCTTCCCCTGTTTCCCGGTCAATGTACGTCAAGCCGTTGACTTTGTCCGTGCCGGTGATTTCCGTCGTTTGCGCGTTTTTAATCACCGTTACGTTCGGCAAGCTGTACAAACGATCTTGCAAAACAGCATCGGCCTTGAGTTCAGGGGCGAACTCAAGCAGCGTCACATGGCTGGCGATGCCAGCGAGGTCAATCGCCGCTTCGACTCCAGAGTTCCCGCCGCCGATGACCGCCACGTGCTTCCCTTCGAACAGCGGGCCGTCGCAATGCGGGCAATAGGCGACCCCTTTGTTTTTGAACTCTTCCTCGCCCGGCACGCCAAGGTTGCGCCAACGGGCGCCCGTTGCGATCACAACCGTTTTGCTTTTCAACACGGCGCCGTTTTCCAACTCGACTTCAATCAAGTCTTTTTTCTCGAGTCGTTTTGCCCGCTGCGAGTTCATGATGTCGACGTTGTATTGCTTCACATGTTCCTCAATGCTGGCCGCAAGCTTCGGTCCTTCCGTATATTTGACGCTGATAAAGTTTTCAATGCCGAGCGTATCTAAAATTTGTCCACCGAAGCGCTCCGCAACAATCCCAGTGCGAATGCCTTTGCGCGCTGCGTAAATGGCTGCTGTCGCACCCGCAGGGCCGCCGCCGATCACCAACACGTCGAACGGCTCTTTGTCGGCGAAGGAAGAAGCATCCGGAGCACTCCCTAATTTGGCGAGGATATCTTCAAGCGACATGCGGCCGCTCGCGAACAGTTTGCCGTTTAAAAACACCGTCGGTACGGCCATAATCCCTTTTTGCTCCGCTTCTTCTTTAAACGCCGCCCCGTCGATCATCGTATGCGAAATATCTGGGTTCAACACGCTCATAATGTTGAGCGCTTGCACGACGTCCGGGCAGTTGTGGCAGGTCAGGCTGACGTACGTTTCAAAATGATGTTTGCCTCTGATTTGTTGAATGCGGTCCACGACGTCTTGGCTGACTTTCGGCGGCCGCCCGCTCACTTGAAGCAGCGCCAAAACGAGGGACGTAAATTCATGGCCGAGCGGCACGCCGGCGAAGGTGATGCCGGTGTTTTCGCCGACCCGGTTGACGCTGAAGCTTGGCGTTCGTTCCAGCTTCGCTTTTTCCACTTTGATTTTCGACGACATCGCCGTTAATTCATCGATTAAAGCAAGCATATCGCGGGAAACGTTGTCGTCTCCCGCGCTTACCGTCAAGACAATATCATTTTCAAGCAATTGCAAATACTGGGCTAGTTGCGCCTTGATGTCAGCATCCAGCAGCATCGCCTAAGCCCCCCTTAAATTTTGCCGACGAGGTCTAGGCTTGGCTTCAGCGTTTCCGCTCCTTCTTTCCATTTCGCCGGGCAGACTTCACCCGGATGGTTGCGCACATATTGGGCCGCTTTAATTTTATCAATCAGCGTGCTGGCGTTGCGGCCGATGCCGTCCGCATTGATTTCCACCGCTTGAATGACGCCGTCTGGATCGATGATGAACGTGCCGCGCTGCGCCAATCCTTGTTCTTCATCGAGCACATCAAACATGCGCGACAGTTGATGCGAAGGATCGCCAATCATCACGTATTCGATTTTGCTGATGGCTGGCGATGTATCGTGCCATGCTTTATGAGTAAAGTGAGTGTCGGTCGAAACCGAGTACACTTCCACGCCAAGTTCTTTAAACGTCGCGTAGTGATCTTGCAAATCTTCGAGCTCCGTCGGGCAGACGAACGTAAAGTCCGCTGGATAGAAGCAAACGATGCTCCATTTCCCCATGAAGTCTTGCTCTGTCACTTCGATGAATTCGCCGTTGTGATACGCTTGGGCACGGAATGGTTGTACTTTTTTCCCAACCAAAGACATTGCTTCATCTACCTCCTGCGACTGTTAATTTATAATAATTTTAAACCAATACTTATTATCATATAGGGGCATATGTTTGTCAATACATATGCAATGGATTTTTTCCTCTACCGAGCCGGATCAGTGTTGAGCGGATGCGCAGCGCTCATTCGCAGCTGTTTCGTCTGAACGGCCACACCGCCTAGGCCCACGAAACATCCACACGCCCCGTGCGCTCCTTCCAACTCGCCATGTTTACGGGCGGGGCTGCTGTTTTTTCAACATTTGTACGTCTTTCGGCGCCACACCGAATTCGGATGCCAACTCAAACGCTCTATATTGGGCCTCGAGCCGCACCCATTCGTGAAAGTCGACGGACAGCACATCGCTTGCCTGGTGCGCCTGTTCACTTTTTCTCGTCTGCCGCATCGCCCTCCTCCTTTCTCTGCTATGCCACTGTTTTCATCTTTCCCATTTTTCGCCGAAAATAAAAAAAGAAACCGGGAAACTTCATCTGTTTCCCAGTTTCTCGCTGCTGTCGATGATCAAGGTGACTGGCCCGTCGTTTGTGAGCGATACGTCCATCATCGCACCGAATACGCCGGTTTCTACATGAACGCCTCTTTCGCGCAAAGCGGCGTTGAACGCCTCATACAGCGGCAAGGCATGGTCGGGCTTGGCCGCCGCCATAAAGTTCGGGCGCCGGCCTTTTCGGCAGTCGCCGTAAAGGGTGAACTGCGACACCGACAGCACCGCCCCGCCGACGTCAAGCAAGGAGCGGTTCATTTTTCCGTCTTCATCTTCAAAAACGCGCAAATGAGCGATTTTCTCAGCCAAATAGGCAGCATCGTCTTCTGTATCTTCATGCGTGATGCCAAGAAGGACGACAAAACCCGCATCAATGGCACCAACGACTTCGCCGCCGACGGTGACTTTGGCCTCTTTCGCCCGCTGGATGACCGCTCTCACTTGCATCCCTCCTTTCGCCGCCCTTAGTTGTTCATCAAGCGCTGGACGGAATAAATGTCGGGAATTTGTTTGATTCGTTCGACGACTTTTTGCAAGTGGCTCAAATTATGAATGGCGATTGTCATATGGATCGTCGCAATTTTATGTCGGTGGTCTGAGCGTCCCGAGACGGCGGAAATATCGGTGCGCGTTTCATTCACCGCCTGCAGCACCTCATTCAGCAAACCGCGGCGGTCAAATCCGGTGATCTCAATGTCCACGTTATATTCACGCTCGCCGTTTGCTCCGCTCTCCCATTCTACGGCAATCAACCGATCGGCCGCTTCTTCGGTCTTGACGTTCGGGCAATCGGCGCGGTGGACGGAAATGCCGCGGCCGCGGGTAATGAAGCCGATAATTTCATCGCCCGGCACCGGGTTGCAGCAGCGCGACAAACGGATGAGCAAGTTGTCCATTCCTTGGACGCGAATGCCGCAGTCGCGCTTTTTGCCAGCTGGCAGCTTGGCTTCGAAGACCGCTTCGGCCAGTTTGCGCTGCTGTTCCTCGAGATCGCGCTGCTTTCGCCATTTTTCCGTCAACCGATGGGCGATTTGCGCCGCTGTGATGCCATGATAGCCGACTGCCGCATACATATCGTCTTCGTTCGAGAAGTTGAACTTTTCGGCGACGCGCTTTACGTTGTCGGCCGTCATCACTTCTTTCGGCTCAAAGCCGAGGCTGCGCACCTCTTTTTCGACCATCTCTTTGCCTTTTTCGATGTTTTCTTCGCGCCGTTGCTTTTTGAAAAACTGGCGGATTTTGTTGCGCGCCTGCGACGTTTTCGCCAGTTTCAGCCAGTCTTGGCTCGGACCGTACGAATGATTGGAAGTTAAAATTTCGACGATGTCGCCCGTTTGCAGCTTGTAGTCAAGCGGCACCATTTTGCCGTTGACTTTCGCCCCGATCGTCTTGTTGCCGATTTCCGAATGGATGCGGTAAGCGAAATCGATTGGCACCGATCCGGCCGGCAGCTCGATGACATCGCCTTTTGGCGTGAAGACGAACACCATGTCGGAAAACAAATCCATCTTGAGCGATTCCATGAACTCTTCGGCATTGCTGGCGTCGTTTTGCCATTCCAAAATTTCCCGAAACCAAGACAGCTTTTCTTCAAACGAGTTGGGTTTGATCGTCTTTCCTTCTTTGTACGCCCAATGGGCGGCGATCCCGAACTCGGCGATTTGATGCATTTCAAACGTGCGGATTTGCACCTCAAGCGGTTCGCCTTTTGGGCCGATCACCGTCGTATGGAGCGATTGGTACATGTTCGGCTTCGGCATGGCGATGTAGTCTTTGAAGCGGCCTGGCATTGGCTTCCAGCATGTATGAATAATGCCGAGCACAGCATAGCAGTCTTTGATGCTGTTGACGATGATGCGGACAGCGAGCAAATCGTAAATTTCGTTGAACTGTTTATTTTGCATCACCATTTTTCGATAAATGCTGTAAATATGTTTCGGACGCCCGGAAATTTCGCAAGGAATATGCACTTCGTTGAGCCGTTCGCGCACTTCTTGAATGACTTCCTCCAAATATTGCTCGCGCTCGGCCCGCTTTTTCTTCATTAAATTGACGATGCGGTAATATTGCTGCGGGTTTAAATAGCGAAGCGCCGTATCCTCAAGCTCCCATTTGATTTTCGAAATGCCGAGCCGATGCGCGAGCGGAGCGAAAATTTCGAGCGTCTCATTGGCAATGCGCCGCTGTTTTTCGGCCGGCAAATGTTTCAATGTCCGCATATTGTGCAGCCGGTCGGCGAGCTTGATCAAAATGACCCGGATATCTTGCGCCATGGCCAAAAACATTTTCCGGTGGTTTTCCGCCTGCTGTTCTTCCTGCGATTTATATTTAATTTTCCCAAGCTTCGTCACCCCGTCGACAAGCATCGCCACTTCCGCGCCGAACTCGCGCTCGAGGTCTTCTTTTGTCGCCTCGGTGTCTTCGATGACATCATGCAAAAACCCGGCGGCGATCGTTGTCGCGTCCATCTTTAAGTCCACCAAAATGCCCGCGACTTGAATCGGATGGATGATGTATGGTTCGCCCGATTTCCGAAATTGGTCGCGATGGGCGTGCTTGGCAAACTCATACGCCTTTTTCAAAAAGGCGACGTCTTGTTCCGACAAATAACAGCTCGCTCGTTCAAACACTTGCTCCGCTGTCAGCACTTGTTCATTGGCCATAGGGTTGAATCACCTTTTTAATCGATTAAAATTGAAGCTGCAAAGCACAGAGGTCCGTTGCGTTCATACGGTTAATAAGAAAGAGCACTCATGTGTGAGTGCCCCTTTTTTCTTTATTGTATCCGAAGATGCGAACAATGTCGACTGTTTAAAACTGCATCAGCGTCAAAATATCGTAGCCTTCCAATTTTTTGCGGCCGCCAAGCTCGGTAAGCTCAATCAAAAACGCCAATCCGGCCACCACTCCGCCGAGCTGTTCCACCAAATCGATCGTCGCCCGCATCGTCCCGCCCGTCGCCAGCAAGTCGTCGGTGATCAACACGCGCTGCCCTGGCTTAATGGCATCTTTATGCATCGTCAAGACATCTGTTCCATATTCCAGGCCATACTCCACACGGACGACTTCGCGCGGCAGCTTCCCTTCCTTGCGCACCGGCGCAAATCCGACGCCAAGCGCATAGGCGACTGGGCATCCGATGATAAAGCCGCGCGCTTCCGGACCAACGACGATATCGATTTGTTTTTCGCGCGCATATTGAACAATTTGGTCGGTCGCATATTTGTACGCCGGACCGTTGTCCATCAGCGTTGTAATATCTTTAAACATGATGCCCGGCTTCGGGAAATCGGGCACAATCGTAATGTATTGTTTTAAGTCCATGATACGTTTGCCTCCTCGTGCGTTTGCGAACGTGTCATTTCCGCCAAACAGCGTTTCAATTGCTCGTAAGTGGAATAGACTAACTGATGCTCCGCCTCGAGCTCGTCCCGCCGCCGGCGGTACGTCGGCGATTCGTGCAAATCGCGCTTCGCCGGCTGATGAACGAGCGAAATGACGCCGTTTTGTTCGCTGATAAAGTCAAGCTCTAAAAATACTTTCGCCATAAAATGAACCGTCTCTTCCGTCCAACCGCGGGCGCGGGCCAGCTCACCACCGCGCTTGGCGAGCGGAAACGAACGGTGTTGATGCAAAAAGGCGTAAAACCATTTAAAATGTTCGCGCGTCGGAAACGTGCGGAAAAATTGCGCCTCGGGCTGGGCAAACACCGCGTAAATGCGCGCCGGCCGCCCGCTGCCAAGAAGCGCCGACAGCAAGGCCAGCCGCGGCGGCACGTCAAGCAGCACGACATAGCGGTCGTCAATCGATAAGGCGCCCGCCTCTTCTTCGGTCGGCACGCAATGAAGCTCCCCGCGAAATGGCGCCACGTCCGGGCGCTGCCCAGTTTCACAGCGAAAGGAGACGACTAGCCGCTTCTCTTTTGGCAGCCGCTCAAGAAGTGGACGGACGTCGCGGCAGCCGCGGACGTCAAACAGCTGGCAGTCGCTGACCGCCAGATCACACAACGACAGCTGCGGCTTGGCGAACCCGTTCCATTCGTTCACCGACAGCTCCCCGACCGCCGAAATGCGCGCATCCGGAGCGATTTCTTCGCATAACGGCCCAAGGCCGAAGCCGATGGCATCGATCGCGGCCCCGTCTTGGGAAAAGACGGCTTTCATATGGGCTCCGTTCGCCCCGACGCGCCGCATGGTTTCAACGGACGCCCCTTCAATGAGAACAAGCGGCCGCGGATTGCCGACGCCAAACGGAGCGAACCGCTCAAGGCTGCGGGCGGCCGACAGCGTCAACTCAGCAATCGAACAGGAAGCATCAATGAACGTCGGCGGCGTAAAATCGTCCTCAGACAACGTTTCGGCGGCGATGTCGTTCAGCCGTTGCCGTAATTCTTCGACATCATCAAGCGACAATGTCATCCCCGCCGCCATCGGGTGGCCGCCAAAGTGCGGCAACAGGTCGCGGCATTGCGACAGGCTGGCGAATAAGTCAAACCCATGAATGCTGCGGGCTGACCCTTTGGCGATCCCTTTTTCCCGGTCGATGGAAAGCACGACCGCCGGGCGGTAAAACTGCTCGACAAGCTTAGAAGCAACAATGCCCACCACTCCGGCATTCCATCCTTCGCCTGCCACAACCAAGACGCGATGTTCCTCAGGAGGAAATTGGCGGCGCACCATGTCCGCCGCTTCTTCAGCGATTTGTGCCACAAGCTGCTGACGTTCGCGGTTTAACTCGTCCATCTCCGCCGCCAGCTGCACCGCTTCGTTCTCATCGTCCGTCATTAAGAGCGCCACTGCCGGATCGGCGCCGCCGAGGCGCCCCGCCGCGTTCAAGCGCGGAGCGATGACAAATCCGACCGTCTGTTCGTTGATGGCCGCCGCATCAATGCGGCATTGCCGAAAAAGAGCGCGCAGCCCGATGCGCTCCGTCGCTCGCAACGCTTCAAGCCCGTGTGCAACAAAGAGGCGGTTTTCCCCAACAAGCGGAACCAAATCAGCGATCGTGCCGATCGCGACCAAATCAAGCAAATGGCGCGGCACCCGCCCAAGCAAGGCATGGGCTACCTTAAACGCAACGCCGACGCCGGCTAAATCGCGAAACGGATATGTACTTCCCGGCTGCTTCGGATGAATGATCGCATGCGCCTCCGGCAACACCGGACCTGGCTCGTGGTGATCCGTTACGATGACATCCATCCCCCACTCGTTGGCGGCCGCAATTTCCTTGACCGCCGCAATCCCATTGTCGACGGTCACAATGACGGAAACGCCGCGCTCTTTTGCGGAGCGAAACGCCGCCATGTTCGGCCCGTATCCTTCCGTAAATCGGTTCGGAATGTAGAACTCGACCGACGCCCCCGCCTCCTTGAGAGCACTCACCATCACCGACGTGCTGCAAACGCCATCGGCATCGTAATCGCCGTATACCAACACGCGTTCACCCGCGTCGATCGCCCGCTTTAGACGCTGAATCGCTCGCTCCATCCCGTCAAGCAAAAACGGATCATGAAACGGTTGGCGAAGCGGATTGAGAAACGCCGCCGCCTCCGAGGCCGTCTGCACCCCGCGGCGGACGAGAAGCCTCGCCAATAAGGGCGTGACGCCGGCTTCCTCAGCCAGCCGCCTCACCGCCTGCTCATCGAGGCGCTCCACCTCCCAACGCGTTTTCGCTTTCAACATGTCTCCCACCTCAACTCTCCTTATTATACAAAAAGGAGAAAAGGGCAGGCAACGACATTACGGTTTTTTTTCCGGGTTGTACGGGTTGATGTGAACCATGACATTGCGGACGCGCGGCAGCGTCAGCAGTTTTTCTTTCACTTTCTTTCCGATCCGGTGCCCCTCTTCGACCGTCAATTGCGGATCGACGGCGATTTTCAAATCGACGATGACGTAATGGCCGTGCTCGCGCGCATGCAGCTCATTGATTTGCCGCACATCGGGAATGGACAAGACCGCCTCGCGCAAATAGCCGGCCTCTTCCTCGTGAAGCACATGGTCGATCGCCGTATGGACCGACTGTCGGCCAAGGTCCCATGCCATTTTCAGAACAAGCAGCGAGACGAACAATCCGGCGAGCGGGTCGGCGTATACAAGCCAGTCAATCTCCCATTTTCCACCGACAATGGCGGCGCCGACGCCGATGAGCGCAGCAAACGACGAAAACACATCCGATCGGTGCTCATAGGCGTTGATGATCAGCGCATCGCTGTTTAGCTTTTTCCCGAGCCGGTATTTATAGCGAAACATCGCTTCTTTGACAGCAATCGACAACAACAAGACGTAAATGGCGGCCGCCCCGGGCGGCGACAGTGGGGCGAAAAATGACAGAAACGCCGAGCGCCCGATCTCGATCCCAACGAGAAATAGAAGAACCGCCACAATAATGGCGGCGATTGATTCCGCTTTCCCATGCCCGTACGGATGATCCTCATCCGGCGGGCGCGCAGCGGCCCGCAGTCCGACCCAAACGGCGAACGAGCCGGCAACATCGGACGCTGAATGGGCGGCATCAGCGATCAACGCTTGGCTTTGGCTCCACACGCCGACCGCCGCCTTGACAGCAGCAAGCGCCATATTTCCAGCGATCCCGACGATCGCTGCCGTTTTCGCCTGCCTGAACCGCTGTTCGTGTTCCATGGCCATCTCCCCCACCTTTGCATTCAGCAGCCTCACGCGCTGCCTATGTTGCATCTGACGGTTAGTGTATCCATTTTCCGCCCTAAGCATTGCACCGAACAAAAAGGCGCCGGAAAAGCACATTCGCTTTTCCGGCGCGCTGTTACACTTGCGGTTCGGCCTCGGCCGCCGCTTTTTTGGCTCCTTTCCCTTTTTTGAGCTCCTGTCCTTTCCAAACGACCCAAAGCTGAGAAGCGATGCAAAGCGACGAATAGACGCCGCACACAAGTCCAACGAGCAAGGCGAGGTTGAAATTGCGGATCGCTTCGCTGCCAAAGATGAGCAACGCGATGACCGTAAACAAGACGGTCAAGACGGTATTGACCGAGCGCGTAAATGTTTGCTGCAACGCCCGGTTGACGATATGCTTCAAGTCGTCGACCGTTTTCACTTTCCGCTTTTTCATCAAATCCCGGATGCGGTCAAACGTGACCATCGTATCGTTGATCGAGTACCCGATGATCGTCAGCACCGCGGCGATGAATGTCAAATCGACTTCAAGACGCGTCAAGCTGAACACGGTAATGATAAAAAACGCATCGTGCAATAAGGCGACAATGGCTGCGAGCGCCATTCGCCACTCAAAGCGGATCGTCACGTAAAGAATGATGCCGATCGAGGAAATCAGCACAGCAATGAGCGCGTTGCGAGCCAGCTGCTTGCCGACGACCGGAGAGACGGTGCTGATGTTTGGTTCGTTGCCATACGCTTGCTTCAATTCATTTTTCAGCTTGGCAATTTCTTGCTTATCGAGCACGCCAATCAAGCGGACGACGCCTGTTTTCCCATCCGTGCCGGACAGGACGACATCTTCCGGCTTGTAGCCGAGCCGCTCGAAATAGCGGCTCAACTCTTTAGCATCGATCGGCTGGCTGCTCGTCACCTCAACGCGCGTTCCGCTCGTGAAGTCAATGCCAAGATTCAGCCCCAGGGCAAACAACGAGATGACGCCGGCGATCGTCAATGCGCCAGAGAAAATGAAAAACTTTTTGCTATGTTTGACAAAATCCCAGCGGTCAAACTTCGTCGGCACTTCCGTTTCCTCGGTCGTTTCGGCAATGTTTAAGATTTCCGACTTTTTGACGCCAAACCACTCCGGCTTTTTATCGAGCCAGCGGCTTGACACAAGCAGTCCGAGCAACAGCCGCGTGCCGTAAACGGCGGTGAGAAAGCTGACGACGATGCTGATGATGAGCGTCGTCGCAAACCCTTTCACCGAGCTTGTCCCGTAAATAAAAAGAACAGCGCCGGCGATGATCGTCGTAAGGTTGGCGTCAAAAATCGTCGCAAACGACCCGCGGTTGCCAGCACGGAACGCCGACAGCATCGACTTGCCGAGCTTCAGCTCCTCTTTGATCCGTTCGTACGTAATAATGTTGGCATCGACCGCCATCCCAACCCCCAAAATCAGGGCGGCAATGCCTGGCAGCGTCATAACGACGTTCATCCAATCAAACAAAAGCAAAATCAAATAAATGTATACCGACAGCGTAATGACGGCGATGATCCCGGGAAGCCGGTAAAACCAAATCATGAACAAGAAGATCGCCGCCACACCGATGATGCCGGCCAACACCGTTTTTTGCAGGGCGTTTTTCCCAAACTGAGCGCCGACGGACGTGGAGTAAATTTCATGCAGCTCGACCGGCAGCGCGCCGGCATTGAGCAAATCGGCCAGCTGTTGCGCTTCTTTGACCGTAAAATTGCCGACGATCGACACATCCGTCTGATTGAACACTTGGTTGACTGAAGCGGCGGAAATAAATTTCGGATCAGCTTTGCCCGCTTCTTTCCGGTAGGAGTCCACCCCTTCTTTAAAATCGAGCCAAATGACTAAAATGTTGTTTGGCGGCCCCATTTTATATACTTTTTCCGTCACCTGGCGGAACTTGTCGGCGTCTTTCAATTTCAGAGCGACGCTCGGCCGGCCGTTTTCATCAAACGACAGCTTCGCTCCGCCTTGGACGAGGTCGCTTCCATCCATAAGCACGTTGTCATTGACATCGCGGAACGTCAATTTCGCCTGCGTGGACAAAATTTCGCGCGCCTCATTTTGGTCTTTCACCCCGGCGAGCTGGACGCGGATGCGGTTTCCTCCCTCGATGTCAACGCGCGGCTCGCTGACGCCAAGGACGTTGATCCGTTTATTCAGCGCGCTGACGGTGCTTTGCAGCGTCTCTTGGTCAATCTTATCGCCTTTTTTGGCCGGCTTCACTTCATACAGCACTTCAAAACCGCCTTGCAAGTCAAGGCCCAGTTTGATGTTATGTACAATTCCTTGAATCGTCGGCCCCATCACTCCGGCGAACAAAAGCAGGAGCAGAAAAAAGGCGACGATGCGGCTTCGTTTTACCATTCTCCTTAAGATCCTCCTTCAACTTGCCTCGGCGCCGTCCGCCGCAGCGCCAAGCAAAACATTGGCCTCGCCTTCCATTATGAAACAGCAGCCGGCAAGTGTCAATTTTCCACTATAACAATTCCTTTAAAACCCGCTCCAACTCATCATCGCCGGCCGCCTGCTGCTTATACGAACGCATCGTCAAAAACATCATATACTCGCTCGGCGAAAGAGAGAAAATGTCGCTGACCAACTCATGCAGTTTTTTTTCCGCCGGCCGATGCTTCCACTTGCGGGAACATAAACATTCCCACAGCCCGTCCATCGTCACTTGCGTATAGCCGAGAAGACGAAACTCATCGCACTTCGACTCGAGCGCAGGCATGAGCTGTTCGCGCAGCTTCCGGTTTTCATCCATCCCCCATACCCCCTTGTATCCATTGCCGCCTGCCAATCTTGTCATGCTTGGCCATGGGCCTTGCATATATTGTATAAAAGACGGAGGCATTTGAGAAGGCAGGGGGAGAAAATGTCTAAATTTTTACAAGGTACGGTCATTTTAATCGCCGCTGGCTTTATTACGAAAATTCTCGGCTTCATCAACCGAATTGTCGTCGCCCGCATGATCGGCGATGAAGGAGTCGGGCTGTACATGATGGCCGTGCCGACGCTCGTTTTAGCGATTACCGCGACGCAGATCGGGCTGCCGGTCGCCATTTCCAAACTCGTCGCCGAAGCAGAGGCGGCCGGCGACCGGCAGCGGGTGAAACAAATTCTCGTCGTGTCGCTGGCCACCACCGGCGCGCTAAGCATCGTGCTTCTGCCGGCGTTGATCGCTGCTGCGCCATGGCTCTCCCGGACGATGTTCACCGACCCGCGCACGTACTATCCGCTTCTTGCCATCGCTCCAATTGTGCCGATCGTCGCCATCTCTTCGGTGCTGCGCGGCTACTTTCAAGGACGCCAGCAAATGAAACCGTACGCCTACTCGCTCTTGATGGAACAAATCGTCCGCATCAGCTTGATCGCCTTATGCACACAGCCGCTTTTGCCGTACGGCGTCGAGTATGCCGCCGCCGGCGCCATGGCGTCTTCCGTTCTCGGCGAGCTGGCAGCATTATTGTATTTGCTGTTTTTATTTAAGGTTAAAAAATCGATTCGCCTGCGGACAAAGTTTTTTCACTACGTTCAAGCCGGCAAAGAGACGTTCGTCCGCCTCATGCGCATTGCCTTGCCGACGGCCGGCAGCCGTTTGATCGGCTCGCTTTCTTGGTTTTTTGAGCCAATCGTCGTCGCCAACAGCTTGGCATTGGCCGGCATCGCCGCCTCCACTGCCACAAGGCAATACGGACAGCTTGTCGGCTACGCGCTGCCGTTGTTGACGTTGCCGTCGTTTATTACGTACGCGCTTTCGACCGCCCTGGTGCCGGCCATCAGCGAAGCCATGGCGCAACGCAAGCTGCTTTTGGTCGAATACCGGATCGCCCAGGCGATGCGCTTGTCGCTTGTCACCGGCGGCCTTTCCACCGTCGTTCTTTACTTGTTCGCCGAGCCGCTCATGCGCTGGATGTACGGCACAAGTGAAGCCGCGATCTTTATTCAAGTGATGGCGCCGTTTTTCTTATTGTATTATTTCCAAGGCCCGCTGCAGGCGGTCTTGCAAGGACTGGACTTGGCGAACGCCGCCATGACGAACAGCTTGATCGGAGCAGTGGTGAAGCTCGTGTGCATCTTCGTCCTTGCTTCCCGTCCAAGTTTGGGCATTATGGGCGCGGCGCTGGCGACTGCAGTCAGCACCGTTCTTGTGACGTTGCTTCACTTTGCCACGGTCGTCAAGGTGGTGTCTTTTTCCATCGATGCGCGCGAGTACATCAAAGCGCTTGGCGCCATCATCGCTGCGGGCGCAATCGGCTATGCGCTCTCCCGCCATCCGCTTTTGGCGGTGCCCGCACCGCTTTGGACGCTGCTTGCCATGGCCGCGACAGCCGCCCTATATGCCGCCTGCCTCGTTCTGTTCCGGCTCATCCGGCGCGAAGAGCTCGTCTACCTTCCGGGGCTGCACTGGCTGGCCGGCAAAAACAAGCGAAAATAAACGTCTAAACCTGTCCGGCGGTGAATATATTGTGGTAAAAAGCGTTTGGGCCAAGGAGGGATCGCGGTGTCACGGCTTGGCAGCGCACTGGTGTATGGAATCGCCACAGTTTTTGTGTTGGCGGCGCTCGTCAGCTTCATTTTTTCGTTGTTGCTCAAATGGACGGACATTCACGAATCGTTGCTCACCTGGATCGTGTTTGCCGCCTCGGTTGTCTCGCTGTTTATCGGCGGCGTTGTCGCCGGCGGAAAAAGCCAAGAAAAAGGATGGCTCGCCGGCGGGCTGACCGGCCTCTTATTTACGGCGATCATCTTTTTGTTTCAATTTCTTGGCATGGAAAAATCGTTTACCGTCGAACAATGGCTGTACCACCTTGCCTTTTTCGCCGCTGCTTCCTTAGGCGGCATCGTCGGGGTCAATTTGTCATCGTCGCGCTATGAACGGACGTAAAAACGACAAACCAGCGCAAAAGCAAAAGGTGTCCTCAAAGCAAACGGGACACCTTTTGTGATGGAGAGCGCGATGGTAAGAAACGAGATTGCGTCTCGCTCGCGCTTTTCACACCGCCGTTCAAATCGGCGCTCAAGCTTAGACGCCGATGGCCGCGCTTTCGCTACGCCTTGCTTTCCGCCACCACTTCTCTCACCGCGGAGCGGTCGAACGTCAGTCGCGTGCCGTCGCCGGCGCGAACGATGATTTTGTCCTCATCGACCGAGTCGATGATGCCGTGCAATCCACCGATCGTGATGATTTTATCGCCTTTTTTCAAATTCGCCTGCATTTGCTGGATGGCGCGTTGCCGTTTTTGTTGCGGGCGAATGAGCAAAAAGTAGAAAAGCACAAAAAACAGCACAATCGGCAACAAATTGGCGATCGCTGCGTTCATGCAATCCCCCTCCTTTCCGGTCGTCAAAAGTTTTTTGCATTCGGCTTGTTGAAGCCGTAGCATTCGAAAAATTCCTCACGGAAATCGGCGAGTCGATCTTCGCGGATCGCTTGTCTCACCTGCTCCATCAATTTTATCAAAAAATAGACGTTATGGTAAGACGTGAGGCGGATGCCAAATGTTTCATCACATTTGATGAGATGGCGGATGTACGCACGCGTATAGTTCCGGCACGTGTAGCAGTCGCAGTTCGGATCGAGCGGCGAGAAGTCGCGAGCGTACTGGGCATTTTTGATCACCACCCGTCCTTCGCTCGTCATCACCGTCCCGTTGCGGCCGATGCGCGTCGGCAATACGCAGTCGAACATGTCGATGCCGCGGATCGCCCCGTCGATGAGCGAATCCGGCGAACCGACGCCCATTAAATAGCGGGGCTTGTCCGCCGGCAGAAGCGGCGTCGTAAACTCAAGCACCCGATTCATGACCTCCTTCGGCTCGCCGACCGACAACCCGCCGACCGCATAGCCCGGGAAATCGAGCGACACTAAATCGCGGGCGCTTTGCCGGCGCAACTCCTCATACTCGCCGCCTTGGACGATGCCAAACAGCCCTTGCTCATTCGGGCGGCGGTGCGCCTTCAAGCAGCGCTCCGCCCAACGGCTCGTCCGCTCGATGGACTGTTTCATGTATTCATACGTCGCCGGATACGGCGGGCACTCATCAAACGCCATGATGATGTCGGCGCCAAGCGCATTTTGAATCTCGACTGCTTTTTCCGGCGATAAAAACAGCTTATCGCCGTTTAAATGGTTGCGGAAATAGACGCCTTCTTCCTCGATGCGGCGGAATTCACTGAGGCTGAACACTTGGAAGCCGCCGGAATCCGTCAAAATGCCTCGATCCCAATTCATAAACGCATGCAACCCGCCCGCCTCCTCGACGATGTCATGGCCCGGCCGAAGCCATAAATGGTACGTGTTGCTCAAAATGACGCCTGCACCCATTTCCTTCAACTCTTCCGGCGACAGCGTCTTGACCGTCGCGAGCGTCCCGACCGGCATAAACATCGGCGTTTCAAACGACCCGTGCGGCGTATGGAGAATGCCAAGGCGCGCCCCAGTCTGCCGGCACGTTTTGATCAGTTCAAAGCGAATCGGTGTCGTCAACGTGCTGTTCTCCTTTCTCAAATGATGAGCATGGCATCACCGAAGCTGAAAAAGCGGTATCGCTCTTTGACCGCTACTTGATACGCGTGCAAAATATTTTCGCGCCCGGCAAGCGCACTCACGAGCATGATGAGCGTCGATTTCGGCAGGTGGAAGTTCGTCACCAGCCCATCAATCCCTTTGAACTCATAGCCCGGATAGATGAAAATGTCGGTCCAGCCGCTTTCGGCAACAAATCGGCCGTTATGTTTGCCGGCGATCGTCTCGAGCGTCCGTGTCGACGTCGTGCCGACGGCGATGATGCGGCCGCCCTGCTCCCGGACGCGGTTTAACGTCTCAGCCGTTTCCTCGCTCATTTGATAAAATTCGGCGTGCATATCGTGCTTCTCGACGTCGTCCACTTGCACCGGCCGAAACGTGCCAAGCCCGACATGAAGGGTGATGAAGACGATATGCACCCCTTTTTCGCGAATGGCGTCAAGCAGCTCTTCGGTGAAATGCAAACCGGCGGTTGGCGCCGCTGCCGAACCAATTTCACGGGCGTACACCGTCTGATACCGTTCCGGGTCGTCAAGCTTTTCTTTAATGTACGGGGGCAGCGGCATCTCCCCAAGTTCGGCCAATACTTCATAAAACAGGCCGTCATACGAAAACTCAAGCACTCGCCCGCCGTGTTCCAGCGTATCGAGGCAGACGGCTTCAAGCTTCCCCTCGCCAAAGGTGAGCTTCGTCCCCGGCTTGACCCGTTTGCCCGGCTTAACGAGCGTCTCCCAACGGTCGCCGTCCAATTGCTTTAACAGCAGCACTTCGACTGTTCCGCCCGTTTCCTCTTTTTCGCCGTAAAGCCGCGCCGGCATGACGCGCGTATCGTTTAAAACGAGGCAGTCGCCCGGATTCAAGTACGAAATAATGTTGCGAAACGTTTCATGGCGAATGGCGCCCGTTCGTTTATCGAGCACCATGAGCCTTGATGCCGCCCGGTCTGGAAGCGGCGTTTGCGCAATCAACTCTTCCGGCAAATGAAAATCAAACAAATCGACTTTCATCCTATTTCGCGCAGGAGACTCCCACTTCAACGACCAAAGGGAGTAAGTGGGAGAGGAATGCGCGTTCCCCCCTTTCTTTTGTGTATGATATAATAAAGGCGTGGAGAAAACCGTTCAATAAAGGCACTCCAATCACGGCTACTCGATGTATGGAGTTGGTTACAGGAAACGTTGTAACCGTAAAACATCGAGCGTAGGTCCGTCTGTTGTGTGTGGAAGCCAAGTACTGCCAACAGACACACCGAGAGAATCGGTAACGATGCAGGCATGACCTGCGTCGTTGGGTAGTCGTCAACCTGCCCCCTGATGCAACCCCAAGTCAAGGAAGGAGGACGAAGTCCGTTTGCACTTCTGGGGAGTTGCAAGCCCCCACTTCAAGCGTTAGCTAAGTGGGGGTAGTTGACGCAGTTCTCCTTCCTTCAGCGAAATCGTCCGAGCACGTAAAAAATCAACGATAACACAACGCTCAGCAAGATGGATGTCACAACGGGAAAATAAAACGTCATATTCCCTTTCCGGATGACGATATCCCCCGGCAAGCGGCCGAGTTTGACAAACTGCATGACAAACCCGACCATGATGAGCACAACGCCGATCGTCATGATCAACTTTGGCAAGCTGTTCACCGCTTCGGAACCTCCATTCCTAAATGGGTGTACGCAGCCGGCGTGACGACGCGCCCGCGCGGCGTACGCTGCAAGAGACCGATCTGCATCAAGTACGGCTCATACACTTCTTCAATCGTTTGTGCTTCTTCGCCGATGACGGCCGCCAGCGTTTCGAGCCCGACCGGGCCGCCGGCGAATTTTTCAATCATCGCTGAAAGCAGCTTATGGTCGATTTGGTCGAGCCCGAGCCGGTCGACTTGCAGCCGCTCGAGCGCCTCGACAGCAAGCGGCAGCGTAATTCCCCCCTCTCCGCGCACTTGCGCAAAATCGCGGACGCGCCGCAGCAAACGGTTGGCGATGCGCGGCGTGCCGCGCGCCCGACGGGCAAGCTCAAGCGCCGCTTCGCGCTCGATGCCGATTTGCAAGATGGCCGCCGCCCGCTCAATGATTTGGGCGAGTTGGTCGACGTGATAGTATTCGAGCCGGCTGATGACACCAAACCGGTCGCGAAGCGGCGCCGACAGCGCCCCGGCTCTCGTCGTCGCCCCGACGAGCGTAAATGGCGGCAAGTCGAGGCGAAGCGTGCGCGCATCCGGCCCTTTGCCAATCGCGATATCTAAGCAATAATCTTCCATCGCCGGATAGAGCACCTCTTCCACCGCCCGCGGCAGCCGGTGGATCTCATCAATAAAGAGCACATCCCCCGGCTCAAGCGAAGTGAGAAGCGCCGCCAAATCTCCCGGCCGCTCGAGCGCCGGTCCAGATGTCGCTCGCAGCTTGACGCCCATTTCATTGGCGATGATCACGGCGAGCGTCGTTTTCCCAAGCCCCGGCGGTCCGTACAGCAGCACATGGTCGAGCGTCTCTTCGCGGAGCTTGGCCGCTTCAATGAACACTTTTAAGTTTTCTTTGATCTTATCTTGCCCGATATATTCATGCAAATATTGCGGGCGCAAACTCGGTTCAAGCGCAGTTTCTTCCCCTAAGACCTCCCCGGATACAAGCCGTTCCTCCACCGTCATTCCTCCCTTTGGCCGCTGTTTATCCCAAAAGCAGCGCCAGCGCCCGCTTCACATACTGTTCCGTCGACATCGCTTCTTCGCGGAGCGCCGGAATGATTTTCTCGATCTCCCGTTCAGCGTAGCCGAGCGCCTTGAGCGCCGCCACCGCCTCGGCGAGCGCACCGGAAAGCGGTGCGGCCGAACGTGCAGCCGCCGGCGCCGCAAGCGCCCCGAGCTTCCCTTTTAAATCCAAAATCATTTGCCGGGCCGTCTTTTTGCCCACGCCTGGAAACTTGCATAAAAACGCCTCGTTTTCTTCCTCGATGGCCCGCGCCAGTTCATCCGGACGCCCGGCCGCCAAAATGGCGAGGCCGCCTTTCGGCCCGATGCCCGACACTTGCAGCAGCTTGGCGAACAAGTTGCGCTCCTCGCGCGTTGGGAACCCGTACAAGGCGTGCACACCTTCGCGTACATATTCGTATGTATAGACGGTCACCGCCGCCTCGCGGCTTTCCTGAAACGCAAACGGGTTCGGCGTAAAGATCTCGTAGCCGATGCCGTTATGGTCGATGACGATATATTCCGGGCAGACGTAATCGACATACCCACGGATAAACTCGATCAATGGATGCTCCTCTCCTTTTTTCGTCCTTTCATTGTATCATATGATTTCATTATAGCAAAAAGAAATCCCGCGATGCGCTTTGCACCACGGGCTTTCGCTTGGTTTATTGGACGACCGCAAAATGGCGGTACATTTCGATCACTTGTTCATACCGCTCTTTCGAGAGGACGCGAATTCCTTTCTTCAGCTTTTCTTGCTGACGGCTTTCGAGCTTTTGCACGTCGATTTGGAAAAACGACTGGATGATTTCGCTCGACCGGCCCGGTTTGCCGTTGAAGATAGACAACGTGCCATCGTCCGTAATTCCGAAGTAGCCGTTTGTTTTTAACAACGGCGAAATGTCGTTGATTGTTTTGCGAAACACGATCGTCTGATCATCGAGCGTCACGAGTTGCCAACCGCGATATTTTTTCCATATTTCTGTCATCGAATCGACGGTTTCGGTGACTTTCTCTTCGCTCATCTCTCCGTCCAAGTATTGCCGCTCGAGCACAATCGTCATCTTAACCGGTGCGGCGGAGGCCGAATGAACCGGCAACACGATGGCGGCGATCCACAGTATGAGGGAAAGAATTCGCATCGTTTGTTCCTCTCTTCTCGGATGATGGTTCCTTTACGCCACTAGTTTCACCAGCGGACGCCATTTTATTCCTTGATCCATCAGCTTTTTTGCCAAGCAAGCTGCCGCCGATCCAAAAAGTGGGGCGGGGATTCGAGCCAACGGCGCTCGATCATCATATTCCATTATGTTCCACGACCTTCGAACGTATGTACAAAAAAAATCCGCCGGCTTCGCCGACGGACGTCGCTACTCCTCAAGCACCGATTCGTCCAAATTATGGTACACTTCTTGGACGTCATCATCATCTTCAAGCGTATCGATCAACTTCAGCATTTTTTTCAAATCGTCGCCCTCAAGCGTCGTATACGTTTGCGGAATCATCGTAATTTCCGCGCTGGCAAACGTGAATCCTTGCTGTTCCAGCTCGTCTTTCACCGTTTCAAACGATTCGGGCGCTGTATAAATTTCGAACGATTCGTCCGTTGTTTCCATCTCCTCGGCGCCCGCTTCAATGGCCAACAGCAGCAATTCATCCTCATCAACGTTGTGCTGTTCGCGGTCAATCACGAGCAGCCCTTTGCGCTCGAACAAATAGGAGACGCAGCCCGTTTCCCCTAAATTGCCGCCGTTTTTCGAAAACGCCGCACGCACGTTGGCGGCGGTGCGGTTTTTATTATCCGTCAGGCAAACGACCATGACGGCAACGCCGCCTGGTCCATATCCTTCGTAGCGAATTTCCTCATAGTTGGTATGTTCTTGGGTTCCAGTTGCTTTTTTAATCGCCCGTTCAATGTTTTCGCTCGGCATGTTGGCCGCTTTCGCCTTCTCAATGACAAGGCGCAGGCTCGGATTGGACGCTGGATCGCCTCCGCCGCTTTTGGCGGCCACATAAATTTCCTTCGCCAGTTTCATGAACAGTTTGCCGCGTTTGGCATCTTGAGCATTTTTCCGCCGTTGGATATTTTTCCACTTCGAATGTCCAGCCATCGACAGTTCTCCTCTCATCGCAACGGAATGTTCCGACTATTACTATAGCAAAAAACGCGGAAATTGTCAGCCAAGCTCCAGCGAAGGAGCAGCCATGAAAAAAGGCGCCCCGCTTTTTGGGGACGCCTTTTTCGTTTGTCACCGAGTGTTTTCCGGCCGTTCTTGAATCGTGCCATCGATAAAAATGGTGCGCAAATCACGGCGGATTTCTTCCATATTGATTGGAGTCCCGCGTCGAAGCGCGTTGTCAATCGTGCGAATGCGGTGGTACATGCTCGGATTCGAGGTGACGCGCACCCGCTTGCCGTCCGCGTACGGAGCGACCGCTTGCTCGACACGCTTCTCAAGCCGCTTGGGATGGCGGGCGTCTGTGGCAATCGCGATGAGCGCCTGATCGCCATACACAACCGCGCGGGCATCGTCGACTCCGTTCACCGCTGCGGCGCGGCGGGAGAGCTTCTCAGCCAAACCGCCGGCATAGCTTCGGTAGTACGACGGGTGCGGATCGACGTTTAGCGAGTGCAAATGCCCATGGTAGTTGTAATCACTGTCACCGAAATCGACGTCGGGCGGAAGAGCCGGAACGTCCGTGTCAAACCGGGTCGCTGCTGGTCCTCCGAGGCGGCCGCCGTCCGTCAAATAATCGGTGACCGGACCGCGGCGCGCCCATATATAACGGTTGTCATAATTGAGCGCATTCGTCCCGTATCGGCCATAGCGGAAATCGTCGCCTCGCTCCGTCGAGTAAAAACCGATCGGTCTCGCCGCATCATGATAACGCTGCGCCCCTTCCTCATTCGCCCGGTAGTTGGTGCATGAGGCGAGCAATCCGGCGACCGACAACGCGCCGATCCATCTGACCGCGTATCTCAATGGAAAACCCCCCTTGGTTTCCTTCGCCCAAGGCTGGCATGAAGCCAGCCTTACGTTTAGCTTGCGGCAAACGCGGGGGGTTTATCGCTGTCAGTTCAACCCAACGAGATGACAGCTAAAACTTCGGCGGCGCAATCGCCAACTGCCGTTTATGATGCGAACGTTCATGAAGCCGTTCAATAATTTTCCGATCGCGTTCTGGAATATCTTCCCCTTTTAAATATTTATCGATCATTTCATACGTCGTGCCCATTTCGCTTTCATCCGTCTGCCCTTCCCACAGTCCGGCGCTTGGAGCTTTCTTGATAATTTCTTCCGGGACGCCGAGCAGACGGCCCATTTCGCGCACTTCGCCTTTTGTAAAGTGAATGAGCGGCACTAAATCGACTCCACCGTCACCGTATTTCGTAAAGTAGCCCGTATGCCATTCGGCAGCGTTGTCCGTACCGACGACGAGATAGCCGTAATTGTTGGCGACCGCATACAACGTCGTCATGCGCAAACGCGCCCTTGTATTCGCATCGCCGAGGCGCGCGCGCTCTTCGCTCCATTCCCCGATGGCTTTCAGCTCGGCCTCGACCGCGCCAAACAACGTCCGGTGCGCCTCGGTCAAATCGATGACCAAATGCCGGATGCCGCAGCTTTTCACCACTTTCAGCGCATCTTCCATATCTTTCGGATTGCTTTTGCAAGGCATAATCAGCCCCAGCGAATCGTCCGGAAAGGCACGCTTAATCAAATGGGCGACAACCGCCGAGTCGATGCCGCCGCTGATGCCGACGACCGCCCCGTTTAAACCGGCTGATGAGACTTGGTCACGCAACCATTGCACGAGTTTGTCAATTTTTTCTTGCATCCGCCCTCGACTCCTTTTCCAAAGATTCCATTTCTCATTGTAGCATAGCATAAAGGCGGCGGACAAACCGTTCTCTCCGCTTGCGGTCAAACACAAGAGGGCGGCGGCGCGCGGCGGCTGACCGCCATTCGCGAAACACATCAGCCGGAAATAAGAGCGCATGCAAAAACCAGCGTTTTTCCAACCAACGGCGAAGCGGAGCGAAACGGGCGAGTGTTGAATATGACCAACCGATATACGGCAAGAGGCGATTGGCGTATTGGCAATAGTCAAGCCCGGGCGAGGCAAGAGCGGCCGCGTCATAGTCGATGAGGTACATCTGGCCGGTTGTGGTGCGCAAAAAATTATGGGAGGCGACATCACCATGAATGATGGCAGCAGAATCCGCCGTCAACTCTGGAGCATGCTCGCGACACGTTGATAGACAGTAATCCGCCCAGCGCAGCGTAAATAAAATGTCTTCTTTGTCCATGATCGTTTCAACAACAGGCAAATGTCGGCAAAACTCCTCATAGCGGCGCCGCCATTTGTCATACAGCTGCGCACGCGGCAGCCCCATCGCCTCCTGCTTGCTGCTGGCGATGTTTGCCGTTATGGTATGGTAACGTTCGAGCAAATGAAGTCCGTCAGCGGCGTCAGCCCAAGCGGCAAACGAGATTGGACGCGCTCCGGCTACATATTCCGTCAGCAGCCAATAGCATCCGCCGGCTTCAACCACTCCTCCGCGCCCGATCGGCATAGGGGCCGGCGCGGCGGAAAAACCGGTCTTCCTTAATGCGGCAAGAAGCCAGGCGTGCCGCGCGGCCGCAACAGGAAAGCGATACGCTTTGGCGACAAACATTCCTTGCCGGGCGGCAATGGCTAAGACATGCGGTTTCAATGCCACAACTTGTTGAATAACAAGCCGATATTGGCGGTCAAGAAGAAAAAAGAGACGGCCGGCGGCGTCTCTTTTCACTTGGTTATTGTTCCTCGCCATGCCCGCTCTCCTCATCCGGCGGTTCGCTAAACAAACGGGGGCCGGCGACCGGCGGGGCGGATGATGGCGGGTAGGATGGCGGCGAGTATCCCGCTGGACTTGTCGGATAAACGACGCCTGGCCACGGAAGCGGCGGCGCTGACTGCGGCGCATATCCGTATGGAGCCGGCAGGGCGTACCCTCCATAATAGTACGGGGGCGGCGCATAGGCCGGTGCATACCCAAAAGGCGGATAGCCGACAGGCGAGGGGTGCGCCGCAGGCGGCGCATAAACTGGCGTTGCAGCGCCGGGCGGCGGGAGAACGCCCCCTGCGGACGGGACAAACGGGGCGGCAACCCCAGGCCCAGAAAACGGCGGCTCTAATGATTCACTGCTGCTTTCGTGAATGCCGGGAAACGGCGCCGAACCGTTTTCCGGACTTTCACCGCTTTTCCCAACGGCCGACGGCGCAGACGATGGCGGATAGGACGTCGGCATGATCGGCAGCGGCGGCGCGTAAAAACCGCTCCCCGGCCAAACTGGCGGCACTGGCGTACATCCTTGGTCAGTGCCAAATATTGGGATCGTCGGCGGGGCGACAGGAACGTATGGAATGTTCGGCAGCGGCGGCGCGTCTTCGCTCTCAGCCGCCGGTTCCCCTTTCCATTCAGCTGGGCTTTCATTGTCCTCCTCTTTCATCATGTTGGGCAAAATATTGCTCGGCTTCGGCGGAATCGGCGGCACGTTGGCCAGCGATTGAGCGAACGAAAGTTGAGGAGGCGGGGCCACCGGCGGAATCGTATGCACAAGCGGCGGCACAGAGGCGCCTTTCGCTTTTGCCCCTTCTTTTGCCTCCGCTTTCGGCGTTTTTGGTGCTTCTTGTGCCGTTGCTTTTGGCGCTTTTTTCTCGACAGCCTTTGGCGTTTCGTTCATCGCCGCTTTCGGCGCCTCACCCGCCGGTGCCTTTGGCGCTTCATTGATGGGCGCATTCGGCGTTTCGTTCACCGGTACGTTCGGCGCTTCATTCACCACTGCTTTTGGTGCCGCTTTTGGCGCTTCCTTCTCGACGGCCTTTGGCGCTTCATTGATGGGCACATTTGGCGTTTCATTCACTGATACATTTGGCATTTCGTTCACCGGCACGTTTGGCGCTTCATTCACTGGCACATTCTCCGGCGCTTTCGGTGTTTCCTTTACGACTGCTTTGGGCGTTTTCTTTACCACTGCTTTCGGCGCCTCACCCGCCGGTTCGTTTACCGCTGCCTCGCCTTCCGGAGCAGGGGCGACAGCAGTGTCAAGCTCGGTATCAATGTGGAATGAGACGAACGGTTTCGCCTCCGCGTACGGGTGCTCTTTTACGTGCATTTTTTTGGGTGACACAAGCGCCTTCGTCTCTTTTTTGACCGGCACCCCTGCTGTCGGCACTTTGATTTTCATTCCAGGCATAATCATATTCGGGTCGCTCAAATGCCCATTTATTTTTTTCAATTGTTCAAAATCCACTCCATATTTTTGGGCGATTTTCCAAAGGGTGTCGCCCTTTTGGACAATATGGATTTTCACTCCATTCCCCTCCTAAACCGAGACTGTTTACGCTCGATCGAACCGATGCTTGTTTCCCGTTATCGTCTTTCAACACAATGTATGACGATGATCGTTGATTTATGATAAAAAAATCCCTGACCGAACGAGGATCCCTCCTCGTCAAGCCAGGGAAAAAGCTAGGCAAGCGAAAGCATGCGGTCGAGCGCCTCTTTTGCCTCTGCGGCGATGTCTTTCGGAACGGTGATGCGATTGACGATCGCTCCTTGCTCAAGCGATTCGAGCGCCCAGACGAAATGCGGCAAATCAATTCGATTCATCGTTAAACACGGGCACATATATGGATTGAGAGAAACAATTTCTTTGTCTGGATGTTCATGCTTCAGCCGGTTCACCAAATTCATTTCCGTTCCAATCGCCCACTGGGTGCCGGGTGGAGCATTGCGGATCGTTTCAATAATGTATTTTGTCGAACCGGCGTAGTCTGCTTGCTGGACGACCTCCCAGCTGCATTCCGGATGGACGATGACATGGATTCCCGGCTTCATCCGTCGAATATGCTCGATTTGTCGCACGGTGAAGTTTTCATGCACGGAGCAATGTCCTTTCCAAAGAATGACTTTCACCTTGTCGAGATCGTCCGCCCCTTGGAGCGTCTCCTCATGCGGATCCCACACCGCCATCTCGTCAAGACGGATGCCGAGCGCATAGGCCGTATTTCTCCCTAAATGCTGATCCGGCAAAAAGAAAATCCGTTCATTCCGTGAAAACGCCCAAGCCATCATCTTTTTCGCGTTCGACGAGGTGACGGTCGCTCCGCCATGGCGGCCGACAAACGCTTTAATCGCCGCGGTCGAATTGACGTACACAAGCGGCACGATCGTCTCGCCAAACCGCTCAATAAGCGCCGCCCATGCCCGCTCGACTTGAAAAATATCGGCCATATCGGCCATTGAACAGCCGGCGCGCAAGTCCGGCAAAATGACCGTTTGGTCGTCGCTCGTTAAAATATCGGCGGTTTCCGCCATAAAATGGACGCCGCAAAACACAATATATTCGGCTTCGCTGTTCTTTGCCGCGAGCTGGGCAAGCTGAAGCGAATCGCCGGTCGCATCGGCGAACTGAATGACCTCATCCTTTTGGTAGTGATGACCCGGGATGAAAAGGCGCCGGCCGAACCGTTCTTTCACCGCGCGGGCGCGTGCTTCGAGCTCGCTTCGTTCCATCGTTTTATACCGTTTGGGCATCTCATCCAGCCGTTTCAACTGTTCAAGGACGTTCACGGTTCTCCCCTCCATTATCGCAAATTGAAACTCATATCGAGCGCCGGGGCGGAATGGGTTAAACATCCGAGCGAAATGTAGTCGACTCCGGTCGCGCCGTACGCCGCCACATTGGCGAGCGTAATTCCCCCCGACGCTTCCGTGATGATCGGCTTTGGCACAAGCCGGACGAACGCCCGCACCTCATCCGGCGTCCGGTTGTCAAACATAATGACATCCACCCCGGCCTCGACCGCCTCGAGCACTTCGTCTTCCGTTTCGGTCTCTACTTCGATTTTCACCATATGCCCAAGCCGCTCCCGCACCGTTTTGACGGCGCGGGCGATCGATCCGCAAAAGGCGATATGGTTGTCTTTAATCATGACACCGTCGTACAAGCCAAAGCGGTGATTGTAGCCGCCGCCGCATGTGACGGCATATTTTTCAAGCATGCGCAGCCCCGGCGTCGTTTTCCGCGTGTCGCAAATGCGTGTGGAGCTATTGCCAAGCAAGTCAACGGCCTGTCGCGTCACGGTGGCAATGCCGCTTAACCGCTGCAGCAAGTTTAAAATGACGCGCTCACCGGACAACAGCGGCCCGACCGGTCCGGATGCGACGGCGATCGTTTCGCCGGCTTGGACCCGTTCGCCGTCCTGTTTCATGATGGTTACTTCGACGCGCGGATCCAGCAGCTGATAGCCCGCCGCAATAATGCCGACGCCGGCCACCACCCCGTCCGCTTTGGCCATAAACATGCCTGATGCCCGTTCATGAGCCGGAAAAATCGTCTCGCTCGTCACATCGCCGTCGCCAATATCTTCAAGAAAAAACTGTCGCAACAGTTGTTCGAGCTTCAACCGGTTCATCTTTCATCCCTCCGTTTTCTTTGCCGCTTTACCTCCCAGCCCCAAGGCGGGCCCACTCTTCTTTCGTCCGCACGAGGCGCCGCCCCCGCCACTCCGGGCGTTCACGCGGAAAATCGCTCCGGTAATGGCCGCCGCGGCTTTCCGTGCGCCCAAGCGCTGATGAAGCGACAAGCCAGCCCACTAGCAACATATATCCTGTTTCAATCTCCTCTGCCGACAATCGTTCAAGGTCGCCATCCAGCCAATCCGGCAACGAAAACTGTTCCAACCAGTCGACCGCTTCGCGAAGCCGATCGCCGTTGCGGACGATGCCGACAAACGTTGACAGCTGTTCGCGGAGCAACGCCCGCTCTGGCAGCCGTGGTACAATCAAACGACGCGGGCTGGATGAATCCGCTCGGTGCACCGTTTCCGGCCACGCCGCTTGACGGCGGATGGCGCAGGCCGCACGGAATCCAAAGACAATCGCTTCAAGCAACGAGTTGCTCGCGAGCCGGTTGGCGCCGTGCACACCGGTGCACGCCGCTTCCCCGACGGCGTACAAGCCCGGAACCGTCGTCTGCCCCCACTCGTTGACGACAACGCCGCCCATTAAAAAATGGGCGCCCGGCGCGACAGGAAGGCGGCCGGCTTCAAGGTCGACGCCATAGGCCTCACATAGCGCGGCGATCGTCGGAAAGCGGCGGCGGAAGTGGGACACGCGGGAAATATTCAAATAGACGCGGCCGCCGCGATCGAGTTCCGCCGCGATCGCTCGGGCGACGATGTCGCGCGGAGCGAGATCGCGAAGCGGATGGACGCCGTCCATCAGCGGTCTTCCATCTTCCGCCTCAAGCACCGCCCCTTCGCCGCGCACCGCTTCCGAGACGAGCCCGACCGCTTTTCCGCCGGCAACGAGCATCGTCGGATGAAATTGGATAAACTCCATATCCGCCACCGCCGCACCGGCGCGGTACGCCATGGCAATGCCGTCGCCAGTCGCCGTCCGCGCATTGGAAGTGAACGTATACAATCCGGCGCATCCACCGGTCGCCAACACGACGGCCGACGCCGGCCAAATGGACACCGAACCGTCTTCCCGCTTCGTTTTCACCCCGACGCAACGCCCCTCTTCCACAAGCAAATCAATCACCTGCTCGCCTTCTTCCATCCATACGCGTCCCTCGAGCCGCTCAAGCAAAAACGAAACGAGTGCTTTGCCCGTTTGATCGCCGCCGGCGTGCAAAATCCGGCGGTGGCTATGCCCGCCTTCAAGGCCGAAACAAAACCGGCCGCGTTCGTCCCGATCAAACGCCATGCCGGCGTTGATCCATTCTTGCAGCCGCCTCGGCCCTTCGCGGACGAGCCGTTCGACCATTCGTTCATCGTTATGAAAGCAGCCGGCGACCATCGTATCGCGGAAATGAGCGCGCCAATCGTCGCTCTCTGCCAGCGCCGCGGCCACCCCTCCTTGCGCCCGCCATGAATTGCTGTCGGTGCAACGTTTTTTCGTGAATATCATCACATGGTCGAGCTCAGATAAATGATACGCGACCGTTAACGCCGCCAGCCCGCTTCCGACGATAATCACGCCACCTTCCTTCACTCTCGGACGCCCCTTTCTTTTCACCTGTCTTGACATCTATATTTACACATATTTAAACTAATGGCAAGAGGTTTGGCGAAAAAAATGATGCAAAGGCGGGGGAATATGATTTATTTGGATTACGCGGCAACGACGCCAATGTGCCAAGAGGCGATCGCCGCTTACGCTGAAGCGGCGTCCGTTTACTTTGGCAACGAAAGCAGCTTGCATGACATCGGAACGAAAGCGAAACAACTGCTTGCCTTATGCCGACGCGAACTCGCCGCCATGATTAACGGAGAAGCGGAAGGGATCTATTTCACAAGCGGCGGAACGGAAGCGAACTTGCTCGCGATCCGTTCGCTAGCTGCCGCCTACCGGCATAAGGGAAACCACCTGATCACGACCGAAATCGAGCATGCCTCGCTCCATCACCTGTTCAAACAGCTGGAAACAGAAGGATATACGGTCACGTATTTGCCCGTCGACCGATTCGGGCGCATTCGACTTGCCGATTTGGAGCGGGCGATCACGCCGAAGACGATCCTTGCTTCCATCCAGCACGCCAACTCGGAAATCGGCACGATTCAGCCGCTTGCCGACATCGGCCGCCTCCTGCGGGCGCACGGCGTCCTTTTTCATAGCGACTGCGTGCAAACTTTTGCTAAAATACAGCTAGATGTTCAAGAGATAGGACTAGACAGCCTATCCGTTTCCGCCCATAAAGTGTACGGTCCCAAAGGGGTCGGCGCTGTGTACATCAACCCGCGCCGGCATTGGAAGCCGGTATTCCCGGGAGCGACGCACGAATCAGGCTTTCGGCCGGGAACGGTCAACGTACCGGGTATTGCCGCCTTCATTACGGCCGCGCAGCAGCTCCATCGACGAATGGCGGACGAACAGTCGCGTTTGGAACGACTGCGGAATCGGTTGCTTCACGCCATCGCCGCCAAACAGCTGCCGGTGACGGTGGAAGGCCATCCCGATTTCCGTCTTGCCCATATTATCGGTTTGTCCGTCGCTGGGTACGAAGGGCAGCTTGTGATGCTTGAATGCAACCGCGCCGGCATCGCCATTTCCACCGGCAGCGCCTGCCAAGTCGGGCTGCAAGCGCCGTCGCGGACGATGCTCGCCGTCGGGAAAACGCCTGAAGAAGCGAAGCAATTCATCCGCATCTCATTGGGCGCGGCCACGACCGAAGCGGAGATCGACCAGTTCGTTTCCACATTGGAGCGACTTACATCGGCATGAAAGGAGGAATGGCAGGTGAAAGAGGAAAAGAAAATTTTAGGGGAAAGGCGGCGCCAGCTCATTTTGCAATGGTTGAAAGAAAGCGAAGCGCCGCTCACGGGGGCTGAGCTGGCAGCGAAAACGAACGTCAGCCGCCAAGTGATCGTCCAAGACATTTCACTGTTAAAGGCGCGCAACGAACCAATCATCGCCACAAGCCAAGGCTATTTGTATTTAAAGCCGGCTGAACCGGCCAAAACGTACACGAGGACGATCGCCTGCTTCCATACGCCAGAACAGACGAAAGAAGAGTTGTATTTGCTCGTGGATTGCGGCGTGACGGTCAAGGACGTCAAAATCGAGCATCCGGTCTACGGCGATTTAACCGCCTCGATCATGGTGAGCAACCGCCTGGAAGTCGACCAATTCATCGCCAAAATCGAGGCGACAAAATCGTCGTATTTGTTGCAGCTGACGGACGGAACCCATTTGCATACGCTGGAAGCCGATTCACCAGTGAAGCTTGACGCCGCCTGCCGCGCCTTGAAACAAGCCGGCTTTCTCATCGAAGCGTAAACTGGACCTGGCCGAACATCGGTTCATTCCCTGCGGAATACTGCGCGGCGGGCCGTCTAAAAAGGAACAGGCGGACGGCAGCAGACCGCCCGCGTGTTTTTGTCTGTGTCAAGCAAAATAATATGGATAGCTGCCCAACAGCTGCACTGTGCAGCCGAGCGCCTCAATTTCCGCGATCGCCCCCGGGATGAGGACGTCATCCATCGGCGCGTCGATGTCAATAATAAAGAAATAATTTCCAAGGCCCGTTTTCGCTGGGCGCGATTCGATTTTCGTCAAGTTGAGCCGCCGCCAGGCAAACGCTGATAACACTTGATGGAGTGCGCCCGGACGGTCTTGCGGCAGCATGACGACCACGGTCGTCTTGTCGCCGGCATAAAGAGGCGAAGCAGGCGAAAGCGGCTCTTTGCGCCGGCTGACGACAATAAAGCGCGTATGGTTGTAATCGTAATCGTGGACGTTTTCCTGCACGATCACTAGCCCGTATTTTTCCGCCGCCAGCCGGTTGGCGATCGCCGCCGCCGGCAAGTGCGGATGCTCGCTCACAAATTTCGCGGCGGCGCTCGTTGACGTCATCGGCACTTGCTTCGCCCCTTTCAGCACCGTATGCAAAAACTTCCGGCATTGGGCAATGGCGTGCGAGTGGGAATACACTTCTTTCACTTCGCGCCAATGCGGGGTGAAATATGGGTGCACCATCAAATGTTGCTCGATCGGCACAACGATTTCGCCGATGATCGGCAACGGCTGTTCGTGAATTAAATAGTCGAGTGTCAAATTGACCGATCCTTCCAAGGCGTTCTCGAGCGGCACCACGGCCGCTTCAATCTCTCCGGCCGCCGCGGCGTCAATGCAATCGGGAATCGTGTCATACGGCTCCCGCGGCTGCGACGGAAAAAGAAGAGCAGCCGCCGCTTCGGTGAACGTCGCCTTCGGTCCTAAATAACCGATTTTCATCTCGTTTGCCTCTCCCTTGCTTTAATACACTCCCGAACCGACAATTTCCACTTTTTCGACAAATTCGAGCTGTTTGAGCTTAGCGAGGAGCTCATCAATCTCCTCGTTCATATCGTTTGTGCTGACCGACAGCGTCACGTTCGCCCTCCCTTGAAGCGGAATCGTTTGATGGATGGTCAGCACGTTGCAGCCGGCCGCCGCCACAACGCCAAGCAGCTGTGACAACGTTCCGGAGCGGTCTTCTAAATGGAAAAAGAGCGTGACGATGTTTTCTTTCGTCACCGCTTGGAACGGAAAAATGGCATCGCGGTATTTGTAAAACACACCGCGGCTGATGTTGGCGAGCTGCGCCGCCTCGGCAACCGAGGCGGCTTTTTTCCGCTCAAGCAGCTGTTTCGCGAGCACGACTTTCTTCATCGCTTCCGGCAGGACGTCTTCGCGCACCAAATAAAATTTTTTCTCCACCGCACCTTCCCCCGCTCTATTCATCCCAGTCGTCGACAAACTCGAACTCGTAATCAAGCAACCGGATCGTGTCTCCGTCTTTCGCGCCGCGCTCGCGCAGCGCATCATCCACCCCCATCGCCTTAAGCTGGCGGGCGAAGCGGCGCACCGATTCTTCGCGCGAGAAATCCGTCATCTTAAACAACTTTTCAATTTTGTCGCCCGCCAAAATGAATGCTCCGTCGCTGGCGCGGGTGATCGTAAACGGCGGCTCCTCTTTTTCATATTTGTACACGACGCGCTGCACGGCCGGATCTTCCCGTTCATGAAGCGGGAATTCCGGCGTCGTTTCCAACAGGTCGGCGATGGCAAACAACAGCTCGCGCACTCCTTGTCTTGTCGCTGCAGAAATCGGAAAGACCGGCACCGCATCGCCGACTTTCTCTTTGAAGCGGCGCAAATTTTCTTCGGCGTTCGGCATGTCCATTTTATTGGCGGCAACAATTTGCGGCCGCTCGGTCAAGCGCAAATTGTACTGTTTCAGCTCTTCGTTGATGACGAGATAATCGTTGTACGGATCGCGCCCTTCGACCGCCGCCATGTCGATGACATGGACGATGACACGCGTCCGTTCAATATGGCGCAAAAACTGATGCCCGAGCCCGACCCCTTGATGGGCCCCTTCAATCAATCCCGGCAAGTCGGCCATCACAAAACTGCGCCCGTCTTCCGTTTCGACAACGCCCAAGTTCGGAACGAGCGTCGTAAAATGGTACTCGGCGATTTTCGGACGGGCTGCGGAGACAACCGACAGCAGCGTCGATTTGCCGACGCTTGGAAACCCGACCAGCCCGACGTCAGCGAGAAGCTTCAGCTCTAAAATGATGTTGCGCTCTTCGCCCGGTTCGCCGTTTTCCGCAATTTCCGGCGCTGGGTTGGACGCCGTCGCAAATCGGGTGTTGCCGCGCCCGCCGCGCCCGCCTTTGGCGACGACAAACCGCTGCCCCGCCTCGGTCAAATCGGCGAGCACTTCGTTCGTATCCGCATCGATGACAACGGTGCCTGGCGGCACTTTGACAATCAAGTCTTCCGCATTTTTGCCATGCTGGTTTTTCGACATGCCGTTTTCGCCGCGCGGCGCTTTAAAATGGCGCTGGTAGCGGAAATCCATCAACGTCCGCAGCCCTTCATCAACGACAAAGACGACATCGCCGCCTTTGCCGCCGTCTCCGCCGGCCGGCCCGCCTTTTGGGACGTATTTTTCCCGGCGGAACGCGACCATGCCGTTGCCGCCGTCCCCGCCTTTCACATAAATTTTCACCTGATCAACAAACATGGCTGTTCCTCCGATTCGCTTCCATCATGGTATCATGGCGAAATGAGTATGACTAATACTTATTATTGTATACAGAGTCGATTCCATGATGTCAATATGTACGCAAGCATCGGCCGTCTGCGGGCTGGCGGGCGGTTCAAGCCCAGCCGCCGCTTTCCGGTCCGATTGGATCGATCCGTCCGCACCTCTTAGGGCAAAATAAGCTTTGCCTTCCATTTTCCTTCGTCCAACCAATGGTCAAGATTCCGCCGACAAAAGCTCAAGCTCCACCGTCAATTCGCCCTCGCCAACGGCAAACGACGCGAGCCGAAGCGGCGGTGATGGTTCGCAGCGCTCAAGCCAAGTGCGAATGGCTTCGCCATCTCGAAACGTGCCGCAATAATCCAAAAACAGCGCCGCCCGTCGGTCGGACAGCTCAATGGACAAACATAAATGGTTTTCTGTCCGCTCATCGGATTGCGCTTCAAGCAGGTGAAAAAATTGGCGGCACCATTCAGTCAGCTGCTCATCGCACCGCGACCAATCGGCTTCGCCGTCCGTGATTTCATACTCAAGAAAAAGCGGGCGCGGCTCCCAGTTATAAGTCATGACAAGCTCAGCGAACTGCTCGGCTTTCAAGTTCGTCAACCGTGTTTCCTGATGCATCTCGGCGATCATGTCTTCAATGATTTCCTGCACCCGTTCGATTTTATTGAGCGCCAAATGCCCTTTGATGAGCTGGATTTTGTTCAGCCAGTCATGGCGGGCATGGCGCATCACCTCAACGACAGTCCATCGCTTCTCCATCCAACGCTCCCCTATCCACTAAGCGTAGGCTCCCTGCCTCGCTTGGACTTCCGCCTCCATGGGGGAGGCATGTACTTTTACTATAACATTTTTTGACATTGAACGGGAACGATTTTTCTACGCCAAAAAGAAAAAACTCTAACCGAACGGTTAGAGTTTTTTCACATCGATTACGCTTCTTGGCTGACCGGGTAGACGCTGACGCGTTTGCGGTCGCGGCCGAGCCGCTCGAAGCGGACGATGCCGTCGATTTTCGCATACAGCGTATCGTCGCCGCCGCGGCCGACGTTCAAGCCCGGATGGACTTTCGTTCCGCGTTGACGGTACAAAATCGAACCGCTGGTGACGAATTGACCGTCAGCCCGTTTTGCGCCAAGACGTTTCGCGATCGAGTCGCGGCCGTTTTTCGTCGAACCGACCCCTTTTTTCGAAGCAAAAAATTGCAGGTCAAGTCTCAGCATGGCAGTCACCTCCCGCTAGATGGATGTCACGCGGATAAATGTTCCGTAATCGCGTTCGATCGTCTTTAGCGAAACGACCATCGCTTCCAACAACAACTGTACTTTCTCTGCCGCCGCTTCTTCCAGCTCCGGAAGCTCGCAGCGGAGGTAGCCGCCGTCTTTGCCGAGCGAAACATGCGGGCTTACGCCAATAAGTGTCTCGATGGCGTTGATCGTGCCGAACGAGACCGCCGAAGCGCCGGCGCATACAATGTCCTGCCCGCGTTTCGCAAAATGGGCGTGCCCTTCCATCGTAAACGCGCGGATGCGGCCGTCCGCTTCCCGTTCAATCGTGACGCGGATCATCTTTACGCGTTGATTTTTTCGATGACGACTTTCGTGTACGGCTGACGGTGGCCTTGTTTGCGGCGATAGTTCTTTTTCGCTTTATATTTGAAGACGATGATTTTCTTTTGTCGGCCGTGTTTTTGCACTCTCGCCGTCACGGTTGCGCCTTCGACTGTCGGGTTGCCGATTTTCACCGTTTCCCCGCCGACGAACAGCACTTTGTCAAACGTGACCGTATCGCCTTCATTCGCATCCAATTTTTCGATGTAAATTTCTTGGCCTTCTTCGACTTTCAATTGTTTGCCGCCAGTTTCGATAATTGCGTACATGCATCGCACCTCCTTCATGGACTCAGACTCGCCAGCGCCAAGGCGGCCCAAGACGGAGCGCTTCATCGCCCGCGCTGAGCGGTTGTAGTGCGGGTGCGTCTTTTTGCGACAGCCGCCCTCTTTTGCCCTTGTTGGCAGGACAAAAAGTCTACAACGTCATCTATCGTAACATAGAAACGGCCGGCCGTCAACCGTCATCTTCGTCCCCCGGCGGGCGATGATGAAACGGTGCAAACGACTATATAGAGAGGCCATTTGAAGCTTTGCCATTTGCAACTTTACCGAGTATTTGATCGACTGTTGATCGACCGAACAACGCCGCTTTCAGACCCATGTATGGGTCTGTGAAGCGAGCGGTCGTTCGGCCTCCCAAACCACAGGCTTGCCTCCGACAGTCAAAAACATAGATAAGCAACTTTTCCATCAAGGATATGTGAAACGTTTTTGTTGCATCTATATATAACCACGATCAATAGATGAGAGCGCCAAGCGGCGCATCGGCTTGTTTTTCGGCAAAAAACGCATGCAGCAGCTCGTTTTCATCGAGCGTCGCCCGTTCGCGCCCGTCGCGAACGACGATGATCGCATGCTTTTGTCCGCGGTAAAATCGCTGCAGCACGGCCGAGATGCGTTCGTCCGCCGGCGCCGTAATCGTCCGCAGCTTTGTATAGCCGCCTTTGTTTCCATAATACCGCTCAAGCAAAAAGCGCATGACGACATACGGATGCTGCTTTTGCTCCTGCCAAAGAGCATGCGCCAAAAAGGCGGCGATCGCCCATAAATCAAGCTGGCGCGGCGCCAACACAAACAAAAGAACGACGCCGAAGGCAAGCGCAGCAGCCGATATGGCGACCGTGTTTCGATGCGCATCGCTGAACGGCCGGCGGTAGGACAGCAGCAAAAACAATAACTTGCCTCCATCCAGCGGCCAGATCGGCAGCAAGTTCAAAGCGAAAATGGCCGCATTGTAGCGAAAAAAGAGCTCCCAGCTCCCGCCATCCATCATGCCGGCCTTCCACAAAAAAAACGCCGCCGCTGTGAGCCACAGATGCTGGGCCGGCCCGGCGAGCGTCACGATCCACTCCTCGCCAAACGGCCGGTTGCCGTGCTCTTCGACTTCCGCCACTCCGCCGAACGGCAGCAGCAAAATCCGCTTCACCCGCCAAGAGAAAAACGCGGCTGCCGCCGCATGGCCGAGCTCATGAACGAGGACGATGAAAAACAACAGGCAAAGCTGCTTGAAATGGGCGGTAAGCACCGCGATGCCGCCGATCAGCCATAACAGCGGGTGGACGTGCAGCTTCCCGAGCAGCGCCATATACTTATTCAAAGGAAATCACCTGAATCGGATCGATAAATTCATCACCTTGTTTAATCGCAAAATAAAACAGCCCTTTCTGTTTATTTGCCTCGCTCGCCTCGGCCGTGCCAACTTCCTGCCCCATTTCTACAAAATCATACAATTTCACCGAAATGGCCCCCAAACGTCCATACCACGTCTCCGTGCCGTCCGCATGTTGGATGATGACCGTTTTGCCGAGACGGTCTTTCGTACCGGCAAAGGTGACAATCCCTTCTTTCATCGCCTCCACTTTGGCTCCATTCTCGGTTTCGATCGTCACACCCTCCCCGTTTTTTTCAAAACTTTCGAGAATCCGTCCAGAAGCCGGCACTGCATAGGATGAAGCCGTTTTCACCTTTTCTTCCTTTTTTCGGGGCAAAAAAAGCGAGCGGCTCACCGAACGTTTTTTCATACCAGGCTGAGACGGCCGCAAACTGAAACTCGGTTTCCATCGTCCGGACAATAAACTGCCGCGCCGGCTCGAGGGAAGCGGACGGATGCCGGAACAAAATGGCCGTCACGAGCACGAGACAGGCAGCGATGAGTGTTTTGAATAAAAACCATTCTTTGCGGAACAACGGATGGGGAGCGGATTCAAACGAATAGCGGTCATACGTGACGACCGGCAGCCCGTACCGCTCCTCATCAGCGGCGCTCCATCTAGATTCTTTTGGAACCTGCCCCTTATATTGACGTTCCCTTCTTCGTTTTTCAATGCGTTTTTTCATCTCACGGACGCGTCGATCCATACGTCCCCCCTCCACCTTTCCAACAACGTTTGTACTAATTTATGAGACAACCTCATGGAATATGAACGAGCGTTTTTCGCCGCGCCTCGCCGAACACGTCCGCGAACAAATCCCTCAAACGGTTTCACACCAACGTTTCGGCTGAGCGCCGCAACCGATCGATACCATCTGCTTCCGTTGTTACAGATCAGGAATTCCAAACGGCACAACAATATGAATAAAAAAAGAAGGCCCATTCAACGGCCTTCTTGCGCCAACTTCATGATTTCAAACTAAATATTTTCCGAATCTTTGAAAACAGCCCCTTCTCCTCTTCCTCTAGCGGCGGCAGCGGCACCGACTCGCCGAGGATGCGGCGGGCGATGTTGCGGAAGGCGATCGACGCTTTGCTGTTTGGGTCCAGCACAATCGGCTCGCCGCGGTTCGACGCTTTGATCACGTTTTCATCGTCGGCGATAATGCCGAGCAACTCGATCGATAAATGCGAGATGATTTCGTCGACATCCAACATATCGCCGTTTTTCACCATATGGCTGCGAATGCGGTTGATGATGAGGCGCGGCGGTTTGACGTGCTCCTCCGCTTCAAGCAAGCCGATGATGCGGTCGGCGTCGCGGACCGCCGACACTTCCGGCGTCGTGACGACGATCGCTTCGTCCGCGCCGGCGACAGCGTTGCGATAGCCTTGTTCGATTCCAGCCGGACAGTCGATGAGCACATAATCGTATTCCTGTTTCAGCTCCTCAATGAGCTGTTTCATTTGCGCGGGGTTGACCGCCGACTTATCGCTCGTTTGCGCGGCCGGCAACAAATACAAATGGTTATCGAACCGCTTGTCTTTCACAAGCGCTTTTTGCACTGTGCAACGCCCCTCCACGACATCGACCAAATCATAAATAATTCGGTTCTCAAGCCCAAGCACGACATCGAGGTTGCGCAGCCCGATGTCGGTGTCGACAAGGCACACCCGCTTCCCTAGAATGGCGAGGGCCGTCCCAAGGTTCGCGGTCGTCGTCGTTTTGCCGACGCCGCCTTTTCCGGAAGTGATGACGATCGCTTCTCCCACGGTCACATTCTCCTTTCTAAGCGCGTCAAATTCGGCCGCAAATGCATAAGCAGCTGAAGGCGGTCGACAACAATTTGGTTATGCTCATCAATATAGGCGCATTCCATTTCATTTCCTTCATCCGTTTTCGAATCGGGCGCTCGGCTCATGATGTCGCCGATGCGCAGCTGCATCGGTTTCATGACCGATGCAGCGATGATCGCCTGTTTATTGCCGGCATACCCGGCATGGGCGATGCCGCGCAAGGCGCCGAGGATGAAAATGTTGCCTCCGGCAATGACCGTTCCGCCAGGGTTCACGTCGCCGATCAGCAGCAAATCCCCTTCGACATGAAGCACTTGTCCCGAACGGACAATGCGCGAAACGGGCACAATTTCCGTTTTTCTCATCCATTCTATCGCTTCTGCTTTCGACATGACATTGCTTTCGATCGAATCGACGACCAAATTTTTTGAACGGCGGATGAGCGCACGCACCTCTTCCTCTTGGGCAGGCGTCAAATAGCGGTTCCCAATTTTCAGATGAACAGAGACAAGGGGGCTGTCTGGCGCGACGCCAGCTTGTTTGACAAGCCGCTCCTCGATTTCTTTCAATAAATCGTCATACGAGCAGCGGTCATCGAGATGCAGCGTCAGCCCATCTTTCGTCCCTTTAATCGTCACGTACTGCTGCTTTTGTTTCGCCACAACGTTCACCCCAACGAATAATTCTACAAAACGGGCCGTTTTTCCTCTTTTATTCTTCCTGCTCAAACCGGCGAATTTTTGCCAATCGCCGTTCGAGCGGGTACGAAAAGACGAGCAAAAACGCGACGTTCAGAAGCAGCGTCGGCCATAGACGGCGGTCCCAAAAAACAGAAAACGACCAATCGGTCCGCCCGATCAACAGCTGGATGCCGTAGACATAACTGTCAAGCAGCATAATGGAAAGCAGCGACAAGAGCGATGCAACGAACCAGTTTTGGTGGAACCATTTCATCGCTTTGCCCGCCAAGTAGGCGATAAGCGTATAGGCAAACGCATAAACACCGAGCAGCTCTGTGTAGACGCAGTCATACAGAAACCCGAAGATAAACCCGTACCCCATCGCCCGCGTCCCGCCGAAATGCATCGCTGTGAACACGAGAAAAACAAGAAAAAACCGGGGAACAAAAAAATAGTGGACATACAAGTCGCCTTTTGGCCATATATCAACAAAAAGGCTCTCACTCACAAAACATAACACCGCAAGGAAAGGGAGACGCCACTTGTTCACTTTGCCTCCTCCTTTTCCTGCAGTGCTGCATCGATGGTTCGTTTCACAATCATGACGTCGTCAATATCATACAAGTTGGCAAACGGCTTGACATAGACGACTTTCGTCAATCCGTATTGGTCCGGCTTGACTTCAGTCACCTCACCGATCGGCAGCCCTTTCGGAAACACGCCGCCAAGGCCGGAAGTCAACACTTTTTGCCTTTTTTCCACTTTGGCGTCAATCGGAATTTCTCCGAGCAGCAACTCGCGCCGCTTCTCATCGTAGCCTTCGATCAACCCAAACACGTTTTCCTTTCCTTGGATATAAGCGGAAATGCGGTTGTTTTGGTCAAGCGCGCTTAACAGCTGCACAGTGGACGTAAATTGGGAAGCGTGCTGCACCTTGCCGACAAGCCCCGCAGGGGTGATGACGGCCATATCTTTTTTCACGCCGTGTTGCTCGCCTTTGTTGATGATGATCGTTTCCCGCCAACGATCCGGGTTCCGCCCGATCACCGTCGCCTGAATCGAAACAAAATCACGCAAGCTCTCTTTTTTATCGAGCAACGCGCGCAGCCGTTCGTTTTCTTGCCGCAGCGCCTCGACCTCGGTCTCAAGCGCCGCATATTCCTCAAGTCTTGCCTTCAGCAGTTCGTTTTCCTTATATGTACGGCGAAGATCGCTCACATTTTCAAAGAAGCCCGCGACTTGCTGGGCGGGCTTCCCAAACAGAAGCTGAACAAAACCGACCGTATCTTTTACAAACTGCTCCGGCCACGTCAATTCTTCGCGGCTGCGCAGGGAAAAGCCGATCAACATGACAAGGATGACGATGCTGACGAGCAAAAAAATGAGACGCTTATTCCCAAAAAGCTGTGGCATGCGTCACACCTTCTTACCGTCAGCGATGGTCTCTCGCCTTGTTTTTAAACAAGTCGATGTGGTCGAGCGCTTTCCCGGTGCCAATGGCCACGCAATCAAGCGGATTTTCCGCGACGATGACCGGCATGTCCGTCTCTTTGCTGATGACCTTGTCCAAGTTGCGCAACAAAGCGCCGCCGCCTGTCAGCACGATGCCGCGGTCCATAATGTCAGCCGCTAGCTCCGGCGGTGTTTTTTCGAGCGTGTTTTTCACCGACTCGACGATCGCATAGACCGTATCGTGCAGCGCCTCAGCCACTTCTTCGGCGCTGATTTCGATCGTTTTTGGCAGCCCAGTGAGCAAGTCGCGGCCGCGAATTTCCATGTTTCCGATTCCTTCCGGATTTCCGGCTGAGCCGATCTCGACTTTAATCGCCTCCGCCGTCCGTTCTCCGATCATCAAATTGTACGTTTTTCGGATGTATTGAATGATCGCCTCATCCATTTCATCGCCGGCGATGCGAATCGACTGGCTCGTCACGATGCCGCCGAGCGAAATCACGGCCACTTCAGTCGTACCGCCGCCGATGTCGACGACCATGCTCCCGGTCGGCTCCCACACCGGCAAATTGGCGCCGATCGCGGCCGCAAATGGTTCTTCAATCGTATAGGCATCGCGTGCTCCAGCCTGGCGCGTCGCATCGATGACCGCGCGCTCCTCTACGGCCGTGATGCCGTACGGCACGCATACCATCACATACGGCTTGCTGGCAAACAACCCTTTCGTTTTGACGGCCTTGCGAATGAAATATTTCATCATCGTCGCCGTCGTTTCATAATCGGCGATGACGCCGTCTTTCATCGGACGAAGCGCCACGATGTTGCCCGGCGTGCGCCCGATCATGTTTTTCGCTTCATTGCCGACGGCGACGATTTGCTTCGTGTCGCGCTGAATGGCGACAACCGACGGCTCGCGCAAAACGATCCCTTTTCCCTTCACATAAACGAGCGTATTCGCTGTTCCTAAATCAATCCCGAGATCTTTCGTCCCAATTCCAAACATATGATCGATCTTCCTTTCCGAAACGAAATGCATATGATTTTCTATTGACAACATGGATCGGATGTCAAGTCATTTATAAATTGTACAACACCGCCCGAACGGATTCGGAAAAACCCATAGTTGATATTATAACTGATTCGACAAAAAATGAGAACCGCTAGACGTAGCCTTTTTCTTTCAAACTGACGAATTTTTGATCGCCGATGATGAGGTGATCCAAGAGCTCGATGCCGATGATGCGGCCGCATTCCGCGAGCCGTTTCGTCACATCGATGTCTTCGCGGCTTGGAGTCGGATCGCCAGAAGGGTGGTTATGCACACAAATGACGGAGGCGGCGGAACGTTTGATCGCCTCTTTAAACACTTCGCGCGGATGGACAATCGAGGCGTTTAAACTGCCGATGAACACCGTTTTGCGGTAGATGACTTGATTTTTCGTATTTAAATAAATGGCGACAAAATGTTCTTGCGATAAAAAGCGCATATCTTCCATGACGTATTTCGCTCCGTCTTCCGGGCAGCGAATCACATAGCGGTCGGCGCAGCCGGACTGGTGGATGCGTCGGCCGAGCTCCAACGCCGCCAAAATTTGCACGGCTTTCGTCGGCCCGATCCCTTTGATGTTCGTCATTTCTTCGACCGTTGCGTCTTTGAGCGGTCTCAGCCCCTCAAAATGGCGAAGGAGACGCTGGGCGAGCTGCACGACCGACTCCTCCTTCGTGCCCGTGCGCAACAAAATGGCGATCAGTTCATGGTCGGATAAACTTTCTGGCCCTGATGACAGCAGCCGTTCACGCGGCCGGCTGTCTTTCGGCACATCGCGGATCATCCACGCCATCATACTCCCCCTTTTTTTCTTTTGCTTCATCAGATGGAGAGGCTTGAACCGCCCCTCGGTACGACAGCAGAATCCGTTTGCGGGGGCGTTCTTTTGCCAAAAAGCGCCAGACGGCGGCCGCTTTTGCTTTGATCTATGCCGGCGGCCACCCGAGCCGGCGCAATTCCCTCACCGTCCGCGACAGCGGCAGGCCGACGACCGTCAAATAGTCGCCTTCGATCCGTTTGACAAACAGGGCAGCGCGGCCTTGGATGCCATACGCCCCCGCCTTGTCCATCGGCTCCCCGGTCGCAATATAGGCGGCGATTTCCTCGTCATCGAGCTCCCAAAACGTCACCGCTGTTTTTTCCGCAAACGAGGTGATGGACCCTTGAGGGAGTGCGATGGCGACACCGGTCCATACGTCATGCGTCCGCCCGGACAACTGACGCAGCATGGCGAATGCTTCTTCTTCCGTGCGCGGCTTCCCTAACAAGCGGCCATCGCACACAACGATCGTATCAGCGCCAAGAACATACGCGTCGGGAAAAGAGGACATCACCGCCTCCACTTTCCGGCGGGCAAGAAGTTGAACCGCTTCATCAGGGGGCGTTCCGGGGGGAATCGTCTCATCGGCATGGCTTTCCTGCACATCAAACGGCCAGCCGGCCAGCTCGAGGATCTGCCTTCGTCGAGGGGAGCGGGATGCAAGCACGAACCGTGGAGGCATCGCTCATTCTCCTTTCGCTCGTTTCGGTTCGGAAGATTCACTTGTATCGTAGCAAATTTTGCGGTGAAAGGCAATTTTCTGTATAGATGCGAGTCAGTCAAGACTTTGTGGAGAACATTTTTTCGGTTCACTACGGGTGTTGTCAATCACTAGTTAGCGAACCATTTTCAGGAATTGATATCGTAAGCGCTTTCGGACTCTCATCCCTCATCTTGAGGCGATGATACGATATTCCATTTTTTTACACCCAACCACCATCCCGGAGCGCCGACAACGCTTGATGGATCGGCGTCCCGGATGACCGCTGCAGACACGGTAGATTCTGACGCACCACATCTGCCCATAACCGTCCGGCCTTCCGTTTGGCCTGTTCGATCCGCTTGGACTTTGTTGAGGCCGAGACGGCCGACTGGGGCTCTTGCTCCTCCCACCGTCCCTTTCTCCACCCGATCCCGTCGATTCGGGCTGCCATCGCCCTCAGAAACGCCCGAAGCCCTTGGTCTTTCCAGCTGCGGCGGGATTTCACCCGATGCGCAAACCGGCTCATCACGCTCTCGGCGTGGCCCATCGGACGCATGCCGGTCGTCTCCACCCCTTGCTCCGACAGCCACTCCCGATAGTCCCGGATGCATCCCGGCATCGACTCGATCCGGCGGATCATGGCAGCCATCTGCTTCTCTTTCGCTTCGTCCTCCAACGTGCCGACCGCGCTGTTCAGCTCCACGAGAAGCCCCTCTTCGTCTTGTTTCGCCAGCTTCTTCCGCACCTCCCGCCAACGCGAATGGCCGGACAGACACTGACGCAACTCCCGCGCCACATGAAATCGATCCAGCTGAAAGCACGCCCGCTTCCCAAAATACTCCCGGCAGGCCGTGATCCACGACGCCGCGTCGCCGTTGATGATCAAAAGGTCCCGGCACGGATCATAGGCATATTCGTTCATCAGCCACTCTTCAAACCGTTCCCACACGTCTCCCTCCCCTTCATGGAGGTAGTGGCGCCGGTTCACGAGCTCAAGCTGCGAACCGTTTCGTTTCCATCCCTCGTGAATCGCCAGGATTTTCTCTTCTTTCGCCCGTTTCCCTTTCCCCTGGCGGGAAATGAACAGCCCATCCGCCTCCACAAACAGCACTCGGCCGTGCCGTTGGGAAACAGGGTGGTGCAGCGAGACAGGGGCCTCCAGCACCAGTTGGCGAATCGCCTCGTGGCTTAGGACCGCATACCCCACGATCGACTCCAACGTACGGGCCGCTTTGCGGTAGGAAGAGCACTCTACGGCCAACTCGACCGCCGTTTCCTCGAGGCAAGGGCTGATCGACTGCGCTCCATCAAAGCCCAGTTCGGCATCCAGCAAGAAGGTATACGCCCCCGCCTGCCGATCATAGTAGTAGTTCCGTCGAAACGTCACTTCTCCAAACAGCGTTTGGATCGTGGTCGGCCGTTTGTCTTTCAGCTGATACCGGCGCTTGTCCCGCGCTTCCGCCAGTTGTTGATCAATCTCCTCCAAAAGGGCCGCCAACAAGACAGCGAACACCTTTTGAAGAGTTCTGACTAATTGTTCCTCCAGCTCTTTTAATAAAGGCCATTCTGTGGTAAGATGTTTCATGGACTCTCTCCCTCCTGTTTTCGGTTGATGTTGACAATCACCATCATAGCAGGGAGAGAGTCCTTTTTGCATGACATTTGCTTTTTTCTACCGCGCTTCGCTTGGTGGCCCCGACGAGCGTCGCGAACAAAAGTTCGCAACCCTCGTCGGGGATCATTTCGGAATGTCACCCACAAATATTTTACTCACACTATAGATGCAATTTGAAGCATGAACATTTGCAAATTTTACTAGGCATTTGATCGACTGTCGGGCGACCGAACAACGCCGCTTTCAGACCCATGTATGGGTCTGTGAAGCGGGTGGTTGTTCGGTCTTCCAAGCCACAGGCTTGCCTTCGACAGTCGAAAAATGGACAAACGGCTTTTCCGTCAAGGATATGTGAAACGTTTTCGTTGCCATCTATTCTATATAAGTTGAAATTTTGTTTTACATCCAGCCGATCACTCGCCACGTTATATCATAGTCGACTTGTATGGAGATAAATATAGAAACGAAAAATCGGAAATTCTTTATATATGCAATAGGCAAAAAAAAACGGGGCTTCTAGCTCCCTAGCGGCACCAATTCGATATAAGCGGCGAGCGCCTCGAGCAGCTGTTGCTGGGCTTTGGCCAACAGCGCTTCATCCCGTCGCTCTTTGTATGCGGCAAGGGCGACATACGCCTGCTTCAGCGCTTCAACATACCGACCGACTGTTTTGTCGCTTGAAGCGTTGCTTTTTTCTAACGCGTCATACGCCTTTTGGAGCGCCTGCCAGTCATCTTCTCCTGCTTTCCTGCCGCCAAGCAAAGCCGCGGAGACCGCTGCCATGTTTTCATACAAAACCTCCCCTTTTTGGATGGCCTCCGACCGGCGCGCCGCCGCTTCGGCGGCAAACGACAGCTCTTTGACATACGTGCTTGGCACCCTTTGGCGGTATTGGTCGTTGACCGCCCGCAACGTTTCCTTATCCGCGCCGACGGCGATATAGAGCGCTGCCGGTTTTTGCCCCGCGACGACGACCGGCACGCCTGCTGTTTTGATCGATTCGGACGCCTGCTTGGCCGCCGCCGCATTCGAATAGACGCCAGCTTGAATGACCGCAATGGAAAACGGCGCTCGTACGACGCTTTCTCTTCCTTCTTCGCCCGCCGCTGTTTCAGGCTTTGTCAATTCCGTCATCGCTTCAGATGCCGGCGACGAAGCAGATTTTTCCTTCGGAATGATGCGCAGCACCGTCATGCCAAACGCCATACCGACCAACGCAGCGACCAACGCGGCGGCGAGCAGCGACTTGGCTTGAGCCGGCAGCCGCCATGTCCGACGTCTGGCGCTTTTCTTTTGTTGCATCGCCTCGGAAACGGAAATGACCCGTTCATCCGCCTCAAGGGCGGCCGCCTCTTCCCAACCCGTCGTTTCAACATCTTCTCGAACTTGCCCATCCTCCGTAAACCACAGGCCTGTTGATGGCTTGCCTGCGGATAGCCCGCCTTCTTGAAACGCGCTCACTTGGCGGCTGTCATCCGCCTCGTTTTTGGCTCGCTGTCCTTTCCCTAGATGGCTGTCCACCGGATATCCACCCGACTCCTCGGACGGCCGTCCTTCCGACGAACGCTCCACGGTAAATGGGCGGGGCTTGCCGTTGATATTCACCATAATGCGCATGCGCTGCTTGTCCATTTGGCCACCGTCCTTCTTCCTGCTTCGATTTCTTTCGCCTATCTTATCACAAACGGAAAAAAAAAGAACAAGACATTTGTCGTCTTGTCCCCGCTTCTGTTCTTCATTTTCCGACATCAACGGTTGCGAATCGCCTCGGTCCCCAGCGCTTCGACAGGAATCGGCTGCTCGCGCCCCTCATAGGTGCAAAGCTGCTTTGTCTCGCCTTTCAAGCAAACGGCGTAATCGATCCCGCCGTCTTCCCGCTTCGTGGCAAGCACGTACGATGGATTTGTTTCCGGCGGCAATACATTTCCGGTAAACGGATCTTCGATTGGATCCAACAAACCGTTGCCCACCAATTCGCCATACAACAATATGGCAGAAGAACGGGCTGGCAAAAACTCCACTTTTTCCGCGCCGACATACAGCCGCGCCGCTTCATATAGTCCATACGCATTGGAAACAAACGCCCGCTCGCGCGCACGGTCGATCACCGTCCACATGGCAAGACCGACGATCATCGCCACAATGCCGATGATCACCAACACAGCCAAAAGCTCAATGAGGGTCATCCCCCGCTTCATGCGAATGAGCATATCGGACTTCCACCATCCCCGCTACCGGCCCGAAGACGGCGCCATTTCCACGAGCGGATTGTCTTTGCCGCTTGGCGGAGGGACATCGCGAACGGGAGACAACTGTTTCCATTTCTCAAGCTTCGGAGCATAAAACGCACGAACGGTCACCGAATACGTCAACGGTTGGACTTCATCAGCGATGGACATCAGCTCCGGAGGCCCAGTGACGGTCAACCCTTCAATCGCCACGATGCGCTCCGACTGCTCCAACACCTCTAAAAACCGTTCAAGCTGATAATAGGAAGGCGACTGCACGGTCAGTTGGGCGGTGATGGATTGAATGCTGCTTGACGGAGAAACCGCTCGATTTCCTTCGCTTCCGTTGTTCGTTCCACTGTCGTTCTGCTGTGAAGATGCTGCTCCTTCATCAGAAAAATTGACGCTCACCAGCTGGCTGTCAGCGATATATTCCGCTTTCTGAAACAAGAGCAACAACTGGTCCGTAAGCGGATGGACAGGGACTTTTTTTTGCAATGAAGCAACGGTTTGTGCTGTTTCCTCTGAAGAAGGAGGCAGCTTTTGCTTCAAAGCGGCGAGCACCTTTTTCTCGCTTTGCACCGTTTGCTCCATCTGCTCGAGCTGGCTGTAGCGAGGCATGACCAGCCATGAATAGGCGGCCGCAAACAAAAGCGCGGTGACCGCAGCCATTGCCGCAACAAGAAGCGGCCATTTGCCAAAGCGGCTCATGATTTTTTTCCCTCCCCATCAGCCTGTTGCAGCTCCAGCTCATATTGCGCCATATATCTTGGCACGACTTGATGATCTTCCGGTTCGCCACTCGTCTCGCTATTGGCCGCCACATTGACCAGTTTGACGTTTTTCACCATTCTCACTTTTTCTAATCGATCCAAATAATAGGCCGCCTCTTCCGGCGCATCAAACTGCACCACCATGGTCATCTTTGTCTGATCCGAGTACGTCACATTCATCATGAATCCGCGTTCGGGAAGCTGCTTTGTCAATGCCCGCAGCAACGGCACTGATTTCAGCGGATAGCGTTCCGCCCATTTCACCGCCTTCGCCAGCTCTTCTTGCTCCTTCTGTTCGTCTATATTTTTCATTTTCGCCGCCAGTACATCTTGCTCCGCTCGCACTTTTTTTAATTCCGCCTCCAACATGGCCTGGCGATGATCCCCACGATCGATCAACCAATACAGCACCGAACCGGCTAGGAGAAGCAGCGCCGCCCCGAACAACAAAACGAGACGGATCGGCTGCCTCGTTTCTTTTTTCGGCAATAAATTGATTTCAGCGATCATCGTCAGCCCTTCCTTCTTTCAACGCCAATCCCCAGGCGAGATGAAAGCGGTCCGGCAGCGGATCAAGAGACGCGCTGAGCCGTTCTACAGGCACTTCAAGCCGCTCTGTCAAAGCCGTGAACACATGGCCCAACTCTGGATGATCGCCGGCGAGAAACAGGCGTGTGATGGACTGTTTGCCTTGTTGGAGGGAAAACGAATAAAAGCTCATGATCCGTTCCATTTCCTTATACACATCGACGAACGGATCCACAATCGCCGCCGTCCGGTCACGATAGGCTTCAAGCGGCAAATGGCGCATAAACAACGGCAAATGACGATGAAACACGCTCAAATTCACGGCGGATTCGTCAAACTGCACAAGCAAAATATGATCGTCCGGCGCAGCTTGTCCCGCCGCATAAAACGGACGATAAGCGCAAAGCGGCGATACATCCGCGGCCACCGGGCGCAAATCGGCTTCTTCCAAAAGCGCCGCGTATTCCGACACCGCCTCTTCCGGCGCGGCAAACAACAGCACGTTCAGCACCTCGTTTGTTCTCTCGGCCACGACGTAGTCAAACACCGGATCGGCGAACGGAAGCGGAATCGATTCACCAAGCTCCAGAAATAAATAGCCGCGAATTTCTTCATCCGACAAATGAGAAGGAAGGGGCAAACTGCGGATCATGACGAATGGATCAGGGACGACAAAGCGCGCGCGATGGCCGTCTATTTTCCATTCCTCCACGCATTCGTCCAAAATCATGGCCAATGTTTCCCCATCGACGATGCGGCCGTCGCGAACAACCCCTACTGGCAATGCCCGTTCGCCCCATCGTTTCACTTCAGGCGGATGCCCTAGCTTGACTTCCACATAGCGAATGGCATGATCTTTTACGACGATGTTCACATATTTGGACTTTCCCCACCATAACGCCATTCTCGTTCGCCCCCTTTCTTCCCATCCTTACACAAAAAGATCCATATACGCATCGACAAGCTGATCACCGAAAAACAGCGCCGTCAATGACCCGAGCGCAATCGCCGGCGCAAACGGCATCGGCTTGCCGCGCCGCACGCGCCCCAGCGCCATGCCAATCAGCCCGATGATCGTTCCATACAACGTCGCCAAAAAAAAGGCGAGCAACACCATTTTCCAGCCAAGCACCATTCCCAAAACCGCAAACAGCTTCACATCGCCGCCCCCCATCCCGCCATTGGACAAAACGGCAATCAGCCATAAAAGCGAAAATCCGACCGCCGCCCCAAGGAGCATATCGACCCACGGCAAAAACGGGATCACAAGCCGCTCCATCAAAAACAAACCGGCAAACACCAAAAGCACCCGGTCAGGAATGAGCATATAACGAAGATCAGACACAACGATGATGGCCAACAAGCTGATGAGCGTCCACGCCACAATCAGCCGTCCGCCCCAGCCGATCCACATCGGCGCGGCCGTAAACAAGGCAGCGGTGGCCAATTCCATCGCCGGGTAAAGGGGGGAGATGCGCCCCCCGCACCCTTTGCATCTTCCTTTTTGCGCGACATACGAAACAACCGGGATGAGCTCCCCAGCCGATAGCGTCCGTCCGCACGCCGGGCAATGCGACCGCGGCCTGATGATTGACTCTCCGGCCGGCACCCGCAGCCCGACGACGTTGAAAAAGGAGGCGAGGAGCAATCCTACTAAAGCAATATATACATATACTCCAACGTCACTTGCCATTACAAGAGCCCCGATAATTTATTCTAAATTACCCGTGTTATTATTACTCTTTCTTGTTGATTACTATTTGTCACTTTTTTTATTTTGCAATTCTTCTTCTGTCAATTCAGCATCATTCAGCACGGTGTTAGCGTCATGTTTTTTTAATACATAAGAATACTTTCCGTTTACACCGTCTTTGCTGACCTCAACCTCATAATCTTGGTCTTTGACATTGTCTAAATAAGAATCTAATTCCGTTTTGCTTAAAGTATGCGGAAAGTTTGCTGGAGTATTGGCCGTCATATACAATTTCGCTGCATTGATAATTTGAATTCCTTCAGCAATTTTGGCGTCATCTTTTGACTTGTTAATCAACCCCCCAATCGCCGGAATCGCAATCGCCGCGACGATCCCTAAAATGACGATGACGGCGAGCAGTTCGATGAGCGTCAAGCCGCGCTCGTTTTTGATGATGCGTTTCAACATCACTTTCCTCTCCCTTTCTTTTTTAATGTTTTAGCACGATTTCCCTATTATTCTACAATATAGTCCAAAAAATAGGAAGATATTCTTAATATAAATTATTGTTGAATGTGATTAAAGATGTCGTACATCGGGACGATGATGGAGGTGACGATCGTCCCCACGACGCCGGCAAGCAGCACAATCATCAGCGGCTCGATGAGCGACTTGAGGCGATCGGTGCCGGCGTCGACTTCCGCTTCGTAAAAGTCGGCGACTTTGCCAAGCATGGCGTCAAGCGAACCGGTTTGCTCGCCGATCGTGATCATTTGCGCCACGAGCGGCGGAAACGCCCAATGGCGGCGGAGCGGCTCGGCGAGCGACTGGCCGCGCTCAAGAGCGGTTCGCGCTTCATCAAGGACGGACGCGATCACTTCATTTTCTACGACGCGCTCGGAAATGGACAGCGCCTCTAAAATCGGCACGGAGCTTGACACGAGTGAGCTCAATGTCCTCGTGACGCGCGCCAATGCCGCTTTTTGGACAAGGGTTCCGAAAATGGGCAGCCGCATGGCCGCATAGTCCAAATAATATTTCGTGCGCTTTTGCCGGCGCAGCGCGGTGAACAAAAGGAACACCCCGATCGCCAGCAACGTTATCATCCACCAATAATGCTGCATAAATGCGCTCGCTTTCAGCACAAACTTTGTGATCGCCGGCAATTCGGCGTGAAAATCGGCAAACATGTCGACAAACGTCGGCACGACCGAGACAAGCAAAAAGATGACAACCGCAACGGCGATGATGGCGACAGCCACTGGATAGGCAAGCGCCGAGACGATTTTTTGCCTTGTTCGATGCACTTTTTCAAAATGGTCGGCAAGCCGGTCGAGCGTTTCGTCAAGCGTCCCGCTCGCTTCACCGGCGCGCACCATATTGACAAACAATGGCGGGAAAATGCGGGGATGCTTTGCGGCTGCGGCAGAAAGCGGATTCCCTTCTCGGAGATGCTGTTCCATATCGTCGAGTGCACGAGCAAGCGCTTTGCTTTCCGTTTGCTCCGCCAAAATGCGGATCGAATCAACGATCGTCACCCCGGCGCGCACAAGCGTTGCGAACTGGCGCAAAAAGACGACGAAGTGCTGCAGCTTGACGGCTCGTCCTATGGAAATTTCTTTGTTCCAAACAGATGACGGCACCTCGGCGATCACAATGGGGCGAATGCCTTTCTCCCTCAATTTCAGGACAGCCTCACGGCGGGAGTTTGCGGCAATCGTCCCGGATTTTTTCCGTCCGCTTCGGTCGCGCCCCTTATACTTAAATTGCGCCATCCGCTCCACGCTCCCTTGTCAAATACGCTTCCGCGGCCAATGGATCAATACGGCCAGCGGCCACAAGCTCCCTGACGCTCATTTCCATCGTCTGCATGCCCACACTGCGGCCCGTCTGCATAATATTGATGATTTGATGCTCTTTTTCATTGCGGATCAAATTGGCCACTGCGGCATTGTTGATTAAAATTTCCATAGCCGCCGTCCGTCCTCTCTTCCGACCGTCGGGAAATAAACGTTGGGCCATGACGGCAACAAGGACGGAAGCGAGCTGCAGCCGAATTTGCGCCTGCTGGGCTGACGGAAAGACGTCAATCATCCGTTCGATCGCCGCTGGGGCGCTCGCCGTATGAAGGGTGCCAAGCACTAAATGACCCGTTTCCGCGGCAGTGATCGCGGTTTGGATCGTTTCCAAATCGCGCATTTCCCCGACTAAAATCACATCCGGATCTTGACGAAGCGCAGCGCGCAATCCGGCGGCAAAACTGTTCGTGTCAAAGCCAACTTCCCGCTGGTCGATGATCGATTTTCCGTGCTGATGCAAATATTCAATCGGATCTTCCAGCGTAATGATATGTCTGGACATCGTTTTGTTCATGTAGTCGATCATCGCCGCCAATGTGGTCGATTTGCCGCTGCCGGTCGGCCCGGTGACAAGCACAAGCCCGTGCGGCTTTTCCGCGATGCGCTTTAACACGCTTGGCAAGCCGAGCTCTTCTAATGTCGGAATGCGCGGCGGGATGAGGCGCACGGCAAGCGACACGCACGACCGCTGCTTAAACACATTGATCCGGAAGCGGGAGACACCCGCAATACCGTACGAAAAATCAAGCTCCCCCGTTTCTTGAAACTGCTGCCAAAGCGGCGGCGGAATGATGGCTTTCGCCATTTGTTCCGTGTCCTCCGGGTTCAGCCGTTCTTGCCCATACGCCTTCAGTTCCCCATTCACCCGAAAAATCGGCGGCGCCCCGACCGTCAAATGTACGTCAGACGCACGGTATTCAAAAGCCGCACGCAACAACGCCTCAAGCTTTTCCTTCATCCGTCTCACCCATCAATGCAAAATGGCCACTTTCAGCACTTCTTCAAGCGTCGTCAACCCTTGCTTCACTTTCAACAGCCCGTCATCGAGCAAAAAGATCATTTTGTTTTGAATGGCGAGTTCCCGCAACTTCGAAAACGGCTCATTGTTTAAAATGACGCGGCGCATCTCGTCCGTCATGACAAGCAATTCGTGGATCGCGAGTCTCCCGCGGTAACCGGTCATATTGCACGTCGGGCAGCCGCGGCCACGGACGAGTTGGCGGATGTCGATGCCCCGACGGGCGAAAATGTCCCGCTCCCGCTTCGTCGGCTCATACACCTCCTGGCAGTCGCGGCAGATGCGGCGCACAAGCCGCTGCGAGACAACGCCAGCGAGCGATGTGGCCACTAAAAACGGCTCAATCCCCATATCGATCAGGCGGGTGATCGTGCTTAACGCATCGTTCGTATGGAGCGTGCTTAACACTAAATGCCCGGTGAGTGAGGCGCGGATCGCCACTTCCGCCGTCTCGCGGTCGCGAATCTCCCCGACCATGATGATGTTCGGGTCTTGGCGCAAAATCGAGCGAAGCCCTTGGGCAAACGTTAAGCCGACATTCGGGTTGACTTGAATTTGGTTGACGCCTTCGATCTGATATTCAACCGGATCTTCGATCGTAATGATGTTGACATGTTCGCTGTTTAAATGATTGAGCGCCGCGTAAAGCGTCGACGATTTCCCCGAACCGGTCGGCCCGGTGATCAAAATGATGCCGTTCGGACGCTCGATCAAACGGATGAACCGATCTAAATTGACCGGGTTGAAGCCAAGTTTATGAATATCGTTTAACGCCGCACCCAAATCGAGGACGCGCATCACGATTTTCTCCCCATACACCGTCGGCAATGTCGACACGCGCAAATCAACGGGATGAAAATCGATGTTCATTTTGATCCGCCCGTCTTGCGGCACACGATGCTCGGTGATGTCCATGTTGGCCAAAATTTTGATCCTCGCCGTCAACATGCTTTGCATATGTTTCGGCAGCGCCCTCTCCGTTCGAAGCAAGCCGTCAATTCGATAACGGATGAGCACTTTTGTCTCCTGCGGATCGATATGAATATCGCTTGCCCGCTGTTCGACAGCAAGCTGCAAAATTTGGTTCACTAGGCGAACAATCGGGGAATCGTCCTCGGCCGTCCGCCCGTCTTCGCGCATCTCCGTCGGCGGCGCTGGCAGCAAATCATCAAACGATTCGTCCATGTCATAATATTTATTGATCGCCCGCAAAATATCATCCTTTGAAGCGATCGCTGTTTCGATCTGAAACCCCGTTGACAAGCGCAAATCATCAATAGCAAAAAAATCCATTGGATCAGCCATTGCAACGAGCAATCGATCGTCTTCCACCTTAAGGGGCATGATCAGATGGCGGCGAGCAAACTCTTTTGGCACTAGGCTCGTCGCTTTCGGATCAATCGGGTAGCGATACAAGCTGACATGAGGAATGCCGAGCTGAAACTCAAGCGCCTCAATGAGCTGCTGCTCTGTGATGTAACCTCGCTGCAGCAACGCATCGCCAAGCTTTTGCCCAGGCGTTTTCTCACGCAACGCTTCAGCCAGCTGTTCTTCCGTAATCAGCCCCGCTTCCACCAACAAATCACCGAGGCGTTTCCGCTCACGTTTTTTGTTCATCGGCTTCCCCCGCTTTCCCCGCTTTGCTTCGATTCGGTTGAAGGGGCTGCGTTGGTCTGGTCGCTGCCGCTTTGCCCTTCGCCGTTTTGGACTTCTGATTTCTCTTGACCGCTTTCCGCTTCAGTCTGACCGCTATTCGTTGCATCAGACGGTGAAGATGGCGTTTCGCTTCCTTCCCCCGTTGTATTGGATGAAGATTCTGGGACTTCAAGCCCTCTTACCTCAACCGCATACGTCGGAGGGTAAAAATCCTCGCTCACCGTCTCTTTGCGGATCAGCCGGGAGCCATCGCGCACTTCGCGTTCGACTTTTACAAGCAATCCAGAACGGCCGACTTGTTTCGTCACGGTTTCATCCGGCGCCAACCGGGCATCGTATTGAATGATTTTGCGCGGTTCGATCCGCTCTAGCCCGCTCGTGCGCACGATATATTGATACGCAAACGGCCAACCGTACACTAACGCTTTCACTTGGCGGCCATCGTAGCGAAGAATGAGCGTATAGTCCGTCGAGTTCGGATTCAACCATTGTAAATCGCGTTTGTCATCCACCTTGGCCTCAAATCCCGGAGGAATGCCATCTGGAAGCGAACTTCCCGCATACCGTTCCATCAACAAAAAATTCGTCGACAGCACAGCACGATACACCGCTGATGCCAATGCGTCGACAGCCTGATTCGACAGCCCGCCACCAGCCTGCTGAATCACGGCGCGCAACGAGACCAATTGATTGGAGCGGAGGACGACACGGCGTTCCGAAGCAAGAAAACGGGAGAGACTTTGATCGCGAATGGCAACAGCCGCTTCACTCACGACCGTCTGCCCCTTCCCGGAAGAGGGAAGATAATGGGCCAAGTCGAGCGGCTTGTTCGGAACGGCAAGCTGGGACGCCGCCGCCTCCAAATCCGCTTCCAACGCTTTGAGATCCAAGGCGGGGACTGCCGCCGGCGGGAGAAGGCGTTCAACGGTTTCCATGCAAGCGCTCATGTCAGCCAACACAAGAAGCGGCGAGGAACGGCCGTTGACCACGTTTTTTGTGCTTTCCGACAAGCGAAATGTAAAGATGTCAGCCGGCAGCTCGGCTTTCTTTTCTTGATAGCTGACCGAAATCGAAGCTGTCGATCGCCAGTCGCTCACCTTGTCTGCCACCGCCTGTTGGGCTTCCGCTCTCGTCATCCCAGCAAGCGAAATCGGCCCGACGTACGTCCCGGAGCGATAGCGGTCTTGATCAGGGCCAAACGACTCATAAGCCAAAACGCCCAAGCGGGCAAAGGTGAGGAAATAAACGGTGCAAACCGCCATCACGATAAACAGTTTTCCTATGGAAGCCGCTCTCACCTCGAGCTCCCCCTTTTTCACTCAGCTTCGATGTTCATCGACACATCAACAATGACGCTTGGACCCGCCTCTTGCGCTTTTCTCACATCTTCTTCGCGAAGCGTCGTTCCCGCTGGAAACAGAAGTTCGCCGTTCAAATCATAAATATCCTTGGTCACCCGTTTCCCCGCAAGAAGCGCCACTTGCTTTTCACGGAGCGATTCAAGCGCTTCGACATTTTCCGCTGTCTCCGACATAGCTTGGATCTGTTCAGGAATGTTGCTGGCCTCTGTTTCTTTTTCATTCTTTTGAATGAGCATCGACGCATCGGAAAGGAGAGCTCCCGAAGCGTCGTCGCTGACGATCAATATATCCTTTCCATAAGTCAACACTTGGGCGGATGGCAACACCGCTTCTCCACTTTCAAGGCGAAGGGAGATGCCGATAATATCCCCTGTCTCTTCGTTTAGGAAAAACTCATGGACTTCCCCCAAAAGCTGTCCTTTGCGCGTGATGGCTTTTGTATTTTTGATGCGGATTTGCTTGTTGACAAGCTGGTTGGCAATCGGAATTTCCGCCAAATCAATGACATCATGGCTGCTTGCCACCGTAACGGCGAATTCGCCGATTCCGACGATTTTTTTAAACGGAATCGCTTTTAAACTGAGTTGCACATCTTCTTGCTCGACAGTCAAAAAATCGATGGAACCTTTATCAGGATTAATGACAAAGCTTTTCACGGCGCCGATTTGCATCCCATCCGCAATGCTGATGATCGGCAATCCGATGATTTGCGCGCTCGCTTTCATCCTCTTCACCTCAACCATTTGCTAATGTAGCGGCGATTTCCCGCCAGAGTGCCAGTTCAGCCGCGATAGCTGGATAGTTTGAAAAACGTCGCTCGAGCTGGTCAACCCACGCACGAAGCTGTTGGCCATTTTGTTCCAGTGCATAATGCTCCAACAGCAGGCGGGCGAATACGTAGTAATCGCGATCGGAAAGCGGGGCTTGCAAACATTGATGCAGGCATTGTTCATACGCATCGGCCGTCAAACGGCGGCGGCTCAGCATCAATTCCGCTGCCGCCATTTGCGCTTTTTCCGAAGCAACCAAATGCATTGGTTCTTCAGCAAACGGCTCATCTGCCGCCTCGACGCATTCTTCATATTGAGGATTCTCTTCGGAATCCGCCTTTTGTTCCTCTTGCTGCTCGGAAGCGTCCGCTGTTTTTTCGCTGACCATCGCTTCAGCAGCTGATCTCAACGAAACGGCATCATCCACGAGCCGATCCATCCAATCGACCGCACCGCTGTCTTGATCATGTCCAATCTCAAGGCCATCAGCAAACATCACGCCATCGTCCTCGAAGCTTTCCGCCTCCACGCGTTGTCCTTCTTTATGATGCCAGATGTCATGGATTCCGGCAAATCCATCCTCATCCGGAGCCACGGCCGCCTCGAAAAAGACGCCTCCGTGCTCCCGTTTGACGCTGTCCGTTGAAGAGAACTCGTATTCTCCGCCTTCCACGCGCTCTGAGAAACGATCATCCATGCTCATCCATGCATCCCATTCATTCTCGCCGCGGCTCTCACCCTTAACGATTTCTGCTGCATTCAGAACCGGCTCATCGGCTTGCGATCCTTCATTTCCGCTCTCTTTTGACACTTCATCAAGCACCGCTGTCTCAAGGTCCGGCGTCACAGCGCCCGGCCACTGATCCAACCAATCGGAAACACGCCGCAGCGGTTCGGACGCTCCAACGATTTCTTCCGCTTGCTCCCACGGTGGAACAGTTTCTGCCGCTGCCTCCATCAACAAGTCAGCGGGAGAATGGTTCACTTCTTCCGACCGTTCTGCTGTCTGCTCTATCGATGATGATTCATTAGGTTCAGAAAGGGGCGGCGCTTGATCAAACTGGATCGACGGCAACGGCGCCTTTGGCAAAACAGGGACAGAAGCCAAAGATTCCGGCGCCGACCGCTCCTCTTTTTCTTCTTTTACAAAACTTGATTCACGAGAAGCCCCGGCGCGGTAAAGAGCAGCGCCAAATCGGCGGTCAAGCAAATACGATGCAGCCGCCAACAACAAAAGAACAAGAAGCCCGGCCTGCCAAAGCGGAATGATCGAACTAGCAAATTCGGCCAAAAGCGCAGCCAACAGCGCCATAACAACCGCTGTAAGCCCCCCAAGCCGGCTGAAGCCAAGCGGAAGAAGCCAAATCAGCAGCAGCGCCACGACAAAAGCACCGGCATACATGAGCGCCTCTTTCATCATGCCCCCCCGTTTCTTCTATGACAAAAGACCTCTTTTATACTAAAAATCTGCAACATTCGACTCTTACTTATTGTATAATAAAGTTACATATTTTGAAAGAAGGTTGTGATCAATGACGGACAAGAATTTTTTTTCCTGCCGACGCACTTTAGGGTTCACCCTTATCGAGACATTGTTGTCCATCACGCTGTTGTCTGCGGTGGCGATCGGCTTGTTTTCCTTTTTCACCCACGCTATGACGTATACAGCCGATAACGAACGACGAACGGTGGCCATCAACGTGGCGCGTGGAACGATGGCGTACTTTGAAAAAAATGTTCTCTTTTCTTCCTTATCGAATTACATGACAGAGAACAATCTTTCATTTCTTAAAGTAGAGAAAAACAGCTGCAGCCATGAAGCCTTGTCCTCTTTATTGTTTCCAAGCGGAAATCAGGGCGAAACGATAAGCTCTCAACAATCATGCACCGCCCAGCTCGCCCCAACAATCAATGATGTTCAATACGAAACAACGGTGTACATCATCCGCTGCGATCAAGAAGGATGGGACGGATTCCTCACCTCCTCTGAATTTGCGTCATTGCCGGAGCGGCTCAAAGAAGAGATCCGTCGTGAACGAAACAACATGATCTCCTCCGAAGCCGGCACCTACATGGCGAAACTGTACGCCGTTGTCCGTTGGGGAGAACGAAACGGCGACATCACATGGGTGGAAGGAGTGGTGACCGATGAGACGATCCGTTAACACCCAAGATGGGATGACGCTTGTCGAGCTGTTGGCCGCCATTTCCATTTCCATGTTGATCATTGGCGCCATCTATACTGTTTTTCTAGCGGGCATTCGCGTTTATCAGCACATCGGCATTGAAAGTGAATTGCGGAGCGAGGCGGATTACGCGGTGGCACGCATCATGAATGCCTTGTACATGTTCTCGCCGGACGGCCTTGAAGCCGATCGGAGCCAAGAAAACAAAACGCTTAGTCAACTGTCGTTTGTCAAAAACGAGCAATTCAAAACGAACAACCAAGTCGGTCTTGTTTCCCGCGAAACCGCGGCGCAATCGGTCCATCGAATCATTTCGATTAAAGACGGAAAACTGATGATGGACGGGGAAGCGATTACATCCACACGCCTTTTGCTGGACGATTCTTCCTCCTTTTCGTTCCGTTGCGCGCGCAGAGACGGAGAAATTTGCCGAAGTGGGGTTATCACCATCATCTTAACGATCAAAGATGGGAATAACAACGGGATGCTTTCAATAAAACCTTTCACTTTACAGACGGAATTCGGTTTTTAGGGGGAGGCCCTATGCGCCGAGATCAGCGAGGATATAGTTTGATTACAACATTGTTGGTCATCACCGTCTTTTTATTGCTAGGTCTAACCATTGTCACCACCGCCGTCGAGCACGCCCAATTCACCACCGTGCGCGTGGATGACGTACAATCGCTGCATGAGGCGAAGACGGATGTCAACGAGGCGGTCGCCGATCTGAAAGCAGAGTTATCGGATCCAAATTTTTTGGTCCGCCATCGTATTTTTGCGCCTGACCAATGGGATCAGTTTCTCGGGCTTGGCAGCTCGTCTCCTGGAGAAGACACGATCGCCGGCCGCCTGCGCGACCGCTACGGGGTGATCATGGAAGATGAAAGCGAGCAATATGATATTCCCAAAAACCAAGTGTTTCTTCGCGCCCTTCGTTTAACGAAAACGTTCAATGACGGCCATCGGACGCGAACCGTCAAGCGGCTCGTCTTTGTGACCAATACGCCAAGCTTTTTGAAATATGCGCTTGGCTCAAAGGAAACAGTGGTCCTCAACGGCGGGGTTTATGTCGAAAACGGGAATGTATACACAGGGCAAAACGCCTATGCCAGCAACGCGACCAACTATGTGAAGGCAAACGGACAGCTGACCGTCAATTCGTCTAACGCCGGCATGCCGCTTTTATCCTCTTCCTCGATTTGGTATACAAACGACGGACAATTGAATGCATGCGGGCAAACGACCGGTTGCTGGGAAGCATCACAAGGCCGTTTTCGCATGAAGACCAATTGGGCGCCTCGTTGGCCGACGGATGTGCCAGAACCGGCGCCAACCATCAGGCAAGAAAACGAAGATTTTATCGATGTCGATTTTGACCTTACTGTGGCCGACAAACTGTTGCAAGCATCGGGAATTTTGCCCCCGTCATCCGATTACATTGAGCGAATGGAATCCATTCAAGAAGCCGGGGACAAAAATAGCCAACTTCACACGTTAGTGGCAGAGTTGTCCAATCAATGGACCTCGATCCAATCGAATCAACCGGATCCAAACGATCCACGTAAAACGCTTGAAGAAGTGATCAAAGAGCAGTCCAAAACCAAACCGCTCTACCTCGATGGAAACAGCGTTTTGAGAGGAGATGTCGATATTCAGAACAGCGGAGTCAACCAATGGCTCATTGTCAACGGCGATCTTCGCCTTGATGGGCCGACAAATCCCAGTACATTTGTCAGCGTACGCGGAAATTTTATCGTCCTCGGTGATTTAACTTTGACAGGCAACTTGCGGCTTGACGCAAGCATCTACGTCACCGGGAGCACGAAAATTTACCAAAGCCGGATCGAACGGGCGCTAAACAACAAAGGTGTTGTGTTGCTGTCGAAAGGTCCGCTCGATATTTCCCGTATTAATGAATTCAATAACCCAACCATTCCGACACCGAATTTGAAAGGATACTTTTACACAGACAGCAGCGCCACGATTTATGCCGTTGGATCCTACTTGTATATCGAAGGCGGGCTGTTCGCCCGCGGAAACAGAGCAACAGCTCCAGACACAGACATCAAAGGGCTTGTCGTCAACGCATTCCGCGGTCAAGTCAATGGGGAAAACGGAGAACCGGACCGGTTTACGCCAGGAAGTGATCCGTTATCCTCACGCCTCGTCGTCCGCTATCGTCCTGAAATGCTTGTTGAACAAGGGACAGGACTTCCTTTTGTCAATCGCATTTCGCTCGTGGTCGACCGATTGGAAGTAGAATGAAGGAGGCATTTTTGATTCAAAATCGAGTAGGAGAGGGTGACTAACCCTCGTCCTCTCACACCACCGTACGTACCGTTCGGTATACGGCGGTTCCATTAAGTCTGACGCAGAGATTCATATCGTTGATAAAGACTCTTCAGCCCTTGGCTCTCCCAATAGGAGTTGCCAAGGGCTTTATGCAGGATGGGACTGGCGGCCACTCTCCAATATTTCTTCCGAGTGTTTCCCCATTCATATGCTTTCTGCTTGGGCACTCCTAAACTTTGCAGTTTTCGGACTCTGGTTCTCGGAAGTTTCCACTCTTTCCATTGGCACATGCGCAGCCTTCGTCGAATCCATCCATCTAGTTCTTTGAACACACTTGGGGTCTCTGCTAGCGAAAAGTATCCACACCATCCCAGAATGTATTGATTGAGCTGTTCGATTCGTTCGGGCATGGGAATCGGTTTCGATCGGCTCGTCATGGTGCGTATCCTTTGCTTCATGCGCCGAATGCTTTCCTTTGCAATTCGGATTTTTGGCTCCTTACTTGGGGTGAAGCTAAAACCGAGGAATTTTCTCCTCCACGGACGATCCACTGCCGATTTGGTTTCGTTGACTTTCAGCCGGAGTTTCTTTTCGATGAATGCCGTGATCGATTTCATCACCCGTTCCCCGGCCTTCTTCGTCCTTACGTAGATATTGCAGTCATCCGCATACCGTACAAACTTGTGCCCTCGTTTTTCCAATTCTTTGTCCAGCTCATCCAGGAGAATGTTGGACAGGAGTGGACTGAGCGGCCCTCCTTGTGGAGTCCCCTCTTGTGTTTCCATGACCACCCCGTTGATCATGACCCCTGCCTGTAGATACTTCCGTATCAACTTTAGGAGGATTTTGTCTGGAATTCGTTTCGCTAATATCCCCATCAGTTTGTCATGGTTGACTCGATCAAAGAACTTTTCCAAGTCGATATCTACCACCCATGTATATCCTTCCTGAATATACTGCTTCGCCTTTTTCACCGCGTCGTGTCCTCTTCGACCGGGACGAAACCCGTAGCTGTGTTCCGAAAAGGATGGGTCAAAGATCGGCGTGAGCACTTGGGCGATGGCCTGTTGGATGAACCGGTCTGTCACGGTCGGGATTCCTAGTAACCTGACTCCTCCGTTCGGTTTCGGGATTTCGACCCGTCGGACCGGGCAAGGTTCGTAGGTCCCTTCTTCTAAAGCGTGCCGTATCGCGTCCCAATGTTCCACGAGGTGTCTTCGCAGGTCTTTGACGGACATTCCATCGGTTCCATGGGACCCTTTATTCTTTTCCACTTGTTTGAGTGCTCGCAGGAGATTCTCTCGTGACATTACCTGTTTCATCCACATTCCGATTCTTCCTCTCTACGTGAACGGTCCGTTCTATTTGTGCCATCTTCTTCTCCACCCTCTTGAGGTTCCCCATGGACTTCACCATTTCCCCCCTCAAGCAGGCCCTTTCGGGTTATCTGCTTCATCAAAGAAGATGAACGCCTAGTGGCCGTTCTCCTTCATGGTTCGGTCCTTCCCCTTCTATCTAAGCTAGACGGGTACTATGACCTCTGCTGACTTCTGTCCGTTCAGCGTTGGATCGCTCCAACGGTTGCCAAGCGCACTTGGCTTCCCGGACAGACCTCCCCGGGTAAGAGTGCAGTCTTTCCTTCCATCCATCTGCTTCATTTACTCGGTATCACCTTCGGCAGAAAGGGCTTCGTTTTGTCGTGCAAACTCACCCAATGATACCCAGCCTCCTATGAAGTTCGTGTTCCTCAGACCGGAAGTTTGCCGCCCGCTTCCTTCAGATTCTGCGTCGCCGCAGACACCCTTGCGTTAAGCTAACTGCTACTTCTGCCTTCGCAGTTCGGGACTTTCACCCTATAGACTGCACCCATGCCGGGCGCACACGGAAAGCGGCGCTCCCGAAAGGGAGGCCGCGCTTTATTCATGGCTACCATTTGCCGCCGTTCCCGCCATTTTGGTTGGTGGAAGGCGATCGGACAATGACGGTCGCCTCAGCTTGAATATCCCGGCCATCCAGCGCTTTCACCTCGGCTGTCGCCGTGATGGTGGCATATCCGACATCAACCGGTTGCAAATACCATTTCCCGTTTTCTTGAACCACCTTGACAAACCGATCGTCAGACGTTGCAACAGAGCGAAGCGCCGTGTCCGTTGCATTTTCCGGAATGAAACGGAGTTCTGACGCCACTTCGAGTGGATCATCGCCGACATTCATGTATAGAATTGGATTGAGGAACGCCATGCCTGTAAGCGGTACGTACGGATCAATCACACGAATCGTTGCCGTCTCTGACGCATTTCCTCCGTCTGTCGCGCGGACGGTGATCGTCACCGTTCCAGGCTTTCGCGCTGTCACCATGCCGTTTTGGTCTACGGATGCGACACTCGGGTCGCTTGATGTCCACGCAAGCGTTTTGTTCGTCGCATCGGCGGGCTCTATCGCCACTGGGATGCGTTGCTCCTTACCGACGTTCATCATCGGGTCGTAATCGCCAAGCACTAAGCGGCGGATTAATTTCTTATAACGGAACGCTACCTTCGTCGTTCCGTCACCGCGCGTCAGCCCCCCAGCCGAACGCACCGCGACAGTATACTCACCGTCATCGGAAATGGAAATCATATACGGCGAAGCGAGCGGCTGCCAGTCTGAAACCACGCCATTTCGTACGACTTGGTACTCGTACTTCACCCCTTCGCCAGCGACAAGCCCCACCATTTTGACAGTCGGCGCTTCCGTCACCGTCGCGCCGCTTTCTACTTCGCCATTTGATGCAGTGATCGACAAACGCGGCTTCAAATATATGCGCACCGTTTCATCATTGCGATAGGTGACAAGCAGCACGCCGTCATCATTTGGGTCATACTGCATCGCTTTGACAGGCAACGTCAACAATCCAAAATTTGGGGGTGCGGCTCTCCCAACATTGGTAGACGAAGCAGAAGAGAATTGCCATTTGTTTATAGAACCACTCTGATCGCCCTCATAGTAAAAGTTGGGGAAATCATCCAAGCGAACTGTCATGCCGATTCGTTCCGCCGGCGGAACGAGCGTCGATGTTTTGGTACCATAACGGCTGTCGGTGAATGTCACCAAAGCTGGCGGCAATTGAACACTGTTCATGGCAAAATCAGCCTGCATCACCCATTGCGCCGAGAGCGTCAGTTTGTTGAGCTGGCTGTAGTCGAACGTTTGATTGGTGAAAGACCATTTGGCATAACGCTTGCCATTCTCCACATAGGTTGTGACTTTGCCATCGGGAACAACGGAGATGCCATCGGGCAGTTCTTGGACAATGCTCACATTGCTGATCGTCCCGGTCGCATTGCCGACATACCCGACAAGCGACAACGAATACGTGGCACGGAAGCGGTTGTCGTCGCCATCGGTTGCCCCCCGTTTGATTAAGCTTGTGACATCATTGGTCAGCCCTTGCAGCTTCACCGTTCCAGTAAACGACGGCGGCGCTTCGTCTTTGACCGTGACGGTCACCGTTTTCGTCACAACCGGCTGTGGTTGGCCATACACATCCCGATACGTCAGTTCAGCAGTGAACGTATATATCCCTTTTGCTTTAAATGACACGGGAATCGGAATCGTCACCGGCGCCGGAGTGCCTTGACCAACTTGGTATGGGATGGAAAACGAAATATACGCGTTTTGCTTGTTTTCATCCAGCCATACTTGGCCGTTTTCCGCAACGGCGACATTGCCGCCAAACGACGAAAGCGGGATGCGGATCGTTCCTGTGATCGCTGGCGTGGTGGCAAGCTGGGAAAACTGTTGGAACAAAGCGGTCAAATTTTGCGTCGTTCCTTGCCGCGCCTCGCCGCCGGCAGTCGCTGAAAGCGACCGTAAATAGTCCATATCGACTTCATCATTGTCGCCGAAGCCGATTGAGTAAAGGGTGATATTGTTCATCCCGAGCGTTTTCGCCACCGCTGTGGCATCGGCTCGGATTTTCCCTTCGATGCTGCTGTAAGTGAACGAATAGCCGTTATCCCAAGACACCCGCCATCCATTAACATAATCTTGGCCGTCGCTGTAAAATCGGCGAGAATATCCTTTGTTGTCGGTAAAACGGATTCCGGCAGTCCGTCCATCGCTGTACAATTCGTATGTGACCGAAAGAGAATCGGTTACTCTATTCCTTGTATAGGAATATCCACCCCAAAAATTCTGCTTGACCTCCCGATACGTAATCGTATCGACTGTATTCAACACCGTCGGCATGCCATCGGTTAAGAAAATGATATACTTTTTCCTCGTTGGATCCGTGAAATACGATTTAGCAAGAGACAAAGCAGCCGAATAGTTCGTTCCGCCGCCGGCGGTCAAGCTGTTGCCGGTATTGAGAATGGCATCAAGCTGACTTGCAACATTCGAGTACTTCCCAAACGGAACCACACTTGCTTCCCGCACTCCATCGGAAAACGGAATAAGAGCAAAGCGGTCATTTTGGTTGTAATTGGACTTAAAGTAGTTGACCGCCGCTTGCAGAGCGGATTTGGCGCTTTGCAACTTCGTTGTCGTCATCGATCCCGACACGTCCATGACAAACACGACATCGATCGGCGGGCGGATGATTCCTGAAACAGCGCCTTGTGGAACGAGCGTCACATCGAGCCGGCCTTGGGCATCGCCGTTTGGCGGCTTGGCGTACTCTGATTGTGACGAAGAAAACTGCAATTGAAGCGATGGCAGAGAGGAAGAAGCGGCTTGAACGGCAACCTCCTTCCCACCTGTGCAAAACATGAGCAAAAATGCCCAGACCGACGCTGTAAGAGCTTGGAAAAACCTCCTTTTCCTCATGTTCCTCTCCCCGTTTCATGACAAATTACCTATTTTTCTTTATCTTCATTATACCATTTCATAGACGTTGTTGATAGCAAATTTTTCTTACACAAGCTTTTTTTCACTTCGGAAATAAAGTATAAAGACCCCGTAATCAGCAACATTTCTTGAGCGGACAAACGTGTTTTCTGCTCACCGATCCACTTCTTCCAACGATGAACAGTCGCCTTATGCCGATGGGATGAAAGAGCATACAACTGTTCCGCCGCCGCCGCGCGCGGAAAATCAAACGTCGTAAACGTGATCGTCTCAGCCAGCTCGTCAAGCGGCCGGATCATTCGTTCAAGCGGCTTGTCTGTCAGCGCGGCGAACAAGACATGGACGCGCTTGTCGGGATAATGAGCGCGCACCGTCTCGACAAGGGCGCGAATGCCGGCTTCGTTATGGGCGCCGTCGAGAATGATGAGCGGATTGCCGCTCACCCGCTCAAACCGGCCGGGCCAAGCAGCAGTGGCCAGCCCATCGGCGATATGCTCCGGCTCGATTAAAAACGAATAGCCAAGGCGCAACAATTCTGCCGCCATCACCGCCACCGCCGCATTGTCGACTTGATGGGCGCCGGGCATTTGAATGCGCAAATCGCGGTATTCGGCAAACGGCGTGGCGAGGGAAAACTGCTCTCCTTCGGCGATCGTTTTCCAGTCTGTTACAGTAAAATCAACGCCGAGACGATATGTTTTCGCCTTCCGCTCCGCCGCCGTTTTGGCGATCACTTCCCACGCCTCCGGTTCCTTCACCGCCGTCACAAGCGGCACGCCCGATTTGATGATTCCGGCTTTCTCCGCGGCGATTTGCCCAAGCGTATCGCCTAAAATGTTCATATGATCGTAGCTGACGTTCGTAATGACGGAAAGGAGCGGATAAATGATGTTGGTTGAGTCCAAGCGGCCGCCGAGCCCGACTTCAATGAGCACGATGTCTTGGATGTTTTGTTTGCCGAAATAATACAACATCATCGCCGTGATCACTTCAAACTCGGTCGGTCCGCCAAGTTCCGTCTGTTCCAATTCGTCCGCAAGCGGTTTGATCGTTTGCACGAGCTCTACGAGCTCTTCATCGCGAATCGGTTGGCCGTTTATGCTGATTCGTTCGTTAAACTGCTCGACATACGGCGAGGTGAACGTGCCGACCGAATAGCCCGCCGCCTGCAAAATGGAGCGCAAATAGGCGACCGTTGACCCTTTGCCGTTCGTTCCCCCGATATGGACGGCGCGGACGCGGCGTTCCGGGTGGCCAAGTTTTTCCATCATCCATTCCATCCGTTTCAATCCCGGTTTTATGCCAAGCCGCAGCCGCCCGTGAATCCAAGCGACCGCTTCTTCATACGTTCGAACCATGTCCATCATCCTCCTTTTTCCATTGGTGTCTTGCCGCCCCCTGCCGGCTTCATGCGGCAGATGCGCCACACATCGAGAAGCCTGGTGAAAGCGAGTATATGTTGACAACAAACCTCTTCTCAGAATATGACAAACCTTCCATCATGATCCAATCGAGTAGGAGAGGGTGACTAACCCTCGTCCTCTCACACCACCGTACGTACCGTTCGGTATACGGCGGTTCCATTAAGTCTGACGCAGAGATTCATATCGTTGATAAAGACTCTTCAGCCCTTGGCTCTCCCAATAGGAGTTGCCAAGGGCTTTATGCAGGATGGGACTGGCGGCCACTCTCCAATATTTCTTCCGAGTGTTTCCCCATTCATATGCTTTCTGCTTGGGCACTCCTAAACTTTGCAGTTTTCGGACTCTGGTTCTCGGAAGTTTCCACTCTTTCCATTGGCACATGCGCAGCCTTCGTCGAATCCATCCATCTAGTTCTTTGAACACACTTGGGGTCTCTGCTAGCGAAAAGTATCCACACCATCCCAGAATGTATTGATTGAGCTGTTCGATTCGTTCGGGCATGGGAATCGGTTTCGATCGGCTCGTCATGGTGCGTATCCTTTGCTTCATGCGCCGAATGCTTTCCTTTGCAATTCGGATTTTTGGCTCCTTACTTGGGGTGAAGCTAAAACCGAGGAATTTTCTCCTCCACGGACGATCCACTGCCGATTTGGTTTCGTTGACTTTCAGCCGGAGTTTCTTTTCGATGAATGCCGTGATCGATTTCATCACCCGTTCCCCGGCCTTCTTCGTCCTTACGTAGATATTGCAGTCATCCGCATACCGTACAAACTTGTGCCCTCGTTTTTCCAATTCTTTGTCCAGCTCATCCAGGAGAATGTTGGACAGGAGTGGACTGAGCGGCCCTCCTTGTGGAGTCCCCTCTTGTGTTTCCATGACCACCCCGTTGATCATGACCCCTGCCTGTAGATACTTCCGTATCAACTTTAGGAGGATTTTGTCTGGAATTCGTTTCGCTAATATCCCCATCAGTTTGTCATGGTTGACTCGATCAAAGAACTTTTCCAAGTCGATATCTACCACCCATGTATATCCTTCCTGAATATACTGCTTCGCCTTTTTCACCGCGTCGTGTCCTCTTCGACCGGGACGAAACCCGTAGCTGTGTTCCGAAAAGGATGGGTCAAAGATCGGCGTGAGCACTTGGGCGATGGCCTGTTGGATGAACCGGTCTGTCACGGTCGGGATTCCTAGTAACCTGACTCCTCCGTTCGGTTTCGGGATTTCGACCCGTCGGACCGGGCAAGGTTCGTAGGTCCCTTCTTCTAAAGCGTGCCGTATCGCGTCCCAATGTTCCACGAGGTGTCTTCGCAGGTCTTTGACGGACATTCCATCGGTTCCATGGGACCCTTTATTCTTTTCCACTTGTTTGAGTGCTCGCAGGAGATTCTCCCGTGACATTACCTGTTTCATCCACATTCCGATTCTTCCTCTCTACGTGAACGGTCCGTTCTATTTGTGCCATCTTCTTCTCCACCCTCTTGAGGTTCCCCATGGACTTCACCATTTCCCCCCTCAAGCAGGCCCTTTCGGGTTATCTGCTTCATCAAAGAAGATGAACGCCTAGTGGCCGTTCTCCTTCATGGTTCGGTCCTTCCCCTTCTATCTAAGCTAGACGGGTACTATGACCTCTGCTGACTTCTGTCCGTTCAGCGTTGGATCGCTCCAACGGTTGCCAAGCGCACTTGGCTTCCCGGACAGACCTCCCCGGGTAAGAGTGCAGTCTTTCCTTCCATCCATCTGCTTCATTTACTCGGTATCACCTTCGGCAGAAAGGGCTTCGTTTTGTCGTGCAAACTCACCCAATGATACCCAGCCTCCTATGAAGTTCGTGTTCCTCAGACCGGAAGTTTGCCGCCCGCTTCCTTCAGATTCTGCGTCGCCGCAGACACCCTTGCGTTAAGCTAACTGCTACTTCTGCCTTCGCAGTTCGGGACTTTCACCCTATAGACTGCACCCATGCCGGGCGCACTCGAAAAAGACGAATCCACAGGAAAGCGGATTCGTCTTCATCATAATCAACAGCTAGATCGTTTGTCTACCGTTTGAGCTCGGCGAGGCGCGCCTTGACGGCTTCGCGTTTTTCCATGTAATCTTGCCGCTTGCGCCGCTCTTCTTCGACGACATGAGCCGGCGCTTTCGCCAAAAATCCTTCGTTCGCCAGTTTCTTTTCGACGCGCTCGACTTCTTTGTTCCATTTGTCAAGCTCTTTTTCAAGCCGCTTAATTTCCTCCTCAATATTGATCAATCCTTCAAGCGGCATGATGAGCTCGGCGCCGGTGACGACCGCCGTCATCGCTTTGTCCGGCGCGGGAACGTTTGTATCGATCAAGAGCTCGCTCGGGTTGCAGAACCGCTCAAGATAGGCGCGGTTTTTCATGAGCGCCGCCCGCACTTGTTCATCTTTCACCTTAATATAGAGCGCAATCGGCTTGCTCGGCGGCGTGTTCACTTCGGCGCGGACGTTGCGGACGGCGCGGATGATGTCGACGAGCATCCGCATTTCTTCCGCGGCTTCTTCGTTCGACAGCTCAGGGCGCACTTGCGGCCACGGAGCGACGGTGATCGATTCGCCTTCATGCGGCAAGTTTTGCCAAATTTCCTCGGTAATGAACGGCATGAACGGGTGAAGCAGGCGCATCGTGTTGTCGAGCACATACGCCAACACCGAACGTGTCGTCTTTTTCGCCGCCTCGTCATCACCGTACAGCGGCAGCTTTGCCATTTCGATATACCAGTCGCACAAGTCGTCCCAAATAAAGTTGTACAGCGTACGCCCCGCTTCGCCGAATTCGTATTTCTCAGCGAGCTTCGTCACCGTATCGATCGTTTCGTTGAGACGCGTTAAAATCCAATGGTCGGCGACCGTTTTTTCGCCGCTCAAATCAAGCTCCTCGTACGTCATGCCGCCCATGTTCATCAAGGCAAAGCGCGAGGCGTTCCAAATTTTGTTGGCAAAATTCCACGTCGCTTCGACTTTTTCGGTGCTGAAGCGCAAGTCTTGCCCCGGCGAGCTGCCGGTCGCCAAGAAATAGCGGAGCGCATCGACGCCGTACTGATCGATCACATCCATCGGATCGACGCCGTTGCCGAGCGATTTGCTCATTTTCCGCCCTTGGGCGTCGCGGACGAGGCCGTGGATGAGCACGTCTTTGAACGGACGCTTTCCGGTGAATTCAAGCCCTTGGAAAATCATGCGCGACACCCAGAAGAAAATGATGTCATAGCCGGTGACAAGCACATCAGTCGGGTAGTAGCGCTTGTAATCCGGCGAGTCGGTATCCGGCCAGCCCATTGTCGAGAACGGCCAGAGCGCCGAGCTGAACCATGTGTCGAGCACATCTGGGTCTTGCTCCCAGTTTTCGATGTCTTTCGGCGGCTCATGGTCAACGTAAATTTCGCCCGTTTCTTTATGGTACCATGCCGGGATGCGATGCCCCCACCAAAGCTGGCGCGAAATGCACCAGTCGCGGATGTTTTCAAGCCAATGCAAATACGTTTTTTCAAACCGGTCCGGCACGAACTGCACTTTTTCGTCCGTTTGCTGCAGCTTGATGGCGGCTTCGGCGAGCGGCTTCATTTTCACAAACCATTGCGTCGACAAATACGGCTCAACGACCGCGCCGCTCCGTTCGCTATGACCGACTGAGTGCACGTGCTCCTCGATTTTAAAGAGGACGCCTTGTTCTTGCAAATCGCGGACGATTTGCTTCCGGCATTCAAACCGGTCAAGCCCCTGGTATTGCATGGCGTTTTCATTCATCGTGCCGTCTTCGTTCATGACAAGAATGCGCGGCAAATTGTGGCGGTTGCCGATTTCAAAATCGTTCGGGTCGTGCGCCGGCGTAATTTTGACCGCTCCGGAGCCGAACTCCATATCGACATATTCGTCGGCAATGATCGGTATTTCGCGGCCAACGATCGGCAGTTTCACCATTTTGCCGATCAAGTGCTTGTACCGCTCGTCATCGGGGTGCACAGCGACGGCCGTATCGCCGAGCATCGTTTCCGGACGGGTCGTCGCCACTTCAATGCAGCCGGAGCCGTCGGCGAGCGGATAGCGCAAATGGTAGAGCGCGCCTTTCACTTCTTTATAAACAACCTCAATGTCCGACAAAGCGGTTTTCGTCACCGGGTCCCAGTTGATGATGTACTCGCCGCGGTAAATAAGCCCTTTCCGGTAGAGCGAGACGAACACTTCGCGCACCGCTTTTGAGAGCCCTTCATCGAGCGTGAACCGCTCGCGCGTGTAATCGAGGCCAAGCCCTAACTTCGCCCATTGGCTGCGAATATGGCCGGCGTATTCTTCCTTCCACTTCCACGTTTCTTCTAAAAATTTTTCCCGGCCTAAATCATAGCGCGACAGCCCTTGCTGGCGCAGCTTCTCTTCCACTTTCGCCTGGGTGGCGATGCCGGCGTGATCCATTCCCGGAAGCCACAAAACGTCATACCCTTGCATCCGTTTCATGCGCGTAATGATGTCTTGCAGCGTCGTATCCCACGCGTGCCCCAGATGCAGTTTGCCGGTGACGTTGGGCGGTGGAATGACGATCGTAAACGGTCGTTTGTTCGGATCACCGGTCGCTTCAAAAAATTTTCCTTTCAGCCACCATTCGTAGCGCCCCGCTTCGACCGCGCGGTGGTCGTATTTGGGCGGCATCGACACTTCGTGCTGTGCCATGTTTCATTTCCCTCCTTCAACATGATGGACAATGCGGCCGACGGCGGCTTCCCACTAAGCAATGCCGCACAGCCGGCAAGCAAAAAAGCCCCTTTCATCCCAAAAGGACGAAAGGAGCTGCTTTCGCGGTACCACCTTTTTTCTTAAGCCCAAAGGCTTAAGCGCTTCATTGGCATAACGGCATGATGCCGGCTTCCTCTACTCGGCAGCAGCGCCTTTCAAAGAAGCAGCTCAAGGGCGACCTTCCAGCAGCCGTCATCCTAGGAAATCTCGCAGCTTCTGATTTCCCTCTCTGCAGGCGCGGACCGCTGTACTCTTCCCCGTCTTCGCTTTTGTCGTCATGATTCGATTATTATACTACCATTGTCCATCATCTTTGCCAAGTTTTTATTTATTTATTCCATTGGCCGGCGGTTGGTGACAAACATTTTGTTGTTTCATATTGTATAGTAAACCCGGGAAGGAGGGAACACCGATGCGGCGATTCAACCCGTATTCATGGCCGCCTTGGCTGAGGCAAGTGCGCGCCGTCTGCGCCCAAGTGATCATCCCGCTCACCATTTTTCAAGCGATCCGCACTATTTTTCTGCCAACGACGTTTGATGTCATTTTATTGGCCATCTTCGTTTTCATTGCCGTGGCGCTCCATCTGGAATGGATTTAGTGGGACGCCATTTTGTTTGGGCTGGATTCAAAATCGATTTAACCATTGCTGCTTTCATCCGCCGGCGGTTCGTTGTCCACCGCTTCTTCCTGCTGCCGCGCGGCGTCGCGTTGGACAAGGTGCATAACGAGCGCCTCCATATTTTTGAACGCCAAATAACGACGCTGCAACGCGGCCACATATTCCCGTTCGTTCCGCTCGTTTCGCGAAGCGGCCTCATACCGCTCCAAACAGCGGACAAACCCACGCGGCTCCGCCAAATGGCTGTATAAAAACGCCCGCTCCCCGTCGGACAGCGGCAGCTCCTTCTCGTACTCCCCCATCCCTTCAAGCCACTCGCGCCCAAGCGGCGGCATTGTCTGTACGTGAAAACGGAGCGCGGCGATCACATCAAAGAGCGGCGAATTCCAATGCGCCCGCTCCCAACTGATCCAATACGGCGGGATATAGTGGGAGAGGCGCGCTTTGCCGTGCACCCAGGCGATGCGCCATTGCTTCGTCTCTTTGAGCGTCTCTTCCCACACATCGAGCCGTTCTTCAGCGAACGAGTACGCGCGCATCACCTCATGAAAATAGGTGCAGCATTGGAGCTGAAACGGAGACATGTACCACGCCGCTTCGTACCGCTCAATCCGTTCTTCCCAAACCATCCGCGCCCGTTGCCATTCGTCCTTTTTTTGCTTTCGGTACGCCGCCGCCTCTTCCTCACTCACCTCGATCGTACGGACGGTGGCGCGATGGAGGCGGGCGAGCTCGCGAAAAAAGGCGTCCACCGCATCCTTCTCCACCTTTGATTCGCCGTCATGCCATGCTTGCAAATAATAAAGACGGCCGCCTTCTGTGGCAAACAGCGACCGCCGCCGCGTCAGGTAAAGCGGGAGACAACGGGGGCCGCCATGCTGAAGAGACTGCCAAACGGCGGCGGCTTCTTGCTCGCTTTCAAGCGGCTTTAAAGCGAAAACGCCGCGGTTCGTGTATACCTTGACGGCTTTGCCTCGCTGCTCCATGCGCACTGGACGAAGACCGTACTGGGCGAGCACAGCATCATATCGGTCAGCCTGTGCGGCCATTTGTTACGCCCCCTTATCGGCAAAAGAAACGGAAAGCGTCCCTTTCATGAGAAAGGACGGCTTCCCGCCATGGCCGGAATATACAAAAGCTGCCCCTCGTGCACGTCATCTGGGCTTTCCAAATCATTGGCGCGCAAAAGCTGTGAGACGGTCACATCATACCGTTCGGCAATCTTGTCCAATGAATCTCCTTGCTGGACGATGCAAATTTTCAGTTTCGTAAACTCTTTCTCCTCGCTTTTCGCAAACAGTTTCGTCAAGTAAAGCGCATTTTCGCTTTTTGTTTTCGTTTCTTCTTCTTCTTCCTCAACCGCCTTTTTCGCCGCCCCGATCGATACCTTCGCCTCAGTTGGCGGCAGCAGCGAAGCGATGTCTTCCTCCGTCTGTGCGCTGACCGCCTTCGTTTCCGTCTCAATCGGCAAAAACGGCTCTTTGGCCTCCTCTTCTTCCTCAGCCTCCGTTTCTTCATGACGCATGGCGGCCGGCTCCATGACGGAAACCGTCGTTTCGTCGGCGGCAAAAGCCGGCTGTTCATCCGCCTCATCGGTGAGATCATCCACGGAAGCAAACGCTTCCTCACCGGCCGCTTCCTTGCGGGCGATTGATTCAAACGGGGCAAACAGCGGCTCATCGTCCTCCTCATCGTCCGGCAAATCATCGTCAAGCGGCGCTTCACTGATGCCGCTGATCGAAATGTCGGCAGTGATCAGCAATCTTCCGTTTTCATCCAAATCATAATCAAACGATTCAACCGTCACGTACACATCCTCAAGGGAACGAATGCGGTTTTTTGGAATCGTAATATCGATTGGAAAGCGGTGCGACAGTTCGCTGATCCCGTCTTCGCGCACCGAAATGTGCTGAATGAACCGATAACCAGCCAGCTCAAACACGTCGTCATCCGCTTCAGCCTGCTCTTCGCCCGCTTGGCGGAATTCGCCGCTCAACTCAAGCGCGCCGCGGATCGTAATATATTGGTCGTACTCATCGACGGAAATGACCGGATCAAGAGAAATGGATAAAAACTCGGCGACTTCCTGTCCTCTTTTAAACCAGACCGATTCTTCCAATGAAAAACGCAAATACGATTGCTCCAACCGGGCCTCCTCCTTCCGTCCCTTTGGCAAATGGTTTCTATGACATTATCCATTGTATGAACGGAAACGAGGCGGTATGATAAAAAATTGGGCTGCCGACGGTCGGCAGCCCCTTTCCTTATCCGCGCAGACGGGCAAACACCCGCTCAGCAGCGGCAATCGTATATTCAATATCATCATCACTGTGCGCCGTCGACAAAAACAGCCCTTCAAATTGCGACGGCGGCAGGAAAATGCCTTCATTCGCCATTTCCCGATAATAGGCGGCAAACAGCTCCAAGTCGGACGTTTTCGCTGTCTCGTAGTTGACCACCGGCTCGTTCGTGAAGAAAAAGCCGATCATCGACCCAGCGCGGTTGATCGTATGCGGGATGTCGTATTTCTCTGCTGCCTGATGAAGCCCATCCGCAAGGCGCGCCGCTTTGCGGCCAAGCTCTTCGTACGTTTCCGGCGTCAGCTGGCGGAGCGTCTCGTACCCGGCCGTCATGGCGAGCGGATTGCCGGAGAGCGTGCCGGCTTGGTACACCGGCCCGCTCGGCGCGACAAGCTCCATGATCTCGGCTTTGCCCCCGTACGCCCCGACCGGCAAGCCGCCGCCGATCACTTTGCCAAGGCACGTCAAATCCGGCTCAATGCCATAATACCCTTGGGCGCAGTGGTAATCGACGCGGAACCCGGTCATGACCTCGTCGAAAATCAATAAGGCTCCGTATTGTTTCGTCACCTCGCGCAGCCCTTCCAAAAAGCCAGGCACTGGTGGAACGACGCCCATATTGCCGGCGACCGGTTCGACGATCACCGCGGCGATGTCTTCGCCAAACCGCTCAAACGCATAGCGGACGCTGTCCAAATCGTTGTACGGCACCGTGATGGTATGCTGGGCGACCGATTCCGGCACGCCCGGGCTGTCCGGCAGGCCGAGCGTCGCCACGCCGGAGCCGGCTTTAATGAGCAGCGAATCGCCGTGGCCGTGGTAGCTGCCTTCGAATTTCATGATTTTGTTGCGCTTCGTGTAGCCGCGCGCTAAGCGGAGGGCGCTCATCGTCGCCTCCGTACCGGAATTGACCATCCGCACGATTTCCACCGACGGCACCCGCTCAATCACGAGCTTGGCGAGCTCATTTTCAAGCAATGTCGGAGCGCCAAAGCTTGTGCCTTGTTCCGCCACGCGCTTCAACGCTTCCACGACCTGCGGGTTGGCATGCCCTAAAATGAGCGGACCCCATGACAGTACGTAATCAATGTACTCATTGCCGTCAATATCGTAAATTTTCGCTCCTTGGCCGCGCGCCATGAAAATCGGCGTCATCCCGACCGACTTGAAGGCGCGCACCGGGCTGTTCACCCCGCCCGGCATCAATTTCACCGCTTCTTCGTAAGCGGTTTTTGACCGTTCGTAGCTTCGCATGCTTCCGCCCTCCTCTCTATTCAGCCAGCCAGCGGGCGACATCTTTGGCAAAATACGTAATGATCAAATCCGCGCCCGCCCGTTTCATCCCTGTCAACATTTCCATGACGACCGACTTCTCATCGATCCAGCCGTTTTGCGCCGCCGCTTTGACCATCGCATACTCGCCGCTCACGTTATAGGCGACAAGCGGAAGCGGAAAACGGTTTTTGACGTCGCGGATAATATCCATGTAGGCAAGCGCTGGCTTCACCATCAAGAAATCAGCGCCTTCTTTGACATCCGACTCCGCCTCGCGAAACGCCTCAAGGCGGTTGGCCGGATCCATTTGGTACGTCTTCCGGTCGCCAAACTGCGGCGCGCTGTCGGCGGCATCACGGAACGGGCCGTAAAACGCCGAAGCGTATTTGATTGCATACGACATGATCGGAACATACTCAAACCCTGCTTCATCAAGCCCACGGCGAATGGCGGCGACAAAGCCGTCCATCATGTTCGACGGCGCGATGATGTCGGCGCCGGCTTGCGCTTGGCTCACCGCCGTTTTGGTGAGGAGCTCGAGCGACGGGTCGTTCAGCACGCGCTCGTTTTCGACGACGCCGCAATGGCCGTGGCTCGTATATTCACATAAACACGTATCCGCAATGACGACTAGACCTTTGTGTTCAGCTTTGATTTGGCGGATCGCCCGCTGAACAATCCCTGTTTCGCAATACGCCTGCGAACCGACTTCATCTTTTTCATTTGGCACGCCAAACACCATGACGGCGGGAATGCCAAGCTTGGCGATGTCGTCCACTTCCTCAGATAAACGGTCAAGCGATAAATGGTAAACCCCTGGCATCGACGGCACTTCCCGCTTAATGCCGCTTCCCTCGACCACAAACAGCGGATAAATGAGATCCTCGACGCGAAGATGCGTCTCACGCACCATCGCCCGAATCGCAGCCGTTTGCCGCAAACGGCGATGGCGGTCAAATGACAGTGCCATTCATCGTCCCTCCATGGAAAAATATTGTTCCATCGCTTTGATTATACCATCCGTCGTGTAATCAGCTGGACAAATATGTACGGTGATTCCTTCCCGCTCCGCCGCCTTTTTTGTCACCGGCCCGATGCAGGCGACAGCGACGCCGGAGAGAAGCGCGGACGCTTCCTCGCCAAGAAGGCGGGCAAGGCTATGAACCGCCGATGGGCTCATCAACGTAATCGCATCTAGTTTCCGTTCGCGCAGCAACGCCAACAATGGTTCTCGACCGCTTAGGTCTGGCACCGTTTGATAAACCGTAAACTCATCGACCGCTGCGCCTGCCTTCCTTAACGCCTCAGGCAGCGTCGGGCTTGCCAAATCACCTTTGACAAACAGCACCCGGTCGCCTTGTTTTACGCGCGGTGCAAGCATGGCGGCAAGCCGTTCAGCGGTGAAATCATCCGGTACGAGCGCCGGTGAAACACCGTACTCAACGAGCGCGGCCGCCGTCTTCCGCCCGACGACGGCGACATTCGGCAGCGGCCGCGGCAACGAAACGTGCGGAAAAAAGAAGCGGACCGCGTTCACGCTCGTCAACACGAGCCAGCGGTATTCCCCGAGCCGTCCGGCGAGCGCGGCGATGGCTTCCGGCGCAGCCGCCGGGCGGATGGCTATGAGCGGGATTTCGATCGGCACGGCGCCAACGGCGCGCAGCTTGGCGGAAAACGATGCCGCCTGCCTTTTGTCACGAGTGACAAGTACCGTCTTGCCGGCTAGGGCGCGATTGGCCATCAGTCGCCCAGCTCCTTTTTCACCCGCTCGATCAGCGCTTTTGCCCCTTGTTCGCTCAAGATGGCAGCCGCCTGTCGGCCGACCGCTTCCGGATCGGCGCCAGTGACGATTTCTTTATACATTTCTTTGCCATCCGGGGAGGCGACAAGCGCGGTAAGACGCACCGTCCCCTCCTTCACTTCCGCGTAGCCGGCAATCGGCACTTGACAGCCTCCTTCCATTTGCTGCAAAAAGGCGCGCTCCGCCCGAACAGCCCGCTCGGTTTGCTCGTCGTTTAACCGGCTGAGCCATTGGCGCAATTCGTCATCATCCTCCCGGCATTCGACCGCCAGCGCCCCTTGGCCGACCGCCGGAACACAGACATCAAAAGGAAGATAGTCGCTGATGACGTCATCGCCCCAACCCATGCGCGCAAGACCCGCCGCCGCCAGCACGATCGCATCGTACTCTTCGCTTTCGAGCTTCGCCAACCTTGTGTCAATATTGCCGCGAATCCATTTGATCGTCAAATCCGGGCGATAGGCAAGCAGCTGCGCTGAACGGCGCAAGCTGCTCGTGCCAATGACCGACCCAGGCGGCAAGTCGGAGAGCATCCGGTTTCCTTTGCTGACAAGCACATCGCGTGCATCTTCGCGGCGCGGAACCGCACCGATCACTAAACCTTCGGGCAGCACAGCCGGCATATCTTTCATGCTATGGACCGCCATATCGATGCCGCCGGCGAGCAATTCATGCTCAATCTCTTTCACAAACAACCCTTTGCCCCCGACTTTCGAGAGCGTAACATCAAGCACCCGATCTCCTTTCGTGACGATTTCTTTCACTTCAAACGTAAACGGCGCCCCAAGCTGTTTCAATTCGTTGATCACCCACTTCGTCTGGGTCAAGGCAAGCTTGCTGCGCCGCGAGCCAACGACAATGTTCCGCATCTCGTTTCACCTCGATTACGAATACCAAAAATGAAATTTTGACAAACTGCCAAACAAGAAAAAGTTGACAAGCAAAAATAAAAACGAACCGATATTCCATAGCGCGATCGCCTTCCCTTGCATCTGCCGGACGGCTCGCTTGTAAAAATAGACGCCATAGACGAGAAGAACGACAAACGACCCGAGCACTTTCGCATCATACCAATGGAAATGGTCGATTTGAATGTACGCCCAAATCACGCCAAGAATGAGCCCTAATAACAACATAGGCAAGCCGAGCGCATTTAAAACATACGACAAAAAATCAAGCCGCGACAAATCCGCCATGCGCCAAAGGCGCGCCCCCCACTTTTTCTTTTTCAGCAAACTGTACTGCAACATGTAAAGCACCGAAAACAGAAACGACAGCGTAAACGCCGCATACGCTCCGAGCGAAAGGGTGATGTGGATGGCCAGCAGCTCCGAGACGAGCCGCTCCGCAACAGCCGGCGACTGCGAAGACGGTGCAAACGTATGAATGGCCAAAATAAAAAAAGCAAGCACGTTCGTAAAAAAGACGATGAAATCGACGCGCAGCAGCCGATTGATGACGAGCGACAGCGTAATGAGCAGCCAAGCGTAAAAATAAAGCCCTTCCGACATCGTTAAAATCGGAAAGCGCTTCGTCTCCATGATGCGAGAAACAAACGTCACTGTCTGCAAAAGCCACACAATAGAAAGCAACCAGAAGGCGATGTCGTTCGCCTTCCGGTTTTGTTGCAAAAAATCGATGAAATAGAATAGGATCGAAGCGATGTAAAGCAAAATGGACAACTCATACAACAGCGCCACCATCCATCCCACCTTACAGCTGCCATGATGGGCGGGCGGCACGGACCGCTTCCGCGTCTTGTTCATCGCATTGCACGGATTTCGCCTGCTCTATATGCCGCTCGGCTTTCACCGCATCTTCGATATTGAAAATTTTCATAAACAGCAAAAGCGCCTCCTCGGCATTCGGGCCGGCGGCGAGTTCCTTCGCCTGCAAAATCGGATCGCGGAGCAGCTGGTTAATAATGCTTTTCGTATGCTTATTCAACACTTTCCAGTCGCGCTCCGACAAATGCGGCAGTTTCCGCTCCAAACTTTTCATCGTTTCTGCTTGAATGGCCAGCGCCTTTTCGCGCAATGCGGCAATGACTGGCACGACGCCGAGCGTCTGCAGCCATTGGCTGAACGCCATAAGTTCCGCTTCGATCATCGTTTCAATGCGAGCCGCTGCCTTTTGCCGTTCCGCCAAGTTGGCCGCCACCACATCTTGCAAATCGTCAATGTCGTACAAAAACACCGTTTCCAAATCAGCCAACGCCGGATCCAAATCGCGCGGCACCGCGATGTCAACCATAAAGAGCGGGCGGCCTTTGCGCATTTTCTCAAGCGGCGCCACCATTTCCTTCGTCAAAATATAGCCTTTGGCTCCCGTCGAGCTGATGACGATATCCGCTTCCAGCAAAGCGCATGACAATTCGCCGAGCGGCTTCGCTTCGCCGGCAAACTGCTTAGCAAGCTGTTTCGCTTTTTCAAGCGTCCGATTGACAACCGTCACCTTCCCGACGCCGCTGCCGTACAAGTTTTGCGCCGCCAGCGTCCCCATTTTGCCGGCCCCGATAATCAAGACGTGCTTGCCGGCAAGGCGGCCGAAAATTTTCTTCGCCAGCTCAACCGCCGCATAGCTGACCGATACAGCGTGCGCGCCGATGCCCGTTTCCGAGTGGGCGCGCTTCGCAAAGGTCACCGCCTGCTTGAACAGATGATTGAAAATCGTGCCGCTCGTCCCGACCTCTTGAGCGAGCAAATAGCTGTCTTTCACTTGCCCTAAAATTTGCGTTTCCCCAAGCACCATCGAATCAAGGCCGGCCGCCACGCGGAACAAATGCTTGATGGCCGCCTCTCCTTCAAGCACACGCAAATACGGAGCAATCGCTTCCACTTTGACGCCAAACCATTCGGCTAAAAATGCTTTCATATAGTAACGGCCGGTATGCAGTTGATCAACCACTGCATAAACTTCCGTCCGGTTGCACGTCGAGACGATCACATTTTCGAGCACGCTTTTTTGCTTGGCGAGCTGTTTCATCGCCGCACCGAGTTCCGCTTCCGCAAACGCGAGCTTTTCGCGGATTTCTACAGGGGCGGTTTTATAGTCGACGCCAACGACTACGATTTGCACGATGCCAACCCCCTTATTGACCGAATCCCTTTTATCATTATATCACAACCGTCCATCGTTCTGGTTTGAAAAAATTGTGAACATGCCTTCAAAGCTATGCTAAACTGTAGACAGTGATCATTCTATCATAAACATGTCCAAAAGGGAAACGGAGGACGCGACGATCATGAAAACCCGAACGGTATTCGCCGGCATCTTATTCATTGGCCTCGGACTGTATTTTCTCGCCGGACAGATGGAATCCCCCCTTTTCCATTTCTTCCAAGGGTGGCCGGCCTTGCTTGCCATTTGCGGCGCGGCTTTGCTTGGCCAGGCGCATTCAGCGCGTGAATATGCTTACCTTTTCCCCGGCTTTCTTTTACTCGGATTTGGCGTTGAGTTGCTCCTTGCGAGTGCATTTTCGGCCTGGCCCCGCGGCGTGAACATGTTTTTTTTCCTCATCGCGCTCGCTTTTTTCGCCAGCAGCCGCAAACAAAAAGGCGGGGCCGGCTTTGGCGTGCTTTTCTTGCTTCTCGCTGTCGTGCTGACGTTTTCCGGGCGCGGCCAGCCGTTCTTTCACCTCGTCCAAGCCGGACTTTCCTCTGTCTGGAAGTTTTGGCCGCTCGGACTCATCGCCATCGGCGTCTATATATTATGGACTAGGCGAAAATAGCCTTGGAAGTGAAAACACCAGCGGAATCGCTGGTGTTTTCGTCATGAGGCCACAAACGGCAAAAGCGCCGCCCATGCTTCGTCTTTCCCTTGTCCGGTCTCGGCGGAAAACAAAATGAGCGGGTCGCCGTCAGCCATCCGCAGCGTCTCGCGCGCGATTTTCGCGTGTTTTTGATGCTTGCCGCGCGGCACTTTATCCGCTTTCGTCGCGATGACGATCACCGGGATCTCGTAATGTTTCAAAAACTCGTACATCATCACATCGTCTTTCGTCGGCGGATGGCGCAAATCAACGAGCAGGACCGCCGCCTTCAGCACCTCGCGCGTCGTAAAGTACGTCTCCATCATTTTCCCCCATTTTTGCCGCTCCTGCTTCGACACGCGGGCGAAACCATAACCTGGCACGTCCACAAAGTAAAACGAGTCGTTAATCAAATAAAAATTCAACGTTTGCGTTTTACCTGGCTTTGAGGAGGTGCGCGCCAAGTTTTTCCGGTTGATCATTTTGTTGATGAATGATGATTTGCCGACGTTCGAACGGCCGGCGAGCGCCACCTCTGGCCGTCCGCCGTCCGGATATTGTTCCGGCTTGACGGCACTGGTCACAAGCTCTGCTTTCTTCACATTCATCGCTTCCACCCCACCAGCGCGTGCGGCAGCACCTCATCGAGATGGGAGACGAGCACAAAGCGCAAGTCGCGCTTCACCGTTTCCGGAATGTCAGCCAAATCTTTTTCATTGTCTTTCGGCAAAATGACGGTTTTCAATCCGGCACGATGGGCGCTTAACGTTTTCTCTTTTAAGCCGCCGATCGCAAGAACGCGGCCGCGCAGCGTAATTTCCCCGGTCATGCCGACAAAGCGGCTCACCGGCTTGCCCGTCAAAGCGGAAATGAGTGCGGTCGCAATCGTAATGCCGGCCGATGGCCCGTCTTTCGGCACCGCTCCTTCCGGAACGTGAATATGGATGTCGTACGTTTCGTGAAATTTCGGGTCGATGCCGAGCTCCTCGGCGCGCGACCGCACGTAGCTGAACGCCGCTTGCGCTGATTCTTTCATGACATCGCCGAGCTTGCCGGTCAGCACGAGTTTCCCATTGCCTGGCGCGAGCGACACTTCGATGGCGAGCGTATCGCCGCCAAACGCCGTATACGCCAGCCCGGTCGCCACGCCAACTTGGTCTTCCGCCTCCGCTCGGCCGTAGCGGTATTTTCGCTTCCCTAAAAATTCCTCAAGATTGTTTTCTGTGATCACAACCCGCTTTTTCTCGCCGGAAACGATGAGGCGGGCCGCTTTTCGGCAGATAGCGGCGAGCTGCCGCTCAAGCTCCCGCACCCCGGCTTCGCGCGTATAATGGCGGATGATATCGAGCATCGCGTCATCGCGAATTTGCAACGCCGCCTTTTTCAGCCCGTGCTCGGTGATTTGTTTCGGCAGCAAATGCCGCTTGGCGATATGCAGCTTCTCCACTTCTGTGTAGCCTGGTATGTGGATCACTTCCATCCGGTCCAAGAGCGGCTGCGGAATCGCCGCCAAATGGTTGGCCGTGGCGATAAACATGACTTTCGATAGATCGTACGGCTCTTCAATGTAATGGTCGCTGAACGTATGATTTTGCTCTGGATCCAGCACCTCCAGCATGGCCGCCGATGGATCGCCGCGGAAATCGCTCGACATTTTGTCGATTTCATCAAGCAAGAAGACGGGGTTGATCGTGCCTGCTTTTTTCATCCCCTGGATAATGCGTCCCGGCATGGCGCCGACATACGTGCGGCGATGGCCGCGAATTTCCGATTCGTCGCGGACGCCGCCGAGCGAAACGCGGACGAAGCGGCGGCCGAGCGCTTTGGCGATCGAGCGGGCGAGCGACGTTTTGCCGACCCCCGGCGGTCCGGCGAGGCAAAGAATCGGACCTTTTAACGATTTCGTCAGCTGCTTGACGGATAAAAATTCAAGCACCCGTTCTTTCACTTTATCGAGCCCGTAATGCTCCTCGTTTAAAATCGCTTCCGCCCGCTTAATGTCGTGGATGTCTTCCGTTTCTTTCGACCACGGCAAGGCGATGAGCCAATCGAGGTAGTTGCGAATGACTGCGCTTTCCGCTGAGGTCGCCGGAATTTTTTCATAGCGGTCAAGCTCTTTCAATGCCGTTTGTTTCACATGCTCCGGCATGCCGGCCGCCTCGATTTTTTCTTTCAGCTCCTCGACTTCGCCCGTTTTTCCTTCTTTTTCGCCAAGCTCTTTTTGAATCGCCTTCATTTGCTCGCGCAAATAATACTCTTTTTGCGTCCGCTCCATCGACTGCTTGACGCGGGCGCTGATCTTTTTCTCAAGCTGGAGCACTTCTTTTTCGTTGTGCAAAATTTGGATGATTTTATTGAGGCGCTCTTTCACGTCGATCGTTTCTAAAATGCGCTGCTTTTCCTCAAGCTTAAGCGGCAAGTGCGAGGCGATGATGTCCGCCATTCGCCCCGGCTCATCGATGTCGACGATCGAGGCGTAAATGTCGACCGACAGCCGCTTGGACAAGTTTATGTACTGCTCGAAATATTCAAGCATCGTCCGCTTGAGCGCCTCATCTTCTAAATCTTTCGCCGCCCGATCAGCAAACTTTTCGACTTTGACGAGAAAGTACGGCTCCTCGCTGATCACTTCCGTAATGAGCGCCCGAGCGACGCCTTCGACAAGCACGCGGAACGTGCCGTTCGGGAGTTTTAGAAGTTGCTTGACGCGCGCGATCGTTCCCATTTTATATAAGTCATCCATGTCCGGTTCGTCGATGGCAACGTCTTTTTGCGACGTCAGCAAAATCATATGATCCTCAACCATGGCTTGTTCGAGCGCTTTGACCGATTTCTCGCGCCCGACATCCAAATGGAGCACCATCGTCGGAAACACGAGCAGCCCACGCAGCGGCAAAAGCGGAACGACCGTCTCCTTTTTCTTTCCGTTCACGCCGAACACCTCCATCTCTCGCTTCTATTCGTTTATTGTATAGTACGGCAGCAGGGTTTGTAAAATTTGACGAACGAAAAAGCGCGCGGCGCTCCGTCTGCAGGCAAAGAAAAACCGACTTCAGCGACGATCCGCTTGCGCCGAAGCCGTACATAAAAGAGAGGCCGGGCGAACCGCCCGACTCGGTTGCGAGCGGACCGCCCGCTTTCGTTGCCAACCGTTCGCCTTGCCGCCGTTTCCTTTGGCTAGACGAGCTTTTTCTCCGAGCGGTCCATAGCCGCTGGCAGCAGCGCGGGGCCTCGGCGGAGCGCCTCTTCGCCGAACACATGGACGAGCACTTCCTCGAGGCGGCGGACGGCGATGATTTGAATGCCGCTGACTTCGCCTAGCAACGATTGCATATTCTCAATCGGGATGATGACTTTTTTCGCCCCGGCTTGTTTGGCCGCTTTGATTTTGGCGAACACGCCGCCGACCGGTTTCACGCAGCCACGGATGCTGATTTCTCCGGTCATCGCGACCGTATGATCGACTGGCAGCTGGTAGATGGCGGAATAAATGCCGACGGCAATCGCCACCCCGGCTGACGGGCCGTCAACCGGCACCCCGCCCGGAAAGTTGACATGAATGTCGTAGCGGTCCGCTGGCACGCCCATCGCCCGCAACACCGTAATGACGTTTTCCGCCGAGCCGCGCGCCATGCTTTTGCGCCGCACCGATTTTTCTGCACTGCCGATGCTTTCCTCCTCGACAATGCCGGTGACATTGATCGACCCTTTCCCTTTGGCCGGCAAAGCGGTCACCTCAATTTCCAACAGCGCGCCGGTGTTCGGGCCGTACACGGCAAGGCCATTGACGACGCCGACCGCCGGAGCGGAAGCGATTTTCTTCTCATAGCGCGGAGTCATTTGGCTCGATTGAATGACCCATTCAATATCTTTGTCCAAAATGTGTTCTCGGTTTTCCGTGATGGCTAGGCCAGCGGCAATTTGCATCATGTTGACCGCCTCCCGCCCGTTGCGCGCATAGGCGGCAAGGAGGCGAATGCCGCTTTCTGACACGTTCAAGCGGATTTTTTCCGCCGCCTTTTTCGCGATGAGGGCGATTTCATCTTGGTCCAACTCACGGAAAAATACTTCCAGGCAGCGAGAGCGAATGGCCGGAGGAATTTCGTTCGGCGTGCGCGTCGTCGCCCCGACAAGACGGAAATCAGCCGGCAGTCCATTTTGGAAAATATCGTGAATATGGCTTGGGATTTGCGGATTTTCTTTGCTGTAATAGGCGCTTTCAAAAAATACTTTCCGGTCCTCAAGCACTTTCAACAACTTGTTCATTTGGATCGGATGAAGCTCGCCGATTTCGTCGATGAATAAAACGCCCCCGTGGGCGTTCGTCACCGCCCCTTGCTTCGGCTGGGGAATGCCGGCTTGCCCCATCGCCCCGGCCCCCTGGTAAATCGGGTCGTGCACCGAGCCGATGAGGGGGTCGGCGATGCCGCGCTCGTCAAAGCGCGCCGTCGTCGCGTCAAGCTCCACGAACACCGCATTTTTCTTAAACGGGGAGAGCGGATTTTTTTTCGCTTCCTCAAGCACGAGCCGAGCAGCTGCCGTCTTGCCGACGCCGGGCGGCCCGTAAATGATGACATGTTGCGGGTTGGGGCCGCATAAAGCGGCTTTTAACGCCTTGATGCCGTCTTCCTGACCGACGATGTCGTCAAAACTTTTCGGCCGCACTTTTTCCGCCAGCGGCTCGGTGAGCGAAATCGAACGCAGCTTGCGGAGCTGTTCCATCTCTTTGCGCGACTCTTTATCAATCGAAACTTTTTGCACACGTTGCCCTCTTAGCAAATTCCAAAAATAAAGGCCGATGATGACCCCGAAAAACAGCTGGATGACCAGTACGATGTTCGTCCAATCCATGCCCCGATATCCTCCTGCCTTTAGATGGTATGTAGTATGATAGTATCTCCGCGAACTGGCGGGAATAAACAAAAAAAGCGCCGACCGGCGCCCAGGGCATGGGCGGCAAAAAAAGAAACCGCCGAAAAAAGGCGGTTTTCCCCTCAGGCAGATGTTTTCCGTTCCAGCTCGATGACGGTGCCATCATGACGGATCAGCGTCGGCGGCTTTGTGCCGCGCACCGTGTCGAGCGTGATGATGCACTTTTGCACATCTTCGCGCGACGGCAGCTCAAACATCACATCGAGCATAATGCCTTCGATGATCGAGCGAAGGCCGCGCGCGCCCGTTTTCCGCTCAATCGCTTTTTTCGCGATTTCACGGAGCGCCGCTTCTTCAAACTCGAGCTCAACGCCGTCAAGCTCAAGCATTTTTTGGTATTGCTTGACAATGGCATTTTTCGGTTTCGTCAAAATGTCGATCAACGCCTGTTCGTCGAGCGGCTCGAGCGTCGTAATGACCGGCAGACGGCCGATGAACTCCGGAATCAGTCCGAATTTGAGCAAGTCTTCCGGCAGCACTTTCGACAACAAGTTTTTCTCGTCGACATCCGTCTGGTTCATTTCCGCGCCAAACCCGATCACTTTTTTGCCAAGGCGGCGCTTGATGATCGGCTCAATGCCGTCAAACGCCCCGCCGCAAATGAACAAAATGTTCGTCGTATCGATTTGAATGAATTCTTGATGCGGATGTTTGCGGCCGCCCTGCGGCGGAACGCTGGCAATGGTGCCTTCTAAAATTTTCAACAGCGCCTGTTGCACCCCTTCGCCGGATACGTCGCGAGTGATGGAAGGGTTTTCCGATTTGCGGGCGATTTTGTCAATTTCATCGATGTAAATAATGCCTTTTTCCGCCCGTTCGACGTCATAATCCGCCGCTTGGATGAGCTTTAACAAAATGTTTTCGACGTCTTCGCCAACATAGCCGGCCTCTGTAAGCGAGGTGGCATCGGCGATGGCAAACGGCACGTTCAAAATGCGCGCCAATGTTTGCGCCAGCAGCGTTTTCCCGCTCCCGGTCGGCCCGATCATTAAAATGTTGCTTTTCGACAGCTCGACATCATCGATTTTGCTGCCGGAATTGATCCGTTTATAATGATTGTAAACAGCAACGGCGAGCGATTTTTTCGCCTCATCTTGACCGATGACGTACTCATCTAGAATTTCCCGAATTTCCAACGGTTTCGGCACGTCTTTAAATTCAAATTCCTCTTCATTGCCGAGCTCCTCTTCAACAATTTCCGTGCATAGCTCAATGCACTCGTCGCAAATGTAAACCCCCGGACCGGCAACGAGCTTTCGCACTTGATCCTGTGTTTTGCCGCAGAACGAGCATTTCAACTGCCCTTTTTCATCATTGAATTTAAACATATCATTCACCCCTTGCCAACGAAATCGCGCCTGCTTATGTATCCATTTCCGCCATCTCTTATGTCGTAAAAACGTATGTATTCGCTATTTTACCATAAATGTTCCTGAAAAAGCGAATGAAAAAACTGTTATCTGTTTAGAAAAGTTTGAAAATTGCCGCTCAGGCGCCATTGTTGTGGATAAAGAACAAGGCACGAACGTCTCGCGCCTTGTTCTTTCCTTAAGATATATTATGCCGCAACCTTGCTGTGCTCTACAAGAAAATCGACTGTTTTCCGCCATTTCAAATCTTCTTTGACGCCATCTAAGCTGCCGAGCAGCTCTTTCAGCTTGTCCACGCTCAGCTTGTAGGCTTCCGCCATTTTTTCGAGCTCTTTGTTTACTTCCTCGTCGGTTACTTCAATGTTTTCGGCCTTCGCGATCGCTTCAAGCGTCAACGCCGCGCGCACCCGTTTTTCGGCATCTTCTTTCATTTGCTCGCGCAACGACGCTTCATCTTGGCCGGAGAATTGGTAATACAACTGCAAGTTCAGACCTTGCATTTGCAGGCGTTGGTCAAATTCGCGAAGCATCCGGTCGGTTTCGTTTTTGATCATAACCTCCGGAATATCCATTTCGGCGTTGGCTGCCGCTTTTTCGACAACCGCATTGCGCAAGGCAGTCTCCGCCTCGTTCTTTTTCGCCTCTTCCAAACGGGCGCGAATTTTCGCCTTCAGTTCGTCAAGCGTTTCGACTTCTTCATCGACGTCTTTGGCAAACTCATCGTCAAGCGCCGGCAGCTGTTTCGCTTTCACTTCATGCACTTGCACTTTAAACGTCGCCGGTTTGCCGGCCAATTGCTTCGCGTGGTATTCATCCGGGAATGTGACTTGGATTTCTTTTTCCTCGCCGGCTTTCATGCCGACAAGCTGTTCTTCAAATCCCGGAATGAACGTTCCAGAGCCGATTTCAAGCGAATAGTTCTCCGCCTTGCCGCCTTCAAACGGCTCGCCGTCGACAAATCCTTCGAAATCGATGACGACCGTATCACCGTTTTCCACTGTCCCGTCTTCTTTCACGACAAGTTCAGCGTAATCTTCTTGCAGGCGTTTCAGTTCGTTTTCGACATCTTCGTCCGTCACGGTTGTATCCATTTTTTCCACTTCAAGCCCTTTGTATTGACCGAGCTTCACTTCCGGCTTTACGGTCACTTTCGCTTTGAAAATTAAGCTTTTGCCTTTTTCCAATTGCTCAATGTCAATCTCCGGCATTGACACCGGTTCGATGCCTGCCTCTTCGACGGCTTTGGCATACGCCTCTGGCAGCAAAATGTCGAGCGCATCTTGATAGAGCGCTTCGACGCCGAAGCGTTTTTCAAACAGAACGCGCGGCACTTTCCCCTTGCGGAAGCCCGGAAGCGTGATGTTTTTCACCACTTTTTTAAACGCGGCGTCCAAGCCTTTGTTCACTTTCTCGGCGTCGACCTCAACGGTCAATACGCCTTCGTTCCCTTCAAGCTTTTCCCATTTGACTGACATCCTTGTTCCCTCCACCTGAAATCATTGCTCGGACCATAGCGCACTCCGCTTGTCCAGATCTTTTTATGATGCCCGATTATGTAGACAAGTATGCGAAAACAGATACATAGCACAGCCATTATATTATACCATACAACAGCCATGTTTCAACAGAGAACGAGCCATTAGAGGGAGGAAAGTTCCTCTATTTCATATAGTTTTTGGCAAAGCCTTGCCATCTCCGCCGCCTCCACACCGTAGCGGTCGGCCAAGGCGGCCGCGTCAGCATCCAAGCCTAAAAACCGGCTCGCCATCCAATGGAGAGCAGCAAGCCAGGCCGCTGCATCCGCCGGCTCCGGCGGAAACGGATACAACACATATGCATAGCGAAGCCAAATTTCCGCCGCCGTTTCGTATAAGCTCGGGCTTTCCGCCGCGAGCTGCTGCTCAAGCCGGCCCAGCAGTTCGGAAGCAAATGCCGTTTCCGTCTGTTCGTCCAACGCTGACGGGACGACCTCCATGCAACGGCCAAATTTTTCAACCGTCACCGTTTCATTGACTCGCTTCCCTGTCAACAGGCGAAGAAGCATCGTTTTCGCCATCGGGCTTTTTTCCGGTGCGCGTAAATATTGCTTGAGCAACGGCAGCACCGGATCGATGTCTTCTTTTTCCAGTTGTTTAATCAGTTGCAGCTGCTCAGCAATGTCCCCGGACTCAAGCAGCCGTCTCACCCGCTTCCACTCCGCGGGCGGAAGCGTGCGGGCATTCATTTTTTCACTGAATCGAAGCAGCTGGTGAAGCTGTTCGCGCAGCGAAACGGATAGCGACGAACGGCGCAAGGCGTGGCGGATCACGGTTTCGGCCTTGCTGTATCGATTCGTTTGCAACAATATGGCAATATACATTTGCAACAGTTCACCGTTGCCCGGTTGCTCGTCAAGCAAACCGGCAAGACGCCGCTCCGCCTCATCATATTCCCCAAGCTCATAGCAACAGACAGCCAGCCCAAGCCGAACCGGAAAGCTGTGGTCGCCAAGCTGTTCGGCGGCGCACAAAAAGCGGAGCGCTTCTTTATATCGCTTCGCCTCGAGCGCAGCAAACGCCTCTTCCATAAGCCGTTCTTTTGTTTGCGGAAACATGATGATTTTTCCTTTTTTCCCAGCCATCTTCGCCCGCTCCCATTTGCATTTACCATCAGTGTAACAAGTTTTCCCTCGCGAAACAACCCGCGTCTTGCTGGGTAACACAAGCCGCTTGTTTGCCGAAAAGCAGCCGGCCTCTGGACGCAGACGCCGTCAAACGCGAAAAAGGCTGCTCCCGCCGATTGGCAGAGCAACCCATCTCTCCTTGCCGCCCGGAACACATGGCGCTTACGGCCGTGGACAATGCCGTCGTTCGTAGGCGGCGATATGCGCTTCGTACACAAACGTCAAATCAATTTCGTCCCATCCTTTTAGCAACAGCTGTTTTCGATACGGGTCGATGTCAAACGGACGCGAAAATCCTTCATCGTCAAATACCCGCTGTTCTTCAAGCGAAACCGTCAGTTCATAGTCTGCGCGCTCGCTTTGGCGCAGCAAGTAGCGGACATCCTCTTTATCCAGCCGGATCGGCAACAGCCCATTTTTTAAGCAGTTGTTGTAAAAAATATCGGCAAACGATGGGGCAATGATGACGCGGAATCCGTAATCTTGCAGCGCCCACGGCGCATGTTCGCGCGATGAGCCGCAGCCGAAGTTTTCATCGGCGACTAAAATCGTCGCCCCTTCGTTTTCCGGGCGGTTGAGCTCAAACTCCGGATTTGGCGTGCCGTCGCTCAAATACCGCCAATCGTAAAAGAGAAACTGGCCAAAGCCAGTGCGTTCAATCCGTTTCAAAAACTGCTTTGGAATGATTTGATCGGTATCAATATTCGCACGATCGATGCCGGCGGTTTTTCCGCGATGGATCGTAAACGGCTTCATCGTCCTTTCCCCCTTCCGTTATGGATGTCACTGATGGCAAAGGAGCTCGGCTTCCTAGGATGCCGCGCCGCCTCTTTTGCCATCACGATCGTCAATTTAACAGACCGGCTCGGCTTCAAGCTGGCGCACATCGACAAAATGTCCGTAAATCGCAGCCGCCGCGGCCATCACCGGGCTGACGAGATGCGTGCGCGCCCCTTTTCCTTGCCGCCCTTCAAAGTTGCGATTCGACGTTGACGCACAGTGCTCGCCTTCCGGAATGATGTCCGGGTTCATGCCCAAACAGGCGCTGCAGCCGGAGTCGCGCCATTCAAAACCGGCGTCGATGAAAATTTGCGCCAACCCTTCCGCCTCGGCTTGTTTTTTCACTTGCTGCGATCCAGGCACGACGAGCGCCCGTACACCCGGAGCCACTTTTTTCCCTTTCACGATGCTCGCCGCCGCGCGCAAATCGCTGAGGCGTGAGTTGGTGCACGAACCGATGAAGACGTGCTGCACCGGAATATCCGTAATCGGCGTGCCCGGTCTAAGCCCCATGTACTCAAGCGCCCGGCGCACCGCGTTTTGCTCTGTTTTGCTTTCAAATTGCTCGGGATGCGGCACGACGCCATCGACGGAAGTGCTCATCGCGGGGTTCGTCCCCCACGTCACCATCGGAGCGATCGTCGACGCATCGATTTCAATCGTTTTATCGTATTTTGCCCCCTCATCGCTGGCTAACGCCCGCCACCGTTCCACCGCCTTGTCAAACTCCTCGCCTTTTGGCGCATATTTGCGGCCGCGCAAATAGGCAAACGTCGTTTCATCCGGGCTGATGAGGCCGGCTCTCGCCCCAGCTTCAATCGACATGTTGCAAATCGTCATTCGCTCTTCCATCGACATGCGTCGGATCGCTTCCCCTGTAAATTCGATAATATAACCGGTGCCGACGCCAACGCCATAGCGGCCGATAATGGCCAAGATGACGTCTTTGGCGGTCACTCCTTTGCCGAGGCGGCCGTTGATGCAGATTTGCAGCGTTTTCGGCTTATGCTGCCAAAGCGTTTGCGTCGCCAATACATGCTCGACTTCGCTCGTGCCGATGCCAAACGCCAAGGCGCCAAACGCCCCGTGCGTCGACGTATGGCTGTCGCCGCAAACGATCGTTTTTCCCGGCTGGGTCAACCCGAGCTCTGGGCCGATGACGTGAACGATTCCTTGCTCTTCGCTGTTTAGGTCGGCGAGCGGAATGCCGAACTCGCGGCAGTTGCGCTCAAGCGCAGCGATTTGGTTGCGCGCCACTTCGTCGGTAATCACAAATCGGTTAACGGTTGGCACGTTATGGTCCATCGTCGCAAAGGTCAAATCCGGCCGCCGCACCTTCCGTCCTTTTTGCCGCAACCCTTCAAACGCTTGCGGCGAGGTCACTTCATGCACTAAGTGCAAATCGATGTACAATAAATCCGGTTTGCCCTCCTCACGGTAGACGACGTGGTTTTCCCAAATTTTATCGATGATCGTTTTCGGCTTCATTGGCTTTCACCTCGCACGTCTTAGGCATAAACGGTCATAATTTGAGCAATGGCCGTATAATCCAGCACCGCTGTTTTGATTTCTTCGACCATTTCGTTCGTTGATACGATGCGGCCGCCGCTTGGCGCCAAGTCGGCAGTGCGCAAACCTTGATCGAGCGCCTGCCGCACCGCGTGCTCTACCGCCTCCGCTTCCGCGGTGAGCCCGAACGACAGGCGAAGCATCATCGCGGCTGACAAAATCGCCGCAATCGGATTGGCTTTGTTCATGCCGGCGATATCAGGCGCTGAACCGTGCACCGGCTCATACAAGCTCGGACCGGAAGCGGATAAGCTGGCTGACGGCAGCATCCCGAGCGAACCGGACAACATGGAGGCTTCATCGCTTAAAATGTCGCCAAACATGTTTTCTGTCACAATGACATCAAACTGCTTCGGCGCGCGGATGAGCTGCATCGCGGCATTGTCAACAAGCATATGCTCAAGCGTGACGTCCGGAAACTGCTTCGCCACCTCTTCGGCCACTTCCCGCCATAGACGGCTTGACGAAAGGACGTTCGCCTTGTCGACCGAAGTCACTTTTTTCTTCCGCCCGCGTGCGAGTATAAACGCCATGCGGACGATCCGCTCAATTTCTTCTTTTTTATATAACAAGGTGTCCACTGCTTTTTCTTCGCCGTTTTCGACGACGCGGCCGCTCGGCTGGCCGAAGTAAATGCCGCCGGTCAGCTCGCGGACGATGACAAAATCGACGTCTTGCACGAGATCCGGTTTTAACGGCGAAGCGGAAACCAAACTGTCATAGCAAACAACCGGCCGCAAGTTGGCATATAAGTCGAGCTGCTTGCGAATGGCAAGCAATCCTTTTTCCGGGCGCAAATGCGGAGGGTTGTCATCCCACTTCGGACCGCCGACCGCCCCAAGCAGCACCGCATCGCTTTCTCGGCAAAGGCGGAGCGTTTCCTCGGGGAGCGGCGTCCCCGCCTCATCGATCGCCGCTCCACCGATCAATCCATATTCAAACGTAAACTCGTGGCCAAACCGGATGCCGACCGCTTTCAATACCTCGACCGCTCCGGACGTCACTTCTTTGCCGATGCCATCCCCTGGCAAGACGGCAATCCGATAGTTTCCCATTCTGAATCCCCCCGTTTTATGGTGTTGCCACTTTCTCGTTTTCGCCGCGCATCGCTTCGATCATAAACACACGGTTGATGGCGTTGATGTACGCTTTCGCCGATGCTTCCAACACGTCTTGTGCAGTGCCGCGCCCGCTCGTCTCGATGTCATGGGCGCGCACTTTGACGAACACTTGGGCCAACGCATCGCGGCCGCCGCCGACCGATTCGATCCGGTAGTCAAGCAGCGTCACCGGCGTTTGGAAGCAACGTTCCAATGTATTGTACAGCGCCTCGACGCTGCCGGCGCCGGTCGCCGCTTCTTGGATTTCATTCCCCTTCCCGTCTTTCAGTACAACGACCGCTGTCGGAATTTGATTCGTCCCGTATTGCACTTGGATGGAAGACAATTGGTAAAAATCTTTAAAGTGGTCGAACTTCTCTTCGAAAATCAACGCGATTAAATCATCATCGGTAATGTCCTTCTTTTTGTCCGCCAATTCTTTAAAACGGACAAACAGCTGATTGATTTCTTCATCGGACAACGTGTAGCCGAGCTCCTCGACCCGGTTGCGAAGCGCATGGCGGCCGGAATGTTTGCCGAGCACCATCGAATTCGACGGCACGCCGACGAGCTCCGGCGAAATGATTTCGTATGTCGTTTTTTCTTTTAAGACGCCGTCTTGATGGATGCCCGATTCATGCGCAAACGCATTTTTGCCGACGACCGCTTTGTTGGGTGGAACGACGACCCCGGTCAGCTTGCTGACAAGATTGCTTGTGCGCTTAATTTCCTGCAAATTGAGGCGCGTTTCCACTTGATAGTAGTCTTTGCGGATGTGAAGGGCGACAGCGATTTCCTCAAGCGCCGCATTGCCGGCCCGCTCGCCGATGCCGTTGATCGTGCACTCGACCTGCGTCGCTCCATGTTCAATGGCCGATAGCGAGTTCACCACCGCCATGCCCAAGTCATCATGACAATGAGCGGAGAGTGAAACATTTTCAATATTCGGAACATTGTTTTGCAAATAGAGGAAAATTTCCCCGTATTCTTTCGGCGTAATATAGCCGACCGTATCCGGAATGTTGATCACCGAGGCGCCGGCTTTGATCACTTCGGCGACGATTTTCGCCAAAAACGGCAACTCGCTTCGGCACGCATCTTCCGCCGACCATTGGACGATCGGGAAAAAGCGCTTCGCGTATTTCACCGCCTCAACCGCCGCTTCAATCACTTGTTCCGGCGTCATCCGCAATTTATGCACCATATGGATCGGCGAGGTGGCGATGAATAGGTGGAGCCGCGGCTCCGCGCCGCCTTTTAACGCCTCCCACGCCGCATCAATATCGCTTCGGACCGAGCGCGACAGCCCGGTGACCGAGCATGTTCTCACCGTTTCGGCGATTTGTTTGACCGCCTCAAAATCGCCTTTCGATGAGGCGGGGAAACCCGCCTCGATGATGTCAACCCGCAGCCGTTCAAGCTGACGGGCAATTTCCAACTTTTCTTGCAAATTCAAGTTCACACCAGCAGATTGTTCCCCGTCACGCAATGTGGTATCAAAAAACTTAATTTTTCGCACCTGGCACCACCGCCTCGACTTGTTTTGCCTTCACAAACGGCATCATGCTTCGCAGTTCGCGTCCGACAATCTCAATCAAATGCTCATTCTCACGCCGGTTGATGGCGTTGAACTCCGGACGGTTCGCTTGGTTTTCCAAAATCCAGCTCTTCGCGAATTTGCCCGTTTGAATGTCATCGAGCACCTTTTTCATTTCCGCTTTCACAGCGTCGTTAATAATGCGCGGGCCGGTGATAAAGTCGCCCCATTGCGCCGTATCGGAAATCGAATAGCGCATCCACGACAAACCGCCTTCGTAAAGGAGATCGACGATGAGCTTCATCTCATGCAAACACTCAAAATAGGCGACTTCCGGCTGATACCCGGCTTCAACGAGCGTTTCAAACCCGGCTTTGATGAGCGCCGTCAGCCCACCGCACAGCACCGCTTGTTCACCGAACAAGTCGGTTTCCGTTTCTTCTTTGAACGTCGTCTCCAACACCCCAGCTCGAGCAGCGCCGATCGCTTTCGCGTAGGCGAGCGCCGTTTCTCTCGCGTGTCCGGTCACATCTTGGTAGACGGCGATGAGCGCCGGCACGCCCGCTCCTTCCGTATATGTGCGCCGCACGAGATGGCCTGGGCCTTTCGGCGCAACCAAGAAGACGTCAACATGATTCGGCGGGACGATTTGGCTGAAATGGATGTTAAAGCCGTGCGCAAACACAAGCGCATTGCCTGGCTCGAGTTCCGGCTCGATTTCCTCTTTGTACACGGCCGGCTGCTTCTCATCCGGCAACAGCACCATGACGATATCAGCCTGCTTCGCCGCTTCGCGGACGGAATACACCTCAAACCCGTCTTGCTCTGCTTGCTCCCACGATTTTCCTTTTCGCAGCCCGACGATGACGCGGACGCCGCTGTCGCGCAAGTTTTGCGCATGGGCGTGGCCTTGTGAGCCGTAGCCGATGATCGCGACCGTTTTCCCTTGCAAATATTGTTCGTTTGCATCCCCGTTATAGTAGACTTTTGCCATGATTACCCTCTCCTTTGTCGTGTAGTGTAAATGGGCCGCCATGCGCCCTCATTGCGCACAGGCGCGGTTATTCGTATCGACAATGTTTTGACAACGATCGTTGCAACGGAGACAGTGGCCGTTAAATGATAAACGCCGTTTTCTGGTTCGTGGTCGCTTTTTGCGCCCCGCGGGTGAACGCGGTTGTTCCCGTGCGCGCCACTTCCTTAATGCCGTACGGGCGCAATAGTTCAATCAACGCCTCGACTTTCTCCGGCTCGCCGGTCACTTGAATGACGAGGCTGTCTTTGCTTACGTCGACGATCGAGGCGCGGAACGGCTCGATGAGCGTGTAAATTTCCTGGCGGACCGCCGGAGGAGCGGCAACTTTAATGAGCGCCAGCTCGCGGGCGACGATCGCTTGGTCGGTGATGTCATTCACCTTCAACACATCAATCTGCTTGTTCAGCTGCTTAATGATTTGCTCCGCCGTCCGTTCATCGTCAACGTTGACGACGAACGTCATCCGCGAAACGCCCTCGATTTCCGTATGCCCGACCGTAATGCTTTCGATATTGTAATGCCGCTTCGTAAACAGCCCGGTAATGCGGTTTAACACGCCCGGGCGGTTGTTGACCGTCATCGTGATAATTCTTCGCACGCTTTCACCCCCACCATTTCATGAAGCCCTTTGCCGGGCGCCACCATCGGATACACGTTCTCGTCGGCGCGGACATGGAAATCAAGCAGCACCGGCCCATCCATCGCAAACGCTTGTTTTAACACTTCAGCTGCTTCCGCCTCCGTCTTCGCCCGCAGCCCCGGTATGCCGTATGCTTCAGCGAGTTTTACAAAATCCGGCTGATTCGGGATGAGCGAATGGGAGTACCGTTTTTCGTAAAACAGCTCCTGCCATTGCCGCACCATGCCGAGCGCCTGGTTGTTGACGATGACGATTTTAATTGGCAACCCCAGCTCTTGAATGACCGACAGTTCTTGGAACGTCATTTGGAAGCCGCCGTCGCCGACGATCGAAACGACCGTAGCGCTCCGGTCGGCGAGCTGGGCGCCGATCGCTGCCGGAAGCCCGAAGCCCATCGTGCCGAGCCCCCCGGACGTCACCCACCGGTGCGGTCGATTGAACTTGTAATATTGCGCCGCCCACATTTGGTGCTGGCCGACGTCCGTTGTGACGATCGCTTCGCCATTTGTCAATTCGTAAATCATTTCGACAAGCTTTTGCGGCTTGATCGTCCCGGCTTCCGGCTCGTAATGGAGCGGGAAGCGCCGCTTCCACTCATTGAGCTGTTCGAGCCACGCCGCGTTGTCAGCCGGTTTGCCTTGCTGGGCGATCAGTTCCTGCAGCGCCGCTTTGGCGTCGCTGACAATCGGAATTTTGGTCGGCACGTTTTTGCCGATTTCCGCCGGGTCGATGTCGATATGAGCGACAGTCGCCTTTGGCGCGAAGTATTTCAAGTTGCCGGTGACCCGGTCGTCAAAACGGGCGCCGATGTTGATAAGCAAATCGCACTCATAGAGCGCCATGTTCGCCGTGTACGTCCCGTGCATGCCCGCCATCCCCAAGAAAAGCGGATGGTCTGCCGGGAAACCGCCAAGGCCAAGGAGCGTATGAATGACCGGAATGTTTTGCTGTTCGGCGTATTGCCGCAATTCATTGGACGCATTGGCGTGCAAGACGCCAGCGCCGGCTAAAATGACCGGCCGCTTTGATTGGCTGACCGCCTCGACAAGCCGGCGGATTTGCCAATGGTTCGGCTGCGTCGTCGGCTGATAGCCAGGCAAATGAACGTCTTGATCGTAATCAAACTCCCCTTCGGCCGTCGTAATGTCTTTTGGAATATCGATCAACACCGGTCCGGGGCGCCCGGTCGTCGCGATGTGAAACGCCTCTTTAATGATTCTCGGCAGCTCGCTGATGTCGCGCACTTGGTAGTTGTGTTTCGTAATCGGCATCGTAATGCCGACAACGTCCGCCTCCTGAAACGCATCCGAACCGATGACGCTTGTCGCCACTTGCCCGGTAAAGACGACGAGCGGCAGCGAATCCATCATCGCGTCGGTCAACCCGGTGACGATGTTGGTCGCTCCCGGGCCGGAGGTGGCGATGACGACCCCCGGTTTTCCAGAAATGCGCGCATATCCTTCCGCCGCATGGATGGCCCCTTGCTCATGCCGCGTCAGCACGTGGAACACGCCGGCTTTATACAACTCGTCATACAGCGGGAGCACCGCCCCCCCCGGATAGCCGAAGATGACTTCGACTTTTTCTTCCTTGAGCGCTTCAATGAGCATCAGCGACCCGCTCATTCTCGCCTTCGTCCTCGCTTTTTCTTGTTCCTCGACTTTCATTTTTGTCATCGTCGATCCTCCCTGTGATTTGTCATCCATATAAAAAACCTTTCCGCCCACGATGGCTGTCATTTCCAGCCAAAGGGGCGAAAAGGTTTCCTTTCCGCGGTACCACCCTTCTTCACGGCCGTGACGGCCGCCTCAGGAGCGGCCAGCCGAAGCCGGCCGCTCATTTTGGTAACGAGTGAAGCGCGCGTCTCCACTCGTCCAGCCCTACTAGCCGTCCGGCGTTCAGGCTGGCGCTCAGAGGTGAGTTCATCAAGCGGCAACATCACCGGTTCGCAGCTCCCCCGGCTCTCTGTGGATGTTGACCCCGCTGACTACTTATCCTCGTCAACGCTTTTTCGCTATCCACTTGTCATGGACGATCAACCGACATTGGCGTTCGTCGGATACACCTTTACTCCTTCGACGACCACGCGGCGGCGAAATTCTTCAAGCAACCGCTTGGTATGCGGTCCCGGCGTCCCGTCGCCGATCGTCCGGCCATCGACTTTAATGACCGAAATGACTTCGGCCGCCGTCCCCGTCAAAAACACTTCATCCGCGACATAGACATCATGGCGGGTAAACGGCTCCTCTTTCACCGTATAGCCGAGATCCTCCGCGATTTCGATGATCGCTTGACGCGTAATGCCTTCAAGCGCCCCGACATACCCAGGCGGTGTGTAAATGACGCCGTTTTTGATGATGAAAACATTGTCTCCCGAACCTTCCGCGACATAGCCTTGATCGTTTAAGATCAGCGCTTCGCTTACGTTCGCCAAATGCGCCTCGATTTTGACAAGCACATTGTTTAGGTAGTTGAGCGATTTGACTTTCGGGCTCAGCACATCAGAGCGGTTGCGGCGCGTCGCCACTGTCACCACTTCGATGCCGGTTTCATATAAATGTTTCGGGAAGAGCGCGAGCGGCTCGACGATAATCACGATTTGCGGCGTTTTGCATTTGTACGGATCCAGTCCTAAATCGCCGACCCCGCGCGAAACGACCAGGCGGATGTATGCATCTTGATAGCCGTTGCGGCGGATCGTTTCGAGCACGTGGCCAATCATTTCTTCCTTCGTGTACGGAATGTCGAGCAAAATCGACTTCGCTGAATTGTATAGCCGATCTATATGTTCTTCGAGGCGGAATACGTTGCCGCTATAGACGCGAATGCCTTCAAATACCCCGTCGCCATACAAAAATCCATGGTCATACACGGAAATTTTGGCGTTTTCTTTTGTCACAAATTCTCCGTTTAAAAAGATCCATTGTTCGCCCACTTCGGTTCCCCTCTTCCTTGATCAGTCAGCAGTTGCTTTGAACGGCTTGATCATTGTATTGAGTCGTTTCTCTTATTTGAAAATTATAATAATCCGAAACCTTTGTGCCGTCAATAACGTTTTTCGAAAATTCCGATTGGTCAAACTATTTGAATGCGCTTACATTATGATAGAATCAAGGTTTTGCCGATTCAAAAAATTTTTTCTTTCTTGGCGGCTCATAGAAAACGCCCTTGAGCGCAGTTCGCTCCTCATTCGATATGAACATAACGGGCTCAAGGCGCGCTCATTTTTCTGATAGAAAAGATCCGTAAGCAACGTTCGCTTCTCACTCGGACATGAAAATGACGAATCAAAACGATGCGCCTTTTTCCACTTCATCTCCCCAAAACGAAAAAAGGCGGCCCAAACACAGGCCCCCTTTCCAAACACGCTATATGGCACTTCCATTTTGAAAGCGAACCTGTTGAAGCGGCCTTGCTTACCGTGAAAAAGCCGGCGGTTTTGCCGGCTTAGATAGAAAACGTTTGTTCCATTTTGAGAATAGGCTGTCCATCCACTTCATAAAACTGGACGTGCGCCCGTCCGCTGTCGACCGTCAGCACCGCGTACGTTTTTTCTTTTCTTCCCCGCGGCAAGGCGATGCTGCCGGGATTGATGAACAGCAACCCATCGATTTGTTCAGCACCGGCCAAATGCGAGTGGCCGAAACAAACGACGTGAGCCCCTGTTTCTTGTGCGCGATAGGATAAACGCAAAAGCGACGTTTTCACCCCGTATAAATGGCCGTGGGTGACAAACAACCGAACGCCGCCTGCCTCTTCGATGCGCTCAGCAGGAAACGCGGCGAAATCGCAGTTGCCGCGCACGACGGCAAACGGGGCGATCTCGTCCGCCCCCACCTCCAACTCCGAGTCACCGCAATGGATAAACAAATCCGCTTCATGGCGATGACGGTTGACAATTTCAGCAAGTTCGGCAGTCAGCCCATGGCTGTCGCTCACAATCACCGCCTTCATTCCGTCCGCCCCTTTCCACCGACGATCTCCTCCCACTGCTCATCGAGCTTCGTCAGCGCCTTGGCGCGATGACTGATTTGATTTTTTTCCTCCGGCGCAAGCTCCGCCATCGTTTTTCCCCGCTCCGGAAGGTAAAAGATTGGATCATAGCCAAAGCCCCCCTCCCCACGCGGCACTTCGGCGATATAACCATCGCATGTCGCTTCGACAACGGCGGTCGGCCGCCCTGGGATCGCGACGGCGAGCGCGCAATGAAAACGAGCCGTGCGCTGCTCCATCGGCACCCCGTCAAGCTCGCGAAGCAGCTTGGCGATGTTGCGTGCATCGTTTTTATCTTCCCCGGCATAACGGGCCGAATGAACGCCCGGCCGGCCGCCGAGCGCATCGACCACGAGCCCGGAATCATCGGCGATCACCGGCCGCTTTAGACGCCGCGACGCCGCTTCTGCTTTGAGCACGGCATTTTCCGCAAACGTGCTTCCCGTTTCTGCGACATCCGGAGCGTCCGGAAAGTCAAGCAACGATTTCACTTCGACGCCCCGCTTGGCAAACAAAGCGGCGAACTCGCGCACTTTGCCAGCGTTTTTGGTCGCGATGACAATCTCCTTCACTCTGTGTCCTCCTCTGCCGCTTCTTTTTTTTCGCCGATGCGCGCCGCCCACTCGCCCAATGCGCGGCGCTGAACGGCGATGAGCTGCTCGATGCCTATTTGCGCCGCTTCAAGCAATTCATCGAGCTCGGCGCGTGAAAAAACCGCTTCCTCTCCGGTCCCTTGAATCTCAACAAATTGACCGGCTCCGGTCATGACGACGTTCATATCCACTTTCGCCCGCGCATCCTCGTTGTAATCTAAATCAAGAATCACCCCATGCTCCGGATCGATGCCGACCGAGGTAGCGGCGAGAAAATCGCGGATCGGAAGCGCCTCGAGCCTCCCTTCTTCCACCAGTTTGGCAAGCGCCAACACAAGCGCCACATACGCACCGGTGATCGACGCCGTCCGCGTTCCGCCATCCGCCTGAATGACGTCGCAATCGATCCAAATGGTCCGCTCACCAAGCTGTTCAAGATCAACAACCGAGCGAAGCGCACGGCCGATTAAGCGCTGAATTTCCATCGTCCGCCCCGACACTTTTCCTTTGCTCGCTTCCCTCACATTCCGCTGCTCTGTCGCCCGCGGCAGCATCCCATATTCGGCCGTAATCCATCCTTTGCCGCCGCCGCGCATAAACGACGGCACTTTCTCTTCGACCGTCGCCGTGCAAATGACTTTCGTGTCGCCGACTTCAATGAGCACCGACCCTTCAGCGTGCTTCATGTAATGCGGGTGTATATGTACAGGGCGCAGCTCGCAACTGCTTCGTCCGTCCGCTCTCATCAACTGAGTCCTCCTTTTCTCCATCTTCAACGGAATGCCAGACGCCGCATTTCTTTCCACCTAGCGAAAAAAAGAAAGAGGCGGAATACGTTTCCACCTCTTTGTTATACCATAACGTCCTATTCGTTTCCAGCCTGTCAGCACCAACCGGTTAAAATGTCCCGGTATTGACGTTTTGCGGCCGAGCGACCGGTTTGGTGAGCGGCTTGCCGTCTTCCGTGACAAGATTGGCTTTGCCATTGACTGTGATCGCCACGCTTTCGACTCCTTTTTGCTCAGTGAGCGACAAAACGAGGGAATTCAACACGACGTCGGAAATGACATTTTTCTTGTTGCTTCCATAAATGCCTTCGTTAAAGTTGAGCGTCACTTTGCCATCCTCATATTTCGGGGCATCGACAAGCTTCGCGTCCGGCTGAAAGACGCCGACAAGCCCGCTCCCTTGCTCTGGTCCTTGAATCAGTTCGTTGACGGCCGCGGCAATATCATCTTTCTCCTTATTGGACACACGCCGTGTCACCGGCACATAGTATGTGCTGTTCCCTTGTTGGGCGACAAAATAAACGGTGACTGGATGCGTATTCGTAATGTCTGGCACGCCGCTCGCTTCCATATTGATGCCGTCGGCGCGGCTTACCCCATCTTGAATCGGTGTTTTATTGACCGGCATCACGTTTTGATCGTAACCGTTGATGCGGATTTTGACGCGCTTGATATTGTCAAATTGCGTCAACGTCCACGTAATGGACTGCAAAATTCGTTTTTCGTCCTCCGGCTTATAGTTTTTAAATTCCGGAGAAAAGTCGGCGATCAACGTTCCGTCTTTTTCCAATTTTGTGCCAAGCACCGTCGTTCCGGCCGGAATGACCGCGCGGAAGCCGTTCGGCAACATTTCTGACACAGGTCCGTCTTCAACCAAATATTCGAGTACTTGTTTCGCCACGGCCTGCGTTTTCGGCAATTCCACTGTTTGCGGCACGACAAAGCCGTTTTTGTCAATCAAGTACAGCTCTCTTTTCACCGTCTCGGTGGCCTTCGCTTTCTCCTTCCCTTCCTTTTGGCTTTCCGTCGCTTCCTGAAGCGCTTGGCCGTCTTTGACATAACTCGTCTCTTGCGGCGGATCAATCTCCTTCACCGCCTCATCTCGCCCAAACAAACCGCAGCCGCCAAGCAACAACAGCGAGGCGAGCAGCGGCGCCGCCCATATGTGAGTCGTCCGTTTCATTGACGTTCCCTCCTACTCGTAGTTTGTACTACTATGTATACGAGCCGTTTTCCAAAATAGAATAAAAAAAATCCTTTAGCGCATGGACGCTAAAGGATTTGTTGGTTACAGCCGAATCGCTTCGACCGTGCCGATCGGCTTGCCAAACCACTTCCCGGAAATCTTTTCAAACAGCTCTTTCGGCCCAGTCGTGAAAAACAAATGCTCCGGTTCGCGCTCGCCGGTGTAAAGGAGCTGGCTGTGATGCAAAATCGCGCTCACTTCACGAGCTGTCTCACCGCCTGAGCAAATGAGCTTCACGCGTTTGCCCATATACGTGCGAATGAGCGGCGCGAGCAACGGATAATGCGTGCAGCCTAAAATCAGCACATCGATCGGCAGCGGTCGGAGCGGAGCGAGAGATTCGGCGACGATCGCCATCGCCTCCTGCCCTTCAAAGTCGCCGCTTTCCACCAGCGGAACGAATTTCGGACAGGCCAAGCTCTCGACTTGGACGCGCGGATTGATTGATTGAAGCGCCTTTTCATACGCCCGGCTTCGGATCGTGCCAATCGTGCCGATGACGCCGATGTGCCCGCGCCTAGTCGCTTTCAGGGCGGCGCGAGCGCCGGGATGAATAACGCCAAGCACAGGAATGTCAAGCTTCGCCCGCACGTCGTCAAGCGCGACCGCCGTCGCGGTGTTGCAGGCGATAACAAGCATTTTCAAGGGATATTGCCGCAAGTAATCAATCATTTGCCACGTAAATCGACGGACTTCTTCCACCGGCCGCGGCCCGTACGGGCAACGGGCGGTGTCGCCTAAGTAAATAATTTGTTCTTTCGGCAGCTGCCTCATAATTTCTTTGGCGACGGTCAAACCGCCGACTCCTGAGTCAATGACACCAATTGCTCTTTCCAAGTGATCGCCTCATTCTTTCGTCATTTCTTGATGCAATTTGCGCAAACAACGCTCAAAGACGACGATTTCCTCGTCTGAAAAGCTTTCAAGCACGCTCGCTAGATCGCGCTGGCGTTTCTCAATCACTTCTTCGATAATGCGCTCCCCTTTTTCAAGAAGGCGAATGCGGACGACGCGGCGGTCGTGTTCATCGCGGACTCTGGCGACAAGTCCGTTCCGCTCCATGCGGTCGACCAAGTCGGTCGTCGTGCTGCACGCCAAATACATTTTGTTCGATAACTCGCCGACCGTCAAGTCCCCTTCTTCAAGCAGCCACTGCAGGGCGACAAATTGCGGTGGGGTGATCGGATAGTTGGTTAAAATTTCACGGCCGCGCTGTTTCAAATTTGCGGCGATATAGCGAAGCAATTTTTCCAACTCGGCGACCGTTCTTTCATTCATCGCAGACGGCATACCATCTCTCCTTGATCGTTTCCGCGGCCAGCCTCAAACGGCGGCTTGCGCCGACAGCTATTCTTACTTTTCATTTTACAACACCGGCAAAGATAATCAACAAAAAAATGCGGCGGCCGCCGCGGACGAAGGCCGGACGGGCGCCAAGCCTCGTCCGGCCGCAAGGGAACATAACAGCCGGCTGTCCAACAAGGAAAGCCGGCATCGTTTATAGTTCAAGTTCGCCCATTCGAAGCAATTCAATGACAGCTTGCGAGCGCCCCTTGACCCCAAGCTTTTGCATCGCATTCGAAATATGGTTGCGGACCGTTTTCTCGCTGATAAACAGCTCTTTGGCGATCTCTTTCGTCGTCTTGTCTTGCACGAGCAATTCGAAGACTTCTTTTTCTCTTTTTGTCAAAAGCGGCTTCGATTGAAACGATTTGTCCTTCAACGGTTGTAACCCTCCTTGCTCTCAATGGGCCCGAACTGCCGGATGGGTATTTCCTCGCCATATCGTATGTGAGAGCAAGAGCGGCGGTGACGAAAATTTGCTTATCTAATAGAAAAATGGGTCTTTTTTTTCTTCATCTTTCGGTTCGCCGGAGACGGTTGGCTGCCGCTTGTCCAGAAAAACAAAAAATCCCCCTCATGTCTATTCGAATGAAGGGGATTTTGATTCTGCCGCTACACTTCGTCGCTGCCAAAGAAATCGCGGAACATTTGAATCGTCGTTTCGCGGTTTAACGCCGCGATCGATGTCGTCAACGGAATGCCCTTCGGGCACGATTGCACGCAGTTTTGCGAGTTGCCGCAGTTGGCCAGTCCGCCGTCGCCCATAATCGCCCGCAGCCGTTCGGCTTTATGCATCGCCCCGGTCGGGTGGGCGTTAAACAGCCGCACTTGCGACAGCGGCGCCGGGCCGATAAAGTTCGACTTGCTGTTGACGTTCGGGCACGCTTCGAGGCAGACGCCGCATGTCATGCATTTTGACAGCTCGTACGCCCATTGCCGCTTCCGCTCTGGCATGCGCGGCCCCGGACCCAAGTCGTACGTTCCGTCGATCGGAATCCATGCTTTCACTCGCTTCAACGCGTCAAACATCCGGCTCCGATCGATGACCAAGTCGCGGATGACAGGGAATGTGCGCATCGGCTCAAGGCGGATCGGCTGCTCGAGTTTGTCAATGAGCGCGGCGCACGCCTGGCGCGGTTTGCCGTTAATGACCATCGAACAGGCTCCGCATACTTCTTCCAGACAGTTCATTTCCCAAGCGACCGGCGTCGTTTTTTCCCCTTTGGCGTTGACTGGATTGCGACGAATTTCCATGAGCGCCGAAATGACGTTCATGTTCGGGCGGTACGGAATGACAAACTCTTCTTCATACGGCGCGGAATCCGGACGATCTTGGCGCGTGATGATCAAACGAACCGTTTTGTTCTCGCTCATCTTACTTCACTTCCTCTTTCTTTTTGCTGTAGTCGCGCTTGCGCGGTTTAATCAACGAGACGTCAACGTCTTCATAATGGAACGCCGGACCATCTGGCGTGTAGCGGGCCATCGTCGTTTTCAGCCACTCTTCGTCATTGCGCTCCGGAAACTCCGGCTTGTAGTGCGCCCCACGGCTTTCATTGCGATGGTAAGCGCCAAGCGTAATGACGCGGGCGAGCTGCAGCATGTTGTACAGCTGGCGGATAAACGTCGCTCCTTGGTTGCTCCATCTCGACGTGTCGGTGACGCTGATGTTTTTGTACCGCTCCATCAGCTCTTGAATTTTCTCATCCGTCTTCAGCAACCGGTCGTTGTAGCGGACGATCGTCACGTTCGCCGTCATCCATTCACCGAGCTCTTTATGCAGCACATAGGCGTTTTCCGTGCCGTCCATCGCCAAAATGTTCTCCCATTTTTCCTGCTCCCGTTTCACATAGCTGTCGTATAACGTCGACGGCATCGCATCCGCCGATTTCTCGAGGCCGCGGATGTAGCGGACGGCGTTCGGGCCGGCGACCATTCCGCCGTAAATCGCCGACAGAAGCGAGTTTGCCCCGAGGCGGTTCGCGCCGTGAATCGAATAGTCGCACTCGCCGGCAGCAAACAACCCTTTGATGTTCGTCATTTGGTCATAGTCGACCCATAAGCCGCCCATCGAGTAGTGAACGGCCGGGAACACCTTCATCGGCACTTTGCGCGGGTCTTCGCCCATGAACTTCTCGTAAATTTCGATAATGCCGCCGAGCTTAACATCCAACTCTTTCGGATCTTTATGTGACAAATCCAAATACACCATGTTTTCGCCGTTGATGCCGAGCTTCAAATCGACGCAGACGTGGAAAATTTCCCGTGCGGCGATGTCGCGCGGCACCAAGTTTCCGTAAGCCGGATATTTTTCCTCAAGGAAGTACCACGGTTTCCCGTCTTTATACGTCCAAATGCGTCCGCCTTCCCCGCGCGCCGATTCGCTCATAAGGCGGAGCTTGTCATCGCCCGGAATGGCGGTCGGGTGAATTTGGATGAACTCGCCGTTCGCGTAGTAAACGCCTTGCTGATAGGCGATCGAAGCCGCTGAACCAGTGTTGATGACCGAGTTCGTCGATTTCCCAAAAATGATCCCCGGGCCGCCGGTCGCCAAAATGACGGCATCGGCTGGAAACGCTTTGATTTCCATGGACCGCAAATCTTGTGCGACGATGCCGCGGCAGATTTGCTCGTCATCCAAAACGACGCCTAAAAACTCCCAATGCTCGTACTTCGTGACGAGCCCGGCCACTTCATGGCGGCGCACCTGTTCATCAAGTGCATACAAAATTTGTTGGCCAGTCGTGGCTCCAGCATAGGCGGTCCGGTGATGCTGCGTCCCCCCGAAACGACGGAAATCAAGCAACCCTTCCGGCGTCCGGTTGAACATGACGCCCATCCGATCGAGCATGTAAATAATCCCCGGCGCCGCTTCACACATCGCTTTGACCGGAGGCTGGTTCGCCAAGAAGTCCCCGCCATAGACGGTGTCGTCAAAATGCTCCCACGGCGAGTCGCCTTCCCCTTTCGTGTTGACCGCTCCGTTAATGCCGCCTTGGGCACAGACGGAGTGAGAACGCTTTACCGGAACGAGCGAAAACAGTTCGACAGGCACTCCTGCTTCGGCGATTTTAATCGTGGCCATCAAACCGGCCAGCCCACCGCCAACAACGATGATTTTCCCTTTTTTCATAGCTACTCACTCCCTAATAGATTGCTGCTTTTGCTTGCATGCCGCACGTTTTGCCTTGCCGGCCCGCCATCGACCAAGCGATCGTTCGGCGAACGGCTAAGACGCGATCTGTCACGAGCCAACGCAGCAGTTCATCGTCGAATCATTCCCTAAGAATGGAACGCTTGTCTTACGCAAACGCTAAGATGGCGCGAATGCCGACAATGGAAAGCGCGATGAAAATGATCATCGTAATGTACGTAAATACTTGCTGCGAACGAGGGGACACCGTCAACCCCCAGCTGACGCAGAACGACCATAAGCCGTTGGCGAAGTGAAAGACCGTGGACAAGATTCCAACAATATAAAATCCGAGCATAAACGGATTGTCGACAATGTTGGCCATCATATCGTAGTTCACTTCGGCGCCGAATGCGGCTTGCACCCGCGTTTCATACACATGCCAGACGACAAAAATCAATGTAATGATGCCGGTGATCCGCTGAAGCATGAACATCCAGTTGCGAAAATAGCCGTACTGGCGAGTGTTGAATTTGGCTGTAAACGCGATATAAATGCCGTATACAGCGTGGAACAACAATGGAAGGAAAATAACAAAAATTTCAAGAAAATAGCGGAACGGCAAGTTTTCCATAAACGCCGCCGCCCGGTTAAACGCTTCCGGCCCACGGGTCGCAAAATGGTTGACGACCAAGTGCTGCACTAAAAAGATGCCGACGGGAACAACCCCCAGCAGCGAATGGAGCCGGCGATAGTAAAACTCGCGATTCCCTGCCATTATGTAAACCCCCTTCAATTGAATAAAAAATATGTCCCTCTCGCTCGCCATGCGGAAACGAAAACGCCTTCCATTCCCTTATTCGCTTTGTCACATTCATTGTACTCCCACATTGTACAAGCGTCAAGAAAACACTGCCACAAAATGTTCAAACATTCTCATAGTTGCGCCACCTTAGGAAAGAGGATGCACTCCGGCAGCAATTCAGCTATAATGGGGAAATGGATAGAAAGAGGGGAAAACGATGAAACAGCCACCATTAGAGGATCAATATCAAATGTTTGGGTCGATTGCGCTTTCCGCATTCGGGGCTGAGCTGCTTCGCCATTCGCTTCTTCCCGAGCTGCTTGGCAAAGATGCCGCTTCGCTGCTGTACTGGGCCGGCAAACAGCTGGCACGGCGCTACCCGCTCGGAACGCTCGATGACGTCGCCGTATTTTTTGAACGGGCGGGCTGGGGGGAGCTATCAACCGGCGAAGAGCGAAACGACGAACTATATATCGAGCTGTCAGGCCCCATCATCGCCGCCCGCTTTTCCTTGTATGGCAGCTGCTCGTTCCAGCTTGAGGCTGGATTTCTCGCCCAGCAAATCGAACAACAAAAGCGGTTCGTCACCGAAGCGGTCGAACTGCCGCCAAAGCGGGACGGCAAAGCGCGCATTTTGGTGAAATGGGATCGGAAGCAGGCGATCGAATGAAATGTAGGCAACGGGCGCCCGCTCGCAAAACGGGCGCCCGTTCAGCCATTATTCATGCAGTTTTTCATAGATTTTCTCCGCCACCGCTCGCGGAATGTTCGCCCGCTGCAACTCTTCCACCGTCGCCTCTTTCATCTTTTTCACAGAGCCGAAATAATTCAAGAGTGCTTTTTTCCGCTTTTCCCCGACGCCGGGGATGTCATCAAGCACGGAATGGAACATCGTTTTCTGCCGCGTCTTTCGGTGAAACATAACGGCAAACCGATGCACTTCATCCTGGATGCGCTGCAATAAATAAAACTCTTGGCTTTGCCGGTCAAGCGGCACGACATCCGGCGGGTCGCCGGCCAAAAGCTCTGATGTGCGATGTTTTTCGTCTTTCGCCAATCCAGCCAGCGGCACATCCAGTCCAAGTTCGTTTTCGAGCACATCCCGCACCGCCGACAAGTGGCCTTTGCCGCCGTCGATGATGATCAAATCGGGAAGCGGCAATCCTTCTTTCAACACGCGCGTATAGCGGCGGCGCACGACTTCGCGCATCGTTTCATAATCGTTCGGGCCTGCGACCGTTTTCACCTTATATTTCCGGTATTCTTTTTTCGCCGGCTTGCCATCGAGGAAAACGACGAGCGCCGAGACCGGATCGGCCCCGTAAATGTTCGAGTTGTCAAACGCCTCGATGCGGCGCGGCGCCGGAATGCCAAGACGCTCTCCGAGACGTTCGACTGCTTTGATCGTCCGTTCTTCGTCCCGCTCGATGAAATAAAATTTTTCTTTCAGAGCAATGGCCGCGTTTTTGCTCGCCAGCTCAACAAGCTCTTTTTTCTTCCCTTTTTTCGGCTGGACGACGGCAACGCCGAGCAATTCGCGGGCGAGCTCGCCGTCAATGTCGGACGGGAGGACGACTTCTTTTGGCTTCAAATGATGCGCTTTCGCATAAAACTGACCCAAAAACGTAAGCATTTCCTCATCCGGGTCTTGGTAAAGCGGGAAGATCGACACGTCGCGCTCAATCAGCTTCCCTTGGCGAAGGAAAAACACTTGCACGCACATCCAGCCTTTGTCGTACGCATAGCCGAATACATCGCGGTCGATGAAGTCGTTGAGCATCATTTTTTGCTTTTCCATCGTCATCTCAATCGCCGCGATTTGATCGCGGTATTCTTTCGCCCGTTCAAACTCGAGCGTTTCCGCCGCCTCGTGCATTTTCTCGGCCAACTCCCGCTTCACGTCTTCATACCCGCCGTTTAAAAAGCGGACGATTTGTTCAACCATCGCCTTATTTTGTTCGTCCGACACCGGGTGGACGCACGGGGCGAGGCATTGGCCCATATGGTAATACAAACAGGCGCGCGAAGGCAGCGTCGAACATTTGCGGAGCGGATATAAGCGGTCGAGCAGCTTTTTCGTTTCGTTCGCCGCCTGCACGTTTGGATACGGGCCGAAATATTTGCCGCCGTCTTTTTTCACTTTGCGGGTGATAAGCAGGCGCGGATGCTTTTCTGCGGTGATTTTAATAAACGGGTAGCTTTTATCATCTTTCAGCATGACGTTGTATTTCGGATCATGCTTTTTGATCAAATTCATCTCCAAAATGAGCGCCTCGGCGTTTGACGAGGTGACGATGTATTCGAAATCAGCGATCTCCTCAACAAGCCGCTGCGTCTTGCCGTCATGCGTCCCGGTAAAATACGAGCGGACGCGCGCTTTCAGCGACTTCGCTTTGCCGACGTAAATGACCGTTCCGTGTTTGTCTTTCATCAAATAGCAGCCCGGCTGCTCCGGCAGCACAGCCAATTTTTCTTTCAGCCGCTCGTTCATTGGCCATCACCTCACTGCTCCATCAACCCATTCGTACAGCGTAATCGTCCCATACACCGGATCAGCAAGCAAACTGGAACGATACGTTTTCATTTTGCGCACATGGCAGGAAACATCGATCCCTTGAGCCTCGAACCCTTGGACAACGTGATTGGTCATATATATCGCAGCATGGCGGTAGTTTTCTTTGTCTTGCAAAAAGAAGGAAAAATGGAGCACGTCTTTATGTGGAAAGGGCACGTTCAAATAGTCTAGGACGCGCGTCTCTTCCCACGTATATACCACAAACGGCTGCCGTTTGTCACGCAAATCGTCCGCAAGCTGATACACTGCTGGCGGCGTCTTTGCCTGCTCGCGCAACAGCCCGATGCCGATTGTAGACTGCAGCATCACCACTGCCGCGGCAAGAACAAACCGCCATGTCCGGGGCGCGGCCAGCAGCCGCCCCCACACGAAAACGAGCGCAATGTGAACGAGCGGAAGGAGATGACGCGGCTTGTCAATGTTTTGTCCGAAAAGCGCCCACAAAGCATACAGCAACGCGGAAACGACAAGCGGGCGCGGAAGCCCCAACCGCCCCGCGCGCCAGGCGATGGCGCCGACCACTGCATAGGCAGCCAGCAGCCAAGCATTTCGGCTGGCCATGCCGGTCCAAAGAAAGTTGTCAAGGACAAAGCGGCACACCCGCTCCCAAAATGGAAGAGGGCTCGCCGCCGCCGTTCCCCCCCAGTCGCTGAAATGACCGACAACAAACGCAAAGCCAAGCTTGAAAAACGGCCAAAGGCCGCCTTCCGTCGCCGCGACCGCTGCCACCCAAACAAATTGAAAGGCGGCCGCCGCCAACAGCGATGCCGCCACGCGGCCGAGGCGGCGGTGCGTTTTCCAGTCTTCATGCCAAAGCAACAATAACGCCGAGGCAAAGGGGATGTACGATAGGCGACCCCCCATGAGGATGCTGAATAACGCCATCGGCAGCAGCTGCGCGGTCCATGCCATTCGCCGCCGCGCCCATTCCACGGCCCAGATGTACCACCAAAGCACGCCGAGCGCCGCACCGTCTGACATCGGTCGGGCGGAGGCAAGAAGCACATAGCTTGAAGAAAGCACCGAAAGCGCCGCCCATAACGCCGCTGGACGCGGCATATGCCGAGCAAGCAGCAAAACGATGGGAAAGGCGGCGGAAAACAACACGAGCACATTCAAGATCGAAAGCGCTTTGGCCGGATTGGCAATGAAAGCGTGCACCGCCATGCCCCCGAGGACGAAATACGGATAGCCTGGGAAATGCGGCTGCATGGCTAACACATCATAGCGCCTAAGCGCCAAGGCAAAATCGACTTCATCCCATGTGGCCGCATACGGGCTCGCCCAATACAAACAGGCGCCAACCAACAAAGAGGCCGTTCCGACACCAAAGCCAATCCAAAAGCGGTCGCCGAACCGTTTGTTCACCGTGTTCCCCTCCAAAGAAAAAGTACAAGGCGCAGCGGCCTTGTACGTTACATGACGTTTTTTGCTTTTTCCTCCAAAGCGGCAATCGCCGGTTTCTCGACCACAGCGCTCTTTTGACCGCGGCGGCTCGTCACCAGCAAATACACGACGGCGAAGTAGCCGATATAGGCGATCACTTCTTCAAGCGACGGCATCGCTGAATAGCCAAACAACGCTTTTAAAAAGACGCCGACTTCGCCGGAAAAGACGGGGGCGACGCCATGATCGCGCACGTAATGTTCGTAGTCAATCGGATGTTCTGGAAGCAGCCATGTCAAATCATATACATGCGGCATGACGCTGCCGATGAGCCCAATGTCCTGCATCATCGAAATGGCTTGCACGAGCAGGCCAGCGGCGATCAAGACGATAAAAGCTCCGGTTACTTTAAAGAATGCTTTCAGCGGAATGCGCATCGTTCCTTTAAAGAAGAAGTAGCTGACCAAAGCGGCAATGGCAATGCCTGTCGCCGCTCCCCAGCCTTGTATGGCCGCGCCGATGTTGCCGTGCGTGATGGCAGCGAAGAAAAAAACGGTTTCCACTCCTTCGCGCAGCACGACTAAAAACGAGTGAATGACCATGCCGGCGACATTGCCGGCGGTAATAAACTGGTCCATTTTCCCTTCAACGTTTTGTTTCATGTCCCGGCTATGCTCGGCCATCCAAAACACCATCTGCGTCAAGAGCAACGCGGAGACGATCATGATGCCGATTTTTAAGTAGATTTCACTGCCCATCGCGGCAAATCCCGTGAACACGACTTGAAACAAAATGGCCGCCCCGATGCTCGCCAACACGGCCAAACCAGCACCAAGCCATACGTACTTCGTGTATTCGCGGTGATCGACACGTTTCAAATACGATGTAATGATGCCGACGATCAGCAGCGCTTCCAGCGCTTCACGAAACGTAATGAGCAGCGCTTGGACTTCCATGTCTCCGCCTCCCCTTATATTTGGACTAAGCCCGTTTCCGACGCCGCACATAAATGAGAGCCGCGCCGAGAACCACAATAACGATGACAACGAGCGGAATCCAGTTTTTTACTTTAGACAAATCGGTCCACTCTTTCTTTTGCACTGCATCCGGCTTTTCTGCAGCGTTTTCCGAAAAATGGCCGACTTTTAGGCTTTTCAGGCCGAATTGCTTCTGCAGCGTTGTTAAAATCGTCTCTTTGCTTTTCTTAAACACGTTGATATCCGATTTTTTCTCGCCGACACCGAACAGCCCCGGGTTGCCAAGCGACTGAAGCGCCTTGTCAAACTCGGTGCGCAGCTGTTTATCAAGTGCAGGGTCTTTCCCTTGGATGACCGGCGACAGCGCTTCATACGTCGCAAACGCCTTCGCCAACAGCCGCTTGCTCGTGTCGTACTGATCAAAGTTTGCCTCAATATTGTCCAAACGGCGAGCGATATTGAGCACTAAAATGTTTTCCATGTCCTTGATCACCGTTTGACGGTCCTTCGCTTCGATGGCCGCAAGCACCGCCTTGGACGGCTCAGGTCCCATATGCATGTCGATTTCTTCTTTTACGGTTTCGAAAATTTCCTTCGCTGCAGCAAAGTTCGGCGGCTGCTCGTTCAACTTTTCTTTCATCTCTTTATACGCCTCAGCAACCGCCTCTTTGTTCGGGTCTCCATACGAATAGGCGAACGCTTTCAGCGGAATGAGATTGAGAATAATGATCACTGCTATGTAAAAAAAGAAACGAAACGATTTCACGTTCCCTTCTCCCTCCATCAAGATCAATGATAATCATTATCATACTTATTGTCAATAAAAAATCATCCATCGTCGAAAAGGCTGGTGAAAAAACGATCATCTTCCTCAATCCATCGTTCGCGATTAGAGAGAAAAACAGGATTCCTCAAGTTGAGAAGTAGATCCGCATGTCTTATGACATCACCCGCCTTCTAAAAGGCTGATGATTTAGTGCAAAATACTGCTGATTCCATCTATTTCTCAATTAGAGAAACTTCGCAGAATCAGCTTTCTTTTCTGATGAAAATGCCGCCGATTGGCGCGTGAATGCAGTTTTTCGCCTGCCTTCTAAGCGCGAACTGCCTTACGAGCAATGGCGCGCCCGCTCTTGGGAGCGCCCATGCCCTTCTCGATCGACGGCCACCTTTTTCACCGGGCGGCGCATTTCCTTCCAGATGGCCGGGATGACCGCGGTCATATAGGCGGTGAATTTGATGAACGAACGGCCCGTCGTCCGCACTTGATAGCGGATCGGCACTTCTTTCAAGCGAAACCCTTTGCGCACCAAGTTGAGCGTCAGCACTTGGGCGTAGTTGTAATCGTGGATGATTTCCGCCTCCTCCATCGCGTGGCGCGAAAAGGCGCGCATCCCCGACTGTCCGTCATACAGCCGCTGTCCTAGAAGAAGCGACTGCAGCCAAGTGAACAAATAATTCCCAAGGCGGCGATGCCATTTCATGCCGCGAATCGTGCCAAGGAAGCGCGAGCCGATCGTATAGTCCGCTTCACCGGTGAAAATCGGCGCTAAAAGGTCAGGAATTTGTTCCGGCGGATATTCGTTGTCAGCATCGATCATCACGCCGATATCCGCGCCAAGACGGACACACTCTTCAAGCCCTCGCCGCACCGCCGCACCGAGGCCGCGGTTTTCCGGCAGGCGGCAAATGATATCGGCCCCCGCTTCTTTCGCTACTTCGGCCGTTCGGTCCGTCGATCCATCATCAATGACCAAGACGCTGACCTCTACATCGGGATGAAAATGACGCGGAATGCGGCGGATGACATCTCCAATCGCTTCTTCTTCATTGTGCGCCGGCAAAAAGACGATGACGCGCTGCTTCTTCATCGCTCTCCTCCTTTCTCATCGCCTCGATCAAAACCGGACCACGGCTATGGCTCGGATACGGCGCGCCGAGCAAATAGGCGATCGTCGGCGCCAGCGAAACGAGGCTTTTTTTCTCATCGACTCGTTTTCCTGCCTCAATCGCCGGGCCGTATAGAAAAAACGGCACATACCGCTCCCCTTCATCGAGGTGGCCGTGGCCGCCGATGCCATCCGCTTGGCCATGGTCGGCGCAGACAATCAATGTCGCGCGCTCGAGCTCGCCCCGTTCCTCAAGCCAGCCGACAAACTCCGCGATCAACGCGTCGGCTTCTTCAATTTTTTCGATATACTCGTCATACAGCACACCGCGGCTATGGCCGGTCTGGTCGGTGGCGATCAATTGCACGACAAGCAAGTCCGGGTGCTGCTCTTCCACAATGCGTTTCGCCCGCTCGATGATATAACGGTCGGCGAGGTCGTTCGGCATGACAGCCGTCACCGTTTCGACATCGTCGCCGAACGAATCGACCAAATGAGCGATGCCAAGCAAGCGGCCTGTTTTCCCTACTTTGCGGAGCGAGTCGAAGATCGTTTCCACTTTCGCTCCGAGCTTCCATACCATATTCGAGCGAATGCCGTGCTCAAACGGATACGTCCCCGTCAGCATCGAGGTGAAGCAGACGACCGTGCGCGCCGGATAGACGGTTTCCATTTGCGCAAATTCCGTCCCTTGCGCGCGCAGCCGCTTTAAAAACGGGGCGTTGGCCGCTTCAAACCGGTCTTTGCGCATCCCATCAATCACGATGACATACACTTTGTCACTGACCGGCGCGGTGGGACTCGGCACATTGTTCGTATAAGTCGGAATGATCTCCGGCTGCCAGTCGAACAAATTCCGATGCAAAATCCATGAAAACAGCCACACCCCAGCGGCAAACAGCCAAAGCGCCCCGCACAGCGGCGCCAAAGCCGCTCCTTGATCGATCTGCTGCGAAGCGTATTCCCATACGGACAAAAGAAGAAAACATTTTGGCAGCTGCTCTTGGGCGTTGCCGCTGGTCGAATCGCTGTTTTTCAGCACCAGCTTCCAAAAGCGGGTGAAATTCCACCACGACGTGCCGATGCGCAAATGGTAATACAGCGTCCCCCAAAAAAAGACGGTAAAGAAAAAGTAAAGCCCCGACGCCAACAACAACAACGACGCATCAGCGAACGACCAAACGATGAGAAACACGACATAAGGGATCCATAAATAATTGCGCAAAAACAGTGGATAATCGTACACATAATAGACAACAAACAACGGCAGCACCGCCGTCAGGCCAATCAGCCATGTCCATGCATGGCCGCCCATAAGATCAGCGGCATGGTAGATGCTCATCGTTCCCACGACAAAAATCGGCGTGAACGGCTTTCCTTCATTCAGCAAATTCCAGCAGCGCGCCGCGATTTTTTCGAATCGTGATGCTTCTTTCATCGCCTCTCCCTTTCCTTTCTCCATACGCTCCGCACCGCCTGCCAGTCGGACCGCCAAAACCACAATACCGCGGCACCAGCGGCGTAAGAAAACAGAAATTTAAAGGCATGTGTCAACACCGCGGCCATATACGCCACATCCCACGGTGCACCAACCGTAGTTAAGGCAAACCCCATCACCGCCTCATACGTTCCGAGTCCACCGGGAGCGATTTGGGCAATTTGTCCGGAAACGGTCGCGCTGTTTGCCCACACCGCCTGTCCAAAAGAAAGCGGTATACCGACCGCTTTGGCGATCACACCTATGACTGCCGCCTCGCACAGCCAGCTCGCCGCCACCGCCCCGACCATCGCCGCGCCGCTCCAGCCGTGAAATACGCTCCGCCATCGCCGCCATAACCGATCGAGGCGGAGCGGACGGCGAAACACGATCACGGTCAGCACGAACCCGGCCGCAACGGCCGCTGCCAAGAGAGAAATGTGGGGAATGTAATGCATATACGCATACATCCCGATGACAGTCAATCCACCAAGCACCGCCATATCAAGGAGCCGCATCACCGCCACCGATTCAATGGCCTCGCTGGCTGAAACACCGGGCTGGCGGGCAAGCAAAGCCATACGCACAGCATCACCGATTTTCACTGGGGCTAGATGGTTAACAAACAAACTAAGCAGCACGGCACGCCAATAAACAGAGAAGGCGATTGGCTTTCCGACATATCGCTTCCACGCCCACGCCCGCAGCCAAAACGACAAGCCATATACGAAAGCAGCGGCAGCCATCTCGATCGGGCGGCTGACTAGCCTGGATAGATGATGGAGCATCTGCCGGCCGTCAAAGCAGCGGTATGTCAACCAAGCGGAAAAGAAAAGAAGCGCGAGCCCAGCTGCTTGCAACGCCGCTTTAGCCGCCGGTTTACCGCTCATATTCGCGCGCCCACGCCACCGTGCGGGCGAGCCCTTCGGCAAACGCCACCTTCGGCTTGTAACCAAACGCCCGCTCCGCCTTCGTGATGTCCGCCCATGTCGCTTTCACATCGCCTTTCCGCTCCGGCGCGTGCACGATTTTCAGATCGGGAAAGTGCTTCCGCAACTCAGCGAGCAGCTGCTCCATGGTGACGGGCGCCCCGGCGCCCAAGTTGAACACTTCGCTTCGCCCACCGCTGCGGTGAAGTGCTGCGATCATGCCCTCCACAATATCATCGATGTACGTATAATCACGCGCCGTTCCTTTGCCATATACGACAATCTCCTCGCCCGCCAGCAATCGGCGCAAAAACGTGCCGATCGCCATATCCGGACGACCCCACGGCCCGTAAACGGTGAAATAGCGAAAAATCGTCATTTGGTAGCCATACAAATGGGCATAGGCATGACAAAACGATTCCGCTCCGTATTTCGCCGCCGCATACGGCGAAACGACGCGGCCGTCAGCCATCTCTTCCCGGAGTGGGACATTGCCGCGGTCGCCGTACACCGATGACGATGAGGCAAACAGCACATGCGCCACCCCCGCTTCCCCCGCCGCCGCCAAAACGTTCACCGTCGCCTTAATGTCATAATCGATGTAAGCGAGCGGATGCGCCAACGAATACGGCACGCCCGGCAGCGCCGCCAAATGGTAGACGACATCGGGGCGAAACTCGGCCAGCCACCTTTTCGTTCGCTCCCCATCAAGCAAATCCAAGCGGACAAGCGGCACCCGGCCGCCGGTGAGCGCGTGAAACTGCCGCTCCTTCCGCTCAACAGGATAGTACGGATGAAAACAATCGATCGCTGCCACTTCATGACCTTGTTCATGCAGACGAGCGGCCAAATGACTGCCAATAAATCCGGCTCCTCCAGTGACAACAATTTTCAACGGTTTCACCCCATTACAAAATGGACTATCCATCAGCATCTTACCACAGCCGCTCGGAAAAGTCGCGGCGCCATGAAAAAAACCAAACGTTTCCGGACAGACGGCTGCCCTGAAGGCACACAAGCTGCCTGACATCCACCATCGAGCACTCTGCCGACATCAAATCCGCTGCCTCCTTCGTCATACAAGAGGGTGTCCCAAAAGGATCGGGACACCCTTTTATAGGTATAAAACAATCATTAAGAAACAATATGTTGTGCTTTGTTAAGGAAAATTACCCTTTTGGGTCATCCCCTTGTTTGCTAGGTTATTTCGCTTTTTCAATCACTTGTTGCAGGGCGGCTTCAATTTGCGGCAGCCATTTGTCACCCTCAGCTTTGTTTTTTGCCTTTGCCGCCTCTAGGTAACGTGTCGCCTGTTCGTTCAAGTCGGTGTATGCTTTGTCGCCAAGCAGCGTTTTGATATCCTGTTCGATCATGTTAATAAAGAGCGCGCCTTCTAAGGCGGTGATCACCGACTTGTCTTGCCCCCAATTTTCTTTGCTTTCTTCATATTCGTGAAGCGCCACTTTCGCCCATCCGCGCACGAACGCATGGTTCACCGCTTTCGGATCGAGCGTTTTGACATCGGTTTGCAGGTCAAACTGTTTCAAAATGTAGTCCGCCTCCTCCGCGGCATGCCGTTTCATATACGGATAGACGGACTGATAAAACGCCCAGCCTTCCGCCTGCTCCACTTTGGCTTCTTCGGCGTTTTCCTTGGCCGCAGCCGCCGCCTTCGCCGCATAGCCGTGCGGCAGCGCTCCGCTCGCTAAATAGAATGTTTTCATCAATGTTTTGTCCACGACTTGCTTGCCGAGGGCAAATGAGAGCGCATCATCGTTTTGGACCGCTTGCTCCATTTGGGCAAACGCCCCGTTGATCGCGTCAACCAACTTCGTTCCGTAAGCCGCATCGCGCTTTTCCACGGTCGACTGCAAAATCGCGTAAAAGGTTTTGGCTTCCTCAAGCTCTTCCTTTACTTCTTCCTTATTGGCCCAATGTTCTTCTGCTTCGGTAAACTCATGCTTGATCGTCGTGTAAAACACTTTTTGCATCAGCTTGTCAAAAATTTGCTTGACAACCAACGGCTCAAGCGACCCGTCTTTGCCGGCGGCCAGTGCGTTGGTAATATGTTGGTCAAGCGTATCTTCAAATTCCGCGTCACGTTTTTGTACAAGCGGCTGCAGCTTTTCTTTGTAGATGCTCTCCACTTTGCCGAAGTCGACCGCCCCGCCTTGCTTCGCCTTCTCAAGCTCCGCGAGCGCTTCGCTGAACGCTCCCGCATAATCGACTTCCGCTTCTTCCTTCTCGTTCTCCGTCTTCTCTTCCTCTTTCGGCTTTTCTTGTTTTTCCACAGCCGTTTGGTTGCTGCTTTCTTTTTCTGTTCCCGCCGTCTGTTTGCTCTGGCCGCACGCGCCAAGCGCCAACGCCGCGGCGGCAAACACGGCGAGCCACTTCCATTTCAATGACATTATGTATCCCCCCGTTCACACATCCAAAAAATGATAATCAATATCAATACAATAAGATTATAAGAGAAAATGAATTTCAATGTCAACACATGATGAAAAAGAGAGGACTCCCTCGTTGCCGGTCCTCTCTTTCGCAATCAATCAAACTTTAATCACATTAGGGAAAAATTCGTGGCCCACAACCTCTCCCTGAATGGAGGAAGAGGAAGGAGTGTTCAAGTGCAACAACGGGAATAACAGCTCCGCCACTCGATACGCCTCTTCCAGATGCGGGTAGCCGGACAAAATGAAGTAGCGGATGCCCAGCTGCTCATACTCGCGAAGACGCTCGGCCACGGTTTCCGGATCGCCGACGAGAGCCGTGCCCGCACCCCCGCGCACCAATCCTACCCCAGCCCATAGATTTGGACTGATCTCCAACGAATCCCGCTTTCCGCCGTGCAGCTGTCGCATCCGTTGCTGTCCCACCGAATCGTAACGAGCAAATACCCGTTGCGCCTCTTCAATCGTCCGGTCATCGACATAGCGAATCAATCGCTCTGCCGCTTCCCATGCTTCTTTTTCCGTCTCACGAACGATAATATGGAGACGAACGCCAAATTCGATTTTTCTGCCTTCTTGACGAGCAAGCTCCCTTACCCGTTCGATTTTGTCTTTCACCTGTTCAGGAGGCTCGCCCCAGGTTAAATACACATCCGCATGGCGCGCCGCAACCCGTTGGCCGGCATCCGACGATCCGCCAAAAAAGATGGGCGGATACGGCTTTTGCACCGCTGGAAATAGCAGTTTGGCTCCCTTGACCGACACATGTTTTCCACTCAACGTCACTTCTTCTCCTGCAAGCAATCGACGCCAAATCGTCAAAAACTCGTCCGTTGCCTCATATCTTTCGTCATGGGACAAAAACAACCCATCCCCTGCCAGCTCAACGGGATCGCCACCGGCGACGACATTCACGAGCAGCCGGCCATCGGAAATCCGATCGAATGTGGAAGCCATGCGGGCAGCCAACGTCGGCGTCATCAATCCGGGACGGACAGCGACAAGAAAGCGCAAACGGTCGGTTTCAGCCGCCAATGCCGAAGCGAGCAGCCAAGGATCTTCGCACGATTTGCCGGTTGGAATGAGCACGCCCGTATATCCTAAGCGGTCGGCTGCTTGGGCGACTTGTTTGAAATAGCTGTATTCTGGGGAGCGACCACCTTTTGTCGTCCCTAAATATCGGCCGTCGCCATGAGAAGGGATAAACCAAAGCAACTCCATCTTTTTTCCTCCTTATCCAATCACGGTTTTTTCGGTTGCACAGGAAATGGATTGAAAGACCTCTTCCATCCGCGACAACAAATCGTCAGAAAGCACAAGGCGACCTTCGTCATCATGCCCCAACGTCCAATCCAAAATAAAGACGCCATGCAAGATTTCCCGCGCGCCCAAAATGGAGAAAATCGGTTTGAGCGCGTATTCGAGAGCCAACAGATGAGCAATGGTTCCCCCCGTGACAATCGGCACAACCAGCTTCCCTGCAAACGCCTTTTCCGGAAGCAAATCCAAATACGCTTTTAAAATGCCGGTGTAACTCCCTTTATACACTGGACTTAACGCAATGACCGCTCTCGACTGGCGGATCCAATCATGTGTTTCGGCGATCGGCTCACTCGATGAATGAGCATAAAGCAGATCTTCAGCCGGCAAATCGCGCAATCGGATGAAATGCACCGTGTGGCCGAGCTGTTGCAATTGCTCGCTCACCCATTCAGCCACCCGATTCGTTTTCGAGGTGTGCGACGGGCTTCCAGAAATAATGGCCACCGTTGTCATTTGTTTCCCTCCCACATTCTTTTTTTGCCCCCGTCGTCCTTGACATCCCTTTTGCCCCTTTGGCGGGCGTTGTTCAAGGGGATCCGGCTTTTACAACGCCCCGTCATGTTCAGTAGAACGGCTTGTATTCATGAACTGTTAATGTTACTGGATTACTTTATTGTTCCTTTATGACGACCACAGCATCTTTCGCTTTGACCCGTTTTGAGATCAACCCGGCTTCATAAAAACGATCTGCAATGCGCTGCTGGGCGTCGATCACCTCCTTCGTCAGCGGAAACACACCATATCCTCTTCGGCTCAACGTCCGTTTCCAAATTTCTTCGCCAATTTTCGTTTCTTTGGCCAATAGTTTGGCGGCTTCATCTGGAGAAGAGTGAATTTCTTGATGGACTTTGTTCAGCTGTGCAATGACAGTCTGAGCTACATTGGCATACTGTTTCACATACTCATTCCGCCCCACGATAAATCCATATTGTTTTGGAAGTCCTTTCGCATCAATCAAAATGCGCGCCCCGCCGTTCACTTCGGCATCAGCCAAGAACGGATCCCAAATGACCCAAGCGTCAACATCACCTCGCTCAAACGCAGTTCGCGCTTCAGACGGTTGCAAATACACGGGGGTAATGTCGTTGAGTGTCAATCCAGCTGTCTCCAACGCCGTCAATAACGTATAATGGGCGCTTGACCCTTTGCCGAAAGCCACTTTTTTGCCCTTCAAATCCGCCACCGTATGAATCGACGATGTTTTCGGCACGATGATCGCCCGCGCGACTTCCGGTTCATAGGCAAGATACACCAACTGTGAATCCGGATTGGCCTGCGCCAACACAGCGGGCGCTCCTCCGACATAGCCGATGTCAATCTGTCCTGCATTCAACGCTTCAAGAAGGGGGGGACCGGATTGGAATTCAAACCATTTTACTTGAACGCCATGCTTTTGCAATTGTTTTTCCAAGTACCCCTTCTCTTTCAAAAAGAGAGAAAATGATGATTTTTGAAAGCCAACGTGCAATTCTTTCGGCCAAGAATCCGTCGATGCCGACTGTTTAGGAGAAGACAAGGAAGCAGAACGTTCTTGGCCGCAAGCTGCCAACAACAGGAATGCACTCAACACCGAAAACAAAAGGAGCCTTCTTTTCACTGTCTATAGCGCCCTCCTTTTTTCACTCATCGAAGACGCGGCGATGACTTTCTCATCAGATTCTGCGCTTAAAATGCGGCGCAAAATCGTATCGACCAAATCAGCAAACGCCGCATCGCCGCGCTGACGCGGCCGCGGCAAGCGCACAGGCAAATCAAGCGCGCATTCCCCGTCCTCAATGAGCACGACGCGGTCCGCCAACATCACTGCTTCATCAACATCATGCGTGACCAACAAAGCCGTAAAGCGTTGTTCCCTCCATAATCGTTCGATCAGCCGCTGCATTTCAATTCTCGTTAACGCGTCAAGCGCACCGAGCGGTTCATCAAGCAATAACAACTGTGGACGGCTGATCAATGCGCGGGCGAGCGCCACCCGTTGACGCTGGCCGCCGGATAACACCGATGGCCAATCATTCGCGCGGTCTGCCAAACCGACTTGTTCGAGCACTGTGATTGCTTGTTCTTTCCAGTCACCTTTCAAGCCGAGGCCGACATTGTCGATGACGCGCCGCCATGGCAACAGACGAGCGTCTTGAAACATGACGCGAGCTGCTGTATTCAACCCATGAAGCAACTGTCCATCCAGCTGAATCATGCCGGAAGTCGGCGTCTCCAATCCAGCAGCCAAGCGCAATAGTGTGCTTTTTCCGCAGCCGCTGCGACCAATAATGGCGATAAACTCCCCCGGTTTGACCGTTAAATCAATGCGGCGCAACACTTGTTGATCGCCAAACTGTTTGGCCACTTGCGCAAATACGAGCTCTGCTCCTCGTCCTGTTTCCATCTCTCGCTCTCCTTTCCCACTCCGTTTATGTCAGTTACCGATTTTGATAGTTGACATTCCAGCGAAGCCAACGTTTTTCCAAAAAACGGGCAATGCTGTCTGCGAGCTTGCCAAACAGCGCGTAAAGCAAAATACTGAACACAACGACATCTGTTTGCATAAATTCACGTGCATTCATGGCCAAATACCCGATGCCGCGGTCAGCAGCGATCGTTTCCGCGACGATGAGCGTCAACCACATAATGCCCAGCGCATAGCGCAGCCCGACCAAAATCGACGATAACGCGCCCGGCAGCCAAATGCGCCAAAAAAGCTGCCATGGTCCAAGTCCATAGACGCGCCCCATTTCAAGCAAACCAGCATCGACATTGCGGATGCCATGCAATGTGTTGACATACATCGGAAACAGCACACCTAGCGCAACAAGAAATACTTTCGCCTCCTCCCCGATGCCAAACCATAAAATGACGAGTGGAATCATCGCTAAATGCGGAATATTTCGAATCATCTGAATCGATGTATCCAACCAACGTTCCGCCGGACGAAACACCCCGTTGAGCAAGCCGAGCAGAAATCCGATTGATCCCCCGATCGCAAATCCAGTCAGAGCTCGCCAGAAACTAATGGACAAATGCTGCCATAGCTCTCCTTTTGATGCGAGATTCCAAGCAGCAGCGATCACATCGGTCGGTGCCGGCAGCACCCGCGAAGACAACCAACCAGCTTCTACAGCCGCTTGCCATGCCACAAGCAGAGCAACAGGCAACACCCATGGCACCGCCTTCCCCCAAGTCCATTCTGTCCATCTCGACGATTTCATCGCGTTCCCCCTCCGCATTCCTAGTGTGGTTTCTCATCCAAGCTGCCGCCGTCCTGCGTCCTTGTTGACGGATGACGCTGCGAACGAAGCCAGCCGATGACTTTTTGTCACGAATCACCCCCCGTTTTCCCTTCCCATTCCGTCTCCGCTTCATTTGGCTTCACGCCAAACCGCTTCGTTTACATCGATTTTCTTTGGCAACAACCCTAGCTGGCGAAATTGATCTGCAATCGTTTGCTGCTGGGTGATGACCTCGTTTGTGATCGGTTCCAAGCCATATGTCCGGCGTTTGGATGCGACTTCAAGCGCCGCTTCATCAATGCCGAGTTCCGGCGCCAAAAACTTTGCCACTCCTTTCGGATCGCGGTTTGCCCACTGGTCGACTTTCTTCAGCTCCTCTAAGATGACATGCACGACATCGGCATGATTTTGCGCAAACGAACGCGAAGCGAAGAAAAACTCACGGTTCGCTACCAATCCTTGGCCGTCAGCGAGCACTCGAGCCTTTCCTCCCTTTTCAGCGGCGGCGTAAAACGGGTCCCAAATGGCCCACGCATCAACGCTCCCCTGCTCAAATGCAGCGCGAGCATCGGCTGGTGGCAAATAGACCGGCTGAATGTCAGAAAGTGTCAATCCCGCTTTTTTGAGCACCTGCACAAGCAAATAATGGACATTCGATCCTTTGTTTAACGCCACCTTTTTCCCTTTCAAATCCGCCACTGTCTGAATGGACGAGTCCTTTTTGACTAAAATGGCCTCGGACACAGGATTGGGAGGTGACGTCGCTACATACAAGAGCGGTGTACCAGCCGCTTGAGCAAATACCGGCGGCGCTTCACCGGTATGGCCAAAATCGAGGCTTCCGGCATTCATCGCTTCCAACAGTTGAGGACCTCCCGGAAATAACGCCCATTGTACGGTGTAGCCTAATTTTTTCAGCCGTTTTTCCAAGTCACCACGCGCTTTTAACATGTTGAGTGTCCCGTATTTTTGATAGCCGATGCGGATGACTTTGCTAGATGGCGGAGAGGATGACGATGATTTGGCGTTCGCAGGCTCGTTATGTATTCCGCATCCAGATGCCATCGCCAGCCATAAAGTGACTGCTAACATTCCGCCCAATGTTTTCCAGAATACTTTGTTTTTCATGATCGCTTTTTCCTCCTTTGCTCATTTCTTGCAATGCTTTCACACACGTACGTGATCGTCATTCTTGATCTCCTTCTTAATTATGACTAAATAGACAGGAAAAGTATGAATAATAGGTGTAAAACAAACTTAACCACTAGGAATTGTTGGTTATAAATATAAAGAATTATCTGCCATCTGTCAACCATTTTTCAACAAAAAATAAAAATCCAGAGGAAGAGGCCTCTGGATTTTTCCTATGCCATCACTACACATGTTTGCCGACAAGCTGAGCAAGCGCCTCTTTCGGCTGATAGCCGATCGCTTTATCGACAAGTTCGCCGTTTTTGAACACGAGCAGCGTCGGGATGCTCATGACGCCGAACTTCGACGCTGTTTCCTGGTTTTCATCGACATTCACTTTGACGATTTTCACTTTGTCGCCCATTTCGCGGTCAAGCTCTTCCAGCACCGGAGCGATCATGCGGCACGGTCCGCACCATGGCGCCCAAAAGTCAACGAGCGTGAGGCCGTCTTTCGTTTCTGCGGCGAACGTTTGGTCAGTGGCGTTGACAATCGCCATATGGATTCCCTCCCATCTTCTTGAATGCTGCAAGCAAAGTATACCATGGAATGCATGTCGGCGCGAATGTTTTGCTTCGTTTCTACTATTCGCTTTTGCCGCGGAATTTATCCATCAAAAAACGGACGGCTGCAGCCGCCCGTGTTGTTCATTACGAATGCACTTTCAGTTTTTTGAACTCTTCGGTGAGGAGCGGAACGACTTCGAACAAATCGCCGACAATGCCGTAGTCCGCGACTTTAAAGATGTTGGCTTCCGGGTCTTTGTTAATGGCGACGATGACTTTCGAGTTGGACATCCCCGCTAAATGCTGGATGGCGCCTGAAATGCCGCAAGCGATGTAAAGGTCCGGCGTGACGACTTTCCCCGTTTGCCCGATTTGCAGCGAGTAGTCGCAATAGCCGGCATCGCACGCCCCGCGCGAAGCGCCGACCGCGCCGCCCAACACTTCGGCGAGCTCTTTGAGCGGCTTGAAGCCTTCGGCGCTTTTGACGCCGCGGCCGCCGGCGACGATCACTTTCGCCTCGGTCAAGTCGACGCCTTCCGCCGTTTTGCGGACGACTTCTTTGACAATTGCGCGCAAGTCTTTAATCTCGACGGCGAGCGCTTCCACGCTGCCTGTGCGCGACTCGTCGCGCTCAAGAGGCGCGATGTTGTTCGGACGCACCGTCGCAAAGATGATGCCGCTTGTCACGATTTTCTTTTCAAACGCTTTGCCGGAGTAGATCGGACGGGTAAAGACGATGTTGCCGCCTGCCTCTTCGACGGCGACGACGTCGGAAACGAGGCCGGCGTCGAGCTTGATGGCCAATTTCGGCGACAAGTCTTTGCCGAGCGCCGTATGGCCGAAGACGATGCCTTCCGGCTGCTCTTTGTCAATCACGGCTTTTAACGCTTGCGAATAGCCATCTGATGTATAAAATTTCAAATTCGGATGTTCGATGACGACGACGCGGTCCGCACCGCGGTAAATGAGTTCGTTCGCATGCGCCTGCACTTGGTCGCCGACGAGCACCGAGACGACTTCCCCGCCTTCGGCGATCGTTTTGGCCGCTGCAATGGCTTCAAACGAAACGTTCCGCAGCGATCCATCCCGCACTTCTGCTAAGGTCAATACTTTACGTGCCATGTTTCAGTCCCCCTATCCTTTGATTCCCCGTTGTGCTTCATCCGAACGCCGACAGCGGTTTCCGCTTATACCACTTTCGCTTCGGAGCGGAGCAGCTGAACGAGTTCCTTCACTTGATCGGCGATCTCGCCTTGCAAAATTTTGCCCGCTTCGCGCTTCGGCGGCAAGAACACTTCGATCGTTTTTGTTTTCGCTTCAACATCATCTTCCTCGAGGTCCAAATCGTCAAGCTCCAGCTCCTCAAGCGGTTTCTTTTTCGCTTTCATGATCCCAGGCAACGACGGATAGCGCGGTTCATTCAGCCCTTGTTGAGCGGTGACAAGGAGCGGCAGCGACGTTTCGATGATTTCCTCATCCCCCTCGACGTCGCGCACAACGGTCACTTTGCCGCCGTCGGCAATGTCGAGCTTCGTGATCGTCGTCACATACGGAATGCCGAGCAATTCCGCAACGCGCGGGCCGACTTGCCCGGAACCGCCGTCAATGGCGACGTTGCCGGCTAAAATCAAGTCCGGGTTTTTGTCTTTTAAGTATTCAGCGAGCACTTTCGCCGTCGTATATTGGTCTTGTTCTTCGACATCATCGTCAATGTTGATGAGCACCGCTTTATCGCAGCCCATGGCGAGCGCCGTGCGCAGCTCTTTTTCCGCTTCCTCGCTGCCGACGGTGACGACCGTCACTTCGCCGCCGTGTTTGTCGCGCACTTGAATCGCTTCTTCAATGGCGTATTCGTCGTACGGGTTGATGATGAATTCTGCACCTTCCTCGTTGATCTTGCTGTTGACGATGGAAATTTTTTCCTCTGTGTCAAACGTCCGTTTCATCAACACAAAAATGTTCATGTCGTTCCCCTCCTCGGTTTGGTCGAACATTGTTTCATGTTCCAACATTCAGATATTTACAGGGATCATTTCCCTTTAAAGACAGGCGGCCGTTTTTCCAAAAACGCCTGCACGCCTTCTTTTGCATCCTCGGATACAAACACGCGGCCAAACCATTCCGCTTCCTCGCGCACTGCCTCGGCAAACGATTTTTCCTTCGCGGCGTTGAGCAGTTCAATCGTCGCACGGACGGAAAGCGGACTTTTGGCGGCGATCTTTTTCGCCAACGCTTTTGCTTCATCAAGAAGCCGCTCTTCCGGCACCGCCTTGTTGGCAAGCCCCCATTCAACCGCTTCGAGTCCGGTGATCGGCTCGCTCGTCCACATCATTTCCGCCGCTTTGCCAAAGCCGACGTAGCGCACAAGCCGCTGCGTGCCAGCAAATCCAGGGATGATGCCAAGCTGCAGCTCCGGAAGGCCGAGTTTGGCGTTTTCCGCCACCACACGAATGTGGCAGCTCATAGCCAGCTCCAACCCACCGCCTAATGCGGCGCCGTGAATTGCCGCAATGACTGGTTTGGAAAAGCGTTCGATCCGCTCCATCACGAGTTGGCCGTTGCGCGACAAGCCGGATGCCTCCTCGACGGAAGCGATGGACGTGAATTCTTTAATATCGGCGCCGGCTGAGAAAAATCTTCCTTCGCCATGAAGCAACACGACGCGCACGTCCGGGTCGGTCTCGAGCTCGTCCAACACGGTTGAAAGCTCTTTCAAAACCGCTGATGAAAGGGCGTTCGCCGGCGGCCGCGAAAACGTCACGACGGCGACGAACTCCTCTTTCGCCAAACGAAAAAAGTCCATGAAGCCTCTCCCCTTTCTGCCTTTCCTAACGTCCGGCGGCGCACCCTTTGACGAGCAGTTCGTACACCGGATCGGCGAGGGCGGCCAAGTCATACTTTTGCTCGTTCATCACCCACGTCGTCACCGTTTCATCCAGGGTGCCAAAGATCATTTGCCGAGTGAGCCGGACGTCTAAATCTTGGCGAAACTCCCCTTTTTCCATCCCCTCCATGATGATGCGGTCGATGAGCCGCAAATATCCTTTCAGCACCTCATTGATGCGATGGCGCAGCTCTTTGTTCGACTGGCGCAGCTCAAGCTGCGTCACGACCGCCATATGCGGATCAGCGGCGAGGGCGGAAAAATGAGTTTTCACCAATACATACAATTTCTCTAGGGGGCTTGAAATTCCTTCTGTCTCTTGTTCAATTTTCTCGATGAACGCCCCCATCTTTTCCTGAAAAAGCGAAATTAAAATATCCTCTTTGTTTTTAAAATAAAGGTAGATCGTGCCGTCGGCGACACCGGCCTGCTTGGCGATTTTCGACACCTGTGCTTGATGGTAGCCGTGCTCGGCGATGACGACGACGGCAGCGTCAATGATTTGCTTAAATTTCGGCTTTTCCCTCCGCAATATGGATTCTCCTTTTCTCATCTCACTTTCCATCCGCCAAATGAATGAACCATCATTCATATTTTCATTTTACGGGCAATTCTGCCGATTTGTCAAGCTTCTTTTTCTCCTCTTCCACCAACACGCGGCGCAAAATTTTGCCGACCGCCGTCTTCGGCAATTCGCTGCGGAACTCGTAGATGCGCGGCACTTTGTAAGCAGCCAGGCGCTGGCGCATAAACGCGTCAAGCTCCTGTTCGCTGCACATCTCCCCCGGCTTTAACACGACGAACGCTTTCACCGTCTCGCCGCGGTACGGATCCGGAACGCCGATCACGGCCGCTTCCTGCACTTTCGGGTGCTCGTACAGCGCTTCTTCGACTTCGCGCGGGTAAATGTTGTAACCGCCGGCGATAATGACATCTTTCTTGCGGTCGACGATATAAAAATACCCACGCTCATCCATATATCCAATGTCACCTGTATACAGCCATCCGTCGCGCAGCACTTGCTCGGTCTCTTCCGGACGATTCCAGTAGCCTTTCATCACTTGCGGCCCGCGCACGACGAGTTCTCCACGCTCTCCCGGCTTTGCTTCCTCACCCGTTTCCAAGGAAATGATTTTCGCGTCCGTATCCGGCCACGGAACGCCGATGCTTCCTTTCACCCGCTCCCCGTCCCAAAGGAAGTTGCTGTGGGTGACAGGGGACGCCTCGGTTAACCCATAGCCTTCAATCAACTTTCCGCCCGTCGCCCGTTCAAACTGCTCCTGCACCTCGACCGGCAGCGGAGCGGAGCCGCTGATGCAGACGTTGATCGAGGATAAATCATATTTCGGCAAATCCGGATGGTTCAACAAAGCGATGTACATCGTCGGCGCGCCTGGGAACATCGTCGGCCGGGTGCGCTCGATTGCTTTTAATGTTTGCTTGACATCAAAGCGCGGGAGCAACACCATTTTACTCGCCATCATCACGGACAAATTCATCACCGTCGTCATGCCGTACACGTGGAAAAACGGAAGCACACCGAGCACCGTTTCTTTTCCTTTTTCGCATTTATACACCCAATGGGCGCACATGAGCGTATTGGCGATCAAGTTGCGATGCGTCAACATGGCCGCTTTCGGATGTCCCGTCGTGCCGCCTGTATATTGCAGCAGCGCCACATCTTCCACCGGATCGATGTCCACCCCGATCGGAGCGGTTTCCTTCTGACTGACGATCGTGCGGAACATATGAACGGTTTCGCTTTCCTCGATGCGGACGATGGGCATGTTTTGCTTCCGCTGCACAAGCGGATACAGCCATTTCTTCACCGTGGGCAAATACTCTTGCATTCTCGTGACAATCCAATGTTTGACCGGCGTCCTCCCTTTCACCTTTTCCGCCTTTGGATACAGAAGATCCATCGTCACGAGCACCGAGGCGCCGCTGTCGTTCAGCTGGTATTCAAGCTCATACTCGGTGTAAAGCGGGTTCGTCTGCACGACGATGCCGCCGGCTAGGAGCGTCCCGTAGTAGCTGATGACCGCCTGCGGGCAGTTCGGCAGCATAATCGCCACCCGATCCCCTTTTTTCAATCCGATCGTCCGCAAATAATGCGCGAATGTCAATGCTTGCTCGTACAGCTCGCGAAACGTCATCGTCTTTCCGAAAAAGTCGATCGCCTCATGGTCTCCGAATTGTTCCGCCGTCTCCCGCAAATAGTCGGAAAGCGTTTTCTTTGGATAGTCGAGCGTATGCGGAATCTCCGGCGGGTAGTGAGCGAGCCACGGTTTTTCCATATGCAATCCCCCCTTGCTTCTATTTTATTTTACTTTTTCTAATTTTTCATCAAAAAAAAAAGAACGCCGGGCTTGAACCGAGCGTTACCAAAACCAGTACACCAAACCAACGAAGAAAAAGCACGCGCAGATGACAAACAAGATTTTCGCCAGCACATCGACCGATCGGTTGCGCACGGCCATATAGACGATGCCGGCGATCAAAAACAGCCCGACCGCAATCAACAACCATTTCACTACTGCGTTCATTCGTTGTTCCCCTTTACTGAATGCCTTCGCCGATGACAAACGACAAGCCGACGGAAATCACCATGGAAATCAAGCCGACGGCCCGGTTGTCATTGGCAATTTCGTCATCAATATTGAATTTCGGCGTCAAAAATTCGTAAATAAAGTACGCGGCGAGCAGAAGCAAAAACCCGTACAGCCCCCAGCCAATCATCGACGGCAGCGACTCATGGCGGGCGAGTGCATAGCGAAAAATGTTGGCGATGCCGAAAATTTTCCCGCCGGTTGCCATCGCCACCGCCACATTGCCTTTGCGAATCTCTTCCCAGTTTTTGTACTTCGTCACCAATTCAAATACGGCTAAAAAGACGACGATGCACAACACGGCGACGCTGAAATTGGCCGCCGTTTTCACCATGTCGTGCTCCCAAAACGACGCCATTGCCATCGCCCCCATCATTTCAGTTCCACGATCGTCACCCCGGTGCCGCCTTCATTCGCCTCTCCGAACCGGAAGCTTTTCACCGCCCGATGCTGCTTTAAAAACTGCTGTACTCCTTGGCGGAGCGCGCCCGTCCCTTTGCCGTGGATGATCGAAACGCGCGCATAGCCGGCGAGCACAGCATCATCCAAGTACTTCTCAAGCCGAAGGAGAGCGTCTTCGTACCGTTCGCCGCGCAAGTCAAGCTCGAGGCTCACATGGGCGTCCTTGCCTTTCACGGTCGCAATCGGCGTCACTTCTTTCGCCGGCGCGCTGCCGATATACTCCAAATCGCGTTCACGGATTTTCATTTTTAAAATGCCGAGCTGCACTTGCCATTCGTCGTCCGACACTTTTTCGATCAAATAGCCTTTTTGGTTGAGGCTCGTCACCTTCACTTCATCACCCGGCTGGAACACATGGCGTGAAGCAGCCTTTTTCGCCTTTTTCCGCTTCTCCACTTTCGGCATAGCGGCAGCGAGCCGCTTTTTCGCCTCGACGAGCTCATGCTCTTTCACTTCCGCCTGCTTTTCTTTTTGCAAGCGGCGCAGCTCTTGAATGATCCGCTCGGCTTCGCGTTCCGCGGCGCGGATGATGTCGGCTGCTTTTTGCGTTGCTTCCGCCAGCCGCTCCGCTTTTTCTTCTTCGAGCTCTTCCCATTTTTGTTCCCATTCGGCGCGCAGACGCTCAGCCTCCTCCAGCGCCGCGCGCGCCCGCGCTTCCTCTTCCTCCGCTTGCTTTTTGCTCCGTTCAAGCGACGCGATCATGTTTTCGACGTTATGGCTTTCCGCGCTCACTTGCGCTTTCGCCCGCTCGATGATGCGTTCATCAAGCCCAAGGCGGCGCGAAATATCAAAGGCGTTGCTGCGGCCGGGAATGCCGATCAATAGTTTATACGTCGGACGGAGCGTTTCGGTGTCAAATTCAACGCTCGCGTTCACCACCCCGGGGCGGTTGTAGCCGTACGCTTTCAATTCGGGATAATGCGTCGTCGCCACCGTCCGCGCCCCGCGCCCGTGCACTTCATCCAAGATGGCGATGGCAAGCGCCGCCCCTTCCTGCGGGTCGGTGCCCGCTCCGAGCTCATCAAACAGCACAAGGCTTTGGCCATCGACATGGCGCAAAATGTCGACAATATTGACCATATGGGACGAGAACGTGCTCAAGCTTTGTTCGATCGACTGCTCGTCGCCGATATCCGCGTACACTGCGCGGAACACCGCCGCTTCCGATCCGTCGGCCGCCGGGATAAACAGCCCCGCTTGCGCCATTAATGTCAACAAGCCGACCGTTTTCAACGTCACCGTTTTCCCGCCGGTGTTTGGGCCTGTTATGACGATCGTCGTATAATCGCCGCCGAGTTCAATGTCATTCGGCACCGCCTTTTCTTGATCAAGCAGCGGATGGCGGGCCTGCACAAAGCGAAGATAGCCTCGGTTATTGACCGCTGGCTTCGCGGCTTGCAGCCGGCGGGCGTATTTCGCCTTGGCAAACGCAAAATCGAGCGCCGCAAGCGACTCAACCGCCCGCGCAAGCGGTTCAGCCTGCTCAGCGACTTTTGCCGACAGTTCGCGCAAAATGCGTTCGATTTCTTGCTTTTCTTTCGCCCGCGCTTCGCGGAGTGCGTTGTTCAACTCGACGACCGCCTGCGGCTCGATAAACAGCGTCGCCCCGGACGCCGACTGGTCGTGGACGATGCCGCCATAGGCACTGCGATACTCTTGTTTCACCGGAATGACATAGCGGTCGTTGCGGATCGTAATGATGGCGTCCGACAGCCGCTTTTGCGCCGACGGCGAGCGAATGATGCTCTCAAGCTTCTCGCGGATGCGCGTTTCCACTGACCGAATTTGCCCGCGGAGCGAACGGAGGCGGTCGCTTGCGGCATCCAATACCTCGCCATGATCGTCGATCGAGCGGCGAATGTCATGCTCAAGCGCCGGCACCTCCACGAGCTCATCGGCATAAATGGACAGACGATCCAATCCCCCCTGCTCTTCATGCAGATCCATAATCAGCCGTTTCATCTGCCGGCTTGCGGTCAAGGTGGATGCCGTTTCCACGAGTTCTTGCGGACTGAGCACGCCGCCGATCGCCGCCCGTTTCAAATGAGGGCGAATGTTGACAACTCCGTCAAGCGGCGCATAGCCAGCAAGTCGCAAAACAGCGGCCGCTTCATCCGTTTCCTCAAGCCAAGCGGCCACCTCCTCCAAATCGGATGACGGCATGAGCGCCTCGATTTTTTCCAAACCGAGCGGCGAGGACGCATGCTCAGCCAACTGCTCTTTCACTTTATCGAACTCCAAGGTGTGAAGCACTTTTCGTTGCACGTATCTGACCCCCAGCTCATTCATTTCGTTCGTTTGTCGCGCAAAAACTGCCGCAGCTTGTCAAGCGGCCATGTGTTGATGACCGTTTCGTTCTTGATCCAGCCTTTCCTTGCCGTCGCCACGCCAATAGCCATATCATCAAGCATGTCCAAATGGTGGGCGTCCGTGTTAATGGCAATATACGCCCCCGCTTCCTCGGCTTTTTTCACGTAAGCTGCCGACAAATCGAGACGGCTCGGGTTGGCGTTTAACTCAAGCACCGTGTTCGTCTCGGCCGCGAGTTCCATGAGCCGCTCGAGATCGACGTCATAACCGCCGCGCTGGCCGATGAGCCTTCCGGTCGGATGGGCGATAACATCGACGTACGGATTGCGAAGCGCCGCCTCGAGCCGCTTCATGATCGCCTCGCGCGGCTGTTTGAACGCAGAGTGAATGGCGGCGATGACAAAATCCAGCTCCTTGAGCACGTCATCATCGTAATCGAGCGTCCCGTCCGGCAAAATATCCATCTCAATGCCGGCGAGGATGGTAAAATCCGAATAGCGCGCGTTCAGCCGTTCGATTTCCTCGCGCTGGCGCCGCAATCGATCCGGCGTCAAACCGTTGGCGACTTTCAAAAATTGCGAATGGTCGGTGATGGCCATATACCGATAGCCGCGGCGGCGGCACGCCTCAACGAGCTCCTCAAGCGAACACGCCCCGTCGCTCCATGCCGAATGCATATGCAAATCGCCTTGAATGTCTTCAAGGCGGACAAGCGGATATCGGTCCGAATAGCGCTCGATTTCCGTGCCGTCTTCACGCAGCTCCGGGGGAATGTGCGGCAGCCCGAAATGGGCGTAAAACGCCGCTTCATCCGGGAACGTTTTCACCTTGCCGGTCGCTTCGTCTTCCACGCCGTATTCGCTGATTTTCTCCCCGCGCTCTTTGGCGAGCTGGCGCATGCGCACGTTATGCTCCTTCGATCCGGTGAAATGATGGAGCGCGGTCGCAAACTGCGCCCCACTGACCAGCCGGAAGTCGACGGCCACATCGTCGTCATAGCGAAGCAGAAGCGACACTTTTGTCTCCCCAGCAGCGATGACCTCACGGACACGCTCAAAACGAAGAAGCCCGTCGCGCACCGCAGCCGGACGGTCGGTGGCGATGACATAATCCAAATCTTTCACCGTTTCGTTTACGCGACGCAAACTGCCGGCCCGCGAGAAGCGGATGACGCTATCCAAACAAGAAAGCTGGCGTTCCACATCCGCCGCGGCGGCGAGCACCCGAGCGAGCGGCAGCCGCTCAGGGCGTTTGCCCGCCTCCTCAATCGCCGCCAACAACTTTTCCTCCGTTTTCGCGCCGAAACCGGGAAGCTCCCGCACTTTTCCCGCCAGACACGCTTCTTTCAATCCATCCATATCGACAATGCCAAGCTCTTGATGCAGCTTGGCGATTTTTTTGCCGCCAAGCCCCGGGATCTTAAGCAAGGAAAGAAGCGTTTCCGGAATATCGCGCTTTAATTCCTCGAGCACCGATGATGAACCGGTTTCGACAAACTCGGTGATGATCGCCGCTGTGCTTTTGCCGATGCCGGGAATGGCGGTGAAGTCGCCGATTTCCGCGAGGCTCCGCTCATCCGTTTCCAAGGCGTTCGCCGCTTTGCGGAAGGCGTTGACCTTAAATGGATTTTCTCCTTTGATCTCCATATACAGTGCGATCGTTTCAAGCAGGCGGATGACCTCTTTTTTATGGACGCTCATCCCCATTTCCTCCCTTTCCCGCAAAACCGCGGCCGCGCCCGGTCAGACGCGGCCATGAATCCACCAATGATTAAGCATGTCCGACAACACCGGCGTATGTTTCACAATCACGGTCGCCATAAGCGAACGCTGCAGCTGCTCCTGCACGCTGTCAATCGGCACGAGCGCCCCGATATACAACAGCAAAAAGACGAGCAAATACACTTCCGCAAACCCGAGCGCCGCCCCCGCCAGACGGTTGACGCTTCGCAAGAGCGGCAACTGGGCGACGAAATCAAGCATCGAGCCGATGATTTGCAGGACGATTTTCACAGCAAAAAACAAAAGCGCAAAGGAAATCGCCCGATAATAGGCATCGTCCAAATGCGTGCTCTGAAACAGCAGCTTCATCGTCTCCGGGTCTCCGAACGTCGGATACGGAATCCAAAGGCGCAATGTCGGCACAAACCGTTCATAATAGCGATAGGCGACGAAAAAGGCGATCAGAAACCCGGCCATATGAATGAATTGAAGGATAAAGCCGCGCTTCAGCCCGATCATCGCCCCCATCAACAGGACAAACAGCAGCACGACATCAATCATCCTGTTTCCCGTCCTTTTCCTGTTTCAGCTGTTCCGCCAGCCGTTGATATTGTTCTTTCAGTTTGAGATACTCACTGGCGATGTTGACGGCTGTCAACACGGCCAGCTTCGGCACATCAAGGAGCGGATTTTTCTCGCTGAATTCATGCATTTTATCATCAACGAACGCCGCCACGAGCCGGATGTGGGCCGGGCTTTCCGCGCCGACGATCGTGTAGTCTTGTCCATAGATGCGGACGCTCACTCGCGTTTTTGGCTGTTCTGTCAAGCTTTCTCCCCCATTTCGCCAAATCCTACTGTTTATCATATCATGAACGCTGGTATAATGGAAAGAAGCGACACACAGCAACGATAGAGAAGATAAAGGAGCGATCGAACGTTGTCAAACTATGTGATTCAAGCCGACCAACAGCTGCTTGACGCTTTGCGCGCCCACTATGAAGGCGCCTTGTCCGACCGGCTTCCGGCTGGAGCGTTGTTTGCCGTCAAACGCCCGGATGTCGTGATCACCGCCTACCGCTCAGGCAAAGTGCTGTTTCAAGGGAAAGCGGCGGAGCAAGAAGCAGCGAAATGGATATCAGGGGCGAGCGCCTCAAACGAAACAGCTGACCACCAGCCGTCCGCTTTGGCAGCTCATCAACTCGGGTCTCTTTCCGCCATCGGTTCCGATGAAGTCGGCACCGGCGATTATTTCGGCCCGATCGTCGTCGCCGCCGCCTACGTGGATCGGCCGCATATCGCCAAAATCGCGGCGCTTGGCGTGAAAGATTCGAAACAATTGAACGATGAGGCAATCAAACGGATCGCCCCCGCCATCATGGAAACCGTGCCGCATGCGGTCACCGTGTTGGACAATGCCGAATACAACCGCTGGCAGCGAAGCGGCATGCCGCAGACGAAAATGAAAGCGCTCCTTCACAACCGGACGCTCGTGAAACTCGTTGACGCCATCGCGCCCGCCGAACCAGAAGCAATCATCATCGACGAATTTTTAAAACGGGATTCGTATTTCCGTTACCTTTCCGATGAAGATCGCATTATCCGCGAGCGGGTGCACTGCCTTCCCAAGGCGGAAAGTGTCCACGTATCAGTCGCCGCCGCCTCGATCATCGCCCGCTATGTGTTTTTAGAAGAGATGGAGCGATTATCCCGCACCGTCGGCCTTTTGCTCCCGAAAGGCGCCGGCGCCATCGTTGACGAAGCCGCGGCCCGGATCATCCGCGAGCGAGGGGAAGAGATGCTCGAGACGTGCGCCAAGCTTCATTTTGCCAATACGAAAAAGGCGCTTGACATCGCCAAGCACCGGTAATTGTTTCAATCACATCCATGGGAAACGGCAGCGTTGGCTCCGTTGCACAGGTCGACCCGTAGTAACTGAACGACACCGTTTCCCATCCTTTCCACATGTTTCGTTTTACGTTATGAAGAAAATGGCTTTTCATCCGCAAACAACCAAAAGGCTGTCCCCACCCAGCCTAGTGAGCCGGGATCATTAGACGGCCTATTCTGCCGCGCCATCGATGGCCTTCGATTTTTCCGTTGCTCGTACAAAATAATCCATTCCAGCAGAACGTGAATGAATTGTAATCCCGATACGGTACGTCAAAATATCCCTTATCTTCATCAGTCGTCCGGGATGCCGCCCCATTAAGCACTGTCAGTTCTTCGGAATTTTGTTTTGGTGTAAAAAATCGATTGCAGCTTCACTACCTTACCATGACAGATGAAAGTCCAAAAACGCTTACGATATCAATACATAAAAATGGTTTGCTAACTGGTGGGCGACAACATACGTGGTGAACCGAAAAGAGTTCTCCACAAACTCTTGACTGACCGGGATTCATTTCCGGACAACGGCCAGAAAATCGTGCCAAAAAAACAAGACGCGCCAAAAAAGCAGCGTCTTGTCACAAGTTCAGCTGATATCGCTCACGCCAGTTCTTCCAGCGCGGCGACGACTTTCTCCGCCGTGCTTCGGCTTGATTGCGGGTTTTGCCCAGTGATCAAGTTGCCGTCGCGCACCGAGAAATCGGTCCACTTCTCGCCGCGGACGAAATTCGCCCCGCGCAGGCGCAAGGTGGACTCCAACAAAAACGGCATATGGACGTCAAGCCCGACTTCGCGTTCTTCTTCGTCTGTAAACGACGTGATCGTTTTTCCTTTCACAATCGGCGTACCGTCTTTGTATGTGGCGTTCACCAGCCCTGACGGACCGTGGCAGACAGCGGCGATGATGCGCCCGTCTTCGGCAAACTGCTGCAAGACGTATTGCAGCGTTTCATTGTCGGGAAAATCGAACATCGTCCCGTGTCCACCGGGAAGGAAAATGGCGTCAAACCCGTGTGCATCGTCCTTGCTTAAACGTGTTGTGTTCTTCAGCACTGCTTCCGCCTCCGCCCAAGACGGGTCTTTTTCATTGATGCTGCGCGGGTCAAGCGGCACATCACCGCCTTGAATGCTCGCCACTTTCACGTCATACCCTTTTTCTTTAAACACCAAATACGGCACGGCAAACTCTTCAAGCCAAAGCCCGGTTTTATGGTCGTCGGTGATCGTCGTATGGTTCGTCACCACCATGAGCACTCGTTTCGTCATGGCGTCATTCCTCCTTTAGGTTCTGGAATGTTCTCTATCACTCATCATACCTTTACATTGGGCAAAAACGGAAAAAATATGCTCGTGAAATAGAATCATGATTGAGGGGAATGAATCACTGGAAGATGATCAAGCAACACGAATAGAACATATATTCTCTCGATTAGAAGGACGACATCCTTTCCGTTCTCCCTAAAAAAAGAACGCCGCTTCCTAGATCTCGGGAAGCGGCGATGGCCCGCCTTCTCAACTAATTTTTTGTTGTTCCAGTCCGTCCGCTTCACTCACCGGTTGCCGAAACGGCCACCAGTTCGCGCGGCCGAACGTGCGGACCATGACCGGGACGAAAAGCGGCAGGACGACGAGGGCGTAAAGCAGGAGCCCTGTCAGCACAATCGTCGCAATTTGCAAAAGCGACAAGACGCCGGACGGATACATCGCGGCGAACGTTCCGCCTAAAATGACGGCGGCCGAGATGATGACCGTCCCCATATGGCCCATCGCCGACAGCATCGCTTCCTTCACCGGCCGGCCGCGGTATTCGTTGAACCGATCCATCAGGAAGATGCTGTAGTCGATGCCGAGCGCCAAAAGCAGCACAAAGGCGAAGAACGACACCGCCCAGTTCAAGCCGGCATAGCCAAGGCCGTTGACGAAAATGAGCTCGGTGACGGCCATCGACGTGTAATACGTCAACACGAGCGACAAGATCAAATAAAGCGGCATGATCAGCGAACGGAGCAGCACCGCCAACACGATGGCGATGCCAATGAGCATAAGCACCGCGGTATGCCGATAGTCGGCGTTCGAAATCGCCTGCAAATCGGCGTACGTGCTGGTGACGCCGCCGACAGCGATCGTCGCGTCTTCCCACTTCGTTCCTTTCACTGCCCGTTCGGCCGCGGCGCGAATGTCATCGATGCGGCCGAGCGCCGATGTTGAATACGGATTTTCTTTTAAAACGACGTCGAACGTCACGATGTGGCGGTCTTTCGACATATACGCGTCTTTCGCCTGCGCAAAGTCTTTGCTTTCGCGCGCCTCTTTCGGCATGTGCCAGCCGGCCATTTCTTTCTCCGGGGCCGATGACAAATCGGCTAAATACGTTTCCGCCGTTCCGAGGCCGTCCGCCACTTTTTGAAGGCCGGACGCGCTTTGGTCCAAGCCATTTACAAGCTGGCCGAGCTGGCCGCCAAGCGCGGAGAAATGCTCAAGCAATTGGCGCTGGCCGCCGTTCACTTGCTCAAGCCCTCGGGAGAATTGCGGCAATTTGTCAACCGCCTGTTTCTGGCCGTCGGCCGCTTTCGTCAATCCGGCTTCGAGCTCACTAAGCCCGGCAATGACTTGATCCAAGCCGCCGTTGACCGCCGCTTGACCAGCCGCGAGTTGGGCGAACGATTCGTTCGCTTTCGCCAAACCGGCGCGCGCCTGCTCAAGCGCCCCGTTCAATTGCGTGAGGCCGTCCGCCATTTGTTTCGTCTGGCCGGACAAGGCGGCAACCGTCATTTTTGCTTGTTGGTATTGCCCATCTTGACGGAGTTCCGGATGCGACTGTTCGACTTGCCCGAGCATCGTCTGCACGGCGGCAAGCTGAGCGGCGACAGCTTTTAATCCCGCTTCGATTTGCCGGTACTGGCCGCTTAGCGCCGACAGTCCTTGTTCCGCCTGCTTGTAGCCGTCAAGCAGCTGCGTGGCGCCTTCCTGCAGCTTTTTTGCATTGTCGCGAAGCGTCACTAAGCCGTTTTTCAGCTCACCGGCGCCCATTGCTCCCCGGCGCACCCCTTGTTCAATTTGACTGAGACCGGTTTGCAGCTGGCGCAGGCCGTCTTCAAGCCGCTCCGTTCCGGAGACGAGCTGGCCGACGCCGGATGACGCCTGCTTCAGCTGCGGAGCGGACGAGGACAACTTTTGGCTTGCCGCCTCAAGGCCGGAGCCGATTTTCTCAATGCCCTCTTTGCCGGCGCCAAGGCCGCTTTTCAGCTGTTTCGCCTGTTCGGTGACATACAGCTCCTGAATCGGCTCTCCCGTCGGACGCGTCGCCGAGCGGACGCTCGCCACGCCATCAACTTTTTCGATCTCACGGCTCATTTTCTCAATCAACGCCAGCCCTTCTTCCGAATCAAGCGGCTCTTTGCTTTTCAATACCACCTGCGTCGGCATGGCATCTCCCGGATTGAAATGATCGGCAATGATGTCAAACGCTTTGACGGAACGATAATGATCGCCGATCTCTTCCATGGAATCAAACGACAGTTTGCCATCATACGTCGCCAACACCGGCACGGTCACGACGGCGACAATCGCCAGCGCCAAAAGCGGACGGGCGAACGCAAATCGGCCAGCCGCGAGCCAAAGCCGGCTTTGCCCATGCTCGAGCTTCCCCCGCACCGGCCAAAACAGCTTCTCGCCAAGCACGGCCATGAAAAACGGCACAAGCGTCACGAGCGCCAAAAGCAGCACCGCTACCCCAACGGCGACGGCCGCCGCCGATTGGTACAGCTTAAACGTCGACAAACCGATCGCCGCAAAGCCGATCATGACGGCAATGCCGCTTGCGGCCACCGTTTTCCCAGCCGTCCGGTACGTGGCGACGATCGCTTCCACCCGATCGCCGCGTTTCGCCAGTTCTTCTTTAAACCGGCTCAGCAACAAAATGCAATAGTCGGTCCCAATGCCAAACAACACCGCGACTAAAAACGTTTGCGTGAACGTCGACAGCGGGAAATTCACTTTATCTACTAAAAACGCAACGACCGACTGCGAGACGACATACGTCGCCCCGACCGCGAGCAGCGGAATGAGCGGCGCCACCGGCGAGCGGAACACGGCGAGCAACACAATTAAAATAAAGACGACCGTGATCCCTTCCGTTTTCTTCACGCCTTCCTGCGAGCTCGTCACGACATCTTCATCGATCATCCAGCCGCCGGTGAAATAATGCTCGACCTTGACGCCATCGACCGCTTTATACAGGGCGTCGGTCAATTGCTTCGCCGTCCGCCCGGCCGGGTCGATGCTGACGGAAATGAGCATCGTCGTTCCATCTTTGGAGATGAGTTCTTTTTCCAACTCCCGGCTGGCAAACGGCGAGACGATGTTCGTGACATGAAGTTCCTCTTTTTTCTTTTCGAGCGCGTTTACCGCCCGTTCAATCTCTTTTTTATCGTCCGCCGTCAGCCCGCCTTTTTGGTAAAAGACAAGCACCGCGGATCGTTCATTTTGTTTGTTTTCCTGGCCGTTTGCCTCTTTGATCAATTTTGCCGCCAATGACGATGAGTAGCCGTCCGGCACGCTCAGCTGCCCTTTTTCCCTGACAAGCTCGCCCATGTTCGGCGCGGTCATCACAAGCACCGCCGCCATGATGATCCACGCCGCAAGCACAAACCATCTTCCTTTGATCATCGCCCTCATTTCGCTTCTTCCACCTCCTGCAGCACGCGGGCCAACCGTTCATACGTACGGATGAACGTTTCGATCTCCTCCTCTGGAAAGCGGGCGATCACTTCTTCGACGAGCCGATAGACGCTGCGGTCCATTTCCTCTACCCATGCTTCCCCCTGCTCCGTCAGCGATAAGACGATGACGCGCCGGTCGTTCTCGTCACGGTCGCGGCGTAGCCAGCCTTTGTCGACGAGGCGATTTGTCATCGCCGTCACCGCGCTTTTGTTCACGCCAAACATCGCAGCGAGCTCCGTTGACGTGCACGCCCCCCGCCTGCGGATGTAGCGAAGCAAATAATATTGATCGTGCGTCATCTCTTCGCAAAGACTGCCTTTGACAAGCGCCGCTCCGCGTTTCATCACGAGAAACGACACGGACAAATAGCGGTCAATCCACTCATCGATGTTTCGTCCCGGCATTGATTCACCTCCGTTTGTTTCATGATTGCACAATCAACCAGATGCTCTCTTGCACGGCGGCATTTGTCCATTTAGTTCAACTGTTGAACTATTAGTAACGATACCAAGGAAAAAAGAAAAAGTCAACGAGGAATGTTGGCAAAAGAGAACCCATTCTGTCGCCCCATTCGAATAATAAGGAAATGTTTTCAAAACGATTACATGGCATTCACGAACACTTAACATCCAGCTTGTACGATAAAGATGACAAAATCATCTGAAAAGGGAGAGGAGAACGATGTTCCAATCGAAACGCCGCACGGCTTTGCTCATCGCCGTGCTGAGCGCCGGACTGGCGCTGCATCAAGCCGGACAAGATGCATGGGCCGCCCCAGCGAAACAATCGAAGCCGTCTGAGGTGAAAAATGTCGTCCTTTTTGTCGGCGACGGCATGGGCACAGCGCATCGCAACGCCATTCGCCTTGCCACAAAAGGGATCGCTGGAGAATTGGAGATGGACGATATGCCATACAGCGGGCTTGTCCATACGAACTCCGCCGACTCGAAGTCATTCATCACCGACTCCGCTGCGGCGGCGACCGCGATCGCCTCAGGCGTGAAAACGTACAACGGCGCCATCTCTGTTGATCTGCAAGGAAAACCAGTGGAAACGATTTTGGAACAAGCAAAAAAAGCCGGCAAGGCAACAGGGCTTGTCACGACCGCCCAAGTGACGGACGCCACGCCGGCTGCGTTTGCCGCCCACACCGCCAATCGCTCTGCCCAAAGCGACATCGCCAAGCAATACATCGAACAAACGAAAGTGGATGTCATTTTGGGCGGCGGGGAAGATTACTGGTATCCTGCTGGAAATCCTGGCTATTACCCCGACCATCCAGCCGAAGATCCGGAAGAAGCAAGCAAAGGCACGCAAGGAAACTTGGTTGAACGCGCCAAGCAGCTCGGCTACACGTACGTCCGCACCGCCGATGAGCTGAAACAAGCGTCCGGCCGCAAGCTGCTTGGACTGTTTGCCAACGAAGAAATGTTCCAGCAGCGCCCCGAAGGAGAAGGAGATGTGTACAATCCCGTTGTGCCGCTGCCCGATATGACAAAAAAAGCGCTTGACGTGCTGTCGCAAAATAAAAAGGGCTTTTTCCTCGTTGTCGAAGAAGAAGCCATTGATGAAATGAGCCATGAAAACAACGGATCGCTCATGATCAAAGCGGGCCAGCAGCTTGACGAAGCGGTCGCCGTAGCGAAACAGTACGCCAAGCGCCATCGGGATACGCTCGTCCTCGTGCTCGCTGACCATGAATGCGGCGGCTTGACGATCGAAACGCCGGGCGGCACGGATGAGTCGGGAGACGGCAAAACGATCTCCGGCGAAGACGGTCCGTTTCCAATTGCCCGCTCTACGCAAACGTTCGCCCTCGACTGGACGACAACAGGCCACACCGCCGCCGATGTGCCGCTGACTGCCATGGGCCCGGGAGCGGAGCGATTCACCGGCATTTATGAAAATACGCGCATTCATGACATTCTCGAACAATTATTGTTTGGAAAAAGCAGAAGATAACGCCATCCGTGTTTCGAACGTTGTCCTTCATCGATCTCCGTTTCCCCGCGAACGAATCGTTTGCGGGGAAGATTTTTCTATCCATTCATCCATACTGATTGCCTAGAAGGGCGATGAAAAAACAATCATTCCTGCAAATCGGTCATTTTTGATCAAAGAGAAAAACAGATTTTACAAGGCTTATCAAATTGAAAAACACTGTTGTTGATTCACATTTTTCATTCAATCACCAGCCCTCTAAAAGCAAGCCAAGAACGTTCTTTTTCACAATCAACTAATTAAGAAACAATGCTTGTTTTTCGGCGCTGCGGTCACCGCCCCACGTGATAGCCAAGCCACGCGAGCCAAACGCCACACAAATACGTAGCCGCCAAATAAACGACAACCTTCGCCCATTGGCGTTGCTGCATCATTTGCACGCTTTCCCATTTTAAGGTCGAAAACGTGGTGAACGCGCCCATAAAGCCCGTGCCAACAAGCAGTTTTGCGGCATCGGCGGCGCCGCTTCCGGCGAGCCAGCCGAGCAAGAAGGACCCAAGCAAGTTGACAATGAGCGTCCCGAGCGGAAAACGCGGCGAACGCCGAGCCGCCCAGCGGCTGACGAGATAGCGGGCCATGGCGCCGAAAAAACCGCCGATCGCCACAAACAGCGGTGCGTACATTATCCAATCCCTTCCTTCCGTTCCGGTTGAGCGGCGGCATATCCAGCCCATGAGGCGAGCAACCCGCCAAACAGGCTGGCAGCGATATAAACGGCCGCCATGCCAAAGCGCCCTTGTTCCATCAATTCCACACATTCAACGCTAAGCGTCGAAAACGTCGTATACGAACCGACGAACCCGGTCGTTACGGCTGTTTTCAGCCATGGCGGCCACGCGGGGCGGCGGGTGAACATCACGGTGAACCAGCTGAGCAAAAACGAGCCTGTCCAGTTGATGAAAAGCGTCCCGAGCGGAAAGCCGCCGACGGCGGCGGCGGGAACAACCAAACCGAGGCCATAGCGGACAAGCGTGCCGATCATGCCGGCGATGCCGACAGCGAGATAGACCAATAACCATCCCTCCCTCTAGAAATGTTGATTTATCAAGGCTTTTCGGCCCCTCAGGGGTGTCCAAAAAATATTTTTCGACAAAATCTCTTACATCCTTTTTCAGTTTTGTGGATATCTTACAGACCTAGGGTGCGCTTCGCGGCCACGGCTCCTTCGTAAAATAAACAGACTCCTGCCGCTTTCATTTGCAGCAGGAGTCATCAGCCGGAAGCCGGCGGTTATGGCGAACTCCATCGCCTATAACGTTTTCTTGTTTGTTATTTTACCATATGTCCCCTTCCCATGTGAAGGACAGCAAACAGGCGGCATTTTGCCAAAAAAGAAGGCTGATTGTGCTAGGCTTCTCTAGTTGAGAAAAGACAGGATTCAGCGGTATTTTTACTCGCCCACCAGTCTTCTAGCGGGCGCGGCGAAATCCGTGCTCTTCGAACATTTGCAGCGCTGGACCGCTTGTCAAATACGAGTAAAACTGTTGCGCCTCCTTGAGATGTTTGCTCGTCTTGACGACACCAAGCGGATAGACGATCGGGTCGTGCATGCCGCTTGGCACTGCAGCGACGATATTGACGTTCTCCGAGGCGAGCGCGTCCGTCCGGTACACAAATCCGGCGTCGACGTTGCCGGTTTCCACGTACGTCAGCACTTGACGAACGTCTTTCGCGTAAACAAGCTTCGCTTTCACCTGCTCCCACAGCCCCGCCTTCTCCAATGTTTGTTTCGCGTACATACCGGCCGGCACCGATTCGGGGATGCCGATGGCGATCCGTTTGGCGCGGGTGATGTCATCGAGCGACTGAATCGCCTCTTCTCCTTGTTTCGGAACGATGAGCACCAGCTCGTTGGCGAGCACGGTTTTTTCGTGTTTGGAATCGATCAGCCCTTCCTTTTTCAGTTCCTCAAATGGCTCGGCAGCCGCGGAGAAAAAGAGATCGACCGGCGCCCCTTCGGAAATTTGTTTTTGCAAGGCGCCCGACGCGCCAAAATTATATTGGATGCGGATGTTCGGGTGCTTTCGTTCAAACGCCGTTTTCGCTTCTTCCAGCGCTTCTTGCAGACTGGCCGCGGCGGAGATAGTGAGCTCCACTTTGTCCGCCGATTTCGTTTGCCCAGCCCCCTCTTTCGAACCGCTGTCGCAGCCATACAAGCCGAACAACAAGACCACCGCGACAAGCCATGCCATTTTTCGCATCTACATCCCCCTTATCTCCATTTAGATTTTTATATGTAATGATATCTAATTATAAATAATGATAAATAGTTATGAAAGAAAAAATTTTTTCACCTCCCTTTCTTTGCGCTACAATGGAAGAAAGGAGGATTGCATGATGCCGGAGCCGCAGTCATACACGATTGAAGAAATCGCTTCCTTATTAAAGGTGTCAAAACTAACGGTGTATGATTTAGTGAAAAAAGGGAAGCTGCCCGCCTTTCGCGTTGGGCGGCAAATGCGGATCACCGCGGATGATCTCAAGCGGTACATCGCCGGGCAAAAAGGGGAGGCAAGCACCGTTTCCCCCGCCGTTTCACGGCCGACCGAAACCGCTTTTCGCCCCACCATCATCAGCGGTCAAGATATGGCACTCGATTTGCTTGGCGTCCATCTCGAGAAAGGCGGCCCTTATCAATCGCTTCGCACCTATACGAGCAGCCTCAACGGATTGATCGCTCTATACAAAGGGCAATGTGACATCGTCAGCGTGCATTTGTTTGACGGGCAAACGGGTGAGTACAACCGTCCCTATGTTGAAAAGCTGTTGACAGGCCATGCGTACATCATGGTGAACTTGATGCGCAGGCCGATCGGGTTTTACGTGCAAAAAGGCAATCCGCGCGGCATTCAAACGTGGAGCGACTTAGGAAGGAGCGACGTCGTGATCGTCAACCGGGAAAAAGGAGCGGGGGTGCGTGTGCTCTTGGATGAACAGCTGCGCCTGCATGGGCTGTCACCGTCCGCTATTCGCGGCTATGAGCGTGAGGAGACAAGCCATTTGAGCGTCGCCTCCGCGGTGGCGGCGGGTCTCGCTGATGTCGGCATCGGCACGGAAAAAGTGGCGCGAATGGCCGGCGTCGAGTTCATTCCGCTGATGAAAGAGCAGTATGATGTCGTCATGCTGCGGACGCGGGAGAACGAACCGCTCATCGCCGCCGTCTTGAACGTGCTTCGCTCCGATTCGTTCCGCACCGAACTCGAAGCGCTTGGCGGATACGATGTGTCGCAAACCGGGCAAATCATCGCCGAACGCGGCTGACAGGGCAGCACAACCGCATCTGTATCGACGCAACGAAAACGTTTACCATCTCCTTAACGGAAAAGCCGCTTGTCCATTTTTTCGACTGCCAAGGCTTGCCTCCATCACGTCTTGGCAGTCGATCCAATGCTTAGGAAAAGCGACGAATCTTAAAGCTTCAAATGGCATCTATATGCATGTTTTGGACATCAGGCGATGATTCAGCGGAACCTTCCAAATCCTATTTCCTTGCTCCGATTCTATGCCATCCATCCAAAAAAAGCTGTTCCAAAAGCGAGTCGCTTTTTGGAACAGCTTTTCGTTTTACCCGCGCAGCACCGCGCCAAATTGTTTCTCGACCGCGGCGAGCACCCGCTCGTGGACGGCGGCGACTTCTTCATCCGTGAGCGTCCGCTCCGGATCGTAGTAGCGGAGCGAGAAGGCGAGCGATTTTTTCCCGTCCGGCAGGCGGTCGCCTTTGTAGACGTCAAAGAGGGAGACGTCTTTGACAAGCGGTTTCCCGGCTTCTTCGATCGCTTGCTTGAGGGCGCCAGCTTCGACGTTTTCGTCGACGACCAAGGCAATGTCGCGCACGACGGACGGGAATCGCGGAATCGGCTCGTAGCGGATCGCTTCACTTTCGGCGTTCAACAGCTCGGCCAAGGCGAGCTCGAAGACGTACGTTTCTTTTAAATCGTACTCTTTTTGCACGGCTGGATGGAGCTGGCCGACAAAGCCGATGACCCGGCCGTCAAACACAATGTCCGCCGTCCGTCCGGGATGCAAATCGGCGCGTTTCGCCGGGCGGTACGCGATGCGCTTGGACATCCCAAGCAAGTCGAACAACCCGTCAAGAACGCCTTTGGCGACGTAAAAATCAGCCGCTTTTTTCTCGCCTTGCCACAAATGGGCGTGCCATAAGCCGGTGAGAACGCCGGCAAGCCGCTCGTTTTCCGCCGGTTGGACGTGTTCTCCTTTGGACAAGTAGACAGAGCCGATTTCGTACAAGGCGACGTTCTCGACTTGGCGGGCGCGGTTGTAGCTCGCCGCTTCGAGCAGATGCGGAATCAAGCTTTGTCGAAGAACGCTCCGCTCTTCGCTCATCGGCAGCGCCAAGCGGATCGGTTCGGCCGTCTCAAGCGCAAAGCGCGTCGCTTTGTCCGGGCTCGTCAACGAATACGTGATCGCTTGGAACAAGCCGGCTCCTTCCAAATAGCGGCGGACGCGGCGGCGCTTCGCCTGGTACGGCGTGAGTCCGCCCGGTTTCGCCTCGGCCACCGGCAGCGTCGCCGGCAGGCGGTCGTAGCCGTACAAACGGGCGACTTCTTCAATGATATCTTCTTCAATTGCAATGTCGCGCCGACGCGACGGGACGTGGATCGTGAACGTTCCGTTGTCTTCCGTAAACGGAAATTGCAAGTTCGAAAGAATCGCGGCCACTTCCTCTTTCGACATTGCCGTGCCGAGGACGCCGTTGATGCGTTCGAGCGTGACCGTCACCACCACTGAGTCTTGGCGCCACACGCTCGCTTCGACGATGCCGCCGACGACCTCGCCGCCGGCGTATTCCGACATCAACGCCGCGGCGCGCTCGAGCGCTTCTTTCGTCCGCGCTGGATCGATCCCTTTTTCAAATCGGGTGCTCGCCTCGCTGCGCAGCCCGTGGTCTTTCACCGCTTGGCGGATGACCGGGCTTGTAAAGTACGCCGCTTCAATGAACACGGTCGTCGTGTCGTCGCGCACTTCCGAATTCGCCCCGCCCATCACGCCGGCTAAGGCGACCGGCTCGCGGCCGTTGGTGATGACGAGATGTTCTTCCGTCAGCTTCCGCTCGACATCATCAAGGGTGATGATCGTTTCGCCCGCTTTTGCACGGCGGACGACAATCTCCTTCGAACCGAGGCGGTCGTAGTCAAACGCATGAAGCGGCTGGCCGTACTCAAGCAAAATGTAGTTCGTAATGTCGACGACGTTGTTGTGCGGGCGAATGCCGGCCGCCATCAAACGCGCTTGCATCCAAAGAGGCGACGGGCCGATCCGGACGTTTTTCACAATCCGCCCGGCGTACAGCGGATTGTCTTCCGGCGCCTCAACGCGCACGGAAATGTATTCATGGACATGTTCGCTGTTTTCCTTGACCGCCGCTTCCGGCAGTTTTACATCGCGGCCGAGAATGGCGGCGACTTCATAGGCGACGCCGATCATGCTTAAACAATCGGCGCGGTTGGGCGTCAAGGACAGTTCAAGCACTTCGTCATGCAAGCCGAGCCACTCGATGGCATCGGCGCCGATCGGCGCGTCGCTTGGAAAGACGAAAATGCCGTCCGCGTATTCTTTCGGCACGACTTTCGTTTCGACGCCAAGCTCTTGGAGCGAACAAATCATACCGTTCGATTCTTCCCCGCGCAGCTTCGCCCGTTTGATTTTGAAATTGCCCGGCAGCACCGCCCCGACTTTGGCGACGGCGACTTTTTGCCCTTTGGCGACGTTCGGGGCGCCGCAAATGATTTGCACGGGTTCGTCCTCTCCCAAGTCGACAAGGCATTTCCGCAGTTTATCCGCGTTCGGGTGCGGCTCGCACTCGAGCACATGACCGATGACGACTCCTTTCATTCCCCGGTCAAGCGCTTCGACCCGCTCGACTTCAATGCCGCTTTTCGTAATCCGCTCCGCGAGCTCTTTGGCGGTGATGCCCGTCAAATCGACGTATTCCCCTAGCCAACGGTAAGAAACGAGCATTCCCAACTCCTCCTTTTTCTGTTACACACGCAAAAATTGCCGCAAGAAACGTAGATCGTTTTGATAGAAATGGCGGATGTCATCAATGCCATACTTCAGCATCGCGATCCGCTCCGGCCCCATGCCGAACGCAAAGCCGGTGTACGTTTTCGAATCAAAACCGGCCATCTCAAGCACGTTCGGATGCACCATGCCGGCTCCTAAAATTTCGATCCAACCGGTGCCTTTGCAGACGCCACAGCCCCGCCCTTCGCAGCGGAAGCAGGACACATCGACTTCGACCGATGGTTCCGTGAACGGGAAAAAGCTCGGCCGGAAGCGAATGTCGCGCCCTTCCCCGAACAGCTTGCGGGCAAATTCGCGCAGCGTCCCTTTCAAATCGCTCATCCGGATGTTCCGGTCAACAACCAATCCTTCAATTTGCGTAAACTGGTGCGAATGCGTCGCATCATCGGTGTCGCGGCGATACACTTTGCCCGGGCAAATGATTTTCACTGGGCCGCGCCCGCGGTGCTTTTCCATCGTCCGCGCCTGCATCGGCGACGTATGGGTGCGAAGCAAAATCTCTTCCGTGATGTAAAACGAATCTTGCATATCGCGGGCCGGATGTCCTTTCGGCAAGTTGAGCGCCTCAAAGTTGTAATAGTCGGTCTCCACTTCCGGCCCTTCGGCGACCGTATAGCCCATGCCGATAAACAAGTCTTCAATTTCTTCAATGACACGCGTCAGCGGATGCGGGTTGCCAAGACTCACAGGCCGGCCCGGCAGCGTCACATCAATCGCCTCGGCAGCCAGCTTCCGCTCCACTTCCTCCTGTTCCAGTTTCGCTTGTTTCGCTTCCAGCGCCTGCTGGATCGCCGTTCTCACTTCATTGGCAAGCGCGCCGATTTTCGGGCGCTCTTCCGGCGGCAATGCCCCCATGCCGCGCAGCACTTCGGTGATCGGCCCTTTTTTGCCTAAATAGGCGACGCGCACGTCGTTCAGCGCTTTTAAGTCGCGGGCTTGGCCGATTTGTTCGAGCGCCTGGCGTTTCAGCTCGTACAGCCGTTCTTTCACATCAATCCCTCCTCATTTCAGTTGAACGCCCTCCCACTTACGCTCACGCGTAGAAGCGGGGGGCTTCTCGGTTTAAGATGATAAAAAAAACCCGCCCCGGTAAGGGACGAGTTGTTGCTCGCGGTACCACCCTTGTTAACAGCATAAGCGTGCTGTTCACTTCATTGCGATAACGGCCGAAAGCCGGAACACCTTTACATCCCTCGTCGGGATGGTCCCGGTGTCAACTCAGGAGGTGAACTTCACTTGCGTCGGCCATAAAAACGCTCCCAGTCTATGGCGTTTTCTCCCTGGATGGCGAACAGCAAGCTACTTTTCTCCGTCATCGTTGTTGTCCGTATGGGAAATTGTCGCTATTCATTATACGCAAATGAGTGGGCAAAGGCAAGGTCAGGCCGAAATTTCTTTGCGCAGCTCATCGATTTCCGCTTCCTGTTCAATCGAGCGGATGGCAAGGCGCTCCATAATTTTTTCCTGCCGCACTTGCCCTTCCTTGAGCGCGGCGACATCTTTTTTGACCCCCAACATGTCCTTTTTCATGGCATCCATGTCTTTTTTCATGGCATCCATGTCTTTTTTCATGGCGTCCATGTCTTTTTTCATGGCGTCCACATCACTTTGAAGGCGATCGACTTTGTCTTCGAGTTGTTTCACGCTTCCTTGCAGCTTGACGATATCCATGCGCATTTGTTCGATGTAGGCCCCTTGAACATCAAGACGCTCGAGCACAGCGTTCAATAACGCCCGCAGTTCGCCATCCATCTGTCTCCGCTCCCTTGTCCTATTGATTTTCGATTCTATTTTACCGCACCGCCTGCAAGGAATAAAGCAAAATTCCGGCCGCAACGGCGACGTTCAGCGACTCGGCGCGGCCGTAAATCGGGATGTACACGTTCTCTGTCGTTAGGCGCAGCAGGTCGGGTCGGACGCCGCTTCCTTCATTGCCGACGAGCAAGGCGAACGAAGACGATTGTGGAACGGTGCGGTAATCGACGGCGTTCTCCAAGGCGGTGCCGTACACCGGAATGCCCTGCTCCTTGAAACGCGCGATCCATTGTGCCAGATCGCCTTTGACAACCGGAAGATGAAACAGCGACCCTTGCGTCGCCCGCACCACTTTCGGATTGTACACATCGGCGCACCCTTCGCCAAGGATGACAGCATCGATCCCGGCGGCATCGGCGGTGCGAATCATCGTCCCGAGATTGCCCGGGTCTTGCACGGCGTCAATGAGCAAGGCGGTCTTCACGCCTTCAAGCTCGGTCGACAGCTGTCGGCACACCGCGGCGATGCCTTGCGGCGTCTCCGTGCTGCTGATCGCCCTCATCACCGCTTCGGTCACGATCGTAACCGGGACACCTGTGACGTTCCAGCCGGGCGGGACGGCCGTCCGCTCATCAACGATCAGCTCGACAAGGGGCGCGTTGCTTTTTATGGCCTCTTCGACAAGATGAAACCCTTCAAGCAAAAACAATCCGGTCTCATCGCGCCCTTTTTTGGTCAGCAGCTTTTTCCATTGTTTGACGCGCGCATTTTTCGGCGATTCGATCCGCTTCACCGCTTCGTCCCCCAATGTTTGGCGATAAATTCGTCACGCCCCGAGGCGGCTCGATCTTGCTTGTAATGTTCCGGATTTTTCTTATGATAGTTTTGATGGTACTCTTCCGCCGGATAAAACGTGGTGGCCGGCAAAATTTTCGTCACGATCGGCTTGGAGAAGCGCCCGCTTTCCTCGAGCGCCCGCTTTGACTGCTCGGCAAGCTGGCGCTGTTTTTCGTTATGGTAAAAAATCGCCGTCCGGTATTGCGGCCCGCGGTCGTGAAACTGGCCGCCGTCATCGGTCGGGTCGATTTGGCACCAATACAGCTCCAAGAGCCGCTCATACGGAAAGACGTCCGGGTCGAAGGTGATTTGCACCGCTTCGTAGTGGCCGGTCGTGCCGGTTTTCACTTGCTCGTATGTTGGATTTTCCACATGTCCCCCTGTATAGCCGGAGACGATGCCGTAAATGCCATCGAGCTCCTCAAACGGCGTCACCATGCACCAAAAGCAGCCGCCGGCGAATGTCGCTTTCTCCATTGTGTCGTCACCTCATGCGTCAAGTTTCTTCCTTTGATTATAGCAAAATGTGTGCCGTTGTCATCTTTCACGACCAAAGTCAAGTTCCTTCACAAAGCCAAGCGCGTTCCGTTCCGCACGCCGGCCGCTCATGTCGCCGAGTCAAGCCGTTGTTTCATTTCGTCAAGCAAGCGGTCAAACAGCGGGATATAGTGGGTGCGAATGCGTTCATACATGTCCATGGCAGTTTCTTCATCATACGTATGGGACGTCCGGTTGCGGTCTTCGAGCATGCGAAGCCATGTCTCTCCGTCTTGAATCAACCCTTCCCGAAACGCCTCGCGAATCGTTTTCCTCGGACTCGTCACTTCAGCGTATCCCTGATGCTCCAAATAAAGTTTCATCCATTTCCATGCTAGTTCGTACGTGAATTCAAAGCGTTGAATGGTCGCATCAACAACAAGGTCATCCGTTTGGGCGTCTCTTGCGGCACTTTGCCGGAGTTTGGAGAGCGCCCGTTCGAAATCGTAAAATCGATCCATCAGCCGGCTCATTGTGACCATCACCTTCCCGTGCTCGTTCGTTTGAAAAATCGTCTTTCCTTCTTGGTCAATATTCATTTTTAGCTGTTCGTTGTGAATTTGATTGTAATCAACAACATCGATCGGATAAATGATCGGAAGTTCATCCAAGTCCGATTGCAGGAGGTACAGCGGGCCTCACGGTTTTCGAAATTGGATCGCCAAATCGATATCCGATCCTTCCTTGTAATCGCCTCGTGCTCTTGAGCCGAACAAAATGACTTTTTCAATGACATCAGCATAACGGGAAAATAGATGGAGCAGTTGGCGAAATACCGTTCGTTCCAATCCATAGAGCGGTTTCTCGTCCATCGTCGCCATCACTCATTTCGGTCTAGTTTTTCCTCTATTATACCATATACGAGAGCCGCTCCATGTATAAATCCGCCGCCATTGGCAAACGATAACGGTGTACAATACGGCCAACGAGGTGAGACAAATGGATTTGAACTTGCGGGAAGCCATTATGCACAACGTCGCCAACAACTCGAAAGAGCAGCTGGAACATACGATCGAAGATGCGATCCAACGAGGCGAGGAAAAATATTTGCCCGGCCTCGGTGTCCTCTTTGAAGCCATTTGGACGCATGCCAATGAGCAGCAAAAAGACATGATGCTCACAACACTCGAGCAGGCGGTTAAACAATGACGAACACCGGCCGAATCGGCCGGTGTTTTTATTCGTCAAACGTCAGTTGTTTCACTTTGTCGGCGTCAAGCCGTTTGATCACCTCAACAAGCAGCTTGACCGTGTTTTCGTAGTCGTCGCGGTGCAAAATGGCGGCGTGCGAGTGGATGTAGCGCGTCGGGATGGCAATCGTGAGCGACGGAACGCCGATGCCGGTTAAGTGAATCGCTCCCGCGTCCGTACCGCCGCCTGGCATGGCATCAAAATGGTACGGAATGTTGAGCTCTTCCGCCACTTCGATGACAAATTCGCGCAAGCCGCGGTGCGACACCATCGTTGCGTCGTACAAGACGATGTGCGGGCCGGCGCCGAGTTTGCCCATCGCTTCTTTTTCCGACACCCCCGGCGTGTCGCCGGCAATGCCGACGTCAACAGCAAACGCGATATCTGGCTGAATGAATTGGGCGGCCGTGCGCGCGCCGCGCAAGCCGACTTCTTCCTGCACCGTGCCGACGCCGTATACCGTGTTTGGATGGTCGACGCCTTTCAGCTGCTTGAGCACATCGATGGCGACCGCACAGCCGATCCGGTTGTCCCATGCTTTCGCGAGCAGCATTTTTTCATTGTTCAATACCGTAAATTCAAAATACGGCACGATCATATCGCCCGGGCGGACGCCCCACTCCATCGCTTCCTCGCGGCTTGTCGCGCCGATGTCGATGAACATATCTTTGATTTCCACCGGTTTTTTGCGCGCCTCCGGCGGCAGAATGTGCGGCGGCTTCGAACCGATGACGCCGGTGATGTCGCCTTTTTTCGTCACGATCGTCACGCGCTGGGCGAGCATCACTTGGCTCCACCAGCCGCCGAGCGTTTGGAAGCGGATGAATCCTTTGTCGTCGATTTGCGTCACCATAAAGCCGACTTCATCCAAATGGCCGGCGATCATCACTTTCGGCCCGCCCGATTTCCCTTCTTTTTTGGCGATCAAGCTGCCGAGGCCATCCGTTGTCACTTCATCCGCATACGGAGCTATGTATGTCTTCATCACATCGCGCGCTTCCCGCTCATTGCCCGGGACGCCTTTCGCATCGGTCAGCGCTTTCAGCATCGTCAACGTTTCGTCCAACTTCGCCATCTTGGCACCCCTTTCCGGTTTTGTCCACTTTTTTATTATACTTGAAAAGGCTGACGATTGGCAAAATGAATCATTCGCCACCCGAAAAAAGATCAGTAGCGCTCGTTTTGCCGCTTGTGGTTCACTTCATTTTTCCGCCGATACGCCGCCTCGATGTCGTCGGAAGAAAAACCGAGCGCCACGCCAAGCCGCCAATACTCCGCAAACAGCGCATCATATTCCCCTCGCGCTCTCGTCTCCCCGAACCGCTCGGCGGCGCGAAAGATGGCCAAAAACTGCTCAACAAGCGGCCGCTCGACAGCCGGAAGCTCCCGGCTTTCATAAAACAGCCCGCAATCCAGCCCGAGCGACAGCAAAAAATGCAAACCGTCGACATATTCCTCCAGCACCCGTTCCGCCGGCGCCGACGGTTTCACGCTCCAAAATTTAAAACAGCGCGTCTCATTGGCCAGCTCCCCAAGTTCGACGAGAAACGCAAGCATTTTCCGATTGAACAAGTCCTCATGCATAAGGCCGTGCTCTGTTTCAATCCGCTCATCCAACATGCGCTGCATATCGTAAAGCAAAGGCCAATTCATCCTATTTCGCGCAGGAGACTCCCACTTCAACGACCAAAGGGAGTAAGTGGGAGAGGAATGCGCGTTCCCCCTTTCTTTTGTGTATGATATAATAAAGGCGTGGAGAAAACCGTTCAATAAAGGCACTCCAATAACTGCTACTCGATGTATGGAGTTGGTTACAGGAAACGTTGTAACCGTAAAACATCGAGCGTAGGTCCGTCTGTTGTGTGTGGAAGCCAAGTACTGCCAACAGACACACCGAGAGAATCGGTAACGATGCAGGCATGACCTGCGTCGTTGGGTAGTCGTCAACCTGCCCCCTGATGCAACCCCAAGTCAAGGAAGGAGGACGAAGTCCGTTTGCACTTCTGGGGAGTTGCAAGCCCCCACTTCAAGCGTTAGCTAAGTGGGAGTAGTTGACTCTCTCCTCCCCTTTCTACCTCATCCATCGCCAATAGAGAAACAGCTCCACCGCTGCCAACAGCGGCAAGCCATAGCCAAAAGCCCGATGGCGCGTTTTATGGCGAAACGTGTACATTCCAGCTGCCGCACCGATGGCCCCGCCCGCAAACGCCAGCAGCCAAAGCGTCCGCTCGGCGGTGCGAAAGCGGCGGCGCTTCGCCTTGTATTTGTCGACCCCCATCACGAAAAAAGCGAGAAGATTGATCGCTATCCCGTATTGTACCATATCGATCCCTTTCCTTGATAAGAAAATGGCCACCCTGATCAAGGATGGCCATCGTTGTTATTTATTCAAATTCGCTTTCGCCAAGTCGGCGAGTTGGGCGAACGCGGCTTGGTCGTTCACCGCCAAGTCGGCGAGCATTTTCCGGTTCACTTCCACGCCGGCCAGCTTCAAGCCGTGCATCAAACGGCTGTAGGACAAGCCATTTTGGCGAGCCGCTGCGTTGATGCGGACAATCCACAGTTTGCGGAAGTCGCGCTTCCGTTGACGGCGGTCGCGATACGCATACATGAGCGATTTCATCACTTGTTGGTTCGCGACTCTATATAATGCGTGTTTCGCGCCGAAATAGCCTTTTGCGAGTTTTAACACTTTTTTGCGACGTCTGCGCGTCACTGGTCCACCTTTTACGCGTGGCATAATCGTTCCCTCCTATAGTCGGTCGTTATTTCAAGTTGTCAAGCATTTGGCGGATGCGTTTGAAATCGCCAGGCGAGACAAGCGTCGCTTTGCGGAGATGACGCTTTTGTTTTTTCGTTTTATTGGCAAACAAGTGGCTCGTGTACGCGTGGCCGCGTTTTAATTTGCCGCTGGCCGTTTTTTTGAACCGTTTCGCCGAGCCGCGGTGAGTTTTCATTTTTGGCATCGCAGGTTCCTCCTTACTTGTTGTCGTTTTTCGGTGCGAGCACTAAAAACATGTTGCGCCCGTCCATTTTCGGCGCCGTTTCGACAACGGCAATGTCGGCGCACGCTTCCGAGAAGCGGTCAAGGACGCGCTGCCCAATTTCTTTATGGGTGATCGCCCGACCTTTAAAGCGGATCGTCGCCTTCACTTTATCGCCTTTTTCCAAAAACTTGCGCGCATTGCGCAGCTTCGTGTTGAAGTCATGCTCCTCGATCGTCGGGCTGAGGCGCACCTCTTTGACGTTGATCACTTTTTGTTTTTTGCGCGCTTCTTTCTCTTTCTTCTGCTGCTCGAAGCGAAATTTGCCGTAGTCCATGATGCGGCAAACGGGCGGTTTGGCGTTCGGCGCGACAAGCACAAGATCCAAGTTGCGTCTTGCCGCAATCTCAAGCGCCTCCTGCTTCGACTTGATGCCAAGCTGTTCGCCGTTTTGGTCGATCAAGCGCACTTCACGGGCACGAATTTGTTCGTTGATAATAAAATCTTTGCTAATAATGAGCCACCTCCAAGGTTTTTTCCGACTGGCTTGTTTGCCAGCAGAGCCCCACTTCCAGCCAAAAAAAAGCGCAGATGCACAAAGCACCCGCGCAGTACGTCCTTACACTCGCATTGACGAACCGTAACAACCTGCCAACAGCCGTCTTGGCGTCGGTCAGGTGAGAAGCGGGGTGCTTCTGCTTTTGTTACAAACAAGCCATCATTCCACTTTATACACTATACCACCTTGGCGATGGCATGTCAAGGAGCGGATCTTGATAAACACAACGCCTTTTATTATAGCGGATCAACATTCAATTGGCAAGAGAAAATCTTGTTCACGCCGCCATTTCTTTGAAAAACCGCCCATGACATGGGCCATCGCCACCGTTGCTTCCTTGTGGCGCTTGAACGTTTATGTCGCCTGTCAACGGTTTATTGCGCTTTCCCTAATCTTGTCCGTTTTTCCCGCACATCGTCAGCGAGCAAGGCCATAAACTCGTCAAGCCCCATCGTCTGGCTTTCTTTTTCGCCATAGCGGCGGACGTTGACCGCTCGCTCAGACACTTCTTTATCGCCGACAACGAGCATGTACGGGATTTTTTGCATTTGCGCTTCGCGGATTTTATAGCCGATTTTTTCGTCGCGCTCGTCGACTTCGACGCGGAAGCCGCGTTCTTTCAACGTCCGCTGCACGTCATACGCGTAATCGAGGTGCGCCTCCGGCGACACGGGGATCACTTTGACTTGAACCGGGGCGAGCCATGTCGGAAACGCACCTTTATACTCCTCGATGAGGAACGCGACAAACCGCTCCATCGTCGAGACGACGCCGCGATGGATGACGACCGGACGATGCGGCTTCCCATCCTCGCCAATGTACGTCAAATCAAAGCGCTCGGGCAACAGGAAGTCAAGCTGCACCGTCGAGAGCGTCTCGTCTTTGCCAAGCGCCGTGCGCACTTGCACATCGAGCTTCGGCCCGTAAAACGCCGCTTCCCCTTCCGCTTCGTAGTAGTCGAGGCCGAGCTCGTCCATGGCTTCCCGCAGCATGCGTTGGGCTTTTTCCCACATTTCATCGTCATCGTAATATTTTTCTTTGTCATGCGGATCGCGGTAAGACAAGCGGAACGAGTATTCCTCAATGCCGAAATCCTTATAGACTTCCAAAATCAAGTTGACGACGCGCTTGAACTCGTCTTTGATTTGGTCCGGGCGCACGAAAATGTGGGCGTCGTTGAGCGTCATGCCGCGGACGCGCTGCAGGCCGGTAAGCGCTCCAGACATTTCATAGCGGTGCATCGTGCCGAGCTCGGCGATGCGGATCGGCAGCTCGCGGTAGCTGTGCAGCTTGCTTTTGTAAATCATCATATGGTGCGGGCAGTTCATCGGACGAAGCACAAGTTCTTCGTTGTCCATCTCCATCGGCGGGAACATGTTTTCTTTGTAATGGTCCCAATGGCCCGATGTCTTGTACAGCTCGACGCTGCCGAGCACCGGTGTGTAGACATGATCGTATCCGAGCGCCACTTCTTTGTCGACGATGTACCGTTCGATAATGCGGCGGATCGTCGCTCCTTTCGGCAGCCATAGCGGCAAGCCTTGTCCGACTTGTTGCGATGTCGTAAACAGCTCAAGCTCTTTGCCTAATTTGCGGTGATCGCGCTCTTTCGCTTCTTCAAGCAGGCGCAAATAACGATCCAAGTCTTCCTTTTTGAAAAAGGCCGTGCCGTAGATGCGCTGCAGCATTTTGTTGTTGCTGTCGCCGCGCCAGTAGGCCCCCGAGATGCTGAGCAGCTTGAACTCTTTGATTTTTCCAGTCGACGGCACGTGCACGCCGCGGCAAAGGTCGAAAAACTCGCCTTGCTCATAAATCGAAATCGGCTCGCCTTCCGGAATATCGGCGATCAACTCGAGCTTCAACTCATCGCCGATTTCTTCATACAGCCGGATGGCTTCTTCGCGGCTCACTTCTTTGCGGACGATGTCCAAATTTTCTTTGACAATCTTGCGCATTTCCGCTTCGATTTTCGGGAGGTCGTCTGGCGTCAGCTTATGCTCCATGTCGATATCATAGTAAAAGCCGTTTTCAATGACCGGACCGACGCCGAGCTTGACGTTGCCATACAGCCGCTTGATCGCCTGCGCCATTAAGTGGGCGGTGCTATGGCGCAAAATGTCAAGCGCCTCCGGCATGTCTTGGGTAATGATGACAAGCTCGCCATCTTCGTGAAGCGGCGTGCGCAAATCAACGAACCGGCCGTTCAGTTTGCCGGCGATCGCTTTTTTCTTCAGCCCCGGGCTGATCGAGGCAGCGATGTCTTCCGTCGTCGTCCCCTTCGGAAACTCCTTTTCCGCCCCATCTGGGAACGTGATGCGAATGACGTCTGGCATTGGCAATCACTCCTTTGTCATGATGATGAAAATGGAAAAATAAAAAAACTCCTCCCTCCTAAAGGGACGAGTTTTCATCGTGGTTCCACCCTTCTTCCCATGGCAACGCCTCGCCATGCCATGGCTCAACAAGAATAACGGTCGTCCACCGGCGGCAACTACTGGGCGTTGCGTTCGCTGCCGCAGCTCTGAGGGGGTAAGCGCATTTTTCGTGTTAGGAAGGTTCCAGCCGCTGCCTTCCCTCTCTGGAAACCGTAAAAATGCACCCATGTCCTCGTCATCGCTTGTATTCATCCATATTCATGACGACATTATAGCGAAAACAGCAGGAAAAATCAAGCTTCTCCCCCATTTCCAGCGTTGGCGGCAAACAAGCGGGAAAAATCGGCGCGGCGGCAGACGATCAGCCGTTCTTGAAACACGTTTTGCAGTGTCTGCACCATGCCGTCATCCGGATGATCGGTGTACAGCTCAATTTCCGCCGGAGCGAGCGAGACAAGCGGAGCGAGCACCGATGCATCAATATACATCGGCTGGCTGAAGACGAGATGGCGGTCGATCAACTGTCTCACTTCCGCCGCCGACAGCTCCCGCCGCTCGCTGTCGTAAAATACGAAGTGCGGCGGATCGTGCACCAAATACAGGCGCGGCCATTGCGGCGTCCGGCCAGCCAGGCAGTCGCGCAGCATTTGCACAAAATTTTGATACTCCTGCTCCAGCTTGTATTCATCAATCGCCAGCTCGACATAATGTTGGAGGCGCTCCATATACGGCTTTAACCGGAACGTAACGAACGAAGAAAACGAAAATGACAAGCCGTCGCGCAAAAAGGAGGCAAAAGCGTCGCGCAACATCACGGTGCGCGAGGCGGCAAACGCCGCGCTTTTCCGGTAATCGCTCCGCTCGCCGTCCAAAAACGAATGAGCGAGGGCCAAAATTTGCTGCTGTTCTTCGACGTCGCGGAAATAAAAAACATTGGCAATGATGGATAGCAGCAGCCGGTCTTCCATCACCTCCTGCATAAACGCCGTCATCGCTGGGATGATATGCTCCTCAAGCACACGCTTCTCCTCGCCCTGTATGTAAACCGCCACGGTTTTGTTCCCGTCATAAGCGGCATGAAACAGCGGACCGTCATCCGGTTGCCGGTGATCTAGCAGCCCAACCAATTTTTTCCGCTTCGCTTGCCTCGTCAAAATGGATTTCGATCACCCGCTGTCCCCCCTTTAGCCCGAAAGGAATGCTTGGTTTATATATATGGGGACAACGGGCTGTTTAGACTAAAAAACCACAAAGCTTAGCGGCGTTCATTGTTCGAGGAGAGGGTGCCCCAAAAGGATCGGGACACCCTTTCTTATTACCGTATACAGGCATAAAACAAATATGTTGTGTTTTGTTTAAGGGAAATTACCCTTTTGGGTCAGCCCCAGTCGGCAAACGAACCGCTTGCCGACTACGGCAGAAAAGCTAGAAACAGAACCTGCTCAACTAGTTTTTATGGGTTAATCAACATGCCTGTGCAAACGGCAACGTTTCAAATCGCCTTTATATATTTTGCTCACGGCGGTTCGGTCCAGTGATTTCAATCGGATAGGCCAAATAGCGGATTCGCTCCATAATGCGCGCCGCCTTCACCTTCTCTTCTTCGCCGCGCTGCGAATACGTCAAATGATGGGCGAGCTGCTGCATATCAAAGTTCGACGTGAAAAACGTCGGCAAGTTTTCAAACATCCGGTATTGCAAGATCGGGCCAAATACATCATCGCGCACCCAGCTTGACATCGCCTCCGCCCCAAGGTCATCGAGCATCAGCACCGGCACTTTTTTGATATAATCAAGCTTTTCGTTCATCGTCTGGTCTTGAAGCGAATGTTTCATCTCACGAAACAGCTCGGGCACGTAGACGATCAGCGACGAAACGTTTCGCTTCGCCAGCTCGTTGGCGATCGCGGCGAGCAAATACGTTTTGCCCACCCCAAACGATCCGTGCAAATACAAGCCTTTCATTTTTTTCCCTGGCTCGTATTCCGCCACAAACCGCTCGGCAAATCGGATCGCTTTGATCCGCCCATCGTCATTGAGATCGACGTCAGAGAGCGAAGCACGCAAGATTTCGCGCGGCATGAACATGCTTTGAATGAGCGACTCTTGCCGTTTTCGCTCGTCATGCTGCACTTTTTTGGGGCAGCGGTCGTACTCAACGTCGATCCTTCCACCGTTGACCACCAAATTTGGATGGTACCCCGGCAGCATGTTGTTGCATCGCTCAAGGCCCGGACATTGGCGGCAATTCCCGTGCTGCTCGATGAACTCATACAGCTTCATCAAGCTGCGGTCAACCGCATCGGCCGACAATTGCCGTTCGTGCGCCCGCAAAAACGGCTGCACGTCCGGATGCTCCAAAATGTAGCGTTTCATTTGTTCGTAGCGTTGTTTAAACCGTTGATTGCCAAGCAACCGCTGCAACAGGTGGTTTACTCGTTCCATGGCTTTTCCCTCTATGATTCATCACGGTATTTTTTCAGCCGTTCCTCAAGCTCTTTGCGCGCCTGTTCGACGTCAAAATCATCATCATCCGGCTGGCTGTAATCCATGTTCAGCCAGTCCGGGACGATTTCCGTGCGCACGACTTTGCGCACCGTCCGCGTCCCTTTTTCCTTTTCGTTCGCCCAGTTTTGGTATGTTTTCGCCTCTTCTTTCGCCAGTTCCATTGCTTCCTTCACGGTTTTCACCTTTTTGCGCGCCCAATGGCTGGCGATTTTTTCTACGTATTTTTTCGACAGCTTCATATTCGTCCGGAGCATGACATAATAAATGAGCACGTTGACAACTCCGGGGAGCAGCTGCTGCTGGAACATAATGTCTTCGATCAACTGCAAATCAGCAAGCGACGGCTCAGCGCCGCCTGAAATCTCTTTCAGCAGCTGGCGCGGGGAAATTGTTTCCAGCTGTTTCATTAGTTGCTCCTCTTTTGTGCGCGGTTCGATGTTTTCCATCGTCCGGTAGGCGAGCGGCTGCACTCGTTCGACGAGGCGCGGCTCGACACCGCCATGTTCGAGCTCATACCATTCGCGCGCCGCCCGGCGCAACGCGTCAATATCGATATGATAGGCCGGATCGATGACGCCAAGGACCAGTTTTTGCATCTCAAGCGGCGGAATGCCGTATAAAAACGCCAGCTTTTTAATCGCTTCCTTCACTTTCGCTGTCACAGCCCGGCGCGGCACAAGCTGCTTGGACAGGCCGGCAAAAAACAGCTCAAAGTCGAATACATCATCATCGAGCACATACGACGCCTCATCCCGCCTGATGTGATCCTTCCCTTCAAGCAGCTCGGGCCCGGCTTCTTCGCTGAGGCCGGCGACGATTTGTTCAGCGGGCACGGCCGAAAACACGTCGGAAAACGACCGCGTCACCTGGGTGAATTTCGTTTCATCAATGGAAGGACGGGCAAAAAAGTTGCTCAGCTGGATAAACAAGTGGCGGCCGACTTGCCGGTGCAAAAAAACGCTCAACATCTCGTCGCGGAAAAACTGGTCTGGCGCCAGCGGCGGACGCAGCTCATAAAGAAACAGCTTCGGTTCATCCGCCTCTGGAGCGTGGACGTATGTGTCGAGCAGCCCGATTCCTTCGAGTTTCAACCGTTCGCTGTAAATGTCCGGCAGTCCGCACTGCATGAGCGCCATAAGCCGATGATGGGTCGCTTCCTGGCCGTCAAGCAGCTCAAGCTCCCCCAAAGCGTCATATAAAGCGCCAACGCCCGGCAGCCGATGAGCGGCTGGTAAAGCAGCGTCAGCACTTTACGGTCCACCTCTTGCAACACCCCACGGCTTTGCACGGTATAACGGTCGACAGCAATCAGCTCTTTCCAATGGTGCTGCATCGCTCCGACCTTCCATTCCGCCGTATTCGTTTCAAACCGGCTCTCCCCTTTCCTGCCGAAAAGACGTTGAAAAAAGGGCTTGCCGCCTAACGCCAAAGCCCTTTTTACCGTTGCCCTTTTTTGATCAGCTCTTTCAGTTCTTCAATGAACACATTAATATCTTTAAACTGCCGATAGACGGAAGCGAAGCGGACATAGGCGACCTCATCGATGTGTGACAGGCGCTCCATCACCATTTCGCCGATCGTTTCGCTTTTCACTTCCGAGACGCCTTGATTGCGCAGTTCGCGCTCAATTTCCTGCGTCACTTTTTCAAGCTCCTCGAGCGCCACCGGCCGCTTCTCGCACGCTTTGATCAAGCCGCGCAAAATTTTCTCCCGGCTGAATTCTTCGCGCGTTCCCTCTTTTTTCACAACAATCAGCGGCGGCTCCTCGATCCGCTCAAACGTCGTAAACCGATAATGGCACTGTTCGCACTCCCGCCGGCGGCGGATCGAACGACCCTCTTCAACCGGGCGCGAGTCAAGCACGCGCGTGCCTTGATGATGGCATGAAGGACATCGCATAACATCCACTCCGTTGATCTTCTTATTTTCTATCATACCGGAATGGACGAAAGCAGACAAGATATAGTTAGCTGTTCAGTCCGGAACCGATATAGGGCAGGCGGGCGTCGAGCTTCCGATACAAATCGAGAATGACCGCCCGGCTATGCCCAAAATCAAACGGCAATAGCTTCGTCTCCGTCGTCGCGGAAAAGTCGACCGCCGTTTCAAACGGCCGCACGGAAATGACGGTAGCGACGATGAACAACTTTTTGCCGCGCTTTGTTTGCGCACAAATTTCGCCGCGCTCTTCGGAAACAGAAACGAGCTCGGCGCCGGGCAGCGACGAGAGCAGCTCCTTGACCGCATCGATGACGGCGCGGTTCGTCGCTTTGTAATAATGGCTTCTTAGCTCTTCATCTTCATGATTTTCCCGCGTTTCACAATGGTTTGTGAAGGCGTATTTGAGTGTTTTCCACATGCTCATTGCCACGTCTCCCTAGTCATTCTTTTTCTTCCATCATACCATGATTTTCGCCGCTGTTGTACCGCCGAGGGCGCAAAAAAAGGAGCGTTTCGCTTACGCTCCTTTCGGTTTATCATTATCCAATTACAGCGCCTGCGCCTTTTTCACTTCGATCGGGCGCATGCCGCGCGGAAGTTCAATCGTTTCCCGCGTTTGCGCGCCCAGCATTTCGGCAATGTAATCGGCGGCAATCGTCGGGTCTAAATGGCCGCATGTATACACATCAATGCTCGCATAGCCGTGTTCGGGAAACGTGTGAATCGTCAAATGCGATTCCGAAATAATGACGACCCCGCTTACGCCTTGCGGAGCGAATTTATGGAACGCCACTTCGCGAATCTCCGCTCCCGACTTTAACGCGGCGTCAACGAACGTTTTTTCAATAAAATCAATATCATTCAGTTTGTCAAAGTCGCATCCCCAAAGTTCCGAGATAACGTGACGACCCATCGTGTCCATGAAAAGAATCCCCCTTTAACCAATTTTCTCAAACTAATAAAAAAACAGAAGGTGAGTTGCAAAATGGCATGTATAACTACCACGGGGGAAAGTTAGTCCTAAGAGGTCCTAACCCTTTAAGTAGTCACATTACCCTTGCCGTTAAGAAGTTCACGAGACATAGTATACTTTGTTTAGGGGGTTTTTGCAACAGGCTTTTTTAATTTTTTTGCATAAAAAAGAGAAAAAGCGCCCACGCCCGCACCGTGGCCCGATCCGTTTGTGCGGATCGCAAAAGCCATAGCGCAGGCGGCGCGCTTCACATCGAACCGCTGTTACGCATTGACGCTGAGACGCTCATTCATTTTGGCCGCGACAAGATGGGCTAAATCAACGACGCGGCACGAATAGCCCCATTCATTGTCATACCAAGCGAGCACTTTCACTTTTCGCCCTTCCATCACCATCGTCGACAGGCCGTCGATAATCGCAGAATGCGGATTCGTATTGAAATCGATCGAGACAAGCGGCTCCATCGTGAAATCCAAGATGCCTTTCAATGGGCCGTCGGCAGCGCGGATCAGCGCCTCGTTCACCTCATCAACCGTCACATCGCGCTTCAAGTCGACGACCAAGTCGACGAGCGAGACGTTCGGCGTCGGGACGCGGAGCGCCATGCCATGAAGCTTCCCTTTTAAATGCGGCAGCACTAGGCCAAGCGCTTTCGCCGCTCCCGTTGTCGTCGGGATGATCGACTGCGCGCATGAGCGGGCGCGGCGCAAATCTTTATGCGGGTTATCGATGTTTTTTTGGTCGTTCGTATACGCGTGAACCGTCGTCATCAGGCCGTTTTCAATCCCAAACGCTTCATCGAGCACTTTGACGACCGGAGCCAAACAGTTTGTCGTACACGAGGCGTTCGAAATGATGAAATGGCGGTCGATGTCAAGCATATGCTCGTTGACGCCAACAACGATCGTCACATCTTCATTTTTGCCCGGGGCGGTTAAAATGACGCGCTTCGCCCCTGCCTCAAGGTGAAGGCTCGCCTTTTCGCGGTCGTTGAATTTTCCGGTCGCTTCAATCACAATATCGATATCAAGCTCTTTCCACGGCAGCTGTTTCGGGTCGCGCGAGTTTAACAGCCTCACTTTTTTGCCGTTGACGAGCAGGCCGTCTTCCAAGGCGATGACCTCACCGTCAAATTTGCCGTGGTTTGAGTCATATTTCACTAAATGGGCTAACGTTTCCGGCGGATAGCTGGCGTTCACCGCCACAATGTCGAGGTCAGAGGAATTGATGGCGCGCCGGAACACCATCCGTCCGATTCGTCCGAAACCGTTAATCGCCACTTTCGCCTTCATTCACTTTGTTCTCCTCTCATATATGTTATACTATTTTCTTATATTTGTATAAATAGTATATCATATTTTTAGGAAATGTGGAGAACAAAATGACTGAAAGCGAACAAAAAAGACGCCTATTTTTCCAAGGCGTCCCATTGTTTCAAAATAGCCAACAGCTGACGGCGTGTCTCTTCCCTCGTTCCGTTATTGTTGATGACCGCGTCGGCCCGCTTCATTTTTTCCGCCAGCGGCCATTGAGCGCGAATGCGGGCGCGCGCTTCTTCCTCAGTGAACCCGTTCCGCTCCATCAGCCGGCGAAGCTGGATGTCATCGTCAACATACACGACAAGTACTTTATCGACCCAGGATGTCAATCCGCTTTCAAATAAAAGCGGAATGTCCAATACGACCGTTTTCGCCCCGGAACGGACGAGCGCTTCTTTCTCCGCGAGCATTTTCTGACGCACCGCCGGGTGAACGATGGCGTTTAGCTTTTTCCGTTCTTCTTCGTCGTTGAACACGATCGCCCCGAGTTTCGCCCGATCGATCTCTCCATTTGTCTGCAAAATGCCCGGACCGAAGGCGGCGACAATCTGACGGTAGGCGTCTTCCCCCGGTCGGACGACGGCGCGCGCCGCTTCGTCAGCATCAATGACCGGAAGGCCGAGCTCGCGCATCATCGCGCTCACCGTGCTTTTGCCGCTGGCGATCCCGCCGGTCAATCCGATCGTCAACGTCATGGAACCTCTCTCCTTTTTACACGCCGCCTAGCGCTGGCAGCGCGGGCAATAATGCGTGCCGCGGCCGGCGACGACCGTTTTTTCAATCGGCGTGCCGCATCGTTTGCATGGCTCTCCTTTGCGTCCGTAGACGAACAAGCTATGCTGAAACGCACCCGCTTCCCCTTGCGTGTTCACGTACGTGCGCACCGTGCTTCCCCCTTTCATGACCGCCTCGCCGATCGTCGCCACCATTTCCTCATGCAGGCGCTCGATCTCTTTGCTGGAGAGAGAGGCGGCCGGCCGGCCGGGAAGAATGCCGGCGCGAAACAGCGATTCGTCGACATAAATATTGCCAAACCCAGCCACGACCGTCTGATCAAGGAGCAACGCTTTGACCGACCGTTTCGTTTTCACCGCCCGCTCCGCCAATACAGCTGGGGAAAACGCCGGGGAAAGCGGCTCCGGCCCAAGCTCAGCAAGCGGCGGCCGACGGTCAGCTTCTTCTTTGGCATAAACGTGCATCGTTCCGAACTTGCGCACGTCGCGGTAACGGAGTTCGCTGCCGTCCGTGAAGCAAAACACGACGTGCGTATGCGGTTCGAGCGGCTCGAGGGCAGAAGCAACGGCGTAGCGCCCTTCCATGCGCAAATGGGAAATGAGTGCATCGCGGTCGAGCAGGAATTTCAAAAACTTCCCTCTCCGTTCCAAACCACGCACCGTCTGTCCGATCATTCTTGCCGCAAACTCCTCGGGGTCTCGCGGATGGCGGATGATGTTCGGCCAAAAGATGCGCACATCCTCAATCGTTTTTCCGACAATAAGCGGCAAAAGCGTACGACGGATCGTTTCCACCTCCGGCAATTCCGGCATGGCGATCCCCCCTTTCCTCCGTTTTCCTGCATCGTTCCCGCCGACGCTTTCGCATTGACGCCGGTTCATCCGCCGAGAGAAAGATTCTCCATGGGGCGGCAGCTGTTTCGCTCCAATTCATCGAGTTGCAGCCGAGAATCGTCGCACCGAAAGATTCTGCCTAGAAGGCCGGTGAGAAACGCTGATTTTCGCAAAATCGGTCATGTTGGTTGAGAAGGACGACTCGATGTCCCAAGGCTTCTCAACTGGAGAAGAGTCGTTGTGAAACTGCTTTTTCATTCCATCACAGGCCTTCTTAGAAGGCTGATGAAAAACAATGGATTCGCTTGATTTATGAGAAATCACAAGGAATGAAGTGATGGTGTTGCAAGGTTTTTCAATTTGAGAAACACTGTTGGAGAGCAGTATTTCCCCTTAAATCACCGGCCTTTTAGGGGTGCCGGCGATCCACACCAAGACTCCTTTTTATTTCGCGTCATACCACGTCGAGCCATAATGGTAATCGACTTTGAGCGGCACGCGAAGTGTGACCGCTTGCTCCATCACTTCCGGAACGAGCCGGCACAGCCGCTCCATCTCTTCTTTCGGCGCCTCCAAAATGAGCTCGTCATGCACCTGTAGCAAAAGGCGCGCTTGCAGCCGCTCTTCCTTCAGTCTGGCGTTCAGATCGATCATCGCCTTTTTAATAATGTCAGCGGCGCTCCCTTGAATCGGCGTGTTCATCGCCATCCGTTCAGCAAAGCTGCGGACGTTGAAGTTGCGGCTCGTGATATCCGGCAAATAGCGGCGCCGATGCAGCAGCGTCGTCACATACCCTTTCTGTTTTGCTTCTTGCACAATGTTTTCCATATACCGCTTCACGCCAGGGAAGCTTTCGAAGTAGCGCTCGATGAATTCAGCGGCCTCTTTGCGTGAAATATTTAAGTTTTGCGCCAAGCCGTAATCACTGATCCCGTAAACGATCCCAAAGTTGACCGCCTTCGCCTGACGGCGCATGTTGGGCGTCACTTCGTCCTCGCTCACTTGGAAAATGTCCATCGCTGTTTTCGTATGGATATCCAAATCGCGGCGGAACGCTTCCATTAAATTGTCATCTTCCGCAATATGGGCGAGGACGCGCAACTCAATTTGCGAGTAGTCGGCAGCGAAAATGAGCCAATCAGACTCCGACGGCACGAACGCTTGGCGGATTTTCCGTCCTTCCTCAAGCCGAATCGGAATGTTTTGCAAGTTCGGCTCCGTCGAGCTGAGCCGTCCGGTTTGCGTCAACGCCTGATTGAAAATCGTATGCACCTTCTTTGTATCGGGTCGCACGACTTTCAGCAATCCTTCAATATACGTCGACTGCAACTTGCCAAGCTGGCGGTAATGCAAAATGTTTTCCACGATCTCGTGATAAGGCGCAAGTTTTTCAAGCACATCCGCCGAAGTGGAGTAGCCGGTTTTCGTTTTTTTCAAGACGGGCAGCTGCAGTTTTTCAAATAAAATGACGCCGAGCTGTTTCGGTGAATTGATGTTGAATTCTTGGCCGGCGAGCTCATAAATGCGCTGCTCGACCGTGCGCAGCTGCTCGGCGAGCTCTTCGCCCATCTGTTCGAGCCGCTTCGTATCCACTTTCACTCCGGCAAATTCCATTTCCGCCAAAATCGAAGACAACGGCTGCTCGAGCTCGACGAGCAACCGATCTTGTTCGTTGCGGCGCAGCTCATCCAAAAACGGCCGTTCGAGCGCCCAAATCGCCGCCGCCTTGCGGACGAGATGCTCGGCGAGCACTGGCTCATCCGGCACGGCCCGCTTCGCCCCTTTGCCATACACCGCTTCATCCGGGCGCACCGCTTCGTATTGCTTCATTTTTGCTGCGGCAGCCACATCATCAACACCTTGCGCCGGATCAAGCAAATAGGCGGCCAGCAATAAATCAAAGGAAACGCCGCATAGCTCAATTCCTTTCCATTTCAAGGCGACTGCCGCGCGCTTTGAGTCAAACATGCTTTTTTTCTTCGTTTCATCACCAAGCCAGGCGACAAACTGCGGATCGGCAAGCGCCGTCTCCGGGCGCAGGAAAAACCGTCCATGTTCGTTGACCACAGCGATGCCGACGATCGGCGCATCATGATAATTTTCCTCGACCACTTCAACGACAAGCGCCGCCTTGTCGGCAAGCATCTCCTCCGTCACGCGGTCAGCAAGCGTAAATGCCATCTTGGCAAGCGGTTTTTCCTCTTCTGATGACGGCGATTCCATTTTCTCTAAAAACGATTGAAACCCAAGCTCTTTAAATAAAGCGACCACTTTCTCCCGGTCTTCCCCTTGATAGACGATGTCATCAAGCGAGAGCTCGACCGGGGCGTCGCGGCGAATGGCGGCGAGCTTTTTGCTTAACAGCGCCATCTCCCGGTGTTGGCGCAGCGTTTCTTTCAACTTTTCGCCTTTGATCTCGTCAATGGAGGCAAGCACGTTTTCGACCGTGCCGAATTGCTTGAGCAGCTTGACCGCCGTCTTTTCCCCGATGCCCGGCACTCCGGGAATGTTGTCCGATTTGTCGCCCATCAATCCTTTCAAATCAACGATTTGTTCCGGAGTTAAGCCGTATTTTTCGCGGACCGTCTCCGGCGTGTACGGTTCGATATCGGTAATCCCTTTTTTCGTAATGTCCACCGTCACATGGGGGGAGGCGAGCTGGGTCAGATCGCGGTCGCCGGAAATGACTTTCACCTCAAACCCTTCCTGCTCAGCGCGGGCGGCAAGCGTTCCGATAATATCGTCCGCTTCGTAGTTCTCGAGTTCATAGGCGGGGATGCGATACGCCCTCAGCAGCTCGCGCAACAGCGGAAACTGCTCCGACAGCTCCGGTGGCGTCTGCTGGCGCCCACCTTTATACTCTTGAAACGCTTCATGCCGGAACGTCGTTTTCCCGGCGTCAAACGCGACAAGCATATGAGTTGGCTCTTCTTCCGCCAAAATTTTATTCAACATCATCGTAAACCCGTAGACGGCGTTCGTATGGATGCCTTTGTCGTTATGCAAAAGCGGCAAGGCGAAAAAGGCGCGGTACGCCACGCTGCTGCCGTCGATTAAAACAAGCTTTTTTTTCAATCTCATCCCTCCTCGGATGCTTCCTTGTCCTATTGTACCATGCCTGCGGCTTGCCTTGAACGCTCTCCCACCATGATGGGAGGCGCCGATTCATCCCGTGCTTACGCTCACGCTGAAAAATGGCAGGCTTCTCAGTTGGAGATGATAAAAAGAAGCCGGCTACCGCCCCGGCTTTGGAAAATGGATCGTGAACACGGTGCCGCGCCCCACTTTGCTCGCTACGGTAATATATCCATGGTGAGCCTCAACCAAATGTTTCACAATCGCCAGGCCCAACCCCGTTCCGCCGGAATCGCGGCTGCGCGCCTTGTCGACGCGGTAAAAACGCTCAAAAATGCGCGGGATTTCTTTTTCCTCAATGCCGATTCCGGTGTCTTTCACATGGATCAGCACTTCTTTCTTCGTCTCTTCCGCCTCGACAGCGACCCGTCCGTGCTCCGGCGTATACGTGATGGCGTTGGCGAGCAAGTTCAGCAAAATTTGCTTCATCCGATTTCTGTCACCACGGATGACAAGCCCGGATGGCGATTCGATATGCAAATCAATTTGTTTTTCCGCCGCTTTTTGGCGAAACACAGCAGCCGCTTCGGCGATGACTTGAGCGATATCCACGTCTTCGAGTTGCAGCTGAAATCCGTGCTGCTCGATTTTCGACAAGTCCAACAGTTCCTCAACGAGCGTTTGCAGCCGTTCGCTTTCTTTTAAGATGATGGTCAAAAAATGTTCGAGCGCCGCTTCATCCTTCATAGCGCCATCCAATAGCGTTTCGGCGAATCCTTTGATGGACGTCACCGGCGTTTTCAATTCGTGCGAAACGTTGGCGACAAAGTCTTTGCGGATTTGCTCAAGACGCTTCAGCTCCGTAATGTCGTGAAACACGACGACAATCCCTTTCCATTCGGCGTTCGTGCCAATGATGGGAGCCCCGTATACATCGAAATGTTTCCGCTCGATGCCAATCGTCAGCCGCATATGCCGGCGCATCGTCGTCTCGGTGATGAAAATATCATCGATAAACCGGACGATGTCGCGGTGCGGCAGCACATCGGCGTACGGACGGTACAAACAATCCGACGGATCGAGATGAAACTGAGTCTGGAACGCCCGATTGATGAGAGAAATATGTCCGCGGTGGTCAATAAACAACAGACCGCTGCCGACGTTTTCAATGAGCGTGTGAAGCCGATCGGTCTGAATTTCCCGCGCCCTGCTCATCTCCTGCAAATGGCGGGCCAGCCGGTTGATCGAGCGCACAAGCATCCCGGCCTCGTTATATTCACCATCGGGCACACGGGCGGCGTAATTGCCTTTTTCCAGCTCAAACGCCACTTTCGTCGCTTCTTCAATCGGCTTCATATATTGATTGGCGATTTTCCAGACGAGGGCGATGATGACAACGAGCGCCATCCCGAGGCTGCTCGTGAGCACGCCCCAAATTTGCTCGTTTACTTTTTGGAGTGAGCTCGTCGGTGTGCTTAAAACGACGTACCCGCTCCGTTCACCGCGCTCGTACGGGACGATGTAGTAATAGACGTCGTTTGTTTTTTCAATCACGGAAAAGCGGGGAAACTGCTTTTTGCGCAAAATCGCGCGGACGATGCGCTCATGGTCTTTGTCGCTGATCGCTGCGACGCGACCGCTGTCAAACCGCACCCGTTCTTCTTTATCGAGCACGGTGATGCGGGACGACAGCTCATTCCCCATTTCCTGCAAATCGGCGCGGATTTGCTCGAGCGGTTCATTTTCAAGCAAAATCGCAAGCGCTTGGGCCTCTTTTTCCATCCGTTTGTTCATCGTCTCGGCGTAAAAATCTTTCAGCAATTGCCCGAGCAAAAGCCCGAGGGCGATCAACACCGTGGCGATGAGCGTCACGAGCCAAAACAAAAGGCGGGTGCGGAAGCTATTCATGCCGCTTCGGTTCCTCCAACTTGTAGCCAAGGCCGCGCACCGTTTTAATGTACATCGGTTTTTTCGTATCGGTTTCGATCTTCTCGCGCAAGTGGCTGATATGGACGTCGACAATGCGTGTATCGCCGGCAAACTCGTAGTTCCACACGGCGCTGAGCAGCTGGTCGCGCGTCAACACCCGCCCTTTATGGCGAGCCAAATAAAGGAGCAACTCAAACTCTTTCGGCGTCAGCTCAAGCGGCTTGCCGTCGATCGTTGCTTCATAGCGTTCCGGAAAAATTTCCAGATCGCCAACAACAAGCCGCTCGCTCGATTCAGCCGCCGGCTGAACGATCTCCGTGCGGCGCAAAATCGCCTTGACGCGGGCAATGACTTCGCGCGGGCTGAACGGCTTTGTCATATAGTCGTCGGCGCCAAGCTCAAGACCAAGCACTTTGTCAAATTCATCATCGCGAGCCGTCAACATTAAAATCGGCGTCATGATTTGCTGCTGGCGAAGCCGCTTGCACACATCAACGCCGTCAAGCTTCGGCAGCATCAAGTCCAAAATAATGAGCGCCGGCTGCTCGGACGCTACTTTCACGAGCGCCTCTTCGCCATCGTGAGCGGTCACGACGTGAAATCCGGCTTTCTCCAAATTGTACGACAACAGAGTCACAATCGGCTGTTCGTCATCGACAACTAAAATTTTTCGTCCCATGCCGCTCCTCCATCCCGTCCAATGGTTTCTGCCTTTATGATACCACAATTGACGCCTTGATTCGGACAAAAAAAAGAAAAAAGGGCGTTTTCCTGCGGACAGGTTGCCCTCGGAAAACTGCCCCTCGCGTTTGGCTGGCTTCCTTTGGCGGAAAGCGGCATGAAACTCCCCCTTTGTTTCGAAGTGGGGGACTGCTTTCAACATGAGGTCAAAAGTTCTCGAGCACCCGCCCGTCTAGGCGCGGCAACGTATGCGGCGGGCAGACAGACAGCGTTCCGTCAAGCACCGTCTCCGCACCGCGCGTCGCCATGACGGACAACGTCACGCAATGGCCCGCCTCATCGACATCGGCGACTTCGAGCAAAAATTCGAGCGTTTCATAATGATAAACTGGGCGGAGAAAGCGAAGATCCTGCCGCGTAATGTAGCTGCCCGGGCCCGGCAAATATTTGGAGACCGCGGAAGTGATCATCCCCGTCAACATGACCGGCGGCACGACCGGTTTTCCAAACGGCGTCTGTGAAGCATAATCATGCTGGATATAGAGCGGATTGGCATCATCCGTCAGCCCAAGATAAAGAAGCAAGTCTTTGTCTTCGATGGCGGCTTGGAACACGAGCTTTTCCCCCGCTTGAATTTCCCCGATCCGTCTCCCGAGCTTTCGTTTTTTCAACATGTTCCCACCCCTTCGTTGTCTAGAAAGCGCTTTCATTGACTGTGGGCAAAAATCCGGGGCAATGCCCGAATTTTTGCCTCGCCGCTATTCCAGCATGCGCATGACATTTTTAACGGATTCGACGGATTTGGCGAGCGCCGCTTTTTCCTCTTCGGTCAGCTCGAGCTCGATCACTTTCTCGATGCCGTTGCCGCCGAGGATCGTCAGCACGCCCAAATAAATGCCTTCATAGCCGTATTCGCCTTCAAGGTAGGCGATCGCCGGCAAAATGCGGCGCTGGTCTTTCAAAATCGCTTCGACCATTTCGACAAGCGAGGCGGCCGGTGCGTAGTAGGCGCTGCCGTTGCCGAGCAGGTTGACGATTTCACCGCCGCCTTTGCGCGTCCGCTCAACGATGGCGTCCAAACGATCTTTCGGAATGAGTTTTTCGAGCGGAATGCCGCCGGCGTACGAGTAGCGGACGAGCGGCACCATGTCATCGCCATGGCCGCCTAAAACAAACCCAGTGACATCTTTTACCGAAATGTTCAGCTCCTCGGCGACGAACGTGCGGAAGCGCGCCGTATCCAAGACTCCCGACTGGCCGATGACGCGGTTTTTCGGGAATCCGGATTCCTTAAAGACCGTATACGTCATCGCATCGACCGGGTTCGTCAAGACGATGATGTAGCAGTTCGGCGAGTACTTGACGACTTCCTTCGTCACTTGCTTCATAATTTTTTGGTTCGTCGTCACCAAATCGTCGCGGCTCATGCCCGGCTTGCGGGCGATGCCTGCTGTGATGACGACGATGTCGGAATCGGCTGTGTCAGCGTAATCCGATGTGCCGATGATATTCGCGTCAAAGCCGAGCACCGGGCTTGCCTCGAGCATATCGAGCGCCTTCCCTTTCGTTGGGTTCTCAAGCTGCGGAATATCGACCAACACGACGTCGCCGAGCTCTTTTTGCGCCAAAAGGAACGCCGTCGTCGCCCCCGTGAATCCGGCGCCGATCACCGAGATTTTTTTCCGTTTCATCGCCATCGTTTGCCATCCCTTTCCTTCAAAGGTTAGTCCATATTGCGGATGAGCGCATCAGCAAATTCGGAGCATTTCACTTCCGTCGCCCCTTCCATCAGGCGGGCGAAGTCATACGTGACGATTTTCGCGGCGATGGTTTTCTCCATCGCTTTGATGATCAATTTCGCTGCTTCGTTCCAACCAAGATGCTCAAACATCATGACGCCCGAGAGAATGACGGACGACGGGTTGACTTTGTCAAGCCCTGCGTATTTCGGCGCCGTGCCGTGCGTCGCTTCGAAAATCGCGTGGCCGGTTTCGTAGTTGATGTTGGCCCCCGGCGCGATGCCGATGCCGCCGACTTGAGCGGCCAGCGCGTCGGAAATGTAGTCGCCGTTTAAGTTCATCGTCGCGATGACGTCAAATTCGCGCGGACGCGTCAAAATTTGTTGCAGGAAGATGTCGGCGATGACATCTTTGATAATGATTTTGCCGGACGCTTCCGCATCAGCAAGCGCTTTGTTCGCCGCTTCCTTGCCTTCCGTTTCAACGATTCGGTCGTATTGCGCCCACGTGAACACTTTGTCGGCGAATTCTTCCTCCGCCAATTCATAACCCCAGTTTTTAAACGCGCCTTCGGTGAATTTCATAATGTTTCCTTTATGAACGAGCGTCACCGACTTGCGGCCGTGTTCGATCGCGTAGTTGATCGCCGCGCGCACAAGCCGTTTCGTCCCTTGTTCGGAAATCGGTTTAATGCCGATGCCGGACGTTTCCGGGAAGCGGATTTTGCGCACGCCCATTTCGTTTTGCAAAAAGTCGATGACTTTTTTCACTTCCGGCGTGCCTTTGGCATATTCAATGCCAGCGTAGATGTCTTCCGTGTTTTCCCGGAAAATGACCATATCGGTGTCTTCCGGGCGTTTCACCGGCGACGGAACGCCTGGGAAGTAGCGAACCGGGCGCAAGCAGACAAACAGGTCGAGCTCTTGGCGGAGCGCTACGTTCAGCGAGCGGATGCCGCCGCCGACCGGCGTCGTCAACGGCCCTTTAATGGCGATTATGTATTCGCGGATCGTCTCAAGCGTTTCATCCGGAAGCCAGCTGCCCGTCAGCTTGTACGCTTTTTCACCAGCGAGCACTTCCTTCCAGACGATTTTTTTCTCACCTTTGTACGCTTTTTCCACCGCTGCTTCGAGCACGCGCGAAGCGGCCGCCCAAATGTCCGGGCCGGTTCCATCCCCCTCGATGAACGGAATGATCGGGTTGTTCGGAACGTTGAGCACACCATTTTGGACTGTAATTTTTTCTCCTTGCGTCACGAGCAAAACCCCCAATGCAGTTTTTTTATAAAAAGGCGTGAAGGCGCGCCTTCACCGCCTTGTCCACTTGTTTTAGCCGCGCTCGTCGATCGGCACGTACGCCCGCTTGCCTGGGCCGGTGTACTCAGCGCGCGGACGGATGAGACGGTTGTTGTCGTATTGTTCCAAGATGTGAGCCAACCATCCCGAGGTGCGGCTGACGGCAAAAATCGGCGTAAACAAATCATGATCGATTCCTAAACAATGGTAAACCGAGGCGGAATAAAAGTCAACGTTCGGCGGCAGCGCTTTTTCCAATGTGACGATTTCTTCAATCTTTGTCGACATTTCATACCAATGCGGCTCGCCGACGAGCTTCGTCAGTTTTTCCGACATTTTTTTCAAATGTTTGGCGCGCGGGTCGCCTTTTCGGTAAACGCGATGGCCAAAGCCCATAATTTTTTCTTTGTTGGCGAGCTTTCTGCGGATGTATGGCTCGACGTTGTCGACCGTGCCGATTTCCGTCAACATTTTCATCACCGCTTCGTTCGCCCCGCCGTGAAGCGGCCCTTTCAAGGCTCCGATCGCCGCCGTGATGCCGGAATAAATATCGGACAGCGTGGCTACGCAGACGCGCGCCGTGAACGTCGACGCGTTCAACTCGTGGTCGGCATGCAGCACGAGCGCCTTGTTGAACGCTTCCGTGGCGATGTCGTCTGGTTCTTTGCCGGTCAGCATGTACAAGAAATTGGCAGCAAAGCTCAAATCTTTGCGCGGCGCAACCGGTTCCAACCCTTTGCGCACGCGGGCGAAGGCGGTGACAATCGTCGGGATTTTCGCCTGCAGGCGAATGGCTTTCCGATAATTCGCCTCTTTCGTCATCACATCCGCCTCTTCGTCATACAAGCCGAGAAGCGATACCGCGGTGCGCAAAGCCGCCATCGGATGCACCTTGTCAATCGGATACAGCTTGAAGTGTTCAATGATTTCATTTGGAATTTCAGCGTTTTCCGCCAACTGTTTCTTTAATTCCTCAAGCTGCTCTTTCGTCGGCAGTTCGCGATGCCAAAGCAAATAAACGACTTCTTCGAAGGAAGCGTTTTCGGCTAAATCGTCAATGTCATAACCGACATACGTCAACGTGTCATCGATGATCGAACTGATGCTTGAAGTTGTGGCCACAACTCCCTCTAACCCACGGGTTACTGTCATGTTCAATCTCCCCTTCTCTTCATAAGTTCCGGCCATAACGACCGATGGCCGATGAGCGCTTGCTCGAAATGGAGGCAAAAACAAACGCGCGCGCGAAAGTGCTTACATGACGCCGACGACAACCGCCCCGTCGCAACAGCTGCACAATGCTTGGCCGAAAACTCACTCACGTTTATTATTATAAACAATTATCAGACTTTTGTCAGCTGTCACACGTCAAAAGAAATGATGATCAGGAATAAAATGGAAATCGATTCATCTCAAAACGGAGGATCCCACACACCGCCTGATGATCAAAAATATTCTACCATTTTGATGACCGTATAGGCAATGCCAGCGCCGATCAATGGACCAACCGCCACCCCATGAAACAGCGAAACCGCGAGGATGGTGCCGAATGCAAGCGCGGCGGTCATATGCGGGTCATTGGCAAGGAGCGTTACTCCATTTTTGGCGATCAAGGCGACAAAAATGCCAGATGCGAGCGCCACCCAGGCCGACAACGACTGCAGAGAGCCGACAAGCTGCCGAAAGCCGATCTCCCCAGAAGCGATGGGAGCGAGCACGGCGATCGTAATGACCGTCACTCCCCAGTTGATCCCTTTGGACTGAATGATCGGCAGCACTTTTTGATCCAAGCCGACAAGTTTGATGGCCAACAGCACAACGATGGCGACAATAAGCGACTTGTTTTTCGCAAGAAAGCCGAGCGCAAGCAACAACAATAAAAACAACACCGGTTCGTTCACGGTCGTCCGTCCTTTCCTATGAAACTTGTCTTTTTGCTTCCCCGTAAGAAAACGTGTAATATATCAATATGGAACGTCGTTGGAGGTGAAACATTGTCCCGAGTTTATGTTGATCGCTTTTTGCGCTTTTTTCTTGTCATCGCCGCTGTCGCGCTCGGCGCCATCGCTATGTACTACATCGCGACGGTGACGTATCCGTTCATCATCGCCTTTTTCATCGCGATGATCATCAACCCGCTCGTCGATGCTTTGGAGCGGAAAGCGAAAATGCCGCGCTGGCTCGCGGTCAGCGTCACGCTCATCATGTTGTTTGCCGCGGTCGCCGGCTTGGTCACGCTTCTTGTTGCCGAAATCGTTTCGGGAACGCAATATTTAGCCCGCGTCGTGCCGGAAAAATTTCAAGCATTGATCACGTACATGGAGACGTTCGTCGCCGACCAAATCATCCCGATTTACAAAGATTTGGCCGGGATGTTTAAAAGTTTAAGCGCCACCCAACAGGATACGATTATGCAAAACATTCAAGCCGTCGGAAAAAAAATTGGGACGACGGTTGGTGAATTTGTCCAGAGCATCCTGCAAAACATTCCGCAGCTTCTCGCCTGGCTGCCGAATGCCGCGACCGTGTTTATTTTTTCGCTGTTGGCGACGTTTTTCATCAGCAAAGACTGGCACCGTCTGATGCGCATGGCGCAGCAATGGCTGCCGACGAAAGCCCGCACAAGCGGAAAAACGGTGTTTCTTGATTTAAAGCGGGCGCTGTTTGGCTTTATCAAAGCGCAGGCGACGCTCATTTCGATTACGACGGTCATCGTGTTGATCGGCTTGCTTATTTTGCGCGTCGATTACGCCATTACGATCGCATTGATCATCGGGTTCGTCGATCTTTTGCCATATTTGGGAACGGGGATTGTATTTGTTCCTTGGATCATTTACACCATGGCTAGCGGCGACATTCCGTTTGCCATCGGATTGGGCGTGCTGTATGTCGTCGTCCTCGTCCAACGGCAAATCATGGAGCCGAAAGTGCTTTCTTCAACGATCGGCCTCGATCCGCTCGCGACGCTCATCGCCTTGTTCGTCGGCTTCAAACTGCTCGGCTTTCTCGGCTTGATTGCCGGCCCCGTCGCGCTTGTCATCATCCGCACGCTCCATAGCGCCAATGTTTTTCGTGATCTTTGGCGCTTTATTATCGGCAAGCCGGCCACGTAATCGAAGGGAGCTGTCTCAAAAGCTCGGCTTTCTATAATAGGAATACAATCTTTCGTTTCACAAAGATGTTTAATGGGTATATAGGACGATGCGAAAGGGTGTCCCGCTGCTTTTGGGACACCCTGTTTTGCTGCAACGTCCGTTACAACACGCTCGCATGGCCGCGGTAGACGGCGCCAAAGCCGCCATCGACCGTGATCTCTTGCCCATCTTTAAACAAGCTTGTGGCATTTTCCACCCCGACGACGACCGGAATGCCAAGGCTTAAGCCGACGACCGCCGCATGGCTCGTCAACCCGCCTTCCTCGGTGATGATCGCCGCCGCTTTTTCGATCGCCGGCATCATATCGGCATCGGTGCTGATGGTGACTAAAATGCCGCCCTCTACCATTTTTCGGCACGCCTCTTCTGCCGTTTTGGCGACGACCGCCTTGCCGAATGCCGACTTGCGGCCGATGCCTTGCCCTTTGGCAAGCAAGTCGCTGATGACGTGCACTTTCATTAAGTTCGTCGATCCCGTTTCGCCGACCGGCACGCCGGCCGTGATGACGACCAAGTCGCCGTGCTTCACCAAGCCGGAGCGCACTGCTGCGTCGACCGCCACATCGAGCATTTCATCGGTTGTATTGACATGCGGTGCTTCTTTCGTATACACGCCCCAAATGAGCGCCAGCCGCCGCGAGACCGCTTCGTTTGATGTCACCGCGATGATCGGGGCTTTCGGGCGGTATTTCGCCACCATCTGCGGCGTTTTTCCGCTCACCGTCGGCGTCACGATCGCCGCGACATCCAAATTGAGCGCTGTGTGGGCGACCGATTGGCCGATGGCATCGGTGATCGTCGTTCGGCTCTCTTTCGTGCGCTGGGACAAAATGTCGCGATGCTCCAACGCCTGCTCGGTGCGGAGCGCGATTTGGTGCATCGTCCTTACCGCTTCGACCGGATACTGGCCGGCTGCGGTTTCTCCGGAAAGCATGACGGCGTCGGTGCCGTCAAAAATGGCGTTGGCGACATCGCTCGCCTCAGCCCGCGTCGGCCGCGGATTGCGCTGCATCGAGTCGAGCATTTGCGTCGCCGTGATGACCGGTTTGCCAAGCATGTTGCACTTTTTAATGAGCATTTTTTGAATGAGAGGCACTTCCTCAGCCGGAATCTCAACGCCAAGGTCGCCGCGCGCCACCATGAGGCCATCGGCGGCTTCCAAAATTTCATCGATGTTGGCGACGCCTTCTTCATTTTCAATTTTCGCGATAATTTGGATATGTAAGGCGTCATTCGCCTCGAGCAGCTCGCGGATTTCGAGCACATCAGACGCCCGTCGCACAAACGAGGCGGCGATGAAGTCGATGCCTTGGCGGATGCCAAATAAAATATCGGCTCGGTCCTTCTCGGTGATGCCCGGCAAATTGACACGCACGCCGGGGACATTGACCCCTTTTTTGTTTTTGAGCACACCGCTGTTTAAGACGGTCGTGACAATTTCTCCAGCTTGCTTGTCGACCGCGTTGACTTCAAGGCCGATCAACCCGTCGTCCAGCAAAATTTTCGAACCAACGGACACATCATCGATCAGCCCCGGATAGGTGACAGAAATTTTTTCCGGCGTGCCGAGCACTTCGCTCATCGAAATGATGAGCTTTGCCCCTTCCTTCAGTTCGACGGCGCCGTTCTCCATATTGTGCGTGCGGATTTCCGGGCCTTTCGTATCGAGCAAAATGGCGACCGTTTGGCCCGTCCGCCTCGCCGCCTCGCGAATGTTGGCGATGCGCCGCCCGTGTTCCTCATGATCTCCGTGCGAAAAGTTGAGGCGCGCCACGTTCATCCCCGCTTCGATCAATTGCACGAGCTTGTCTACGCTCTCGCTTGCCGGCCCGATCGTACAGACGATTTTCGTTTTCCGCTTCATCACTTCTTCTTCCTTTCCCCTCGGGAATTAAATCGACAGCTCTTTCGACAATGTATACATCCGCTGATCGACCGTATGTGTTTTCGCCAACGCTTCGGCAATGTCATGGTCAACGATTTGGTTGTTTTGAATGCCAACGCAGCGGCCGCCTTTGCCTTCAAGGAGCAGCTCGACCGCACGGGCGCCGAGGCGGCTCGCTAACACGCGGTCAAACGCCGTCGGCGATCCGCCGCGCTGCACGTGGCCAAGCACCGTCACGCGCGTCTCAAAGCCGGTCGCCTCTTGAATTTGCCGGCCGAAGTCGACGCCGCTGCCGACTCCCTCGGCGACGATGATGATGCTGTGTTTTTTGCCGCGTTCATGGCCGCGCTTCAAGCGAGCGATGATGTCGTCCATGTCGTAGTCCGCTTCCGGAATCAAAATCGTCTCCGCCCCTCCGGCAAGCCCCGACCATAGCGCAATATCGCCGGCATGGCGGCCCATCACTTCGACGACGTACGTCCGCTCATGCGACGTCGCCGTGTCGCGGATTTTGTCAATGGCGTCAATGACCGTATTGAGCGCGGTGTCAAAACCGATCGTAAAATCGGTGCCTGGAATGTCGTTGTCGATCGTCCCGGGCACGCCGACGCACGGGAAGCCGTGCTCCGTCAATTTTTTCGCCCCTTGATACGACCCGTCGCCGCCGATGACGACCAGCCCTTCAATGCCGTGCTTTTTCAGCTGCTCGATCCCCTTTTTCTGTCCTTCTTCCGTCTTAAACTCCGGGCAGCGCGCGGTATAAAGGATGGTGCCGCCGCGATGGATGATGTCCCCGACGTCCCCGACTTCCAGTTTTTTGATATTGCCGGCGATCAACCCGGCATACCCGTGGTAGATTCCGTACACTTCCACCCCATGGTAAATCGCTTTGCGGACGACAGCGCGAATGGCCGCATTCATGCCCGGCGAGTCGCCGCCGCTTGTCAACACACCAATCCGTTTCATCATTTCCACCTCGTTTGCATCGAATTGCACACGTCCGACCTCATACGTCTTCTTGAACATCCCTAATGTACCATGAACAACAGCGGAACACAATATAGAAGCGATCGCTGAAACGGCTTACAAAAGTGGATTTTTTCACGATAGAACAAAGCTGTCCCACGACGGAGACAGCTTTTTCCTTATCTTGCCCGAATCGTTTCCGGCAAAAACGACACTTGGCCCATTTGTTTAAATTTTTCATAGCGCTGCCGGACGAGCTCTTCGCCGTCAAGCGCCAACAGCTGTTTGAGCGAACGGCGCAGCACGCGGTCAATTTCTTTTGCCTGCTCGTCGGCGTTGCGATGAGCGCCGCCTTTGACTTCTGGAATGATTTCATCGATGACGCCGAGCGCCTTTAAGTCATGAGCGGTGATTTTCATCGTTTCCGCCGCCCGCTGCGCCAATGAGGCGTCTTTCCACAAAATCGCCGCCGCCCCTTCCGGCGAGATGACCGAGTACGTCGAGTTTTCAAGCATATGGATATGATTGCCGACGCCAAGGGCAAGCGCCCCGCCGCTTCCGCCCTCTCCGATGACGATGCAGACGACAGGCACCGTGAGCCCAGCCATTTCAAACAAGTTGCGGGCGATCGCCTCGCTTTGCCCGCGCTCTTCGGCCGCTTTGCCCGGGTAGGCGCCTTTCGTGTCGATAAAGCAGATGATCGGCCGCGAAAACTTTTCTGCCTGCTTCATGAGCCGCAACGCCTTCCGGTATCCTTCCGGATGCGGCATGCCAAAGTTGCGGCGCAAGTTTTCTTTCGTATCTTTGCCGCGCTGATGACCGATGACCGTCACGGGGAGTCCGTCGTATTTGGCGATGCCGCCGACGATCGCCTCGTCATCGCCAAAGCAGCGGTCGCCGTGGCACTCAAGAAAGTTCGTAAACAACCGCTCGATGTAATCGAGCGTCGTCGGCCGCTGCGGGTGGCGGGCGATTTGCACGCGGTCCCACGGCGTCAAATTCGCATAAATCTCGTTTTCCAGCTTGGCGAGGCGCGCCTCAAGCTTTTCGATTTCCGCCGATAAATCGACGTCCGCCGTTTTCATGAACTCTTTCAACTCTTGAATTTTGCGGCGCAGCTCGACAAGCGGCTTTTCGAATTCTAATTCCGCCACCATCCCTCTTCCCCTCCTTTTTGATGAAGATCCAAGACGACCGCAAGCGTTTCTTTCAGCTCGTGGCGGTGAATGACGGCATCAAGCTGCCCGTGCTTCAGCAAAAACTCCGCCGTCTGGAAATCGTTCGGCAGCTCTTCGCGCACCGTCTGCTCGATGACGCGGCGGCCGGCAAAACCAATGAGCGCCCCCGGCTCGGCAAAGTTATAATCCCCAAGCGAGGCGAAACTCGCCGATACACCGCCGGTCGTCGGGTGGGTCATGACGGAGATGAACAAGCCGCCGTCGTTGCTGAACCGTTTGAGCGCCGCGCTTGTTTTCGCCATTTGCATGAGGCTCAACACCCCTTCCTGCATGCGGGCGCCGCCGGAAGCGGTGAAAATGAGAAACGGCATCTGCTGTTTGTGCGCCCGTTCGACGGCGCGGGTGATTTTTTCGCCGACGACCGAGCCCATGCTGCCCATGCGAAACGATGAATCCATGACAGCAATGACGAGCGGATGGCCGTCAAGCGCCCCTTCGCCGGTGACGACCGCCTCGTTCAGCCCTGACTTGCGCCGGTCTTCTTCCAGTTTTTCGATGTAGCCCGGAAAGCCGAGCGGATTGACCGAGATCATATCGGCGTCATACTCGCGGAAGCTGCCGTCATCAAGAAGGCTTGCAATCCGTTCACGCGCCGGCATCGGATGATGGTAGCCGCAGCTTAGGCAAACGCGCAAATTTTTGATCAACTCTTTTGTATACATAATTTTCTTGCATTGCGGACATTTCGTCATCACGCCTTCCGGCACTTCATGCCTCGCTTGTTCTGAAGGCAGCGGTGCATACTTTTTCTTTTTCACAAACAAGTCTTTCCACACGAGGGAGCCCCTCCTTTGCGTTTTCGCCTCTCTACTACTTTATCGAAAATGGACATCATTGTTTGTCAAACGATGTCCGGCCTGTTTCGACAACGGCGAAGGCCGTTGCGCCTCCCAAACGGCGACAGTCTCCGCCGGATCTTGCCTTTCCAAAGCGGCAAGCAACTGTTCATAACCGGCGTCGGCAAGGGGCGGCTCGGGCGCAAATGAAGCGGCAAACCCCGACAGCACCCGCCAAATGCGGGCGAGCAAAACATTGCCAGCTGCTTCCACCACCGTCTCGAAAAACCGCGCGAAATCAATCGGTTTTTGACGAACGATTTTTTTCAACTCGTCTACGTCCTCCGCGCTCCGGCGCCGACACGCAAGGGCAAGCAACAGGCGCTCGATGAGCCATTTTGTTTCCGCCAAATCGGCCTTCGCCCGTTCGTTTTCCAACAAAAACATCGCCAACAGGTCGATCAGCTGGTGGCTGCCGACCTCACGCCTATACCTCCCCTCGCCGCGCCGCGTTTCAATCAAGCCGAGAAATTCAAGCGCCCGCAACGCCTCGCGCACCGATGAACGCCCGACGCCGAGCCGTTCGGCCAGCTCGCGCTCCGACGGCAGCTTGTCGCCAGGGGCTAAGTTGTCTTCCGCCATCATGCGGCGGATATGTTTTAACGTCTCGGCATACACGTTCTCCTCTTTGATACAATGACCCCTCTCCTTCGCTTCATCCACTGGTCTGACCACCTAATGGTTATACGATATAACAAAATAATGAAATAGTAAAGAGCGATTTACTTGACGACCACGCGTCCGAAGCTGAACAAGGAAAGCAGTTCATCGACAAGCGGGGCGGTGAGATCGGCCGCATACCGCTCGGGAAGACGGAGAAGCTTTCGCTTCGCTTCATCGTACAAATACACCGGAGTGCGGCCTTGGTGTCGTTCCAACAGCGGCTTCAGCGCGGCAAGACGCGCCTTGTCTTGGCGGCTGGCGTCGATATACAACGCCGACGCCGTCAAGCGTTCGGCCCGGCGGATGATGAGCTGACGCCGTCCGCCGCGCACCTCAATCGTTCCGGCAAGCAATACAAACTGCCCTTCTTTCAATATGTCCGCCGCGCGGCGGTAAACGTTCGGAAACGCCACCGCCTCCAATTCCCCGCTCTCATCGCCGACGGTGAAAAACGCCATTTCTTCACCCTGCTTTGTTCTCGTTTTCCGTATGCGGACGACCGCTCCCCCGACTACAGTTGACGGACCTTGTACATCGGCAACACACACCGCCCCCGCCGCTTGCAGCAACGGGCGGCACACCGCCGCCGGATGCGGGGTGACGGCGAAGCCAAGAAACTCCGCTTCCCGCCGCCGCCGTTCGGACAAAGGCCACGAATGTGCGGCAGCATATTTCGGTTTTAACGACAGCCCTCCGGCTTGCAGCGCCTGAACCCATTGCGCATGTTCGATCGCAATGTCAATGCTGGCAAGAAGCGAAGCCCGATCTGCACCGAACTCGTCAAACGCCCCAACGGAAATGAGCGCCTCGAGCGCCGGGCGCCCGAGCCCTTTTGGCAGCAGGCGAGCAGCGAAATCAAAGAAGTCGGCAAACGGTCCGTTCGCTTTCCGCTCCTCGACAATCAGCTTCGCCGCCGAGCCGACTTGCTTCACCATCGCGAGCCCAAGGCGAATGGCGCTCCCCTCCACGGAAGAGCGAAAACCGCTTTTGTTGACCGACGGCAAAAGGACGTTGATCCCTTTTCGCGTCGCCTCCCAATAGTATACCGCCGCTTTTTCTCGGTCGCCGGAAGCATTGGTGAGCATGACCGCATAAAAACAAAGCGGGTAATGAGCTTTCATATACGCCATCGCATACGACAACATCGCATAGCTGACCGCGTGGCTTCGGTTGAAGCCGTAATCGGCAAAGCGGACGATGTGTCGGTACAGTTCCTCGGCGACTGCTTTCGGATAGCCGTTCGCCACGCAGCCGGCGACAAACGCCTGACGCTGCTCAGCAAGCAGCGCTTTCTCTTTTTTCGCCACCGCCCGGCGAAGCACGTCCGCTTGTCCGAGCGAAAATCCGGCAAGCCGGGCGGCGATTTGCATAATTTGCTCCTGGTAGATCAACACCCCGTATGTGGGCGCCAAAATCGTCTCAAGATCAGGATGGGCATAGGACACCGGCTCTTCCCCGCGCTTGCGCCGGATGTAAACGGGGATCATTTGCATCGGCCCTGGCCGATACAAGGCATTGACGGCGACGACATCTTCCAATTGCGACGGCCGCAGCTCGGCGAGCACGCGCTTCATCCCGCTTGATTCCAGCTGAAAAATGCCGTTTGTATCTCCAGCGCCAAGCAGCGCGTACGTTTTTTCATCATTGAGCGGCAACGTGCGGATGTCAAACGGCTTTCCTGTCTGCCGCTCGATCAAACGCACGATCTGCTCGATCAACGTGAGCGTGCGCAAACCGAGAAAATCAATTTTCAGCAATCCAAGCGCTTCAAGCGCCCCCATCGCGTATTGCGTCAGCGGCCATTCGCCATGGCTTGGCTGCAGCGGCACGAAGCGAACGAGCGGCTCCGGGCTGATGATGACACCAGCAGCGTGGATCGACGTATGGCGCGGCAGCCCTTCCAGTTTTTGCGCAACAGCCAGCCACTCTCTCCCTTGCGGAACCGCTGCCACCGCGCGCCGAAAAGCGGCGGACTCGGCATGCCATTGGCGGAGCGTCACACTTTGTTTGCTCGGCAGCAGCGCCGCGACCTGTTCCGCCTCCCGCCCAGGGACGCCAAGCGCTTTGGCCGTCTCGCGCAGCGCCGCTTTGGCGCCGAACGTACCGAACGTAATGATTTGCGCAACGCGGTCGCGCCCGTATTTATCCGCCACATAGCGAATCACTTCTTCGCGCCGGTCATCAGGAAAATCCAAGTCAATATCCGGCACCGACGCCCGCTCCGGATTTAAAAACCGTTCAAACAAAAGCCCATACTTGATCGGATCGACATCGGTGATCGACAATGCGTAGGCGACAAGCGACCCGGCCGCCGAACCGCGGCCCGGGCCGGTTAAGATGCCGCGCCGGCGGGCGTAGGCGAGCACATCGGCGACGATCAAAAAATAGTCGCTGAAATGAAGCGACTGAATCACATCCAGCTCATGCGAAAGCCGACGCCAGTAGCGCTCATCGGCCGACGGCACGCGTCGGGCGAGCCCTTGTTCCGATAAGCGGCGCAAATAACTGTCGGCCGTCTCTCCGTCCGGAACGGGATACGCCGGCAGCCGCCAGCCGCCAAACTCGATTTGCAGCTCGCATTGATCGGCGATCGCCAGGCTGTTCTCGAGCGCCTCCGGCAAGTCCGCAAACCGGCGCGCCATCTCCTCTGGCCCCGCCAAATAGCGGCCGTTATCGTCCTCAATGTCAGCGAGCAGCGCGCCGCGGCCGATGGCCTGCAAGCAACGCCACGCCACGGCATCGCTGCGCTCCACGTAACGGACGTCGTTCGTCGCCACGATCGGGACGCCGGTTTCCTCCACCAGCTGCAACAACCCGGCTTCATATGGGGCTCGCGTTTGCTCGCCGCGCTGAACGGCGACATACAGCCGTCCTGGAAACAGCTGATGATAGCGGCCAAGCGCCTCTTTCGCCCGCTCCCATTCGCCGGCGGCCACAAGCGACTCGACGCGTCCCTCGCTTCCGGGAGTGATGGCGATGATGCCGCCGCTTAAGCGTACAAGAGCGGCTTCCTCCATATGCTTTGTTTCCCCCATTTGTATCATGGTGCTGATTTCAAGCAAATGGCGATACCCCTCTTCATTGGCGGCCAACAGCACGAGCGGGAACGCTTCCTCCCCAGAAAGAGCGACATCAGCCGTCACGCCGATAATCGGGCGAATGCCGTTCTGCTTGCATTCCCGGTAAAACGGAATAGCGCCATACAACACATTCCGGTCCGTGAGCGCGAGCGCTTGATAGCCGAGCTGTTTCGCCCTCGCTGCAAGCGCCTCCACCGCCGCTGCACTTTGAAACAAACTGTATCCGCTCAACACATGCAAGTGGACGAACATCATGACCATCCCTCCCTCATCCGTGCGCTTGACGGGCGAAAACTTTTCTTTCGGCTACATACTCCGTCCACCCTATTGATATACATAGATAAGAGAGAAAGAAAGGGCGGGGAAACGCATGAACGAAAAAGCGGCCTTCTTGCCGGCGTTTATTCAAAGCTATTTTATCGCCGTCGGCGTGCTGCTTGGCGGCGCCATCATCGGCGCGCTCGGCGCGTTTTTGAGCGGCGGCCAGCCGCTGACGGCCATGTACCGATTTGCCGGCGATTTGCGCATTTGGGCGGTCGTCGCCGCCATCGGCGGGACGTTTGACACGTTTTACGTCGTTGAGCGAGGGCTGTTTTTAGGGGAAACGAAAGACATCGTGCGGCAATTTTTGCTCATTTTGTCCGCCATGGGCGGAGCACAGACCGGAGTGGCGATCATCACGTGGCTGACGCAGGAGCACATTTCGCCATGAGAATTCCTCCGTATTACCAATACCCGTCATGGCAGCGCTTTTTCGCCGGCGCGGCGATCGGAGCGCTCATCAGTTGGTTTGTCTTTTTGTATATTTTCGGCGTCTTGCAGGAAAAACAAGTGCAACACGTCAATGAGCTCAACGAACAGATCGCCGATTTGCAAAACGAAATTCGCATTTGGCAGGAAGACTATATTCATTACAATAAGGAAATGAAAAAAAAGCTGACCGTGCAGGACGTTTCCGTCCATCTCGCCAACGCCGAGCAATATAAACTTGATTCATACACGACGTTTCGCATTGAAGACAGCGTCAAAGAAGATTTGTCCCATTTGATTGCGAAAGACATCGAAACGGTGTACAACAGCCGCGAACTGATTGAGCGGGCAATTGAAAACAAAACGTATACGATCCACGAGAAGACATACCGGCTTGAACTTCACACACTCACGATCTTTACCTTGTTGGCCGTCGAAGTGAAACTGACGCCGCTTCCGTAGAGCGCGCCTTGCCGCCCCATTCCGCCGCGGTGGAGTGCCAAACAAGCGCGTCTTGCGGGAAAAGAGGGTGTCCCGAAAGCCTTCGGGACGCCTTCTCCTATCAACATGACGCTTCATTTGAAACAACAACTTTTTAAAACCACCCGTTTCCGTCACCGCTCAGCCCGGCAAACCGCTTTTACGTCTTCAATCACGCGATCCGCTTCCTCCCAAGAAGCAATGGACGCACCGGCTGCGAGCGGATGGCCGCCGCCGCCGTAGCGTTTGGCGACCACATTGATGACCGGCCCTTTGGAACGGAAGCGGACGCGGATTTCCCGTTCTTCCTCAATGAAAAACACCCAGGCGACAATGCCGTCAATATTGCCGAGCAAACTGACGAGTTGCGACGCCTCAAGCGGGGTGACGCCGTATTCCCCAAGCAGCGCCCGCGGCATTTTCACAGCCGCCACCCCTTCCTCGATCATAAAGTTCGACAACACATAACCGCTTAAGCGGGCGAGCGGCAAGCTCGTCCGATACAATCCGTCGTACAATTCCGTCAGCGAAAAACCGTACGAAATGAGCTCCCCAGCGTAGCGGAACGTTTTTTCACTTGTGCGCGGAAACAAAAAGCGGCCCGTATCGCCGACAATGCCGGCGTAAATGAGACGCGCCGCCTCAGCGGTCATCGTCAACCCTTCCTCTTTCCCCGCCAAATAAAACTCATAAATCATCTCGCTTGTCGAACTGGCGGCGGTATCGACCCACATAATGTCGCCATACGGCGTGTCGTTCGGGTGATGGTCAATTTTAATGAGCTTTCGCCCGAGCCGATAGCGGCTGTCGCAAATCCGCTCCTCATTGGCTGTATCGCAGACGATCACAAGCGCCTGTTCATAAACGGCATCGTCAATGACATCCATTTGTCGTAAAAATGATAACGATGGGTCATCGGTCCCCACCGCATACACTCGTTTTTCCGGAAACGACGCCCGAAGCAACGCCGCCAACCCGCCTTGCGACCCGTACGCGTCCGGGTCCGGGCGAACATGGCGGTGGATGATGATCGTGTCAAATTCACGAATCGCATCAAGAATTTGTTGATGAACCGGTTTCATTCGTTCTTCCCCTTTAGTCACCTGTCATATTCAACCGCTGGCATTTTTCCCTGCTTCTATGTACAATGAAAAAAGAAATGAACAACGGAGGGACCCAACCATGCCAGCCTTGGTTATTTTCATTATATTTTCCTTTTCGTTTTACGTCTATTATAAAATCCGCTACGTCCGCTCCCAGCGCCCGATGGAACGCCGCTTTCTCTCAGCGAAATCGAGCATGGCGCTTGGACTGTTCGTTGCCTTGTTCGGGATCAACCAATTGTTTTTGTATCAGACAACCGTGACCTATATCATCTGCGCCATTTTTATCGCCTTAGGCTTCGGGAGCGTTTGGGCCGGCTACCGCGCCTACCGCTGCTATCTGCCGCAGGCGGTCGAAGAGGCAAAGGAAGCGGCAAAACAAGGGTAATGCCGTTTGGCGTATGCGCCGGTCAACGATAAAGGAAAAGGATGTTCCCATAAGGAAGTGGACATCCTTTTTTTCCTTTACCGTTTATCGGTCGATCAGCTGGCACATCATCATCGCTTTGCCGACAAGATCGCCTTCGTTATACACTTCGACATCCACTTTCCCGAACTTGCGCCCGAGCTCTAAAAGCTTTGCCCGCACGTCGACCGTGCTGTCGATTTGCACCGGCTTGATGAAGTAAATCGTGATATTTTCCATCACCAAATCGCCGCGTTTGTACGCGCGAAGCATGCGCGCCGCCGCTTCGGTGACGATCGTCGTAAACACGCCGTACGAGAGCGTCCCTAAATAGTTCGTCATCTGCGGCGTGATCGTGCAGCGAAACAGCGTTTCTTTGTCGCCTGACTCACGAAACTGGGCGGTGATGAGATCATCGATCGTCTCCCCGACTTGCGGCTGGCGCTGCGCCATTTGCAGCGCTTTTAACACGTCTTGGCGGCTGATGATCCCTTGCAGCCGGTTATAGTCATCCACCACCGGGAGAAGCTCAATTCCTTCCCATACCATAATATGAGAAGCAAACGCCACTGACGTTTTTCCGTTCACCGTAATCGGCTGCTTCGTCATCACCTTTTCGATCGGCAGCTGCCGGTCGACATCCAGCACGTCTTTTGCCGTCACAACCCCTTGCACTTTCAGCTCATCATCGACGACCGGGAACCGGCTATGGCGCGTCTCTTTGTTCAACGCATACCACCGCTCAATCGGATCATGGACGCGCAAGTACGCTGTTTTGTCAAGCGGAATGAGAATATCCTCGACCAACACAATTTCTTTTTTGATGAGCTGGTCGTAAATCGCCCGGTTGATCATCGTCGCGACCGTAAACGTGTCATAGCTCGTCGAAATGATCGGCAGCTGCCGCTCATCGGCGAGCTTTTTCACGTGGTCGGCCGTGTCAAACCCGCCGGTGATGAGCACGGCCGCCCCCGCCTGAAGCGCCAGCTCGTGCGCCTTCGTCCGGTTGCCGACGATAAGCAAATCCCCTGCGCCCGTATAGCGCATCATCGCCTCCAGCTGCATTGCGCCGATGACAAAACGGTTGAGCGTCTTATGCAACCCTTCACGTCCGCCAAGCACTTGGCCGTCCACAATGTTGACAACCTCGGCGTACGTAAGCTTCTCAATGTTTTCCTTCCGTTTCTTCTCAATCCGGATCGTGCCGACGCGTTCAATCGTGCTCACATACCCTTTGTTCTCGGCGTCCTTGATCGCCCGGTACGCCGTCCCTTCGCTTACGCCCATTTCCTTGGCGATCTGCCGGACAGAAATTTTCTCGCCGATCGGCAGCCGGTGGATGTATTCCAAAATTTGCTCGTGTTTTGTCGCCAACGGTTCTTCACCCTTTACGCATTGTTACCTCCATTATACAGGGCGCAGCGGCGGGGATTCAACGGTCGCGCCGGCCATCAGAAAGCGCCCTTCCCGAAGCGGGAAGGGCGCCTCTGTTACAGCTCGATGCTTTCCCCCGGTTTCAACGCGCGGCCGACGCCCGGCGGGAGGAGCGAGACGAACCGCTCGGGGTCTTGGGCGATCGGCGGGAACGTGTTGTAATGGATCGGCACGACGAGTTTCGCCCCGAGCCACTCGGCGGCGACCGCCGCGTCTTCCGGCCCCATCGTGAAGCTGTCCCCAATCGGCAAAAAGGCGACATCGATGTTATGGCGCTCGCCGATCAGCTTCATGTCGGAAAACAGCCCAGTGTCGCCGGCATGGTAGATCGTTTTGCCTTCGGCCGTGAACAAAATGCCGGTCGGCATGCCTAAATAAATGATTTGCTTGTCGTCCGTCACAAACCCGGAGCTGTGGAACGCCTGCGTGAACTTGACCGTGCCAAAGTCAAATTCGCGCGCCCCGCCGATGTTCATGCCAAACGTCTCGACGCCTTGCCAGCTTAAATACGTCGCCAGCTCAAATGTGGCCACGACAAGGGCGTTGTTCCGCTTGGCGATTTCAACCGTATCGCCGACATGATCCCCGTGCCCGTGCGTCAACAAAATGACATCCGCTTTCACATCCGCCGCGTTCAAATCGGTCGTCGTATTGCCGGTGATGAACGGGTCGATCAAAATCGTTTTTCCGTTCGTCTCAATGCGGACGACCGAATGGCCATGGTAGCTGATTTTCATCGTCACATCTCTCCTTTCCACTACACATGATTCGCCGCCGCCCATCCATTCCCTTCTTTTCCCGCCTGTCCATTTACAAACGGCCCGTTTCTTGATACGCTCAAAATGGACGATCACGAAAAAAGGAAGGAAGGGAACGATGAACCAACGGCTGCAAGCATTTTCCTCTTGGCTTCAACAACAACATAGTTCATTCGCCTTCATCACGTCAAGCGCCAACGTCTTTTATTTGAGCGGATTTCGGTGCGACCCGCACGAGCGGCTGCTGGCGCTTTTGGTTTTCCCTGACAGCGAGCCCGCGCTCGTCTGTCCGCAAATGGAAGCGCCGCGCGCCCGCCGGAGCGGCTTTGGGTATACGGTGATCGGCTACGACGACAGCACTGACCCGTGGAACGAGATCCGCCGCCATCTCGAAGCGCGCGGCATCAAGGCCGTCTCGATTGCCGTTGAGAAAAACGATTTGTCGTTCGCCCGTTTCGAGCGTCTCTCGGCATTGTTTCCAAACGCCAAGTGGCACGACGCCGAAGAAAAGCTGCGCCAGCTTCGCCTGATCAAGGATGAGCAGGAAATGAAGGTGTTGCGCCAGGCGGCAAAACTGGCCGACAAAGCGATCGAAATCGGCGTCTCGGCCATCCGCCCGGGCGTGACAGAGCTCGAACTTGTCGCCCTTATTGAATATGAGCTGAAAAAACTCGGCGTTGAAGGGATGTCGTTTCCCACGACCGTGCTCACGGGCGCAAAATCAGCCGATCCGCACGGCGTGCCGGGAACGGCGGCGGTCGCACCAGGCGATTTCGTGCTGTTCGATTTGGGCGTCATCGTCGATGGGTATTGCTCCGACATTACCCGCACCGTCGTCTGTCAGACGGCAAGCGACGAACAGCGGCTCATTTACGATACCGTTCGGCGCGCCCAGCAGGCGGCGATCGACGCCTGCCGCCCGCAAACCGCGATGAAGAAGATCGACCGCGCCGCCCGAAACGTCATCGAACAAGCCGGCTACGGAGACTATTTCACCCACCGCGTCGGGCACGGCTTAGGGATCGAGATCCACGAATACCCATCGCTTCATGGCGCCAACAACGAACCGCTCGCCCCCGGCATGGTGTTTACAATCGAACCAGGCATTTACGTCCCATCCATCGGCGGCGTGCGCATTGAAGACGACGTCGCGGTCACGGATCATGGGGTTGAGGTATTGACGTCGTTTTCGAAGGAGTTGATCATTGTTTAACATCTTTCCGAAAGAAGTCTCCCACTTTGAAACGAAGTGAAAGTGGGAGATGAATCTCGGTTGGCGTCAGCCAACGAATAGGATAGAATATGGCTAGAACGGACACCTTCGGAACGAAGGGAAGCGTAAAGGGTTCTTGTGTGTGGCTTACCGTTCGGCGAACACACACAAGTCGCTTGAAGCCCCCATCTCTAAGCGAAGCGTAGGTGGTGGGTAGTTCACCGAGAGAGGCCATTGGCAAAAGCTGTCCACCGGCCCGATCCCCAAGCCGATTCGGACAGCTTTGTTTTCTCATCGCCATCAAGGCGGCTCCATCTTCATGATTTCATCCCTGCAGCAACGAATGAACATCCGTATACGGCATGTTGTGCGCCGCCGCGACCGCTTCGTACACGATATGCCCGTCGAGCGTGTTGATCCCTTTTAACAGCGCCGGGTTATCCAAGCACGCGGCGCGGTAGCCTTTGTTGGCGATTTGCAAGGCGTATGGGATCGTGACGTTCGTAAGCGCGAATGTCGACGTGCGCGGCACCGCGCCCGGCATGTTCGCGACGGCGTAATGGACGACGCCGTGCTTGACGTATGTCGGATCGTCGTGCGTCGTGACGCGGTCGGTCGTTTCAAAAATGCCGCCTTGGTCAATGGCGACGTCGACCAACACCGAGCCTGGCGTCATCGAGCGCACCATCTCTTCCGTCACAAGCTTCGGCGCTTTCGCCCCCGGGATCAAGACGGCGCCGACGACCAAATCGGATTCGCGCACGCACTCGGCGATATGATACGAGTTGGACATCAACGTCGTCACTTGGTCGCCGAACAAATCATCGAGCTCGCGCAGCCGCTCGGCGTTAATGTCCAAAATCGTCACGTCCGCCCCGAGGCCGACCGCGATTTTCGCCGCGTTCGTCCCCGCTGTGCCGCCGCCGATGATCGTCACTTTGCCGCGCCGCACCCCGGGCACGCCGCCAAGCAAAATGCCTTTCCCGCCGTGCGGCTTCTCGAGAAACTGGGCGCCGACTTGCACCGACATGCGGCCGGCGACTTCACTCATCGGCGTCAACAGCGGCAGCGAGCCGTTCGCAAGCTGCACCGTCTCGTAAGCGATGCCGACCACTTTTTGCTCGACGAGCGCTTTCGTGAGCGCTTCGGCCGCGGCTAAATGCAAATACGTAAACAAAATCAATCCGGGGCGAAAATAGCGGAACTCCTCAGCCAGCGGTTCTTTCACTTTCAACACCATCTCCGCCGCCCAGGCATCTTCCGCTTTCGTCACGATCACTGCCCCGGCTTTTTCATATTCAGCGTCAGAAAACCCCGACCCAGCGCCGGCTTCCGTCTCCACATACACGTCATGCCCCGCTTTGACGAGCGTCATCACGCCTGCCGGAGTGATGGCGACGCGGTTTTCATTGTTTTTGATTTCTTTTGGAATGCCGATCTTCATCACTTTTTCCTCCTTTTTCCTTCCCGCTTCTTCTTTTATTGTGCCCCGTTTCGCGCAAAAGCAAACGAAAAAAGGAGGAGGCGCTGTTCTCAACGGAAAAGGTGGCGGTAAATGACGTTCGCTCCGCCGGTGACGTCAATGACGGCGCCGGTGATGAAATCCGAGTCGTCCTCGCATAAAAACGCGATCACGCGGGCGATATCTTCGCCAGTCCCCGGGCGTCCGACCGGCGTTTCCGCATCCCGCCTGGCGCGGGCGTCGGCGATCCCCGCCTCTTTCATGGCGCCGACAATATTGCCTGGGCACACCATATTGGCGGTAATGCCATATTCCGCCTCTTCCAGGGCGATCGTTTTCGTCAGCGATACAAGCCCGACTTTCGCCGCGCCGAACGCCGAACGGTGCACCCAGCCCGGGGCATCCGCCGCTCCTTGAAATCCGTACGTAATGATGCGGCCAAACCGTTGTTTTCGCATAATCGGGATCGTCCGCCTCACTAAATGGAAGACCGAGCTCAAATTGCCTTCAATCATTTCGTACCATTCGTCTTCCGTATAATCGGCCAGCTTTTTCCGCTCAAAAATGTACGGCCCTGCATTGTTGATGAGGCAGTCAATGCGGCCAAACCGCTCCATGGCGGCGTCCACAAGCGCCGCTAAATCGTTTTTGTCCGTCACATCTCCCTGCACAAACTGGAGGCGGTCAGCGGCGCCGCGGTACTTCTCGGCAAGCGAGCGCACCGCCTGTTCATCGCTCCGGTAGTTCACCGTCACCGAGTAGCCTTTATCAAGCAGCAGCTCGGTCACTTTTCTCCCCAATCCTTTCGCTCCGGCCGTAATCAAGGCGTGCCGCACCCTTCTCCCTCCTCGTCGCGATTTGCTGTCTCATTTTTACTTTACTACAAACCGGAGCGAATACAAAAAAATAACCATAACGCGCAGGCGCTATGGCTATTCGCCGACTTCGCGGCGCGGGTCGTAATACGATTCATCCTCGTCAACAATGCCGCTTTCATACGACTCGGTAATTTGCTCGGTGATCGTCCGCACTTCCTCCTCATCGTACTGCCAGTCGTTATACCGCTTTTCCATTGCTCTTCCTCCCCTGTTCACAAAATCTCAATATATGGCCTAGTTTCTCGTCAAAGGGCGATGGGTATACCATATATAGAGATAGCATTTTTCACCAAAGGGAGGGGAGAACATGACCATGACCTACCAAACGATCGTCGTCGCTGTCGATGGCTCGAAGGAGGCGGAATGGGCGTTCAAAAAAGCGGTTCAAATCGCCAAGCGCAACGGAGCGAAACTCATTTTGACCCACATCATTGACTTGCGCGGCTTTACGACCGTTGAAGCGCACGATTACGCCCTCGCCGAACGGTCGGAGCAATATGCGAACGAACTTCTGGAACGGTATAAAAACGAAGCCATCGCCGCCGGGCTCGACGATGTGGACATCGCGGTCGAATTCGGCTCGCCGAAAGTGAAAATCGCCAAAGACGTCGCTCCGAAATACAAAGCCGATCTCATCGTTTGCGGGGCGACCGGTTTAAACGCTGTCGAACGGCTCTTGATCGGCAGCGTTTCCGAAAACATCGTCCGCCATGCGAAATGCGATGTGCTCGTTGTAAGGACGCCGAAAGAATAATGTCTTCGTCACATGAAGCAGATGGACCGAAAAACTTCCTTGTCCGATGCGAAAACATGTGACGGTCAAAAAAGAACACCCCGCCGTTACGGGGTGTTTAGCTTTTCTTTCGCTTTTTCAAGCGCCGCCCGCACTTCGGCAAAACCGGTGCCGCCGGCGCTGTTGCGGCGGTTGACGGCCGTGCGCGGGTTCAAGGCGTCATAAATGTCTGCGTCAAAGAGCGGCGACGCCTCCTTATACACGTCAAGCGGCAAGTCGGCCAAAAAGACGCCTTTCTCAATGCAAAGCAGCACGAGCTTGCCGACGACCTCATGCGCCTCGCGGAACGGCATGCCTTTTGCCGCCAAGTAATCGGCAAGCTCGGTCGCGTTGGAAAAGTCCTGCTTCGTCGCCCGCTCCATCACGTCCGTGCGCACGTTCATCGTCTCAATCATACCGGTGAAAATTTTCAGCGACCCAATGACCGTCTTTACTGTATCAAACATGCCTTCTTTATCTTCTTGCATATCTTTATTGTAAGCAAGCGGCAGCCCTTTCATCACCGTGAGGAGCGCCATCAAGTGGCCGTACACGCGGCCGGTTTTGCCGCGGATGAGTTCGGCCATGTCCGGGTTTTTCTTTTGCGGCATGATGCTGCTGCCGGTCGCAAACGCATCATCCAGCTCAATGAACTGGAACTCTTGGCTTGACCAAAGAATCAACTCCTCGGCCAACCGCGACAGGTGCATCATGAGCATTGAACTGTTGCTTAAAAACTCGATGATGAAGTCGCGGTCGCTCACCGCATCGAGGCTGTTTTCGTAAATATCGGCAAAGCCCAAAAGCTCCGCCGTCCGATGCCGGTCGATCGGAAACGTCGTCCCGGCGAGCGCCCCGGCGCCGAGCGGCGAGCGGTTGATGCGCTTTTGCGACTCGGAAAACCGCTCATAGTCGCGCTCGAGCATCCAAAAATAAGCCAGCAGATGGTGGGCGAACGAAATCGGTTGCGCCCGCTGCAAATGCGTATATCCGGGCATGATCGTTTCGACATGCTTTTCGGCTTGAGCGACAAGCGCCCGCTGCAGCCCGCGGATGAGGCCGAGAATCTCTTCAACCCGCTTGCGCAAGTATAGATGCATATCGGTCGCCACTTGGTCGTTCCGGCTCCGTCCAGTGTGCAGCTTGCCGCCGACCGGTCCGATGTCGTCGATGAGCATTTTTTCAATGTTTAAATGAATGTCCTCGTAGGCAATGGAAAATTCGAGCTCCCCTTGCTTCGCCTTTTCCAACAGGCGGATGAGCCCGCCTTTGATCTGCTCTACATCGCCTTCAGGCAGGATGCCGCATTCGCCAAGCATCGTCACATGGGCAAGGCTGCCTTCAATGTCTTCTTCAACGAGCTCTTGGTCGAATGGGATCGACGCGCCAAACTCGTCGACCCATTCTTCCGCTGTTTTCGTAAACCGTCCGCCCCAAAGCTTTTTCACGAATCTCGCCGCAGAGGAATGCGACTTCCTCCTTCCTTTCATGAAGTTCCCTTCATTTTCCTTCATTGGCCGGTCGGCACCGACGCCTTGTTTTGCTTGTTCACGATGCTGTTGACTTTCGTCGGCAGGCCGTACAGCGAAATGAATCCGACCGCCGCTTGATGGTCAAATTCATCTTCGGACGTGTATGTTGCCAATTTTTCATCATAGAGCGAGAACGGCGATTTGCGCCCTTCGACGATCGCATGGCCTTTAAACAGCTTCACGCGCACGACGCCGGTGACGTTTTTCTGCGTTTCTTTCAAAAACGCGACCAACGCGTCTTTCAGCGGTGAGAACCAAAGACCGTTGTAAATGACTTCGGCGATTTTTTGTTCGATGATCGGTTTGAAATGGGCGACTTCTCTCACCAATGTCAAGTCTTCGAGCTCTTTATGCGCTTTAATGAGCGTGATCGCCCCCGGGCATTCGTACACTTCGCGCGACTTGATGCCGACAAGGCGGTTTTCGACGTGGTCGATGCGGCCGACGCCATGCTTGCCGGCCAACGCATTCAGCTCCAAAATCAATTGCGCAAGCGGATACGCCTTCCCGTTTAACGTCACCGGCACGCCTTGTTCAAAGCCGATCTCGATGACATCCGGCACATCCGGCGCGTTCTCAAGCGAAGCCGTCAGCTCATACGCCTCTTCCGGCGGCGCCGCCCATGGGTCTTCCAAAATGCCGCACTCGTTGCTTCGTCCCCACAAGTTTTGGTCGATGGAAAACGGGCTGTCAAGGTCAACCGGAATTGGAATGCCGTGCTGTTTCGCGTATTCGATTTCTTCCTCGCGCGACCAGCTCCACTCGCGCACCGGGGCGATCACGTCCAAATCTGGATTGAGCGCTTTGATCGACACTTCAAAGCGCACTTGGTCGTTCCCTTTCCCCGTGCAGCCGTGGGCCACCGCCACCGCGCCTTCAAGCTCGGCGATTTCAACGAGTTTTTTCGCGATGAGCGGACGCGACAGCGCCGAAACGAGCGGATATTTCCCTTCGTACAACGCGTTCGCCTGCAAGGCGATGAGTGCATACTCGTTCGCAAACTCGTCTTTGACGTCGATCACGTACGATTTCATCGCGCCGACTTTGAGCGCTTTTTCTTTCACGAAATCGAGGTCTTTCCCTTCGCCAAGGTCCAAGCAGCACGCGATCACATCATATCCGCGCTCCTGGAGCCACTTGATCGCGACTGATGTATCTAAACCGCCAGAGTATGCCAGCACCAATTTCGGATTTGCCATGGTCGTTCTCCTCTCCTGTCACATAAATATACTTAAACATAAATAAATATTCAAATTTAATACATTATCACTTTATCAGCTTTCCCGTGATTTTTCAATACTTATTCAACAAAAAGAATAAAAATTCCTCACCGATATGCGGAAATGTTTCGTATAATAGAAAAAAAGGAGGCGGCAAGAATGAACGGCATCTTCATCGACGACAAACGGCTCGGCATCCGCCTGCCGCATCTGGACAAGCCTTGGGAGGACTACAGCCCAAACGAACAAGAGGCGATTTTACTGGAATGGGAAACGATCCGCGGCTTGATCCCCGACCGCATCGCCGAACTGGAGCGGGAAATCAACGAAAAACAAGACGCGCTCGGCCAAGAAGCGGATTTTGCGCGCTCGTGCCAGCTCAATGCTGACATCGCCGAGCTCGCTTCGATCGTCAACGATTTATGGATTTGGTATCGCATTGCTCCATCCGTTTCATCGCCGACACGGAAAAAAGCGGGTCGAAAAACCATAACACCCCATAACAAATGAGCGCCGATGCCGCTTGTCCCCTTTTTGAAGACGGCAGACAAACCATGCGGCCGCAACAATTTTGACGAGAAGATCGAGGATTGATGCGGCGGATTCCGTTGCGATGACAAAGGATACGCTGTCGCAAACGAAAGCTTTCTTGGCGATTGAAGAGGAGCACTCAAGCTGGAGAGCTCCTCTTTTTTCATTCTATCCCCTTTCTCAAACGATTTCCATTTATTATCCGCCAAAAATATATTGAATTTTATTTTTATTTCAATTATTATTGATTTGACTCCTTTTCACACAACGGAGGGATCAGACATGGCCAACCATCTATCACCCGCTTCTATCATTCAATCGTTTTCTTGGGATCAGGCATTCGCCCACTACGACGGCGATCCGCGCAGCCGGTTCAACGCCGCCCACGAAGTATGCGACCGGTATGCCGAGGATCCGAACCGCATTGCGCTGTTTTATGAAAACGCTTTAGGAGAGCAAAAAACGATCACCTATCGGCAATTGCGCGATTGGTCGAACCAAATGGCGAACGTGTTCCGCAAGCTGGGCGTGAAAAAAGGGGATCGCGTCTGCGCGCTGATGCCGAAAAACCCGGCCCTTGTCGTCTACATTTTGGCGGCTTGGAAAGTCGGCGCCGTGTATGTGCCGCTCTTTACCGCGTTTGGCCCGCAGGCGATTGAATATCGCATCAATCATTCCGAGGCGAAAGTCCTCTTGACGAACAAGGAACAGCGCGCCAAACTGCCGCCGCGGGACAACATGCCGACATTGGAGCACATTTTTGTCATTGACGGATCGTCTCATGATCAAGACCAGCCATTTTGGGAAACGCTTTCATCGATACCGACTGAGCACTCGATCGAAGAAACGACGGTCGACGATCTGCTCGCGATTCAGTATACGTCCGGCTCGACCGGGATGCCAAAAGGCGCCATGTGGCCGCACAACGTGCTCATCAACATTTATCCGTATATGCGCTATGCGATTGGCCTGCGCGATGACGATGTCTTTTTCGGCGGGGCGGATCCGGGCTGGGCGTACGGGCTCGTCTTTTGCACCTTTGCGCCGATGGCCTTTGGCGTGCCGATCGTCTTTTACGAAGGGCCGTTTAAGCCGGAAACGTGCTATTCCTTGATGGAAAAATACCGGGTGACCAATTTCGCGTACGCCCCGACCGCGTATCGGGCGATGGCGGCGGCCGGCGCGGACGTCATTCGCCGCTATCAACTGAACGTGCGCGCCATGAGCTCAGCGGGCGAACCGCTCAATCCGGAAGTCATCCGCTTTTTCCAAGAGCACGTGGGCGTTACGATCCACGACCATTATGGCTTGTCGGAAACGTTGATGCTGATCGGAAACTTCAACGCCGCCGAGATGGAAATCCGGCCAGGCTCGATGGGATGGCCGCTGCCGGGCTTTGACGTGGCCCTGCTCGATGAGAATGGAACCCCAGTCGCCGACGGCGAGGTCGGACAAATTGCCTTTAACACCGACTCGATCCCGAACGTCTTTAAGGGGTATTGGAAAGACCCTGAAAAAACCGCCGAGCGGCTCGTCGGCAAGTGGTTTTTGACCGGCGATTTGGCGACAAAAGACGAAGACGGGTATTTCTGGTTCCAAGGACGGGCGGACGACATCATCTCGAGCGCCGGCTACCGCATCGGGCCTTTCGAAATCGAAAGCTGCCTCCTTGAGCATCCGGCTGTCGTCGAAGCAGCCGCCGTCGGGAAGCCGGATCCCGTCAAAGGGGAAATCGTCAAAGCGTTTGTCGTGCTCAGAGAAGGCTTTGCGCCGTCGGACGAGCTGGCCGACGAGCTGTCCTTGTTCGTCAAAACGCGCTTATCCAAGCATGAATACCCGCGCGAAGTCGAATTTGTCGCCGAACTGCCGAAAACGCCAAGCGGAAAAATCCAGCGGTTCATCCTGCGCAATCAAGAAAGGGAAAAGCAGAAAAAAGCCTAACCCATAAAGAGGATGCCCCGGCAACGGAGCATCCTCTTGGCCGTTATGGCTCATCGTTTCCGATGCCCAAGATCTTCTTTAAAACGGAGCAATAGTTCTTCACTTCCTTTTCGTTGATCTCATAGAGGTGATAACCGTTTTCTTTCCGCTCAATGATCAGATTGGATTGCTTCAGGAGATTTAAATGCCGTGAAACGGTAGCAACCGTAATATTTAACTGATCGGCCATCTCCTGCGACTTCATGTTTTCTTCATTCGCAATAAATGACAATATTTTCATCCGAACGATTTCAGACAATGATTTGGCAATATCGGCAACATACTGAATCTGCTCCTCATCATATCGGATCTCCATCCGATTTCCGCTCAAGGAAAGCTCTTTCCCGTTTATATAATGCCTTATATCATAAATAATATGAAGTTCACCGAGCCCCCAAACCAAAATAAATTTCGGTGACACAAAATACGAGGGATACAGTTTGATCAACTTCGTCTCTTTCGTCGGAAACTGTTCTGGGATTGGGTAATCGTACAATAGTTTTCGAACCATTTTCTCAATCCCCGACTGGTTGAGTTCCGCTCTCAATCGCTCATTCGCCTGATCCCAAAGAGGGGACAGGATTGGCTCAATATGGACGTAGCATTGCTGATAAAAATGTTCCCAAAGATAGGTCAGTTCCTGCAAATATTGCTCATAGTTCTGCGCGAATTCAAGCTGTTCGGCATTCACAAATCCGCCCAACGACGTGATTTTCGAGCGAATTTCATCAAACGGGGAAGCGGTTTGCGTTAGACAAATCTCGATCTCCTTTTCAGACAAGTAACGACCGAATAAATAATACAAAAACTCATACTGGGACACACGGTCGATATATGCCATGAGTTGAGAAAAGGTATGAGGAGCAGGCAAATCGACCAAAAATTCTGCGAGCTGTGCCCCATACTCATACCGACCGTAAAATTTTTTCAGCAACGATTCATGTTCCCGAAAAAACTGCTCAAAACGAGCAACCGGGAAATGAGGTTCACCATCCATTTTTCCCGATGAAATGTAACACTTCCTTAAACACGCCATCATTTCAAATAAAGAAGAGGTGGATAGTTCTACTTTACAATAATGGTTCACTTCTTCCATTGTGTATACAGCCATTCGACATCCCATACTTTCTGTTTTTATTCATGAACAATTTGATACTTCAACTGATCAACAAAATTGTCGCATAACCGCTGGCATTCTTCAACTGTCGACGAACAAACAATCACATGACCGGAGCGCGTATAAGAGTCCACCGTTTTCTTTATATGATCCCCTACTTGATAGTAGATGGCCCAATCTCGGATATATTCTCGATTGACTTCTGTGTCAAGAGAGATTTGTCGCAACATGCCCTCTGGAAACATAAAGAACTTGACAAGGCTTGCTTTTTTATAAATCGGTTTTACATCGGGCGGCATTTGGTTCATATAAGATAAAATTCCTAACTCATACTGGTTGAAACCAGACGCTAATTGATGTAAATAAGGGATAAAATCCCCCCCCGGTCTCGTATGCATTTCAATCACCACTGGTCTATCTTCTTCCACATCCCATTTAATCTCAATATGCCCCGGTCCATATTGGACATTCAACAAATGCAACGCTTTCATCACCACTTGTTCGATTCGTTTGACTTTCTGTTGTTCCAGTCTCGCCGGCACAATATGCCCAGTCTCTATAAAGTGAGGTTTTCCGGTTGTTTGTTTTTCGGTTATTCCTAAAATGAAATGGGTTCCTCTCCAAGATACCGTCTCCACACTATATTCCGGGCCTTTAATATACGGCTCCAAGATCCACTCGTGAGGATGATCTTGATTTCTCTTTAACCATTTTTCCCACTCCTGTTGATTGGAAATATAATCAACCTCTTTGCTTCCAAATCCGTCAAGCGGCTTGATGATGGCCGGTCTTGAATATGGAAACTGTTTAGGAAGAACAGATACCTTGCCACTCACAACGTCTAATCGTAATTCCGGATCCTTCCGCAAAATCTGGCGCATCAATCCTTTATTCCTCGTATTCACGACCGTTTCGAGCGAATTCGTTGGCAATTGCAACCTTTCACTAATATAAGCAGCCGTCTCTAGCCCTAATTCTGTAAAGCTTACGACGAGCTCCACTGTTTGATATAAACTCATGATTTTCTCAACAGTACAAAACACCTCTGTTTTCTCTGCAATGTCACGAACATAAAATACAACTTCGGCCAACTGCGCTATTTCCTTATCAATGCTTGAGTACCGATCCGCGACAATAATGGGTTTGAGTCCACATTGAAATGCTGCTTCCGCTCCATAACGGCTTGCCCCTAAAATAACAATGTATTTATTCATGTACAATCCCCCATTCCAATCGATCCATCGCCTCTTGTGTCGAGGAGATCGCGTTTTCCATACTATCGCCTTCTGCCATGACAAACCCTAACCTTTGGTAGCTGCTTTTAATTCCATTCGCCTTAAACGGCAACTTCCCTATACTTATTCTTTTTACTCCAGCTACTTTTTGCGCTTCCTCCATTCCCCTAACCGTTTGATATATCCCCTGCTCAACAGGCAGGATAAACTTAATGGCGGCATAGCGTTGTCTAGTGATCGTTACCTCTTCATATGTCCCGATTGATTGTAAAACAACATGCCTAACCATATCCACCCCTGCAGCGAATTCTACTAATTCGGGGATGCAGTCACCAGCCAGTCTAGGATTGACTTCAACCAAATATAAGTTGTTTCCGCGAACAAAAAATTCTATGTGCGCCGCTCCATAGTTTAATCCCAATAGGTCCAGCAGTTTTTTGCATCTTTCTTCTAAACCGGAAAAAGGATTTAGTTTCGGACCCGTTACATGTCCACATTCAACGGCATGAGGACCGTACGTTTCTTTTTTCGTAACGGATATTAATTTCCATCCATCAACTGTGTATAACATCTCGGCTGAAAATTCTTGTCCTTCAATCCATTCTTCAATCAGCCATTTCCTTGCCAGTTCATATCCGCGTTCATTACGCTGTCTTTGCCATTCGTGGCGCAGGGACAGTTCTAAATCACGACGATTTTGACAAATCGTCACCCCATTACTTCCACTATCATCTACAGGTTTGATGACACAGGGAAACGAGATCTCCAAATTTATGATTTCGTCAGGATGATGGATGATATGGAAAGCAGGTTGCAAAAACTCTCTAAAATGTTGACTTTCTAGATAAGTTCTCGTTATATGTTTATAACGGGCCCTTTTCAATGCTTCGATATCGTGACTCCTCACTCCCAAATAACTCGCTAATTCAGCAACTGGAATCAAGTGATAATCATCAAAAGCGAGGATTCCGGCAAATTTCACCTCAGAGCGTGCCAGTTCTTCTTTCATTCGATCCGTATCATACGTATTGATGATGACGACTTGATCAGCGAAGTTCAGCGGATGGTCATCTGTCATTGCGTTGTATTGTTCTAAGTCCATCGTCCAAAAATGGATTTTATAACCTAGTTGTTTAGCGATTTTCATCGCCTTCGTACCGGTACCTGTTGTATTCGTCTCGACAAATAACAAGTGCATCATCGCCAGTCCTTTCTCTCTACTTGATTTTTATTCGTGAAGAAAGACATTTTTCTATATGGCAGCTGAAACATATAGCCAATAAAAATCACAATGCCTATCATGGTCAAATAGAAAAAGGTTTGATGTCCAACGTACTGATATAAATTCAAACCAACGAATCCACCGATAGACTCCCACATTCCCCAAAGCACCCCTGATATTCCGAAGGCCCATGAAGAGCTTAACATCCCCTTTTTTTCTACAATCTGATGATCAATCGTAGGAACCCAAATGATTTCAGCCATGCTGAACAAGATCACGCTAACAAAGATGATCCAAAAATGATGTGAAATCCATAGCAAGAAATAAGATGCAGTGATGAGCATTAAGGCCAGCGCGTACCAATACTCCATTTTCCATTTCGGCTGTATTTTTGGATAGAAACCTTGAAGAACAATAATCGTCATCGCATTCACCGTAAAAAACAACCCTATCGTTTTTCCAGAAAAATGTTGAGAAACGACAACAGGAAAAGTTGTAAATAGTTGTGTGTACAAAAACCAAAATAACCCTGAAAAAGCAATAAATCTTATAAAGATAAAGAAATGCGGGTCCGATCTGCTGTTTTTAACGAATTGTACGATATTGATTCCCTTCTCTGCATCCTCAATGGTGATGCGAGGTAATAGCAACGAAACCCCCCCGGCCAAAACATAACAAACAATCGCCGCAATGATGATACCAAAAGAATTCCAGTCCAATAACCATCCACCTAGAAAAGGCCCAATAGAAGCACCGACGTTGACAGCGATGTTTAATAACGCAAAAGCCTGCAGCCTCTCATTTTCCTCTAATAAGGAAATATGTGTTTTCAAACTTACATTGTAAAGCGAGATCGATATCCCCAATAGCAACACGATCACGAATATCAATGTATAAGAATGAATGATCGTTAATATTGTTAGCAACAAAGCGGATCCCCATAGACCAACGATAAGACTGTTTTTGATCCCAAACTTGTTGACAACCCCCCCAACCAGCACATTACCCGCCTTTGATACAAACGTAAATGCCGCCACTGCCAAACTGGTTTCCGTAATATCCAGATCTTTCATTTTAACTAGCCATAAAGAAAGCAACGGAACATACACAAAAAAACCAACGGAATTGAAAACCCTGATGCCAAACGTCAAAATTCCCTCATTAACCTTAAGAAACATACATGACCCCTCTCGTCAACTCTTTGCATACTGCTTCAATAATATTAGCTGCTTCATCTATATCTTTTTCATTAACATTTCTACTAACCACAATCCTTACTTCATCAGGTAACCAAGGAAATAAAAGCAAGCCTTTTTTCTTGCACCTATCGACAAACTCAAATGAACTTATATGAAAGTTATTCACATGAAAAAAGATCATATTTGTTTCAACAGCATGAGGATCAACATACAGCCCATCTATTTTCGATAACATCATTGCTAATTTTTTAGTAAGCAGATGGTCTGTACGCAAATGGGATATATGATGTTTTAAAGCATGCAGTGCCGCAGCTGCATACATACCTATTTGATGAAACCCGGCTCCAAATTGTTTTCTGTAAATCCTAGCTTTGCTGATCACTTCTTTTCTTCCCATAAGCATCGACCCAAATGGAGCACCAAGTCCTTTTGCAAAACATACACTAAGTGAATCCACAAATTTTGCATAGTCCCTTAATGGAATGTTCGTTGCTACGTGTGCATTAAACAACCTTGCTCCATCCATATGTAAAGATATATTCTTCTCTCTCGTAAACCCATATAGTTGCTCAATTACTTTCAGAGGGAATATTTTCCCTTGATAATAATTAATGGTGTTCTCAATGGAAACTAATTGAGGGTGAGCGTAAAAAGGACCTCTAGGTTTAGAATGAATTAACTCCTCAACATGTTCGACTCTTAGGATCCCATCGGCTGTTCTGCATGTATGCAAAACGACTCTACTTAACATGGCAATCGAAGCACTTTCGTAAAAGTTTATATGATAGTTTGTTTCTGTAATCACTTCATTCCCTTCCGTTACTTGTGACTTTATAGCCAATTGATTAGCCATTGTACCTGTCGGAACAAACAGAGCATCCTCCACATGAAACAATTGTTTGCAATATTCTTCCAATTCAATAACACTGCTGTCCTCTCCATAACAATCATCACCTACCAAGGCATTGGCAATAACATTTCTCATTTCCTCTGTAGGCAAGGTCAATGTATCGCTTCTCAAATCAATCATCGAATGCACCTCCCTAAAATTACGTAATTACGTAATTACGTAATTACGTAATTACGTAATTAATGTTACTATTAATTTATTTTTTTGTCAACATTAATAAAAAAGATGTGTTCGGCTCTTCACCAAAACACAGGGGGTTTTGAGAAAATCTCCAACCTCTACACGTGAGGACAAATGGTAATTAGATGAATATTTGCTGTCTTTGTAAAGAAGCTAAATCGTAGGATGCATAAGGACACGAAGTCGAATTTGTCGCCGAACTGCCGAAAACGCCGAGCGGAAAAATCCAGCGGTTCATCCTGCGCAATCAAGAAAGGGAAAAGTCAATCAAGGCTTGACGAGTGAAAAGGGCTGATTTGTGCTGCCCACAATCTTCTCAAAAAAGCCGCTAGGGACAAGCAATTGTCCTTGGTGGCGCAAATCAGGGGTGAACAGAATCGGGATTTTCTTCCATTTGGTAAAATATACAAAAAAACAAAGAGGAGGGTGTCCCAAAAGGATCGGGACACCCTTTCTTAACTATATGTAGGCGTAAAACAATCTTGAAGAAACGATGTGTTGTGTTTTGTTTAAGAAAAAACAACCTTTTAGGTCAGCCCCCCCCATTTCCGCTCATCCTCTCCTTTCGTCAAAGCGTCTTTCGCTGCTTCTCCCTATCCTTCCGAATCTCTCTCACCACATGCCCCAACTCCGGCAAAATGAGCTTCGTCATCGCGAGGCGCACAGCGCCGGTGGAGCCGGGAGTGCAAAAGACGGCGGTGTCCATTGCCACGCCGGCGACGGCGCGCGACAGCATGGCGGCCGGGCCGATGTCTTCGGTGTAGCTTAGGAAGCGGAACAGCTCGCCAAAGCCGACGAGTTCTTTCTCAAGCAGCGCACCGACCGTTTCGATCGTCACGTCGCGCTTGGCGATGCCGGTGCCGCCGTTCGTGAGCACCGCATCAACATCAAGGCGGCGGCAGCCGTCAAGCACTGCCTCGCGAATGGCGTCCGCTTCGTCTTTCACGATCTCATAGCCGACGACCTCATGCCCGGCTTCCGTGAGCAGCTCGATCATCAGCCGGCCGCTTTGGTCGGTTTCCTCCGTTCTCGTGTCGCTGACGGTGATGACTTTGCAACGGACGGTTTTGGGGGCTTCTTGTTTATGTTCGGTCGTGCTCATCCGTTTATGATCCCCTTTCGTTTCTTTATCTCTTATCGTACACAACGCAAATACGGTTCGCAAACCATTTGTATCATAATAGGCAGAATTGTTATAATATTATTAATATATATCACCACGATGATCATAGGACTTTCCGCAACCGGTTTCTCTTGTTCCCAACATCTTTGCACTCGTTTTTCTCTCCCGGCATCAACCAACATCCGACGCCCATGACGCCCAATTGTATGGAACGATCGATACCCGAAACGGAAGCAATGATATCGGTTGGACAAAAACAAGAAAAAAACTTAAGGAGGGAAAACGAATGGACTTGCGCTTGTCAATCCGATTAGAAGCCATTTTGAAAGAAGGATGGGAGATGATTCGGAAGCACCGCGACGACATTTTCTCCGCTTGGCTGGACAAATGCGTCGAGCTAGAGGACAAGCAGCACGCTGCCGCCCATCCTTTGCGGCTTGCCGTTGACGTGTTCTCTTCGCAATGGCTTGATCCTATGAATGATATCGATGAATGGCTGGCGTCATTTCGCCGCGAGTGGGAAAAACGAAACGGCGAGCTGTCGCCCAACCAGTTCACCTCCATTTTATCGATGATGGAAAACGCGGTTCACGAAGCCATCCAATCGGACGGTGTTGTAGAATTTCGCGTTCATCAAGCCGTTCAGTACGTTTTTTCCAAACTTCTTGAGTCCGTCAATGCGTCTGGCTGCCCCGAATTCGATTTTGAGCAGTTTCTTTCGCAAATCGTTTCATCCAAGCAACTGCCGATCGCATGGATCGCCCAGCTGGCAAGGACAGCTGATGGCGGATTCATCGTCGCCAAATGGCATGGAAGCGCGGCCGATGCGCTCACAGAAGAACCGATGTATGGAGAAACGATTTTCGCTTTATGTGAACGTATTCTTTCCTGCATCGATGCGAGTGGAACGCGATTGATTCCGCTCCCATGGGGGGGCGATCTGTTGCTCGTTTGCGCGGAAGGGGAAGATCGGCTCGTCACCCCGTTTCTTCTTCACACCCTCGAACAGTTTCATGCCGCCCGGAAGGCTGCCATCCGCACAAAAGAGCAGCAGCTTTGGAAAGACGCCGTCTTGTTGTTTGACCAATGGATTATGCGGGCCAAATCGCTGAACGAAGCGATCGAGTACATTTCAACCGGATTTGTCGCTTACTTGCCATTTGAACGATGTGCCCTGTTCGCCTATTCAAGCACTCATGAAAGCGGATTCGGACTGTACGGCTATCAGCTGGACAATCATGACATCAAAAGCATTCACGAACACATCGACAGCCTTCCGTTCATTAAGCAATACATCCAACGGCTGCAGCTGCTCGGCCGCCAGATGACGAACGTGCCGCCCATTTATGTCCGCCATGCGGCGCAAGGATTGCCGATGAAATACGTCAAGCAGTTTCAACTGGAATCGATCGTCATCGCTCCCATTTACGCGCCGTCGGAAAATCGGCTTATCGGCGCCGCCATTTTGGATTGCGGGCCGAAGACGTCCTTTCAATTGTCCAATGATCTTTACACGGCAGTGATGAAATTCGGACAAAGCGCGGGGGAGATTTTGGCCAAATGCAGCGGAGGGCGTTCCGATCTCGTTCAGCCGACGCCGCATTTATCGCCGCGGGAAATCGAAGTGCTGAAGCTCGTCGCCGAAGGAGCATCGACGTACGAAGCGGCGAAACGGCTTCATTTGAGCGAATACACGGTGCGCGATTACGTGTCCGCCATTTTGCAAAAAATGAACGCCAAAAACAGGACAGAAGCCATCGTCAAAGCGATTCGCGACGGAATCATTTAACACAGCGGCGGCATGAGCGCTTCTTGCTGAAATCGGTCTACACCAACAGGGCAAGGAGCCAAACGCCTTGCCCCTCGTTTCCTATAAGGTCGGTGAAAAAACCACCATTGCGCGAACTTGTCGCTTTGAGATGAAAAAAGCGTTGTATCGTTTTGCAGTTCAAGAAGAGCATTTCTTTTCTATCATTACCAACCTTCTATGTCTTTACCGTTTTCCTTCCTCATCTGCTCCCGGCGAAGGAAGCGGGGGCTGAGAACGTCCATCCGTGCTGTTCGCTTCGGCAGCCGGTTTGGACTTCAACCATTCAGCCACTGCATTCAGCCGCTGTTCAAGCTCGTTCGCCGTTTTGCGCCAAACTGCTTCATCCGTTTCCAGCTTGTCAAGTTGTTGTTTGACGCTATCAAGCGACGAACGCAAAGCCGAAAGAAGATTCATCGCTTTTGATTGTTCTCCAAGCTTCAACGTTTCTGTTGCATACGAAACTGCGTTCTTCCATAGAGCGTCTTGTTCTTTCCATTTCTCGATATCTTGTCGAAGGGCAGCCGTTTGTTGATCGATCATTTCGTTCCACTCCTGCAGGCGAACCGTGATTTCTTCATATTGTGCTCTTTCTACGCTTTCAGCTGTTCGTCCGCCCGCCATGACTTGCTCAAGCTGTTGGAGGGAAGCCGAAACAGCGTCCAGCTTTTCGGCGAACGCCTGCCATTCAGCTGCTCTAGCCTTGACGCGCTTTGCCAACGCCGGGACGTCTGCTTGCAGCGTCTCGACCATGCGGGCGGCGCTGTTGTCGCCTTGCTTTTGTTCATCCAGCTGCCAGACGAGCCGTTCCGCTTCTTGCGCGAGATCGGTTTGTTCAAGCGCGCTTTGCTCCGCTGGCGCCAAAGCGGCGCCAGAAGATGAAGCCGACAGCGACATGCCAGGGATGGAGAGGCGGGAGGCCGTCATCTTCGTCGCCACCAATGTGACGTCCCTCAAACACTGCTTAAGCGGAAATCCATCCAAGCAAAGGCCCCCGAACTTCAATTTCGTCACATCAAGCTTCATCCAAGTAGCGCTCGCCGTTCCTTCCGATCGAATCGACAGCACGATTGTTCCTTGCGGCGTGTCGATGGCTCGTTCCATTGACAATCCGCTGATGTCCGCTTGGATGAAGGCAATTGGAAGCTTGCCGACGATCACTTTCGGCGACCCAAGAATGATGCCCCCCAAATCGAAGATGCCGACGACTTTATCAGCATGAATGACAAATCCTTGTTCCTCCCCTGCGGCGAGCGAACGCGAACCGCCAAGCGGCAGGCAGAGAAGAAGCATCAATGCAAGAAGCGACGGTTTCAGCCATTTGAAGGATTTCATTCAGTTCCTCCTTTACCCTGTCATTGTTGGCGAATGCGGCGGGAGCGGCGAGGCGGGGGGTGAAGAATGGCCCTCTTGTTTTTCTGTCTGCTTCCCGCTCCATCCGACTACAAGCGCTCCTCCTAAAAGCCCGATGATTCCTCCGATGATCAAGCCTCCTGCCGCACCAACGAAAGACAGAATGGAAGCGAGAATAAGAAAGCTACCGATGGTGACATGGCTTTGCGGTTTGATCATGCTTAAAATAGCCAAAACGATCATGACCAGCCCCGTCACCAGCCCAGCCCACATGAGCCCGCTTCCGGGAAGCAGCAACATCGGAAACACACTGATGCCGACGATCAAGACGAATATTGCACCAATCATTACGAGCACCGATCCTAACACAGGACGATGTCGGTTGGCGGCAAACAAAAACCCGACGGCGCACGGCAGTATCCAGCCTAAGGCATACGACAACAGCGGCCCCACAAAGCGGGCTGCATCGTGAACAGACAAAAAGTCGTAATGGAACATCGAAGCGGCGGCGATAAGCAGCAGCCCTCCAACCAGCAGCGCTCCCCCCGCCCGACGGGCAGCCGACCGCGCTTGCCGCCATGTCTCGGTCTTTCTCTTTTTCCAGCCGATGCAAATCATATATCCAAGCAACACGAAGGCAAGAACGATAGATGATTGAACGGCCATCGGAATCGATCGCGCCCATGTTTGCCACGGCGCCGCCCTCTCAGCGACAAACAAGGCGTTTAAAGCGAAAAACGTCGCGAGAGATCCGCCAGAAAACAGCCAGACATAATGAAAACGTGTGCGAATATAACGGCCCTGCTCTTCGTGGCGCATGATGAGACGCGAGACAAAAAAAGCAGCCAGCACGCTGCTCGCCGCCCCTCCCACCGCTGCCCCAACAACCCCGATCGACAGCCATTGACTCCCGCCAACAAGCATGCCGGGCAAAAAAGCCGCCGCTCCATATTTTGCTCGCATCAAAGCAGTTGGGCGGTCGAGAAGCGGCCAAACGAGCGCCGCAAGAATAGCCGCCAGCGCCGATCCCCCCCACAGCGCTCCATCCATCCCTCCTTGGAGCACGATTCCGCCAATAAACGCCCCCGTGAGCGCACCAATGACCGCGATTTGCACCATCTCGAACGTTTTTCTCATAGTCTTGCCTCCCTTTATCCGTTTTTCATCTTTCCATTTGGCGAGTGACGGCGGCGGGCAAGCTGAACACTCCGCCATCCCTTCCTCTTTTCGTCACCCCTCTGACTCAACGGTTGACGCAGTCCTTGACAGAAGGAAACAAGATGCCAGACCATCCGATTCATTTTGGGAGGAATAGGAGATGAACCTCTCCCATCTAAATGATGATCAGACCGAATTAAAAATCGCCGACACGGCTTCCGTCTTTCATGTTGGCGATCACTTTCAGCTTCATGCTTGGAATCGTGATCGACCCAGCCGACATGTAATGCGTGTTCAAGCTCGGTTTGTCAAGAGTCAAGCTTGGCGCGCTCAAATCGATGACATTGAGCGGATTGTCGGTTTTATGCTCTTGCGTTTCCAAGCCGGCAAATGATGTGCTGTCCGCTTGAATGCCGGTGACGCGCAATTTTAAATTTTGCCCGCTCACATTGCCGCCAGTGACGACAACGTCAATGCTTTTAATGCCGTAAGCGCCAAGCGCCGATTCGGTGTTGATGTTTTTCGTCAGCACCAAATTGGTGATGTTCGCCGACGCCAAGTCGACGGCGGCCTGTCCCCAAGCCCCTCTTTGTTCGGTTTCACCGATGGCGGGATACAGTTTAAACCCGGTTCCCGTAATTTTATCAGCGCTGATCGTAAATCCCCCGACTCCTGAAAGCGGAAACGCCGCAAACGCCGTTCCCGACAGAAGAAGCATGGCAACCAAGGCGATGACGGCGAGGAACCCAGCTCCCCCCGCAATCGCAAATCGTTTCGGATTGACCGCAAACAAGCTCCCCATTTTTCATTCCCCCTTTGTGTGCCTTCATCCGACAAGCTTTGATTCATCCCTATTCCCCCCAAAATAAATACCTTGCTCCCCTTGAAGGCAGCAGCAGAGCTTGCCGTCATGCTGCCATCACCGCGCCTCCTTGCAGCTCTTTTCACGCTCAGCCACAAAGGTGTTTGTGAAAATATTTTCTTTCCCGCTTTTTTACATGCAGGCGGGCAGAGCCCGCCCGTTCGTTCATGACTCAGCAGCCGTTTTTTCAAGCCCCTCAACGACATCGACGCGCTTCGTGCGGCTGATTTGCTTTTTGCGGAGGTTGAACTGTTTGATGACATAATGGCGAAGCAAATCATAGTCGATCTCAAGCGCATACGTGCGGGCGAGCTGCTGCTGGCGTTTGCCGAGCTCGGTCAAGTAGTCGACATAGCCGATGACGTGCGGCCATAATTCATCCATGTATCGGATAAACAGTTCGTAATACCGCTCGTCTTCGTTGACGATCCGCTGGATCGTGTAGATGCCGAACTGAATGTGCCGCCCTTCGTCCATGTTCAAGTAATCGATTCCTTGCAAAAGGCCCGGGAACAGCCCGGCTTTTTTGTAAATTTGCCGGAACGTGTAATAGCCTGATTCGGCGAGCGTCCCTTCGACGATCATGTTGTAGACGGTGGCGGCGCGGATGACCGCTTCCGGCGAATCGTCGGCATACAGCCGGTTCATCGCTTCCGGCAGCGCTTCGTAAAAGATGCGTTTGTAATGGTCGTTATGGAAGACGGACAAGTCCATTTGTCCGATGCCGACAGCTTGCTGCCAGCGGGAGAACATCTCGACGTGTTTCGCCTCGTCGTGCATAAACGTCGTCAAAAACAAGACATCCTCCAGACGCCCTTGGCGCGCGAGGGCGTGCGCCATCGGCAAAATGTCGAGCGTCACCGCCTCTTCGCCGGCGGAGAAACCGGCGACAAGCGGGAGCGCGGAAATTTTTTCTTCGCTCGTCAAGCTGGCAAAATCTTTCTGATCTTGGCTGAAGTCGATGTCAGCCGGATTCCATTTCCCGTTTCGTTTCGCTTTTTCATACAACTTAAACATCGGATGTTCCCAATCGATCGTCGCTTTCACCGTTTGAAAACCGTCATGATGGACCATCCTATTCCCTCCTTCTATCGTTCCGCTGCGCTGGAATCGGTTCATCTTTCACCGAATGTCCTCTGAAAGGAGGCACGTGTTCCCTCCACAAAAGAGCGCCTTCCCCGCCTGTTAAAACAACGTCATCGGCCGGTCATTCAAGTCGCAAATAACCGTTTTCGTCTCGAGATAAGCATCAAGCGCCTGCATACCAAGCTCTCTCCCGAGTCCGCTTTGCTTGTACCCGCCAAACGGCGCGGTCGGTGACAGCACTTGGTACGTGTTGAGCCACACCGTTCCGCTTTTCACCCGCCGGGCAAGACGGAGCGCCCGCTTGATGTCGTTCGTCCACACGGCGGCCGCCAAGCCGTACATCGTCCCGTTGGCGATGCGGACGGCTTCTTCCTCATCGGCAAACGGAATGACTGCCGCCACCGGGCCGAAAATTTCTTCACAGGCGATACGCATCGATGGCGATACATCGGCAAACACCGTCGGTTCGATGAAATAGCCGCCGCCACCCCCGTCCAAAGCCCTTCCCCCGGCCGCAAGCCGCGCTCCTTCCTGCTTGCCGATCTCAATGTAGCGCAACACTTTCTCGTATTGCTCCCGGCTGATGACGGGGCCAAGGTCGCTGCGCGGGTTCGTCCCGGGGCCGACTTTCAGCTTTTTCGCCCGCTCAGCCAACCGCTCGACAAACGGTTCGTACACCGTCCGCTCCACTAAAATGCGGCTTCCCGCTTGGCATACTTGCCCGGAGTTGTAGAACACGCCAAACAGCGCGCTTTTCGCCGCCTGTTCGAGATCGGCATCGGCAAAGATGATGTTCGGCGACTTGCCGCCAAGCTCGAGCGTCACCCGCTTAATGTGGGGAGCGGCCGCCTGCAAGATGTGGCGCCCGGTTTCCGTTTCGCCGGTAAAGGCGATTTTCGGCACGCGCGGATGGCGGACGAGCGCTTTTCCGGCCTCATCGAGTCCAGGCAGGACGTTGATGACGCCTTCCGGCACGCCGGCCTCATGGCAAATCTCAGCAAGCTTCAACGCCGTCAGCGGCGTTTCCGGCGCCGGTTTTACCACCATCGTACAGCCCGCCGCCAGCGCTGGGGCGATTTTCCACGTCGGCATCAAAAGCGGAAAGTTCCACGGGGTGATGAGCCCAGCCACCCCGATCGGCTCCTTCATCGTCCACGCCATATAATCCGGCGCCGAGCCGGCGACGGAAAACGGCAGCACCTCCCCTTGCGGCTTGACGACAAGCGAGGCGAAAAAGTCGAAGCAGTCGGCGGCGAGCGGAATTTCAATAAACAACGCTAGATTGATCGGCATGCCGTTTTCCCGCGTCATGAGCTGCGCCAGCTCGCAATGATGCTGGCGGATCAGTTCAGCGATGCGGCGCAAGATGCGTCCGCGCTCAAGCGGGGAAATGGCCAGCCAGCGCCGATCCGAAAACGCCTCTTCGGCGATGGCGACCGCCGCGTCAACATCGTCCTCGCCAGCGTTGGCGACGCGGGCCGTCACTTCGCCCGTCGCCGGGTCGATGACGTCAAACCGTTCGCCGCTGGCAGCCGGCCGCCATTCTCCATCAATCCATAAATCGGCTTCCGTCGTTTGCGCCGAAATCATTGTCATCTCCTCCTTTCCATCGCTCCACGTTCCCGATTGATCGGATCTTGAAACCAAGCTACGGCAATAAATCGCTCCGCCCGATTTCCTGCAAATAGTCGCGGTACGCCGGGTAAATGGCGTCAAGCTGCGGCAATACTTTCAAGGCGTTCACAAGCGGGCCTTGCACTTTGATTTGCTGGCGGGCGAGCGCCTGCTGCAAGTCGAGCTTCCCAAGCCAAAACTTATGCCCGACATCCGCCGTCTGCTCAAAAATGAGCTCCGGGCGCAGCGCTGTTTCGCCGCAGACAATTTTCAATTTCCCATTTTCATGCGTCCACGTAATTTTCGCTTCCGGCTTATGGAAAATGTATTGGACAAACGCGTCATATCCAGGTCCTAGCTCCGTCGCCGCAATCAATTCTTTTGACTCTTCCGTTTCGGCCACGCGTTCAAAAAAGCGGCCGAGAACGTCATACAGCTCCTGCTCGCTTTGAAACACCGGCATGTCAATCCCCCTCTCGTCTCGATCGTTCCACGTTTTTTTCGATCCCCTTGTTTGCCCGCCCAAACACCGGCCTTCCCGTTTTCGTCCAAGGGCAGATGGAACGCCCTCTTTCCGACCGCCCAACGGCTTCTCTTGTTTGTTCACCCAAACGCACGCGGGGCGGCTTGTCGTCTCATTCTTCAAAGCGAATGATGCCGCGAATGTTTTGCCCGCTCTTTAAGGCGGCGAATCCGTCGTTGATTTGATCGAGCGAATAGACGGCGCTGATGAGCGGTTCGAGCTTCAGCTTGCCCGCCGCGTACAAATCAAGCAGCTTCGGGTAGTCAATCGGCGGATTGCCTTGGCCAAGCCAAGAACCGGTCAACGCTTTGGATTGGGACGGCAGCGAAAAGGCGTTGATCTCCACCGCTTCATGCGGCGCGGCGATGCCGACGATGACCGTCGTTCCCGCTTTTCGCGTCATGTTGTATGCGTCGGCCATCGTCTCCGGGCGGCCGATCGCTTCAAACGCATAGTCGACGCCGATGCCGTCGGTCAAGTCGAGCACGGCGCTGACGGCATCGTCCTCGCGGGCGTTTACGGTGTGCGTCGCCCCGAACGTTTTCGTCATCGCCAATTTTTCCTCGACAATGTCGACGGCGATAATTTGTTTGGCCCCGGCGAGCGCCGCTCCTTGGATGATGTTGAAGCCGACGCCGCCGGCGCCAATCACAGCGACTGTGCTGCCCGGGCGCACTTGCGCTGTATGAATGGCGGCGCCCACCCCGGTCATGACGCTGCAGCTGATCAATGCCGCCAACTCAAACGGCACATCACGGCGAATCGGGATGGCTGCCTGCTCCGGCACGATGGTGTACTCGCTGAACGCGCCGGCGGTTAAAAATTGATAGACGGGTTTTCCATGCAGCGAAAAGCGCGTCGTCCCATCCGGCAGCGTGCCGGTCGCCATCAGCCGAGCCGCCTCCTCGCATAGATCGGGCCGCCCGGTGCGGCAATAGCTGCACGTCCCGCATGACGGCACCCAATTGAGCACCACATGGTCGCCTTGTTTGACACTTGTCACCCCTTCCCCGACTTCCTCGACAATGCCCGCTCCTTCGTGGCCGAGCACAATGGGAAGCGGGAGCGGCAATTGCCCTTGAACCACATGCCAATCGCTATGGCAAAGGCCCGCCGCTTTCATTTTCACTTTGACCTCCCCGCGCTTGGGGCTTGCCAAATCCAGTTCTTCGATTGACAGCGGCTCCCCGTAGCGGTGCAATACTGCGGCTTTTGCCATGTCGTTCCCTCCTTTTCCATCCGCCCATTACGCCCGCTTGCCGGCCATATCCGCTTCCTCTTCACGGATGCCGCGGCCCCGCAATGCATCCAAATAGGCGTCCCATTCCTGCTTGAGCGTTTCTTTCAGCTTGAAAAGGCCGATGACGAGCGGCCGGGTCGAATGGTCTTGCAAAAACACATCGCGGATGACATCCTCAAACTCTTCCTTTTTCCCCGGCAGGCCGTGGTCTTTCCCATACAGCAAATGCTTATCGAGCAACCGCCGGATCGTCGGGCTTCCCGGCCCGCCGCTTTGCCGGTAAAACGCTTCGATGCGCTTTGACATCGTCAGCTCTTCTTGTTCCTCGCGCATGTTCCTTCCTCCCTCTTTAAAATCGCGGCCGCTGTTTGCGCGTCCGGAACAGCCGCCAGCCAAGGGAAACGACCAAGATGACAGAAACGGCCAACCCGATGTTGGCGATCGTCGTTTTCTCCATGCCGAGAAACGTTCCGCCTGGGATGCTGGCGACAATAAACCCGGTGGCCATAATGATGGCAAACGCGATGAGGGAAAGCGCCAAACGGTTGGCGATTTGGTTGAGCGTATTGCGCGTCACCGGGTCGGTTTGGACTTGCACGGTCATGCGCCATTTGTTTTCGGCCATCGTCTCCAACACTTTGTTGAACCGGCGCGGGAAGGTGGCGATCATTTCCGCCGTTTCAGCGACAAGACTCGCGTTGGCGCGAAAATTAAAGCGCTTTCCGAGGATGCTTTTTAAAATTGGAATTTCATACGCCTCAACGACTTCGCCGTACGAAATTTCCGGGCAAATCCAGCGCGCCGTCCCTTCGGTGGCGGAAAATCCTTTCGCCCAAAGCGCCAAGCCGTTCGGGACTTTGCAGTAGTTGCGGAGCCCGATCGCCGTCGCTTCAAGGACGAGGCGGCCGTAGTTGTAGCGGCTGCTCCCTTGATGGGCGGACACATAGTTTAACGTCAACGTCCGCAGTTCATCTTTCAATTTGACAACATCGGTGTAAATGGTGGGCGACATCAGTTCCATAAACACTTCGGCGGCGTCTTCCGCCTGGTTGAGCTGGATGTGCAAAATGACACGCATCAAAATTTGCGCCATCACGCTGTCCATCCGCCCGGTCATCCCCCAGTCGATGATGACCGCCTTTTTCGTCCGCTTGTCAATCATAATGTTGGAACCGTGGGCATCCGCATGATAATGGCCGTCGAGCATCGTTTGCACGTAATGATGGACAAGATCGATCATGATGTTGACCCGCTCTTCGAAGGTGAGAAAATCGACAGGGAAGTCTTTAATGAGCCAGCCGTCAATGTATTCCATGATCAAGACGCTTTTCGTCGCTTCATACACGTGCGGAACCGTGACATGTTCAGCCCTCCTTTCGTACTTTTGCTTCATTTCTTGCATTTTTCTTGCTTCTTCCGTCATGTCCAGCTCATCCATGGCGCTGCTGTAATAATCTTGCACGAGCCCCCCGAGGTCAAGGGCGGCCTGCAGTTCAGGCGGCAGCCGCTTTTGCAGGCGGGCGGCCATTTTTTTAATGATGGCGATATCGGTTTGAAACAGTTTTTCGACCGTCGGGCGCACGACTTTGACCGCGACAACCGGCCCGTCTTTAAGTTTCGCTTTGTACACTTGAGCGAGCGACGCCGAGCCAAGCGGCTCCTCCTCAATCCATTCAAACGTCTCCAAGCCGTCAGGCAGCTCCCGCTCCAAAATGTATTCGATTTTGGCAAACTCAATGGGCGGCACCCGGTCAAGCAATTTCTCCAGCTCAAGCGTAATCGGCTCTGGCAATAAGTCTTGCCTTGTGACAAGCACCTGCCCGAGCTTGATGAACGTCGGGCCGAGCTCCTCAAACGCTAGGCGCAGCCTCCGGCCGATATGGTGCAAATATTGTTTGTCTCCCTCGTTCCCTCGCAGCTTGCGGGCAATGGCGTCGCCCAGCACCATGCCAAGCCCGTTTTTGACAAGCACAGCGATGATTTTCCGCCGCCGTTTTCCCGCCGTAATGGCAGCCAGCTCCTCTTCAATGGCAGCGCCAATGGCCGCAAAGTCGCGCGCTGGTTTTGGCTTGGCCGTTTCGAGTGATGCGTGCAACCCGCTTTCCTCCTTTCTGCTTACAGCCGCTCGATGATCGTGGCTGTCGCCATGCCAAAGCCGATGCACATCACTTGCAATCCGTATTTCCCGTCCATGTCCTCAAGCTCATGGAGCAGCGTTGTCATCAGCCGGGCGCCGCTCGCGCCGAGCGGGTGTCCGAGGGCGATCGCCCCGCCGCGCGGATTGACTTTTGCCATATCCGGCTCGAGCTCCCGCTCCCATGCTTTGACGACCGAAGCGAACGCTTCATTGATTTCGATGACATCGATTTGCTCAAGGCGCAGTCCCGTTTTTTCGAGCACGCGGCGCGTGGCCGGGATGACGCCCGTGAGCATCAGAATCGGATCTTCGCCGACGACCGCGCGGGCGACGATGCGGGCTCTCGGTCGCAAACCGAGCTGCCGGGCTTTTTCTGCCGACATGAGCAGCACGCCGGCCGCTCCGTCGCTCACTTGGCTTGAGTTGCCGGCCGTGATGACACCGCCTTTTGGCTGAAATGATGGCGTTAACGCTGCTAACTTTTCGAGCGAGGTGTCGCGCCGAATCCCTTCGTCGCGGGTGAAGGACACCGTCCCCTCCTCGCCCGGCACGTCAAGCGGAATGATTTCCCGCTCAAACATCCCGCGGTCGGTTGCCGCCGCCGCTTTTTCATGGCTTTGCAAGGAAAACGCATCAAGCTCTTCCCGCGACAATCCCCATTTTTTCGCGATCATCTCCGCAGAAATCCCTTGCGGCACGATGTTGTACCGACTTGTCAGCTGGCGGCTGAACCGCCCCATGTCGCTTCCCATCGGAACGCGCGTCATGCTTTCGACCCCGGCGGCGATGGCGATGTCGATGTCGCCAGCCAAAATCGCTTGCGCCGCGTTATGGATGGCCTGCTGACTCGAGCCGCACATCCGGTTTAAGGAAAACGCCGGCACTCCGACCGGAAATCCGGCGGCGAGCACCGCTTGGCGGGCGATGTTGCCCCCTTGCTCTCCGGTCATCGTCACACAGCCGACGATGACATCTTCCACCAGGCCGGCATCCAGCCCATTTCGGTCGACAAGCGCCCGCAGCACCGGAACAAGCAAATCGACCGGATGGACGCTTGAGAGCGCCCCTTTTTTCTTGCCGATCGCCGTGCGCACGGCGTCAACAATCACCACTTCCCTCATGCCGCTCCTCCTGTTCCGTATCAAAATCGAACCGTTTTCCTGCGCGGCTAGAGCCGCCGCAGGCCTCTCTTCCTATGTTCAAATCGCCACATTCCAAAGCGGGCCGCTTATTCATCAGAACGTAAACAATTCGATGCCGCCTGAAACATTCAACCCAATCCCCGTGATGTACTTCGCTTTATCGGAACAAAGGAACACGATGGCGTTGGCGACGTCTTCCGGTTCGCCCGGGCGGCGGAACGCCGTGCGCTGGATCATCCGCTCGTTCATTTTCGGATTGCCCATGCGGAACGCTTCTGTATTGATGATGCCCGGCACGATGGCGTTGACGGTGATGCCGTAGCGCGCCCCCTCAAGCGCCATGCTTTTCGTAAAGCTCAACACCGCTCCTTTCGTGGCCGAATAGCTCGCTTGGCCAAAGCCGCCAAGCGTCCCGGCGACGGACGACATGTTGATGATCCGCCCCCATCCTTGCTCTTTCATATACGGCCATACCGCTTTTGTACAGTTGTACGTGCCGGTCAGGTTCACCCGCAAATCGCGCTCCCAAAACTCATCGTTTTGCTTTTCGATTTGCGAAACGTGGTCGAGCGTGCCGGCGTTGTTGACGAGAATGTCAATGGAACCAAACTCTTCCTTGACGCGGGCAAACACTTCTTTCACTTGCTCGCGGTCGGTGACGTCCATTTTGAGAGCCAGCGCCCGCCGCCCCATGGCGCGAATGTCTTCCGCTGTCTTTTCGGCGTACACCACTTTTGTACTCTGCATCACTTGTGAGAGCGGCCCATATTTTTGCGCCGTCTGTTTGCTTTCTTCATCCGATTCGAGCAAAATATCGGTAATGACGACATCCGCTCCCGCTTCGGCAAGCGCCAAGGCATCCGCGCGCCCGAGGCCGCGTGAGGCGCCGGTGACGACCGCCACTTTTCCTTTCAGCAGTTCCGCCCATGACGACATCGGTGATCCCTCCGTTTAACGTAAAAATTGCGGTTGTTTCTTTTGGAAAAACGCCGCCAGCCCAATCGCCGGCTCTCCTGTCTTAAACGTTGCCGCAAATGACGCCGCTTCGATGCCAAATCCGTCTTCTGGAAGCCCTTCGGCCGCATAGATGGCCCGCTTGGCGAGCCCCATCGCCCGCACGGCCCCTTCTGACAGTTGCTCGGCAAACGCCGACGCCTCTTCTTCCAACCGCTCCGGGGGCGTGACGCGATGAACAAGGCCGAGTTCGAGCGCTTCTTGCGGGTCAAGCCGTCTGGCAAGAAAAATGAGTTCCGTCGCTTTCGCCCGCCCGACGAGGCGCGTCAACCGCTGCGTGCCGCCCGCGCCGGGAATGAGGCCGAGCGAGACTTCTGTCAGGCCGATTTTGCCGCCGCCCATGATGCGGAAATCGCACGCCAGGGCCAATTCACAGCCGCCGCCGAGCGCATAGCCGTTGATGGCCGCGATGACCGGCTTCGGCATCGTCGCGAAGCGGTCGAAACAGCGCTGCATGCGGGCGCTTTGTTCGGCGATGCCCGCTTCATTGCCGGCAAACTGGGTTCCTCGCTGAATCATGTCCTTTAAATCAGCGCCGGCGAGAAACGTTTTCGGATGGGCCGACGCGATGACGACAACGCGCACTCCGCGGTCGGCTTCCAATTCATCGGCCGCTTTCTCCAATTCTTCCATTAATCGCTCGCTAATGGCGTTCGCCGGCGGGTTGTGGATCATCACCCAAGCGACTCCTTTGTTTCGCCGCTCTATGCGCAACGTTTCATAAGGCATCGGAATTCCCCCTTTCGTTCAATCGAACCGGCAAACTTCACAAATGATCATCGCTCTCCACCGCGAGCGGAGATGTTTGGGTCGCCGCCTCGCTCTTCTATACGTGCACGCCGTATGGCGCATACAACCGTCTTGCTGTGACAAGGCGCTGGATTTGCTGCGTGCCTTCAAAAATATCAAACACTTTCACATCGCGGTACAATTTCTCGACCAAATGTCCGCCAAGGCCAACGGGACCGAGCAGTTCAAGGCACATAGCGCAGACATGAAGCGCCATTTTACCGGCGACTGCTTTGCAGACGGCCGCTTCCATCGCATTCGGCTCGCCAATGTCGGCTTTCCACGCCGCTTCCCACGTCAACAGGCGAGCAGCGTCAATCTCTTGCTCCGCCTCGGCAAGCAGGGCGGCTGCTTCATAGTACAACCGTCCTTGTTTCGGGTACTCGCTGCGAACGATGTCAAGCGTATATTCATAGGCGGCGCGGGCGATGCCGACGGCCATGGCCGCGACGATCGGCCTCGTGCTGTCAAATGTTTTCATCGCCACTTGGAAACCGGACGGTTTATTCGCATTTGCGCTATACAACTCTTCACCGCCAAGCAAATTTTCATCAGGAACAAAGCAGTCTTCAAACAAGAGCTCCGCCGTTTCATTGGCGCGCAAACCCATCTTATGGACGGTGCGGGTCGCGACAAATCCCGGCGTCCCTTTTTCGACGACAAACGCCCGGTGCCCGGCGCGGCCCAACTTCGGATCAACCGTGGCGAACACGACGACCCAAGAAGCGCGGGCGCCGTTGGTGATGAAAATTTTTTGCCCGTTTAATACATAGCCGCCGTCCACTTTTTTCGCCGTCGTGCGGATGCCGGACGCGTCCGAGCCGGCTTCCGGTTCCGTCAAGGCGTAAGCTCCCCAGCGCGGCTCCTCCTTCGTGAAAATGGACAAAAACCGCCGTTTCTGCTCCGGCGTGCCGCTCGATTGAATCGGCGGCCCGCCAAGGCCAGGGCCGGGAAGGGAAAGGGCGATGCCTGGGCATCCCCACGCGAGCTCCTCAGCGGCGATGACGGCCACGCGGTTGCCTTCGCGCTCTTTTTTCTCTTTCTTTCCTTCCGCATGAGACGGCGGACGCCCTCCGCCAAACGAAGACGCATTCAGCTGGATGCCCATTTTGTTGACTTTTTGCAGCCATTCGTCCGGCACCCGCCCGAGCCGGTCGGCCTCCAGCGCGATCGGGCGCACTTCATGTTTAGCAAACCAATGAACGAGTTCTTTGATTTGTTTTTGCTGCGGTGAGAATTCAAAGGAAATCATGGCGCCACCCTCTCTTTCCGTTTGCCCAGCAGCTGTTCGCCGCGGCGGATGAGCCAGTCCGTTTCCCGGCCGTACAGCATCACTTGCGCTTCGGCGTCGCGCATCCATTTTTCGGCTGGATATTCTTGCACGTACCCGTGCCCGCCGAGCATTTGCACGGCCTGATCGGTGACATAGCGCAGGGAACGATGAGCCCGCGACAACGCCCTCCAGGCGTAGCCGCCCGCCTGTTCATCCCCTTGGTCAACCGCAGCGGCCGCTTGCCATACAAGCAGTTTCGCCCCGCGGCATTCGAACGCCATCTCTGCGATCGTAAATGACACCCCTTGGAACTTGGCGATCTCTTGTCCGAACGCCTTTCTTCCCGCAGTGTATTCAATGGTGTAATCAAGCGCCGCCTCCATCAAGCCGACTTCCTTCGCCGCTTCGATGACTTGGTTTCGGGCGCGCACGCGGTTGAGCAATGCGTCCGCTTCCGGTCCGCGGGCAACGAGTTGTTCCGGACCGGCGTACACTTCCGCAAACCGAAGGCGAGCGATGCCGGCAGCAAGCAGCCCAAGCCTTATGTCTCCTTCTTCGATCTCCCATACTCGCTCATCAAAGGCGAGCAATACCGTTTCCTCTTCTTCGTCCCTAGCGGCGATGACCGCCCAGTCGGCTTTCGACGCCAAGCGGACTGGAGACGACACCCCGTCCACAATATATCCGCTGCCGCGCCGGCGCACGCGAATCGCTTCCTTCAGCGGTTCTTTTTGTTCCGCTTCGTCGATCCAGGAGACAGTCGGCCATCCGCCTTTCGCCATCTCCCGGTACCGGTGCCACACGCGGTGCTCGGAAGACAGACGAAAGAGGGAAGACGCCTCTTGCGCCCCCGGAAGCCCTTGAATGACGCCTAAATCGCCATAGCTGAGCCCTTGCCAAATGAGCGCTTGCGACAGAAGGGGCAGTTCCAAGCCTCCCCACGATTCCGGGAGCTCGAGCGCCGACAAGCCGAGCTCATCCACCCGGTCACTCAAGTCAGCCGAAACGGTCCGGCGTTTCTCACATTCTCTCGCGGCCGGCCGAATTTTCTCGACGGCAAGGCTGCGGGCGACTTGAAAAAACGCCTGTTCTTCTTCAGTCGGTTGAAACGAAATCACCTTGTCCCTCTCCTTTTCCATTATGATTGGACAGCGGGAATAAACTCGCTGGCCCATTCACGCAGCTTCTTTTTGTCGATTTTGCCGATGATGTTTTTCGGCAGGTAGCCGACCTTTTTCAAAAAGCGCGGGCTTTTGTATTTCGCCACCCGCTTTTGGCAAAACTCGATCAGCTCCTCTTCGGTCACTTGGGACCCACGTCGGACGACGACATATGCGGCGACTTCTTCCCCCATTTTCGGCGAAGGGACGCCGACAACGCCGGCTTCAAGCACATCCGGATGGGACATAAGCAGTTCCTCGATATCGCGCGGATAAATGTTGAATCCGCCGCGAATGATGACATCTTTTTTCCGGTCGACGATAAACACGTACCCGTCTTCATCGATGCGCGCCATATCGCCGGTATACAGCCAGCCGTCGCGCAGCGCTTGGCGCGTCTCTTCGTCTTTTCCGTAGTAGCCTTGGAAAACGTTCGGGCCGGAAACAATCAGTTCTCCGACTTCGTTCGGCGGCAGGCGGTTGCCGTGTTCATCGACGACAGCCACTTGCACGCCAGGCAACGGAAGCCCGACCGACCCCGGCTTGATCGGCTTCGTCGGATCGGTCGCCGTCACAATCGGCGCCGCCTCGGACAGTCCGTATCCCTCCAAAATCAGGCAATTGAACTTGCGTTGAAACTGCCAAGCGAGCGACGGCGGCAACGAAGCCGAGCCGGACACGCACGCGACCAAACTGGATGTGTCATAGCGGTCCGCCTCGGGGCAATAGCACAACGCATGGAACATCGCTGGCACCATCGCCGTATGCGTCACTCGATGCCGTTCGATTGTCTCCAGCACTTTTTTCGGCTCGAAATACGGCAGGAGGACGATCTTGTCGCCCAATAACAGCGCGACGTTCATCATCGTAAAACCGAACGCATGGGAGATCGGCAGCACGCCAAGACCGACGCGGTCATATTCGGTAGGCAGCCGCTTCGCCATCTCGGCCGCTGCTTCCGCGTTGGCATACAAATTGCGGTGCGTCAGCACGACCCCTTTCGGATGGCCGGTCGTTCCCGATGTGTAAAGCAAGGCGGCAGGGGCATTTTCGGTGACTGCCGCCAGCGGCATGCTGGCAGGAGCTTGCTCCATTCTTGTTCGCAGAGAGCGCGGTGAATGAGGATCGTCAATCGTAAACATCATCGGAGGCGCCGGCAAGCCATTGGCGGCCTCTTTCGCTTTCGCCCACAGCATTTCCGCCGTCAGCACAACTTTCGGTTCGCAGTCTTTAAAAATGTAATGGAGCTCCTGCGTCTGCAACAGCGGCAACACCGGCACGACAACCGCTCCTGCTTTCAAGACGCCGCTGAAGGCGACTACTACTTCCGGGCTGTTCGGCATCGTTACAACAACGCGGTCGCCCGGCTTGACCCCAAGTTCAATCAACGCATGAGCCAGCTGGGACGAACGGGCGTCGCAGTCCACGTTCGTATATTCGTTTCCTTCAAAAATCAGTGCCGGATAAGGACCGAACCGCTCGATATTTTTCGTCCAAACCGTTCGTAAATCCATTCCCCCGTCTCCTTTAACCAAATTAGGCGGGCCTGCGAAAAAGGCCAAGCCCGCCGCCTTTCGTCTCCTTCCTTCTGACGGTCGGCGCTGTTGTCAATGCACGGAAAAACATGCCGGCCGGCTTTCTTGTTGTGCTTATTGGTTTTGATTGGCGCTGTTGTAGGCGGACAGCACTTCTTGGAGCCGCAGCGCCAGCCCCATGTCCCCGTCAATGCGAAGCCGCCCGCTCATAAACGCTTCCGTTCCGTTGAGCTCGCCGTCCACCATTTTTTTAAAATCCTCGCTGTCCATGCTGAGCGTGCAATCAGGCGTTTCTTGCTCCCCTTCAATGACAAATCCAGCGTCTGGGCGAAGGACGACTTGGTACACCCCCGCATCAGACCCGCTTAAGTTAAACTGGTACACCGCGACAATCCCATCGGCGCGGGATGGGTCTTCCCTCAATTGCGAATCGATCAGTTGGAAAATGTCTCTTACCGTCGTCATCTTCATGGCCTCCTTAAAAATTTAGAACTGTCTGAAATTTCATTTTGTACTTTTACTATATCGCGTTTCCGTTTCATGTCCTATCCCGAAAATCGTCGGAACTTTCTTTCCTCCCTCGCGGCGCTCCCCGATGTTTTTACGCCTTTAAAGCATGGAGAAGCGCGCGCTCATCGATCAGTTCCAAATAGCGCCGATAAAGCGGAAACGCCGGCACGATGCGCGGCAACAGCTGCAACGCCTTCGCTTTCGATCCTTTTGCCTTCATTTTTCCGGTCATGAGCGCCAATGGAACGTTGATGTTGCCGCCCCAAAATTGGTGGGCGATATCGCCGGTCGTCTTGATGGCGACATCAGGCGCATCGATTGCCTGCCCGAAATAAATGGCGTAGTTTTCACCGGTTTCCGGCCGCCTCGCATCGATGCTGATGACCGCCTCCGGATCGGTCAAATAAAAGACGAACGCGGCGCGGGAACGGCGGATTTGTTCTCCAATCCGATTGATTTGCTCCACCTCGTTGCCGTATTCCTTATACGCTGGATGCCGCTCCCACCAGCTGCGCAGCTCAAATTCCGTCCTTGGGCGCGACGGAATTTGCATAAACTCGCCAATCACCCGATACACATGAGCATCATCACGAAACAATGCCATATCCGTTCACTCCCTTCAACCGAGTATGCACTCTCATTTTGGCGTGAAACAACGCCGCCGGCAATTCCGATGATTGCCGGGGAGACGAAAAACGCAAGACATCTCCGTCCGGAGTTGTTGAAACAAGAATCAAGCGCACCAAAGCGGCAAAACAAAAAAATGGCTGCCCCGTTTGTTTGGGGCAGCCGTTTTGGCCAAAATGGCTGCAACGATTCTTTTTATTACAATCCGCTTACAAATTCGCCAACCGCATGACGTCGCGGGCGATCATCAACTCTTCATTGGTCGGGATGACGAGCACTTTGACCGGCGAGTGCGGATAGCTGATGAACGCTTCCTTGCCGCGCACTTTGTTTAGGATGGGATCCCAGTAAACTCCCATAAACTCGAGGCCGCGCAACACTTTCGCCCGCACGACTTCGCTGTTCTCGCCGATGCCGGCGGTGAAGATGATGGCATCGACTCCGCACATGCGCGCCGCATACGAGCCGATGTACTTATGAATGCGGTTCGCAAACACTTCAAGTGCCAGTTCCGCGCGCTCATTTCCTTCGGCGGCCGCTTTTTCCAAGTCGCGCAAATCGCTCGAGATGCCGGACAGACCGAGCATGCCGCTCTTTTTGTTCAGCACTTCAATCACTTCATCCGCAGTCATTCCCGTTTTTTCCATAATGTACGGGATGAGCGCCGGGTCGATGTTGCCGGAGCGCGTTCCCATCGCCACGCCGGCTAATGGCGTAAAGCCCATGGACGTGTCGATCGACTTGCCGCCCTCAACCGCCGCGATGCTCGCCCCGTTGCCTAAATGGCACGAGATGAGGCGCAGCTGTTCGATCGGTCGGCCGAGAAGCTCCGCCGCCCGCTGGGTGACGTATTTGTGCGACGTGCCGTGGAATCCGTACTTGCGGATGCCGAATTTCGTGTAATACTCATATGGCAAGCTGTATAAAAACGACTGTTCCGGCATCGTCTGGTGGAACGCCGTGTCAAACACCGCCACGGCCGGCACGTCCGGCAGCACTTCCTGAAACGCCCGAATGCCGACGAGGTTGGCCGGGTTATGGAGCGGGGCGAGCTCGGACACTTCTTCAATTTGCTTGATGACGTCCTCGGTGATGAGCACCGAATCACTGAACTTCTCCCCGCCGTGGACGACGCGGTGCCCGATGCCGTCAATTTCGTCAAACGAACGGATAATGCCGTAGCGAATGAGCTTATCAAGCAGCATTTTAACGGCCGCGGCATGATCCGGAATCGCCGTCACTTCTTGATGTTTTTCACCGTTTACGACAATGGTGAAAATCGCGTCGTCAAAGCCAATCCGTTCGACGACCCCTTTGGTCAACACCGTTTCTGCCGGCATCTCAAACAGCTGGAATTTCAACGAGGAACTTCCCGCATTAATGGCTAGCACTTTCGCCATCGAAAACACAGCTCCTTTTTTGCCAAAATCCGCTCGCGCTTACCGTTAGTGTGCGCGATTGGGCGCTGTTTCACTATGCCTTTTTCATTGTATGCCTCCCGTTTTCGCGTTTCAAGCGCGGCTTTGTTTCGCAACCGGTTGCAAGAAAAAGTTTTTATGTTGTGAAAAATGAAAACGGAGCTGACCGAAAAGGTCGGTGAAAAACAGCGATTCTTCGATGAAGAAAAGAGCAACATTTATCATCTTGAGCCGAGAAGACCCCCACTTCCACGCGTGAGCGCAAGGGGAGGAAGATGCAACCTCTCGTTTTGTGAAGGGGCTTGACGGCCTATACGGTGATCAAAAAGGGCGTCCCGTTGCGTTTGGGACACCCTTTCGTCAACATTCTTTTTCCTCGGTGATCCAGGCGTCGATTTTCGCCATCATCGCCTGCATCGCCGATTTGTTGGAAAACCGCGGCAGCTCGACAAGCAGCACGTGTTTTGGCTTTTTGACGTTCGGCCCTTTCTTTTGCAAAATCAACACGCTTTTTGCCGCCTGATCGTTTTTAAACATCGACAGCGGCAGCTGCAAGACTCCTTGGACAATGGCCGCCTCTTTTAAAAATTCGTTCAGCTGCCCCGCCTGCGGGCTCGAGAACAACATATTCGGGATGAGGAAAAACAAGTAGCCGCCCTCTTTCGTATAGCGCAAGCTTTGCTCGATGAACAAATGATGGGCATACGACCGGCCTTCCTTCGCTTTTAAGGCGAAGCGGGCGGCATTGTCGTCATCCGGGTAATAGCCGACCGGCAGATCGCAGACGACGACGTCAACCGGCTCAACAAACAGCGGCCTTAGGCTGTCTTGGTTAAACAGCTGCACCGGATGCTTTTGCAAGTTCGCGTTGACGTACGCCAATTTGACAAGCAGATCATCGACATCGCTGCCGTAGCTGTTGGCCTGTTTTCCTCGAAGGCCGTTTAACACCGCCGTCAATAAATTCGCCGTGCCGACGGCCGGGTCGAGGATCTTAAGCGCCAAATGCGAGCGCGTAAACTCGCGGACCAAATACGCCAAAAACAAACTGACCGCATCCGGAGTCATTTGGTGGTGCGGCTGGACATGCTTGCGCATCCCTTTTAACACCGCAAGCTGAAACGCCTTGCGGATTTCTTCGTTTTGAAACCGTTCCAGCATCAGTTCGCGATACTGCTTTTTCAGCCGTTTCGCGTTCAGCTCGCTCACTTCGCTTTGCAGCACGTCGCCGTGGAACAAATTCTCCCCCGTCTCCGCGACGGCTTCTAAATACGTGCATTGCAATTCTTCTTGCAAAAGTTGGGCCGTTTCATCGAATACCGTGAACAACCGTTCGACTGGCGTCATCATCTGTACGTCCCCACCTTTCTGCCAACGTCCCTTCTGTATATTGTACGACCGTCCGCCTCGCGCCGCAAGAAAAGCGCCGATAGGAACGAAAAGGCCCCGAACGGGTCGGGGCCTTTTCATTATTTCGCCGCTTTCGCCGCTTCAATCGCCGCTTCGTAGTTCGGATGGTTCGTCACTTCCGGCACGTATTCGACATACGTCACTGTGTCATTGCTGTCGATGACAAACACGGCGCGGGCAAGCAGGCGCAGTTCTTTGATCAAGACGCCGTATGCTTGTCCGAACGAAACATCGCGATGGTCGGACAACACTTGAACGTTCTCAATGCCGGCGGCGCCGCACCACCGCTTTTGCGCAAACGGCAAATCGACGCTGATCGTCAACACTTTCACATTGTCGAGCTTTGCCGCTTCCTCGTTAAACCGGCGCGTTTGCGCGTCGCAAACTCCGGTGTCGAGCGACGGAACGACGCTGATCAGGCGGACGTGCCCTTTCGTATCCGCGAGCGTCACTTCCTGCAAGTTTTGATCAAGCACGGTGAAATCCGGCGCTTTGTCGCCGACTTTCACTTCGTTGCCGACAAGCGTCACCGGCTGCCCTTTAAACGTCACATAGGCCATGGGTTCTCTCCCCCTTTAGAAAAAATATGTACTACTTCCATACTAAAACGCGGAACGGAATTTTTCAACGATTTTGTCCGTTCATGACAGCAGACAAACAAAAGGCCGGACGCCAACGGTCCGGCTAAATGTCAAAGTCGTCTGCTTTTTGGCCTGCGGCGCCGTCTTTCTTGTTTTTCTTCAGCATCGCCTGAATCTTCTCAAACGCCTGCGGCGCGACATCGAGAATTTTTTCGTATAAGTGCGTGCTTTCATCCAAATGGAGCAGCTTCACCCCGGATGAGTTGACGACGAGAAACGCAATCGGCGTAATCGAGACGCCGCCGCCGCTGCCGCCGCCAAACGGATGTCCGTTCCCTTGGGCCTGCCCGTTCCCGTCGGCTTGCGCCCCTTGGTGGCCATTTTGTTGACCGTCAAGCATAAACTCGCTGCCGCCGGCGGCAAAGCCAAACCCGACTTTCGAAACGGTCAAAATGACACTGCCGTCAGGCGTCTCCACCGGGTCGCCGATAATCGTATTGACGTCGATCATTTGTTTTAAGTTTTCCATCGCTGTTGTCATCAGCCCTTGAATCGGATGGTTCGTCATCGTCATTCCTCCTAGTAGCCTTCATTTGCCTGCTTGGCCGCCAATGGGTTTCGCTTTGGCAGCCGCCGTCCGCGCCAATGTTTGACCACTCGCAATCCTGCTACCATAGCATGCCCGATTCGAAACTGAATCATACATAAAAACACCGTTTCCGAAGCGGCCCGATCGTAGGCCGGAACGATGGCGACAGCCGGAGTTGTTTTCATGTTCATATAGCGGCTCGCCGCGCCGATGATCATGTATTTCAGCGACCAGCCAAGCCCCACGAGCAAGCCGGTTGACGCGGCGTCGCCGGTGCCGATTCTCGTTTTCCACTCCCATTTCGTAATCGTCACGTGGCGATAAAATTGTTTCATAATTTCATGCAAGTCGACGACTTGCTCGAGAAACCGTTTCAGCTGTCGAAACAGGTCAGCGATTTTTTTTAGGGTCAATTTCCCTTTCTTTTCCTCCTTCCCGCGCGTTCCCTCCACTCCTTTTTTCTGGAGAAACGCCACTCCCGGCGCATTCGGATCCATGTCCAGCTTGATGAGCGGAATGCGGACAGTATAGCGGAGGAGGCCAAACAGCGTGCGCACCACGATTTTGCATTCATCGTCGTCTTTCACATGGCGAAACACGACCGTCACCGATACTTTCATCCAGGCGACGAGAAGAAGCAAAAGAACAACCGTTGCGATGACCGCGATGACTGCTTTCAATGTCCGCCCTCCCTTTCATCATACATTGTCGCCATCTGGAAAAAAAATAAACCTGCCGTTTCGGCAGGCGGACATTGGTTGACGTTCTGTTCTTGATGCAGGCGAATTGTTACTCGCGGACGACGATCGTATCCGCGAACTGGTCATGCATCCCTTTTTTCTTTTCGGAAAACGCAACAAACAAAAAACCGATGAACAGCAATTTTTTCGCGATGAATTTGCCGACGACTTCGCGAAACAACACGGTCAGCCAGGTGAGCGGCTCGCCGCGCTCATCGACCACTTTTAAGCCGAACACCATTTTGCCAAGCGTCTGCCCAAACGCTTTCGTCATCAACACGAAATAGGCGTAAAAGACGACGGCGGCCGCGACCGCCGCTGGCGCGAACAAACCGTCCTGCGCAAGCGGCCAATCGAACAGGCGAAAAAGCGGCCAAACGATGAGCCGGTTGAGGCTTGAGACAACAATGACATCAAGGCAATACGCCCAAAAACGAAGCCAAAAGCCGCCGTAGCAGAGGGGGCGCTCTGCCGGCGGGAGATGATCCGCCAGCGTCGCCGTTATTTGCATGTCCGTCATGTTTCCACTCCTTTATTCGGCGTATAAATACATAAGCCGCGGCGAGGATGGGCGCGACAACAGGCGGATGAGCCCGGCCGCCTCGCTGTCCGGCTTCATCCGGTTCGACACCATCTCAAAGAGAGAGCTCCACGGCGCATCGTTCACGTATTTTACGACTTGAGCGCCGGTTAAATGATGCTCTTTTTTGAGCGCAGCGATCGCGTCATCCAAGTAGCCGAACTCGTCGACAAGGCGGAGCGCCTTCGCCTGTCGCCCGTCATAAATGCGGCCGTCCGCCAGCTTGCGCACCGTGTCTTCCGGCAGCTTTCTCCCTTTGGCTACCACATCAACAAACGCATCATACGAATCATTGATCAGCCGCTGCAAAATCTCCCGTTCCGCTTCGGTCATTTTGCGCGCCGGATTCATGATGTCTTTGTACGGCCCGCTTTTGATCGTGACAAGCTCCACGCCGTACTTCTTTGCCAGCCCTTCATAGTTGACGCTTTGCATGATGACGCCAATGGAGCCGGTGATCGTCTCCGGGCTGGCGAAAATTTTATCGCCGGCCGCAGCGATATAGTAACCGCCCGAGGCGGCCATGGCCCCCATCGATACGTAAATCGGCTTGTTCGTCTTCTTTTTCAGCTTCATCAGCTGATCGTAAATTTCCGCGCTTTCCGCGACACCGCCGCCCGGCGAATTGATGCGCAAGATGATCGCTTTGACGTCTTGATCCTCTTTCGCCTGTTTGATCATTTGCAAAAACGTTTGGTGGTTGTACTGTGATGAGGAAAGAAGCGACTCCGCTTCCCCCGCATCTTGAATAACTCCGTTCACTTCCAACACAGCGATTTTTTTCAACGGGTCGCCCTCGGCGATGACTTCTTCGCTAAATGGCGACTCCATGAGCGCCAGCCAGCTTTCCGACCAGCCGCCGGCCTTGTCGGACAAAAGAACGCCAACCGCTTGAACAAGCACCGAGATCACAAACAAGGCGGCGGCGATGGCCAACGCGGTCCATCGTTTTCGATTCATCGTCTTCCCCCCTGCATCGGCTGCCCATATTTTTAGAATCCTGGCAAACGTGGTACAATATTCATTGTACATCGATTGATTAGATGATGCCATCGGGAGGACGCAAAACATGGATATGGAACGCAACCGTCTTTATTTTTTTTATAAGCGCGACGACAAGCTCATCGAACGGGTGAAGCCGCTCATTGAGCTGGCAGAGCGCGGTCCGTTTGTTGTCGTCGACGACTATCGGGAAGCGAACATCATCGTCAGCATCGGGGATGACGGCGCGTTTTTGCAGGCGGTGCGGCAGACGGGATTTCTTCCTGACCGTTTGTACGTCGGCGTGTCCGTCTTGCCGGCGCGCGGGTTTTACTGCGATTTCCATATTGACGACATCGATCATATGGTGGAAGCGGCGAAAAATTGGAAACTCGAAGTGCGGCGCTACCCAATCATCGAAGTGACGATCGACGGCGCGGCTTCGTTTTTCTGCTTAAACGAATGTTCGATCCGCTCGCAAATCATTAAAACGATGGCGATCGACGTTTTCATCGACGACTTGCATTTCGAGACGTTCCGCGGCGACGGCATCATCGTTTCGACGCCGACCGGCAGCACCGGCTACAATAAATCGGTGCACGGAGCGGTCGTCGATCCGCTCTTGCCGTGCTTTCAAGTGAGCGAACTCGCCTCGCTCAACAGCAACCGCTATCGGACGCTCGGCTCGCCGTTCATTTTGAGCGGCTCGCGGACGTTGACGCTGAAAATGTCGGAAGAAACAAGCCATTTTCCGATCATCGGCCTCGACAATGAAGCGCTCAGCATCCAGCATATTGAGCGGATTGACATTCGTTTAAGCGACCGGGTGGTCAAAACGGTGCGCCTAAAAGACAATTCGTTCTGGGATAAAGTGAAACGCGTCTTTTTGTGAAGCGTGTGTCTGTTCTCCCGGCGAAACACCGGATCTAAAATGGCGAATCCGTTCGACGCGCATGCGGCAAGAGGGTGTCTCGCAACGAGACACCCTCTTGTTTGGTCGCCGCGCGGACATCGCTCCGCTTCTGGCAACGGCCAGCTCAACCGGCTCTTTCTACTTACGACGACCGGCCGACAAGGCGGGCTTCCCGCTCGCGCAGCTCGACGCGGCGGATTTTTCCGGACGCCGTTTTCGGCAAATCGTCGACAAACTCGATTTTGCGCGGGTATTTGTACGGCGCCGTCAACTGTTTCACATGTTCTTGCAGGGCCGGAATCAGAGACGAATCGTCTTTGTCGACCCCGTCGCGCAGCACGACAAACGCTTTGACAACATGGCCGCGCACTTCATCCGGACTGGCGACGACGGCGCACTCTTTTACGGCTGGGTGCTTGACAAGCGCGTCTTCGACTTCAAACGGGCCGATCGTATAGCCGGCGCTGATGATGATGTCATCCCCGCGGCCTTCAAACCAGAAATAGCCGTCTTCGTCTTTGCGCGCTTTGTCTCCCGTAATGTAGTAGTCGCCGCGGAACTGCATCGCTGTCCGCTCCGGATCTTTGTAATAATACTTAAACAGCGCCGGCGTCTCGATATGGACGGCGATGTCGCCGACTTGTCCGGGCGGGCACGGCTCGCCGTTTTCATCGATAATTTCGACGCGGTTGCCTGGCGTCGGTTTCCCCATCGAACCCGGCTTGATGGGCATTCCTTTCATGACGCCGACAAGCAGCGTGTTTTCTGTCTGGCCGTAGCCGTCGCGCACTTCGACGCCGAAATGCTTGGCAAACGTGTCGATCACTTCGCGGTTGAGCGGCTCTCCGGCGGACACGGCGCTGTGCAAATGAGATAGATGATAGCGGCCGATGTCCGGCACTTTCGCCATCAAACGATACTCGGTCGGCGTGCAGCACAGCACATTGATGTTGTATTTTTCCAATAGCTGCAAATATGTTTCCGGCTCAAAGCGGCCGTAGTAGACGAAACCGGTCGCCCCCGAGCCGAGCACCGATAAAAACGGGCTCCAAATCCATTTTTGCCATCCCGGTCCGGCCGTCGCCCAAACGAGGTCTCCTTCTTCAATGCACAGCCAGTTTTTCGCAGCCGTGCGCAAGTGGGCGTACGCCCAACCATGGCAATGGACGACCCCTTTCGGATTGCCGGTCGTGCCGGATGTGTACGACAAAAACGCCATATCATCGCGCGAGGTATCCGCCGCCTCAAGCGTTTCGCTCTCTTTGGCCATGGCGTCTTCAAGCGGAATCCATCCGTCCCGGGGTTCCCCGATGACGAACTTCGTCAAACGTTCGATGCCGTCAATCGGCGCAAATTCGTCCGTATACGGCGCATAAGCGACAACCGCCTTCGCTTCGCTATGGACGAGCCGATATTGCAAATCCTTTGTCCGCAGCATCTCCGAGCTTGGGATGACGACAAGCCCGGCTTTGAGCGCCCCTATATACACTTCGTATGTTTCAATGAGGCGCGGCATCATGACGAGCACTTTATCGCCTTTTTCGAGCCCATGTGATAAGAAAGCGTTTCCAATTTGGTTGGCGCGCGCCATCAAGCGGCCGTATGTAATCTCTTTCGTTTCGCCTTGCTCGCTCTCCCATTTCAACGCGATCCGGTCCGGGTCGGCGGCCGCATGCCGTTCCATTTCCGATGTTAAATTGTAGCGCTCGGGAGCAATCAAGTCTTCCCGCCTCATCGTTCCTCTCCCCCTCTGTCTTGTTTCGCCTTGGTCGGCATCTCTATTATACAAAATAGTCGTTCTATTTTGAATACCGTTTTTCTCATATGAAAGCGGCGGGGAATGCCCCCGCCGCGTAAGCCATCATTATGAAATTAGAATTGGCGTGCGCCGCCCAATTGTTGCTGCGCCATGGCTACGAGACGTTTCGTGATCTCGCCGCCGACCGAACCGTTGGCGCGCGAAGTCGTGTCAGCGCCTAAGTTCACGCCAAATTCTTGAGCGATCTCATATTTCATTTGCTCCAGCGCTTGTTGCGCACCCGGAACAAGCAGTTGATTGCTGTTGTTGCGTGCCATCTGTTTTCACCTCCTTGTACCTATAGAATGTGTGAAAACAGATGGCGATATGCAGCGATGCTTTTTGGTAAATTTTGAGATTCAAAACAGCTCGGCAAACTCATCGCCCTGCCCTGTTTCTTCATCAATGACGAGCGTTTCTGTGTCATTGACTGCCTTTTCCAGAAGCGGAGCGAGGTCGAGCTGGCTCTCATAATGGAGCACTTTTTCTTTTTTCGGCTTCGTTTTCGGCGCTCTTGGCGTAAAAATGGTGCAACAGTCTTCATACGGAAGAATGGAAATATCGTGAGTATCGATTCGTTTAGCAATCTCGATAATTTCCATCTTATCCATGGAAACAAGCGGACGCAAAATTGGAGTGTTGGTCACCTCATTGATCACGTACATGCTTTCTAGCGTCTGGCTCGCCACTTGGCCGAGGCTTTCGCCTGTGACAATCGCCAACGCCCGCTGGCGGCGGCGCAGCGCGTCGGTGATCCTAAGCATCGCCCGCCGAGTGGAAATGAGCGAGTACTCGTTCGGAACTCCTTGATAAATGGCTTGCTGCACTTCCGTAAACGGCACGATGTGAAGCTTGATTCTCCCGCCGTATGTCGTCAACTTGCGCACGAGGTCAATCACTTTTTGCTTCGCCCGTTCGCTTGTAAACGGCGGGCTGAAAAAGTGGACGGCCTCGATTTCCAAACCGCGCTTCATCGCCAAATAACCAGCAACCGGGCTGTCGATGCCGCCGGAGAGCATGAGCATCGCCTTGCCGCTCGTTCCGACCGGCAGGCCGCCGGCGCCGAAAATGTCGCGGCACGTGACATATGTCCCGTCTTGGCGCACTTCAATGCGCACGTCAATATCCGGCTCGCGCACGTTGACCCTAAGCCCGTCCGTCTGCCGCAAAATGTGCGCCCCCACCTCGTAGTTCAGCTCGTCGCTTCGATACGGAAACTGCTTATCGACGCGGCGGGCGCTCACTTTAAACGTTTTTCCTTTGTATGGGAGCTGGCGGACGGCGGCGAGCGCCGTTTCCTTAATGGCGTCCAGATCGTTTTCGCACTTCATCGCCAGGCTGAACGAATGAATGCCAAAAACGGTTTTCAGCTTTTCGATGATCGGTTCATGCGGCTCGCCGTTTAATAAAATGTACATTCGGTCGCGCATATATTCAATCTGAATCCGCTCGAACGCCTGCAGTTTGCGGGCAATGTTGTTTTTAAGACGCCGGACGAAGATGTTCCGATTTTTTCCTTTCGTCGTCATTTCTCCGTAGCGGATCAAAATGCGGTCATAGTTCATCATCTTATTCCGTTACCTCGCTTAATGTTTTGATCGCCTGCTTGATCGCTGCCACCGCCGGCGCGATTTCTTCCCGGCTGTTGTCAAACGACAAGCTGATGCGAATGCCGCGCTCGGCTCGGTCTTCACCAAGCCCCATGGCCAAAAGCGTCTTGCTCGGCGCCTTTTTTTTTCGATGAACAGGCTGACGTCGTCGAAACGTAGATTCCTCTTTTTTCCAGTTCGTGAACAAACACTTCCGGCTTCACGCCGCGCTTTAACGAAAAGTTGATGATATGAGGAGCGGCGCCATCGCGCGGCGTGTTGATCTCGATGTCTGGAATCGCCAAGAGCGCTTCAAGCCACTCGTCTTTCAATGCTTGAAGCCGGCCGATGTCCCGCTCGTAGCGCTCGAGCGCCAAGCGAAGCGCCTTCGCCATCGCGACGATGGCGGCGACATTTTCCGTTCCGGACCGAAGCTGCCGCTCCTGCCCGCCGCCGGCAATCAACGGCGCCAAGCGGACGCCTTCACGGACGTAAAGCAAGCCGGCGCCGCGCAATCCGTGAAATTTATGCGCCGATATCGTGCATAAATCGACACCGGCTTGCTTCAAGTCGAGCGGCACTTTGCTGATCCCTTGCACCCGATCGACGTGAAACAATGTTTTCGGATAGCGGGACAAGAGGGCGCCGATTTCTTCGATCGGCTGCACCGTGCCAACTTCGTTATTGACGTGCATGACCGACACGAGAATCGTATCGTCGCGCAGCGCGCGTTCCACTTGCTCAACCGATACCCTTCCTTCGCGGTCGACCGGCAAGTACGTCACCTCAAAACCAAGCTCCTCAAGCTGGCGGCACGGTTCAGCGACAGACGGATGCTCGATTTTCGTCGTAATGATATGCCGGCCGCGCCGCTGATATTGCCAGGCGACCCCTTTGATGGCGAAATTGTTCGCCTCCGTTCCGCCGGAGGTAAAAACGATTTCGTTCGGCTTAACGCGCAGCATGGCGGCGATTTGTTCACGCGCCTGCGCCAAAAGCCGCTCCGCCTTCATGCCCAGCCCATGGAGCGACGACGGATTGGCAAAATAGTTCGTTGCGACGGCGACGAACGAATCGATCACCTCGGGAAATGGTTTGGTCGTCGCACTGTTGTCAAGATAAATCATCGCTTCCATCCTCCGCTCATTGTCGGCAAAATATCGCTGTACATCGTCCATCTTAACCAAAACAGGCGCCAATCGACAACGAAAACACACCGTCATTTACATTATTCACCAAAAACCCATTGAACAATCTCCCACCTGCGCTTAGAGGTGGGAGATTCTTGGGAACACCCGCCCCACGGCAGGCTGTCAGCCAAGCCATCCCCGTGCGTCCCACGGTTTGGCTGCCTTACGAAGACAGCAAACGAAGCCCCTCATTCAAGATATTCCGGGCGGCGTTCTTGTTCGAGGGAAGAGGCAGAAAAGCTTGTGTTCAGCCATATGATTCTGTGTTTTTTAGGTAAAATAATGGATAATCAATACTCGTGATCGGGTGGTTTATCACTGTTCGCGGCTGTTATCCTCCTGCCATAATTTCTGCACACGGTCAAACGCGCCCGGCTCGACTTCTTCAACAGCCGCCACCGCCTGCCGGAGCGCCTCCTCATAATCATAATGGCGAAATAAAAATTCGGCTTCTTCCAGCCCTTTGCGGACCGCTGGATAGCGGCGGCGGTAGCGGTTGCCGTATTGAATCGTCCGCTCCGCCAGCGTCGCCTGTTCGATCATTTCCACCGTCCGCTCATACAACCGTTCCACAGCCGCTTTCGCCTCCTCCAACGCTTGGTCGACCGCCGGCATGTCAAGCGGCTTTTCTTCAAGACGCGCGGCAACGGCTTGCAAGCTGCGTCTCGCTTCCGCCAATTCAAGCGCATACGGTTCAGGCAACCCCGGCAGCCGGCTTTTTTGCACAAGGCGGAGCGCCTCGGCCAATGTTTTTCTCATGCCGTCAAGCTTTTCGCGGGCGATCAATTCGTCTTTGCGCAGCGTCTGCAGCATCGTTCGAAACTGTTCATGCTCTTCCTTCATGAGGTCGATTTGGGACACAAGCTGCTCAAGCTCCTCTTTCAGGAGCGAATACGCTGTTTTCGCCTCGGCAACGCGGTCTTGAATGAGAAAAAACCGCTTTTGCAACTGGTGCAGCTGCTTTTCGATGCTCCGGTACTTTTCGAGGTCGCTTGGCGCCAAATGGTAGCTTTGCTGGACGAACAGCGCCTCGGCCTCGGTTTCCTTCGCCTCGGCGGCGAGCTCCTGAAGCATGCCGCTGAGGCGCGGCATTTCCGTTTGCACATATTGATGCGCGAGCACTTCGTTTTCGAGCAAATCGTAGAGCGCGTCGATCTCTTCTTTCAGCTCAGCGACAATCTGCTTCGCTTCTTCGATGCGCAGCTCATGGATCATGGCCAGACATTGCTCGATTTTTTCCCGTTTTTCCTGAAGCGTGCGCTCCATGTGCAAATGGTCAAGGATGTATCCGCGCTCTTCCATCTCTCGATAGCCATCAGCCAACTCAGCGAGCTGAGCTGGCAACGACGTTTGGCATTCGCCAAGAAGTTTGGGAATTTCTTCCATCATGGCTGTGAGCCGGCCGAGCTCTTCCTTCAGTGTCAGAACCACATCGCGCGCCGCCAAATAGTTGCCGGCTTCCGTCAATTCGGCAAACCGCTGAAACTGCTTTTCCGCTTCCGTTAAACGGACGTCAAGCAAGTCGGCAGCCGAACCGAACGTATAACGGTAAGCAAGCAGCGCCTTTTTCGCTTCCCGGTGAGCCGCACGCAGCTCCTCGATCTCCGCCCGGCTTTGTTCCTCGCTGCCGATCAACTCATTCACTTCATGAATGATTTCATGCACTTCTTCCTCAAGACGACGCAATCCGTCGGCGATCTGCCCAAGCAGCCGGCGCGCCTGCCGGTAGCGGTATTTGTCAAGCAGCCGCTCCGCGTCAAACAGCTGTTCTTCCACATTCGGCAGCTTCACTGCCACAATGTCGTCCCATTGCTGGCGCCATCGTTCAAACAGCTGCTCCGTCTCCCCTGTCATATTCAGCTGTTTCACTTTCGCCAGCTCATCCGGCACCGGCCGGTTCATCAAGTTGATTTTCCATTCCTCGAGCCGATCGATTTCCCGGTACATCCGCTTCCGGTACACATGATTATATATGATTGCCCCCGCTCCGAGGAGCAGAACGATCCATGCCATTCCCATCCGCTGATGCCCTCCTTGCATTCAAGCTACTTCTATCGAACAAACGAAAATAGCGGAGAAGGCAAAAATATATGTTTTTCAATGTTTTTATGATACCATGTTAACGACATTTTTTGACCAAAATTTTTATTTTTTTTACAAGAATCTTCACTATTTTTGCTATGATACATAAGGAAGAAAGGAGGAAAATCGATCATGCGCGACGGGCATATTCATACGCCGTTTTGTCCGCACGGAAGCCAAGATCCGCTTGAGGCCTATGTAGAGCGCGCGATCGAACTGGGCTATACCGACATTTCCTTTACGGAGCATGCCCCGCTTCCTGAGCGGTTTATCGATCCAACGCCCAACCAGGACTGTTCGATGAAGCTTAGCCAGCTTGAGCGCTATTTGCACGCCGTCGCTGAGGTGAAAGCCCGCTACCGAAACGACATTGCCATCCGTGTCGGGCTCGAAGTCGATTTTATTCCTGGCTTTGAGGAAGAAACAACCCGCCTGCTCGACGAGGTCGGCCCGCTGCTTGACGACAGCATTTTATCGGTTCACTTTTTGGCCCACGAAGGGCAATATGTATGCCTTGATTACAGCGAAGATATGTTCGCCGACATCGTCCGCTTGTTCGGATCGGTCGAACGCGTCCACCGCGCCTACTACGAAACGGTGCTGCAATCGATCCGCACGGAGCTTGGCCGCTACAAACCGAGACGCATCGGCCATATGACGCTTGTGCGCAAGTTCCAACGCCGTTTCCCATGCTTGGAACCAATGGATGAGTGGATTGTTGCCATTCTCGATGACATCAAGCAGTTCGGCTATGAATTGGACTACAACGGCGCCGGCGCCGCCAAACCGCTCTGCCTTGAGCCGTATCCGCCGGGCGGCGTGATCGCCGAGGCGCGGCGGCGGGGCATCCCAATCGTCTACGGATCCGACGCCCATCGCGCCGCCGACTTGCACCAAGGACGGGAGAGGATGGACCGCGAGGCGCTTTCGGTTGACAACCGCCCGCAGCCGTCATAAAATAGGCGAATCAGCCATTTCCCTGCTTGCATCCTGCTGGATGTTGAGGCCAGAGTCCTGCTCCAACCATGATGAAAAAGGAGGCTAGTTCTATGTTTCGTCCCATGGCTTACAACGGAACACGCGAAGAAAATTACGCGCTCGTCATCGAACAGCTGAAATCGCTCATTTCCGGGGAACCCAACTTCATCGCCAACTTGGCGAACGCAGCCGCCTTGCTCAACCAGTTTTTCACCGACATCAATTGGGTCGGTTTTTATCTCGCAGACGGCGAGGAGCTTGTGCTTGGCCCGTTCCAAGGCTTGCCGGCATGCGTGCGCATTCCGTTCGGCAAAGGGGTGTGCGGCACGGCGGCCGCCAAACGGCGGACGGTGGTCGTTCCAGACGTTCACCAATTCCCGGGCCATATCGCCTGCGATGCGGCGTCTCAATCGGAAATCGTCGTGCCGCTCATCAAAGACGACCGAGTCATCGGCGTTCTTGACATCGACAGCCCGGTGAAAAACCGCTTCGATGACATCGACCGCCGCTACTTGGAGCAGTTTGCCAGCGTGCTCATTTCCGCCTGACGAAAAAAGCGCACCAAGCGCGAAGAAGGAATCCGCTTGCTCGGATTCCTTTTTTTTACACCTTATACAAATGACAGTCATCGTGCACAAAAATGCAGTTTTTTCCCGTCTCTTTTGCCATATAAAGCGCGGCGTCGGCTCGTTTGAACAGCTGTTTTGCATCCTCGCAGCCTTGGCGCTCCCACCATGACACGCCGCACGAAACGGTCACCGTCGGAATCGTTTGTTCTCTGACTTTTTCTGTGATGCGGCGGGCAATCGAAATGGAGTCAGACAGCGGCACTTTCGGCAAATACACCGCCAGCTCTTCCCCGCCCCAACGCGCCGCCACATCGCCATCGCGAATGTTGGCGCGCACCGTCTCAGCCACTTGGACGAGCACCCCATCGCCCGTTTGATGGCCGTACACATCGTTGATTTGCTTAAAGTTGTCAATGTCAAACAAAATGAGCGCCCCGGATGCATCGGATCCCATGGATGTTTGGATCACCTCGTCCAAGTAACGGCGCGTATGCAGCTTTGTCAAATAATCGGTGACTACCATCTTCTCGAGCTCTTCGCGCAGCATCGCGTTCATAAACGCCAGCGTTGAATGTTGAACGAGGGATTCCAAGAGCTTAAACATCTCAAACGTAAATCGGTATGGCTCGCTGGCGAGCGCAATGCACAGTCCCTTCGTTTCCTTGTTTTGCTGCATCGGCGCCGCCATGATGGAACGAAACGAACCGAAAGCGGACACGCATACATCACCGGCAAATAAAATGTCATTTCCGCTTTGGCGCCGCTTTTCCACCCATTCGATATAGGGCTCGGACCGATGGTCGAAAAAAAACGGCGTGCTGCCTGGCAAAAGCTCCCGCTTGCCGTCGGCAAACAAGAAAAAACCGACTTCATCCGCGCCGAACGATTGTTGGATTTGCGATACCATGTACTCAATGGCTTCATGAAGCCGCGGCCGGGCGTTCAATTGGCGCATTGTGTCGTTGATCAGCTGCAAATCGGCGACAAGCCGGCGCGACTGTTCATACAACTTGGCGTTCTCAAGCGCGCTTCCAGCCGTGCTCGCCAGCAGCGAAATAAAATGAATCTCTCGTTTTGGAAATGGCGCAGCGTATGGGGCGATAATTTCAATCACCCCATACACCGCCTGCACCCCTTTAATCGGGGCGTACAGCACCGAGCGCGGCGGCGCCTCCATCTCCTCGCATTGCACTTGTCCAGTCAAAAACGCCCGCAACGCCGCCGTCTGTTTTTCCCTTTCATCCAATACAAGCGTTTTAATTGGCAAATTTCCGCGCAGATGGTTGTCATGCGACAACAGAAGGTGGTAGGTGAATGATGGATAGACGTTTTGCAGCGTGCGGATAATTTCTTCAAGCACAACATCGATATGCATCGAGGAATGAATTTTTGCGGCAAAGTGATGCAGCTGTCCATACCGTTTCTCTTCGCCCTCTCCTTGCAGCACCGCGCTAAGTTTCCGAAACAATCGCGCCAAATCCGTCCGGATCTCCCACAACAACCGCTCGTCAAAACCGCCATCTTTTCGATACATCAGCTCGACCATCGCCGGCGTCTCATCGGAAAGCATGAAAAAGAGCCGGGCCGCCATATGCGGCCCACCGGCATCGACAACAGCGACTTTCCGCTCTCCATCAGCCGCGATCGGCCCAGCGTCCGGCGTCCCAACCGCGGCCGCTTCCGGATAAAAGGCAGCCCGCACCGGGTCGTACAAATAAAAAACGGCTTGCTCGAGCGCCAGCTCTTCTTTTAGCAGCGCGAGCAACTCGCCCGCCGCCGCCGAAAACGGCCCATCGTCCTGAAACGCTAAAAACCAGTGGAAAAATTTTTGTTTAAATGATTCATACCGCTTCATTTCTTCCTTGTTCATCGCCTTTTCCACCCAAACCGGCATCATCATTCCAAATGAGAGAATGGGATGACAAATTTTTTCTAAAAATTGCATCTTTTATTATATCATACAAATAGAGAAGAAGGGAAAGTGTGAGTAAAATATTTGTGGGTGACATTCCGAAATGATCCCCGACGAGGGTTGCGAACTTTTGTTCGCGACGCTCGTCGGGGCCACCAAGCGAAGCGCGGTAGAAAAAAGCAAATGTCATGCAAAAAGGACTCTCTCCCTGCTATGATGGTGATTGTCAACATCAACCGAAAACAGGAGGGAGAGAGTCCATGAAACATCTTACCACAGAATGGCCTTTATTAAAAGAGCTGGAGGAACAATTAGTCAGAACTCTTCAAAAGGTGTTCGCTGTCTTGTTGGCGGCCCTTTTGGAGGAGATTGATCAACAACTGGCGGAAGCGCGGGACAAGCGCCGGTATCAGCTGAAAGACAAACGGCCGACCACGATCCAAACGCTGTTTGGAGAAGTGACGTTTCGACGGAACTACTACTATGATCGGCAGGCGGGGGCGTATACCTTCTTGCTGGATGCCGAACTGGGCTTTGATGGAGCGCAGTCGATCAGCCCTTGCCTCGAGGAAACGGCGGTCGAGTTGGCCGTAGAGTGCTCTTCCTACCGCAAAGCGGCCCGTACGTTGGAGTCGATCGTGGGGTATGCGGTCCTAAGCCACGAGGCGATTCGCCAACTGGTGCTGGAGGCCCCTGTCTCGCTGCACCACCCTGTTTCCCAACGGCACGGCCGAGTGCTGTTTGTGGAGGCGGATGGGCTGTTCATTTCCCGCCAGGGGAAAGGGAAACGGGCGAAAGAAGAGAAAATCCTGGCGATTCACGAGGGATGGAAACGAAACGGTTCGCAGCTTGAGCTCGTGAACCGGCGCCACTACCTCCATGAAGGGGAGGGAGACGTGTGGGAACGGTTTGAAGAGTGGCTGATGAACGAATATGCCTATGATCCGTGCCGGGACCTTTTGATCATCAACGGCGACGCGGCGTCGTGGATCACGGCCTGCCGGGAGTATTTTGGGAAGCGGGCGTGCTTTCAGCTGGATCGATTTCATGTGGCGCGGGAGTTGCGTCAGTGTCTGTCCGGCCATTCGCGTTGGCGGGAGGTGCGGAAGAAGCTGGCGAAACAAGACGAAGAGGGGCTTCTCGTGGAGCTGAACAGCGCGGTCGGCACGTTGGAGGACGAAGCGAAAGAGAAGCAGATGGCTGCCATGATCCGCCGGATCGAGTCGATGCCGGGATGCATCCGGGACTATCGGGAGTGGCTGTCGGAGCAAGGGGTGGAGACGACCGGCATGCGTCCGATGGGCCACGCCGAGAGCGTGATGAGCCGGTTTGCGCATCGGGTGAAATCCCGCCGCAGCTGGAAAGACCAAGGGCTTCGGGCGTTTCTGAGGGCGATGGCAGCCCGAATCGACGGGATCGGGTGGAGAAAGGGACGGTGGGAGGAGCAAGAGCCCCAGTCGGCCGTCTCGGCCTCAACAAAGTCCAAGCGGATCGAACAGGCCAAACGGAAGGCCGGACGGTTATGGGCAGATGTGGTGCGTCAGAATCTACCGTGTCTGCAGCGGTCATCCGGGACGCCGATCCATCAAGCGTTGTCGGCGCTCCGGGATGGTGGTTGGGTGTAAAAAAATGGAATATCGTATCATCGCCTCAAGATGAGGGATGAGAGTCCGAAAGCGCTTACGATATCAATTCCTGAAAATGGTTCGCTAACTAGTGATTGACAACACCCGTAGTGAACCGAAAAAATGTTCTCCACAAAGTCTTGACTGACTCGAAGGGAAACAAAATGTTGACTTTATCCTCTAAAAATCATATAATAGCCTTTGTGTAAAATATAGCAGCCTTTGTGCCCACCTTTATGGTTCATTTTGTTCCTCGACCCGCCGAGGTGCATCGTGTAACTCTTAGCTGCGAGAGCGAGGATGCATGAAAACAAAATGGCCATAATTGTTGGCGCACATCTGCTTTTATTTTACGGGAATAAAAGCGTAAGGAGGAGCAACGAATGGCTCGTTATACTGGCCCAATGTGGAAAATTTCCCGCCGCCTTGGCATCTCGTTGAGCGGCACGGGGAAAGAATTGCAAAAACGTCCGTATCCGCCTGGCCAACATGGTCCGGGGCAACGGCGGAAATTGTCGGAATATGGCTTGCAGCTGCAAGAAAAACAAAAGCTGCGCCATATGTACGGCGTGAACGAACGCCAATTCCGCAAAACGTTTGAAGAAGCAGGCAAAATGCCGGGCAAACACGGCGAAAACTTCATGATTTTGTTAGAATCGCGCCTAGACAACCTCGTCTATCGCTTAGGGTTGGCCCGCACGCGCCGTCAAGCCCGCCAGCTCGTGACGCACGGCCACATTTTGGTCGACGGCAGCCGCGTCAACATCCCGTCGTACCGCGTCAAACCGGGACAAACGATCGCCGTTCGCGAAAAATCGCGCAACTTGCAAGTGATTAAAGAAGCGCTCGAAGCGAACAACTACATTCCAGATTACTTGACGTTCAATCCGGAAAAAATGGAAGGGACGTACACCCGCTTGCCGGAGCGTTCCGAACTGCCGGCGGAAATCAACGAAGCGCTCATCGTCGAGTTCTACTCGCGTTAAGGCGCAAAAAAGATCCGAAATGCATCGGCATTTCGGATCTTTTTTCTTAGGCGTAGCGAATCAAATAATACTTTTTCTTCCCGCGGCGGATGACCGTAAACCGCCCCTCAAGGCGGTGTTCAGCCGTTAATATGGCGCCGACGTCTTGAAGGCGCTCGCCGTTGACGTAAATGGCGCCGTTTTGGATGTCTTCGCGCGCTTGTCGCTTCGATGGCGAAATGCCGGCAGAAACGAGCAGCTCGACAAGCGGAACGTCGCCTCCTTCATGAACGAATGACGGCACATCTTTGAACCCTTGCTCAATTTCCGCCGCTGTCAAATTGGCAATGTCGCCGCTAAAGAGCGCTTCAGAAATGCGAATCGCTTGCCTGAGCGCCTCTTCGCCGTGCACGAGCTTTGTCACTTCCTCAGCAAGCGCCTTTTGGGCCGCCCGCTTCTCTGGGGCCTCACGAAGCTCTTGTTCAAGCGCTTCGATTTCCTCTTTCGACAGGAACGTAAAGTACTTCAAGTAACGGATCACATCGCGGTCATCGGTGTTGATCCAAAACTGGTAAAACTCGTACGGCGACGTTTTCTCTTTGTCGAGCCAAATCGTGCCGCTTTCCGTTTTCCCGAATTTCGTGCCGTCCGCTTTCGTCACAAGCGGGATCGTCAAGCCAAACGCCCGCGCCTCGCCTTTCGTTTTGCGAATAAGCTCAAGCCCTGCCGTGATGTTGCCCCATTGGTCGCTCCCGCCGATTTGCAGGCGGCATCCTTCCGTCTCGTACAGGCGGAGAAAATCGTATGCCTGCAGCATCATATAGCTGAACTCGGTAAATGAAATGCCCGTCTCGATGCGCGATTGAACCGACTCTTTCGCCATCATGTAGTTGACGCTGAAATGCTTGCCGACGTCGCGCAAAAACGTAATGACATCCAGCGGCCCGATCCAGTCGTAGTTGTTTTTGATTTTCGCCGGATTGCCGTCCGCTTCAAAATCTAAAAAGCGGCCGAGCTGTTCTTTAATACGCGCGCTCCATGCCTCGACGGTTTCTTTGGCATTGAGCGTGCGCTCGCTTTTTTTCCCGCTCGGGTCGCCGATCAACCCCGTCGCTCCGCCGACTAGGGCGATCGGCCGGTGCCCCGCCTGCTGGAAGCGGCGCAGCGTCAAAATGGCGGCCAAGTTGCCGATATGCAAACTGTCCGCCGTCGGGTCAAACCCGCAGTAGAGCGTCACCCGCTCCTCATTCAACAGCTTGCGCAACCCGTCTTCATCCGTCGTTTGGTTGACGAGCCCGCGCCATTGCAATTCCGCAAGCAAATCCATGTCCTTCACCTCTCTATAAATGTCATGCAAAAGAAAACACCCGCCCGTGATGAAGGGGCGAGTGTTCGTCGCGGTACCACCCTACTTAGAAAGCATGGTGCTTTCTCACTCATTTGGATAACGGCGCCGGCCGGCGGATGGCTACTAGGTGCCAAAAACGTTCGCCATCGCTGCTCAGGGAGGTAATTCACGCCTGCCTGTGGACTGGCTCGCACCGTCCGCCAGCTCTCTGCACCAGGGAGGCAGCCGCTACTTGTTCCCATCATCGCTTTCTCATATGAAATATATACATTCTTATTACCATAGCGATGCGCTCGCTGTCAACCCTAACGCTTTTCGCACAAACAGCGAAAAATCAGCAAAATTCCACAATGCCTCCCCTTCCTATGGTATACTGATATATAATGACTTGCCGCATAGGGGGGCTGGCATGAAGCGAAACCAACTTTCCATTTCTCTTGAAAAAGCGTGGCATTATTTTTCCCTTACATACGATGTGGTTTGGAACGTCATCTTAATTTTGCTCATCGCCGCACTCTGCCTTGTCTGCTTTGCCATCGGCGCCGGCGCCGGCTATTTTGCCTTTTTGGTCAAAGATATGCCCGTTCCCTCGCCCGACGAGATGAAAAAGGAGATTTACCATTACGGCGAAACGAGCCACATGTACTTTGCCAACGGCGTATATTTAGGCCGGTTCCGGTCCGACCTTGACCGCGAGGCGGTGCCTCTTTCCGAGGTGTCGCCATACGTCGTGCAGGCGATCATCGCGACCGAAGACGAACATTTTTATGAACACGACGGCGTCGTTCCGAAGGCCGTCATCCGCGCCGTGTTTCAAGAGCTGACCAACTCGCCGGTCAAAAGCGGCGGGAGCACGCTTACGCAGCAGCTCGTCAAAAACCAGATGTTGACGAACGAGGTGTCGTTTGAGCGGAAGGCGAAAGAAATGCTGCTTTCACTTCGTCTGGAGAAATTTTTTTCCAAAGAAGACATTTTAGAGGCGTATTTAAACGTCGTTCCGTTCGGCCGCAATTCTTCAGGGCGCAACATCGCCGGCATCCAAGCCGCGGCCCAAGGCGTCTTTGGCGTCAACGCCAAAGAGTTGAATCTCGCTCAAGCGGCGTTTTTGGCCGGACTGCCGCAAAACCCGTTCGTCTACACCCCGTTTGCCGCTGACGGCAGCGTCAAATCGGATCTCTCGGCGGGATTGAAACGGATGAAAACGGTGCTGTACCGGATGAAACGGGCCGGCTACATCTCGGAAAAACAGTATAAGGAAGCGCTTTCCTATGATGTGGCGAAGCATTTCGCCGCCCCGAAGCCGTCGCCGTTTGAACAATATCCGTTTTTGACGATGGAGATTGAGCGGCGGGCGAAAGAGGTGCTCGCCGAGACGTTCGCCAAGCGCGACGGCTATAAGCCGGAAGAGGTGAAGCGCGACCCCGCTCGTTTCCGCCGCTACCTCGGCGAGGCGGAAAAAGCGTTGCGCCAAGGCGGATATCGGATTTATACGACGATCGACAAAAAGATTTATGAACAAATGCAGCGCATCGCCGCCCGCTACCCGTATTACGGAAGCGACAATGTGTATTACACCAAAGACAAGAAAACAGGAAAAATGATCCCCCATCGCCAACCGGTCGAAGTCGGGGCGATGCTCATCGAAAACAAAACGGGAAAAATCATCAGCTTCGTCGGCGGCCGCGATTATGGGCGCGAGCAGTTGAACCACGCCACCCAGGCGCACCGGTCCAACGGGTCAACGATGAAACCGCTCTTAGTATACGCGCCGGCGATGGAGATGGGCGTCATCCAGCCGGCGACGATCATTCCCGACTTGCCGCTTTCGATCGGTTCGTATACACCGAAAAACGCGGACGGAAAAACGCACGGGCTCGTCACGGCGCGCTATGCCTTGCAGCAATCGTTCAACATTCCGGCTGTTCGGACGTATATGAGAATTCGATCCCGCCATCCGATCGACTATTTGCATAAAATGGGGGTCACGAGCGTCGCCAAACAAGAAGAGGCCAATCCAGCTTTGGCGATCGGCGGGACGCACATTGGCGTCACGGTCGAGGAAAACGTCAACGCCTATGCGACGTTCGCCAATTACGGATCGTTCGTGGACGCTTACATGATTGAGAAGATTGTGGACAAAAACGGAAAGATCGTTTACAAACATCAAAGCAAACCCGTCCCGGTGTTTTCGCCGCAAACGTCGTACTTGATGATCGATATGATGCGCGATGTGCTTCACGGCGGAACGGCCTCGTCGGTGCCGCGCTACTTGACCTTTTCCGCCGATTGGGCGGGAAAAACCGGCACATCGCAAGACAAGCGCGATTCGTGGTTTATCGCCGTCAATCCGAACGTCACGTTCGGCGTTTGGATCGGCTATGACCGGCCGGCGCCGCTTGAGTCCCGCTACAAAGGGCTTTCCTACAGCCAGCGCACCCAGCTGTTATGGGCGCGGTTGATCAATGCTGCCTATCAAGAAAACCCGAAGCTCATCGCTCCGCCGAAGCGGTTTCTCATGCCAGGCGGCATCGTCCGCCGCGCTTACTGCGCCGCGAGCGGCTTCAGCCCGTCGGCCGCGTGCGAAAAAGCCGGGCTCGTCCGCTACGATCTGTACAATACGAAGTTTGCACCGCGGGAAGGAAGCGGCGAGGAAGTGATGGAAAGCCGGGTCGTCGTCATCGGCGGACGCCGCTATGTGGCGCTTGAGACGACGCCGGAAGAGTTTGTCACTCGCGAAGTGATCGTGAATCCGAAGCTTCTCGCCGATTGGGGGATCAACGGCGAAGGGCAGGCGGGCGATGCATCGCTCGTCTCCACATTAAAGGAAAACGGCCGTCCACCGGCTCCACCCGCCGCTCGGCTTGCAGGGGGCAAGCTCGTCTGGAATCGCCATAACGAGCCGGATGTCATCGGCTACCGCGTCTATCTAGTGAACGAAACGGGGGAACGACGCCTCGCCGCCGCTGTTAAAGCGGACGAGGCAGCCTCGTTTTCGCCGCTGCAGCCGGGCGCCGCGTACTGCGTCACTGCTGTGGACATCGCCGGACAGGAATCGGCGCCGTCGAACCTCGTTTCGCTGCCGTCCGCCTCGCCGCCCAATTCCGGTCGTCAAAAGAGCGGCGAGCCGTCTTCTCCCCCGCCGTCGGGTGACGTAGAGTGACAAGGAGCTGACCCAAAAGATTGTCTTTCTTTGATTGGCTTTCTTTAGAAGATGCCATTCGTTTTGAATAAAGAGTTGGCGCGTATATATGGTGATCGAAAAGAGGGTGTCCCGATCCTTGTTGGGACACCCCTTCTTGTTTGGTGAAGATGGGGAAAGCACAACGATTTTCGCCAAATGGATGGTTCTTAAGCGAAGAGGAAACGGGCATGTATCAAGTTTTTCAAATGGAGAAATCACGCTGTTGGCCGCGTTTTCCGTTCCATCACCGTCTTTGCAGCCGCCCCGCTTCGGCCCCAGCCTGAAAAGAACAACAGCGCCTGGAACAGCGGATGTTCCAGACGCTTTTCGCTCATCAGTCTTCCATCGTCGACAAATCGCCGGTCGGCAAGTTGAGCTCCCACGCCTTTAGGACGCGGCGCATGATTTTCCCGCTCCGCGTTTTCGGCAGTTTGTCGCGGAACTCGATCTCACGCGGCGCGGCATGAGCGGCAAGCCCTTTTTTCACAAATTGGCGGATGTCTTCTTTCAGCTCCTCGGACGGCTCGTACCCTTCGCGAAGCGCGATGAACGCTTTGATGATTTCCCCGCGCACCGGATCCGGCTTTCCGATGACGCCGGCTTCGGCAACGGCCGGATGCTCGACGAGCTTGCTTTCGACTTCAAACGGCCCAACGCGTTCGCCGGATGTGTTGATGACATCGTCAACACGGCCTTGGAACCAGAAGTAGCCGTCTTCATCCATGTAGGCCGAATCGCCGGATACGTACCAGTCGCCGATAAAGTATGATTCATATTTTTGCGGGTTGTTCCAAATCGTTTTCATCATCGACGGCCAGCCTTTTTTGATGGCCAAGTTGCCCATCCGGTACGGCGGCAAGACGTTTCCTTGGTCATCAATGATCGCCGCCTCAACGCCCGGAATCGGTTTCCCCATCGATCCCGGCTTGATTTCCATGCACGGGTAGTTGCAAATGAGATGCCCGCCTGTTTCCGTCATCCACCACGTATCATGGATGCGGCGGCCGAACACTTTCATCCCCCAGCGGATGACTTCCGGGTTGAGCGGCTCGCCGACGCTCAAAATGTGGCGGAGCGAGCTTAAATCATATTTTTTCACGACTTCATCGCCGGCGCCCATCAGCATGCGGAACGCCGTCGGCGCGCTGTACCAGACGGTGACGCCGAAATCTTGGATCGTTTGATACCAAGCATCCGGGCTGAAGCGGCCGCCGACGATGACGCTTGACGCTCCGCACAGCCACGGGCCGAAGATGCCGTACGACGTCCCGGTCACCCACCCCGGGTCAGCCGTGCACCAGTAAATGTCGTCTTCTTTTAAGTCGAGCACCCATTTCGCCGTTTGATAGTGCTGAATCATCGCGTTATGGACGTGCAAAACGCCTTTCGGCTTGCCGGTCGAACCGGATGTGTAATGCAAAATCAAGCCGTCTTGGCGGTCGACCCATTCGATGTCGAAATGCTTGCTTGCCTCATTCATCCGCTTTTTCAAATCGATGTACGGCCCTTCCTCGACAATGCCGTCGCCGACCAAAAAGACGTACTTCAACTCCGGCAAATCGCCGACCGGCACGCGCGGCAGAAGCTCCGGCGTCGTAATGATCGCCTTCGCCCCGCTGTCTTCAAGACGGTCGCGCACCGCTCCTTCCATGAACGCCTCAAACAACGGCCCGACGATGGCGCCGGTTTTAATGATCCCAAGCACCGCAAAGTACAGTTCCGGAGAACGCGGCATGAACACGAACACACGGTCGCCCTTCTGAATGTCCGCCGCCTGTTTTAAGACGTTCGCCACCTTATTGGACATCTCTTTCATTTCTTTGAACGTATATTTCTCGTTCCGCACCGCGTCGCGGTAATAGAGCGCCACTTTATTTTTACGGAACGACTCAGCATGGCGGTCGATCGCCTCATACGCCATGTTGACTCGGCCCGTTTCATGCCAAGAAAACTCTTTCTCCACTTCCGACCATTGAAACTGTTTATATGTTTCTTCGTAGTTTTTCAAATTGTAGTCCCCTTGTATGACAGGAAGCCGTTCTGTGTTCATTCTCCGATCCCCCTTATGTAAGTGATTACATTTCTATTATAATCGATTGAAAACCATTTCTCAATTTTTAAAATATTCCTCGTCCCCACTTTTTTGAAATTTTTTTGAACCGCACCAGCCGGCGCCGTTTTTATGTATAATGGAAGCAGAACGACCAATTCAGGTGGTGGACGAATGGAACATAAAAAAACGTATAACGCCAAAGAGCTGAAAACCCCGAAAGGAACGCTCCTCATCGAAGGGCCGGTGACGCCGGAAGCGTTGGCCAGCTATGAATTCCACCATGACCTCACTTCCTTCCGCCCGCCTGCCAAACAACACAAAGCGTTGATCGAAATCGCCAAGCTGCCGGAAGGGCGGATCATCATCGCCCGCCGCGGCGAGGTGATTGTCGGGTATGTGACGTTTTTGTATCCTGATCCTCTCGAACGTTGGTCGGAAGGGAACATGGAAAATTTGCTCGAGCTTGGCGCCATTGAAGTCATTCCGGAGTTCCGCGGGTTTGGCGTCGGAAAAAATTTATTGATCGTCTCGATGATGGACGACGCCATGGAAGACTATATCATCATTACAACGGAGTATTATTGGCATTGGGATCTAAAAGGCACGGGGCTGAACGTATGGGAGTACCGAAAAGTGATGGAGAAAATGATGAACGCCGGCGGGCTCGTCTGGTATGCGACCGACGACCCGGAAATTTGCTCCCATCCGGCGAACTGCCTCATGGTCCGCATTGGCAAACGGGTCGACGCCGAATCGATTCAACGGTTCGACCGGCTTCGGTTTATGAACCGCTATATGTACTAGCTGAAATTCTCAGCTGTCCGGACGTTTGCGCCCGCCTTGCCGGTTGCGGGCGGCGCGCATAAAATGCCACGCACAAAGGGGAGAGGAGAACGATGCTTGTCGAACAAGTGATGAAAGCACCGGTTATCACGCTTCGCGCCACCAATACAATCGCCGAAGCGCTGCAGCTGCTAAGACATCACCGCATCCGCCATCTGCCGGTCGTCGACGAGGAAGGACGTCTTCTGGGGCTTGTGACGAGCCAAGATTTGCGCGACGCGAGCCCGTCCATTTTCCATCTTCATGAACATCTTGAAGACTTGCAAAAACCGGTCAGCACGATTATGAAAACCGACCTCATCGTCGGCCATCCGCTCGATTTCGTCGAGGAGGTGGCGGCGCTCTTTTACGAACACCGAATCGGCTGTCTGCCGATCGTCAATCACAGGAAACTCGTCGGCATCATCACGCAAACGGATTTGCTCCGCACGTTCATTGAATTGACCGGCGTTCACCAGCCGGGGTCGCAAATCGAGATCAAAGTGCCGAACGAAACCGGCATGTTAAGCAAAGCGGCGGCCATCATCAGCGAGCGCCATGTGAACATCGCCAGCGTCTTGGTGTATCCAGCTCCGGATCCGAATGAGAAAATTTTAGTTTTCCGCGTGCAGACGATGAATCCGCTTCCATTGATCCGCGATTTGCAAAACGCCGGCTATCACGTGCTATGGCCGAACTTGCCGGGGGTTACGTCATGAGCCGAAACTGCGCATTCGTCTATAGCGAGCAATTTCTTCAGTACAAATTTCATGACGACCATCCGTTCAACCAGCTGCGGGTCAAAATGACATACGACTTGCTTTGCACGCTCGGCGCGCTCGAAGACCGCCAGATCGTCGCCCCGCGCATGGCGACCGATGACGAGCTGGCGCTCATTCACGACCGCTCCTACATCGAGGCGGTGAAAGCGGCCGGGCGCGGCGAGCTGTCGGAAGCGGCGGCGCAAAACTACGGCCTTGGCACCGAGGATACGCCGATTTTCCCAAACATGCACGAAGCGAGCGCTCTTTTGGTCGGCAGCACCCTCACCGCCGTCGACGCGGTTCTTTCCGGAGCGGCCGAGCATGCGCTCAACCTTGGCGGCGGTCTGCACCACGGCTTCCGCGGCAAAGCATCCGGCTTTTGCGTCTACAACGACAGCGCGGTCGCCATTCAATACATCAGGGAGAAATACGGACTGCGCGTGTTGTACGTCGACACGGACGCCCACCACGGCGACGGGGTGCAATGGGCGTTTTACGACGATCCGAACGTTTGCACGTTTTCCATTCATGAAACGGGGCGCTATTTGTTCCCAGGGACCGGAAATGTCAACGAGCGCGGCTTAGGCGCGGGCTACGGCTATTCGTTCAACATTCCCGTTGATGCGTTCACGGAAGACGAATCATGGATCGCCGCCTATACGACCGCGCTTCGGGAAATCGCCGACTTTTTCCGCCCGGACGTCATCGTGACGCAAAACGGCGTCGACGCCCACTATTACGATCCGCTCACCCATTTGTCGGTGACGATGAAAACCTACCGCGCCATTCCGAAACTCGCGCACGAAATCGCGCATGAATATTGCGGCGGACGCTGGATCGCCGTCGGCGGCGGCGGCTATGACATCTGGCGCGTCGTGCCGCGGGCATGGGCGCTCCTTTGGCTCGAGATGACGGGACAAGCCGATGTGTCCGGCCCGCTGCCGGATGAGTGGCGCGAACGTTGGCAACCGCTTTCACCCGTCGCGCTTCCGCTTGAGTGGGACGACCCGGATGACTTGTATCCCCCGATCCCGCGCAAGGCGGAGATCAGCGAAAAAAATGCGCAAACGGTGGAAAAGGCGTTGTATTTCATTCGCAGTCAACGCCGGGCGGGGACTTGATTTTTTTTCATTTAAAGAAAACAATGGATTTCTACGTCCTGTTTTCCTAGTCAACTTCCGTTTTCACCGAAAAACGGGCCGACTGCAAGGCGATTGCAGCTGTCAAAAAAGAAATGGAGCAAAGCAAGCAAGAAGCTGGCCCCCGTGTTGAGGCCAGCTTTTTTCATTTCGTCGACTCCCGCACTTCAAGCCGGTGCGGCAAGACAACGATATGGTGGTCCACTGGCTCTTTGTTCATATACTTCGTCAAGAGCCGCATCGCCACCGCCCCGATGTCGTACATCGGCTGCACGACGGTCGTCAGCCGCGGCCGCACCATCGTCGCCAATCGCGTGTTGTCAAAACCGACGACTTCCAGTTCATCCGGCACGCGCACCCCGTGGTCTTGGGCGCTGTGGATGATGCCGAGCGCCATTTCGTCCGTGCCAGCAAACACCGCCGTCGGCCGTTCGGCAAGCTCTGTGATTTTCTCATACGCCTCCAAGCCGGAGTCGTACGAGTTGTCGCCCTCAATGACGAGCTCTTCCTCATACGGCGCGCCGTGTTCTTCAAGCGCGCGTCGGTACCCCGCCAACTTCCGCTGGTTGATCGGGTCATCGGTCGGACCGGTCACATAGACAATGCGGCGGTTTCCTTTTTCCAGCAAATACGTCACGGCTTCAAACGCCGCCTGCTCATAGTCGATGTTGACCGAGGGAATCTCGTTCGGTCCCATCGTCGCCGCAAGCACGATCGGCACCGACGACTTTTGAAATTCGGCGACGTGCTCATCGGTGATCGTCCCGCCCATAAACAACAGGCCGTCCACTTGCTTGGCGAGCATCGTGTTGAGCAAATGCAGCTCTTTTTCTTTGTTTTGGTCGGAGTTGCTCAAAATGATGTTGTACTTGTACATCGTGGCGATGTCCTCAATGCCGCGCGCCAGTTCGGCGAAGAAAATGCTCGAAATATCCGGGATGATCACTCCGACCGTCGTCGTTTTTTTGCTGGCGAGCCCCCGCGCCACGGCGTTCGGGCGGTAGCCGAGCCGTTCGATGGCCTCAAGCACTTTTTTTCTCGTCGACGGTTTGACGTTCGGGTTGCCATTGACGACGCGCGAGACGGTCGCCATCGAGACGTTCGCCTCCCGCGCCACATCATAAATCGTTACCGTCATGTTGTTTCACTCCTTTTCGCTCGATCCGATAACCGGTCAAATTCCGAATGTATGTACAACTATCATACGATACATTATCGCCAACTCGCAACGAAATCGCAACCATTTTGCCGGTTTGTTCACAAACCGTTCACGGGTAGTTTGCCCCAACACTCGCCATCTCATCAAAAAATCCCCTCGGGCAACAACCGAGGGGATCGTCTTACGCCTGAACAAACTGACGTTGGAACGCGCGCACTTCTTCCATAAACTCGTTGAATTGGGCGATGTCCATTTGCTGGGCGGAATCGGACAAGGCGACGGCCGGGTCCGGATGCACTTCGGCCATGACGCCGTCGGCGCCGATCGCCAAGGCCGCTTTGGCGCACGGGATGAGCAGATCGCGCCGCCCCGTTGAGTGGGTGACATCGACGAACACCGGCAAGTGCGTTTCTTTCTTCAAAATCGGCACAGCCGAAATGTCGAGCGTGTTGCGCGTCGCCCGCTCGTACGTACGGATGCCGCGCTCGCACAAAATGATCTGCCCGTTTCCTTGTGACATGATGTACTCAGCGGCGTTGATGAATTCTTCAATCGTCGCCGCCAAGCCGCGCTTCAGCAAAATCGGCTTGTTCACTTGGCCGGCTGCCTTAAGCAGCTCAAAGTTTTGCATGTTGCGCGCGCCGATTTGGATGACGTCAATATAGTCCAAGGCGATTTCAATGTCCGCCGGGGTGACGATTTCACTGATGACCGCCAAATCAAACTCATCGGCGATCCGTTTCAAAATTTTCAGCCCTTCCACGCCGAGCCCTTGGAAATCGTACGGCGACGTGCGCGGTTTGTAGGCGCCGCCGCGCAGCAGCTTGATCCCTTGTTTTTTCACGGCCTCCGCCACCACAGCGACTTGTTCATAGCTTTCCACAGCGCACGGGCCCATGACGAAATATTGGTTGCCGTCGCCGATTCGCTCGCCTTTCACTTCAACAATCGTGTTTTCCGGATGCTTTTTCCGCGAGACAAGGAGCGCCTTGCGGTGGTCGTCTTCCTGCAGCTCGAGCGCTGCTTTAAAAATTTCCTTGAAAATGTGCTGCAGCGTCGATGTTTCAAACGGCCCATCGTTATGCTCGGAAATGAGATCCAACATTTTCCGTTCGCGCACCGGATCGTAGCGGTGCGTCCCTTGCGCTTCTTTAATTTTTCCGATCTCCTGAACGAGCCGCCCCCGTTCATTGATCAGTTTCAACAGCTGCAAGTTGATCTCATCGACTCGCGCCCGCAGTTCGTCTAATCTCTCATTGCTCATGCTTTTCTCATCCTTTCGCCAAGTGTAGTGCATTGTTTTCGCCGCTTGCCGGCAAGCGGCGCCCCCGTCTTGGAGAGCGAAGTCGTTTAATTAGTGTTTATTATAATCGATGGAGCTATCGTTGTCACGAAAAAAATGCTTTTTTGATTAAACGCTTTTAAGCGATAAAGTAAAAAGTGTGCAAAAAACCGCCCGCAGTAAAGGCGGACGGTCAAGCGCCGACATGCTCCGAGAGCGCGCCATACGTAATGGCCCAATGGGACGCATGCCAGACGACGCGGCCGTTTTCAAACAGCAGCACTTGCGGCGACTCGTGTTTCACCCCGGTCGTTTCGGCGATATAGTTGGAGAGCGGCCGCGCCTCTTGGACGTACAGGCAATACACCGCCAGCTCTGGATGGTCTGCGGCGAACTTCTCGCATTCGCCAAACGCCGCTTGACTGATCGGGCAGGTGAGGCTATGCTTGACGAACAAAAAACGCTCCGTTTCCTTCATGACGCGGTCAAACTGTTCGATCGTCTCCAGCTTCTCCATTCCCATCGCCTTCACTCCGTTTCTTTTCGCGACGTGATGCTTTGCTCGGCGTCATCAAGCGCCGCCTCGGCTTCCTCAAGCAGCTTTTGCAGCGTTTCCCGGTCGGCTGGCCCGGCGGATGGCGGAATCGGAATCGTCGCCTCCTTGGCTTCCTCTCCATCGTTTTCCCCGCCGGCTGGCGCCGTCGTGGATTTCAACGGGATGAAGTTGGCGATTTCCTTCGTTTTCTCTTTCGCCGTTTCCAACCATTCGACAGCCGTTGTTTTCACCGGCTCCCACGTTTCATCGTTGCTCCACTCGGCCAGCCATTTCCGCCCTTTTTCGCTCGTCAAAAACAACGCAGCAGCCGCGCCGGCGATGCCGCCGACCAGCGCGCCAAGCAAAAATCCACCGTTATTTTTCGCCATTCGATACACCCTCCTTTAACGATTGTTTTTTCTCCATTTTTCCCGTAAATCGAGCAAAACATTTGTCCAGCGCAACGCCTTGCCCCATTTTCCTTGCCCCAGGCCCGCCCGCGCCGACAAACCGGCAGCCGCCTGCCGAAGCGCGCGGTTGAGCGAACGAATCGTGCCGCCGATCTCTCCGACCGCTTCGATTGCGCCATTTAGCGTTTCTACTTTTTTTTGCACATCGCTGGCGATGCCGTTGGCCGTATGGAGAAGTTCACGAACTTCTTTCGCCACCGTTTGCACTTGCTCATCGGCATGGTCGATCGCCGCCGTCAGCCGGCGCAGCGTTTCCTGCAAAACGATGAGCGTCCTGGCTATGTAAACAACAAGCAGCAAAAAAGCAAGCGCGATGAGCGCCACGCTTCCATACAAAAGCCATTCCACCCGATTCCCTCCTTGCCCATTCGAACGTTTCATTCCCTTTGTACCCATCTTTTCCCGCTTTCAAACTTCGACATAGAAAAGACGGCTTCCTTTTTGAAACAGGAAAAAACGGGCCATCTTCATCACAGCCCGTTCCCTGTCGGCCGTCAGGCGGAAAGAACGGCCCGTTCGTACGCTTGTTGAAACTTTTGAATGTCGCCGGCGCCCATGAACACCAACACCGCGTCTTGATGCTGCTTCAACACGGCTACGTTTTGTTCCTCAAGCAGCTGGGAACGCGGAATTTGCGCCTGCAAATCACGGATCGTCAGCTTGCCCTCATGTTCGCGCGCCGAGCCGAAAATGTCGCACAAATACACGTGGTCCGCTTGCAGCAAACTTTCGGCAAACTCGCGCAAAAACGTCTGCGTCCGCGTATACGTATGCGGCTGAAAAATCGCCACCACTTCGCGCCCCGGATATTTTTGCCTTGCCGCCTCCAATGTCGCCGTAATTTCGCGTGGATGATGCGCGTAATCATCGATCAGCACTTGGCGCCCGACCGTTTTTTCACTGAAGCGGCGCTTCACGCCTTGGAACGTTTGCAGCCGCTTGGCGATCGTGCCCGCATCCACCCCTTCGTAGTGGCAGAGGGCGATCACGGCGAGAGCATTCAATACGTTATGAGTGCCGAAGCGCGGAATGGCAAACGAAGCGAAAAATGTGTTGCGCACGAACACATCAAACGCCATCCCTTCCGTCGTCTTGACGATATTGCGCGCCTGAAAATCGTTTTCTTCGCCGAATCCATAAAACAAAATCGGCACTTTCGCCTGAATGTTCGGCAAATACGGATCATCCCCGCAGGCGACGATCGCTTTTTTCACTTGATTCGCCATTTGCTGGAAAGCGGAAAACACATCGTCGACATTGGCAAAATAATCCGGGTGATCAAAGTCAATATTTGTCATGATCGCATAATCTGGAAAGTAGGAAAGGAAGTGCCGGCGGTATTCGCACGCTTCAAACACAAAGTATTTGCTCCCTGGCTCTCCTTTTCCCGTGCCGTCTCCGATCAAATAGGACGTTGGATGGGCTCCTTGCATCACATGGGCAAGCAACCCCGTCGTCGTCGTCTTTCCATGCGAACCGGTCACCGCGATGCTCGTAAACTTGCCTGCCAGCTGGCCTAAAAAGCGATGGTAACGAATGACAGGCACACCAAGCTGACGGGCCGCCTCGATTTCCTCATGCGTATCCGGAAATGCGTTGCCGGCAATGACCGTATAACCTGGACGAATATTGTCTTTCGAAAAAGGCAGCACCGGGATTCCCCGCTCTTCAAGCGCCTTTTGCGTGAAAAACCATTTCTCTACATCCGACCCTTGCACCGTATAGCCAAGGTCATGAAGCACTTGCGCGAGCGCGCTCATCCCCGTGCCTTTAATGCCTACAAAATGGTAAGCTGTCATCGTTAAGCCCTCCAACCATCGTCTCTCTGTAAGACAGTATATGATATCCATCTCGTTTTGCCATTTCTCTCATTGCGGTGCACCATTCATTTCCCCATTATAGCACGCAAGGAGGCAAAACACTACCGCCCGCCCAAAGGAGGCCGCCCGCCCTCAGCTGTTCTGCTCGCGCCAGCGCTCCCACTCATCCTCGCTCATCAACACATCGCGCGGTTTGCTGCCGCGCGCCTCCGAAATCAACCCTCGTTCCTCCATCATCTCGATCAACCGGGCAGCGCGGTTGTAGCCGATGCGGAAATGACGCTGCAGGCTCGATGTCGACGCCCCTCCTTGGGCGATGACAAACCGGCACGCCTCCTCGAACAGTTCGTCATCCTCGCCGCCCATCGACGCCGTTTGCCGAAAATCGTCCGGATCAAACAGATAGGATGGGCCTTGCTTCTCTTTCACGTGCGCTGCCACCCGCTCGATTTCCTCATCAGAAATAAAGCAGCCTTGCAGCCGCACCGGCTTGGCCGAACCATTTTCCAAAAACAGCATATCGCCGCGCCCAAGCAGCCGCTCAGCCCCATTCACATCTAAAATGGTGCGCGAATCGACTTGGGAGGAGACGGAAAACGCAATGCGCGTCGGAATGTTCGCCTTGATCAATCCCGTGAGGACATCGACCGACGGCCGCTGCGTCGCGATCAGCAGATGGATGCCGCACGCCCGCGCTTTTTGCGCCAGCCGGCAAATCGATTCTTCGACATCGGCTGGAGCGGCCATCATGAGGTCCGCTAGCTCATCAATGACGATGACGATGTACGGCAGCGGCGGCTCGCTGCTTCCGCGTTCGCGAAGATGGGCGTTATACTTTTCAATATCGCGCACGCCGGCGTGGACAAACTGTTCATACCGCCGTTCCATTTCGCCGACCGCCCACTTGAGCGCCCCCGCCGCCGCCTTCGCCTCGGTGATCACCGGGCTGAGCAAATGCGGCAGCCCGTTGTACGGCGCCAGTTCGACCATTTTTGGATCAATGAGCAGCCATTTCACTTCGTGCGGCGCTGCTTTATACAACATGCTGATAAGCATCGCGTTCATGCATACGCTTTTTCCCGACCCGGTCGCCCCGGCGATCAGCCCATGCGGCATTTTTCGGATGTCAGTCACGACCGGCGCACCGCTAATGTCAAGCCCAAGCGCCACGGTAAGCGGCGATGGGCTTTTACGGAACGCTTCGCTTTCTAAAATTTCCCGCAGGCGCACCGGACGGCTCGTTCGGTTCGGCACTTCAATGCCAATCGTCCGTTTTCCCGGGATCGGCGCCTCGATGCGAATATCTTTCGCCGCCAGACTGAGTTTGATATCATCGATTAAACTCGTAATCTTGCTCACTTTCACTCCTAAATCCGGCTGCACTTCAAACCGCGTCACCGTCGGTCCTTGCGTCGCCCCAACGACTTTGGCGCCGATATGGAAGCTCGCAAACGTCCGGTCCAAACGCTGGCATTGGTCGCGAAGCCACTGCTCGTCGCGTTCGGCCGCTTTCTCGGGCGGTTCAAGAAGCGCCAATGGCGGCAGTACGCAGCCGTTCGATCGATTCGCCGCCTTTTCTTCGAGTTTGCGCCAATCTTGCTTTAACATGATCACATTATACGGGATGCGCGTTCGTTCGGGGCGGGAAGCCTCCTCCCGGCCCGCGGGCGCCGCCGAGTGACGGATTTCGCGATCTGGGGTCGTCTCCCGCTGTTCTGTCGAAGAAGCGCTCCCTCCGTCTCCATTCCTCATCTGTGACGGCACCCCTCGTCCTTCGCTCTCCAAGCCGCCGTCTGTTGCGTGCGGCGCGCGTTCGTTGCCTCGTTCGTCCAGCTCCTGCCCTTTCTTTTCATCCGCCTCGGCATCATGTTCTTCCTGCCCTGCCGCCGGCGCCAGCTCATGTTTTCCTTCCGTTTCCATAACAGCCGCGGGCATCGCTCCGCTCGCGTCTTCGTTCCATTCCTCTGCCCCCTTGGCCAAAGGCGCCTCTTCTTTTGGCGGTTCAGCCGCCCGGCTTTCCGTGCCCTCTCGCGCGTCTCGCCGTGTCGCTTCTCCGCGGAGGGCCTCTTCCCGAACCGCCTCATCGCTCCGATTCTCTATGTCCCCCGCACCGGTCAGCTCGGGTTCATCCGCTCGTTGCCGCTGTTTCCCCCGATTCCGATCATATCCAAAAACCGGGGATGGCACATCGGACGGGCGGAACGGCCGTTTTTCCGCTATTTCCCTTGAAACGCCAGCTGACGGGCGCCGACTCGGCAGCGGCCGGGATGCCTCGCTTTTCTCCCGCCTCGGCCTTTCCTGATTTTCACCCGGCTGGTCATCCGGAATCAACGGAAAGCGGAAGCGGCCTTGCGGATATTGGTAAATGACATTCACCGCGCCGCGTTCGGGCATGCCGGCCGACAGCCGGGAATTCGCTCGCTGCTCGTTCCCTTCCTCTTCCTCGTCGCTCGTGAGAAAACGAAGCCATCGTTTCCAAAATTTCATCCATCACGTCACTCTTTCTTTGCCTTCATTGTCGGAAAAAACGCCACTGGCGTCGTTCCAGTGGCGAAACAACAGTCGGAATCCGTCTGCACCGCCCGTCGGAACGTCAAAAAACGAACGGCTGGCCGACCTCATACTCATCGGACAGCACCAAAATGCCTTTCTCCTGCGGGGCGTTTGGCAGCCCAAGCTCGCGGGCCGAACAAATCATGCCGGATGACCGGACGCCGCGCAGCTCGCTTTCTTGAATGACGAGGCCGTTTGGCATCACGGCGCCGATTTTGGCGACGACGACTTTTTGCCCTTCGGCGACGTTCGGCGCTCCGCAGACGATTTGCAGCACCTCACCGCCGACATCGACTTGGCAGACGCTCAATTTATCGGCGTTCGGATGCTTCGTTTTCTCTTTCACATATCCGACGACAAACTTCGGCGACAAGTCAGCTTCGATCGGTTCGTCAAAACCGTTTTTCGCCAAGATGTCGTTGATGACGCCGACGAGCTCCTCATTCACTTCCAGCGGACCGTTGCCGGAAAACGGATAGTACGAAGACGCGGAAAAAATGTTATAGCCGACCGTCTCGCCCGTCCGTTCGGACATGATGCGGACGACATCGCCTTGTCTGACAAACGTCCGTTCCTCATCCGCCGCCGGTTTCAGCGACACGAGCAGCACGTCGCCGACCCCTTCTCGGTTGTAAAACACGTTCATCGCTTCATTCCTCCTTGCCGCTACGTTCTCCGTTTTTTTCCTAAAATAAAAATCGGTTCAAGTTTCCCATTTTCGTATAAAAACGACAGCGCCGTGATCGGCACGCGGCCGCCGGCAAAAAAGCTCATCGTCATTTGCGCGAGCACGTCATAACCGATGTCGTTGCGGACATCAGCGATGATGAGCACATCTTGATGCGGAACAGCGACGGCCATCGTTCCTTCCACGCGCGCCCGCATGCCGGCCAAAAACGATTCGTTTAAAATGCGGCTCGCATCATACCCGTCATTGGTGTTCACAAAATAAAACACGTTGTCCGCCACCCGGTCCTCTTTCACCGGCGTCGGCAGCGACCGAACGTTGAAACGGGCGATTTCCTTCACCCGCTCGCGGCTCCATTTGTCTTTCTCCAGCATGCGCTCATCAATCAAGCGATACGTTTTGCCTAGGTCGAGCGCATAGTAAATGCGCGTTTCGGCTGTATGATCATCAAACAGCAACGGAATGCCTTCTTTCGTCTCCGTCGGAAACGACGCCGAGCGAATGACGGGATAAATGTTTCGCTCGTTGCCGGAAAGCGCCGCGTCTTCCTCCATCGTTTTCAACGTTTCCTCTACATAATAAACGACTTCGCGCACCGCCTCATCTTTTTGTTCGTGCCATTTGGCGATCACGCCGGGAAGCGAGATCGTGACGCCTTTTTTCGTGCGGCGGTCTTCGACGCGCATCGCGTCTTGCTTGGCGTCAAAGCGAAACGTCCAGTGCCGGTGGGCGACGAGGCGCTCTTTAATCTTCTCATACATTTGCCGGCTGTTCATTCGTGTTCCTCCTTGTTTTGCCGGCGGCCGTGCCTTCCGTTTCCCTCTTTCGGCCGGGACTTGGCCAAAGGCGCATCCGGCGTTGACAATGCCAGGCCATGCCCGTGCGGCGTTTTCCACCGTTTGACGTTGCCAGCCGCTCGGTCTAGATCCTCGCGCGGCCCGCTCATTCAGCCGCCCGCCATCATCGGCATGACCGTTCGTTATTTATCATACATGGAACGACCCGTTTTGACAAAGCCATTCATATTGACCGGCCAAAAGCTCGACGATGTGGGAAAACATCGCCGATCGGTCAACGCGCCCGTTCGTCAATACGCCGACCGCGCCTTCTTTCCGCCGAACGTTCCTCCGCCCGGTGTACGCTTCCATCACGTCGCCGAGCTCGCGCCCCGCCTCGATGCCGGTGCCGACGTCCGGCGGGAGGGCGAGGCGGGCGCCGGCGGCGGCCACCACCACTCCGTTTCGGTCAGCGAGCGCCCCCCAGTTGCACAGCCACCATTGCCCATCGATCTTCGTCACGCCGCCTTCCAATCCGATGCCGATGTCCGCCTCCGCCGCTTCGAGCGCCCGTTTGGCGCGCCCGATGGCGCCAAGCCGCGTCTCCTCATCGGACAGCGGCTGCGCGGAAACGCCTGATGGCACCTCAAGCGATACAATGCGGTATTCCTTTTCCGAAAGCACCGCCCGAACGGCGGCGATTTTCGCTTCGTTGTTCGTTCCAACCGCAACAGTTTTCATCCAGTGCCCTCCTTGTCATGGAAAAGGAGAAGCCCTCGCTTCTCCTCAGCTGTTTTGGCGAATCGTCTCGACCGTTGTCCGGTCGCACCGTTTGACGAGCTCAACGATGAGCTGTTTGGCCGCCGCGTAATCGTCGACATGAATGATCGACGCATGCGTATGAATGTAGCGGGCGCAAATGCCGATCACCGCCGACGGCACGCCGCGGTTGGCGATATGCACCCGCCCGGCGTCGGTTCCGCCGCCTGGGGAAATGAAAAACTGGTACGGGACGCCGATCGTTTCCGCCGTATCAAGCACAAATTCGCGCATGCCGCGGTGCGTAATCATCGTCCGGTCGTACAAGCGGATGAGCGCTCCTTTGCCGATATGGCCGAACGCCTGCTTGTCGCCGGACATATCGTTGGCCGGGCTTGCTTCCAGGGCAAAAAAGATGTCCGGGTTGATCATCGAAGCCGCCGTCTGGGCCCCACGCAGCCCGACCTCTTCCTGCACGGTCGCCCCGGCGTACAAGACGTTCGGCACTGTTTCGCCGTTCAGCTCTTTTAACAGCTCGATCGCCAATCCGCAGCCAAACCGATTGTCCCACGCTTTTGCCATCACGGTTTTTCCGTTGGCAAGCAAAGTAAACGGGCTGACCGGCACGATCGGCTGGCCGGGGCGAATGCCGACTCGTTCGGCATCTTCACGGCTTTCCGCTCCGATGTCAATCAACATGTTTTTGATCTCCATCGGTTTTTTGCGCTGCTCCTCATCAAGCAAATGCGGCGGAATCGACCCGATCACGCCGATGACCGGCCCTCCGTCCGTGATAATCTGCACGCGCTGGGCGAGCAGCACTTGATCCCACCAGCCTCCTAGCGGCTGGAAACGAATCATGCCGTGATCCGTGATCGCTGTCACCATAAATCCGACTTCATCCATATGGCCGGCGACCATCACCGTCGGGCCCGCCTCATCACCGCGTTTGACGCCGAAAAGGCTCCCGAGGCGGTCTTGCACAATGTCATCGGCGTATTTCGCGAGCTCTTGGCGCATAAACTGCCGCACCGGATGTTCATAACCCGGTGCGCCTGGAAGCTCGGTCAACGTTTGGAATAATTGCAGCGTGTCCTTATTCATCACGCGTCTCCCTTTCTATGTTCGATTTCACCGTTCCGTTTCTTTCCGTCCTTCTTACATGTTCCGCCAAAATCGGCTATACTAAACCGTATCAAAGCGAAAAGGAGGAAAGAAACATGGCTTGGAAACAGTGGCTCGTCGGCGCCGCCGTCGGTGCGGCCGTCGTCTATGCCATTCGCTCCGCTTCCAAACCGGCGCTCCTTGCCCCGGAACAAGCGCTGGCGCTGGCGAAAGCCGCGCTTGGCGGTCCGCGCGCCATCCGCGGTTCCTGGATTCAATCCGCCCCGGAGCGGTATGAGAAAAACGGCCTGGCGTACACCGTATACCGCGGCGGCGTCTGCCGCGACGACGGGGATGACGAGTTTTTCATCAACGCCTACACGGGAGCCATCGTAGACGCCAAGCCGCTGTCATAGCGGCCGCTCCCGCTTCACGGCGGCGGCCATCGTCCCGTCTTCCTGCCATTTCACAGCCCGATAGTAGGCATCATGGTAGAAGGTAAACCACGCATTTTGCTTTACGCCGTACGGGAGCCATCGCTGTTTGGCAAAAATCGAATCCATCGGGTAATCGTCGTACGCCATCACCCAAAGGACGTTTTGATGGGCGTGCGTGCCAAGCAAATCGCCAAGATGAATGGCCATCTCCCCGTCTGATTCGATGAGCACGATCGCATGCCCGGCGCTATGCCCGCCGGTATGGACGAGGCGGATGCCAGGAACGACTTCCGTTTCCTTTGTAAACGGAACGACTTGATCCGCGATCGGCTCCCAATTTTCTTTCCAATACGTATTGCGCGATCGGATGTTCGGGTTTCGCATTTCCTCCCACTCGACATCCGAGGTGATGATCGCCGCGCGCGGAAACGCCGGCACGAGCCGTCCGTCTTCCCAAACGGTCAATCCGCACGCATGGTCAAAATGCAAATGGGTCATGATGACGATGTCGATGTCGCGCCGCGTCAGCCCGAGCTTGGCAAGCGATTCATCAATCGCTGATTCTTCCGTGACGCCGAAGTTGCGCTTTTGCTTGTCGGTCAGCTTGCCGTTGCCGATGCCGGATTCAATGAGCAGCCGTTTTCCATAGGCTTCCACCAAAATCGGATCGGTGCGCAGCTCGATTTGATTGTTGTCGTTCGGCGGATATTTTTTCGACCAAAGCGGTTTCGGCACGACGCCAAACATCGCCCCGCCGTCAAGATGGGTGACGCCGCCCCGAAGCCATGTCAATGTGACTTGTCCAATTCGCAACTGTTCCATTTCCTCTCTCCCCCCCTCCACTAGTGTACCATTTTCTCCATCAATCGGAAATAGAAAAAGACCCGACCAATCGGTTCGGGCCTATGACGACCGCCGCGGCGGGCGCACCGCCTCGCATCGGTAAATGCGGTTTCCTTTGGCAGAAAATTTTTCCTCATACTCTGTCATGACATTGTCCGTCATGCCGCTTTGATGCAAGTCGAGCTGGACCGATGCGAGCACAAACCCATATTGCGACAAACTGACAAGCGAGTATTCGAAAAACGATTGATTGTCCGTTTTCAAATGGATGTCTCCGTCTTCCGCCAAAATGCGGTCATAGAGCGCCAAAAAGTCCCGATACGTCAGCCGCCGCTTTTCGTGCCGCTTTTTCGGCCATGGGTCGGAAAAGTTCAAATAAATGCGCGACACTTCCCCGTCGGCAAAAAACGCGGTCAGATCTTTCGCATTGGCGTTCAGCAGCTTGACGTTCGCGAGCCCGCTTTCGATCAGTTTGTCAAGCGCGGACACGAGCACGCTCGGGTACAGCTCGATGCCGATGAAATTGACATCCGGATGAAGTTTGGCCATTTCCGTGATAAATTTGCCTTTCCCCGTCCCGATCTCGACATGGAGCGGTTGGTCGTGGCCGAACAGCTCGCGCCATCGCCCGCGCTTTGTTTCGGGATCGGGAATGACGTATTGCGGATACGCGGCGATTTTGTCTTTCGCCCACGGTTTGTTGCGCAAACGCATATTGACACCTCAGCCTTGTTTCCGTTTGTTGGTTTGACGATACCACACTCGCGCCAAAGAAGCAAACGCGAAAAAACGCCCGGGCTTGAACGCTCTCCCGCCTACGCTCACGCGTAGAAGCAGGGGGTCTTTTCGGTTTCGAATCATAAACTCGGCTCGATCCGGGCATGATAAAACCGTACAGCCTGGCGAAAGGATGGTGACCAGCATGCCGCTCAACTATAACCATCAATTGACCGTACTTCGCGACATTTTATCCGAACATCAGCTCGATTGCTGCGGAACGGTGTCCGAATGCGAACAAATTGAACGGCTCGCTAAATCGCTGCTCGCCAACGATGAGGTGGACGGCCAAGTCAAGCAAATTCTCCCCCATATTTACGCTTATGGCCAAGGCGGGAAATACAGCACTGATTTAAACGCCCACATTTCCGCCCACCAAGGCCAGCTCGCCGACTGGGTGAATGGGCTGTCCTGACCGCGGCGCCTTCGTCATCGGCAGCGGAAACAAATGGCGCGGCGGCAGCCGAACACAGCGATCGCGCAGCCCCCGGCGCCGGCCGTTCGGACGCTGAGGCCTCGCTTGGTCAACTCTCTACCATGACGCGCTTCAATAACCGAAGCGACTGCTCCTTTTCTTTTTGGCCGTCCTTCCCTTTCGGCCAAAACAGCGAGTGCAACGTATGAGCGATCGTATACCACTTTAGGCGGAGGCCAAGCTCCTCGCTCCATGCCCATCCGTACTGGTCGAGCCACGTCTTCCATTCGGCGCGCGGAATGTACAGATGAAGGAGCATGCCGATGTCGATCGCCGGATCGGCGATCATCGCTCCGTCCCAATCGATCAAGTACAACGTGCCATCATCGGCCAGCAGCCAATTGTTATGGTTGATGTCACAGTGGCAGACAACATATTCGCCATCCGGCAATGACGACACATGCTGCTCCAGCCAGTCAAGCGCCTGACAGACGACAGAACCACCGGCCGGATGACGCCGCTGCTGCTCAGCGAGGAGAGCGAGCATTTTCTTCGCGCGCAGCGGAGATTTGCCGAGCCGCTTCAGCATCGTCACCAGCTCTTTTGAACGATGGATTTTCCTTAGCAGCGCCGCCACTTGCTCGCTTCCCATCTCCCACGGCTTCAGCTCCCGGCCGTTCAGCCATTGCTGGGCCGTAAACACATCGCCGTTTTCGAGCCGTTTCGTCCATACAAGCTTCGGGACGATGCCCTCGGCCGACAATACAGCCAGAAACGGAGAAGAATTCCGCTTTAAAAACAATTTCTTTCCTTCATATTCCGCAAAATACGCATCCCCTGTAGCGCCGCCAGCGGGAGTGATCTCCCACTCCTTACCTAGTAACTGTTCCAAGCGTGTTCACCTGCGACTTAAAAATAGAAACATCTCCGTTTGCTTCTCGCGCCCAAATAAAAAGGACGGCCAGGCCGCGTCCTTCCTCCGTCCGTTTTACTTGTATTATACTGAAATACCGCTCCGGCATGCAAACATTTTTCTCGGCAAACGCCCTGCTTAAAACTGCCAAAGCGGAAGTGCCCCGCGGCTCCCACTCCGATCGGCCGCCCTTTCCCGTTTCGTCTCAACTGGAACACCGTTCATTGGGTGCGCCAAAGACGAGCGCAGCCGCTCTTACAAAGGGCTGACGACTGAAACAAACAACCTGCTCAACGCCGGTCTTTCTCAAGTGCAGAAGGATTGCCAAATCGGCTTCTCCTTTCCGACAACCCCCATTGGCTTGGCGAACATACTCGTTTTTCATCGGCCTTCCAAAGGTCTTGTGGCGAACCCCGCGCGCCGTCTGAGCGGTCACCCTGCAGGATGGACGAGCACCCATGTGCCGATGCCGTCAAGCCGAAGCATGCCGCGCGCTTGGCCAAAGGGCGTTGTCCCGCATCGCTGTCCGTCGCATACAACCGCCCACTCGCGCTCGTCGGGGAGCGCAATGGCTGTCTCTTTCTCCTCGTTATGATGCACGACGATGATGTCCTCCCAAGGCCCATAGACGGCGGCATCATGCAATCGGTAGGCGATGACCGACGGCGGCAGCGGCTCAAGAAACGTGAAATGACGCAGCACTTCCGCCTCCGTGGCGAGGCGAAATGCGCCATGCGCACGGCGAAGGGCGATCAATCCTTGAACGTAGCGGACGTCGTCTTCATAGCGGCTTTTCCGCTCCCAATCCAGCTGATTGACCGCATCCGGCGATCGGTAGCTGTTCCCATCGCCGCCTTTCGTCCGATAAAACTCTTGGCCGCTGTGCAAAAACGGAATGCCTTGCGCCAACAGAACGATCGCCGTCGCCAGCTTTTGCCGCTTTCGCCGGAGCCATTCCGGCTCATCATGGTTGGCCGCCTCCATCTTATCCCAAAACGTATGGTTGTCATGACATTCGACGTAATTGATTGACTGACGCGGGTGGCAAAACAGCCCGCCGAGCGCTCGCAAGCTCCCGGCAATGGCGAGCTTCACCTGTTCTCGCCCGCCTGGGTTGCCGAGGGCGAACCCACGGTCCGGCAAATGAAAGGTGCTCCCTTTCACCGCATCGCGAAACCGGTCATTGAAATAAGCGAAGCGCGGCAGCTGCTTGGCGTTGGCCATCGTCGCCTTTTGTTCCGGTGGAAGAGGCGTCGGCAAATCCCACCCTTCCCCATACACAAGGATCGACGGATCGATGGCGTCGAGGGCATCGCGCACCGCTTTCATCGTCTCGATATCGTGCACGCCCATCAAATCAAAGCGGAACCCGTCAATGCCATATTCTTTCGCCCAAAACACCACCGAATCGACGATCCAGCGGCGCGCCATCCGCCGCTCCGAAGCGATGTCGTTGCCGACGCCGGTGCCGTTGGCCGGTTGGCCATAGGCGTCGTAGCGGAAGTAATAACCGGGAACGAGCTTCTCAAGCGGCGATTGCTCCCGGTCATAGACATGGTTGTAGACCGCATCCATCACGACGCGCAAGCCATTTTCGTGCAGCGTGTGGATCGCCTGCTTCAATTCTACAATGCGCGCGTATGGATCCGCTGGATCGGTCGCATAACTCCCTTCCGGCGCATATAGATGAAGGGGATTGTATCCCCAGTTGTAAGCCGCTTGTGGGTCGCGCTCATCGACGCCCGCAAAGTCCATAAACGGCATGAGCTGCACATGGGTGACGCCCAGCTCTTTGACATACGAAAGCCCGGTGGCCGTCCCGTTCGGCCCGCTCGTGTTCGTTTCGGCCAGCCCGAGATACTTCCCTTTATGGACGGCGCCGCTGTCCGGGTGGCTGGTAAAGTCGCGGATGCTCAGCTCATAAATGATGGCATCCGTCGGCGAACAGAGCGGCGGAAGCGGCAAAGAGGGCGGCGCCAGCTTCGTTTTCTCCCAGTCGATCACGACGCCGAACTCGCCATTGACCGAAACCGCGGTCGCATACGGGTCCACTGCCTCGCGCCATACGCGGTTGATGCAGGCGATATATGTGTAACGCGCTCGCTCCCAATCGCCGGGGACGACGGCTGACCATACGCCGCGTTCGCCGCGCACAAGCGGCACGCAGCGGATCTCGTCGAGATGCGGATGAACCAGCTTGACGCTAACCGCGGTGGCGGTCGGCGCCCATACGCGAAATACCGTCTGTTCTTTGAGATACTCCGCTCCTAACGGTCCATCATAGAAAAACCGATCATCAAATGCAGGAGTGCGCACAACGGCGCCGATTTGAACATCGGTCTCCTCCCCGCGGCAAGAACGCACCCAGTATGTCGCTCCAAACTCGAACGCGGATGCAAACCGGCACACATATTTCACCGTCTCCCCAACATCCTCGACGTGCTGCACGGACAGCGGAATCTCCTCACCGCTCGGCGCCACGAGCGTAAACGGCGCCATTCCATCAAAGCCGAGCGATTTCGGCGCAAGCACAACGATTTGATCCATCTCGTCCAAATAGGCGGCAAACGTTCGGCTGATGTGAAGCATGTGCGTTCACCCCTTTTTTCTCCCGTTAATACCATCATACGTAAAAGAAAAAGGGCGGTGCCAAATCATCGGCCGGTCGCCCTATCGATGCACAGATGTTTCTATTGTTGCCCTTCCTCGCCGCTCATATTCCCGTCATGGCGGCGGTCGTAAAAGCTGGCGCAATGGCGAAGCAGCGCCTCAGCCGCTTTCAGCTGCCCGTGCCGAAGCGGGAGAGCGGAGCGGCGCAGGCGGGAAAACCACTCGTCATAATTTCGCTTATCAATATAGCGGATAAACGGAAAAAGACCGCCGCTGTCAATGTAGCCGGAGCGGTTTAACAGCACGAGGTGGATCGGCCAATCGACCTCATGTTTGCGAAAAATCTCCGAAACGATCTGCTCCGTCCGCCGCAGCGACACGACCGGGTTGACCAGCCTCGTTTCGTTCGTTCCGGCCTGTTCCACCCAAAACCGGCCGGTTGACGCCATGACGATGTTGTCCGGCCTTCCTTCGACGAAGGCAATGCACCAGAGCGCGGATGGCGTCAACATCATCGTCTCCAGCTCCACCGGCGCCTTGCCGACCATCGCCACCGGCCGGTAAAAGCATAAATGCGTATCCGGAAACCGTTGCAAAAAATATTTCAACGTCTCATCGCCATACACGGCTTCATCGAGGGAGGAAACGTACATCATCGTGGAACTCGCCCATTTCAGCTGCAACTCGAACAACTCATCCAAAAACTGCTGTTTCAATTCCTCCAGAGTAGCCGCCGGACGAGCCATCGGCGCAAGAGAAAACGTCTCTTCTTCCGTAAGCGCGGCACGGCGGCGCCATCGTTTCGTCAGCCGTTCCCACCATGACGGTTTGTCAAGCCAAGCATTCCACGTCTCGCCCGTTTCAAGCCATCCGCTGGCCTCAGCCGTTCGTTCGGCTTGCCACCGCGCTTTTGCCTGCTCCCATTGCCGCTGCTTCAGCCGGATGAACTCCGGCACATAATAGTACACATCCGTTTCGTAGCGGGAAATGCAATCCATGAGTTTAACGAGCTGACCCATTGTTTCACCTGCTATTTCCGGCCATTCATCGGCGCGCCAAGCAACGGGAACACGGCGATCGCTTCGTACTTCGGCGTCCGTTCCATATTCGTCCGATACAGCACGATCTCAGGCACCGAAAACACCGCCTTGGCCGCGGCAAGCGAACGGAGGCGATCCGGGTGAAACGGTTCGGCTCCCTGCCATTTGCGAGCGATCGTAATATGCGGGGCAAACGGCCGCCGGTCCAAGGAAAACCCAAGCTTCATGCACGCTTCATACACGTCGCGCCGCAGCGCATGCAGCCGCTCTTCCATTTCGACTCCTTGCCAAAAAATGCGCGGCGCCGTCCGCTCCCCGAACGTCCCAAGCCCGGCAAGCACGAGGGGAAACGGGGCGCATCGGGCGGCGGTGGCGGCCATCGCTTCGCACAGCGGCGCCATTTTTTTCGGCGGCACATCGCCTAAAAACGCGAGGGTGATATGATAGTCCTCTTCATGCACCCATGTGCGAAACGGCAGCGACGGCGCCGCATTGCTCGAAAAACGGGCGATGGCTTGTTTCGCTTCGGCTGTCAGCGGAACAGCGATGAAATAATGACTCCGTTTCATCCTTTCTCACCTGCCGATTTGGTCGTTTTTTCCAGTTTCCCCAACCAAATGAGCACGAACACTCCAACGATGGTGCAAGCGCCAAAAAACACGTAGACAGCGCCGATCTGCCAACGCTCAAACAAATATCCGCCCACCAACGTGCAAAACCACGCGCCAAGTCCGCTGCTCGTCGCCGAGTAAAGGGCGACGGCCGTCGCCTGCACCCGCTCGGGCGCCAAGCGGCGCACATACTGGAGGGCGGTTGGAATTGCCAGCCCGACCGAACATCCTTGAACGATCGCTGTGATATAGACAAACCAAAGCGGCGGATCGGCGACATACGACCACCAGCGGGCGGCCGACACGAGCGCAGCCAACACGAGCAGGCGCGTCATGCCGAACCGGCGGATGAGCCGGTCGGCCGTTTTCATAAACGGCGCTTCGCTTCCGGCAGCCAGCCAAAAGGCGAAGCCGATGCCGGTCAGCGTGCCGCCAAGCTCGTGGATCAACAGCCCGAAATAGGAATTGTTGGCATAAATCGGACCAAACAGCAAAAATGTTGCGACAAGCAGGAGCTGAAACGAGCGGACGGACAGCAGCCCGCGCACATCCTGAAACGTCAACGCCCCCGGCGCCGCCATCGGGTAGCGCGGCAGGCGGGCGGCCAAAACAGACGCGGCCAACAGCGCCAACGAAAAGGCGTAAAAAATGACCGCAAACGCGACATGATCGGACAGCCATCCGACAACCAACACCGACGCGGCAAACCCGATCGACCCCCAAAGCCGAATCGCCCCGTAGTTTCCGCCCGAGCGGCGCACATGATGAAGGGCGATGCTGTCTGAGAGCGGAACGATCGCGCTTTGCGCCGCCGAAAGCAGCACGGTCAAGGCGACGAACACCCGGTAGTTTCCGGCCAGCGAATAAAGAAGCCCAAACAGCGCTGTCACCCCGAGCGCCAGCGTCAACAGTTCGACCGGTTTGCGCGTATAATCGGCCGCCGTGCCCCAAAGCGGCTGGGCCGCCATCGTCACGATCGGGGGAAGCGACATGATCCAGCCGATCGCCGCCCCCGAAAGGCGCGCCTCTTCCTGCAAATAGACGGACAAAAGCGGAAACAACGCGCCAAAAGCAAAAAAGATGAGAAAATAAAAGAGCGGAAACACCTGTTTTCGCACCGCCGCCTCCCGTTTGAACGCCGCTTCCATCCCGTCCCCCCCTTTCGTTAAAACAACGCCCGCCCCGCTCTCTTTTTTCGCCGGGGCGGCGGACCGCCGTTTATTTCGCCAGCTCGTAGATCGCCTGCGCGTAAATGGCTGTCGCTTTCACCAAATCGTCGATTTCGATATACTCATCTTTCTGGTGGGCGACATCCGGACGGCCCGGAAACAACGCGCCAAACGCCACCCCGGCGGTCAAGGCGCGGGCGTATGTGCCGCCGCCGATGGCCAAAAGCCGGGCCGGCTCGCCCGTCTGCTCTTCGTAGACGCGCTGAAGCGTGCGGACAAGCTCGTGGCTCGGATCGATATAATGAGGCTTCGTATCGCTGAAACGGCTGAGCGCGAATCCATGTTCAGCCGCAGCGCCGGCGAGCGTCCGGCGGATCGCGTCACCGTCGGCCGTCACCGGATAGCGGATGTTCAGCCCAATCGTTCCGCCATGCCGCCGGTCATACGACAGCACCCCGACGTTGACCGTCAAGTCGCCGCTTTGTTCGTCCCGATACGCAAGGCCAAGCCGCCGGCCGCGGGCATCGCCAAAAAAGGCGGAGGCCACAAACTGAACGAACGGCCGGCTTCGGCCATCGAGCGGAAGCGACGCCAAAAACTGCGCCAAATAGACGCCGGCGTTTTTGCCGCGCTCCGGCTCGGCGCCATGAGCGGACACCCCTTCCAATTGAAAGACGACGGCCCCTTCGCTTTGCCTGATGCTCCCCTTTACGCCGCGCTCCCAGCAAAACTGTTCATAGAGGCCAAGCAGCTCCTCCGTCCGTCCCGCTCCTTCCACCACCGCTTCAGCCGCATCCGGCACCATATTGTAGCGGCGCCCGGCTTGGAATGAGGCAAGCGCGAGCCCTTCCGCCTCCGCCGATTTAGGCGGGCGGTACGACAAATCGGCGTCAATGATTCCTTTTTCAGCATAAATGATCGGAAAATCAGCATCCGGCGCAAATCCGACATCCGGCATTTCCTCATGGCGAAAATAATGCTCCACACACCGCCAGTCGCTTTCCTCATCGCCCCCGATGATGAGCCGCACCCGCTTGCCAAGCGGCAGCCCGAGTTCACGGATGATTTTCATCGCGTAAAACGCCGCGACGGTCGGCCCTTTGTCATCGATCGCGCCGCGCCCGTAAAGGCGGCCATCGCGCACCTCAGCGGCAAACGGATCCATCGTCCAGCCGTCCCCGGGCGGCACGACGTCGATATGGCCGAGCACGCCGACAAGTTTCTCCCCATGCCCCATTTCGATATGCCCAGCAAATCCGTCCACATTTTTGACGCGAAACCCTTCCTCCCGGCCGCGGCGAAGCATATGCTCAAGCGCCTGGGCCACCTTGGGCCCAAACGGCGCGCCCGGCTGCGCCTGCTGATCCTCGCGGACGCTCGGAATGCGGACAAGCGCTTGCACGTCGCGGACAAGATCGTCTTTTCGTTTCTTCGCTTCGTTCATCCAGTCGATGTTCAACGCCATTCTTCCTTTCCTTCTTCAACACCCTTTGTTGCCAACGTATCATATCAAAAACAGGAAGTCAAAATGTTTCATTCGTTGCAAATCGATTTCCGTTTCATGACAAAATGTTGAAATTTTTCGTGAATAGAAGCAACCGGGTAGCATTTTCCCTCTCATTTCGTGTACAATGGTAGTAAACAGACAAAGACATCTCTCATCTGCTAGCGGTCGGTTGTGCCATGCGAATGATGCTAAGATAGGGAGTGGTCTTTTGAAACCTTCAACACATCGGATGCTTACCCGCATCAAGTCCGTGTATATGTACATTAGCGAAAAAGGAACGGTTACGACCCAAGAGCTTGTTGATGAGTTCGGCACCACCCCACGAACGATCCAGCGCGACTTGAACGTGCTTATGTACAACGATCTCGTTCGCAGCCCAAGCAAGGGCAAATGGACGACCACAAACAAAAAAGTGCGCATCTCTTCGTAAACCCGGTGCCAATAGGGTAGGCAAGATGAGAGATGAACGCAAACCATTTTTCCACAGATGAATATCCACTATTTTTCCATAAAAAAGGAACCGCGTCAGGTTCCTTTTTTTTCGTCCGTCTCTGGCCGGTATTGCTTCAACATGCCCACCTCTTCATCCGTCAATTCCCGATACTCGCCGACGGCCAAATCCGGGTCAAGCGGCAGCGGCCCCATTTGAATTCGTTTTAAATACACGACCCGCTTGCCGACCGCTTGAAACATCCGCTTCACTTGATGGAACTTCCCCTCGGTGATCGTCACCTCGACATCGGAACGAAGGCCGGATTTCAACACAACGAGCTTGGCCGGCTTTGTTTCATAGCCGTCATCAAGGACGACGCCGCGCTGAAACGCCGCGACATCCGCTTCCGTCACTTCCCCGTCCACGACGGCAAAATACGTTTTCGGCACGTGTTTTTTCGGCGACAACAGCTGATGGGCGAGCTGGCCGTCATTCGTCAAGAGCAGCAGCCCTTCCGTATCTTTGTCAAGCCGCCCGACCGGAAACGGGGAAAATGCCCGGTCTTCTTCTTCAAGCAAATCGACGACCGTCTCTTCCACGGCATCTTCCGTCGCGGAAACGACCCCCGAAGGCTTATTCATCATCAAGTAAATGAATGGCTTGTACTCGACCGTTTCTCCCCAAACGGTCACGATTTGCTCATCCGGCCGCACTTTCGTTTTCGCATCACGAACCGGCGCGCCATCCACTTTCACCGCTCCGGACTTGAGCAGCTTTTTCACTTCCTTCCTCGTCCCATACCCCATATGGGCGAGCAGCTTGTCAATGCGCAGCTCCACAAATCTCCCTCCTAAAAATATGGCCTTCATTAGGCGTTCATCTAGTCCGCTTCCGCCTTCCCCCCATACACTGTGAAGGAAACATCAAGAAGGGGGATTTGCCGATGAATGAATATTACTATTATGTCCCAACGTTGGATGATTACCGTCAACAGCCGCCAGCCAGCCAATTTTGGCCCGGATACCCAGGCGGGCCATTCGCCAACTGGGCGCGGCGCATCGAACGGCTTGAGCGGGCCGTCGAACGGCTCGACCGCCGGCTCGACCGGGTGGAAAGCCGCCTCGATCGCATCGAACGCCGGCTCGGCCTGTCGTAAGCGAAATGGAGAAAGAAGGCGGGGACGACCGCCTTCTTCTTTTTTTGCCGCAAGCCGAACGGCATGGGGGAGGGCGAAAAACAGCCGTCGTCGAACCCTTTCGCTCGGGCGCCGCGACGTTCGCAAGAAGCGCCGTCCGCCGGGCTCCCGGCCTAAACGAGCCGCTTCTAGGAAACGGCCGTCCGGTCAACGGCCGATCCCCCCATACACCCTCGTCTACGATACCGCCTTTTTCTCTTTCCGGCGCCAAAACGCAAACCGGTCGCCAAACAGCGCCGAAAACAACCCGGAGCGGATGCTGAGAAACAAGTAGACGGCCGCCCCGACCGCTGCGCCGATGGAAACAGCGCCCACCGATTCAGCGGTGCCGGCGCGGTAATCGATCCATCGGGACGCCAACGCCTCGACCCCCATAACCGCCGCTGACATCGCCGCCGTCAGGATGGCCATAAACGCCGTCCGGCGGGCGACAAACCGATAGCGGTAGCGCGTGCGGCGCTGAATGACCCATAAGTTGAACGCCACCGAGACGAAATAGCCCGCCATCGTGGCCGCAATGGCTCCGACGGCCGACCCTTTCATAATGAGCGGCGTGTTGAGCAAAAGCTTCACAAGCAAGCCGGCAGCCAAACTGACGACCGTAAACCGCTGCTCGTTGATGCCTTGCATGATGGCGGCCGTCACGGAAAACAATGCGTACAAAATCGCCGCCGGCGCATACCAGCGCAACACTTGTTCACCAAGCGGATCATAGCTGTAAAACGAGCTGTACACCGGCCCTGCAAGCACCGCCATGCCAATCACCGCCGGGAGCGTTAAAAACATGAGCACTTGAAACGTCTGGTTCAAATATTGCCGCAGCGCTTTCCGATCTTGCGCGACATACGCTTTCGTAATCGTCGGGATGAGCGCCAAGCTGAACGAGGTCGCGAGCGTCACTGGTATGATGACGAGCTTTTGCGCCCACATGTTGAACACGGAATACGCGTGCTCCGAGATGTTCCCGCGGCCCGCCGCCGCCATCGCGTGATTGAACGTAAACTGATCGACGAGCTGGTACAGCGACATCGACAAGCCGACAAACACAAACGGAATGGACGACAGAAGCAGCTCTTTGTACATCGCCAAAAGCGATACGTCCGCTTCGCCGCGGTCACGCGCAAGCAGCGACTGCAAATACGGACGCCGCTTCCACCAATAGACAAGCAACACCAAAAGCCCCGCCGCCGCCCCGACAAACGCGGCAAACGTCGCCGCGCTCACAGCGGAGACGATCGAGCCGTCCATCAGGCGCAAAATGACGTAGCACGCCCCAAGCAAAAACGCGATGCGCGCGATTTGTTCGACGACTTGCGACAGCGCCGTCGGGCCCATCGACTCATGTCCTTGGAAAAATCCGCGGATCAAGCTCATCACCGGCACGATGAGGAGCGCAAAGCTGACCGCGCGGATGACGGCCGTGACGTCGTCGACCGAGTTGACGTTCGTTTTCGCATCGATGACGTGCGGCGCCAAGATGGGCGCCAGGGCGTACAAAATGAGCCATGAGGCGATGCCGCTTGCGATCATCAAGACAAGGCCGGAGCGAAAGAGCCGATAGCCGACGCCGTATTCCCCAAGCGCGTTGTATTTCGACACAAACTTTGACACCGCCACCGGCAGCCCGCCGGTCGCCAAGCTCAAAAAATTTGGTACGGCACATAGCCGTATCCGTACAACGCCCCGCCACGCTCGCCGACAAGATGGTAAAACGGGATGACGTAAAATAAACCAAGAAGGCGAGAAATCATCACGCCAGCCGTTAAAATAAACGTGCCGCGCAGCAGCTTCGATGTTGACATATGACCCCTTCCCTAGCCATGGACGTTGAAAATAACAACGTATCTATTTTACCATAGTTGTCAATGGAACGAAAAATATCGGCCACGCGCAGAAAGAGAGGGTGGAATGAACATGGGATACGACGTCATCATCATCGGCGGCGGTCCGTCCGGGCTCATGGCGGCCATCGGCGCCGGCGAAGAAGGGGCGAAGGTGCTCTTGTTGGAAAAAGGAACGAAGCTCGGGCGCAAGCTCGCCATCTCCGGCGGCGGACGCTGCAACGTGACGAATCGGCTGCCGGTGGATGAAATGGTCCGCCATATTCCCGGCAACGGCCGCTTTTTATACAGCGCCTTTTCCGTATTTAACAATGAAGACATCATCCGCTTTTTTGAGCGGCTCGGCGTGCCGCTCAAGGAGGAAGACCACGGCCGCATGTTTCCTAAAAGCGACAGCGCCCAGTCGGTCGTCGACGCGCTTGTTCGCGAATTGTCGCGCCTTGGCGTCGATGTTCGGCTTGAATCGCCAGTGGCGGACGTGTTGTATGAACAAGGAAAAACAGTCGGTGTCACGCTGAAAAGCGGGGAGACGATCCACGCCCGTGCGGTTGTCGTCGCCGTCGGCGGCAAATCGGTGCCGCAAACCGGCTCAACAGGCGACGGCTATCCGTGGGCGGAAAAAGCGGGCCACACGGTGACCGAATTGTTTCCAACCGAAGTTCCGATCGTCTCGCATGAGCCGTTCATCCGAGAGCGGACGCTGCAAGGCTTGTCGCTGCGCGACGTCGCGTTAAGCGTCTTAAAGCCGAATGGCAAACCGATCATCACCCACCGGATGGATATGCTGTTTACGCACTTCGGCATTTCCGGCCCAGCTGCTCTCCGCTGCAGCCAGTTTGTCGTTAAGGCGTTGAAAAAAGCGACGGACGGCGCGGTCAAAATGAGCATCGACGCGCTTCCGGACGTGACGCAGGAAGAACTGTTTCAACAGTTCGCCAAGCTGTGCAAAGAGGAGCCGAAAAAGGCGATGAAAACGATCGCCAAAACGGTGCTTCCCGAGCGGTACGCCGTCTTTTTGCTCGAGCGGGCCGGCATCGACCCGCACGCCTCTGCCGGCACGGTCGGCCATGAGGCGCTGCGGGCGTTTGTCCGACAGTGCAAACAATTTACCTTTTACGTCCACGGCACGCTGCCGCTTGAGAAAGCATTCGTCACCGGCGGCGGCGTGTCGGTCAAAGAAATTGAGCCGAAAACAATGGCCTCCAAATGCATGGCCGGCCTTTACTTTTGCGGGGAAATTTTGGACATTCACGGCTACACGGGCGGCTACAACATCACCGCCGCCCTTGTCACCGGGCGGCTCGCCGGCGTGAACGCCGCCCGCTATGCATTGGCGGAAAAAAACGGGGCGAGCGGCTCCGCGGGGCAGACAGCAACGAATTGACCGCCGTCCTCATGCCCCTCGGGTGCTCCGGGGCGTCCGCTGACATTCCGACAACGCCCGTCTTCAAGGCGGGCGATCGCAAAATTTCGCCGCCTGAAATGGAAATGCCGCAATGAAAAAAGCGTCGCCCGCTTTGGGGGGATCAGCACGAAAACGGCCCAAAGAATCCCACGGTCTGGAGCCGTGTGGAGTGTCAAGTCCGGTAAATGACCATGGCGGAAAAACAGTAGATTTGCTCGCCTTCCGATTCCATCGCCGCCACACTGTACTTGACATCGATCAACTGTCCGTCTTTCAATCGGGCTAAAAAATCATTGACCGCCGCTTCCAAATCTTTTTCATGCTCTTTATCAAACACTTTCACTTTGTACATCTCCATTCCCCCGTTTTCTTTTTCCTTTTCCACGCATTTAGGGAAAATCCTGCCCACAAAAGGCGTCACGCGCCCTCGAACAGCGGGACGCGTGACGTCAGAAACTTCATTCGTCTTAATACACTCCAACCGCATTGAACGCCTGTTTCACCGAGTTGACTTCTTGGCTTGTCGACCCGTACAAATCAGCGGCCGCTTGCACGCAGGCCGCGCGCAGCTGGCTGAAGTTCGACGTCGGCGTCAAATAGTAGACAAGCGCCCGGTAGAAAATTTTCCCCATTTTGTCGCGGCCGATGCCGGTGACGCTTACGCCGTAATGGACGCCGCCTTGGCTGAGCAAGTACGCCGCTTTATTGATGATGCCGCTGTTTGTATGGACTCCTCCATTGTCTTGTGTGCCGGTGTACCGTTTGGAATAATGATCCGGATCGCCGTATTTCGCCGGATCCGACATGGAGCGAAGCGCGTCGCCGGCAATTCCCGGCGTGTAAATGTCTTCGCCGATCTCCCAGTCCGGGTTGCGGTTGGCGTAGAACTCCACGAGCGTGCCGAAAATATCGGACATCGCTTCATTGATGGCGCCGGATTCGTTTTGGTAAACAAGCCCGGCCGTATAATCCGTCACCGCATGGGTCAACTCATGCCCAACGACGTCAATGCCGCCGGAAAACGGCAAAAACGTCTGTCCGTCGCCATCGCCGTACACCATTTGCGAACCATTCCAAAACGCGTTGTTGTAGCCGCGGCCGTAATGGACGGTCGAACGGATGGCGGCGTTGCTGCCGTCATAGCTTAGCCGGCCGTGCACATTTTTGTAGTAATCATACACGACGCCGGCGTAATAATGGGCGTCCACGGCCGCCGCGTCATAGCTGGCGAAAAATTGATTGTCGACATCGGCCCATAAGCTGCCGGGCAAAACGGTGCGGTTTCGTCCGTCATACGTAAAAATGCCGCTGCCGCGCGTATTGTCTTGCAAATAGTAGTAGCCATAATACGAGGAATACGTCGTATTGATATATTTCTGATCCCCCAACACACCGCGGCCCACGCCGACCGTCGACGTGCCGGCGACCGGCTGCCCGCCGCCCGGCTTCGCCTCGTCCATTTGGTTCCATTTGTTCAACACTTTTCCGTCTGCGGCATCGATCATGTAGATCCAGTTGCCTGGGACAGGGGTTAAAAAGCGGACATTGACTTCATAGGCGAGGCGCGGGGTCTCCCCATCCGGATAGATGACAAGCCGCGTTGGTTTTCCCTCTTCGGCCGCCGGCCGTTCTTTCGTCACCGCATCAGCCACATCTTGTTTCGCGATCATTTCCGCTTGTTGAATGGAAATGGCAGCTTCTGTTTTCAACGTTCGTTTGTCCAAATTCGGAATGAGCGTACCCGACAAAGAGGACAATTCGCCATCGTTGACATGGGCAACGAGCACGGCGCCATACACTGGGATGCCGTGATAGCGCTGTTCAAAACGCATGACCGTATGGCCGAGTTCATCCGTTTGTTTGCCAATCAAGCTCAGCCGTTCGCGGGCTTGTCCACCAAGCTGGAACGTATTCTTCTCTTGATCAAGATAACGGTAAACCAATTCTTCCGGAGCATCCTCGCCTTTTAACAGCGAACCAGAAACGAACGACGGCGTCTTCCACTGTTCGTTCCACACCATTGATTTTTCCTTCGCCGAAGCCCCGAACGGCCAAGCCATCAATCCAAACGCCAACCCAATCGCGCCAAGCATCGCCCGTTTGTTCATTCCCTTTACCCCTTTCTTATATTTTCAAATTATTTATTCTAGTAAAAATTTTATTACAATATATTTTGATTGGGTATTGGGAAAATGATCGGGCGACATGCGTCCTGATCCGGCAGCCTATTTTCCGTTTTTCCCTCTTTGCGGCTTTCCGCCTGCGACAAAACAGCCAAAGTGAAACACGACCGACAGCGAAGCTGCCAAGCGGAAAAAACGATTGATCTTTTTCGCTTGAGCCGACGGATTTCCACAGAACGTGCTTTGACGGACGAAACAAAAAACCGACTCATCCCCCGCTTTCGCCCCATGGCGAAAACAGGAGACGGATCGGTTCGAAGAAGATCAACACAGACAGGCAAAGCGCCAATCCAGCCGCTTCTTTTATCGGGCGATCACCGTCGGCGGCGGATGCTCATCTTTAGCCGCTTCTTTCACCCCGATGCCTTGGCCAAAGGCTGAAGCGAGGCCAAGGACGGCGAGAACGATGATCACAACGACCCGCTTTTTCACGAGCTTCACCTCCTTTCAAACGCCTGTTTGCGCCCGCAAGAGAGCGCAACTTAATTGATAATATTGGGCCGCCTGCTTGTATTGGCGCCTCCGCATATAACAATCCGCCAAATATTCGGCATACAATGACGCGTCGTCATACTCCTTCTTTTTTTGGAAATAGGGAATCGCCTCCTGTTTGAGCAGCCGCTCCAACGGTTCATCTTCTTCGCTCAAAAGCAGCCGGTAAATGGAAAAATGCAAATAATACTCATAATGCTCGGACGCGCCGTTAGGGGCTTGTTCGAGCTGTTTCCACCCTTCCTCGACAGCCATCAACGCTTTGCGATAATGCTTGGCATCACAATGCACGCGCACGAGCGACAAAAGCGTGATGAGCCGGGAATCCAGCGGAGCGGCCTCTTTATAGATCAAACTGTTCTCATAATGTTGCACCGCCTCGCGGTATTGACGTTTCATTCCTTTCAAGTGGCCGAGATTGTGTTCCACAATCCCAAGAAGCCGTCGATCATCCACCATCCTCGCCGCCTTTTGGGCCAGCAGACAATGGTCAACCGCTTTATCGATCTCCCCGCAGCGCCGATGGCAAATCGCCAGCAGCACATGGCATTCGGCGCTCCGCCGCAAGTCGTATTCCGCCTGGCTGAGCGCCAGCGCGCGCTCGGCGTAATGAAGGCATTGAAACCATTTCCACAGACGGCTGCATGCAAGCGCCGACAAGTAAGCCAAATCGGCCTCCTCCCCGCTCGTTTTCCATTCTCCCTTCAACAACTCTTCTGCCTTTTGATAACAATGCAAGGCGTCGTCATATTTTTCTTGACAATAATATAAAAGCCCAAAAAACTTCCAATAATAATAGCGCATGTCATCACTCAACGACCCATACCAGTCCCGCACGCTTTGCGCCGCCGTTTCCGCCCCCTTTTTGTCGCCAAGAAGCAGCCAATACCGGATTCGCATCAGCTGAAAATAAATCATGGCTTCGGCATCCCCAGACTGCTCGCATCGTTCTTTGACCGTTTCATACAGTTCCCGCGCGGCAGGCACATCACGGTTCGTCATCGCCTTATACCACGACATCACCCATTCGAACCATGAAGGCATTGTTTCGTTTCCACCCGGCCGGATGTCCAGCCGCCGAAACAGCCATTCGAGCACCTCTTGGCTCGGTATGACTTGGTTATTCTCAATTTTCGATAAATAAGAAACCGAAATAATGCCTTCAGCCGTTTCTTCTTGGGTCAGGCCTTTCATCAAGCGGGCGAATTTCAAGCGGTCGCCGAGTTTCAACAGAGAGCTCCTCCTTCGAACAAGTGTCTGATTTTACCGAAAATTATATCCTTTCCTTTTTTTTTCTTGCATCACACTTTGGTACTAAAACAAAATGGAAAAAGCGCCCCTAAAAGCTGGGACGCTTTTTCGCTCCTACCCCGCAAGCGGACCGGGGAAGCGCAAGCCGCCGACGCATGAAAAGGCCCGCGGCAGCCAGCCATTCCTCTGCCTCTTGACTGAACGGGGCCGTTCGGATGGATCCATTTCCCATCCGCTGACACGTTCCGTCGTTTTGGTCTCGACAAAAACGGGATCACTTGGATGACGGCCCGCCGCCATGCCCTGTTCTTTGAGCCGGAAGCGCTTATCGCTTCGGCACTGTTTCGCCTTCCCACTCGAGCATGCCGCCCGTCATGTTGCGGACGCGATAGCCAAGCTCTTGCAAGTAGCGGCAGACGTTTTCGCTCCGCCGTCCGGAGCGGCAGACGAAAATATATTCTTCGTTGCGGTCGAATTCCTCAAGCCGATCGGGGATGTCGCCCATTTTAATATGTTTGGCGCCGGGGATCATGCCGAGGGCGACTTCCTCGTCTTCGCGCACATCGACAATGTTCAGCTTTTCCCCGCGTTCGAGTTTTTCTTTCACTTCAGCCGGCGTGATTTCCTTGATCTCTTCCATGGCAGATCGACCCCTTTCGTTGGTGGATAGGGAGCGGGCCGAAGCCCGCCCTCATCATCAGTTGGCGACGATATTGACGAGCTTGCCGGGGACGGCGATCACTTTGCGCACGGTTTTGCCCTCAAGCTGCTCTTTGATTTTTTCATCGGCGAGCGCCCGCTCCTCGAGCGCTTCTTTTGGCAAGTCAACGGGCACGTGCAAGCGCGACCGCACTTTGCCGTTGATTTGCACGACGATTTCCACGACGTCTTCCACAAGCTTCGTTTCATCATACGTCGGCCACGGTTCATAGGCGATCGTGTCCGTGTGGCCAAGCTTTTGCCACAGCTCCTCGCCGATGTGCGGGCAGACCGGCGACAAGAGCTTGACGAAGCCTTCCATGTATTCTTTTTTCATTTGCTCCGCTTTGTACGCTTCGTTGATGAACACCATAAGCTGCGAAATGGCGGTGTTAAAGCGGAGCGCTTCATAGTCTTCCGTCACTTTTTTCACCGTTTGGTGATAGATGCGCTCGAGCGTATCGTTCGCCGGTTCGTCGACAATGTTCGGGTTCAGTTCGCCATTCTCGGTGACAAAGAGTCTCCAGACGCGGTCGAGGAAGCGCCGCGCCCCGTCAAGCCCTTTCGTCGACCAAGCGATCGACGCCTCAAGTGGCCCCATGAACATTTCATACAGCCGCAAGGTGTCGGCCCCATGGCTTTCGATGATGTCGTCCGGGTTGACGACGTTGCCTTTTGATTTGCTCATTTTTTCGTTGTTTTCGCCTAAAATCATCCCTTGGTTGAACAGCTTTTGGAACGGTTCTTTCGTCGGCACGATGCCAAGGTCATAGAGAAACTTATGCCAGAAGCGGGCATAAAGCAAATGCAAAACCGCGTGCTCCGCCCCGCCGATGTAAACATCGACCGGCAGCCACTTTTTCAGCTTTTCCGGATCGGCGAGCTGCTTGTCGTTGTGCGGGTCGATGTAGCGTAAATAATACCAGCAGCTTCCAGCCCATTGCGGCATCGTGTTCGTTTCGCGCCGCCCTTTTTTCCCGGTTTTCGGGTCGACAACATTGACCCATTCTTCGATGTTGGCCAGCGGCGACTCGCCCGTTCCCGACGGACGGATTTCATCCGTTTTCGGCAGCACAAGCGGCAATTCCTCTTCCGGCACCGGCGTCATCGTGCCGTCTTCCCAATGGATGATCGGAATCGGCTCGCCCCAGTAGCGCTGGCGGCTGAACAGCCAGTCGCGCAGCCGGTACGACACTTTTTTCCGCCCTTTGCCGTGCTCCTCAAGCCAGGCGATCATTTTGTCGATCGCTTCCTGCTTGTTCAAGCCGTTCAAAAACTCGGAGTTGATATGCTCGCCATCTCCGGTGTACGCTTCCTTTTCGATATTCCCGCCGGCGACGACTTCTTTCATCGGCAAGTGGAATTTTTTCGCAAACTCGTAGTCGCGCTCATCGTGCGCCGGCACGGCCATGATCGCTCCGGTGCCGTAGCTCATCAAGACGTAGTCAGCGATCCAAATCGGAAGCCGATCGCCGGTGACCGGGTGAATGGCGTACGCGCCGGTGAACACGCCCGTTTTTTCTTTCGCCAAATCGGTGCGCTCAAGGTCGCTTTTGCTTTGAATTTCCTTTAAGTAGGCGTCAACGGCTGGCTTTTGCTCCGGCGTCGTGATTTTTTCAACGAGCGGATGCTCCGGCGCCAAGACGGTGTACGTCGCGCCAAACAGCGTATCCGGACGCGTCGTGAACACGGTGAATGTTTCGTCATGGCCGTCGACGGCGAACTCGATTTCCGCTCCTTCCGAACGGCCAATCCAGTTGCGCTGCATCTCCTTAATGCTTTCCGGCCAGTCGAGCTCTTCCAAATCTTCAAGCAAGCGGTCGGCATAGGCGGTGATTTTCAGCATCCATTGCCGCATCGGCTTGCGGATGACCGGATGCCCGCCGCGCTCGCTCCGGCCGTTGATCACCTCTTCGTTCGCCAGCACCGTGCCGAGCGCCGGGCACCAGTTGACCGGCACTTCATCCATGTAGGCGAGCCCTTTTTCATACAGCTTCAAGAAAATCCATTGCGTCCATTTGTAATAGTTCGGGTCGGTCGTATTGATCTCCCGGTCCCAGTCGTACGAAAAGCCAAGCGATTTGATTTGCCGGCGGAAATTGTCGATGTTTTTTTGCGTAAACTCCGCCGGGTCGTTGCCGGTATCGAGCGCATATTGCTCGGCCGGCAGCCCGAACGCGTCCCAGCCCATCGGGTGAAGGACGTTGTACCCTTGCATCCGCTTCATGCGCGCCAAAATATCGGTCGCCGTATATCCTTCCGGATGGCCGACGTGCAAGCCGGCGCCGGATGGATACGGGAACATGTCGAGAACGTAAAACTTCGGCTTGTCATCATCATCGGACGTGCGGAACGTTTTGTTTTTCTCCCAATAGTCCTGCCATTTTTGTTCAATTTCGCGGTGGTTGAAGCTCATCGCAGCACTCCTCCTATCAAGTTCTACTTGCATCATTGACGAAAATATGTACAAAAAAACCCCCCCATCCCCACAGCAAAGGGACGAGAGGCGCGCTTCCCGCGGTACCACCCTTTTTGGCGCGCCAAACGGCGCACCCGCTTTCTTCCTTAACGCGGATGGACGGCCGGCGCTGTCGATGACCGTTCACGCCGGCAACTCCGAGGCGAGTTCACGAGCCGACTTCGGTTGACTCGCACCATCCGTCAACTCTCTGCCGTCCGTCGGGCCCGCTACTGCTCCTCTTCACCGTTATTCGCCTTATTCGCACGTCAACTACCCCCACTTCGCTAACGCTTGAAGTGGGGGCTTGCAACTCCCCAGAAGTGCAAACGGACTTCGTCCTCCTTCCTTGACTTGGGGTTGCATCAGGGGGCAGGTTGACGACTACCCAACGACGCAGGTCATGCCTGCATCGTTACCGATTCTCTCGGTGTGTCTGTTGGCAGTACTTGGCTTCCACACACAACAGACAGACCTACGCTCATGTTTTACGGTTGCAACGTTTCCTGCAACCAACTCCATCCATCGAGCAGCCGTTATTGGAGTGCCTTTATTTAACAGTTTTCTCCACGTCTTTATTCTATCATACACAAAAGAAAGGGGGAACGCACATTCCTCTCCCACTTACTCCCTTTGGTCGTTGAAGTGGGAGTCTCCTGCGCGAAATAGGATGAATCGAGCGATGAGTGGACAGAATGACAAATTTATTATTATTTTAAAAAATTTGTCGATCAATTGCAAGCCGAAATCTATACGGAAGCCGCGGTTTTTTCATCCGCGTTCTCCGTCCGCTTCGGGAGCCGACGATCATGCAAAAGCGCGGCCAGCACCGCCAATAAGGCAAACAATGCTAACATCATGATGAGCAGTTTCATTCCAAACAGATCGGCGACCGAGCCGCCGATGACCGGTCCGATCATCCGTCCGGCCGTGGCCGTCCCGTTGACGATTCCTTGGTAAAACCCGGCTTTCCCCGGGGGCGCCCATTCGTTCACCGCGGCCGGAATCGCCGGCCAGACGATCATCTCGGCGATCGTGAGCACCATCATGGACGCGGCAAACTCTGCAAACGAATGCGCCCCCAACAGCATGGCAAACGAAACGGCGAAAATAAAAAAACCGATCACGATTTGCCGCTTCAACGTCGGCATGAAGCGGCGGATGACCGCTGACAACAGCGGCTGGGCCAAGACGATCAACGCTCCGTTGATCGTCCAAAGCAAGCTGTACTGCCCGACTGGTATCCCGAGCTCGCGTGTATAGGCGGCGATCGTCGTCGACCATTGGACATAGCTCAACCAACACAGTCCATAGCCGGCGCAAAGGAGGGCAAGCGCCCAGCCCGCGGAGCGGGATGGCGCTCTTTCCGCTTCTCCGGATCGTTTCTTTCTCGGCGGCGGCAAGAGCGGAACGCGGCGCAGCCCGGCCACAACCGTAAACAAAAACGCGGCATACAACAAAAGATTGGCGAAAAAAACGAGCGAGAACGAATATGAAGCGACAAGCCCGCCAAGCGCCGACCCGACGGCGACGCCGATGTTTTGCGCGACATACAAGGCGTTGAACGCCCGCCGCCCCCCTTCCGGCCAAATCGCCCCGGCGTACGCCGACGCGGCCGGAAAGACGACGCCGCTGCCAACGCCGACAAACGCCAAAAACACCGCATAATGCGGCCAACCGTGCCAAACGCTTAAGCCGCCGAGCGCGGCTATCGTCAACATCGCTCCGGCCAACAAAACGCGAAACCCGCCGATCCGGTCAAACAAAAAGCCGCCGGCCAAGCTGCCGATGACGCTTCCCCCAGAGTTGAGCATGAGCACGACACCAGCGACAGCGAGCGGCTGGCCGAGCTGTTCGTGCAAATAGATCGTGTTTAGCGGCCATAGAAACGACGCCCCTGTCACATTGAGCGCCATGCCGACAAGCAGCCACCAAAGAGCGCGGGGCATCGGTCATCATCCTTTTCTGGTTTTTATTTTGAGTTCCGAAATAATTGTAGGGGAAAACAGGAAAAAATGCAATCAAAAAGGCGGAGCGTTCCGATGCGTCCGCCACTTTTTTGCCAAACTAACTCCCCACGGAAACAATGGCTTTTGAAGCGGGGCTCCTGCGCGAAAAGAAGAACAAGTTGGAGCGGCTTCCGCCCCTTTGGCTTGTCGTCACCCGTTCCGCTGCTTGGAGCGGATCGGTTGGCCGCCCGTTTCCTCGTATTGCTTTTTCGCCAGCTTCACCGGGTCAAAGTCTTGACCAAGCTCAAGATCGTTATTGTTTTGGCCGTTGCGTGTTTTTTGTTCCGGATTCGTTTGTTTCAAGCGTCGCTTCATGTTGTGTTCCTCCTCGTTTCAGCGGTCAAGCAAAATCATGTCGTTTTGCAATTGCTCCAGTTGGAGCCGCATCCGATGCAGCTGCTCACGCTGCTGGGCGTTGCAGCTTCGCGCCAAGTGCGCTAAATCGATGACCGTCTGCTCGAGCATCTGCTGGGCGTTGGTGTATTCGGTGATGTTGTAATGCTCCTGCTTTTGCGCTTCCGTATATTGCTCTTTCGCGTAGCGGATCACATCTTCACACCGCTGCAAAAATTCCTCAACGGATTGTCTTGTCGCCATGCGCTCACCTCGTTTCGTGATATTCCCTCATGTTTACTATGCGCCGCATAGGCCGGCCGTATCACGCCAATGATTGGCAGCGGTCGATTTTCCATGAAGTTTTTGTTACAATGCCGACGTGAGGATCTTCGTTCAGCTCGATCAATGTCGGTCAGCTCAAGGTTTTCTGTCACGCCGGCGCAGAGGATGGAAAGTTTAGGGGAAAAGCGATGGCATCCGACACTTTGGCGCAACGCCACGCCTGCCAACGTAAACGATGAAACGATCACAAGGAGGGGCCAACCGATGGCTTTGATGAACATTTTGCCGTTTGCCCGCTTTTTGCTTGATCAAGCGGTCAACGAAGGCGACATCGCCGTCGACGCGACCGTCGGCAACGGGCACGACACCGTGTATTTGGCCGAACGCGTCGGGGAGACAGGCCATGTGTTCGGCTTTGACATTCAGCCTGAGGCCATCACCGCCGCTTCCGCCCGCCTCGCGGAACATGGGCTATGCGGGCGGGCGACGTTGTTCGAGCGAAGCCATAGTGAACTGCTTGAGGCGCTTCCCGCCGATGTACACGGGCGCATCGCCGGCGCGGTGTTCAACCTCGGCTATTTGCCGGGCGGCAATAAGCAAATCGTCACCCAGCCGGAATCGACGATCGAAGCGGTCCGCCAGTTGCTTTCCGTCATGAAGCCGGGCGGCGTCATCGTTCTTGTCGTCTACCACGGCCATCCGGAAGGAAAGCGCGAACGCGACGCGCTCCTTGATTACGTCCGTTCTCTTGATCAACGGCGCGTCCATGCCTTGAAATACGAATTCATCAATCGGCAAAACAACCCGCCGTTTTTGCTCGCGCTCGAGAATCGGGCGGATGGGGGCGCCTGATTCCGTCCGATCCGCCGACGAACCACTGCTCTTGCCAATACAAGCAAACAGCCGCCCTTATGAAAAGGACAGCCGTTTTTGCCGCTCCTGCCAAAAGCGGTATGCTTTTCCGTTCCAATAGAAAAACTGCGACGCCGCCCCGCCGGCGCGGACGAGCCGGCGCGCCAGCCGGCGCAGCCCGCGCTGCTTTTTCACCTTGGCATCCGACAAATACAACCCAAGAAGCCCTCGGTGAATAAGGCGGTGAAACTCGCCGTGCGGAAGGGCGCCGACATGGCGGTCGGCCTCTTCGATGAAATGGCAAAGCCGCTCAAGCATCACCGTTTCATTCGGATAGTAAAAGCAAAAGTTTAAATCGCCGCCGTCCCGGTCTTCCTCCTGGTCGATCAAATAGTCGAGCAAAATGTGCAGTCCTTGAATGTACGGAAAATAACCGTCGCGCACTTGTCTCGCCATCTCCGGCGGCAGCGATTCGCCAAACGCATAGGCGACGAGGCAGAAAATGCCGAGCGTCGAACCGGAGCAGGCGGAAAACTCATACCATTCCATCGGCGGCAAGGCGTCTTTGTATTGCGCGAACCATTTCTCCAGCCGCGGCACCCGCTCGCTCGCTTCGACATGTTTATGCACTTGCAAGTCGCAATAATATCCGGCCAATTCATGCAAAAATGGGGCGATCGTCTCATAATGGCGCACCGTCTCGAGCACCTCTTGGCACGTGCGGACGAGCGCCGGCAAATAGCCGCCGTCTTCCTGTTCGCGGCGATGGCGGTAATAGTTCGACGGCTCCGCGCCGATCGTCAAAGCGTCCGGCATCGAATCGTGCAAGGCGCGAAAGTCGAGCGGATCGAGCGAGGTGCTGCGGTCGCACAAATTATCCAAATAATCGCTGATCGTCTGGTAAGCCACGATAAAGCGGATGCAATCCTCCATGTTTTCTCCGGCCAAGAGCGCCAAAATGGAGCCGCCTTCGCAATGGAACGTTTTCGAAGCGATGCTCGCCAAGGCCTGGCGCCGCAATTCCGGGTCGGGAATGCGCTCGGCCTGGCGCCGCCAATAGGCAAGCTCGCGGTGGACAAGCGGAAGCACGTCACGATACACCATTTTCATCAAGGCGATGGGGTTTTTCGGAATGTTCAATCGGCTCACCTCAGGTGCAAACACCATGGTCTCGTCTCCTAGCATTTCCATCTTATCAGCAACCAAAATCGTTTCGCGTCTGAACAGCCTGCGATCTCGTCTTCCAGTATTGCCATCAATGCGGGCGGGGCAAACCATAAAAGGGTTGGCGATGGAATGAAAAAACCGCTCAACAACGGTTCTTCTCACGTTGAGAAGCTTTGTGAAATCGGATCTTCTTTCCCGATCCCAACCACTCATCGGGCGAAACGAAACGTTTTTCACCAATCCCGACCAGGCGCGCTCACTTTCGTTGGCGATTTGGACGCAGCGTTGTACAATACATGGTGAACGATCGATTTTGCAGCAGAAAGGAACGAACGCCCATGATTTACCCATACAAAGGCAAAACGCCGCAAATTGCCGCCTCCGCCTTTATCGCCGACTATGTGACGATCACCGGCGATGTCGTGATCGGCGAAGAGACGAGCATTTGGTTCAATACCGTCATTCGCGGCGATGTGGCGCCAACGGTGATTGGCAACCGGGTCAATATTCAAGATAACTCAATTTTGCATCAAAGTCCAAACAATCCGCTTATCATTGAAGACGGTGTAACAGTCGGCCATCAAGTCATTTTGCACAGCGCCATCGTTCGCAAAAACGCGCTCATCGGCATGGGCTCGATCATTTTGGACCGCGCGGAAATCGGGGAAGGCGCGTTTATCGGCGCCGGCAGTTTAGTGCCGCCGGGCAAAAAAATTCCGCCCAACACGCTCGCCCTCGGCCGGCCGGCGAAAGTCGTCCGCGAACTGACGGAAGACGACATCCGTGAAATGGAGCGCATCCGCCGCGAATATGTCGAGAAAGGGCAGTATTACAAAGCGCTGCAGCAACAGCGGACATCGTGCGCCAACAAAAAAGAGCTGCCGTGATCAGGCAGCTCTTTTTCTTTCATCACTTGTCCGCCAACGCCAGCGCTTGTTCTTTCAACAAGGCGGCTTTGTCGGTGCGCTCCCACGGCAGGTCGATGTCCGTACGCCCAAAATGGCCGTAAGCAGCCGTCTGTTTGTAAATCGGGCGGCGAAGGTCGAGCATTTTGATGATGCCCGCCGGGCGGAGATCGAAGTTGTTGCGCACGACCTCAATCAAAATGTCTTCCGATACTTTGCCGGTGCCGAACGTATCGATCGAAATCGAAACTGGGCGGGCGACGCCGATCGCGTAGGCAAGCTGCACTTCGCATTTGTCGGCCAGTCCTGCCGCGACGATGTTTTTCGCGACATAGCGGGCCGCATACGCCGCCGAGCGGTCGACTTTCGTCGGATCTTTGCCCGAGAACGCGCCGCCGCCGTGGCGGGCGTAGCCGCCGTACGTATCGACGATGATTTTGCGCCCCGTCAACCCAGCATCCCCTTGCGGACCGCCGATGACAAACCGTCCTGTCGGGTTGATGAAATATTTCGTGTTCTCATCAAGCAGCTCTGCGGGCACGACCGGCTTGATGACCTGTTCTTTAATGTCGCGCTCGATTTGCTCTTGCGTAATTTCCGGATGGTGCTGCGCGGAAACGACGATCGTATCGACGCGCACCGGTTTGCCGTTTTCATCGTATTCGATCGTCACTTGCGTTTTCCCGTCCGGCCGCAAGTACGGCAAGACATCCGTTTTGCGCACTTCCGCCAATCGGCGCGCCAAGCGGTGCGCAAGCGAAATCGGCAACGGCATCAATTCTTCCGTCTCATTGCAGGCGAACCCAAACATCAATCCTTGGTCGCCGGCGCCAATCGCTTCAATTTCCTCGTCAGTCATCTGACCTTCGCGCGCCTCAAGCGCCCGGTTCACCCCCATCGCAATGTCCGGCGATTGTTCGTCAATCGACGTCAGCACCGCGCACGTATCGGCGTCAAATCCGTATTTGGCGCGCGTGTAGCCGATCTCCCGGACCGTATCGCGGACGATGCGCGGAATGTCCACGTATGTTGATGTCGTGATTTCCCCGCTCACGAGCACCAGCCCGGTCGTGACGCTCGTTTCGCAGGCGACGCGGGCGTTCGGATCTTTTTCCAAAATGGCATCCAAAATGGCGTCAGAAATTTGGTCGCAAATTTTATCCGGATGTCCTTCCGTCACAGACTCTGAAGTAAACAAGCGGCGTTTGGCTGACATTCGGTTTGTTTCCTCCTCTTGGCATAATGTGGCGACACGGAACTCATTTCCCTTTTTCCCTTCGCAATATAAAAAACCTTTCCTGTAACGGCTGAGGAAAGGTCATGGCAATCGTATTGCTTCCTTTCACTCTTATCGTTCAAGGACTGCGCCTTGCCACAGGTTAGCACCATTTCACACATGTACAGTTGTGACGGTTGCTGGGCTTCATCGGGCCTGTCCCTCCACCGGCTCGGGATAAGAGTATCCGTTCAATGACTTATCTTATCGCAATGGAATCGGCAAAGTCAACTATCAAAATTCATTTTTTATCATTTCCAGCCGAGAAAATTCTTTCCTCAAGGAAATCGACACATTGGGCAAAATAAAGTTTGAAAAACCCACACAATTAGTATGGACTATTAATAAAAATGTGTTATACTATTTTCAAGAGTGATTTCAAAAAGAAGGCAGGTTTTGAATATGGGGATCGCAAACATGACGAATAAGCTTGATGTATTGCTGCAAAAACCGTACGTGCATCATCAACTGTCCGTCGCCGAGCTCGTCGAGAAAGTCCTGCAGCGGAACGAAGGACGGCTGACGCACACCGGAGCCGTCGCGGTCACGACCGGCAAGTACACAGGGCGGTCGCCGAAAGACAAATACATCGTCGAAGAACCGTCAACGAAGCAAACGATCGACTGGGGAGCGGTCAACCAGCCGATGTCTCCGGAGACGTTTGATAAACTGTACGACAAAGTGCTCGACTATTTAATGAAGAAAGATGAACTGTTCGTGTTTAAAGGCTTTGCCGGCGCCGATCCGAAATACCGGCTGCCGATTCAAGTCGTCAACGAATTCGCCTGGCACAACTTGTTCGTCCATCAGCTGTTCATTCGGCCGAACGTCGAAGAGCTCGCCGTGCATGAGCCGCAATTCACCGTCATTTGCGCGCCGAACTTTAAAGCCGACCCGAAAGTCGACGGCACGCGCTCGGAAGCGTTCATCATCATCTCGTTTGAACGGCGCACCGTGTTGATCGGCGGCACCGAGTATGCCGGCGAAATGAAAAAATCGATTTTCTCGGTGATGAACTATTTGCTGCCGGAACAAGGCATCCTGCCGATGCACTGCTCGGCCAACGTCGGCCAGGAAGGCGACGTCGCCCTCTTTTTCGGCTTGTCGGGAACGGGAAAAACGACGCTCTCGACCGACCCGAACCGCCGCTTGATCGGCGATGATGAGCACGGCTGGTCAAACCGCGGCATTTTCAACATCGAAGGCGGCTGCTATGCGAAATGCATCAACCTATCGCGCGAGAAAGAGCCGCAAATTTTTGACGCCATCGGCTTCGGCGCGGTGCTCGAAAACGTCGTCCTCGACGACGCGACGCGGGTGCCGAATTACGACGACGGCACGCTGACGGAAAACACGCGCGCCGCCTACCCGCTTCAGGCGATCAAAAACATCGTCGACCCAAGCGTCGCCGGCCATCCGTCCACGATCGTGTTTTTGACGGCTGATGCGTTCGGCGTCCTGCCGCCAATCAGCAAGCTGACGCGTGAACAGGCGATGTACCATTTCTTAAGCGGCTACACAAGCAAACTCGCCGGCACCGAACGCGGCGTCACCGAACCGGAAGCAACGTTCTCAACGTGCTTTGGCGCACCGTTTTTGCCGCGCCCGGCCGTCGAATACGCGGAAATGCTCGGGCAAAAAATCGCCGAACACAACGTCCGCGTCTTTTTGGTCAACACCGGCTGGACAGGGGGACCGTACGGCGTCGGCAGCCGCATGAAGCTCGCCTACACCCGGGCGATGGTGCAAGCCGCCGTCGAAGGGGAGCTGGACAACGTCGAAACGGTGCAAGACCCGATTTTCGGCCTCGCCATCCCAACCCACGTCCCCGGCGTGCCGGATGACGTCCTGCAGCCGCAAAACACATGGGCTGACAAACAAGCATACGAACAAAAAGCAAAAGAGCTGGCGCAAAAGTTCCGCGCCAACTTCCGAAAGTTCGCCCATATCGACCCGACGATCGAAAAACTCGGCGGACCGCTCGTGTAACAAGAACCCGGCCGGACAGGGAACATCCTGTTCGGCCGGTTTTTCTGTTCTTTCCTCTGCTTTCGTCTCCGACACTGAATCGTTAGACATTTCTGTACGTCGGTCCGTTTCATTCGCCTCAAACAACCAGACTCGAGCAAACGCAATGAGCTTCTGTGTTTTCATTTGCCGCAATGGCCATGAGTTCTGCAAGGAATACGTAATGTCATCAAAAGATGGATGATTAATGAACTTGCGCATTATTTCTAAAGTTTTTACTCCCTGTTTCCCCAAGAATTGTGTTCTTACTTCTATTTCTCCAACTGTTTTCCGCAAATCATTCATATACTTATCACAATTTTTAGTATCATTAAACAAGTGATCAAGATGCATAATTCCTATAGAAACTCCAGCAGCATGATGATATGCTCTGTCTAAAGGCCTTTTGATTTTCAAGATACTCTAAACAGAATAAGGGGGAGGCTTCCATTGCTTCAGTATATCCATTTACCTTTAGCAGATTGTTGAAAATCAACCCGTTTTCCTTCGCTCCATCGTTTTGGGGCGTGGCAAAAAGCCAGTTTCATCAAAGACTGAAGATCTGATTTTTGGTTCATTTTGACTATTCCATCACCAGTCGTTTCGATGATCAAAGAGAGGATTGAGGTCATGAAAAATAAAACATTTCATTTCCTTTGGATCGGACAATCTTTCGCGAATTTCGGAGATGTGTTCTACATTGTTTCCGTTGTCTCTTACCTATATCATTTGACATCGAAAGCCATGGCTGCCGCATTAGTCCCTTTTTTCGTTACATTGTCGTTATTTATTAGCGGAATCGTCGCACCGATATTTTTCGAAAAATATAAACTAAAAACGTTATTGTCCTACGGACAAATGTGTAAAACATTTCTGCTGCTTTTTCTCTCGCTGTTTTTGCACTGGGGTGCGGAACATTACACTGCGATCGTTTATGTTTTTGTATCATTGATCGCTTTTTTAGATGGGATCAATAATCCGATTAAAAACTCCCTCGTTCCTTTTATCGTTTCCAAGGAGGAAATCTTGAAAGCCAACAGTTTTGTAAACACGTTAGACCAATTCATCAAACTTAGCGCATGGCCGATTGGGAGTTTGATTGTCAGTGTAGGGTCGCCGTTCCTTTTAATCAATATCACCTTATTGTTCTATGTCGTCTCAAGCATTCTCATGTTTCTGTTGCATATACAAGAACATACAAAGAAGAAGACGGCTCAAGGCAAAGGCCTAAAGAACTTTCTCCTTTCGATCAGTCTAGGATGGGAATACACTTGGAGAAATGTGCACGCTAAATCGATTAGCTTCATGTCATTTTTTGAAGGAATCGGAAATGGGGTCTGGATTTCGGCCATCCTTTATATGTATGTGAAAGAACAATTACATGTAGGAGAGGAATGGTGGGGATATATTAACTCTGTTTTCTTTGGCGGCATGGTGATAGGGGGATTGTTAAGCGTTAAGTTTAGTCAATCGGTTGAAAAAAATCAGCAATTTTTTGTATTGTTTGGCCCGTTTTGTATCGCTATTGTCACACTGTTATTTGGCACAACGACGCACGGTGCGCTGGCGCTTATGTATTCCACCCTGTATGGGATCATCGAACAATGGAAGGTGATTTGCCTTCAGACGATTCTGCAAAAAAATGCCCGGATGGACGCTCTGCCTCATGTTTTTTCCGTGCAGGGAGTCATTAGTTCCGTAACGTTCGGGATTTCCGCCTTATTGATGAGCTTTATAGCCGATGTTTACGGGATTCGCTTTTCGTTTTATTTGTCTGTTTGCTGCTTTTTGATCAGCGGCTGGATCAGTTATCGTCAGCGAAAAATCTGGAGTTATAAGGAGAACCAAAAAGGAGAAATCACTGGAACTATTTTGTGAGCTCCCTCTGTAAATGATCACTTTATTTCAGAACAAAGCAAAGGAATCAGTCTTGCTTAATCATATGGCAGAGTGCAAACCGAAGGATTGTTTGCGCTCCTGCCTTTTCAAAATTAGAATAAAAACGCCAATCGGGACGATGAACGTCACCGACAAATTCTGTCAATAGACTTTACCCTCGATGGCCGTAAGGTTCGAACGCATAAAATGATTGTCGTCGATCCCCCGGGGTTTTTGCACGATTGGGGGTCGACGACAATGTGAGGCTCGACGGCGAAGAGTCTGCTCTGCTTACCCCTTCACCCGTTCGATCTTCTCAACCGGCAGCCCGGTCAGTTCGTGGATCGTGTCGACATCATACCCTTTCGCCAGCATTCTCTTCACCACGTCGAGCTTCCCTTCCTCAATCCCTTTTTGGCGCCCTTGCTTCATCCCTTGTTTGACTCCTTGTTGAATTCCCTTTTCCATTCCCCGCTGTTCGTACGAGACGATGAGCTCCATCACTTGCTTCGCTTCCTTCGTTTCCATTTGGCTCACCTCGTTTCGCAGTTTGGCTTCCTCCTCTTCGGACAACCGCAAATACGTTTCAAAAAAACCGAACAACAGCCGCTGTTTCGCCTCATCGAGCTCAAGGCGGACGAGCATGCGCAAAAATTCTTTTTTCACTTCGACCTTTTCTTCTTCATTATACCCCATTTTGCTTAACAAGGCAGCGGCGACGGGATTGTCATGGCGGATGTACGCGCGCCACGGCAGTTTGCGCAGCTCCACCGTCAGAAAGCGGAAGTCGAGAACGGTCAAAAACGGAAACTGGACGACCAATGAGGAAGGTTCATCGTGGTGTTCATCATAGCTGAAGATGGCGATCGGAAGAATGCGGCGGCGGTATTTTTGAAACAAGCGGCTGAAGTAGAGGAACATTCGCTCGGGGAAGGTCCGCTGTGCGTAGCTTTGGTGTTCGACATGGACGATGATGAGCCCTTCCTCCCCCTTCATCTTCGTTTCGACCAACAAGTCGACGCGATGCTTCTCTCCGGCCGTCACGTCGGTAAACAGTTCTTCTGTGAGGAAAGAAAGGTGGCGAACGTCGATGTGCTCGTACACGTTGGGAAAGAAAAGAAGCAAAAACTCTTCGAAAAACGTCGACAGCAGCTCTTTGAACAACCGGTCGTGATCGATTCGCGGTTTGGCCACGTTTCCCCTCCTTGCGGCATCGAATTCATCGTATGATATTCGCTCTCCGCGGCCAAACTCCTTCTCCTCCCCCCTACTTTTTTTATGGTATGATCAAACGTCGCACAGGAAATCCTCAAGCAAAGGCTATTTTTATGCTTGTCTGAACCGGCCTGACGCCACAAGTTAACTATAGACGGAAAAAACTTGAGCCAAGAGCGCAAACCGTTCTTCCGTTTGCGCTCCTGTCCGATGAACCCGTTCATCTCTCATTCAGCCGCTTCATGGTGTGCAGCCTCGTTCAATTCGTCGAATACAGGCTGACGAGCTCATACGTCACCGTCGTCCGACTGTCTTCCCATTCGAGCTTTCTCACGACCGCGACGCCGCTCGCTTCGCTTTGCACCGTCCGGCGCACTTCAAGCGGCACGTCAAGCGGATACAAGCGGTAGCCTTCTTTTTTCAACACAAACACATTTCCTTGAACGCGCTGTTCCTTTCCTTTTGTCACAATGACCGTCTGCAGCTCCATCGGCATGCCCATATGATTCCAACCTCCTTGGCACCCCATCGATTCGTTGGCGGCCGCGCCGCCACCCGAGCGGCGCACGCAGCCGCCCCTCTAGTTGTATCGTATCACATCGTCGGCTGTTGTTTCATCCATTCCGTGAGCCTTTGCACCGTCTCGCGATTGGCTTGCGGCGGAAAATAGTGGGTGAACTCAGGGAAGTACCAAGCCGTGACCGGTTTGCCGAGCTGCTTCAGCCGCCGTTCCAGCCGCCAGGCGTGCTCAATCGAGACGTTCTCATCGCGCTCGCCGTGGATGATGAGCACCGGGGCCTTGAGCCGTTCCAGATGATAGAGCGGCGTGCGGTGCCGGTAGCGCTCCGGGCATTTGTTCGGCGTCCCGCCGATGACGCGCTTCATCATCCGCCGCAAGTCAGGCCGCTCCCAATACGTAAGCTCCATATCCGCCACCCCTCCCCAGACCGCCACCGAACAGACCCCCTCGGCCATTAGGGCGGCATGGAGCGCCATCGCCCCGCCGCGGGAGAAGCCGAACATGTGAACGCGCCCGGGATGGACGAGCGGATGGCGGCGAAGGAGATGAAACCCAGCGAGCGCGTCATAACGGTCTTCACCGGCGAAATCTTCGTTTCCTTCTCCGCCCCCATTGCCGCGATAGAGCGGAGCGAAGACGACAAACCCGTGCGAAGCGAATTGGACAAGGCGCGGCACCCGCACTTGCCCGACGTTTTTGATGCCGCCGCGCAAATACAAAAACCCGTCATAAACGCCTTTTCGCTTCGGCGCCGCTAAAAATCCTTTCACCTTCAGCCCTTGGGACATATAGGTGACAAAGAACACATCGATTCCCGGATGCGGCGACGGAAACCGGTATTGGTCGATGATGTCCCCGTCCATACGCCTGCCTCCTTCCTACGCGAAAACAGATGATGCGAACCACCCGTCATCATCCCCCAACGCCTTCTTTCATTAGGGCAAGTGGGGCTGTCCGACTGCCTCGCTGTTGGTGCATGCCGCCCCTTGGCCGAGCGTCAGCTTGAAAAAGCCCTGGAGCGCGAGGAGCGTCCCGACCGCCGCCCGTTCTCGTTCGACCGCCCATTTTTTCTAGGCATTCACACATTTTGGCTGCGTGCATACGATAAGGTGAAACCACGGTTTACCGCATGCGAACCAAGGGGGTTAACGAACATGAAAAAATGGGCCGTATGGTTATGCTCGCTTCTGCTGCTTTTGCCGCTTTCCGCCTGCACGAATGACGGGGGCCAAAGCGAAAAGCCGCTCCAAAAAGTGCGGCTCGCCGAAGTGACGCACTCGATTTTTTACGCACCACAGTACGTCGCCCTGGCAAAAGGCTTCTTTAAAGAAGAGGGGCTGGATGTCGAACTGACGACGACATGGGGCGGCGACAAAACGATGACGACGCTGCTTTCCGGCGGCGCGGACATCGCCCTTGTCGGCTCGGAAACGTCGATTTACGTCTACAGCCAAGGAACGGACGACCCGGTCATCAACTTTGCCCAACTGACCCAGACGGACGGAACGTTTCTCGTCTCGCGCAAAAAAATCGGCCACTTTACATGGGAGATGTTGAAAGGAAGCACGTTCCTCGGCCAACGGAAAGGCGGCATGCCGCAGATGGTCGGCGAGTTTGTGCTGAAAAAACACGGCATTGACCCGCACAACGATTTGCATCTCATTCAAAACGTCGATTTCGCCAATATCGCCAACGCCTTTGCGAGCGGCACCGGCGATTTCGTCCAGCTGTTTGAGCCAACAGCGAGCATTTTTGAACAAGAAGGGAAAGGCTATATCGTCGCTTCATTCGGCACCGAATCCGGGCGCGTGCCGTACACGTCGTATATGGCAAAACGAAGCTACATGAACGAAAACAAAGACGTGATTGAAAAATTTACGCGCGCGATCTACAAAGCGCAGCAATGGGTCGAATCGCACAGCGCAGCTGAAATTGCCAAAGCCATTCAACCGTACTTTAAGGACACGGACTCGGCCATCATCGAAAAAGTGGTTGAGCGCTACAAAAGCCAAGGGACCTATGCGACCGATCCGATTTTGGATGAAGAAGAATGGAACAACTTGCAAACCATTATGGCCGAAGCCGGCGAGCTGCCGAAGCGCATCGACCTGAATACGCTTGTCGATTCGTCGTTTGCCAAAAAAGCGATGAACGATTGACGAAAGCGGGTGAACGTCATGTTTCTTTCGATCGACCGCCTTTCGCATACGTATTTGACGAAAACGACCGCTGTCACTGCGCTCGATGACGTGTCGCTGTCCGTCGAGAAAGGAGAATTTGTCTCCTTTCTCGGCCCAAGCGGCTGCGGCAAAACGACGCTTTTGTCGATCATCGCTGGGCTGATTGAGCCGACGGAAGGGGCGGTCCACATCGAAGGCCAACCGATTTGGCCGAGCGGAACGGCCGCGCCGGCGGCGCGGCGCGCGGTCGGCTACATGCTTCAGCAAGACTATTTGTTTCCGTGGAAAACGATCGAAGAAAACATCCTTCTCGGGTTGAAAATCACCGACACGCTGACCGCTGACACGAAAGAACGAGCGCTCGCTCTGCTGTCGGAGATCGGCCTAGCCGGCGTCGAGTTGTATTACCCGAGCCAGCTGTCCGGCGGCATGCGCCAGCGCGCGGCGCTCGTGCGCACGTTGGCGACCGACCCGAAGCTGCTTTTGCTTGATGAACCGTTTTCCGCCCTCGATCAACAAACAAAGCTGAAACTGGAAGAACTCGTTTGGAAGACGTTAAAACAATACGAAAAAACAGCGGTGCTCGTCACCCATGACATCGAAGAAGCCATCGCCATGAGCGATCGCATTTTCTTGTTTTCGCCACGCCCCGGCCGCCTGGTGCGGACGTTTGTCATCCCGGATGAACTGCGCTGCCGCCCGCCGCTTGCCGCCCGCCAGCATCCATCGTTTCCGGCGCTCTTTCAATCCATTTGGAAGGAGATGGAGGCCCTTGAATCAAGCTCCTGACCGCATCCAGTCGCTGCACCGTGAGTACCTCGCCGCGTTGCGCAAAGAACGGCGAGTGATCCGCCTTTGGCAGACGGTGCTGCTTGTCGCCTTTTTCGCCGTCTGGGAAGCCGCCAGCCGCTTCCATTGGGTCGATCCGCTCTTGTTCAGCTCACCGTCGGCCATCATCAGGCTGTTTATCGAAAAACTCAGCGATCATTCGCTGTTTGTCCACACATGGGCGACATTGTTTGAAACGTTGCTCGGGTTTCTCATCGGCACCGTCGGCGGAGCGCTCATCGGCGCGGTCCTTTGGTGGTTTCCGCGCTTAGCGAAAACGCTCGATCCGTATTTGGTCGTCTTCAACGCCATGCCAAAAGTCGCCCTCGGGCCGATTTTGATCGTCGCTCTCGGACCAGGATTTACGTCCATCATCGCCATGGGCGTCGTCATCTCCATCATCATCACGACGATCGTCGTCTATTCGGCGTTCCAAGAGGTCGATCCGAACTATTTGAAAGTATTGCGGACGTTCGGCGCCACCCGCTACCAATGCTTTAAAGAGGCGGTGCTGCCGGCGTCGTTCCCGGCGATCATTTCGACGTTGAAAGTGAACGTCGGCCTCGCTTGGGTCGGCGTCATCACCGGCGAGTTTCTCGTCTCGAAACAAGGGCTTGGGTATTTAATCATTTACGGCTTCCAAGTGTTCAACTTCACGCTTGTATTGATGAGCCTGCTCATTGTCGCTTTGTTGTCGACTGTTATGTACCAACTTGTTGCCATCGTCGAGAAAAAATGGGGCAGCCGCCGTTAAGAGACGTTCGTAAACGATCGACGGGCGTCTCTTTTCATTCCTGACGTCGGGCCGGCATCCGCCCATACCCCCTTGGCTTCTTCCTTCATGGAACCGGATGACCAACAAAAGCCGTCTAAAATCATCACCGCTCTCCGCTTCTTTCCCCTCGGCTGATCAGTCCGCGCTGTTTCAACTCGGCAAGCGAAAGCGAAAGGACATCGTCTTTCATGATATAGCTGAACCGTTCATCCGTGCGGATGTCATCCGGCAGCGCCTCAAGCAGCACCGGGCCGTTCGTTTCCAAATACGCCCCCCGCTCGACGAGCGCAGCGATGTCGGCAAAATAAATGTTTTTCACGATATCCGGCTCCACTTTATATTGGCCGATGTATTCGAGCCGGCCGACGATTCCCCCCGTTTCTTCCATCACTTCGCGGGCCGCGGCTTCCGCCGCTGTTTCCCCTTCTTCCACCTTGCCGCCGGGGAACTCAAGGCCGCGGCGCGGATGATCCGTCAACAGCCATCGCCCGCCATAGCGGCAAATGACCCATACATGCCCGGGGGAGGGGGAAAACGGATGATCGGCAAAGGCCAGCCGAACGCGATGTCCGTAATAATCGCGAAATTCATGCATCGGACTCTCCCCTTTCCTCTCCCCATTATACAGAAAAACGCCGCTCGACTCGCGGCGTTTACGGTTCTTTTTCGTCCGGGAGAATGCCCATCGAGCGGATGTGCGCTTTCGCTTCGTCGTTGCCGAGCTCATAAATCATTTTGTAAATGTCGACAATCGTCCGGTCGTACGCATCGTTTTCCCGATCATAGTGGTATTGGATGTACGGCACATGGGTGCGCCAAAACGCCTGCCAGTCGGTGGAGTAGTTTTGGTCAAAATACTCGCGCAGGCGTGCGATTTCCTCGTCGGTCGCCTCAATTTGAAAGTCCCACGGCGATGCCGTTTTCAACTGGGAAATTTCCCCGTGCGCCATTGAGACGTAATACGTCTTTTTTTGTTCATCTGCCACCTTCATCCACTCCTTCTTTTGCTCTTTTTGCTTAGTGTGGGGCAATCGGGGAAAACTATGCTCATTTTATTTCATCTTTCAACAGCTCGATCGCCTTGCGCAGCACGGACGGGATCGGAACGCCCGCCCGGCCGGCGTTTTCCACAATCGAGATAAACTCATTGGCGATATAGAAAAAAATGATCGCATCGCGGATGACATGCATGTTCCATCCAATGGCCAAATCGACGAGATGCGATGCCGCCACCAGAATGAAAATCAACAGTTTGCGGATGATGCCGCGAAAGCCGACTTGACTTGATAGCTTGCCTTCAACCGCGCTGGCGGCGATGCCGGTGAGGTAGTCGACAATGACCAAAGCAAGCAAAATCACGACAAATGAGTCCACGCTGCCGACAAACAGCGACAAAAACGAACCGAACAGCGACACGGCAACCATCGGGATCGGCTTGTTCACGCTCCCCCCTCCTTGAACATAGGATACGCATAACTATCGTATGCCCGGAGGGGAGAACGCGGCGCGGCGCATTCCCTAAAAAATCGCCCTTTTTCGACAAAGAAAGGACGAAGCAAAAGGCCGTCCCCCGGCCTGAGGACAGCCTCCTTATTCTTATCGTCCTAAGAACGATTTCAACATCCAGACGTGTTTTTCCAAGCTGCGATGAATGCCAAGCAGCATATCCCCCGTCGTTTCATCGTTCACTTCATCCGCCAGCTGCATGCCTTCTTTCAATTCGCCGATCATCGTTTCAAAGTCGCCGACAATCGAAGCGACCATTTGCTCCGCCGTTTCCGTCCCGGCTGCTTCTTTGACGGACGCCTGCTTGAGGCAGTCTTTCATCGTCGCCACAGGCTTGCCACCCAAGGCCAACAGCCGCTCGGCCAGTGCGTCAATGTGGGTCGCGGCTTCGTTGTACAGCTCTTCGAATTTTTCATGCAGCGTGAAAAACTGCGGCCCGGTGACATACCAATGATAGTTGTGCAATTTCACGTACAACACAGTCCAGTTGGCGATTTGCTTGTTGACAAGATCGATCAGTCGAGTTGTCATCCTCTCACTCCTCCTCATGGTTCTTGTACCCAGCTGGCTTGTTGGTCAACTACCCCCACTTAGCTAACGCTTGAAGTGGGGGCTTGCAACTCCCCAGAAGTGCGAGCGGACTTCGTCCTCCTTCCTTGACTTGGGGTTGCATCAGGGGCAGGTTGACGACTGCCCAACGACGCAGGTCATGCCTGCATCGTTACCGATTCTCTCGGTGTGTCTGTTGGCAGTACTTGGCTTCCACACACAACAGACGGACCTACGCTCGATGTTTTACGGTTGCAGCGTTTCCTGCAACCAACTCCATACATCGAGCAGCCGTTATTGGAGTGCCTTTATTGAACGGTTTTCTCCACGTCTTTATTCTATCATACACAAAAGAAAGGGGGAACGCGCATTCCTCTCCCACTTACTCCCTTTGGTCGTTGAGTGGGAGTCTCCTGCGCGAAATAGAGATGAAACATGGAAAACGTGTCGATGGATAGCTTGCCCGATTTCACCGGAAATATGAACGCCAGCTCTGCCAGATATGGTATAATAAAAAGAAAAAAGGCGGGCGTCATGATGTACTGGACCTTGATCGTTTGCCTCATCATCGCCGCTGCCGTTCTCGCTTTAGCGGTCATCACGACTTCCAAAGCGTACGCGTACAAGCATACGGTCGATCCGCTTCCAAACGAGCGCGGCGGCGAACAACAAGCCGGCCCGAAGCAGCCGCAGTAGCGGCGCGGGGCCGGCTTGTTCATCAACCAAACACCTTTTTCAACTCTTCTTTCTCTTGCGAAAGCCAAAAGCGCATCAGCTGTTTGGCCGCCTCTAGATCATGCAGCTTCGCTTGGCCGCATTGCCGCTCGGTCGCGGCTGGCACTTCCGTCGCGGCGAGCGCGTCCTTCATGGCTTCTTCCAACAAATCAATGATCTCGTCCACGGTCGGCGAGCCGCTCACGACAAGATAAAACCCGGTTTGGCAGCCCATCGGCGAGATGTCGATAATATCGAAATGATCATATTTGGCCGCATGTCGGCGCAGCGTATACGCAAGCAGGTGCTCGAGCGTATGAATCGCGGCCGGGTCCATCGCTTCTTTGTTCGGCTGGCAAAAGCGAATGTCAAACTTATTGACGACGCCGTCGCTGCCGACTTTGTGAACGCCGCAATGCCGAACGTACGGCGCTTTGACCGCGCAATGGTCCAATTCAAAGCTTTCCACCGGTGAAGGCATGTCAATCACTCCTAGCTATTTTGATCCTCTTTCTTTATCATAACCAAAACGAGGGGCGTCCCGCATCTTTTTTGCCTCTCGCTTGGCGTCTATGCCCAAAAAGCAAGGTCTGGGCGAGCGCCCCCATTCCGAGCGAACGACAGTCGTTTTGCTTGAACAAAAGAACGGTTTGTTCTATTGTAATCATGATGATCACAGAAAGGAGAACTGGGCATGGGCCAATGGCTGATTTGGTGCATCCGCTTTTATCAACGCTTCCTTTCTCCGCTCAAGCCGCCGACATGCCGCTTTTATCCGACCTGCTCGAACTATGGCATCGAAGCGATCCAGCGCTTTGGCGCCATAAAAGGGGGATGGCTGACGGCGAAGCGCATTTTGAAATGCCACCCGTTCCATCCGGGCGGTTTTGATCCCGTTCCTGAACCATCAGAACATGCGAAAAGAAACAAAATCACTTAATGGCCTTGCCATTTGCTTTATTTTTTTGTATGATCGATCTTGTAAATCGTAATGATTACGATATAATAAATGCGGACATCTTTATTCCAGAAAGGAGTTCAACATGAGAGCAACGTCCATCATTTTGTCTTTCCTTTTGGCGACGAGCGCCTTGCTATACGGCTGTCAATCGAAGCCAGAAACAAAAGAGGGCCAAACATCGAACGATCAGCTAACGATTTATACAACCGTCTATCCGCTTGAAGACTTTACGAAAAAAATCGGCGGCGACGCTGTGAACGTCAAAAGCGTTTACCCGCCGGGAGTTGAAGCCCATACGTTCGAACCGACAACCAAAACCGTGCAGCAGATTGCCGATGCGGACGCCTTCATTTACATTGGCCACGGGATGGAACCGTTCGCCGAAAAACTGCAGGAAACATTACAAAATGAGCACGTCCGATTTCTCGTTGCCACAAACGGCATCGAATTGCTTGAATCGAACCATGAACAGGAGCATGCGCATGGCGAAGGGCACAAAGACGAACACGGAGAGGGACATGAGAAAGAACATGGCCATGAACACGGAGACAAAGATCCTCACGTATGGCTTGACCCCATCCGATCCATTGCGATCGCCAAGAACATCCGCGATTTGCTGATTGAACTGAAACCTGAAAAAAAAGACCTGTTTATGCAAAACTTTGAAACGTTAAAGATGAAACTCGAGCGCCTTGACGGGCAATTCCGTTCAACAGTGGAGAAAGCTCCTAGAAAAGAGATACTCGTTTCCCATCAAGCCTACGGATATTGGGAAGACCGCTACGGAATCAAACAGCTGAGCGTTTCCGGGCTTTCTCCGAGCAACGAACCATCGCAAAAAGAGCTGACTCAGCTCATCCAGACAGCCAAACAGCATCACATCCGCTATGTCATTTTCGAACAAAATGTTCATCCCAAAACGGCGGAAGTGATTCAGAACGAAATCGGCGCCAAGCCGCTCCGTCTGCATAACTTGGAATCGCTGACCGATGAAGATCGAAAAGCCCACAAAGATTACTTTGCTCTTATGGCCGAGAATCTCCGCGTGCTGCAAAAAGCCCTTTATTAAAATACAACCGCCTGTCTCTTTCGATTCGTGGGCTTTCTCATTTTGTTTCCCGGCTTCGTCTATTTCTGGCGTTTGTTTATGCACGATAAGCGCTATGTACGGCCAAAATAACAAGGAAAAAGGTGTCCCCAACACGCGTGGGACACCTTCCTTTATGACGGTGCTATCTTCTGCCCTGCAGAAAGAAAAGCACCCTTTTCCTCACCCATCACTCTCACTATTGCAGCGAGCGGACATAGGCCGCAATGGCCGCAATTTCTCCCGGCGTCAATGTTTGCACTTCTTTCGTCCGATGGCGCCGGATTGCTTCCTCGATCGTTTTCGCGCTGCCGTCATGCAAATACGGGGCTGTCGCCCATACGCCGCGCAGCGTCGGCGTATCCCACTGTTTGGGCGTCCGCGGGTTTGTGAACCGGGCGCGGGCGTCGCCTTTGGAGGCGCGGTCCTTCGGATTGGCCGTGCCGATATCGTGCAAGTAGGCGGTATTGGCAGTCGTCAATTTCCCGTCCGGCCCGACCGCCTTGACGCTGTCGGTGAAATACTCGCCCCCATGGCAGCTTAAGCAATTCCCTTTCCCGTTAAACAGGCGCTCCCCTTCCTTCGCTTCCGCCGTCAAGCTGCCGTCCGCCTTTCGATACGGGCTTTTCGGCACGGGGAACGAACGCGGGTCGTTCAAGTAGGCGAGAATGGCGTCAAACATATGCTGGACTTTCGGCGGCAGCGGCTTGGACGGGTCGATCGCCGTCATGCCGCCCATCTCGCCTTGCACCGTATGAATGTAGTCGGTAAAATCGTCGCGCGAACCATCCCACATAAACAGCCCGGTTTTCGTCGCCAAAATATTGCTCGGCACGTTGCGCGGCCCTTTCGCCGTCATGAGCGTCAAGCCGTTGATGTCGCCGTCGCTATGGCACGAAGCGCAGCTCATCCAATTGTTTCCTGTAATGTTGATGGCAAACTCGTCGCTGTTGGCGCTGTAAAAGATCGTTTTTCCTTCACGCACGAGCGGGGAGAGCGAATCTTTCGCAATGAGGCGGATCGTGCCGCTCTCCTGCTTCGCTTTCGCATATGGGCTTTTTCCTCCGGTTTTGATCACGGCCAAATCATGGCTCATGGCGTTGTGGACGTAAAGCGTCTTCCCATCCGGCGAAATCGCGATCCCGCGCGGATTGTTGCCGTGGATGCGTCGCAAAATTTGCGTCGCCTTGCCGCCGCGGCGCAAGTCAAAGACGACGAGGTCCTCGCTTCCAGACATGACCGCGTACGCTTTGCCGCCGTCCGGGGAAAACGCCACATCGTACGGATTGGAGACGATGATCGTCTCGTTATGAACATCCGTGACATTGATCGCGGCAAACAGCTCTTTCCGCTCGTCCGGCAACTCAACGTCGTTCGTCACATCAATGACCGAGATGGCCGGAAACACCGTTTCCTCAAATTGGATCGGCGTATCGATGTTCGTCAATAAGTGCGGAATATACGCTTTTTTGCCGTCCGGGGCGATGACGATTTGCTCAAGCGTGTTCGGAATGCCTTGGCTCTTTTTTCGATCGGCTTTGTCCGGCGACGGGGCGAGGGCGATTTCCTTGACCGCCCGCCGTTTCTTTGTGTCAATCACGGTGACTTTAGCCGCCAAATATTGCGTCACGTACAGCTTCCTTCCGTCCGCTGTCAGCGCCAGCGCCCGCGGCCGATCGCCCGCTTGGATGTCTTTGGTCCGCTTCCCGCTCTCAGCGTCAAACACCGAGACCGTGCCCGAGCGGTAGTTGGCGACATATACTTCCTCCCCATCTGGACTGGTGACGATGCCGAACGGCTCGATCCCCGTTTTCCAACGGTCGACGACTGTCCGCTTGTCAAGCGATACGACGTCCACTTCATCATCGTACATGCAGGAAACATACAGCGTCCGTCCATCCGGGCTGAGCGCCAGCTGGCGCGGTTCGCGGCCGACGGGAATTTCCGCTTCCTTCGTTTTGGTTTTCGCGTTGATGATTGTCACTGTATCCACATCGATGTTGGCGGTGTAGACATAGCGCCCGTCGCTGCTTACGGCGATGTTGTCGCCGTGCGCCGGGGCGTGTCTGACCACTTTCGGCTGCTCATGCCATGCCTTTTCGTCCTGACAGCCGGCCAACAGCGCGGCGATCGCCGCGGCGAACCACCATTTTCGCATTTCAATATTCCCCCGTTTTTTCACGAAAATGATAACCATCCTCAATTTTACAAAGAAAAGCGGCGAATCTCAATCGTATTCGCCGCTTTCTTTCTGTTATTTGTTGCCGGATCCAACATTGACCTTGACCGTCCGCAACACCGGCGCCACGCCGTATGGGCCGCCGGCCGCCTGCACTTGCGGCACATGGTCGCGGTCAGTGTTGCCCAATTTTTTCCCTTTGATGTAGACATCTCCCGTATCCCAAAACTCGCTTGCCTGCATCCCTTCCTGAAGCGTCGGGCCATCGACGATCCGGTCGTAAAAGTCGACGTAGCGGGAGATGATCGTTTCGCGGTCAAGGGATTTCGCCGTCTCATCCGCTTGGTCGTTGTTCAAGTTTTGCAGCGCCACGCGGAACACCCCCGACAACGCGCCGGCGAGCCACGGGGTGTACTTGTCCTCTGTTTCTCCCGTATGGTACACGTGCCATTTTTGATCCCAAAAATGGCGGTCCATCGCCTCATAAACAAGGCGCGCCGCATCGCGGTACGCTTCGTCTTTCGTCGCCAAAAACGCCGCCGTCAGCCCGCGGATCGCACCAAGCTGGGCAAGAAGCGTCGGCTCGTCTTGATCCGGCCCTTGGCCGATCGTATAGCCGTTGGCGACAAGCCCGTCTTTTCGCATCAAGTTGTGCATGATAAAATCCGCTTGCCGGCGGATGAGCTCAAGCGCCCGCTTTCCTTCCGGCGTGCCAAGCCCTTTGGCGCTCTCTCCGCTCGCATAGCCGACCGGCATCCCGTCAATCGCCCGTTCGAAGATGCGGAGCGCTTCCATTGTATAGCCGGCTTGGAACGTATCGACCCGATTTCCTTGCGTTCGCCCGTCATGTTCTGTCACAAACGCGCCCGCTTTTTCATTGAAATGCATGGCATCGATGTTGCGGAACACTTGCAGCAGCACGTCGCGGTTGACGGAATACGGGTCGTCGGCCACACGGTCGTTGGCTGGATCGGCATCCACATTTTCTTTTGCCGCTTTCGGGAACGGTTTTCCGTCAAACACGGCCAAAAACGCGGGGTTTTGATTTTTGTTTTCCGGCCGCTGGTCGGTCATGCCGAAAAACTCCGCCGCCGGCCATAGCATGAGCCATTGGTCCTCAAGCAAGCTGCGGGGATCTTTGACGACCAACTTCGCGGCATCCGGCGCCAGCTCGCTTCCCCTTTCAGCCACTTCCACCGCGTGCGGCAAATAGACGAATCCTCCGCTTGGGTCGTAACGGCTGCCGGCTGCCTTCGTCAACGCCTGCTGCTTCGCATCATAAAATAAATGGTCACGGATAAAAGCCAGCTTGTTCCATATTTGTTCCGTCAAAATCATCCCTTGCATCCCGTCGGCGGAGCTGACGCCAAGAGCGACGTTCCCGCTTTGATCGTCGTTTGGCGTTTTCGCCTCCACCTCTTCATCGCTGTCTTTTTGATGAAAATTGCCCAAAAAGTCGCCGGCCCAAAGCGCTTGCTTCAAAAAGACACCGCCGTAAGCCGATGGCGTGAGCACTTTGTCCATTTTTCCGCGATCCCAGCGAAGCGATTGGAAATCGACTTGATAGACGGGAACGTATGTACCGTCGTCATTTTCCGCGTACACGTCCGTGTCAACCTTTTGCGCATAATGCGGATCGCCGCCGGCGTACTCGATGAAGGTCGGGAACATGTTGCGGAAAATTTCCTCGCGCGGATAGCCGACGCTGTCCGCAAGCTCATAAAAACGGTCGGCGAGTGCTTCATCGGCTGGCTTATGCCGCTGTTCGGCCCGTTGCTTGGCGATCGGGCCGTTTATGAGATGGAGCCCGAGCCCTGACTTTTCCGTCACCTCATACATGGCTTCTTCGGAATACTCGTATGACTCGATGCCGGCCGTATAGTCAAATTTCGTCGGCTCATCCGGCTTTCTCGCGTCAAGGGTGTCCAAATCAAGCCCGAGCCCTTCCGCCAACGGCTCTCCGGACAGCTCAAATTCGGAATAGGCAAACATATTGCCGGCCGTATCAAAATGATCGTCCGCCACCGGCACGTGCAGGCGCGGCGCTTCCGCTGAACGGCCGTTCTCTTTCTCCCCGACGGCGGAACAGCCGGACGCCAAAAGCAGCGAGGCCGCCGCCGACGTGGCCATGACTTTCCAAGGCATGCGTTTCATGACTTGCTCCCCCATTTTATTTAAAAATAACGATTTTCATTTTCAACCTATTTCATTATACGCCGGCGATCCCCTTCATTCAAGCCGGAATCCGTTCCATCACATTCCACCCGAGAAAGACGCTTTTCATGCCTCTTTTCTCCTTCCCTTAAGCCGGAATCCACTCAATGCGGCGTCCGCCCGTCCATAAAAAGCAGCATTCCAGTTCGTTCGGACAACGTCCGATTGTTTTGCGGCATAAGGACGACGCCGTTTCTTTGCATCGCCGAATGGCTTCCTCTTCCTCACACCACAGCAGCACGCGAACCCGGTCGCGGTAAACGATGTACAACTCCCGATCCGCTTCTTCGCCCAATCCGCCGTCCGCCAGCAGCAGCGGCTTGCATGCCGCCTCTTCCATCGAACCGAAAAACTGCAGCAAATGATCCGTCACCTTGGCCAGCACAAGTCCGTAATGCAACGGCGTCGGAAACATCGACAAAGGAAGGAGCGAACGGTGCTGATCAATCAACCGAAGCAAGCAAAGCGGCGACCGCAGCGAAGGAGCGGTGTCGCAATACGCTTGAATGACGCGGCGAAGAAACCGGCGCAGCGCATACGGCCAGACATCCAACGTCTCGTGATGGATAGGCACCATGGCTCGCCTCCTGTTTGTTCATGCATGTTTTTCCAGCTGCTCCAATACAGCGTTTATCGAGCTCCATGACCGTTTCGCAAAATAAATAGGCTTGTCTTTGCTTTTCGCCTTCTCTTTCACTTTCTTCGCCAAATTATGGTTCACGTAATCGATCATGACCAATATGGCGTCGACATGCTCCGGAATGTCACGTCTCACCATATTCACTTTTCGTCCATTGAGATGAATGATTTCCCGGAATCCGGAACGCTCCAATTTATCGGTAATATGGCCTAAATGATCGGCTCCGACAACAAGCAGTGATGCCATCACGAAAGCCTCCTTTGCTCGCTTCTTTCTTTTTTATTTTAATTGAGAATGATTTTCTATGTCAATTATAACAAGAGATATTTTCATCATTTTTTGGGGCGATGAGCCCCCGCTTCAACGATGGTAAAGAAGGAAACGCCATTTCTGCGCGAAGTCCTTCTTTTATATTTGGGGCGGCGTGGGAGAACAACCATGATGGAAGCCGCCGATTACCCCTGCTTCCGTTGATCATGGAAGCGGGAGTCTTCTCGGTTAGAGATGGATAAAATGCCTGCAAATGCGTCAAACTATAGAGGCGGGCGATTTCATCACGACAAGGGGGATGACCATGGCGAAAGATGTTCTTTGCGAAGTGCACAACTGCCGTTATTGGGCAGAAGGGAATCGCTGCAGCGCTGAAGCCATTTACGTGGTCAGCCATGCAGGAAAAATGGCGTCTGATTCAACGGAAACAGACTGCAAAACGTTTGTTCCGGCCCATAAAGCATGATGCGAGACCAACGAGGCGCTGCCCGGCCGACCGGGCGGCGCTTGCATCGTTCGAGGGGGATGACGATGGACAAACGCGCCAGCCTCATTCAAGCGCTGCAAACGGAAATGAAGCGGGCCGCTTTAGGAACATACCCAGCTTGCATCGACTCCTTCGCCCGTTTGTGGGATTATGAGTTCGGTTCGTTTGATCAGCTCCCACCTGAGATTGAACGGCTCATCGCCCATCGGGCCGCTGAACTCGGGTGGATGGATGACGTTTGAGGGCCGTCCATTTCGGAACAAACGCCAGGTGGAGCAAAAAACGACGTTGGATGGCCATCCCTATGTTTCCATCTGCGCGATGGAAATCGGCCGTGCAAGGAATGACGTTTGACTGCCGTCCTCCAACAGGGGACAAAGCGGACGGATGAAGCTGGATCGCAGCGGTCTAAAAGCAAGGGCTTCGATTCGGCGAACGCCATGCCTCCCGGTCGGAACGCCGCGGGAATGGCAGCGGCAAAAAGGCAGGAACCTCGACTTAGGCGAGGCCCTGCCTTTTCTGCTTCCGAACAGGTGTTTCTACTCCTATCAAAAGGTTTGTTCCGTTTTTGGAATGAGCCTTTTCAGTTCGCGTCGCAGCAGTTTTTGCGCGGCGTTGCGCGGCAGTTCGTCGACGAAGTAAATGCGGGCCGGCACTTTATATTTCGCCAGCCGCTCGCGGCAAAACGCGCGAAGGGCCGCTTCGTCTGGCGACGCTCCGCGTTTCAGGCGGACGAACGCATACGGCACTTGCCCCCACGTTTCATTCTCGACGCCCGTCACCCCGGCTTCTTCCACATCGGGATGCGACAGCAGCACCGCCTCCACCTCAGCGGGATAGACGTTTTCGCCGCCGGAAATGATCAAGTCAGAACGGCGGTCAAGGACGTACAAAAATCCGTCTTCATCAAGATAGCCGATATCGCCGGTAAAAAACCAGCCGCCGCGGATCGCTTGCGCCGTCGCTTCCGGGCGTTGCCAATATCCTTTTGTCACATTCGGCCCTTTGACGACAATTTCCCCCGCTTCATGCGGCGCAGCCGGCTTTCCGTCTTTTAGGATGCAAAGCTCCGCCGGAAAAAGCGGCTTGCCGGCCGAACCGAGCTTCGTCAAACTGTATTCCGGCGCGAGTGTTGCGATTTGCGACGCCGTTTCCGTCATCCCGTATGTCTGGTACACCGGGATGCCCTTTTCTTTGCATGCCTCAAGCAGCGGGCGCGGCGCCGGCCCGCCCCCCAGCAGCATGCAGCGGAACGTATCGGGGTAGCGCGCTTCCCCGAGCTCGGCCACCATCCGCTGAAGCATGGCAGCCACGACCGACATGATCGTCACGTCGCCGCGCATGATCCATTCGTTCGCTTCCTTTGGGTCGAATGACGTTTGCAGCCGCATCGGCATGCCATAAATGACGCTGCGCATGGCGATCGACAGGCCGCTGATATGAAACAGCGGCACGGCGGCCAGCCAGCAGTCGCGCTCATGCAAGCCTAAATTGAGCGCCGAACCGACCGCGCTCCACCAATGGTTGCCGTACGTTTGCAAGACGCCTTTCGGAGTGCCGGTCGTCCCGGACGTATACATGATCGTGGCGACTTCCTCCAAATCGCACGTTTCTTTTAAGGAGACGTCCACTTCCGGAAGCGCGGCAACCGCGCCCACAGTCAGAACGCGTCCATCGCCGTCAAGGCTCCCGGCTAGCTCCTCATCGGCGATGGCAAGCCGCGCGCCGCTGTCATCAAGCTGCCAGCCAAGCTCATAGGACGTAAGGCGCACGTTTTGCAGCAGGACGCGGGCGCCGAGAAAAAACAACGCATGGATGATCTCGATCATCTCGATGCGATTTTTCATCAGCAAGGCGACAATATCTCCTTCCTTGACGCCTGCTTGAGCGAGGCGCCGCGCCCAGACGGCAGCCGCTTCATACAATTCGGCAAACGTTTTTGTCCGCCGCCCGTCGCTCACGGCGATTCGCTCCGGGGTTAAAAACGCCCGCTGCTTCAGCCAGTTTGGCATCGTTGTCATCTAGCGTCCTCCTTTCTTGCCCCCTCCTCCGCCGACGGCCAGCGAAAGGATTCCTCCCTTCGGAAAAGCGACAAAAAGCAGCTTGACGCGCCATCAAGCTGCTTCTTCGTTCTCATCACGGGAAGCGCGGGAATTGGCTGAAGTCCGGCTTCCGTTTTTCTTTGAACGCCCGCATTCCTTCCTTCGCCTCTTCGGTCGTGTAGAAGAGAAGCGTCGCGTCGCCGGCGAGCTGTTGGATGCCGGCCAAGCCGTCGGAGTCGGCGTTGAATGCCGCTTTTAAGAAGCGAATGGCCGTCGGGCTTTTTTCCAAAATTTCTTGCGCCCATTTGACCGTTTCTTCTTCAAGCTGCTCAAGCGGCACGACTTTGTTGACCAGCCCCATTTCGAGCGCTTCTTGCGCCGTGTACTGACGGCATAAATACCAAATTTCCCGCGCCTTTTTATGGCCGACGATGCGGGCCAAATAACCGGCGCCATAGCCGCCGTCAAAGCTTCCCACTTTCGGCCCGGTTTGGCCGAAGATGGCGTTGTCCGCGGCGATCGTCAAATCGCATACGACATGAAGCACATGCCCACCGCCGATGGCATAGCCGGCGACCATCGCAATGACCGGCTTCGGAATGACGCGGATGAGCCGCTGCAAATCAAGCACATTGAGGCGCGGAATTTCATCCTCGCCGACATAGCCGCCATGGCCGCGCACTTTTTGGTCCCCGCCCGAGCAAAACGCCTTGCCGCCGGCGCCGGTCAAAATGATGACGCCGATATTCGAATCATCGCGCGCTTTCGTAAACGCATCGATCATCTCGTTCACCGTTTTCGGCCGAAACGCGTTATGTACTTCCGGACGGTTGATCGTAATTTTGGCGATGCCGTTGTACGTTTCGTAAATAATATCCTCATAGTCGTACTGCTTCACCCATTCAAACGGCATTTACACTTCCCCCTTTGTCATGAATTCACTTACTATTTTAGCAAAAATGCCGGGCTGTTCCACGTGAATTGCATGTCCGGCTCCTTTTACACAGATAAGTTCGCTGTTGGGCAGCCGCTCGTGCATTTGGGCGGCGATGCGGCAAAACTTCTCATCGCGCTCCCCGCAAACAAGGAGCACAGGCATGGCAAGTTCGCCAAGCCGTTCCCAAAACGACGGCTGCACGCCGGTCCCCATCCCGCGCAAACTGTTGGCAAGCCCCGTTGCCGTATGGCGGAGCCGCTCGCGGCGAATCGCCGCTCGCACCGGATCCGGGAGCGTCTGCTGAGTGGCAAACAGCGGGATTTTTTCCCAATCATCGACAAAAGCACGGACGCCTTCCGTTTCGATCTTTCGCGCCAACGCCTCATCCGCTTCCCGCCGCGCGCGCCGCTCCTCCTCTGTCTCCAAGCCGGGCGAACTGCTTTCCAGCACTAAGCGGCGAACGCGGCGCGGATGCCAAACGGCGAACGCCAACGCGAGCCGGCCGCCCATCGAGTAGCCGAGCACGTTCACTTGTTCGACGCCCCATTCGTCAAGGAGCGCCGCCAAGTCAGCCGCCGCGTGTTCGATCCGATACCGTCGGGCGTCCTTTGGCGCCTCGGTCCGCCCATGGCCCAACAAGTCGACGGCCATCACACGGAAGTCCGGCCAAAACGGGGCGAGCGGCCGCCACGTGTCCGCGCTGCCCGTAAACCCGTGAAGCAACAGAAGCGGCTCTCCTTCTCCGTATTGTTCCACATGGTAACAAACCCCATTCACCATCATGGTCATGCCAATCCTCTTCATTCGAGACATTTCGCGATTTCCCGAGCAACCTCGTTCCACAACAATCGATGCATTCGGACATTTTCCGCGCGCGACGTGCGCACTTCAATGACATGAAGCCCGCCTGACGACAGCGATTCCGATACATGGCGGCGGAACTCCGCCCAATTGTGCGGCACCGTATGGCGGCCGCCGTACATCTCGACGGCGTGGGCAAACGACAAATCCGTCGGCGTGCCAAACAGCGTTTCAAACGCCCCTTTATGGCGCGCCTGCGGCAAAAACGAGAAAATGCCGCCGCCGTTGTTGTTCAACAACACAATGGTAGCTGACAACGAATGCATCTTCGCCGCCAACAAGCCATTTACATCGTGGTAAAACGACAAGTCGCCGATCACCAGCACAAGCGGGTTCGCGGCAACGCTTGCGCCCAAGGCGCTCGAGACGACTCCGTCAATGCCGTTGGCGCCGCGGTTGGCCAAAACGCGAAGCGGCTTGTCCGTCGCAAAGAGAAACGTATCCGCATCGCGAATCGGCATGCTGTTGCCGACAAACAGCGCCGCCCCGGCTGGAAGCAAATCGGCAAGCTCCGTGAACACTTTCCCTTCAAACCATTCTTCTTTTGGCAGATGGCGCTCAAGCGCCGCGCGGGCGATCGCGTTCATCTCTAGCCATATCGCCGACCACGCGCTTTTGTTTTCTTTCGGTTTCGCCCATTCAAGAAGCTGGCGGCAAAGAATCAGTTCATCACTCTGAACGAAGCTGTCCGCGGACAACGTTGGATCGCGCCAGCCGCCGTCGTCGACAACAATTTGACGAATCGCGCGATGGCGCTTGAGCCATAAAAAGAGCGGCTTCGACACCGGCATGGCGCCGAACCGAAGCACCACATCCGGCACAAGCTTGGAAGCGGCGGTTTCCTCCCGCAATATGGCATCATAGCTGTCCAGCACGTACGTTTTGTCATGCGTACCGGCGCGCAACTGGGAAAGCGGATCGGCCAAAATCGGAAAATCAAGCGCCCGCGCCAACTCGGTGACCGCCTCGGCAAACCCAGGGCGATCGAGCGGCCCGCAGACGATCAACCCGCGTTCCGCCGCCGACAGCTGCTCATACAGCGCCGATACGCTTTCTTGCGGCAGCGCTGGGCGGCCGTGCCACACTTGCGGCGCTCTCGAAACAGACCGCACCCGCTCCCAAACCGCCTCATCGATATGCGGGACAAGCGGCTCGCGAAACGGCGCGTTCACATGCACAGGCCCGCACGGTGCACCGGCGGCCGTTTGGACGGCTCTTGCCGCCATCGTCCGCGCGTATCGCAGCATATCATCCGCCTCTTCCGGCAGCGCCAAGTCCACAAACCACTTGGCGTAGCGTCCGTATAAGTGCAGCTGATCAATCGCCTGCGGCGCCCCGACATCGCGCAGTTCATGCGGCCGGTCGGCCGTCAGCACCACGAGCGGCACGCGCGAATAGTATGCCTCGACAACCGCGGGCCCATAGTTGGCCGCCGCCGTTCCGGACGTGCATACGAGCGCGACCGGACGCTGCTTCGCTTTCGCCAAGCCGAGGGCGAAAAACGCGGCCGACCGCTCATCGATATTCATATATAGTCGAAGGCCAGGGTGGGCCGCCATCGCCATCGCAAGCGGCGTCGAGCGCGAACCGGGGCTGATCACCGCCTCCGTCACCCCGGCCTGCGCCAATCCGTCCACCAATGCCGCTGCATAAACAGACAAGGCATCAGCCATCGTTCATCACTCCCAACGCCGATAACATCGGGGCCATTTTCACATTTGTCTCTTCATATTCGCTGTTTGGGTCGGAATCGGCGACAATGCCGCAGCCGGCAAACAGCATGGCTTCCTTCCCGGCGAGCAAGGCGGAGCGAATGGCGACCGCCCATTCCCCATTGCCTTCGCCATCCACCCAGCCGATCGGCGCTGCATACCATCCGCGGTCAAGCGGCTCAAGGGCGCGGATCACCTCCAGCGCTCGATCGCGCGGCGTTCCGCCGAGCGCGGGTGTCGGATGCATCATTTCCACTAAGCGGAGCACCGAGCGCTCGCGGCAGCCACGGCCGACAACCGGAGTGCATAAATGCTGGATGTGCGGCAGCTTGAGCAGCTGCGGTGCGGGCGGCATCTCGACCGTCTCGCAGACGGAAGAAAACAAGCGGCCGATCATTTGCACAACAAACTGATGTTCTTCGTTGTTTTTTCGATCTGCCCGCAGCCAAGCGCCAAGCCGCTCGTCTTCCTCCATATCGGCCCCGCGGCGCACCGATCCGGCGAGGCAAACCGACCGGCACATTTTCCCTTCTTTTTGGACAAGCTGCTCAGGGGAAGCCCCGATAAAACAGCGGCCGTCCTGTTCAAACGCAAAAATGTAAGCAAACGGCTGCTGCTCGCGAAGCCGCTGGAGTACGGCCGCGGCATCCACCGTTTTGGCAAACGCCAGGCGCCGAGCGCGGGCGAGCACCACCTTGTCCAACGCCCCCGCCCGAATCGAGGCGATCGCTTCGCGAACAGCCGCCAACCATCGTTCTTTCTCTTCTTCTTCGTCTGACACAAGGCGCGGAAGCCGCTTTGGAGCGGCCATGGGGTCGCTGATCCGCTCAAGCAAGCGCCCGACCCGCTCCCAGTCCCGTCCTCTTTTGTCCGTTGGGACGGTGACGGTCAACGTCGTTTTGCCGTTTCTTACGGCAAGAAGCGCGGCCGGCGCCACGAGCTTCCCGGCCGGAAAGCCGCGCCACATGTCGGTGCCCGGCCGATAGGGGTCAAACGAAAATCCGCCAAACAATAACGGCGGCGCATCGGCCGCGCCGTATGGCTCCATCTCCTTCTTCCATCGGCGCCGGCCCGCTTCCACGTCATCAAACCGGCTGTCGGCCTTCTCCGTTTCGATCGCATAAACGGAGCCGAGGCCGACCAATATCGTGCCTCCGGTTCGATCCGCCCAAAAAAACCGTTCGCGGAAGCCGCATGACGGCCCTTGCATAAAAAAAGAAACCGGATCAACGCCCTCCCACGGTTCCGCCCAGCTGACAAACGGCCGCCCTGCATTCACCGCCAATCTATGCAATTGTTGCTGCAGGTGATGTCGAAATCCAATCGCCACGTTCCTCACGCTTTCTGTCGTAAAATTCCCCCTCCATCCCCACTTCCCATTATAATATAATAGGAAATCATTTATCTATCGGGAAGGGTTGACATGCTTTCAACGTTTGCCTACACTTATTTTGGACATAAACGAATGACATTTTCACAGAATCTAAGGGGAATGAATATGCAATCATTCACACATATGGACCATCGCCCGCCAGCGCGCCGCGACTGGCGCGTCTTTTGGCGGCTGACGCGCCCGCATACGCTGACGGCGGCATTTGTGCCCGTATGCGTCGGCACGGTGCTGGCGCTTGGCGAAACATCGATCGATTGGCTGCTGTTTGCCGCGATGATGATCGCCTCTTTGTTGATTCAGGCGGCGACGAACATGTTCAACGAATACTACGATTATCAACGCGGCCTCGATTCACCGGAGTCGGTCGGCATCGGCGGCGCCATCGTCCGCGACGGCCTCAAGCCGAAAACGGTGCTGGCGTTGGCGTTTGGCTGTCTTGGGTTGGCTATGCTCATCGGCATCTACATTTGCGCCGAAAGCAGTTGGTGGCTCGCCGTTGTCGGAACGATTTGCATGGCGGCCGGTTATTTTTACACCGGAGGGCCGGTTCCGATCGCCTATACGCCGTTTGGCGAACTGGCGGCTGGGTTTTTTATGGGCTTTGTCATCATTTTGATTTCATTTTTCATCCAAACGGGCTATATCAGCGGCGGCGCCGTGCTCACCGCCATTCCGATCGCGATTTTGGTCGGCGCCATTTTGCTGGCGAACAATATTCGCGACTTGGACGGCGACCGTGAAAAAGGGCGAAAGACGCTCGCCATTTTGATTGGCCGCGATTGGGCCATCCGCCTGCTCGCTGCCATGTTCGCCGTTGCCTTTCTTTGGACGGCCGCGCTTGCGGTGTTTCAGATCGTGCCGTTTTGGGCGCTGCTCGCTTTATTGAGCATTCCAAAAGCAATCGCCGCGACGCGCGGATTTATCGGCAAAATCAAGCCGATCGAGATGATGCCGGCCATGAAGGCGACGGCGCAAACGAATACACAGTTCGGCTTTTTGCTCGCCGCTGGCTTGCTCATTGCCCATTGGCTGTAACACGGTCAACATGACCGTGTTTTTTTTTGATTTTCGCCCATACTACACCATATAGACGCTACTGCGAAGGAAGGGATTGCGACTGATGCTGACGAACGAACAGCTTGCCGCCCTCCGCTCAAGACTGCTCGACATGAAACGGGAGACGGAAGACCGGCTGAAGCAAAACGACCATTTCGGCATGATCCGCAGCCACGCCCACGATGCGGTCGGTGAGCTGGCGAGCTACGACAACCATCCGGCCGATGAGGCGACAGAGCTGTATGAGCGGGAAAAAGATCTCGCCCTAAAGGAGCATGCCGAGCGCGAAGTTCGCGAGATTGAACGGGCGCTTGGCGCCATCGCCGACGGCACATACGGAACGTGCTGCGTATGCGGCCGGCCGATCCCATACGAACGGCTCGAGGCGCTGCCGACAACACTCTACTGCCGCGAGCACAGCCCGGATCAAACGGTGTCGCAAAAGCGGCCGCTTGAAGAGGGCGTGCTTATGCCGCCGTTTGGCAAATTCGATTTCGATGACCGCGCGGAATCGGTCGCTTACGACGCGGAAGATGCATGGCAGGAAGCAGCCCGCTACGGCACATCCGACACCCCTTCGGACCTTGGCAAAAACGTCGATTCCTACAGCGAAGTGTATGCCGAGTCGGAAGAGAACGTCGGCTATGTCGAAGACTTGGAAAATTTCGCGGCCGTCGATTTGCATGGCAGACACGTACGTGTGTACCCGACGCGGGAGCATGAGCTGCTGGAAAACATATTGGATGACGAAGGCATCATGTCGAACATCGGCGATTTGCCGGCGTATGAAAAAGACCCGTATACATCGACAGACAGCTACCGCCGGTACGATGAAAGACCGTCCCAGCAGCATTTTGGGGAAACAACTCCATGAAAAAGGCCATCGGCAAGATGGTCTTTTTTGTGAAACGGGCCGATGCCGTTTTCCGTAGTACAGAGCAGAACGTCATATGATCCGAATGGAGGCGAAATGATGAACGCACATGAGATCGATTACCGGCTGTACGGCGATGACATGCAGTTTGTCGAAATCGAGCTCGACCCATACGAAAGCGTGGTCGCGGAAGCGGGCGGGATGATGATGATGGATGACGGCATCGTCATGGAAACCGTATTTGGCGACGGCTCCTCGTCCGGAAAAGGGCTGCTTGGCCGCCTTGTCGGCGCGGGAAAGCGGCTGCTCACCGGCGAAAGCTTGTTCATGACCGTGTTTACCAACCAAGGAAGCGGCAAGCGCCGCGTCGCCTTCGCCGCTCCGTATCCGGGAAAAATCATCCCGGTCGATTTAAGCGAACTTGGCGGGAAGCTCATCTGCCAAAAAGACTCCTTTTTGTGTGCGGCAAAAGGCGTTTCCGTCGGCATTGAGTTTCAGCGCAAGCTCGGCGCTGGCTTTTTCGGCGGCGAAGGGTTTATTATGCAAAAGTTGGAAGGTGACGGGCTTGCCTTTTTGCACGCCGGCGGAACGATCCACCGCCGCGACTTGCAGCCCGGGGAAACGCTTCGTATTGACACCGGCTGCCTTGTCGCCATGACGAAAGACGTCAACTACGATATTGAATATGTCGGCAACATCAAAACCGCCTTCTTCGGCGGCGAAGGATTGTTTTTGGCCACCGTCACCGGTCCGGGAGCAGTGTGGGTGCAGTCGCTTCCGTTCAGCCGGCTCGCTGACCGCGTCCTCGCTGCCGCCCCGAGCGCCGGCGGACGGTCGGTCGGCGAAGGCAGCATCCTCGGCGGCATCGGCGACTGGCTCGACGGCGACGACTAAGCGAGAAAGGGCGCTCCGGCCAAACGGAACGCCCTTTTGCTTTTATGCCTTCTCCCTCGAAATTCCCTAAAAAGGACGATGATTGAGTCAACTACCCCCACTTCGCTAACGCTTGAAGTGGGGGCTTGCAACTCCCCAGAAGTGCGAGCGGACTTGGTCCTCCTTCCTTGACTTGGGGTTGCATCAGGGGCAGGTTGACAACTGCCCAACGACGCAGGTCATGCCTGTGTCGTTCCTTCAACGATGTACTCTATTCCTTTTCGTTGAAGGTTCATAGCACCAATGCGGTCATCGTTTGAGGTGTATCCGCATGTTCGGCAACAAAAGGTGTGTGTACGCTTGTTTCGATTGGCTTTTTCCGTATGCCCGCACTTTGGACATGTCAAAGAGGTGTAATGCGGAGCAACCACCATCACTTTTGACCCATGCAAACGTGCCTTATACTCTAACAGTTGACGGAACTGATAGAAAGCCCACGATACGGTTTCATATCGGTCATGGATACGTACACGTTCTGTTTTTTCACGAATGCCTGTTAAATCTTCTAATACAAAAAGGGTACGTTCTCCATATTGACGAACGAGTGCCTTCGTGACAGCATGGTTCACATCCGTCATCCAACGGTTTTCTCGTTGTCCGATTGTTTTCAACTTCCGACGCGCAGAAGCCGTCCCTTTTTGCTGGAGGGTTTTTCGCATTCGTTTGTACTTGGCACGCATATGCTTGATTTTTCGTCCGTTAAAAAAGATCGTTTTCCCTTGCGAATCATAAGCTGTTGCAAGAAAGTTAACCCCTACATCAACACCGACCACTTGGCGAATGTTGTGTTCATCTACGGTTGGAATTGTTTTGGTCATGGGGATGTGCAAAAAGAATTTGTTATGCTTGTAGACGAGTTTGGCTGTGCCAAACGTCCATGAGCCATCAAAATATTGTTCCATGCCTTTTGGTTCGAATGGCACTTTGATTCGTCCTTCTAGTGTATTGACAGAAAATAACCCTTGAACAATGGAGTAATCTCGATTCCAAACGAGGTCATATTCAGGCTTTTTAAAGCGAACCAATGTCCATTCATGACCATTGCTTTTTAGGGAACGGTATCTAGCGATCACCGTTTTAATCACAGATTGCGCCATTTGCGAACGCAAAGCGTAGTTTGATCGAAGTAGACGATAGGTCATGTCGTGTAACTTGGCTTGTGCAAGCACTTTTGTGTCAAAAATCACAACAGACACAGCGTTGCACGCTTGTCGATAAGCGGAAAGGGTGGCTTTCAATACTTCTGCTTGTTCCGCTGTTGGGTAAATTTTGATTTTGGCTGTTAACGTCATGTCCATTTGTCTCACCTCTCTTTCACTAAATATATTTTTTAGTGATACAAAAACACAAAAAAGCGATTCCTCCCCCACTTACTCCCTTTGGTCGTTGAAGTGGGGGTCTCCTCGCCAAAGACGATGAAAAAGCAGCCCAAAAACGTCCTTTCCTAAGTTGAGAAACGTTCCCCCGACGGCAAAAGACCCCAAATTTCGGCCGCGTATTCCGCTACGGTTCGATCGCTGGCGAAACGGCCGGAATGGGCGATGTTGACGGCGCTCATCCGCCACCAGCGCGCCGGATCGCGGTAAGCGGCCTCAACCCGCTCGTGCGCCTCGGCGTAGGCGGCAAAGTCGCGCAGCACAAAATATTCGTCGTTTTGCGCCAGCAGCGAGTCGTAAATCGGCTCAAAGTAGTCGCCGACATCAGGGAAAAAGCCGTTGATGAGCTGGTCGACAACTTGCTTGATCCGTTTGTCATGATGGTAATACTCATGCGCCCGATAGCCTCCGTGTTCGTAGTAGCGGAGCACTTCATCGGCCGTCAGTCCGAACAAAAACATGTTGTCCTCCCCGACGGCTTCCGCGATTTCGACGTTCGCTCCATCCAGCGTGCCAAGCGTAACGGCGCCGTTCATCATAAACTTCATGTTGCCCGTCCCGGACGCTTCTTTGCTGGCTGTTGAGATTTGCTCGCTCACATCGGCGGCCGGAATGATTTCTTCCGCGAGCGATACGCGGTAATTTTCCAAAAAAATGACCTTCAGTTGCTCGTTCGTCCGTTTATCGTTGTTCACCTGATCCGCCACCGAATGGATGAGCTTGATGATCCGCTTGGCGTAGTAATAGCCTGGCGACGCTTTCGCTCCGAAAATGAACGTGCGCGGGTGGATCGAAACATACGGGTCTTCTTTCAGCCGATTGTATAAATGCATAATGTGCAAAACGTTTAACAACTGCCGTTTATAAGCGTGCAGCCGCTTCACTTGCACGTCAAAAATGGACGATTCGTCAACAAGAATCCCGGTTTTTTCGTAAATGCGGGCGGCGAGCCTCGCCTTCCGCTGCTGTTTGACCGCAGCCAACGCCTGCTGAAACGCCGGATCGGAAGCATAAGACTTCAGCTCAATCAATGCTTCCGGCTCGCGGATCCAGCGCGGACCAATCGTTTCCGTAATCAACGCCGACAGCTCCGGGTTCGCCTTTAACAGCCAGCGACGATGCGTCACCCCGTTCGTTTTGTTGTTGAACTTGTGCGGCGCCCATTCGTAAAACAAGCGCATTTCCCGCTGTTTCAATATGTCCGTATGCAGTTTCGCCACACCGTTGACGCTATGGCTCGCAACAACGGCCAAGTGCGCCATTTTCACCATCTCGTGGGCGACGATGGCCATTTGTTCAATCCGCCTCCAATCGCCGGGATAACGTTCCCACAGCTCGCGGCAAAACCGTTCGTTGATTTCCTCGACGATCATATAAATGCGCGGCAACAGCGGCTGAAACAGACGAATCGGCCATTTCTCCAGCGCTTCCGCCAGCGTCGTATGATTCGTGTACGCGATCGTATGGGTCGTAATGTGCCAAGCCTCTTCCCAGCTCATCCCTTCCTCATCGAGCAAAATGCGCATCAACTCCGGAATCGCAAGCGCGGGGTGCGTGTCGTTGATATGAATGGCGACATATTCATGGAGGCGGCGCAAGCTCCCGTGCTGGCGGCGATGGGCGCGAGTGATGCTGCCGAGGCTGGCGGCGGCGAGAAAATACTGCTGCTTTAACCGCAGCAGTTTGCCTTCATCGTGCGTATCGTCCGGGTACAAAAACTCCGAAATGGCTTCCGTCTCCCGTTTGTACTTCATCACATCTTTATGAAGCGGGAACGTTTTCGCCGGCTCGGCGCTCCAAAGCCTGAGCGTGTTGACCGTGTTCGTCCCGAAGCCGATGACCGGCATATCGTACGGCACAGCCATCACGTTTTCGCTGTCGACATGGCGGAACACAAGGCGGCCGTTTTGTTCCGACACCTCGACCCTTCCCCAGAAGCGAACTTCGACCGCCAGCTCTTCTTTCCGGATTTCCCAAACGTTCCCGTTTCGCAGCCATTGCTCCGGCAGCTCGACTTGATAGCCGTCAACGATTTTTTGATCAAACAGCCCGTGTTTATAGCGAATGCCGTGGCCGTGGCCCGGCAAATTCAATGTGGCGAGCGAGTCAAGAAAACAGGCGGCGAGCCGCCCGAGCCCGCCATTGCCAAGCCCAGCGTCCGCCTCGCTCTCCTCGACGTCTTCGAGGCGGATGCCGAGCTCGCGAAGCCCCTCTTCGACCATCGGGCGGACACCGAGGTTTAACAAGTTGCTTCCGAGCAAACGGCCGAGCAAAAACTCGATCGACAAATAGTACACCTGCTTCCGCCGCTCCGCCCGGCAGCGCTCGTTCGTCGCGATCCAATGGCGGCTGATATGTTCGCGCACCATATGGCCAAGGACATGATAATGATCGCGCGCCGTCGACTCCGCAAACGGTTTGCCGCACAACGCCTCGACCCGCGTCACAAACGCCCGTTGAAACGTTTCTTTATCCGCGAACAAGCGCGTCTTCCCCCTTTTTGTTCAGCTGTTCGTACGCTTTTCGATACTCCCTCGCCGACCGGCGCCAGCTGTAATCGCCGCGCATCGCCCGCTCCATGAGCCGCTCCCAGACAGACGGCTGGCGGTAAAACGACAGCGCCCGGCGGATCGTGTACAACATGTCGTGGGCGTTAAAGTTCGTAAAGCTGAACCCGTTCCCTTCTCCTGTGAATTCATTGTACGATTGCACCGTATCGTTCAGCCCGCCCGTTTCCCGAACGATCGGAATCGTCCCATACCGAAGCGCGATCATTTGGCTCAGCCCGCACGGTTCAAACAACGACGGCATTAAAAACAAGTCCGCGCCCGCATAAATTTGATGGGCGAGCGGTTCGTGAAAGCCGATGTACACCCCGACTTTGTCCGGATAGGCCGCCGCCATTTGCGAGAAAAACTGTTCAAACCGCCAATCCCCCGTTCCAAGCACAACAAGCTGCATCTCTTCCTGCATCAAATCATGAAAGACGCACGTGACTAAATCGAGCCCTTTTTGCGCCGTCATTCGCGTCACCATTGCGACAACGGGTGCATCATCCCGCTCTGGCAGACCAAACCGCCGCTGCAAAGCGCGTTTGTTGAGTTTTTTTCTTTCCCGCGTATGTACGCTATAGGTCGCCGCTAAAAACGGATCGGTTTCCGGGTTATAAAACTCGTCGTCAATGCCGTTTAAAATGCCAAGCAAATCATCCCGCCGCGCCCGCAACAGCCCGTCAAGCCGCTCGCCGTAATAGGCGGTCTGAATCTCTTCTTTGTACGTCGGGCTGACCGTCGTAATCAAATCGGAGGCGACAAGAGCCCCTTTCATAAAGCTGACGCTTCCGTAAAACTCGAGATGGTCGACGGTGAAATACCGTCCGTCCAAATTCAACAAATCCTCTAAAATCCCGCGCGGAAACAGCCCTTGAAACTGCAAGTTGTGAATCGTAAAGATAGTGCGGATATCCGCATAAAACGGATCATGACGGTATTGCTCGCGCAAGAAAAACGGAATCATGCCGGTGTGCCAGTCATGGCAATGAATGATGTCGGGCTGAAACGAAATCGCCGGAAGCGCGTCCAGCACCGCCCGGCAAAAATAGGCGAACCGCTCGCCGTCGTCACCATGGCCGTACAGCTGCGGCCGTTTGAAATAGTATTCGTTGTCGATCAAGTAATAGACGACCCCGTCATGCTCGAGCTTCTCAACGCCGCAATACTGGCGGCGCCACCCGACCGGCACGACGAGCTCCGCCACTTTGCCCATTCGTTCTTTCCACTTTAGAGCAATCGTTTCATACTTTGGCATCATAACACGGACGTCCACGCCGAGCCGGCGCAGCTCTTTCGGCAGCGCGCCGGCGACGTCAGCCAATCCTCCCGATTTGGCAAACGGGGCGCATTCTGATACGGCAAACAGCACGTTCATCGATTCACGACCTCCCCTTGCACCGTTCCTTTGCGAACGACAAACGGCCGCTCCGCTGTCCCTTGCAAAACGACCCCCGGTTCGATTTTCGCGTCTTTGTCGACGATGACGCCATCAAGCACACAACCATCGCCGATTTGGCATTTTTGCATAATGATGCTGTTCTTCACAACGGCTCCTTTGCCGATTTTCACGGAACGAAACAAGACGCTGTTTTCCACCGTTCCTTCAATGACGCAGCCGTTGGCGATCATCGAGCGCTTCACATTCCCTTCCCGCCGGTATTTCGTCGGCGGCTCGTCTTTCACTTTCGTATAAATCGGCCGCGATGGAAGAAAAAGCTGCTCCCAAACACTGCGGTCAAGAAGCTCCATGCTCGCGCGGAAATAGCGGGCGAGCGAATCGATGACGGCCGCATACCCGCTGTATTCATAGTCGCAAATGGACAGCGAATGACAGTTATCGCAGACGACATCGACGATGCTTCGATAGCCGCGGTTTTTATAATTGGCAATGAAATCAAGCAGAAGAGACGTCTCCAACACGTACATCTCCAGCGGCTCGCCGCGATGGCAAATTCGCGTCACATCGCAGCCGCGTTCGATATGGCGCTCGAGGACGGCGTCAAAGTCGATGTTGCACACCGTGTAGCTATTGACGATGACCGCATACTTTTGCCGACTCCGCAAAAAATAGTCGATATGCTGCTCAAAATGGGCAAACGCCCCGACCCGGCGCTCACCGGAAAACAACAAGTCCGGCGATGGGAAGAAAAACAATCCGTCCCGCTTTCGGTTTAAATCCCAATTCTTCCCTGATCCTAAATGGTCCATCAGCGACCGATATTGGTATTTCGGAAAAATCGCGACGCTTTCAATGCCGGAGTTGACCATGCTTGAAAGCACGAAATCAATGAGCCGATACCGCCCGGCAAACGGCACCGCTGCGATTGAGCGTTGCTCGACAAGCGGCGCCATTGCCTCCATATACGTGGTCGCGTCGATGACGCCCAACATCATGTTGTTGTTCATTGTGCTCCATCCTTCCTTGCGGTGTCCTTATTCCGTTGCTTGATCCACTCGGTCGTTACGAGCACGACGTCATCATCAGCATCGCCCGGGCTCACAGTCGAATGCGGCGGGATGACGATCTCCGGAGTGACGATCGCTCGCTCGACATACGCTCCTTCACCAACTGTTGCCCCTGGCATAATGACGGATTCTTTCACAACCGCTCCCTTGCCGATGCAGACGCCTTGAAACAGCACCGAGCGCTCCACCGTTCCTTCCACGACGCATCCCTCATTGATGAGAGAATCGCTCACTTCCGCCTCGGGAGCGATGTATTGCGGCGGCTGGTTCGGGTTGACCGAATAAATGCGCCACGAGCGATCAAACAAGTCAAGTTCATTGTGTTCATCGAGCAAATCCATGTTGGCTTCCCACAAGCTTTTGACGGTGCCGACATCTTTCCAATAGCCTTTGAACGGATAGGCCACGAGCCGCTTGTTCTCCCGAAGCAGCCGCGGAATCACATCTTTGCCGAAGTCGTGCGACGAATGCGGATCGGCGTTGTCGATTTGCAAATACTCCCTCAATAACGGCCAATTGAAAATGTAAATGCCCATCGATGCCAAATTGCTTTTCGGATTGGCCGGCTTTTCGGCAAATTCGACAATTTCCATGTTTTCATTCGTGTTCATAATGCCGAATCGGCTCGCCTCTTCCCACGGCACTTCAATAACGGAAATCGTTGCATCCGCCTGTTTGGCGATATGGTAGTCGAGCATCTGCTGGTAATCCATCTTGTAAATATGATCGCCAGACAGCACGAGAACGTAATCCGGGTCGTATTGTTCAATATAATTCATATTTTGATAAATGGCGTTCGCTGTGCCTTCGTACCATTTGACGCCGGAAGAGGCGGAGTAAGGGGGAAGGACGGTGACGCCCCCGTTTCTTCGATCTAAATCCCATGCGCTTCCGATGCCGATGTACGAGTGCAAAAGAAGCGGCTGATATTGGGTCAACACCCCGACTGTGTCAATGCCCGAGTTCGTGCAATTGCTCAACGTAAAATCAATGATCCGGTACTTCCCCCCAAACGGCACGGCTGGTTTCGCGATGTTTTTCGTCAGCGAGCGAAGCCGGCTTCCTTGCCCGCCGGCCAATAACATGGCGATGCACTTCTTCTTCATTCTGCTTTCTCTCCCCTCGTTTTTGCACTGGCCGCAAAATGGAAATGCCAAACGGCGGAATCGTCATGCGCACATGGTACGGTTTTCCATGAAACGGCTCACTGAAAGCGGGAAGCCGCTTCCCGTTGACATGTCCCGAACCGCCAAACTCCGCTGCATCGCTGTTAAGCACTTCGCGGTACGGCGCCAAAAGCGGCACGCCGACTTTGTAATCGTCATACGCCTGATTTGTGAAATTACAAACAATGACCAGCACATCACCTTCTTTTTTCCCCCGGCGGATGAATGAAAAAATGCTTTGCTCGGCATTATGAACGTCAATCCATTCAAACCCTCTCGGATCATGATCAAGCTCGTAAAACGGCTTATACCGTTTATAGCAGGCGATCAGCTGCTTCACATATTCGTCCATTTTCCGGTGCAATTCAAAATCGAACAGCACCCAGTCCAGCTCCTCGGCAAACTTCCATTCATCAAACTGGGCAAACTCACTGCCCATAAACAGCAGCTTTTTCCCAGGGTGGGCCATCATGTACCCATACAATAGGCGCAGCTGGGCGAACTTCTCTTCGTACGACCCAGGCATTTTATTGAGCAGCGATTTTTTGCCATGCACAACTTCATCATGGGAAAATGGCAAAATGAAATTTTCCGAATACGCATAAAGGAGGGAAAAACTGACTTGGTTATGGGCGTATTTCCGCTCATGCGGCGGCGTTTCCATATACTTCAGCATGTCGTTCATCCAGCCCATGTTCCACTTGTAGTTAAACCCAAGGCCGCCATCGTACGTCGGCGCGGTCACCCGAGGCCAGTCGGTCGAATCTTCAGCGATCATCCAGACGTTCGGGTCATAGGCAAACACCGCCTCATTCAACTGGCGCAAAAACTCGACCGCATACGGATTTTCATAGAGCCGGTCGTTGTTCGGCCAATAAAGCATATTGGCGACCGCATCGACGCGAAACCCGTCCACATGGTAATACTCCAGCCAAAACAACGCATTGGAGATCAGAAAACTGCGCACTTCCGGCTTGCCCAAGTCAAAATTCGCCGTCCCCCAGACGTAATTTTCTCGGTCTTTTTCATTCGCGTATTCATACGTCGGCGCGCCGTCAAACATGTACAGCCCGTGGGCGTCCTTGCAAAAATGCCCCGGCACCCAATCGAGAATGACCCCGATTCCTGCCTGATGGCAGCGGTCGACGAAATACATGAAATCATGCGGCGCACCGTAGCGGCTTGTCACCGAATAATAGCCGGTCCCTTGATACCCCCACGAACGGTCGAGCGGATGCTCGACAAGCGGAAGCAGCTCAATGTGCGTAAATCCGCGCTCCAGCACGTACGGAATGAGTTCGTCGGCCATCTCACGGTACGTATAAAAGCGGCCGTCCGGTTTCTTTTTCCACGAACCGAAATGAAGTTCATAAATGACCATCGGTTGGTCATAAATCCGCTTTCGCCGTTTCTTCCGCTGCCAAGGTGAATCATTCCACTCGTATCCTTTCAAATCGTAGACAATCGAGGCGGTATGAGGGCGCAATTCGGAGTAAAAGGCGTACGGGTCCGCTTTCAACAGAACACGGCCATCCGGTGTGATGATCTCATATTTATAGAGATGCCCTTCCAAGTTTTCTGGAACAACGATCGTCCATACCCCTTCGTCGTTCACCTTCGTCAGGGGGGAATTCGCCCCATTCCAATCGTTGAAACTGCCGACAAGACGGACTTCCCGCGCATGGGGCGCCCACACGCAAAAGCGAGTGCCGACCGCTCCGCCGCCGCGGATGACATGAGCGCCGAACAGCTCATAACTTTGATACAAACGGCCTTCATGAAACAAATACACTTCTAAATCTGTCGGATTCGCCGCAATCAAGCTGGATCGCATCCTTTCCGAAGCAAAATGATGGCCATACACAGCATTGATTCCTATTCGCCAACAGAAGGCTTTATTCCTTGAATGCTTCGTCTATATTTTTAGACAAATTCCAACAACCGCTGTTTCTGGCTGTCGAAATTTCATTTGCACACAGGTGGATTTTTATATTATAATATATACAAATTGATAATTATTATAAATAATGGAGGTGCATTATGGCTCCAACACTGTACGATTTTCACCATCTCCCGCACGTCAAAACGCAAAATGAATCGAAAAAAGCGCTCTGGGTGACGCTTTTGTTGACCATGTTTTTCACCGCCGTCGAAATCATTGGCGGACTGATTTCCAACTCACTCGCCCTCTTGTCCGATTCGGCCCATATGGCATCCGATGTATTGGCGCTTGGCTTAAGCATGGTCGCCCTCTACATGGCGACGCGCCCGCCGAACCGTCGGTTTACGTTCGGCTTTTTGCGGTTTGAAATCATCACATCGTTTTTGAATGGGCTGACGTTGGCCGTCATTGCGCTGTGGATTTTATGGGAAGGCATTCAGCGTTTTCTCCATCCTGAACCGATCAACTTTCGCCTCATGCTCGGGATCGCAGCGATCGGCCTCGTCGTCAACTTGACGTTGACCATCGTCTTAAGCCGGAGCACGAAAGAGGAAGACAACTTGAACGTTCAGAGCGCCCTTTGGCATTTCATCGGCGACTTGATTAGCTCGATCGGCGTCATCGTTTCCGCGCTGCTCATTTACTTCACCGGCTGGACGGTGTTCGACCCGATCATCAGCTTAGTGATCGCCGCCATCATTTTCACAGGCGGGGCGAAAATTATGCGCGAATCGTATCTCATCTTAATGGAAGCCGTGCCAGATGGGTTCGACCTCGAACAAATCCGCGCCGATATTCGAAAGATCGAAGGGGTCGAAGACGTGCACGACATGCACTTATGGGCCATCTCGACCGACCATTACTCGCTGTCGGCTCATGTGTTTGTCAACGAACGCATCCAGCCGCTATGCGTCATCTTGGCGGTGAATGAAATGTTGAAGGAAAAATACGGAATCGAGCACGCCACCATCCAGGTGGAGCACGCCATGCTCCATGACCATGGCCGCTATGGCCGGGCGTTTTTGGAGAAAAAAGCTTTCCATGAATAGGAAATGCCGCCTCTGCTTCTAATGGCATGGGCGGCTTTTTCGTTTGTCCATTTTCCCTTTCAAACAAAAAGGAATCAATACGATCCGCGGCGAACATATAGAGTCATCATGCCGAAGGAAGGGATGCCTCATGGGAATCGGAACGATCTTCTCGTTTTTCGGCGTCGCCGTTTTGCTTACGTTAGCGCCGGGGCCAGACATTTTGTTCGTCATCGCCCAAAGCCTGTCCCAAGGCAAACAGGCGGGCATCGCCACCGCGCTCGGGCTGTGCACCGGCCTGCTTGTCCACATCAGTGCAGCCACGCTTGGCGTCTCGGCTGTCATTTACCAATCCGCCTTGGCGTTTGCCATCGTCAAGTACGCCGGCGCCGCGTATTTGCTGTACTTGGCATGGCAGGCGTTCCGCGAAAAAGACAGCAGTCTCGCCTTTGGGCGGCAGAAGCCAATGGCATACGCCTCGCTGTACAAAAAAGGCATTGTCATGAACGTGCTCAACCCGAAAGTGTCGCTCTTCTTTTTGGCGCTCCTGCCGCAGTTCGTTGATCCGTCAGCGGGCCGCGTGCCGCAACAGATGTTGCTTCTTGGCGCCGTCTTTCTCGCTCAAGCGCTCGCCGTCTTCACCTTGGTGAGCATCGGCGCGGAAAAACTGCGCCATTGGCTCTTGGCCAACACCGCCATCACGAAGCGAATCCATTGGCTCAAAGGCGCCATCTTCGCCCTAATCGGCATTCAAATCGCCTTCAGCGAGCGTTCGTAGCGGTGCGCGGCCAGGAGCGGCCGCTCCTTTCTGCGAGCAGCCCCCAACACCTCTTTTACTCAAAAAAGCGCCGCGCCTCCTAGAGAACTGGTGAAAAACGACCGATTTCGCCGAATCCGTTGCTTTTGGGTGAAAGAGAGGCGTTGATTTTACAGGACTTCTCAATTTGAGAAGAGTCCGTTTTTCGCGACTTTTCACTAATTCACCGGCCTTCTAGAAGACCGGTGAAAAACAACGGATTCGCTCGATTTGCGAGAAGTCGAAAGGGATAAAGTTATGGTGTTGCAAGGTTTTTCAATTTGAGAAACGCTGTTGGGGAGCAACATTTCCCCTTAAATCACAAGTCTTCTAGGAGAAGCAACGGCAGAAATAACAGCACATCGGGACCAAATGACAAAAGATTGGGCATTTCAACCAAAACCAACATGGCGGCCTTTCTCTCGCAGGCCGCCATCCGTTTGTATTGTTCCCGCTGCGGCTTCATGAGCCTGACGCCAAGCGGCAACAACCTCATTCCCTTGTCGCTCACGTTCTCCCTCCTTGTCACTCCGGCCGCCGCACCGAAGCGCAAACCGGCGCAATAGAAAGGAAGGAAATGCTCATCGAGCGATCTCCCCGCACTCATCCGCCGAACCTACTTGACAAAGCGGGCCATCAAAATCAAATCCCAATACGTCCCGTCATCGATTTTTGCAGCTTTTTTCTTCACGCCTTCTTCCACAAATCCAAACTTTTGATACAATCGAATCGCGTTCGTGTTGTCAGCGACGACTTCGAGGCAAACTTTTTCAATCAAAGGATTTTCTTTTGCCCAATCAAGGAGCGCTGCAAGCAACGCCGTGCCGATCCCCTGGTCTCGAAAGCCGTTTTTCACGCTCATGCCGAAAGACCCTTGGTGCTTCGTCCGCTGCTTATTACCGTTATGAAAATCCAAAAACCCGATGATGTCCCCTTCCTGCTCGGCGACAATCGCCAGCTTTCCGGGATCATCAGCCATTTGTTGCAGCCATTGCCTTTGCCGCTCGCTTGTCGTCACCACTTCCGCTTCTGTCGTCAACAAATACGGCGCTTCCGCCGCCACCGCCTTCACAAACGCGACGACACGCTCGGCATCCTCAGGCGATGCCGTCCGTATAACAATCGGTTGGCCGCTTGCCGTCACCAACCGCCTTGGCTGGATGTTTCCCATAGGAAATCCCCCTTGCTTTTTGTTCCCCGGCCCAAAAGTCGTGTACGGTCCCGAACAATTGCGAACAATTGCATGATCATCGTTAATCAAATCATCGATTCCCCAAGGGACCCACATGTTACAACGATTATGCCATATACTTATGAAACATTTCTACTCATAAAAAAATCGACCGAGTCCTCTTTGAAGCATCCCGCTTCAAAGAAAGGCTCGGCCGACAGGTTCCTTCTTATTGCCCTTTCGTCACCGTCGCTGTGGTCGCTTCACTATGGTTTTGCGCTTTGTCTTCTTGTGTCACAATGATCATCAGCTGGCCATTGTTGAATGCAGACAGATCGATCGTCTTCGAAAAATTCCCATTCGAGTCCGCCGACGTCCGTTCAACGAGAGATTTTTGTCCATCCGTAATGATGATTTGCACCGATGCGTTGCTTTCTGCCGTTCCTGCGATCGTATATGCCGCTTGATTTTGATTCGTAACGGCTGGCAGGGCGTTCAATGATGGAGCGGCAACAGCGGTATCCTTCCAAACCGTCGTGGTTGCCTCTGGGCTTACATTGCCCGTTGCACTCGTTTGAACGGCTGTAATGGTAATCAGTCCATCGCTTAACGGGGAAATATCAGCTTCTACACGGTATCTCCCGTTTTCTTCCACCGTACCGACTGTGCTGATTTCATTCGTTCCATCGGACAAAGTGACCTCCACTTCCGCCCCTGGCTCTCCCTTGCCCGTCACCTCATAAGCAGTTGCATCTGCGCTGGCGTTCACATATCCTTTATTCTCAATAGATGGCTTGGCAGGAGAGGTCAACGATTTGATGAGGACGACGCTTGCCATCCGGCTTTCATTTCCCGCCTGATCGATCGTTTTCACACGGATCGTGATCTTCCCGTCCTTCAGAGAAGAAGTATTGATCTCTACTTCATAATTCCCATCTTCATCCACAAGTCCGCTCGCTGAGACGGATTTTTTTCCATCAGCAGCCTCCACCACCACTTTCTCTCCAGGCGTGCCTGTCCCCGTGACTGGATACGCTTCATAGTTGAAAGCGTTAATATATCCTTCATTCAACAGTTCAGGGGCCTCTATGCTCACATCTTTCCGAAGCACTTTCTTCGATTGGCCGCTTTGGTTTCCTGCCGAATCCACGCTAACCGCGGAGACCGTAATCTCTCCTTCCGCCAGTTTTCTCGCATCGATCACCGCTCGGAATCTCCCTTTGCCGTCTGCATGCACCATTTTGGTGATGCGCTGCTTTCCATCGCTCAATGAAACCTTCACAGCGCTATGGGGTTCTGCTGTTCCTTGAACAGCATAAGCGTTCTGCTGCTTGGCATTGATCCATCCTTTATTCGTGATCACCGGAACGGAAGGCGCCTTCGTATCCTTGATAATCTTTTTTTGTACGCGGCTATGCTTCTGTCCCTTGATGATTTGCGTGACAGACACCGTCAATGTCCCATCTCGTAATGTCGATACGTTGACCGGCGCTTCAAACGATCCGCTCTTTTGAACAACAGTGTAATGAGTGACAGATGCTTTTCCATCGGTGATCACAATTTTGATCTTCGCTCCCTTGAGCCCTTTTCCTTTTACGATATACTCTTTCACAGTTGAAGCATTCACCGGCTGTGCACTTTCAATGGCAAGCTTGGCCGGTTTCGCCGCATATGCTTCAGACTCCGCCGCACCCGCTATGACTAAACTGGCTGTTACGAAACTAGAAACCATCCATTTTTTCCAACCCATAACGATCCCCTTTTCATCGATAGATTCGATCATGTTATAATTTTGCTCGTCGAAGCAGAAAGAGAAAGTACGGGGCACCAAGGAATGCCGTCAGGATGCCGACTGGGATTTCGATTGGCGCCGCGATGGTTCTTCCTGCCGTATCCGCGCTGATCATCAAAATCGCTCCTAATAAGGCGCTGACCGGAATGAGCCGCTGATAATCGGCCCTTGTCAACAAACGGGCAAGATGGGGGATGACCAGTCCCACAAATCCAATCGGACCCGATACGGCCACCGCGCTTCCGCACAAGCCGACCGCAATGAGAAAAATCAGGAAACGGGCTGCTTGGACACGCAGTCCCAAACTCGCCGCTACATCATCATGCAGCTGCAAAACATTCATGCGGCGATAACAAAGATAAGCAAATCCGAGTCCGATCACCGACCAGGGAACAATGAGAAAAACATGTTCCCATGTCCGTCCCCATAAACTCCCCGCCAACCAAATGACCGCGGCATCAATCCCTTTGGTCGCAAAAACCAAAATCCCTGTAATGACGGCCTGAAACAAGGCATCAAAAGCAATTCCCGATAGAGCAAACCGGCCCTTATCCATTCCTTTCTTCCAGGCAAACGCATACACGCAAAGGCCGGCGAAGAGAGCCCCGAAAAAGGTGACGAACGGCAGGCCGCTGACAGGAAAATGCGGAATGATCAGCAGCGCCAACACAGCAAAAAAGCTGGCGCCAGCCGTCATGCCAATGACATTCGGAGCAGCAAGCGGGTTTTGCGTCACGGCTTGCAACAGCGCTCCGGATACGGCGAGGTTGGCACCGACAAACAGCCCAACCAATATCCTTGGCAAGCGATATTCCCACACGATTTCCCCATTCAGGGAAGACTTTCGGTTGAAAAATGCCTCCCATACTTGCGAAACAGGGATTTTCACATCCCCGAAACAAGCGCTGAGCGGCACGATGATGACAAGAAGCAATGCCAAACCAGCCACAAGTCCCACATCACGCTTACGCATTCCATTCGCCCTGCTTCCTAATCAAATACAAAAAATATGGGCAACCAATGGCGGCGGTAAACACCCCGACAGGAAGTTCAATCGGCTGCGCCACCAAGCGTGCAAGCAAGTCAGCCGTCAAAAGCAACATTCCTCCGCACAAGGCGCTGACTGGAACGATATACGTATAGTTCACCCCGACCATTTTTCGGACGATGTGCGGAATGATCAAGCCGATAAACCCGATGACCCCGGATACGGACACCGCACTTCCAGCCAAAATAATAATCATGACTGCCATCACAGTTTTGAGAATCCCCACATGAACACCAAGCCCTTTGGCTGTATCATCGCCGAGCTCCAACAGATCCATTTTCGAAGCGATCATGATGGAGAGGAGCAAGCCAGCAAGAGACCATGGAGCGATCAGCGAAACATGGCGCCATGTCAAGCCGTTTAACCCACCGGCCAGCCATGCATATACGGCGGCCGCATCCTGGCCAAGCAAGACCAAAATTCCGACGGTGATCGCATGCAAAAATGCGCTGACCGCCACTCCGGCAAGGGTCAAACGAACCGGGGAAAGGGTGCCTCTCTTCAGAGACAAACTATATACGAGGGCTCCCCCAACCGCCGCCCCCAAAAAGACAAGGGGAGAAAAGAAAAGAAGGGGAAGGCCGGCGAAAAAATATTCGATTAGAACAACCATCGCAGCAGCGCCGGCCGACACTCCCATGATTTTTGGCTCGGCCATTGGATTTTTCGTTAAACATTGCATCATCGCTCCAGCCACAGCCAAACTCGCCCCAATCAAAACCGCTAGAAGGGCGCGGGGAAAACGCAGTTCCCAAACCACCGTTCGTGCTTTGGATCCATCGTCATGCAAAAGGACATCCAGCACTTTTGGAATCGGCACAAAAAACGGACCAGAGACTAAAGAAACGATGATCAACAAAATGATGCCCAACACTAACATCGAACTGATCCATATCGCTCTTTTTCCGTATGTCAAAGATGACATCCTCTCGCTAGCCCCATCCCATCACTGATAACGTTTTAAAATGGATGCCGCTTCTTTTACAATCAATTTTGCCGCCAACGGTCCCCGACTGCGAGACCAAAGATCGCGATTGACTTCCACCACCCGCTTCTTTTTCACCGCTTTTAATTGGGACCAAATCGGGTTGGCTTTCACTTTTTTCAGGTCATTCTTCCCAGGATCCGTATAGGCAAACAGCACGTCTGGATCGATTTCTAAAATTCTTTCTAAACTTACTGTTTTAAAGTCGGAGTATTCATCCCCTTTTTCCTTAAATGCATAATCAGCCTTAAGCGCCGTAAAAATCGATCCGGAGAATGAGTTGTCCTGCCATACATTAATGCCATCTTTATTTACGAAAAAGCCCAATACACGAAGATTTTTATCTTTTAATTTTGCCTGCTGCGATTTCAATTCTTTATAAAACTGATTCACAAACGATTTTGCCTTCGCCTTCCGCCCTAAGATGTCTCCTAATACAAGAAGCTGATTCATGGCTTCTTTGTAGCTGTTCGCACGAAATCCCGCTACTGGCGCAATCTTTTTCAGCTGAGGGATAATCGCTTTATGGAACTCAAATTCATGGTCGATAATGATCAAATCCGGTTTGAGCGCTGCGATTCTCTCTAAACTCGGGGCGCTAAGTGCCCCAACGCTTGGCACCCCTTTTAGTTTATTGCGCAAGTATGTAGGCACCGTTCCAGAATTGGAAATCGTATACCCCACTGGCTTTAAGCCTAACGTGACAACCGCATCTGTCCCCGCCATGCTTAACGTGACAATCCGCTTCGGGGTACCTTTGATCACCAGCTTGCCAAGCTCCGTCTTAAACACCCTTGTCTTGGATGCGGCCTCGACAGGCGCAGCCGGTTGAGCCAACGGCACAAGCAGCACGAACAGCGCCATCAGCATGGCAAGAAGAGAGGTCCATTTTTTCTGCAACACGTTACATATTCCTCCTTCAATCTATATTTAATAATGATAATCCTTATCAATTAAGATGATAATTGATATTGAATATCTTTGTCAATACAATAATAAAAAACATTCCTAAGCAAGCGTTGCTCCCTACCCTGGCATGAAAATCGCTGATCAAAGCGGCGCATTTTCGCAGAAAAAGAAAGTCAGTTTTGCAAGGGTTTCTCTAATTGAGAAAGAATGCGAATCGATAGTCTTTTTTACCCAATCACCCACCCTCTAGAAGGATGGTGAAAAACGAGAACGGCCTGCAAATCGATGGCATTTCATCAGAAAAAAAAGCCGATTCAGCCGCGTTTCTCGAATTGAAAGATAGCAGGAATCAGCCATATTTTGCGCTAAATCACCAGCCCTCTAGAACTTGTCGCCCCTGTTCATCATCATTCTTCAAAAAATCCCTTGTCTCCCCCCATACGATTTATGCTAAAATGGAAGCTGGATGTCCCCAAATCTGCTGCACACATGCCCACGGATGATCGACTCCTTTGGCAACCCCTTCACCAACAAGGTCCAGACAGCGTTAGGAAAGCAACAAAAGCCATGAATAGCTGTTTTGAATCACCGTCAATCCACACTTGGAAAGGATGATCCATATGGAAGCATTGCTTAACCAAATTTTGGATCGACTCGATCAACTCCATTCGAGCGTCGGCGTCTTGACATCCGAGGTCAACGAGATGAAAAATCAACTGAACAAGATCGAAGCGAGAGCGGGCAGCATCGAAGAGAGAGTGAACAGCATCGAGGCGAGAGTAGACAGCATCGAATCAAGAGTAAACAACATTGAAACCAACATGGCCACCAAAGACGAACTCGCCGAGCTCCGATCCAAAGTGGACGACATCGAAGCGAAAATGGCCACGAAAGACGAACTCGCTGAACTTCGCTCCACTGTAAACGGACTCCAGTCCAACGTAAACGAAATTCAAGCAAAGATGGCGACCAAAGAGGAACTGGCTGAACTCCGGTCCAAAGTGAATGAACTCCAATTCAAAGCGAACGAACTTCAATCCAATGTAAACGAAATTCAAGCAAAGATGGCGACCAAAGACGATCTCGTTCCTATTCGACAAGCGGTCATGGAAATCGATCAAATTGTCAAAAGGATCGAGGTCAACCAAGAACGCCACGAGCACATTTTGGCCATCCTCTCCAAACGCTCGATTGAACATGAGGCATCCATCGCCAGCCTGCGGCAAGCGCAATAACTCGACAAGGGAACAAATGGACAAGGGGCGAGCTGTGCAGCGCAACATGGAAAAAACATTCCTTCCAGACACGAACCGCGGGGGCTGTCCGAAAGAAATTCCCCCAAAGCGACTGGATCGCGGCCGGCCAAAGCGACAACGCCCAGCTCTACTTGCCGGACCGTCCGCTTGTCTCGGTGTTGTCTTCGTAATAACTTGTTTTCGGAATCCAACGAATTGTTTGGCGCGTCATCGACAAGCTGTCCCCCTCTCCCCCGTGCTGGGAAGAGGAGGACAGCTTTTGCTTCGCATGCGGCAAAACGCTTTTATTCATCTTTGATCCGAACGTCGAATTCCGTTCGTTCATGGGCGTCTTTTATTTGAATCATCCAAGTGTCCGCTTGTTTGTCATAATGAACAGCCCGAATCACAGGAATCATATGCTCGAGCCGACTCTCTTCTTGTTTCAACGCTTGGCGAATCGCCTCCTCCTCCGATAAGCTGGCGCCATCACGCGGAGAGCTTGGCACAACCAATACTTTGCCCGCCTTCCCTTGGCCTGGATACGATTCAGCAATCCCCCCATCTATCCAAACTTGAACTTTTTGACCAATGTTCACTCGCGCTGGTGCACTAGAAACCAAGATGGCATTATAAAACTCTTTAAGCCCGCCTGTGGAACGAAAATCTTGCGGATCAGAACTGACAACCAAAATGCTCCCCCCTTCTTTTCTCACGACATACCCTTCAATGGCATAGCGGTCAGTTTGCCCGCTACAACCTGCCAACCAAACACTCCACACGGCGGCAATGAAAGCAAGCCATCTTTTCAGCCCAATCTCCTCCTCCCTCTAGAAATGTTGATCTATCAAGGCTTTTCGGCCTCTCAGGGGTGTCCAAAAAATATTTTTCGACAAAATCCCTTACATCCTTTTTCAGTTTTGTGGATATCTTACAGACCTAGGGTGCGCTTCGCGGCCACGGCTGGTTATATTTTCCTGCCGCGGGGGGAAGCATATTCGATGCACCCTTTGGATCTCCGCGTCGCTGATGAGGACGAACCCTCCCATGTCTCCGGGCGTCTTCGCGCCAACATTCCCTCGTTCGGTCTCGTCATCAGGCGGAGGCCGGCCAAGCTCCTTTCGGGACTCAAGGTCGAATGGATGAAATCACGCCAGCTTCTCCGGTGTCATCTCGTTGTCCAACGATTCTTCCGTTCGCAGGGGGGAGGCCTTAGGCCGCCCGTTGCACCTGGGACAAGACGTCCTGTTTCATTCGCTCCGCGTCAAACGCTTGTTTCTTCGTACAAATCGCAAACAGCACATTCAACAGCTTCCGGCACAAGGCGACGATGGACTGCTTTCCGGTCAGCGGATTGACGGATCGGGTCGTATAATACTCATGCAGCTCGCGAAACGCCTCGTTATGCCGAATCAGCGGAATCATCGCCCGAAACAGCACCGAGCGCAACCGTTTCCGTCCCCGTTTGGAGATGTGCTTTTGCCCTTTGCGCTGGCCGGAGGAGTTCTCCTTGAGCGTCAGGCCCGCCAACTTCACCAATTGGCGCGGGTCCCGATAATGGGCGAAGCTGCCGATCTCCGCCAGCAGATCGATGATCGTGGCGTCTCCCAACCCGTCGACCGTTTTCAACCATTGGTACTCCATCGTCGTTTGAACCAATGCCTTCAACTCGGCGTCCAGTGCAGCGATCTCCGCCTCCAATTGGCGGTATCGGCGGACGAGCGCGGCGATCTCAAACCGGGCCATCGCTGTCCCTTCCGTCACCCCAATCGAGTCCTTCGCGGTGTTGATCAACGCCTGAATTTTGGCCTTCTGCGGGCATTTCATCCCTTCGCTTTGCCGGTACACCTCAAGAAGCTCCTCCACCGTCCGGCCGGCCATATCAGCCGGAAGCGGCGTCCACTCCAACACCGAAAGCGCCGTTTTCCCCAAGTCACGAAACACGGTCCAAAACTCTGGAAAATACCGATCCGTCCAGCGGACGATCGCGTTTTTCACCGCCGTCTGTTCCTTGCGGAGCTTCTCTTTGAGCGTGCTCCCCACGCGCAAATCGGCTTCAATCTCGTGCAGCAGCCGGGGAACGAGGAATCGTCCGTCTTTTGCCAGTCTGGCAATGACCAGGGCGTCTTTGGCGTCGTGTTTCGTCGGCAGGTTGTCATCAAGTTCTTTCGACCGGCACACATGCGCCGGGTTGACCATGACCAACGGGATCCCGTGCTCCTCGAGGAAGTAGGCCAGGTTCAACCAGTAGTGCCCGGTCGGCTCCACGGCGACGATCACCTCTGACTTCCCGAACGCTTGCATCGCCCCCTGAATCGCTTTATACAGCTGTTGAAACCCCTCTTTCGACTGGAAGATCGGGAACGATTTGCGAAGCACGCGCCCCCGGTCATCCACGAAGCAGGCGTAGTGGGTTCGTTTCGCGATATCAATACCCACGACAAGCGTTTGTTCGGTTACTTGATCAATTTTATAGTTTTGTGTACAATTCATCTGAAGTCCTCCTTGGTATGGTGAGTGATGTGGTTGACACCCCTGCATCATACCAAGAGGGCTTTTTTTGATCAAGTCCCCGGAAAAGCTCCTAACGGGAATGCTCCTTTGTTACATTAGTCGCATTTACGAAAAAATCGTTTCACTCTTTTATGAAAAGCTCCAGTTTGTCAAATCCATCATGGGTACTGTGTGAGTAAAATATTTGTGGGTGACATTCCGAAATGATCCCCGACGAGGGTTGCGAACTTTTGTTCGCGACGCTCGTCGGGGCCACCAAGCGAAGCGCGGTAGAAAAAGCAAATGTCGTGAAAAAAGGACTCTCTCCCTGCTATGATGGTGATGACCAACATCCATAAAACAGGAGGGAGAGAGTCCATGAAACATCTTACCACAGAATGGCCTTTATTAAAAGAGCTGGAGGAGCAATTAGTAAGAACTCTTCAAAAGGTGTTCGCTGTCTTGTTGGCGGCCCTTTTGGAGGAGATTGATCAACAACTGGCGGAAGCGCGGGACAAGCGGCGGTATCAGCTGAAAGATAAACGGCCGACCACGATCCAAACGCTGTTTGGAGAAGTGACGTTTCGACGGAACTACTACTATGATCGGCAGGCGGGGGCGTATACCTTCTTGCTGGATGCCGAACTGGGCTTTGATGGAGCGCAGTCGATCAGCCCTTGCCTCGAGGAAACGGCGGTCGAGTTGGCCGTAGAGTGCTCTTCCTACCGCAAAGCGGCTCGCACACTCGAGTCGATCGTGGGGTATGCGGTCATGAGCCACGAGGCGATTCGCCAACTGGTGCTGGAGGCCTCTGTCTCGCTGCACCACCCTGTTTCCAAACGGCACGGCCGAGTGCTGTTTGTGGAGGCGGATGGGCTGTTCATTTCCCGCCAGGGGAAAGGGAAACGGGCGAAAGAAGAGAAAATCCTGGCGATTCACGAGGGATGGAAACGAAACGGTTCGCAGCTTGAGCTCGTGAACCGGCGCCACTACCTCCATGAAGGGGAGGGAGACGTGTGGGAACGGTTTGAAGAGTGGCTGATGAACGAATATGCCTATGATCCGTGCCGGGACCTTTTGATCATCAACGGCGACGCGGCGTCGTGGATCACGGCCTGCCGGGAGTATTTTGGGAAGCGGGCGTGCTTTCAGCTGGATCGATTTCATGTGGCGCGGGAGTTGCGTCAGTGTCTGTCCGGCCATTCGCGTTGGCGGGAGGTGCGGAAGAAGCTGGCGAAACAAGACGAAGAGGGGCTTCTCGTGGAGCTGAACAGCGCGGTCGGCACGTTGGAGGACGAAGCGAAAGAGAAGCAGATGGCTGCCATGATCCGCCGGATCGAGTCGATGCCGGGATGCATCCGGGACTATCGGGAGTGGCTGTCGGAGCAAGGGGTGGAGACGACCGGCATGCGTCCGATGGGCCACGCCGAGAGCGTGATGAGCCGGTTTGCGCATCGGGTGAAATCCCGCCGCAGCTGGAAAGACCAAGGGCTTCGGGCGTTTCTGAGGGCGATGGCAGCCCGAATCGACGGGATCGGGTGGAGAAAGGGACGGTGGGAGGAGCAAGAGCCCCAGTCGGCCGTCTCGGCCTCAACAAAGTCCAAGCGGATCGAACAGGCCAAACGGAAGGCCGGACGGTTATGGGCAGATGTGGTGCGTCAGAATCTACCGTGTCTGCAGCGGTCATCCGGGACGCCGATCCATCAAGCGTTGTCGGCGCTCCGGGATGGTGGTTGGGTGTAAAAAAATGGAATATCGTATCATCGCCTCAAGATAAGGGATGAGAGTCCGAAAGCGCTTACGATATTAATTCCTGAAAATGGTTCGCTAACTAGTGATTGACAACGCCCGTAGTGAACCGAAAAAATGTTCTCCACAAAGTCTTGACTGACTCATGGGTACTAAAAAAACATGATGATTGACGAAATCATGGATGATCTAGATGGTAGAAATGCAAAGTTCATGCAAAATTTTTTCGGAACTCCCAGAAAATGAAAAACGACCGCAAATGCGGTCGTATCAAGGGTTTCACGATTTTAGATCGTGGGCTATCGAATTCCAAGGATGCCGATGGTGGGAGTCGAACCCACACGGGGGGCTACCCCACACGATTTTGAGTCGTGCGCGTCTGCCAATTCCGCCACATCGGCGCGACAATCAACATTTTACCAAATTATCTTTCAACTGTCAACACTTTTTTTATTCATTATCATTAGATATGGAGGCGGCACCCGGATTCGAACCGGGGATAAAGGTTTTGCAGACCTCTGCCTTACCACTTGGCTATGCCGCCTTGATCAAGAGCGGAAGACGGGACTCGAACCCGCGACCCCCACCTTGGCAAGGTGGTGTTCTACCGCTGAACTACTTCCGCATCCGTGGCTGGGGTAGCTGGATTCGAACCAACGCATCACGGAGTCAAAGTCCGTTGCCTTACCGCTTGGCTATACCCCAACGTTGTAAGTGAAGGGCGACTAGTGGGAATCGAACCCACGCATGCCAGAGCCACAATCTGGTGCGTTAACCACTTCGCCATAGTCGCCATGATCATGATAGGAATGGCAGGGGCAGTAGGAATCGAACCCACACCGGAGGTTTTGGAGACCTCTGTTCTACCATTAAACTATGCCCCTTTGTTAAAATGGTGGAGGGGGACGGATTCGAACCGCCGAACCCAAAGGGAGCGGATTTACAGTCCGCCGCGTTTAGCCACTTCGCTACCCCTCCAAGGAATGGTGCCGACTGCAGGACTTGAACCCGCAACCTACTGATTACGATTCAGTTGCTCTACCAATTGAGCTAAGTCGGCATAAGATGAATGAAGAAGGTGGCTCATTGTTGAGCTCTGTGCCTCTTCCTCTACCAACTGATTCGAAGAAGCGGAATGCGTCGAGGCAACTCGAAGCGAATTCGATGAAGCAGATGCTCGTCTCTACCAATTCAGCTAAGTCGGCATGCAAACCTATTCTAGTTGTTTCATGGTGGCTCGGGACGGAATCGAACCGCCGACACAAGGATTTTCAGTCCTTTGCTCTACCGACTGAGCTACCGAGCCATATATTATTTTTTTAACTCGCTCGTTGAATTGCTCTGTGCCTCTTCCTCTACCAGCTGATTCAAAGACGCTCGATGCGTCGAGGCAACTCGAAGCGAATTCGATGAAGCGGATGCTCGTCTCTGCCGAATGAGCTACCGAGCCATACCATATTTTTCTTGTTTTTGGAACAATGGCGGTCCCGACGGGACTCGAACCCGCGATCTCCTGCGTGACAGGCAGGCATGTTAACCACTACACTACGGGACCAATTTTGGTTGCGGGGGCAGGATTTGAACCTGCGACCTTCGGGTTATGAGCCCGACGAGCTACCGGACTGCTCCACCCCGCGATGATAAGAAAGTAAGTTGATGTTCACAATGCTTTTGGTGTTGTTGTCCGTTGCCTCTTCCTCTACAAGCTGATTCAAAGATGCTGGATGCGTCGGGACAACTCGCGATGAATGAGAAAGCAAGTCAGCTTTTATATTAAGATGGTGGAGGATGACGGGATCGAACCGCCGACCCCTTGCTTGTAAGGCAAGTGCTCTCCCAGCTGAGCTAATCCTCCACAAAGAAGTGACCCGTACGGGATTCGAACCCGTGTTACCGCCGTGAAAGGGCGGTGTCTTAACCACTTGACCAACGGGCCATGCTGATGGATCATGGCGGAGAGCAAGGGATTCGAACCCTTGAGGCGCTATTCACGCCTACACGATTTCCAATCGTGCTCCTTCGACCACTCGGACAGCTCTCCACGATGGCTCCGCAGGCAGGATTCGAACCTGCGACCAATCGGTTAACAGCCGATTGCTCTACCACTGAGCTACTGCGGAATCATAACGACGGTCAATTCTCCCAACAAGATGTCCTGCCTCTTCCTCTGCCAGCCGATTCAAAGAAGCTGGATGCGTCGAGGCAACTCGCAGTTCATCCGATGATGCAAATGCTCGTCACTGAGCTGCTGCGAAATGACATCTCTTTAGACATTTACTATTATAATGATTCGCGCTGAGCTGTCAAGAGTTTTTTCATTCCTTCAAAACTAGATAACCGTTGGAAGAAGCCGCTCGCCTGCGCTTTTCGCTGTCTAGTTCCGGCCGCCATCGGCTCGCGACGCTTCGGTCCTGCTGCGGCGGCGACACATTGCATACGCTCCTGTGGCACCACCCACGCAGAACCAAGCTTCGCTTGGTTCGAGCCTCCTCGCAGGCCCTCCAGCGCACCTCGCCGATAAGCGGGCGGCCTCCACTTTTCTTGCTAGGTTAAGCCCTCGATCGATTAGTATCCGTCAGCTCCACGTGTCGCCACGCTTCCACCTCGGACCTATCGACCTCGTCATCTTCGAGGGATCTTACCCGCTTTGCGCGGTGGGAAATCTCATCTTGAGGGGGGCTTCACGCTTAGATGCTTTCAGCGCTTATCCCGTCCGCACATAGCTACCCAGCGGTGCCCCTGGCGGGACAACTGGTACACCAGCGGTGCGTCCATCCCGGTCCTCTCGTACTAAGGACAGCTCCTCTCAAATTTCCTCCGCCCGCGACGGATAGGGACCGAACTGTCTCACGACGTTCTGAACCCAGCTCGCGTACCGCTTTAATGGGCGAACAGCCCAACCCTTGGGACCGACTACAGCCCCAGGATGCGATGAGCCGACATCGAGGTGCCAAACCTCCCCGTCGATGTGGACTCTTGGGGGAGATCAGCCTGTTATCCCCGGGGTAGCTTTTATCCGTTGAGCGATGGCCCTTCCATGCGGAACCACCGGATCACTAAGCCCGACTTTCGTCCCTGCTCGACCTGTCCGTCTCGCAGTCAAGCTCCCTTGTGCCTTTGCACTCTCCGAATGATTTCCAACCATTCTGAGGGAACCTTTGGGCGCCTCCGTTACCTTTTGGGAGGCGACCGCCCCAGTCAAACTGCCCACCTGACACTGTCTCCCACCCCGCTAAGGGGTGCGGGTTAGAATTTCAATACCGCCAGGGTGGTATCCCACCGTCGCCTCCACCGAAGCTGGCGCTCCGGCTTCCCAGGCTCCCACCTATCCTGTACAAGCGATACCAAAATTCCATATCAGGCTGCAGTAAAGCTCCACGGGGTCTTTCCGTCCTGTCGCGGGTAACCTGCATCTTCACAGGTAGTATAATTTCACCGGGTCTCTCGTTGAGACAGCGCCCAAGTCGTTACACCTTTCGTGCGGGTCGGAACTTACCCGACAAGGAATTTCGCTACCTTAGGACCGTTATAGTTACGGCCGCCGTTTACTGGGGCTTCGGTTCGCACCTTCGCTTCCGCTAAGCGCTCCCCTTAACCTTCCAGCACCGGGCAGGTGTCAGCCCCTATACGTCGCCTTTCGGCTTCGCAGAGACCTGTGTTTTTGATAAACAGTCGCTTGGGCCTTTTCACTGCGGCTCTTCAGGGCTCTTCACCCCAAAGAGCACCCCTTCTCCCGAAGTTACGGGGTCATTTTGCCGAGTTCCTTAACGAGAGTTCTCCCGCGCGCCTTAGGATTCTCTCCTCGCCTACCTGTGTCGGTTTGCGGTACGGGCACCTCTTCCCTCGCTAGAGGCTTTTCTTGGCAGTGTGAAATCGGGGACTTCCGGATTACTCCGTCGCCGTCACCGCTTAGCCTTATGATCCGCGGATTTGCCTGCGGATCAGCCTCACGGCTTGGACAGGCTCTTCCAGCCGCCTGCTCGCCCTATCCTCCTGCGTCCCCCCATCGCTCAAACGGGAAGAAGGTGGTACAGGAATCTCAACCTGTTGTCCATCACCTACGCCTTTCGGCCTCGGCTTAGGTCCCGACTAACCCTGAGCGGACGAACCTTCCTCAGGAACCCTTAGGCTTTCGGCGCAGAGGATTCTCACCTCTGTTTTCGCTACTCATACCGGCATTCTCACTTCTAAGCGCTCCACCAGTCCTTCCGGTCTGGCTTCTCTGCCCTTAGAACGCTCCCCTACCGATGACCAACGGTCATCCCGCAGCTTCGGCGGCACGTTTAGCCCCGGTACATTTTCGGCGCAGAGTCACTCGACCAGTGAGCTATTACGCACTCTTTAAATGGTGGCTGCTTCTAAGCCAACATCCTGGTTGTCTCGGCAACTCCACATCCTTTTCCACTGAACGTGCACTTCGGGGCCTTAGCTGGCGGTCTGGGCTGTTCCCCTCTCGACCACGGATCTTATCACTCGCAGTCTGACTCCCGGGCATAAGTCGTTGGCATTCGGAGTTTGACTGGGTTCGGTAACCCGTTTTGGGCCCCTAGCCCAATCAGTGCTCTACCTCCAAGACTCTCAAACCCGAGGCTAGCCCTAAAGCTATTTCGGGGAGAACCAGCTATCTCCAAGTTCGATTGGCATTTCACCCCTACCCACACCTCATCCCCGCACTTTTCAACGTGCGTGGGTTCGGGCCTCCAGCCGGTGTTACCCGGCCTTCACCCTGGACATGGGTAGATCACCTGGTTTCGGGTCGACGACGACGTACTCACACGCCCTGTTCAGACTCGCTTTCGCTGCGGCTCCGCCTCTTCGGCTTAACCTCGCACGCCATCGTCACTCGCCGGTTCATTCTACAAAAGGCACGCCATCACCCATCAACGGGCTCTGACTACTTGTAGGCACACGGTTTCAGGTTCTCTTTCACTCCCCTCCCGGGGTGCTTTTCACCTTTCCCTCACGGTACTGGTGCACTATCGGTCACTAGGGAGTATTTAGCCTTGGGAGATGGTCCTCCCTGCTTCCGACGGGATTCCTCGTGTCCCGCCGTACTCAGGATCCGCTCGGGAGGGAACGAAGTTTCGACTACAGGGCTCTCACCTTCTCTGGCCGGCCGTTCCAGACCGGTTCGTCTACCCCGTCCCTTTCTCACTCCCATCGTGAGCGGTCCTACAACCCCAAGAGGACATGCCTCTTGGTTTGGGCTGTTCCCGTTTCGCTCGCCGCTACTCAGGGAATCGCGGTTGCTTTCTTCTCCTCCGGGTACTAAGATGTTTCAGTTCCCCGGGTGTGCCCTCCATGCCCTATGGATTCAGGCATGGATACTGCCCCATTACGGACAGTGGGTTCCCCCATTCGGACATCTCCGGATCAACGCTTGCTTACAGCTCCCCGAAGCGTTTCGGCGTTTGCCCCGTCCTTCATCGGCTCCTAGTGCCAAGGCATCCACCGTGCGCCCTTTCCAGCTTAACCTATTGCGCTCTCGGCTTCTTCCTTTGCTTTATCGGTTATCTAGTTTTCAAGGAACGAAGTAGCTCCTTTGAATTCGCTTCTTCGCTGGTTTGCGTCGAGGAATTCGGCTTCTCCGAATCCGCTTGTAGACGCAGACGCAAACGAGACTGCTTCTTGAATTCACTTCTCTGCAGTCTTGTGCCGAGGAATCTTGCTTCCCTGAACCTGCTAGCAGACGCAGGCACAGATGCAAAGCAACTACGTTGAAACAGCTTCCTTGCAGCTTTGCGTCGAGGAATCCAGCTTCTCTGAATTCACTTGTAGACGCAGACGCAAAGCAACTGAAGGAATTTTTCATTCCTTCAAAACTGAACGAAACAGAAGCGCGTTTTGCTTTGAATAACGACTGATGTCTAGCTCCAGCGCCTGGCTCTCTTCTGCCAAATAACCTTCCCCCTCGGGGTGCAAGCACCCCAACGGGTGAAGAACATTTGGCTTCGAGATCGCCAGGATGGCGATATTTCGCCGTTGCCCGCAGGACGCGGGCTGCCTTTAGGCGAAATTACGGCGCTTCCGCTTTTCTCCTTAGAAAGGAGGTGATCCAGCCGCACCTTCCGGTACGGCTACCTTGTTACGACTTCACCCCAATCACTTGCCCCACCTTCGGCGGCTGGCTCCCTTGCGGGTTGCCTCACCGACTTCGGGTGTTGCAAGCTCTCGTGGTGTGACGGGCGGTGTGTACAAGGCCCGGGAACGTATTCACCGCGGCATGCTGATCCGCGATTACTAGCGATTCCGGCTTCATGCAGGCGAGTTGCAGCCTGCAATCCGAACTGAGAGCGGCTTTTTGGGATTCGCTCCCCCTCGCGGGTTCGCAGCCCTTTGTACCGCCCATTGTAGCACGTGTGTAGCCCAGGTCATAAGGGGCATGATGATTTGACGTCATCCCCACCTTCCTCCGACTTGTCGCCGGCAGTCCCTCTAGAGTGCCCACCTTCGTGCTGGCAACTAGAGGCGAGGGTTGCGCTCGTTGCGGGACTTAACCCAACATCTCACGACACGAGCTGACGACAACCATGCACCACCTGTCACCCTGTCCCCCCGAAGGGGGAACGCCCAATCTCTTGGGTTGTCAGGGGATGTCAAGACCTGGTAAGGTTCTTCGCGTTGCTTCGAATTAAACCACATGCTCCACCGCTTGTGCGGGCCCCCGTCAATTCCTTTGAGTTTCAGCCTTGCGGCCGTACTCCCCAGGCGGAGTGCTTATCGCGTTAGCTGCAGCACTAAAGGGTGTGACCCCTCTAACACTTAGCACTCATCGTTTACGGCGTGGACTACCAGGGTATCTAATCCTGTTTGCTCCCCACGCTTTCGCGCCTCAGCGTCAGTTGCAGGCCAGAGAGCCGCCTTCGCCACTGGTGTTCCTCCACATCTCTACGCATTTCACCGCTACACGTGGAATTCCGCTCTCCTCTCCTGCACTCAAGTCCCCCAGTTTCCAATGACCCTCCACGGTTGAGCCGTGGGCTTTCACATCAGACTTAAGGGACCGCCTGCGCGCGCTTTACGCCCAATAATTCCGGACAACGCTCGCCCCCTACGTATTACCGCGGCTGCTGGCACGTAGTTAGCCGGGGCTTCCTCGTGAGGTACCGTCACCGCGCCGCCCTCTTCGAACGGCGCTCCTTCGTCCCTCACAACAGAGCTTTACGACCCGAAGGCCTTCTTCGCTCACGCGGCGTCGCTCCGTCAGGCTTTCGCCCATTGCGGAAGATTCCCTACTGCTGCCTCCCGTAGGAGTCTGGGCCGTGTCTCAGTCCCAGTGTGGCCGGTCACCCTCTCAGGCCGGCTACGCATCGTCGCCTTGGTGAGCCGTTACCTCACCAACTAGCTAATGCGCCGCGGGCCCATCCGCAAGTGACAGCCAAAGGCCGCCTTTCAACCAAAGACCATGCGGTCTTCGGTGTTATCCGGTATTAGCTCCGGTTTCCCGGAGTTATCCCGGTCTTGCGGGCAGGTTGCCCACGTGTTACTCACCCGTCCGCCGCTGACCAAACCAGAGCAAGCTCCGATTTGGTCCGCTCGACTTGCATGTATTAGGCACGCCGCCAGCGTTCGTCCTGAGCCAGGATCAAACTCTCCAAAGAAAGTTGATTGGCTTTTCGGATTGTCCAGCTTCGGCCCGCCGCCGCTCGGGGTCAAATAACCTTCGCCTTCGGGATTGTAAATCCCTGCAGGCGAAGAACATTTGCCCATCGCGGCGACCCGCGGGCCTCAGCTTTTCGTTGCGCTTCGTTTCGTTCAGTTTTCAAGGAACAAGCTTTCGACTGTTTTGTCTCTCTCAAACAGCTCTTTTATGTTAGCATAACATCTTTTTGGATGTCAACTGCTTTTTTGCTTCGCATCGCTGTCAAACAACCTCTTTGATCAGCGACGTTTTTTAATATACCACCTTAACTCGAAAAAAGCAATACCTTTTTTAAAAAAATTTTAGGACGCGCTGATCCATCCCCGTTCCCTCTTCTCCATCCCACAGGAAAGCGTTCTTTTCCTAAAAAAGGGGAATGAACACCGGCGCGAGTGCATACATTTCTTCTATGGCATCGCTATATAGATGCGATTGGACGCCTTCACATCGACGGCTTTTGCAGAGCGACTGGATGGACTGTCAGGCGACCGAACAACGCCGCTTCCAGCCCCACGCCTGGGTCTGTGAAGCAGGTAGTCGTTCCGTCTTCCGCCACGCCAAGGTGCAGCGAAGAAGACGGCGGTTTGCCTCGGGCGGTCGAAATAGGCAAGCGACTTTTTTCGTCAAGGACGTGGAGAACTTTTCCGTTTTGCATCTATATCGTTGTTGCGATCCTTTCATCAAGGAGGCTTCTTCACTTTGATTCGCGTGTTATCACCAATCAACTTTGACGTTTCTAGTTCGTTTTCGCTTCCGGCCAGCGAACAACGAATCTTAGATGCCCTTGTTTCCTCGCCTAAGTTGTATACGTATGCAAATAAACACCAGCTTCGATTTGAAATCGCCTTGCGCGACCGCATTGTTCGGGCGGCGGGCGAGTTGGCGAAAAGCCGGGCGCGGTTTGCCATTTTCCGTTTTTCGCGCTGCAACAGCGATTTTTGGACGCGGGACGAGCGCGGCGGCTTCCGTCTTCGCCCAGATGTCACGGCTTCCGAAGCGATTCAGGACATTTTTGTCCATAGCGAGCGATACGCGTTTGAATGCGCGACCGCGATCGTCATCGTGTTTTACAAGGCCGTGCTTGACGTAATCGATCCAGCGGCATTCAACCGGCTGTTTGCGGATTTGCTGCTGTATGACTGGCATACCGACCGGGATCTTGGCATTCAAACAAAAAAAGATGAACACTTTCTCCCCGGAGATTGCCTCTATTTTAAAAACCCGGAATTCGATCCGTTGACGCCGCAATGGCAAGGGGAAAATGCCATTTACTTAGGCGACGGCTTCTTTTACGGGCATGGCATCGGCATTCAAACAAAGGAGGGCATCATCGCCGCGCTCAATCGAAAACGAAAGCGGGGAGCCACGAAATCCGCTTACCTGCTTCCCGATATCACGCAAGTCGATTTCGCTTATTTGTCCCAATTCGCCCGCGGCTTCGATGAATTCCGCCTGCCGATCCGCCGCTCTTCCTTTATCTTTGGAACGCTAGGGTCCGCTGCGTTCTTGCACCGTTAGCGGACCTTTTTCGTTTTTCTCCCACAAATACAGGGCGATTCCTGTTAAAATAAAAATACCGCCGATCCATTGAAACGGACGGATCGGTTCGCCAAACAGCCAGTAGGCCAAGGCGGAAGCGCCGATCGGTTCAAATAAAATCGCCATCGACACCGTCGAGGCGCTGACCCATTTGACCGCCCAGTTCATCACCGAATGGCCGAGCAGCGTTGGAATGACGGCGAGGGCGAGAAAACAAAGCCAATCCGTCAGCTGATACGCCGTCAGCGAAAGGCGAAACAGCATCGCGTACAGCCACAACACCGCCGCGCTGATGCTATAGACGATATAGGTATACGTCATCAATGACAACCGTTGTCGCACCTCTTGGCCGAACAACCAATACGCCGTGACAAACGCGCACGCAAGCAGCGCCAATCCATCGCCGTACAGCGCTTCCCCGCTGACGCGGAAGTCTCCCCAGCTGATGAGGATGCTGCCGATCATGGCCAACACCGCGCTCCCGACCGCGCCGACGGTCAACCGTTCGCGGAAAAACAACGCGCCGCCTGCGAAGGCAAACAGCGGCTGCAGCGTCACAAGCACGACCGAACTGGCGACGGATGTATAGTCGAGCGATTCAAACCAAAGGATAAAATGAAAGGCAAGCAAAACCCCAGAACAAAGCGAAAACAGCCAATCGCGCCGGGAGACGCCTCGGAGTTCGCTTCGATGCCGGAGGAACAACGGCGTCATGATGGCGACGGCCAAAAAGAGCCGATAAAAGGCGATCACCGCGGACGGCGCCTGCGACCATTTGACGAAAATGGCCGATGTTGACACGGCAAGCGCGCCGATGAATAGAGCGGCATAAGCCTTTGCTGTGCTTGGCGGCTTCATGTTTCTGCCAACTCACTTTCTACGAAAAGGAGTGTGCGCCCTGATCTACCACTTTCATGCGGAAGGGCGGACAAAAATGGTTCACGAACGTTTTCTTACATTATACCATGAACGAGGTGAGAAACGATGATGTTTGATCCGTTCCTCAAACTAGGGATTTCCGCCATTCTCGGGCTGATCATTGGGCTGGAACGGGAATTGAAGCGAAAACCGGTCGGTTTGAAAACGTGTCTTGTGATTTCCATTTCCAGCTGCTTGCTTACAATCGTTTCGATCGAATCGGCGTACGTCTTTCCGCTCAAAGACCATATTACGATGGACCCGCTTCGACTGGCGGCGCAAATTGTGTCCGGGGTCGGTTTTTTAGGAGCAGGCGTCATTTTGCGCCGCGGCAACGACAGCATCACCGGGCTGACAACCGCCGCGATCATTTGGGGGGCGGCAGGGATTGGAGTAGCGGTCGGCGCAGGCTTCTATTGGGAATCGGCGTTCGGCGTCGCGCTTCTCATTGTCAGTGTGGAACTCATTCCGTTTTTGATCAATTTTTTTGGACCAAAGCAGCTGCGCGAAAAAGAGGTGCTGTTGCAAATCACCGTGGCGGACGCCAAAAACATTACAAAGGTCATCGACCATTTAAAACAACAGGACATCAACATTAAAACGATGCGCATTAAAGACGTTGAAGAGAATGAACATTTGCTGAAACTAAGAGCCGTCATTGACCAAAAGCGCTCGACCGCCGAACTTTACTACGTCATCCGCTCCATTGACGATGTCGTGCACGTTGATATTGAAAGCGGGTGATCAAAAAAGGATTGCAATTGTCCGCATCCATATATATAATGGGACATGGACAGATCATCCATATCCTTTTTTGGGGCATTAGCTCAGTTGGGAGAGCGTCGTGCTGGCAGCGCGAAGGTCACCGGTTCGAGCCCGGTATGCTCCATTTGCCCAACCCTTGCCGTGCAAGGGTTTTTTATTTTTGTTTCGGGAGATGGCGATGAGCCATCCCCCTGTGAACAAATTCCCAAAAGAAGCCTCCCACCATCTAAACGTGAAGGGGCGCCAGCACCAGTGAACGACCTGACTGAACCTCAAATCGTGGGGCACACAAGAAATCGCTCGGTTCACGTCCCGTCATGAGATGAGACTCCTCGGACTCTTACGCCCTTCGGCTTCATCCGTCCGGGTTGGTTTTGTATTTTTTCAGACGTTCCTCCAACTCACGGCGCGCCTGCTCGATGTCAAAGTCGTCGTCTTCCGGCTGGCTGTAATCCATCTTCAGCCAATCCGGCACGATCTCGGTGCGGATCGGTTTCCGCATCGTTCTGCCGCCATCGGATGAAGGCGGGGCGGATCGTTGCTTCATCCGCTCTTTTCGAAACGCCAACCGCGCGGCGCGCACTTCGTCCACGGTGCGATACCCTTTTTCCGTCCAGTCGCGCAAAATCGTTTCCACGTACACCCACCGTTTGGCGCCGTTTTCCACCGCGATTTTCAATGCTTCCAACACCAATTCCTCGGACGCATCGTCCACCCATGCATTGATCTTTTCCCGCAAATAATCGCCGATCACGCCAAACCCGTTTTCCTCACAGAAGCGAACGATCTCCTTGTATGTGCGCACGCGCGCGTCTTCTTCGTCTTCTCTTTTGATCTCTGATGTCATCTCTGTTGTCGTCTCTGGTATTGGTCTTGTCAAATTGAGCACCTCGACCGCCCAGTTTGACCAGCTGGATGGTTCATTTTGCGCAAATGGACGGACTGTTTCGCCCATCGTCTGCTCATTTTGGCCGATCGAAACGCCATCGTAAACGGCCGAAATCTGATCTTGTTGAATCGTCGAAACGCTGCTTTGCCTCATCGACCCCCCATCTTCAGTGGGCAAAACCCTATTTTGAACCGTCAAAATGCCATCTTGAGCCGTCAACATCCCCCCTTGAACCACAGAAGCGCCGCCTTGAACGGCCGAGATGCCATCTTGCACAATCGAATCCCCATCGTGCGTCGTCAAACCCTCATCGTGAACGAACGAAACCCCGTTTTGAGTGAACGAAACCGCACCTTGAACGATCGAAACACCATTGTGCGCGGTCATCACGCCATCATCTGCCGCCTGCCCATGTTGTCCGTCCGACATTTCTGATATTTCTTTCGTTATTTCGGCCAGTTTGTCATAGTCGATCCGATACCATTTCGTTTTATCGATCTTGGAGCGGTTGAAATTCGCCGCGACGATGATCCCCATTTTTTCCAGTTTAAGAATGATCCGGCGAATCGTGCTTTCCGACCAGAACGGGAATTGTCGCTGCCAGTCTGCATACGTGTTGTACACCCACTTATAGCCGTCATGGACGTTTTCGCTTTTCTTGAGCCAATAATGCAGCTGCTGAACAACGATGCTTTCGTTCAACCCGATCGCCAAAGCGAGTTGCGGCAAAATGACCAACGGTTGATCATCGAAAAGCAAGTTGGACATGTCATCCTCTCCCCCTCAGACGAGATGTTTCCTCATCGTTCCACTTTTTTGATAAACTTTATCGTGAACGAACGCAAACCGCCTAACAGCGCGATAACGGCCATATTGGCTTGATTTTTCGCTGAAAAACGGAAAAAACCGGCATAACATGTGCGATCGTGTGCTGAAACCCATCCATTGCGGACATCCGGTTTTTGTTCAAGAGGAAGAAATGTTTTTCGAGTGGAGGGATCGTTTTTGAAACGAATGGTCATATTCTTGTTTTGTTTCCTGTTGATGTTCCCGATTTCCGCTTTTGCCCACCCTGGCGAGCTTGATGAGTTGGGCGGGCACTTCCGCGGCAGCGACTGCGTGTATTTGCTCCATGAGCCGACTGCGCTGGCGAAGCAGGCGAAAACGAAACAAGAGCTTGTCCAGCTTATTCAAACATACAACGGCAATGAACGATGCAAGCGGCATCTCACCCCAGAGCGAATCGACCTGGACGGCCATACACTGGGGAAGAAAGAAGATCGTTCTACGTTGCGCCTTGGCCGCACCTACCCGGCTGAATTGGTCGAGTGCATCGACGGCGATACGGCGAAATTCCGCGTCAACGGCCATGTATACACGACGAGGTTTTTGTTCATTGATACGCCGGAGAGCACGATCCAAGTCGAACCGTATGGGAAAGAAGCAAGCCGATTTACATGTTCCCGCTTGCATCAAGGGAACATTTTGCTTGAGACCGACGGAGACGCGCTGTTTGACAAATACCAGCGGCTGCTCGCCTGGGTGTGGGTCGGCAAGCGCCTGCTGCAAGAAGACCTCGCCAAAGCCGGACTTGTCGAAGACTTTTATGACTATGGCGATTACAAATACGAAGCGCGCGTCCGCAAGGCGTACGAGGAGGCGAAACGAACCGGAGCAGGCATGTACGGCAAGCACGCCTCTGGAGAGAGGGAGGGGGCAGGGACGGAAACGCGGCCGCAGACCGGGGAAAAGACGGCCAAGACCGTTCACCCGCCGGCTTTGGAGAACAAAACGCCGCTCGAACGATCCGGCCGTCCGGTTCTTTATACGCTGCTTGGCCTAGCGGCGGCCGCCGCGCTCTATTGGCTCATCCGCCGGTTGACATGATCAACGGCCGGTGATGGAACGAATATCAGGCTTTGCAACAATGTTTTTCAAATTGAAAAAACCTTGCAGCGCCGCAGTTTCATCCCTTGAGCTTTCTCACGAACGGATCGAGCGAATCCGTTGGGTTTCGCCGGCCTTCTGGGGAAAAGAAAAAGCCTGTCCCCAGCGGGCAGGCCTTTTCTTCAACGTTTTCACCTCGTTTTCTTTCTCCCTCATTGCCTCGGCAGCAGCTCTTCAATGCCGTCCGGGCCGCTTTCCATCCGCGCCGGCGACTCGCCGAGCCGCCGAAATCCGTATTTCTCAAGGCGCATGATTTGTTCGTCGGTCAAATCGGTGTACGCGATGACAGACGGCGTGCCGGACGATTTGTAAATCAAATTGCCGGTCACCGGGCATTGAAACGCGTCAGCGACAAATCCTTCCCCATCTTGGATCGTAAACAGCCGAATCGGCATGACGTTCATATCCTTCCCTCTTTCCGTTCATCCTCATTACTTATGACTTCCCCGCCTCCCCCCATTCTATACAAGCCGTTTGCCGACAATGACCAAATCGCGTTCCACGCCGTCCAATTCCGCCACGCGCGGAAAATATCCCCATCGTTCAAATCCGAAGCGGGAGAAAAGCCGCAAACTTGGTTCATTATGCGCAAAAATAAAGCCGAGCAGCGTCTTGATCCCAAGTTCGGGCGCCCGTTCGACCGCCCGCTCGAGCAGCTTCGTCCCAAGCCCCCGGCCGCGGTGCGTTTCGGCGATATAAATGCTTACCTCCGCCGTATGGCGGTACGCCGGGCGGCCGTAAAACGACTGAAAGCTGAGCCAGGCGCAAACCGCGCCGTCGTCCTCGACGACCCAAAGCGGACGATTGTGCGGGTCATGGGCCTCAAACCACGCCCGCCGGCTTTCGACCGACACCGGCTCCAAGTCCGCCGTCACCATCCGGCTTGGGATCGTTTCATTATAAATGCGGACGATGTGCGGCAAATCCACCGCGGCCGCATCGCGGATCAAACATGATTCCATCTTTCCATCTCCCCTTTTGCAAACAGTCATTTTATTTCCATCAGTGAAAAAAGCGAGAGTATAATGATACATATGTACAAACAAAGAAAGGGGAAAGAGATGAAACGCCAGCTTGTCGTCTATCTTGTGTCGCTCGCCGCGTTTCTCGGCCCGTTTACGCAAACGATTTACACTCCTATTTTACCAGAAGTGCGGGAGGCGTTTGCGACTTCTTCGTTTTTGATCAACTTGACGATTTCCATTTTCACTTTCTTCCTGGCGATGATGCAAATCGTCTATGGCCCGCTCACCGACCGGAAAGGACGGAGGACGGTGCTGCTTGGCGGCATCGTACTTGACCGTGCTGTCCATTTTCTTTTTCTTGATCGCGGCCCAACGATCGCTTTCGCTGCTTGTTTTGGCCATCGCCTTGTTCGGCTTGTTTTTAGGCCTTTCGCTCCCAGTGCAGACGACCGTACTGACGAACGTTTTTCAAGCGAACCGCTCGACAGCGATCGGCGTGTACAACTTTTTCCGCTATATGGGCATGGCGTTCGGACCAATGATCGGCAGCGCGCTGTTTGCCGCTGGAGGGTATCATCTCGTCTACGGAATCGATGATATTCTCTTTTTCGCCTGCGCCTTGCTGTTGACGGTGCGCGTTGCCCGGACGCGCCGCCAATCCGCTGTCTGACAAAACGAAGCCGCTTGCCCGACATGTCGTTCGGCAAGCGGCGGATTTCCCCGTCTTTCGCTCCATCAACGTTTCATCCGATGTCTACGTCCTTGCACCGACTCCCTCTGATTGTCGTCTGAAAAGCCGTCTTGTTCACGAAACAGACGGCGAACAACAACCGTTTTCTTGCGGGCCGCCCGGACGCTTCATGCCGGAAAACGCCTTTACTCGAACCAAGCAACGCAAGAAGGCTCCCGCACTGTCAGCCGGCCTCCCCTTTTCACTCCCGCTCTTCCGTCAATTCCGAAACCGGCACATCCCGGCGCTCATGAAGCCGGCCATCGCGCAAATGGACGGTCGCCGTCTGTTTTTCTTCATCATACCCGTCAATCCATACCGACACGCCGTTGTAATATACCGGGATATCGGCAGGGGAAGAAACGATTTGTTTGACACGGTTCATATCCATGACCACTGTCCCCTTTCTGTGATGTTCCGTTTCCTAGTATGGGAAAAAACAGGAATGTTTATGCAAAAACGGCTCACACTAAAAAAGACAAAAGCAAAAGAGGGGTGGACGATGAGAACAAGGAACGTGCTGTTATCGTATTGGCGCTGGCCGCCCGTGCTTCGTCTGTTTGTCTCGGCAAGCGCGTTGATCGTGCTGTTTGGCGCGCTGATGCGCTTCATTGAACCAGAGACGTTCCGCACGGTGTTCGACGGCGTGTGGTGGGCGATCGTGACGTCGGCGACAATCGGCTACGGCGACATCGTCCCGAAAACGGCCGCCGGAAAACTCGCGGCCATTGGGCTTATCATCCTTGGCACCGGCATCCTCACCGCTTATTTCGCTTCCGTCTCCGCCGCGGCCGCCGCCCGGGAAACCGCCTTTACAAGCGGACAGCTCCGGTATACAGAGCGCGGCCATGCGGTGATCGTCGGCTGGAACGAGCGGGCGCGCGAGGTGCTGCTCCGCCTCGCGCGGCACGACGCCTCCATGCGCTTCGTTCTCATCGACGCCACTGTTCCGTCCCACCCGCTTCTGAACGCGCCGGTTCATTTCATTAAAGGAACGGCAAGCGACGATGCGGTGCTGGAGAAGGCCAATATTCAAGAAGCGCGTTTTTTGCTCATCACCGCCGATCCGCATAAAGCGGAAGCGGAAGCCGATAAAGATACGATTGTCACGCTGCTTGCCGCCAAAAGCCTCAACCCGTCGGTGTACGCCATCGTGGAAATCCTAACGGGCCGAAACGTCCAGAACGCCTTCCGCGCCGGGGCGGATGAGGTGATTCAGACAAACTTGCTGGCGAGTTTCGCCATGGCCGCCAGCCTTCGCTCGCCGGGCGCCGCCAGCGTGTGGGAGACGGCGCTTTACCGCCTGGACGGACAGACGCTCTGCCTTCTCGAGCCAGACGAACAGCAAATCGGCCAGCCATTCGCCGCCGTTCAACAGCAGCTGCTCAAGCAAAACGTGACGCTGCTTGGCGTCATCCATGGAGATCACGGAGCGATTTCCGTTGCACCGGACCGCCCGATTCAACAAAGCGACCGCCTGTTCGCGCTTGCCCCTTAATCGAGCAGGCGGCGCTCCAGTTCTTGGACAAGCGCCTTTCCGACGGAAATGTATCGCTCGGGTACGGTCGCATCCGGGTCTTGCGGCTCGGCAAACTGATTGAATGAGGCGCTGATGTTGCCGACATCGGCGAAATCATCGATGCCCCGTTGGTATTTATGCGCAAGCAAAAACGGCCGCCCAAGCTCCACCGTCGTTCCGTGCGAATCAAGCTGCCCGTCGACCGCCCGAAACGGCACGCGCAAAAACTGATAGCCCGCGTCATCGGCGATTTTGTAGTCGAAATAGCCGTGATCGTAGTCCCACCCGCCGCCGATTGTATATCCCATTGGTTTTAATTGCTCTTCCAAATGGTACAGTTGAAATTGTTTTCCTTCCAAACGCGATGGCATTTCAATCATGCACAATCCCTCCTTTCTTTTATCGTTTCCCGTTCGGCGGGGATTATTTGTCCGCGGCAGCTTCAGACGCTTGGCGAAAAACGGCAGGGAGCAATAAACCCTCGCCCGGGCGTTGTGCGGCCGAACGACCCGGTTCATGTATAACAAAACACCTCTTCCCCCGCAAAAGGGAAGAGGCGCTTTTTCCGTCGTTCCGTCCGCCATTTTGGGCGCGACTCGGGTCGAGCCGCGAGTCATCTCCCCCGAGAAAACAGCGGCTTGGCGATGGAACACGTTGTTATTTCAACCGTTTCTCCAGTTCTTCCTTCAACTGCTCATAGCCTGGTTTGCCGAGGAGGGCGAACATATTCTTTTTGTATGCTTCCACTCCCGGTTGGTCAAATGGATTCACCCCGAGCAAGTAGCCGCTCATGGCGCATGCTTTTTCAAAGAAGTAGACAAGGTAGCCGAACGTATATTCATCGAGCTTCGGCAACGTGATGACCAAGTTCGGCACGCCGCCGTCCGTATGGGCGAGCAGCGTCCCTTCGAACGCTTTTGTGTTGACGAAATCAACCGTTTTTCCCGCCAAATAGTTCAGCCCGTCGAGGTCGTTTTCTTCGGCTTCAATGATCAGCTCATGACGCGGTTCTTCCAGCTTCAACACTGTTTCAAACAAATCGCGGCGCCCTTCTTGAATGTATTGGCCGAGCGAATGCAAATCGGTCGAGAAATCAGCGGAAGCCGGGTAAATGCCTTTTTGATCCTTCCCTTCGCTTTCGCCGAACAGCTGCTTCCACCATTCGGCGAAATAGTGCAGCGCTGGTTCGTAGTTGACGAGCAGCTCGATCGTTTTCCCTTTGTTGTACAAAATGTTGCGGATGGCGGCGTATTGGTAAGCGGCGTTTTCCTCAAGCTCCGAGGAGCTGAAATCGTCACGCGCTTTGGCCGCTCCTTCCATCATGGCGTTAATGTCCGCGCCGCTTGCGGCAATCGGCAGCAACCCGACCGCCGTCAGCACCGAGTAGCGGCCGCCGATGTCATCCGGAATGACAAACGTCTCGTACCCTTCCTCATTGGCGAGCGTCCGAAGCGCGCCGCGCTTGCTGTCCGTCGTCGCGTAAATGCGGCGGCGCGCTTCCTCTTTGCCGTATTTCTCCTCAAGCAGCTTGCGGAAAATGCGGAAGGCGATCGCCGGCTCGGTCGTCGTCCCCGATTTGGAAATGACGTTGATCGAGAAGTCTTTCCCTTCCAAGAAATCGATGACGTCTTTCATATACGTCGAGCTGATGTTGTTGCCGACAAAAATGATTTGCGGCGTTTTCCGCTTTTCTTTTGGCAAGGCGTTGTAAAACGAATGGTGCAGCATCTCGATCGCCGCCCGCGCGCCAAGGTACGAGCCACCGATGCCGATGACGACAAGAACATCAGAGTCCGATTGGATTTTTTTCGCCGCCTCCTTGATGCGTGCGAATTCTTCTTTGTCATAGTCGACCGGCCAGTCAAGCCAGCCTAAAAAGTCGCTTCCAACACCGGTTTTTTCATGAAGCGAATGATGCGCGACTTTCACGGCATCGCGCAAGTATGTAAGCTCATGTTCGCCAAAAAAGACGAGCGCTTTGGAATAGTCAAAGCGAATGTGGGTCATCGATTTCCGCCTCCCCTTCAAGAATCATTGCCTTCTTTCACTTTAGCGGAATAAACAAGGGAAATCAAGCAGCCCACCTTTTTGGAAACGGATTCATTTTTTGCCATGTTCGCCGCGCCGATTTCCTTGCGTGACACCTGGAGGGATGGTGATGCAACGAAAAAGACAGCTTATCCCAACCATTTTTCAATTAGAGAAACCTTGTGAAGTTCGTCTTCTTTCCTGATGAAACGCCGCCGATTTGGGAACAAAACTCGTTTTTCACCAGCCTTCTAGGGGCTCAGGCTGCTTGCCTCAAGAAACGTAATCAACGTTGTGCTTTTTCCTCATTCGAGAACCATGGATTCGGGCGAGGCGGCTGTTTTTCGCGCCCTCCTCCCTTTCCGCCGTCCTGCGGGATTGGGAGCGCACCCAGGCAAACCAAGAAAATAGGAAAAGCGCCAGCTCAGGCAGATTCCGTCGCCGAGCCGGCGCCATCATCGATTGATTCGCGAAACCGCCGCATCGCCTCATTACAGGGAAGCGCGCAAAATGGCGAGCACATCATCGCGGTTCAATGTTTTGAAACGGCCGAACTCGCCAAACGCCATCGCTTTATCGGCCATCAGCTCCAAGTTTTCCTCGCCGATGCCATAGTCCCCAAGCCGCGACGGCGCCCCGAGGCTCGACCAGAACTCGCGCAGCCGCTCGATGCCTTCAAGCGCCACATCCCGCTCCGATTTGCCCGCCGGATCGACATCAAAGACGCGCACCGCGAGCTGGGCGAAACGGCTGACATTTTCATCGAGCACATGCTTCATCCAGTTCGGGAACAAAATCGCCAATCCCCCGGCGTGCGGGATGTCATACACGGCGGAAACGGCATGCTCAATATTGTGCGTCGCCCAGTCGCCGCGGACGCCCATTTGCAAGAAGCCGTTTAAGGCGATCGTGCCCGAGTACATGATCGTCTCGCGCAGCTCGTAGTTTTCCAAATCGTTGATCAGTTTGGGCGCCGTTTCGATCACGGTTTTCAACACCGCTTCACACATCCGGTCTTGCAATGGTGTGTTCGGCGTATGGTGGAAATATTGCTCAAACACATGCGACATCATATCGACAATGCCGTAAACCGTATGGTCTTTCGGAACGGTCATCGTATACGTCGGATCCAAAATCGAAAATTGCGGGAACGTAAACGGGCTGCCCCAGCCGTATTTTTCTTTCGTCTCCCAGTTTGTGATCACCGAACCAGAATTCATCTCCGACCCGGTCGCCGCCAGCGTCAAGACGACGCCAAACGGCAGGGCGCCGGTGACGGGCGCTTTTTTCGTGATAAACTCCCACGGATCGCCATCGAATTTCGCCCCGGCGGCGATCGCTTTCGTGCAGTCGATGACGCTGCCGCCGCCAACCGCCAGCAAAAACTCGACGCCTTCCCGCTTGCAAATGTCCACCCCTTTTCTTACGGTCGAGACGCGCGGGTTCGGTTCGACGCCTGGCAGTTCGATGACCTCGGCGCCAATGTTCCCCAATATCTTCATCACTTCATCATACAGTCCGTTTCGTTTGATGCTGCCGCCGCCATACACGAGCAGCACTTTCTTGCCGTAGCGCGGCACTTCTTCTTTGAGACGTTCGAGCTGCCCTTTTCCGAAAATCAGTTTCGTCGGGTTGCGGAAAATAAACTCTTGCATATGGATGCCCTCCTTTTCCTGAATCTATTATGGCAGCGCCTGCCACCGGTTGTAAAGCCAACTGCTTTGGCGGCAAACGATGCATATTTTTCACGACTGCGATTCATCCTATAAGTTGAAAAGAAATTTTCCAAAGGAGGCAAACAAGATGGGAGCATTGCAGCGCATTGCGCTATTGTTGACCATTATCGGCGCCATTAACTGGGGACTGATCGGCTTTTTCCAATTTGACTTAGTCGCCGCCATTTTCGGCGGCCAAGACTCCGTTTGGTCGCGCATCATCTACAGCTTGGTCGGCATCGCCGGCTTGATCAACTTGGCGCTGCTGTTCAAACCGGCCGAAGAGCTTGGGCGCACTGAACCGAAAACATCGCGCACATGACGGAAAACCATTGGGACACTCACCGCCTGACGGTGGGTGTCTTATTTTTTTGCGCCTCTCCCGGCCTCAAAGCGTCATGGACTCTCACCGTTTGGGGCGCAGGGTTATGGTTTCGGCCAATTTTCTTTCTTGGACTGCTCAATCCATTCGCGCAGTTTTTCCTTCAACGGGCGAAACCCCGACTTGAGCGGCATTTTCATGCGCATATGGCGTTTTTCCTTTTCCCCGGCGGGTTCAAGCGCCTTTAGGGACAGGCTCGCCCTCCTCGCCTTTCGATCGACGTCCAACACCTTGACCGTCACTTCATCCCCGACATGGACGTAATCGCGCACATCTTTCACAAATTGATGGGAAATTTCAGAAATATGGATCAGCCCTTGCATGCCGTCCTCAAGCTGGACGAACGCGCCATACGGCTGAATGCCCGTCACCTTCCCTTTCACGATCGCTCCTCGTTTGATCGTTGACAAGCGAAACACTCCTATTGATGAATTTCGTCTATGTTTCTGTATTATAACATAGACCGACAGCAAACCCCAAAAAAAGATGTCCCGCCGACGGCGGAACATCCCCAGTTACAGGCGCGCCAAAAACCGTTTCATTCGCTTAATGGCTTCTTGCAGCTGTTCGAGCGATGAAGCGTATGAACAGCGGATATAGCCTTCCCCGCTTTGGCCGAAGACGTTGCCGGGGACGACCGCTACTTTTTCTTCGATGAGCAGCCGCTCAGCAAACTGCTCCGACGTCAAACCGGTCGGCTTGATGGACGGGAAGGCGTAAAACGCGCCGCCCGGCAAATGGCACGGCAGCCCGATTTCATTGAGCGAGGCGACGAAATAGTTGCGCCGCCGCCGGTAGCTGTTGCGCATCTCGGCGACATCGCGCTCTCCGCTGCGAAGCGCCTCAAGCGCCCCATATTGCGCCATCGTCGGCGCGCACATCATGGCATACTGATGGATTTTCAACATCGCCTGCAAAATCTCGTCAGGCGCTGCCGCAAACCCGAGCCGCCAACCGGTCATCGCAAACCCTTTGGAAAAACCGGAAATCAAAATCGTCCGCTCGCGCATGCCGCTAACAGCGGCCATGCTCGTGTACTCTCCTTCATACGTCAGCTCGGCGTAAATTTCATCGGCAATGACGAGCAAGTCATGCGCCTCAGCCAGACGGGCGATCGCTTCAAGCTCCGTGCGGCTCTGCACCGTTCCGGTCGGGTTGTTCGGCGAGCAGATGATGACCGCCTTCGTCCGCTCGGTGATCGCCCGTTCAAGGTGCACCGGATTGAGCTGAAACTTGTCTTCGCCAGACGTGTGAACGGCCACCGGTTTCCCGCCCGCGAGCACGACAAGCGGCTCGTAGGCGACAAAACTCGGTTCGACGATGATCACTTCATCGCCCGGGTTGATGATCGCCCTAAGCGCCAAGTCGATGGCCTGGCTCGCCCCGACCGTCACTAAAATTTCTGTCTCCGGACAGTAGTCGACATGAAACTTGCGGCGCAAATAAGCGGCGATTTCTTGGCGGAGCTCCAAGAGCCCGGCGTTGGCCGTATACGACGTATAGCCTTGCTCGAGCGACAAAATGCTCGCTTCGCGAATGCTCCAGGACGTGACAAAATCCGGCTCGCCGACGCCGAGCGAAATGACGCCGTCCATGCTGGAAGCAAGGTCGAAAAAGCGGCGGATGCCGGATGGCTTCAAGCCCGCAACCGTCTTGGACACGTACGTTTTTCTCGTTTGCGGCTTCATGGCGACACCACGATGCGGCGATCTTGATCTCCTTGGTCAAAGACGATGCCATCGTGTTTGTATTTTTTCAAAATGAAATGGGTCGTCGTTGAAATGACAGAATCGAGCGTCGACAGTTTTTCCGATACAAATTGGGCGATTTCCGCCATCGAACGCCCTTCGATCACGACCGATAAGTCGTAGGCGCCGGACATTAAGTACACCGATTTCACTTCCGGGAATCGGTAAATGCGTTCCGCCACCTCGTCAAAGCCGACGCCGCGCTTCGGGGTCACCTTGACGTCGATCATCGCCGTCACCCCTTCGCGTCCGTCCGCCTTCCGCCAGTCAATGAGCGCCGTATATTGCACGATCACTTTCGCCTCTTCTAACTTTTTGACGAGCGCTTCCGTTTCTTCGACCGGCAAATCGATCATCTTCGCCAGCACATCGATCGGCGTTCGCGCGTCTTTTTCCAATATTTCGATAATTTCCAACTCTTTTTCGCTCAATTTCACGCAGCATCCCTCCATTTCATCAGTCGGTTTCGCCAAGCCGGCTCCCTGTCGTCATCACGGGAGCGGACAGGACGCCGCTTGCTTTAATTCAAGCAGCCGGCGGGCGAGTTTTAGGCAGTCGGGAAAAGGAATCGGCTCGTCAAAGGCGAATTCATATATGGACTGAATGCGGGCGGCCAACGTGCGGGCGTCTTCCGTCTCATACACCGCCTGGAGCACGCTGGCCGCCTCGACGTCGTAGGCGTCTTTTCCAAGGCCAAACGGGTCCCAGGCGCCGATCCATTCAAGAAGAAGCCGATTCAACTGTCGTCCGTCCATGCCGCCGCCATCCACCTTTCTTGATGCTATGATATAACCCATTATAAGCCATCGATTCGAAAAAAAGAAGGGAGAAGATGCAACAATGTTTCCATTCGATGAAGGGAAAGGACCGCATCGTTCGCGTGCTGAGAAAGGAGAAGGCGCGATCATGTTTCCGTTCGACCGCGTCATCGACCGCCGGGGCACGCTGTCGGTGAAATGGGATGACGTTCATCGCGTGTTCGGCCGCGAAGACGTATGGCCGATGTGGGTCGCCGACATGGATTTTCCCGCACCGAAAGAAGTGCAAGAAGCGCTGCGGCAACGGGTGGAGCACGGCGTGTTCGGCTACACTGTCATTCCCGATTCACTCAAAGAAGCGGTGTGCCAATGGCTTGAACGCCGTCATGACTGGACGATCGATCCGTCTTGGCTCGTGTTTGCCCACAGCGTCGTGCCGGCGGTCGCCGCCGCCATCGAAGCGTTTTCCGAACCAGGGGATCGCATCATCGTTTTTTCCCCGGTCTACCGGCCGCTGTTTGATCTCGTCCGCCGCCATGACCGCACGCTTCTGTTCAGTCCGCTGCGCCTTGAGGAAGACAACTATGCGATCGACTGGGACGACTTGGAGCGAAAGCTGCCCGATGCCAAACTTCTCATCCTTTGCCATCCGCACAACCCGGGAGGCAAATCATGGACAAAAGAAGAACTCGAACGGCTGGGAGAACTTTGCCTTAAGCACGGCGTCTTCGTCCTTTCCGACGAAATCCACGCCGATTTGACGCTCCCGCCAGCCAAACACACGCCGTTTGCCTCCCTCCACCCAGAGCTGGCCGCGCAAAGCGCCACGTTCCGCGCGCCGACGAAAACGTTCAACCTCGCCGGTTTGCAGGCAGCGGAAGTCATCCTTCCCGACGAATCGCGGCGCCGGGCGTTCCGCCTCGTCCAGCAGCGGCACGGCTTTTTTACGCTGAATGCGTTCGCCATCGTCGGAGCGGAAGCGGCCTACCGCCATGGCGGACCGTGGCTTGACGCCTTGCTTGATTACTTGCGGCAAAACATCGACATGACGGTTGCCTATTTAGCGGAACACTTGCCGCCGCTTCGCCCCGTCCGGCCGCAGGCGACGTATCTTGTCTGGATCGACTGCCGCGGCCTTGGCCTTTCCGAGGCGGAGCTGAAGCGTCGGCTCCTTGAAACAGGAAAACTCGCCGTCGAGTTCGGCAGCAAATTCGGCCAGGAAGGCGTCGGCTTCATCCGTTTGAATATCGCCTGCCCGCGCCCGACGCTGGAGGAAGGGCTGCGGCGGCTGGCGACGGCGCTGCGCTATATAGATGCAATTTAAAGCTTTAACATTTTTCGTTTTTACCGGTCATTTCATCCAACTGTCGAGTGACCGAACAACACCGCTTAAAGACCCATGAATGGGTCTTTAAGCGAGTCGTTGTTCGGTCTTCCGTCACGCCTTAGCGTGACGGAGGCAAGCCTACGGCTTGCCTTCGACAGTCAAAAATGGATGAGCCACTTTTCCGTCAAGGATATGTTAAACGATTTCGTTGCATCCTATATAGCTTTGCACCAAAGAAGAGCGGCCAAGCGGATGGCGAAAGGGAAAAGAAGCAGCGCCGGACCCGTTGCTCCGTTCCGCCATCCATGTGCAGCAGAAGCTGTGCAACCGTCACTTTCTCGCATTTGCCATGCGAAGCGTTGCCCCGGCAACGTGAAACAGGGGCCCGCGCGCGAGCCCCTGTTTCACGACGACTTGATTTCCCCGCAGGCGATCCGTCCGCCGGCGTCTCCCGCCGGCTGGGTCATGCCGTCGTCTTTCTTGGCGTGAATGACGATCGATGTTCCGTCTTTCGTAAGCAGCGAGCCTTTCTCTCCTTCTTTCAGCGTCACATTGGGCGCCTTCAACTCGACGTTGACCGTGCCGTCATCCTTCACAATAATGTTCGGCAAATCGCCGGCATGCGCCCCCTCCGGGTGGAGAAGGCCGTGCTTTTTCCCGTCCGGATTGTAATGACCGCCGGCCGATTGGAAATCGGGCGGTTTGCAGCTTCCGTTTTCATGGATGTGAATGGCGTGCTCTCCCGGCGGGAGGCCTTCCAAGTCAAGCTTCAGCCGCACCCCTTCCGCCTGTTCAGTCAACTCGATCGTACCGATCGAATCGCCATCCGCATTGATCATCTCCACCGTCCGGCTCGTTCCATTCTCTTGGCCGCAGCCGGACAACACGAGCGCTGCCGCCAGCACCACACCGTACGTTTTTCGCAAGACGAACCACCCTCCAGCATCACTTGTTATCCGCCAGTATTGCCGGAGGGGGGCTCGTTTATACTCCGGGCGGCTCCTTCCGTTCCTCTCGTTTTCCAAGCAGCTGTTCTTCGAGCCGCTTCGCTTCCTTCTCCTGCCGCCGGGAGATGATGATGATGAGCCGCATCGTGAACACCGCCATCAAGAAGAAGACAGCAAACGAAATGGCTGCGGGAATGTATTCACGTTTGTCTTCTGGAAAGTACAAAAATAAATTCAGCACCGATGGCCACATAAGGAAACAACCTTTCTGCCTAAAAAATCGTCCACTTTCTATTATAACATAAAAAAGCCGCCGCCAACGCAGCCGGCTATAAAGCGAATTTTTTTCGCAGCTGGGTCAAATCAATCCGTTCTCCAATCGTCGGCGGCTTTGTCTTCGCCAAATATTTTTTGTCGTTTTCCACCAGCCGGAAAATCGTATACGCGGTGAACGCATCATCGAGCGCGCAATGGGCTTTTCCAACTGCCTCATTGCCGTACTCTTGCACCGCCTTGCGCAGCGCGGTTTGGTTTTTGTTGCCGAAAAACCGCTTATACTCCATGGCTAAATCACGATGCTCGCCCGTGAATGGGAATTCCACTTGCGCCGATTGGCAGTTTTCCCGGAGCACTTTCATATCCATGCTCCCCCACGTCATCACTGTCGTCGGGCGTTCGCGGTCATATTGCCGAAGCAAGGAAACCAGCTCATAAAAACTCATTCCGCGGTCGATTTGTTCTTGGGTGATGTTGAGAAACGACTTGCACCGTTCCGTGAGCTGCGGAAAGCGGAGCGGCTTCACATAGGAAGAAAATTGGCCGATGATCTGATCGTCAACAACCGCGACAAGGCCGACTTCAATAATTTCCGGGCAAAACCCGTTCGGGTTTGTTTTCGTCTCCGGCATCGTAAATTCAAAATCGAGAAACAAATATTGCGGGCTGTCCATCGTCGCTTCCCCCCTTTCCGGCACGCTGTTGCCGTCCGTCTTACTATTATTATATCACGCAGAAGCGATTGTTTATTTCTTTTTTCAGAAAATGGCGAAAAAGAGGCGGATGCCGTAGGAATCAACGAAAGCCTTGGCGAAAAAGAAGAAGGGCGGATGGACGCTTCCCATTCAAGCCAATCGTTTTTTCTCCCCCACCCTTTATAAGATCCGCGAAAAACAACCATTTCCCCTAAACCGATGGTTCTTGAGTGAAGAGAAGAGCAGCATTTATAAGGTTGATCCATTGAAGAAATGCTATTGTTGAGCCGCATTTCCTGTTAAATCACCAGCCTTCTATGATATGATCAAGAAAAAGGAGGATGGATGGGATGAAAAATGTCGTGATTCATCAGATTGTCACATGGATTTTCACCGAAGATCAAATGCGGGCGTATTGGAAAAAACAGAAGAAGAACCTTCCGTTCAGCGGGCTGACGGACCGGCAGTACATGAAACTGGCTGAAGAAATGCTTGAACATTCCTCACACAGCCAGCTCGAGCAGCACTTGCTCGGCGGCCGCTGGCGCACAAAAGAGGAAGCCAAAGGAAGGGTGATCGCCGAAGACGAATCGCGCGATAACATCCATGTCGAAATCATTGACACCGACGCCCCAGCTGAACCGAGGAGGCGGATGTTGATGGATCGGGTGCGCGAAATCCTTTGTCCACATTGTTCCTTTACGTTTTATGTTCGTGAAGCTACCAGCGAGCGCCGCGACTGGACATGCCCAGCGTGCGGGAGCGGTTTTCACGACATGACGACATAACTGGAAAGGGAGGAGTACGAATGGATCATTCTGCCGCACACGTGTCAAATCTTCAATATTATTTTGCCATTGCCGTTTTCTTGGTTGTATACGCGATCATCATTTCTGAAAAAATCCACCGCGCGGTCATCGCCTTGCTCGGGGCGGCGCTCATGGTCATCTTCGGCATCGTTGACATCGAAAAAGCGTTCACCCACCATATTGAGTGGGGAACGATCACACTGCTGATCGGAATGATGATTTTAGTCGGCATCACAAGCAAATCCGGTTTTTTTCAATATATGGCCATTAAAGCAGCGAAGCTTGCGAAAGGCCGACCGGTCCGCATTTTAATCATGCTTTCACTGTTGGCCGGGCTGCTGTCAGCGTTTTTGGACAACGTGACCACCGTGCTGCTTGTCGTGCCGGTGACGTTCTCCATTACGCGCATGCTTCAAGTGAACCCGGTGCCGTACTTAATCTCCGAAGTGCTGTTGTCGAACATCGGCGGCACGACAACATTGATCGGCGACCCGCCAAACATTATGATCGGCTCGGCGAACAAGCATCTCGACTTCAACGCTTTCTTGTTCAACTTGACGCCGGTCGTCGTCGTGATCGCCGTCGTCACGGTCGCGATGCTCGCGTTTGTGTACCGCAAGCAGCTGAAAACCGATCCAACGTTGATTCAAAAGCTGATGGCGCTTCGCGACGCCGACTACATTCAAGACGCGAAGCTGATGCGCAAATCGGTCGCCGTGCTCGGGCTGACCATCCTTGGCTTTATTCTTCATTCCGTCATTCATGTCGATGCGGCCGTCATCGCCATGACCGGGGCGGTCGCACTCATGCTCATCGCCGTGCCGGAGCACGAAATCGAGGATGTCTTCCATTCGATCGAATGGGGCACGATTTTCTTTTTCGCTGGACTGTTCGTCTTGGTCGGCGGGCTTGTTGACATCGGCCTGATCAAATCATTGGCGGAAAAAACGCTTGAGATCACCGGAGGCGATATTTCCACAGCCGCCTATTTCATCCTTTGGCTGTCCGGCGTCGCCTCAGCGACGATCGACAACATCCCGTTCGTCGCCACGATGATCCCGCTCATTCAAGATATGGCAGTCGGCATGGGGCTGTCTCCAGACGCCCCGCAGATTGACGTGCTTTGGTGGGCCTTGTCTCTTGGCGCCTGCCTCGGCGGAAACGGAACGCTCATCGGCGCCTCGGCGAATGTGATTGTCGCCGGCATGGCCTCGCGCGAAGGGCATGGCTTTACGTACGTTGATTTTTTGAAAATCGGCGCGCCGCTCACGCTCATTGCCTTGCTCCTGTCGCATGCCTATTTATGGCTGCGCTATTTGTAGCGTCCCGCCTGCGCAATGCATAAAGAAGGAGCGAAATCGCCGTTTGGCTTCGCTCCTTTTTGGCTGTTTGCACATATCGTAATATCGGATTCCATTTTCGGAAAGGAGGCGCAAGCAGCCATGTTCACCCCGTTCCCGCGGATGCCGGCCGGCCCATATCCCCCGATCGACCCGGCCATCTTTTCCCAATCCGCCGCCACCGCCCAAACGCTCATGAACGACGCCGCCGCCGTGTTGAAAAAACTCGCTGAATCGCGCTCGTTCGCGGCCTCGGTCATGTCGGCCGCCCAAGAAGGAAAAACGGATGAAGTGAAGCGCCTGATCCGCTCGCTTGGCATCCGCTCGAAAACCGATGTGTATTTCAATCCCGACGGCATCCGCCTGACGTTGTCGCCGCCCCCCGGCGCGTTTCCGTGCTGCCAGCTCGTCATCGGCTTGCGTTGGAACGTGTTTCCGCCTTTTCACGGATAGCCTTCGCCATCGCGGCGGCGGGCGAAAGGGGAAAAACGGCGGCAAGCAGCCTTCACTCTTCGCATTCGCCGCTTTGACGGCTGCCAACATCCGTTCACAACGGCCGCGCCCGATGCGATAGCGCCGCTTCCAGACGATGCACGGCGCTGGAAGCGGTGTTGTCGTTTGCGCCTTGCTGGGCCAGAAGCTCCTTTCACACCAAAACGGTTCTCGCCGCCGACCTTCGTGAACCAAAAAAAGACAGCGATCGTCTCATCGCCGTCTGGCGCCTAAACAAACTTGCCGGGCACCAACGCCCGGCGTCCCCTTTCGTTCACATTGCGCATCCGATTACGTGCGTCGATAGATGATATCCCCGACAATGATCGTAATCAAAGAAATCAACATCGTCAGCTTGACCGCCTTGTAGTCTAAAAAGCGCAGCACTTGTTCTTCAAAGTGGACAGTATAAACTTTATTCTCTTGATCATAAAGATTCTCCTTGGTGTTCCGTCGGCCGAATCCGCCACATCCATCTATTCGCCTTCGGTTAAAAGGGGATTTTCTTGAGCCACCGTGTACGTAAAATTTGATTTACTGATTTTTCCTTATAAGTACAAAGAATGCATGTTCTGAAATAGTCAAGTACAACTTTCGGTGAATTCTGAAATAATGTGCTAATTTACAATTTTGTGTACAATTCATCTGAAGTCCTCCTTGGCATGATGGTAGGTATTGTTTGACACCCCTGCATCATACCAAGAGGACTTTTTTTGATCAAGTCCCCGGAAAAGCTCCTAACAGGAATGCTCGTTTCAGGAATGATCCATTTCCATGACCGCTTTTCTCTTTCCTTCCACCATCCTCAACTCACGTACTCTCGCCCCTCTCTTCCCAAAAGATACGAGAAGAAACCGAAGCCTTCTGCGGCCCCCTTAAAGCCCAAAGAAACTTGATGACTGTAGATGAGCAAATTCACTAACATAAATTGACAACCAAACAAAAAAGGAGACATGAACCGGACTCCTTGGGTAAAATAGATGTGCACAAAACCCATTCACACAAGGAGGTTCATGTCTCATGAATAGATTAGCACATCACCAAGGAATCCACAAGTTTTTCTTCACTTTGGGGTTGACGCTGCAGCTTTCCAAACCGGTCATCAAGCATCTCATTCATATCGTCGATGCCTTGACCACCAAGGGATTCTCGGGAACATTGACCGATATTCATCACTGGAGCTTTCATCCGAATCATCGAACGACGCTCAGTCACTTTTTCACGAAAAGCCCTTGGAACGAGGAAAGGCTGCTTGGGAAGCTTCAAGAGTGGATCCTCCGCCGAATCGAGCGCCTGGTCGAGCGAAAGAATCAGCCTCTCTTTGTCTCGATTGATGATACGATTTGCCAAAAAACGAAGCCTTCGTCACGGGCAACGCACGCCATTCAAGGGTGTGGTTGGCATTTCTCTCACAAAGATCATCAATCGGTCTGGGGGCATTCGCTCGTTTGGCTGATGGTGCACACCTTCACGCAGGCGTTTCCGTTCGCGTTCCGCCTGTATGACAAGAAGGCGGGAAGGAGCAAAATCGACCTGGCGATCGAGATGCTTTCCTCACTCAAGGTGGAACCGGATCGGCCGGTGTATGTGCTCATGGATTCGTGGTATCCGTCCCAAACGCTCATCGAAGCCTGTCTGAAAAAGGGATTCCATGTCATCGCTGTAAATTAGCACATTATTTCAGAATCCCTTTTTCAAATTATTTCAGGCGGATTCGGAAATAATGTGCAAAATTTTTGCGAATTATTGCGGATTTTGCACATTCTTTCGGAACATTTGCACGCTCTTTCAGATGAAGATTTCCAGCGCGCCTGATGGACCGATGAAAAAGAGGAAGCACAAAAGAGGCCGATTTGGCCCCTTTCGTGCTAATACCCCATTTCCTCTGCAGCCATGCGCACCACTTCTTCGTCAATGACGTCCTTTTTCAGCTGATGCCCGTACAGCAGGCACGTCGTGGCCAACGTGTTGATGACACGGGGCCAACCACGTGATTGCAGGGCAATCGCCTCTAACGCCGATGGGGTGAAGATCGGATGCTTCGCCCCGGCCTGTTTCATCCGATGCTCGATGCAGCCCGCCACCTCTTCCTTCTCCAGCGGCCCCATCCGGCATCGCATGATGATCCGCTGGTCGAGAGGGCGGTGCTGATTGAGCCGCAGCTTCCCCTGTAAATGGGGCAACCCGGCCAAAATCAAGACAAATGGGTTGGTCGAATCCATCTCAAAGTTGAACAAGATGGCGATGTCCTGTAAAAATGCATCCTTTGCTAAATGCATCTCGTCCAAAATGAACACCGGCGTGATCCGTCGTTCATGATGCAATCGCTCGATCGCCTGCTGGATTTGGCGGAAGAGATCTACCTTGCGGTACTTCGGTTCCTCTCCTAATCCCAAGGCCAGTCCACGGTAAAAATCCATCACGCCTCCGGTCGATAACGGAAAGTAGACGACATGATACAATGATGGATTCAATGACTCTTTCAGCGCCCGAAGGGCGAACGTCTTGCCCGCCCCCGGCTCTCCGATCAACAGCCCGATTCCCCGCGTTCGCTTCACGTACTCCAGCGCCCGCAGCGCTTCTTGAAACGCCGCCCCTTGATACGCCTCGGACGGGTCGGTTTCTTTCGCAAACGGCTCCCGCGAGAGGGAATAAAACGTTTTATACATCCTGTTCGCCCTCCTTCGCCGAAACCGCCGCAAACGGCGACCGGTGGCGCTTCACATAGGCGTTATCCTCCAAACGCACCCGAATGGCTTCCGCCACCCGTTTGCCATCTTCGTACACATAGACGCCTCGTTCGTCATAGCGGAGCTCAATCGATTGCCCAATGAACCGAGGCGGCACTTCGTATAGCTGTTTATTCAGGGTGATCGTGCCATCGGCTTTCACCTTGCGGTGCTCCCGTTTCAGAAAAATCGCGTCCAGCCAATCGATGTCTTCGATCCACACCACTCGTTCCACTTGGGACTGAAACACCTCATGCGGCGTTTTTCCGTCCAGTGAGGCGTGCGGTTTTCGATGATACTCTTCTTCAAGCCACTTCCAAAAACGCTCGTTCAACTCGTCAAGCGATTTCGGCGGATTCAGCTCCAACAGTGGATAAAACCGTGTCTGTACGGTGCGGAAGAACCGTTCGATTTTTCCCTTGCTTTGCGGGTCATACGGCTGAGTGTGGATGAGTGTAATCCCCATCTCGGCGCACGCATACTGCAGCACCTCGGATCGATCAATTTTCCCGTTGTCCGAGTAAATGCGTTTCGGCTTCCCGCAACGAAGCACCGCTTCCTTTGTGACGATCCGCAACCCGTCAAACTTCTCCGAAGGGAAAAATTGGGCATACGGCACCAACCGCGAGCAGTCATCGATATAGGCGATCAAAAACGTTTTCTGGGCTTTCCCATGGACGCGAATCGTGGGTCCATGGGATAAGTCCCCTTGCCATAGCTCATTGATCTCTTCATACGCAAAACGCTTTCGCTCCGGCATCGGCAAGATTTCTTTTCCCACCAGGTTGTGTTTTTTCAACAATCGGTATATAGTAAAGTATGAGAGGGTGGTGGGAATGTCCCCCTGCTTGGTGAGTTGTTCGTAGAATAGGGTCACGGGCATGGTGGGATGTTCCTTCCTCAATGCTAGAATATGATCCTCATCATCGGGGGACAGACGTCTGGAGCGGCCGCGGTCCGAACGGCGCTTCGGCTTCAAGGCGTCGAAGCCCCCTTTTTTGTATCGGGCGCACCAATCCAGAATCGTCTTCGCCGCAATGGGCTTGTCCCCTTGATGAGGAATCGAATGCACTCGCCCGCCCACCTCATTCAAATACGCTTTGGGCTCCACCTGGCCATTCACCAACGGAGCGATCAGCCCGTACCGAAACAGCGCGATGTCGTGTCTCATCGATTCATCCATCCGGATCTCCTCCCTGTCTCCCTGTGATGTTGGACCGTTCCGGTCCCTCTGCCTCCTATCTTACGAAACGGCTCGAGATTCGTCGAGAGGAAGGGTTTGTGGGAACATCAACCATCTCCGTTTTTGGTGTTAAGTAGAAAATCAGGAAGCAATTTGATCCGCAAACGGATGCCACCTCTCGTTTGTCCACAGGTCTTGGATGATCGAGCCCACCCCCCGTCCCTCCAAGGTCTGCATCCACCAAACCGCCCGTTCTGTTCTTGCGTTCCCCACAGGGCCGATGATCCCCCACCTTCTCACCGCCGCGTGATGCAAGCGGGAGAGATTCCGTAAAAATCGTCGGACATAAAATAAGATGACCTCCTTGGTGGGAAAACCAACCTGTTTGGTCTTCGCTCCTCGTCTTGGCGTTTCGAGCCATGCTTTGACCGCTTGCCAGATGACGGATTGGGTATATTGAATTGAACATACGGGAGGAGGAAAGAAGGCAGCACACTCACGGTTTTGCGGCATTCTCAGAAGCGTACCGCGCGATCCAAAGGCGATACTTGTTTAGTGCAAAATAAAAATACAGAGTTCTGCAACGAAAAGTGCAGAGCTGAAGGCAAAGAAAAAAGGCTTGCCAGCCTCTAACATTTCCTCTACTGTGGAAGTTGTGAACACATAACCAAACAGTGGAGGAGCGAAAGGATGCTGGCAATGCCCGAAATTAATCGTATCAGAAAACTGCGTGAAAAGAAAGGGTTATCGATTGCGGAAATTTCCCGTGAAACGGGATATAACTGGAGAACGGTCAAGAAATACGCAGATGGAGACATTTCTGTCCAACCAACCATCAAACGCAAAAAGGGGATGATTGAGGAAGAAGGGTACGGGCAAATCATTGATGACTGGTTGGAGGAGGATGCCAAGCTGCCGAGAAAACAACGGCGAACGAACAAGACGATGTTTGAAGCGCTTTGTCGTGACCATGGATTTCAAGGCTCGTATCGCACCGTTTGCGCGTACGTGCAAAAACGAAGACCGCAGCTCAAGCTCGAGAAAGAACAGCGCTATGAACGACTGGAGCACCCGCCAGGCGAGGCGCAGGTGGATTTCGGGAAGATGACGGTTGTGACGAAGGAGGGGAAGGAAGAAGAGCGATCGGTTTTGATCATGAGCTTTCCCTATAGCAACGCTGCGTTTGCTTATCCGCTGCCGGTGGAAAACAGTGAATGCTTCCTCCATGGGTTGACGCAGCTGTTTCGTCAGGCTGGGGGAGTGCCAAAGGCATTGCGCATTGACAATTTGTCCGCGGCCATTGTGTCGATTCGAAAAGGGGGAGAACGCCGATTCACCGAGGCTTTTGAGAAATTTCAACTCTACTATCGGTTTGATGTACAAGTGTGCAATCCATACAGTGGACATGAGAAAGGAAATGCGGAGCGAAAAGTCTATTACACTCGCAACCTTTGTTTCATCCCCGCTCCATTGATGGAGTCGGATCCGGAGCTGGTGGAGTGGCTGCATCGCAAGATGGTCGAGGACCGAAACCGTCCTCATTATGAAAAGGGGCGGTGGATCGAGGAACTATGGCAAGAAGAGCAACCGGAGCTGTTGGCGTTGCCGGAACAAGATCTTCCGATCTTCTCCCTCGATCACGCTTACGTGAATAAGTACGGAGAAGTGATGGTGGATGGGAAGGCGTTCGTCGTCCATGGCCTGTCCGTCCCCAACCGGGTGTTGGTGAAGAAAGAATGGAATCGTTTCGTTGTGTTCTCTTCCGATGGAGACGTCCATCTTGAAGCGCCAAGGCCGTATACGAACGTGAAACGCGAGATCCCTTGGAAAGAGATTTTCGCTGAGTGGGAGACCAAACCCCGGGTTGTCGGGCATTCCCGATACCGGGCGTACTTGCCGGAAGCGATCCGAACGTATCTGGCTGGCACCCCGCCCCAGGTGGCGGCCCGTTTGAAAGGGCTGCGAGCGCTGTTGGATCGTTGCACGCTTTATGAAATCGCCCAGTGGCTCGATGAGAACCAGCGATGGGACTTGGCTCCTCATGAAATCGGGGTGTTGATGGAAGCCGAGCAATCCCATTACCCGGCCAAGTGGAAAGAATCGTACACCCCTTCCGTCCTGATCGACTATGAAACGGACTTAACGGTGTATGATCAACGTCTTCATCCTGTTCGGGAAGGGGGTGTCCAGGGATGAGAGCAGAGGTGAAAGAGATTTGTAAAGCACTGCATTTGGCCTATATCGCGGATCGATTCGAGGAGGTGATGTTCGAAACGAAAGAACAGTTTTTGCGGGATGTATTGGCGCTGGAGCTGTCGTGCCGCCAGCAGGCGAAACAGGCCCGGCTGATCAAGAAAGCCAAGTTTCGGGAGTTGAAATGGCTGAAGGATTACGAATGGTCGGATCACATCCACTGGCCGACCACGACATCGAAGAAGGAATTGTGTGACCTTCGCTTTTTGGAGCGAAAGCAAAACGTTCTGCTTTTAGGCTCGCCCGGGACAGGAAAAACCCATCTCGCCACAGCGCTCGGCATCCAGGCGTGCCAACAAGGCCATGAGGTTCGGTTTTTCCGCGTCGCGGATCTCGTCGCCCAGCTGGAAGAGGCATTGAAAAATGGCACGCTCGGGCGGCTGAAACGAAGCATCGATGCGTGCGAACTGTTGATATTGGATGAACTCGGCTATGTGCCGTTTCAAAAGCAAGGATCGGAGCTGTTGTTTCATATTATCGCCGACTGTTATGAGCGAAAAAGCGTCATCGTGACGTCGAATCTGGAATTTGGACAGTGGAATCGGGTGTTTGGGGACAACCGCTTGACAGCTGCGCTGGTGGATCGCTTGGTTCACCATGCCCACATCCTGGCCTTTACGGGAGAGAGCTATCGACTGCGGAACGCTCTCTCCGCGATCCAGCCGTCCTCTTCCCCCGGTCTGGAACCTTAAGTCTTGAGCTGGCAAGCCTATGTATTTTTTCTTGCACTTCTCTGCATTTTTTGCTTGCAAAAAACAGATACTCCCCCTCTGCCGTCAACGCATAGCGTTGGTAGTATCCGTGACGGTGCAAGGGGCGGCGGGATGGACAGTGCGGGCATTGGTTCACGTCGGGAAAATCGTTCCCTTTCCCACGATCCGTATACGTTTGAATGTCAATGCCAAAGTCGTGAAACTGGATCACACTTCCTCCCCCCTCTCCTTGAAACGAATGGAAATCTTTGTCCGAAACAATTCACAAAAAATTTAGCACATTCCTTCAGAAAAGGGGAGAGGGCTTTCTGAAAGAATGTGCAAAAAAATGGGTGTTTTGTGCTGAAATAAAATGATAATTTACATCATCGCGATGCTCAAGACGAACCGGATTCTTTATCCGAATGGCGTCGCCGTCCAAGCCAAGCAGTTGGCTCGCTATATCGAGCCCCAAGACACCCGCCTCGTCACGGTGGGGAAGGAGCGTTACCGCGTGTATCGCTATGAGGGGGCGATCCATGGCCTCGATGACGCGGTGGTGCTGCTGGCTTGGAAGGCGGATCAGCCGATGACACCGGAACATCTCCATTGCGTCTTGAGCACCGACCGGGAGCTAGGCGATGAAGACATCTTGCGTTACTATGCCCAGCGTTGGACAATCGAATGCTTTTTCCGACAGGCGAAAGATCAACTGAAGCTGGATGAATACCGCGTCCGCCACATTCGGGCGGTGAAACGGTATTGGGCGGTGGTGCTCTTGGCCTGCGTGTACAGCATAGCGAAATCCCAGCAAGACCTCTCCACCGGATTGGAGCTTCTTCGATCGCGGAAAGGCCATAGCGTCATAGAGTTCATTTATGACGCCGCAAAGCAAGATATTCCCATTGATGTGATCAAAAAACAGCTCCGTATCGCGTAAGGGGTACCCTGTTTGTCTCTCTAACCATGGAAATTATTGTAATGAAAAATGCTCATCTACAGTTGATGAGTAGAATCATTGGGTCTCCCCTGCCTGTATTGATTCGAACACTGAATGTTTCATGAAAACAATGAATGGTTTAAAAGTATAAAACCGCTTTTTCATGAACCGACTAAAGTCTTCAATCACTCCAGTAGACTGAAGGTTATTGACAAAATATTTTTTTACCATTAAAATTTATTTTGATGAACAAAAAGGTGGTGGATCCATGTTCTCTATATTATCTGATCATCGTCTATATTTACGCATGTGGCTGTCTCAAGTCATATCCTATTTGGGCGACGGCATAACAAGGGTAGCGCTCATTTACCTCATCGGAAAGTCATCCAGCCATTCTTTGCTCATCGGAATGGTTATATTCGTCCAATTGTTCCCAACTGCTGTCTTGAGCTTAGTATTCGGTCCTCTTGTTGATCGATTTTCTAAGCGGCGGCTGATGGTGTTCTCTGACCTGTATCGAATGATCATCGTTCTTTGCATGGCTGCCTTTGCACACTCCCCCATCATCTTGCTCGTTTTGTTGGGATTGCATGGGATCGGGACAGCGCTATTTGTACCTGCCCAATCTTCCATCGTTCCGTCCATTATCCCAAAGGAACGAATTCCAGAGGCGATTGCGCTATCAAATGGAACAGCATCGGCTATGCAAATAATTGCACCGGCCATTGGGGGACTTTTTCTTTTAAGTGAACGATACGATATCAATTTTATGGTTAACGCCGCTACATTTCTCCTTTCGGCCATTTTGATTTGGAGCATCAAGTTTAAAGAATACCTTCATCATAAGCAGAAAAAGAGCGGTTATTGGCTGGATGCTTTGACTGGATACCGAGACATTTTTCTGTTACCTATCTTGCGTTTTTTCTTATTCATGATGATTCCATTATCCTTCGTGATCGGTATTTTGAATACAAATCTTGTCAGCGCTTTATTGCATCATTTTCATGTCTCTCCTTCTCACTTCGGTTTTCTGGAGGCAAGCATAGGGGTGGGAGCGATTTTAGGTTCTTTACTTGGACCAAAGTTGCTTCAAACCATCCCAGCTAATCGATTATTATGGATAGGAATGATGCTTATTGGCGTATGGATGGCGGGTATTGTGCCTTTGAACGTGTTCGTCCATAATTGGGGGGATTTTCCTCTCTATACTTGGTGTACTATGGTAGGAGTATTGAATGCGTTGGTGAATGTGCCGATTAATAGTTTGTTTATCTCTATTGTGCCGCAAGAATTAAGAGGTAGCGGTTCTGCTTTAATGACGACGTTCTCCAATTTTCCCATAATGCTAGGAATCATGATAGGCGGTTGGTATGCCGATGTGATCGGAAGTGTTTACGCAACCGCAACGAGCGGCATCTTGCTCGTACTGACAACTTGTACTTATCCACTCTTCCAAGGATATCGACAATTGAGCCAAGTTGCATTCAACACAGAAAGGAGTAGCATAGAAGGATGAAAGAATTAAGTGATTTGGAATTGGCCAAAATCTTGATTAACCCAAAACGAAACAAAATTTTGGACTTAACGAAAAACGAAGCCTTAACGGTGAAGGAACTAGCGAAAAAATTAAATGAAAAACCATCGAGGCTATACTATCATGTCAAAAAGTTAGAGGAATACGGCTTATTAGAGGTTGCAGGCGAAAAGCAGGTCGGAAATTTAATTGAAAAATCCTATCGTAGAAATAACGACATCGATACAAATGTGATGCTGAATGAAAAAATGATGTCAGAAAGCAAATCAGAGCTCATGAAAGAATTAAAAAATACTGTTTATACAGGGCTCTCGTTATTGGAAAAAGAATTGGAGGAAAACAAGCAATTAAACCAATATCAACATCATGTGGAACTAAGCATCTCTTACCATCATATGACCGGAGAGGAATGGCTGCACACCCATCATCATCTCTTTCATCAGTTGGGAGGGAACAATCGGGAATTACCCTCTAAAGTGAAAGAAGCCTTAAAAGAAGAAGATCGTTTCAAACGAGGAAAGTATGTGTTTGTGTTGTTAAGTTACAAAATTGAGGACGAGGAATAACCGACTCATGGAATGACTGTGTTTGGCAAGTAAAAAATACACAATATGGCGGTGAATTTGTGCACAACCTTGCCAGTTCCCGTATTTTATCGGTTCTTTTTAGATAGAGCGTGCCGCAATCGATAACTTTCCCCCGTAAAGGTGAGAATATGGGCATGGTGCACCAATCGGTCAATGATGGCGGCCGTTAAACGCTTATCCCCAAATATGGTGTTCCATTGTCCAAATTCCAAGTTCGATGTGACAATAATGCTCGTCTGTTCGTAACACTCGGCAATTAAACTGAACAACAATTCTGCCCCATCTTTATGAAACGGAATAAATCCTAGTTCATCTAACTCACATTTCGCACCTTAACAGAGTCCAAACAAAGGATTTTTTATTTAGTTTTTCAGAATAACTTTTTGACCAACACGACGAGCGATGGCAATCCTTTTTTTACCATCGCTAGTCGTTCCGTATCACGTTACACGTAGATGCTCTCATCCATGCCCAATCCCTGCAGAATCCTTCGCTGGTCCGGGTTGAGGGGGCGATCGAGTGCGCGTTGGATGCGCCCGTCTGGCAGCTCCAGCAGGATGACGTTCACATATTGAAACAGCTGAAAAATCGCCTGTCCCGTTGGCCGTGTCAACTTGCGGCCTCCCGCGCCCTTTAACGGGTGTTCGGGTGTGATGAACTGGCGCACCCGGCGCTGAAAAACGCGGTAAATCGCTAGGGCCAACAGAAACAAATAGCCCAATGCGGCGACCCGTTCCGGTTTTTTGACGTAAATCTCATCTGTGAAAAACGGATCTTTCAAAAACGCGAAGTTCATTTCCACCGAGATTTGCCCTTTATACAGCTTCAAGATTTCTTGGGCATCCATGGGTTGGCCCTTCCATTCCTTCGGAACGGTCGTGACGAGAACAAACCGGGACGCTTTCCGTCTTGCCTGTTCCCATGTCGGTTGGTTGAATTCGACGTTTAGGTGAAGGGTGTACAGCGTCTCCGTCTCGGGCTCCGCCCCTTTTTTGGCCGTCCGCGCCGTTTTTTCGGACGCACGATCTCTTTGACCGCGGCGTTGACCCGATGAAACCGGGGGCGAAGGGACGCCTTGAGGGATGTCAAGGCTTGTTCGGCGTCTTCCCGGCAGGAGAAGGGATGGCGCTCCCAACGCTCTTGTTCCTCGCGAAGAAGCTCCGCTTCTTTCGCCCGCTCTTTTTCGAGCGTTTTTCCTTTGCGCTGGTCGAGCGCGCTCGATTCGACGACGATCAGCCGAACCGAGTGGCCTTCATAGGTCGAGGCCGTTTCCCATACCCGATGCGTGGCGCCGTTTCTCTCCGCTAGGGTAAAGGGTTTACTCCACGTGATGTGAGGCGAATCGGCCTCCGCGAGCGCCTGTTTCACGATCCGGAGCGATGAAGGGCCTCTGGTGATCAAAAAGGCGTTGGCGGCTTTCGTCTGCGCCAAGGTGTCTTTTGTCATCGCGGCGGAATCGGCCACGTAAATCCATTCGTCGTCGAGGTGGGCTTGCTTCAGCTGTTCATGGACACGGGACAGCACCTCGGGATTCCATGTTTTATCAGACAGGTTGCCGTCGTGCACATCGCCGTAAAACGGGATGCCATCCTCGTTGCCGACCAGTCCGAAGCCGATCTGTTTTTGCCAATGCTGATGGCGGTTGTAGCCATGTGTGATCTGCAGAGCCTCTAACGAGGCCGATTCATAGGCTCTGTAAACCGTCTTGTCTGTCGTATCGGCGTGAAAGGCTCGGAGGGAAAGGCCTTCTTTGTGATAAATGTGAATCAAGCAAGTGCTGATGACCTTGTGAATATCGGCCTCATACAAGCGGTCGAGATGACGGGCCAAGGCATCGTCGTTCAACCAGGAAGGATGGAGACCGGGACGAATGAGTTTCTCTAGATCGATCTCCTGAGCCCATCGTTCTAAGTGAACAAGGGCTTGCCGGCCGTCAAATAGATTGTAAAGGATGGCCTGAACGGCATCGCTGACTCGCGTTTGGCACTGTGGATCGACGGGCACAGGATGGTCAATCAAGTGGGGGAGGTCCAGTTTTTTGACTAGAACACTTATTATATTCAAATAATCATTACGATAGACCCCTTTGACTTTCACATTCATGAGAGAAAAACTCCTTTACGTTCCTTGTGTGTCAAGGATTCATTCGACATCGGAATGAAAAAATCCTCCCGATTTTCGTCGGGAGGGTGCGAAATGTGAGGCGGAACAAAAAAATCCTCTCGATTTTTGCCGAGAGGGTGCGAAATGTGAGTTCTCAAAAAGACTTTTCCAGACTTTTTGAGAACAAAATAAGCATTATCATTATTCTGACTACAAAGATCAAATTGTTTGACTACGAGCAACTACATCTCAGGTTTATAATTATATTCTTTTCTGTCAAATCAGCCACTTTTTTCCTCTTGATCAATTTCATTTATCTCACCTCCTTTCAGGCATAAAGATGACTAATCAAGGTGTGCGTATTTTCACGGAAAAGATCCATGGGCAACGTTTTGCCCTCCACCCGGGCATGAAAATGACCAATCCAAGCACGTGCATTTTCACGGAAAAGCTAAATTAATCATGCATTTGAAGATTACATGGTATGAAGCTTGGTAAATAAGGTATATCAGTACAACTAATCGTTTTTTATGTCTATTCCAGCGTAAACAGTAACTAATTCAAGGGCTGTTCGAATTCCCTTCTTTAAAGGTGGACAAGGACTCCTTTGTTCTTTAATTCTAATTAGTGGACAATGCATTCCCTGACAAGTTGGCTTTAAAATGCAAGAGTTACATTGCCTATCATCTTTCGCATCTGCCGTTATCCATAAGGTAAGTTTATCTTCATCAATATCAAAAGTTCCGTCTCCTCTAATTTTCCCTAATTGATTCAGAGGCTCATCTAATTCTAAAGTACATTTATAAATAGTTCCATCTGCCCCAATCGCAAAACTATTCGGAAGACCAGCGTAACAAACACTTCCCATTGGGTCAAGGGAACTTAGCAATTCAGTGGAGGTCGGAAAATAACAATGTGCTCGTTTTTGAACCTCACTCATAACTTTAAAACTTTCTTTTGGATCATATAGTGGTAGATCTTTAGCAGATGTTCCACCATAATTCTGCACAGGTTTAAAATATAATTGGAAACGTTCATCTCCATTCAAAAACTCTGAAAGCAGTTCTATTAATTCTTGCATTCTATCCTTATTGGTTTTATCGAAATTTGAGCGGATTAAAACTTTAAACTCTAAATCAGTCTTTTGAATACTTTTTAAATTGTTTATAATACGATCAAAAGTAGGACCACCATCTTTAAGTATTCTATGTGTATCATGGGTATCTTTCGGCCCGTCTAAAGTGATTTGATATTGGATAATATTCAAATCTACCAATTCACGAAATAGATTTTCATCGAGTTCGTATCCATTTGTTGTAATTCCAGAGTTGAATGTAAATCCGAATTTTTTAGATATTTCTTTAACTTCTTTATTAATATTCCTAATTACATTTACACCTTCTAATGGCTCCCCGCCGAACCAAGCAATATTTAGACTATTAATATGAGGTGCTTTTCGTAAAATATGCTTAATAATAGCCTGTTGAATTTCTTTCGGCATTTCCCCCCTTAAAAATTTCTCGAAGCAATAAACACACCTAAAATTACATTCTTCTGTAGAATATAAAATTAATTCATAGTGATCCTTTCGATTTTTTTCCATATCTCTCATTAAATCTACTAATCGATTTTCATCGGTTGAATGATGTACCAAAAAATGTTGATTAATTAACTCTGTTTCTAATTCATTTGCAGGTTCACATAATAACCCCTCCCGTAAAATAGTTTTAACCTTTTCTTTTGTTTTTACATCTTCAATTGTTGCTATAGCTCCAGAAAAAGTGTTAAATAAGATTAAAGTACCTTCTTGAGTCTCATGTTTAATTGTGTAACGTGATTTGCGATATTTTTTATACATTTCTATCCTTCCTTTTTTTAGAATAATAATTAACTCAGGGCTATTAATTGAAAACGGTGATTTATCAAAATCACCATAAACATTGCTTATTTTAAAACCAACAGTACTTAACATATTTTTTAATTCAACAGCAGTATAAATTCGTAAATCAAGGTGGTATTCTTTTATATTGCTATTATTTCTTTTTTGTCTAATTTTTAATAGTCCATTTAATAAATCGATTTCCCTGCTTTCAAAAATTGGCTGGTGGAAAATATCATAAAAATATGAACTGTCCTCAAAATATTTCAATAACAACTCCCTGTTAAAAACATGCACAATAAATATCCCTTGATATTTTAGAGAATTATAAACTTTACCGAAAATTTTAATGGTTTCTTCATCGTTAAAGTAACCAATAGATGTTTCTAAACAGTAGACTAAATCAAAGACTTCAATAAAATTCATAAAACGTGCATCGCAGAACATAATATTAGCAGCGGGATCGGTTTCCTTGACTTTGGCTACTGTTTCGTAATGTGAATCTATGCCAATAACATCAAAGCCTAGTCTTCTAATAGAAAAAAGATGTCTTCCGTTACCACAACATAAATCAAGTATTTTACTCTCTTTTGGAAGAGTATCAAGCATGGACTTTAAAAATGCAACCTGTTTTCCTGTTTTTTGGCTGTATAAAAGTCCATAAGCATTTTGGTAAGAAGTATACTCAAAAAAATGATTCAAATCATTTTTAATATCCAATAATTGCTCTCCTCCTACCCTGAAAACTCGAAAAAGACAAGAACGATCTCTACCTAACCATTAGAAGTAGGTTTTAAAAGAAAGAATTTCAGTATATATGGTTTACCGATAATGCGCACTCGTTTTTTCCAGTTTCACTTGATACCCTATCCCCCTAAATTGCTTCATCGTTTGACACACTAGGTTCGTTTCTCGCTACCAATCCCAGTAGTAGGTTTCCAAACTCTCTATACCTCTATACTGTTCCTTTCTGGTTAAAATGACGTAGAGGATTTGTAACATCGTTCTTCCCACAGCGATACTCGCCCGATTTACTCCTCTTCGTTTAGCGATCCGATGATACTTCACGGATAAATGGGTGTTTTTCGTTCGGGCCATGGCACGAGCACCCCACACCAGGTGTAACCTCAACTTCTTGTTTCCTTGCCTCACCCGTCTATATTTCCATTTCCCGAAACTTTCGTGATTTCCCGGCGCCATGACTGCCCATGAAGACAAAATTGAATTCACAAATGATCGATCGTTCGTTCTGGGTTCTGGTTGATTCTTCGAATAAAGGCTTGAACATTCTTTCCGATTCCATGCACAGATTTAACCCATGCAAGATTTCGCTTGTTCCACAAAGGATATAAGTTGATCCTCACTTTTGCTGAATGAGTTCATCGACAATCATAAGCATCTCTTTACGTTACATGTGTATCAGTGGGAGATAAATGTCGTAGCATTTTTCTCATCTGTTGTAGGGATCATTGTTTGTTCTGATTTCAGATCAGCTTTCTGTAAGTGAACATCCCTTGATCAGTGGTCCAAACATATTAAACAGGTCAAACCATTATTACAGCTATCCCATTTGTCGAACTATGATTTTTCCACTCATGAAAATACATCTGCTCTATGATTTTTGATGTTTTTGAATTTTAGTAATTATATTTTCAAAAATGTCAAGCAGGATCATTACTAAGAGTCAGTCAAGACTTTGTGGAAACTTTTTTGATTCGCTGAAAACAGGTGTAAATCATAGGTTGGCAAACCATTTTTTGAATTTAGTCCGTAAGCGCTTTTGAATTCTCATCCCTTGCCATGGCAGATCGATATGTATACCTTTTTTTTACCATGCCTTGAGTTCAGACAGGGCATGATAGATCGGTGTCCCGGACGATTGCTTTAAATATGGCACGTTATTCCGCGTGATCTCAGGCCAAAGACGGCGGACGCGTTGTTTCGCCTTGTTCACGACCGTCTGTTTAGTGGATGTCGTTTCCTCCGCCGGATGCGACGATCCTTCTCCGAAACGACGTCCGAAAAGACGAATCCCATCCATCCGGGCAATCATTGCCTTGAAAAACGCCCTGAGTCCCTTGTCGGTCCAACTGCGGCGGTATTTCACCCGATACGCCAACTGGCTCATCACGCTTTCAGCCCTCCCCATCGGATACAGGTATTGTCAAAAGTTTATCCTCCACACTCACGGTTTTTCCTTGGGTTTCAACGGTTGAACAAAAAAAGCTTACCACCCCCGTTGTTTTCCGCCATCATTGAGGTAACGACACCCAACAGCCAAAACAAAGGAGTGACAAGCTTTGTTACCTCAATGATTAGCCTATTTGCTTGAAATAATCAAGACCCAATATCAAATTATCGTGTATTAGATGGGTGTGATATTGGGAAAATCGTTGAATCTCGAGGACTTGGACGAACCCATCCAAAAACCGTACCGGAAACTTCAAGTCGATGACCTTCCGATCATCGATGTGCCGGAAACCCTTGATTACCGGAAGCTGTTGGCGGACTACGAAGCCCAGCACAGACGTCCTTTGCGGCCCATCCAGCGCCGCGCGAAGGCGAAACACCGTGTTCCGGATTCGTTGACCTGCCCTCGCTGCCAGGCTCCCTCTTCTTACCTGTACGCCAATAACGGCGGAAAAGGGCAATACCAATGCAAAGTGTGCCAGTGCCGGTTCAACCACCGAAATCGGTTCACCAAGCAAGCGGTCTTTCGCTGCCCGCACTGCAAAAAGACGCTGGAAAAAATCAAGGAACGCAAAGAATACAACATCTATAAGTGCAAGAACAACGATTGCCCGTTTTACCGGGCCAACCTTCGACGGATGACGAAGAAGGAGCGCCAACGTTTCAAACAGGATCCTCAAGCCTTCAAGGTGCGGTATTGGTTTCGAGAGTTCTTGTTTGACTTTCTACCGTTGGCTTCCTCGTCACCCATCAAGCCGAAGGTCGATTTGTCCCGGCTGGCTGTGTCGCCGCACATTCTGGGGCTGGTGTTGACGTACCATGTCAACTTTGGAATGTCTTCCCGCATGACGGCAGCCGCCATGAAGGATATCCACGGCGTGTCGATCTCCCATCAGACGGTGCTCAACTACGCCAACAGCGCCGCGCTTTGGATCAAGCCCTTTGTCGACCGATTCCCGTACGAGCTGTCCGGATCGTTCTGCGGAGACGAGACGTATATTCGCGTCAAAGGGCGCTGGCATTACATGTTCTTTCTATTCGATGCCGTCAAAAAGATCGTGCTGTCGTATCGCGTCTCGCCCAATCGGGACACGCTCTCGGCCATCAAGGCCATCAATGATGTCTTGCGGAAGCGGCCATCCATCCCGGACGACTTGTCGTTCGTCGTCGACGGCAATCCCATTTACCTGCTGGCGCAGCACTTCTTCGCCCATCACGGGATTTCGTTTGACATCCGCCAGGTGATCGGGCTGGCCCATGAGGACCCGGTGTCCGAAGAGTTCCGTCCACTCAAGCCAATCATCGAGCGATTCAACCGGACCTTTAAAGGCAACTGCCGCCCGACCCATGGGTTCGGCGCGGAAGAGGGCTCGGTGTCCTTTGTGACGCTGTTTGTGGCGTATTTCAACTTTCTGCGCCCGCATAGCGCGCTCGAAGGCCGGGTCCCGGTCGTCATTCCGGAGCTCGCCGAGCTGCCGCATATGCCGGCCCGGTGGACGAAGTTCATCGCCATGGCACAAGCGTTTCTCCAACAAGAGGCGGCCTAACTTTTTTTGTCCCCGTCGCCCTTGACAACCCTTTCGCACCTTTGTGGCGGGTGTTGGCCAAGGACGAATCCGGCTCCCCACATGCCTCACGATGCTCGATGGGATGGTCTGTGTGGGTTTTTCATAGAACTTTTGACGCTACCTCAGTCCCTTACCAAGTACACGTTATGGTAAACAAACTATATATTTACAATTAAAATCTTACTGGAAATAAAAAAAAAAAAAAAGAACTTTATTACCATATCAAAAATAGGTATTTATTCATAAAAATCAATAAATTCATTTTCTTCTATTCTTTTCATGCCGAAAAAACCATTGAAAAACGAGCACGGCATCCGAGCCGGCAGCATGTCATCGGCATGACAAGATCCCTCTAATGGCAAAGTAATTAAGGCCTGCGATCTGTTTCCATCCATCACCGGCCTTCTCGCGGCGCGAAGCTATCCAAGACTTTTTTCTTTCCCGTCCATCTGCGCCCAATCCTTCGCTGCCTTCACGAATTGCCGTTTTCATCCATCGGCTGCCGAGCCCCGATTTCCGCCGGGGTGCGCAAGTCATACCCTTCGTCGTTTTGGCTCGTGTGAATCAGATCCTCATGGGCTCCCATCTTGCTGGCCTGCTTTACTTCCTTTTCCGGCATGACATGTTCCATAGAGCAGCGATCCTCCTCGTCCATGCGGCCGCGATGACAGCCGCCGTTTTGTCTAGTTTGCTCCTCCATCCGTCAATTATATGATTTCCGTCCCCGCCTCCCGCCTTCTCATAAAAAAGTATTGACAGTCAAATGATCATTCAGTACGATTTTGTTAACAACAAGAGAAAAGGGGGTTTACATATGAATCGCCAACGTCCTGCTTTTCGGGCCCTCGACATCACCTTTGTCGCTATGTTTGTCGCCCTCATGGCCATCGGGGCGAACATTACGTCGTGGGCGCCGTTTCTTGTCGTCGGCGGTGTTCCCATTACGCTGCAAACGTTTTTCTGCGTCCTTGCCGGCGCGGTGTTAGGGCGGCGGCTCGGTGCGGTGGCCATGATTGTGTATATGCTCGTCGGCCTCGCCGGCGTGCCGGTGTTTGCCAAATTCAACGGCGGACTGTCGATGATTTTCCAACCGACATTTGGCTTCATTCTTTCCTTTATCGTTGCCGCTTATGCGACCGGATGGGTCATCAACCGCGGCCCGCAGCCGGCGTCCAAGGCCCGTTTCGTCACCGCCGCCTTGGTCGGCATGGTCATCAACTATGTCATCGGCACGAACTGGATGTACATGGCGTACAAACTATGGGCAGAGGCGCCGGAAGGGCTTTCGTACGGCATGGTGTGGGGCTGGATGCTTGCCCCGCTGCCGAAAGACATTTTGTTGTCGATCGCAGCCGGCTTGATCGCCCCAAGGATTTGCCGGGCGATCGGACGCTCCTCCGCCGCGGACCGTTCGGCGGCCTAAATCTGAAAAGAGCCTGACTCAAAAGGGAAATTTCCCTTAACAACCATAAGAAAAGGGTGTCCCAACAAATCGGGACACCCTTTTTTCAAGTTAGAAAAACAACCGGAGAATTTGGTACACAAATCCGGCAATGAGCGCGGAGATTGGCAACGTGATGATCCACGTCATGACAATGCGGCGGGCGACGCCCCATTTGACGCCTTTCACCCGTTGGGCGGCGCCGACCCCCATGATGGCCGAGGAAATGACGTGCGTCGTACTGACTGGCAAATGCAACAACGTGGCGGAAAAAATGACGAGCGCCGAGGATAAGTCCGCTGCCGCCCCATTGACAGGGCGGATTTTCATAATTTTTCCACCGACCGTTTTGATGATCTTCCATCCGCCGACAGCCGTCCCCAATCCCATGGCTAAGGCGGCAGAAATGCGCACCCATTCCGGCACGACATCTGAGTGGTGCATTTCGGCAGCGATCAGCGCCATCGTAATGATGCCCATCGTTTTTTGGGCGTCATTCGTTCCATGCGTATACGCCTGCAATGCAGCCGTTACAACTTGAAATAGACGAAACCCTTTGGTTGTTCTTGTTAAATTGGCGTCTTTAAATAAGAAACGAAACAAACTCATAATGACAAACCCAACACCCATCGCCAAAAATGGAGAAATAATCAATGATTCCAAAATTTTAAGAAAACCTTGGTAGTGGATTACATCCCAGCCAGCGGCGGAAATGGCTGCCCCAGCGACCGAACCGATGAGTGCATGCGACGAGCTGCTCGGAATGCCATAATACCACGTAATTAAGTTCCAGGCAATGGCAGCAACCAGCGCTGCCAAAATGACGAGAGAACCGTTCTCAAGGGTGAATGGATCGACAATGTCTTTCGTAATCGTTTTCGCGACGCCGGTAAAGGTGAGCGCGCCGATAAAGTTCATCGTCGCAGCCAAAATAATGGCTTGACGCGGCGTGAGCGCCCTTGTTGACACCGATGTGGCAATGGCGTTGGCCGTATCATGGAAGCCGTTGATAAAGTCAAACGCCAATGCGAAAATGACGATGCAGATCGTTAAAATCAGGATCGTATCCATAAACACAGCGTCCCCTTTTTATGCGTTGCGCATGATAATCGTCTCTAACGTATTGGCGACATCTTCACAACTGTCGGCAATCTCTTCCAACATTTCGTAAAGCTCTTTGTATTGAATGATTTTAATCGGGTCTTTTTGCGTCACAAACAAGTTTTTGATCGACGCGCGCAAAATTTCGTCGCACTTCGTTTCATAGTCCTTGATTTTAATGGCATGTTGGCGCATATCGAGCAATTTTTTGTTCGCAAGCAGTTCGAGGGCGTGAACAATTTCAATCGTGCTTTGATAAATATAGTCAAAAAACTTCACCATATGTTCATCGATGTCCGTGAACGAAAACATTTCAAACCGCGCCGAACATTGCTCAAACCCATCAAGCACATCATCCATTTTCATCGCCAACTGGTGGATGTCTTCCCGCTCGATCGGCGTAATGAACGTTTTGTTCAATTGGACGACCAGTTCATGGATGAATGAATCGCCCTTTCGTTCGTACTCTTTCATGACGCGGGCAAATTCTTTCAAGTCGCTTACGCTTTGAATTTTATACTCGACAAAATATTGCGCCGCTTCCTTCACATTTTCCGAAATCGTAAACAACATGTCGAAGAAAACGTCTTTTTTCGGTGAAAAAATCATATCGGACACCCTCCATTTGCGAAATCAAAATCACCGCTACTTATTGTAACAATTTACACAGCATTTACAATAAGACAACAAAAAACTTTACACGAAATTTACACTACATTTACATTCTGTTCGCTTTTCCTGCTATGTACTATAGTAGCGTGCCAAACAAAAGCCGAAGCTATGCACGTCCGCTTCGGCTCGTTCGCTGCCGGCATACCCCGCCCTCACACTGGGCGCCTCTGCGCCAAGGCAGCGCCTGTCGATCAGCCTGCCGGCGTTCGTTTTATTCAAACCGCTCGACAAACGCGGTGAGCGTGCGCACCATCACGCCTGTCGCCCCAGCCGGACCGAGGTCGCCGTCTTTCTTTGTGGCGGCCGTGCCGGCGATATCCAAATGCACCCACGGCGTATCTTCCACAAATTCGCCGATGAACGCCCCGCCCATAATGGCGTGTCCTTCCCGCCCCGGAGAATTGTTCAAGTCGGCGATTTTGCTGCTTCGCACCCGCTCGCGGTCGTTTTCTGTAATGGGCAGCCGCCAAATGAACTCCCCGGTTTCCATCGACGCTTCAAGCAATTGCTCAAACAGCTCCTCATTGTTCGTCATCGCGCCCGTTTTGTCCGTGCCCAAGGCGACGATCACTCCGCCCGTCAACGTGGCGACATCGATGATATAGCTGGCGCCGTGCTGTTTCGCATAGGTCACCGCATCGGCCAAAATGAGCCGTCCTTCCGCATCCGTGTTTTTCACTTCAATCGTTTTTCCGGACAGCGACGTAATGACATCGTCCGGCTTGAACGCCTCGCCGCTGATCATATTGTCGGTCGCCGGAATGACGGCGAGCACGTTTTGTTCCGGCCGCAGTTCGCCGATGGCTTCCATCGCCCCGAGCACCGCCGCCGCGCCGGCCATATCGGTTTTCATGTCGACCATGCTGTCGCGCGGCTTCAAACAATAGCCGCCCGTATCGAACGTCACCCCTTTGCCGACGAGGGCGATCACGTCTTCCCACTCGTCTTTTCCTTGGTATTTTAAGACGATCAGTTTGGGCGGCTGTTTCGAGCCTTGATTGACGGCCAAAAGCGCTCCCATGCCGAGCCGCTCCATGTCTTCTTTCTCCAAAACTTCATAGTCAAAATCGTATCGGTTCGCGAGCTTCACGGCATAATCAGCCAAATCCGACGCCGTCAGCAAATTCCCCGGCGTATTGACAAGCGTGCGCGCCGAATTCGTCGCCTTCCCGTATACCGAACCGACAAACAAGCTCGCTTCAATTTCTGCCGCTTCGGCCGCCGTGTAGACGATGAGCGATTCGAGCTGGTAGTCCGGTTGTGACTTTTTCTGCTTATACCCAGGGAATTCATACGTCGCCAAGTGATAGGCTTCCGCCAAGGCGTGCGCCGCTTCGTTTCCATCGACGGCCTCGGTCGTAAACGTGTCCAGCGCGACCGCCGCTTTCGTCCGCTTCGCCTGCTTCAACGCGCGAAACAGCTTGCCGAACACCTCGCGCAGCCGCTCAAACGTCAACTCTTCTTTTTTGCCGAGACCGACGAAATACAGCCGCTTCGCCCCCATCGGCAAAAATGGATGAACGGTGGCGATGCGCCCCCGCTTCGCGGAAATATCGCCTTCTTTCTGCAGTTCCGACAGCCGTCCGCCAAGACGGGCATCGTATTCGCCGGCAAGGCCGCTCCATGAATTCGCCCCTTCAAACAAACCGATGACAAGCGCTTCATCCCGTTCCTCCACCGACGGCAAAGGTTTTACCGTAAACATCGTCTCATCCCTTTCCATGTTGATTCATTCCCACCTTCATTATAGCGAAGCAAAGCGATTCTTTCGACTATCTAACTTTTCTCTCCTTGCGTTCATGCAAAAAAATCAGCTGAAACGGACAGGAAATCACGCAGGGCAAGGCGAATCCGTAATCATCACGATGATTTAGAAAGGACCGACGCTGATGAGAATCGTTTCCCTTTGTCCAAGCAACACCGAACTGCTCGCCTATCTCGGCCGCCTTGACGATGTCGCCGCCGTCGACGATTCGTCCGACTGGCCGCCGGAAGTGAAGCAGCTGCCGAAAGTCGGGCCGGATCTGCGCATTGATATGGATCAAGTCGAGGCACTCAAACCGGATCTCGTCGTCGCATCCCTAAGCGTGCCCGGCATGGAGCGCAACGTCGAGGAGCTCAAACGGCGCGGGCTCCCGCATCTCGTGCTGGCGCCGAATTCGCTCGATGACATTGCCAACGACCTTCTTCGGCTTGGCGAGGCGCTTGGCGAAACGAAAAAAGCGGCCGAACTCGTCCGCCGCTATCATGACGTGCTTGATTGGCATCGCGAGCGGGCCGCATCGGCTGAACCGTCCCGCCTTTATTGGGAATGGTGGCCGCGGCCGATCTTCACACCGGGCGGCGCCAACTGGCTGAGCGAACTAAGTGAGCTCGCCGGCGGGCGCAACATTTTCTCCGACATCCCGCAAGCGAGCGTTCAAACGGAATGGGACGACGTTCTCGCCCGCAATCCGTCGCACATCTTGCTCGTTTGGGTCGGCGTGCAGACAAAAAAAATGAGCCCGAAAGCCGTCACGGCGCGCCCGAATGCCCAACAGGCCGAGGCGGTCCGCACTGGGAACATCCATATTTTGGAAGAATCGCTCTATTGCCGTCCGTCTCCGCGCCTCTTGGTCGGATTAAAAAAATTGGCGCCGCTTTTGCATCCGGCGCTGTTTCCTCCCGCTGACGACAGCGATCCGCTTCTTGGCCGCTGACGGGCGGGAGCCCTTTTTCAGCTTTTCGATTCCAAATATTGCTGCCGGAACACTTGCATCGTTTCATCCTCGTTCAACCGCGTCAATTCTTCCTCCGACAGCGTGCCGTCCCCTTTTTGGATAATGTAAACTTGCACTTTCCTTTTTCCCCAATATTTATAGACATCTTCCACGGTTTCGTAATATAAATCAAGACGATGGCCTTTGATCGCCCCGCCTTTGTCGGCGACGACGCCGAATCCGTATCCAGGGATGAACAAAATCGTGCCGATCGGAAAGATCGATAAATCGGCAGCAATCGTCGAATAAAGGTCGCGCTTAACGCGGACGCCGGAGTACGTGATGCCATACTCAGGGTGATCAGGCGTTTTCCCGGTCGATTCAATGCCGGCTGTATAGCCGGTGGCGACCACTTCAACGGAAGGATATTTTGACCAGTCAAAATGATCCTCAAGCCGCAAAACGGAGCGGCCCCCGTTTTTCGCGAGCTCTTTCATTCCCCAGACGGGCTGATGATCCATCGATAAAGCGCTCGGAAAGGGATGGAGAACCGTCTTCGCGTCAACCCCGGAAACGGACTCGAATGTCGCAAAGAGCGCCGCCAAAAACAGCAGCGTCATCGCGGTTCGGCGCACGAACTGCCTAAACCCATTCAATGCTCTCAACTCCTCTCACACCTCTATTTATCTCCATCCAAAATCGAAATATTCATTGCGAATGAGACAAAAAACGAAAAAACCGTCCATGAACAACCTCATTGTGAAACCCGAGCGCAAAGCTTGTGCGTTTTGCCAAAAACATACACGAACCGACGTTGTGATCCGCTCGGGCGCTCATCAGCGCTGTTCACAAAAAAAACGCCCCTGCCCAAGGCAGAGACGCTCTAAAACATTTGATACCCTTTCGCCCGCAGCGTGCGGATCGCCCATCCGGCGCAAAGAGCGCCGGCAAATCCGCTTGACAAAATCAACAGATCCGCCGCCGCCAGCGAAGTGATTTTCCGGCCGAGCGCGGCGAACGCCTCGGACGGTGCGGTGAAATAGCGCGTCAACGGCACATCATCAATAATGAAAACCGCAATCAACGGAAAGCAGACCGCTGTAATCCATGTCATGCGCAGCAACATATTCACCAAAAACCCAATGCCAAAAAACAACACAAAAAATAAAACCATCGAAATCAAAACAACCGGCAAACTCATTTGCATCCGCCCTTCACCTCCCGTACACCCGTTTTCAGTGTACTGGATCGGGCGGATGACCGTCAATGTTCGTTCTCTTCTTCATGATCGCCTGATTGGTTCCAAACGATGTTTCATGTCTTCAGACGAACGTCAATGATCGTCATCCTCTTCGTGATCGCTTCCGGTTCCTTGGCAACTGTAGCACGTTTCCGATCCGCCCAAAAGCAGCTGAACGTATCCATGCCCCTCGCAGTACGGGCAGTCGTTTATGGTCCATGTTTTTGTCATCGATGTTCCCCTCCGTTTCTTTTTTGTTAATATATCAAAATTTTCTGTAAAAACAAACGGCGATTCTCCCCCATTTTCGTCCGTGTAAGCGGATACATCTTTCGATCGCTTTTATTTTCTTGACTATTCTTTCAATTTCGATGATTCGAAGTAAAGGCGGTATTTCGTGTAGCCGAACGGATCGCCGGGATTGAGTCCATCATGCAGCGAAAGGGAATCAAGCGGCTCGAGCGCCAACAAATAGCGAAGCAAGCCTGATGTGTTCGGATCATTCTGAAGCGCCGTTTTGCTTAAAAACGCGGCGGCATACAGCTCATCCGTCTGCACGACGATGTCGCGCGAGAGCGGGCGCAACAGAAAAATCGCCATATTGTCGCTGATCTCCCCAGCGATGACGCCGGTGCGCAAGCCAAGAAGCGCGACCGGTTCGGCGTCGATCCCCGTTTCTTCCTTCACTTCCCGAACCGCCGCCTCATCGAGCATTTCCCCCGGCTGGACGAACCCGGCCGGCAGCGACCATTTGCCTTTTAGCCCGCTGTATTTTTTCTTGACAACGAGCCATTCCCCATTCTCGTTTATGACCAGTCCGGCCGCCGCAATCCAAACGTTTCCTCGTTTGTTGTCCATCGTCCTCATCCTTTTCTCCCTATCGTTATGCACCGTTTGTATTTCGACAATCGAGCGGCGGATCCCTGTTTCGTTGCCATACAAAAAAGCTCCCGCCATCACGGGAGCTTTTTGAATCGATTAGAAAAATTTAAATTTGCCTTTTTTCATCACAAGCGACGAACCGCCGATCAAATAAAGGGCGCGGTTGTCAATCACTTTTTTCATGAAGCTCGCTTTGGCGCCCCACAGCTTTTTGCCGAACACGACGCCGATGGCATCATCATGGCCGAGCGAGCAAACCGTCCCTTTAATATCCGGCTTAAACGGCTCCAGCTCCCCTTGTCCACGGATGAGCACCGCCAAGTTTTTCGCGCACAGCTGGCCTTCTTGCATGGCGATTTGCGCCGTCGGCGGATACGGGCGGTTCGTTTCTTCATCAATCACGAGCGAACAGTCGCCGACGACGAAAATGTCTTCATGCCCCGGGACACGCAAGTACGGGTCCACTTTAATGCGCGCCCGCGCCGCTTCAAACCCAGATTCCTCGATGACGCGGCTGCCGCGCACGCCGGCCGCCCAAATGACCGTGCCGGCTTTAATTTCCTCGACATCATCACCTTTAGCGACAATGATGCCATCCGGCGTGCATTCCTTAATCGCCGTGCCGATTCGAAACTCGACTCCTTTGCGCTCAAGCTGGCTGACCGCGTACTCGACGAGCTCCGGATCGAAGCCCGGCAACGCCGTTGGCGCCGCCTCCACGCAAATAATGCGCACTTTGTGCGGGTCGATGTCATACTCGCGGCACAGCTCCGGCATCCGGTTGGCGAGCTCGCCTAAAAATTCAATGCCGGTAAATCCCGCCCCGCCGACGACGATCGTCAATCGCTCCTCTTTCTTTTCCTCTTCTGCGTTGTACGTCGCAAACTGGTACTCGATATGTTCGCGGATTTGCCGCGCGGCGTCGACATTGGCGATCGAAAATGCGTATTCCTTCAACCCTTTGATGCCGAACGTTTCTGATTCAAACCCAAGGGCAATGACGAGATAATCGTACGTCAGCTCGCCGTTTTCAAGCAGCACTTTCTTTTCGTTTGGAATGATTTTCGTCACCGTATCTTGGATGAATTTCACTTTGTTCCGGTCGATGACATCGCGGATCAGATAGCGGACACGGTCATGATGCAGCGTCCCGGCCGACGCCTCATGAAGCCATGTCGTCTCATAATGGTAATCGTGCTTGTTGACGAGCGTAATGTTCGCTTCGTTCACGCCGATGAGCTTTTGCAGGCGAACGGTCGTCATCAACCCGCCATAGCCAGCGCCTAAAATGACAACGTTTGGTTTTCTCACCTGGATCACTTCCACCCTTTTTCATTTTTTCTCATTCATTTGTTATAGCTTTTGCGGCCGCCCCCGTTTTTATTGAGCGAAGTTTGTGAAATAATTCACGTTAACCGCCAAAAAAATGTCGAGGGACTGTCACAAAAAATTAACAATCTCTCCACAAAACATATTAGTCCTTTTTCTTTCCCTTTTCAAGTTTTTTTTTCTGTTCGTCCAACAAAAAGGATCGTTATAACCACGCCCATTTATGGTAAGATAAACTTGTAATGCCATGACTTCGCGCAGGGAGGGATGTCGGTGAAAGAAGATCGCAACGTCTACGATGTCACCATTATCGGCGGCGGGCCGACCGGGATGTTTGCCGCGTTTTACGGCGGCTTGCGGCAAATGAAAGTCAAAATTATCGAAAGCCTTCCGCAGCTTGGAGGGCAGCTGGCCGCGTTATATCCGGAAAAATACATATATGATGTCGCCGGATTTCCGAAAGTGCGCGCCCAAGAGCTTGTCAACCAGCTGAAAGAGCAGATGGACCTATTTTCGCCGACCGTCTGCCTAAACGAGTCGGTCGACACGCTCGAAAAGCAGGAGGACGGAACGTTTAAACTCGTCACCAATCAACAAATCCATTATTCGAAAACGGTCATCATCACCGCCGGAAACGGCGCCTTTCAGCCGCGTCGGCTCGAAATCGAAAGCGCTTCCCGCTATGAAGGAAAAAACTTACATTACTTCATCAACGACTTGGGGCAGTTTTCCGGAAAGCGCGTGGTCGTCTGCGGCGGCGGCGACTCGGCTGTTGACTGGTCGCTCATGCTCGAACCGATCGCCCAAAGCGTCACGATTGTGCATCGCCGCGACAAATTCCGCGCCCATGAACATAGCGTCGAGCAGCTCAAGAAGTCCAGCGTGCAAGTGAAAACGCCGTTTGTGCCCGTTGAACTCGTCGGCGATGAACACGCCATCCGCCAAGTCATCCTCGAGCATGTGAAAGAAGGAACGAAAGAAACGATCGATGTCGACGCCGTCATTGTCAACTACGGCTTTATTTCTTCGCTTGGCCCCATCAAAAACTGGGGGCTTGACATCGAAAAAAATGCGATCAAAGTCAACTCGCGGATGGAAACGAACATCCCCGGCGTGTATGCGGCGGGCGACATTTGCACGTACGACGGGAAAATCAAGCTGATCGCCTGCGGCTTTGGCGAAGCGCCGATCGCCATCAGCAGCGCCAAAACGTACATCGACCCGACGGCGCGGATGCAGCCGGCGCACTCGACATCGCTGTTTTAATGGCGCTCCGTCGGGAAAACAAGCGGAAGCGAAGGGGCGCTCGGCATTTCGCCTTAACGCCGCATCCCGACTGATTGGAGCCATTCATATAGCCCGCCCCGTCCACACCCGTTTTTCAAGCAAAAGGCGCCCCTCTTTGTTGGGGGCGCCATACTCATGCCTCATCCCTCTCGCTCCAGCGAAACCGACTCGCCATCAGTATTCCCAGCCTTGTTTTTCGTCCATTCCTCCCGCTCTCTCTCGAGCAGCTTCACCTGCCGGCGCAGGCTGAACAAACGCACCCATCCGAGCATGCCGACGACAAGGCCGCCAAGGACGGCCGAACCTAAAATGACGATAATGAGCGGCAAGCGGGTTTCGCCGACTAAATAATGGATCGTCACCTGCTCGACATTCGCCACCGCCAGCAGCGCCACAATGAGCGCCAAGACAAGCGCCAAGATGACATTGATTTGTCCTTTCATCGTTTCTCCTCCTTTGGCGCTCCCGAAAAGGCCGATGTTGGAGCGCGGCCGTTTTCCCCAATTTCGTGAGGGAAAGACCACCCTTCCAACATTTCGCCAGTCGGTACACGCCCGCGTTTTCAACCGGCCGTGCGGCGAAAACCGGCCTTCTCAAGAGCCCGACGTCACGGCAAGGCAGGCCGTTTTCCTCTGCCAGGCAGATGGACGTCATCCCGCCTGCTTAGCATTGCTCCGGCGTGCCGGCATTGGTCGCTGTGCGGAACGAGGAGCCGCAGCCGCATGTCGCAATGGCGTTCGGATTGTTGATCGTAAACCCGCCGCCAAGCAGCGACTGTTTATAGTCGATGACCGTTCCGCGCAAAATCGGCGCGCTGTCGCGGTCCACCAAAATTTTGATGCCGTGCTGCTCAAATTCGATGTCATCCTCACGCCGCTCATGGTCAAAGCCCATGCCGTACGACAACCCGCTGCAGCCGCCGCCATGGACGCCGACGCGCAAGTACGCGCCCTTTTCTTCCTGCTCTTTCATCATATCTTTGATTTGAAACGCTGCCGCTTCTGTCAGCGTAATAACTGCCTCTGCCATCCATGATCCCTCCTTTAACGGTTGACACTGGCCAAACAGCTTGGCCGTTTTTCGACAGGTTCGCCCGCTTTCACCCGACGGCTCAGATGGGGCGAATCCCTTGAATGATTCCGATCTTACTTCATAGTATACCGTCTTTGCCTTTCGATGCTCAACCGTTCCGCCCGCCTCGGTAGTAATAAACGCCGGTGCACACGGTCTCCGCCGGACCGGTCATGTGCACGCGCCCGTCGTGCCCCCATACGATCGTTAAATCGCCGCCGGCCAAATGGACGACCGTTTCCTCCCCGCGCGCCGTTTTGCCGTTTAACACGGAAGCGACGACCGCCGCGCACGCTCCGGTCCCGCACGCCTGCGTCACGCCGGAGCCGCGCTCCCAGACGCGGAAATGAAGCTCGCGCTCGTTCACCACTTCGACAAACTCGACGTTCACCCCTTCCGGAAAGCGCGGGTCCTTTTCCACGAGCGGGCCAAGCGTCGTCACCGGCGCTTTTTGGATGTCATCAACGTAAAAGATCACATGCGGGTTGCCCATGGACACCGCCGTAATTTCATATTCGCCCCCAGCGATGGCAAACGGCTCGGCGACGACCCGCTCCGCTTCCGGACCAAGCATCGGAATGGCGCTCCGCTCAAGGCGCGGCTCGCCCATATCGACCGTCACGCTTGTCACTTCGCCATCTGCTACTGCAACACGGGCTTCGACAAGCCCGGAGAGCGTTTCAATCAAAAAGGTGCGGTCGCTGACGATGCCGTGCTCGTACGCGTATTTCGCCACGCAGCGCAAGCCGTTGCCGCAGTTTTTCCCTTCCGAGCCATCGCTGTTAAAAATGCGCATTTTGACTGGCGCTTTCTCCGATGGACAAATGAGAATCAAGCCATCGGAGCCGATGCCTGTGTGGACATCGGCGACGCTGCGGGCGATCGCCGGCAGCTCCTCCTCGGGCAATGTTTCCCGGAACAGATCAACGTATATGTAGCTATTACCCAATCCATGCATTTTCGTAAACGAAAAAGAACGCACATGACTCCCTCCTGAACATTTTTTGCGCTTCGCATGTATAATGGCGGCATCTCCTGGGCACAATGGGAATATCCCCCGTTTTTTCATTATACATTGAAGAGGATGCCGCATCGCGGACATCCTCCTTTTTTCGTTAAAACATTGGGTTTTCCTCGAGATGCCGATAAATATTTTCCACGAGCTGCTCAGGCGTTTCGCCGCTGACAAACTCGCCGTTGACGAGCGCAAACAGCGTTTCCGCGCAGCGTGTGCAATAGCTTAAGCAACTGTATTCAATGATGTCCAAGTTCGGATCCTTTTCCAACATTTCCATTGCTTTGTACGACCCGCTGGCTAAGTTGCTGATGCAAAATTCGATGATTGGCAACATCATGCGCATGTTCACCTTCCTGCTTCCCATCGTAGCGGTTTTCCGGCGCGGCGTCAATGAACATGCTCGTTCGATCGAGGAAGCGGAAAAATGATTGTTCTTTTGTCACAATTTCGTTATACTTTTCTATGGCATTGTCGGCTTTAGAAACTCGACAAAAGGGGATTTTTCACGATGAGACAACTTGTATTGCTTGGCGGAGGATACGGCAATATGCGCATTTTGCAGCGCCTCCTCCCGGACGAATTGCCAAACGACATTCATATTATCCTCATCGACCGCGTTCCGTACCATTGTTTAAAAACGGAATATTACGCCTTGGCCGCGGGAACGGTCAGCGACCATCACATCCGCGTCCCGTTTCCGGAACATCCGCAGCTTGTGTACCAATTCGGCGAAGTCGTCTCGATTGATCTCGACCAGCAGCTCGTCCATTTAAAGGATGGGAGCAGCGTCCGCTACGATGATGTCGTGATCGGATTGGGCTGCGAAGACAAATACCACGGGGTGCCGGGCGCCGAGGCGCATACGTACAGCATCCAGTCGATCGATAAGGCGCGCGCCGCCTATGAAGCGCTGAACAATTTGCCGCCGAAAGCGACGGTCGGCATCGTCGGCGCGGGATTGAGCGGCGTCGAGCTGGCCAGCGAACTGGCGGAGAGCCGTCCGGACTTGCACATCAAGCTGTTTGACCGCGGTGAGCGCATTTTGCCGATGTTTCCGAAACGGTTGAGCGATTATGTGGAAGGATGGTTCGTTGAACACAAGGTGGAAATCGTCCGCAACTCCAACGTCACGAAAGTCGAACCTGGCGTCTTGTACAACCACGACGAGCCGGTCAAGTGCGACGTCATCGTCTGGACGGCCGGCATTCAGCCCAACCGCGTCGTCCGCGAACTGAATGTCGAAAAGGACAAGCAAGGCCGCGTGGTGCTGACGAAGCGCCATCACATCCCCGGCTATGAAAACGCCTACGTCGTCGGCGACTGTGCGAGCCTGCCGCATTCCCCGAGCGCCCAGCTCGCTGAAGCGCAAGCCGAGCAAATCGTCCAAGTGCTGCAAAAGCGGTGGAACGGCGAAGAACCACCGAGCGAATTCCCGCCGATCAAATTAAAAGGCATTCTCGGCTCGCTCGGCAAAAAGCACGGCTTCGGCTTGCTCGCCGACCGCCCGCTCACCGGCCGGGTGCCGCGTTTGTTGAAATCAGGCATTTTGTGGATGTACAAGCATCACCATGGGTACTGACAGCACAACTGGCCCTTATTCGGCGAAAAAGGCGGAGTTCATTCCGCCTTTTTCCCTTCCGGCGTCGACGGTTGATACCCGATTTTTTCCATTTCTGCACAAATCGCTTTGAGCCGCGGGTTGCCTTCGGCGACGACGTTTCCTTCGATCACCACGACCGGATACACCCAATCTTCTTCGACGATCGTCTGAGCGAGCTCCCGCTTCTCCTCGTCATCGGCCGGCGGCGCAAAAATGTCGACGTACGTCATCACAAACGGCTGATCCGGATACTTGCGGCGCAGCGCGGCCTCGAGCCACTCGTACGTTTCTTTCGACGACGGCAGCTGCACGCATGCCGGGCAAATGACGTCGGCCCCGTACACACAAATTTCAACCGGCTTGAATGTCATCGTTGTCACCCTTTGCAAAAGCAAAATTTATCATTAGATTTTTTTTGTCACTATGATTATAATAAAAACTAAGGAAAGGAGTCGATGGAAATGACGGATCAAGAAATCAAAGAACAAGTGCAAGAAGTTTTAGATAAACTGCGTCCGTTCCTGCTTCGCGACGGCGGCGACTGCGAACTCGTCGATGTCGAAGACGGCGTCGTGAAACTTCGCCTCCTCGGCGCGTGCGGCAGCTGCCCGAGCTCGACGATTACGCTCAAAGCCGGAATTGAGCGCGCCTTGTTTGAAGAAGTGCCGGGCGTCGTCGAAGTGGAACAAGTGTTTTAATATGAAAAATCCGAACAGCGGCCGCTGTTCGGATTTTTTTATCGCCAGCGGGGCGGCGAGCCGACGGGAAGGCTGGTGATGGGCAGCCACAACCCGCCTGATCGGGCGCTTCTCCGTTTTCGTTTCCTTCCAATTGTGCAAGGAAAACCGTCATATCTTTCGCCCGCTCCCAAGCGCGGCGGCGAAACGGCCAGGCCGCTGAACGGACTTCTGTTCGCGCCGGCGCCCAAGAAGGTTCAAGCTTCAAGCGCCAGCTTGTAGACGCGGCTGCCGCGCGGCTCGACGGAAAGACGCGCGATTTCGCACGTCGGAAAATGCGGGCGCAGCCGGCGCGCGAGCCGCTCTCCTTGGCCCGGTTCGGCAAAGACGAGCACCGTCGGCCCCGCTCCGCTCAGCGCCGCACCGATCGCTCCGTATTCAAGAGCGAGCGCCTCCGCCCGCTCGAGTTCCGGAACGAGCTGTCTCCGATACGGCTGATGGAACAGATCGGCGGCCATCATCCGGCCGGCAAGCTCCCAGTTTTTCGTGAGCAACGCGGCGACGAGAACGTTGCTGACGGCGCTCGCCTCGACCGCCCGCTCTCTCGGCCATTGTTCCGGCAGCTGCCCGCGCGCTTTTTTCGTTTCCAGTTCATACTCCGGAATAATAGCGACAAGCTCCACATCCAATTGTGGAATATGGACGACATCCACGCCCGCCTCGCGGCAGCAGCCGATGACAAGCCCCCCGTACAACGAGGCGCCGACATTGTCCGGATGTCCTTCGTATCGGGTCGCCAATTCCATCTTTTGCTCGCGCGGCAACTGAAGCCCAATCAGCGCGTCGGCGAGCTCAATGCCGGCGACGACCGCCGCCGCGCTGCTCCCGAGCCCGCGCGTAAACGGAATGTCGCTGTACACATCGACTGCACAGCTCGGCAGCCGGCGGCCGTAAACGTGCGCCGTCTCCGCCGCCACTTGATACACCAAATTGTCCGTCCCGCGCGGAATGCCGCTCACTTCCGCCGTTTTCGGCGCAAACGACCACGCATCCGCCAAGCGGACGTCAAGCGTCAAATAGCGATTGACCGCGAGCCCGATCGAGTCAAACCCGGGCCCTAGGTTCGCCGTGCTTCCCGGCACGACGATCTTCAACATCTCGTCTTCTTTCATGCCCGGACAACCCCTTGCAAATGCTCCAAGACAACTTGTTCATCGTTCGGCAGCACGATCGGTTCGATCGCCGCGGTCTCCAAGGCGATGGCCGGGTCTTTCAATCCGTTGCCAGTGAGAACCGCGACGACGAGGCTGCCGCGTTCGATTTCGTTCCGTTCGCGCTGCTTGATCACCCCGGCGATCGCCGCGCATGACGCCGGTTCGGCAAAAATGCCTTCCGTCCGGGCGAGCCGCTTGTAGGCGGCCAAAATTTCTGCGTCGCTCACCTCATCAATTTTCCCGCGCGACTCGCTCGCCGCCTCGACCGCTTTGTCCCAGCTCGCCGGATTGCCGATGCGGATCGCGGTCGCCACCGTCTCCGGCTGTTCAATCACCCGGTTGCGGACGATCGCCGCCGCTCCTTCCGCTTCAAAGCCGCGCATTTGCGGCAAGCCCGTTCCTTTCGCTTCATGGTACTCCTTAAACCCTTTCCAATAGGCGGTGATGTTGCCGGCGTTGCCGACTGGAATGGCGAGCACGTCCGGGGCGCGCCCAAGCTGGTCGCACACTTCAAACGCCGCCGTTTTTTGCCCTTCGATCCGGTACGGATTGACCGAGTTGACGAGCGTAATCGGCGCCGTTTCGCTCAACCGGCGCACCATCTTCAGCGCCTCGTCAAAGTTGCCGTCAATCGCAAAAATTTCCGCGCCGTACATGGCGGCTTGCGCCAACTTGCCGAGGGCGATCTTGCCGTTCGGAACGACGACGAGGCAGCGCATGCCGGCGCGCGCCGCGTAGGCGGCCGCTGAAGCCGATGTATTGCCGGTTGAGGCGCAGATGATCGTATGGCTTCCTTCCTCTTTCGCCTTGGCCACCGCCATCACCATGCCGCGGTCTTTAAACGAACCGGTCGGGTTCGCCCCTTCGACCTTGACATAGAGCGCAATGCCGAGCTCCTCCGACAAGCGCGGCAGCGGGATGAGCGGCGTATTCCCTTCGCAAAGCGACAGCCTCGGCGTCGCCGCAGAGAGCGGCAAAAAATCGCCGTAGGCGTCAAGCAGCCCTTTCCATGCCATTACCGTTTCTCTCCTTCCACTCGATACGAGCTTTGCACCCGTTCGACGATTTCCAAATCGCCGAGCTGCTGCAAAATGTCTTCGTAGTCTTGCTGTGAGGCGTCATGCGTAACGATGACGATTTCCGCTAGGCCATCCTCTTTCAGCGGCAATTGCAAAATTTTCTCAAAGCTCACCCCGCGCTCGGAAAACAGCGTCGTAATTTTGGCAAACGCGCCGACCTGGTCTTTGACATGAATGCGCAAAAAGTATTTCGAGAAAATGTCCGCCGGCGTCTTCAACTGCTTTTCATATTGCGGCGCGACGGCATAGCGGCCGTTGACGCCAAGGCGCATATTTTTCATCACCGCGACCAAGTCGGAGACAACCGCCGTCGCCGTCGGCAAGCTCCCGGCCCCCGGCCCGTAAAACATCGTCTCTCCGACCGCTTCGCCGTATACGTACACCGCATTGTATTCGTTGTGCACGGACGCCAACGGATGCGAATCCGGCAAAAACGTCGGCTGGACGCTCACCTCGACCTTCTGCCCGTCGCGCTGGGCGATGCCGATCAATTTCATCGTGTAGCCGAGCCGCTTCCCGTAGTTCAAGTCTTCCTCCGTCACTTGAGTGATGCCTTTCACTTGCACATCGTCCAAGTCGATGTCCATGGAAAAGCCAAGGCGGGCCAAAATCGCCATTTTCCGCGCCGCATCCAGCCCTTCGACGTCTGACGTCGGATCGGCTTCCGCAAACCCGAGCGCCTGCGCTTCAGCGAGCACGTCCTCATAGGAAGCGCCGTTTTGCGACATTTTCGTCAAAATGTAGTTCGTCGTCCCGTTCACAATGCCCATGAGCTTCGTAATCCGGTCCGACGCCAAGCCGTCAACCAAGCTGCGCAAAATCGGAATGCCGCCGGCGACGCTCGCTTCATAAAACAAATCGCAGCGGTATTCCGCCGCCACCCGAAGCAGCTCCGACCCGTAGACGGCCATTAAGTCTTTATTGGCGGTCACGACATGCTTCCCTTGGCGCAGCGCCCGCAATAGCAGCTCTTTTGTCTCCTCAATGCCGCCCATCACTTCGATGATGACATCAATGTCTGGATCGTCAATCACCTCAGCCGCACTCGTCGTAAGGAGCGACGGGTCAACGGCGACATCACGCGGTTTCTGTACATCCCGGACAAGGATTTTTTTCACCTTCACCGGGCACCCGACTTGATGCATCAACTTTTCCTGATGGTTTTCAATAATTTTGACCACGCCGCTCCCGACCGTTCCTAATCCTAACAATCCGACCAAAATTGGTTTTTCCATGATTCCCGCCCCTTCTGTTTACGTACAGTAGACATTTGTATTTTTATAGTAGACATTATAAAAGACGATCGGCCATTTGGCAATGAAAATTTTTATGAGATCCGGTTCACAGGCGTCAGCGGCGGCCGTCCTTCGAGCACGGCGATGATATTGTCGCGCGCCAATGTCATCATGGCGCGCCGCGTTTCGTACGTGGCGCTGCCGATATGCGGCAAGGCGACGACGTTCGGAAGCGAAACGAGCGGATGATCGGCCGCGACCGGCTCGTGTTCAAATACATCCAATCCCGCCGCGGCGATCTCCCCGCCGACCAGCGCCTCATACAACGCCTGTTCATCGACGACCGCTCCGCGCGCCGCGTTAATGAAAATCGCGGACTTCTTCATTTGCCGGAACGCCTCGCGGTTGAACAAATGGCGCGTCTCGGAGGTGAGCGGCGTCAAGCAGACGACAAAATCGCTCTCTGAAAGCAAGTCGGCGAACGGACGATAGACGGCGCCAAGCTTCTCTTCCGCCTCCGGACGGCGGGAGCGGTTGTAATACAGAATGTTCATGTCAAACCCCTTCGCCCGTTTCGCCACTGCCTGGCCGATGTTCCCCATGCCGACGATGCCGATCGTTTTATGATGGACATCGGCGCCCGCAAGCAAAAACGGACTCCAGCTTTTCCATTTCCCTTCTTTCAAAAACATAGCCGCTTCGACAAGGCGGCGGGCGGTGGCCAATAAAAGCGCAAACGTCAAATCGGCCGTCGTATCGGTCAATACATCGGGTGTATTGCAAACGAGAATGCCTCGATGGGCCGCCGCCGCTACATCAATGTTATCGTAGCCGACGCCCATATTGGCGACGACTCGGAGCGCCGAACCGGCGGACAAGACGTCTTCATCGATCGGATCAGACACCATCGGCAAGATGGCCGTCGCCCGTTTCGCCTTTTCCACGAGCACATCGTGTGGCACGGCCATATCTTCATGGGGCCACATCTCTACTTCAGCGATGGCCAAAAGCGGCGCGACCACGTCCTCGGGCAATTTTCGCGTAATGAATACATACGGCTTCGTCATGGTGCAGCCTCCCGCATCGTTTTTTCTAAATCTTATCACAACTTTGGCCGAAAAAAAACGGGAAGTTGTCCTTAGGGTTTAACGGCAGGGAAGCGGTCGTTTTTTCGTTTAGGCCAAAAAAAAGCGGGAAGCTGTCTTCCCTGCGTTACGCCGGCGGCAGCCACTCGACCGCCGGCAGGCGGATGCGGTTCGAGATGCCGGCGATCTTGGCAAACGCGGCCAAAAATCGTTCATATTCATGCGATCGATCGAGCAAGCGCCGCAACTCCCCCTCCCGCCTTGTCCGTTCGCTCTCATCCACAGCGATATAATATGCCTCGACACATTCAAAATAGGAAAGCGGAAACAACAACCTGGCGTAAACGAGTCTCCAAGCAAACGGCGACAGCGGCGCCGCATGTTCATACTCTTGAAAAAACTGCCGCACCGCCCGCTGACAGCCAAGTCCGCTCTTTTCGTACAAATGGCGCACCCATTCCGCCAAATCGCGGGCGCAATGGTCATACACCCAGTCGGTCGGCAGCTTCGCTTCGATCCCCCCAACCCACTTCGCCTCGGGGAGACGCTCATGGCAAAATGCCGCGTAATCGATGCGCCCTGGTTCTTCGTCAATCTCCGTGTCCGCCACGTATTGCACCGCGTTTTCCGCCAAGCCTAAATAATACGGGAACGATTCGATAAACAGACGATCAAACAGCGACGACGGCCCGGAAGCGAGCTTGCTCGACCAAAACGCCTCCATTTGATCGATCCGCTTCGCCCACAGCTCCCGCCATTGGCCGATGCGCCGGCAGGCGACGATCGGCCATGGACATGTTCTCCCGCATTCATGCATCACCGCCAATTCCCTTCCGAGCGAACGAAAGCGAGCCGCCGGAAGCGGAGCGCGAACGAGCGCCAACGGCTGTCCATTATAGGAAGCGATATACGTTCCGGACGTCGTTTTGACCAGTTCTCCGACGCCGTCCACTCCTTTTGCCCGCAAATAGCGGCTCATTCGCTGGCGCTCTTCCATTTCCGCTTCGCTTTGCCCATCGGCGGGAACGAGCAAAAAACGCTCCTGCCGATGCCAAAAGGCCGCATGCCGTCCGCTTCGCTCCAACCTCTCGACGCGCATGCCATACTGTTCACGCACCCATTCTTCCATCGCCGCGCCTCCTTTTTGCCGAAACCAGTCAATTCCGCTCGTTCCACACCTTCATCTCATCGCCGCCCCATCAATGAGCCGATTCCGCCTCCGCTCCAGCATGAAACGGCCCCATTCACGCGCCTATGTTGATCAGCCAACGCATGGCCGCGGAAAAAGAGGGCTACTTTTTATATATGACAGCGGGCGCCAAAAAAGCCGATGAGCATTTTTCTTTATATGACGGACTTATTTATGACATGATACATATATATAGAAAACGACTTTCTAAAAGAAACAGGTGAAGTTCATGAGCGAATTCATTATGAACAATCTGGAACAAACGGCTCGGCGCTGGCTTGAGGAACGGGGGGTGACCGTGGAAAAAATTGCGGAGCTCGTTTATTACTTGCAATCAAAATATCATCCCGATTTAACGATGGAGGAGTGCATCGAAAACGTCAACCGCGTCATTTCGAAACGCGAAGTGCAAAATGCGATTCTAACCGGCATCCAATTGGATAAACTCGCCGAAGACGGTCGGCTCGATGAACCGCTGCAGTCGATCATCCGCCGCGATGAAGGGCTGTATGGCGTCGACGAAATTTTGGCGCTGTCAATCGTCAATGTGTACGGATCGATCGGGTTTACGAACTACGGATATATCGATAAGCAAAAACCGGGCATTTTGCAATATTTAAATGATAAATCGACCGGCAAATGCAACACGTTTTTGGACGACATTGTCGGCGCCATCGCCGCAGCGGCGTCAAGCCGCCTGGCGCATCGGGCCGCCAATGCGGAGTAACGCCGGCTCCGCCCATGCGCGCCCTCCATCCGCGCCGAGCAACATGAAACGCCGCCTTGCCTTTTTTGGCAAAGCGGCGTTGTTTACAAGCGGTCAAGCCATTCCAAAAGTGAATCAGCCGTATACGTCGGCATCCGTTCGTAGCGGGCGAGCATTTCTTTTGTCGTAACGCCCGTATGGACTAAAAGCGTATCAATGCCAGCGTTCATGCCGGCTAAAATGTCGGTTTCATAATAGTCGCCGATCATCAGCACGTCCTCCTTCGGGACGCCAAGCACTTTGAGCGCCTGCTCCATAATGATTTTTTCCGGCTTGCCGATAAATGTCGGCTTCACCTGCGTCGATACAGCGACGACCGACGTCAGCGCCCCGTTGCCCGGAAGCAGCCCCCGCTCCGTCGGCAAGGCGATGTCGCCGTTGGTTGAGATGAACATCGCTCCATTTCGGACAGCGAGACAAGCGACAGCGAACTTTTCGTATGTAATTTGCCGGTCAATCCCGATGACGACGACATCCGCATCTTCGCCGGCCAAACGGAATCCTTTGTCCGCCAAGGCGGTTTGGAGCCCTTCTTCACCGATCACATACACGGAAGCATCCGGTTTTTTTTCAAAAATGTAATTCGCCGTCGCCTGGCTTGTCGTAAACACATGCTTCTCCTCGGCCGGCACGCCGAACGAACGCAATTTTTCCGCCACTTGCGCCGGTGTGCGCGACGAATTGTTCGTGACAAACAAATACGGAATGCCACGGCGGTGCAGCTCGTTGACAAACGTACGCGCCTCAGCGATGCATTCGGTGCCGCGGTACATCGTCCCGTCCAAATCGATGAGGTAGCCGTTGTATCGTTTCAATGCATTTGCTCTCCTTTCCCGCCATCAATTGCGAAACGCCGACACCGGGCCGAGCTCGTTTTCAAGGTAAGCGCGCACCGCCTTCGGATACGCCTCCAGCGCCGGCAAATGTTCGTTCAGATCGGCGAGCAATTTCGCGTGATCGACGCGCGCATATTCGTGCACAAGCATTTTCCGATGGGCAATGAACGCTTTCAATCGGTCAGCATCCGCCGGCGAGATCACCTGTTCGTCAGCCAAAATATCGATGATGTCGTTATAGCTGCCCGGGTCGCGCATAATAAACCCGTCGATCATGGCGTTGCCGACGTCCAACACCGCCTCGATGACGATATGAGCGATCCGTTCGAGCGCCAATTGCCGAAGCGGCTCGTCCCATCGCTCCTCGGCCTTGTAACGGTCCAGCATTTGTTCCATGTAGCTGAGCGTTTCTTCCAGTTTTTTGCGATCGACAAAATACATCCGTCATCCCTCCTCGTTCCTTTGTGCGATTTGCTGTCTCCCGTTTTCGCCGCCTGTCTGCTATGATGGACATAGACGAAAAAACAGGAGGGGCTCAAATGATGGGTGAACGGTTTTATTTATACGACGACACCGTCGAAGCGGCCGTCCGCTTCGTCAGCTTTGTCGGCGAGCGGCAGCGGTTTGATTTGGCGCTCATCGAAACGGATCGTTTTTACGGGAAGTGGCTCGTGCTCGACTTGCAAAGCAACCGCTTTGCCATTCTCGGGCGCGACGATTTGGAGGAGCCAGGCTATATCGAGCACGCTTACCAGCTTCATGAACAAGATGCCAACGATTTGCGCGCCTTTTTGGAGGAGTATCTCTCATAACCTTCCTCGGTTTCGGGCATCTTATGAAACAGCCCACGAACGAAGGAAGGTGAGACGAATGGCGGAACGGGAAACATACGCCGATTTTTCCGTCGTCGAGAAACAGCGCAATTTCTTGACCGCTGAAGAGTTCCCAGAAGGGCCGTACGGCTCGCCGCGCCGCGACGACGCGCCGGTCGAAAACAAAAGCACGCCTTGGAAGGAAGGCCAGCGGCATTACAGCGCCTTCAACTACGAGTTTAAATCGTTCCACCAAAACATTCCAAGGCGCGACCCAGCCGCCCACCCGCCGCACGACGATCCGCATCAAAGCGAACAGTTTCCGTACAACGAAGGCGAATGACGAGGCAGCCGCTCGCGGCAAGCGGGCGGCTGCCGTGCTTACCGTTTCACCTTGCGCAGCACAAAATACGCGCAGCCGAAGTTGCAATATTCATACAAATATTCGGACAACGTGCTGATTTTCGTATCGTACGTCGCTTTTTGGTTATGGTCGTCAAAAAACCCGCGCAACCGGAGCTGGTTGTATCCCCAATCCCCGACAATGTAGTCGTACTTCGCCAAAATGTCCGCATATCGGGCGCGAAAGGCTTCTTCATTAAAGGCGTTTTTCACATTTTCCACCAGTTCGTAACAATGATTGTTAATGCAAATCACTGTTCTCACCTCGCCTTTCCACTTCCATCATAAACGATGCATCGCCCCCAATCAATTACTGTCATCAAACCATCATCCGTGTGCCACCCTAAAAGCGAAGGGGGTGCTGACGATGAGACAACCATGGTTGGCCGTTGCGTTCGGAGCGGCCGTCGCCCTAGCCGGCTGCGCGCAGACGGCTCAGGACGAAAACACCGATATTTACAAGCGGAGCGGCAACACGATCAATGTCACCGACCGCAACGAGCTGTACAATGAAAACGGGGTGCCCAACGGCGATGACACGCCGATGAACAACTTCGGCTACGTCCGCCATCAAAAAAGCCCGATCCTCGGCGATGCAAACGGCTATAACGACATGCCGTCCTTCAACCGCGAGAAAGCGGCTGATTTAATCAGCAAATTGTGCACCCAGCTGCCGGGCGTCAAAGACGTCGCCACGCTCGTCACGGATGAGGAAGTGCTCGTCGTGTATGACGCGGACACGAACAACCGGCAGCAAACGGCCGATCAAGTGAAAAAAACAGCGCTTTCCGTCGTTCCACGCTACTACCATGTGTATGTCGCCGACAATCCGCAGCTGATGAAGGACATTGAGCGCTTCGGGCGCCTTGATTCGAACACGCGCAACATCGACCAAATTCTCGATGCGACGATTCAGCGGATGTTGAAATATCCGCAAGGGAAAAAACTGAGCGACGGGGAAAATGAAAACGGCGAAATGATCAACGAAACAAACGATGAATTAGACCGCGATTTCCGCGACGGCACGCCGCGGGCGACGAAAGCGGGGCGCTAGGGAAAAGAAACGGTCTGCCTTCTTTATGAAAGGCATGACCGTTTCTTCGCGTTCATCCGGCCGGGATGATGCTTTCAGCCGCTGAAACAACGCTTGCTTGCTTTCGTGCCGTTCGTTGGATGTTACGCTTTCAACTGCCGCGCTTTCGCCGCCTCGCTCACCTGCTCATCGGCATGGTACGACGAGCGGACGAGCGGCCCCGCTTCACAATGGCTGAACCCTTTGCTCAACGCGATTTCTTTCAGCTCTTGAAACTCGTCCGGATGGTAATATTTCACGACCTTCAAATGTTTTTTCGTCGGCTGCAAATACTGGCCGATCGTCAAAATGTCGACATGGTTGGCGCGCAAGTCATCCATCGCTTCAATGATTTCCTCTTTCGTTTCCCCAAGGCCGACCATGATGCTCGATTTCGTCGGAATGTCCGGCTGCAATTCTTTCGCGCGCCGCAAAAACTCAAGCGAACGTTCGTACGTCGCGCGGGCGCGCACCCTTGGAGTCAAGCGGCGCACCGTTTCGATGTTATGGTTTAAAATGTCAGGGCGGGCATCCATCAAAATTTTCAAGTTTTCATACACCCCGCCCATATCCGACGGCAGCACCTCGATCGTCGTAAACGGGTTTTTCCGGCGGATGGCGCGCACCGTTTCGGCGAATACCGCCGCCCCGCCGTCTTTTAGGTCATCGCGGGCGACGGCGGTGACGACGACGTGTTTCAAGTTCATGATGCGCACCGATTCCGCGACGCGTTCCGGCTCCTGCCAATCGAGCTCGGTCGGCAGCCCGGTTTTGACGGCGCAGAAGCGGCAGGCGCGCGTGCAGACGCTGCCTAAAATCATAAACGTCGCCGTCCGCCGTACGGCCCAGCATTCGTGAATGTTTGGGCACTTCGCTTCCTCGCAAACGGTATGTAAACGGTTTTCCCGCATCAGCTTCTTTAAACCGATATAATTCTCGTTCGTGTTCAACTTGATTTTCAACCAGTCCGGCTTGCGGACGTGTTCTTCTTTCGTCGCCATCGTTCTCACTCCACTTGTCGATGATTGTTCATTTCTCATTATAATGAAAAGCGCAGGAAAACACAAAAAAATCGTCCATCAGACGATTTTCCTCCTTTTAACATTTATGAAATTCCCGTTTCTCCCCAAACTAAACATATGAAACGGGCGGAAAGGGGGAATACGCGTGCATCGATGGCTTGCCGCCATATCGGCGGCAGCGATGCTGTGGATCGCCGCCGGCGCGGCTTCGGCGGCGGAACAGGAAGAAGCGATGTATGAAAAGCGAATGGAGCTGTACAAAAAGGCCGAAGCCGTTTCCTTGATCCCGTGGTATTACTTTGCGGCCATTGACCAGTATGAGCGAAACGTCCGGCAAGTGCGCCGCGACCTGCCCAAGCCAGCCGGCGTTCTCGGCATTTATATGAAGCCGGAAATATGGGCCGGGCCGCTGAACAAAAACCCGCATGATACAGACCCGTTCACCATCTCCCAGTTTGGCGGCCTTGGCGTGGACGGAGACGGCGACGGCTATGCGCGGGCGGATGACGATGACGATGTGATCATGGCCATGGCCCGCTATTTGCAGACGTACGGCATCGATCACCGCCATATCAAAATCGCGCTTTGGAACTATTACCAACGCGCCAAAACCGTCGACTTGATTTTAGGAAAGGCGAGAATTTATAAAAAGTATCAGACGTTGAAATTGGACAACCACGTGTTTCCGCTTCCGCTAGGGGCCAATTACAGCTACCGCGATACATGGGGGGATGCGCGCGGCTGGGGCGGGCGGCGCATTCATGAAGGAACCGACATTTTCGCCGGCTACGGCGTTCTGGTGCGCTCGACGTGCTACGGCATCGTCGAGCTGAAAGGGTGGAACAAATACGGCGGCTGGCGCATCGGCATCCGCGACATCAACAACACGTACCACTACTTTGCCCATTTGAACGGCTTCGCCGCCGATCTTCGCGAGGGGCAAATCGTCGAGCCGGGGACGATCATCGGTTCGGTCGGCAGCTCTGGCTACGGTCCGCCCGGCACGGCGGGGAAATTTCCGCCCCATCTTCACTACGGCATGTACAAAGACAACGGCTATACCGAATGGGCGTTTGACCCGTACCCGCACTTAAAAGCATGGGAGCGGGCCGAGCGGCAACAACGGCGCCGCTAGCCGCGCGGGGGCCGGCGCGACGGGGTTCTCTCCGCCAACGCCAGCCGCCCAAATCAGCGGCATGTTTTTTCAAGAGCAGAGACGTCCCGGACGCCGATGTTTCCCGTCCGTCCATCCCAGCCGGCGTTCGCCGGCCGAAACGGCAATGACGGAAAAAGGCTGATCTCCAAGTTGGAATCAGCCTTTTTTCCACGGCGGCACAACCGTCCGAAACGGCTTTCCGCTGACGTTCTTCCGCCTATCGCTTCTCAATGCCCGCCCAAATACGCCTGCTTCACCTGCTCGCTCGCCTGCAGCTCGCTCGCCGTTCCCGACAAGACGACGCGCCCCGATTCAAGGACATAGGCGCGATGGGCGATGGAGAGCGCCATATGGGCGTTTTGTTCGACAAGCAAAATCGTCGTCCCCGACTCGTTGATTTCCTGAATGATGCGGAAAATCGTCTTGACCAAAAGCGGCGCGAGCCCCATTGACGGTTCGTCAAGCAAGAGCAGCTTCGGGCGCGCCATGAGCGCGCGGCCGATGGCGAGCATTTGCTGCTCGCCGCCCGAAAGCGTGCCGGCCAGCTGCTTGCGCCGCTCCTCAAGGCGCGGGAACAGCTGAAAGACTTTGGCAAAGTCTTGTTGAATGCCTTCTTTGTCTTTGCGCAAAAACGCGCCGAGCTCCAAGTTTTCCTCGACCGTCATATTGGCGAAAACGCGCCTCCCTTCCGGCACGTGGGAAATGCCTTGCTTGACGATCGTCTGCGCCGCCTTGCCGGCGATCGAGGCTCCCTCATACACGATGTCGCCGTTTTTCGGCCTAAGCAGCCCGGAAATGGTTTTCAGAAGCGTCGTTTTCCCCGCGCCGTTCGCCCCGATCAGCGTGACGATCTCGCCTTTGTTCACCTCAAGCGATACGCCTTTTAAGGCATGAATGTTGCCGTAAAACACATCGATTCCATCCACTTTCAACATGGTCACGACACCTCCTCGCCAAGGTAAGCCTCGATCACTTTCGGGTTGCTGCGCACTTGTTCCGGCGTGCCTTCGGCGATCAGCTGGCCGTGATCCAACACGTAAATGCGCTCGCATATGCCCATCACAAGCGACATGTCATGCTCAATCAACAAAATCGTCAACGCAAACCGTTCGCGAATGAACGCAATCAACTTCATCAATTCTTTCGTTTCTTGCGGGTTCATGCCGGCGGCCGGCTCGTCAAGCAAAAGCACTTTTGGCTGCGCCGCCAGCGCCCGAGCGATCTCAAGCCGGCGCTGCTGGCCGTACGGCAAGTTTTTCGCCTTCTCGTGCATGACGCCATCAAGCTGAAAAATGTTCAAAAACTCGATCGCCTTTTCTTCCATTTCCTTTTCACCGCGGAAATGGGACGGGAGGCGGAGAATGGAGCTCGCGATCGAATGGCGGGCGTGCGCATGGTAGGCGACTTTCACGTTGTCGAGCACCGACAGCTCGCCGAACAGGCGAATGTTTTGAAACGTCCGGCTGATCCCTTTGCGCGTAATTTTATACGGCGGCAGGCCGTTCAACGTCTCGCCGTCAAGCATAATCCGCCCGTCAGTCGGCACATACACGCCCGTCAATAAGTTAAACAGCGTCGTTTTCCCCGCGCCGTTCGGGCCGATGAGCCCGACAAGCTCCCCTTGATACAGCTCCATCGTCACACCGGAGAGCGCCTTCAGCCCGCCAAACTGGATGCCGACATTTTCTGCCTTAAGCAACGGTGTTTTTGCCGCCATGATTCATTCCTCCCTGCGCTGCCTTCCGCCATTTGAAGAGCGAAGATAGTTCTTTCGTCCCCATCAGCCCGGTTGGACGGTACAGCATCACCAAAATCAAGACGATGCTGTAAATGATCATCCGCGTTTCCGGATAGTTTTGCAAGAACGTCGAAACGATCGTCAGCAGCACCGCCGCCACCACCGCGCCGGATAGGCTGCCGAGCCCACCGAGGACGACGAAAATCAAAATGTCAAACGATTTTAAAAAGCCGAAGTTCGACGGCTGAATGATGTAAAAGTGATGGGCGTACAGCGCCCCGGCGATGCCGGCGAAAAACGAACCGATCGCAAACGCCGCCACTTTGTAATACGTCGTATTGATCCCCATGGCATCAGCGGCGATTTCATCCTCGCGAATCGAAATGCACGCCCGTCCGTGCGTCGAGTTCGTGAAGTTGGCGATCACCAAAATCGTGACAAACAGGCAGGCGAACACCCACGGCCATGTCGTCATATGCGTCACCGTCATGCCGCTCGCCCCGCCGACGTAATCGATGTTCAAGAGCGCGATGCGGACAATTTCGCCAAACCCAAGCGTGGCGATCGCCAAGTAATCGCCTTTTAAACGCAGGCTCGGCACGCCGATGACGAGGCCGGCGAGCGCCGCCGCCACCCCAGCGGTCAAGACGCCGACCGCAAACGGCAGCTCTAGCTTCATCGTCATGACGGCTGAAGCGTAAGCGCCGACGGCGAAAAAGCCGGCATGTCCAATCGAAAACTGTCCGGTGATGCCGATGATCAAGTGAAGGCTCGCCGCCAGCATGACGTTGATCGCCATGAAAAAGAGCGTGTTGACGTAAAACACATTGAGCGTCCCGCTTGCAATCAGCCACTCGACAACAGCGAAAAAGGCGAAGGCCAGTATGACGGAAACCCAAAATCCACGAGTCCGCTTCCAAGTTGCCATTGTCCCCTACCATCCTTTACACTTTTTCTCGTACGTTCTTGCCAAACAATCCGGCCGGCCGGAAAATGAGAATGAGAATTAAAATGACAAACGCCACTCCGTCGCGCCAAAGCGAGTAGCCGAGCCCGCTGACGAGCGATTCGATGACGCCAAGCAAAAGCCCCCCGACCATCGCTCCCGGAATGATGCCGATTCCGCCCAACACGGCGGCGACAAACGCTTTCAATCCGGGAAGAATGCCCATCAATGGCTCGATTTTTGTATAATAAATGCCGAAAATAACGCCTGCCGCCCCCGCGAGCGCCGAACCGATGGCGAACGTGGCCGAAATCGTGTTGTCGACGTTGATTCCCATCAACCGGGCCGCTTCCGCATCATGGGAAACAGCGCGCATCGCTTTCCCGATTTTTGTCCGGTGAACGATGAACTGAAGAAGGATCATCAAAACGAGGGACGTGCCGAGGATGAACAGCGACTGGCTGCTGATGACAACCCCAAACAGCTTCAAGTTCCGATCCGGCAGCAGCGTGCTCGGATACGCTTCCGGCTGGGCCCCGCGCAAATAAATCGTGACGTACTCAATCAAGAGCGATACGCCGATCGCCGTAATGAGCACTGCGATGCGCGCCGCATTGCGCAGCGGCTTGTAGGCAATCCGCTCGATGATCATCCCAAGCACGGCGCAAGAGGCCATCGCCAGCAAAAGCGCCGGGAAAAAGCCGACACCAAGCATCGTTACGGCATAAAAACCGACGAATGAACCGACCATAAAGACGTCGCCATGGGCGAAGTTAATGAGCCGAACAATGCCGTACACCATCGTATAGCCAAGAGCGATGAGCGCATAAATGCTGCCTAGCGAAATGCCGTTGACCAGCTGTTGAATGAGTTCCATGATCGCACGCTCCTTAACGAAAACTCGTCGTTGACCAAAAGAAATGCCGGATGGGAGGGCGCCCCTTAGGGGCCTCCCCCGTCCATGCATCCATCCAGCCTTTCATTACGGATTCACTTTCGTTTTGAATTGCTGCTGCCCGTCTTTGTATTCCAAAATGGCCGCCGATTTGACCGGGTCATGGTTTTCATTGAGCGTCAGCGTGCCGGAGACGAGCTGCAAATCTTTCGTTTGCGCCAGCGCGTCTTTAATTTTCACCGGATCGGCGCTGCCGGCCCGCTTAATGGCGTCGGCCAGGAAGTAGGCTGTATCATAGCCAAGCGCGTTGAACGCATCCGGCGCTTTGTTGTATTTCGCTTTAAAGGCTTTCACAAACTCTTGAATTTTCGGATCCGGGTCGCCCGACGAATAATGGTTCGTGATGTACGTGTTGTTCAACGCGTCTTTGCCCGCGATCTCGACCAGCTTCGGCGAATCCCAGCCGTCGCCGCCCATGATCGGCACGTTCAAGCCAAGCTCGCGCGCCTGCTTGACGATGAGGCCGACTTCTTCATAATAGCCCGGCAGGAAAATGAACTCTGGATTCTTTGATTTTATGCGCGTCAGCGTCGCACGGAAATCGGTGTCTTTCGCGACATACGCCTCTTCAGCGACAATTTTGCCGCCGCCTTGCGTGAACGCGTCTTTAAACGAAGCGGCCAGCCCTTTCGAATAGTCGCTCGAGCTGTCGATCAACACCGCCGCGTTTTTCACTTTCAGTTCGTTCAAGGCGAATTTGGCCGCCACCGTCCCTTGGAACGGGTCGATAAAGCACGTCCGGAAGACGAACTCGTTCACTTTGCCGTCTTTGTTCGTGATCGTCGGGTTCGTGCCTGTCGGCGTAATGAGCGGCACTTTATTGTCGTTGGCGACTTGCACTTGAGCGAGCGTGTTCGTGCTCGTCGCCGAGCCGATGATGGCGACGACTTTATCCTGGCTGATCAACTTGATCGCGCCGTTCGTCGCTTCGGCCGCTTCCGATTTGTTGTCGACTTTCACCAACTCCAGCTTTTTGCCGTTGATTCCTTCTTTGTTGATTTCCTCAAGCGCCAAGTCGAGCCCTTCCGCAATCGACTGGCCGTATGACGCGACCCCGCCGGACAGCTCAAGGTTGGCGCCGATTTTAATCACATCGCCGCCCCCGCCTCCGCCGCTGTTTCCGCCTGAAGAACTGCCTCCTTGCTGGTTGCCGCCGCAGCCGGCCAAAAGACCCGCCGTCAGCATCAATGAGAAAAAGACACCTGCTGCTCTTTTTTTCTTCATTTCTTGTTCCCCCCATTGTTCAAAATGTTCTGTCACCAGAGCGCACACCTTTTTCTGCATACTATATCGATAGAGTCCGTCTGCCTTGTGCGCTCGTGCGCCGCGCCGGATGGCGCCGCAAACTGATGCATGCCTTCCGATGCCGGCCGTTCATTCCCCCTCTCAAACTGCTATGTAAATAATAAAACTATTTTCAATTTAATATAATATTACAAAATTCGAACCAACTCGTCTAGTTGTTTTCTATTTGAAAAACAAAAAAGCTGTTTCCTCTTGACAAACGCCAGAGAAACAGCCAAAGCCCCTTCGCCGGGAAGAACACTTTTTTTGCATAACATTTCCATGTTTCTGTCAAAACCATTCCCAACGGCTGACGCGGGCACCCGTCAACCTAACGGAACTATATAGATGCAATTTGAAGCTTTGCCATTTGCAGCTTTTACCCGAGTATTTGATCGACTGTCGGGCGACCGAACAACGCCGCTTAAAGACCCATATATGGGTCTGTGAAGCAGGCGGTTGTTCGATCCTCCGTCACGCCTTGGCTTGCCTTCGACAGTCGAACGAGAACGATCGATTTAGGAAGATGACAGTCGCCGGCCTTTTAGAGGCGCGCATTGACAGCCTTTCCCACTACCGCTTCGGAAGCTGGATGGACGGGCCGACTTGACCGCCGTTTTTGTTGTAAAATTGCGGCACTTCTCCCGGAATAAAGCGCATCACAACTGGAATATCTGTTGTCACATTGGAAATTTTCGATGCAAAAGGAATGACGACTTGGATGTCGACCGATACATGAATATCAATTTCAATAAAAAAACTGTTAATATCATACGCTCGAATTTCTTTCGTCACTTCCGAGTCGACATTGCCAACGATCTGAAACTGCACCGGAATGCGCGGGCCGAGGTTGGCCAAGAGGGCATTATCCGTGATTTTTCCAAGCGGAATGTAATAAATGATGCCGCGGCTGTTTCCAGTTCCGGACTCGACTTCGGGAAGGACCATCCGTTCAAGCCGTCCTTCTGTCGCCGCCTTTAAGCTTTCCATCACATGATCATCCGTCTCCGATAAGATGCGATTGATCACCGCGGTGTCAAAATCGACCGACACAATTTTGCCGCTTTCGTCCTTTTGAACCGTGACCAGCTGCCGAAATTCAGGGTTGTCTTTTTGAAACTGCTGCTCAATGGCGTTATTGATCACCAAGTTGGCAATCCGCTTCGTTTCCGTTTCCGCAATCTCCATGAGCACCGGCTTAATGCCTTTATTGACAATCCAAAGGCTTACCGCCGTCGAGAACATAAAAAAAACGAACGTCAATAAAAACACATAGCGGAACGGGAGCGGCCCCTTCCGCACGAATCGGGGGCGCAACAAAATGAAAATCCCTCCTTTACAAGCTATATGTATGCTTGCAAGGAGGGATTTTTTCACCGCATTTTCAACAGCGCCTCTCTTCCTTTCATTCCCTCTTCAATGCCGAGCTCCAAAGCGGCGACTGTCACCGATTCGAGCGGCGCCTCGAGCAGCTGTTCAATCGTACGCACCCCGACCGCCCGCCCGGCGATAATGCCGCGATCACGCAATTTCTCATTCAACAGCGCCACATCGAGCGCTCCGCACATAATGTACCCTTTTTCACCCGCCACCGCCAACAAATTCGTTTTCGGCAGCTGGACGGACACAGCAATAAACGGATGTCCGTCAATGATGATCGGCTTCACTTCGACCATCGCCGCAGTCACTCTCCTTTCCATACTCCAATGTATGAAGCATGGAAAAAGAAGTGCCTGCCTATTGGGCCAATTTCCAAGCGAGAAGATCGCGCAAAAACTCCGGCATGTAATACGTTTTTTCCGCCGCCCGCTGAATTTGCGGATAAAAGTGGCCGATCGCAAACATATCGGTCGTCGCCACCTCATACGTGCGCTCGGGATCGAGCGGCTCGCCGTTGATCATAATGCGGCGGATATGCCATTGACCGTCCTCCTCGAGCCCGGCCTCGATGTCCACGCCGTCGTACACCATTTCCCCCATCACTTCGCCGCGGAAGCCAAACCCTTTAAACTGCCAATGCTTCATCCGTTCCGTGTTGGCCTCAAGGATAATCTCTTTGAGCTCCGCGCCGCGCAGCTTCACCTTGCACGGGTTGAGCGGATGCGGGCAAATGCGATGCAAATCTTTTTTCGTCACCGGTCCTCTCGCAAGCGGCGCAAGCAGCACGCCGGCGTTGACCATGCCGATGTCCGCTTGGCACCACTCACGCAAAGCGGAAGCAAGCAAATTTCCAAGCGGCGACGGGGCGAACCAGTCAAGCGGCAAGTCATCATGGAGCACGGCGACTTGTTCCGCTTCAAGCCGCGCCAAACTTTCCTGCTCAAGACAAACAAGATGGCGCTCGACCGCCTCGGAGCGGGGCAATGGTTCGACATCCACGACCGTCGCGGATGCCCTGGACAGCCGGTTTTGGTCAATCTCCAGCTTGACCACCCCAACATATTTTCCGTATTTCCCCGCCGCGCAAAGCAGTGTTTGATTCAATGTTTTTCCTTCTGGAAACACATGGTGGGTGTGAGCGCCTAAAATAATGTCCACGCCTGGGATCGTCGCAGCGATTTTTTCATCCTCATTCACCCCAAGATGAGACAGCACAACGACGCAATCGGCCTTTTGCCTCACTTCCTCCACCGCCGCTGCCAACATGTCAAACGGCGGAACGATCTTCCAGCCGAGCAGCTCGTAAAAGTGAGAAAACGGAGCGGTGGCGCCAACCACCCCAATGCGAAACGTCTCCGTCGCCGGGATGACGACATACGGCAACGCCCAATGCGGCCGCACGCCATCGCGGCGAAACAAATTGGCGACAACGACCGGAAACCGAGCCTGTTCGTACAACGTATCCAGTTCATCATGATCAAGGGTGATCCCTTCGTTGTTGCCGATCGTCACCGCATCATAGTGAAGATCGTTCAATAAGTCCACATTCGCTTTTCCACGCGTCGCCTCGGTAATCGGGTGCACGCGGTCGAGAAAATCGCCCACATCAAACAAAAGCATCGCCTCGTTGCGCGCGCGATGCTCCCTTCTCCGTTCTGACAAAAAGCGGGCGATTTGCGGCCAATGTTCAAAATGGCTGTGCACGTCGTTCGTATGATAAATATAGACGGTTTGCTTCAATGCGCAAGCCTCCTTGGTTACGAAAAACTTTCGATCACAAGCCGAAGGCCAAGCAAAACGAGCACCATCCGAAGCACGACGACAAGCGTCCGGCTTGGCATCCGCTTATTGATCCACGCTCCGGTTTTCGCCCCGATCCACACCCCAGGAATGAGGGCCAGGGCAAACGACCATTGCACGTTTCCCATCGCGACATGGGTGAGAGAGCCGACGAGCGAGGACAAAAAAATCATCAACATCGACGTGGCGACCGCCACATGGGGCGGAAAGCGAAACAGCACGATCATCGCCGGCACCATGAGCGAGCCGCCGCCAATGCCAAACAACCCGCCGAAAAAGCCGACGACAAACGCGATGGCGACCGCCATGAGCGGCTGATAGCCGTATGTGAACACCTCACCGTTTCGGTCCGTGTACGTTCGCACAACACGCCGTTTCCACCACGGCGCCGGCCGCGCCTGCTCCGCCGCCGTTCGTTCGACCCCGTTTTCTTTCGCCGCCGCCGTCTCGTCAGCCGAACGCTTCGTTTTCTTTTGACTCAGCGACAAAAAGAGCGACATGGCGATTAAAAACAGCCCAAAATACAATGAAAAATGAGCGGCGCTCAGCGTATTGTTCACCCAAGCGCCGATGACCGCCCCGGGAACGCTGCCAAGGCAAAAGAGCAAGCCGCTTTGATAGTCGACCATTTTGTCTTTCATATACGACAATGTGGACGATAAGCCATTGAAAATAATGACGACAAGCGACGTGCCGACCGCGACCTGCGGCGTCACCGCCGACAGCCAGCCGAGCGCGCCGAAAAACAGAAGCGCCGGCACGATGATCACCCCGCCGCCAAGGCCGGCCAAGCTGCCCACCGTCCCCGCGATAAAGCCGATCAAAAAAAGCAACATATACGCCATTTTGTCTCTCCCCCCCGCTTCAAAACAAACCAAGCTGCCGCGGCGCCAGGCCCGTGTACTCAATGCCAAGCAAATCGATCAATTGTTTGGCGTTGTCAGCGGCATCGCCGCCGGAGTTGTTGTTAAACAGCACGTAAATTTGTTTCGTTTTTTGCTTTAATGCCTCGATATGGCGCGCCCACTCGCGCAGCTCGCGCTCGTTGTATCGATACAAGTAGCGGACCGCCCGCCAGTTCTCGCCGGCCGTCGCCTTGTTCCAGCCGTGGACATTCCGTCCGTGCAGGCGGATGAGCGTCTTTTCCCGGTCGGTCGGATGCAAAACGGTCGGCACCGACCCTTCCCCCGCCTGCGGCTCGTCGCAAATCGCGTGAATCCACCCTTCCTCTTCCATAAAGCGAAGCGTTTTGTCATAAAAGCGCGGCGAAAACCACGATTGGTGCCGAAATTCGAGCGCCGCCGGCACCTCCCCCATCCGCGCTTTTGTCCAGCGCAAGTACTCCACATGCTCGCGCCGACAGTCAAACCACGGCGGAAACTGAAACAGCACCATCGCCAGCTTCCCCGCTTCCTGAAACGGCGCGATCGAGTCCAAAAACGCGGCAAACATCGCTTCCTTGCTTTCATACGGAATCGGGCCGCGCTCATGCCCGGTCATTCCTTGGTATGCCTTCACGATAAACTGAAACGACGGCGGCGTCTCGCGAATCCACTTTTCCACGTTCGAACGCGGCTGAATGGCGTAAAAGTACGAATCGACCTCGACCGTCGGAAAATGGGCCGCGTATTCCAGCAACTTGTCTTTCGCCGCAAGACCTGGCGGATAGAGGCTGTCATGATCCCCCCAACCAGTCAGTCCGATGTAAATCATCACGATCACCAATTCGTTCGATTTCCAGCTATCTTCACTATACCATAAGCGCGGGCGGCGCGAAATAAAAATGACCGCCGCACCATCAAGGGCAATGGCAGTTCATAGATTCATAACATCCATAATTTACAATCGAGGAACGATTGCGATACAATGATACCCATCGAAACATTCTGACAATGGGAGGGCTGTCCAATGATCCATCTGTACCCGTTTCTTCTCTTATCGATATTTTTGATTGTGCTGCCCGGCCCCGACACAGCGGTGGTGACCAAAAACACCATTTCCGCAGGGAAGATCGGCGGCTTGAAAACCGCACTATATAGATGCAACGAAATCGTTTAACATATCCTTGACGGAAAAGTGGCTCATCCATTTTTGACTGTCGAAGGCAAGCCGTAGGCTTGCCTCCGTCACGCTAAGGCGTGACGGAAGACCGAACAACGACTCGCTTAAAGACCCATTCATGGGTCTTTAAGCGGTGTTGTTCGGTCACTCGACAGTTGGATGAAATGACCGGTCAAAACGAAAAATGTTAAAGCTTTAAATTGCATCTATATAGGGGTTTGCTGCGCCTTGTTTCTCCACACCGCCGCGGCGTCGCTCGGGCTTTCCGCCGTCATTATGCAATCGGCCTTGCTGTTTTCGATCCTGAAGTATGTGGGTGCTGTGTACTTAACGTATTTAGGCGCTAAGGCATTATATGGGGTCATGAAAAAAGGCGAAGCCCCCAGTGTGGAAACGGACATCAGAGGAGGAGGAGAACATACCGCCTGCTTCAAGCAAGGGTTTCTGACCGATTTCTTAAATCCGAAAGTGGCGGCCTTTTTCTTAACGTTTTTGCCGCAGTTCGTGGCGCCCGGCGCGCACTCCTTCGCTCCGTTTCTCCTAATGGGGGCGGCTTATACGGCGATGACCGCGATATGGTTTTTGTTTTACATTTCCTTCATCCATTATATCAGCGACTTCATGAAGCGGCCGAAAACGAAGAAATGGATTGAAGGCATCACGGGCGCGGTGATGATCGGGTTCGGCATCAAATTGGCGCTTGAAAAAGTGCAGCGCTAAACAGGAAGACTGAGCGCGGCTGAACAGATCCGCCTGGCATTTGAAATCAATGACAGGGGAGCGCCCAAAAAAGAGCGCTCCCTCGAAACAAAACATTCCATCCCGCTTCATCACGGCCGGATGGAGATTCGGATCACCGGAGACTTGAACATCACCGCGTCAGCCTTTTCATTCCAGTTATAAACATCTTGGAAAGAAAACAAATCCTTTTCTCTCCATGTCCGATTAGCATGAACATAAAATCCCTCAACATCCATATACGTTTGCGCGTGATCCGAAGGGACAATTTCAGAATACACATATCCAAAGTGGCGGTTGTTTTCCTTGTGCAGAGAATTTTTGATCATATACCCTACAACAGAAGATTGGTAAGGTTTCCTACTATGTTGTATGCTGACGTGAGACGCATCCCGATACGTCTTGTAGGAGCTATAAAGCTGATGATAATCGACAACCGCATTTTCAGTCGTCAAAATCCCGTAAAAATCCGTCTCCTTTTCTTTCGGATCGATAAGCCATTCATACGACAAGACGACGGCATATCGATGCTCTTCTCGACTTAACAAGGAAACGGATATGGTCAATTCCATGATGCTCTTTTTTTGATCGGTGTAAATCGTGGACGCGGTGCATAATTTCTGTTTCTCGATATGGCATCGGATCATTGGATGATCCGCCTGTTTCTTGAAAATCTCCTTCACCGTTTGTTCATCGAGCTCATGCCATTGATTCGCCGCACTTCTCGCGCGAAAAAAATCCATCTCCTCCCGATCCAAGTGACGAATCTCTTCTTTCGTCATCCCCAGCCGAAAGAAAGCCGCAGCCTCCTTGTTTTTGAGCTGTCGGTTGACTTTATTGGCGTTTTCCGGCTCTCTAATGAGATTTTCTATCTCTTCTTGATCAAAACCTTGTCTTTTTGCATCCAAATGATGAGCCTGTAAATTCATCTCCTGATGATCGCAGCCAGCTAGCATTGTACACAACAAAACATAACGGAGGATCCGTTTCAATGATAAGCCACCCTCTTCACCGTAAGGTATTGTCAAAAGTTTATCCTCCACACTCACGGTTTTTCCTTGAGTTTCAACGGTCGGAAGAAAAAAAGCTTGCCACCCCCATTGTTTTCGGCCATCATTGAGGTAACCACACACTCAACAGCCAAAACAAAGAAGGAGTGACAAGCTTGTTACCTCCATTATTAGCCTATTTGCTCGAAATCATGCCAGTGCCGGTTCAACCACCGGAACCGGTTCACCGAGCAAGCGGTCTTTCGTTTTTTGAACTGAAACGTTTCTTGGCTGGGAAGCTAAACAAGGGAGAGCCAAAGCCACTCATCTTCGAAGACGAGTCGGACAAGTTTCATAACTGTTGAAACCTTTTTTGTCAACAAGATAATCATGAAATGCCTCTACTTGTATCCAAGCATTCGTATAAGGTTTCAATGCGATCCATCAAACATTGAAAGATTTCGTTCAGAGCGTTGGCGAAATATTGCAAAATCAAGCAATGATGTTACTCATACTGTTATTCAATAAATAATTTGGCTATTTAACAAAAGTTGTACTTGACGATTTTAGATCATATCTTACTTGCACCCATAGGAAAAATAAGTAAATCACACATCACTGGCGGATTAAGAAAACACCTCGCTTGCCATGTACATGTTGTGTTAACACGCCAATAATTGTTTTTGGATTTATCCAAAAAATTGATAAATAGCATAATATAAAAACAATATAGTATTAATGACAAGCGTAACAAACAAGATTTTGTAGATAGTTGTTTTTCTCTCTCTAACCCCCAAAAACTTAATTTGGAAAAATAAAAGTAGAATATTAAAAAAGGTAGGCACTAAAGTATAAAAATACCTTTCATCGCTAATGGATACTACGCTTGGATTAAACCAATAAATGAACGCATCAGAATTTTGAATCATCAAGCTGAATAAAATAATAAACCATGAAATAACTAACAAGAGAACCTTTATGAATATTCCACTTTTTCCAGAAAATATAAGTTTCATAAAAATAAAATGCCACCTACCTTATAATGATTTAGATTAGTCATGCCTTTTTCTTGTTGCTGTTGAACACCTCTTTTTTCAGGCGTGTTGATTAACCGATAATCCCCATCCACATCATAGAAAAAAGAGCACCTTTCCTGTAGAATGTAAGTATATACATACAACATGAAGAGTGAGTTTCTCAGTCATCCTGCACACCCCAAGCGTTGCAGCACTTCCTCCGGGCGTTCATGGATGTCATCCATAAACCGAGCAATGGCTTGGGCGATATCGTTTCGATCTTGATGAAACACATTGGCAATGACGGTGTCTTTCAGCCATTTCCACAAGTGCTCGATCGGGTTCAGCTGTGGCGAATAGGAGGATATGACCATTGATGTAGTCAAAAAACAGTTCCGCATCGTGTAAGAGGGTCTCTGTTTGTCTCTTTTAACCATAGAAATTATTGTAGTGAAAAATGCTCATCTACAGTTTAATTGTAGAAAAAAATTATTTGTCAATAAAAAGTTGCACTTAACTTAAACATCTCTTTCGTAGTCCCTATCGGGAAAAATGAATAAAATCCATGTTTTTAATACATGGCTGCTAACTTCACGCCTAAAAAGGCTACTAAGCCGAGAGATCGTACACGGCTGAACAGAGCCGCCTGGCATTTGAAATCAATGACAGGGGAGCGCCCAAAAAAGAGCGCTCCCCTAAAAACATGCTCCCATGAGGGAGGAAATGGCCTGCAGGGCGGCCTTGACGCTTCCAGAGACCACCGGAGAGAATAAGCGCCGGCCGCTCCCTTGTTTTGCCCTGCGTCGATCATGTGGGCGTTTTGTGGGGGAAGCACCCCCAAGCGAACGCTCCACCCTTGATTCATCAAGCTTACCCAATGCTTCCTTCCATCTCGAATTTGATCAAGCGGTTCATCTCGACCGCGTATTCCATCGGCAGCTCCCGCGTGAACGGCTCGATGAAGCCCATGACGATCATTTCCGTCGCTTCCTGCTCGGAAATGCCGCGGCTCATCAAGTAGAACAGCTGCTCTTCCGACACTTTCGACACTTTCGCTTCGTGTTCAAGCGACACGTTGTCGTTTAAAATTTCGTTGTACGGAATCGTATCCGATGTCGACTGGTTGTCGAGAATGAGCGTATCGCATTCGATGTTCGAGCGCGAGCCGGACGCTTTGCGGCCGAAATGGACCATGCCGCGATACGTCACCTTGCCGCCTTGTTTCGAGATCGACTTCGAGACGATCGTCGACGACGTATTCGGCGCCAGATGAATCATTTTCGCCCCGGCGTCTTGGTGCTGCCCTTTGCCGGCGATGGCAATCGACAGTGTCAAGCCGCGCGCCCCTTCGCCTTTTAAGATGACGGCCGGGTATTTCATCGTCAGCTTCGAGCCGATGTTGCCGTCAATCCATTCCATCGTCGCGTTTTCTTCGCAGACGGCGCGCTTCGTCACCAAGTTGAAGACGTTGTTCGCCCAGTTTTGGATCGTCGTGTAGCGGCAGTACGCGCCTTTTTTGACGATGATCTCAACAACCGCGCTATGGAGCGAGTTCGTCGTGTAAATCGGCGCCGTGCAGCCCTCGACGTAATGGACGTGCGCCCCTTCGTCCACGATGATGAGCGTCCGTTCAAACTGCCCCATGTTTTCCGAGTTGATGCGGAAGTACGCCTGAAGCGGCGTATCGACTTTGACGCCTTTCGGGACGTAGATGAACGAACCGCCCGACCAGACGGCCGAGTTCAAGGCCGCAAATTTGTTGTCCGTCGGCGGCACGACTTTGGCGAAATACTCGCGGAACAAGTCTTCGTTTTCCTTCAGCGCCGAGTCGGTGTCTTTAAAGATGACACCGAGTTTTTCGAGGTCTTCTTTCATGTTGTGGTAGACGACCTCGGATTCATATTGCGCCGAGACGCCGGCCAAATATTTTTGTTCCGCCTCTGGAATCCCTAATTTATCGAACGTCGCTTTAATTTCCGCCGGCACTTCATCCCATGAGCGGCCCGATTTTTCCGTCGGTTTGACGTAGTACGTAATTTCATCGAAATCGAGGCTTGACAAGTCGCCGCCCCATTGCGGCATCGGTTTGCTGTAGAAGATGTCGAGCGCTTTTAAGCGGAACTCGAGCATCCATTGCGGCTCGTTTTTCATCCGCGAAATTTCTTCGACGACTTCACGCGTCAGGCCGCGCTGGGCGCGGAAGACGGAGACGTCCTTGTCGACGAAGCCGTACTTGTATTCACCGATTTCCGGTGCTTTTTTCGCCATCTCGGTTCACCTTCCTTCATGTTCATGATTGTGCAGCCCTTTTTCGAGCGCTTTCCACGCGAGCGTCGCGCATTTGATGCGGGCCGGAAACTTGGAAACGCCTTGGAGCGCTTCGATGTCGCCAAGGTCGACGGAATCGTCGTACTCTTTCCCTTGGATCATGTCGGAAAAAATGTGGGCGAGCCGAAGCGCTTCTTCCACCGTTTTCCCTTTGATCGCCTGCGTCATCATCGACGCCGACGACATCGAAATCGAACAGCCTTCCCCTTCAAATTTGACGTCGGCGACTTTTCCGTCTTCAACTTTCATCGTCAAGTGGATGCGGTCGCCGCACGTCGGGTTGTTCATGTTGACATCGACGTTCGTGCCCTCAAGCACCCCGCGGTTGCGCGGGTTTTTATAATGATCCATAATGACTTGGCGGTAAAGCTGGTCCAACGGATGGTTAGAAGACATGGCTGAAGTACTCCTTCGCTTTCTGTAATGCGGCGATGAACCGGTCGATTTCCTCTTTCGTATTGTAAAGGTAAAAGCTCGCCCGGGCGGTCGCCGTCACGCCGAGCCATTTCATGAGCGGCTGGGCGCAATGGTGGCCGGCGCGGATGGCGACCCCTTCTGCGTCCAAAACGGTCGCCACATCGTGCGGATGCACCCCTTCGATGTTAAACGTCACAAGCCCCGCCCGTTCTTTCGGGCCATAGACGGTGACGCCGTCGATGTCCGCCATTCGTTCAAGCGCATATTGCGCCAGCTCGTGCTCATGGGCGGCGATGGCGTCCAAGCCGACTTGTTCAAGGAAATCGATCGCCGCCCCAAGGCCAATCGCCCCGGCGATAATCGGCGTGCCGCCTTCAAACTTCCACGGCAGCTCTTTCCACGTTGAGTCGTACAGCTCGACAAAATCGATCATTTCGCCGCCGAACTCGACCGGCTCCATCTGCTCAAGCCATTTCTTTTTGCCATATAATACGCCGATTCCCGTCGGCCCGCACATTTTATGGCCGGAAAGGGCGAGAAAATCGCAATCAAGTTCCTGAACATCGACCTTCATATGCGGAGCGCTTTGCGCCGCATCGACGACGACGACCGCCCCGCGCTCATGGGCGAGGCGGGCGATCTCCCGCACCGGGTTGATCGTCCCAAGCACGTTCGATACATGAGCAATGGCGACAATCTTCGCTGCTTCGGTGACGGTCGCCTCGACATCGCGCAGATCGATCGTGCCGTCTTCCTGCATTGGAATGTATTTTAACGTCGCCCCCGTTTGCTTCGCCAGCTGCTGCCACGGAATCAAGTTGCTGTGATGCTCCATGTACGTGATGACGATCTCATCGCCTTCTTTGACGTTGGCGCGCCCGTAGCTTGCAGCGACCAAGTTGAGCGCAGCGGTTGTGCCGCGCGTAAAGATGATTTCCTGCGCCGATTGGGCGTTTAAAAACCGCCGCACTTTTTCGCGCGCGCCTTCGTACGCGTCCGTCGCCTTCGTCCCGAGCGTATGGACGCCGCGGTGGACGTTCGAGTTGTACTCGCGGTAATAGCGGTCAAGCGCCTCAATCACCGGCAGCGGCTTTTGCGATGTCGCCGCGCTGTCGAAATAAACGAGCGGATGGCCGTTCACTTGCTGATGCAAAATTGGAAACAACGCGCGAATGTCGTTTACATTCATGATTGAACTTTCCTTTCAATCACTTCAATTAATTGGTTTTTCACGCCTTCAATTGGAATCGCCTCGACGACCGGCGCCAAAAAGCCGTGGATGATGAGCCGTTCCGCGTCGCGTCTCGGAATGCCGCGGCTCATTAAGTAATACAATTGGATCGGATCGACGCGTCCCACCGATGCCGCGTGGCCCGCCATGACGTCGTCTTCATCAATGAGCAAAATCGGGTTCGCATCGCCGCGCGCTTTTTCGCTCAACATCAAGACGCGCGACTCCTGCTCGGCGTTTGATTTTGACGCGCCGTGCTCAATTTTCCCGATGCCGTTGAAAATCGAGGTCGCGCTGTCGCGGACGACGCCGTGTTTTAAAATGTGGCCTTCTGTATGCTTTCCGTAATGAATGACGCTCGTCGTAAAGTTTTGCACTTGCTCGCCGCGGCTGACCGCGACCGTTTTCGTATCGCCGAACGAGCCGTCGCCGACAAGGCGGGTGATGTTCTCGGAGACCGTGTTGCCGTCATTCATCAGCCCGAGCGCCCATTCGATCCGTCCGTCGCGCCCGGCGATGCCGCGCCGATTGACATACGTCGTTGTGCCTTTGGCCAAATGGTCGACAGCGGCGAAAAAGACGCTTGCGTTCGCTTGGGCAAACACCTCGGCAACCACATTGACGACCGCGTTTCCTTCGCGGCTTGCCGATATATAATTTTCGACAAACACGACGCGGCTGTTGTCTTCCGCCACGACGATGACATGGTTGAACAAGGCGATATCGTCTTCGTCTTGAATATAGACCGCCTGAAGCGGCGTTTCAATCTCCACGTTTTTCGGCACATAGACAAACACACCGCCGTTGAGCAGCGCCGCATGGAGCGCGGCAAGGCGGTGCTCATCCGGCTTGACCGCCGTCATCAAATAGTTTTTCAGCAAATCGCCATGCTCGCGCGCTGCTGTGAAGATGTCGGTGAAAATGACGCCTTTTTCTTTTAATTCATCGGACAGCGACACGTACGCCGGCGTATGGTTGCGCTGCACGTACAAGTTTTTCGTTCCTTCGCCCGCCTCGATGAGCGCCTTGACCGCTTCCGGCAAATCGTCAAGACCATCATACGGCGCGCTGTCGACCGTGTGGCGGGCGAACTCGGTGAAATTCCATTTGTCGATTTTCGTCTTCTCCGGTTTCGGAAGCGGCAGCCGCTCCGCCAGCCGAAGCGCCTCAAGGCGCCGCGCCGTCAGCCAGTCCGGCTCGCCGCGCCCGCTTGAGAACGTGCGGATGTATGTTTCATCGAATGGGATTTTCGTTTCTGTCGCCATAATCCTCCTCCTAACGCTTACGCTTCTTGTCCGACCGTTTCGTCTTCAATGCCAAGCTCTTTTTTGATCCAGTCGTACCCTTCCGCCTCAAGCCGCTGCGCCAGTTCCGGACCGCCGGATTTGACGATGCGCCCTTGCATCATGACGTGCACGTAATCCGGCGTGATGTAGTTCAATAACCGTTGGTAGTGAGTGATGATCAAACAGCCGAATTCGCTGCTGCGCATTTCGTTGACGCCTTTGGCGACAATTTTCAGCGCGTCAATGTCCAATCCGGAGTCGATCTCGTCCAAAATGGCGATTTTCGGTTCAAGCATCATCAGCTGCAAAATTTCATTTCGCTTTTTCTCCCCGCCCGAGAATCCTTCGTTCAAGTAACGGTGCGCCATATCCGGGTTCATTTCGAGAAACGCCATTTTTTCATCGAGCTTGCGGATGAATTTCATGAGCGAAATTTCGTTGCCCTCGCCAAGCCGGGCATTGATCGCAGCGCGCAAAAAGTCGGCGTTCGTCACTCCACTGATTTCGCTTGGGTATTGCATCGCCAAAAACAGGCCGGCGCGCGCCCGTTCGTCGACTTCCATCTCAAGGACATCCTGGCCGTCGAGCGTCACCGATCCTTCTGTCACTTCATATTTTGGATGGCCCATAATGGCCGATGCCAGCGTCGACTTCCCCGTTCCGTTCGGACCCATGATGGCGTGGATTTCCCCGCCTTTGATTTCCAAGTCAACCCCTTTTAAAATCTCTTTCCCTTCCACCGCAACGTGGAGATTTTGAATCGTCAACACTGCCATGCAGCATACCTCCAATTTCTGCTTGAAAATAGTCATCGCTCGCTGTTGACCCAGCGGACGCTCATTCTCATTTTATTCTCATTACAATCTTATAACAAATGAAAAATATGCGCAACTATTCCGCCCCCTTTTTCACTATGTAGACGCAACTAAACGGAGAAAAACAGGAAAAAGGGACAGCGCTTTTTATATTTTACACGAAAACGGGCTGTTTGTACGAGCTTTTGCAAAAAAAAAGACCCCGTTGCCGGAGTCTAATGGGCTGTCCGCAGCTCGCGGAGGCATTCCTGCACGAGCGTCACCGCCTGGCTCATCGCCGCCCCGCCGCCAAACGCGGCCGCCACCGCGCATACTTCCAAAATTTCCCGTTCCGACGCTCCTTCGTCAAGGCATCCTTTCGTATGGTAAATCGTGCAATACTCGTCTTGCGCCGCCAAGCTGATGCCGAGGGCAATCAATTGTTTTTCTTTTTTTGACAGCGCTCCCTCGGCAAAGCACGCTTCCGTAAACGCGTTAAACCGCTCGGCCACATTCGGAAGTTTTTTGGTGAACGCCCCAATTCCCTCTTTGTAGCGATGAAGCGCGGATTCGACCGATGCATGTGTTCCGTTGTTCATCATCATTTTCCTCCCTTTGTTCGTTTCTGCTGTTAGTATGCGTCAACTACCCCCACTTCGCTAACGCTTGAAGTGGGGGCTTGCAACTCCCCAGAAGTGCAAACGGACTTCGTCCTCCTTCCTTGACTTGGGGTTGCATCAGGGGGCAGGTTGACGACTACCCAACGACGCAGGTCATGCCTGCATCGTTACCGATTCTCTCGGTGTGTCTGTTGGCAGTACTTGGCTTCCACACACAACAGACGGACCTACGCTCGATGTTTTACGGTTGCAGCGTTTCCTGCAACCAACTCCATACATCGAGCAACCGTTATTGGAGTGCCTTTATTTAACAGTTTTCTCCACGTCTTTATTCTATCATACACAAAAGAAAGGGGGAACGAGCATTCCTCTCCCACTTACTCCCTTTGGTCGTTGAAGTGGGAGTCTCCTGCGCGAAATAGGATGAAGGAAAACGAAATTAAACAACGAATGGTATTGAAAGGGTGTGGAAACACCACCGTTTCGCGATCATAGATGGAACGTCATGATGAAAACCGCCTGTTCTGTTCAACTTCCATCATCAATACAAAAGGGGGAAATGCGATTGATTCGTTGGGTTGTCTTTGCCTTAACAGCCGCTTTCGCTTCGTTTTTGACGTGGATCATCATCGGCAACACCCTCGGTGAACAGGGAGACGGCGCCTTCAGCTTAACGGCTGTGATCGTCCTGCAAAACTGCGTCATCATCGTTATGCTCGCCGCCGTACTGGCGCGTTTGAACGGCCGATGAAGAGCGGAGAAACAGGTCGGCCGCGGCGCCCTCGGATTCAGAATCGTTTTAACCTTTGCTGCTTTCTTTTCGTTTAAGGGGAGCGGCTTTTTGGGGACAAAAAAGAAACGGAAGCGAAACGCTCCCGTTATTGATTGTTTTCCGCCGCTGGAATGACGGCGCCGTGGTATTTTTCTTTAATGAAATCTTGGATTTCTTTCGATTGCAGCACTTCGACAAGCGTTTTGATTTCTTTCCGGTTTTCATCGCCTTTGCGCACCGCAATAATGTTCACATACGGATTGTTTTTCGGCGACTCAACGGCGATCGGGTCTTTCGCCGGGTCCAAACCGGCGTCAAGCGCATAGTTGGCGTTGATCAGCACCGCATCGCCTTCGCCGTTTTTGTAAATTTGCGGCAGAAGCCCGGCGTCGACATCGGCCTTAAATTTTAAATGCTTTGGATTTTCGATGATGTCATTGACCGTCGCTTTCGTTTTATCGACGCCCGGTTTCAATTTAATGAGCCCTTTTTCTTGCAGCATCGATAAAATGCGGCCATGGTCGGCGACCGAGTTGCTCATGATGATCGTCGCGCCGTCCGGCAGTTCTTCAATGCTTTTGTATTTTTTCGAGTATAAGCCGATCGGCTCGATATGAATGCCGCCGGCGTTGACGAAATCATAGCCGTACTCTTTCTTTTGCGATTCCAAATACGGAATGTGTTGGAAATAGTTTGCGTCGATTTGCTTCTCAGCCAGCGCTTTGTTCGGCAAGATGTAATCTTGGAACGTAATGATCTCCAAGTCGATGCCTTTTTTCTTCAAAATCGGTTTCGCTTTTTCCAAAATTTCCGCATGCGGCACGTTCGACGCACCGACTTTCAACTTCACCAATTTGCCGTCTTTGCCGCCTTCCGCGCTGTCGTTATTGTTGCCGCCGCATGCCGCCAAAGCGAGCACGAGAATGGCGGCGAGCAACACACCCAACCATTTCTTCATCAGTTGTTTCCCCCTTTATCGTTTATCGATTTTCGAAGTGACAAAGTCACCGATCAGCTGAATGATAAATACAATGACCAACACCAATACGGTTGCGACAAATGTCACATCGTTATGGTTGCGCTGGAACCCTTCCAAATACGCCAAGTTCCCAAGCCCGCCGGCGCCGATGGCTCCAGCCATCGCTGTATAGCTGACGAGCGACACCGCCGTCACCGTAATGCCGGAGACAAGCGCCGGCAATGACTCCGGCAGCAGCACTTTCCAAATGATCGTCCACGTTGAGGCGCCCATCGCTTGGGCTGCTTCGATGACGCCTTTATCAATTTCGCGAAGAGCGATTTCGACCATGCGGGCGTAAAACGGCGCGGCCCCAATGACCAAAGCCGGCAGCGCCGCATTGGCGCCAAGCATCGTCCCGACGAGCCATGTTGTAAACGGAATGAGCAAAATGATCAAAATAATAAACGGAATAGAGCGGAAAATGTTCACAAACGCAGCAATCACTGTATTGACAAACCGGTTTTCCCATAGGTTGCCCTTCGCTGTCAAAAATAGAAGCAAGCCAAGAACGATTCCGAGGACGAAAGTGGCCGCCACCGCCACTCCCGTCATATACAGCGTCTCGACCGTCGCCGCCCACATCGTCTCCCATTGCACGTTCGGCAGGAGGTTAGCGAGCATCGTGAATCACCTCCACCGCTACTTGCTGGCGTTGAATATAGTCAAGCGCCCGGTCGATTTCATCCCTCGCCCCGTCGAGGTGCACAAACAGCACCCCATAGGCGCCTTGATGGGTTTGCGAAATTTTCCCTTGCAAAATGTTGACATCGACGGCAAACTGACGCACCACTTCGGTGATGAGCGGCTTTCCGGCTGCCGCGCCGACGAACGTCAGCTGCGCGATCAGCCCGCTCGGGTATTGGCCAAACAAATGGGAAATCGCCTCTTCCGTCTCCTCGGGCTCGATCAGCTGCTTGACGAACCGTTTCGTAATCGGCTGCTGCGGGTTGCGGAACACATGCAGCACTTCGCCTTGCTCGACGATTCGGCCGCTTTCCATCACCGCAACGCGGTCGCAAATTTTGCGGATGACGTGCATTTCATGGGTGATCAGCACAATCGTCAGCCCGAGACGCTTGTTGATGTCAACGAGCAAGTCCAAAATCGCATCGGTCGTCTGCGGGTCCAACGCCGATGTCGCCTCGTCGCACAGCAAGACTTTCGGGTTGTTGGCGAGCGCCCGGGCGATGCCGACCCGCTGCTTTTGCCCGCCGCTCAGCTGCGACGGGTAGGCATCCTCGCGCCCGGAAAGGCCGACAAGCTCGATCAATTCATCCACCCGCTTGTTCCGCTCCTCTTTCGGGACGCCGGCAATTTCAAGCGGAAAGGCAATGTTTTCCCTGACTGTGCGAGACCAAAGCAAGTTGAAATGCTGGAAAATCATCCCGATTTCTTGGCGCGCCTTGCGCAGCTCCCGCCCTTTCACGCGCGTCATATCGCGCCCGGCGACGACCACCCGGCCGCTCGTCGGCTTCTCGAGCCCATTGAGCAAGCGGATGAGCGTACTTTTCCCAGCGCCGCTGTAGCCGATAATGCCGAAAATTTCTCCTTCGCGAATCTCAAGCGACACATTGTCGACTGCCGTGACCGAACCGTTGGCCGCTTGATAGATTTTCGTCACTTGTTCGAGTGTAATCATCGTTTCACCTTCCTCCCCAAGCGGCAGAGCGCAAAAAGAAAACCTTTCTGCCCGCAGAGAACAGAAAGGTATTGTGCACCATTCCGTCTCTTATCTCTCAAAGCAGGCCGCTTTGTGTGAATTGGCACCATTTCAGCACATGCGCTGACGGTTGCCGGGCTTCATTGGGCACATCCCTCCACCTCTCTTGATAAGAGCGCAACAATCGCCTATTCAATTGACTACGAATGTGATTGTATCATTGTCTGTCGAAGCGTGTCAACATCTTTTTTATCCGACGTCCCGATAAGGCTTAGCCAAATGGAGGAGCGACTCAAGCAGCAACAGATGACGAAAGCTTCCCGATACATGCACTTCGCGCAGCCGGACGAGCTGCTGCAGCTTCAGTTCGCCGTTCAGCAGGGACGCGAGCGCCTCTTTGGAACCGCGCACCGTCAATGTTTTCCGTTCATCGTTTTCCATCCCTCTAGCGGCTGATTCCTTGCCGATCAACAGCAAGGCGGTTTCGTCATCACTTTCAAACCGAACATACAGCTGCTCATCCGGCAAAATCGGCACCAAATGGCGCAACACTTGCATCCGTTCCACGAACTGCCCAACTAATTCACGCATTTCCATGGATATCCCCTCCCCATTTTTATTTTTTTCACTTCCACCTGAAGAGGAGAAATCCTTTACAAAAATCTCGACAACCCGTTGACGAACGAGCGCCGTTTTTGTCATTTCCCAAGAAATGTGTCAAACAGCGTCAAAAAAAGGCGAATCATCGGGACGGCAAGCAGGCTTGAATCACTTCGTACAAATACGGAACGGAATGAAAGGCATACCACTTGCCTGCGACCGTTCCGTCCCTAAAAAGAAGCAGGCAAGGAACGCTTTCAATTTTCCACGCAACGGCCTGCTCAGGGATATAGTTGATGTCCGTTTCGTAAAACGGCAGCGCCGGAAACAACTGCTCCACCACCGTGAGCATCCGCCGCGCCAGCTGGCACGTGCCGCACAGCGGGGTATACAAGTAAAGGGCCAGAAGCGGCTCGACTTCCACCACTCGCATGACATCGTTTCGGTCGATCGCTTTCACTCGCCTCTTCCCCTCATGAGCGATTCGATGCGGACGTCGAAACGAGCGCGCAACAGCACTTGCGCCAAGTGCCAAGGCGGAGCGGCCGCCACTTCGCGATACGCCCGGTCAATGTAAAGATGCTCCGCCTCTGGAAACATGCGGCGAAACTGCCGGCGCAATTTTTCTCCCGCCTCATCGGCATCGGCCAAGACGTATACATCGCATCCTTCCAGCTCATCGGCCAGCTCCTCAAGGCGCGCATCACTGATCGTGCCGTTTGTGCAGACGATGACGACTGGTTCGTTCAGCACCGCCGCCACTTTTTGCTTGTCTGATCGCCCTTCGACGATGATCACTTTTTCCACGCGTCGCATGTCCGACCCACCTAACTTCAAATGAGGATACTATTATTGTATGTCTTGCGCCGGCCAAATGTTGAAAATGAAAAGCAACGGCCATCCACCGTTGCCTTTCAACACCAGCCCGCTTCCCCGTCGCAATCGACATATTTTTGGTCCGGCTCAACGGTAGCGGTCACCTGTTTGTAAATTCTTCCGTTTTGTTCGGTATACCCCTTTTTCAACGGGACGGCCGCCGGAAGCGGAAGGCGCCCGATGAGCTCTCCTTCCTCGTACAACTCCAGCGAGCGGCCGTTCAGTTTGCCGATGATCCGGTCCGTGACATCTATGCGCGTCGTTTGCAGCGCCATCGCGAGCACCCCTTTTTTCAATCAAATTCCGGTATGTATAGAGTGCCCGAATCGAAGCGAAGATTGCAGGAACGTTTATCCTTCGTTGATCATCGCCTCGTATTGTTCCGCCGTCAACAAATTGTCGATTTCGCTCAAATCATTCGGTTTGACGACGATCATCCACGCTTTGTCATACGGCGATTCGTTCACGTACTCCGGATGGTCATTTAACGCCTCATTCACTTCAACGACCGTGCCGCTGATCGGCGCATACAATTCCGAGACCGTTTTCACCGATTCAACGCTGCCGAACGGCTCGTTCGCCGTAACCTCTGCGCCGACTTCCGGCAGCTCGACAAAGACGATGTCGCCAAGCTCTGATTGGGCGTAATCCGTAATGCCGATGCGCACGTTCTCTCCTTCCACGCGCACCCACTCATGCTCCTTTGTATAGCGAAGTTCTTTCGGCGTGTTCATCGTATCCCTCCATTGCGACAAAATGTATATTCCTTTTCATCATAACCGATTTTCCGCAAAAACTCACTGAATTCACCCGATTTTGCAAAAAATTTTTTATGTCCCCGCCGCGAAAAACGCCTCGTATTCTTGTTCGCGAAAGCCCACGACGACCCGCTCGCCGTCCGTCAAAATCGGCCGTTTGACCAACATCCCGTCCGAGGCGAGCCAATCGAGCATCTCGTCTTCCGATGCGCGGTCGAGCTTGTCCTTCAAGCCAAGCTCGCGGTATTTCATCCCGCTCGTGTTGAAAAATTTTTTGAGCGGCAGCCCGCTTTGACGGTGCAAACGGGCGAGCTGCTCTTTCGTCAGCGGCTCGTCGACCAAATGCACCGTTTGCACCTCAATGCCGTGTTCATCCAACCATTTTTTCGCCTTCCGGCACGTTCCGCATTTTGGATACCAATAGAGCGTGAGCGCCATCTTCACTCCTCCCTTTCATTTCCGCTGTGTGGCAAACAAATAAGAAGCACCAGGCAAACGCCTGGCACTTCCCATTATCACACAATATACCGTTCGGCTTCAATGAGCGCGGCGGCCGCTTCGCGTTTTTTCGCGATCACGTTGATCGGCGTATGGCGCGTCAGCCGTCGGAGAGCGGCGAGCATCATCCGCAGCGTGTCTCCTTGTTCGACGGCGACGAGCGTTTCTTTCGCATGGGCTTCAATTTCATTGAACGCCTCTTGGCAGAAAATTTGCGTGTACAGCAATTTTTGTTTGTTTTTCTCCTCACCGCTCGCCTGAATCGCTTTTTCCGTGCGCAAAAGCGCTGATTCCATCGCATAAATGTTCGAGACGATGTCGGCGATGTTGACGAGCACTTCTTGCTCTTCTTCAATGCGCTGGCCGTATTTTTGCGCCGCTAAACCGGCGACCATCAAGGCGATTTTTTTCGCGTTGCGCACCAAGTATTTCTCTTGTTCCAGCGCGCCCGTCCCCGGCTCTTCGGCGGCCATCATCATCAGTTCTTCCTGAAGCTGCTGCGCTTTTTGGAAGAGCGGCAGCTCGCCTTTTAACGCCTTTTTCAAATACATGCCCGGCACGAGAAGGCGGTTGATTTCGTTCGTCCCCTCGAAAATGCGGTTGATGCGCGAATCGCGGTAGGCGCGCTCAATTTCGTATTCCTGCATAAAGCCGTACCCGCCGTGGATTTGCACGCCTTCATCCACGATGTAATCGAGCACTTCCGTGGCAAAAAACTTGTTCAATGAGCATTCGATCGCATATTCGGCGATCGATTTCGCCACTTCTTTGCCATCTTTCGCCTTTTCCGCATCAAGCAGGCCCATCCGTTCATCGAACAAGCCGACCGTGCGGTAAACCGAGCTTTCGGCGGCATACAGGCGCGACGCCATCGTCGCGAATTTTTCCTGCGTCAACGTAAACTGCGAAATCGGCCGTTTGAATTGCTGGCGCTGATTGGCGTATTTGAGCGTGATTTCAAGCGCCCGCTTCGCGCCGCCGACCGCCCCTAACCCAAGCTTGTAGCGGCCGATGTTCAAAATGTTGAAGGCGATGACATGGCCTTTTCCGATTTCACCGAGCACGTTTTCTTTCGGCACCGGCACATCTTGCAAAATGAGCGTTCTTGTCGACGAGCTTTTAATCCCCATTTTCTTTTCTTCCGGACCAGTTGAAACGCCCGGGAAGTCGCGTTCCACGATGAACGCGGTGAAATGTTCGCCGTCGACTTTTGCATAGACGACAAACACATCAGCAAAACCGGAGTTGGTGATCCATTGTTTTTCGCCGTTTAAAATGTAATGCGTGCCTTCCGCGTTTAATCTCGCCGTCGTTTTCGCGCCGAGGGCGTCCGAACCCGAGCCAGGCTCCGTCAAGGCGTAGGCGGCGATTTTTTCGCCGGTCGCTAAATACGGCAAATATTTTTGTTTTTGTTCTTCCGTGCCAAACAACACAATCGGCAGCGAGCCAATTCCGACGTGCGCCCCGTGCGAAATGGCAAAACCGCCGGCCGGCGCCATTTTTTCCGCAATGATGGCCGAACTGACTTTATCTAGGCCCAAACCGCCGTATTCTTCCGGAATGTCAGCGCTTAACAAGCCGAGCTCGCCCGCTTTGCGAAGCAATTTCACGGAACGGTCAAACTCGTGGTTTTCCAAATGCTCGAGCTGCGGGAGCACTTCATTGTTGACATACTCTTCCGTCGTTTTGGCAATCATATGATGTTCGTCGGTGAAATCTTCCGGCGTAAACACGCGCTCCGCCGGAATGTCTTCAATCAAAAAGCTGCCGCCTTTGATCGCTTCTTCCATCGTTTTGGCCATCGTTGATTTCCTCCCCCGAAAGATGATTGATGATCCGGGCGGCAACGCCGCCCGGGAAATAGACGTTCCATGCAGACGGGCAAATGCGGATGCATGCCTCGCGCGAGCTGATGAAGCCCGCTCGCTGTCAGCTGCCGCTACAGCAGCTCAAACACGCCGGCCGCTCCCATGCCGCCGCCGATGCACATCGTGACGATGCCGAACTGCACGTTGCGGCGCCGCATTTCGTAAAGCAAAGACAAGGTCAGCTTCGCGCCCGTGCAGCCGAGCGGGTGGCCTAGAGCAATCGCCCCGCCGTTGACGTTGACAATGTCTTCATCCAACCCAAGTTCGCGGATGACTTGGATCGATTGCGAGGCGAACGCTTCGTTCAGCTCGATCAAACCGATGTCGGACAGCTCAAGGCCGGCCAGCTTCAACGCTTTCGGCACCGCAGCGACCGGGCCGATCCCCATCACTTCCGGCGGCACGCCGGCAACCGCGAACGAACGAAACTTGCCGAGCGGCTTCAAGCCGAGCGACTCCGCTTTTTCGCGGTCCATCACCATGACCGCCGCCGCCCCGTCGCTCATTTGCGACGCGTTGCCGGCGGTGACGGTGCCGTTTACCGCAAACGCCGGCCGGAGTTTCGCGAGCGTTTCCATATTCGTGTCCGGGCGCACGCCTTCATCTTGTGTAAAGACGACTTTCTCCTCAACGAGTTTGTTGCCTTCTACTTTGCGCACCGTCACCTCGACCGGCACGATTTCTTCATTGAATTTTCCTTCGGCAATCGCCTTGGCGGCGCGCTGGTGGCTGCGCACCGCGAACGCGTCTTGGTCCTCGCGGCTGACGCCGTATTTTTTCGCCACTTGCTCGGCAGTGTGCCCCATCGACATGTAGTATTCCGGCGCTTCTTCCGCCAAGCGGGCGTTCGGGCGGACGACATGCCCCATCATCGGCACCATGCTCATCGATTCGACCCCGCCGGCGATGACCGTGTCGGAATGGCCGAGCATCACCCGTTCCGCCGCATAGGCGATCGCCTGCAAACCGGACGAGCAATACCGGTTGATCGTGATCGCCGGCACGGTATATGGCAGCCCGGCGAGCGCGCCGATGTTGCGGGCGATGTTCAATCCTTGCTCCGCCTCCGGCATGGCGCACCCGATAATCAAGTCGTCAATGTTTCCTTCATAGTTCCCCGCGCGCTTGATCGTTTCTTTGACGACGAGCGCCCCTAAATCATCCGGCCGCACGTGGGCGAGCGTTCCTTTTTTCGCTTTGCCGACCGGTGTGCGCGCACCTGCGACAATGACCGCTTCTCTCACGCCAATCCCCCCTTGATCTCCTCCGCTTTAGTTGCGGAGCGGTTTTCCTTTCACAAGCATATGCTGCATGCGCGCTTGCGTCTTCGGCTCGCCGATGAGGCTCAAAAACGCCTCGCGCTCGAGATCGAGCAAATATTGCTCGTCGACTTCCGTTCCGTACGGCACTTTGCCGCCGGCTAGAACATACGCCAATTTTTTCGCGATTTTCAAATCGTGCTCGCTGATGTAGCCGGAATGGAACATCGACTGCGCCCCAAGCAGCATGGCGGCATAGCCGCTTTCGCCGGCCACCGGCACTTTCTTCCTTACAGGAGGCCGGTACCCTTCCTCATACATCGAGAGCACCGCCTGTTTCGCTTCATACAGCAGATGGTCGCCGTTCATCGTGATGCCGTCGCGGTGATTCAAGAAGCCAAGCTCGCGCGCTTCCGCCGCTGACGTCGACACTTTCGCCATGGCGATCGTTTCAAATACGCTGGCCGCGATTTTGACGTAGTCGACGTCCACGCCGCGCGGCAGGCTGTTCAACCGTTTGATGTACAGCTCCTTGTTGCCGCCGCCGCCCGGAATCAAGCCGACGCCGACTTCGACGAGCCCGATGTACGTCTCGGCCGCCGCTTGGATGCGTGAAGCCGCCAAGCTCACTTCCGCCCCGCCGCCTAACGTCATGGCAAACGGCGCGACGACGACCGGCTTCGGGTTGTATTTCATTTTGAGAAGCGCTTGCTGGAACTGGCGAACGGCAAGTTCCAATTCAAAAAAGTTTTCGTCTTGCGCCTCCATGAGCATCATCGCCAAGTTCGCGCCGACGCAGAAGTTTTTCCCTTGGTTGCCGATGACGAGCCCTTTGTAGTTGCGGTTGACTTCCTCAAGCGCCTCGTTGATCATTTGGACAATATCGGCGCCAATCGCGTTGTTCGGCGAATGGAACTCCAGAAGCGCCACGTCGTCGCCGAGGTCAATGAGGCTGGCGCCGGCATTTTTCTTGATGACGCCGCGCGCCTCTTTCAGCCGGCGGATGTGGATGACTTTTTCGTTTTCTTCTACTGTTTTATACCCGCCCGGCGCATAATAGAACAGCCGGCCGTTTTCCGTTTTATAGAACGATGTGGCTCCGTCGTCGAGCATGTCCGTGATCCACGACGGGATGTCGCGCCCTTCTGACTGCATTTTACGCACCGACTTCTCGAGGCCGATCGCATCCCACAGTTCAAACGGACCTTGCTCCCAGCCGAACCCCCACTTCATCGCCTGATCGATCGCTGCGATGTCGTCGGCGATCTCCCCGACAAGGCGGGCAGTGTACAGCAATGTCGGTGCGATGATGTTCCAAAGGAGCGTTCCCGCGCGGTCGCCATCGGCATACACGAGCGTTTGCAGCTTGGCAGCCGCTCCTTTCGCCTGCTTCGCCATCTCCACCGCCGGGGTGACAAGCTTTTTGCGCGGCTCGTATTGCATCGTGACGTAGTTCAGCTCGAGAATGTCTTTTCCTTGCTTGACAAAAAAGCCTTGTCCGGATTTGCTGCCGAGCCAGCCGTTTTCAAGCATCGTTTTCATAAACTCCGGCACGCGGAACGCCTCTTTTTCTTCCCCTTCGACGTTTTCATACACGTTGTTGGCGACATGCACGAACGTATCGAGCCCGACGACGTCAAGCGTGCGGAACGTCGCGCTTTTCGGCCGGCCGATGAGCGGCCCCGTCACCGAATCGACCTCGCCGACGCTGTAGCCGCCTTGCATCATCTCGCGGACGGTGACGAGCAAGCCATACGTGCCGATCCGGTTGGCGATGAAGTTCGGCGTATCTTTCGCCATGACGACGCCTTTGCCGAGCACGTCTTCGCCGAACGATTTCATATAGGCGACCACATCCGGATCCGTATGCTCCGTCGGGATGATCTCAAGCAGCTTCAAATAGCGCGGCGGGTTGAAGAAATGCGTGCCTAAAAAGTGTTTTTTGAAATCGTCGGAACGCCCCTCCGCCATTGCGGCGATCGAGATGCCGGATGTGTTCGAGCTGACGATCGTCCCCGGCGTCCGCACCTCGTCGACGCGAGCGAAGACTTCTTTTTTCACTTCCAGCTTTTCAACGACCGCTTCAATGATCCAATCGACTTCCGCGAGCCGGTGGAAGTCATCCTCGAAGTTGCCCGTTTCAATCAAAGCGATGTTGTCTTTGGACATGAGCGGCGCCGGTTTTTGCTTGAGCAGCCGCTCGAGCGCCTGATTGGCGAGGCGGTTGCGCACTTGTTTATGCTCGAGCGTCCAACCTTTTGCTTCTTCCTCTTTCGTCAATTCCCGCGGCACGATATCCAACAGCAGCGTCGGAATGCCGACGTTCGCCAAATGGGCGGCAATGCCCGAACCCATGACGCCGGACCCGAGCACCGCGGCGCGCCGAATGCGTTTTACCATTTCGGTTCCCCCTCACACCATTGAATGAATGGTCATTCATTTTTTGATGAAAAAAATATCGTTGAAACCGCTCTCTATAACTAAATATATAGTATGTTGATAATTTTCGCAATATATTTGTGCATATTTTTCCCGACATCGCACTCCGAAATGTTGCTCATACTAACGATCAGGAGGTGAACCACCGATGGCCCGGTTGAAAAAAAATCCATCTGAACGCGGCGTCAGCGCCGCAAGCGTCAAAGGAAACGCCGGCCCGACGGTCGAAGCCGACGGCGGCGGCAAGCGGACAAGCCAAAACCAGCAGTACAAAAAACACAACATGCAAGGGGACTGACGCCCATGGCGTCAGCTCCCGCCTGTCATAGCTGCAAATAAAGAGAGGCCGCACGATCTGAACGGCGTTTACCTCAAATGACCGCCCGACGCCCCGTGACATGCAACGGCGTTTGTCTGAAATCCAAAAAGGCTTGATGGCCGTTGCCGCTGGATGCCTGTCCCCTTCTGCGCCCGAACGCTCGGCGTCCGCCGGCGTTTTCCTCTGTTTTGCGCCCCTACTTGCGGAGGATGCCTTTTAAAACAAACGCCACGTTGGCCGGCCGTTCGGCGAGCCGGCGCATAAAATAGCCATACCAGTCCGTGCCGTACGGAACGTACACGCGCATCGTATATCCTTCGCGCGCCAGCTGCACTTGGCGCTCCGGGCGGATGCCGTACAGCATTTGGAATTCAAACTGGCTGTTGGGAATGTTGTATTCTTTGACGAGCTGCTTCGTATATTCGATGATGGCGTCGTCATGCGTCGCCACCGCCGTATAGTTGCCGTTTAGCAAATGCATTTTGATGATCTTCTTAAAGTTCTCATCGACATCTTTTTTATCCGGAAACGCCACTTCGGGCGGTTCTTTGTACGCTCCTTTGACGAGACGCAAGTTCGGGCGGTACGGCTTTAAGTCTTCAATGTCTTGTTCCGTCCGGTACAAATACGCCTGCAGCACCGTGCCGACGTTGTCGTATTCTTTTTTCAACGTTTTAAAAATGTCCAGCGTCTTTTGGCAGCGCGAATAGTCTTCCATATCGATCGTCACAAACACACCGCGCTGTTTTGCCGCATCCAAAATACGGCGCATGTTGCGCATGACAAGCTCATCGGAAATATCAAGCCCCATCGATGTCATTTTCAGCGACAGCTGCGAGTTCAATTTCTCCCGGCTGATCGCCTCAATCGCCTCCAAGCAATGGCGCGCCATCTCATTCGCTTCCTGCTCATTGTCGACAAACTCACCCAAATAGTCGACCGTGACCGCCAATCCTTTTTCGTTCAGCTGGCGGATGACGCGCACCGCTTCCTCGATCGTTTCGCCGGCGACAAACCTTGACGCGCCGAAGCGGAGGCCGTATCGTTTCGCCCATTTCGTCAATGTTTTATTTTTCGATAAGAACAGGAAAAAATCGCGCATCAACTGCTCCACTGTTGCAAGCCTCCTTGTATGGAAACGCATTCACCATTCTTATTGTACCATGTTTCAATTCAATTGAATATGTTTTTTCCCCACGGTTTATTTTTTATATGCGCATAATTTTCCACTCTCTGCACAATCTACAAGCGAACAACCGACGAAAGGAGCGAACAACGATGCAACAGCAACCACAAATGAACCCGCAGGCGGCGATGCCCGAGCCGCCGCAAATGGTGTCCACAAAAGACGCCATGTATTTTTCCGACATGATGTCGTGGAACTTGCTCGCGGCGAAAAAAGCGCACTTTTTCGCCTCACAATGCCGAGACCCTGAAGTGGTGCAGGCGATCGAGCGCGCTGGACAGATGCATCAGCGCCATTACGACATGATTTTGCGCCATTTGCAAAACCCGCCGCAGCCGCCGGTGATGTGAAAGGAGGAACGCCGCATGAACACAAAACAAGTGCAAAATCCGGAGATGCAAGTGCCGAAAACGCCGCAAATGAACGAGCGCGATTTTCTAAACGACATGTTGACGACGGAAAAATACATGACCTTGTCGTACAGCGTCTTTTTGCATGAAGCGAGCAACCAACCGTTATATCAAGATATGATGAATATTTTCACCGAAACGCAAAACTGTCAGCGCGACTTGTACAATTTGATGTTCAAAAAAGGATGGTACAAGCTTGAAGCCGCCGATCCGCAAAAGCTTCAGCAAACGTACCAGCAGTTCCAAGGGTATACGAATCAGCTCCCTTATCAACGAAATGCCATGCAATAACAAAACGAGGGGATGTCCGAACGGCAGAAGGACATCCTCTTTCTCAATCCGTTAAGAAGACAGGGCGCAGAAAGGGGAGAAAGGGATGGCAGCGCCATCCGAATCGGTATGGAGCATGCTGCAAACAGCGGACGTCCGCATCCGCGACACCGGGATCATTGAATAAGCACCCCTTCTTGTTCCACAGGGATGCTTATTCTTTCATGAATAGACGATCAATACCACCAGCCTGGATACGGCGGATACGGCGGGTACGGGTAAAACGGACGCGGAGCCAACGCGCCGCCGAGCAGTCCACCCAAGAAGCCGCCGACAAATGGGGCTCCAAACAACAATCCTGGAAATAGCATCGTTCCTTCTCCTTTCCCCAAAGCTAGAATGCTACACTTTATTCATATGCAACAACAAGAAAAGAGGGTGGGCCGTCCGCCCAACCCTTGCCGGTTTCTCACCACCAAATGGGGCCATACCACCACGGATAGAAAAACGGCGGAACCAATGCGCTCCCGAGCAAACCGCCTAAAAAGCCGCCGAAAAATGGAGCGCCAAAAAACGGAGCGCCGAAGAAAAACGGGCGCGGCCGCCAAAACCACCAGCCCCATGGCCGCCAAATGCGCTCATCCGCCACTTGGAGATGGCTCATCTTGCTTCCCCCCTTCCGCTTGCTTTAGTCCCACTGTATGCAGGAAAAACGCCCGCTGCTTAGGCCAGTACCTAGAAGGCTGGTGAAAAACGGCGATTTCTCCCAAATCATCGATCCGTGAATGCAAAGGAAGGCCTCTTTCTACAAGATATTCTCATTAAAGGAAATTATTTTCTTTTATTCCCAGTATATTCGAAAAACAAAAGCAGGCGGCTGTCCGCCGCCCCCGCTTATAGAAGCTCTGCGCGCGCCTGTTCGTACAAACAGGCAAGCGAATCGAACAAAATGCGCACCGCCTCAGCCATTTCGTCTTCGCTCATCGAAAGAACTGGTATGAACGTCAACACCGGGCCGAGCGGACGGATGACAAGCCCCCTCCGGCGCGCCTCAAGGATGATCCGGTGCTCCACCATGGCCGCGCGCGGAAACACTTCTTTCGTTCTTCGGTCTTTCACGATTTCAATGCCGCACATCAAGCCTTTTTGCCGGATGTCGCCAACAATTGGAATTTCATACAACCGCTCAAGCCATTCGGCCAGCCGGCGCGCCTTCCGCTTTACGCTGTCAATCAAGCTGCGTTTTTCGATGAGCTCAATGTTTTTCAGCGCAACGGAACAAGTGAGCTGATTCCCCGTATACGTATGGCCGTGGTAAAACGTTTTGTCTTCGTCCACATCGCCGAGAAATGCCGCATAAATCTCTTCCGTGACCAGTGTGGCCGCGAGCGGCAAATATCCTCCAGTAATCCCTTTCCCAAGGCAGACAAGATCAGGCTTCACCTCTTCCTGCTCACAAGCGAACATCGTGCCGGTGCGTCCAAAGCCGACGGCGACCTCGTCACAAATGAAGAGCACCCCATACCGGCGGCAAAGCCTTTCCACTCCTTTTAAAAACCCGCGCGGATGGACGATGATCCCCGCCGCTCCTTGCACAAGCGGCTCGATGACAACCGCGGCGATTTGATCGTGCTGCTCCTCAAGCACCCGTTCCAGCTCACGCAAACAATAGCCGACGATCTCCTGCTCGCTTCCGTATTCGTCCATACGGTACACGTACGGCGACGGCACTTCGATCCGCTCAAACAAAAGCGGCGCAAAAATGCGGTGGAACGTTTCCATGCCGCCAACGCTCACCGCCCCGACCGTATCGCCGTGGTACGCTTCCTTCAACGAGACAAACTTGTTCTTCTTCGCATATTGGACCGGGTCGATGTTTTTCCAATACTGATAGGCGATCTTGAGCGCGATTTCCACCGCCGCCGCCCCGGTATCGGAATAAAACACTTTTGACATGTGCGGCCAATATTCAAGCAACCGTTTGGCCAACAAAATCGACGGCACATTCGCCGAACCAAGCAATGTCGAATGGGCAATTTTCTCCAATTGCTCGCGAAGCGCCGCATTCAGCTCCGGATCGTTATGGCCGTGGACATTGACCCATAGCGACGCATAGCCGTCCAAGTACCGGTTGCCGTCGACATCGTACAAATAGCTTTCTTGCCCGCGTTCAATGATCAAGGGGCGTTCTTTGGCATACTGCTTCATTTGCGTAAATGGATGCCAGACGTACTGCTTGTCCCACTGTTCCAATTGCTCGCAGCTATACGCCAACGCCAAGCACCTCCAGCAGTTGTTTCGCCTTTCCTTGTTCGATCCAATGCTGAGCTAGGGTTTCCAGTTCCCTCCTTGAGACTGCAGGAAGGAGCGGCACGACCGCCAGCACCGGCAGCCGAAGCAAGGCGGCGATCGTTTCGACATTGTTTTGGTGGATGATCTCTTGTTCCTGAAACTGATTAAACATCAGGCCAAGCAGACGAATGCCTTGCGCGTCGGCATACGCCGCCGTCGTCACCGCGTGATGAATCGCACCAAGGCTTGAGAGCGACACGAGAATCGCCGGCAGCTGATAATCACGAAGGAAATCACTCGTCATATAGAATCGTCCGTCGCGCTCACACCACGGAACGGCCAACCCTCCCGCTCCTTCGACGAGCACCACATCATAGCGCTGCGTAAGCCATCCCAACCGTTCGGCCACCCTCTCTGGTTCGATGGACGTGCCGGTCAACTTCGCCGCTAAATGCGGCGACATCGCCGGTTCCATATAGTACATGCCTTCTGATGCGGAAAGCTTCGCCACTCGTTCGTACCAATATTGTTCGGCAAACGACACCCCGTCTTCGGCCAGTCCAGTCTGAACCGGTTTAAACACGCCGACCTTCATCCCAAGCCGCTCCAGCGCCAACGCCACGATGGAAGTGACGACCGTTTTGCCGATTTCTGTTCCTGTTCCCGTCATGAAAATGGCTTGCCCCATTCTCTTATCCCCCCATCCCTCGAGTCATCATGATCGGTCGGACGCGCGGCCATACGCGCGCCGCGATGACCGAACAAACGGCGCAAAGCACGAGATCTCCCGGCACCGGGAGAAGAAAGCCGAACCATAGCGTTTGGCCGATGGAAAGCGGAGCCCCCGCGATCCATTTCATCGCTATGTACAGCCACGCGCAGCCAAACACATACACGACCAACAATGCCGCTGCATTCGCCATCAATATGTCTCTCGCTCTTGTCCATTGAAAGCGGCGGACAAGCAAGCCGCACGTATACGCCCCGGCGATGAAACCGAGCAAATAGCCAAACGTCGGCTTCCAAATATAACCGAGCCCGCCTCCTTCCGCAAACACGGGCGCGCCCGCCAGCCCAATCAAGACATATAGAAGTTGGCTAAGCGCTCCGATTTTTGGGCCAAGCAGACAGCCGGCCAAGTACACCGCCGCGATTTGCAGCGTAAACGGCACATACGGCACCGGAATTTTGATCCACCCACCAACAGCCGTCAACGCGGCAAAAAATGCCGCCCAAACAAAGGAATGGATTCGCACATCTTCCCTCCTCTCCAAATATTTGTTTCTATTGTGCCTGATGTGTTTTTTATTTGTCAACTTTATTTTTATATAGGTTTACATTTAGACAAAAAATATGGAGCCCCCTAACACAGCAGGACTCCTTTTTTGGCGCGGCTCATTTCTCAAACAGACGGCGGAAGCAGTGGCCAACGCTCACCCTTCATCCTCCCACAAGTTAAGCAGGTTCATCCGTTCGCCGTCCGTTTTCGGCATCGCCAGCGATCCACTCTGCCTCTCCTCCTTTTCCAACAACGACGACAATAAGCGCACCGCCTCCGCAATATGCCTTCCTTTGTTCAACATGATGCATTGCGCCTGTTTTCCAACAAAAACATCCGAGATTTCCGCGCGCGACGGAATTCCCTTTTTCGCCATTTGTTCAAGCACTTGCGTCGCCCAAATGACCGGGATGTGAGCCGCCCGGCATAGCGCCAAAACGTCGTTCTGTGCGGCCGCAAGATGTTCAAATCCAATCTCCAGGGCCAAATCGCCGCGCGCAATCATCACACCAAACGCCGGAAACTTCAATCCCTCAAGCAAGATGCGAACGAAGTTATGAAGCGCCGCCCGCGTTTCGATTTTCGCGATCACCGGGAGAGAACCAGCCCCTTGTTCGGCAAGCAAATGATAAAGCTTTCGCAGGTCATGAGGGGCCTGAACAAACGACAGCCCGACGATATCCGCCCATCTCGCGATGAACGGAATCCATTCAAGGTCGCGGTCGGTGAGCGGCGGAACCGTCAAATGGAGAAACGAATCGGGAAGATGGATGCCCGTTCCTTGCTTAATCGCTTTTCGCTTTCCGCCATCGGCAACGACTTTGGCCTCTACATGCCGCTCGTGCACTTTCACGACCCGCGCTGCAATTTGGCCGTCGTTCAAATAAAGGCGGTCTCCCGCCCGCACATTGCGCCACGCTTTCGCCAACGTCGTCGTCATTTTCACACCGCATCCATTCTGCGCCTGTGCAAACGCAGCGTCATCGAAATAAATATACAGCGGTGTACCGACCGTGACAAACGCTTTCATTGGAATGAACAAAACAGAACATAGAGTGAAGGAAGCCGACCCGCGCCGCAGTTTCATCCCTTTTTGCACATAGGCCGTCCGCGAAAGAAGAACTTTAAAACAAGACGGCGCGATTTGTTCCGTGACCCGAAGTTTTCGTTTTTTTCCGCGCACATCGGTAAACAGCAGTTCATCCCCTTCTTCGACGGTCGCTCCGTCCTCAGCCGTCAACTGCCACAAGAATGAAACATCGCGGGGGAGCGGAGACGGCGGCGGGGAAGAAGAGAAGGAAATGAGGCCGAAGAGCGGCTCCATTGGCTCTCCATATAGATTTTTCTTCACAGAGAGCTTCATCGGCCCCGCGTTGACCACCAAGCGGTCGACCCGGATTTTTGGCCCCGGCAGATCCATGTAAATGCGGCATCGCCTCCCCTGCAGCTGTTGCTCCAACTGCTTCTCGGCTTGACGAATGATGGCCACGAGCGCCTCCCACGTTTCTGGAGAACCGTAGGCGCAGTTGATGCGGGCAATGTCCATGCCATAAAGAAGCAGCCGCTCGATCAGCCCCGGCTCATCCACCCATGCCTCGTCCATCGTCACCATAATGCGTGTCGGCCGAACAGAACTTGGGCTTCCGAACACTGCCTCCGCCCGTTTATGAAGCAACTGTTTCGCTTCCTTTCTTGTCATCTTTCGAAGCTCCCATCCGCCATCAACCCGCGTGCGCAAATAGGCCAAAACTTGTTCGATCGCGTCGATGAGATGAGCCTCTTGCCCCTCGAGCCGCCATCCGGCGTCTTCCATCGCTTCATGCAAATCCGACGGCATATGCTCCCTCATATATAAGTAAGCAAGCAACTGATCCCGGCTCTCTTCATGGGATGGAAGAGGAAAATACTTCTGCTTTTGTCCCACCCACTCCGCCATCCCTCGGTAAAAAGCGGCCAAGCGGGCGCCCAAATCTCGTTTGTCGTGCATCAGCGGCACCAACCCTTGTGAAAAATGCGGTTTTACTTTTATATATTCGCCGCCACCCCAAATGAGGACAGAAAAAAACCGGCGCCATTCGCCGGTTGAATACGACAGAAACAGGAAATCGTTTTTAGCGATATGATTTTTGAACCACAATTTTCGTCCCGCATTGGCAAAGCAGTGAGTGTTTCAGCCGCCGCAACGGCTGGCCGCACTGTTCACAAACGGCCGGTTTATTCACGCGTTTCCTCCCCTTTGCTGCGTGTTTGGTATCTATTATACGCCCATAATTATTTAAAGTAAATATAAAATGATAGCAATTATAAATAAAAAGCAGATCATTTGGACCCTTTTTCCATTTGTGATAAAGTAATGAATGATAGTGCCAATATTCAAAACAAGGAGGCGGTCACGATGTACGACATCGCCATCATCGGCGCTGGACCGGCGGGAGCGAGCGCTGCGATCTTCGCCGCCAAAGCGGGAAAGAAAACAGTGTTGTTTGACAGCGACAAAGGCATGACCAAGCGCGCTTGGGTGGAAAACCATTACGGTGTTCCGGAAATCAGCGGCCCGGAATTGGTCGAAACAGGAAAACGGCAAGCCGCGAAATTCGGCGCGGAATTGGTGGAAACGCAAGTGACAGACGTGCAAAAAACGGACGGCGGCTTCCGCCTCGAAACGGAAAACGGCTCCTTTGAGGCGAAACACGTCATTTTCGCCACCGGCGTCGCCACGGATCTGGCGGAAAAAATCGGCCTGCGCACCAAACCGGGCACGGAGCCGCGCATTAAAACGGTGATTGACGTCGACGCCAATGGCAAAACGAACATCGACGGCATTTGGGCGGCGGGGACGGTGGCCGGCGTCAGCGTTCATACGATCATCACAGCGGGTGACGGGGCGAAAGTCGCCATCAACGTCATCAGCGAACTGAACGGCGAACGGTACGTTGATCACGATGTATTGAAAAAATAACAACGAAGGTGTCCCAAACAGCGGGACACCTTTTCTAATAGCGCCATGGAAACGGCCGGGACGCAAGATGACGGGCTGAACCGCCTGTTGCGTCGTCCCCGCATCGACATAGCGGCCCCGATCCATCCAAGGGCGCTTATTGTCCAATGCTCCGGTACTTCCCTTCAAAAAACAAGAGCGGGTCGCCCGGTTCGTCTTTCATCAAAATATCGGTCACTTCCCCAAAGTAAAGCGTATGATCGCCGGCCACGTACGTGCTGTGGACGTTGCATAAAATATTCGCCAACGCCTCCGGCAAAATCGGATGGCCGTTCACCCAATCAAACGAAACATGGCGTTCTTCTTTCAACTGGCCGGCAAACAAGCGCGACAACTCCTCTTGATCGCGCCGCAAAATGTTGACGGCAAATTTCCCCGTTTGCTTGACAATGTCATGCATTCGCGCTTTGTGACCAATGGAGACGACGACAAGTTTCGGGTCGAGCGAAACGGACATAAACGCGTTCGCCGTCATTCCTTTCGCTTCCCCTTGAAATTCGGTCGTCACGACCGTCACGCCGGTCGCAAATTTTCCCATGGCTCTGCGAAATGTACGATCATCCATACGGTTCTCCCATCCTTCCCTTTTCGTCATCCAGCAGCCCTACGCCTTCAGCTGGCGGTTGGACGGCTTCCCTTCTTGATGTTTCCACACGACGGGCGCTTCGTCCGACATCTTGCCTCTATGGCTGAGACCCATTCATGCCGAAATGAGGGTCAAATCTACCCCCATCATAGCAGAAATAGAGGAAAGAAACAACGACGATATACGGCTGTCATCGGCGGCCCGCCGCTCCAAGGTACGCCTCTGCCACCCGCTCATCGGCAAGCAGCTCGGCGGCCTTCCCGTGCACCACGATGCTTCCCCGTTCCAACACATACGCCTCATCCGCTGTCTGCAGGGCGGCACGCACGTTTTGCTCGACAAGAATCATGGCCGTCTGAAATTGATCGCAGAGCTGTGTCAGCATCCCCATCACTTCCTTGACCACAAGCGGCGCCAGCCCTAACGATGGTTCGTCAAGCAAGAGCAGCTTCGGTCTCGCCATCAGCCCGCGGGCGATCGCCAGCATTTGCTGTTCGCCGCCGCTTAATAGTCCTCCCGGACGGTCGAGCATCGTTTGCAGTTTCGGGAACAGTTCAAGCACCCGCTCATAGTCGCGCTTCACTTCCTGTCCGTCGCGGCGGTGGCGGCGGTACGCCCCCAGCAGCAAGTTATCCCTCACGGACAGGCTGTCAAAAATTTGCCGCCTCTCCGGCACAAGGCAAATGCCTTTTTCAACAATTTGCTCCACCTTTCCGTATGGAAGCGGTTTATGTTCAAAAAGAATCTCCCCTTCGGTTGGAGCGTAGACGCCGGCAATCGTGCCGAGCAGCGTGCTTTTGCCCGCCCCGTTGGCGCCGACAACAGTGACGATTTTTCCTTCGTCCACTTGCAAACTGACCCCTTTTAACACGTGCAAATGGCCGTGGTAGACATGAACGTTGCGAAGCACGAGCATCAGACCGCCTCCTCTCCCAAATACGCCTTGATGACATCAGGATGCCGCGCAATCTCTTCCGGCGCCCCTTCGGCGATTTTTTTCCCATAATCGAGGACGACGATCCGGTCGGCGATCGCCATCACCGTTTCCATATCATGTTCCACGAACAAAAAGGTAAAGCCTTGTTCCCTCATCGCCAGCAACACATCAACGAGCTGCTTTGATTCTTGCGGGTTCAGCCCGGCCATCGGCTCGTCAAGCAAAATGAGCGAAGGACGAGACACAGCCGCCCGAGCGATTTCCACGAGCCGCTGCATCCCATATGGCAGCGTGCCTGCCCGCTCACAGGCGAGATGGGCCAAACCGACCTGCTCGAGGCAGGAAAACGCCTGTTTCTGCGCTTGCCTTTCTTCTTTCACCGTACGCGGCAGCCGAAAGCCGGCGCTGAGGATTCCGCTCTTCAACCGTGAATGAAATCCGACCATCACATTTTCCAACACCGTCATATCAGAAAACAGCTGCAAGTTTTGAAACGTCCTTGTCATTCCCAGCATCGCCAACTCGTGCGGTTGTTTGCCGCTGACCATGGCTCCTTGAAAACGAACGAGACCACTCGTCGGCGGAATAATGCCGCTGATCATATTGAACAAGGTCGTTTTGCCTGCCCCGTTCGGCCCGATCACCGCGACGATTTCTTCTTTTTTCACGTGAAAGGACACGTTCTGCACCGCCTGAACGCCGCCAAATGACTTGGACAATTGCTCCACTTCGAGCAACACTGCGCTCATCCCCGCTCCCCTCCGATCGAACGCGCCTTATGCCCCTCAACTGCGGCTATCTGCTTCTCTTGACGTCCGCCCATTTCCAAAAAGCGCCGCATCCTCTTTTGCATCACACCCGTCAACCCGTTCGGCATATAAATCAACATGACCACCAACAACAAGCCAAAAAAGACAATTTCAAACTCTCCGCCGGCATTCGGAAGCAACAGCGGGACAACGGCTTTGAGCCATTCTCCTAAGCAGACATAGACGGCAGCGCCGATGAGTCCTCCCCATACGCTGGCTGTCCCGCCAATGACCACCATGATTAAAAAGTAAATCGAAGGGACGATGCCGAATAAATCCGGATTGATAAACGTGACGTAATGGGCGTATAAGCTCCCGGCAATCGAAGCGTAGACCGCGCTGAGCATAAACATTTGCAGCTTGTATTTCATAATGTTCACCCCAAGGGAGCTTGCTGCCACCTCGCTTCCATGAATCGCCCGCAGCGCCCTTCCGACCCGGGAGCGGACAATATTATGGGCAAACCATAACCCGGCCAGAACAAACAACGAAACGAGGTAGTAAAACTGGAGATCGCTTTGCAACGGAACCCCGGCTATACGGATCGGCGGAATGCCAAAAAAACCATTCAGCCCTCCCGTGATCTCTTTCCATTCCTTGAAAAATGTAAACATAATGACGCCAAAGCCTAACGTCGCCAACGCCAAATAATGCTCACGCAGCCGAAAAACTGGGATGCCGACCACAAGCGCCACCAATGCAGCCAAAACCGCGCCGGCAGCCAGCGCCAGCCAGGACGGCCATCCCGCATGCGCGGTCAAATAGGCGGACGCATAAGCCCCGATGCCGTAAAACGCCGCCTGGCCGAGCGAAATTTGGCCCGCATACCCCATCAACAGCGTCATCCCTGTGCTCACGAGCGCGTACAGCCCGATGAGAATCAGAGTGCTTAGCACGTAGTTATTGCCGAAGACGAGCCAAGGGAGACCGAGCCAGACGGCTGCGCCAACAAGCAAGAGCCATCGTTTCCGTCCATCCGTCATTCGTTGACCGTGCTCCATCCATCCGCCCCCCTTACACTCGTTTTCCTGTCATCTTGGCAAACAACCCGTTTGGCATGAAAAACAGAACAAGCAATAGCAGCCCGAAGCTGATCGCTTCTTTGTACCCCGAGGACAAGTATCCTTCCGCAAATGATTCAAGCAGCCCGACGAGAAACGCACCGGCGATCGCCGCCGGGGCGTTCGTCAATCCCCCGACAACAGCGGCAATAAACGCCTTCAGCCCGATCATCATTCCCATATCATAAGACGCGCCCGAAATCGGGGCGATGACGATTCCCGCCAGCGCTCCAAGACCGGCGCTGACGGCAATCGCGCCAAGCGACATTTTGCGGATGTCAATCCCCATCAACCGAGCGGCAAACGGATTGATGACACAGGCCGCCACCGCCTTGCCGATGTACGTTCGGTGAAAAAACAGATGCAAGGCGGCAAAACTTGCGAGCGAAATGACGATCGCCCAGACGCTTTGCCATTGGATGACCGCTCCAAACACCTCAAGCGCCCCATGGCCCGTAAAGAGGCGCAGCGCGTACGGATCCGTCCCCCAAACAAGCAAGGCGATCCCGCGGAATACAAACGACGCCCCGATCGTAATGATAATGAGCACCGCGACAGGCGAACGGCGCGCCGGCTGAATCGCCAGCCGCTCAAACAGCCCACCGACGACCATCACCGCAAGCATGCTCAAACCGATGGCCGCGGCAAACGGCACTCCGTTATTGACCAACGTAATGCAAAACAACGCCCCCAACATAGCGAAATCGCCTTGAGCCAAATTTAAAATGCCGGTCACGCTGTACGTAATGACAAACCCGATCGCCACCAACGCGTAAATGCTGCCGACCGTCAGCCCGGAAAACAACAGCTGCACAAACTGGCTCCACGCTTCCATGCCCCGTCCCTCCTTCAACGGTTAGGTGGAACAAAAGGGAATTAGCGACCTCATTCCCTGTTTACTGCTCGGCAAGGACAAACTTGCCGTCTTGAATTTGCACCATCACCAAACTGTCGGCGTCAAGCCCTGTATGGTCGTCTTTCGACATATGGAAGACGCCCGAAATGCCGATAAATTTTCTTGTATTCTCCAGAACCGACCGTATTTTCTCTTGATCCGCGCCGCCCTCCTTGATCGCATTGACCAATAAATGGAACGCATCCCACGCATGTCCGCCAAACGTTGTCGGGGCATAGCCGTACGCTTTCTCAAACTGTTCTTTGTATTTTAGCAGCGTTTCTTTTTGCGGGTCGCTGTCCGGAAGCTGATCGGCCACTAAAATGCGCCCGGCAGGGAACCATACGCCGTTGGCCGCCTCCCCGGCCAAGTCGATAAAGCTTTTCGTGCCGATGCCGTGGCTTTCCACAATCGGCGCCTCAATGCCCAACTGGCGGATGTTTTTCGTGACGACCGCCGATTCCTGCGCCGTTCCCCATACGATAATGGCTTGCGGATTCGCTTTTTTCACCTTTGTCAACATCGCTTTCGCGTCATCGACCGTCGCCTCAAATTCCTCTTCGATGACGGCTTTCACCCCATATTCCGGGGCATAATGCACAAACTCTTCATGCCCGCTTGTTCCGTATGCATTGGCGACGTTCAGCCAAGCGACGTTCGTCCATCCTTTTTCCTTTAAAAAACCAAGCAGCTTCTGAATGACGATATTGTCCCCTTGAGCGGTTTTAAATGTCCAATGACGCGAGGATCCATCGCTTGGGTTGACGATTTGTTTGCTTGCGGCGAGGGAAATGTACGGAATGCCTGCTTTTTCAATGAGTGGAATCATGGCTAAGGAGTTGCCGCTGATCGTGCCGCCGATGATGGCCGTCACTTTGTCTTGTTCGATGAGTTTTTTCGTGGATAATACGGCCTCGTTTTGGTTGGACTTGTCATCATAGGCAATCAGCTTAATTTTCTTTCCATCAATGCCGCCTTGCTTGTTCCATTGCTCAACGAGCATTTTGACCGTCTCCATCTCCGGTTTGCCAAGCGGGGCCGCCCCGCCGGAAGCCGAAAAAAATGGCGCCAATTTTGATTTCATCCTCTCCTCCCGATGTCGCCGTCTTCCCACAGGAGGCAAGGAAAATGAGCAACAATGCCGCCATCAATAGAGACATTCCTTTTTTCATCTTTTTTGCCCCCTTTTATATTGACAACGCTTTCAAATCATCGTTCTCCCGCCAGGCCTCCACCCGGCGGAAGAAGATCAGCGCCGCCGCTTAAACGCTTCGGCGGTGTTGATTTTGTGTTGACGAACGTATTGTTCGATTTCATGCGGCGGCGCCTGTTCACGCAACAGACGGATGATCTCTCGATGTTCTTCGATCGATGCTTTCGCCCGCTGCGGCACAAAGGTGAAGCCGTAGGCGCGGATGCGCTTCATCCGCTGCCAAATTTGCTTGATTTGCTCTTCAAGATAGGCGTTGCCGCAATGGGCGTAAATCAGAGAGTGAAATTCATAGTTCAGCTCGCTGAACCGTTCCAGCTCCAGCTCTTCAAGCGCCCGCTCCATCCGCTCGTTTACTTGCTCAAGCCGATCGATCGCCTCCTTTGTCAAATGGGGGGAGCCGAGCGCGGTCGCATAGCCTTCCAGCACAGCCAACACCGACAGCGTCTCGATATATTCTTTCTCGTTGATGTTGCTCACAACGGCGCCTGTATACGGCTTAAATTCGACAAGCCCTTCCGCCTCGAGCTGGCGGATCGCCTCGCGCACCGGGATGCTGCTGAGTCCAAGCTCGCGGGCGATTTGGTCGATGACGACGCGGTATCCCGGGCCATAGACGCCGTTTTCAATGCGGGAAAGAATATACTCGTAAGCCAATTGGGTTTTGTTTTTCGCTTTCGTTTCCATACATCTATCATATATCACATAATATATGTTGACCAGCTGTTATTTCTGTTCTGCAGACAAAGCGGAAGGCGGCTTCGCCTTGCCGAACGAAGGGATCGGCGGGTCGCCGACCGCGACGTGGACGACTTGCACTTCCGTATAGAAATCAAAGCTGTAATGCCCACCTTCGCGGCCGATGCCGCTGTATTTCGTCCCGCCAAACGGGATGCGCAAATCGCGGACGTTCGGCGAGTTGACCCACGCCATCCCGCTTTCGATCGCTTGGGCGACGCGGTGGCCGCGCTTCATATCGTTCGTCCAGACGTATGCCGCCAGCCCGTATTTCACATCGTTCGCCAGCCGGATCGCCTCTTCTTCATCCGCAAAGGACATGACCGCCATGACCGGTCCGAAAATCTCTTCCTGCGCCACCCTCATGCCGTTATGGCAACCAAGCAGCAACGTTGGCGGCACAAAATTGCCTTTTTCCAACCCTGTTGGAACGCTGGGGGCATAGACGTCCGCCCCTTCTTGCTTGGCGATGTCAATATAGCGGTTCACCCGCTCCCAGTGAGCACGGTGAATGAGCGGGCCAAGCTCGGTCGCTGGAGCCATGGGATCGCCGATGACGATGCGGTCGACGCGCTCTTTGAGCCGAGCGACAAATTCGTCGTAAATCGACTGCTCGAGCAGCAGCCGCGAGTTGGCCGTGCACCGTTCGCCATTGAGCGAAAACACGCCCCAAACCGCCGCATCGAGCGCCCGTTCGAGATCCGCATCGGCGAACACAATGAGCGGCGACTTGCCGCCGAGCTCCATCGATGTTTTTTTCAACGTTGCGGCGCTGTTGCGGATAATTTCCATGCCGGTCGTCGTCTCGCCGGTAAACGAGATGAGGCGCACATCCGGGTGGGCAACCAATGCGGCGCCCGCCGTTTCGCCAAACCCGTGCACGACGTTGAACACCCCGCGAGGCAGCCCGGCTTCATCGATGATTTCCGCCAGTTTATTCGCCGTCAACGGCGACCATTCGGCCGGCTTCAAGACAACGGTGTTGCCGGTCGCCAGCGCGGGAGCCACCTTCCACGTTTCCAGCATAAACGGCGTATTCCACGGCGTAATGAGCCCGGCGACGCCGACTGGTTTATAAACGGTATAGTTTAAAAACTGACCATTCACATGGTACGCCTCGCCGACAAGGCGCGTCTTCACCATTTCCGCGTAAAAGCGGAAGTTTTCCGCCGCGCGGGCGGCTTGCTTTTTCGCCTGGCTGATCGGAATGCCGGTGTCAAGCGCCTCTAAATAGGCGATGTCGTCCGCATACTGCTCAATCAAGTCAGCAATGCGGAAAAGGTAACGAAGGCGCCGTTCGACCGGCATTGTCCGCCACGGCCCGTGATCAAACGCCTCCTTCGCCGCCCGGACCGCTGCGTCGATGTCTTCTTTCCGCCCCTCGGCTATCTGGTTGATCGTCCCGTTCGTAAACGGATTGATGTTGTCGAAATACGCACCGGCTGCCCCTTCCACAAACTGCCCATTGATATAATGAAGCACTTTTGGTTGCACTGCCATTCGTTTCCCCTCCCGCTATGTCCGATAACGCGCATGAATGTTGTTGTGTTTATACGTCCCCGCCTCGCTGAATTCATACAGCTCAAGCGACAGCGCCAAATAGCGTTTGGCGAACAGCGGGGCGAAATGGTCTTTCATCACGGCAAACAGCTCGTCGCCGACTTCTTTTTTCACCTGTTCCGGACGCCCGGCGCCGATTTTCAGCGTCCCGTGCACAAACGCATCGTCTTCGGCCCCATCAGCCACATAATACTCGTCAAGCCGAATGGCGCGCGAGCGGATGCCGCCGACGGGAAACCAATCGCTCCGCTTGATCAGCACGCGGTGAATTTTTTCAAGCAAGCCGCGAATATCGGCCTCTTCGCCGATATTGGCCGTGTATTCCAAAATAAAGTGCGGCATCATTCCTCCTCCTTTGGCTAGACGATGTAATTGATCAGCCGGCCGATGCGTTCGATTTCGGCCACGACTTCATCGCCGGGCTGGACGTTCACCGCCCCTTTCGGCGTGCCGGTCAAAATCACGTCGCCAGGCGCGAGCGTCATGAATTCGGTGATGTACTCAAGCAAATACGGGATCGAAAAAATCATATCGCCCGTATATCCTTCCTGCACAACCGCCCCATTGACATACGTCCGCAAACGAAGCGCCATCGGATCGCCGACTTCCTCATGGCTGACGATCCACGGGCCTAGCGGCGTCGTCCGGTCGCGGTTTTTGACGCGGAAATTCGGCCGGTAGTAATTTTCCAAGTAGTCGCGAACAGCGTAATCGTTGGCAATCGTGTAACCGAAAATGTAATCGTACGCCCGTTCCGCTTTCACCCGGCTGGCCGGGCGGCCGATGACGACCGCGAGCTCGCATTCATAATGCATCATGTTGACCCCCTCCGGGCGAACGGTTCGGCCGCGATGGCCGATGAGCGTATTTTTCCCTTTGAAAAATAAAAGCGGCTCTTTCGGCGCAACAAAAGACAATTCGCCGGCATGCTCGGCATAATTCAATCCAAGCGCCACGATCACTCCCGGCTCCACCGGGGGAAGCCACATCACTTCAAGCTCCCCGACGATCGTTCCGTCCGGCAGGCGGAGGCGGCCATCGTCGAGCGGCTCGGCTTCGGTCACGATTCCGTTCCAGGCCACACGCGCCCGCCTCATCATTCATCGCCTCCTTGTTCCAGGGCGATTTCATTTTCCAACACACCGATCCTTTCGATTTCGATGCGCACCACATCTCCTGCTGTAACAAGCGGCGCATCGGCCGGCCAGCTGAAAAACAGCACATCGCCTGGGTAAAGGGTCATAAATTCGGTCACCTCAGCAAGCCATTGTTCGACTGGAAGGCGAAAGCGGCTCGGGTCTGCACGCTGGACGAGGCGCCCGTTGACGTATACGCGTGCGGTCAAGGATGACAGCGGCGACGCTTCCTCTTTCGGCACAATCCACGGGCCGACTGGGGCGAACCCGTCGCGCGCCTGCTCCTTCACCGCCGGGCGGTGCCGCTGCTCGTGTGGAATCGACAGATCATTCACGATCGTATAGCCGAATACAAAATCGAGCGCCTGCTCGCGCCGCACGCGCGCCGCCGTCCGCCCGATCACCAGCCCGAGCGCCGGAGCAGCCTGAAGATGCTTCACCCAACGAGGCAGAAGCACCGGACGCCGATGGGCGTTGATGGTGTTTGCCGGCTTCATATACAGCACCGGGCCTTCCGGCGGCTTTTCATACGGCGGGGCGTTCATCTCTTTTGACAGCGCCGCCCACTCCTTTCCATCATTCAGCGCCACCCCGTACATCGCCCCGTCAACAGGCGCGTCCCATTCCAATTCATCAATGCGGTGCGTCTGCCCGCCAAACGACACCGTCCCGCCGTGCGGATCCGCCTTTGCCTCAATCGTCCGCCTCATGCCGGCCAGACGCAAGCGCACATTCGCCATCATGTATCCTCCTCATCTGTATCGATGCCATTTGAAGCTTTACCATTTGCAGCTTTTACCGAGCATTTGATCGCGCTTTGGCGTGACGGAGGCAAGCCTGCGGCTTGCCTTCGACAGTCAAAAATGGATGAGCCACTTTTCCGTCAAGGATATGTTAAACGATTTCGTTGCATCTAATATGCCTGTTGCCAGGCGTGTTGATGAACCAATCAAAACCAGTTGAGAAAGCACTGTTCCCGGCTTTTCTGCCGCCGTCGGCAAGCGGTTCGCTTGCCGACGGAGCGTGCAGCTGCATGGCGCTCTGTTTTCGGGAAGCAACGGATCATCAACACTCGTGATCGGTTGCACGCGCTTGTTTTATGTCGCTTTTTGCATTTCTTCGTCCTGCGTCTCTTCAGCCAGCAAGCCGTATTTGACGAGCGTGCGGCGGATTTGCTGCTGATGCTCTTCGCTTGGCAAATCGAGCGGCAGCCGGAGCTTCGGGGTGATTTTCCCCATCATCCCGAGCGCCGCTTTCACCGGACCTGGATTCGTTTCAATGAACAGCACATCATTGAGCTCCATCAGTTCAAAATGAAGATCTTGCGCCCGCTTGATGTCGCCTTCAAACCAAGCGTCGTGCAGCTCGGCCACTTTATGCGGCACGACGTTCGCCGTCGCGCTGATCGATCCGGCGCCGCCGATCGCCAGCATCGGATAGCACAAAAGCTCGATGCCGGAAAAGAGAAGGAAATCGCGCCCGCAATGCCACAACACCCGGTTGACATGCTCGAAGTCTTTGTTCGACTCTTTCACGCCGATAATGTTCGGACAATCTTCGGCCAGCCGCGCCAACGTTTTGACTTCCAAATTGACCGCCGTCCGCCCCGGAATGTTGTAGACGATGATCGGAATGTCGACCGCCTCGGCCACCGCCTTAAAATGTTTATACAGCGCCTGCTGGGACGGACGGTTGTAATACGGGACGATGACCATCGCGGCATCGGCCCCAATCTCTTGCGCAAATTTGGTCAGCTCGATCGTTTCCGCATGGTTGGTCGAGCCCGTCCCCGGCACGAACGGCACCCGACCCGCCACCGCTTTTTTCGCCGTTTCCATCACCTGTTTTCGCTCTTCAAGCGTCAGCGAGCTCGGCTCTCCCGACGTTCCCGTGACGGAAATGCCGTGCGTGCCGCTTTCAATATGCCAATCGATGAGCGCGGCGAGCGCCGCAAAATCAACGTTTCCTTCCTCATCAAACGGCGTGACGACCGGCGCGATCGAGCCGCGCAGCCGTTCTTTCGCCTCGTGGTATGCCATCCCCTTGCCCCCTATTGGCTTTATTTTTCTGAATCTTATTTATATTGTACACACTATCATATATGAAATCAACGATAAAATCATATATAATCATGATCCCGAAAACCGAGCAGAAGGGCTGCGGTCTTTTTCTAAATCAGGAAGGTCGGTTTCCGCTTCGCCAATGTTGGTTCGTTCGGCTCGACCGGTTGGCCGCTGTGAACGTCAAGAACGACAGACGCCTCTTCAAACCAGCTGTCCGGCGCCGCATGGCCCCAGAACGTTTGACGGCGCGGATCATCCAAATCCCAGCGGATCGGCGGAAAATCGGGGTCGCTCGTCAAATAATCGCCGTTATACAGCTCAATTCGGTGGCCATCCGGGTCGCGCAAATAGACAAAGAAGGCGTTCGACAATCCGTGGCGGCCCGGCCCGCGTTCAATGTTCGGCGCATATCCGGCCGCCGCCAGCACATCGCACGCATGGATCAGGCTGAGCGGGTCCGGCAGCCAAAACCCGATATGGTGAAGGCGCGGCCCTTTTCCGTTCATCAGCGCCAAATCGTGGACGTTTTGCTTCCGGTGCAGCCATGCAGCCCAAAGTTTCCCATCCTCTGTTTCCGTATACTCCGAGCAGGCAAAGCCCAAACCATGGACATAAAAGTCGTACGCGTTCTTTACATCTCTAACCGCGCAGTTGAAATGATCGATGCGCTGCACGCGGGCGCCGCGGTGCAAGTCATACCGCTGCAAAAGCCGCTCTGTTTTCTCCATCTGGGCAAAAAACTCAAGCGGCAGCCCGGACGGATCTTGAACGCGAAATGCCCGACCGACGGCGCGCTGGCTCCCGTCTTCCAGCCATTTCGGCTGCAGCGTTTGCGCCGCAAACCATTCATAAAGCGCTTCCAATTCCTGCTCGGAACCGACTTTGTAGCCAAGCGCCTCGACCGCGGGGCGGGGCGCCTTTTTCAATAGAAGGCTATGATGATGATATTCTTCAAGTCCACGCAAATACAAATGGCTCTCATCCGCTTCCGTCACGACAAACCCAAGCACCCGTTCGTAAAAATCGCGGGCGGCGGCCAAATCGGTCACATGCAGCACCGCGCGGGCGCAGCGAATAATGGAAAATGTCATCATCCTTCTCCCCTTTCGAAAAATCCAACTCAATTTGCACTGTCACCGCTGGCTGTCGGAAGGAATGAACACGCTTTTGGCGCCGCGCAGAAATTCGCGTACAAACTGTTTATACGGCTCTTTTTCGTAGCCGTCAAAATACGCCATCCCCATCCGAACGGGATCTCCGAAAAAGTAATATTCGTAATGCGTCTGTCGGGCTCCGAACGCGCTCATCGTGAGATCCCAGGCGAGACGGAACAGCTGGACGCGTTCATAGCCGTCCACCGTCGCCCCTTGCATCGCGCGGCGGACGATATCTCCAATTTCTTCATGATGGAAATCGGCTTCAGTCGGAATCGCCATCAACCCCGATGCTCCTAAAATGCGGATGATCTCCGAAAGCCGTGGATAAATGCGCGGATACCAGTTGCGTGCGGCATCGAGCGCGGCAAAATCCGGCGTCATCGTTCCCCAGCGGTCTCGCTTCGCATTGTGCTCAGCCCGGTACAGGTGGCTCTTCATCGTCTCGAGGACGAGCATGATTTCCGCCCCTTTATCTTTCACATGCTGGAATTCGCCGATGCCGATTGCTTCGATCAGACAAAGCGTGACACCGAGCAAAAACTCCGTTTTGACGATGTTTTTCGCCACCACTTGATGGGACATATGAATGACCGCGTTCGTCTCACGGAACGTCCGGTTGCAAATCGATGAATTGCCGCAAACAAACACGCGCTCCCACGGCACAAACACGTTTTCAAACGAAACGATGGCATCGCCCTCTTCAAAGCGGGACGCCAGCGGATGGTCCCACGCACTCCGCCCGTAGTCAAACGCCTCGCGGCAAATGAACTTGACGCCCGGCGTATTGTTCGGAATGGCAAAGGCGAGCGCGTACGGGTCTTCACCAGCTGTCGATTTTTTCACGGTTGATGGAAACACTAAAATTTCGTCCGTAATCCCGCCTTGCGTCGCCAACAGACGGATGCCGCTGACGATGATCCCGTCTTTTCGCCGTTCCACCAAATGGAGCGGCACATCGGCATCGTTTTGTTCATGAAGCGCCTTGGCGCGATTCATTTGCGGATGGATGAGCGTGTGCGTCAAGCTGATGTCGTTTTCACGCGCGTACTCATAGTAGTTTTTCGCGTTTTCGGCAAACATCGGATCATCTTCGGCAAATAGATCATTGGCGACGCCCATGGCCATGACTTCCGCGTTTAAATAATCGGGAGAACGGCCCATCATCCCCGCCGACATACGCGCCCATTCTTGCGTCGCCTCGCGGCGGGCGATGAGCTCGTCAATGGTTGTCGGCTGAATGAACGTCATGCCGACGAACTGCCCGGTTGTCGGCGACCGGTACAACATTTTCTCCGGCTTTTCATATTGCCGGTCGTAAAGCGCCGCCATCGAACGGACGACGTTGCGGAACGCCGGATGAACAGTGACATCCTCAACTTTTTCCCCGTGGATGTACACGCTGCTTTTCGCCCGCTTGAGCCGCTCCATATACTCCTGACCTGTTTTGGCCGGCATTTTCATTCCCCCCGTTTTCACGTATAATAGATAAGGAAGCGCTATCATTCAGAATGTTCAAAATTAATATAACATATGATTTCATATATGAAAAATACAAAAATGATCAACCATCCTATACGAAAAAGATATGGAAGCAAGAGAGGAGTCACGGCCATGATCGATGTGAAGCAGCTGAAATACTTCGTCACGATTGCCGAAGAGGGGCAAATCACCAAAGCGGCGCAAAAGCTTCATATCGCCCAGCCGCCGCTCAGCCAGCAGCTGAAGCAGCTCGAAGAAGAGCTCGGCGTTCCTTTATTTGACCGGAAGGCGAAAAAAATGGAGCTCACCGCACCGGGCAAAGCGTTTTACGAAAAGGCGAAACGGCTGCTCGCCCAGCTGGATGACGCCGTAGCGGAAGTAAAAGAAATCGAAGAGGGAACGGCGGGAACGCTGTCGATCGGCTGCGTCAAATCGTGCTTTTACTATTTGGCCCAAGCCATCCGTCACTTCCATGAACAAGCCCCGAACGTGACCTTTCATCTCCGTGAAGGAGATACATTTTCCATTTGCCAGCTGCTTTACGAGCGGCACATTGACATCGGCATCGTCCGCCTGCCGATCGACTCGGCTGATTACGACGTCATCCGTCTGCCCGGCGAACGTTATGTCGGCGTGCTGCCGGCGCAATGGAAAACCGGCCAAACCGCGTTATGCATGCGCGATTTTGCTGATTGGCCGCTTCTCCTTCTCCACCGGGTGCACGGCGCCGGACAGTACGAGCGGGTCATCGAGGAATGCCGCCGCCATGGTTTTGAACCGAACGTTCTATGCGAATGCCCGGACGCGACCATATTGCTCTCCCTTGTCGCCCAAGGCCTCGGGGCCACCATTGTGCCGCAATCCACTGTAGCCTTGTTTCGCCTCCCCGGCATCAAGGTGCTTGAGATCATCGACTCTTCCATGACAGCGGAAGCCGCCGCCATCCTCGACCGACAACGGTATTTGCCGAAAAGCGCCCGAACATTCCTCGACGTGCTCCAAACCGCTGCGGCCCGCGCCGCCGGCGGACAACATGAAGAAAGATAGCGATTCCTCCAATCGTGGACGCTCAAGTGAAGGGAAAAAACAACATTGGCGTCATCTCTTCGTTGCGCCGCCCTTTTTGTTCAACGACCGGCTTTCCAAAAAAATCAGGCGCCGTTGGGCGCCTCATCACAACCCTGCCGACCGCTGCAGCCGCTTGGCGATTTCGAAAAAATCTTCAGCCGAAATCCCGGGGGCGAATTCTTCCGGCACTTCGTCCAAATCGGGGATCGCCCCCCCTTGGGGCGCTCCTTCGACCACCTCGAGCGGCTGTCCATCGCTTGGATGGGTTCCTTGCCAAATGCGGACGATTTCTTTGTAATAGCGATCGCTGAACGTATAAAGCCGGCGGTGGACGCCTTGATCCTCATACTTTCTCGCCTCGTCGAACACACGGTTATCCAACTTCGGGATCGGCAGCAGTTTCGTCACATCGACCCCCGTAGCCACTTCGATCGCTTTGGCGTACGCCAAAATATGAACGCCCCCGCGCACAAGCAAGTAGCCGATCATCTCGCGGGCGGTAGGATGGTCCGTCATTTCATAGACGCGCATTTTATGCGTGCGCGCTCCGCATTCAAGGAAAAAGTTGTGAAGCAAATCCAAAATCAAGTTGCCGCTGTTGAACACGTACTCCCCCGTCCATGCCTTCCCCATCGAATCGCCGGGAAACGCCGTCTGCGCCGTCGCGATAAAATGATACGTATTGCGCTTGTCTTTCGCATCCTTCATCGGCGCTGCATCCGGATCACCCGGATGGGTGGAGCCGGTCAAGCAAAGGTTGATCGCATTGGACACGAGCTCCACATGGCCAAACTCTTCGGCGGTGATGCTCGCCACCAACTCGTAAAACGGGCGCAGCTTCTTTTTTTGCCGAAAATTGAATGACTGAAACAAATAATTGTTTAACGTCGACATTTCTCCGAAACGGCCGCCAAGCAGCTCCTGGACAGCGGCAGCCGCATTGGGGTCCGCGTACTTCGGCTTCGGCAATTCGATCGCCAGCCGGTCGATCCGCTGAAATACCACGACTCTTTTCCTCCTCTCCATTAATTGCTGAGGCGAACAGACACCACTTGCGCCAAGCGGATGTAATAAACCGCCTGATGCGCCGAGATGACGATATGGTCCGGCTTCACATCCCTCACAGTTCCTTGGATCGAACCGCGGACTGTTTCCACTACCACTTCTTTGCCGTTCAAAGCTTGGAAAGCGTGGTACACATACGGGTCAACCAGGGCAATGAGCTGCGGTGACGAAGCATGGGACGCGTAGGGCTGGTTCATTCTCATTTCCTCCCTTTTGATGCGCTGAAGAAGATTCCCTTTTTATCCATATGCCGCCCCATGCAGAACATGACAAAAAAACCCAACGTCGAGAAAAGAAAGCGGCCTGATGCTCAAGGACATTCAAGCCGCTTCCAAAGATGTTTACGCCGCTAGAAAGCGGCGAATGCTCGGAATCTTTTGCACAACAAAACGATCAAACAGCCAAATTGCGGCGAGCGACAAAGCAAATAACGGCATCACAATTCCTGCAGCGATCATGCCGCCCCACACCGTTTTCGCCGCTTGAGGGTCTTTCACCCGCGCCGGAGCGCCGAAACCGTCTTTCGGCTTGCGCTTGCGCCACATGACAAAGCCGCTGACGCACAAAAACACAAGCCCGAGGCAAAAAACGAGATTGACGAGCTGATTGGCCAGCCCAAACAACCGCCCTTCATGGAACGCGATGCCAATCGTAATCGCTTTGGCCAATGCGCCGTAGTCGGAAAAGCGGACATCGCTCAGCACCCGTCCCGAATATTGGTCAATATGCAAGGTGGCGTTATCCCACGGCTTCGTCTTCGATGTCGCAACGGTAAACACCCCTTTCGGCCCTTGCGGCAGCGAAATGGTGAACGGCTTTTTCACCTTTTTCGCCTCCGCGATCGCATACACGTCATCGAGCGACAACGAAGTCGTGTTGTGTGTATGAACAGAAGGCACCGGCAGTTGCTCGGCCGCCCATGGCACGTCTTGCGCCACGTCTTTGGTGACCACTTTCGATTCCGGCTTCGGTCCGAAGCTGAACGCAAACGGCGGATACCCGGTGTTTGTCGCCGTCGCCACGCGGTTGATGACCTCCCCCATGACCCCTGTCCACGGCATCCCTGTCACAATGAGCAGCAAAATGCCGATGCTCAACCATATGCCTGTCACTGCATGCCAATCGCGCCAAGCCAACCGTTTTTTCGCCCGCCAGCGCGGCCAAAACGTCCCGAGAACAGAGAATGATTGCCGCGGCCACCAAAGATAGAGGCCCGTGGCCAACAAAATAAAGCCCCAACAAGCCGCCAGCTCTACAAAACGGTTGGCTGCCGTTCCGCCAATCAATAGCTCGCTGTGGATTTTTTTCGCGATTTCCGTCCAATTCTCATCCGCGCGCAATGCCCCTTGAATCTCCCCGGTATACGGATTGACAAAAGCAAACACCATTTCTCCTTTGTCCATCATCCCGATTTTCACGGTCCGATTCGCTTCTTTCTCAAGCGTCACAGAGACAACGGAATCATGCGGATATTTCTCCTTGACCCGTTCCGTCAGCTCAACGAGAGACAGCCTTTTTTCCCCTACCTTGTCCACCTCGTACAAATGGCCGTACAGAGCCGATTCGATCTGCGGCTTAAACAAATAGACGGCCCCGCTCAACGCCAAAATGATCAGAAACGGCGCAAAGATGATCCCGGCATAGAAATGCCACCTCCAGACCGCCGCATACATCGGCCGCTGTTTGTCCGCCGCCTTCACCGTTTGTTCCACAGTTTTCCCCCCTGCCATGTTTTCATGTTTTTCAGTAGGCAGTATAGAACAAAACTGTGTCCAAACGGTGAGCAATCGGCGAAAATGGTGTGAAATGAAACGGCCGGACAGACCGGTCCGCCTCATCATCCGATCAACCCAAGACGCAGCGCTTTTGCCACCGCTTCCGTCCGATTTTTCGCGTTGAGTTTCCTTAAGGCGCTGGAAATGTAGTCGCGCACCGTAAATTCGCTCAAATAAAGCTGACAGGCCGCTTCCAATGTCGAGGCTCCGTCGGCGAGCAGCTTCAAAATCTCGATTTCTCTTGGCGACAAGGATTCCGCCATCCCTTCCCATTCTTTTTTTGGCGCCTTGATCCATTTCAACAGCAACTCCCCCGCGCTTTGGCCAAATTTCATCAGCGCGGGAAACAGGCGGCGGTCAACGGCAAAGAAGCGGCCCGGTCCGCGGTCGAGAACGACGCCTCCAATCATCCGCCCTTCCGTCGGCACATACACCGGAACGATCACCAGTGAGGCCAAACCGAACAAATCCACATACAGGCGCGGAAACTGTTCGCTCGCCCTCGGCACATAAATCGGACGAAAATGTCGAAATTCATGCACTTCCGCTTTCAATTTCCCCACACTTTCTTTCAACATCGGAATGCTGTCCAATTCCACGCGCAAGCGCTGAATTTGCCCATTGTCCACGCCATGCCCGTGCAGACCGATGGCTGTGCTCTCCTGATTGACAAATTGAAACAGAGCGCAGCGGCTGAAAGGAAGAAAATAGGAAAAACCAAAACAAATATGCGCCGCCGATTCCTCAAACGTCTGCGCCCGCAAAATCCATTCGTTGAACAAAATGACGGCGTCTTTCCACAAGGATTCTTTTTTCCACGAGGAATCGCGGCCGATTTTGAATGATTGCTCATTCATTTCATACAACAACCATTCATTCCATTTGAAAAACAAATACCGCACGGCTGGGTGCAGCGTAGCAGCCGCTGACGCATGCGCCTTCAACACTTGATGAACCGTATTTTCCATTAAATTTAGGGAAAATATGACCATCTCCGGATGAAACGCCGCAATGCGTTCGAGATGCCTATTCGCTGGGTGTTCGCCCCCGTACGGGAGCAATCTTGCCTGAACGAATGCGCACAGCGTGGAAAACACCTCTTGAACCCGCGCATTCCGCTTGCCAAGCGCTTCGCCGATCCGCTTCCATTCCCGGTTCACTTCCCTTTCATACTGCCGCAAAATATCCGAAGCCTCTCTCAGCAGTCGAAACAAATGATTGTGCAATTCTGTTGACAAGGCAACGCCCCCCTTTTTTGGTCGACCGTGTTCCCTCACTATTGTATTTTCGCAACGCGTGCGTTGATTCCTTCTCCCCTCTGCGACGAAGACGGGAAAAAACCCTACAAATGTAGGGATTTTATTTTATTTGAATTATTTTAATATTTAATTAAATCTATATTTAAAGCGCTTTCAATTTATGTGAAGGGGAGGAGAATGTTCATGAATATGGCCAGCCAATCACTGATTGTAGGAGGGCACACGGCGAAAAAACCGTTGCTTCTCGCCTTGCTCGGAGGATTTTTTGCCCTCACTCTTATGTTGTCCGCCTTCGGGCTGACAGGCGTCGCCTATGCCGTACCAATCAGCGGGGTCGGCGAATTCACTGTTCAGTTTGACAAGCTAAACGGCAGCGGGTTTAAAATGTACGGCGGCGTGGCGGAAGCAGGCAATGCGCCGCAGACGCCGGTCTTCGTCAATGAAATGGATAAAGCGACGATTCAAGGTCTTCGGATTTCGAAAGACTTCCCGGCCTTGGGCATTCGCGTCGTCATTGTCGCGAGCGAGCCTGTCTCCATTGACGGCCTCGTGCAAAAAGCGACGCAAATCAACGGCAACATCTCCTTCGGCAGCTTGACGATGAAAGAAAGCTATGTCGGCGATACGAGCAACCCAGTCGAGAAAGCGGCCAAAGAATTCACACAAGGAGCCGACAGCATTACGATCGAAAACGGCGATATCAAAACCGTCTACTTATTCCAGCAAAAAGTGTCGCTGCCGGGCATGAAAGTGTACTTTGAAAAACTCAACTAATTTCAGTAAGGATGAGAAACATTGGGCATCATTCGTTCTAGCTGGCAGGCGTTCGGTCGCTGGCGGAAACGCCGCCCGTTTTGGGGGGCAACGTTTCTCTTGTTATCAAGCCTTGTGATTTTATGGGTTCCGATGCAGCTATACGAAATTTCTCTCGTTCCCGGAAGCATGGTGTTCGTCGGCTTTTTCCTTGGCGGCATGGTCATGTTGATGGGGATTCTTTCCTACGCCATGCCGCGGCTATCCACCTTGCTCGGCATCATCGGTATGTTCAGTGCCATTCTGTCGATCATGGGCGCCTTGGGCGGCTTCTTAGTCGGCACGATTCTCGGCATCATCGGCGGGGCGCTTTGCATCGCCTGGCGCCCGCAATGGGCCGAAGCCGACACTCCTGCCGCTCATCGTGAAGCAGCGGCAGACAAAGAGCCATCCGCCGCAACCGACTAACAGGCGCCGATCGCTCGGCCGAACGAAGCGAAAGATTCGCTCGTTCGGCCTTCTTTTTTATCTCTTTTTCCCGATCACGAATCCATTCATCATGAACAAACGAGGCGCATATTCATATTATGGGCCCATCATCGCTGCAGAACAAGATGAAAGAAGGAGGGACCGCCATGAAACACCTTTCTCCCGAGCGACTGCACGTCACCCAGACCGCTGGAATCACCCAGCTGTCACCAGTGAACGGCCGTCTGTACACCTTAACCCACTCGGACACGACTGGCGCCTTATTCCTCACCGTCTCCCGCGCATTTGTCACTGATCAGCTCACTTCTCAACGCGATGAAGTGCTCGGTGAATGGAAACAAGCCGGGCAACAGCTAGTATTGTTTCTCTATGTATTCATTGGCAACCGGCAAATGGGCCGGCAAGAAAATGCGCGCCGGGCGAACGTATTCAAGAAAGAATTGCCGTTGGCGCTCGAAGCCATTCGCTATGGCGACCGCGCTTTTTTTCACACGTACCCGTTTTGTGATTGGTGCCCGATTTTCATTCATTTCACTTTGGAATACCCGGAGCTCAACCGGACGGAATACTACGGCACCCCGTATTTGTACCGCTGACAACCACTTCGGTGATGGGGCTATGCATCGCCGCGTTTTTGGGCAGCCGACAAATCTCTTTCTGTTTCTCAAAACTGTATAAAAATATCGGGCCAACGGTATGCGCGCATTGTAAGAATTACCCTTAAGCATTGCGCTCAAAGTGAGTGCCACTCTACATTCCCCGCCTCAATCATGATGATGTTCACCCCGTCGGTTACTATTTTAACTTTTTCAAGCGATTGAGTGGCGGAAATAAGCACTACTTCCAATATTTCATCAGCATCAAAGTCTTTAACGCAATCTGTTTCAAAATATGTTACATCTTCAAAAACAACGAATCCTTTAATCATCTGTAGATGAGCAAATTCACTAACATAAATTTACATCCAAACAAAAAAAGGCGACATGGACTCGATTCCTTGGTTAGAATAGACAAGTGCAACTCTTGGCGGCGCTAGAGCTGAGGCCGCCTCCGAAGATTCTAGGCATCCATCCTCGCGCCTAGATACACGCTGGAAGGATGCCCAAATGCCTCTTGTCCCTTTGGCATCAAGGGATGAGAGGCATTTTGTTTACTTAGTCACTGTCGAACTCGGTATACAATGCAAGGTAAAAACGCGGTGCAAAATCCGTGCAAAATTTTTTCGGATTCTATCGATTTCTTTAGGATTCCCCAAAAATGAAAAACGACCGCAAACACGGTCGTATCAAGAGGTTCACCATTTTTAATCCGAAACAGCAACATGTTGGAAATGGAGACGGTGGGAGTCGAACCCACGTCCAGAGGCATCGCCACTTAAGCATCTACGAGCGTAGTCGGTATATTTCGCTTCGCCGTCCGTTCCGCCTACCGACAGGCCTCCCGGCGGCTAGCCTGGTTCGTCTCTTCCCTCATCCTCAGGCGGCGGATTTGGGCGTAGCCCGCTTCATATGAGCCCCTCGAACGCCACGCGGGCGATGGCGGGAGGAGCTAGCTGCAGCAATTAGGCAGCTAAAGCGTAGTTTTGTTTGCCAGTTATCTTTAGGTGACGTTTTTACGAGGACGTCCCCCTCGGCTCGCCGCTTAAGCTCGACCTACCCCTGTCGAATCCGGATCGTCCCCGCGGTGGCGAAGAAAGATCGGAATAGCGTAAGCGATGGATAACTGGCTGTTGCATTATTTATTATACCATGGCGATGCGCATTTTCAATGGGAATGTTTTCAACCCCGGTGAAAAACGGTCATTTTTGCCAAAGCGATGGAGTTCGCCAGGAAAGAAGAGCCGATGTTTCAATGCTTCTCCACTGGAGAAGATTCGATTGAGAACTGTTTTTCCCATACACCACCGACTCCCTATAAGGCTGGTGAAAAACGGGTTTTGCGCCCAGATCGGCGGCGCTGGACGAGAAAGGCATGTCGATCTGACAAAGTTTCTCTAAATAGAAAAAGAATTGGGATCTCCCGTTTTTTCTTTGAATCACCAACCCTCTATAGTTTTTGCCGCTCGCGGAACGCCCGCTCGATTTCGCGCTGCGCTTCTTTCCGCTTCATGTCTTCCCGTTTGTCGTATTTTTTCTTCCCTTTGGCCACTCCAAGCTCCACTTTGGCAAAGCCATTTTTAATATACAATTTCAGCGGCACGAGCGTATACCCTTGCTCTTTCGTATAGCCGATCAGCTTGTTGATTTCGCGGCGGTGCAAAAGGAGCTTTCTCGTCCGCAGCGGATCATGGTTGTAGCGGTTGCCTTGTTCATACGGGCTGATATGCATGTTATGAAGAAACACTTCCCCTTTTTCCACTTTGGCGAACGAATCTTTCAAGTTCACCCGGCCGTTGCGGATCGATTTGATTTCCGTCCCTTGCAGCACAAGGCCGGCTTCATACGTTTCTTCGATGAAATAGTCGTGGTGCGCTTTTTTGTTTTGGGCGATCACTTTTCCTTCGCCTTTCGGCATCCGTTTTCCCCCTCCTCATTGTAGCGTTTCTTATTTTACCAAAAACGAAAAAGAAGGAAAAGCCGCCCGTTCGGCTTTTCCTCACCGTTTTTTCTTTTTCTTCTTTTTCGCCTTCGCGCTGCGGTTTGAGCCGCTTTGCGCTTTCGGCTCCGCCTTCGCTTTTCCTTTCTTTTGCTTTTTCCCTTCAATGACGACCGGAGCGGCTTTCGCTTTCGGCGGACGGCGTCCCTTCATGCCGACGACTTCAAAATCGACGATCCGTTCGTCTTTGTTCACGTTGATGACGCGGACGGTGATTTCATCGCCGATGCGGTACATTTTCCCGGTCCGTTCGCCGATCAACGCGTAGTGGCGTTCGTCGTAGCGGTAATAGTCGTCCGTTAAGTAGCTGACGTGCACCAAGCCTTCGATCGTGTTCGGCAGCTCAACGAACAAGCCGAAGTTCGTCACCGAGCTGATAATGCCGTCAAACTCCATCCCGATTTTGTCTTCCATAAACTCGGTTTTCTTCAGATCGTCCGTCTCCCGCTCCGCCTCAACGGCGCGCCGCTCCATATCGGAAGCGTGTTCCGCAATTTCAGGCAGCTTTTCCGCCCATTTTTGCTGGGTGTCAAGATCCATCTGGCCGTTAATGAGATACGTCCAGATCAACCGATGGACGATCAAATCCGGGTAGCGGCGGATCGGTGACGTAAAATGGGTGTAAAACTCGGTCGACAGGCCGTAATGGCCGAGGCTCTCGGCGTCATAGCGCGCCTGTTTCATCGACCGAAGCATGACGGTCGAGATCACCATTTCTTCCGGCTCGCCGCGCACCGCTTCGAGAATTTGCTGGAGGGCGCGCGGATGGATTTGGTTGCCCGTTCCTTTCACGACATAGCCGAAGTTCGTGATGAACTCTAAAAAGCGCTGCAGTTTTTCCGGCTTCGGATCCTCGTGAACACGGTAAATAAATGGCACGTTCAACCAATGGAAATGCTCAGCCACCGTTTCGTTCGCCGCCAGCATAAACTCTTCAATCAACCGCTCAGCGACCGACCGCTCGCGCAAGACGACATCGTACGGCTTGCCGTTTTCATCGACAAGCACCTTCGCCTCCTTAAAATCGAAATCAATCGCCCCGCGCTTTATCCGCTTTGCCCGCAAAATGTCGGCAAGCTCAGCCATCAGCTCAAACATCGGCACAAGCGGCGCATATTTTTCCCGCAAGGCTTCGTCTTTGTCAACGAGAATTTTATTGACATCGGAATACGTCATCCGTTCCGCCGTGCGGATGACGCTTGGGAAAATTTCATGGCGGACGACTTCTCCTTGCGGGGTGATTTCCATTTCGCACGAGAGCGTCAGCCGATCGACTTTCGGGTTGAGCGAGCAAATGCCGTTCGACAGCCGATGCGGGATCATCGGGATGACGCGGTCAACCAAATAAACGCTCGTGCCGCGTTCATACGCCTCGCGGTCAATAGGCGAGCCTTCCTCAACATAGTAGCTGACATCGGCGATATGAACGCCGAGCTTATAGTTGCCGTTTTCAAGCTTTGTCACGGTGACGGCATCGTCCAAATCCTTCGCATCTTCCCCGTCGATCGTGACGATCATCTCGCCGCGCAAATCGCGGCGCCCTTCCAAGTCTTTCTCCGTAATGACATCCGGCACCCGGTTGGCGTGCTCGATCACGTCTTCTGGAAATTGAAGCGGAAGGCCGTATTTATAGATGATCGCCAAAATGTCGACGCCCGGGTCGTTTTTATGGCCGAGAATTTGGACGACTTCCCCTTCAGCGCTCATTCGTCCTTCCGGGTACGAGGTGAGCCGGGCGACGACTTTATGCCCTTCGACCGCGCCGTTCGCCGCGTTTTTCGGAATGAAAATGTCGTTGACGATCCGTTTGTCATCGGGGATGACAAAGCCGAAATATTTGCTTTCCGTGTACGTGCCGACGACTTCTTTCACCCCGCGCTCCAAAATGCGGACGATCGTTCCTTCGCGGCGCGCCCCGGATGAATCGGCTTGGACGCGCACAAGCACCGTGTCGCCATGCATGGCGTTTTTCAGTTCGGACGGCGGGATAAAAATATCATCCAGTCCCGGCTCCTCCGGTGTGACAAACGCGAATCCTTTCGGGTGGCCAATCACCTTGCCGCGCACGAGATTCATCCGCTCGGGCACGCCGTAGCGGTTGCTGCGCGTCCGGACGACAAGACCTTCCTCTTCCATGGCGACAAGCGTTTTGACAAACGTTTTAAACTCCTCAGCATCCGCAATCCCAAACGCTTCCTCCAGTTCCTCAACGGTCAGCGGTTTGTACGCCTCATCGCGCATAAACGTTAAAATTCGTTCGGCCAACACATGATCCATTGGCCATCCCCTCCTTTCTCCATTACCAATCTAACGATTCAAGAAATGCATAAATATCTTCATGCAGCTGATCTTTTTCTTGATCAAGCGTAATCACATGGCCTGATTGCTCATACCATTTGATTTGTTTGACCGGCGATTCAATTTCGTTATAAATGATGTTCGCGCTGTCTGGATTGATCATCTCATCATGGCGCGCTTGGACGACGAACGTCGGCGCATAAACCAAATCAAGGTGGGCGCGCACATCGGCAATGAGTTCTTGCAAGGCTTTCAACGTCTTCATCGGCGTTTGTTTGAACCGTTCCATTTCCTGTTCGATTTGTTCCTCTGATTTCCCTTCCCGCTTTTTATACTCGCGCGCATACTCGAGCACACCTTCGTACATCGTTTCTTCGCTTTTGATGTACATCGGCGCGCACATCGTCACAATGCCTTCTATAGGTACAGTGTAGCCTAATTTGAGAGAAAATACGCCTCCAAGCGACAATCCAGCCACGGCAATTTTTTCGTAGCCTTTGTTTTTCAAAAACTGATAGCCGTTCATGACGTCTTGCCACCAATCATCCGGTCCGGTGTGGACGAGCTCTTCCGGCGGCACGCCATGCCCTTTGTAAATCGGAGCGTGGCACGTATACCCTTTCGATTCCAAGAATCGCCCAAGCATCCGAACGTCGGCGGAATTGCCGGTAAACCCATGCAAAAGCAGCACCGCCCGCTCCCCGGCTTCAAAGAAAAACGGCTTCGGCGGAACAATTTTCATCATAGGTTCTCCTTCCTCTCTGGTGTGAAATAGAAAGGGCAGCCCTTCATTCTATGGACCGCCCCATGTTTGACTTATGATGGCTGTACGTACGTAACCAAGATCGTCAATACGAAAAACAAGACGGCCAACACGACCGTGACGCGCTGAAACACCGCATCGAGCCCACGGGCTTTCTGCTTCCCGAACAATTGCTCGGCGCCGCCGGTGATCGCCCCCGACAGCCCGGCGCTGCGGCCCGACTGCAGCAAGACAACTGCGATCAGCGCGATCGACACAATGACAAGCAGCGTCACAAGCAAGGCATGCATGCCTGACACCTCCAACGACCGACGTTGCAATAATTTCACTATACCATAGATCGCCGTTGGCGGCAACTGGCGGGCCTGTCTCAACACGACGAAAGGAACAGATTCTCTTTTTTGTGAAACATTAGATTGGAAAGCCCGTCATCTAAAAATTTTAAAAAAATACAAGCCAGAAGATGCTCAAATGGAGGAAATCGATGAAATCATTGACGAATGCCTGGCAAAAATCGCAACGTATCTGACCTGATCTGATCGGCCTGGAGGCAGCGAAAGAATGGAACGATGTTGAAGGAAAGACTACATTTCCTGTCTTTTCTATATAAGTTGCAATAAAGATTTTCCGATTGTTCGATTCTGTTTTCCTTCATAACAAGTCATTTTGATAGAATGCAGCGGGCGTTCTACTGGATGTAAAACAAAGTTTCAACTTATATAGAGGGCTAAATCGAAGGGATGGGGCCAAAAAATTCCCTGCTCCTCCCCTTTGGCATAGATGGGGGAGCGTTTCATCCTCCATCCGCTTGACGCTCCATGAATCGGGTGCGGTATGATCATTGTCGTCCGCCGCCGAAATACGTTACAATAGAAAGCAAATCGGCAACGACTGGAGGGACTTCAATGGCAAGACCGGACGAACGAGTCGTCATCGCGATTGACGGCTATCAATTCAAACGGGCGCGGGAGGCGAAGAAAGGGAAAATTTTCGTCACCTCGCCGATTGGGGCGAACTTTACGTTTGACGTCAACGTCATGCGCAAGCTCATCGAGGCCATCGACCGCGACCCAGCGCTGGCGGAACAGTTCGGGCTTCCTTCTCAGGGGGCAAATCGAGTAGGAGAGGGTGACTAACCCTCGTCCTCTCACACCACCGTACGTACCGTTCGGTATACGGCGGTTCCATTAAGTCTGACGCAGAGATTCATATCGTTGATAAAGACTCTTCAGCCCTTGGCTCTCCCAATAGGAGTTGCCAAGGGCTTTATGCAGGATGGGACTGGCGGCCACTCTCCAATATTTCTTCCGAGTGTTTCCCCATTCATATGCTTTCTGCTTGGGCACTCCTAAACTTTGCAGTTTTCGGACTCTGGTTCTCGGAAGTTTCCACTCTTTCCATTGGCACATGCGCAGCCTTCGTCGAATCCATCCATCTAGTTCTTTGAACACACTTGGGGTCTCTGCTAGCGAAAAGTATCCACACCATCCCAGAATGTATTGATTGAGCTGTTCGATTCGTTCGGGCATGGGAATCGGTTTCGATCGGCTCGTCATGGTGCGTATCCTTTGCTTCATGCGCCGAATGCTTTCCTTTGCAATTCGGATTTTTGGCTCCTTACTTGGGGTGAAGCTAAAACCGAGGAATTTTCTCCTCCACGGACGATCCACTGCCGATTTGGTTTCGTTGACTTTCAGCCGGAGTTTCTTTTCGATGAATGCCGTGATCGATTTCATCACCCGTTCCCCGGCCTTCTTCGTCCTTACGTAGATATTGCAGTCATCCGCATACCGTACAAACTTGTGCCCTCGTTTTTCCAATTCTTTGTCCAGCTCATCCAGGAGAATGTTGGACAGGAGTGGACTGAGCGGCCCTCCTTGTGGAGTCCCCTCTTGTGTTTCCATGACCACCCCGTTGATCATGACCCCTGCCTGTAGATACTTCCGTATCAACTTTAGGAGGATTTTGTCTGGAATTCGTTTCGCTAATATCCCCATCAGTTTGTCATGGTTGACTCGATCAAAGAACTTTTCCAAGTCGATATCTACCACCCATGTATATCCTTCCTGAATATACTGCTTCGCCTTTTTCACCGCGTCGTGTCCTCTTCGACCGGGACGAAACCCGTAGCTGTGTTCCGAAAAGGATGGGTCAAAGATCGGCGTGAGCACTTGGGCGATGGCCTGTTGGATGAACCGGTCTGTCACGGTCGGGATTCCTAGTAACCTGACTCCTCCGTTCGGTTTCGGGATTTCGACCCGTCGGACCGGGCAAGGTTCGTAGGTCCCTTCTTCTAAAGCGTGCCGTATCGCGTCCCAATGTTCCACGAGGTGTCTTCGCAGGTCTTTGACGGACATTCCATCGGTTCCATGGGACCCTTTATTCTTTTCCACTTGTTTGAGTGCTCGCAGGAGATTCTCTCGTGACATTACCTGTTTCATCCACATTCCGATTCTTCCTCTCTACGTGAACGGTCCGTTCTATTTGTGCCATCTTCTTCTCCACCCTCTTGAGGTTCCCCATGGACTTCACCATTTCCCCCCTCAAGCAGGCCCTTTCGGGTTATCTGCTTCATCAAAGAAGATGAACGCCTAGTGGCCGTTCTCCTTCATGGTTCGGTCCTTCCCCTTCTATCTAAGCTAGACGGGTACTATGACCTCTGCTGACTTCTGTCCGTTCAGCGTTGGATCGCTCCAACGGTTGCCAAGCGCACTTGGCTTCCCGGACAGACCTCCCCGGGTAAGAGTGCAGTCTTTCCTTCCATCCATCTGCTTCATTTACTCGGTATCACCTTCGGCAGAAAGGGCTTCGTTTTGTCGTGCAAACTCACCCAATGATACCCAGCCTCCTATGAAGTTCGTGTTCCTCAGACCGGAAGTTTGCCGCCCGCTTCCTTCAGATTCTGCGTCGCCGCAGACACCCTTGCGTTAAGCTAACTGCTACTTCTGCCTTCGCAGTTCGGGACTTTCACCCTATAGACTGCACCCATGCCGGGCGCACACGAATAACAAAGGAACGGCGGTTGGCCGTTCCTTTGTTGGTTTAGCGGAGAGAGGCCGAAGCTCCATTTTTTCACAGATGGCGGTGCTCCCTCACGAATCAAATCTTCTAGCGTCCTTGCCATGCCGCTCGCTCGCGGCCAAACGGATCATCTTCGACATGGCTGGCGGCTGAAAAGACAAAGGCCGCCTTGCGCTCGCTCGTATACGCCGGCCACGCTTCCGGCAAGTGATCGCCGTTCGGGTTGCCGGTGCGGGCAAACGCCAGCCAGGCGTAATGCATTTGGTCAGCGATCGCCTCGCGCTCCGGCCGGTTGCCGACGAAATTCGCGACGCCCGGCTGATGGAGATTGTGAAACACAAACGGCAGCTCGAGCGCGTGGCATGCTTTCAGCTGTCCGCCGAACACCGGCGTCTCATAATCAAACCGGTACATGTACACATCCGCTCCGTGGGCCGCTTGGGCGTCCGCTGTCCGCAGCATCCCCTCGACAAAAACACGGTACGTCATGATGCGCAGCCACGTTTGCCAGTCGGGCGCCGACGGCTCCGCCGTCTCTGCATAATAGCGAATCGCCGCCTCCGGCACGGGCCCGACTTCACGGTTGATCCGGTCAAGCAGTTCTTTTTCGCCAAGCTTTGTCCACGATGGATCCGTCAAGGTAAACAGGTTGTACTCGTCTTTCGTCACGCCGATGAGAATCGGAATGCCGCTGGCCGCCCCGTCGTGGAGCGCCTCGATCGGATGGCGCCGCAATACGCGGCCATCCACCACCGGACCGTACATGATTCCCGGACCGAGCGACAGCGCCGCCCGCAGCAGCTCCTCGGCGGGAATCGACAAGAGCCGGCCGCGGTCACCCGGGCGGATGCCGGCGCGCTCGAGAATGCGCTCGGTCATCGCCATGGCGGTCTTGGGCGAACGGAGGAGAAGCGCTCCCGAACCGCTTTGCAAAATGGCGCGCCGAAACAGCCCGCTGGCCTCCGGAAGCGACAACAGCACGCCGACGCTCGCCGCTCCCGCCGATTCACCGAAAATCGTCACATTGTCCGGATCACCGCCAAACGCCGCAATGTTCTCCTTCACCCAGCGCAGCGCCGCCACTTGGTCCAAAATGCCGAGATTCCCGGCTTGCGCGTACGCTTCGCCGAACGAATCACCGAGATGCAAAAAGCCAAACACGTTCATTCGGTAGTTGATCGTTACGACGACGACATCGCCGTGTTTCGCCAACGCCGTCCCGTCATACCACGGCGAAGAACCCGAGCCGAACAAAAAGGCGCCGCCGTGAATCCAGACGAGCACCGGCCGCTTCTTCCCATCCGCCGCCGGCGACCAAACGTTCAGGTACAGCCCGTCTTCGCTCGGCGGCTCGCTCATCCGCCCGAGCAATCCGCTGAAAATCGGATCCGACGGCTGCATCACGACAGGACCGAAGGCAGTCGCCTCCCGCACCCCATCCCATGCCTCAGGCGGCTCCGGCGGCAAAAAACGGCGTTCACCGACCGGCGCTTTCGCATACGGAATTCCTTTCCAAACGAAAACGCTTCCATTCACCACACCGCGCAGCCGCCCATACCGTGTTTCAACAACGGTTCGTTCCATCCTCTTCCCACTCCTCTGAATATTTGGACGATTCAAAAATATTATAAACCAACAGCCAGTCTGCGTCCATCGTTTTGCGACCGCACGCGAGGTTCTCATACCGCGTCCAAAAGAGAGGTGCCCCGCCCATGCACAAAAGTAAAGATAGACGCGGCCGAAACAGTCAGCGCCATGAAAAAGATGATTCTAGGCGCGATCACCTTAAGCGGCGTTGTTCGGTCGCCCGACAGTCGATCAAATACTCGGGAAAAGCTGCAAATGGTAAAGCTTCAAATTGCATCTATATAGTTGAGCAAATTCACTAATAAACTGTAGGTTGGTCTCTTTGTTAACGGAAAATATTGTAATGAAAATTGCTCATCTACAGTCAAGAAAAATTAATTTGCGATCTCCATCAGCAAGTGCAACAAAGGCCGGGTTCACCTTCAGTTTTGTATCGTTTCGGGAGACAGTTTCTTTCCATTTCTCACACCCAACCATTAAAAACAAACAGATGCAATAAATGAAAATCATAATTTTACAGGCGTGTTGATTAACCAATAATATCCATAAAAAGCATAGAAAAAAGAGCACCTTTCCTGTAGAATGTAAGTAACGACGCAAACAAACCTAGGAGGCGCTCTCTGTGCACAAGCATACCACACTCCCAAATTTGATGCAAAAAATTGTTTCTGATGAGGATCGGATTTTACTTGTCAATTCGGAACAAAACAATGTCGTTCCAAAAAGCGCCATCGCGTCGTGATCTTTCAGGATGCGAACGAGCATGACATCCGTGTGGTCACGAACCTCTTGAAGGCATCGGCGGAAAAGATTGCCGAGATGTATCAAGCGCGTCATCATAAAACGACTATTTACGATCCCATCTGATGAAGAGGCGTAGCTTTCCTAAATGCGTCAAGACGTCTTGATCACCGCCAGCCATTCGATTCTCTTTTCGCCTCCGTCAAAACGACAGGCGCCCCCTCCGTTGGGGACGCCTGTTCCCGTTATTTTTTCAAATTGTAAAACGAGCGGATGCCTTGGTAAATGGCCGTGTGGCCGAGTTCATCTTCAATGCGGAGCAGCTGGTTGTATTTCGCGACGCGGTCGGTGCGCGACGGCGCGCCCGTTTTGATTTGGCCGGCGTTGGTGGCGACGGCGATGTCCGCGATCGTGCTGTCTTCCGTTTCGCCGGAACGGTGCGAGACGACGGCGGTGTAGCCGGCGCGTTTCGCCATTTCGATGGCGTCAAACGTTTCGGTGAGCGTGCCGATTTGGTTCACTTTGATCAAAATCGAGTTGCCGACGCCTTTTTCAATGCCTTCGGCCAGTTTTTTCGTGTTTGTGACAAACAAGTCGTCGCCGACAAGCTGGACTTTTTTGCCGAGCCGCTCGGTCAGCAGTTTATGGCCTTCCCAGTCGTTTTCATCGAGCCCGTCTTCGATCGAGATGATCGGATATTTCGATACAAGCTCTTCATACCAAGCGACCATTTCTTCCGACGTTTTCACAACGCCTTCGCCTTCAAGATGATATTTGCCGTCTTCTTTGTTGTACAGCTCGGACGAGGCAACGTCCATGGCGAGCATCACTTGTTCGCCCGGTTTGTAGCCGGCTTTTTCGATCGCTTCGATGATCGTTTGCAGCGCTTCTTCGTTCGATTTCAAGTTCGGGGCGAAGCCTCCTTCATCGCCGACGGCGGTGTTGTAGCCTTTCGCTTTCAGCACCGCTTTTAAGCTGTGGAAAATTTCCGCCCCCATGCGCAGCGCTTCGCGGAAGCTTTCCGCGCCGACCGGCATGATCATAAATTCTTGAATGTCGACGTTGTTGTCCGCATGCGCGCCGCCGTTTAAAATGTTCATCATCGGCACCGGCAGCGTTTTGGCGTTAAAGCCGCCTAAGTATTGGTACAGCGGCAGGCCAAGCTCGTCCGCTGCCGCGCGGGCCACGGCGAGCGAGACGCCCAAAATGGCGTTGGCGCCAAGCTTGCTTTTGTTTTCCGTGCCGTCTAATTCAATCAGCTTCCGGTCGATCGCCACTTGGTCGGCGACCTCCAGGCCGATGATTTCCGGCGCGATGATTTCGTTGACGTTTTCGACCGCTTTTAACACCCCTTTGCCGAGGTAGCGGTTTTTATCGCCGTCGCGCAGTTCGACCGCTTCATATTCCCCGGTCGAGGCGCCGCTCGGCACCAAGGCGCGGCCGAAGCCGCCGTCTTCTGTGTACACTTCCACTTCCACCGTCGGGTTGCCGCGCGAATCGAGCACTTCGCGAGCGTAGACATCGATAATGGCAGACATGGGAACACACTCCTTTTCGTATCGTTTTCTCAAGATCATCATTATTTGACAATCAACGATTTCCCCGTCATTTCTTTCGGCTGCGGCAAGCCGAGCAAATCGAGCATCGTCGGCGCCAAATCGCCTAAGATGCCGCCGTCTCTAAGCTTGATGCCTTTTTTCGTCACGATGACCGGCACCGGATTCGTCGTATGAGCCGTTTGCGGCTTGCCGTCCGGCGTCAATACTTCATCGGCGTTGCCGTGGTCGGCGGTGATGATGGCGATGCCGCCTTTGGCCAAAATGGCATCGACGACTTTGCCGAGGCATTCGTCCACTGCCTCCACCGCCTTGATCGTCGGTTCGAGCTTGCCCGAATGGCCGACCATATCCGGGTTGGCGTAGTTCAAAATGATCGCATCGTACTTATCGGCTTCAATTTCCTTGAGCAGCGCATCGGTCACTTCATAGGCGCTCATTTCCGGCTTCAAGTCATACGTCGGCACTTTCGGCGAGTTGATCAAAATCCGGTCTTCGCCTGGAAATTTCTCTTCGCGGCCGCCGCTCATAAAAAACGTCACGTGCGGATATTTTTCGGTCTCGGCGATGCGCAGTTGGCGCAGTCCGTGCTGCGACAGCACTTCCCCAAGCGTGTTGTCAAGGTTCGTCGGCTTGAACGCCACGTACCCTTTCACCGTTTCGCTGAAATGGGTCAAGCAGACAAAGAACAAATGCTTCGGATGTTTCGGGCCGCGGTCAAACTCGCGGAAATCTTCGTTCGTAAACGTGTTTGAAATTTGGATCGCCCGGTCAGGGCGGAAATTATAGAAGATAATCGCGTCATTGTCTTGAATCGTCGCCACCGGCCGGCCGTCTTCGCGGACGATGACCGACGGCAGGACGAATTCGTCGTAAATGCCGTGTTTGTACGAGTCCTCGATGCATTCGAGCGGATCGCGGTACGTCGGCCCTTCCCCGTACACCATCGCCCGATACGCCTTTTCGACGCGGTCCCACCGCTTGTCGCGGTCCATCGAGTAGTAGCGGCCCGATAACGTCGCGATTTCGCCGACGCCATATTCCTTGATTTTTTCCTGCAGTTCTTTGATGTATTGCGGCGCTGTTTGTGGGCCGACGTCGCGGCCGTCCAAAAAGCCGTGGATGTACACGCGTTTTACGCCTTCTTTCGCCGCCAAGCGCAAGAGGGCGTACAAATGGTGAATATGGCTGTGCACCCCGCCGTCGGAAAGCAAGCCGAACAAATGCAAGCTTGTCCCATGTTGTTTCACATGGTTCATCGCCGCCAAAAACGTTTCATTTCGGTCAAACTCGCCTTCGCGAATGGCAATGTTGACTCGCGTTAAGCTTTGGTACACAATGCGCCCGGCGCCGATGTTGAGATGGCCGACTTCCGAGTTGCCCATCTGCCCTTCCGGAAGCCCGACCGCCTCGCCGCACGCCTTGAGCGTTGTGTGCGGGTATTCGTTCCAATAGCGGTCAAAGTTCGGTTTGTTCGCCTGAGCGACCGCATTGCCGTACGTTTCGTCGCGCAGCGCAAATCCGTCTAAAATGATGAGCGCAACCGGTTTTTTACTCATGGCGCCCCGCCTCCACCAATTGCAAGAATGAAGCCGGCTCGAGGCTCGCCCCGCCGACTAAGGCGCCGTCGATCTGTTCTTGCGCCAAGAAGTCGCGGATGTTGTCTGGTTTGACGCTGCCGCCGTATTGAATGCGGATCGCTTCCGCCGCCTCCGGGCCAAACAGGCGCGAAACAACCGAACGGATATGGCCGCAGACGCTGTTGGCGTCTTCCGGTGTTGATGATTTGCCCGTCCCGATCGCCCAAATCGGCTCGTAAGCGATGACCGCTTGCTTCACTTGTTCCGGCGTCAAGCCGGCGAGCGCTTTTTCCACTTGCGAGGCGACAACGGCGTTCGTCTGCCCCGCTTCCCGCTCCTCAAGCGATTCGCCGCAGCAAATAATCGGTATAAGCCCGCGGGTGAAGGCGGCCAACACTTTTTTGTTCACGGTCTCATCTGTTTCGGCGAACATTTGCCGGCGCTCCGAATGGCCGAGGATGACGTACGTGACGCCGAGGTCTTTCAGCATGACCGGGCTCACTTCGCCTGTGTACGCCCCTTGATCGGCAAAGTGCATCGTTTGCGCCCCGATTTTTAAATCCGTGCCGTCTGCCGCTTGCACCAACCGATCCAAAAAGAGAAACGGCGCGCAAACGACGGAATCGACTTCGTCGGCCGGCGGCACGTGCCCTTTTACGTCCTCGACAAATTGAACAGCTTCCGCCAATGTTTTATGCATTTTCCAGTTGCCTGCAATGATGCGTTTTCTCATCGTTCACCCTTCCTTTCAATGGGCGGCGTCAGCCGCCATGCGCCAAATCCGGCGCCGTGGGTCATTTGTCTTCGAGCGCGACGACACCCGGCAGCTGTTTTCCTTCCATAAACTCGAGCGAAGCGCCGCCGCCGGTGGAGATATGATCCATTTTGTCGGCCAAGCCGAATTTCTCAACCGCCGCCGCCGAATCCCCGCCGCCGATGACCGAATAGGTGTCGAGCGCTTCCGCCAGTGCTTCGGCGATCGCTTTTGTCCCGTGGGCGAACGCTTCCATTTCAAAGACGCCCATCGGGCCGTTCCAGACAACGAGCTTCGATTGACGAATGACATCGCGGTACAATTCGCGCGTTTTCGGGCCGATGTCAAGCGCCTCCCAATCGCTCGGAATGGCGTCGATGGCGACGACTTTCGTGTTGGCGTCGTTCGCAAACCGGTCGGCCACGACCACGTCCACCGGCATATAAAAACGGACGCCTTTTTCTTTCGCCTTTTCCATAAACGATTTGGCGAGTTCGATTTTGTCCTCCTCAAGCAGCGACTTGCCGACGTCATGGCCGAGCGCTTTGACGAACGTATACGCCAGTCCGCCGCCGATGATCAAGTTGTCAACTTTTTCAAGCAAATTGTCGATGACGCCGATTTTGTCTTTCACTTTCGCGCCGCCGATGATCGCCGTAAACGGGCGGTCCGGATTCGAGAGCGCTTTGCCGAGCACTTCGAGTTCTTTTTCCATCAAAAACCCGGCCACCGCAGGCAAGTAATGGGCGATGCCTTCCGTCGACGCATGAGCGCGGTGGGCGGCGCCGAACGCATCGTTGACATACAGATCCGCGAGCTCCGCAAACGCTTTGGCCAGCTCTGGATCGTTTTTCTCTTCGCCAGGGTAAAAACGGACGTTCTCAAGCAAGAGCACGTCGCCTTCGTTCAAACGGTCGACCGCCGCTTTCACCTCATCGCCGACCGCTTCATTCGTTTTGGCGACCGGCCGTTCAAGCAGCTCGCCGAGCCGCTTCGCAACGGCATCCAAACGCAATTCTTCGACCACTTTTCCTTTCGGGCGGCCGAGGTGGCTCGCCAAAATGACTTTCGCCCCGTGCTCGATCAAATAGCGGATCGTCGGGAGTGCGGCGCGAATGCGCGTGTCATCGGTGATGGCGCCTTGCTCCATCGGAACGTTGAAATCGACGCGGCAAAAGACGCGCTTTCCCCTCACCTCAACGTCGCGGATCGTCTTCTTGTTCATCGTTCGTGCCCCCTTTTGGCTGCAGTTTGGACAAAGGAAAAGGAGTGGGGATCATTTCCCCGCTCCCCTCCATTTCCCTATTATAGACTTGAACGGATGGAAAACTCAACGCCAAGCTGGTTTTACAGCCCTTTCGAGGCGATGTAGGCGGCCAAGTCGACGACGCGGTGCGAATAGCCCGTTTCGTTGTCATACCACGAAACGACTTTCACCATTTTGCCTTCAATGACCATTGTCGACAACGCGTCGATCGTCGACGAAGCGGTGCTGCCGTTGTAGTCGCGCGACACGAGCGGTTCTTCGCTGTAGGCCAAAATGCCTTTCAGCTCGCCTTCCGCTGCTGCTTTCAACGCGGCATTCACTTCTTCGACCGTCACTTCTTTTTCCAATTCCGCCACCAAGTCAACAACGGATACGTTCGGCGTCGGCACACGCATTGCCATGCCGTTCAATTTGCCTTTCAGTTCCGGCAAGACAAGCGCAACAGCTTTCGCCGCCCCGGTCGTCGTCGGAATGATCGATTCCGCGGCCGCGCGAGCCCGGCGCAAATCTTTATGCGGCAAGTCCAAAATTTGTTGGTCGTTTGTGTACGAGTGAACGGTCGTCATCATGCCGCGGACGATGCCGAATTTTTCATGCAGCACTTTGGCAAACGGCGCCAAGCAGTTCGTCGTGCACGAAGCGTTCGAGATGACATGATGGGCTTTCGGATCGTATTTGTCTTGGTTGACGCCCATGACGATCGTAATATCCTCGTCTTTCGCCGGTGCGGAAATGATCACTTTTTTCGCACCCGCTTCCAAATGTTTGGCGGCGTCTTCGCGTTTCGTGAAGCGGCCGGTCGACTCAACGACGATGTCAACGCCGATCTCGCCCCACGCCAAGTTCGCCGGATCGCGTTCCGCCTTGACGATGATTTCTTTGCCGTTGACGACCAAGTTGTTGCCGTTCACCGACACTTCGGCATCCAGACGGCCATGGACGGAGTCGTACTTCAACAAATGAGCAAGCGTATTCGCATCGGTTAAATCGTTCACCGCCACCACTTCAATGTCCGGGTTTTTCAATGCCGCGCGGAAGACGTTGCGTCCGATGCGGCCAAATCCGTTGATTCCCACTTTGACTGCCATCTTATTTTCCTCCTTGCGATTGGATTGTATCAGCAAGGGAGATTACTCCCCTACGAACGCTTTTGCGGCTCCTTCGTCCGTCACCAATAGCGAGTGCGGCGCCCGTTTCATGTACGCGCGAATGGCTTTCGCCTTCGACGCCCCTCCGGCGACGGCGATGACATGCTCGACATGCGGGAGGTGTTCAAGTTGAATGCCGACTGTTTTCACTTTATGGACGACGTCGCCGTACTCGTTGAAATAGTAGCCGAACGCCTCGGCGACCGCATGGCGGGCGATGATGTTCTCCATCTCTACAGGCGGCGTCTTCCGCCGCTTGGCCATCGTCACCGCTTCACCGATGCCATGGACGACCATGCGGCATGATTGGATGAGCTCAAGCACTTCTTTCACCGCCGGCTCTTCGACAAGCGACGCGTACGCTTCATCGCTCAGCTGGTCAGGCACGTGCAGCAACCGATAGCGGCCCATCGCTTTTTCCGCCATTTTCGCACAAATCGTGTTCGCCTGATTCTCGACATCTTCGCCAAGGCCGCCGCGCGCCGGCACGAACAACACATCGCGAAGCTTCGAATCCGGCGTCATCATCTCCGCGACCGCCGCCATCGTCGTTCCGCCGGCCACGGCGACGATGTCCCCGGGCTCAAGCAGCTCCTTCATGCAGGCGACACACGCTCTACCCATTTCTTTTTTTACCCAAGGGGAACGGTCGCTATCCCCGGCAACGACAATCACCCGCGGAATGCCGAGCTGTTCCTGCAGCGCGGCTTCCAGCTCTTTGAGTCCGAGCGCTTCCCGCATCAAATCATTGAGCGTATGAAGGAGCGCCTGGCCTTCCTCCGTCAACCGCATGCCCGACACATCGGCGGAAAGCAAGTTTTGTCCTTTCAAAAATTCTGTTTCCGACCGGAGCACCCGCTCACTCATGCCGAGGCTCGCCGCCAGCGCCCGCCGCCCGATCGGCGCCATAAGCGAAATGGAGTGCAAAATTTGATATCGTTTTTGCATAACGTCAAGCAAGTCAGGCAATAATTTTTTTTGTGCCTCCAATAACGGCTGCATGGATCCTTTCTCCTCGATTGAATATAGGGACATCTTATGTCCCGGTATGACATATTATGTCCCGCAGTGCCATAAAAAATTCCTCCCGCGCCATTTTCATTATAGCAGGAGGACGATAGCCGTTCAACTGTTTTGCGCCCGCCGCAACCGTTTTCTCACCGCTTCTTTTTCAATCGCTCCCCAGCCGATTTCTTCGCCATCCAATTCCACAACCGGGATCATCAGCTGATATTTTTCCAGCAGTTCATCATCTTTGTAAATATCAATTTCTTCCAGCGTAAACGAATAGTCCGCCCGCAGCTCCGTCAAAACGGCTTTCGCTTTGTCGCAGAGCGGGCAATTGGTTTTCGTATACAATCGGATATGCATTCATTTCTTCCTCTCTTTCTACAGCAGTTGCCGTTTCGATTGGCCGCCCGTTACGGCAGGCCGATATATTGCCTCCGCTTTGCCGAAGACGGGATGCGCAGCTGCTCGCGGTATTTGGCGACTGTGCGGCGCGAAATGGCGATGCCGTGCCGATCGCGAAGCAAATCAGCAAGCTGTTGGTCAGACAGCGGCGCCCGCCGATCTTCCTCGGAAATAAGGGCCTCAATGATCGCTTTCACGCGGGCGGACGATGCCGCTTCATCCCCTGCGGCCGTCGCGGCGTTTGAAAAGAAACGGCGCAACTCCACGGTGCCAAACGGCGTTTGCACATATTTATGCCGGACCGCGCGGCTCACCGTCGATTCATGAACGCCGAGCTCCTCGGCCACCTCGCGCATCGTCATCGGCTTGAGCGCCGAAAGCCCAAACTCCAAACACGAGCGCTGGCGGTCGATGATGACGGCCGTCAAATGGAGAAGCGTCTGTTTCCGTTGCTCCAAACTTTTCGCGAGCCATGTAAACTGCCGATATTTTTCTTTGATAAACTGTTCGGCATGCCGGTCGCCGGATGCAGCGATGCGCCGCTCGTACTCCCGATTCCATTCGAGCTCCGGATGGATGTCATCATTATAGGCGGCCATCCAGTCCCCTTCCGCCCCGCGGACGACGATGACATCCGGCACCACCAAAGGCGGTGTTTCGCTCGAATAGTGAATGCCTGGCCGCGGCTCGAGTGTGCGAATGAGCTCGAAGACGCGTTGCAGTTCGCCAAGGCTGACGCCAAGCTGCTTGGCCAGCGTTTTCCACGACTTTTCCGCAAAGGGGACAAAATGGTAGCGGACGATCATCTCCGCCAGCTCGTCGCGCTCAGGAAGACGTTCAAGCTGCAGCAAGAGGCATTCCGCCAAATCGCGGGCGCCGACTCCCGGCGGGTCGAGCGACTGCACAAGGCGCAGCCCCCGTTCCATCTCTTGTTCCGATGCGGAAAACCGCGCCGCCAGCTCGGCAAGCGGCACGCGCAAATAGCCATCCTCATCGAGCGAGGCAATGAGATAACGGACGATGCGCTCTTCCCGATCGGCCAGCTTCAACGCAGGCAGCTGAGAAAGCAAATGGCCAACAAGTGTCTCTGCGCGGGCGCCAATGTTCTCGAGCCATTGCTTTTGGTCTCTTTCTGTCCGGCTTGGCCGTTGCCGCACCCGGGTGCGGCGAATTTCCAAAAACGGGTTTTCCAGCGACTGTTCATATAAAAACGCTTCCAAATCCACTGCGGAATATTGCAACAGTTCAATCGCCTGCACAAGTTCCTTTGTCAGCGACAACTGCAGCCGCTGCTCTTGCCATAACTCCGCCCTCATCGTCACGCCTCCCTTTCTTTTATTGTACACAACGGGAGCGGGAGGGGGTAGGAGAAATTTTTGACGGCGGAAAGCGGCCTTGGCGACCGCCCGAACCGGCGCCTGTTCAGACGAAAAAAACCCAATGCCCCGCCCGAGCCCTTGATTTGGGAACCCTCTCGAGGAAAGCGGCGCGTCCGCTGCTGATCTAAAAGAAAAACAGCCGCCTAGGCGGCTGTTTTGCCTCGGCAGGATTACAACCATATACCAAGTATATGTTTTTTAACCTAAGGGTCTTTATTCCTTCCCATTTCCTCCTCACCGCCCCGCGCACTCGTTTATACGTATCGCGCCGGACCCCATGATCTCCATCCAGTCGCCCCAGGTCATTCCGTCCTTTTTCTTCATGTGGTTTAGCTTTTGTTATCGTTCAATACCTCGTGCAACTTCTACACGTGTATCACCTCACCTACATAAAAAGCGCTGCCCAATCGGGTGACGCAACGGAAGGAGGATTCGGTTTGCACCTTTCACTTATTAGTGGCATTTACACGACAAAAAACAAAAAACTGTAGTCTGGATGAAGAAAGAGCGCTTCCAGATACTCCGTGGCGCCATACGCTTTGTCTGCGGACAAAGTCCGAATTGTGATCGACGGTTGGCGAAACCGAATCGAAGCCAGCTGCTCCAAACTCGTTTCCTGTTCCGCCATATTGTCACTACTCTGCAAACGTACTCGCATATTTTAGATGAGATGGAACAAAAAGAATCCCGGCAGGTCGATCTCGCGATGGCGGAACTGGATCGTACCAAATAGCCGTGCAAAATTCGTACAAAATTTTTTCGGATTCTATCGTTTTTTTCGGGATTCCCAAAAAATGAAAAACGACCGCAAACGCGGTCGTATCAAGGGATTTGGGAATCTCAATCCGAACTTGTCGGATCGTTGGAACGCCCTCGGCAGGATTCGAACCCACGCTAAGAGAACCGGAATCTCTCGTGCTATCCACTACACTACGAGGGCATGGAAGTTCATGATTTCTCTATTTCGTTCCGTCGCATGTTCTATTATAGCAGGATCGTGCAAAAATGCAAGGGGAAAATGCAATAAAAAAACAGGAAAAATTAGGCCTTTGTTCCTTCCACATCAATGCCACCGCCACAGGCAACTGGTTAAAAAAATAAAAAAGCGGTTATGATGAAAAGAGGGATGTTCCCGCTAGCCGCGAATATGTTATAAAGAATGGGGAAGGTCGTTTTGTTTGACCTTCATTGACCATTCGTGTATGATTAAGGCGTACATATTGATCCATTAGGATGGAAAAGGAGGCGTTTTTGATGTATTTGATTCCGACTGTCATCGAACAGACGAACCGCGGGGAGCGGGCGTACGACATTTATTCGCGCTTATTGAAAGACCGAATCGTGTTCCTTGGCAGCCCGATCGACGACCAAGTGGCCAACTCGATCGTGTCGCAGCTGTTGTTTTTGGCGGCGGAAGACCCGGACAAAGATATTTCCTTGTACATCAACAGCCCGGGCGGCTCGATCACAGCTGGCCTGGCGATTTACGACACGATGCAGTTCATCAAACCGGACGTATCGACAATTTGCATCGGCATGGCCGCTTCCATGGGGGCGTTTTTGCTTGCCGCCGGTGCGAAAGGGAAACGGTTCGCCTTGCCAAACAGTGAAATCATGATCCACCAACCGCTCGGCGGCGCCCAAGGGCAAGCGACGGAAATCGAAATCGCAGCGAAGCGCATTTTGTTCTTGCGCGACAAATTGAACCGCATTTTATCGGAAAACACCGGCCAGCCGATCGAAGTGATCGAGCGCGATACGGACCGCGACAACTTTATGACCGCGCAAAAAGCAATGGAATACGGCATCATTGACCGCGTGCTGACGCGCGCTGATGAAAAATAAGGCATGCACACGTTGGCAGAACCGCTATAGAGCTGCGCCTGCACCGACATTGACGAAAAAAGGCTGCTTCCGACAAAAACGGAGCAGCCTTTTCCATTCCTTTCCCCGCCAGCCCCACACGCTGCTTTACTTTTCCTTTTGCACATAGGCGGCGAGCTTTTCGATCGCTTCTTGCTCATCCGGACCGTCGGCAATGAGCGTGATCACCGCTCCATGGCCGATGGCGAGGCTCATCAAGCCCATAATGCTTTTCGCGTTGACCCGTTTTCCGTCTTTTTCCAAAAACACATCAGCGGAAAAACGGTTCGCTTCTTGGACAAACAACGCCGCCGGGCGCGCCTGCAGCCCGGTTTTTAATTTCACTTCCACTTGTTTTTCCACCATTCTCCATCTCCCCTTTACAGCGATTTATGGAAATCGACCGGCTTTCCAGCCCGCAGCCGCTCCGCGATCTCATCAATTTTGCGCAGCCGGTGGTTGATGCCGGATTTGCTGATTTTTCCACCGGCAACCATCTCCCCGAGCTCTTTCAGCGTCACGTCTTGATGCTCGATGCGAAGTTTCGCGATTTCCCGCAGCTTGGCCGGCAGTGAATCAAGGCCGATCGTCTCGTCGATGTAGCGGATGTTCTCCACCTGGCGAAGCGCAGCGCCGATCGTTTTGTTCAAATTGGCGGTTTCGCAATTGACAAGCCGGTTGACCGAGTTGCGCATATCGCGGACGATGCGAATGTCCTCAAAGCGGAGCAGCGCTTGATGGGCGCCGATGATGTTCAAAAACTCGGCGATTTTTTCCGCCTCTTTTAAATACGTAATAAACCCCTTTTTCCGTTCCAACGTTTTCGCATTTAAAAAAAAGTGGCTGTTCATCAATTCGCATAACGCCCGGTTATGCTCCTCATACAGCGAAAAAATCTCCAAATGGTAGGACGACGTCTCCGGGTTGTTGACCGAACCGCCGGCCAAAAACGCGCCGCGCAAATACGAGCGCTTGCAGCATTTTTTCTTGACGAGCTCCGGGGAAATGTCATGGATGAGCGAAAAATCGCCGTTGACAATGTGAAGTTCACGAAGCAAAGAAGCCGCACCGTCGGTCACGCGGACGATGTAGACGTTGTTTTTTTTCAAGCGCATTTTCTTGCGGACAAACAGCTCGACGGCGACATCGTAGCCCTTTTTCAATAACGTATAAATGCGCCGAGCGATCGCCGCATTTTCCGTCTGGACATCGATGGCCATTCGCCCGCCGGAAAACGACAGTGAACCGTTCATGCGCAAAAGCGCCGACAGCTCCGCGCGCAAGCAGCAAGGCTTCACCTCTAAATGGGTCAATTCCTTTTTCGTTTCCGATGCAAAAGACACGATCGCTCCACCTCCATTCGTTCCCCGCATCCGGCCGGTTGGAGGTGCCTGACTTTCGGCGCGGCCATCGGGAGCATCACCGCCCATAATGGCGCTTTGCGGCCTACTCGGGTCCCGCCTTTAACGGTGAGGGAGAAGCCCGAGAAGAAGGGCGGCGACTTTCGCCGTATTATGGCGAATGACCCCATCCTCGTACGTGACAATATCGTCGCGGATGACTTGCAACGAAAGCCCGCTGCTGTCGTCACGCACCGGCTCGGCCCGCTCCGCCTCGTAGCGGCGGCGGATCGCTTCCGGGATCGCTCCGCTGTTGATGATCACCGCGTCCAAAAACGGGCCGCCAAGATGAGCATGAAGCGCCTCCACATGGTCGCTCACCGTATAGTGCGGCGTCTCGCCGGCCTGAGTCATAATGTTGCATATATATACTTTTTTCGCCTTCGCCTTGCATACTTCCTGCCCGATTTTCGGCACGAGCAAATTCGGCAAGATGCTTGTGTATAGGCTGCCCGGCCCGATGACAATCAAATCGGCGCGGCGGATGGCATCAACCGTCTCCGGCAGCGGCTCAATGTCTTCCGGCGTTAAAAACACCCTCTTAATTTTTTTTCCCGCACTCGGGATTTTTGACTCGCCAGAGATGATGGAACCGTCTTCCATCTCCGCGTGCAAAACGACGCTCTTGTTCGCTGCCGGCAGCACCTGGCCGCGCACGTTCAACACTTTGCTCATCTCACGGATCGCTTTCACAAAGTCGCCGGTGATCGATGTGAGCGCCGCCAAAATCAAATTGCCGAGCGAATGGCCGGATAAGCCGTTGCCGTTTTGAAAACGGTGCTGGAACAGCTCGACAATGAGCGGTTCGACGTCAGACAGCGCGGCCAATACGTTGCGGACATCCCCGGGCGGCGGAATGTGCAGCTCATCGCGCAGCCGCCCGGAACTCCCTCCATCATCGGCGACCGTGACAATGGCGGTCAAATCCAATTCATGCTGCTTCAGCCCCCTCAGCAGGACGGGAAGCCCGGTGCCGCCGCCGATGACGACCAGTTTCGCTGCTCGTTCGTTTCTCATCGGTGTATGTCCTTTCTCCTCTCCATGTCCCGGTGCGAGACAACCGTTTTATAATCATCTGAAAAATGGCGGGCGATATATTCTGCGAGCGCCACCGAACGGTGCTGCCCGCCCGTGCAGCCGATGGCGATCACCAGCTGGCTTTTTCCTTCGCGCTGGTAATACGGCAGCATAAACGACAACAAGTCAATGAGCTTTTCCAAAAACTTTTGCGTTTCCCCCCACTTGAGCACGTAGGACGATACGTCGTCATCCAACCCGGTTTTCGGACGCATATGTTCAATGTAATGCGGGTTCGGCAAAAAGCGGACGTCAAACACCAAATCTGCATCAATTGGAATGCCGTACTTAAACCCAAACGACATGACGTTGATGGTAAACCCGGATTGAGCGTGCGATGAGAACTGGCGGATGATTTTCTCCCGCAGCTCGCGCGGCTTGAGCCCCGTCGTATCGTAAATGATCTGCGCCCGCCCTTTCAGTTCTTCGAGCAGCTTCCGCTCCAAACGGATTCCTTCAAGCGGGGGCTCGTTCGGCGCAAGCGGATGCGTCCGCCGCGTTTCTTTGTAGCGGGCCACCAACGTCGAATCTTGGGCGTCCAAGAACAACACCTGTGGGATGACCCACGCTTGCTCAGCCAGCTCATCGAGCGCGGCGAACAAATGATCGAAAAAGTCGCGGCTGCGCAAATCCATGACAAGGGCGACTTTGTTCATTTTATTCCCGGATTCTTTGACGAGCTCCAAAAATTTCGGCAGTAGCGTCGGCGGCAAGTTGTCAATACAAAAAAAGCCGAGGTCTTCGAAGCTTTGAATCGCCACCGTCTTTCCCGCGCCGGACATACCGGTGATGATGACGAGCTGAATCGGCTGCAGCGCCCCGTTTTGTCCCATCTCCGCCCCTCCTCTCCATCAGCTCGGATCGAGCCGATATGAAAGCAGCTCGAATTCCTCTGTATAGACAAACACCCCGTACATGACCCCTTTGCCTTTCAAGGCGTAATCCAAAATATGATAGTCTCCAGGGGCCATCGGCAGCGTCGAAAGCGTCTCCACCTGATGCCAAGCAAGCGTCCCTTCTTCGGAAGACGGCACGTTTTCACCAATGAAGTCGTCGGCGAAAAACGTAAACATCATCCACTCCGACACCGTTTCATTCCCATTTTTCATCACGATCGTAAAGACGCCTTTCAGCTCTGGATTTTTCAAATAAATGCCCGTCTCTTCCCGGTATTCACGAATGCATGCTTCACGCACCGTCTCGCCGGGCTCCATTTTCCCGCCCGGAGCGACCCACCAGCCGCGCCTCGGCTTTTGCAAAAGCAGCACTTGGCCGTCTTTATATAATACGCAGTTTGTCACCCGTTGCAATTCGTTCACCCCAACCATCCGCAAACACGCACATAATCATCTTTATTTTACCATAAATAGTTAGGCCGCTCCACCTTCAAACCGCTGGAAACCGTCCGCTTCCCGTCTGCAAAAACCTCGGGGGCCCAACATTCCGCTTCCAGCCGAAAGACGCCATCCCCCGCCGTTTCGAGCGGGGCGGCAGGATGCAAGCGCGCAGGCAAAGAAAAAAGAGACGCGGACAAACGCCCGCGCCAAAAAGGATCTATATAAAAGGGGGTCAATTACTTACTTATAGCATACGACAAATGTGTTGCGCCCGTGTTACATCTGGGTTAAATAACCATTACGATTTGATTGCGATTTGGTTACCGGATCAGCTGACCCCTTGCTTATTGAGCTTTTCTTTCAGTTCCTCAACGTAATGCTGGGCGCTTTGCGCGGCGATGCTGCCGTCGCCGGTAGCCGTCACGATTTGCCGGAGCGTTTTTTCCCGCACATCACCGGCGGCGAAAATGCCCGGCACTTTCGTCTCCATCTTTTCGTTCGTGACGATATAGCCGTTTTCATTCGTGATGCCAAGATTGGCAAACGGCTTCGAGAGCGGCACCATCCCGATGTAAATGAAAACGCCGTCGCACGGAAATTCGCGTTCCTCGCCTGTTTGCGTATGCACAAGCGTCACGCTGCCGACTTTTCCGTCCTTTTCGTTGATTTGTTTCACCGTATGGTTCCAGATGAAATCAATTTTTTCATTGGCGAACGCCCGGTCTTGCAAAATTTTTTGCGCCCGCAGCTTGTCGCGGCGGTGAACGATCGTCACTTTATTGGCAAACCGCGTCAAATAAACGCCCTCTTCGACCGCCGAGTCGCCCCCACCCACGACGACCAAATCTTTTCCTTTGAAAAACGCCCCGTCGCACACCGCACAGTACGAAACGCCGCGGCCGCCGAGCTCCGCTTCACCCGGTACACCGAGTTTTTTATATTCCGCTCCGGTGGCGATGATGACCGCGCGGGCCTTGTACTCTTTATCGCCGACGATGACCGTTTTGTACGCCTCGCCGTCGATGATTTCTTTCACATCGCCGTATGCGTACTCCGCGCCGAATTTTTTCGCATGCTCAAACATTTTCGCCGCCAATTCCGGGCCTAAAATCGTTTCAAAGCCGGGATAGTTCTCGACTTCCTCAGTGTTGACCATCTGCCCGCCCGGAACGCCGCGCTCGATCATCAGCGTCGACAAATTGGCGCGCGATGTATAGACAGCCGCCGTCAGCCCAGCCGGCCCGGCTCCGGCAATAATGACATCGTAAATTTTTTCGTCTGCCACACCGTCCACTCCCTCGCTTGAGAATCATTCCATTTTCATCGTATAGAAGTCGATTCGCCCTGTCTATTGATTTGCTCATGTATAGAGCCGGCGCGCTTTTTGCACGTATTTTTGCACCGTCGACGCCGACACGCCGTATTTGGCCGCCATCTCTCTTTGCGTCACACGCTCTCCTTGCTGTCGGCGCCACATGTATTCGATCGCCGCCGCCCACGCGGCTCCGTTCGCAAATGGCTCGCGATCAGCCGACGGATGGACGGCCATCGCGAAGGCGAAGCGGCAGAGCGCTTCCTTTTCCTCATTATGCGCCGAAAGCGCATCGACCATGCGGCCGATGTTCGCCGCCCAAGCGGACGGGCCGTCGGTTAAGCCGAACAAAAAGCAGTCGATAAACGGGCGCAGACGGGGATCGGACGGCAAGAGGCGGCATACCGCAAGCGACATCGATGGCTCTTTCGCCTGCGGCGAGCGGCTGAACAAGTACAATCCGTACAGACGGTCGGCCAGCTCGTCGCCCTCCAGCCAAGCCATCAAGCGGATAAGCGCCTCATCCACCGGCGCTGAAACGGCCCACGGCTCCTCACCCCGTTTTTCGGGATGGAGGGTGGCAAGCACCTCCCACATTTGCCGAGCGAGCGGCTCATGGCCAGTATAGTAGGCAGCGCAAGCGAGCCAATAATAAAATGGCCCATCACCGCCAAAGCCTTGTTTATACAAACGGTGCAGCCAACGGAACGCCAAATCGAACCGCCCAACAAGCGCGAATGTCGCCCCGAGCTTGTATTGATGCTCGCGAAAAAACGGATACAAACCGGCCAGCGTCTCGCAAAGCGCGGCCGCCTGTTCTTCCTCACGCAAGTAATAGGCGAAGACAAGCGCGTTGCAAAGCGCATGCAAATTGCCGGGATCGCGTTTGAGCACTTCACGCACTTTCTGTTTCGCTTTGTCGACATCGCCGCTGTAAAAATAAGCAAGCGCCAAATTGTTATGCGCCGACCAAACGTCCGGATAGCGCACGACGAGCGCTTCAAGCGCTTCAATCGCTTCCGCAAACCGCTCCTCCTCAAGCAAACGGCGGGCCCGATCCTCCAGCACCATCAGCTGCTCCTCTTCTTCCGTCCATTCCGAGCCATCGAGCCGAAGCAGCTCAAGCAAGTCAGCAGCATCGTCGGCAAACTCTCCGGCCGGCTCATGCGCCAAATAACGTTCCGCGTATTGCCTTGCTTCACGAAACAAGCCGAGGCAGGCGAAATTGTTCGCCAAAAAATACAAACAGTCGTACATCGTTTCGTCCAAATCATGGATAATTTTGAACAGCCATTGATTGGAAAATTGATATTCACCAAGCTCCGACAGCACAAGGGCAAGCTGCAAGGCGAATGAGGCGTCGCGCTCATCCAAACGGACGGCGCGCTCAAAATATTTCCTCGCCTTTTCCAAATCGCCTCGGTCGTATGCTTTCATTCCTTTTTTAAAAAAGTAATCTCCGCTTTGGATGAACGGTACAATCGTCGCTTTTCGTGATGATCGCTTCAGTTGTTTTCCCATTCTGTCCTCCGTCGTCCGTAAAATTCGTCGAACAACAGTATACCATATCGGCGGCGAAAACAAGCAAGAAACTTTAGGAATGCGGTTTTTCCGTGCAAAAAAGGAACGCCGGCGCGATGGCAGACGTTCCTTTTTCTCACCTAACCATCTTGTTATTTTTTGTCGCTCGCTTCCACCTTTTGCGCGTGCCGCTCGGCAAGCGTCGCAAGCACCGCGTCAAGCGGCAGCTTTTGTTCGCGCAACAGCACAAGCAAATGGTACAACAAGTCGGCCGCTTCCCATTTCAATTCGTCATGGCTCCGGTTTTTCGCCGCGATGATGACTTCCGCCGCTTCTTCGCCGACTTTCTTCAAAATTTTATCGACGCCTTTTTCAAACAAGTACGTCGTGTACGACCCTTCCGGCCGTTCGGCGTCGCGCTGGGCGATGATCTGTTCCAACTCGTTCAAAATGGCAAACCGGTCGGCCGCCGGCGTGCGCGCCGCGCCGTCCAGCGAGCGGGAAAAACAGGAATACGACCCGGTATGGCAAGCCGGGCCGGCCGGCTCGACGAGAACGAGCAGGGCGTCGGCGTCGCAGTCGTAGCGGATGTCGACAACGCGCTGCACGTTTCCAGATGTCGCCCCTTTATGCCATAGTTCTTGGCGCGAGCGGCTGTAAAACCATGTTTCTCCGGTCTCCAGCGTTTTTTTAAGCGACTCTTTGTTCATATAGGCAAGCGTGAGCACTTCCTTGCTTTGCGCATCTTGGACGATGGCAGGTACAAGCCCTTTTTCATCAAAGCGAATGTCCGCCGTCATCGCACGTTCACCCCTTTTTCTTTCAAGTACGCTTTCACTTGTCCGACTGACGTTTCTTTGTAATGGAAAATCGATGCCGCGAGCGCCGCGTCTGCTTTCCCTTTTTCGAACGCTTCGAGGAAATGCTCCGCCTTGCCGGCGCCGCCCGAGGCGATGACCGGAATCGGGACCGCTTCGCTCACCCGCCGCGTCAACTCAATATCAAAACCGTTTTTGCCGCCGTCCGCGTCCATGCTCGTCAGCAAAATCTCCCCGGCGCCAAGACGGACCGCTTCCTGCGCCCAAGCGACGACTTCCCAGTTCGTGGCGTTGCGGCCGCCGTGCGTATAGACGCGCCATGAACCAAGCGTTTCATCGTATTTCGCGTCAATGGCGACGACGATGCATTGCGAGCCGAAAAAGTCCGCCCCTTCGGTGATCAAGGTCGGATGGAGCACCGCGGCGGTGTTGAGCGACACTTTGTCGGCCCCGGCGCGAAGCATCCGCTTCATATCCTCAAGCGAGTGGATGCCGCCGCCGACCGTAAACGGAATCGCTAGCTGGGCGGCGACGCGCTCGACGACATCGACCATCGTTTTCCGCCCTTCATGGGAAGCGGAAATGTCCAAAAACACGAGCTCGTCCGCCCCTTGCTCATCGTACGCCTTCGCGAGCTCCACCGGATCGCCGGCATCGCGCAGCTGGACAAATTGTACTCCTTTGACGACGCGCCCGTCTTTCACATCGAGGCACGGGATGATGCGCTTCGTGATCATCGCTCGTTCACCGCCTTGAGCGCTTCCGCGAGCGTAAACTGATTCGTATAAAGCGCCTTGCCGACGATCGCGCCGCCGATGCCTTGTCCAGCATATTGGCAGAGCGCGCGCAAATCGTCAAGCGAGCTGACGCCGCCAGAAGCGATCACTTCTTTTCCCGTCGCCTCGGCCAACCGGACCGCGGCGGCGATGTTCGGGCCCGACAGCGTGCCATCGGTCGCAATATCGGTGAAAATAAACGTCTCCGCCCCCGCCTCAGCGAGCATCCGCCCGAGCTCTTCCGCCTTGACGTTCGACGTCGCAAGCCACCCTTCCGTCGCCACGAAGCCGTCGCGGGCGTCAATGCCAATCACGATGCGGCGGCCGTATTTTTGGAGCATCTTTTTCACAAACGGCGGGTCGGAAATGGCCGCACTTCCTAAAATGACGCGGGCGACCCCATTTTCTAAATAATGCACGATATCCTCTTCCGTCCGGATGCCGCCGCCCACTTGCACATGGACGGAAAGACGACGGGCCGCTTCAATGACAAACCGGTCGTTGACGCGGCGCCCTTCTTTCGCTCCGTCCAAATCGACCATATGAATCCACTCCGCCCCTTGAGCGGCGAATTGCTCGGCCATCGCGACCGGCGAATCGCCGTACACCGTTTCTTTGTTGTAATCGCCTTGCAGCAGGCGGACGCACTTGCCGCCGCGCATATCGATCGCCGGATAAATCGTAAACGCCGCCATCAGCCGTTCCCCCTTCCCGTGGCGATGCCGACATAATTGTTCAAGATGCTCATGCCGACCGCACCGCTTTTTTCCGGATGAAACTGTGTGCCAAACACACAGCCGCGCCCGACGACCGCCGGAACATCAACGTCATATTCACTGCTCGCGAGCACGACGTCCTCATCCCCTGGAATGACATAATACGAATGGACAAAATAGACATGCCCTTCCTCGACGCCACGAAGGAGCGGCGACGGACGATGAAAGCGGAGCCGGTTCCAGCCCATGTGCGGCACTTTGTATGGCTCGCCGGTTTTCGTGACGCCCGGAAAGCGGACGACGCGGCCGCGAAGCAAGCCAAGCCCTTTTGTCGGCCCGTTTTCTTCGCTTTCGTCAAACAACAGCTGCATCCCTAAACAAATGCCGAGCAGCGGCGTGCCGTTTTCAACCGCCGAACGGATGAAAGCAGCTAGGCCTGTCTCATTTAAAATGTGCATCGCATCGCGAAACGAGCCGACACCGGGCAAAATCAGCCCGCGCGCCTGCTCGAGCTCCTCTTTGTCGCCGCTTAGGACATACGGACAGCCGAGCCGCTCGAGCGCTTTGCTGACGCTGTATAAGTTGCCCATGCCATAGTCGATGATCCCGATCATCGTCATCCCATTCCTTTCTTCCCTGATCCATGCCCATCCCCTTGTTCAATGAACAACGGTATGGCGGCATGCTTTTTTACGGCGCTCCTTCCATGTGCAAACCTCTCCTTGGCATCCGGTCGCCTTTCCTGCATCCATGGAGCTTTTCCCGCAGGAAGCGCTGCCTCGATCCGACCGCCTTTCCTGCGCCTGCGGAACTCTTTCCCCACGGGGGGCGCCCCACTCCATCGGCTACAGCATCCCTTTTGTCGACGGAACGCCTTTGACGCGCGGGTCGATCATCGTTGCTTCATCGAGCGCCCGCCCGAGCGCCTTAAACACCGCTTCGACCATATGGTGCGTATTGCGCCCGTAATGGACGATGACATGCAAGTTCATCCGCGCTTCAAGCGCCAGTTTCCATAAAAACTCATGCACGAGTTCGACATCAAACGCGCCGACTTTCGCTGCCGGAAACTCGCCGCGAAACTCAAAATGCGGGCGATTGCTCAAGTCGATCACAACTTGCGCCAAGGCGTCATCCATCGGCACAAACGCGTTGCCGTACCGCTTGATTCCTTTTTTGTCGCCAAGCGCTTCCTTGATCGCCTGCCCGAGGCAAATGCCGATGTCTTCCGTCGTATGGTGGTCGTCAATATGCGTGTCGCCTTTGGCCTCAATGTGCAAATCGAACTGGCCGTGCTTGGCGAACAAATCGAGCATATGGGTTAAAAACGGCACGCCCGTTTCCAGTTCCGCCTTCCCTTCGCCATCCAACGAAAGCGATAACTGAATGCTCGTCTCGTTCGTCGTTCTTGCGATCATCGCTTCCCTTGCCATCATTCATTCCCCTTTCTCGAGCCGCACCTCAATGGCGCGCGCGTGCGCCTCCAGCCCCTCGAGGCGGGCAAAGGCGGCGATTTTGTCGCCATGTTGTTTCAATGCGGTTTCACTGTAAACAATCACGCTTGATTTTTTCACAAACTCGTCAACGCTCAAGCCGCTTGAGAATCTGGCCGTGCCGTTGGTTGGCAGCACGTGGTTCGGCCCGGCGAAATAGTCGCCGACCGGCTCGGAGCTGAAGCGGCCGAAAAACATCGCTCCCGCATGGCGGAGCCGGCCGAAAAGCGAGAGCGGTTCTGCCGTCATCACTTCCAAATGCTCCGGCGCCAGTTCGTTCACGACATCCACCGCTTCCTCAAGCGTCTCGGTGACGTAAATGGCGCCGTAGTTCTCGAGCGCCGCTTGGGCAATGTCGCGGCGCGGCAGCGTTTCCAGCTGCCGTTCGACTTCGCTCGCCACCGCCAGCGCCAATTTCATCGACGGCGTCACCAAAATGGCCGACGCCCGCACGTCATGCTCGGCTTGCGACAACAAATCCGCCGCAATCTCATCCGGTCGGGCCGTTTCATCCGCCAGCACGACAATTTCGCTCGGCCCCGCGATCATGTCGATCGCCACATGCCCGAACACTTCCCGCTTCGCCAATGCCACATAAATATTGCCCGGCCCGAAAATTTTGTCAACCGGCCGGATCGTTTCCGTCCCATAAGCAAGCGCGGCGATCGCCTGCGCGCCGCCGACTTTGTAAATTTCCGTCACGCCGAGTTCATAGGCGGCGGCCAGCACCCCAGCCGGGAGCGTGCCGTCTTTGTTTGGCGGCGAGGTGATGACAATCCGTTTCACCCCCGCCACTTGTGCGGGAATAACGTTCATCAGCACAGACGACGGATAAGCGGCCGTCCCGCCTGGCACGTACAACCCGACCGCATCGAGCGGCGTCACCTTTTGTCCGAGAATCGTGCCGTCTTCTTTCGTCATCCACCATGATTCGCGCTTTTGCCGTTTGTGGTAGTCGCGAATGTTGGCCGCCGCTTGGCGAATGATCTCCAGCATCTCCGCGTCCATCGCCGCATGCGCGCGCTTCATTTCCTCTTCCGTCACCTTGAGCGAATCCAGCTTGACGCCGTCAAACCGTTCCGTATATTCTTTCAGCGCCGCATCGCCGCGGTCGCGCACATTGGCGATGATATCAAGCACCGCGCGCCGCTGCTCCTCCGTTCCGCTTTCAATCGTGCGCCGCAGCGAGACGCCGCCTCGGATCCGTTCGATTTTCATCGTTCGCTCCCCTTTCTGTGACGTCCATCGGTTTTCGTCCATTGGCAATCTGTATCGATGCAATTTGAAGCTTTACCATTTGCAGCTTTTACCGAGTATTTGATCGACTGTCGGGCGACCGAACAACGCCGCTTAAAGACCCATATATGGGTCTGTGAAGCAGGCGGTTGTTCGATCCTCCGTCAGTCGAAAATGGACAAACCGCTTTTCCGTCAAGGATATGTTAAAGTTCTTCGTTGCATCTATATGCTATTTTCCAACGGCGTTGTCAACGCCGCTCCGCCATTCCCGAATCTCCACCAACCCATTCTTCGGAAACCGCCCATTTCCGCTCTGTCACACCTTTTTTCCTACGGCTGGGGAATGACCGCCGCCAATCGGTCGACCAACCGTTCAATGTCCCCGCCGTTTAGCCGGTAGCTCGCCGGGTTGACAATCAGGCGCGACGTCACCTCGGCGATCCGTTCAAGTTCGACAAGCCCGTTTTCTCTGAGCGTCCGCCCCGTGGAAACGATGTCCACGATCCGGTCGGCAAGGCCGATCAGCGGGGCGAGTTCAATGGATCCGTTCAGGCGGATGATTTCGACTTGCTCGCCTTGCTCGCGAAAATACGTTGACGCGATGTTCGGGTATTTCGTCGCCACCCTTGGTGCGATTTCGTTCATCTTGGCGCCGGGCAGCCCGGCGACCGCCAAATGGCAGCGGCTGATGTGCAAATCGAGCAGTTCGTACACATCCCGTTCTTCTTCCATCAGCACGTCCTTGCCGGCAATGCCCAAATCCGCGACCCCATGCTCGACATAGGTGACGACATCCATCGGTTTCGCCAAAATAAAGCGCATGTTTTCCTCTGGCACATCAATGACGAGCTTGCGCGACTCGGTAAATTCCGGCGGCAGCGCATAATCCGCCCGCCGCAGCAACTCGACCGCCTCTTCAAAAATGCGCCCTTTTGGCATGGCAATCGTCAGCATCATTCTTCCTCCTTGCTCCTCATCATGTCAAATGCGGCGCTGGGCCTTGAGTACACCGCATGCTCTCCACCGCCATGGGCAGCCTTTCCCGTCCGTTCTTCGCATCCGCTCTGTCCCGCCAATCGCTGCCGTTTTCAACAGCGTCGATGACCAACCGGCGGCGCCTTCTCTGTTATGTTCACTGCCCATCGCGCCCGCTGCGGCCAAGCAAATACACGATCGACCGGTAGCGCTGGCTGTAGGCGTCAATATCACGAATGCCGGCAATGTGCTGCAAGACGACGCGCTTGCCTTCCGCCCGTTTCGCTTCGGCCAATTCCACCGCTTCCGCCAGCCGCTCTTGGCTGAACACGATGCACTCGATGTCATCGCGCACATCCGTTTCCCCAATCGCCTCAATCAACCGATCGACGCGCAACCCAAACCCCGTCGCCGGCGCCGGGCGCGAGAACTTCGCCAATAAATCATCATACCGCCCGCCGTTGCCGATCGGGAATCCCACTTGCTCGGCGTACACTTCAAACAAAATGCCAGTGTAATAGCTCATATGGCTGACAAGCGCCATATCGAGCTTCACCGCCTCGGCCACTCCGTACGTCCGAAGCACCGCCATGAGCACCGCCAGCTCATCGGCCGCCCGCCGCCCCTTCTCGCTTGTGACGAGCGTTTTCGCCTGTTCAATCACGTCCGTTCCACCGCGCAAGGAAAGAAGATCCAACAGCCGCTTTTGATCGATCGACGAAAGCGGCCACGACTTCACATGTTCACGGTAGCCGACGTAATTTTTCTCATATAAAAAACGGCGCAATACACTCGCCCGCTCCTCATTCCCTAAAATCTCCAAAAACAGAGCATTGACATAACCGATATGGCCGACCGCCACCGAAAACCGCCCGAGTCCCGTCCGCTTCAGCAGGGCGACCATTAAACTGATCACCTCGGCGTCGGCCGTCACCGTGCCGTCGCCGATCAACTCCACACCGATCTGTTCAAACTCCGCCGGCCGCCCGCCTTCGCGCTGCTGGGCGCGGAACACATTGGCGTTGTACGCCAGCCGGAGCGGATTGCCGTCGTCATACAACCGCGACGCCGCCACCCGGGCGATCGGCGCCGTCATATCGGGCCGCAATACGAGCGTATGCCCTTGCTGATCGAGGAGCTTAAACAGCCGATGATCGGCAATCGCCGACGCCGCCCCGACCGTTTCATAATACTCAAGCGTCGGCGTTTCGATAAACTCGTACCCCCAGCGCTCAATTTCTTCCGCCATCACCGAACGCACTTGTTTTTTCAACTCATATAAAAACGGCAGCGTATCGCGCATGCCTAACGGTTTTTCAAACATGAACAGCTTTTTTGCCATGTCCCCACGCCCTTTATCGAGATGCTTTAGTTTGCTAATATGGTAGAGAAGTGAAGTTATTAGTAGTTTACTCCTTTGCGGCCACAGCGTCAAGGGGGGAATGCTTTATAAATAACAAAACGGACAAGATCGCTTCAAAAAAGGAAGCGCTTGTCCATTTCGTTCCATGTCGCATAGGCGATTATCCACAATAATGGAATAAATACCTAAAAAAGTAGAGTACTTATTTATATACATGCAACGAAAAAAAGTTTAACATATCATTGACGGAAAAGTCGCTTATCCACTTTTCGACTGGCGGTGACCGAACAATCACCCGCTTCGCAGCCCCATACATGGTTCCGGAAGCGGCATTGTTCGCTCGCCCGACAGTCGATCCAATCGCTCTGTAAAAACTACAAATGTTAAAGATTCAAATTGCACCTATATAGAAAACCTACGCCCGTCAGACGATCTTCATCAGTCGCATTATAAATGTTTTTTGTGTTCCAATCTTTTTATCACTTTTTCTGGAAATCTTCATTTTTCCAAACAAAACCTCGCCCCCATTCAATTGGAAGGCGGTTCATTCCGGCGGACGATGCGCATCGGGCAACCCGCGGCCATCGCCCCGGGCGGGACGTCTTGATGGACGACGGTGCCGGCGGCGACCACGGCGCGGTCGCCGATCACCACACCAGGCAAAATGGTCGAGTTCGCGCCGATCATCACCTCATCGCCGATCACGACATCGCCGAGGCGGTATTCGTCAACCAAATATTCGTGAGCGAGAATCGTCGTGTTGTAGCCGATGACGCAGTTGCGGCCGATGCGGATTTTTTCAGGGAAGAGAATATCTGGCATGACCATAAAGGCGAGCGCCGTTTGTTCGCCGATTTTCATGCCGAGAAACGTGCGGTACAGCCAGTTTTTCAGCGGCAAAAACGGCGTGTAGCGCCCGATTTGAATGATGATGACGTTTTTCAGCACTTTCCAAAACGATACGGTGCGGTACAATTGCCAGAGCGAGTTCGCCCCGTGGACAGGGTATTTTGTCGTTCGTCTCACTGGGAGGACGTTTCCTCCTTCCGTTCGTTGATGCCGACAATGGCCAGCAAATCGCTCATTTTTTCCAGCATATAGTCCGGTTCATATTGTTCCAAATAGCCGCGGCCTTTAATCGCCCAAGCGACGCCGGCCGTTTTGACGCCGGCGTTTTTGCCGGCCAAAATGTCGTGGTAGTTGTCGCCGACCATCAGCGCTTCGTCCGATTTCGACTGAAGCGCCTCAAGCGCCTTATGAATCGGTTCGGGATCCGGTTTGGGGCGGCTGACGTCATCAAGGCCGATGACGCACGAGAAAAACGGTTCCAACCGCGTTTTTCTTAACCCCATCAGGGCGGTGTCGTGCATTTTCGTCGTCACGACGCCGAGGCGGAAGCCATGGCGGTGCAGCGTTTCGATCGTCTCATACACGGTGTCAAACTCGCGGATCAGTTCGTCATGGCGGGCATGGTTGAAGGTGCGATACGTCTTCACCATCTCCTCGGCCCGTTCCGGATCGAGCGAGCTGAACGTCTCATACAGCGACGGGCCGATGAACGGCAAGACGTCCTCACGCCCGTAGCGGCCCGGATAATACTTCTCCAGCGTATGCAAAAACGACTGGATGATCAGCTCATTCGTATCAATCAACGTTCCGTCAAGGTCAAATAAAATCGTGCGAATCGTCATGATGCGGCTTCCTTTCTCATCGGGTGTTCAAAACGGCGCCAAAGGAACGCCACCGCCATCGTCAACAGCACAGCCGTAACGAGGCGAATGACCAACAACGGCCAGACCGGGATGCCGAGCGGAACGAAAATGAGCGTGTCTTCGACAACCGCATGGCAAGAAACGAGAAAAATAAACGCCAACGTCAAATCGCGCTTCGAGACGCCGTCTTCTTTCGCCGCCTGAATCATCACCCCCGCCCCATAAGCGAGGCCGAACACAAAACCGGCGGCAAGGGTGAGCGATGTGTTCGCGCTCATGCCGAGCATCTTGGTCGCTGGCGCCATCCAGCGCGAAAACGTCTCAATCCAGTGGCGTTCTTTCAACACTTGAATGATCGTCATCAATGGAATGACAATCGCAACCAGCTGGACGATGCCGGTCGCCGCTTTTTTCAGCGCCGCCAAGATGATCTCTCCCCAGCCGGACGGCGAGGCGGCTTCAGGCGAGACAAACCCATATTGAGCGAGTTCCTGCCCCCCATCCCATAGATGGGCGATCAACAAACCGGAGACAACGGCCAAGCCAATGCGCACGGCGAGCATGAGCCAAACGCTCATACCCGTCCGCGAAGCGACGGAAGACTCGACGATCAAGTTGTGAGAAAAGGAAAGCATGACAGCGAGAATGAGCACTTCTTTCACTGTAAACTCGATCGTCAGCATCGCCCCGATCGCGGCGTACAGCCCGAGCAAATTGCCGAGCACCAGCGGCACGGCCGCGTCGCCGGATAAGCCGAACCACTTCATCAGGGGAGTGACAAGGTCGATCAACCATGAAAATAAAGGGGTCGGCTGCAACAGCGCTAAAATGAGCGTCACTGGAAAAATGATTTTGCCGAGCGCCCATGACGTCTTCAGTCCGGCGATGACGCCGCGCTGCAATGTTCCTACCATATCTCCTCTCTCCTTCGCTTGTCTTCATGCCGCCGTGTGACCTTTTCACCACACGCCGCCTCTCTTTTTCCCTAGTCATCCGTCAACGGATAAGGACGGCTATTCGTCTTGATACCTTGCTTTTGCCCATCCTTTCGCCCGGCGCACGATCCACAGTGCGATCGACAACACGATCAGCGTCACGGATACGACTTGGGCCGCGCGCAGACTGCCGGCCAGCATCAAGCTGTCGGTGCGCATCCCTTCAATCCAAAAGCGGCCGACGGAATACCAAATCAAATAGGACAAAAACAGCTCGCCGCGCCGCAAATTGACGCGCCGCAGCCAAAGAAGCAAGAAAAAGCCGACGAGGTTCCAAAGGGACTCATATAAAAAAGTCGGATGCCAATAACGGCCGTCAATGTACATTTGATTGATGATCCAATCCGGCAAATGCAAATTTTCAAGAAACTGGCGCGACACAGGGCCGCCGTGCGCCTCTTGGTTCATAAAATTGCCCCAGCGCCCGATCGCCTGGCCTAAAATGATGCTTGGTGCGGCAATATCGGCGAGCTTCCAAAACGACAGCCCGCGCGCGCGGGCGAACACCGCGCCCGTCGCCACCGCCCCGATCAAACCGCCGTGAATGGCGAGGCCGCCTTGCCAAACTTTTGGAATCTCGGACAAATGCTTTGAATAATAGTGCCATTCAAACAGCACGTAGTACGCCCGCGCGCAGACAATGGCGATCGGCACGGCAAATAACACCAAATCGACAAACGTCTCTTTCGGCAAGCCGCGCCGCACTGCTTCGCGCGTCGCGAGCCATAGCCCAATCAACACACCGGTGCCGATAATGACCCCATACCAATAAATCGTAATAGGGCCAAGGTGCAAAAACACGCGGTCGAGCGGCTGAATCGTCGATTCCATCGTTTCCACCTCCTATGCTTCATGCCCAAACGAGATCCATTCCTTTGACGCAAGAAACATCAGTCGTAATCGTGCGCGCCGTCTTCGATGGCGTCGCTCAATCGCGCCGAAAACTCCTCAGCCGCGTTGACCCCGAGCCGCTTCAGCCGGAAGTTCATCGCCGCCACTTCGACGATGACCGCCAAGTTGCGCCCTGGGCGGACCGGAATCGTTAATTTCGGCAATTCGGTATCCAAAATTTTCACTTTCTCTTCTTCCAACCCGAGCCGATCGTACTGCTTCTCCGGATCCCAAAGCTCCAAGTCGACGACGAGCGAAATGCGCTTATGCGTCCGCACCGCCCCTGCGCCGAACAGCGTCATCATATTAATAATGCCGAGGCCGCGAATTTCAAGCAGATGCTCGATCAGCTCCGGCGCGCTGCCGACGAGCGTATCTTCATCTTCTTGGCGGATTTCCACACAGTCGTCGGCGACCAACCGATGGCCGCGTTTGACGAGCTCCAGCGCCGTTTCGCTTTTGCCGACGCCGCTTTTGCCCGTGATCAACACCCCGACGCCGTACACATCGACAAGCACCCCGTGCACCGCGGTGGTGGGGGCGAGCTTGCTTTCCAAATAGTTTGTCAATCGGCTTGACAGGCGGGTCGTTTTCATCGTCGAGCGCATGACCGGCACCGACTGGCGCTCAGACGCTTCGATCAGCTCCGGCGGCACTTCCAATCCACGCGAGACGATGATCCCTGGCGTAATGTCGGTGCAAAGCCGTTCCATCCGCGACTTTTTTTCTTCCGGCGTCAACGTTTCATAAAACGACAGCTCCGTCCGTCCGAGCAGCTGCAGACGCTCCGCCGGGTAATAGGCGAAATAGCCGGCCATTTCAATCCCCGGCCGCGACAAATCGCTTGTCGTAATCGGGCGGTAAATGCCCTCCGCGCCGCTGACGAGCTCGAGCTGGAACTGTTCAATGATGTCTTTCGTCCGCACTTTTGGCATACGTCGCCTTTCTCCCCTTTCTTCATCTTTTTCCATTGTAACACGTTTCGTTCCGCCATTGAATGGAAAACATCGGGGAAAACAAAACAGGGACGGCTCCCCCCGTCCCGATCAAGCCAAACACATCAAACCGAAACGATCTTCACCGCATCGTTTCTCCCATTGCAACCCCTTGCCGCATTTGCCATCTTTTCACACGATCACGGAAAACCATGGCGCCACCGGCCTTCCAATGGATCACGCCCCCGTTACGACCGGTTGCGCAGCGGCTCGATAATCGCTTTTTGCACGAGCAGGTGGAAAAACGACAAGACGATCGAGGCGAGCAGCGCCGTGCCAAAGCCGCCGATTTGAAACGCATCGCCCATCAGCCCTGCAGTCATCATGAGCGTGATGGCGTTAATGACAAACAAAAACAAACCGAGCGTCAACACGGTCACCGGCAGCGTCAACAAGATGAGCACAGGGCGAACGACGGCGTTGAGCACCGCCAAAATCACGCTCGCCAAAAACGCCGCGCCGATGCCGCTGAAGTGAATATCGTCAAAATAGCCGTCAATCGCCATCAGCAGCACCGTATTGATAAACACACCGATCAGCCAATTGAGCATCCCATCACCATCTTTATTCGAGTCTCGCGCCCGCCGGCCACACCTTGTTACAGTCCCAAAGAAACGGGGCCACGGCATTCGCCGGCAAACGGGCGCTTTCTCTTATTTTAACACTTGAATCCCTTTTATGACATTCCAAACGATGACAACAAGATTCACCGCCCCAGCAACGAGGAACCCAAGCCAGACGAGCCCGCCGCCAAAAAGAAGCGATTCCTCGCCCCAATGGCCGAACAGCACCGGCGACGCGGCCAACGCAATGAACAAGAGGATCGTAACGGCCGGAATCAAATGCGACACGAGCGACCGCTTCGCATGGCGTTTGACTTCAAGATCTTCGACAACAAAATAGACGACAATCGGCAAAATGAACGGCGCAAAAAAGACGCTGAAATAACAAAGCGCGGATAACACTTTGTTCGTCGACAATCGGCAATCCCCTTTCCAAGTTTCCTTTACCTGTATATACGACGGCCGCTAGGAAAAGTTTCCTGCCGACGGCAAAAAAGGCGGCGGCCGCCGGTGTCCCAAGCGGCGGACAAAGCCGCAAAGGCCTTTACGCCTTCACCGCTTCATATTGCGCCTGCATGCGCGCCCGGTCGCGCTCGAGAATCGGTTTTAAGTAGCGGCCGGTGTGCGACTCCTCCACCTCGGCCACCTCTTCCGGCGTGCCGACAGCGACGATTTGTCCGCCTCGGTCGCCGCCTTCCGGACCTAAGTCAATGATATAGTCCGCGGTTTTGATGACGTCCAAGTTATGTTCAATGACAAGCACGGTATCGCCGTTGTCGACGAGCCGGTGGAGCACATCAAGCAGCCGGGCGATGTCATCGACATGAAGCCCGGTCGTCGGCTCGTCCAAAATGTAGAGCGTCCGGCCGTTGGAGCGGCGGTGAAGCTCAGCGGCGAGCTTGACGCGCTGCGCCTCGCCGCCCGAGAGCGTCGTCGCCGGCTGGCCGAGCTTCATATAACCGAGCCCGACGTCATAGAGCGTCTCGAGCTTGCGTTTGATTTTCGGGATCGAGGCGAAAAAGTCGAGCGCATCTTCGACCGTCATGTCGAGCACCTCGGCGATGTTTTTTCCTTTATACGTCACCTCGAGCGTCTCGCGGTTGTACCGTTTGCCGTGGCACACTTCGCACGGGACGTACACGTCCGGCAAAAAGTGCATCTCAATTTTGATGATGCCATCGCCATGGCACGCCTCGCAGCGCCCGCCTTTGACATTGAAGCTGAACCGCCCTTTTTTGTAGCCGCGCACTTTCGCTTCGTTCGTCGAGGCAAACACGTCGCGGATGTCGTCAAACACCCCGGTGTACGTCGCCGGGTTCGAGCGTGGCGTGCGGCCGATCGGCGACTGGTCGATGTCAATGACTTTATCGAGATGCTCCAGCCCGCGGATGCCGCGATGCTCGCCCGGTTTCGCCTTCGCCCGGTGCAGCTTTTGCGCCAGCGCCTTATACAACACTTCGTTCACGAGCGTGCTTTTGCCCGAGCCCGACACCCCGGTGACAGCGACAAACGTGCCGAGCGGGATTTTCACCGATACGTTTTTCAAGTTATGCTCGCGCGCGCCGACGACCTCAAGCCAACGTCCGTCCGGACGGCGACGCTCGGTCGGAATCGGGATGAATTTTTTCCCCGATAAATACTGGCCGGTGAGCGAGTTCGGGTCGTTCATCACTTCTTCCGGCGTGCCGGCGGCGACGACCTCGCCGCCGTGGATGCCCGCCCCCGGACCAATGTCAATCAAATAGTCCGCGGCCAGCATGGTATCCTCGTCGTGCTCCACCACAATGAGCGTATTGCCGAGGTCGCGCATGCTTTTCAACGTCGCGATCAGCCGGTCGTTGTCGCGCTGATGAAGCCCGATCGACGGCTCGTCGAGCACGTACAGCACCCCCGTCAGCCGCGAGCCGATCTGCGTCGCCAAGCGGATGCGCTGCGCCTCGCCGCCGGAGAGCGTTCCTGCCGAGCGGCTGAGCGTCAAATAGTCGAGGCCGACGTTTTGCAAAAAGCCGAGCCGGTCGCGAATTTCACGCAAAATGAGGCGGGCGATTTGCGCTTCTTTTTCCGTCAGCTCGAGACCGTCAAAAAAGGCGAGCGCCTCGGTCACCGACATGGCGGTGACCTCGCCGATATGCTTGCCGCCGACAAGGACGGCCAGGCTTTCTTTTTTCAGCCGGTAGCCTTGGCATGTCGGACATGGTTGTTCCGCCATATACTTTTCCATCTGCTCGCGGATGTAGTCCGAGCTCGTCTCGCGATAGCGGCGTTCGACGTTCGGAATGACGCCTTCAAATGCGATGTATTGTTCGCGCACTTGCCCGAAATCATTCGTATAGCGGAAGTAAATCGGCTCCCCGCCGCTGCCGTACAAAATTTTATCGAGCTGCTCTTTTGGCAAATCTCTGACCGGCACGTCCATCGGGATGCCGTAATGGCGGCACACGGCTTCGAGCAGCTGCGGGTAATATTGCGAGCTTTGCGGCTCCCACGGAGCGATGGCGTGTTCTTTTAACGTCAGCTCATCGTTCGGGATGACCAAATCGAGATCCACTTCGAGCTTCGCCCCGAGCCCGTCGCAGTCCGGGCAGGCGCCGAATGGACTGTTGAACGAAAACAGACGCGGTTCAAGCTCCCCGATCGAAAAGCCGCAGTACGGACAAGCGTGCTTTTCGCTGAACAAGAGCTCCCCCTCGCCGATCACGTCAACGACCACTTTGCCGTCGGCGAGCTTCAGCGCCGTCTCAAGCGAATCGGCAAGCCTGGCGGCGATGCCGTCTTTGATGATGATGCGGTCGACGACGACATCAATCGAATGTTTTTTGTTTTTTTCCAGCTCAATGTCCTCCGTCAACTCGCGCATCTCGCCGTCAATGCGGACGCGCACATACCCTTGTTTGCGAATATCCTCCAATGTCTTGGCGTGCGTCCCTTTTTTTCCCGAGACGATCGGCGCCAAAATTTGCATTTTCGTCCGCTCCGGGTAAGCGAGCAGCCGGTCGACCATTTGCTCGATCGTCTGCGATTGGATTTCAATGCCGTGCGTCGGGCAAATGGGGCGGCCGATGCGGGCGAACAGCAGCCGTAAATAATCGTAAATTTCCGTCACCGTGCCGACGGTTGAGCGCGGGTTGCGGCTCGTCGTTTTTTGATCGATCGAAATGGCCGGCGACAACCCTTCAATCGCATCGACGTCCGGTTTTTCCATCTGCCCTAAAAACTGGCGGGCATACGCCGACAGCGATTCGACGTAGCGGCGCTGGCCTTCCGCGTAAATCGTATCAAACGCCAGCGACGACTTCCCCGACCCGGACAGCCCGGTCAAGACGACGAGCTTGCCGCGCGGGATTTCGACGTCAATGTTTTTCAAGTTGTGGGCGCGCGCCCCTTTGACGACAATTTTATCCATTCCGTTCATCCGGCCATCACCCTTCCGCTTTCAATTCGAAAATGATATCGCGCAGCTGGGCGGCCCGCTCGAAGTCGAGCGCTTTGGCCGCCTCTTTCATTTCCGCTTCGAGCGTTCGAATCAGCTCTTCCCGCTCTTGTTTCGTCATCGCTGCCGCCGGCTTTGCCTCGTACATCTCCGTCTCTTCCGCCGCATACGTCGCGCGGATGACGTCGCGAATCTCCTTTTTCACCGTGCGCGGCACGATGCCGTGCTTTCGGTTGTACTCTTCTTGAATCGCGCGGCGCCGCTTCGTCTCTTGAATGGCGACTTCCATCGATTTCGTGATCGTATCGGCGTACATGATCACATGGCCGTTCGCGTTGCGCGCCGCCCGGCCGATCGTCTGGATGAGCGAGCGCTCCGAGCGCAAAAACCCTTCTTTGTCGGCGTCCAAAATGGCGACAAGCGACACTTCTGGGATGTCGAGCCCTTCGCGAAGCAAGTTGATGCCGACCAATACATCGTATTTGCCGAGCCGCAAATCGCGGATGATTTCAATGCGCTCGAGCGTCTTAATTTCCGAATGCAAATACGCCACCTTGATCCCCGCTTCTTTCAAATAATCGGTCAAATCTTCCGCCATCTTTTTCGTCAGCGTCGTCACCAACGTCCGCTCGTTCCGCTCGACGCGCTCGCGAATTTCGCCGATCAAATCGTCGATTTGCCCTTTCGTCGGGCGGACGTCGATCGTTGGGTCGAGAAGCCCGGTCGGGCGGATGATTTGTTCGACAACGCCCGGGCTGTGTTCAAGCTCATACGGCCCCGGCGTCGCTGAGACGTAAATAATTTGATTGATTTTTTGCTCGAACTCTTCAAACGTGAGCGGCCGGTTGTCAAGCGCCGACGGCAGACGGAAGCCGTGGTCGACAAGCACTTGCTTGCGCGCCCGGTCGCCGTTGTACATGCCGCGCAGCTGCGGCAAGGTGACGTGCGACTCATCAACGATGATCAAAAAATCGTCCGGAAAATAGTCAAGCAATGTATACGGCGTTGAGCCCGGCGGCCGCAGCGCCAAATGGCGCGAGTAGTTTTCGATGCCGGAACAAAAGCCCATCTCGCGCATCATTTCAAGGTCATAGCGCGTCCGCTGCTCAAGCCGCTGCGCCTCTAAGAGCTTCCCTTGCGCGCGCAGTTCGGCAAGCCGCTCCTCAAGCTCTTGTTCGATGTTTTGAATGGCGAGCCGCATTTTCTCCTCGCGCGTCACGAAGTGCGACGCCGGGAAAATGGCGACATGCTCGCGCTCGCCGAGCACCTCGCCGGTTAAGGCGTCCACCTCGCGGATGCGCTCGATTTCATCGCCGAAAAATTCGACGCGGATGCAATGTTCATCGCGCGACGCGGGGAAAATTTCGACAACATCGCCGCGGACGCGGAACGTGCCGCGGCGAAAATCGATGTCATTGCGGTCGTATTGGATGTCGACAAGCCGCCGAAGCAACGCGTTGCGCTCGATCTCCATCCCAACGCGCAGCGATACGACCAGTTCGCGGTACTCTTCCGGCGACCCTAAACCGTAAATGCACGACACGCTCGCAACGATAATCACGTCCCGGCGCTCAAACAAGGCTGATGTCGCCGAGTGCCGCAATTTGTCGATTTCATCGTTGATTTTCGCGTCTTTTTCAATGTACGTATCCGTCTGCGGCACATACGCTTCCGGCTGATAGTAATCGTAATAGCTGACAAAATATTCGACGGCGTTGTGCGGGAAAAACTCTTTCAGCTCGCTGTACAATTGGCCAGCGAGCGTTTTGTTGTGGGCGATGACAAGCGTCGGTTTGTTGACTTGGGCGATCACGTTCGAGATCGTAAACGTTTTGCCCGTCCCCGTCGCCCCAAGCAGCGTTTGATGCTTCACCCCGCGGCGCAGGCCGTCAACGAGCTTGGCGATCGCCTGCGGCTGATCGCCTTGCGGTTCGTATGGCGCCACTAATTGAAAACGGCCCTCCACCGTTTCGCCTCCTCCTTCGTACCATCTTTCCCCATTGTATCACATCGTGATGATCCATGCATCAAAAATGCGAACTCATATTCGTACCAATCCACTCAGCGTTTTCCATCGCTTCGCACCGAAAAACGCGAAAAAGCGGACCCATTCATGCCCAAGGTCCGCGTCTTCGCTCCGTTCCGTTTCGACAATCCGAGGTTCAGCCGACGATGCCTTTTTCCAAAAACAGACGGTTGAACCGACAACGCCGCTTCATTTTTGCTTCAGATAGTCGAGCATGCGGCCGGCCCAAAGAAAGCCGGCGATCGTCGATGCAATGTCAGCGACGATTTCATGCAGCTCATCCGTATAGCCTTTCAAGTAGGAAGCGACAAGCAGCGCCGTCGTCAACAGCACAGCAATGTACCGATTGTACGTCACCCGCGCAAACAACAGCACCAATAAGCACGGAATGATGAGTGCCGCCAAAAACCACATGATCCATTCTCCTTTACGAAACAGCTTCAGACGCTGATGCGTTCCGATCACGGACGAACAGCAGCCCGAGTTCATGATGCTCATCCTCATAGAGCGCCCCTTGGACGAAACGGACTTCGCCGTTATGTCCGACGACATCCAACTTGCAGAACGCGCGGTTGCGTTGGAGCGCCTCGTAAAACTCGGTTTCACTCCGCACCGGGGCGCCGTTTGTTTTGATGATGACTTCTCCGATCGAAAGCCCCATTTTTTCCGCTTTCGAGCCGGGAAGCACGCCGACAATCACCAAGCCGTGCGGATGGCGGGCAAAGCGGGGCGGGCGGGCGCGGTCGGCGCGATGCCCGGAAAACGCAATCCATTCGCGGCCGATGATGGCCATAGCCCCCGCCGCCACCGTGAGCGGTGGATACCATATACCCGAAGCGGCCAACAGGGCGACAACGAACGCCAGCCGAACAACAAGCCGCCCCTCCGCGCGCGCCGCTTCCGCCGGCAGCATGTGCTGGCGGCGCTGGGAAAAGCCGAGAAGAAACGGCACGAGCCAAAATGAATAGCTGTCTCCCGTCGAAACGAGCGGCCACCAGGAAGCCGGAGGCAGCGCGCCGCCTGATACGGGCAGCACAACCGGCACAAACCAAAGACGCTGCGTCCATTGCAGGCCGACCGTCATCCCTCGCTTGCTTTTCGCAAGCTGCGGCGAGGCCGCCTCGTTTCGCGTGCGAATGATGAGCCATCCTTCCGAAAGCAAAAGCAACGCAAGCCACACCGCCAAAGCGGGCGCGGCCGCCATGCCATCGGGAAGCCATCGGGACAACGCGCTGCTTCGCTCCGCCAAACCGAGCACGAGAAGCGCGCCGCCAACCGTATAAGCAGGCGACAGCAACCGCGCTTCCATCGTCAAACTAAAGAGCACCGTCAGCACCGTCACCGTCCAAACCGCTTCCTGCGGCACCGCGATCCCGATGCCGACGGCCGCCGCCGACAACATCGCTCCAGCCATCCATCCCTTCGTCCAAAGCCCGCGCCACTCTTGCCATAGGCTGTAGACGCGCACATGAAAATCGCGGCGCTCCCGCTTCACCCGCCGCCAACCGACGGCCAAAGCGAGCGCGGCGCCATAATAAAGAAGCGGCTGCCGCCAAACCGACGCGACGCCCTCAAGCCATTCCAGCCACCATGTTGCCATCCGCTTCACCCCTTGCGTCGTTCATCATTCTTTATCTTCTATTCTACCAAATGGCATGGCCAATTCCCATGCCCACAGCCATCTTTTTTCGCCAATGGCGAATCTTCGCTGTTTTCCACTTTCTTTGCCGAATCAACACTAGTTTTGTCGGCTGGGAAGGATTTTCAAAGATGCAGAGGAAAAAGGATAAACAAGACGAAACAAGGAGGAGTGAAACGATGGAATTGAAAACGTCCGACGTCGCTATTCGCCTTGGTGTATCGCCGAAAACGATCCAGCGCTGGGTGCGCAAATACAACATTCCGTTGCGGAGAAACGAGGCCGGCCACTACTTGTTTGATGAAAAAACAGTCGCCTTGCTCGAACGGGTCAAATTTGAACAAGGCGCCGCCATGGAAGCGCCGCCGACCCCGAAACGCCCTCCGACGCCGCTGCGGAACAACATTCCTATTGACGCCTTACATGAATCGATCGAACCCGAAATCGCCCGCGTCTCCTCGCGCTTGGACCAGCTTGAACGGCAACTGGAGCAAAAAGCAGATGACGTCGTCTCCATTCAACTGTTGCATCACCGCCAAGAAATGGAAGAAATCGTCGCCCGCCTCACTGCGTTGGAGCAGCTTGTCGCCCGCCTTGAACAGCAGCTGAACAATCGGCCGCCTTCCTCCCATGAAACATCGGACGAACCAAAGCAGAAACGGCGCGGCCTTGGGCGGGTGATGGGGTTGTTTGCCTAATGGTTCCATCCTCCCTGCTTGACGCAGGGTGTTTTTTTGGTTGCTTCTTTCCCCTTTTTCTCCCCCTTCACTACTTCTTTACAATTTTTTTATGCTTTTTTAATCGCAGCGGTTTATAATGGACCATGTTGTGCAATCTTCCCGTATGGGAAAGGAGGGCGCGCGAGATGGAACAAAGAGAACGAAAAGCGGTCGCCATCGCGTTCATCGTATTGGCTCTCTACCTTTCTCCGCTGTACATGTTAGGCGAACACGCCCATATTCGCGTGCACGACAATATGGATTCGAACATCGCCTGGTATCGCGTGCTCGTTCGCAGCGGCCAACTATTTGGCCCAATCGATGCCGTCATCCCGCAAGTGATCAACGGGTTGCCGCGCAACGCCTTCGGCACAGAATTCAGCGGCATCGTGTGGCTGCATGCTTTGTTTCCCTCCATGGCGGCGTACGCGCTCAGCCAGACGATCACGAGGGTATTCGCCTTTTTGGGTATGTATTGGCTGCTCAGGCGCCACTTTTTGCCTTCACCGGAATCATGGCTCATTCGCGTCGGGGCGGCGCTTGCTTTTGCGCTGACACCGTTTTGGCCGTCCGGCATGTTAAGCACGCTCGGCATGCCGCTGGCGCTTTGGGCGTTTCTGTCGATCCGCAACGGAGAAGCGACATGGAAAGAATGGCTTGCGATCATCTTGCTTCCGTTTTACGCCAGCTTTGTGCTCGGATTTTTCTTTTTCCTCGCCGCGATGGCGGCGGTGTGGCTGTTTGACGGCGTTGTCCGCAAGCAGTGGAACAAGCGGTTTTTCGCCGCGATCGCCCTGATGACAAGCTTGTTTTTGGCCATCGAGTACCGCCTCGTGTACTCGCTTGTCTTCAGCGGCGAACCGACGAGCCGGAACGAGTTCCTCTCCTCGCGGCTCAGCTTCGTCCACTGCCTTCGTTTAACGTTGAAAAACTATGTGCTCGGCCATACGCATGTGATGACCGTCCATGGGCCGATCATCTTGCCGGTGCTTTGGGCGGCGTTTCTTCTCGTTTTGCGCCGCCGTCAGCGCGGGTCATTGGAGCGGCGCTTCCTTTTGCTGTTTTGGTTGAACATCGCCTTATCGGCTTGGTATGCGTTTTGGTTTTACAAAGGGTGGCAGCCGCTGAAAGAACGGATTTCACTTTTGAATACGTTCAATTTCGCCCGCTTCCATTTTTTGCGGCCGATGGTCATTTACGTCGATTTTGCCTTGGCCTTGCAAATCTTAGCCAAGGAACGGACCGCATGGCGGCGCCTCGTGCCGATCGCCTTGGCGCTGCAGCTGCTTTTGCTTGGCGGGTTTAACGAGGAAATCCGCTATCGCCTCGCTGGCACGCCGTCGTTCGAGCAGTTTTATTCCGAACATTTATTTACCAAAATCAAGCAATACATCGGCAAGCCGGTATCGTCCTACCGCGTTGCCAGCGTTGGGCTTCACCCGGCCATCGCTCAATACAACGGGTTTTATACGCTCGATACGTACAACAATTTTTACCCGTTGTCGTATAAGCGGAAGTTTCGCCGCATCATTGCCAAAGAATTGGACAAAAGCCCAGTGCTGAAAGACTATTTCGACCATTGGGGCAACCGCGTCTATTTGTTTTCGGCAGAGCTCGGGAAACATTACATGTTCACGAAACGCTCGCATAAAGTGATTCGTCATTTCGAGATCGACACAAAGGCGTTCAAACAGCTTGGCGGCAAGTACATTTTTTCCTCCGTCCCGATCATGAACGCCCGCGACATCCATCTCCGCTTCTTGCGGGCGTTCACCGATCGACAGTCAGTCTGGAAAATTTATGTATACGAAGTGGAGTGAAAGGGAGGCAAGAAACATGGTGGACAAACCATTGTTAGCCATCGTCGTCCCATGCTACAACGAAGAAGAAGTGTTGCCGGAAACGGCCCGGCGGCTGACCGCTTTGCTTGAGCAGCTGCTCGAAGAAGGAGCGGTCGCCATCGACAGCCATATCGTTTTTGTCGACGACGGCAGCCGCGACCGGACATGGGCGCTCATTGAAGAAGAAAGCGAGCGCAACCCGTTTGTCTCCGGTGTGAAACTCGCTCGCAACGTCGGCCATCAGCGGGCGCTGCTCGCTGGGCTCGAAACCGTTCGCGCGTACGCCGATTGTGCCGTGTCCATTGACGCCGATTTGCAAGACGATGTGGAGGCGATCCGCGAATTTGTGCAAAAATACCGCGAAGGGTATGACATCGTGTATGGCGTGCGGCGGAGCCGAAAGACAGACACGTGGTTCAAGCGTACGACCGCCCAAGCCTTTTATCGGTTCATGAGGGCCATCGGAATCGAGCTGATTTACAACCACGCCGATTTCCGTCTGATGAGCAAGCGGGCGCTCGATGAACTGAGCCGTTACACGGAAGTCAATCTCTTTTTGCGCGGGTTGGTTCCGCTCGTCGGCTTCCGCTCGACGTGCGTCTTTTACGACCGGCATGAGCGGTGGGCTGGACAGTCGAAATACCCGCTCAAAAAGATGCTCGCCTTCGCCTTTGACGGCATCACGTCCTTGAGCGTCGCACCGATTCGCGCCATTACGCTCATCGGGTTTTTGGCCTTTCTCACGAGCGGTGCGGCCGGGCTGTACGCCCTGATCGTCAAATGGCTTGGACACGCCGAATCGGGCTGGACGTCGCTCATGATTTCCGTTTGGTTCATCGGCGGGCTGGTGCTCATGAGCCTCGGCCTCATCGGGGAATACATCGGCAAAATTTATCAAGAGGTGAAACGGCGGCCGCGGTTTGCGATCGAAAAAACCGTGCAGCTGCCGCTTCCATCAGAAAGGGAGAAAACACCAGCCCGCCTGTAGGAAGGCATAGGTGATCCAAAATCGAAAAGGTCGGACGGATCCATCGGATCCGCTTGAACATCTCCTGCTTTCACTTGCGGCCTGGCAGCAGCATCCTCCTTCGATTCGATATAGATGCAACAAAGAAGTTTAACATATCCTTGACGGAAAAGTGGTTTGTCCATTTTCGTCGGTCACGCTAAAGCGTGATGGAAGACCGAACAACGACTCGCTTCACAGACCCATTCATGGGTCTGGAAGCGGCGTTGTTCGGTCACTCGACAGTCGGATGCAATCACTGGTAAAAACGAAAAATGTTAAAGCTTTAAATTGCATCTATAGAGATGATAAAAAGAAAGGGTGTCCCAAAAGGATCGGGACACCCTTTCTTATTACCGTATATAGCATCAATCGTCCTCGGCTCGCTTACGACGGAAACAACACGCCAAGCGCTTTTTTCAGCTGCACATCATGCTTCGGATCGCGGACGGCTTCCATGATTTTCGTTTGCAGCACATCCGCCGTCGTCTCATCGATTCGTCCCGTAACCGGCAGCTGATTCGCTTTTTGGAACGCTTGAACGGCTTGTTCGGTTTCTTTGCTGAAGTAGCCGTCCGTGCGGCCCGGGTCGAACCCAAGCCCTTTGAGCATTTTTTGCGCATTGGCGATTTGCTCGTCGTTCATGTCATACCGAAGCGGTTTTTCCACATGAAGCGGAGCGACGTGGAAATAATCCGGCTGCGCCACCGCGACATCCGGCTTGATCCCTTTTTTATGGATCCAATGCCCGTCCGGCGTCAGCCATTTGTACAGCGTCAATTTGATGTTGCTGCCGTCGCCCATCGGAATCGCCTGCTGCACCGTCCCTTTGCCGAACGTTGCCTCGCCGACCAGCTTGTAGCCGCCCGCTTCCTTCATCGCTCCCGCCAAAATTTCCGACGCGGATGCGCTTCCTTTGTCGATGAGCACAACGATCGGGTATGGCTTTTTCGCCGTTAAATCGGAATAAAACTTTTGCCGATCGCCATCGCGTTCTTCAATTTGCACATATGGTTTGCCTTTCGGGATGAGCTGTTTCAAAATTTCCTCAACGCTTTGCAAATAGCCGCCCGGATTGCCGCGCACATCGATGATCAAGCCATCAATATGTTCGGCCTCAAGCTTCGCCAATTTCTTTTTAAAATCGGCGGCTGTGTTTTCCGAAAACGACGTAATTTGCAAATAGCCCGCCTTTTTGCCGTTGTATGTTTTGATCGAGTCATACACCGTCTGAATCGGAATTTCGTCGCGGACGACTTTGACTTTCATCACGTTTTTGACGCCGGGGCGCAAAATGTCAAGCTCCACCGTTGTTCCTTTCTTGCCGCGGATTTTCAATACCGCTTCATATAAATCAAGCCCTTCCAGGCTTTCTCCGTTGACGCGCAAAATTTGATCGTTCGGCTTCAGACCCGCTTTTTCCGCCGGCGAGTTTTTGATCGGAGCAACGATCGTCACCTTGCCGTCGATCATGCTCACTTCGGCGCCGATCCCCTCAAACGACGAGTCGAGCGACTCGTTGAACTGCTCCGTCGTTTCCGCATCCATGTAGACGGAATACGGGTCATGGAGCGTGTTGATCATCCCTTGAATGGCGCCTTCCGTCAGTTTTTCTTCATCCACTTTCTCCACGTACCGATTCTTAATGAGCTCATAAGCTTGCCGGATTTTTTTCATCTCTTCGCTGTCGTTCGTCGACTTGGACGGCTCATTCGAAACAATCGTCGAAAGCGAGCCTTCCATCGGGCGGTCCGCCAACTGAAGGCCAGCGTACGTCCCTCCCGCCCCAATGAGCATCGATATGGCCATCAATGCGGCCGTCGTCGATTTTTTCACGTTGCTTCCTCCTCACCCTAAACCTGCCCTTTCCATTGCCTGCAACAGAAGGGAAAGGGGGTCTCTTCTCGTTCTCCTTCGGTGAAGCAAGCGGACGCCTCTGCCGCCTAGACGGCGGCGGCTTCCGCCAATGAGAAAAGGAAAAGCACCGCCTCACGCCGTGCCATGCCTTTATCTCCATCATATGTTAGGCTTGTACCGAGTATGCTCATTCGTTGTCTATCCTTTACTAGTTTACACGCTCCTTGTTGATTTCTCAACTCATACAGAACGGAAAAAAGAGGCACCCCTCGCCCTTGGCGGCGAACGATGCCTCTTCTTGATTCGTCTTCTTGGCACGATCTAGGAGGGCGGTGAAAAACGGCTGATTCCCTTACTCAATGGGGGGAATGGGCGAAAAGCAGGATCGATGCAACAAGGTTTTTCTAATTGAGAAATGACATGGTAAAGCCGTATTCACGATTAAATCACCAGCCTCCTAGAATGGAAGCCAAACCAATGAACCGCACAAAAACGAAACGCTTTCACCCCTCTTTTGGCAAGTCGATGAGCATCAACCGCGATCCTTTGTTCGTTGCGAGGCCAAGAACCGGCGTTTCCGTGATGCGGGCCGCATCGCGCCGTTCGAGATGGGCCTCGCCGTTTAACGTCAAATCTCCCTCAATGACAAAGACAAAGATGTTCCGCCCTTCTGGCTGAGTAAACGTCAGCTCATGCCCGGCTTCCAAATCGGAAAGATAAATCGTCAAATCTTGATGAATGTGAGCAATCCCCGGGGAAGACGGGTGTTTCGTGACAATCGGCAACAAGGCGTTTTTCATCTTGTCGACCGGAAACTCGGTTCGCTCGTATGACGGCGGCAATCCGTATTGCTCCGGCAAAAACCAAAGTTGCAAAAAATTCACTTCTTCTGTCGCCGACGGATTCACTTCCGAATGGACGATGCCGGTGCCGGCCGACATCCGCTGCACGCCGCCAAACGTCGTCACCGCTTTATGCCCCGTGCTGTCTTCATGTTGCAAGTACCCCTTTAACACGATTGACACAATTTCCATCTCCCGGTGTGGGTGAGCGCCAAAACCAGCAAGCGGCGCAACGAAATCGTCGTTTAACACCCTTAGCGGGCCAAACTGGATGTTGTTCGGATCATAATACTCGCCAAATGAGAAGCTATGGTATGTTTTCAGCCAGCCGTAATCGGCATGATATCGGGACGACGCCCGGTCGATGCGGATCATTCCTTCTTCACTCCTTAAATAGATGGTCGTTTTTTTAAAAATCTCGAATTCGAGATAATTATACAAAAAGAAGAAGAGACCTGTCAATGACTGGAACAAACAGGCCTCGATCCTTCCCCATCGTCGAATGCTTTTCATCGGTCATCTGTCCCTTTCAGCAACAGGTCAATCATCGAAACGACAGCCCCCGTTCGAAGGCTTTACCCCGCACAGCACGACAGTTTCGAGACATCTTGGTCAAACGTCAGCGCCGCCAGCTTCAGCCCTTCCGCCATCGTTAAATACGGGGCCAACGTTCGGCGAAGGTCGTCGATCGTTAATCCGAATTGAATCGCCAACGCTGCGGCGTAAATGACCTCGCCGGCATGGTCAGCGACGATGTGGGCGCCCAGCAGCTTGCCCGTACGGGCCTCAGCGACAAGTTTAAACACCCCCGTCGTTTCCCGGTTGACGATGGCGCGCGGCACCGCCTCAAGCGGCAGGACGGACGTTTTCACGTCATACCCGTTTTCTTTCGCCCGCTGTTCGGTCAAACCGACAGTGGCGATGGCCGGATGGGTGAACGTCACCGCCGGAACGACGGCCGTATCCCAGCGCTTGTTCAGCCCGCCGACGGCATTGGCCGCGGCAACGGCTCCCTGATAGGCCGCGACATAGACGAACTGCGGGCCGAGCGTGACATCGCCTGCCGCATAAATCGACGGGTTCGTCGTCCGTGTGTATTCGTCGATCAAAATTTCCCCGCGCGCCCCGACTTCCACACCGGCTGCCGGCAAGTTCAACGCCGCCGTATTCGGCGTTCTCCCGGCAGCCACGAGCAATTCGTCCGCTTCGATGACCCGGGTGCGTCCGTCCACGTTCACATACACTTTTTTCGTATTCCCATCTTGTTCGACCCGTTCAAATGAAGCACCGGTGATGACGCGGATGCCTTGTTCTGTGAGCGCCCGCGTCATCGCTTCGGAAATTTCCGGGTCATACTCTTTCAGCAGGCGCGAGCTTCGCTGCATCAACGTCACCTCCGAGCCGAGATGGTGGAACAGCTGTCCCAACTCCATCCCGATGTAGCCGGCGCCGATGACGGCGAGCCGCTTCGGCACTTTTTCCAGTTCAAGCAAGGTCGTGCTGGTCAAGTAGTCGACATCATGAAGTCCCGGAATATCCGGCACGGCCGGGGAAGCGCCTGTCGCGATCAAAAACCGTTTCGCCGACAGCGTTTGGCCGTTGACTTCAATCGTTTGACCATCGACAAATCGTGCTTCCCCTCGGATGAAATCGAACCCGTACTCTCTGATCAAGTCTGCATATTTCGCTTGGCGAAGCTGCTCGACCAGTTCATTTTTTTGCTTCACTAACAGCGCCAAGTCCACCGGACCGGCCGATGTATGGAGTCCAAGAAATGGATGATTCTGTGCCAACGCCTGGATTTCACCGGCCCGAAGCAATGTCTTGGATGGTACGCAGCCGATATTGACGCATGTCCCCCCGACTGTGCCGCGTTCGACCATGGCGACTTTCGCTCCATATTTCACGGCTTCAATCGCTGAAGAAAACGCGGCCGCGCCGGAACCAATGATGATGTAGTCATACTCTCTTTCGCCAGCAGTGGCAGGGCTGGCTGGTGCGGCGACCTCCTCGATATCCCCCGGCTCGTAATGAGCGTTTTTGACCGCTTGTCTCGCCATGTCAACGTCGGCGTCCTCGGGCAGCGCGAATACTGCTTCACCGCGCCGGAAGCTGACATCCATCAGCTTAGCCCCAACCGCGCTCAGCGCTCTGGCGACATGTTGTTCACAACCGGTGCATGTCATGCCTTGGACGGTCATTCGATATGTTTTCATGGTAAAAAACACTCCTTATCAACAAATGTCTAACAGCGGGTCATGCGAATCAATAGGCAATGGTAAGTAGCCGTGATCTCCCCGTGCACCAAAAAGCGCTGTTCGTATTCGCGCATCATGGCTTTGAAGACAGACGGACGTTGGCAATAGCGGCCAACCATGCTATTTGTGGCACCGATATGGCGCAGCGATAGAAAAAAGTCACGGACAGATGGAAATCGCTCCGTTTCCATCCATTCAAACCCATCAATGTGGGCAGCAGGGGCAGCTTGCTGGCAGCGGTCGATCCATTCCGCCAGGGTTGGAAAAGCCGGGCCGATGCGAAACGGTTCATGGATGTTCTCCGCTTTCAGCGCCAACGAAAAGGAAGTATGCAATTCGTGGAACGTACGGGCGCCGAAAGTGGAAAACACAAGACACCCTCCCTCACTTAACGCTCGGTAGAGGCGGGCGATCGTGTTGACGGGGTCATTCAGCCATTGAAACGTTGCATTGGAAATGATTAAATCATACGGCTCATTCCATGTCATATCCTCGATATCCGCGCATATCCATGTCACATCTTCGCCGCAAACCCGTTCCTGCGCAACGGTGATCATGCCTGGCGCAATGTCGACTGCGGTCATGCGCGCGTGCGGGAACATACGGCACAGTTTTTCAGTGAGATAGCCTGTGCCGCAGCCAACTTCTAAAATGTTGTGGGGGCGTATGCCAATGCAGTCAGCCAAGAGATCGGCCATTGTTTTTTGGACATTAGCAAACTGGTCATACGTTTTCGCACGCTCGCTAAACCGCTTTCGCATGAGCTGCTTGTCAATCATCGGTCTCACCAACCCATGTTTGAATAAGATGAACACATGTCTCGGTTTGGGTCCAAAATGGAACGTGCCCTGTATCGGGCAACAACGCCATGGTGGCGTTGGGAGCGCGTTCAACGATATAGCGCGCAGCAGCGGGTGGACAAATCACATCTTGCTCGCCGTGGACGACCAGCATTGGGGCGGAGATATCCGGCAAAAACGGACGTGCATCGGCCTCGACCAAATAATCAAGCCCGATCAGCAGTTCATCAACCCGATCGCAGTAAAAAAATGCGGAAATATCGCCCTCTTCGCTTTTGGACCATAATGAAGCAAGAAACGCCGCGATCGTGTCAGCCGGCCGTGCTTGCAGCTGTGTTTTCATCCTCTTGACGATCCGCGGATGCCATCCGGCTTCATAACCGTCTTCGGCAACAAAACGGCTCGTGCCGCCGATCAAAATAAGGCGGGAGACCCGCTCGGGGTAAGCATGGGCCAACTCCAGCGCCACAAGCGAACCGAGCGACCAGCCGATGACTGCTGCGCGTTCCTGAAGCGCCTGTTCCGCTCGTTTTCGAAAGCAATGGATCGTTTCAATTCCCTTCCATTCGACGGCTGTCACGTTTCCGCTTAGTGATAACGAATCGAGCAGCGGGGCAAAAATCCCCGCTTTCATTCCCCATCCCGGAATGCAGACGATATTCATCGGATCCCCCCTCACTTTGCGCCGTCATGTACAAAATCCACTTGGGGCGCTAGTTGGTTTCCCCCAAGCTTCGGTCCTTCACCTTGATCTTCTCATCCCGTAAATCGCATCTGTCCCCCTTTCACTGCTATTTGTAAACCAATAATAAATAAAAGTTTACATTAATCGTATCACAGGCAAGCGATGGCCACAATCTTTTTTCATTCCCAGCGGGTTGAGGAGGATGTCCCACATTCATCACCGCCAAAACCAAAATAGCATCAAAGCGGAATGGCAGGGAATTTGCCTGCCGATGATGTCAAATCAATCAAAAAAATACGCAACTTGTCCTGCCAAAAGACAGACAAGTTGCGCAATGCCACCTACCGTTCGAAATTAGAAAGGAATATAGTCAAGCGGATTGACCGCATTCGTTTTCGCCTCGTTCCAGCCGCCGCGGTGCAGTTCAAAATGAAGATGCGGACCGGTCGAATGACCGGTATTGCCCATGTAGCCAATCACTTGCCCTTTGCGGACGTGCTGCCCTTCGCCAACAAGACGCGCTTCCAAATGGGCGTACACGGTCGTATAGGTTTGCCCATTAATCACATGACTGATGAAAATGACGTTGCCATAGCTGCTAGAATAATAGGACCGGAACACGATGCCATCTGCGGCCGCCACAACGGGAACGACAGCAGCCCGCTTGCCGATGTCGACTCCCGGATGGAAGTCCGTGCCGCCAAACCGGTAGCCAAAGCCCGAGGTGATCGGCCCGTTGGCCGGCCGGGTAAACGCTCCGCTCGATACAGGCGGCGTGCTGCCGCCGGATGGCGTTTCCCCTGACGATGCTTCACCACTGTCAGACCAAGTGTACGTACGCGCCCGTTGTTTCGCTGCTTCTTCCGCCCGTTTTTGCCGCTCAAGTTCGGCAAGCTGTTGTTTCACTGCCGCTTCTTGTTTGGCGATCAGCTCTTTTTCCTCTTCGAGCGCCATCTTATGATCATGCTCTTCTTCCTCTCTTTGCTTCAAATCGGCCATCAGGCGATTTTTTTGCTCCAGCTGGCCCGCGAGTTTCGATTGCAGCTGCTTCAATTCTTGCAAATCCGCTTGCAACTTGTTCCGCTTCTCCGTCAATTCGGCTTCCTTTTTCTCTTTTAACGCTTTATCGGCTTCCTGCTCGCGGATGATTTGTTGGTCCGCTTCCATGATCGTCGTCACGGCGCTCATCCGGTCAATGAAGTCGCTGAAGCTTTGCGCGCCAAGCAATACTTGCAAGTAGCTGATCGTCCCGCCGCTTTCCTGCAAGGAACGGAGCCGCTCTTTCAAAATTTCATTTCGCTTTTCAATGCGTTCTTGAATTTCGGCAATTTCTTGTTTTAATTCGTCAATGGCTTGCTCCGTTTGGTCAATGTCGACGCTGACGTTGCGGATTTTGCCGCTCGTTTCCTCAATGGCCATGTTCAGCTTTTCAATATCGTTGGCGACTTGTTTTTGCTGCGATTGAAGGGCTTCGATGTTTTTTTGCGCCTCGCTGATTTGTTCCTGCACCTCTGACCGCTTCGAACGAAGCGCGTCGATCTCCCCTCGCTTTTGTTCGATATCACGAGTGCTGACGGCATCCGCCGCCGGCGGCAGAACGCCAAGACCGAGCGCCGCGGCGACGGCGAGCGCCATCATATTTTTCTTCTTCATCGCTTTCCCCTCTCCCTATGTATGATTCTTTTTTACACTTTCAAAAACTTGCGCACGGACATGACGCTTCCCCAAATGCCGATGCCCGCGCCAATCGCCAGCAGCAGTGCGCTCAACTGCCACATAAACGGCGAAAACGGAAGAAGTTCAAAAAACGGCAAGGAAACCCGCTGTTCATACACTTGATACACGTTGTAGTACACGATCGAAAGCGCCGCGATCGGGAAGAGAGCGCCGAGCATTCCAAGCCATAACCCTTCCAAAAAGAACGGCCAGCGGATAAATCCGTTCGTCGCACCCACGAGCCGCATAATTTCGATTTCGCGACGGCGGGCGAAAATCGTAATTTTGATCGTGTTGGAGATGAGAAACATTGCCGTAAACAACAATCCGAGAATGAGCACGAGCCCGACGTTGCGCGCCACTTTCAGTGCGTCAAACAGCTTCTCGACCGTCCCTTGGCCATAATTGACTTTATGGACGAACGGCAATGTTTCGATTTGTTTGGCGATTTTCACTGTATCTTGCGGATGGGCCGCTTTCACGACGTATACATCGCTTAGTGGGTTGTCCTGTTCAAATAAGCGGAACGACGAGCCTTCCTCCCCCATGCTTTTGATCAGCCGCTTCAGCTCTTCGTCCTTTGATGAATAGCGCACTTCCTTGACGTTTGGAATAGCTTCAATTTGCCGGCGCAAAGCGTTTTTTTGCTGGTTGTCGGCCGTCAGCTCGATATGGACGCGAATTTCGACATCGTTTTCGACTTTTTGGGCAAAATGGTTGATGTTGAACATGACGACAAAAAAGACGCCGACAAGCAACAGCGTCACCGTGACGGCGCTCGCGGAGGCAAACGTCATCCAACCGTTGCGGCCAAGGCTTTTGATGCTTTCCCGGACGTGGCGCTTAAACGTATGAAGCGTCATAGCCGTATTCCCCCTTCGCCTCGTCGCGGACGATTTTCCCGTTTTCGATGGCGATGACGCGCCGCCGGGTCGCGTTGACGATCTCTTTGTTGTGGGTCGCCATCACAATCGTCGTTCCCCGGTCGTTGATTTTTTCAAACAGCTCCACAATGCCCCATGAGGTTTCCGGGTCCAAGTTTCCTGTTGGTTCGTCGGCAATCACGATCTTCGGGGAGTTGACGATTGAGCGGGCAATGGAGACGCGCTGCTGTTCGCCCCCGGACAGTTCGTTCGGATAAGAGCGGATTTTATGCTTGAGGCCGACTAAGTCGAGTACTTCCATCACTTTTTTGCGGATCACTTTCGGCGATTCTTCAATGACTTCCAAGGCAAAGGCAACGTTTTCGTAAACGTTGAGCTTCGGAAGCAACTTGAAATCTTGGAACACAACACCGATATGGCGGCGCAAAAGAGGGACTTTGCTGTCTTTGAGTTTGGCAAGGTTGACGCCGTTGACCATAATGGTCCCGCTCGTCGGCTTTTCCTCGCGGTACATCATCTTAATAAACGTCGACTTCCCAGCTCCGCTGGGTCCAACGACATAGACGAATTCTCCTTGCTTGATGCGGACGTTGATGCCGTTTAACGCCACAACGCCGTTTGGATACGTTTTGTATACATCTTGCATTTCAATCATCATCATCACCTATTTTCGACTTCCCTGTTGCCATTTCTCGAGCTGTTTCGAATGAATCTTGCAAAATTCCGCAAGGATTATTATAACACGATTTTCTATTGTCGAATTTTACATTTATATTTCAAATGGGGAACAATGGAGAAACTAGGACAAAAGATGCAAAAACAGAAAACACCGCCCCGTTCTTAAGCGAACAAGGCGGTGCACCTTCCTTGAATGAAGCGATCTTTTCCTTTCAAAGAGTCAGAAACATCCGTCCATTATTTTTTCGCAGCCAGCCATTCCGCCACTTTGTCGGCGTCTTCCCCTTTAATGATTCCTGCCGGCATCGCGCCGCGGCCGTTGGCGATAATGTTTTTAATTTCATCTTTGGAATACTTGCTTCCAACCTTTTGCAAGTTCGGGCCGACCCCGCCCGACAGGTCTTGTCCATGACAGGACGCACAGTTTTGTTTAAAAATTTGCTCGGCAGCCGCTGCTGTATCCCCTCCGCCGTTGCTGCCGCCGTTTTTCTCCCCGGCATTGTCCCCGCCACCGCCGCACGCGGCAAGCGCGAGCGAAACGCCAAGGAACATCGCAGCCAATTTCCATTTCATGGCGAACTCCCCCCAGAAAACAAAAATTTCATTCTCCTTTATTATAACCGATTTCTTCCGCTTTACGTACGTTGAAATCCTTCGCCGAGCACCTCAGCGGCGTTCGCAACGATGACAAACGCTGTCGGATCAATGGTTCGGACCAATTGTTTCAATTTCGTGAACTCCGATTGCGCGACGACGCACATCAACACCGGCCGCTCATGTTCCGTGTAACCGCCATACGCGGGCAAGCGTGTCACTCCGCGGTCGATTTCGTGCAAAATGGCGCGGCGCACTTTTTCTTCTTCATTCGTAATAATAAGAGCGATTTTCGAATACCCAAGCCCGACTTGGACGAGGTCGATCGTTTTGCTCGTCACATACAACGCGATCAACGCATAGAGCGCCCGTTCAATATCAAACACAAACGCCGCGGTCAACACGATCAAGCCATCGATCAAAATGACGCACATGCCAAGCGACAGCCCGGTATATTTATGGATGATTTGCGCGGCCAAATCGGTGCCGCCGGTCGACGCCCGTCCGCGGAAGACGACGCCGAGGCCAAGCCCCACGCCGATGCCGCCAAAGATCGCGCCAAGAAGCGGATTCGTCGTCGCCGGCTCCATCTCTTTCGTCAAATAGACGACAAGCGGCAAAAACACCGTCCCGACAAACGTTTTCACGCCAAACTGCCGGCCCAAAAGCACAACGCCAGCGATAAAGAGCGGAATGTTGAGCGCCCATTGGACGTAGGCAGGCTCAATGCCAAACAACGAGTGCATAATCGTGCTGATGCCGCTAACTCCGCCCGAAGCGATCCGGTTCGGCAGCAAAAACACGTTAAACGCCACAGCGACGATCGCCGCGCCGATCAGAACATACGCATACTCCAAAGCCGCCTCCACCGCCGGAGGCATGGTCTTCTCTCTTCGCTTCCGCATGCTTCCCCACCTTCCTCTGTGAGTATAGCATGCCCGTTTTGGCAAGTAAATGACAGCCGATTAACGCGATAATGGTCTGCTATGCTAAAGGAAAAAAGGACGATCCGATGATCGCCCTAGCCAAAAAATACAAGCCTCAATACACATCCCCGCGGTTGCCGATCGCCTCAATATAGATGATTCGTTCTTCATGATCGATGCGAAACAAAACACGATATGTTCCGACCCGCAGCCGATATAATCCATCCTGCCCCTTCAACTTTTTAATATCCCCCTGCGGCGGGATCGCAAGCAGACCTTGCAGCCCGAAAGCGAATCGTTCTTGAACATCTTTGTCTTGACGAGCGATGAATTTGACTGCAGCCTTACGGTAAATCAACTTGTAGCCCGAATTCACGCTTGGCTTCTCCCCCGGTGATATATCCTTCATCGCTTTGCAGCTGCTGGCGCTCTTCTTCCGTCAACGCTTCTTCTTCATCTGTTTCGTCAATCCGCTCCCATACCATTCGTTCCTTTCTGGACCGATCAAGCAAGTACATCAAAAAATCGTACACTGTTTGATGATCCGTTTCATCCAACCGGTCAATCAGTTCGTAAAGCAATTGTTTGCGCACAGCCAAAGCCATCGCCCTCCTTTTGCCTTTCGTTACCTTCAGCATACCACCGGGATGCAGATGCGTCAAAATCAGAAAAATGATTTTTGAAACAAAAAAGGACGATCCGATGATCGCCCTTTACTTCAACTTCGCACGCAAATACGCGTCGATGAACACATCAATTTCCCCATCCATCACCGCTTGCACATTGCCGACCTCGACGTTCGTCCGATGGTCTTTGACAAGCGAATACGGATGGAAGACGTACGAACGAATTTGGTTGCCCCAGCCGATTTCTTTTTGCTCGCCGCGCAGCTCAGCGAGTTCGGCTTGTTGCTCCTCGAGTTTCTTTTGGTACAATTTCGCCTTCAACATATTCATCGCTTTTTCGCGGTTTTTGATTTGCGACCGCTCCGATTGGCACGTGACGACAATCCCGGTCGGCAAGTGGGTGATGCGCACGGCCGAGTCGGTCGTGTTGACGTGCTGCCCGCCCGCGCCGCTTGAGCGGTACGTGTCGATTTTCAGCTCTTCCGGCCGGATCTCAATTTCAATGTTATCATCCATCTCCGGCACAACCTCGCACGACACGAACGACGTATGGCGGCGGCCTGAGGCGTCAAACGGCGAGATGCGAACCAGCCGATGCACCCCTTTTTCCGCTTTTAAGTAGCCGTAGGCGTTGTGCCCTTTAATGAGCAGCGTGACGCTTTTAATCCCGGCTTCCTCGCCCGGGAGGTAATCGAGCGTCTCGACTTTAAACCCTTTTTTCTCCGCCCAGCGCGTGTACATGCGCAACAGCATCGACGCCCAGTCTTGCGACTCCGTGCCGCCCGCACCCGGGTGGAGCTCCAAAATAGCGTTGTTTTGATCGTACGGCTCATTGAGCAGCAACTGCAACTCAAACTCGCTGAAGTCTTTCATCAGCTTTTTCGCTTCCTCGACGAGCTCAGCTTGGAGCTCGTCATCCGGCTCTTCCTTGAGCAGTTCGTACGTCACTTCCAAGTTGTCAAACCGTTCTTCAAGCGAGGAAAATTCCTCGACGAGATCTTTGAGCGCATTCACTTCGGAAATGACCGCCTGCGCCGCCTTTTGATCATCCCAAAAGTTGGGCGCCGCCATTTGCTCTTCTAATTCGCGAATGCGCGCCTGCTTCGCTTCGAGGTCAAAGAGACCCCCTGATTTCCGCTAATCGCTTAGCCATTTTCTCAAGCTCTTGCTTGATTTCCACCAAATCGATCATGTTGTCCTCACCTCATCATCAATATAGTATGCCAACGATGAATGTCTGCCATTCAAAAGGGAGGCCGAGCCTCCCTTTATTATTTATAAACGGTTATACCACTCTTCCGCAACAATGTTTATATTTTTTCCCGCTCCCGCACGGGCACGGGTCGTTTCGGCCGACGCGCACCGCCTTGCGGACCGGTTTTCTCTTCGGTTCTTCGCCGTCTTCTTTCGGGTGAACCGCTTCGCCTTTGGCCACCTCTTGGCGCTCAAGGTTATGGTGAATTTCCGCCTTCATAATATAGGTGGCGACTTCCTCTTCAATCGCCGCAATCATCTCCTCAAACATGGCGTAGCCTTCCATCTGATATTCGCGCAGCGGGTCGACTTGCCCGTAGGCGCGCAAATGGATGCCTTGGCGAAGCTGCTCCATCGCGTCGATATGGTTCATCCATTTCATATCGACAGCGCGCAAGACGACGACGCGTTCAAACTCGCGCATCTGTTCAGGCGGGATTTGCGCTTCTTTCTCATCATAGCGCGCCTTCACTTTCGCCCAAATGAGCTCGATCATCTCTTCGGGCTCTTTGCCACGCAAGTCAGCTTCCGTTACATCCCCTTCCGGAAGCAGATGGGCGTTGAGATACTCAACGAGCCCTTTCAAATTCCATTCTTCGGGAACCTCTTCTTTCGGCGTATGAGCGTTGACGACGCGCTCGATCACCGATTGGATCATCTTTTCGATAATGCCGCGCAAGTTGTCGGAATCGAGCACTTCATAGCGCTGGCGGTAAATGATTTCCCGCTGTTCGCGCAGGACATCGTCATATTGAAGCAGCTGTTTGCGGGCGTCGAAGTTGTTGCCTTCCACCCGTTTTTGCGCCGACTCGACCGCTTTCGTCACCATTTTGCTTTGAATCGGCTGCGAGTCGTCCATCCCAAGGCGGTCCATCATGGCCATGAGGCTCTCGGAACCAAAGCGGCGCATCAACTCATCCTCAAGCGACAAGTAAAACTGCGACACCCCCGGATCGCCTTGGCGTCCCGAGCGGCCGCGCAGCTGGTTATCGATCCTCCGGCTTTCGTGACGCTCCGTGCCAATGACGGCCAATCCGCCGAGCTCTTTGACCCCTTCGCCGAGCTTAATGTCCGTCCCGCGCCCGGCCATGTTCGTCGCAATCGTCACCGCGCCTTTTTGCCCCGCTTGGGCAATGATCTCCGCCTCTTTCGCATGGTTTTTCGCGTTTAAGACGTTGTGTGGGATGCCCCGTTTTTTGAGCATCTCCGACAACATCTCGGACGTTTCGATCGCCACCGTGCCGACGAGCACCGGCTGCCCTTTCGCATGGCGGGCGGCGATGTCCTCAACCACGGCGCGGAACTTCCCTTCCATCGTCCGATAAATCAAATCCGGACGGTCTTCACGAATGACCGGCCGATTCGTCGGAATGACGACGACGCGCATATTGTAAATGTTGCGGAACTCTTCCTCTTCCGTCTTCGCCGTCCCCGTCATCCCCGCCAACTTTTCATACATGCGGAAGTAGTTTTGGAACGTAATCGTGGCTAAGGTCATCGACTCGTTTTGAATCTCGAGCCCCTCTTTCGCCTCAATGGCTTGATGAAGCCCATCGCTGTAGCGGCGGCCGTGCATCAAGCGCCCGGTGAACGGGTCGACGATGATCACTTTTCCGTCTTGCACGACGTAGTCGACATCGCGCTGCATCGTCACGTGCGCCCGCAGCGCCAGCTGAATATGGTGGTTGAGCGTGACGTGTTTCAAATCGAACAAGTTGTCGATGCCAAACGCGCGCTCCGCTTTGTTGATCCCTTCTTCCGTCAGCTGGACGCTTTTCGTCTTTTCATCGTATGTGTAATCGACATCTTTGCGCAACGTGCGGACAAACGCATTCGCCTGCACATACAGCTTGGTCGACTTCTGCGCCGTGCCGGAAATGATGAGCGGCGTCCGCGCTTCATCGATCAAAATCGAGTCAACCTCGTCGATGATCGCATAATAGAGCGGCCGCTGCACAATGTGCTCTTTATAGAGCACCATGTTGTCGCGCAAATAGTCAAAGCCAAACTCGTTGTTCGTCCCGTACGTAATGTCGGCGTTGTACGCCGCCTGCTTCTCCTCGCGCGACATGCCGCTTAAGTTCAAGCCGACGGTCATGCCTAAAAACTCATACAATTTGCCCATTTCCGTCGCATCGCGCGTCGCCAAGTATTCGTTGACTGTCACGACATGCACGCCGCGCCCCGTCAAGGCATTCAAATAGACAGGCATCGTCGCCGTCAACGTTTTCCCTTCCCCGGTTTTCATCTCGGCGATGTCGCCTTCATGCAAGACGACGCCGCCCATAATTTGCACTTTATATGGGTACAAACCGAGGACGCGCTTCGCTCCTTCGCGCACAACAGCAAACGCCTCAACAAGCAAGTCATCGAGCGATTCGCCTTGCTGATAGCGGGCTTTAAACTCCTCGGTTTTTTGCCGCAGCTGTTCATCGGACAGTCGGGCCATCTCCGGACCGAGCGCATCCACTTGATCCGCAATTTTCTCCAGTCTTGCCAACTGACGCTTGTTCGGGTCAAATACTTTTTTTAAGACTCCAAGCATAGGAAACGCTCCTTATTTTTCATGGACTCACTTATTCATCATATCATTATACAGGGATCAGTGACAACTGTTGTACAGGCTGGGAGAGGGGCATGTCCAAGAGAGGGGATCACGCCTTGGACGGAAGCTGCTCAATCGCCGCTTCCGCATGGTGAAGCCGCCGGTTCAGCGCATAAATTTCAAAACTTTTCTCCTCAACTTTTTCATGAATTTTGCGAAGCAATATTTGCACATCATCCACAAGCTGCGTTTCGACCCGATGAAGCGTCTCTTTCACTTCCTCCAATTCAGTTTCCACACCATTCAACCGCGTTTCCACGCCGTCCAATCGGGTCTCTACGCCGTCCAACCGCGTTTCCACGCCGTCCAACCGGGTCTCTACGCCATTCAACCGCGTTTCCACGCCGTCCAACCGGGTCTCTACACCATTCAACCGCGTTTCCACGCCGTCCAACCGGGTCTCTACGCCGCCCAACCGCGTTTCCACACGGTCTAACCGCTCTTTCACTGCGCCCATTTCCTGTTCGAGGCCGACGAGGCGTCCGTTCATCTCCGTCAAACGGCCATCCATCTGCTCAAACCGTTGGCGAGTTTCTTCTTGGAACACCAAAAACCCTTTTTCCATGTTGTCCAACTTGGACAAAATTTGACGCAACAATTCCTCCATCGCTCTCCCCCATTTTGATTTTTCTCATGCATATTATAACATCCCCTGCCCAAAAAAGCAGGGGATGCGCACAAGAGGCAACCGTTTAATTCGCCTCGATCAATCCGTATTTTCCGTCTTTGCGGCGGTAGACGATGTTCGTCCGGTTCGTCTCGGCATTCGTAAAAATGAAGAAGTTGTGCCCCAACAAATTCATTTGCAAAATCGCTTCTTCGCTGTCCATCGGCTTCAAGCTGAAGTGTTTCGTGCGCACGATTTCAAACTCGTCTTCGCTCTCTGCCGCAGAAGCGCCGCTTGGCACAGGGGCGGCCAGCTTCGCTTCTTTCTCGCGGTCGCGCAGCTTCCGATTGACTTTCGTTTTATGTTTGCGGATTTGCCGCTCCAGTTTATCCGTCACTAAATCGATCGCCGCATACATATCGTTATGGCGCTCTTCCGCCCGAAGCAACAAATGCGGCATCGGAATGGTCACTTCGATTTTCCCTTGTCCATCGTTGTAGACTTTTAAATTGACATGGACATTCACGTCATCGGTGCGGTCGAAATAGCGCTCCAACTTGCCGATTTTTTTCTCCACGTACTCGCGCAGCGCAGGCGTGACTTCGATGTTTTCCCCGCGAATGTGATACATCATGGCTGACCACTCCTTATTTTCAAACTATAGATCCCTACATTTTTTCATTACCCATCAAACCCCTGCTTCAATCAAAAATATTTTCGAAGATTTTGTGAAAATCATAGGAAAATATGGTAAAATAGGCATGGGCGTTTTTTCTTAATCGGTGTGGAAAGTACGGAGTGTGTGAACAATGCGAAAGATCCATATTTCTCATGCAAAAAGCGGCGACGTGCTCGCTGTCGACTTGTTCGCCGCCAACGGCAGCGTCCTTTTGTCGCGCGGCGTACGGCTGACAAGCGGCTACATCCGCTCGTTGGCGCAAAAAGGGGTTCAATACATTTATATTAACGACAAACAAACCTATGACATCCGCCCGCGCCCGCTCATCAGCCCGACCGTGCGCCAGCAGGCGGTGAAAAAAGTGTACGAGACGATGACGGCCTTGATCGAGCAAAAAAAGCTGCTCAGCCGCGTGTCTTCCCTCGATTTAGGAAAAGAGTACGAAAAAGTGTTCAAAGACATTTTGGACTATTTGCTCAAACAAGAAGATTTGCTCATCAACTTGTCGGATTTGGTCATCTCAAACGGCTACTTTTTCCACCATTCGGTCAACGTCGCCACGATCGCCGGCGTCATCGGCATCGCCAAAGGGTATCGCCCCCAGCAGCTGCTTGACCTCGGCATCGGCGCGCTGCTGTTTGACATCGGCATGACCCAGCTGCCTGACGGTCTTTGGCGGAAAAAAGGAGCCTTGACGGAAGAGGAAAAGGAAATCGTCCGCCGCCATACATATCTCGGCTTCGAACTGCTGCGTCGCCAGCGCAACATCTCGCTCTTTTCCGCCCACTGCGCCTTGCAGCACCACGAGCGGTGCGACGGCAGCGGCTACCCGCGCGCCTTATCGGGCAAGGAAATTCACGAATACGCCCGCATCGTCGCCATCGCCGACGTCTTTGACGCCTTGACGTCGGCGCGCTACCACCGAAGACAATACTCCCCGCACGAGGCAGCCGAATACCTATCCGCGGCGGGCGGCATGCTGGACTACGAACTCATTAAGCTCTTTCTTTCCTACATCGCCGTCTACCCGGTCGCCACGACCGTCAAACTCAACACCGGAGAAGTCGGCATCGTCTCGCAAGTGTTTCCGGGCTTCCCGCTCCGCCCCATCGTCCGCGTCATCAAAAATCCCGCGGGCGAGGAGCTGAAAAGCCCGTATGAGATTGACTTGCGGAAAGAGATGAACATCACGATCGTGAAAGCCGTCTGAAGCGAAAAGGACAGCGCGTGCTGTCCTTTTCTTTATCGCCGTTTGTCGTAAAACATCCCATCAAACGAAAGCGGCTGCTCATACGGGTGAACGTAGCGGACGTTCGCCTGCCGCTTCGCCCCTGTCATCCGCAAGTCGCGGCGAATTTCTTCGCACACCCGAAGCAGCCGTGCCTCAATCTCTTGATTCCAAACGATGATCTCACGGCCAAGCTCTTGTTCTTCCTCGCTGTATGGCGGCCGCAGCTTCCGAAGCAGCTCCTCGCGCTCCCGAAGCAATCGATCAACCGTCCGAAGCCGCTCTTCCCGCTCCTCGGACGGCCACGGCAGCGCCGTCGCCTCCAGCAGCTCCTTCGTCACCCGCCATACATCATGCACCACGCCCATTACGCCTGCCCGCCTTCCGCGTATTGGCGCTGCCGGTTCAGCTGAATCACTTGCTTCCACGTATCGCGAAACTCGATGACATACCCTTCCACCTCGTCCAAAATCGCCGCATCGTTTTTCACATTCGCCTCGACTAGGCGGCGGTAGATGTAGTCATACATGGTCATCATCGATTTCGCGACGTCATATTCCATTTTCAGCGTCGCCATCAATTCCAAAATGATCTTTTGCGCCTTCAACAAGTTTTCATTACGCGCCGCGATATCGCCCGTCTCCATCGCCTGGCGCGCGAGCTTGATAAACTTCAAGCAGCCGTTATACAGCATCAATGTCAACTCCCCAGGCGACGCCGTCTGCACAGCGTTCGCTTGGTAGTGTTGATACGGATTGTTCGTTGCCATCCCGATCACTCCTCTTCCACGTCAAGTGCTGCACACGTTTCAAGATTGAAGCAAGAACGTTTTTTTCAGCCAAACCGCCCCTTTCAAGAGGCGTCGCGCCTTTTCAGTTGTCTCAGCCTAAAACCTCCATCATCAGGAAGCGGATCGCTTTCCGATGATGGCCAAGCGCCAACGGACGCCTGCATGCCACAGCCGCTGATCGTTATCTTTGCATGCCGCCAAAGGCATTCATCAAATACATGCTTTGTTGGTTGGCGCGCTGAATCGCCTCTTCCATCGCTGTGAATTGGCGGTAGTAGCGGTCTTCAATCTGTTTCAGCCGATCTTGAAACCGGTCAATTTGGTCATTGATCTGGATTAAATCGCGCCCGATCGCAAACTGTTGGTTTGTCCAAACGGTTTTCCCCGCCTTTTGCTCGATTTTCCCGATCGTTTCCTTGATCGTATCACGCAGGCGGCGGGCGATCCCTTTTTCCGCATCCGTCGCCCCGTCTTGGTTAAACAACTGATAGACGGCATCCGGGTTTTCCTTGATTTTCTCCCGCAGCTTCGTCTCGTCAATGATCAGCTTCCCACCGTCAAGGTAATTCGACGACGTCGTAATCCCGATTTGCGCGAGCTGCGAGAACCCGCTTGGAATGTTCGCTCCTTCGACTTTCGTGTACACATTCATCCGCATTTTGCTGAGGGCGCTTGACAAAATCGAATCGCCGCGAAGCATGCCGCTTTTTGCCTTTTTCTTCCCACAGCTCAATTTGCTTTTCCGTCATCGCTTCCTTCTGTTCATCCGTCAGCGGCGGATAGTCGCGATAGCGCTCTTCTTTCAGCTCGGCGTTGATTTTGGCGATTGTGTCGTTGTATTTGTCGACGAATGACTTGATCGAATTGAAAATGGCATCAACGTCCGTCGAGGCAGTCACGGTTACTTCGCTTGCGGTTGTTTGCTTTAATGTGTACTCATACCCGTTAATCTGAAACACATTCGTTGGACGTTCCGTTGGTAAACCGTTAATTGTAAACTGAGCGTTCTTTCCTTTTCTCCCCAACATGATCGTATTATTGCTCGGATCCTGTGTCGCAGCAGCAATATCACTGTCTTGAGGTAGCTTTAACACGTCAATCAAAAACCTGTCAGCTGTACCATCAATTACAATTTCAGCACCTTCTGACGCATCGCCTGTATTTTTCGCCGTCAATGACACTCTGCCCGTTCGGCTATCGTAAAAAGCCACTACCCCGGCCTGAGAGCTATTTATTTTATTAATCAACGAGTTTAATGAATCAACACTCGGATCAAATTGAATCGTTGTCCACTCGGTCGGCATCGTGCCATCGCTCTTAATCGCCTTAATGCGAATCTCCTTTGTCCCGCTGCTCAACGTGTAGCCGTTATTTTTCGTGATGTTGCTATCTTGACTAAGCAACGTTTGGGATGGATCGAAATTGGCATTGCCTACGGCAACAGCTCCATACATATAAGCATTCTCTGCCAGTTGTGTCACTTTGATAGTTGATGTCAATTGGGAAGTAGAGCTAATGTTTCGAACAGAAACAGCCGCTTCATTCGAACTGATAACCGTCTGCTTCGTAAACGTCGCCTGCCGATAGATTCCATCAAAGATCGATGTATCTAACTCGCTGAGCAGCTTATTCATCTCTCGATAATCATCACGCTGCCACTCGAGCAGCTGCTTTTTCTGCTTCAATTTATCAAGCGGCATCCGCTCCGCTTTCATCAAATCGCTCACGATTTTGTCAATGTCCATCCCGCTCGCGAGGCCGCTGATGCGCAACGTATTCGCCATTTCGACTCACCACCGTTAAATTTTTTTATCCACCAAAAGCCCGACAAACTCCATCATCGCCGCGTACATATCCAACAGCTTTTTCGGCGGAATTTCGCGGATCACCTCATGCGTCTTTTCATCGATTACTTGCACGTAATACTCATTCAGCTCCTTATGCAGCTCAAACCGAATTGATGTATGGCTTGGCTGCAGCAACTCATTCAACCCATTGACTACATTCTCGAGCTCATCGTGCGAAAACAGCCGCGCAGGAGAAGAAACAGACTCCTCCCCTTCCGGCGGCCGCACCGCCGACAGCCCAGCATTCGTCTTCGCCTGGTCATTTCGCATCGGTTCATAAGAAGGAAACGAAGAAGACAACCGTTCAATCGTCATCCGGATCCGCTCCTTTGGTTTGGACGCTTTCTATGATTTATATCGGATAGGAAGCGGGAGATGTAAAGGGGGAAGGGGAATTTCATTTGGGGGAAAGGTGGCTGAAAACAAAGAACGGAATAGAGACAACCTCAAAACGAACGAGGGCGAAGATGTTTTGGACGGATGACCGCCTCTTTTAAGCGTCGGTTTAACGGAGAACCCTTGCAAAAGAAAACTTCTCAACGAATAGCGGCCTGTACTGTTCGTGAAACCTGCTGTCAGAGCGGGAAGAGATCGTTTTTCACCAGCCCCTTGAAAAGACCGGTGAAAAACGATGACACCCGCTGACTGACGCATAACGGGAAAGCCAATGGGCGGCAATCCGTTTGAGAAAGGCTAAGGCAAACAAACCGCCTTCCTGGGCTTGGCGGCATCATCACCTTCTCTCCAGCTTGTTCATAAAGGAAAACCTTATCTGCCATTTTTTCTTTGAAGGTATTTCCAAAACAGCCAAAGTAACTTAATCAAACGCACAAACTTGGCACAAATGGGTCAACGCCTTAGCAATATGCCGCTTAGGAAACAGTTTTCTTTTCCGCTCATTCCAACTGCCCACGGCATCGGCGACCGCATCAAGGTCGTTTTTTATGTGAGGGTGTTCTTTGACCACCCAGTGCACCGTAGCCAACAGCTCCAAGCCGTATGGCGTTTCAAATCCACGGATGATCATACGCACACGTTTCAAATGATTCTTCGCCTCAACATCTTCGTGCAGCTGCTCTTCCGCTTCCTGAACCGCATGAGGCAACACGCGAATTTCCGCCCTGCCGCTGCGATCACCAACCCCCGAGAGAAAATGGCCGTTGATCCGCAGCAACACATGATTCAAATTGTCTGCATACGGACCATATTCCCCCTTCACAAACCGCAGCTTTAATGGCTCCCCTACCTCTTGGAGAAAATAAGCGAGTTTTTGCACTTCCAATAACGACAAGTGATACCCTGGAAGCAAATAATCATTCATCAGCAAAAGCAACAAGGCGCGCGCCCTTGTCATCCTCGGTCGGCTCGTCCGGATGTTCATTCGGTCCGGTTGTGGGCTGCCAGCTGGTTCATATAAATGAACAGTCACATCTTGCAACGAAGCAAACGCGGCTTCAATTTTCGGACGCACCACTTCCCAGCGAAGACCGCCATTACCGCAGCCAAGGGGAGGAAGAGCAATCGAATGAATGTTTAATTCCTTAACAACATTCACCAAATCCGCAAGCCCCTGCTCAATATCTTCGAGGCGTGAACGATGTCTCCAATGACGTTTAGTTGGAAAGTTAATAATATACTTCGGAGGAAGCAATGTTCCTGTCGAAAAGACATGCATCTTTCCAATTTGCACTTCCCCGCGCCGACACGCTTTTTCATATTCCGAAAACATTTCCGGATACGCCTGTTTAAACTGCAAAGCGATTCCCTTGCCCATAACGCCGACGCAATTGACTGTATTAACTAACGCCTCGGACTCATCTTCCAAAAGATTTCCCTTTTTTTGGATGATCATCACCTTCACCCCTTTAAAAATACCACTCTGGGCGGACGATAATGGAACCTCGGTAACGGTGCTGGGCCGCGATTTTCCTGACGATCAGCTCCCATTCTCTGCTTTTTACAGCAATGGCGGCAAGAAGATGAATGGGGACAAACTGATAAACCAGAAACTCAGCTTGCCTTCTTCGTTTGCGGTCAGGGTCCTCTTCGGTATCATGCCAATACGTTGAGCGCATAATATCCCAATCAATTTGACTCAACTCATAAAGGTCTTGGTAAAAATCCGTGACTTTCATCACCGGATGACCATCCGTAAACACATATGACAAACCGCTTGAATGAATGAGATCCGTTCGGGTCAAAAGATAGACGATTTCATCTTGTCCGCCTTTGTACCCTTCTACACGTCCTTTGTTTATAGCATATAACATCGGGGAACGGGGTGCAAAATAAAAGGGGACGTAATCATGCAAAGTGCCAAATGGGGGCAATGGAACCCATGTGGTCAACCGCCGATCTTGTATGCTGGCGTGTGCAATATCGACATAAGAAATTTTTTTCGATTTGGCAAGATTATTTGCTACGAGCCCGCCTTGGGCAAAGATAGACGGAAGATTGCGATAATGAGTGATATGGTACAAACAACTTTTCTGAATCATTTGCTCAATGCTCATCCTCACTCCCGAATGTGAAACCAAAATAAAATATTTACATTCCACAAAATACCGAGGAACCCTAGCAAAGCAAAGCTAGGGTTCCTCCTAAACCATTCAAAATTAACGCAGAAGCTGTAAAACTCCTTGCGGTTGTTGGTTGGCTTGCCATGCCTCAACGTCTTTCGACCGTTGTGTAGACTACCTCTTCACCCTCAGCTTCACCTGTTAGGGGCTGGGCGCTTCGGGTCGGCGTCCGCCTTCCCTACGGGCTTCATCACCATAGCACATGCCGTAGGTGGTATGCCCTAGTCGTTGAACCTTCTCCACCCTTTCGGGACAGGAGCTTGGCTGCTGATTGCCCATTGTTGCATCTTTCCTTTTTTCAAGCCGTCACGCCGGCCGTTTCCAGCTACGTTGTGGCAAGGAAAGCTTTAGGGCTTCCCAGCAATTCACCCAGTCATCCTCTTAGCCGTTTCCAGCTAAGACGCCCGCCAAACCAGCCTACCGAAGCAGCTGCAACACCGCCTGCGGCAGTTGGTTTGATTGAGCCAACATCGCTTGCGCCGCTTGCGCCAAGATGTTGTTTTTCGTGAATTCCATCATTTCTTTGGCCATCGTGCCACCCGCCCTTTCGGTGCGGGACAAGACTACATCTTCACCCTCAGCTTCACCTGTTAGGGGCCGGGCGCTTCGGATGAGCGAGGACGATGGAAATCCTCTTCACCCTACGGGCTTCATCGCCATAGCACAAGCCGTAGGCGGTATGCCCTAGTCGTTGAACCTTCTCCACCCTTTCGGGACAGGAGCTTGGCTGCTGATTGCCCAATCCTTCAGCTTTTTCTGCCGTCACGTCTGCCGTTTCCGGCTCCGTTGTGGCGCTAAAGGCTCTCAGGGCTTCCCAGCAATTCACCCGGTGATGATCCTAGCCGTTTCCAGCCAGGACGACTGTGCCTGTTGCCGCTAAGCGGCTAAGGCATAATCAACGTCACGGATGCGGGATTCTGCGGCAGTTAAGTTTTCCGCAGAAGTATTTAAATTGTTAATCGAGTATTCGAGACGGTTTTGATAAGCCCCTAATTTAGAACGCTCAGCTGAAACCTTTTTTATAGCTTGATCAATAGTAGTGATAGCCGCCGTTGCTGTTGCAGAGTCACTACTAATATCAATTGCATTAGCAGTTTCGTCATCGCCTGTTGCTACGGATAGCCCTGTTCCAGCTGTCATATTACCAATCGTCAAAGTGATTGTTTGGTCTTGGTTTGCACCCACTTGAAACACGAAAGAACCATCGCTATTTGGACCACCAGTCCCGTTTAGCAGTTTTTGAGTGTTAAACTCTGTATTATTAGCGATTCGGTTTAAGTCTTTAGCCAATTGGTTTGCCTCATCTTGGATAGCTTGTCGGTCTTCCGTAGTATTGGTATCATTAGCTGCTTGAACTGCTAACTCTCTCATGCGTTGCAAAATTGCATGCGCCTCATTTAAACCTCCTTCGGCTGTTTGGATGAGAGAGATACCATCCTGTGCATTGCGAGCTGCTTGCTCTAGCCCACGAATTTGTCCACGCATTTTTTCAGAGATGGAAAGACCAGCAGCGTCATCGCCCGCGCGGTTGATGCGCAGACCGGAAGACAGTTTTTCCATGTTTTTCGCTGCGGCGCCTTGACCGATCGTTAATTGACGATACGTGTTTAACGCCGCAATGTTGTGGTTAATTCTCATCGTTCTTTCCTCCTTGAAATTTTTTGTTCCACGTCCTTGTGGAATGATAGATTCGCGGATAGGAAGAAAGTCGGCCGCCTTTCTTCGCTATGCCGCGTTCACTTTTTATATCGGTTTGTTTTTTAGAAGTTTAATAGATTGGAGAAAAATTTTTTAGATTTTGATGTCGAGAAATTGGGAAAATGGCGAAGGCTGTTGGATTTCTTTAATGTTATGAGCTGGATCGTCTTTATGTTTGTTAATCATTTCGTTTAAGGCTTGTTCGGCAATGGCCTTATTATCTTGCACAATGCGTGCGACGACGCCTTGGACTGGCACTCCGCCGATGCTGACGCTCATGCTTGTTTCCCCCCTTTCCAGTGCTTCAACTGCTCGTTCAACTGTTCGAGCGATGATTTGGAGGCGTGAGAGGCGGCGCTGTTTTCCGCTTGGATGGCGAGGTACACTTCTTTGCGATGAATGTCGACGTGTTTGGGCGCGTTGATGCCGAGTTTCACTTGATCGCCTTGGATGGCGAGGACGGTGATTTCGATGTCGTCGCCGATTTGGATCGCTTCTTTGATTTTGCGCGTTAGAACAAGCATCAGGCCGCCTCCTTTACGTCGCCACTTTGTCCGGGAAAAGGCGATGTTTCGTTTGGTACGGGGGGTTCGTTAAGATCACTTGCTTGCCAAGCCGCTTGCGGGCGTTGATGACCACGGGCGCCTGCAAGTTCGCCGTCGTCTCGTGAAACGGGTCGGCGACGGTGAGGATCACGTACACCGCGACGTCGCGTTCGCTTTCAATGTTAAGTTGTTCGACCGTCGCTTCATCCAGTTCAAATTCGTATGTTGGAAAGTACGAAAACGGTTCGATCAAGACAAACCCGAGCGCAGGGGTCTCGACCGACTGCAAGATGACAAACGGCGTGTCGGCGAGCGGAAGAAGGACGAACCGCTTTTCGTCGGCGAATCCGGGCAAGCCATGTGGGAAATGGATAATGTCTTCTTCCTTCACCGCCACGGTTCCGTGGTATTTCGTGTCGATATTCATGAATCGTTCCTCCTGTTTTCTCAAATGACGACGTCAATGTGAAGCGACGGGCGCTGGGCGAGGGCGATCTTGACCGTTCCTTGCTGGTAGCGGATGATCGGCGCATGCGCCTTCACATCAATGCGCGGCGCGTGGGTGTTCCAGTCGATCGCCAGCCGTCCTGGTTCATAGTCGACCTTGACGCTAAACGGCGGCGGGACGAGGGCGATGTTGAACTCGAGCGGCGGGTCTTCACTGTTTACAACGGCTTGGTCGGCGAGCGGGTTGCCGCCGTCCTCGATGCGCATCAGTTCATCGCCTTGGACCGCAGCGCGCTCGATGAAATCGAGCACCGCTTGCCGCCCGTCAGCGGCCGCATCCCGAATGAGCCGAAACACGTGCTTGTTGTTCACCGCCGCCCACGCCTCGGTCTGGTCGATCGTCAGGCGGGCGGGGATGGAAGCGATGCGCATGTCGGCGGACGGCTGCTCGATCGCCATGTCGGCATGGGGCTGGGCAATCTCGAGCCGCGCGGGTTCGCTTGAGATCGCCAGCTTGGCGTACGTCGCTTCCATCCTAAGCTGCGGAATGCGCATGCCCTTCCCCCTTTCAATGGTTGGGATGGATACCAAAACAGCGCGGGACTGTTCGGTGAAAAAAGCCAGCAGGAAGCTGGCTTAGCGCAAAAAGTCAACCAGCGTCGGCTGAATGACGCGCGCGCCGACGGCCAAAGCGGCTCGGTGGACGCTTTCTTGCGTTTTCAAGTCGGTGATGACTTTTTCAAGATCAACGTCTTCGTTGTCCGACAACATTTTTTCCGCGATCACCTGCTGGCTGTCGATGCGGTCTTCCATCAGCTCGATCCGGTTCATGCGCGCGCCGAGTTCGGCGCGGACGCCGAGCAAATTTGTCAAATGGCTGTCGAGTTTGTCTAAATAGCCCGTTAAATCATTACCGGTCGTACTCGGATTTTCGAGGGAAGCGGCCAAGTTTTGCAAGTCGGAAAACAATCCGCTGCCCGCCCCGAACGCTGTGCTCGGCGGAATGTTGACCGGAATGTAAATGCCTTTGGCGAGCTCAATGTTCAGCTGTTGGCTGTTCGTCGACACGGAAATCGTGCCGTCCGGGTTCACAGTAACAGGTGGCTCCGTCGTTTTCGCGCCGTTAAAGATGTATTTGTCGCCGACTTTCGTATTGGCGATCGTGACCAAATGTTCGGTGAGCTGGCGCACTTCTTTGGCGATCGACTGGCGCTGGGTTTCTTCGTATGTGTCGTTGCTCGCCTGCACGACGAGCTCGCGGATGCGCTGCAGCGCCTGCGTCGCCTTGTCAAGCGCCGAATCAGAGTTTTCGACCCAGTTGTACGCTTCCGAGAAATTGCGTTTGAACTGCTCGACTTCGGCTAAATTCGAACGGTAGGCGATTCCTTTCATCGCCACAACAGGATCGTCGGACGGGCGGGTGATTTTTTTCCCCGTCGAAAGCTGGGTTTGATATTGATCTAACTTTTCGTAGCTGCGGGTGATTTGTTTCAACATATTATTCGCCAACATGCTTTGCGTAATACGCATCACCGTTCACCTACCTTCCAACGACGCCCATGCCGTTGATGAGTTTATCGAGCATCTCGTCAATCACCGTAATTTGACGCGCCGCGGCGTTGTAGGCGTGCTGGAATTTGATCATGTTCATCATCTCTTCATCCAGCGACACGGAGCTGACCGACTGCCGTTTTTCCTCCACCGACTGGCGCAGAATTTCACTATTGCTTTTCATCCGGTTCGCCTGCTCACCGTCGACGCCAAGCTGTCCGATCCAGCCTTGGTAGTTCGTTTCGACCGTGCCTGAGGAAAGCGGCAAATTAAGGGACGCCAAGTTGACGGAGATGCCGTCTTGCAGCGAAACGGTCGCATTGGACAGAAGCAGGCTGCGGACGTTGGCGAGGTTGATGGCGTTGTTGCCATTCCCTGTTTCCCCGCTTTTCGTTGACGCCGCGATGTTCGCCAAATCGTCGATGTCGGCGGCGAGTTTGATCGTTTTCGCCGCGCCGCTCACTGCGCCGATCCCGTCAAAAAACGGGTGATTCGTGCTCCCGTTTAGCCCGTAGCCTTGTTGATGAACGTCGTTGAACACCTTGCCGAACGTGTAGGTGAGCTTGTCCAAATTCGCCAGCATGTCTGGGTACAGCCCTTTGACGATCGGCTGGCCGCTGGCGTCGGTTCCTGTTTGATAGCCGTATCCTTCGATCAGCCCGCGCAATTTGCCGTTCGGAAGAGAGGAAAAGGAAACGGTCGTCCCGCTGACATCGAGCGTATTGATGCCTAGATCGGGAGGCATCTCCTTCACCCCGTCGCCGTCGACATCGCTGCCATCGGAAAACGACACGACAGACGCCGTTCGGCCTTGAACGAGATACACTTTCGCGCTCCCGTTCATCACGTAAACATCGTACGTTCCTTCCGCCATGGGCAAGGCGTTTCCGCCAGTTGGATGCTTTTCCACACCGATCTCCATATATTGCGACAGCTGGTCGATCAACCGATCGCGCTCATCGTACAAGTCGTTGGGCAAATAGCCGTTCGGCTCGATTTCGGCGATCCGTTCATTCAATGCGCTGATTTGGTTGAGAAGGGAATTGATTTCCGTCACCGTCGTACCGATTTGCGTGCCAAGATCCGTGCGGATTTGCGCCAAGGAATTTGACAAGTAATGGAACGTCTCGACGACCGCTAACCCGCGCTGGCGGACGACGGAGCGCGCTCCTTCGTTCTCCGGGTGGGTGCTCAAATCTTGAAGCGCCTGCCAAAACTGGTCCATCGTTTTCGCCAGTCCGCTGTCGGACGGCTCATTCATAATGTCTTCCATCTTCGACACCGCATCCGCGCGCGCTTCCCAATAGCCGAGTTTGCTGTTTTCGCCGCGGTATTGGATGTCGAGGAAATATTCACGCACCCGTTCGACCGACGACGCTTCCACCCCTGTCCCCATTTGCCCTGGGATGTTCGGGCGGTTGAGCCCGGGCGTCGGAAACGGCGGCGTCGCCTTGAGTTGGACGCGTTGCCGTGTATACCCTTCCGTATTGGCGTTGGCGATGTTATGTCCTGTCGTATACAACGCCGCTTGCTGGGCCATCATGGCGCGCCGAGCGGCTTCTAATCCGTGGAATGTCGAGAGCATCGTTCTCCCCCTTACGCTTTCGATTCAAACAGCGGGCGGTCTGGCGATGGCGCGTACCCTTGCGTGCGGCTGTAAGTGGACGGCGTTGGGGTGAACGTCTCGATCATGGCGGTGACAAACTGGAGCGACTGCTCAATGAGCTGGCGGTTCAACTCATTCGCTTCCGCCACCGCGTTCACCGCCTGTTTCAGCCGCTCACGGCATTCACGCAATTCCTCGCGCTCCTTGCCTTTCGCCATCGCCTCGCATTGGGCGATTGTCACCGTTTCATCGCCGAGCACCTCTTTCAGCCAGCGCCGCCGCCGTTCTTCGAGTTGACGGATGGCCAAAATATGCTTTTGTTCATCCGTAAGCAAAGCCGACAGCGCCTCGATATCGTTTTTTTTCAACGCTTCCGTTTTCCGCCGCGAAAGCGCCAGCAAGCTTTCATGCAGCTCGATATGCGCCCGCAAAAGATGGATGAGTGCCGCAAACGTCATCACGATCCGCTTCCTTTATCGATGGTTTCGATAATACTCGATCATCCGCTTGGCGACCGCCCGCGGGTCGACTTGGTATGTGCCGTTTTCAATTTGTTGGCGCAGCTCATCCAATTTCGCCTGCCGCGCCTGTTCCCAGCTCGCCGCTTCTTGCAGCTCTTTTGCTTCTTTCGAAATTTCCACTTGATCTCTAGACGCCTTCTCCGTCGCCAGCCGCTCCGTTTTGGCGAGCTGACGCTGGTACGGGTTGACGCCCATCGGTCCAATATGGTGGATTTTCATCACATTCACCTCGCTTGACCGGCGCTTGTTTGCATTTGGCTATTGTTTATATCGGAACGTTGACGGAAATGTTTAGCGTTCTTGATAGTCTTGGGTGTAATAAGTGGCGCGGCGGGAACGAGCTTCTTTTTCCTTTTCCCCCTCCGCCCGTCGCAAGTCGGCTTGCAGCTGGCCAAGGCACTTGGCGCACAGCCGCCCTTCACGGATCATCGCTCCGCACGAGTCGCAAGGGTAGCCGAGATTTGGAAAATGGACGAGCTGCAGCCGCCCCGCGCGAATCCATTTGATGATCAGCTTCTCCTCCACCCCTGTCGCCTCAACAACTTGCGCCATCGTCGCCGTGCGGTTTTCCCGTTTGCGCAAAAACGCGTAGACACGCTCAAACTGCCGCTCTTCCTCTTGGTGGCACGATTCGCATACATCACGCGTCGATAATTTGACAAACAACCGCCCGCACTTCGAGCAATTGGATAGTTCCGCCATCGTGGATCCCTCCCGATCATTGCCTATGAAGCCGCTGTATAAAAACTTATTAGGTTGAATAATGGCGCCCGCCTGGTGGTCACCAACTCGTCGCCAACACCGCCCCTCCTGTCAGTGACGCGTCCCTGCATGCGGCGCCGTTGAACATATTCCACAGCCGCAAGCAGATCGATAATCTGTCAATATTGATGACCAACGCAACATTGCGGAATCGATCTTGTACTCTTAAACGATTCCGTCATGTGTAAATATTAATGATCAGCCCTTGAATCTCGCCGACAAGCCGCAAAATCTCGAGTCCACGCTGTTCTTTTTGCAGCACTTCATTCGTCAGTTCAACGAGCTTTTGATCGACTTCCTTCACGAGCTTATAAATGCGCGCCCGCCCGCCGCGGCTGAAGCCGCGCTGTTCTTCCAGCTGCAGGCCGTTTTTCACCGCATCGTCCAAAAACGACTTGACGAGCTGCTTATATTTGCGCAAATCCTCAACCGTCCGCGACTCGGCAAGCTTTTTCCCTTGCTCCTCGATTTGCCGGACTTGTTCGTTGATCCGCTCCCATACGACGTTGTGGCGCGTTTTCGCCATGACTTCGGTGAAGGACACCGATTCCATCGGGACGTCATCCTTGCGGCTCACGTTCGCCAGCCCAGCGCGCGTTACTTTTTGCACTTCCATCGTCATCACCTCTCGCTACCCCCATTATCGCACAATCATAGCAAAAGGGCGAGGCGTTTATGCCCCGCCCAACGCGGATTCAATTAACTTTTCAACAGCTGCAAAATCCCTTGCGGCAGCTGATTCGACTGCGCGAGCATCGCCTGCGCCGCCTGCGTCAAAATGTTGTTTTTCGTAAACTCGGCCATCTCCATCGCCATATCCGTATCGCGGATGCGGGATTCGGCGGCGGTCAAGTTTTCGTTCGCGGTTGTCAAGTTGTTAATGGTATGCTCGAGGCGGTTTTGGTAAGCCCCCATCTTAGAACGGGATTTGGATACGGAGATGATGGCATTATCCAATGTTGTGATCGCATTCTGGGCATCAGTAATCGTTTTAATATTTAAATTGCTAATGTCTGTAGCATCCTCGCCAAGAGAGTTTTTCAATTGCTGTTTCCAAGATAATGTCAACGTTTGCCCATTGTTGGCTCCAAGTTGGATATCGATATTTTGATCAGTAGCAAGAATATTCATTTTGTTAAATTGCGTATCTTGCCCAATACGGTCAATTTCTTCAATCAACTGCTGAAACTCGCTGTCAAGCGCTTCGCGATCCGTATCTTGGTTCGTCCCATTCGCCGCCTGCACAGCCAGCTCGCGCATCCGTTGCAGGATGCTGTGGACTTCGTTTAACGCCCCTTCCGCCGTTTGAATGAGCGAAATCGCATCGAGCGCGTTCCGTTCCGCCATCTGCAGGCCGCGAATTTGCGAGCGCATTTTTTCCGAAATGGCAAGCCCCGCCGCGTCGTCAGCCGCACGGTTAATGCGCAAGCCGGAGGAGAGGCGCTCCAAGTTTTTCGAAATGCTCGATTGATTGGCCGCCAAATTGCGGTAGGCGTTGAGCGCCTGAATGTTATGGTTGATTCGCATCGAAACCGACTCCTTTGCTTAAGATTGCTCATAGGCGATGAACTGCTCATACTCTGCTGTTTTGGGCTTTCGCACCGTTTGCGCGGGGGAGGCGCCGCTCTTCAGCGCCTCGTTCCACGCGGTGGCGATCGTAGTCGTTAATTGCCACACTTCCTGAACAATCTTCACGTCTTTTTTCATATTCGCCTCGATGAGGCGCTCAGCCATATAGTTGTAGAGCGCATCCAACTGATGGGCGATGATGCCCGCGTCATAGCGCAATCCAACGCCGAGGCGGCGAAGGATGTCGTTTCCTTTTTGCAGCTGTTTGTTCGCTTTCCAATAGTCTTTTTGTTCAAGGGCCGTGATGGCCTCTTCCAAACATTCCATCAATCCTTCATATAACAATGCCGTCAGCTGTTGCGAGTTTTTTTGGTAAATCCATTCTTCTGTAAAAAAATCCACTATGTATTACCCCCATTTTTATATCGGTCGTTATTTCAGGCATGTTTAGTGATTTTTTTCAAATTCCTGAATTAAAATGAGTATTTCAGCGATGACCGCATACAATTGCGGCGGGATGCGGTCGCCAAGATCAAGCTGAAGCAAGTTTTGCACGAGCAATGGATCCTCTTGAATCGGGATGTGATGCTGTTTCGCCAGTTCAATGATTTTCTGCGCCACATGTCCGCTTCCTTGGGCGACGACAGTCGGCGACTGGCCCGACGATTCGTCATACCGGATGACGGCCGCCGTCGGACCAGTCATTTGCTTTCGTTTTTTTTGATTGAAATATTGCGCCATCATATCGTGAAATCGTACCCTCTTTCCGTAAACGGTCCGTACAGGCGAACGGATGGCACCCGTTTTTCTTCTTCCTGCCGCTTCGTTTCATTCGTCAGCTTTGTGATGTTGACCATTTTGACGTGGTAGCCGATCTCCTCCAATCGCTTTTTCGCCATATCGATGAACGGCGCGGCTTTTTGGGCAAAGTCATCGCGGTCGTTGCGAAGGGTGACGGACAAGCTTCGCTCATTGGCTTGAAGCAAAATGCCGAGGTCTCCCAGTTTTTTCGTCTCCAGCAAGAAATACAGCTGACAGTTTTCCCAATCGATTCGCTCGCCATCTTGGCGGGCGTTGACATAGACGTTGACGTTCCGCACTTCATTTTGCCATCGCAACGGCAAGGAGAAGAACAGGCTTTGCATGCCCACTCCTGCGTCCCAGCGGTTCAACAGCTGTTGGCCAGTCAAATTGGCCAGCGCTTGCACCGACTGGCGCGCGATGGGTTCATTTTCGCTTTGCACAAGCTGCAAGAGCGCCGCCTTCATATTTTGCAGTGTTCCTTCCTCGTCCGCACCTTTTTGCACGAACGATTCAGCCGCCTCATACTCGTGGGTAAAACCAAACCGTCGGAATGCTTCAAACAGTTGCCGTGCTGATGGGCCGTCAACGAACGGCTGCGTCGCTTCGTTTATGTGCCGGAGAAATGCTTTGGACGCATCTTCCTGCGGTTCGCCCAACCCAACCACAAAATGCTTCACTTTTGCTTCGGAAAGTTTCAGTTCCATATTCGCAAGGGTCTCTTTTACCCCATTGACCAATTTTCGAGCGCCTTGCTCATCCCCTTGACGAAGCCGCTTTTTCGCTTCAGCCAGCTGGGAGCTCGCCTTCATCAGCTGCTTTTCCGTCGCCATGTCCGTAAACAGCATCAAATCACTTTTTAAAATGACGTTGTCCAACTGCTTAATTGCGCTTTCCAAGTACTGTTTTGCCTGCAAGCGGGCGGCTTGTCCTCTTTGTTCCGCCCAGTGCAGCACCGTCTCCAAATGGCGCATCACATTGCGCTTCACAATCTGAAAGTCACGGGACGCCTGTGCCATTTTGGCTGTGACCGTTTGCACGAGAAAGTCTTTCGTTTGCATCGGCACACTCACTTGCATCCATGTTCCATTAAGCGGAACATGGTCCAATGATCCCGAAGAAAGGGTTTGTTCCATGTCACTCAACATATCGAACAACGCTTTCCGGGCAGCAAGCTCTCTTCCGCTTTCCATCGACTGGCGCGCTTCTGTCAATGCTTCGTTGAACGCCTGCCTCCAGGCAGGATGAATCTGAACTCCTTCTCCAATCTCCTTTTGAATCAAGTCAAGCGCTTGTTCAAGATGCGGCTCTTTTTTCAGTTGCTCGATGGCATGAAGAACCTTGTCGCGCAATAAATTGATCGCTTGCATCATCTCTGTGCCATTTGCCTTTTGATGCGGTTCGGACAAAAGAGCTGTTAATCGTTGCAGCAATTGTTGAACGAATTCTTGTGGAGAACCAACACGGGACATAGAAGTTGACGCACTGTCGTCCAATTTTCCTTCCATGGAAACGCGGAACTTCTTTTGTTCATTCACCTTAAGCTCCTCTACCATATCTACGAGCCTCTCTCCGAGCGGCTTCCCATGCAGCGCCTCATGGACGGTCGCAAGATGAACGCCCGTCAGTTCTAAATGCTTATTGATGACCGCGCGGACGGTATCGAGTTTTTGCTCTGCGGTGCCTGGGGCTTCGGTGAAAAAGGTACGCAAGGTGGAAACGATCTCTTTTGTGAGCGATTGTCCATGTTTTTGCAGCCAAGCCCCGACCTGTCTCAGCTCAGGCGATAACGGTTCAGAAGCAGAAAAATGAACCGCTTGTTTGTCCGTCTCTTGGGGGGGACGGGGAACGATTCGCGCCACTGGAACTCCGTCTTGTTCCCCGACGATCTTGATGGCCACACGCCCTTCCTGCGGCCATTCCCCTTCCGTTCGCACCTGCACTTCGATCCCTTTGATCACGACAACGGCGGCGCCGCCTTGGCTTTCTTTGATGACGGCATCGTATGTTTCCCCTTTTTGCACCACCAGCGTTTGATTTGGCGACGTTATCGGTTGTCTGGTAAAAACGTTGCGAATTTCCATCCCCGTTCACCTTCCGCTCCATTCGGTTGCTACTGTTTATATCGGCATCCTGCAGGCAAATGTTTAGCCTGCTCACGCCCGCACCAACGTCAACGCCCACACCTCCGCCGCCCCCGCCTCAAGCAGCACGCGGGCCGCGTGGCGGATGGTGATGCCCGTTGTGTAAATGTCGTCGATCAGCACGATTCGTTTTCCGTCAAGCGGGGGATGATCGGCAAGGAAAAATGGGTTGTCGGTCTTCAGCCGTTCGCGGCGCGATTTTTTCGACTGCTTCTCGGAATGCCGGCGGGCCAGCCAAGGGAAATACGGGGATGGAAGCAAGCGGGCGAGCGCTTCCGCTTGGTTGAAGCCGCGCTCATCGAGGCGCTCGCGGCTTAACGGGATCGGGACGACGTGCCAGCCGCGGCCGAAATGGCGGCGAAACGCTTGGGAAAACGGTCGGCGGAACGCCTCGACGATGACATAGTCGCCGCGGAATTTCCATAAGGCGACGACGTCTTTCATCCAGTCGTTGTATAGATAGACAGATCGGTTTTTCACGAGCACCCTCCCCCATTGTTCATCTTCCTGCCACCTTAGACAGTCGGCGCACAGCGATGGCTTGGCTTCCTCAAGCGGACGGCCGCACATCTCGCAAAGGCGGCCGCGAATGACGGCGAACGACCCGCGGCAGCGCGGGCAAAGGACGTCAAGGTCTTCGAGGAAAAGAAGCTGGCGCCAGCTGTTAATCGGGTTATATGGAGAATGGCAAAGAAGGCAGTTCATCGATGCAGCAACCCCCTTTTCTTTGCTGTCTCATTCATGCGGACAATGTGGCGGCGCGCCCGCACCATCTCGTTCGTTTTCCCGTGATGGAAAAAGCGGACATCGCCGTCAGGGAACGCGGCGTGGCGGCCGACGCGGCCGGCGATTTGCACGAGGGCGCTTTCCGTGAAAATGCGGTCTTCGGCGCCAAGGACGGCGACATCGATGTTCGGCACGGTCACGCCGCGCTCAAGGATCGTTGTTGTGACGAGCAGCGGCACGCGCCCATCGCGAAACGCCTGAACGTGCTCAGCTCTGTCTGGGGCTTCGGCATGAACGCCGACGATGCGGGGATCGACGCGCTGCAAGAGGCGGGTGACCGCTTCAAGCTCATCGATATGGGGAACGAACAAAAACGCTTGTTTTCCCTGCGCCAAACGATGGAGAACCCACGCAAGGACGTTTTCGGGCAAGCGGCCGCGCTCTAACCGTTTGCGCCAATTGCCGCACCATTCGAACACGGGGACGGGAAGCGGACGGCCGTGGTAGCGGGCGGGGATGACGGCGGCGTTCCGTTTGCCTCTTGTGATGTCAAGCTGCCAATCGCGGGATGGGGTGGCGGTTAAATAAATGAGGCTCGACTGTTCTTTCCGCGCTTGACTGACGGCGTATTGGAGCATCGGCTCAACAGAATATGGGAAGGCATCGACTTCATCCACGATCATAACGTCAAAGACGCGGTAAGCCCGCAGCAACTGGTGGGTGGTGGAGAGGACCAAAGAAGCGATCCGCCCGCGCTCATCGCTTCCGCCGTGCCATACGGCGAGCGAAACGCGCGGGAACGCTTGGCGAAAGCGGGGAGCAAGCTCGCGGACAACATCGGTCCGTGGCGTGGCGAGGCCAACGCGCCAGCCCTTCTCGAGCGCGGCGGCGATGGCGGGAAACAAAATCTCGGTTTTCCCTGCCCCGCATACGGCCCAAACGAGCAGTTCGCTTCGATCGAGCACGGCCTGTTTGACAGCCATAGCGGCATCCTCCTGAGCGGCGGACAGCGTCCCATCCCAAACAAGCGGCGCCTCGTGCCGCTCGGACGGAAGCGGCATCGTCACGTGCACAAGGTGAGTGCAGGAGCTGATGCGCCCCATCACGAGACACTTGCGGCAATACGCGCAATCCGATCCACAGCGGGCGCATGGAAACGAGGCGAACAGATGGCGATCATCATTTCCGCAACGGCCGCAGCGCCAGCCGCGCGCTGTTTTGATGAGCCCGGGCTGTTCGCATAGCGAACCGGTCTGGATGGCGGCAGCGACTTCTCCATCAGGAAACGGCAGCTGCTCTCGGGGTAGGCGCTGGCCATTGAGCCAAGCGACGAGCGGGGAAGCAGCGGCTGATGGGGGAATGTACAATGAGCATCACTCCTTTTGTCATTTAGGAAAAGCATGTCTCCTAGTCGGGAGCCAAAAAGAGCGGATGACGCGGCAAAAACGCCATGGAAAACCACCCTCTCCCCAAGTTGAGAGACTTGAAGCGCATAAAGGTACAGGAAGAGCGATCTCACGGCATTCTTTAGAAGGCTGGTAATAAAAGACGGGTGTCATGCACAAAACAACAACATTCGATCAGAAAAGAAAGTGGAGATGAAAAGGCCTTTCCAAATGGAATCAGGATGTGGTTTGACCGTCTTTTTCACGACATATCGGCCTTCGAAAGAAATGGATGTGGCGAAACCTGATGCCAGCGAAGATTCACAGGAGAGTCATGGAGCCGATCGATAACGTGTTTCGACAACATTCCCAGGGAAATAGCGACAAGTTTTTCAGGAAAGGAAAACGGTTCGACAAGTTCGGCCAGCCCCGCATCTTCGGTCCGTTTCATAAAGCAGAGAGAAACCTACTGTACAACAAATTCGCCGCCGCGCAAGGCGGAGCGCACCGTTCCGCCTTGCGCTTGGCTGCAGCGCCTCGAGACGGCGCTTTGCAGCCCCGGCTTAAGGCTGATACCACGTCAACCCGAGCGCGCCTTCGCCGACATGCGTGGCGATGACGGGACCAAAATAGCTGATCGAAAATTCGACGTGCGGATAGCGGGCGGACAGCTCATCGCGCCAGCGGCCCGCTTCATCCGGCTGGTTGGCGTGGATGATGGCGGCTTTGAGCGGCACACCCTTTTCCGCATCTTCGGCGAACAGCTCTTCGATGCGGTGGATCGCTTTTTTGCGCGTGCGAATTTTTTCAAACGGCACGATCACTTTGTTTTCAAAGCGAAGAAGCGGCTTGATTTGCAAGAGGCCGCCGATGAACGCCTGCGCCCCGGTCAGCCGTCCGCCCCGCTGCAGATGGGCCAAGTCGTCGACCATAAAGTAGGCGCGCAGCGTTCGCTTCATCTCATCGAGGCGGGCGAGAATCTCGTCCGGCGCTTTCCCCGCTTGCGCCATCTCGGCGGCTTCGATGGCGTAAAACCCTTGCGCCATGCAGCTGATTTCCGAATCGTAGGCGTAAACGCGCAGGCCATCCACCATCGTCCCTGCCGTGACCGCCCCTTGGTACGTGCCGCTGATGCCGCTTGAGAGGTGGATGCTGATGGCAGCGTCGTACCCTTCCTCACGAATGGCAGTGAACAAGTCGACAAATTCGCCGACTGAGGGCTGCGATGTCGTCGGCAGCTTCGGGTGCTGCTTGATTTTGGCGAAAAATTCATCGGCCGTCATATCGATCTCTTCGCGATATGTTTCGTCCCCAAAAATGACGCTGAGCGGAATCATCCGGATGCCGAGCCGCTCGCGCACGTCTTTTGGCAAATAAGCCGTGCTATCGGTGACAATCGCAATTTTCACGGGCGCCATTCCTTCCTGATTCAGCCTTTTCTGCCATTATACCAAAAAGACTGGCTGTCCACCACCGCTCAATGCATGAGGAGGCAAAGAACGCGGGCAAGCCGTGAAGCGGAAAATCGTTGATCCTCATGCAACGCTTTGCCCAAGCCGCTCCTTCGCCGCCAAACGGCGCATCGATGCCACAGGAAGCCACTTCGATCGTCAATGCACCGCTGCAAAGACTGGCCAGAGCCCCCATTCCGTTCAGCGCACCTCGACCCAGCCGTTTTTGATCGCGACCACAACGGCTTGCGTCCGGTCGTTGACGTTTAACTTTTGCAGGATGCTGCTGACATGGTTTTTCACCGTTTTTTCGCTAATGTAAAGCGCCTCGCCGATGGCGCGGTTGCTTTTGCCGTCAGCCAACAGCTGCAGCACTTCGCACTCGCGCCGCGTCAGCAAATGAAGCGGGCGGCGCACCTCCTGCTTAACCACTGCGCCGCCTTTTTCCGTCGTCAATCGGCGGTATTCGCGAATCAAGTTGTGCGTCACTTTCGGATGCAAGTACGAACCGCCTTCCGCGACGATTCTCACCGCCTCAATGAGTGTATCGGCGTCCATCTCCTTCAACAAATACCCGGTCGCTCCCGTCTGCAAGGCGCGCATGACATAGTTTTCATCGTCATGAATCGACAGCACGACGACTTTCGTATCAGGGTAAGCTTCAATCAGCTGTTTCGTCGCCTCAACGCCGTTGATGTCCGGCATGTTAATGTCCATCAGCACCAAATCGGGTCGGTATGTTTCGACGATTGAAAGCGCTTCGCTTCCGTCGCTTCCTTCCGCCACGACTTCAAAATCGCCCTCAAATTCCAAAATGCGCTTGATGCCCTCGCGAAACAGCTGGTGATCGTCGATAATCGCGATGCGTGTTTTCATCGTTTCCTTTCCTCCTTGTTCGTTTTGTCAGTCGAACGGTCGAGCGGAACGCGAATGAACACGGTCGTTCCGCTGCCAATCTTTGAGCGGATGTCGAGCGTGCCGCCGAGCAGCTCCACCCGCTCCCGCATTCCAATCAAGCCGAACGCATTTTCTTTTTTGACCAATGGATCAAATCCTTTGCCATCGTCTTTGACACTGACAAGCAGATGGTGGCACGTCACTTCCATTTTGACGTCGATATGGCGCGCTTCGGCATGCTTCAAGGCGTTTTGCACCGATTCTTGGACAAGCCGAAACACGGCCGCCTCCATCCGCGACGGCAGCCGAATTTCTTCGCCGATATGTACAAAGGAAATGTGGACTCCCTTGTTATATTCTTCGGTCGTTTGCAAGTATTTTTTTAGCGTCGGAACCAATCCTAAATCATCAAGCGCCATCGGCCGCAAATCGTAAATGATGCGGCGCACTTCGGACAAAGCCGAACGCACCATTTTGCGAAAATCACGAATCTCGGCGATCGCCGCCTCTGTCCCTCGCTCTTTGATCACCTTTTCGACCAAATCAGACCGAAGAAGGACGTGAGCGAGCAGCTGCGCCGGGCCGTCATGGATTTCCCGCGACAGCCGCCGCCGCTCTTCTTCCTGGGCTTCGATGATTTTCAGCCCAAATTCCTGCTTTTGCTTCGCTCCTTCAATAAGCTCGCCGACCTGGCGGAAATCGCTGTTTAAGTAGTGGAGCACGACCGTAATTTGTCCAACTAAATAATCGGCGCGTTCGATAATTTGCGCAAGGCTCGCCAATCTCCGCTCGAGCTCGTCGCGGCGCAGCCGCAGCTGTTTCTCCCGCTCGCGCACCATCGTCAGCTTCATATGCAACTCATGCGCCGCTTCATACGCCTCGCGAATATCTTGCTCCGAGTGGGTGGAAAAGTTTTGACTCACTTCCGACAGGCGGCGGCGCGCCTGACGCGCCTTCATTTCCAGCTGATCCGCTTCTTCGATCGCCTGCACGGTCAGCTGCTTCACCTCCTCGAGTTCGCGAAGCAAATGGTCGTGCTCTTGACGCGACTGCTCCCCGATGCGGAAAATTTCGTCTTTGCTGTGTTGAACGGTGTCGATCATTTTTTCGACAATCCGATCTAATTGCTTCACGTCCCACTGTTTTGCCTCAGCCAATTTGCCAACCTCCAACAGCGCTGCCAAGCGGTGCGCATGGGCGCCAGCAAAATTTGTTTGAAGGAAAAAAGTTGTCGATTTATAATAATAAAAGCATGCCCTATCTATTGCTCTTTTATTTTCAGTTTACCATAATTAGAGTAGAGCGCTAGCCATTCATGCAAAAAAATGAACAAAATTAAACCGTTTTCGCGTTTTTTGTATGTTGAGGTGTTTTGCTTTGTTGCAAACATATTACACGGTCAAAGGATACGGCGAACGCGAGATCGTGATCGAAAAATCACGGTTCATCTGCTATATCAATCGCGCTGAAACCGAGGAAGAGGCCGTCGCCTTTATTCAACAAATCAAGAAGAAGCATTGGGATGCCACCCACAACTGCTCCGCCTATTTGATCGGCGAGCATGACCAAATCCAAAAAGCGAACGATGACGGCGAGCCGAGCGGCACCGCAGGGGTGCCCATGCTTGAGGTGCTGAAGAAAAAAGGGGTGAAAGACACCGTCGCCGTTGTCACCCGCTACTTTGGCGGCATCAAGCTCGGCGCGGGCGGGTTGGTGCGCGCTTACAGCCGCGCCGTCTCCGAGGGGCTGAACGCCGCCGGCATCGTCGAGCGTCGGCTCATGCGCGTCATGCATGTTACGATCGACTACCCGTGGCTTGGGAAGGTGGAAAATGAGCTGCGCTCTTCCGTATATACTATTAAAAATATCCAATATGCCGACCGCGTCACGTTTGATGTTCTCGTTCCCGAGGACGGCCAGTCTTCGTTCGGCGAGTGGATGACCGAACTGACAAACGGAAGGGCGGACATTCAGGCGGGAGCGATGGAGTATGCCGAACGGTTGCTTCCGTCTTCCTAAAACGACACCGTAAAGGAAAGAAGGGTTAAACGATGAATCATACAAGAAAAACGGTGAAAAAGCGAAAGAAAAAAAAGCGGCTCCGCCGATTATTTTTGCTCGTGTTTCTTCTTTTGCTCGGGGGTGTCGGCGCCTTTGGCTACAATATTTACTCCGAGACGAAACAGGCGTCAAGCAAAATTTATCAAGCGCTTGATCCATCAAGCAAGCCTGCAAGAAATATTGAAATGCGCAAAGATCCGTTTACCGTGCTGTTGGTTGGAGTGGAAAACCAGTACCACGACGAGGAGGGGCGGTCTGATGTCGTCATGCTTTTGACCGTCAATCCGAAGACGAACAAAGTGTATTTGTTGAGCATTCCGCGCGACACGCGCGTTTACATCCCGAGCGAAGGGCGGAAAGACAAAATCACCCACTCCTACAGTCATGGAGGCATTCAATCGACGATTGCAGCCGTCAATGAGCTGATCGATGTTCCGATCGACTATTACGTGACGACTGATTTTGAAGGGTTCGAAAAAATTGTCGATTCCCTCGGCGGCGTCACGGTAGATGTTCCGTTTACATTCAAAGCCCAACTGACAGGTTCGCTCAAATGGCATACGTTCCATAAAGGCAAACAAGAGTTGAACGGCAATGAAGCGCTCGCCTATGTGCGCATGAGAAAATCGGACCCCCGCGGCGATTTTGGCCGAAACGAGCGGCAAAAACAAGTCATTCGTGCCATTATTGACAAAAGCACATCCATCACCTCGCTGCCGAAGCTGGATGACATCATCGCCGATTTAGGGGATCACGTGCGGACGAACATCCCTCCGGCCGATTTGTTGTCGTTCATCTATGTCTATCAAAAAATGAAAAACGCGGATGTAGAAAATTTGCATTTGAAAGGATACGACGAAACGATCAACGGCGTGTACTACTACATCCCCGACGAGCAATCGGTCAGCTCAATCAATGAAACGCTGCGGCAAGCGCTCGAGACGTCCAACGCCTCCCTCACGCGCAGCGATTCACCATCCACACAAAACCAAAATTAACGATCACAAAGAAGGTGCTCCCAAAAGCAATGGGGCGCCTTTTTCCATTTACAGCGTATATCATGCCGCAATGATGATGAAAGAGCACAACTTTTCATGTCCTCTGCTTTTTTTCTCTCTTTTTCAACAAAACTTTTCATTTTTTCTCATAATAGGACTGAATTCGGGTTGGATAAAACGGCAAAATTCGCTATGATAGTATAGAAAACGCAAACTTGAGAAAAAAGGGGGGATCGAATCCTTGAAAAAAACGCTTCTTTCCGTCTTGTTGGCGACTTGCCCGCTGTGGCCGTCGGCCGCCTTGGCCGCCGATGGAAGTCCGTCCTCATCCTCACCGACACTCATGGTCGCTGAGCATAACGCTTTGCTGAGGAGAGGAGCGACGGATTCCTATCAAATCGTCGAATCCATTTCCGCTGGCCAACAAGTAAAGGTCATCGACAAGTTCCAAAACGCTGCTGGCGAAACGTGGTATCGCATCGAATATAAGGGCATCACGGGCTGGGCGCGGGCAGACGACTTTTCTGAAGCGCATGTCTCTTCCGCCTTCCCTAACGTGATGTTCGCCAAGCAAGACTCGTTGCTGAGAAGAGGGGCAACCGATTCATATCGGTCCGTTGGTTCGATTCCCGCTGGCCAACAAGTGAAAGTCATAGACGAGTTTCAAAATGCCTATGGTGAAACGTGGTACCGCATCGAGTACGGAGGCGTCACCGGCTGGACGCGTGCGGACAGCTTTTCTAACCAACCGCCTTCCATGCTCGTCGGAAAGCGTGCGGTGATCGCCGCCAACGACATCGCGATGCGCAAGGGGGCATCCCCTTACTATCCGGTCGTCAAAACACTGTCTAACGGCGATGTCGTCTCCATCATTGCCGAGTTCACCAATTCGCTCGGGGAACAGTATGTGCGTGTGGAGTGGGCGGGAGTCAAAGGATGGGTGAAAACGGAACAGATCTACATACCCAAACAGCTTCCGACACTTTTGCCGACATTCATGAACGTTGTGCAGTCCTCCCCGGTTCGCCGCGGGGCGAGCGTCCATTACCGCGCCGTCGCCACAGTGTCACGCGGTCAATCTGTCAAAGTGATCGATTTGTTCGTCACAAATGGTCAGGAACTTTGGTACCGCGTTGATCTCGGACATGTCCGGGGATGGGTGTCGGAAAAAGTGTTGACGATGTCATCAACCATTTCGGTTCCAAGCGGTGTCTCGGATACGTCCAGCATCTCAGGCCAGCCGCTGACGGTCAGCGTGTCGGTCGCCAATGTGCGGCAAGCTCCATCTTTAAAAGCAAAAGTCGTCACCCAACTGAAAAAAGGAACCAAACTGAACAGCCTGTCAAGCGCCAAAGATGCGTCGGGAGCGCTTTGGTACAAAGTGTCCCTCAATGGAAAAACGCTCGGCTGGGTGCACGAGACGGTCGTAACCAAATCCTACCTTTCCCCACCAGCCAGCCAGGGGATGCAAAAGCAGGTGACAACCGCTAATGCGGCGCTGTTTGCCGAACCTTCGTTGAGCGCCGCCGTCATCGAGCGGATTGCGAAAAACCGAACGGTCACGGTTTTGAAGACGACAGAAGCATCTCCGTTCGACTGGGTGCAAGTCACCTCTGCATCGGGGAAAACGGGATGGATGCCGGTGTTTGAAGTAAAAGCCCCATCCTACGTATACGTCAAACAGGCGGGCACTCCGCTGCGCCGAGGTGCATCTTCGAACTATCAATCGTTGAAGGCGTTGGCAGCGAATGAGCGGCTTGCTGTCCTTTACGAATATCATAGATGGCTGAATGTCGAAACATCCAATGGCGTCCGCGGATGGGTGGAGGAATCAAGCACCTCTACCGTCGCCTTAAATAGTCTCGTTGAACCGACGTTTTCGACCATCAACGACAATGCCTATTTGACGTGGAAAAAAACGTCTAATTTCCGCGTCTCCTATTCGTTGTTGCCGGGCAATCGTCTGAAAATCACCGGCTCGTTTTCCTACGCTGAAGTCCCGTCGACCGACATTCCAGGCATCCAAACGGTGGAGTGGACGGGCAGCAGCCTGCTCATCACCTTTGAACCGGGGTACACGTTCACCCTTCGCCATTACAGCGACCGATTGGCGCTGAAAATTCTCGAGACCGGACTCAAGGGCAAAAAAATCATTATTGACGCAGGGCATGGGGCGCACGACACCGGGGCGATCGGCCCTGGCGGCACGCGGGAAAAAGATATTACTCTCGACACCGCCTTATTGCTAAAAGAAGAATTGGAGCGGGCCGGAGCGATCGTGAAATTGACGCGAAGCACCGACATCTTTTTGGAGCTGTCTGAACGGACATGGATCGCCAACAGTTCCGACTACGACGCCTTTATCAGCATTCACGCCGACTCGTACTCGCGGACATCTCGCGGAACGACAACGTACTACAACGTATCGAGCAACTTCAATGGGCCAAAAAGCGAGCAGTTGGCCGCCATCGTGCAAAAACATCTTGTCCAACAGCTCGGAACATATGACCGCGGCCATAAAACGCAAGACTTTTACGTCAACCGAAAAAACGAGCTGCCGAGCATTCTCGTTGAGCTCGCCTTCATCTCCAATCCAAATGAAGAGGCGCTGCTCAAAACGAAAGCGTTCCGCCAAAAAGCGGCCGTCGGCATTCGCGAAGGATTGGAAGAGTATTTCAGTCAATTCTAGTTTGTTCGTATTCGGAGAATAATAGCATGAGAAGGCCGATGATGCAACGGATATAAAGCTTTGGCAACGGTGTTTCTCAAGCTGGAGAAACATGGCAACATCGCGTTTTCATTCCTTGCGATTCCTCATGAACCAAGCGAATCCGTTGTGTTTCACCGGCCTTTTAGGAAAGCTATTATTCTCCTTTCTTTCCATATCCAAAAACGGGGGAGATGAACATGATGAAACGAAAAGCCAAATGGGCCGTTGCTGCCAGCCTGGCGGTCGGAATGACGGCAGGCGCCCTCTTGTTTACGCCATCGGCGATGAAAGCATCGGAAGAAGTCGTGTTAGCGAGCGTCGACTGGGTGACGTCCCAGCTCAACCCGATGAAAAACGACATTGCCAACCTGAAAGCACAACTGGCCGCCCAGCAACAACAAATTCAACAGCTTCAACAACAACTTGCCAGCAAACCCGCTTCGCCTTCTTTGCCTTCTGTCGTCTATGTAGCGAAAAACAATGCGGCCGTCCGCAGCGGAGCGTCAACGAGCTACCGCGTCATCACTTATAAACAGGCAGGGGCTTCACTGCAAGTCGTCGGGGCGCACCTTACTTCCCAAGGACTTTGGTACAACGTCGTCCTATCTTCATCGCTGAAAGGATGGATCCATTCAGGCGATGTCTCGACATCCGCTGTCAGCAGCGACAGCACCAAGCACGTCATCGCCACGGCCGCGGTCAATATTCGAAAAGGAGCGACGACTTCTTATCCGATTATTGCGACCGTTCCAAAAGGGACAGAGATGGTCTATATCCAGCCGTTTACCAACAGCAAAGGAGAGAAATGGTACAACGTGCAGCTGTCTGACGGGCGGCGGGGTTGGATGGCCGCTGAATTTGGTGAGGTGAAGTAGACGATGAAAAAACTAGCGTGGTTGGCTGTCGTCCTGTTTTGGCTCATCACCTCTCCTTCCGCCTCGAACGCCGCTGGGGTGAAAACGTACAACAATCCCGTGCAAGTCCTTTTATATAAAGGGGCATCGGTGACAGCCGCCGTCGAAGGAAACTATCAAATCGTCAATAAAGAGACGTTGACGATCACCCCGTTGCCAAGCGGGACAAATCTGACATTTCAGTCTTCCTCTTCGACCGTGTTTGTCACGTACAATGGAAAGACGGATTTTTCAAGCACCGGATTTACCATTCAAGAAACGATCGGCGCTGCGCCGTTGTCGCTTGTGAAAGTGAATCAAACCCGTTATCGCGGCAGCGTCGACATTCGCCGGCAAAGCAACGTCTTGTATGCTGTCAATATTTTAGATATGGAAGATTATTTAAAAGGAGTCGTGCCGAGCGAGATGCCTGCCTCTTGGCCGCTTGAGGCGCTGAAGGCGCAAGCCATTGCAGCCCGAAACTATGCCTATAAACATAAAACAAGTTTGACGACCAATCCAAACACACAGACGTATAAAGGATATGATGGAGAATCTCCCCGATCGAACGAGGCAGTGGATGCGACAAGAGGATTGTATCTGAAATATAATGGCAGTGTCATTGAAACGTATTACCACTCGACAAGCGGCGGCAGAACCGCCAACGTAAGCGACGTCTGGAACTCGTCGCAAACCGCCTACCCATATTTGGCGAGCGTCGATGACCCGTATGAATCATCGCCGTACAGCCGTTGGTCGTTCACCTTCTCCCCGTCTGTGCTGCTGCGTTCGTTCGGGCTCACCGATCCATCGGTTGTTTTATACGACGTCTCGATCGCCAAAACCGGCGCGAACGGGGAAGTGGGGGCCGTCACGATTGAAACCTCGGCAGGCGAAAAAACGGTAAAAGGCAATGAAACGACCATCCGCAAACTGTTCCCGCTAGACGGCAATCAATTTTACGGCATCTTGCCGTCCAACTGGTTTGACATTCAAGTGCAAAAAAGCGGTCCATCCGTGTCGATTCAAACGACGAACGGCAGCATCGCCGCCTCTTCCTTGTCATCTTATTCTGTCCAAACAGAGAACGGAACGGTTTCGCTCGCCGGCGTCGAAGGAATCAAAGTACAAACAACGGATGGCATCATGCCGCTTTCCGCCTCGCCGTCAGGGGTCAGCTCGATCACTGTCACTGGAAAAGGATGGGGGCACCGGGTCGGCATGAGCCAATACGGAGCAAAAGCATTCGCCGAGCGCGGATGGACGGCGGAGCAAATTTTAGAGCATTACTTCCGTGGGGCGGAAGTCTCGTTCGAGTGATCGCATGGCCATTGTATAAAGAAAACGATCATTCCATATAGAGGCCATGTTTGAAGCTTTCCCATTTGCAGCTTTTACCGAGGATGGGATCGACTGTCGAGCGACCGAACCACGCCGCTTCCAGGCCCATCGAGGAGTCTGTGAAGCAGGCGGTTGTTCGGTCTTCCGTCACGCCTTGGCTTGCTTTCGACAGTCGAACATGGACCAACCGCTTTTCCGTCAAGAATCTGTTCCACGTCTTCGTTGCATCTATCCAAATGGAAACATAGCCACTTTTCCCCTAAAAGAAAAGAAAGGGCATCCTGCTTATAAGCTGACGCCCTTTCCTTTTTTATTGTTCTGCCGGCCAAACGGATTCGCGATTTGTTTCATCGCTAAGGGCGTGAAGCAAATCATCAACAATTCGCTTCCAAGAATATTGCTCCACCGCCAACTTGCGCCCATTTTCCGCCATCTTTTCGTATTCCTCGCTCGGAAGACAAAGCAACTCGAGAACCGCGGCAGCGATCTGTTCAGGATTTTCTGGAGGAGCGATTTTTCCGCAATGGTATGTTTCTAAAATCTCTGCGCTCTCCCCTTCGCCGCAATACAGCACCGGGGTTCCGGTGGCGATCGCCGGGAAAATTTTCGACGGCCTTGCTCCTTTAAACAAATCGATATTGCGCAACGAAACGATGCTGTAATCGGTGATGGAGAAAATCGCTGGCATCTTCTCAACCGGAACGGATCCGTAAAACGTCACGTTGTCAAGGCCAAGCTCTTCTTTTAACGCCATCAACTTTTCTCGCTCTTGGCCGTCGCCGACAAACAGGAAATGCGCCCGTTCATCTTTTGCTTTGACGATGGCCGCCGCCCGCAATACCGAATCGAGCCCTTGGGCGTATCCCATCGTTCCGGCGTACGTAAACACCACTTTTCCTTCGAGCCCTAATTCCGCAAGCAACTCTTTGTTTTTCGGCAGCGGGCGAAACACATCCGTGTTGACGCCGTTCGGCAATAAAAAGACATCCTCGGGCGCCTTTCCTTGTTCAATCATATAATCGCGAATGCCTTCTGTCGCGGCAGCGATTTTCCAAGCCTTCCGGTATAAAAACAGCTCGAGCCATCTCGCCATTCGGATGAACAGCCGATTTTTCAAAATGCCGAGCTCAACGGCCGATTCCGGCCAAATGTCAGCGACGTTGAAAACAAACTTCGCCCGTTTCAACTTCGCGCCCACGTACCCGGTGATCCCTAAAAACAACGGCGGGGAATTGCAAATGATCACATCCGTCGGCTTCGCTTTCACAAGCAATGAATAAAACGAGCTGAACGTAAATGAAAAATACGAAGCGAGTCGCTTCCAAAAGCTCCCCTTTGGCGACGGATAAATCCATGTCCGATGAACGGGAATGCCGTCCCATTGTTCAAACAAATAAAACAGGCCGCGGTATGGCTCCGGGATGACGCCGTGCGGATGATGCGGGAATGCCGTGAGCACTTCCACTTGATGCCCCCGTTTGATCAGCTCTTTGCTCACCTCATACACACGAATTTGCGGTGCGCCCGTTTCCGGCGGGAAGTGTTGGCATAGGTAAATGATCCTCATCGTCCGCTCCACACCACTTTCCCCCAAAATCGCAAACAAACGTTCCATTTCGAGCGCCAAGAGGTGAGCGCAAACGAGGCGTGGAAAAAGGGCAACGCCCCCCTGGCATCGTTCCGCTGTCCTTGGATGTATAATCGTTGCCGCGAACCGACGGTCATCATGAGCTTGCCAACGGAAAGCCGCCGGCTTCGCGACTTAGCCTCCGCTTTCGGCAACAAACGAGCACCAACCGCGGCGGCTGATATGACGGCTTTGTTCCTCATCGACTCCCTCCACCGCCTTTCAACGTTTGTTCATACAATCGGATCATGCGCATCGCATTTTCCGTCCAATCGTAATGTTCATGAACATGGTTGACGCCGTTTTCCCCCATTCGTTGCCGCAGCCTCTCATCAAGCAACAGCCGTTCGAACGCCTCCGCTAGCTTTTCCGGACTGTTTTTCGGCACAATCAACCCCGTTGTTCCCTCACGGACGACTTCCGGCAGCCCGCCGACGTTGGAGACGACAACGGGAACGCCGCACGCCATCGCCTCGACGGCGGCAACGCCAAAACTTTCGCTGTCTTCAGTCGAAGGCACGGCGAAAATATCCATTTGATTGATGTACAGTGGCACTTGTTCGTTCGGAACTTTGCCGACAAACGTCGTCACGGATTGGATGCCGAGGCGGGCGCACAGCTCCTCGTATTCACTTCGCTGCGGCCCATCGCCGACGATCAACAGCTCCGTTTGTGGATGCCGCTCGTGCACAACGGCAAACGCTCGAATCAAATCAGCGATCCCGTACTTGTCCGAAAGAGCTTTCACTGTGCCGATCGTCACGGTCCGTTTCGGCTGTTTCGGCAATGGTTTGAAGCGGGCGACATCCACCCCAAACGGCGTCACCTCGATCGGTTTGTCCGTATACTTTCCGGTTTCTTTCGCCATCACATGACTTGTCGAACAAATGACATCCGCTCGCTGCAATGTATATTCAAGCATCCGTCGGTTCCAGCGATTGGCATTCGGAAACTGATACACGTCGCGTCCCCAGACGGAGACGTAAAACGGATGATACCCCGCAAGCGCCCCGATCAACCCGTAGCTGGAGGCATAATGGGCGTGCAAAATATCTGGTCGAAACGAAGCGAGCAGCCGCTTTAATGAAAAGACAGTGGAAAAATACGACAACTTCCCCGGCAGCCATTTCGGCAGCACGACTGTCTCGACTTCTTTCGCTTGCTCCGGCCCGTAATGGTCTTTAAACGTCACGACTTTCACATCGATGCCTTGCGTTTGGTAAAAGCGGGCCCACTTATGCGTATGGATCGATTTGCTTGGAGCCAATAAGGCGACTTTCATCGGAGGCCCCCCACCAACGTTTCTTTCACCTTTTCCACTCTCGCTTCCCATGAATGTTTCGCCATAAACGTCCGCGCAATGCGCAAGCGGCACTCCTCGAGCATGTCCGCCATCTTGGCGATCGCTTCTGCCATCGACGACGGGTTGTCGTCGCAAATGACGCCATACCCATCCGCTTCAATCAATCGCTTTTGCGCTGAGCAAGCGGTGGCGACAATCGGCAGGCCGCTCGACAGATAGTCGACCAGTTTGACGGGAACGGAAAAATCATTGTACTCGCTCCGCCGCCGCGGGATGAAGGCGAAATCCATCTCCGCATACAAACGGTCGAGCGCTTCGCCGCTGACGTGCTCGACGCGCACTTGCAAGGCGGCAAGCTCTTCTTTCACCGCAAGCGGCTGCCGCTCGTACTCGTCTTTTCGGCAGACGACGGTGAGCGAAACAAGCGGCTTGCGGCGGTTTGCCAAGCGAATCGCCTCAAGCAGGAGCAAAAGCCCATAGTCGGCATTGTTGATGCCGCCAACATAAATGGCATTCAGCGGCTGTTTCGCCGTCCCGAACCGCTGAAACGGCTTTTGCTTCCCACCCGGCGGCAAATCGACCATCGGGCGGCGGATCGCGACATATGTTCCCATTTCGAGGCTCGGCAAAAAGATGACATCGCAGTACCGCTCGTAAAACCGTTCTTCCCAACGGTACATCATTTGCATGGCCGCTTTTTTCCAACCGCGGAGCGGATACAAATCAGGAAACTTCCAATAGACGTCGCGGTAAAAGACGCCGATCGGAACGTTGCGGGCTTTCAAGTAGCGGAGAACGTCCCGGTCGACGAACGGACGTTGCGGCCGGTGTCCTGGGTCCGTGAGCCAAAGCGGAATCGTCTGGTTTTCCATATAGCAAAACCAGACATCATCGAGCTTGCCTTGGCTGCGGAGCTCTTGAAATTGCTTCTCCCGCTCGGCTGACGTGCCGGCGATCAGAAGAACGTCCACTCCCTCTTTCGCTCCCCAGCGCAAAAACGCCTGATGCATTTCATACGGCCGCAGCTTTGACCCGCTGTTTCGTTCCGCGGCGAGTGAAAACGGGTAATAAATCAATACGGTTTTCATCATTCATCCCTCATCAGTGATTCGCCTTTTCGTTGCAAACCATGCCCGTAAATCCCCCTGCACCCGCAGCCATAACGCCATTCCGCCAAACAACGCCACGAGCAGCACCCAGGTCGGATTGAACAAAAAATCGGTGAACCCACCGACGAGCGTGCGGGGGATGTTAATGGAAAAATAAACGAACAAACTTAAAAACAAAGGATTTTTTGGCAACCGTAGAAACCCAATGTACAACAGCTGCGTCACGACACCGACATACAGCGTGCCGATGACGATCCCCACATAACCGAAATTGGCATACGCCTCAGCGACAAAAAGGGTGTTCAACACTCCCCCTGTCCCGTCTTCAATCCGCTCTGGGAACACGTGCGCCATCACGAGGCGGGCGGAGCGGACGTTCTCGACGTCAAACAACCCTGTTAAAATCGAGGGCAAGCTTTTTCCATAAAGAAATGGCAGCGCTTCGCCGAACAAATTCAAATGAAGAAACGTCGGCGCGATTTGCGCCAAAATCATGCGGCCGATCGGGCCCTTGTTGTAAGACAAAAAGGTCGTGGCATCTTGCACCCCTTGAATGACGATGTACATGCCGACGAGCACCGCCGCCCCCACTCCCCCATACAGCGCCAATTTCGCCGCCGACAGCCTTGTTTTTCCAATGTAGATGCGAATCAGCAAAAACATCATCACGTAAAAGAAAATCGGCGATTTGGCCAAATCATACACATTGACGAACACCGCCCCGACAAACAGACAGATAAACAGCAGCTTCCACCGCCACTCGTGCGTCAGCTCGGCAAACAAATAAGCGATAAACGACAAAAGCGGCGTGAGCGTAATGGCAAAAATATTGCGAACGAGCACGTTTCCGGCAAAATGGCGCGACGCCTCAACACGCAACGCAGCCAAGCTCTCATCCGTCCCTGTCAAGAGCGCAAACACCGGAATCGTCGGCGTTTTCCAAATCATATACGCAATGGCGACAAAACTGAGCAGCGACAGCGCCAAAAACGCATAAAACACTTGGCTGCCCGTCGCTCCAGCCAACGGAGAAAGCGGCTTTTGCAAATAGGCGCGAAACTCCTGCCTCGCTTCAAATCCGCACAGCCTTGAAACGACCACCATCGACAGCGGGAACACGATCATGACAAAGCATACGACAGCAAATCCAATCTGCCGGTATTCCTCAGGCCGAAACAGCTTGCGAATCATGTAGTAATCGTCCATCCCCAAGGCGATCAGCAGCGCGCCGATGAAGCTCGACAGAAGGAACGAGTAATAGTACACAATCGACACGAGATTCGGCGCCGTCCATGAAAGCGTCCCCGCTGCATAGCGAAACATCAAGGTGGAGGCGACAAGAACAATCAACCAGATCAACACGTCCAACATGCCGACGCACCCTTATCGCTGTCCGATCGCCGCCACGATTTTCTCCGCCGCATGCCCATCGCCAAAGACGTCCGCATAAACAGGGGCGACTTCCTTGTGGACCGCCGCGACGATCTTCTCGCGGTCCGTGCCGGTTAAGATGTTCGCCCCGCCTTTGAGCGTTTCCACCCATTCGGTTTGTTCGCGCACCGTCACGCAAGGCACGCGCAAGAAATACGCCTCCTTTTGCACGCCGCCTGAATCGGTGATGATTTTTTTCGCGCCGCTCTCTAGCCGAAGCATGTCCAAATAACCGACCGGATCGATCAGCCGAAGCCCTGGAATCGCCGAAGCGTCCAAGCCGTACTCTTCAAGCTTATGCCGCGTCCGCGGATGAATCGGCCACACTTTCGTCCCGTCGATGTCCGCAAAAGCAGCCAAAATGGCTTTCAATTTGTCGGGGTCATCGGTATTTTCCGCTCGGTGAATGGTAATCAAGTAGTAGGATTGTTCCGCCAGCGACAAATCAGCCAAAATCGTCGATTGGCGCTGTGCGAGCTCCTTGTTGTACAAAATGGCGTCATACATGACGTCGCCGACATTCCAGACGTTTCGCGTAATATTTTCTTTTCGTAAATTTTCCACGGCCGTCTCCGTTGGACAAAATAAGAGCTCGGAGACATGATCGGTCATGATGCGGTTGATTTCTTCCGGCATCTGCTTGTTGAAGCTGCGCAGTCCGGCTTCGACGTGGATGACGGGAATATGGAGCTTCGCTGCGACAAGAGCGCCCGCGAGCGTCGAGTTCGTATCGCCATAGACGAGCACATAATCCGGTTTTTCTTGCATGACAATTTCTTCAATTTTCATCAGCATTTCGCCCGTTTGCTTTCCATGGCTGCCTGAACCCACCCCAAGATAGTAGTCAGGCGTCGGAATATTCAACTCCTCAAAAAAAATGGCCGACATATTCGGGTCATAGTGCTGCCCGGTATGGATCAGCACTTCGGTATATTGTTTTCGCAAGACGCGCGAGACGGGGGCAGCCTTGATAAACTGCGGTCTGGCGCCTAACACGGTGGCGATTTTCATCCGAAACACCTCCTAGATCAGATGAGCGGTTATCAAGTATTTTGCGCATTTTCATCCTCGATCGTGCGCACCGGACGGCGCAAATCACGATCAACCCGGCTGGCAAAGAGCGTGGCGGCAAACAAGCCCCAACCAGCGAGCACCCAGCCGTCAGCAAGCGGCGCCTGCTGAACGTAGACGATGACGATGAGGGCGAGCAATGTGCCGACCAAAACCAAAGCCATCTTTTTCCATGACACTGGCACAGGATACACTTGCTGGCTTTTGCGAAAAATGAAAGCCACAGCGACCATATACGTCATGAGGCTGGCCGCGACCGCCCCCCAGCTGAGCCAAAGCGGCACCAAAACGGCGTTCAACGCAAGATGAAGAAGCGCCGCTAGCGTGAACACCCGTGAAATATAGCCGGTTTCCTTTGTCAAAAACAAGCCGGTGGAAACAATTAGATAATAAAAGTTCAAAAACGTGACGGCCGATAAAAACGGGATATAGGACGCTGCATCGCGATATTCCTGTTTGAAAAAGGTTTCCACAAGCCACGGGCTCGCCGTGGCGATCAAAAGCAGCCCAAACGCTCCAATGAGCAAAAGCGCCATATACACTTTCGCAAACAGCGCACGGCTTTCCGGCCGGTCTTTCATCGACATCGAATACGGACGCCACGCCATCTGCACGCCGCTCGTGATGAGCGTGATCACGGTCGCGAGACGCAAGGCAACCCCAAACACCCCGACTTCCTCCAACGACGCAAACCGTTGGATGAAAAACGTGCTGACGTTGGCGATCACCCAAAAGGCGAGCGAAGTCGGCACGAGCGGGGCGGCGTAGGCAAGCAGCTCCTTTAACACGTCAAAGCGCACGCGCCACACCATATACTTGACGGTCAAATGCAGCATCAACAAAAACACGAGCGCGCTGCTCACGAGCCGGCCGATGAGCAGCCCTTCCGGCGTCGCCGCGAACCACCGGAGCGCCGCATACGACAGCACAGAGACAAGCAGCATTTTCACGAGCGTCCAAATCACGACTTTTTTCGTCTGAAATTCAAACCGCAGCACCGTCGTCGCCATGACGAAAATCGTATCGAGCAGCAACGTCGCGATACTGATGTACAGCAAATCGACATAGCGAGGTTCTTGAAACAGCGCGCCTGCGATCCACGGACCGGCCAAAACGACAGCCAAAAATAAGATGGCGACGACAAACAGCCGGAAGTACATGACGTTGCGCACATACAAAAGGCGCTTCTCTTTGTCGTCCGTGTCGTAATAGTAAAAAGAGAGCGCCGAATCCGTACCGAAAATGACGAGAAATGTCAGCATCGACGTCCATTGGTCGATCAAGTAGACCGCCCCGTACTGCGCCTTTGACAAATAGCTTGTATAAATCGGCAGCATCAAAAAGGCAATCAGCTTCGTGCCGACGTTCATAAACGCGTAAAGGAGCGAATCCGCTCCTAAACGCTTGAATGCCGAGAACAATTTATAACAACTCCCGCTCGTCGACCATTTTGCTGAAGCGCGCCGGGAATCCTTTCACGACCGTCCTCGGTTCCGTATCTTTTGTGACGAGCGCCCCAGCGGCGACAAACGTCTCTTCCGCCACCGTCACGCCCGGCAGCAAAATCGCTCCGCCTCCGACGCGCGCCCCGCGCTTGACGGTCGCCCCTTTGATTTTGGCGAACCGTTCTTCCGTCCGCCCCATGTAGTTGTCATTGGTCGTCGTGACGCACGGGGCGATGAACACATGGTCTTCGAGCGTCGTGTAGGCCGTGATGTAGGAGTTCGACTGGATTTTCGTCCGATCGCCGATTTGGACGTGGTTTTCGACGCACACCCCGCGCCCGACGATCACATATTGGCCGATGTGCACGTTTTCGCGCACGCTCGCCAAATCAGCGATCAATGTGTAGGCGCCGATCGTCGCGCCTCGATAGATGACGGCGTTGGCGCCGATCGTGCAATGGTCGCCGATGACAAGCGGCGGCAGCTCGCCCGACAGCTTGACGGTGCTCGTTTTCGCCGGCTTCGGCGGTTTGCCGAGCACCGCTCCGTCGGCGATCGTCACGCCGTCGCCGATGACGGTTCCTTCGTGAATCGTGACGCGATGTCCGATTTTAACGTCGTTTCCGATTTTTACATTCGCCTCGATGACAGTGAAATGGCCCATTTCGACACGTTCACCGCAAACAACAGAGGGATCGACAACGTTCATGGTTTCGTCTCCTTCGCTTACAATTTGACGTATTTTGCCGGTTTCGACACATCTTTCATAGCATTGCGTGTGTCAAACACGACCCGGCTGTGACGAGCGACCATTTCATAGTCGATGTTGGAATGATCCGTCGTAATCAAGACAAGATCTGACTGTGCAAGCAGTTCCGGCGTCAGCTCGACCGTCTCAATCACCCGGTTGCACGCCCGGAACGACGGAACATACGGGTCGACGACCGCAAATTCCGCTCCGTATTGCTCGAGCAGCTCGACGATTTTCAACACTGGCGATTCGCGCACATCATCAATGTCTTTTTTGTAGGCGACGCCGAGTACCGTCACTTTCGAACCGCGCAGCGCCTTCCCTTCTTCGTTCAAAATGAGCATCGCGCGGTTGACGACATATTCCGGCATGGCGTTGTTGATTTCTCCGGCCAGCTCGATCAAGCGCGTATGGTAGTTGTATTCGCGCGCCTTCCATGTCAAATAAAACGGGTCGATTGGAATGCAATGGCCGCCAAGCCCCGGCCCCGGATAAAACGCCATAAATCCGTACGGCTTCGTTTTCGCTGCATCGATGACTTCCCAGACATCAATGCCCATCCGTTCGCACAAAATGGCCATTTCGTTCGCTAACGCAATGTTGATATGGCGAAACGTGTTTTCAAAAATTTTCTCCATTTCCGCCACCGCCGGACTCGACACTTCGTGCACATCGCCTTCAAGCACAGCTCGATACATGGCCGCTGCCACTTTCGTGCACGTCTTTGTCACGCCGCCGACGACTTTCGGCGTATTTTTCGTCTTAAACTGCTTGTTGCCCGGGTCAACCCGCTCCGGCGAATAGGCAACGAACACCGTTTCCCCGACGACGAGCCCCTTTTTCTCCAGCGCCGGTTTCACGATTTCTTCCGTCGTGCCTGGATAGGTGGTCGATTCCAAAACGACAAGCATCCCTTCATGGGCGTATTTAGCGATTTCCTTCGCCGAGTTTTCGACGTAGGACGTATCCGGCTGATGATGCTCATCGAGCGGGGTCGGCACCGCGATCGCCACGGCATCGACTTCCGCGATCCGGGCGTAATCGGTCGTCGCCACAAGCCGCCCTTGTTTGACCATCTCATGCAAATCTTCATCGACGACATCGCCGATGTAGTTGATCCCATTGTTCACTTGATCGACGCGGCTTTGTTGGATGTCAAAGCCAATGACATGAAACCCTGCTTTTGCTTTTTCGACTGCCAGCGGCAACCCGACGTAGCCAAGCCCGACCACGCCGATGACCGCGTCGCGTTTCTCAAATTTTTGCAACAGCCGTTCCGCGTAGTTCATTCCTCTCATTCCTTTCTACTCAGATAGTTGCACTCTTGTCCCCGTTTCCGCCGAACGCAAAATCGCTTCGATCAGCCGAACAGGAGCCAATCCGTCCAAACCCGTGACGATCGGCTCGCGGTCTTCGCGAATCGCTTGCACCATATCTTCAATGATCCATTGGTGCCCCGGCTTGCCAAACGGGTCGGCGTTGATCTCATCGATGAGCTTTGCCCGTTCTTCCTCGCTGACGCCTTCCGCTTCCCACGTTTCGATAAAGTTGGCCGTCCGGCCGCCGATTTTCACCGATGCCGTTTCACCGAAAATGGCGATCGATTCCTCCAAGTTTTGCGGATAAATCGTCGTCGCTGCCTCAATGACGCCAAGCGCCCCGCTTTCAAACTCGACGACCGCCGCCGCGACGTCTTCCGTCTCAATCTTGCGCAGCCTTGTCGCCGCCATCGCTTGCACCGCCTTGACCGGCCCCATCAGCCAAAGCAGCAAATCCAAATTGTGAATGGCTTGATTCATCAAGACGCCGCCGTCAAACTCTTTCGTCCCCCGCCACGCCGCCTGGTCATAATAGGCTTGATTTCGATTCCAGCGCACCGTGGCGTTCGCATGGCTCAGTTTTCCGAACATCCCGCGCTCCATCGCCTCTTTCAGCTTCCGAATCGCTGGACGGAAGCGGTTCGGATGAACGACCGCGAGCTTCACGCCGCTTTCTTTCGCCGCGCGGATCATCTCTTCGGCGTCGCTCACACGGAGCGCCATCGGTTTTTCCACAATGATATGACGGCGATAGCGGGCCGCCAGCTTGGCCAGCCGCGCGTGCAATCCAGACGGAACACAAATGTTGACGACATCGATCTGTTCGTTCTCCTTCAACATCGTCTCCATATCAGTGTAAACAGGAACGTCCGACACGTCGCGCAACCGTTCCGGGTTCGTGTCGCACACTGCCGCCAGCTCGGCGCCGTCCGCCTTTTCAATGGCATCGATATGTTTTTTGGCGATATGCCCCATGCCGACAATGGCAAAACGGATCATGAAGAATAGTACCTCCTCGCGTCCAATATATACTTCCAAAGCACGAGCCAAACGACCGTCAAAAACAGGCCGAGGACAAGGCCGACGGCCATCAGCTGCCCCGTATACGTTTTCGATTTCGCCACCGTTTCCGACAATACGGCCGGTTTTTCGTAAAAGACAAGATTGCCGCGGATGCGATTGACACGCTCCATCACTTCAGTCAAGTTGTTTTCCGACTCAACCAACAAGTCGCTGATGTCATGGAGCTGTTCCGGATTCAAGCGGCCCGACTGTATTTGTTCGCTATAATAATCGACTTTTTGCTGCAAGGCGCGCTCCCGTTCTTCCAGCGCATGCAAGTATTTCGTGGTGACATCAATCCGCTCTTGCGAATGGCGCTTGAGCCCCTGGCTGTATTCCGACACAACAAGCTTCAATTCTCGACTCACGTCTTGTTCATCGTCGCCTTTGACCGTGATTTGCACGTACTGTTCTTCAGGAACGACGACATCCAAGTTTTTCACATCTGGAAACTTCGCTTCTATATTTTTCGGATCCGTCAACTCTTTTACGTCAATTGATCCCGTAAATATGACAGCTTTCCCCGTATACTTCTCCCCCTGCAGCAAAAGCCGCCCTGCGATGACGGTCAACACGATCGTCGCAAGCGGAACGACAAGAAACCACCATTTTCGCTGCCAAAAAAAGCGCAAATATTCGTATAGCACAAACGGTCGTTTTTCCGCCGTCAATCCGGCCACCATCCCTTATCATAAAATAACAAAGTGTTGTGAACAAAACAAATGATCCAACGCCAAAGAAAACGCCATTGCTGTGCGCAAGTGACGTTTCCTTTGGCCGGTTGGACGATCAAGCGAAATGACGGTAAAACTCTGCGATTTTCTCGACGACGTACTGTTGCTGCTCCTCTTTCAGCTCTGGGAACATCGGCAGCGACAGCGCTTCTTTCGCCGCTTTTTCCGCCTCCGGCAGCTGCCCTTCCTTGTATCCGAGCGAAGCAAACACCGGCTGCAAATGCAGCGGCAGCGGATAGTACACCATCGTCGCGATCCCCTGTTCTTTCAAAAACGCTTGCAGCTCGTCGCGCTTCGGCGCTCGAATCGTGTATTGATGGAACACATGATAGCGCCCGTCGACTTCTTTCGGCGTCACAACAAGGTCGCCGACCGCCTCCTCGAGCAGGCGCGTATACGTCGCCGCATGCTTGCGCCGCTGTTCCGTCCACCGATCCAGATGCGGGAATTTGACGCTTAAAATCGCCGCTTGCATCTCATCGAGGCGGCTGTTGTAGCCAAGTACATGATGGTAATATTTCGGCTTGCTGCCATGAACGCGGATGACCCGGCATTTTTCGGCCAGTTCGTCATCATTCGTAATGATCATGCCGCCATCCCCGTAGGCGCCCAAGTTTTTCGTCGGGAAGAAGCTGTACGTCGCCGCCGTCCCCAGCTCGCCAACGCATTTCCCGTTGTATTTCGCGCCGATCGCCTGGGCGGCGTCCTCGATGACAACCAATCCATGCCGCTTGGCAATCGCGGCAATCGCCTCCATATCCGCCATTTGCCCGTACAAATGCACCGGGATGATGGCTTTCGTCTTCTCCGTCACCGCCGCTTCAATTTTCGCTGGATCGATGTTGAACGTCACCGGATCGATATCGACAAACACCGGTTTGGCGCCGGCCCGCGCAATCGATCCTGCCGTCGCGAAAAAGGTGAACGCCGTCGTGATGACTTCATCGCCCGGCCCGACGCCGGCCGCTTGCAAAGCAATATGTATCGCATCGCTTCCGTTGCCGCAGCCGATCCCATGTCTAGCCCGGCTGTAGGCGGCAATATCTGCTTCTAGCTTTTTGACATAATCTCCTAAAATAAAGCGAGAGGAGCGCATCACTTCATCCAATACGCGCATGATCTCCGGCTTCAATTGTTCATACTGTTCGCTTAAATCCAACATTGGCACGTTCATCGCAAGTTCCTCCAAATCCAAAAAATATGTAGAATAAACATGTTTAGTTTATCACATTTGCGTCAATATATAATGACAGTTTTGTGGCAATCTTGGCCTTGCCGCAAAAAAAATCAGCGAAGGAACGGCAGAAGCTGCATAAACAACGAAAAAGAAGGGTATAATTTTCCAAAGAAGGGCAATTCCTGAAAAAAGCCGTTTGTCCCTTTCATGACACAAACGGCCCATTTGCTATTTATCGGTCATTTCCGTATACTTTTCGGCTTCCCCGAAGCAGCTTGCGAATAAAGGTCATAAACGGCTTGTACTGATCATTGACCAAGCCGATCAGTTCAGCAAGCAGTTCCCCGAAGACGATCAAGGCAAAGACGATGAGAATGGACTGCCATAACGTCGAGGCGGAGAACAAAATCGCGCTGATGGCAAACATCAGGCCAAACGCATAAATGAGCAAGACCGTGTTGCGATGCGAAAAGCCGAGAGCCAGCAGTCGATGATGAAGATGCGACTTATCCGGCGCCGAGATCGGCCTTTTATTCACAATGCGGCGAATAATGGCAAATGTCGTATCGAAAATCGGCACGCCCAAAATGATCACCGGAACGACGAAGCTGAAGAGCGTCACGCTTTTGTAAAGCCCTAGCACCGACAGGACGGAAATGGCATAACCTAAAAACAACGCGCCGGTATCCCCCATGAAAATTTTCGCCGGGTGGAAGTTGTAAAACAAGAAAGCGATGACGCTGCCCAAGATGATCAAGCAGAGCGTGAAAATGAGCATTTTGCCCGCCATGCCCGCCATGACGGCAATGGCCGCAATTCCAATGGCGGAAATGCCTGCGGACAATCCGTCCAACCCGTCGATCAAGTTGATGGCGTTCGTAATCGCGATAATCCAAAATATGGTGATCGGGTAGCTCCACAGCCCCAACTCAAACGTGCCGACAAACGGGACAGTCAAAAGATCGACCTTCAGCCCGGAAGCGACAACGACGAACGCCGCCAGCAGCTGGCCGGCCAGCTTCACTTTTGGCGACAGCTCGTACAAATCGTCGAGCATCCCGACGAGCACGATGATGATGGCGCCGACCGTCATCCCCGTCACTTGCTCTTTATACACCCCGCCGACAAAATAGCCGACGGCGACACCGATAAAAATGGCCAATCCGCCAAGCCTTGGCATGACTTTTGTATGCACTTTTCTCCCGTTCGGCCGATCGACCGCCCCAATTTTGATGGCGAGCTTGATCACGAACGGGGTGATGACCAATACTGTAATAAACGAAGCCAAACATGCGGCAAATGCTTCCATATTCATGTGCAATCACCTTGGCCTTATAAAATCGCGGAAACACACATCATCTTTATGTTACCATATACGATGAGTAAATCAATCTTTTTTTACACCCCTTTTTTGTCCCCAAGGATGGAAAATTTCTTTTTCCCTTGCCGCGAGAAGCTCGAGCGCCAATCCGGCGAACGATTCCACATTTTACATCCTCCCTCCACAGGAAACATCTTGTGCTATAATTAGGTTTTAGAGCACTTGATGTGAATCACGCCTGTCTAGGAGAGGAATGGACATATGTTTGCAAAAGTAAAGCAACTATTTGACGAAAGCGCGCGAGAAGTGCAGCGTCTTGCCAAGCTGGCGGCGCAAATCAATGAATGGGAACCAACCATTTCTTCGCTGAGCGATGAACAACTGCGCCAAAAAACGGTTGCCTTCAAAGAACGGCTCGAACGCGGTGAGACGCTCGATGACATAAAAACCGAGGCGTTTGCCGTCGTCCGGGAGGCAGCGCGGCGCGTGCTCGGTCTGCGCCATTACGACGTGCAACTGATGGGCGGATTGGCGATGCATGAAGGAAACATCGCTGAAATGCAGACCGGGGAAGGAAAGACGTTGGCGGCCACTTTGCCAAGCTACTTGCACGCCCTCCTTGGAAAAGGCGTCCACATTATTACGGCCAACGAATATTTGGCGCGCCGGGACTGCGAACAAATGGGCCGTGTGTTCCGCTTTCTCGGCTTAACCGTCGGCCTGAATGTGTCGCAAATGACGGCCAGCGAGAAAAAAGAAGCGTACGCGGCCGACATCACGTACGGCACCGGCACCGAGTTCGGCTTTGATTATTTGCGCGACAACATGGTGTACCGCCTCGAAGATAAAGTGCAGCGCCCGCTGTATTACGCCATCATCGATGAAATCGACAGCATTTTAATCGACGAAGCGCGCACCCCGCTCATCATCGCCAATAAATCGGGAATCGGAGCCGAATTGTTCCCGATTATGGCACGCATCGTCCGCACCTTCGAAGAAGGAAAAGAGTATGAACGGTCTCCGGAGACGAAACAAATTTTCCTCACCGAAGAAGGGGCGCAAAAAATCGAGCGGGCGTTTGGCATCGATAACCTATACGACTGGGAGCATCACGTGCTGCTCCATCATGCGATGCAGTCGCTGCGCGCTTGGTTTATCATGCGGCGGGATGTCGATTACATCGTCAAAAACGGCAAAGTGATGATCGTTGACCCGTTCACCGGCCGGGTGATGGAAGGACGCTCGTTCAGCGACGGCCTGCATCAAGCGATTGAAGCGAAAGAAGGTGTGGAAATCACCGAAGAAAACGACATCCAAGCAACGATTACGATCCAAAACTATTTTCGCATGTATGAGAAGCTGGCCGGGATGACCGGCAGCGCTACGCCGTCGAAAGAAGAATTTTGGCAAACGTACCGGCTGCGCGTTATTACGATTCCGACAAACCGGCCATCCCGACGCACCGACTGGGACGACCTCGTCTACCAGACGTACGAGGCGAAAGTACGGAAAATTATTGACGAAGTGAAAAAAATGAATGCCATCGGCCGCCCTGTTCTCATCGGCACGACATCGGTCGCTCAGTCGGAACGGTTGTCAGCAGCGTTTTCGAAAGCAGGCATCCCTCACCACCTGCTCAATGCCAAAACGGAGGAAGAAGAGGCGCGCATCATCGCGACCGCCGGGCAAAAAGGGCAAGTGATGATCGCCACCAATATGGCCGGGCGCGGGACCGATATTTTGCTTGGGGAAGGCGTCAAGGAACTGGGCGGGCTGCACATCATTGGCACAGAGCGCCATGAAAGCCATCGCATTGATATGCAGCTGCGCGGCCGGGCAGGACGCCAAGGGGATCCGGGGTCTTCCCAGTTTATCATTTCGCTCGACGACGATTTATTCCGCTTGTATGATCAAGATGAATTGAAAAAATGGAAAAGCAAAGTCGAGACGGATGAAACCGGGCGCATCGTGTCGCCCGACCCGATCAAGTTCGTCCAAAAAGTGCAAACAACGATCGAAAACGCCCATTATTCGGCGCGATTGCATTTATTGAAATTGGACACCGTGATCGACCAACAAAGCAAAGTCATCTACCATATGCGCGATCGCGTCTTGGCGCTGAAGCAAGCAGAGGTGCTGTCCGAGCTCCTTCGGCACATCCATCGCCATATCACGCAAACAATCGACCGTTATTGTCCGGAAAACGTCTTTTTTGAAGAGTGGAACATCGAAGGACTGCACAACGAGCTGCGCCGTGCCTTTTTCCGGTTTGCCTATCCGATTGATGATCTTCGCCATAAGCAAAAAGAAGAAATCGCCCAGCTTGTTTGGGACGAATACAAATCGCTTGAAGCGGCGCTCGCCGATCTTCCGTGCGACGAAGAACAAACCACGCGGCTTAAGCATTTGATGGTTGAAACAATCGACGCCCACTGGATTCGCCACTTAAATCAACTGAATTTATTAAAAGAGGGGATTCATTTGCGCAGCTACGGCCAAGAGGATCCGTACCGCGCCTTTGAAATGGACGCCTACCGCGAATTCGTCGCGCTGCAGCAAGCGATCGACGCCGGCATTTGCACGACAGCCATGAACTATTTGAAAAGCCAGTTTGTCATCGATGACGAAGCGGCCGCCGCCGCGAACAAACCATAACCGCGGCGCAGCACGCCGCCTCGTAAAGGAGGTTCCCTATGATTTTCCGACGAAAACAACGCACGCAACCGGAAGCCGAGCTGCCGGCGCAACATGTCAAACAGCCGGAGGTCGGAACGAAAACGACGCTGTCGTTTCATCCGGACTGGCAGCTGTCTCCGGAAGAAACGTACGTCTATCGCTTTTACCACGAACAGCTGCCGCCGCTTCAGCCAAACCAAATTTCCATTTCCGGCGTCAAGCTGGTCGAATACAACGATGGGTTTGTCGCTGTCGCCATTTTGCGCAACACGCTGCCGAAGCCGGTTCGCTTTGAACGAATCCGCCTGTTGCTGCTTGACGAGGATGGCACGGCGATCGCCCGCAAAGAGTTTGATATGAGCCCTTTCGGCGAACTGCCGCCGATGACGGCCCGCCCGTGGCGGTTTTTGTTCGCCGCCGAGGACAAGCTCGTCGATCAGTTGCCCGCAGATGGATGGAAGATCGCCTTTGAACTGACACCGCGGCATCGGCTCGACCTAGAGGAAAGCTGGGAGCAGGCGCTGTCGGCCAAGCAGCGCCAACATCTGCAAGCCCTCGTTGACTCGGTTCCGCCTCCCGCTCCCGGAGAGGTGAACTTCATGGGCATTGAAGCGAAACAGCTGCCTTCCGGTGAACTAGGCGTCACGTTGCTCATTCGCAACGGCAGCGACAAACATATCCATTTTGAACAAATCCCGCTTGAAGTGCGGGATCATGCTGGCGACATCGTCGCCCGCGGATTATTTCCCTGCCATCTGGAAGTGAAAGCCCACACCAGCAAACCATGGACGTTCCTCTTCCCACCGGAATTGCTGCACAAAGCAGAACCGGATTGGACGTCCTGGAAGGTGACAATCCCATCCTCCCCGGCACAGAGCGAAAAGCAAGAAACGCCGTCAAGCGACGAGTAACCTGCAAAAAGCTGGCCCCCATGGTCGCCAAACGACCGATGGAGGCCAGCTTTCTTTGCATCGTTCCGTTCAAAACGACCGCGCTCCCGCTGTCGGCCGCGCCTTAGTCGAAGCAGCCGAACTTTGCACCATCAAGAGCAGACGGCTATCCAACGCATCTCGATGGGAGAGCCTTATTTCGTAGAAGCAGCGGTTTGAATCTCCATGTAAGCGCCTTTTTTCATCGCTACGCCGTCTTTGCTTTTTAACACCGGCGGAATGACCAACAAATAGCTCTGCCCTTTGGCCAGCTTCGCTGCCGGTTTGATCAAAAGCTCCGTCCCCCGGCGGATTTGCGCCGTCACCGCTACTTCCTGTCCACCTAATTGATACAATTTTACTCCGCTTACCGCGGTATTGGCGAGCGGACGAGAGAAACGGACGACAAACGTCTTATCGACCGGCGCATTGCGCAGCTTGCCGAGCGACTGATACCCTTTCAGCTGCCCAATCAGCAAATCGCGGTGAGCGGCATACAGCTCTTTCCCAACGACCGTCGGCACATCCGGCTTCACCCCAACGTTATGAATCGGCGTCCCTTTTGGCGAGAAAAAGTGGGCGACGGTCAACTTCAACATGCTGCCGTCCGACAGCTCAAACATTTCCTGCATCGATCCTTTGCCAAACGTCCGTTGCCCATACAAAACGGCCGCCTTTTGCTCCTTCACCGCCGCCGCCAACATTTCCGACGCACTCGCGCTCGACGCGTTGACAAGCAGCCGGATCGGTCCCGTCATTTGCACCGGCTGTTTGACAGCGGCATACACTTCTGGGTGATTCGAACGGTCGCGCAACTGAAACGCCTGTTTCACATTCGGGAAAAAGCCAGCGATTTTCTGCGCCGTTTCCACATATCCCCCCGGATTGTCGCGGAGGTCAAAAATCCACCCTTTCACCCCGCTTAACGAGCGGATGGCGCGTTCGATCTCACCGGGCGCTGTCTCATCAAAACTATATAGCTGAATATAGCCGATATTCCCTGCCAGCCGTTTGAACTCAACGTTCGGCCAGTCGATTTTTTCCCGCTTGATGGTGACGCTGACGGTTTCCTCGGTCGACGGCCGCCAAACGGTTACGGCCACCGTCGTTCCTTCTTCTCCTGCGATCAAGCTCAATACTTTTTCCATTGTCTCATTCGTTACCGGCTGCCCGTCAACAGCCTGAATCACATCGCCCGGCTGCAGTCCGGCGCGGGCGGCTGGCCCATTGTCCAAGACAGACATGATGTGGACGCCGTCCTCATCTTCCTCAACCATCACGCCGATGCCGACAGACTCCATATCAATCCACTTCAAAAATTCCTCGTATTCTTCCTTTGTCATATAGGCAGAATACGGGTCAAGCTGTTTGACAATATCTTGCGGGGTGCTCGCCTTCAGCACTTGATCGCTCACCGGTTCCACATAATACTGGCGGACAATTTCCCGCACTTCTTCGAGCACCTTCGTTGACGCCGAAGCCGCCGCCGCCTCCGCCGGCGGACTCCAAACCGAAAATGAAGCCGCAAGCAACATAAGAGCCGCCGCCCATCGCTGAATCACATTCATATCCGTCTCTCCTCTCCCGACATGCGCCGATTTATTCGATATCGACATCTAAGACAACCGGCGCTTTAAAATCATCGATATACACCGCCAGCTGCTTGCGCGTCGCCGCATCCACCACGTTTGGCAGCCACCGGTCGCAAAGCGACAGCAACCGCTCCGCCCGCGCGATATCCCCTTCATCATACGCATCAAGCAGCTTGTCCATGGCTTGCATAATATTGATGGCATAATACGCGCGCTGCTTGACAGCCAAAGCCGGGCGTTGAAACCATCCTTCCATCTTTTCGCGAAGCGACACTCCCGGAACGCGGCCAATGAGAATCGCCGTTTTGCGAATTTGGTATTGCAACGGGGCATAGGAATCATACACGACATCCACATCCCCCATCCGCAGCGCCCGGTCGACGTTGGCCGTCAAGGCGCGCAATCGCTCCCCGCTTTCGACAGCGCTGATGTAGGCGGAAGCCTTTTTCATCGTCTGTTCTCCGGCCGCGATCCGTTTTTCCAACTGCGCCCTTGCCGTTTGCGGACGCACGCGCGCCACTTCTTTTTTCGCCGCCTCATAATCGCGTTTGACTTGGTTCAAGAGACGGTACGGCTTGGACCATTGATCCGCTTTCATCGCCCGCTCAAGCTGGACGGCATGCTGTTCAAGCCTCTCCACATTCGGGAACGAGGCCGCTTCCGCCTGAACAGTCAACAGCGAAAACGACAACCAAAACACCGCCAGCCATCCGATGATGGAAAATGCTTTTCTCCGTTTTCTCCTCACACTTTCACCTGCTATCTATGAAAATAGTAAACATGTATTTCAATTTTACTGGAAAAGACACAAAATGAAAATATGTTCTGAAAAAAATCGAACTTAAGCCCTTCAAAGCATAAAATAAGGCCGACTCTTCAGCCACCTTTTTGACTGTCAGAGCCAGCCTTGATCAACTAAAGTCCGGCCAATGGGTTTGCTGCTTGTCGCCGTCGATTTTGCTCAGCGTCCGGTAGCGAAACGGAACGATTTCCTGCTCTGGCTTGCCAAGAAACTCTTTCGCCCATTCGAACGGAATCAAATCGAACTGCTCCTTGTTTTCAGCGATAAAATAGACGCCGACGACTCTTCCTTGTTGATTGAGGTCAATTGTCAAAAAAGCCGGGTAATACGTGCCGTCTTGCGCCCGCAGCACCGCTTTGGCCGTCACCCGGCCGTCCCCTTCGTCTTCCACATCCGGATTGGCGATTCGCTCCAACACTTTGATCGCCCATCCTTGTTTTTTATATCCTCCGACCAGCTTCGGCGGATTTTTCCGCAACTGCTCCAACAACGTTTGCTCGTCCATCGTCAAACTTTTGCCTCCCTTGTGGTTTGCCTATCCGCCCATTTTATAATATATACAATACTTTTCAGAGAAATGCAAATGCCTAGAAGAGCAGCATGCAAGGACTTTCTCGATTTCGGAACCCCTATCGATGAGCAACATCCCTTGTTCATTCACCATCCTTCTAGGCAAGCAGGGGAGGCGAGCGCATCAGCGGAAGATGGCGCGAAGGCCGTCGATATAAATCGCTCCGGCGTTTTTCCGTCCCGCTTCCGTTTCCATATAACGCACCGGCATCTCCAGCATGAGCGGAAGCGCGACATCGCTAGGCACAGCGGCCTGCACATATTTCCAACCGATCCAATCGACATGGCGGGCAAAATCGATCCAGATGCGGCGCCCGCTTCCATCCCGCAGCTGGGCGCGCAGCCAATGGCCGCTTCCGTCTCCATACACCCACATGCCAATCGCTTGCGGCCGTTTCGAAATCCAAATCGCTTCCTCCCGACTAGCATAGACGCCGGATGTCCCTGGCATCCCGCGGAAATCGTATGAAATTTTCAGCGCCTGCTTTCCTTCTCTCACCTTTTCTGTCGTCCGTTCGACCGCCGCCCCCACATAGTTGACGCCCGATGCATTCCACTTCGACTCCGTTTCAAAGTCATCAAGCACTTCTTCGCTTTCCCCGTTCTCTTGCGTCTCTTTGTACACAACAAGAAGCGCATTCGCCACTGGCCGTGCGAATCCATCAGACGGTTTGTTTTCGACTTTGAGCTGCCCGTTTGGCTGGCGGACGACAAATGTCGAAGAACCACCGCCATCGAGCGTCATCGCATCGACCGCGCCAAGCTCATGCATCAGTTTGGCCAGCTCATTCAATGTCATTCCTTGGCTATAGGCAGGCTGGCGGCCATCGACAACGACGAGCATGACATTTCCGTTCTTGTCAATGCCGACGGCTGTACGCGGATGGACTCCTTCAATCGAAAACGACTGCGCTTTTTCATCCGCCACCAACCGGTATCGGCCGCCGAGCGCTTCTTTCACCCCACTCCATTCGGGCTGGTCATACTGAAGGGAAATTTCCACAGCATCCCCTTCTTTCGCCTGCCGCAAATAGTCACTCGCCCGGCCATGGCCCGACAACACGAGCTCTCCAGGCTGGAGCGGTTCATTGCCTTGACCGACTACAACTTTCTTCACCGTTCCGGTGATCGTTCCATTCCCGTTCAACACCCCTTGTACATTCGTCAGCACGACTTCCGTCCCAAGAGCGTTCGTTTTCGTGGAGGCAGCGAAATACGGGGTGTATAAAATCAATTGATGAGCGCGCCGCGGCTTGTTGATGCCATCGACGGGGTATGGGCCTCCTTGTCCAATTCGAACACGAATTTGAACATCTGGGTTTCCAATCATCGGCTTCCCATCAGCGCTGATGCCAAAAATCGTCCGTTCCGCCGCCGGCGTCGTATTTGTCATCACAATTTCCCCACGGTGCACCATCAAATCGGTCGGCGAACCATCCTGTTTGAAATAATCGCCGTTCACCGCCGCCAGCACGGTTCCGTCGCGGCCATCGTACCGTTTTGCCTGCTCAAGCACCGGTTCAATGCCAAGCACTTGATCATTGGACAGCGCCGTCTCAATGACCAGCCTCTCATTCGACGTATCGATGTCAAGCTTGTACACATGCTGCTTGCCGCGCGCGCCGACGATTTCCATTTCCTCTTTTTCCACCCCAGAGGCAATGCGCGTCGACACTTCCTTTACCACTGTGCCGACCGCCAGCTGCCTTGCCCCATACTTCCCCGGATTGACAAGCTTCAGCTTCTCCCTCGACGGCGTTTTATACACAACATGCCCTTTGATATTGGTGACGTAATATCCACCGCCAACCCCGTATTGGCCGCCAAACGCCTCGTCATACGAATACACCCGGTACTGTTCTCCAGGCTGCAACACGCGGACAAACGTCAGCGCCCCGTTTTCCCGTTTCCATAGATTAATAGGTTTCACAATCTCCAATTTCCCAATTTGCCCCTGCACAAGGCGCATGCCTTCCCAGTAGACGACATTCGCCCCGGCATCCGCTTCTGTCGCTTGCAGCGCCGTCCATGCGGCCAACACCGCCCCGACCCCAATGCGGATGATGTTCTTCGCTTTTCTCACTGGTCCCCTTTTCCTCTCTTTCTATATTTTGTTGCAATCGATTCTATTATACGACAAACTTCTACAAAAAGGGGGATCTTTTCCCATTTATCTGGTCAAAAAAATGTCCCAGCACTGCTGGGACACTCTTGAGAAGCGAAAGGATCATCCGCGGTCACGGAGTATAAAACTCTTGAGAGTAGTAGGGTTGATGGAATGAATTGAACGCCACCCCAACGCCGAGGCGGGTAAAGTCCGGGTATAAAAGATTTTGCCGATGCCCGAGCGAGTGCATCCACGCTTCATGGACAAAAATCGCATCGTATTGTCCGTAGGCGATGTTCTCGCCCGCCACGCGATAAGCGATGCCATGGCGCTTCAGACGGTCAAACGGCGACAATCCTTGCAAGTTCGTATGAGAGAAGTAGTGATGGACCGCCATATCTTCGCTATGTTCACGGGCGGCCGCCGCCGCCTTCGCATCCCACGCGAGCGCCGGAAGCCCGTGCAAGCGGCGCGCCGCGTTTGCTAAATCAAAAATTTGATATTCATACGCTGTGCGCAGCTCCTCCGTCGTCGTTCCGTAAAACCCGGGCTTTTCATCCTCGAGCGCCCGATTGACGACAAGCACGCCATCCACCCGGTTGTTGTTGTACCGGTCATAAAAGAAGGTGACGTAGCGGCCGTTGACAAGATAGGTCCCGTATTCGTCATTTTGAATGTCGTAGACGGCATCCTTTTTTTGGATGAAGGCGAGCGGCCGGCCGTAGCGCGCTTCCACCACCGTTTTCGCCGTTCCGATGCCCGTTCCTTTTTTCGTTTGGACGATCGGTTGGTTCGTGTACATCGCCGCCACCCGATCACGGTCATAGCTCACCATCAAAAAGTTTTTGTAACCGCCTTGATCATACGCCTCCCAATATAGGCCGTAGGCGTTTTTCGTCTTGCGCTTCGCCGTGCCGTACATCGCTTCGACCTTGGCGCGCGAGTCGCCGATCGCCACCCCGTTCATCGTGACATCCGCCATGTTTGCCTTCGCCTGCTGCACGCATAAAGCAGCGGCCAACTTCTCTCTTGACGGCGTTTCATAGCGGACGCGGGCATCGTTCTTGATCCCATATCCTCGGCCGACATCAAAATAGCCGCCGCCTAGCGCGTACACGCGATACACCGCACCGCTTGGCAGCGTCTTCACTGCTTTGTTCGACAACCATAGCTCTGTCGGCGCCATCACCGTCAACCGGCCGATTTGTCCGGGCTTCAGTTCAGCGCCGTCCCACCACACTTTTTCCGTTCCGACAAGCTCCTCGCAATCCTCCGCCTTGACCATTGATGAACTCGGCATCCAAAGCCATCCGGCCGCAGCCAACAGCATTCCGATTGCCACCGCCTGCACCCATTTCCTCACTTCCGCCCGCTCCTTCCTTTCTCTTTTTCTTTCATCATAGAGGTCTTTCCATCAAAAGAAAAGAGAAAAAAGAATGATTTCAACGAAAAAGAGGCCGCTTTGGCTGTGCAAATGTCGAAATTTCGTCAAACAAGCTTCGCACCCACTTGGCTAAGGGGCGAAATATAGGTTAAAATGGATCATATTATTCTTCCATTTTCGTGAGAGAGGAGCATACTTTATGAAGATCATGAAAAAATTTCTAGCAGTCTCAGCGCTAAGCGCCGGAATCCTTCTGTCGCCATTTCACGCCCACGATGCGCAAGCAAAAGTTTGGTGGAATGGCATGGAATTGGTGCAGGGACAGATCGGCAAATTAACTGTTTTGAAAGATACCGAGCTTTATAAGTTACAAGGAGAGAAGAAAGTTTACATAAAAACGTTAAAAGCCGGCGGAGTCTATCGCATTTACACGTTTAAACCTGGCATGTTAGGTTTAGGCGGCGGATATTATGTCGATCGCGATGCCCGGGTAAAATACGAAACTCCTTCCAAAGCAAAACTCAATCAAGTTAAAATGGAACAGCTGTTCCGTGGAGTAAAACTCGGCATGTCCACTTCTCAAGTCAAGAAGTTGGAAACCGCAAAATTTATCCTACAAGAAAATATAGACGGCGGCCAAGCCTGGGTCTATTCGACTTCTCTTTTCGGATATCATACGCTGCTCGTCTATGGATTTGAGAACGGAAAGCTTGCCTTCTACGGCTACTCGTTCGATGCCGGCCAGGAGTATACAAACGATCAGCTCACAGCGATTTATAACAATTTGAAACAACAGCTCATCACGCTATTTGGAAACCAGTATGAACAGTCCGATTCTGGCCAAGGCTACCCGCCTGCACTCGCATTTCACAAAGACGGCCTTGTGATTGCCCTTTCCTATGATGCGGACGGGTTGGCGGTTACGGTCACGAGTGAACAATAACGTGCAAAAAGCGAGGCTGCCCCATTCATTCGGACAGCCTTGCTTTCTTGCTTACTCCCCATTCACCAACTTCAACTTCTCCTTTGACGGCGTTTCATAGCGGATGTGCGTGTCAATGTCTGTTACGTAATACCCGCCGCCGACCGCGTACTGCCCGCCGAAGCGCGCATCATACCCGTAGACGCGGTACACTTCCCCAGGCTGTAAGATGCGGACGAACACAAGGCGCCCATCCTTCGTCCGTTTCCATAGATTGATCGGCTTTTGCACCGTCAAGCGGCCGATTTGCCCTTTTTTCAGCTCCACGCCATCCCAGTACACTTTTTTCACTTGGCCTGGAGGAGTGGTTGGCTTTCTCGGTTTCTCTTTTGGTTTCGATGGAGACGGTTTTTGCGGCGGTGCTGATGGAGGTTCTCCGTTTCCCGGCGGAGCTGTGCCGCCCGGCGGAACGCTCCCCCCAGGGGATGTGCCATCCGATGGACCACCGTTGCCCGGAGAGGTGCCGTTGCCTGGTGTTGTCCCTCCGTCATGGGACGGCGTTTCGCTGCCCGGCCAACCGCTTCCTGGAGAATCGCCGTTGCTTGGCGGCGTTGTCAACTTCCCTTCGCGCAATTGCTTCGTTTCTAAATTCAGCACGTAATCTTTTGTGTTTTTCGCAATCGCTCCGCCGTCGTTGTTGAAAATGGCTGTTTTGCTTTCGGCCGATGGTTCGATATGGATCAACACTTCTTTTTGATGGCTGGCCGGCGCAAACGTGTACGAGAATGCCATCCGGCCATCAATCGGCACCCGCTCGCCATTGATCGTCAAAACACCGTTTTTAATGGCATTGCCCTTGATCGTCACTTGACTTCCTTGTTTTTGCACCTCTTCGATGACGACCGGCATATCGATCCAGCGCAAAATGCGGTCTTGCACAATCATCGTATTGTTTCCTTCATTGTGGACCGTCACTTTCAAGTCGGTGCCAATCGTCCCATAGCCGTAGTAGCTCACGTCATCATCGTTGTCGTCCTCACGCGTATGGTCGGCCAACCCCTCTTGATCCCACGATCCGCCTTTCACATACTTATAGGTGATCGTTTCCCCTTCCTGCACCTCGACGGTAAATTGCCAATCGGGCGTCACCGCACCGTTGCGCGACATCTCCCAGGCCCCTGTGTTCCAGCCGTTCAAGCTGTTCGGAATCGTAATTCGGGCATCCAACGGTGTGTAATCCGGCGCCCTCACTTTAAAAATCACTTTCACCATCACAATGTCCGGCGTCACCTTGACCGTGTTTGACGCCACAACATTGCCGGCGCGGTCATACAACTTGACAACATACGTGTACTCGGTGCCGTTTTCGACATCGTAGTCTGTAAATGAATCGCCGATCGAAGTGGTTGTATGCACGATATCACCGTTGCGCTCGATGGCTAACAAATAAGCATCCCCATCTTTTTTCCCAACAAACGTCCATGATAAATTCACTTGTCCCGATTCAACCGCAGGCTGCCGCAGCTCGATGGCGTCTGCTGGCGCTATTTGGTCGCTGTTGTCTGCCGCAAACGTCACTTGCTTCTCTTCTGTATACACCCACTCCTCGCCGAGGTTGGTCGTCAGCGCATAACGATACGTATACGTCCCTGCGGCGAGCGGAGTGAAGGCAGCTCGGAACACGTTGGCGTCGCCGTCTTGTCCTTGGTAAGCCGCTCTGTATTCTTTCCATGTTTCGTCATGCGGGCCTTTCACTTGCAACACCGCTTGCAACCCATCAGCTGCTCCTTTGCTTGTCACATTGTCGATGTTGACATGGACATCCACTTGCTGCGGCTTTGACAAATCCAGTGTGGCATCGCTTAACGTTGTCACGAACTGGACATTGTCGCTCGTCAGCGGGTAATGAGGAACGACGCGATTCGTTTCGACCTTCGGTGATTCATTCCCGTTTTCATCGACCGCCGCAACGGCAAAGTAATAGGCTGTTCCGTTCGTCAACGAACCGATCGTGGCCGAAGTTGTTTCCGTCTCTTGCACCATCGTATAACTGGCACCTTTTAACGTGGACTCGTAAATTCGGTATCTCGACGCATTTCCTTCCCACGTTAACGTCACGCAGCCATCCGAAGCGCTCGCCTGCAAATTGCTGACTGCTGCCGGCATTTCCGCCGTCACCGTCCCAAACATCATCCGTCCATCCAGGGCCGGAATCGTGACCGTCAACGTTCCGCCAGCGACCGTAGCTTCCCCGCCATCATGCAACTCATCCGTAAGCACGGTGCCGTTCGGAAGCAACGAAGCGACGTCAAGCGCCACCGTCTTGTCCTCATTGCCGCGGTTGACGGCAATGAGCGCCACTTCACGCCCGTATTGGCGGGCAAATACGTATACATCCCCTTGCGCATACACCGTCTTGATGTCGCCATGGGCCAACAACGATTGATGGTGCTGGCGAATGTGCCCCACTTTCTGATAATGGGACAACAGATTTTGATCTTCTTTGCCCCACGGATACGTGCGGCGGTTGTCTGGGTCTCTTGAGCCTGTTACTCCCGCTTCATCGCCGTAATAAATCGTCGGCGCTCCCGGGTATCCCATCTGCAAAATCACCGCCAGCTTGAGCCGCTTTTTCCCAAGTTCCTCATTATAATTCGGATCAAGCTCCGCCCGCTCGGATGAATCCGTTCCGTTCCCAAGCAGAAAGACCGCCCGCGCCGTGTCATGCGAACCGATTAAGTTCATCAGCGCATAAAACGCTTCACTTGGGTAGTCTTCCCTTATGGCCGTCAGTCGCTTGTCCGCCTCTTCTGCATTTCCGTTTTTCAAAAAGTCAAGCACCGCCCCGCGGAACCGGTAGTTCATCACGGAATCGTACTGGTCGCCTAGAAAATATTTCGATGCGTCATCCCAAATTTCCCCTAAAATGAGCGGCTGCTCCCCCTCTTTTAACGTCGGACCACGACCGTACGACCCTTGAAGCAATTCTTGGCGAAACTCGCGCCAAAACGCCGGATCCACCTCATTGGCCACATCCAACCGCCAGCCGGAGGCGCCGAGGGCAATCCAGCTTTTCGCCACCGAATCCGATTCACGGAAAATGTAATTCGCGAGCGCATCGTTGTTCAATTCACTCGGATTCGGCACTTTTTCCCCCGTCACCGACTTAAACTCCGGCAGACTGTCATAGCCCCACCATGATTGGTATTGATAATGGCCATCGACTTTTTTGTTTTCAATATTGAACCAAAGGTGAAACCCATACGGGCTGAACGTCTGTCCCTCTTGTTTGAACTTCTCTTCCACTTGTTTCCGCGCTTCTTCCTCGCTCAATCCTTTTTCATTCATCAAATCGTAAACCGCTTCCCAATATTCATACGCACCGACGGTCGGATAGCGGTGGTAGCGGTCAAAGTAAATCGAATCGTCGGATACGTGGTTGAACACCCCGTCTAAGATGAGATGCATCCCCCGGTTCGCAAGCGCCTGCACAAACGATTGGAATTCTTCCGGGGAACCGAACATCGGATCCAATTCTTTGTAATTGCTCGCATCATATTTATGGTTCGATGGCGCATTGGCGATCGGATTTAAGTAAATCGTGTTCACTCCAAGCGACTGCAAATAATCCAACTTTTGTTCAATTCCGGCGATGTCTCCGCCGAAAAAGTCATTCGACCATTCACCGTCGCCATCGTAGCCGCTCGTCCCTTTCAGGCGCGGATTATCGGGCAAATCCGACCAATCGCGATGCTCAATCGGTTGCGCCCCGCGTGCCTGCTGCTTGCTGTTATCATTTGAAGGGTTGCCATTAAAGAACCGATCCGGGAAAATTTGATACACAACCGCTTCTTTCATCCAATCTGGTGTTTTGTAATTCGGATCATAGACGGTCAGCTGAAACAGCCCCGCATTTTTGTCGACCGCCCTCCCCCATTGTCCTTCTTTCGTATCTTCACCATATTCCGCCTTCATCCCGGCATCGACAGCGATAAATTTATAACCGTATACCCCCGGCGCAGAAGGGGTAAACGCAGCCTCCCAATATTCATCATCCCCGAGCACGCCGACTTTTTCCATCGTGTAGACTTTGGCGGTTCCGGTCGTCGCATTTTTCACATACACATCCGCCTTCGTCAAATCGCCTTTTTTCGCCGCCAGACGAAGCGTCACCTTCGTTCCCGCTTTCACCGCACCAAACGGCTGGCGGTACAGCGTATCCCATGTATTGTGTTTTAATCGGTCTTTCTGAACAACACCGTCAGAGCCATTGGGGTTGTAGTCGGTGTACACCTCTTTTGTTTTCGCATTGAAGAAGAATGTAATGATCGTCGTTTCCAAAACATTTAAGCGTGCATTCTCTTGTGGGTAGCTCTCATTCCAATTGTTTCCGAGGACAATTTTATATTCATACGATCCTTTCGGCACCTGCGCCGTAAACGTGTACACCGAGTCAAAATCATCATCGGTCAACAGCGCCGTCGATGTCCCCGGAGTCCATCCGTTGCTCTCCCCCTCATAGCCGATGGCCGGCAGCACCGTCCCGACAAGACGCGGCTGTTTCTCCTTCGCAATCGCCGTATACCATGTCGAATCCGCGATCGCATGCGTCCGGTCATTGTAATAAAACGTCACCTCGGTTTGCCGATCCAGCTTCAACACCAGATTTGCGCCATTGCGGCCGCCGGCGCCGTAATTTTCATCCCAGCTGCCGTTGACCGCAATTTTGTACTCATAGGTCCCGGCTGGCAGCGTCCCGGTGAATGTATAAAGCCCATTCCCTTCATCATGCATCCTCGTCGCCAATGCCCCCGGATCCCATTCCGCCGTATGGCCCAACTCATCTTGCAAATTGCCGACTAGCGTGATCGTCCGTGGTTGCGAGGCCGTGGATTCGGCCGTCCACCGATGCGCTCCATTCCCTAGAGCGCTAGAACTTCCTGCCTCGTTCGCAGCGGCAACCGCCTGGAAAGGAGTCAATGCCAGCAACAACACCGATGCCAAAACCAATGATAGCATTCTCCTTGCCCTCTTGATCATCCCCCGCTCCCTTCTCCTTTGTTTGGCCAACTTCCTTCTCTCCTTTCCTTTTTATATTCTTTGTGCAATCGTTTGCACAAAATGGTTGATGCAAACGATTTCATCAATCTTTATCTTATACGAATAAACAGAATATTTCAACTATATTTTCCCCATGTTGAAAAACGAATCGTTCCGTTGTTCTATTTTCGATTCATGTCAAACTCAAAATTGTTTAAATTCGATATTGAAAACGATTACAAATAAAAATTATAATAGACGTAAACGTTCGAGGGTTTGCTCCCTTTTTACTCTTTTTATGCAATCGTTTCCCTTAATTTTTTGGAAGCCAAACCGTCGAATGTAACATTTGATTAAGGGGGAAGGGCATTGTGCTAACGTTTCACCGCATCATTCGAAAAGGATGGATGTTCCTGCTCGCGTTTTTGCTCACTGTCTCGCTGTTCTGCCCAACAGGACAGCCCGCCAAGGCTGCCGCACCGTTTAACGGCACCATGATGCAGTATTTTGAATGGTACTTGCCGGATGATGGCACGTTATGGACCAAAGTGGCCAATGAAGCCAACAACTTATCCAGCCTTGGCATCACCGCTCTTTGGCTGCCGCCCGCTTACAAAGGAACAAGCCGCAGCGACGTAGGGTACGGAGTATACGACTTGTATGACCTCGGCGAATTCAATCAAAAAGGGACCGTCCGCACAAAATACGGAACAAAAGCTCAATATCTTCAAGCCATTCAAGCCGCCCACGCCGCTGGAATGCAAGTGTACGCCGATGTCGTGTTCGACCATAAAGGCGGCGCTGACGGCACGGAATGGGTGGACGCCGTCGAAGTCAATCCGTCCGACCGCAACCAAGAAATCTCGGGCACCTATCAAATCCAAGCATGGACGAAATTTGATTTTCCCGGGCGGGGCAACACCTACTCCAGCTTTAAGTGGCGCTGGTACCATTTTGACGGCGTTGATTGGGACGAAAGCCGAAAATTGAGCCGCATTTACAAATTCCGCGGCATCGGCAAAGCGTGGGATTGGGAAGTAGACACGGAAAACGGAAACTATGACTACTTAATGTATGCCGACCTTGATATGGATCATCCCGAAGTCGTGACCGAGCTGAAAAACTGGGGGAAATGGTATGTCAACACAACGAACATTGATGGGTTCCGGCTTGATGCCGTCAAGCATATTAAGTTCAGTTTTTTTCCTGATTGGTTGTCGTATGTGCGTTCTCAGACTGGCAAGCCGCTATTTACCGTCGGGGAATATTGGAGCTATGACATCAACAAGTTGCACAATTACATTACGAAAACAGACGGAACGATGTCTTTGTTTGATGCCCCGTTACACAACAAATTTTATACCGCTTCCAAATCAGGGGGCGCATTTGATATGCGCACGTTAATGACCAATACTCTCATGAAAGATCAACCGACATTGGCCGTCACCTTCGTTGATAATCATGACACCGAACCCGGCCAAGCGCTGCAGTCATGGGTCGACCCATGGTTCAAACCGTTGGCTTACGCCTTTATTCTAACTCGGCAGGAAGGATACCCGTGCGTCTTTTATGGTGACTATTATGGCATTCCACAATATAACATTCCTTCGCTGAAAAGCAAAATCGATCCGCTCCTCATCGCGCGCAGGGATTATGCTTACGGAACGCAACATGATTATCTTGATCACTCCGACATCATCGGGTGGACAAGGGAAGGGGGCACTGAAAAACCAGGATCCGGGCTGGCCGCACTGATCACCGATGGGCCGGGAGGAAGCAAATGGATGTACGTTGGCAAACAACACGCTGGAAAAGTGTTCTATGACCTTACCGGCAACCGGAGTGACACCGTCACCATCAACAGTGATGGATGGGGGGAATTCAAAGTCAATGGCGGTTCGGTTTCGGTTTGGGTTCCTAGAAAAACGACCGTTTCTACCATCGCTCGGCCGATCACAACCCGACCGTGGACTGGTGAATTCGTCCGTTGGACCGAACCACGGTTGGTGGCATGGCCTTGATGCCTGCGATCGCGTTGTAAAGATATTCCGCTCTATCATTGAGACAAAAAACACGGCCTTGCCCGCCATGAATGGCGGCACAAGGCCGTGTTTGATGTTACCATCCATTTGCTTGCTTCAACTTCTCCTTTGACGGCGTTTCGTAGCGGATGTGCGTGTCAATGTCTGTTACGTAATACCCGCCGCCGACCGCGTACTGCCCGCCGAAGCGCGCATCATACCCGTAGACGCGGTACACTTCCCCAGGCTGTAAGATGCGGACGAACACAAGGCGCCCATCCTTCGTCCGTTTCCATAGATTGATCGGCTTTTGCACCGTCAAGCGGCCGATTTGCCCTTTTTTCAGCTCCACGCCATCCCAGTACACTTTTTTCACTTGGCCTGGAGGAGTGGTTGGCTTCTCCGGCTGCTTTGGCGGGTTGGGCTTTTCTTCCTTCCAAAGCGGCAAGGCAAATTCATATTGGGCAAATCCGCTCGGCAAGGCGGTGACATAGCGGATGCTGCCGTCTTGCGGCAAGTATTTTTGCGCTTCCGGCGACGATTCAAACGTGACGGTCACCGGCGCTTTCCCTTTCACTGGCGCAAACCGCCAGTTGCCATCCGCTGACGGGTTGATCGTTCCGTTTTCCCGAATATAGTCGATGATCACTTGCCGGTTTTCATCCGGCGCAGCCAAAATCGTGTTTTTCCCGCCCGGATTGATGATCCGGTTTGTCGTCGCCCGATAGTTGTTCGTTGCGACGATAAATTCCATGTTCGGCGTCACTGGCTTGCCTTCGAATTTCAAGTTTTTAATCCGATTCGCGTTCGGATTGATCACATTTTGGTTTTTGTCGTATTTCGCCGGCTCGGTCACATCGATCTCGTACGTCACTCCATCAATAATGTCGAAGTTGTACGTCGGGAAGTCGTTGTTCACAAGCGGCTGAACGTCTGTCTTGTTCGGGTCGATTTGGTTGAATTGCCCCGCCGACCACTCAAGCCATTCTTTCAACTCGGCTCCCGTAATTTTCAACGCATACACCGTGTTCGGATACAAGTACAAATCGGCGACGTTTTTAATGGCGATTTCCCCTGCCGGGATGTCGGTATAATAGCTCGCCCCGCCGCGTCCGCCGGCTTTGAACGGAGCGCCGGCCGACAGCACCGGAAGGCCTTCATATTTCGTCCCTTTCAACATCTTTTCGACATACCATTTTTGCGCATTCGTGACGATTTGCACGGACGGATCGTCTTTGATAAGCGCAAAATAGCTGTTGATCGGGCTCGTTGTTTTTCCAACCGGGCTGCGGACGTACTGAATCGTCGCTTCATGTTCCGCTTGGATCGCCTGCTCCACGTCCAGGTCGCTGTCGACAAGCGGCGTTTTCGTCGCCTTGTCATACACTGGACGGAGTTGGGCTTTCGCTTGCGTCACTTTCCATTTTCCGTCGATTTGCTCGACCGTCAAGTCGATCACGCCGAGCGTATCGCCCCATGAACCCGGCATCGTCACCGGAACACCGTTGATCGTGCCGGTTTCATTGTTGATTCCGTTTCCGTCTGGAAAATCTGGTGTCGTGCCTGGAAGGGCCGGGAATTTTTTATGCTGGTGGCCGGCCAACACGGCGTCGACCCCCGGAATTTGCGTCAAATAATACGATGCGTTTTCCATATTCGGGCTGTTTCCGCCGGTCTCAATGCCCGAGTGCGATAGCACAACGATCAAATCGGCCCCTTCCGCTTTCATTTTTGGAATATACTTTTGCGCCGACTGCACAATGTCTTTCGCAATCACTTTCCCTTGCAAATTCGCTTTGTCCCAATCCATAATTTGCGGCGGCACAAAGCCGATGACGCCGATCTTCAGCGTATGCTTCTCCCCGTCTTCATCAACGACTTCTTTCGCTAAAATTTGATACGGCGTGAAATAGTTGACATCGTTATCCGGATTTTGGTCATGATCGTCACGGTACACGTTCGCATTCACGATCGGCAGCTTGGCATCGTCATACACTTCATTGAGGAAATCCAAGCCATAGTTGAACTCATGGTTCCCAACCGTCGCCGCATCGTACTTCAACAAATGCAACAGTTTCACCGCTGGATGCACTTCGCCGTCTTGCAGCGGCTTCACTTTCGCCACATAGTCGCCAAGCGGCGTTCCTTGAATCAAATCCCCGTTGTCAAACAGAAGCGTATTCGGCTGCTCAGCGCGCGCCTGCTCGATCAAACGCGCCGTCTTCGACAACCCAAACTCATTCGTCGGACTATCTTTGAAATAATCGTAGTTGACGAGATTCATATGTACGTCCGTCGTCTCTAAAATGCGCAGCTTGACGACATCTCGGTCTTCCGCGCCCGCTGCGGTCGGCAACACAGCCGGAGCAAGCAGCCCCAACGCCAACACCACGCTCGCCGCCGCGTATTTCTTCCGTTTTTTCAATGTCCATCCCCCTCACTCAGATCAAATCATTGTCATCTCTATACATATTACCATAAAAGCAACAAAATTTTGATAGAAAAAACAAACAAAAAACATCCATGAGTAAGCTTTTACTCGCCACCCAAGCATGAAAATAACCGCTCATGGATTCATTATTTTCACAGAAAAATAGAGGAAATAAACAGACAATATCGAAAGAGAATAGAGGAAATAAACAGACAATATCGAAAGAGATAGAGGAAAGCACAATGTCCTATTCTTGGGGATGGTTGATCTTTTCAATCTTCTTTTTTACATTCATGCTGTATATTATCATTGAAACCGCCGTCCGACGAGCGATTGACAGCTCAACATTAGCAGAACACATCAAAAAACCGTTGGAAGATAGAAAAAGAAGGAATGACAGCCGACATTAAAGGAGTGACACGCATCGTTCATCAATGTTATGATTAAATAAAAACTTGGAGCTTTTATTTGCAAGGGGAGTATGCAATGTTGCGGGACATCATCAATGCTGTTCTCGGTGTGATCATCGGGGTCATTTTAGGAGACCCTCTAAAGGAGGCTTGGGGGAAATTTGTCAAATACATGAAGCGCCTCCTTGCAAAGCCAAAAACTATTAAAGATCCCTCATATTTTACCATTGGGAATGAAACTACTTCGTTTATTGTTTGTGACGGAGATGGCGTTATGACCTACTCTCCTGAAAATATTGAAACAAGAGTAAACAACCATGCAGTTGAGCTTCCCAGTGATTTAAAAATTTTGAGGAGAGAAATAGAAAAAGCGGAAGATGCAAAGAAACAACGGGGGGAAAGCTACAGTTGGAATGGACCTTTGCTCTCTCTCGAAAAATATTCAATTCTACGAACAAAAGTGAATGAGGATATGAAAGTCATTTTTTCGTTCGTTCCTTCAGATTATTATACATTTAAAGCGTTAAATATGAATCTAGATAAACAACTTCCTTCCGGTTATACAATCCGAGAGAAATACTTGGCCGGAAACACAGTTAGGCAACCAATCCCAGCGCTAGCAAACGGCGTTGGCGTAGCCATCACTGTCATTACTTCAGACAATTACGTCATTTTAACCAAACGATCGCCTGAAAGCGGGGTGCGGCCAAACGAGTTGGATATTAGCGTTGTCGAAGCAATCCATCCTTCCCACGACCGTAAAGCGGTAGGACAAGGGCCGGACCTATTTAATACTGCTGTACGTGGCGCAGAAGAGGAGCTAGGCGTTGTCATCCCTAGGGAAAATATAAAATTTCTTGGGTTCGGTGTAGATGAACAATACTATCAATGGAATATCATCGGCATTGCGCACTGTAAAGAAAAAGCCGAAGAAATTATGAAACAACGCAGCAGAGGAATCCCAGGGAAATGGGAAATGGAACAAATACTCTTCATTCCGTTTAAAATTAGGGACGTATTATATACTATCAAAAATGAAAAAATGTGGTCCACAGCAAAAGTTGCTCTATACTGGTCACTCGTCTTTGAATATACAAAAAGAGGAGTAGATAAGGAAGCAGAAAAGCTGTTCAAATAATCCATTATTCGCAGAGAGAATATGCCTTGAAGGAATGTCTTTTCTAAAAGAGCAGGAAAAGAAGCAACCCAAGCAAAAATAGAAGGTCACCATTGCAACACAACGAAGAGCGCCCTCCACTGGCGCCCTTCCTCATTTCTATAGCAAATTGAGCAACGCCTTTTTGTTCGCTTGCACTTGGTCGTTCAACGCCTTGACTTTTTCTTTTAACTTCTGAATGTCTGCGTTGTTGGCGCCGACTTTCTTTTCAAGGGCGCGAATTTCATTCGTCACCGCCCGCAGCTGGTTGGACAGCGCGATGAGCTGGCCGATGAGGCCATCAATTTGCTCTTGTTTTTCTTCATCGAGTTCCTCTTGGTCTTCACCAACAGGTTGTGGAGAAGTCGGAGACGGCGCCTCCGTTACCGTTTGCCCGCTGGAAGCTGGAGCGGCAGCGTCATTGGCCGCTATGGCTTGTCCACTCGGAGCGTCAGTTGCCGCTGTGACTTCTGTCGGTTGAGAAGCAGACGGCTCGCCCGTTGGCAACGAATCAGCAGGCGTCGTTTGCGTGTCCGTTGCCGATTCCGCTTCGCTCAATGCTTGAATGCGAGCGGTCACTTTGTCTAGCCGCTCTTCAATTTGGCCTACTTTTTTATGTAACTGCGCCAACTTTTGCGCAAGCCATTTTTGTTGCTTGGACGATTCCTGTTTTTTCTTCGCCTCTGTTTCCTTTTGTTCCGTCTTCTTCTTGACGACGACTTCCACTTTCTTCACCATCGTTTCGCGCTCATGCGCTTTGCCCGCAGGCTTGGCGGCCGCCCACGCCGGAGAGGCGACGAGCATCGACGCCACCAAAATCGGCCATCCTTTCTTCAACATTACCAATTCCTCCTTTATTTTTTGGTAATGGCAGCTGGCTGGCATAGGTTTCCCCTTAGCCCCTGTAGCTTTGTGACGCTAAGTTTCCTTAGCTGTACCTTTCATCATCATTGTACCATGATTTTCTTCGCGAGGAAGTGAGACGAAATGACTATTTTCGACCTTTGAACCATTTCATATATATCTCAAACATTCCTGCTTCACCGTTAAATCCCTAGTTGAAGTTCGTGTACAGTATATTTGCTTTTTGTCACAACTCCCCGGTGCCGCAATGTTTCATGCACTTTCTCATTATACAAGCGAACGTTTTCATTCATGACCTTCCACTCAACCGACCGTTGATGGCAAAACCCATCGATATCATTGTCGAGATGTTTCACATAGCGATAGGGGCCAATGATCCCGATGCTGAGCCACGCTCCATTGCGAACCAACACGATATCCCCTTGTTCCATCGTATGGACAAACGCCCAGATTGCGCCAAGAGCGTTGCCAAGCTTCGCCCCCGAATAATGGTACACGTTGCGCAATCGCTCTCTCAGTTCATCTTTGCTTATGCCGTCTAAATTGCCGATCAGCGGCCAGCCAATCCCTATGACTTGATCGCGAATGAATTCGTCGTACCGCTGAAACCCATGCGGTTTCGTTTTCATTTGAAATACATGCGCCATTTCCAATCCCCCGTTTCCCTTTCAACCTCCGCCTTAGCCACACCGTCCCATCCATCAAAAAGCGACAGGCGCGTAACCACTTCAACTTCTTGCATGCTTCTTAAGAACGGCGGTAATCGCCTCAATCGTTTCTTTGGCGGCATCCGTCAACGCTTCAAATTTAAAGGCAATCGACTGAGCGTTTGGATTGATGGACGGGCCTGCGTTTCGATCTCTGCGAAACGCTGTGATCGCCTCCAAGTCTCGTTTGAGGCCATCCGGAAGCAGCGCTCGCTCGAACCTCCAACTGACGATGTGGGGCTCTTTCGCTGTGTAATCGTTGGATCCTTCATATTGTATCTCACATTTCGCACCCTAACAAGGTCAAAACAAAGGATTTTTTATTTAGTTTTTCAGAATAACTTTTTGACCAACACGACGAGCGATGGCTATCCTTTTTTTACCATCACTGGTCGTTCCGTATGACGTTACACGTAAATGCTCTCATCCAGCCCCAACCCCTGCAGAATCCTTCGCTGATCAGGGGTAAGGGAGCGATCCAGTGAGCGTTGGATGCGTCCATCCGGCAGCTCCAGGAGGACGACGTTCACATATTGAAACAGCTGGAAAATCGCCTGCCCCGTCGGCCGGGTGTTTTTTGCAAGCAAAAAGTGCAGAGAATTGCAAGAAAAAATACATAGGCTTGCCGGCTCAATGAATTTACCTTTCAACCGAGCGAGAAGGGAGCGACTGAACGGCAGAAAGCGCGTGCCGCAAGCGGTAGCTCTCTCCCGTAAACGCGAGAATGTGGGCGTGATGGACCAAACGATCCACCAGCGCTGCCGTCAGGCGGTTGTCCCCAAACACTCGATTCCACTGTCCAAACTCTAAATTCGATGTCACGATGACACTTTTTCGTTCATAACAATCGGCAATGATGTGAAACAGCAGTTCCGATCCCTGCTTTTGAAAAGGTACATAGCCGAGTTCGTCCAAAATCAACAGCTCGCATGTGTCGATTTGCCGTTTGAGCCGTCCGAGGGTGCCGTCTTTTAACGCTTCTTCGAGCTGGGCGACAAGATCGGCGACACGGAAAAACCGAACTTCATGGCCCCGTTCACACGCTTTTAATCCTAATGCGGTGGCGAGATGGGTTTTTCCTGTTCCCGGCGAACCGAAAAGCAGGACGTTCTGTTTTTGCTCCAAAAAGCGAAGGTCGCAAAGTTCTTCCTTCGAGGTCGTGGTCGGCCAATGAATCTGATCCGACCATTCGTAATCTTTGAGCCATTTCAACTCCCGGAACTTCGCCTTCTTGATCAATCGAGCCTGTTTTGCTTTCTGACGGAACGACAGCTCCAACGCCAACACATCACGCAAAAACTGTTCCTTGGTCTCGTAGGCCACCTCCTCGAATCGATCCGCGATGTACGCCAAATGCAGGGCTTTACAAATCTCTTTTAAATCCATCTTCATGCCCGGCTTCCCCCTTCCCTTGACGGACAAAGACGTTGATCATACACATGTAAATCGGTTTCATAGTCGACTAAAACGGAAGGGGTGTATGATTCTTCCCACTTGTCCGGGTAATAGGAGTGCTTCGCTTCCATCAACACGCCGATTTCATGAGGAGTCAAGTCCCATCGCTGACTCTCCTCGAGCCACTGGGCGATTTCGTAAAGCGTGTGCCGATCCAACAGCGCTCGCAGTCCTTTTAAACGGGCCACCACCTGGGGCGGGGGGCCAGCCAGATACATTCGGATCGCCTCCGGCAAGTACGTCCGGTAGCGGGAATGTCCGACAACCCGGGGTTTGGTCTCCCACTCAGCGAAAATCTCTTTCCAAGGGATTTCGCGTTTCACGTTCGTATACGGCCTTGGCGCTTCAAGATGGACGTCTCCATCGGAAGAGAACACAACGAAACGATTCCATTCTTTCTTCACCAACACCCGGTTGGGGACGGACAGGCCATGGACGACGAACGCCTTCCCATCCACCATTACTTCTCCGTATTTATTCACGTAAGCGTGATCGAGGGAGAAGATCGGAAGATCTTGTTCCGGCAACGCCAACAGCTCTGGTTGCTCTTCCTGCCATAGTTCCTCGATCCACCGCCCCTTTTCATAATGAGGACGGTTTCGGTCCTCGACCATCTTGCGATGCAGCCACTCCACCAGCTCCGGATCCGACTCCATCAATGGAGCGGGGATGAAACAAAGGTTGCGAGTGTAATAGACTTTTCGCTCCGCATTTCCTTTCTCATGTCCGCTGTATGGATTGCACACTTGTACATCAAACCGATAGTAGAGTTGGAATTTCTCAAAAGCCTCGGTAAATCGGCGTTCTCCCCCTTTTCGAATCGACACAATGGCCGCGGACAAATTGTCAATGCGCAATGCCTTTGGCACTCCCCCAGCCTGACGAAACAGCTGCGTCAACCCGTGGAGGAAGCATTCACTGTTTTCCGCCGGCAGCGGATAAGCAAACGCAGCGTTGCTATAGGGAAAGCTCATGATCAAAACCGATCGCTCTTCTTCCTTCCCCTCCTTCGTCACCACCGTCATCTTCCCGAAATCCACCTGCGCCTCGCCTGGCGGGTGCTCCAGTCGTTCATAGCGCTGTTCTTTCTCGAGCTTGAGCTGCGGTCTTCGTTTTTGCACGTACGCGCAAACGGTGCGATACGAGCCTTGAAATCCATGGTCACGACAAAGCGCTTCAAACATCGTCTTGTTCGTTCGCCGTTGTTTTCTCGGCAGCTTGGCATCCTCCTCCAACCAGTCATCAATGATTTGCCCGTACCCTTCTTCCTCCATCATCCCCTTTTTGCGTTTGATGGTTGGTTGGACAGAAATGTCTTCATCTGCGTATTTCTTGACCGTTCTCCAGTTATATCCCGTTTCACGGGAAATTTCCGCAATCGATAACCCTTTCTTTTCACGCAGTTTTCTGATACGATTAATTTCGGGCATTGCCAGCATCCTTTCGCTCCTCCACTGTTTGGTTATGTGTTCACAACTTCCACAGTAGAGGAAATGTTAGAGGCTGGCAAACCTTTTTTTCTTTGCCTTCAGCTCTGCACTTTTCGTTGCAGAACTCTGTATTTTTATTTTGCAATAAACACGGTACGTATCCGAAATACACACATGCCACCCATGCCCTTTGTCATGCCCACCATTTGCGTGAGTTAAAAGGATTCATCGAACAGGGGCATACGTGGGCGATGCGCATGACCACGTTTCTGTTAGCCGCCAAGCAAGCCGTCGAAGCCCATCACGGTGCACTTTCCGAAGAAGAAGCGAGACGGTGGGAACGAGTGTATGATCGCATCCTAGAAAGAGCACAACACCGATTAGAAACGATGACGCCTCTTCCGAAAAAAGCACTCGCTTTTGTTCGACGCCTTCAAAAACGAAAGGAAGAAGCGCTGCGTTTCTTACGTGAAGTACATGTTCCCTTTGACAACAACCAAGCCGAACGCGATCTTCGCATGGTTAAAGTCAAAGAGAACATTTCGGGTACGTTTCGCGAAGAAACATTCGCCCAGTCTTTTTGTATCACAAGAAGCATCGTTTCCACACTGACGAAACACGAAAAAAACGTGTGGGATTCGTTATGTCTTCTGTTGACGGGTGACACGCTTGATCGCGTTCTTTCTACCACTTAGGGCATTTTCTATTACGGGGATGCCCTATTTGTGTTGCGCTTCTTTACATACTACTATCGGAGTGAATAGTTACAAATATGATCCTCATCATCGGGCGACAGACGCCTTGAGTGGCCGCGGTCCGAACGGCGCTTCGGCTTTAAGGCGTCAAAGCCCCCTTTTTTGTATCGGGTGCACCAATCGAGGATCGTCTTGGCTGCGATTCGTTTGTCGCCCTGGTGGGGAACATGGTGCACTCGCTCGCTCACCTCTTTCAGATACGTCTTCGGTTCCACCTGCCCATTCACCAACGGAGCGATTAGCCCGTACCGAAACAGGGCAATGTCGTGTCTCATCGACTCATCCATTCGAATCTCCTCCTTGTCTCACTTGGAATCAGGACCGTTCCGGTCCGTCTGCCCTTATCGTACCGGATCGCTTTTTCTCCGTCGATAGGAAAGGTTTGTGGGAACCTCAACTATTTCCAATTTAGGATATGTATGTAAAATCAGGATCCCATTTGATTCGCAAAAGGGTGTCGGAATCCGTCCTCCCACATGTCTCTGATGACCGAATAGAGACCGTGTTTCTCCAACGTCCGGATCCACCAGGAAGCCCGTTCCTTTTCTTTTTTCACGATAGGGCCTATGATCCTCCACCGCCTCGCAAAAAAGCTATGAAGGCTTGATAGGTTTCGATAGAACCGTCGGACATAAAAGATGATGCCGTCCTTTGTCAGGAGGAACGGAGCCCGGTTCGTCCCCTCGGTCAATCCCAACTGCTCTTTCACGACTTGCCATATGGCGGACAACGTATACTGAAAATACGGGAGGAGAAAGGAAGGCAGCACACTCACCGTCTTCAAGCATTCCCGACAGCGATACCGGACAATCCAAATGCGATCATCACCATGTGGGGTCAATGCGTTTCGCTCATCGTAACCGTGGCGGTGCAACGGGCGCTTGGCCCGGCAATGCGGACACTTTTTCAGAAGAGGGAAGTCGTTTTCTTTTCCACGCTCTGCATACGTTTGGACGTCAATGCCAAAGTCATGAAATTGAATCACGTCCTCCTCCCCCTCCTCTGAATCGATGGATTTTCTCTTCCGAAATAATTCACAAAAAATTTAGCACATTCTTTCAGAAAAGGGGAGAGGGCTTTCTGAAGGAATGTGCAAAAAAATGGCTCTTTTGTTCCGAAATAAAGTGATAATTTACAGAAAGGGAAACGGGCGAAAGAAGAGAAAATCCTGGCGATTCACGAGGGATGGAAACGAAACGGTTCGCAGCTCGAGCTCGTGAACCGGCGCCACTACCTCCATGAAGGGGCGGGAGACGTGTGGGAACGGTTTGAAGAGTGGCTGATGAACGAATATGCCTATGATCCGTGCCGGGACCTTTTGATCATCAACGGCGACGCGGCGTCGTGGATCACGGCCTGCCGGGAGTATTTTGGGAAGCGGGCGTGCTTTCAGCTGGATCGATTTCATGTGGCGCGGGAGCTGCGTCAGTGTCTGTCCGGCCATCCGCGTTGGCGGGAGGTGCGGAGGAAGCTGGCGAAACAAGACGAAGAAGGACTTTTGGTCGAGCTGAACAGCGCGGTCGGCACGTTGGGGGACGAAGGCAAAGAACAACAGCTGGCCGCCTTGATTCGCCGGATCGAGTCGATGCCGGGATGCATCCGGGACTACCGGGAGTGGCTGTCGGAGCAAGGGGTGGAGACGACCGGCATGCGTCCGATGGGCCACGCCGAGAGCGTGATGAGCCGGTTTGCGCATCGGGTGAAATCCCGCCGCAGCTGGAAAGACCAAGGGCTTCGGGCGTTTCTGAGGGCGATGGCGGCCCGAATCGACGGGATTTGGCGGAGAAATGGGCAGTTGGTGGAGGAAGAAGAGACCCGAACGGCGGCCTCGGCCTCAACAAAGTCCAAGCGGATCGAACAGGCCAAACGGAAGGCCGGACGGTTATGGGCAGATGTGGTGCGTCAGAATCTACCGTGTCTGCAGCGGTCATCCGGGACACCGATCCATCAAGCGTTGTCGGCGCTCCGGGATGGTGGTTGGGTGTAAAAAAATGGAATATCGTATCATCGCCTCAAGATGAGGGATGAGAGTCCGAAAGCGCTTACGATATTAATTCCTGAAAATGGTTCGCTAACTAGTGATTGACAACGCCCGTAGTGAACCGAAAAAATGTTCTCCACAAAGTCTTGACTGACTCCATCCGAAACAAGTTTTTGCATCAAATTCGGGAGTGTGGTATGCTTGTTCATAGAGAGCACCTCCTGGGTTTGTTTGTGTCGCTACTCACATTCTACAGGAAAGGTGCTCTTTTTTCTATACCCTTTGGATTTTATTGGATAATCAACACGCCTGTTATTGTAATAAAAAATACTCACCTACAGTCAAGTATAATTCCAGGATGAGAAACTAGGTAGTGGAAATTGCAATGTTTTTTTTCCTTTTTTTGAGACTATATAATTATGATATTCGGTTAGCCATCTATACTTTTCATATAAACTCGGGTGATTTAGATTCGTCTGTTTCAATAAATCCATAATAACCCGTCCATGTAAATCATCATCTTGATTGTATAGATAGTTAATAAACGATAAAGAATCGCTATCTTTTAATAGTATATGGGAGAGCTTGAGTTCAAGTTGCTTAGGGTCTTCCGACGTTCCTAACATTAATTCAATTAGATTTTGGTCTATAACAATTCTCGGAAAACGGGCATATTTTGATTCTATGTAGTAGGCTTCAACTAAAGCTTGGCTATATACTATATCTCCATTGGTGTAGTGCCTTCCAATGGCTATACCACCTCTCACCAAAATGCCGTTAATGATCATAGAATATTGAACTTGTGCTGCAGCCTCTATTATTTTTACCGCATTATCAATGGAGTATTTACTTGAAAGCACAATCGAATCTGAAAATTGTCTTATTTCTAGGCCTGTTTTATCAAAAGAAGGTTTTAAAGATGTCAATAAATCTTCAATTTTTGGTAAGTATATGGGTTCAAACGGCCCAGAATCTCTTTTCACCATCTCTTTATATCCAAGAAGATCTAAAAAACAAACAATCCCTTGATGTATAATCATACTTTCTCTTTCTCCTCTATAATTTCTTTAGCACGAATAACCCTCTTCTCTAGTTCTGCAAACAGCTTCCTCCATTCTTGCATTCGTTTTTCTGTATCTTGCCATAATGCGCCTGCATATGGATAACCATTTGAACTAATAAGTGCAGTATCCTCTTTACTTAATGAAAAAATAGGCTTTGAACATTCTTGCATTAGAGTAACGAGACTACTGAAATCCGGAATTTTAACTGCCTCTGTACTTCCAAACTCTTCGCAAATTTGTAGTAAATTGATTTCACTATCACCAAACTGTTTTAGTACAGGCAAAAGTTCCTTTTCTATTCTACCAGGCAATCTTCTCATCCACATTTCAAAACCCGTTCTTGCTTTACTTCCCCTTGCTGTTTTGTAATTCTGTACAATTGTTCCTAAAAATAGTGGTCTACCTTCTGATATAGGCAACCCAATGGCTTTAAAATCATCAATAATGAGTCTATGTTCTTGAATCCATTTTTTTATTATTTGAGAAAGAGAACTAATTGCTTGCACATTAAATCGATCTGGAGAAACAGGAACAAAAAATGCGTCACAAGCCAAAAAACACGTTCTAGTAAGAGAGCCTGCGCTTGGACCAACGTCAATGAATACAAAGTCCGCTTTAATCTTTTTTCCTAACCTCTTTATCATATCATGCAGGGCAACATACAGAAACTTAAAATGAATCTGTGAAGACGTTCTGAAAGTATGAGCCTGAGACAAATCATCTTCAGCAGTACTGAGCCCCACATCCCCTTTTAATAGCATAATATTCTCGTTAAAGGGGGAGTCTATCAACTCAATTGAGTCAACATCTACATTTGATCTACTTCCTTCAATTCTTGGTCGCAGAGCTTGTAAAATTGAGGTACCGGGCAGATCTATCATTTCTTCTGTGTTATCATTATCCAATCTCTTTAATAAAGGACCCATAAAAAGTTCTGTAAGATTACATTGTGGATCAGCATCAATTAGCAACACTCTATAACCTGATTCTGCCAATGCATAACCAAGATTAAAAGTACTTGTGGTTTTTGAAACTCCTCCTTTATGGTTATATAAAGTGCAAATCAGCATAAATTCTCCTCCTCATCAACAAAAGTATTATCAAAATGTTATCTATATAAGTTGAAACTTTGTTTTACATCCAGTAGAACGCCCGCTGCATTCTGTCAAAATGACTTGTTATGAAGGAAAACAGAATCGAACAATCGGAAAATCTTTATTGCAACTTATATACCATACACTCTTTTATAAAATGGTGACACTACAAAAATTCCCACTTACCCAATCAAATATCAAATGACAGAAGAACCTAATATGCATTTTTATTTACCAAACCATTGGTAATTGTAAGCAAAATGATTTTTATGTCTAGCCACAAGCTCCAGTTCTCTATGTAAAAAAGATCATGTTCAATCCTTTCTTGAATCGAGGTATCCCCCCGTAATCCACACACTTGAGCCCATCCGGTGATTCCTGGGCGGACATGATGTTTAATCATATATTTTGGAATTTCTTTCTTAAACTTTTCGACAAAAAAAGGACGTTCAGGCCGCGGACCAACGATACTCATATCGATCTTCTTGGGCATCGCGTTCAATTTGTAAGTACTTGTACCAATCCGACATGTTCGTTTCTCACCTTATGAAGATGTTTGATATTGAATTTCTGATAACAAGTGATCGATGGTCGTATGGTAGGCTTCTGATCCAGGAAGCCGCCTGCTTTGTTCCAAGTATGCTTTTGCTTTCGCATACTCACCGTTGTAATACAGAATCTCGCCAAATTGCAAGGTAAAGATCGGATCCTGCTGCAGAAACGGTCTTTTTTGAATGGCTCGATCATAATAGAAAGCGGCTTTTTGAAAATCATTTTTCATCGCGTACGCTAGTCCCAGTGTGCGCATGATGTTGTAACGATCAGGATACTTGTCCAACAATGATTGCAACTGCGGCAAAGCTTCTTCTACTCGTCCTTGTTGCATAGCTTGAATCGCTTTTTGGTATTCGATGTAGTCGTTTCGAAACATTTCGTCTTGCTGTTGTCCCTTCCAATGAACATAACCGATCCCTGATAACACCAAGACGAGCAGACTAAGAAACACGTATCGGTTCCATCGCCCAACCATGAGTAAATTCTCCTCGTTTCACAAAAATCGACAACCTTCTACTTGTAAATTTTAGTGCATTTCGCCTCATAAAGCAATAGTCCAGCGAAATACAATGGGTGAGACACTGGAAAAGGGTGTTTTTCTAATGATGAATCAGTTGCAAAAGCACTCATAAAAGGACCCTCCCATGAAAGGGAGGGCGCCGCTTCATGGGAGGGTGATCGCCTTGCTATATCTCCAGCCTTATTTTGCCACGTTTACAACAGCATCAGAAACTGGGTTGCCAACTACATTATTCGAACTAATACCACCCGTTTGATCTACATCTACAATGCCTGTCGCCGACAAGGTGATTGGCTTAGACAGATCTGTTACTGGGTTTTGCAGTTTGAGATAAATAGTTTTATATCCTTTTGATGGACCAACCGCATTTTGAGCGCCACTATCTTCATAGACCCCTAATACAGTAGCTGATTGTCCATCAACTTTTACGGTAAAGTTGTTAACAGAAAGCGGATTGCTGATCGTCGCATTTGCCACCGGTTCGCTGAAGTCGACACGGATGACGTCTGCGCTGGTTAAGGTCGCTGTGAACGTCGGAGCCACGTTTTCTTTCATGTATTCATTTACGGTCACGGTATCCATAACGAGCCCAGACGTATTCTTAATGTTGCTGATCGTAATGACGTGCGTGCCTGTCCACGTATTTGCCCCGGGTGCGAGCGTCACGCGGATATGTTTCGTATCTCCATCAAAGACTGCTTTCGTGACGGTCAAACCGTTGATGTTGAAGTTGGACAGGTTCAATGCAGAAGCGTCCAAGTTTTGTGTGAACGCAAATACTAATTCGTTGTTGTTGTCCGCTTTCACACCATTACCATCGTAGGCTTTATCAAGAGCTGGCTTCGTCGTTAAGCTGTCAGAGCCGCGAACGAATGTAATCTGTTTACGCTCTGCATATGCATTGTCAGCCAAGTCGCTTACTAAACCGTTCGGCAATGTCACGGTGTATGTGCCTTTTGGCAAGGAAGAAATGTTCAAAGCAACCGATTTCGATTTTCCGTCTGTCGGCAGATATAATTTGAAATTGTCGCTAGTTGTTTTCAAATCTGCGCCGACAGCCTTAAGTACATTGTTTTCGTCAATATACTTATCGCTCGATTGAACGACTGTAATGTTGCTGCCAGTCGTGACCTCTTCGTCAAATGTCAACACAAGGTGCTCAACACCGTCAATTTTCACGACTTGGCTACTGACGAATTTCGGTGCTGTAGTATCAGCTTTCAATTGAACGACTTTCGTGTACGCATCCCCGCTATTGCCCGCCAAGTCCTTATAATCGCTTACTTCAACTGCGTACACACCTTTCGACAGAGCGCTGCTCAATGTTGCTGTATAGACTAAGCCTGTTGAGTCAACCGAAACAGATGCAGTTTGGCCGCCAATTTTGATGGTCGGGTTGCTCAACAGTTTTTCGCTAAACGTCACTTTGACGGTTTTCGTGTTGACCGCTTCGATGCTTTGAACGGTCGGCTTCGTTGTATCCACCGTTGTCTTCTTGACAGTCAGTTCAGCCGGGTTCGGATTGATGACATTTCCGTTGTAGTCAACGGCGCCAAAGATTTTCAGCGTCAAGTCTTTATTCACCGGCACAGACGAGGAAGCGAGATTGATTGTCATTTCATCGTCGCCAGCCGTGAATTTCGGAGAAACCGAGATTTCGGTTGTTCCGTCGTACAGTTTAACTGTTCCTACGCTGGCAAGCGGTTCAGAGAATTTCACTTTCAGCGTCAAGCCGTTATCCGCGTAAGAAGACGACAGAACGCTCGGTCTTACCGAATCAGTCGTGTCAATCGTCGTCGTGTAGGCAGGCACATCTTTGCCGTCCAATGTCTTGACGTTTTTAATGTCGACAACATAGCGTTTCGTGAAAAATTGAGCGCCATCAGCCACTAATTTTAACGTTTTCTTATCATCGCTCAACGATGCCTTCACGGTGGAAACCGTTCCTTGGCCATCAATCGCCGTGAGCGTGATGGCGGTTGTTTTCACGACGTCATCGGACGTGTCGCTTGTGCCTTTGTTGTCGATTACTGTTGCGGCATCAACCGCTTTGTTAAACTTGATTTCCAATGTTTTTGCGTTAACAGCTGTTACGCTTTCCACTTTTGGAGGCAACGCCGCTTCATACGCCGCATTGGCGTCTTGTGCTGCTTTTTGCAGTTCAGCTTTGAACGCATCGGTTACTTTCGATACGTATTGGTTGACTTGGTCAAGCGCAGCTTTCGCTTTGTCCAAGTTGCCGGCTTTGACGGCGTCTTGCGCTTCACGAGCTTTCATGGCAACGGTGATGTCGTAGATCAAGCTGTCGCGCAATGCTTGAGCATCGGCTTTGAACGTCGAACGGAGGAGTTCGCGCGTCGTTTGGCCGTATACGCGATCAAGGATGACCGTGCGCGTTTTGAGCTCGTACGAAATTTTGTGGTAGAGCTCTTCTGCTTTTTTCAGATCTTTCGCATCGACGGCTGCTTTGAGTTCTTGACGCATCGCGTCTAATTTTGTCGCATAGTTGTAAGCGTCGATGTACGTAGCCACGCGCGCTTCGCCCGATTTCGGGTTGGCTTTGAATACATACGTTTCGTATGTAGCTTGCAAGTCAGCCAAATACGCGTCTTTTTTCGCGCCGCCGGCTTTGTTCACAACAGCGACAGCGTTCGCATACGCTTGTTTTGCTTTGTTGTAGGCTGCGTATACATCGTTAATGTCCGGGAATTGGCCCGTTTCCGTTACCGTGTGGCTGTACGTATAGTACGCTTGCTTCATTTGCGCTTTCGCTTGGCTGACGACCGTCGCAACGTCCGTGGCTGCTTGGGAAGCATGCGGGTTGGCTGCGACGAAAGCGCTCGCTGCTACAGCGCTGGCTGTGGCGAGTTTGACTGCTTTCTTTTTGTCCATAAAGCCCAAAATCCCCCTTCGTTTTTATGAAACTTTAGAGCAATGGGTACTAAACGTTTCCGTTTAGTAGATTCATTGCCTAAAAGGTGCTAACATCAACCAATATCATCCTTGACGGCTAGATGCTGGGCTGATTAGAAAGCCTAGCATCTGTTGCTAGCACTTGAGCATAATTCCTCAATGCTCCACGTCTCCTATAATAATACATTTTTCTTCTAAATTCTAGTCCTAAATACAAATTTTTTAGAGAATATGCCTTTGAAATTATTGCCATCGATGGCGACATTGATATGAATATGCCTGTAACAGAAATTTAGAACGATATTTTGGCAGTTTGATGGTTTTGGTTGGCAAACATTTTGTGCAAAAACATCAATCGTTTTTCTTCACCGTGACGTCCATCGGTTGGCCAAGCGTCATTTTGACGACGTCATAGCGGTCATTCAAGTACAAATCGAGAAAGCGGAACTGTCCTGCGAATTGTTCCGGGCTGTTCGTGATGGAAAATTGCAGCTGCATGGCGTAATCGCCGCTGTTGGCGAGCTGTTCGGCGATTTTTTCGATCTCTTCCTTCGGCACGTTGTACGCTTTTAAGTAAGAGATCGAGTCGGCGATCGCTTCGGCGTTGTCGTTGAAGAAAATGGAGAGCGTCACCGTTGCGCCGTCGATGCGGCCTTCAAGCGGCAATGACATATTTTGGCCGTATAAGTACCAGCCGAACAGACGATTTCCTTTTTGCCGCTCAATGACGAACGGAACGGATTCATTTCCTGCCTGAAGAATGTATTGCCCTTTCAATGAGCGGGCGACAAGGGCGAGAAGTTCGTCTTTTGTGAACGGCACGTATTGGATGGCGTCCCCTTGTTTGGCATACAGTCCACCGCCGAGGCTGTAATAGACGGCGCCGCCTGCCCGTTTTTGGCTGTAGACGCGATACTCGCGCCCTTGTTTCACCGTCATGGCGGTCTGCCATGCCGCTCCGTTCAGGCGGTATAGAGGCGTGTCGCGCAAAATGACGACTTTGCCGATCATGCCTTGTTTCCATTGGACTTGCCCCCATTGGACGGCGGCGTCAACTGTTTGTCCATTTCCTCCGAGGGCGATGGCGGCGGCGAGGCAGATGGCGGCTGCCATTTGGGATGCATGTTTCATCTTCGTTTTCCTCCTCATTTTGGTCATCGTTGTCGTTCCAGCATGCTAAAAGAACCGCTTCGCCCCCAAGTACCGCTGTTTCCAATACGATTGGTCGAGGCGGCTCGTCGTCACGCCGGTCGAAGCGCCGCTATGGATGAACTGGCCGTTGCCGATATAGATGCCGGCATGCGATGGGCCGTTGGTGGTCGTGGCGAAAAAGACGATGTCGCCGACTTCCGGGGCGGAAACCGATACGCCTGCATTCCACATCAAGGCGACGGTGCGCGGGATGGGGACGCCTTGTTGCTGGAACAGGTAGAAAATGAAGCCGCTGCAGTCAAATCCCTCTTCCGGCGCATCGCCGCCCCAAACGTATGGGGTTCCGAGCAACTCAGCCGCATCGGCGACGAGTTCGATGACGTCCAGCTTCGCCGCAGGGGCTTGTCCGATCAGGCGCTCGTATGTTTCGCCGTCAACAATGCCGGTCGCTGGGAGTTTGGCCGCTTGTTGGAAACGGCGGACGGCATCGGCGGTGGCAGTGCCGTAGTAGCCGGTGATGGCCGTGTAGAAGTAGCCGAGCTCTTTCAGCTTTGTCTGAATGCGCTTGACGTCTTCGCCGAGCGCGCCGATTGAGAGGCGAACCGCCAGGCGCTCGCGCTCGATCGGTGCAGGCGGGGGTGTTTTCGCTTTTACTGCGCTCGCAAGGAGGGCAGCGGTTTGGTTGTCGACCGCGCCGGTCACTGGCAGGCCGTTGTCGCGTTGAAAGCGGCAGACCGCGTCGGCGGTCAGCACCCCATAGTAGCCGGTGATGTCCGAATACGTAAAGTAGCCGAGTTGTTTGAGCTGTTGCTGCAGCTCGCGGACTTCGTCGCCGCGCGCCCCAACGGTCAGCGCCGCAGACGGTGAGGGCGAGGAACCTTCTTCTTTTTGCTTCAGCCGCTCAAGCGTCGCCCGGTCCGCCCGCCCGGTGGCGGGAAGCCCGTTCGCCCGTTGAAACTGCTTCACGGCATCGGCCGTCACCGCGCCATAGTAGCCGGTGATTTGCGGATAGCGAAAATAGCCGAGCTGTTTCAGCCGGCGTTGCAAATCACTGACGGCCGCGCCGCGGGAACCGATGGCGAGCGTGTCGTTTGACGCAGGCGCGCTTTTGAGCTTCGCGTAGGTGGGGTCATCGACGATGCCGGTGGCTGGCAAGTTCATCGCCCGTTGGAACGCTTTGACCGCTTCTTCGGTAATGGCGCCAAAGTAGCCGGTCGCTTGCGGATACGTGAAAAAGCCTTTTTCTTTCAAGCGCTGCTGGAGCTGTTTGATTTCAGGAGAACTCATGCCTTTCTTCCATTCCGCCGCTTGGCTCTCGTCCGGCGCGAGAAAAAAGGCAGAAGCCATGGCAGCGGCGAAAACAACGTGATTCGGTTTCACGGATGCGCCCTCTCCCTTCGCCGTCTGTTTCGTTTTTCATCTTTCATCGAGGCCTCATGCGGGATAGTTCCTCAGGCCGGCTTGACATCCCGCAGCCAAAAATAGTAATGTTCTATATTTTCAGTATAACGGACGAAAGCCATGAAAGGAAACGATTTTTTTTATTGGAAGAAGGAAGAAGTTTATGCGCCGGAACGGGGCATGCTTCGCTTCGGAGGCGACGGATACGTGAACAAATACGACACGCGTCGATCGTCGACAAGGTAAATCGACTGCAGCACTTCATAAATGAGCTGTTTTTCCATCGCCAGCCATTCATCTGCGCGGATCGGGATGTATTTTTGCCTCGGTTCGTTCCACTCATAAAGGGCGACGGTAAACTTTTTTTGGCGAAGATCGAGCTTGACGATAAACATGTAAAGCTGGCTCGTGCATTTAAATACAAAATAGAGCTGGGCTTCCTTTGAGCAGGTGATCGTGCGGAACAGCGCCTCGCCTTCCGATGCAAAACGCATCCGTCCACCTTCGTTTTTCAGCGAGCGCAGCGAATCGGTGAAACTGGCCGGGGCGATCGTTTTCAGCCGCACGGAAAACGGATTTTTCATTTCCTTAATATAGATGTGGTACATTTTTTGGGCGTGTTTCTCCCCGTTTCGTTCACAAATGACAAAATCGGCAAGATAGATGTTCACCTTGACCCCCTCTTTTTGGTTCGTAATTTCCCATTTTTAACTAATTGTACTATGTCCTTCCTGGACAAAAAAGATGCCGAACGACGAAATCACGGACAAATCTGTTCTGATTTAGAAACAAAGATAGAAATGAGCGAAAAAGGAACAACCATTGGCTCCATGCTTTTCTATCTTTAAAGAGTAATGATGAAAAGCGTGGTGACGAACGATGACAAACTTGGGGGAGACGCTCAAACAACTGCGAAAACAACGGCGCTGGACACAGGAAGAGCTGGCCGAGCAGCTGAACGTGTCGCGTTCGCAAATCAGCAAATGGGAAAACGGCAGCTTGCTTCCAGATGTGCAGTCGCTTGAGAAGCTATGCCAGCTGTTTGATGTCAGCGCCGATTTTTTGCTTGGCGGCGAAACGCGCCAACGCGAGCTGTTGCGCGAAGTGACAGACATATACGGAACGGCGGACGTGCACGAAACGGTGCTCGCGGCGTTGGACTACTTGCTTCATAACCAAGAGATGAGCGAAGCGGTGTACACGCTCGCGAAGCTGCCGGATAAAAAGCGAAAACATGTCGAAACGATGATCGTGACGATCGTAAAAGAGTGCTCCGAGCTCATGTAGCTCCCCTCATGCTGAAAAAAAGCGCTAACAACGACGTGCTAGCGCCATCCGTTGGGGAGTGTTTGGGGACACGTTCTTTCTCTTGGGGATTCGCTTTGAAAGGCATGTATGGGGAAACGACTATACGTGCTCCGGCCATTCTGGTTTCTTTCCGGAGTGGAGAAATTGGACGGACTCCGCGACGACTTCGGTGACATAGACGCGTTGACCGTCTTTTTTATCGTAGCGGCGCGTTTGGATTCTCCCCGTCACCGCCACCATCGATCCTTTTCGGCAATAATTGGCGGTATGTTCCGCTGTTTTCCGCCATAAAACGCATGGAACGAAATCGGCGTCAATCCCCCCTTCCGCGTTGCGGAAATTTCTCGCCACCGCCAGCGTGACAGTCGCGACGGCAGCCCCTTCGGCCGTGTAGCGAAGCTCGGGATCTTTCGTCAACCGGCCGACCAACACGACTTGGTTGATCATGTGTTGGCGCATCCCCCCTTTCCTCCACCGCACCTTTATGATAACGAATCTCGTTTTGGGTCGTAAAATCGCGATTTTTGCATTTTTTTGCGCACTCTATGGATACAATTCAGCGAAAAAGGCGAAATCTTCGTCGACAATGGCGGGGCAAAATGGCGTTTTTGCCATCCGACGGAAAATATGCAGATCGTTTTTCAGCAGGAGGGGCGGCATCCCGTTTTTCTTCCCTCGTCCGCCTGTGCTATAATCTTGGATAAGACAACGGTAACGAGGTGGACGAGATGAAAACGTTCAAGCTTGTCGGGCTCTCGGTCATCGACGACGACATGCACCGCCAAGACATCCCGTTTATTGACGGGTTGATCATCAACAAAGAAGACGGGCAAAACCGCTGGCTCGTGGAGGCGTATTTGGATGACGACTATGAGCCAATGTTTGTGAACTTGCAGCGGCGTCCAGAGTTTCAACTGCAAGTGACGATCACCCACACGAGCAACGACCCGGCCAACATGCTCGTCGCCGTCCGTTCGATCACGAAAATGAACGGCCACATTAGCGTCTTGATGGAAGGGCTGATGATCCCGCGGCGCACCCATTTGGCGGAAGTCGTGCTGGCCGGCCTTGTCAAGAAAGGGCTGCAAGGCGAGGCGCTGCTTCAAGAGTTTCGCCAGCAAATGCATGAGCGAATCGATGCCAAGGCGCCGCAGGAACGGAAAAGGTAAAAGGCTGGAGAGCGCACTTTCCAGCCTTTTTGTTTGCCTTCCTGCGGGCAAGTGGATCATCCTCTTGGAAACGCCAGGGCATCAACCCGAACCGGGCGGGCGGTGACGATGCAGCGCTTCGGAGCGCGGCCGATGAGGCGAAACGGGTAGCACGTTGTCACCGTCAGCGTTGGGCGCGCTTTCTCGACCAAAACGGTCCGGTCGTCGTCATCGACGATGCGGATGTTGACGATGCGGTAATGGATGGCGGCGCGATCCGTCCGAATGATAAGCGCATCGCCGATCTCAAGCTCGCCAAAGCGGCGGAACACAGTATCGCGGTGCCCGGATAGCACGACATGCCCTCGTCCCCCCGGCCAATCGCTCGCTGGATAATGGCCGACACCTCGGCGCAATTCTTGTTCGCGGACGCCTTCATACACGGGAATCGCCGCCCCGAGCTTTGGGATGGCGAGTTCACCAAGGTAGACGCCAAGCGGTGCGTCTTTTTGCGCCGAACGTTCCGCTGGAAGGCTTGCGGCCGGCGGTGAGGAAGGCGCAGGAGCATCCCGCTTGACCGCCATCCAGCCGACGGTGTACCAATAGCCGTTCCAACCGGCCATCGCCGCTCCGATGACGATCGCCGCCAGCGCCGCCCATTGGGCGGCCCGGCGCCCCCACGAAACCCGCGCGGGCTTGCCGTTCACGTTCCTTCACCCTTTCAGCCGCCTGACCCGCCGGTAAAGAAGGAACCCGGCGGAAGCGAGCATCAGTCCGGCCAACGTATAGGTCAAATACGGTGACGCCGTCTCCGGCAGTTTTTCCCCATACATCTTTCCTTTCATCTCTACAGCGAGCAGCCCCGCGTCAATGCCTTTCTCCCCCGCGCGGACGATGTAGCCCGATGTCAACATCTCCCGCGTTATGGCGATATCGGCGACCTCCTCGCCTTGGCGGTTGTACAATCGAATGCGGATCGGCTCCGCTCCGGCCGCCTTTATGTCCGGCTCGTCCGCCTCAAGTTTAAGCAAGCGAAGCCCCTCTTCCCACATCGCCCGCAGTTTGCGGCGCTCTGTTTCCGTCCACGGCCCTTCCATCTCCGCAAACGGACGCAGCCGTTCACGAAGCGCCGCCAGCCGCCCAGCTAACTGCGGGTCGTCAAGCGAGGCAATATGGCGGGTGAGGGCGCGCACTTCTTGTTCCGTCATCCCGAGCGCCCCAAGCAAGTCGTTGATTTGCTGCATGGCGGCGTTGTGCTGCGAGTAAAAACGGATGGCCCGGTCCAAGTCTTCGACAAATGTGTAGTCTTGCACCGTTTCGCCAAACTGGCCAAGCAGCGCCTCGAGCTCCTCAACCGTCAGCCCGTGCCGGCGCAGAACGGCATGAAGCCGCTCGTCAGTGATGGGTGTGCCGAGCCATTGTTTCATCTCATCCATGGTGCGAAAATCGGCGGCTGTCAAGCCGTATTGATCCAAATAAGCCAACAGGTCGCTCACTGTCCAGCCGACGCTCTCAGCGTACTGCTCAAGCTCGCTTCGGCTGATGGCCGCCGCCCCAGCCGGAAACGAAGCGAAAACGGCGACAAGCACAGCCATTCCTAGCCATTGCCGCATTCGTTCTTCCTCCCTTCCGCTTTCTTTGACGTACATTGGTAGTATTTTCCGAACATGCCGCTCTTATGTACGCCAACCAGCGAAAAAAGAAGAAAGCTCGGCTTAGAGCGCTTGAACGTTCTCCCACCTACGCAAACGCTTAGAGATGGGAGATTCTCGGGGACACCTGCCATAAGGCAGACTGCCAGCCAGACCATTCCCGTCTGTCCCTGTGACTTGGCTGTTCCAACGAAGTCCTTCTTTCAAGATATTTTGAGCGGCGTTGGGGGACATCCATGATGGAAGACGCTGATTCATTCCCCCCTTCGGCTGATCGCGTGAAAGCGGGGGCTTCTCGGTACATAAGAACAGGCGCCCGAGTTTCGGACGCCTGTTTCGCGTTAGGAAAGGGGGCTTACGGTTGCCTGTTGGAAGTAGGCGTTGTACAAGGCGCGAACCGCCTCGTTGACGACTTCTTCTTTGACGCCGAACATCATGCTCACTTCGGACGAACCTTGGTTGATCATCTCCAAGTTGATGTTGGCGTTGGCGAGCGCAGTCGTGGCTTTCGCCGCCATCCCGATCGTTTTTTCCATCCCTTCGCCGACGACCATAATGAGCGCCAAGCCGTACTCAATCGTCACCTCATCGACGGCAAGCTCCTCGCGGATGCGGGCGAGGATGCGCTCATCTTTTCCATCCACGAGCTGATCTGCCCGCAAAATGATCGACATGTTGTCGATGCCGGACGGCGTATGTTCGTAGGAGATGCCTTCGTCTTCTAAAATTTGCAGCACACGCCGGCCAAAGCCTATCTCACGGTTCATTAAGTATTTGCTGATGTTGATGCTGCAAAAGCCAGTGTCGCTCGCAATGCCGGCGACTGGTTCGTCGATATGATTGCGCTTGGCGACGATCCACGTGCCTGGAGCGGCCGGGTTGTTTGTGTTTTTTACGCAAACGGGGATGCCGGCGCGATAGACCGGCTCAAGCGCCTCGTCATGAAAGACGGAAAATCCGGAATACGACAGCTCACGCATCTCGCGGTACGTGATTTCTTTCAACTTGCGGGCATCAGCGACGATCGACGGATTGACGCAATAAATCGAGTCGACGTCGGTAAAGTTTTCATACACGTCCGCTTTGACGCCCGCGGCGACGATCGAGCCCGTGATATCCGACCCGCCGCGCGGGAACGTGACGATATGGCCCGACCGAGAATAGCCGAAAAATCCCGGGATGACCAAAACGCCGCGACGTTCGCGCAGCTGCTTCAGTTTGTCGTACGACTCCGGCAGCACTTGGGCGTTGCCCGGCTCATCGGTGACGATAATGCCGGCTTCAAGTGGGCTGACGTAGCTCGCCTCAAGCCCGCAATCTTGCAGATAGAGCGCCATGAGCCTTGCGTTATGGTCTTCGCCGCTCGCTTTAATGGCGTCAAACAACCGAGGCGGCTCGCTTCGATAGGCGCTGATTTTCGACTGCAAGTCATCGACAAGCTCGGCCAAAAAGCCGTCGGCTTCCAGCCCCAGCTCATTGGCAATGTCAGCATACCGCTTCACGATCGCTTCCATTGTTTCCTCATGCGGCTCGCCAGCCACAATTTGTTCGGCCAGCTGGATGAGCATATCGGTCACTTTCACATCGTCTTTGTACCGTTTCCCCGGCGCCGACACGACGACGATGCGGCGCTCGATATCCGAGCTGATGATATCAGCCACTTTGCGGAATTGCGCGGCGCTCGCCACCGAACTTCCACCGAATTTGGCTACTTTCATCGTTCATGACCCTTTCTGTCGAAAGTCTCTATAATTGTTTATCATATCACATTTTTCCGCCCATGGAACTATTCATTTTTTAGAAATTTCCGCCAACGTCCAAAACTGCCGCCATCGCCGGCCATGACTCTTTTCAAAACATATAGATGCCATTTGAAGCTTTACCATTTGCCGCTTTTACCGAGCATTGGGTCGACTGTCGAGCGACCGAACAACGCCGCTTTCAGCCCCAGTATGGGTCTGTGAAGCGGATGGTTGTTCGGTCTTCCAAGCTACAGGCTTGCCTCGACAGTCGAAAATGGACAAACCGCTTTTCCGTCAAGGATATGTTAAACTTCTTCGTTGCATCTATATATACAGATGCCGCTGCAACAGGCTCCCCGCCTTGACAAACGGATGATGGTTCAGCACAGCGCCGTTTTTCCATCGTTCCTCCTCGATTTTTTCCGAAAACGGCCGCTCTGCCTCACGTTTGCGCCACATTGCCGCGGCGGACGTTGGCGATCCCTTCTTTGCAGACGCCGTACGGCAGCCACGAGCAGTTGCGGCATAACTCGTCCAAATCATCCGGCTTGACCCGTTCCGCCGTCCGCCGGATCAGTTCAGACTTCCAATACACATTGCCCGGCTCCAAGCCTAAATGGCGAATGACGTTTCCGTCAAGCGAACGGACGTGGGCATCGGAATTCGGGCCGGCTTCACACGTTGTCTCCCCATGATGCGGGCAGGCGAGGCACGCCTCATCGAGCGCCGCGACGACTTCAATCGGGAAATCGTCGTGTTCATCGCGAATGCGGGCTACGATCTCCCACATTTTTTCCACGAACGACGGGCTGTAGCCCATGCCGCGAAATCCGTGCACACAAAGCAAATGATGGCCGCGCAAACGAACCGGTTTCATCTTCTCTCCCCTTTCTTTTTTCTCTTCAAGCATATGCCGCCCCGCCTCCATCGTTTCGATCGTCTTTGCCTCCATCATACGTCAACTCCTGTCATTCAGCAATCGAAACATAAACTGCCACATTTTTTCGACCATCGAGAGAGCGAACAACACCGCTTTTAGGCCCATGCACGTCTGTAAAGCGATTGGTTTCACGCCTTGGCTTACCTCCGAAGAGAAAAAAATAGATGACACACTTTTGGACCAACGCTATGCAAAACGTTCCTGCTTGTATTTATCATCTCTAACCGAGAAGACCCCCACTTCCACGCGATCAGCGCAAGTGAGAACAGCAGAACCGTGGGACGCATGGGGATGGCTTGGTCAACAACCTGCCGTGGGACAGGTGTTCCCAAGAATCTCTCACCTCTCAGCGTTTGCGTAAGTGGGAGAGCGTTCAAATAGACAGCCGTCATGATACAATGAGAAAGGGAACGATGTTGCTGGGAAAGGACTGGCTGATCATGACGAAAGAAGAATTGGCACGCTCGCTTTCCGTCTTGCTTCATGAGCTGACGAAATCATGGCGGAAAGAAAAAATTCATTCCGATGTGCTCGAAATCATTATGAAACTGCGCATTCAAACCGATGACGACGACCAATACGTTGCCGATCTGCTCGGCAACATCGCGTTTGCGAGCGAATCGGCTCATGCGCTCAAGCAAATTTGGGGCTATATGCTGCGCGAGCAAACCTTTCTATCGCCACAGACGATCGAGGCGATGCTCACTGACGCCCAGCGCAAGATCCAGCGCCGGCTGTCAGAGATGACGGCCCGCTATGAGCGTCCGTTTTTGTCCATCGACGACCCGCTCGAGCGGAAACGCCAGCTTGAGCGCTCCTACGGTGCGCTTCTTTTGTTCAACCGGATCGCCACCGACTTTTTGCTTGAGTTCGTCCGCGAAGAAAACGAAACGGCAGCGAGCGTCTTTTTCGCCGCCGACCCGAACGAGGCGATCGAAGTGTTCCATCATCTTTGCAGCGTCTACGCGAGCCGCTGGCTGGAAGGCCTGGAAGTCGATTGATGGACAAACCGTCGATTCAAGTCCTTGAAGCCAACCAAAGGTGCCCCAAAAGCGGCGGGGCGCCTTTTCTCATCACCATCTATACTGCCGCATTGGCATTTTCGATTTGACAGTATTGTCCAGCCATGATATTGTATTCATTGGAAAGAATTTTTATAATATTCTTTCGTTTGTAAGCGAATACAAAAAAACTCAAATGAAGGAGGAATCGGGGATGATCTACGCACAACCAGGCCAGCCAGGCGCGCTTGTCACATTTAAAAAGCGCTACGAAAACTTCATTGGCGGCAAATGGGTGCCGCCGGTCGACGGCGAGTATTTCGAAAATATCACGCCAATCACCGGACAGCCGTATTGCGAAGTGCCGCGCTCAAAAGCGGCGGACATCGAACTGGCGCTTGACGCCGCCCATGCGGCAAAAGACGCATGGGGACGCACGTCTCCAGCGGAGCGCGCCCGTTTGTTGAACAAAATCGCCGACCGGATGGAAGAAAACTTGGAAATGCTCGCCGTTGCGGAAACATGGGAAAACGGCAAGCCGATCCGCGAAACGTTGGCGGCTGACATCCCGCTTGCCATCGACCATTTCCGCTACTTCGCCAGCTGCATTCGCGCGCAAGAAGGCACGATTTCGGAAATCGATCACGACACGGTCGCCTATCATTTCAAAGAACCGCTCGGCGTCGTCGGGCAAATCATCCCGTGGAACTTCCCGATTTTAATGGCGGCCTGGAAACTCGCTCCAGCGCTCGCGGCCGGCAACTGCGTCGTCTTGAAACCGGCGGAGCAAACGCCGACGTCGATCCTCGTTCTCATCGAACTCATCGAGGATTTGCTTCCACCTGGCGTCGTCAACATCGTCAACGGCTTTGGCTTAGAAGCCGGCAAGCCGCTCGCCTCGAACCCGCGCGTGGCGAAAGTGGCGTTCACCGGTGAAACGACGACCGGACGGCTCATCATGCAGTACGCCTCGCAAAACATCGTGCCGGTTACGCTTGAGCTTGGCGGCAAGTCCCCGAACATTTTCTTCGCTGATGTGATGGACAAAGACGACGAGTTTCTCGATAAAGCGCTCGAAGGCTTTACGATGTTCGCCTTAAACCAAGGCGAAGTGTGCACATGCCCGTCGCGCGCCCTCATCCATGAGTCGATTTACGACGCCTTTATGGAACGGGCGCTTGAGCGCGTCAAGCAAATCAAGCAAGGCAATCCGCTCGATACGGAAACGATGATCGGCGCCCAAGCCTCCTCCGAACAGCTCGAGAAAATTTTGTCATACATCGACATCGGCAAACAGGAAGGCGCTGAGCTCTTGATCGGCGGCGAGCGGAACATGCTCGAAGGAGAACTCGCCGGCGGCTATTACGTCAAGCCGACCGTTTTCAAAGGGCATAACAAAATGCGCATTTTCCAAGAAGAAATTTTCGGCCCAGTGCTCGCGGTCACAACGTTTAAAGATCACGACGAAGCGCTTTCAATCGCCAATGAAACGCTGTACGGCCTTGGCGCCGGCGTCTGGACGCGCGACATCAACACCGCGTACCGCTTCGGCCGCGGCATCCAAGCCGGCCGCGTCTGGACGAACTGCTATCACGTCTATCCGGCCCACGCGGCGTTTGGCGGCTACAAAATGTCCGGCATCGGCCGCGAAACGCACAAAATGATGCTCGACCATTACCAACAAACGAAAAACTTGCTCGTCAGCTATTCGCCGAAAAAACTTGGCTTGTTCTAACATTGGCCCACCTGCTCTTCCACGGCAAAAGGCAGCGCCGACGCGCTGCCTTTTGCCCACTGTTGCATCCGTCACCGCCAAAACCACGCAAACTCCTTTTGATGATGGAATGGAAAACGACGCAACAACCGTTCCATTCGACGAATCCAGCAAAGCTGCTCTAGGAGCCTGTCTTTGGCCATGATGCGAAAGGAGGTGCATCCGATGCCTGATGAACCGAAAGTCATCGCCACCGAAGCAGCGTTAGAATTGATTGAAAAATTAAAGGCGAAATACGGTCCGCTCATGTTCCACCAATCCGGCGGCTGCTGCGACGGCAGCTCGCCGATGTGCTACCCGCTCGGCGAGTTGATCGTCGGCGATTCCGATGTTTTGCTTGGCGAAATCGGCGGCTGCCCGTTTTACATCTCTAAGGCGCAATACGAATATTGGAAGCATACGCAGCTCATCATTGACGTCGTCCCCGGGCGCGGCGGCATGTTTTCGCTCGAAGGCCCGGAAGGCGTCCGCTTTCTCACCCGCTCGCGCGTCTTCGGCCAAAGCGCGGATGCGGGCGCAACGTAACCAGCCATCGCGAATCGTCACCGTGAAACCGCCATGCGCCGGGCATCACGTCGATGCGAAACCGCCTGGCGAAATGGGCCGCACGGAGCGAGCCGCCGGCTTCCATTGGCACCTCACCCCCGGATGCCTCATCGCTCCGGGGGAGTTTTGTTCGTCGCCGCCAAAAAGAAAGGCGGCCCGCCGCCTGAGCGAATGAGGCGCGGTCCGCCGTTTTCTTTTCTTCATTCGCATGCCGCTAGGCCTTCTCCTCTGCCTGCTTCAACTGCTTCATCGCCTCGGTCCGATCAGACAAGGTGATCCTTTTCAAACCGAACACCAACAACAAGCCCACAGCGATAAACACGAGCCCGAACAAAAAGACGGATTGCAGCGAGTCGACAAGCGACTGCTTCAGCACCGGCACGAACATGTCGCGCAGCAGCGCTGGAATCTTGGCCATCGCTTCCGGACTGAGCAGAACGGAATACAGCCCTTGCGGATCATCATGGATCATGCCGGCAAAGCGGTCGACAAGCCCTTTCGCCTGCGCCGGCAGCGCTTCGAGCTTTGGCATGAGCCGCTCGTCAAGCAAGGCGCTCGACCGGTGGTTCATGATGGCGCCAAGCACCGTCATCCCAAACGTCCCGCCGATCGAGCGGAAAAATTGGCTTGAAGACGTCACGACGCCAAGCTCCGATTTTGGAAAGCTTTCTTGCAGGGCGAGCGTCAAAATCGGCATCACGAGCCCTGTGCCAAGACCGAGAATGATCATATACATCGTCGCCGTCCATTTCGACGTCTCGACATCCATCGTGCCAAGCAGCCCGAATGCGGACGCCATAACGGCCATGCCGATGATCAGCTGCGGCTTCACCCCGATCCGGTATACCAGTCGACCGCCAAGGACGCTGCCGATGATCATCGTGATCATCATCGGCGTCATAATCGTCCCGGATTGGGTGGCGCTCACACCGACAATGCCTTGCATAAAAAACGGCACAAACATAATCGCGCCAAACATGCCGACGCTCATGAAAAAGCCGATGCCATTGAGCAGCGTAAACGTCCGATTGCGGAACAACCGAAGCGGAATGATCGGCTCCTCCGCCCGTTTTTCCGCCCAAACAAACAAAGCGAAAAAGACAACCGCGGCCGCAAACAACGAAACGATTTGCCACGACCCCCACGGATATCGGTCGCCGCCAAACGTCAACCCCAACAACAAGCTGACGACGCCCGCCGTCAACGTCGCCATCCCGGCGATGTCAAATTTCACCGGCCCTTCGGCTTTATATTTGCTTAACCCCATCGCAATCAGCACCGTGGCGAGAATGCCGACCGGCAAGTTGATGTAAAACACCCAGCGCCAGTTCAAATGGTCGACGATAAAGCCGCCGATTTGCGGGCCCAGCACTGAAGCGAGACCGTACAAACCGCCGAACACCCCTTGCCATTTCGCCCGCTCCTTGCCGGTGAACACGTCACCGATGACAATCATCGCCATCGGCATCATAATCCCGCCGCCCAGTCCTTGAATGCCGCGGTAAATGATGAGCTCGGTCATATCGTTCGCCATGCCGCAAAGCGCTGAACCAGCCATAAAAATGACCAACCCGCTCACATAGACAATCCGACGGCCCAATAAGTCGGCGAGCTTGCCGGCGATCGGCACGACCGTCGTCGACGTCAACATATACGCTGTCGTCAGCCACGTCATAATCCCCAATCCGTGAAGCTCCCCGACGATGCGCGGCATCGCCGTGCCGACGATCGTCCCGTCTAATGCCGCAAACAGCATGGCAATGATCAACCCGGTAATGAGCAACGGACGATGACGAATGGTGCTCGCTGGCACTGTTAACGCTTTTTCCATGGTTCTCTCTCCCATCCATTGAGTCGTTGATACGCTTCCATTTCTTGGCTCAGTGCGTCCAAAGCCGACGCAAGTCGAGGCGCCTGTTGATGGCGCAAATACAAAAGCAGCGCTTCAACGATATAGGCGCGCGGCGGCTCATTGCGCCCAAGCACTTCCTCCTCCAGCGCCGCTACGGCTTCAAGCACATCGTTCGCCTGCTTCGGATCGAGCCCGTTGGCGGCCTCCCGGACGGCGGCGAACGCCGAAACCAGCCGCTCCCGCTGGCGCTTGCGCTCGCGCTCTTCGAGTTCTATCCATGGCACGAGCGCCTCCTCGGTCAACAACGGGCGCTCGCCGGCCGCAAAGCTAGCAACAATGGCATCAATGCGGCGCACGAGAAAACGAGCCGCTGCGTCCGCATCAAACGCCTCCTCGCGAAAAAAGAAGTAAAACAAATATTGTCGGATGATGCCGTTGGTCATCATGGCGACATCATACACATACGGACCGACTTCCTCTCCGTACACCTCCGCCAGACGGGTGCAATACCATAAAAAAAGGCGCCCATGCTGGCGGAACATATACCGTTCCACTTCCGGATTGACTTTCGGCAATTGCTCCGACATCATCATACGCAAAAAGTCTTTGTACTCGCGAATGTGAGAAAAATGGGCGGCCAGCTGGCGAGTAAACCGTTCTTTTTCCGTCCCTTCCCCGCCGCCCGCCATGAAATCAGCGACCATTTTTTCGCTGTAGTAGCGGAGCACCGCCAGCAACAAATCTTCCTTCGAGGCGAAATGGTGATAAAACGCTCCTTTGGAAATCCCCCATGCCTCGACCAAATCTTGAATCGACGTCTCATGATACCCTTTTTCGGCAAACAATTTCATTGCCGCCTCAATAAATTGGACGCGCCGTTCATCCATGGCAGCCACTCATTCCTTTCCCATTCGCTGTCATCCATTGCCGATACGACGGCAACACCGCGCGCGGTTTCACTAAATCGGCGCGCACACCTTGTTGTTGCAGCCATTCCACCAACCGTCGAACATCGGTCATTGTCCTCGCCTCCATATCCCATATGACCATTTGGTCAAAACGATTATAAACTACTGTTATAAAGGTATGCAACTCAAAAACGATATTTTTTGACCAAATAGTCATTTTTTCAGACTAAATTTGTTGAACAATCAGTCAACATCCCTGCCTTCAAACAAAAAAAAACGGCCCCACCGCCTGATTGAAGACGGTGGACGGCCGTTCTTGCTATTCGATCGCCCTCGCCGCAAGCGCCAACGCGCCCGCCACGCCGGCGTTGTCGCCAAGCCCTGGGAGGACGATGTACTCATCGATCTTCTCGAGAATCGCTTCGTGCTGAATATAGCCGCCAAGCAATTCCTGCACATGACGGCGCACAAGCGGCAGCACGTGCGTCTGCTTCATGACGCCTCCGCCCGTGATCACCTTTTTCGGCGATAAAATGAGGATGTAGTTGGTGATCGCCTGGGCAAGATAAAAGGCTTCCAACTCCCATACTTCATGGCGGTCCGCCAATTCCGCCCCCTTTTTCCCCCAACGCCGCTCAATCGCCGGGCCGGACGCCATCCCTTCCAAGCAGTCGCCATGGTACGGGCAGACGCCGGCAAACGTGTCATCTGGATGGCGGCGGACCAACATGTGGCCCATCTCCGGGTGAAGCAGCCCATGCAACAGGCGGCCCTCGACGATTGCCCCAACGCCGATACCCGTTCCGACCGTCATGTACAGGCAGCTGTCAAGCCCTCGCGCCGCCCCCCAGCGCTGCTCGCCGAGCGCCGCCGCGTTGACATCCGTGTCAAAGCCGATCGGCACGGGAAAATGTTGCTTTATCGCGCCGACAAAATCGAAGTTTCGCCACGCCTGTTTCGGCGTGCTCGTAATGTACCCATACGTCGGGCTGTCCGGGCGCAAATCAACCGGGCCGAATGACCCGATCCCGATCGCCTCCACGTTGTGGGGGCGGAAAAAATCGATAACGTGCGCCATCGTCTCTTCCGGCGCCGTCGTCGGAAACACCGCCCGCTCATGAATGTTCCCTTGTTCATCGCCGATGGCGCAGACAAATTTTGTGCCTCCGGCTTCAATGGCTCCAAGCATCCTATGCGTCCCCTTCCTTTTTGATCATTCCTTTTTTAGTTTACCTTGAAGCATGACTATTTGGAATCCCTTTCACAGCAAAGTCGCCGCACGCCAAACGGAAGGGGAAAAACGGGTGCCGCATTCTAGCGAACAGATGTCCATCACCGTTTTGCACACAAGATGGAGAAATTTGCAAAAAGGCGATTGACACATCATCTGTTGCGTGATACGATATCGAAAAACCAAGTATTCCTATATGAATTATAGAGGAGTGTGTTGCCATGCCTGATATCGTTATTCTCAACGGAAACCCATCGTCCACGTCCCGCCTCAATGGACTCATTGAGTATGCCGAACAGGCTTTGCGGCAGAAGGGATTCGCCATCGAACAAATTCGCGTAGCCGACTTGCCGGCCGATGATTTGGTGCGGGCTCGCTTTGACAGCCCCGCCATTGCAGCCGCCAACCAAAAAGTAGAGAAGTCTCATGGCATCATCATTGCCAGTCCCGTTTTCAAAGCCTCCTACACAGGAATATTGAAAGCGTACTTGGATTTGCTGCCGCAAAAGGGATTGCAGCACAAAGTCGTCCTTCCGTTGTTCATCGGCGGCTCCCTTGCCCATTTGCTCGCGATAGACTACGGATTGAAACCTGTTCTGTCCGCCTTGGGTGCACGCTATATTTTGAGCGGCGTGTACGCTGTCGATCAATGGGTGAAACGCCTCCATGAAGGCGGATACTCGTTGCCCGAAGAACTGACGCGTCGGCTCGATGAAAGCATATCAGAGTTGGGTTCTGCCATTCGGCGCCTTGCTATTCCAAGTTTCACAAACTAACCCCATCCCACCTACTCTTCCTGTCATGATGAAAGCAGATTGACTTCAGCTGAAGGACAATCTGCCTTTTTTGTGATCGGACAAGAAAAAGACTGTTCATCAAGATGGAACAAGAAGGGAAGGAAACCCTATGGATTTACGCACCATTAAAACGTTCCAAACGGTTGTCAAACACAAAAGCTTCCAGCGAGCTGCTGAAGAGTTGAACTACGCGCAATCGACTGTGACGACTCATATCAAAAACTTAGAAGCAGAGCTTGGCATCACGCTCATTAAGCGAGGAAAACCGTTCCAATTGACCGAGGCAGGCAAATTGTTAAGCGAGAAAGGGGAATTTTTGCTCAAAAGCTTCGACCATTTACAAAAAACATTGAAAGAATGCATTGATGGCGAAAGAGGACTCGTCCGCATCGGGGTGATGGAGCCGACAGCCAGTCACCGTCTTCCTGCATGGCTCAGCGCCTTTCGGGACAAGCATCCGAACATTCTGTTTACAATCCAAATTCATAGCAACCAAATGCTTGTGGACATGGTAGAGCGGGGAGACATCGATGCAGCCATTTGTGCAACACCGGAAACCATGGCAGGAGCGAGCTTTGAACCGTTGTTTTCCGAAGAAGTGGTGCTGCTTTCTCCCGCCTCTCACCCATTAGCGAAACGATCTGTCGTTTATCTTCGCGATTTGGCCGATGAGCCGCTGCTTGTAACGAGCGCCGCCTGCCCATTTCGACGCAATTTGGAAAAACGCCTGGTGGAGTTAGGCATTCAACCTTTATACAAAACCGAGATTAGCAACATGTTGGCGCTGAAATATTATGTCCATGCTTCGCTTGGCATCGCTGTCGTGCCGAAGATTGCTGTCACTCCTCCTCCAGCAGGAACGGTGGCACAACCGATCGCCGATTTTCGCGATGGACTGACTGTTGGCATCTTACGGATGTTTACGAGTGAAGCGAGCCACCCCGCAACGGAAAAATGGATTCGCTTTTTGCTTGATCAATGTGCTGGCAGATGCTCTACTGATCTTCACATTTTTTGAACGATCACTTCTATTTTTTCAATTTTACAAATGGAAGCAGCTCCTTTATATTTTTATTAAACATATAAAATTACTCGGAAATGATATGGAGGGAACATTGATGATCATTGCCCTTGTTCTCGATGAGCAGGAAAACGTTGTCCCCATCATTGAAGGAGCGACCATTCGCCTTTATCACACGAGTTCGCAAACGTACGAAGACTATCCGAATATCGCCAAGCAGTTGCAAGGGGGACGCCGAAGCGCGGTTCTCCGTTTCGCCAAAGAAAAAGGAGCCGACGCCTTCGCTTCCCCGCCAAATATGTTTTGTGAACGCTCCTACGCTCAAGCAGTCGAGCAACAAGTCAAATTTTATTTGTTGGAACAGCCGATTCCGTTCCGAGAATTCGAAAAGCGGTGGCGGAATGGTCTGCTTTCATCAAGTGATCGGCTGCCGGCGGAAATGATTGTCGCCAGCTGACAAGGACCGTTCACGAACAACGGTCAAAGCGAAAAGCGCTCTGTTCTCTTTTCTCTTTTTGAAGACGATCCCGTGATGATGATCCATCCCGACCACAAGGAGGAGGAAACATGGTTGAATTTATTACGATGGCCCCGACATCTGGAGACAGCACATTCGTCGGTCTTGGCAGCAATTCGACGAACTTGAACAGTTGGACCGGAACGGACGAGAATCCAGAGCGTCCACCGACAGTCGAGTACATTGAGGCGATTGCGAAAGCAGCGGAAGCCCATGGCTTTTCCACGCTGCTGTTGCCGACAGGCGCAGGTTGCCTCGATTCGTTGGCCGTCGCTGCTTATCTGGCAGCGCGGACGACTAAATTGCACCTTCTGTTCGCCGCCCGTCCTGGCGCCACTTCACCTGCTATTTTTGCCAAACAATTGGCGACGATCAATTGTTGGACAAATGGGCGGGCATTGCCCAATATCGTGACAGGCGGTTCACCAGAAGAATTAGCGGCTGAGGGGGACTTTCTTGACCATGATACGCGATATGAACGGACGAGGGAATACATCCATCTGTTGAAGCAACTGTTTACTCTCCCTTCCGTCACGTATGAAGGACGGTTTTACCGTCTCGAAAACGCCTCGCTGTTCCCCAAACCTGCACAGCGCCCACCCATTTATTTCGGAGGCGCCTCGGACATTGCCAAAGAAGTGGCGGCGAAAGAAGCGGACGTGTACATGATGTGGGGCGAGACGTTCGAACGGATGAAAGAACGAATCCAGGAAATGAAGCAAAAAGCAGCGCATTATGGCCGGACGCTGCGTTACAGCATCTCGTTTCAAGTCGTGTTGGGAGAAACGGAAAAAGAAGCATGGGAGCAGGCCGATGCGTTGGTCAGCCATCTGTCGGAGTCAGCGAAACGAAAAAAGGACGAGCTGATTCAAAAGGGAGATTCGGTTGGTGCGAAACGATTGCACGAATTGATGAAAACGAGCGCCGAGCGGCGTTTCCAAATCGGTCCGAACTTATGGGCCGGGCTCACTCAAGTGCTGTCGGGCAACTCGATTGCACTCGTCGGTACTCCCGAGCAGGTGGCTGATCGGCTGATTGAATTCATCAGCCTCGGCTTTGATTACGTATTGTTGCGCGGCTTTCCTCACTTAGAGACGATCGAGCAAGTAGGAACTTCCGTGATCCCTCTTGTTCGCGAGCGCCTTCGACAAACGGAAGTATGGATCTAATCGTGATTTGCAACAACAAGCCGGTGATTTGCGCGCTATCGGCTTGATCAACAAAGAGGTTCCTATTGCAAACCACGTCTGGACACCGTCATCTACGAAAGGAGAGTCAATGGCATGAGTGTGCGGCAAATGAAATTCGGGCTGTTTCTCATGGGCGTCGGCCATCATATCGCCGCATGGCGACACCCCGATGTGCGGCCGGAATGGTGCGAAGATTTCACATTTTTTCGCCGCATTGCTGAAATAGCGGAACAAGGGAAGCTGGACATGCTGTTTGTCAGCGACGGGCTCGCTATTGAGCCGTTGTCTCACCCTGCCGAGATCGTCCGGCTCGAGCCGTTCACACTGCTCGCCGCTTTAGCAGCTGTGACCAATCGCATCGGGTTGGCTGGCACTGCTTCAACCACATACAATGAACCATTTCACATCGCGCGAAAATTTTCCTCGCTCGATCATATTAGCCGCGGGCGAGCAGCTTGGAACATCGTAACGTCTTACTATGAGGAAGAAGCGTACAACTTCAGCCAAACGGCTCATTTGGAACATCGGCTGCGCTACGAGCGTGCGCGTGAATTTGTCGATGTCGTCAACGGTCTGTGGGAAAGTTGGGACGAAGAGGCACTTATTCGCGATCAATCATCCGGAATCTACTTTCATGCAGAAAAGTGGCGGCCATTGAACCATCATGGAACACATTTTTCTGTGCGCGGACCGCTGAACTCTTCGCGTCCGCCGCAAGGAAAACCCGTCTTGATTCAAGCCGGCTCATCACAAGACGGCATCCGTTTCGCCGCCCATGTTGCAGAAGTGGTGTTTACCGCCCAATCGACGTTGACTGACGCCCAGCGGTTTTACCAAACTGTGAAACAGGAAGCCGCACGCGCCGGACGCAACCCTGACCATATTTTGATCATGCCTGGCGTAGCACCTTACATTGGCCGAACCGAACAGGAAGCAAGGGAGCAATATGAACAATTGCAGGAGCTGATCGTGCCAGAGGTCGGGCTGGCGTTTTTATCCGACTACTTAGGCGGCATCGACTTTTCGGGTTACTCACTGGATGATCCGCTTCCCGACGACATTCCAGAAACAAATGGAAACCAAAGCCGGCGTCAACTCATCATTGATCTAGCGCGCCGCGAACGATTGACGATTCGCCAATTGTACCAACGAATCGCCGGGGCGCGAGGGCACTTTACGATCATTGGCACTCCCGAACAAGTCGCGGACCAACTCGAATACTGGTTTCTCCAAGGGGCAGCGGACGGGTTTAATCTCATGTTCCCATATTATCCAAATGGACTGCAGTCATTCGTTGAGCATGTGATCCCAATTTTGCAAAAACGCGGGTTATTCCGTCGCAACTATGAAGGAACAACATTGAGAGACCACTTAGGATTGCCGGTGCCAAAGTCGATCCGCGTGTGAGGAATCGAAAAATCAAGACCAATCGTCGAACATCGATCGAAAAGGAGAGATTCCATTGTCGTTTCCCGATGTCATCCCACAATTAGCCAATGATTTATCACAACTGTTTGTGAAAACGGAACGTCACGAACAACTGTTGCACCAGGCGGCCCTGCTTGCAGAACAATTTCGCCAGAACATGCGGCAAATCGATGAAGAAGCGATGTTTCCGTTTGAGCATTTCAACCGTTTGAAAGAAACGAACTATTTGTCGTTGACCGTGCCCAACCAATTCGGCGGGCAAGAGTTGTCCTTATATGAATTGATTCTCATTCAAGAACGGCTTAGCCAAGGGGATGCTTCCACCGGGTTGTGCGCCGGTTGGCATTTGGGACTTGTCTACGACATTCGCGAACGCAACACATGGAATCGGCGCACCTTTGAATGGCTTTGCCGCGAAATTGTCGAACGAAAAGCGGTCATCAACCGGCTCGCCACCGAAGAAGCAACCGGAAGCCCGACGCGCGGAGGAAAGCCGGTCACGACGGCAGTGAAACGCGATGGAAAATGGATTCTCACCGGAAGAAAATCATTTGCTTCAATGGCAGAAGCCTTGGACTACTCATTGGTGACCGCAACGATCGCCGATACGGGAAAAGTCGGATTTTTCCTCGTCGATCATCGACTCGACGGCATTCGCATTGAACAAACGTGGAACATGATCGCCATGCGCGGGACAAGAAGCGATGACGTCATTTTCGACCATGTCGAACTGCCTCAAGATGCTTTAGTCGAACTCGATCAATTGGAATTCGTCAAAGGAGGAGGAAGCCGAGCGTGGCTTTTGCATATTCCAGCCTGCTATTTAGGGACGGCCATCGCGGCAAGAAATTACGCCATTTCGTTTGCCTTACACTATCAACCGAACAGCGTATCCGAACCGATCATCCATCTATCGCACGTTCGGCAAAAAATCGCGCAAATGGACATGGAATTGTTTCAAGCTCGACATTTTCTTTATTTTGTGGCCGAACGATGGGATACGCTTCCAGAAAAACGCCCATTCATGGATCGGGAATTGGCAGCCGCCAAATATATCGCCTTAAACAGCGCCAACCGAGTCGTCGATTTGGCCATGCGCATCGTCGGCGCCAAAAGCTTGCAGCTTTCCAACCCGTTGCAACAATATTACCGCGACGTTCGGGCGGGATTGCATAATCCGCCGATGGAAGACGCTGTCTTGGAATTGTTTGCGTCCCAAGCCATTTCCAATGGAACGACAACCGCCAAAAAAGCAAACACAAATCCACATCCTTCTCCGACCATTTGAAAGGAGGAACGACATGATTGACATTGAACAGTTGACGAAAATCTACAACGTCCATCGGAAAGAAGTGGTCGGCGTCGACCATGTTTCCCTTTCCATCCAAAGCGGAGAAATCTTTGGCATCATTGGACATAGCGGCGCTGGAAAAAGCACCTTGCTCCGATGCATCAATTTATTAGAACGACCGACATCCGGCCGCATCATCGTCGATGACACCGACATCACCGCCTTGTCTGGAGCCGCATTGCGCGAAGCGCGATTGAAGATCGGTATGATTTTTCAACAATTTTGCTTAATTCGTTCCAAAACGGTGTTTGAAAACATCGCCTTTGCCTTGCGGGCGGCAGGCAAGACAAAAACCGAAATCGAAACTCGCGTCCACGAGCTGCTAGAAATGGTTGGACTTTTGGATAAACGTGACGCTTATCCGTCTCAATTAAGCGGAGGGCAAAAACAGCGCGTCGGCATCGCCCGCGCCTTAGCCAACAATCCGACCGTCCTGTTGTGCGACGAGGCGACATCCGCCCTCGATCCAGCGACAACGTCTTCTATTTTGCAGTTGCTCAAGCAAATTAATCGCGAACTCGGCATTACCATTGTCGTCATTACGCATGAAATGGAAGTCATTAAAGAAATTTGCGACCGTGTCGCTGTGATGCAAAACGGCCGCATTGTCGAAATCGGCCACGTATACGATCTGTTTACCCAACCGCAGCAGCCGTTGACCCGCTCGTTCGTTGAGCATGTGCTGCGCCTAGATGTTCCAGAACGTCTGCTTCAAGCGCGAACCGGAACGTTAGTGCGAATTTTGTTCCAAGGGCCTGCCGCTGAACAAGCCATCCTATCCGACACGCTGCAAACATTCCGTGTGCGCGGGAACATTTTGCACGGAAAAATTGAGTACATCAACGACACACCGCTTGGGGTGCTACTGTTAGAATTGAGCGGAGATGAAGAGGAAGTCGAGCGCGCCATTCGCTACATGGCCGAACGGACAAAAGGAGTCGAGGTGATCGATCGTGCCGCTTGAAGCGCTGGCTCCAGAACTATTAAAAGCGTTCTGGGATACGTTGTACATGGTGGGCATTTCTCTGTTAGCCGCCGTCATCGCCGGGCTTCCGCTTGGTGTGCTCTTATTTGTGACAGATCGCGGTTTGTTTTGGGAAAACAAACCACTGCAAACCATTCTCGGTTTTCTAATCAACATCGTCCGCTCGATCCCATTTATCATTTTGCTAGTCGCCTTGCTGCCGTTGACGAAACTGCTCGTTGGCACCACCATTGGTCCAACAGCAGCGGCCGTCTCGCTGTCCGTGGCCGCCACGCCATTTTTCGCCCGCATTGTGGAAACCGCTTTGCGGGAAGTCGATAAAGGCGTGATTGAAGCTGCTACCGCCGTAGGAGCCACTCCGTGGATGATTATCAAAGATGTTCTGCTGTCCGATGCTCTTCCCGGCATCATCCATGGACTCACCATTACGGCGATCAGCTTGATCGGCTACTCAGCGATGGCCGGCATTGTCGGAGGCGGCGGTGTGGGGGATCTAGCCATTCGTTTTGGTTATTATCGATACGACAACACGGTGATGATCACAACGATTATCATTCTTCTCTGCTTAGTGCAGGTCGTCCAGTTTGTCGGCGACTCGATCGCCCGCTGGATCGATAAGCGATAAACGTTTCGCATGAGCGAAGCGCCTGTTCCGTCAAGCAACACTAGCCTCGCTTTCAACCGATAATGGGCTGCCTTTTTGAGGCATTGACCAACCTTTTTTATGAGGAGGAATCGTTCATGAAGCGTTTTTCTTTTCTATTCGCCCTTATTGTATTGATCTTCGGAGCAACAGGCTGCTCATCATCCTCTTCCTCGGCACAAGAGGAAAAGAAAACGATCACGATCGGCGCCACCGCCGGTCCATACAGCGATCAAATCCGCGAAGCCATTCAGCCTTATCTAGAAAAGAAAGGATACAAAGTGAAATTAATTGAATTCAATGATTACGTGCAGCCCAATATCGCACTAGATCAGAAAGAAATTGACGCCAACGTGTTTCAAAACCAAATGTATCTTGAAAACTTCGCCAAAACACATCAAATGAAATTGCATCCGCTGATCTCGATTCCGACTGTTCCAATCGGTTTATATTCAAAAAAACATACGTCCCTCGATGACATTCGGGACGGAACGACCATCGCCTTGCCGAACGAACCGGTCAATCAAGCGCGGGCGCTGACAATGCTGCAGCAGCTCGGCCTCTTAGAACTAAAGAAAGATGTCGAACCGACAAAAGCATCGGAAAAAGATATTGCCAAATTTCACAAAAACATCATTCTCAAACCATTGGATCCCGCTCAACTGCCGCGGGCGTTGGGCGATGTGGACTACGCCTTGATCAACGGCAACTTCGCCTTATCGTCTGGGTTAAAATTAACCGAAGCCGTCGCCTTAGAAAAAACGCCTGATTACTATTTGATTGTCGTCACCATCCGTCCGGAGGACAAAGACAAACCTTTTGTCAAAGATTTGATCGCCGCTTATAAATCGAAAGAATTCGCTAAATTGATCAAAGAAGATCCGAAGTACAAAGGATACGTATGGCCCGATTGGTTCCAAAAACAATGACCCATAACAGCCGGCGGCTCGTCATCATGAGAGCCGCCAGTCTTGAAGGGAGGGCAAATTCATGGATCAACCCCTATTATTCAATGCCTTTGAGATGGCAAGCGCGATGCATAATGCCCACGGTTTATGGAAGCATCCCGACAGCGAGCGCCACCGCCGCTACAAAGAGCTCCATTACTGGATCGAAATGGCTAAGCGCCTCGAAGCAGGGCTGTTTGACGCTGTTTTCTTTGCTGATGTGCTCGGGGTGTACGACACGTATCGACAAAGCAAAGATCCATCGATTCGCGACGGGATGCAGTTTCCACTAAACGACGCTTCCTTAATCATTCCAGTCATGGCGAGCGTCACGACCCATCTTTCATTCGTGTTAACGGCAAGCACCACTTATGAGCACCCGTTCCATATCGCAAGACGATTTTCCACGCTTGACCATCTGACAAACGGCCGCATCGCGTGGAATATTGTCACCTCTTATTTGCCTAATGCGGCCAAAAACTTTGGATTGGAGAGAATGATCACCCATGATCAGAGATATGAGATCGCGGATGAGTGTTTGGAAGTGACTTATAAGTTGTGGGAGGGAAGCTGGGAAGAAGGTGCCTTCCTCGAAGATCGAGAGACAGGCGTGTTGATTGATCCTGCCAAAATTCATCCGATCAACCATCACGGCGCCTTTTTCTCTGTCGAAGGTCCGCATTTATGCGAGCCTTCCCCGCAACGCACACCAGTGTTGTACCAAGCTGGTTCATCCGAACGCGGGAGGGCGTTCGCGGCCAAACATGCGGAATGTGTTTTCGTCGGCGCTCCGTCCCCCGAACGGCTGTCATTCTACATTCAAGACATTCGCCAACGAGCCGAGCGATACGGAAGAGATCCGCAACAACTGAAATTTTTCACCTTTTTGACGGTCATTGTCGCCAAAACGACGGAGCAAGCGGAAGCAAAATATGAACAATTGCGCCGCCTATGGAGCATGGACGCCGCCAAAGCCCAATTCAGCGGGGCGAGCGGCTATGACTTGGCTGAATATGAAGCAAAGCCAGCCGATGAACCGTTCTTGTTCCGCGCCACGGATCATGGACACTACAAAGCCGCTTCATTAACAAAAGACGCCACAAAACCGCTAACGATCGGTGAGGCGCTTCAAAAAGCCGGAACGCTCACACGGGAATCCGTCATAATCGGCAACCCGATACAGGTCGCCGACGCCATCGAAGAGCGAGCTCGGCGCTCGGGGGTGGATGGATTCAATTTAACCCATCTGATCACGCCCAAAGATTTGGACGATTTCATTGAATATGTCGTTCCCATCCTGCAACGACGCGGTCTATACAAAACCGCCTACACCCCTGGAACCATGCGGGAGAAGCTATTCGGGAACGGCCCGCGCCTGTCGCATGATCATCCCGCTGCCGCGTTCCGCCCGATCGGCTCACGAACAGATGGCTAGCCCTAGGACAGCCGTCTTCTTTCGCGATCACCGAACAAGTCCGCCGCTTCAACGAGAACATCAGAATAACGACACCAAAGACATTCGAAATGATAAGGTGCCCGCTCCTTCGTGGGCACCTTCCCTTGCTAGACGACCACCGCACGTTGGAAAAGCCAAGCCGTCGTGATCTGCAGCAACTGTTCTCGCGCGGAGACGGAAGAAAACGTGTGATCCGCTTTAGAGATGACATGTTTGGCAAATCGTGAATCGGCTCGTTGCCCGAATGCTTCCCCATAGACATCTGCATACATGACAGGAATTTCTTGATCGGCTATTCCATGGACAAGGAGGACATCACCCGGAAACTGTTTCGCCGCCTGCAACGGGTCGATATCAACGAGCGAAGTGAAAAAGGAAGGGGACAATCGATATCCGCGGTACTCAATCGTTTCACCATCCGAGCGGCCATACCCATCTGTGGCAATGCGGACAATATCTGCATGTGGATACGCAACAGGCGCCCAAAGCACCAATCGTTCGACTCGCCGATCCAATGCAGCTGTGACCGTCGCCACCGCCCCTCCCAAACTATGGCCGAGAAGCACAAGCGGCCGACGCTGAAACGACGGAAATTGTTCCACTGTACGAATGACATCTCTCGTTTGTCGAATGAAATCATCAAATCGGTTTTTTCCATATTCTCCACTGCTCTCCCCACAACCAGCATAATCAAAACGGACGACTCCGACTCCGGCCGAAGCAAATCTTTCCGCTGCTTGGACAAACAACCGATCCACACCAATCCTCGTACCGATAAACCCATGACAAATGACAACAACAGGCACATCATCACGATCAACCGACACAGCTGGATCATGAATCGAAACCGCCAAACGTTCCCCTCCGCTCTCAATATACTGGAATCGAATCAACTGCTCTCTCCCCTTTCAGCCATCCTTTAATTCATAGTAGATAAATATGAATAGTATGTTTTTATGTTATCTTACCACGCTTTTGCATGACCGTCAACGTTCCCCATCGCTGCCCTAACCCATCAATCAGCTGGCAAGCAGGATGCATGGAAGAGAAAAGATCACACCCCCGACTGCAATACCAAGCATTCTCAATGCAATACGCGCAAGGGCCGGAACAAAGACACCGCGGCCACTCTTTCACTTTCATCATCCCCCATTTTGCTTACCAGAGCGGCCGCGACCGGGTTGTCGCGGCGAATGTACTCACGCCATGGCAACTTGCGCAATTCAACGGTCAGAAAGCGGAAATCAACAACGGTTAGGAACGAAAACTGGATGGTGAACGAGGACGGTTCATCGCGGATGGCGTCATAGCTGAAGATGACCGGCTGACATAAAGGAACATGCGCTCGGGAAACGCCGGCTGCGTGTAGCGCTGCGAAGCGATCGCCTCCCTCAAGGCTCAACTATTCTACAAGACAAAATAGAAAAGCCGCCATGATGGCGGCTTGACGGAGACGTTTTCCGTTTTTCGCCCGTTCACCCCTTCACCGAACCAGCCAACAACCCACGGACAAAATATTTGCCAAGGAAGATGTACACAAGCAAGGTCGGCAGCGCCGCCAACAGGGCTCCCGCCATTTGCACGTTCCATTGGACGATTTGGCTGCCGGATAGATTTTGCAAGGCGACCATGATCGGCTGTTTGTCGGATGTCGTGATCGTCACCGCGAACAAAAACTCGTTCCAAATGTTTGTAAACTGCCAGATCGCCACGACGACAAATCCAGTGATGGACAAAGGGAGCATAATATAACGAAAAATGCGGACAAACCCAGCACCGTCGATTTTCGCCGACTCAATCATTTCATCGGGAATCGCCGCGTAGAAATTCCGAAACATCAGCGTGGTGATCGGAATGCCGTAGACGACATGAACGAACACAAGTCCTGGAATCGTGTTGTACAGCCCGATTTCGCGCAAAAATTGGATCAGCGGAATGAGAATGCTTTGATACGGAATGAACATTCCGAACAAAATAAGCGTAAAAAGCGTATCTGCCCCCTTGAATTTCCATTTCGAAAGCACGTAGCCGTTGAGCGCCCCCAGCAGCGCGGATAACAACGTCGCCGGCACGACGAGCAGCAGCGAATTCCAAAAGTTTGGGGCGAGTTTGTCAAACGCTGTGGCGTAGCTGCTCCAATCGATGGTCGATGGGAGCTTCCACATATCGGCCAATGTCACTTCATGAAGCGGCTTCAAGCTCGTGATGACCATGACATACACCGGCATGAGAAAAAACACGCTCATGGCAACGGCCAGCGCATACAAAAACGGTCGGGCCCATACGGATCTCGCCATCACGATCCCCCCTTGCGGCTCGAAATGAGGTACGGAACAATAAAGATGGCGACCGACAGCAGCATCACGATCGCAATCGCCGCGCCGTTGGCGTAATAGTTGCCGCGGAACGTCGTTTCAAACATGTACACGCCCGGCACATCGGTGACAAAGTTCGCCCCCGGCCCGGTCATGGCGTAAATCAAATCGAAAATTTTGAGCGAAATATGAGCCATGATGATGATGACGCTGACAGTGATCGGCCGCAACAGCGGCAAAATGATTTTCCAATACAATTGAAACTCGGTCGCTCCGTCCATCCGCGCCGCTTCCCGCACTTCATCTGGAATGGCGCGCAGGCCGGCGAGATACATCGCGACGGCAAAGCCAGTCATTTGCCAAACAGCCGCCACGACCACCGCAATGATGGCGACCGGGATGCCAAACTCAATCTTGCCCCAATGAAATCCGAACAGAATGTTCGTATCCGTATACCATTTTCCATCCAAGCCAAGCGGTTTTAAAAACAAGTTGACGCCCGTTGACGGGTTGAACAGCCATTGCCACACGACTCCGGTGACGACAAATGACAAGGCCATCGGGAAGAAGAAAATGTTGCGGAACAGCGACTCGCCGCGCAGTTTTTGGTCAAGCAAAATGGCAAGCAGTTGGCCGAGCACAATGACGGCGGCGATAAACAACACCGTAAACACAAGTGTATTGCGCAAGTCGGCCTGGAAGCGGAAATCATGAAACAAATACAGATAGTTTTTCAACCCGGCAAACGACCAATCCGGCACGAGCGAATTCCAGTTGCTCAAGGACACATACCCCGTCCAGCCGATAAACCCGTACACAAATAAGAAAATCAGTACGACCGACGGTGCCAAAAACGCCGCTGCCAGCCAATGATCGGCCGTCCATTTCCGCTTTTTCCGCACCGCGGGGACAGCCGCTGTCTTCTCGGCTGGCGTGATGTTGACCGTTTCCACTAAGATCCCTCCTCATGATGACGAAAAGGGGAAGAGAATGGCTCCCGTCCCCTTTTCCCGATTACTTCTTCAGTTCTGCGGCGGCCGATGCCAACGTGTCGATGAACGTCTTCACATCTTTTTGCGTCACGAAAATGTTGACGGCCTGATTGACCTTCGTGACAAACCCTTCCGGCGCTGCTGAACCGTGCGCTAAGCTCGGCGCCAGCTCCGCCGTCTTGAAGTCTTGCATCGTTTGTTTGCCGTATTCATCGTACTTGGACGGATCCGCGTCGATGCGGGCCGGGATGGAGCCTTTCAGCGGGTTAAACGCATCTTGCCCTTCCACCGAACCAAGCACCGATAAGAACTTCTTCACATCGTCCGGGTTTTTCACGCCTTTCGGCAGGCCGAACGTATCGGTAATGACCATAAACTTGCCTTCCGTATTCGGCACCGGCACATAACCGAAGTCTTGGTTCACCTTCAATTTCAAATCGTTGACAAAATAGCCCTTCACCCAGTCGCCCATCACGTACATGGCCGCCTTTCCTTCGGCGACGAGCTGGGCGGCGTCTTGCCAGTTGCGCGAGCTATGGTCTTCGTTAATATAGCCAAGCATTTTCTTAAACGTCTCAACGGCTTGTTTCACTTGTGGGTCGTTAAACGATAATTCTCCCGTCCAAAGTTTCTTGTAGTTTTCCGTTCCGAGCGTGCCAAGCAGCACGTTTTCAAACAGGTGCGTCGCTGCCCACGGCTCTTTGTCGCCTAAGGCGAGCGGCGTAATGCCCTTTGCTTTCAGCTTGTCGGCCACTTGGAAAAACTCGTCGAATGTTTTCGGCGGCTGAAGCCCGTTGTCGGCAAATACTTTTTTGTTGTACCAAAGCACGTTGCCGCGGTGAATGTTGACAGGCACGGAGTAAATGTTGCCGTCTTTGCTCACCATGTCAATCAACGCTTTCGGGAATTTGTCCATCCAGCCTTCTTTTTCATATAAATCGTTGAGCGGCTCCATTTTGCCGGCGGCCACCCAGCCTTCATTCAGCTCCGCTCCGCCGTGTACTTGGAACGTCGATGGCGGATCGTTTCCTTGCATGCGGCTCGCCAACACCGCCTTGGCGTTCGTTCCCGCCCCGCCGGCCACCGCCGCGTTTTCGACTTCAATATCCGGATATTTTTCTTGGAACAGTTTGATGAGCGCTTTTAAGCCGTCTTCCTCACCGGCTCCGGTCCACCAGCTGAAAATCTCGAGCTTCTCTCCCGCTTTTTGGCTGCCTTGTTTGGCGTCATCGGACGAAGAAGAGTTCGAGCTGCTGCAGCCCGACAGCGCCATACCGACGCCAAGCGCCAACGCCAGCCATGCGGATGCTTTCTTTCTCATGTTCCTCCCCCTTTTCCGTTTGTTTTTGAAACCCCTTTCAATGTTGAGTGTACCATGGGCCGCTTATCAATCGGCGGCTTGATTTCTTCACTTTTTTGCGTTTTTCTTCACTTTTTTGTTTTCCTTTCTCCTGTTGGGCAAACGGAAGGCTCGCTGGTACAGCTAACGGCCGGTTCGCTTCCATGGCGCGAAAAAAGCCCGTCTCCCCATCAGGGGGGCGGGCTTCGCTTCGGACGCCGGAAGAAGGGCGGAGCCTGCTTTGTCCGCGGGACTTACCTTTTGACTTGCCATGCACCTTCCTTGTTGGAGACAGCACTCCCCTTGTCAGCGCGCCTGTACTTTTTTCCGGTATTCGCTCGGCGACAGGCCGGTTTGCTTTTTAAAGACGCGGCTAAAATAGTTGGGGTCGTTGTAGCCGACTGAAAAACAAATTTCTTTTAAGCTTTGATCCGTCTCAGCCAGCGCTTCTTTCGCCCGTTCGATGCGCACGTTCGTCACGTAGTCGATAAAGGTGATGCCAAACTGCTCTTTGAACAGTTTGCTGAAGTAGTATGGGCTCATCCCGGCTTGTTCCGCCACCTCCTCAAGCGTCAGCGGCTCGGCATAATGGCGGTCAATGTACTCTTTCGCCTTGCCGATTTTGCCGTGAGCTTGCTGCTGGCGCCAAACCTCGAGATCAGCGGCGATGCGGTCCAGTTCATCAAGCGCCGCTCGCTTCAATTCTGCCGCCGACCGGCAGGAAGCAAAGGAAGCGAGCCGCTCATAACGAATGCCCAGCTCCGATAGAAGACGCCCGAGCCACACAAAGGTCTCTTCCGCTTTGCGGCCGGCGGCCGGCAGTGAATGAGAAGAGGCCAGTTCCTCTATATACGTCAGACAAATCATCCGGGCTTGCTCGATGTCGCCAAGGCGCAGCGCTTCAAACAGCTGTTTATCCCGTTCCGCTTCCCCGCCGGCGCGCGTCGCTTCCGCCGGCAGAAACCCCACTTGTGCTTTTTGCCGGTCGGCGTAATAATGAGCGGCCGACAGCGCCTCATAGTACGAGGAACGAAGTTGGTCAAGGCGGGAAAACGGGGAGCCGAGCCCGATATACAGCGCGGCGCCGTACCGGGCCGAAAACTGCCGCGCCAAATCGAGCGCCAATGCCTGGATGACGGGCTTCCAGGCTGGCTCGCCATCGTTTGGGCTGCGGAAAAACAAGACCGGCAGGCGCCGGTTCGCCATCCGCCCGATCCAATAGCGCGTTGGCGCCTTCCCGCTAAGCTGCTTGTCCAGCCATGATTTCCATTCGTCAGCCACCCCTGCATCCGGGAACTGAATGACGAGGAACATCCCCGACGCAATCGAAAACGGCAGCAGTTCCTTCCATCGCTCCCACTCATCAGCCGATACGTCTTCTGTCATGAGGACGGACAGCCATTCGCTTTCCACAAGCGTCTGCAACCGGCGAATCTGCTCCTCGAGCTGGCGGCTGCTCTCCTCGTGTCGCCGCTTGGCCGCCACTTCTTGGCTGACCCGTTCCAAAGCCGAAATGACCTCCTCCTTCCGGCTCGGTTTCAATAAATATTCCTTGACGCCAAACCGCATCGCTTGTTTCGCATAGTCGAACAAATCAAACGCCGACACAATAATGAACTCCAGATCGAGGCCGTCTTGGCGAATCGCTTCGATCGCTTGCAGCCCGTCAAGGCCGGGCATTTTGATGTCAATCAGCATGATATCCGGACGATAACGCTTGGCGATCTCGACCGCCTCGCGCCCGTTGGCGCCCTCGGCGACCACCTCGATATCCGGAAGGTGGTCGCTAATCATTTTGCAAAGCGCTCTTCGCTCCAACGCCTCATCATCGACGATCGCCACTTTCACCGTTCATCCCCCCTTGCCATCTTGGCAGCCATAACCGCACCGTCGTTCCTTTTCCTAGTGCAGACTCGATTTCGGCCACATCCATCACTCCGTAAAACAGCTGCAGTCGGCGAATGACATTGTGCAAGCCGATGCCGGTTGAATGGCCGCGCCCTTGCTCACGGCGCGTCCGCGGTTCTTCGCCGCGGATCAACGCTTCAAGCTCCGCTTTCACCTGCTCATCCATGCCAACGCCATTGTCGCGCACTTCCACAACGACCCGCCCGTTTTCGGCGAAAACGGACACGGACAGCTCGGCTCCCTGCTCGTACGTCTCAATGCCATGGATGAACGCATTTTCAATCAGCGGCTGCAACGTGAGCGGCGGAATCGGTTGATCGAGGCAAGATGGTTCCGCCTCTAACGAAAACTTGATCCGATCAAAAAACCGCGTCTGCTGGATGAAGAAATATTCACGGGCGATGCGCACCTCATCGGCAAGCGTCACCGTCCGCTGCAAATCACCCAAGTTGTAGCGCAAAATGGCCGCCACCGCTTCAATCAGCCGCGACGTTTGCTGGGCGTCCTCCAAGTACGCCATCTTCGCAACCGTGTTCAGCGTATTGAATAAAAAATGCGGATTGATTTGGCTTTGCAAGCTTTTGAGTTCCAGCTCCTTCACCAGCCGGTCGAGCTCAGCCTTTTGTTTCATCTCCGCAATCAGCTGCTTTAAATTGCGGCGCATGTCATTAAACGTGATCGTCAACAGCCGCAGCTCATCGTTGGTCATCGGCTCAATATCCGGCCCGTCCAGCCGCCCGTCAGCGATGGATCGGGCAGCGCGCGAGAGAAGAATGATCGGCTTCGTTAAGTGGCCGGAAAAGAACACCGCCAGCAAGGCGCCAAGCAACAACGTCGTGACAAACAATCCCATTCCCATATAGCGGAAATAGCGGTTGCGCCGCTCCACTTCATCGTACCGCCGTTGGTAGGCCGTCAGCTCATCGTCAATCAAGTTTAACGTTTCCTCTTGCAAAAAGGACGCAATGTTCATCGTTTCATGCAAGTGGGATGAGTACAAGCCAATATTTCCAGCTTGAAAATGATAGACCGTCAGCGCCGCCTCCTCCAGCAAACTTTCAATCATATGTTCATAGTTTTCCGCCGCCAGCCGGTCGGACAGCACTGGCAAGATGGCGCCGAGCTGCCGGCGGCGTTGCTGCAGCCAGCGGAACTCCCGCTCATAAGCGCGTGCATACCGTCCTTCTTTTTCCGAGACGTACGCATTGAGCTGTTCCATCATTCGGTTTGCCCGCTGCGACACCTCATTGAGCAACAACAATCGGCGCATCCGTTGATCATAATCGCTCATCATCTCTTCGCTCGTCTGATACAAAAGAAACACCGCTCCGTTCAGCAAAAGCAAAAAAACGGTAAAGCAAAGCAGCATCTTCGTCCGAATGTTCATCTGAATTCCACCCCGCTGTCACCGGCGCTTTGTTGCCTGCATCGTCCTGCCGCTTCAAGTCGAACGTGTTCGAACGTCAAGGCGGCCATCTCTCATGCTTTAGCGCTCGCCAACCCTTCTCCGCTTTCAGCCCCCTCCCTACGGAGGCCTGGCAGGCCCCTTCATGGCGTGTTGACCTCATAATTGCGCGCCGGGCGCAGCGGCAAGTCTTTTTTCCGAATGACTTTCGTCTCCGTATTCGTCACCACCGGCACGTCTTTCCCGGCGACGATCTCGGCCATCATTTTGACAGCCTTGTATCCCATTTCATACGGCTCCTGCACCACCGTCGCCGCAATCGTTCCTTTTTGCAAATAGCGGATCGTCTCCGGCAGCGTGTCAAAGCCAATAATATACGTCTTTTGCTCCCGATGAAACTGCTCGACCACCTTGGCAACGCCAATCGCATCAAGCGCGCTCGTGCCGTAAAACGCATTCACATCCGGGTGCTTTTTCAAAATCGTATACGCCTTTTCCGCGGCTTGCACACGCGTAATGTGCGACTCTTCGATGGCAACGATGCGGATTCCTTTTTCCTGTCTCACTGCATCCTCAAATCCGCGCACTCGCAGCTGTTGGTGCGCCGCCGTCAAACTGCCGGTAATAATCGCGACCGTCGCCTTGCCCTTTGTATCCTCAGCCAACGCCCGTCCCGCGAGAAAACCGGCATAATAATTATCCGTTCCCACATAGGCGACGCGTCGGCTCGTTGGAGCATCCGTATCGATCGTCACCACAGGAATATTCTTGTCCGTGATTTCGTTAATCACTGGGACAAATTCCGCTTCCGTCAACCCTTGGGTGATGATCCCATCGACTTTCGCTGCCGCGGCTTTTTTCAAAATGCGCAAATGCTCATCAATATTCGCCTGCCGCGGGCCGATATACTCGAGGTCAACCCCCAGTTCTTTCGCCGCCGCTTTCGCTCCTTTTTCCACGAGCCGCCAGTAATCATTATCGAGTTCCTCCGGCACAAGCACGAAATGATAGGCCTCTTTTGTTGTTTCCGGAACCCGTTCCTTTTCTGATTTCGGATACGCATACACGTTCCAAGCGCAATAGGCGGTGAAGGAAGCGCTTCCAATCAGCGCGGCGATGCCGCCCCCGTAAAACAGCCGTTTCCACCAATCGCGCATCTTGATCCCTCCTACCGCCATTGTACACGAACGTCGGGGCGCTAGCCTAGACAAAAGAAAATGGATGAATTGCATCTATATGAAATCCAAATAGGGGTCAGTCCGGCCGGCATCATTCGCCATACGGCGATGGCCATGCCCATCATCAAGTGCAGAGCGAGCAAAAAAACCCCGTTCCGAAACAAGCTCGCTGCATCGGAACGGGGTCTCTCCACTCGTTTATCCTTTCAACTTTTCCACTGCCTCAACCGACAGTCCAGTCAATTCACAAATCGTTGGCACATCATATCCTTTCCCTAGCATCCGTTTCGCGATGTCCATCTTGCCTTTTTCGATTCCTTTTTCGATTCCTTTTTCGATTCCCTTTTCCATCCCCCGTTGCTCATACGACACGATGAGATCCGTCACTTTTTTCGCTTCCTTCGCTCCCATTTGGTTCACCTCGTTTCGCAATTGGATTTCCTCTTGTTCGGACAGCGTCAAATACGTCTCGAAAAATCCAAACAACAGCCGCTGTTTCGCTTCGTCAAGCTCCAAGCGGACGAGCATGCGCAAAAATTCTCTTTTCACTGCCACTCTCTCACTTTCATTATACCCCATTTTGCTTAACAAGGCGGCCGCGACCGGGTTGTCGCGGCGAATGTACTCACGCCATGGCTGTTTGCGCAGTTCAACAGTAAGAAAGCGGAAATCGACAACGGTTAGGAACGGAAACTTGATGGTGAACGAGGACGGTTCATCGCGGTGTTCGTCATAGCTGAAGATGGCAATGGGAAGAATGCGACGGCGGTATTTTTGAAACAAACGGCTGACATAAATGAACATGCGCTCGGGAAACGTCGGCTGCGTGTAACTTTGGTGTTCGATATGGACGATGATCAGCCCATCTTCCCCTTTCAATTTTGTTTCCACCAATAGATCCACACGGTGCTTTTCGCCGGCCGCCACATCCGTAAACACCTCTTCGGACAAAAAGGAGACGTGGCGGAAGTCGACTTGTTCATACACGTGCGGAAAAAACAGAAGCAAAAACTCTTCAAAAAACGTCGACAGCAACTCCTTAAACAACCGGTCGTGATCGATTCGCGTTTCGGACACGGTCTCCCTCCTTGTGATATTTGAACTTTCTTTATTTTCTTCGCCGCGCCTTGGGCAAAATCCTGCCGAAAAGGCTGGTGAAAAGCATTGATTTTGTCTAAAATAAGGGGAATGTGAATGGGAAGAAAGCCCTTGTGTTGTGCGGCTTTTCACGATGAAATGACAAAGCCGCCCCGGCGACAGGCGGCTTTGTCAATCGCTTTTCCAAACGATTTAGTTTCCAGCTACTGTTTTGGCCTGTTTAAAAAACTGCGGCAAATGTTCTTTATGCGCTTCAAGCATTTCGTCCAACATTTGTTTGGCGATGGTGTCAGACGGGACAAGCGGGTTGATCGTCATGGCGACGAGCGCGGTTTGGTAGTCGCCGGTGACCGCGGCCTCGGCAGCGACGCGCTCGAACGACTTGATTTGCTGGACGAGCCCGCGCACCGCGACCGGCAAGTCGCCGACGGCGATCGGTTTCGGCCCATCTTTTGTGATGACGCAGTTGACCTCAACGGCTGATTCTGGTGGAATGCTGGCAATGGCGCCGTTGTTTCTCGTGTTGACCGGCTGAATGTCGCGCTTGTCGTTGTAGATGGAGCTGATCAAGCTGCAGGCGGCGTCGCTGTAGTACGCCCCGCCGCGCTGTTCGAGCTGCGGCGGCTTGATGGCCAAGTTCGGGTCTTTGTACAGCTCAAACAGCTCTTTTTCGAGCTGTTGGACGACTTCGGCGCGGGTTCCTTTCGTTTTCGCCGCTTCCAGTTCCTCGGCGAGCATTTTGTCTGTTTGGTAGTAATACCGGTGGTACGGGCATGGCAGCACTTTCAGCCCTTTTAGGAAATCCGGCTCCCAGCCAAGGTCGACGATATTTTTCATCGTCACACCGGAACGATCCGGATGGGCAAGGAGGTCGATCACCTTTTCCGTCACCCGGACGCCGTCCAGATAGACGTGCAAGCCAAACACCATATGGTTCAAGCCGGCAAAATCAATGTGCACGCGGTCGGCATCAACGCCAAGCAGCTTGGCGACGCCCATGCGCATGCCGATCGGCACGTTGCACAAACCGACGACTTTTTCCTGCTTCGTGTAGCGCAAGACGGCTTCCGTCACCATTCCAGCCGGGTTTGTGAAGTTGATCAGCCATGCATCGGGGCAAAGCTCTTCCATATCGCGAATGATGTCCAAAATGACCGGAATGGTGCGCAGCCCTTTAAACAATCCACCCGGACCGTTTGTCTCTTGGCCGATCACCCCGTATTGGAGCGGGATGCGCTCGTCTTTCGCCCGCGCCTCAAGACCGCCGACGCGAAACTGCGTCGTGACAAAATCAGCTCCTTCTAGCGCCCGACGGCGATCCAAAGTCAAATGAATCTCGATCGGCACACCGGCTTTTTCGACCATCCGTTTGGCAAGGGCGCCGACGATTTCGAGTTTTTCTTTGCCTTCCGGAATATCGACAAGCCACAGTTCCCCGACCGGCAATTCATGATAACGCTTGATCAACCCTTCGACCAATTCCGGCGTGTAGCTTGACCCGCCGCCGATCGTCGCCATTTTCAATCGTTTCCCCATACTCCTCTTCCCCTTTCGCCCAGTTGGGCATGGTATAATCAATGTAGGAATCAACCAGTGGGCTTGAAAGCGCCATCCTTTTCCGGCTATCGCATGTTCTGTCCCATGAAAGCGAGGTATCCCGATGTTCACTCCCGAACAAATCGCTCAGTTCTCCGAACTCGACTACGCCATTTACGACTATGTGATGAAACATCCGCATGAAGTCGCGTACATGCGCATCCGCGAGCTCGCCGAAGCCGTCCATGTCTCGCCGCCGACTGTGCTCCGCTTTTGCAAAAAGGTCGGCTGCGAAGGGTTCAGTGAATTTAAAACGAAATGGAAGCTGTATTTACGCGAGACAAAGCGAACCGCGATCATCAGCAGTCAAGAGGTGCTTAAGGAATTTTTCGAACGGACGCTGACGACCGATTACGAGCGGACCATTCTGGATGCGGCAGCTGTGATCGCCCGGGCGGATCACGTCATTTTCGTCGGATCGGGCAGCTCGGGCATTTTGGCCGAATACGGCTCGCGTTATTTTTCCGCGTTTCAAAAGTTTTCCGTCTACATCAAGGATCCGTTTTTTCCGATTTACGGCCATTATTTCCACAACTGCGCCGTGATCGCCTTGTCGGTGTCGGGAGAGACGTCCTATACGCTCGCCCAAGTGCACCGCTTCAAGGAAAACGGCAGCACGATCATCAGCATCACCAACCGGAAACATTGCACACTCGCGAACATCTCGGACTACAACTTGACATACTATACCACGCCGGAGCGGATCGGACAGACGGATGTCACCACTCAGCTTCCGGTCGTCTACTTGCTTGAGCGGCTGGCGAAGGAAATGTATCGGCTGCTGCCGGCGCAAACTGACCGCGGGCCGAGCGGGCGGTGACAAGGCTACAGCTCGGCACCGTTCGTCTCAATCACACGCTGATACCATTTGTTCCCTTAAACGTTCGGCCCGGCTGTTTGGCAAACACATCCCATACCGATAATCCTTTTCCATCTTCGTTCCACGCCCCTTCGACTTGATACGCAGCTGATGCTGCGCCCCATAAAAACCCGGGCGGAAACGGTTTCAGATGGCGATGCTCCATTCAGATCGTCTCCTTTCTCGCAACAACGTCGATGAATCATTCTATCACCAATAAACCGTGTTTGGCGAAAAAAGTAAAGGGCGCGGCGGCTTTTTGTAACGAGACGAACGTGAAAAACAATTGTTTCTTCGGAGTAACAAACTGTTACAAAAAGGATAAGAAAAGCAAGCGCGCAGTATGCAAAAAGCAACCGTGAGGACGTTTCATGAAATGCGAGCAACGGCACTCTCCATCCTTGTAGAGAAACACAAGAAGAAAAAGGTGCTCCGTTCCATTGAGAGCACCCTTTTCCCCATAAAGGCCCGTCTTCAGCCCATTTATGTTTGGGAGAAATATTCAACCTAATCCATCGAGCCGCCATACAGATGAAGCGTTACGGCAAAAAGATTTTTCCCGGATTGAGAATGCCGTTCGGGTCAAACAGCTGTTTCAACCGTTTCATCCAAAGCACGGCGTCTCCTTTTTCTTCACGCAAAAACGCCCGTTTGCCAATGCCGATGCCGTGCTCTCCCGTGCACGTGCCGCCGCGCGATAAGGCATAGCGGACGATATGGGCGTGCACGCGTTCGATCCGCGCCATCTCATCCGCATCGTTCGGGTCAAAGGCAAGCACCGTATGGTAATTGCCGTCGCCGACATGGCCGAAAATCGCGGCGGTCATGTTCTGCTCGTTGACAAGCCGGCGCGTATCGGCGATCGCCCCCGGCAGCTCGGACAGCGGCACGCACACATCAGTTGAGAGCATCGCCTTGCCTGGATAGGCGGCTTGAATGGCGAACGCCGCATGGTGGCGCGCTTCCCAAAGCTTCGCGCGGGCGAGCGAGTCGGTCTCGACCACAAACGAAACGGCGCCCTCCCCTTCGCACAATTCGTTGACAAGCTTTGTTCCGTCCTCGACGCTTGACGGGCTGCCGCTCAGTTCAATAAACAGCGTCGGTTTCACTGGATAATCGGTTTTTTTGTACGCATTGACCGCCGCGATCGTCGCCTCGTCAACGAGCTCGATTTTCCCCGGACCGACGCCCGCTTTCAGCACGGCAAACGCCGCTTGCGCTGCCGCCTCAAGCGACGGAAAGCACACTTTGATGGCCGTTGTCGCCTCCGGAATGCCATGCAGGCGGACAATAAGACGGGTGAACACGCCAAGCGTCCCTTCCGATCCAACGAACAAGCCGGTCAAGTCATAGCCGGCCGACGATTTCACCGCCAAGCTGCCCGTTTGCATGACCGAACCGTCAGCGAGCACCACCTCTAATCCGAGCACTTGATCGCGCATGACGCCGTATTTCACGCAGTTCGTGCCGCTCGCGTTCGTCGCCGCCATGCCGCCGATCGTCGCGTCCGCACCCGGATCGACCGGGAAAAACAACCCATATCGCTTCAGCGCCTCATTCAGTTGCAACCGCGTCACTCCCGGCTCGACGATGGCGAGAAAATCGTCCGGGCGAATGTCGATGATGTTGTTCATCAACGTCAAATCCAAACTGATGCCGCCCGCAACTGGAATGACATGCCCTTCCAAGCTCGTGCCGGCGCCAAACGGCGTCACAGGGATGCGGTGCTCGTTGGCAAACGCCATCACCCGGCTCACTTCCTCCGCCGTTTTCGGAAACACGACGACATCTGGCGCATGCGGCGCATGGTAGGCGATGCCTTTGCTGTGGTGTTCGAGCACCGTTTCATTGATGCTCACCCGCTCGCGGTCGCCGATCAATTCAAGCAGTGATTCGTATACGTTCATCGTTCTCCTCCTCACCCGATCGGATCAAGCGGCGCCACCCATCGATGCGCCGCCTTTTCTCTTGACGCACTCTGATGGTGGATCGATCGACCCGGATGGCATGGTTCGTTTAGTAACGGAGCAACGTTTCAATTCCTTCCGCAATCCGCTCGGCGTTCGGCAGCCAATCATCCTCCACCGACGGCACCGGATACGGCGTGTCGTAGCCGGCGATACGCACGATTGGAGCTGATAGAGAAAACAGCGCCCGTTCGCTGATCAAGGCCGCCACTTCCGCGCCAAACCCGCCTGTTTTCACCGCTTCATGGACGATCATCACCCGTCCTGTTTTTTCCACCGAAGTGATGATGGTGTCGATATCAAGCGGCTGCAGGCAGCGCAGATCGATCACTTCCGCGTCAATCCCTTTCGTCCGCATCTCATCGGCCAGTTTGGCGACAAGCGGTACGGTCGGCCCCCACGTGAGGATCGTCACATCTTCTCCTTCTTTGACGACCCGCGCTTGGCCGAGCGGAATCGTGTACGGTTCTTCCGGCACCTCCATCCGAAACGCCCGGTACAGCTTCATCGGCTCCAAAAACAAAACCGGGTCTTCATCGCGAATGGCGGAAATCAATAGCCCTTTCGCATCGTAAGGATTGGACGGCATGACCACTTTTAAGCCTGGGGAATGGGCAAACAGCGCCTCGAGCGCATCCGAATGCAATTCGGGCGTCCGCACCCCGCCGCCGTACGGGCTGCGCACAACGATGGGGCACGAAAACCTCCCGGCGGAGCGGAAGCGGATGCGCGCCGCCTGGGCCGCCAGCTGGTCCATCGCCTGGTACACAAACCCGAGAAACTGAATTTCGGCAATCGGCCGCATGCCATTGATCGCCAAACCGATTGACGTGCCGATAATGCCCGATTCCGCAAGCGGCGTATCAAACACACGCCCCTCGCCAAATTGCTCAAGCAGCCCGTCCGTCGCCCGGAAAACGCCGCCGTTTTCGCCGACATCCTCGCCAAGCACGATGATGCGCGAATCGCGCTCCATCTCCTGGCGCATCGCTTCATTGATCGCTTCAATCATCGTCAGCTCGGCCATTTATCTCACCCCGCTCCGTTGTTTGCGCCGCATCACTTCTTCTTTTTGCTCGGCAAGCAATGTTGGCGCTTCGCTGTACACGTAATCGAATACATCGACAATCGAACCGGACTTGCTGGCGATGGCCGCCTCGTACGCCGCCGTCACTTCGTCATTCACTTGGGCGACAAGTGCTTCTTCTTGCGCTTCCGTCCATAATCCGCGCCGTTTAAGCAGCACGCGCAGACGGTAAAGCGGATCTTTCGTCCGCCATGCTTCCACCTCTTCCGGCCGGCGGTATTTCGTCGGGTCGTCCGCCGTCGTGTGCGGCCCAAGCCGATAGGTGAGCGCCTCGATCAACATAGGACCCTCGCCGCGGCGGGCGGCTTCGACCGCCTGTTTCATCGTTTCATAAACCGCCAGCACATCGTTGCCGTCAACGAGCACCCCTTTCATTCCGTAAGCGAGCGCTTTTTGCGCGATCGTCCGGCTTGCCGTCTGTTTCCGGTACGGGACGCTAATGGCGTACTGGTTGTTTTGGCAGAAAAAGATGACCGGCACGTTGTACACCGCGGCAAAATTCATCGCTTCATGAAAATCGCCCTCTGACGTCGCGCCATCGCCAAAATACGCAACCGATACTTGCGATTCGCCTTTCAATTTCGACGCCCACGCGCAGCCGACCGCATGCAACGTCTGCGCCGCGATAATGATTTGCGTTGGGAAAATGTTCAATCCTTCCGGCATCCGCTTTCCCGACAGGCGGCCCTGCACATAATGGAAAAACTGCTCAAGCGGCATGCCGTGCATCAAGCAGACCGCCACTTCGCGGTAGCTCGGGAAAATCCAGTCGTCTTTTCGAAGCGCAAGGGCGCTGCCGATTTGCGCCGCCTCTTGACCGCTAAACGGGGCATACGTCCCGATCCGCCCTTGCCGCTGCATGCGCAAAAGCCGCTCATCAATGACGCGCGCCCGCCGCATTTCCCGGTAGGCACGAAGCAGCCACTCATCGGAAAACGCCGCTAACTTCTCCTCATCGCCATTTCCGTTTTCATCGAGAATTCGCACGATCTCGACCGGCAATTTGTCCGGGTCAAACATGGGCTTCCCTCCTCATCATTTTTTCATCACGGCCCAGCTGCTTCTCTTTGGCGCTCGCTCTCTTCCAGCACGAAGACATGTCCTCCTAACCGAGCGCCGCCTACCGCACGTCCAAGAGCAACACTTCCGGATTTTCCAAATAGTGCGCCACCGTCCGCATAAACCGCCCGGCCGGCTCGCCGTCAATGACGCGGTGGTCAAAGGTGAGCGACATCCCCATCATATCGCGGATGACGATTTCATCGCCGACGACAACCGGGCGCCGTTTGATCGCATGAGCCCCGAAAATCGCCACTTCCGGATAGTTGATGATCGGCGTCGCAAACCAGCCCCCGCCCGCCCCGGTGCTCGTGATCGTAAACGTGCTTCCTTGCAGCTCCTCAAGGCGAAGCGCCTGGCGGTGCGCTTTTTCTGACAGTTCCGCGATTTCGATGGCGAGCTCGCGGATCGATTTTTGATCGGCGTCACGGATGACGGGGACGACGAGACCGGCTTTCGTCGCCGTCGCGATGCCGATGTGATAGCGCTTTTTCAAGACGATTTCATTCGTCTCTTCATCGAGCGAAGCGTTAAACATCGGATATTGCTTCAGCGCCCTTGTCACCGCTTTAATAATAAACGGCAAATACGTCAGTTTGATACGTTCTTCCGCCAATTGATTGGCAAGGTGCTTGCGGATTTCCACCAACTTCGTGACGTCCACCTCGTCCATGCCGGTCACATGCGGCGCCGTGTACATCGATTTCACCATTTTTTCGGCGATTTTTTTGCGCAAGCCTCGAAGCGGGATTCGCTCTTCTTCTTCAAACACCGCATCCAAACTCGCGATGGATGTCCATGAGGCTATACTCTCCTGCCGTCCTCCGGCCGCACTCGCGCTGCCGGTCGGCAGAACGCCGGCTTCGTTCGCTTCCCTTCTTGCCGCCTCCGCCACCGAAGCGGCCGCCTCGCGCTCCCTGACATACCGCTCCAAATCGGCGAGCGTCACCCGACCGCCTTCGCCCGTTCCTTCCACTTCATCGATCGGAACACCCATCTCCCGCGCCCGCTTGCGCACAGACGGCGCGGCAATCGCCCGTTTGCGCGCAGGACGAGGCGTTTCTCCATGCAGAACAGGCACGGGCTCCCGAACCGAATCTTCGATGGGCGCGGCTTCCCCCGCGACCGACGCCTCGGTTTCCACGACAATCAACGGCTCTCCAACCTTCACCGTCGCCCCTTCCGGTCCGGCAAGCGCCACGACTTTGCCAGCGACCGGCGTCGTCATTTCGACCATCGCCTTATCGGTTTGAATTTCGGCAATCGGCTGATCCGCCTTGACCACATCCCCTTCCCGGACAAGCCAGCGAATGATTTCCGCTTCATGCAGCCCTTCACCGATGTCGGGCAATTTAAATTCATAGATCATGTGATATCCCCTTCCCCTTGTTCTCATGTTGTGATTGGAAACAAAAACAATGGTGCAGCATCGATGGTGTGGCGATCATGAGGCAGTACAACGGTTAAGCGCTTACAAAAAACGTGGTGAACATTCGCTTTTTCTGCCAAAATATCAAATGAATATTTCAAATTTTCTAACCTACAAGATTTATGATAGTATATAGATTGTCAGGCTGTCAATATAAGGAGAGCGGACATTTTTCGCCTGCTTCGACAATCATCGACAGGCGTTTCCATTATCGCAAAATAATAACTGTCGGTTCGATTCGCCCCAAGCATCGAAAGCTGGTAAAAACGATGCAGGTTTCATCGGTGGGAGGCCACTTTTTAACGACATCCTAGAGGGCTGGTGAAAAACGACCGATTTCGCCGAACCCGTTGCTTTCGGCTGAAAGAGAAGCGTTGATTTTACAGGATTTCTCAATTTGAGAAGAGATTCCGTTTTCCGCGACTTTTCACTAAATCACCAGCCTTCTAGAAGGCCAATGAAAAATGGCTGTCACGCGCAAATCAGCGGCATTTTTTAAAAAAAGTTGGTTCTACAAGGTTTCTCTAATTGAAAAACGGATAAGTTCAACGGTATTTTGCAATACATCACCCGTCTTATATAGGAGGAGTCGACATGCGTCTTGCCACGATTCACCATATCGCCATTATTTGCTCGGACTATGAGCGGTCGAAACGATTTTACACTGAAATTCTCGGATTTCGCCCCATCCGTGAGCAATACCGCGCCGAGCGCCGCTCGTACAAACTCGATTTAGAAGCGGACGGCGGCATTCAGATTGAGTTATTCTCCTTCGAACACCCGCCAAAGCGCCCAAGTTGCCCAGAAGCGTGCGGACTGCGCCATCTTGCTTTGGCGGTGGACAACCTCGATGAAGCCATTGCCTACTTGCGCCAACATGGCATCGATGCCGAACCCGTCCGCGTTGATGAAGCGACCGGAAAACGGTTCACCTTCTTCCAAGACCCGGACGCGCTGCCGATCGAGCTGTATGAAAACTAGAGAGAAAAGCGCACTTGCTCAATGACGATGACAAAACGAAGCCCCTCCGTTAATTTATGGTACAATGAGGGTCGATACGATCAAGGAGGGAAACAATATGGTGCGATTCGCGACAATCGGCACAAACTGGATCACCGAAGCGTTTATTGGCGCCGCGCAGCTCGTCGATTCCATTGAACTCGCCGCCGTCTACTCGCGGACGGAGGAAACAGCGAAGCGTTTTGCCGAGAAAGTCGGAGCGCCGCGCACGTTCACTGATTTACACGAACTGGCGAGCAGCCCTGACATTGATGCGGTCTACATCGCGAGCCCGAACGCACTTCATGCCGAGCAGGCGATCTTGCTCATGAACCACGGCAAACACGTCTTATGCGAAAAACCGCTCGCCTCGAACGCCAAAGAAGTAAAGGCGATGATCGAAGCGGCCGAGCGAAACGGCGTCGTGTTGATGGAAGCGATGAAAGCGACACTGCTCCCCACATTCCGGTCCATCCGCGAGCACTTGCCGAAACTCGGCCGCATCCGCCGTTATGTGGCGAGCTACTGCCAATATTCATCGCGCTATGACGCCTATAAGCAAGGAACGGTGCTCAACGCCTTCAATCCGGCTTTTTCGAACGGAGCATTGATGGATATCGGCGTCTACTGCCTGTACCCGATGGTGGTGCTGTTTGGCAAGCCGAAGAGCCTCAAAGCACAAAGCCTCAAGCTTGAATCGGGGGTAGACGGCGAAGGAACAATCGTCTTCGACTACGGGGGGATGGATGGGATCGTCTTTTATTCGAAAATCGCCAATTCCTACTTGCCGGCGGAAATCCAAGGAGAAGAAGGAAGTATGATCATTGACGCCATCCATACGCCGACCAAAGCGGAAATCCGCTACCGCGACGGGCGCGTCGAGGACATCACCGTCCCGCAAGACAAACCGCCGATGTATTACGAGGCGGAAGAGTTTATCCGTCTCATCGAAAGCGGGGAACGGGAGTCGTCCATCAACTCACACCGCCATTCGCTTTGGACGATGGAAATCATGGACGAAGCGCGAAAACAAACCGGCATCGTGTTCCCGGCCGACGAGCGATAATAAAAAGGTTCCAACCTAGTCTTCCTGGGGCTCGGTTGGAACTCTTTTTCTTTCTGTCTCATTGGATTTCCTTGGCCGCCGATAAGCCATGGCTGTTACCTTCTGCTAAAATACGGGCCAAGCCATCCGCTTTCATGCGTCATGACAAACGTCCAGTTGAACTCGCTGTCCACCACATATAGATCGATTTTGTCGTTTTCCGCTGCCAGATCGGCGGCTTTCAATCCGGACGCATCCTCCACGGTGAACGCATCGTCGCCATGTTGAAAGAAAAGATAGCAGCACGTTTTCTCTTCTTGATCAAACGCCATTTCCGCTTCTTCTCCTGTGAAACAGCCTCTCATCCCATAGCTGAACACATGCCATAAGTAGCCGTTGACTCCATTCCGATTATGAAGGTGGATGTGTTGTTTTTCTTCCACAGTCAAATGGCCGGCAAACACCTTTTCCCACTGTTGTCGCCATTGCGCTCCGAAACCGGACTGTTTGCGGATTTTGATGTTTCGGCGAGCTAACTGATGAAATAACTCCATTTCGTTTCTCCCCCAGTGACCTGACGTGGCACCGCCTTCATCGATGTGCTCATTTCGTCTGTCAAAACGTTCGATGGATCGACAAGATGGCTTCTCACCATCTTTGTCACGCCGAGCGGTTTTCGTCCGCCCAGCCACTTCCCCGTTTCCGGCCGCACTTCGACGAGCAGCTGCTGCGCACCCTATGCAAGACAGTTTCCCCGCTCTTTGCGCCTTGCCGCCCCGTCCCTATTCACCCGTCTCGGCAAACCGGCGGATGCGCGCGCCAATTTCATCGCGGACGCGGCGGAACACCGCCAGCTTCTCCTCTTCTGTCCCTTCCGCTTTCGCTGGATCGTCAAAGCCCCAATGGACGCGCTTCACGTGCGGCGGAGTGACCGGACAATGGTCGGCCGCATGGCCGCACAGCGTCACGACCAAATCAGCACGGTTCAGCAAGTCCGGGTCGATGACATCAGACGTTTGCTTCGAAATATCGATGCCGACTTCTTTCATCACCTTGACCGCATTCGGATTGAGCCCGTGCGCTTCAATCCCGGCGCTGTACACATCCCATTCATCGCCTAACAGTTGTTTGGCCCAGCCTTCCGCCATTTGGCTGCGGCATGAGTTGCCTGTGCATAAGAAATAAATGATTTTTTTCTTCATCGTTGATTCCCACCTTTATTTTGATTCTGGAGCAGCAGAGGAAAAATACTTTCGCTGAAACGCTAAAGCGACGTTGACAAGCGCGAGCATCACCGGCACTTCAATAAGCGGACCGATGACCGCCGCAAACGCCGCGCCCGAATGAATGCCAAACACCCCAATGGCGACGGCAATGGCCAGCTCAAAGTTGTTGCTTCCCGCCGTAAACGCGAGCGTCGTCGACACCGGATAACCAGCCCCCCATTTTCTCGCCAAAAAGAACGACACAAAAAACATGATAACAAAATAAAGAAGCAACGGAATGGCAATCCGGACGACATCAAACGGCAAGTTGACGATCATATCGCCTTTGAGCGAAAACATTACGATGATCGTGAACAAAAGCGCAACGAGCGTCAGCGGGCTGATTTTCGGAACGAATACCGTGTCATACCATGACCGGCCTTTCACTTTCACAAGCGTAAACCTTGTCGCCATGCCGGCGAAAAACGGAATTCCCAAATAAATAAACACCGATTTCGCCACTTCCGCCATCGTGATCTCAACAATCGCCCCCTTAAGCCCGAGCCATTCCGGAATGACTGTCACAAACACGTACGCATATAGCGAGAAAAACAATACTTGAAACAGTGAATTGAAGGCGACAAGTCCCGCTGCGTACTCTGTGTCACCGCGCGCCAAGTCATTCCAGACGATGACCATGGCGATACAGCGGGCGAGCCCGATTAAAATCAAACCAATCATATACTCCGGCTTGTCAGGCAAAAAGACGACCGCCAACAAAAACATGAGAATGGGACCGATCACCCAGTTTTGCACGAGGGATAAGACGAGTACCTTCACATCTTTGAACACGCGCCCCATCTCTTCGTAGCGCACTTTCGCGAGCGGCGGATACATCATCAAAATCAAGCCGATCGCAATCGGAATCGACGTTGTCCCCACTTGCAGGCGGTTCAATCCATCCACCAACCCAGGAGCCCAAATTCCGACTGCGATCCCGACCGCCATCGCAAGAAAAATCCATACCGTCAAAAAGCGGTCTAAAAACGACAACCGCTTCGGTTCGCAACAATCCACCATCATTCACCTCGTCATTCAACATCAGCACCCGCAGCGGGCCGTCGGATTCGCTGTCTCGATTTTGCGAATGTTTTCGCCTTGGTCCGGAACGTACGACAACACCGCTTGCAACAGCGAGTAGTATTCACTTTGCGGCCGGAGCGAATAATACACCCATTGCCCTCTCCGCTCTTCTTTGATCAGCCCGGCATCTTTTAACTTACGCAAATGCTGGCTGATCGCCGGCTGGCTGGTCGAAAACACCTCCAGCAGCTCGCACACACAGCATTCCCGCTTATTCAAAATCGCCAAAATCGTCAGCCGCGTCGGATCACCAAGCAGCTTTAATACCCGGGCTGTCGCTTCCATCTCCATCGCGAGTTGCGGCATATCACCCCTCCGTTCATCATCATATCATGATTTGCTTATATAAAAACGAACAACCATCATGAAACGGCCACGCCAACCAATGAAATGGTTTCCGCCAATCATTATATAATTAAGTACTTATATAAGTCAACCATGATGTATCGACAAAAGCAAGAAAAGCGGGCGTGCCGCATGTTTCCGCCGTACGCCCGCAAATGTTTCCCGCCCTCTGCCGCCGACACACCTTAGTCCATCCGCTTTTTCACCGCTGACAGAAGATCGATTGCCTTCGTCCCCACCCCGACGAATGTTTCCAAAATCGCTTGCGCCCCTGCAATCGAAAAAATGAAAATCAGCGGCATAGCGATAGTCGGAATGAAAAAATAGCCAAGCGCGATCAACATCGCGCTCCACACCCCCGCGCACCAATAACAATTCAACAAGTAGCCAAATTTGGAGGTCGGCACTTTCTTGATTTCCGTATGCCCGTCCTCACTTTTGACTTTTTCTTTCTTCATAAACGGATTGCGCAGAAACTCGGTAATTTTGTCGAACACAATCAAATGGGTAAACCGATAGCTGGCCAAAATGATCATGATGTACGTCATCCAGTCGAGTTCGCGAAGCATGGCGAGTCCCTTTCTTTTTACATTTCGTCCCTTGTATTATGGACCAAAAGTCGTTTCATTATCACATGACCGCCACAATACCAGGAGGAACAAAGCCAGCTGTCCACCTTTTTGCGCAGCCACAAAACGTCCGCATGAAACCCTCCTCTTTGTTTTTCTTCTTGGGCACAATCATTTTCTGGTATAACTTATCTTCTTCACCCCAAGTTTGGCGTGACTCGGCAAACAGCATTTTGACCTTTTTCATGTGCCTGCAATGTCCTTTAACCTGTCGAACTTAAAATGTCACTTGACGATTCCAAACGTTGAAACAACCACAAAAAAACGAGATGTGCAAACAGTCGCCTCAACGGGAGCTCCCTCTGCGGCGCACATCTCGTTCACGCGAAAGAATATTACGCGTTATTGCCCTTGAACCAATTCGAGCGGAACCGGAATAAATTTTTCCACTTTCTCCCCTTTGTGAACGCGAATGGCGGCTTCTACCGCCTTTTCGCCAATTAATGCCGGTTTTTGTGCGACCGTGGCTGCCATTTTGCCTTCTTTCACGGCTTTGACTGCGTCATCTGTCGCATCGAATCCGACCACAAGGACGTTGTTCATTCCATGTGCTTGCAACGCCTCTAAAGCTCCTAAGGCCATTTCATCATTATGCGCAAAAACCGCTTGAATGTCTTTATGGCTTTGCAAAATGTTTTCCATGACCGCCAGTCCTTTCGCCCGGTCAAAATCTGCCGCTTGTTTGGCCACAACTTTCATATTGGCTGCTTTGTCAATGACTTGGTGAAATCCTTCTCCACGTTCACGAGCGGCCGAGGAACCAGGAATCCCTTCCAATTCCACAATGTTTCCACCGTTTTTCAAGTGATCGACAAGAAATTGGGCCGCCATTTTCCCACCAGCCACATTGTCAGAAGCGATATGGGTGACCACTTTCCCGCCGTCCGCGCTGCGGTCGACCGTAATGACCGGGATGTTGGCGCTGTTGGCGGATTCAATCGCAGAAGCCACGGCGCTCGAGTCCGTCGGGTTGACCAAAAGCACATCGACCTTCTGCTGGATCAAGTCTTCAATATCGTTAATTTGTTTCGCCGAATCATTTTGGGCATCAACCACAATCAGCTCTGCCCCTTCATCCTTGGCGGCTTTTTCAGCCCCTTCTTTTAATGTGACAAAGAACGGGTTGTTCAAGGTGGAAATGGACAAACCGATTTTCACTTCCCCATCCTGTTTCGTTTTCCCTTTGTCGCTCGATGCGTTGTTCTGGTCGAGCGAACATCCACCCAACACGCCGCCTGCAAGCAACAATGTGGCTAACAAACCAACTGCTTTTCGCATTTTCATACTCCCCCTTATTTTTTGATAACATCTATCATACTTCTTTGCGGCGGTCTAACAGCACCGCAAGAAGAATGACCGCTCCTTTGATGACTTGCTGGTAAAACGACGACACATTGAGCAAGTTCAATCCATTGTTCAATACACCGATAATCAAGGCGCCGACTAACGTGCCGAAAATCCAGCCTCTTCCTCCTGACAAACTGGTGCCGCCTAAAACAACGGCCGCAATGGCATCCAACTCGTACGCCGTTCCCGCTGTCGGCTGCGCGGAATTCAAACGGGAAGTTAAAATGAGCCCCGCCAAAGCAGATAACGCCCCTGTTAGGGCATACACATATATTTTGAGTCGATCAACGCGAAGTCCCGATAGACGGCTCGCTTCTTCGTTCCCGCCAATCGCGTACGTATGGCGGCCAAATGTAGTCTTTTTCAATACTACATACAAAGCGATATAGACCGTGAGCATCAATATAATAGGTACGGGAATGCCGAAGAAATAACCGCGCCCCATCATCTGAAACAGGATGTCATCAGACGCAAACCCTGTAATCGGGCGACCGTCCGTGTAAACGAGAGTCAAGCCGCGAAACGCCGTCATGGTCGCCAGCGTGGCAATAAAAGGAGCCACTTTTCCTTTGGTGACCAAGACTCCGTTCAAGACGCCCATGGCCGCGCCTGCTAATAAGCCGACGAATATCGCAACAAATCCATTGACCCCTTGCGCCATCATTCCTGCTGTGATCGCGCTTGATAACGCCAACACCGAACCGACCGATAAATCAATGCCTCCCGTTAAAATGACAAACGTCATGCCAAAGGCGATGAGCGCGTTAATCGATACTTGCCGCAGGAGATTGAGCCAGTTGTCCATCGTCAAAAAGTCATCGCTCAATATGGAAAGCACGATGCATAGCAGAAACAGCCCGATCAAAGGCCCTAGTTTTTTCACATCCCATTTTCGCTTTGCTCCCATCATCGATTCCCCCCTGTCGCCGCCCGCATGATGGTTTCTTGATCCAACCCGTCGTTTTCCAAGATCGCTTGCACTTTCCCTTCATGGACGACCATGACGCGGTCGCTCATGCCCAATACTTCCGGCAGTTCAGAAGAGATCATAATGATCGCGGCGCCTTGGGCAGCCAATTCATTGATCACTTCATAAATCTCTTTCTTTGCCCCAACATCCACGCCGCGAGTCGGTTCATCCAAAATGAGGATGCGCGGGTTCATCGCCAGCCATTTGCCGAATACGACTTTTTGTTGATTCCCGCCGCTCAATGCTTTCACGGGTAAATCTGGGGAAGAGGCTTTAATATTCAACAGATGAATGTATGTCAACACCACGTCCCGTTCTTTCGATGACTGGATGAATCCCGCTGTTGCTAATTGTTCCAACTTCGGCAAGGTCAAATTCTCATGGACGCTCATCTCGAGAATGAGCCCTTTTTGCTTTCGGTCTTCGGTAATCATGGCGATGCCATGTTCGACGGCTTGGCGCGGAGAACGGATGCGCACAGGACGCCCGTCGATATAGATGTCTCCTTCATCGAATGGTCTGGCTCCGAAAATCGCTTCCATGATCTCGGTTCGCCCCGATCCCATCAGTCCCGCCACACCAAGCACTTCACCGGCTCGCACAGAAAACGATACATTCTCAAACAACCCTTTTTTCGTGAGCCGCTCTACGCGCAGCCGTTCTTCTCCAATGGTGACGCGCCGTTTTGGAAAGCGTTCCCCAATTTGCCTGCCGACCATCATTTGAACAATTTCATCGAAGTTCGTTTCCTTTACTCGTTTCGTTCCGATGAACTGGCCATCGCGGAGAACCGAAATCCGGTCGCAAATGGTAAAAATCTCTTCCATCCGATGTGAAATGTAAACAACCGCGACGCCTTGCTGTTTCAAGGTGCGAATAACAGAAAATAAAGCCTGAATTTCCCGTTCCGTCAGCGCCGCTGTCGGTTCATCCATAATAAGGCACTTCGCATTCGTCGAAATGGCCCTGGCAATTTCGATCATTTGCTGTTTTCCGACAGACAACCGACCGGCGAGTTCTCGTGGGTCAAGGTCCATCCCTAATCTCCGCAAATAGGAAGCGGCCTGTTGCTCCATTTCTTTATAACGAATGACACCCGTTCTCCCGATTTTCGGCTCGCGGCCAAGAAAAATGTTTTCGGCCACCGTCAATGTTGGAATGACATTCAACTCTTGATGAATCACGACAATCCCGTCGCGTTCCGCCTCTTTCGGATGACGGTAATGCACTTCGCGCCCGTTGACAACAATCGTTCCCCCATCCCGCTCATAAATGCCGGTCAACACCTTGATGAGCGTCGATTTCCCCGCTCCGTTCTCTCCCATCAACGCATGCACTTCTCCAGGAAGCACTTCAAAATCAACGCCATTCAGAACGATATTGGCGCCAAACGATTTTTGAATCGACCGCATGTCAATCAAGGGCCTCATCGTTTCTGCCCTCCTTTTCCTTCAGAAATCTTTCGATGAAAAACTTACACCGGAACGCAGAATGATATTGGCATAGGGGGTTGCCTCTCCTGTGCGAATCACCGCTTTCGCCTGCTTCGTCATCGCTTTGAATTGTTCGTGGGGAACAAACTGCACAGGCACACCACCCATTCTTGCCCTGATGCTTTCGTATAAATCCGGATTCTGGTCTTTGATCTCCTCGGCTAGTACGATTGCTTCAATTTCCAATTCATCAACAACCGCATCCAACACGGATAAAAAGGGCGGAAACCCTTTGACGAGAGACAAGTCGATGCGCGCCTGTTCGTTCGGAATCGGCAACCCGCAATCGGCAATCACGATCGTATCGGTGTGCCCGAGCGAGGCAAGCAGCGTGTTCAATTCTTTATTCAAAATCCCGCTTTTTTTCATCAGTGACTCTCCTTCTGTCTGGACAAAAATGATTCGACCTCTTGCCGTCTCGGCATCCCAGCTTGCGCCCCAAGTTTCGTCACCGACAAGGCCGCCGCCGCATTGGCAAACCGACACGCTTCATCAAGCGGCTTCCCTTCTGCCAACGCCACGGCAAGCGCACCGTTAAACGTATCGCCCGCGCCCGTCGTATCCACGACGGGAACTTGGAAACTTGGAATGAGCCGTTCTTGTCCATCTTGCCAAATGCGCACCCCTTTTGCCCCTTCGGTGACAATCAGCTTATCGGCAAACGCTTCTTCGTCCATCTTGTCGAACAAAATCGTCCGTTCATGTTCATTGGGCGTCAAGAAACTCGCCTGCTCAAGCACCGACGGCGGCAGCGGCTGGGCCGGAGCGGGGTTGACGATGACGCGCACGCCATGGCGATGAGCGATCGAAACCGCCCGTTCCACAACGGGAAGCGGAATCTCGAGCTGCAATAAGCAAACATCGCTTTCGGCGATCACGGATTCACATGAATCGAGATCTTCCGGCGTAAGCGCATGATTCGCCCCAGGAACGACGATGATCCGATTGTCCCGCTCAGAAATCGTAATGGAAGCAATGCCTGTACTCCCATGTGTAACCGGTTTCACATAATCGACGGAAATGCCCTCATTTTGTAACGAACGGATGAGCTCTTGACCAAACGCATCATCCCCCACTGCGCCAATCATCCGAATGTTGGCGCCGAGGCGGGCGGCTGCCACCGCCTGATTCGCCCCTTTGCCGCCGGGAGTGGTGAGAAACTGTTCGCCTAAAATCGTCTCTCCTTGGTTTGGAAATCGCGCCGCCACAGTGACTAAGTCCATGTTGAGGCTGCCGATCACCGTAATGGTTGGTTTGTTCAAGTCAATCCCCTCCTTGACGTCGACTGCCGCACCACAAGTTGAACCGGAAGTTGATAATGGAGCTTTTCAAGGGGCTTTCCCTCAATTTGTTTAATTAAAATTCTTGCCGCCATGGCCCCCATTTCGTAAATAGGCTGAGACACGGTCGATAGTTCGGGTGTTGTCATTTCCGTCAGCGGGATGCCGTCGTAGCCAATAATGGCAATATCATCCGGAACCCGCAGCCCGCATTGCTGAACCGCTTTCAAAGCACCGACCGCCATCGCGTCGTTGCCGGCAAAGATCCCGTCCATATCATGTTCAGCCAACGCGGCCATCACCGCTTCTTTCGCCTGCTTCAACTGGTAATTCCCTTGAATGACGAGCTGACGATCTCCCAACCCTAACGCCCTCATTTCATCTTGATAGCCGCGGAAACGCTCCATGGCGTTCACCACGTGGTTGGGCCCTTGAATATGGGCAATCCGCCGGCAGCCCACTTCATACAAATGCCGCGTCGCTAAACGAGCTCCCTCGTAATTATCCGCGACCACCGACGGATAACGCTCATGCAACGGACGGTCGAGCACGACAATCGGAACATCCCATTCCTCGACTTCTTCCGGCGCGAACTGATTCGTGGTCAAAATGACGCCGTCCACATATTTTTGCTTTAACACTTCGATGTATTCTCGTTCTTTTTCTACTTTCTCATCGGAATTGCATAGAATGACCGTATAGTCATAAATATTCATCACATCTTCCACCGCGCGAACGAGTTCGGGAAAGAACGGATTGGTAATATCAGGGACAATGAGTCCGACTGTTTTCGATGTCTTTTTAAACAGAGCTCTCGCCACTTCATTCGGTTTATAATTGAGCTCTTTCATCGCCTGTCTAACCCGTCTTTCCGTTTCCTCATTAACATATCCATTTTGATTTAACACCCGCGAAACGGTGGCGACGGAGACACCTGCACGCTTTGCCACATCACGAATCGTTGCCATGTTCGCTTCCTTCTTTTCTGTCTATGTGTAACCGGTTACACATAGTATATCCTATTTTTTGTGCGCCATCAAGCTTTTTTTAAATACTAGTGATTTAAGGGGAAATGTTGCTCCCCAGCAACGTTTCTCAAACTAAAAAACCTTACAAAAAAACATAATTTTATCCCCTTCAACTTTTCGAATCCGTTGTACTTCGTCGGTCTTTCACGGCGGTTCTCAAACAATGTGCGGCCTTTTTTGCAAGCTGACGTAAACATGATCGCACAGCATTTTCAAAAAAAATCCCTTGCCTGCCGCAAGGGACTTCTCACTTTTCCCTCCACCGTTCGCTCGCTTCATCCGCCCGTTTCGCGGCCACCATCATGCTCATGATGACGAGCATCACGAACGAGCCGACAAACATTCCCGCGATAAACGCGACCATGGCTCTCTCTCCCTTTTCTCGCAAACTTGTTATTTGCCATTCTTTCCTTTTACATCTAAGCCGATACATCGGGAGAGCTCATTCTATTATACGCCGCGTTTGACCGCACAATGCTTTGTCCTTAACCAATGGCGGCAAACAAAGACGATCAAAAGCGCAATCAGCGCCCCGCACGAATCAATCGCCACGTCTTTTGGCGTCGCCGTCCGCCCTGGTTCAAACGATTGGTGCCACTCATCGGTCGCCGCGTAGGCGGTCGCAAACAGCCAAGCGCCTGCATACGCAAACCGCTTGGGCAACAGCGCCCGCCACACAAGCGCGGCCAAAATGCCAAACTCCGTCAAATGCGCCGCTTTGCGAATCAAAAAGTTCAAAAATGGCGGCCCCTCTTCATCCCCGCCGCCAAACGGCAAGTACGATAAAATCATCTGCAGCACATGCGCCGTATTCGCCCCAGTGAACCAGGAAGACTCGCTGAACGTGTAAATGACGACACACCAGAGAATGACAGGAAGCCAGCGGGAAAGGAAATCTCTCATCGTTTCACCTGCCAACACCTTTTTACCAACAAAACAAGGTACCTAAACAACAAACGAAAGTAGACACCTTGTTCGCTAAACCCTTTACCATCATAACAGGGATGGTGATATTTTTCCATTTTCTTTTTTGAAAGCTTCTTCACCGTTGTTTTAAAATCGTTCGCTCACAGGCTGGAAAGAAGACTTCTTTTCCGTTCCCCTTTTCTTTCACCCATTCCCCTTTTAAGGGAGATTCTCTCCGTGTTTATGTTTTCATGAACAAGGGTATAGTAGTAAAAGAAAAATCTGTACATTTTTTCTGGCCAGCATTATAATTTTTAGAAAGGAGAATCAATGAGGTGATCAATATGCCCTCCGCTTTGGAAACGAAAATGAGGGTGACACTATCTTGCACGGAACAGGCCAACAAACCGAATAAGGATCTTTCATTTGCCGAATTACGAAAAAAAATAGCCAAACCTTCTCCCTTTGGCAAAAAATTAGTAGACATCTACAAACAAGGACGGTAGCCGATTATGTCGTTTGTGATGACATATGAAGATGCCATAGATGAACATTTTGGACAAGCGTCTATATACATCGATGCTTGTTTTATTTTGGCCTATATGGACTCCGATGATCCAAGGGGAGATAAGGTATGTGAAATCCTTCAAAAATGGCATAACGAAGGTGTAACGAAATTAGGGATAAGTACACATGTATTTGGGGAAGTGGTACATAACTTATTCATTCAAGAAATTCTATTACCATTAGAAATCTACCATAAAAATCAATCCAATTTACATTCAAAGTCTCGCCAAAATCATCCCCTTGGAGAATTAGAAGAAAGCGTACCCTTCCTATATAACGTTTGGAAAAAACATATTCCAAAATTCTACAAGAAGAACGTTTCTATTAATATTTCAGAATTAATCAAATTCGTGAAAATGAATTATCCCTCACAAAGAAACAAGTTGCAAATCTTCTACAACAGTTCCATTGATCGATATAATGAATTTTTATCTGCCATAAGGCAACATTTCCGCATCGAATTCCTAACAACAGATGCCAACATTCAAGATTTAGCCTTGGCTCAAATGCGGCTCCTTCAGCTCGAAGCCTATGATGCCTTGCACTACGCCATTGCAACATATCATCATTATGACTACTTCGCTACGCTTGACGGCGATTTTGTCCACGCTCTTTACAACCAAGACCTCGACCTAGCACCGATCACAAAAATTGTCAAAATCGCCTAGCCTTGTCGTCTTGATCGAATCGAAGTCCAAAACAAACATTAAGGAAGGCAAAGAGTCCCCATGCTCTCTTTATTTCCTTTATCCACTCATGTGAGCTACACCAAGTTCAACCATGTGAATTAGCGACAGAGAAAGAGCATGCAACTCACATTTCGCACCCTGAATAAAAATTCGAAATAAGCCCGATTTGACCGAATAAAAATTAATTATTTTACATTTTTTATAAAAAATTATTTTTATGCGAATATTCTGGTTATTTTTTGTATATTATGCAAAGGTTGCGAAATATGAGATGCAATATATCGATCCGCCTTTATGATGTACAAAAAAGCGGAAGCATCCTACTCTACTTCCGCCAACAGTTTCAACGTCGCCGCGACAAACATTTGCACGCCGATCTCAAGCGCGTCTTCGTCAATCGTAAAGCGCGGGTGGTGGTGCGGGTAAACGATGCCTTTTTCTACATTGCCCGCGCCGACGTAGAAAAAGCATCCGATCTTCACCCCATCGTCGTTGGAGGCGATCGTTCTGCAATCGCGAGGCTGTCCCCGTGTGATCAACGCATTGGCCACGATGTGCCTGTTGTACGGGCATCAGCTGAAAAAGGACGTCATTGAGGTAGCGTCAAAAGTTCTATGAAAACTCCACACAGATCATCCCATTGAGCATCGTGGGGCATGCGGAGGGCCGGATTCGCCCTTGACCAACACCCGCCAAAGGTGCGGAAGAGTCGTCAAGGGCGACGGGGACAAAAAAGAAGGCAATAAGAAAGCCGCCCTTGCCATGACCGAATTTTACCTTTGGCGGTGTTCGGTTGGTCAAGGGTTCGCTTCGCCGAATCCGGCAGGAGTTCTGTTCAACGGGCTCCGGCGGACAAAAAAGTCAGGCCGCCTCTTGTTGGAGAAACGCTTGTGCCATGGCGATCAGCTTCGTCCACCGGGCCGGCATATGCGGAAGATCCGCCAGTTCCGGGATGACGACCGGCACCCGGCCTTCGAGCGCGCTGTGTGGGCGCAGAAAGTTGAAATACGCCACAAACAGCGTCACAAAGGACACCGAGCCTTCTTCCGCACCAAACCCATGGGTCGGGCGGTAGTTGCCTTTAAAGGTCCGGTTGAATCGCTCGATGATCTGCTTGAGAGGGCGAAACTCTTCCGAGACCGGATCCTCATTGGTCAGCCCGATCACTTGGCGGACGTCAAATGAAATCCCGTGTTGGGCGAAGAAGTGTTGCGCCAGCAGGTAAATCGGGTTGCCATCCACGACGAACGACAAGTCGTCTGGGAGGGACGCTAGCTTCCTGAGGACATCATCGATGGCCTTGATGGCCGAGAGCGTGTCCCGGTTGGGCGAGACGCGATACGACAGCACGATCTTTTTGACGGCGTCAAACATAAAGAACAGGTAATGCCAGCGCCCTTTGACGCGAATATACGTCTCGTCCCCGCAAAACGAACCGGACAGCTCATACGGGAACCGGTCGACAAAGGGCTTGATCCAAAGCGCGACGCTGTTGGCGTAGTTGAGCACCGTCTGATGGGAGATCGAGACGCCATGGATGTCCTTCATGGCGGCGGCGGTCTCCCTCGAGGACATCCCAAAGTTGACGTAGTACGTCAACACGAGCCCCAACACGTGCGGCGACGCAGCCAGCCGGGACAAATCGACCTTCGGCTTGATGAGCGACGAGGAAGCCAACGGGAGAAAGTCAAACAAGAACTCTCGAAACAAATACCGCACCTTGAAGGCTTGAGGATCCTGTTGAAACTGTTGGCGCTCCTTCTTCGTCATCCGGCGAAGGTTGGCCTGGTAAAACGGGCAAGCGTTGTTCTTGCACTTATAGATGTTGTATTCTTTGCGTTCCTTGATTTTTTCCAGCGTCTTTTTGCAGTGCGGGCAGCGAAAGACCGCTTGCTTGGTGAACCGATTTCGGTGGTTGAACCGGCACTGGCACACTTTGCATTGGTATTGCCCTTTTCCGCCGTTATTGGCGTACAGGTAAGAAGAGGGAGCCTGGCAGCGAGGGCAGGTCAACGAATCCGGAACACGGTGTTTCGCCTTCGCGCGGCGCTGGATGGGCCGCAAAGGACGTCCGTGCTGGGCTTCGTAGTCCGCCAACAACTTCCGGTAATCAAGGGTTTCCGGTACATCGATGATCGGAAGGTCATCGATCTGAAGTTTTCGGTACGGTTTTTGGACGGGTTCGTCCAAGTCCTTACGATTCAGGGATTTTCCCACGATCACACCCATGAGATACACAATGATTTGATATTGGGTCTTGATGATTTGAAGCAAATAGGCTAATCATTGAGGTAACAAAGCTTGTCACTCCTTTGTTTTGGCTGTTGAGTGTGTGGTTACCTCAATGATGGCCGAAAACAACGGGGGTGGCAAGCTTTTTTTCTTCCAACCGTTGAAACTCAAGGGAAAACCGTGAGTGTGGAGGATAAACTTTTGACAATACCGTCATTGACGAGGAAGTGGTGCGCATGGCCTTAGAGGAAATGGGGGTATTAGCACGAAAGGAGCCGAATCGGCCTCTTTTGTGCTTTCTCTTTTCCATCATTCCATCAGGCGCGCTGGAAATCTTCATTTGAAAGAGCGTGCAAACGTTCCGAAAGAATGTGCAAAGTCCGGAATAATCGGCAAAAATTTTGCACATTATTTCGGAATCCATCTGAAATAATTTGAAAAAGGGATTCTGAAAGAATGTGCTAATTTACACGTGCGAAAGAAGCTGGCAAAACAAGACGAAGAAGGGATTCTCGTGGAGCTGAACAGCACGGTCGGCACGTTGGAGGACGAAGCGAAAGAACAACAGCTGGCTGCCATGATCCGCCGGATCGAGTCGATGCCGGGATGCATCCAGGACGATCGGGAGTGGCTGTCCGAGCAAGGGGTGGAGACGACCGGCATGCGTCCGATGGGCCACGCCGAGAGCGTGATGAGCCGGTTTGCGCATCGGGTGAAATCCCGCCGCAGCTGGAAAGACCAAGGGCTTCGGGCGTTTCTAAAAGCGATGGTGGCCCGAATCGACGGGATCGGGTGGAGAAAGGGGCAGTTGGAGGAGGAAGAGCCCCGGAGGGCAGCCTCGGCCTCGACGAAGTCCAAGCGGATCGAACAGGCCAAACGGAAGGCAGGACGGTTGTGGGTGGATGTGGTGCGTCAGAATATACCGTGTCTGCAACGATCATCCGGGACGCCGATCCATCAAGCGTTGTCGGCGCTCCGGGATGGTGGTTGGATGTAAAAAATGGAATACAATATGATCACCTCAAGATGAGGGATGAGGGTCCGAAAGCACTTACGATATCAATTCCTGAAAATGGTTCACTAACTAGTGATTGACAACGCCCGTAGTGAACCGAAAAAATGTTCTCCACAAAGTCTTGACTGACTCTAACACTAGGAAAAACTTGTGGATTCCTTGGTGATGTGCTAATCTATTCATGAGACATGAACCTCCTTGTGGGTAGTTGTGAGCACATCTATTTTACTCAAGGAGTCCCGTTCATGTCTCCTTTTTTGTTTGATTGTCAATTTATGTTAGCAAATTTGCTCATCTACAGTTCTTTAATACAAAATATAAGATATTTTGAATGGGATCAATCCAAGGAATTACCGGAAGTAAGTTTGACCGGTTATCTACAGTTGTCTAAACATTTTAATGAAACTATCAGCTAAATACCACCTTCTATGGGTGGTGTTTTTTATTCAACATAACATAAGATATGTTGCATTCAACGATATCCGACAAAACGAGACGAGGTATTACAAAAAACTCTTTACATTACCGTATTTTCCCGATAAAATAATTATTGTAATAACTGTAATATAATGAATATTTAGTTATATTAAAACCACCCCTTATCCTATGTTTTGATTTTGTTCTGTTTCACAAGTGCGTTACATGCCTAGTCTCAATCTTTCTAAGGGTGATCATTTTGAACGCTACAAAATTTTGTATAGCAACGTTTCTTTCAAACTTGGGGGACGTCATATACAGTGTTGTTATAGCTTGGTATATTGCTGACGTTTTACAATCAGGTTTTTTGATGGGAGCAGTTTTATTTTCCCTAGGTTTGTCGAGATTTATTGCTGGGCTTCTTTGCGGACCGGTTATTGATCGAATAGGGGCAAAGTTGTTTCTGTGGTTGTCAGACATGATAAGGACAATCATTGTGTTAGTTTTGGCTATTCTGTTATGGGATCATACTATCTCTTTTGTAATTCTCATAATGGTCTCCGTTTTGTTTGGAGCGATTGATGCTTTTTATTGGTCAGCCTCAGAATCAATAAAGCCAAGATTAGTCGCTACTGAATATTTGAGTCGTCTCAATAGTCAATACTTCACTGTTGTAAGAACAACGATCATTTTGGGCCCTTTAATAGCCGCTTGGATGGTTGAATCAATCTCAATAGAACATTCCTTGATAGCCATTTCTATCTTATATGCATTTTCAACTTTTTTAATTTTGTTTATTGACTCTAAAAATAGTCATCTTGAAAATATAAACGATAATAATGATAAAACTTCTTACTTTTCGGATTTAAGACTTGGTTTTAGTTTTTTGAATAGACAAAAAATGATTTTTTATTTGGTTATAACTATGTTTTTTGTAAATATTGGAGCAAACGGGGTTAATGTATTGTTCCCTTTTTTAGCTAAAAATGTTAGTGATGATGCTAAGTATTTAGGATATATATATTCATCGATGTCAATGGGAAGTTTGTTAACTGGTTTAATCTTTTCAGTTAAAAGCATTCACAAGGTTGAATTGAAGATTATTTATTTATCTTTTCTTTTACAAGCTACTGGTATTGCCGCACTATGTTTCACCCAAAATTTTTTGATTATTCTAATTTTCGTTTTTGTAATTGGCTTAATTACTGGTTTTATAGGAGTCCTTATACCTACTTTTGTTCAACGTTCTGTGCCTATTCATTTATTAGGAAGAGTTAATAGTATTATGATGGCGATTTCAATGCTTTCAACGCCAGTAGCCCAGTTTATTTTTGGGGTCAGTGTTGATTATTTCAATATAAAATATCTTTTCTTCATTGCAGGTGCTTTGGGTATAGTTACTAGTTTATCTTCGTTATTAATTAATGTGAGAAAAGGTACGCCAAGAGAAACTGTAATGTAAAGGAGGTGTTAAGCTTGAATATATTAGTTGGCGTTACAGGTTCTTCAGGAGTTGTTGAACTACCTATGTATTTACGAGTTTTTAGAGAAAAACTAGATGCTAACTCACATTTCGCACCCTCTCGACGAAAATCGGGAGGATTTTTTCGTTCCGATGTCGAATGAATCCTTGACACACAAGGAACGTAAAGGAGTTTTTCTCTTATGAACGTTCAAGTCAAAAAGGTCTATCGCAATTCTTATTTGAATATAATAAGTGCCCTATTCAAGAAACTGGGTCTGCCTCAATTGATTGACCATCTGTTTTTTGCAAGAAAAAAGTGCAGAGTATTGCAGTATATAAATTCGTTTATACCGCATAAAAATTCAATCTGAATTCTCGCTATTAAGGGCTTGACATGGAGCCTCTGCAGCCATGATTCTTTTGCCAAGCGGCCAGCTGTAACAGATTTGGCAAACCCAAACAGGTTATCATGGCTACCCCTCCATGTAAAGCCCCTCTGCATAACCATTTGCATAGAAATTTTGCACATCTCTGCACTTTAATTTTGCAATAAACACCATCTCGTGCCCGTCGATCCGCAGTGCCAAACGCGAGTCAGCGATGCCGTTCAGGCCATCCTCTACAATGTGTTTGACGGCCGGCAAGCCCTTGTTCACTTGGAACATTGGGCTCAGGAGGTCGATTGTGAGAAACTCATCCGTCCCGATCTCCATCCTTCCTGGTTGAACGACGATGCGTTGGCCCGTCATCTCGATCGCCTGTATGAGGCTGGCATTCACAACGTCATCAGCACTTGCTTGATTCATATTTATCTCAAAGAAGGCCTTTCCCTCCGAGCCTTCCACGCCGATACGACGGACAAGACCGTTTACGGCGCGTATGAATCGGCCTCGTTAGAGGCCTTACAAATCACACATGGCTACAACCGCCATCATCGTTGGCAAAAACAGATCGGTTTCGGACTGGTCGGCAACGAGGACGGCATCCCGTTTTACGGCGATGTGCACGATGGCAACCTGCCCGATAAAACATGGAATCCCGAGGTGCTGTCTCGTGTCCATGAACAGCTGAAGCAGGCCAAAATCGAAGACGAATGGATTTACGTGGCCGATTCCGCCGCGATGACGAAAGAGACCCTGGCGCAAACCAAAGCGGCCAACGCCTTTTTGATCACCAGAGGCCCTTCGTCGCTCCGGATCGTGAAAACCGCGCTGGCCGAAGCGGATGCTGAGGACACGACGTGGAGCGATCCCTTTACGTTGGCGGAGAGAAACGGCGCCACGTACCGGGTATGGGAAACGGCCTCGACGTATGAAGGCCACCCCGTTCGGCTGATCGTTGTTGAATCGAGCGCGCTCGACCAGCGAAAAGGAAAGACGCTTGAAAAAGAACGAACCAAAGAAGCGGAGCTTCTTCGCGAGGAACAAGCCCGTTGGGAGCGTCACCCCTTCTCCTGCCGGGAAGATGCCGAACAAGCCTTGGCGTCCCTCAAGGCGTCCCTTCGCCCCCGGTTTCATCGGGTTGAGGCCGCGGTCGAAGAGATCGTACGCCCGAAAAAACGGCGCGGACGGCCGAAAAAAGGGGCGGAACCCGAGGTGGAGACGCTGTATTTCTTGCACCTTGACGTCGAATTCGACCAAGACGCGTGGGAACAGGCGAGACGGAAAGCGTCCCGGTTTGTCCTTGTCACGACCGTTCCGAAGGAATGGAAGGGCCAACCCATGGATGCCCAAGAGATCTTGAAGCTGTATAAAGGGCAGATCTCGGTGGAAATGAACTTCGCTTTTTTGAAAGATCCGTTTTTCACGGATGAGATTTACGTCAAAAAACCAGAACGGGTCGCAGTATTAGGCTATTTGTTTCTGTTGGCCTTGGCTATTTACCGCGTTTTTCAGCGCCGAGTGCGTCAGTTTATTACTCCAGAACACCCGTTGAAGGGTCCTGGAGGCCGCAAGCTGACCCGGCCGACGGGACAGGCGATTTTTCAGCTGTTTCAATATGTGAACGTCGTCCTGTTCAAGCTGCCGGATGGGCGCATCCAACGCTCACTGGATCGCTCCCTTACCCCTGATCAGCGAAGGATTCTGCAGGGATTGGGCATGGATGAGAGCATCTACGTGTAACGTGATACGGAACGACCAGCGATGGTAAAAAAAGGATTGCCATCGCTCGTTGTGTTGGTCAAAAAGTTATTCTGAAAAACTAAATAAAAAATCCTTTGTTTTGACCTTGTTAGGGTGCGAAATGTGAGTTATAACGTATAAAATTTATTTTTAAAAGAAAAAATTAATAAATCGTGTGCCTATGAAATTCGGTATTTTTTCCTAGGATCCGCATCACGAAACCCTTGATATAACAGCATTTTGGTCATTTCCATTTGCCTAAAATGACCTCAAAACTGTCGAACTCGGGGGAAGCATCCAATACGATAACACATAGGCCAGGCAGCCGTAGGCAATGATGTAAAACGTCGGCCCCCCTTTTCCATAGGCCCAACCGCTCCCACCAAGGAAGGTAAACGTTGTATAAATCTCGCCGGCCATCAAGAGAAACACAAAAATCGTTCCGAACCCGCGGCCACCGACGGTCCATTGCTCCAAATTCATGTCTTTTCCTTTTCGCGCCTGCACCCCTAGATAAAGAGACAGCAACAAGAAAGCAAAAATCATCACTAAGGCCGAGTTCATGTCTGCTCATCCTCCTTCACCGCAGGGTCAAAACGATACACGATGGCCATGATAACCGAAGTGGCGATCACCCAAGCGACCAGCCAAAAGAGAAGCAACGGCATGCCAAACACGTACGGAGTCACTTGATTCACAAAAGGAACGCCGCCGAGCATGCCGATAAATGGGACAATCATTAACCAACGGATGCTTTTCATCTTCTCTCCCTCCTTGGATATGTCAAGCGAAAACAGCTATTCCGCCCCCGCCAACAGTTTCAACGTCGCGGCGACAAACATTTGCACGCCAATCTCAAGCGCGTCTTCGTCGATCGTAAAGCGCGGATGGTGATGCGGGTACACGATCCCCTTTTCTTCGTTTCGGGCGCCGACGTAAAAGAAGCTGCCCGGCGCTTTTTGCAAAAAGGCGGAGAAATCTTCGCCGCCCATGTTCGGTTTCAAGCGGGCGACGGCTTCTTCGCCCAATAGTTCACGCGCTGTTTCCTCAATGACGTGGGTCACTTCATCGTAGTTGATGACCGGGCGGTAGCCGTAGTCAAATTGAAACTCATACGAGGCGCCGTGCGCTTCGGTGATTCCTTTGACAATGCGCTCCATCCATTGCGGCACCGTGCGCCGCAGCGTCTCATCAAACGTGCGCACTGTCCCTTGGATTTCGACCTCCCCAGGCAGGACATTATGCGCCGTACCCGCCACAAATTGCGTCACGGACAGAACAAGCGGCTCGAGCGGGTCGACATAGCGCGAGACGATGTGCTGCAAGTTCGTCACGACTTGCGCTCCGATGGCGATCGCATCGATCGTTTGGTGCGGCATCGCTCCATGGCCGCCTTTGCCGATGATGCGGATGAAAAAGCGGTCGGGTGCGGCCATCATCGGCCCATACACAATGCCGATTTTTCCGCGCTCAAGCGGCGACCAAAGGTGAGTGCCGATGACGACGTCCACCCCGTCCATGACGCCGGCTTGCACCATCTCCTCCGCCCCGCCGGGGAACAATTCTTCCGCGTGTTGGAACAAAAAGCGGATTTCACCGCGAATGTCATCGCGCAGCTGGGAGAAAATTTTCGCCGTCCCGAGAAGCATCGCCGTATGGCCGTCATGTCCGCACGCATGCATCACGCCTGGGTTTTTTGAGGCAAACTCAAACGTGTTTTCCTCTTGAATCGGCAATGCGTCCATATCAGCGCGAATGGCGACGACCCGGCCTGGCTGTTGGCCAATGAGCCGCGCCATGACGCTCGTTTTCGTCGGCCGCGACAACTCAAGATGGCCGAATGATTGCAGCGTCTCGTACACAAATTGCGCCGTTTTCTCTTCCTGGAACGACAATTCGGGATGGACATAAAGCGGCTGTATAACAATAAAAAACTCCTGCCTAAAACAAACGGCAGAAGCGGATCGCCGGTATCGCACAGACATAGCCCGCGAATGCTGATTCATCTCTTTCAGTCATCTTCGCCAACTCTTAACCTCTCTCCACCGCACAGATTTAAACCTATGTGCGCTCCATGGAGTTGCTTACGGTGTGATGAAAAGCGTTTATTGCGACGATCGTTCGCACAAAACACGAAGGTTTCAATCTCTCACAGGTACGATAAAAACTCAAATGTCCGGAATGTGGGTCATCAATGAGCGGATAGTTTCAATCCCTCATAGGTACGATAAAAACAAACAAGTTGAAAATTACTCAAGAGCTTTCAAATGTAGCGTTTCAATCCCTCATAGGTACGATAAAAACGGAAGCCAGCCAATCGCCAAGACAGCGAGAGAATAGTTTCAATCCCTCATAGGTACGATAAAAACCGACCGATGACTTTTTAGACAGACTGTGGGGTTGAGTTTCAATCCCTCATAGGTACGATAAAAACTGGACAGCCGGAGTCTGCATCCTCTCATCCTCCACCTACGTTTCAATCCCTCATAGGTACGATAAAAACGCTGCCCGAGCTGCGATTGCCAATTGTGTTTCTTGGCGTTTCAATCCCTCATAGGTACGATAAAAACTCGTCCGGCGTCAGCGTCTCCACAAATTCGCGGACATGTTTCAATCCCTCATAGGTACGATAAAAACGCGAAGGTTCGGAAGCTCATGCACAAGTACCCGGAGTTTCAATCCCTCATAGGTACGATAAAAACCCGGGCGCTTTTGAAGAAATCGCCCCGGAAGCCTTGTTTCAATCCCTCATAGGTACGATAAAAACCCCAGAAAGCACTTGATATATCAATCTTTTTGCTCCAAAGTTATTTTCAGAATACCATAATCCAAAAATTCTGTCAATCGTGTTCATGTACGATGGCTGTAGGCTTGAAGTGTGTAAAAAGATTGTCGTCGATCCCCCGGGGTTTTTGCACGATTGGAGGTCGACGACAATGCTATGCACAGCGTGCACTTTGAATTTCCTCTCGTCTCGTGCGCTGCTTAGCCGCTTAAGTCCGTCAACAGCCTGTACGCAATGCACATTGATTTTATCATACGTTTTGGCTGGCGCCAGCCGACATTCATCTTCCGCTTATTGCTTGAATTGCGAACGGGAGTCTTCTTTTGGAACTATGATCAAAGATGCCCCTCTTCTCTATCTGTCAGATACAACAAGCACATCAACATGTTTAAGTTGCTGCATAATTACATTAATGAGCGATCCTTTCCATATTTCCTCCCATCTCGTCCGAGCAGACATCCCCATCACAATCTGGGTGATTTTATATTCTCGACATACATCCACGATTTGATGGGCAACACGGCGCGAGGCAGCCTCTCGAACGAGAAAAGTGGCGCCAAATTGCTTAGCCATTTTCTCCCATTCTGCTATCGTCCTTTCTGGCGATTGTCTTTTCTGCTTAATGTGCAAAATGTATAACTCGGCGTTTAATCGTTGAGCGATCCGCCATCCACGTCGAATCAATTTTTCAGCGTTTGGCCGATAGTTGACACACACTAGAATTTTTTCATGAATGCCGGTCGGTTCTTCAATTCCCTGTTCTTCTCTCTCTTTCTCCAAACGCATCTCAATATCATCGGCCACTTCTCTTAACGTCAACTCCCGCAAGGCAACGAGATTGCCCTTGCGAAAAAAATGATTGAGCGCCTGATCAATTTTTTCTTTCCCATATACTTTCCCTTCTTTAATGCGCTCGCGCAACGCTTCCGGCGTGATATCAATCACTTCGATTTCATCGGCTTCCCTAAGCATAAAATCTGGCACGCGTTCATTCACTTGGACCCCTGTTACTTGCTCAACGATATCATGAACACTTTCTAGATGTTGAATATTCATTGCCGTCCAAACATGAATTCCCGCCTGCAAAATTTCTTGTACATCCTGATAGCGCTTTTTGTTTTTACTGCCCGGGGCGTTGGTATGGGCCAATTCGTCCACAATCACCACATCCGGGTTGCGTCGAATCACCGCGTCGACATCCAATTCCGCAAATTCTTTTCCTTTATAATGGATTTTCTTGCGAGGAATGATTTCCAAGTCTTTGATTTCTGCCTCTGTCTCAGCCCGTCCGTGTGTTTCAACAATTCCGATGACGATATCGATCCCTTTTTCTCTCACATCGTGAGCATCCCTCAACATATGAAATGTTTTCCCGACACCAGGGGCCGCCCCAATATAAATTTTGAGGCGGCCTTTCTTCATATTTTCGATTTTCTTCAATATCTCTTCCGGAGTCATTCGTCTATATTTATGATTCATTCCGTTTGGAACGCTCCTCCACTAATTTTTGAACAGCCATATTTAAGCGCACAACGTTGACCCGCGGTTCACCAAAAACGCCCATCGCTCTTCCTTCAATGTGCTGCTTGACCAAACGGGTCAATTGTTGCTCCGATAATCCCGTTGCCTTTGCTACCATCGGCACTTGGAACAATGCGGCAGCCGGGCTAATATGAGGGTCGAGTCCAGATCCTGAATTGGTGATTAAATCGATAGGGATATCTTTTTTCGTCTTTCCAGGAACTTTTTTCAACCATTGCTCTGCATCTTTCTCCATCCGTTCCATCATTTCTTTGCTGGAAGGCCCATAATTTGGTGAACCTGATGCACTTGCATCATATTGAATCGACGAAGGGCGGCCGTGAAAATAGGAGTCCCCCTGAAATGATTGTCCAATCAATTCCGAACCGATGGCTCTTCCCTTCTCATAAATAATGCTTCCTTTCGCTTGATGAGGAAATAACAACTGGGCAAGGCCCGTCATCGCTGCCGGATACCCGAGCCCAAGCAAAACGATCATGAGCAAAGCAAGGCGAATATTTCTCATGCCAAATCCTCCTCTCTTTTACATAAACAGGCCTAGGGCAAGATCAATGACCTTTATGCCAATGAATGGAGCAATGACTCCTCCGCCTCCATAAATCAACATATTTCTACGCAAAAGTTTTTCCGATGACATCGGTTGATAGCGCACCCCTCTCATCGCCAACGGAATCAACAGAGGGATGATCACCGCATTGAAAATTAACGCGGATAAAATGGCGCTCGCTGGCGAATGCAGATGCAAAATATCGATCGATTTCATCTGCGGAATGCTGGCCACAAACACAGCCGGCAAAATAGCAAAATATTTGGCAATATCATTGGCAATGCTAAATGTGGTCAATGCCCCCCGGGTCATCAGCAGTTGCTTCCCGATGGATATCACTTCAATAATTTTCGTCGGATCGGAGTCTAAATCAATCATATTCGCCGCTTCTTTTGCCGCCATCGTACCGCTATTCATGGCCAATCCGACATCCGCCTGCGCCAAAGCCGGCGCGTCATTCGTACCATCCCCCGTCATAGCAACCAAATTCCCTTTCGCTTGTTCTTCCCGAATAACACGAATCTTGTCTTCCGGCTTGCTTTCCGCAATAAACTCATCCACTCCTGCCTCGTTGGCAATCGTTGCAGCGGTCAGTGGGTTGTCTCCTGTGCACATGATCGTTTTGATCCCCATTTTTCTCAATTCATCAAATCGTTGGCGCATTCCCGGTTTTACGGTATCTTTCAAATAGATGATGCCCACGATGTCTGCTCCAACGGAGACAGCCAACGGCGTGCCCCCCTGTTTAGCGATTTGTTCGCTTTTTTCTTTCAAATCGCTTGGAATGCGGCCGCCCAGCTGTTTGACATGACGGGAAATGGCATCCACCGCTCCCTTGCGATACGGAATGCCTTGAACGTTCATGCCGCTCATTCTTGTCTCGGCAGTAAACGGGACAAACTCCTCGTGTTCATACTCAGCAACATCTGCTTTCCATCCTTGCTGTTTCGCCAATTCAAGAACAGAACGCCCCTCAGGTGTCTCATCCTTAATCGAAGACAAAACGGCTGCTTCCCGTACTTGCTCCTCTGTAGTCCCGCCAACAGGAATAAACTGGGCGGCCATTCGATTTCCAAACGTAATCGTTCCCGTCTTATCAAGCACGATAGTTGTAACGTCCCCTGCCGCTTCCACCGCTTTTCCGGACATCGCCAACACGTTGAATTGTGTCAAGCGGTTCATCCCGGCGATTCCAATGGCCGATAATAAGCCGCCAATGGTCGTCGGAATCAAACAAACAAGCAAGATGATCAAGGTTGTTATCGACAAATGGATGCCGACATAACGGGCAATCGGAACTAATGTGACAACGACAATCAAAAAGATGAGCGTGAGAGTCACAAGCAAAATGTTCAGCGCCAACTCGTTCGGCGTTTTTTGCCTCGTTGCTCCTTCAACAAGAGAGATCATTTTATCCAAAAAAGACTCGCCGGGGTCGGCTGTGATTTTTACTTTAATCCAATCGCTGACGACTTTTGTGCCGCCTGTCACCGAACTGAAATCTCCCCCTGCCTCCTTAATAACAGGGGCGGATTCCCCAGTAATGGCCGATTCATCAATGGACGCCAACCCTTCTATGATTTCGCCGTCACCTGGAATGAGATCACCGGCTTCGACGAGAACAATATCCCCTTTTCGCAACTGTGTGGACGCAACCAGTTCTATTTCCCCTTTTGCGCTGATCCGCTTGGCGATCGTATCCGCTTTCGTTTTCTTGAGCGATTCCGCTTGTGCCTTTCCTCGTCCTTCCGCCAAAGCCTCAGCAAAATTAGCGAATAAAATCGTGAGCAAAAGAATGACGAATACCGCTAATTCATATTTCCAATCCTCTATTCTAAAAAAGCGAGGAAACAAAAGCATAAGCAACACGATCAATGTTCCAATCTCGACGACAAACATTACTGGGTTGCGCATCATCACAAGAGGATTTAACTTTTTGACGCTCTCTATTGCCGCTTGCCGCACAAGCTCTGGCTGAAACAGTGATTGGCGATTGTCATTCCCTCTCATCTCGACGTTTCCTCCTTAGCGAATGGTTAAATATTCCGCCACCGGACCCAGGATCAGAACAGGGAAAAAGGTAAGTGCTCCGATAATGAACACTGTCCCAAATAAAATGACGCCGAATGTGGCTGTATCGGTACGGAATGTTCCAATGGTTTCGGGCACTGGCTGTTTTCCGACCAAAGACCCAGCGACCGCAAGCATCGCAATAATGGAAACATATCTCCCCAAAAGCATGACAACACCAGTCGAAATGTTCCAAAATGCCGTATTATCCTTCAATCCCTCAAATCCTGACCCATTGTTCGCCGCCGAAGATGTATATTCATACACCACTTGCGAAATGCCGTGGAAGCCAGGATTGCTGATTGCCTCGGTCCCCATGTGCGTCATTAACGCTATGGCTGACGGCGCCAAAATAATGAGAGGATGAAGCAACAACGCGATGACGATCAGCTTCATTTCCTTTGGCTCGATCTTGCGCCCTAAAAATTCAGGTGTACGCCCGACCATCAAGCCTGATAAAAAAACGGCAATCATCGCATACATCATGATGTTCACAAACCCTACCCCATCGCCGCCAAACACGTTATTTAACATCATTAATGCCAGCGGAACGAGCCCCCCAATCGGAGTCAAACTATCGTGCATATTGTTGACTGACCCGGTTGTGGCCGCTGTCGTGATCGCCGTAAATAAACTGGACAGCGGAATGCCGAAACGTACTTCCTTGCCTTCCATATTTCCTTGGTCAGCTGCAAATCCTGATTTGCCCACAAGGGGATTCCCAGATTGTTCCGCATTGTACACAACCCCAAGCATCATGACGAACAAAACGAACATTGTCGCAAACAATACCCACCCCTGTTTGCGATTTTTTACAGCATGACCATACGTAAAAGGCAGAGCCGCTGGAATGCACCACATCGATAACATCTCGATTACGTTCGTAAACGGATGAGGATTTTCAAACGGATGAGACGAGTTCGCTCCGAAAAATCCCCCTCCGTTTGTCCCGAGGTGTTTGATGGACTCAAGCGAAGCGACAGGTCCCAGCGCTAACGTTTGTGTGCCTCCCTCTAATGTTGATACAGCCATGCGGGCCAAGAAGGTTTGCGGAACCCCAAAGGCCACTAACAAGATCGTTACGATGACAGATAGCGGGAGCAATACACGCACATTCGCGCGCACAAAATCTTGATAAAAATTCCCTATCGTTTTTCCTTTTTTAGACAACGCGCGAATTAAAGCAGTAGCAACAGTCAGTCCCGTGGCGGCTGACGTGAACATCATCATCGTCACAAATAACATCTGTGATAAAATGGATAATCCAGATTCTCCGCTATAATGCTGCAGGTTTGTATTTGTCATAAAACTAACCACAGTGTTAAACGTAAGAGTCGGCTCCATATTTTCCACTTTGGCCCCATTAAGCGGCAAATAATGTTGAATACGCAAAAGCCCATAGGATATACCTAACAATGCCGCATTCACGATCAACAATGCTGTACAATACGACTTCCAAGTCATCTCTTCTAGTGAGCGAATACCTGATAATCGATAAATCACCGCTTCAATGGGCGAAAAGAAACGATCGATCTTTCCTTTTTCAAAGAAAGCCACATATAAATATTTTCCCAATGGCACCGCGATAACGATCAACAACAAGAAAATAAGTGTATATTGCGAAAAGACATGCCACATGTTTCTTCCCCCTCACGCGTGATCACTCATATTCCAATTCATAACTGAATTTATCTGACCGTCAGTTCAAAATTTTTCCGGGTAAATAAGTGCGTATACGAGATAGCAAAATACCCCCAATATCACCATCCCTACTATCCAGATCATTGTTCTTCTCCTCCATTCACCACGGAATCACACCAAACAGAAAATTCATAAAAGAGAATAAAGCTCACGACAAGCAAAACAACCATCATCACATCCCACATCAGTGATCCCTCCGCCTTTTGTCATCTTTCCGCTTAAAGTTCGGAAACATTGACTTATACATACACGAAGATTTCTCAACAAACCAAATTTATTATTTTTTACATAAATTACATATTTTTTATAAAAAAGAACAAAAAAAGACAGCCAGAGGGTATCTGGCTGCCTATGTCAAGCCATAGGAAATACCCCCCTTCTCTCAACACGCTTACGAGGTTAGCTGACGGATTCGGGTGATGAGAGTCACCCTACCCGTTCAGAACAGGCGTCCTGAACAGGATTCACCCCATGTGGCGCACAAAGCCACGGTTGGTTCCCCCGCTCCTATTCGGATTCAGCGATCTTTAGGGAATGAATGGTTATTTAATTTGAGGCTCATTATACTCTTGGTCCACCATACCGTCAAACAGCTAAAATTAGCTATTTTTTTGAAAATAAACGGAAAAATCATCAAGAAAGCGTTTTACATTTATTTTTTCATAAGCTAACTAATTTATTCTTTATTTTTCATCTATTTTCAAGCACCCGAGTTCGACAGTGACTAGGCAAACAAAATGCCTCTCGACCCTCGATGCAATAAGAGACGGAGCATTGGGTGTTTATGAGTTGAAAATATCCGATCCATCCCATGATGTATTGATTTACTCGCTGGATGTGCTCCTGCATGGAGAGGATCTAGTTGGGATTCGTCAGTTGTCGAATCCGCTGTTTCAGGCGTTGGACGACATGGGTTACATCGTGTAAAACAATTTGGGGTGCCTTGGTTAATTTTCTTATCGATTGCATATGCCATTTAAAAAGGTTCATGCAATGCACCTTGCAGCAAACTATTCCGCGCAGTCAAACACAACAGCGGCCAATGCTGACCGATCATCGTAAACGTAGCGTGATCCATCTACTAATTGGAAAAAGGGGTCGAACAACATGACGAACTTTCAAGATCCATTCGGACTGGAGGAAGGGATTCACACGGATTTTCAAGAGGACATTCGTATGCAGGCTGCCTTCAGCTTGATAAAATTTTGTCAAGCCAGCGGCGACTGTCCGATTCATCATGATGAAATGCTATTTATCATTTATTCACCAAACAAGCGAACTTTGGATGAAGCTCATGTTACATTAAATGAAAAGTTGCGATTCAATGCACGTTAGACAACCATAAAGCATGTAAGAAGGCACGGATGCATTCCATGCCTTCTTTGCTTTCCCCGTCCATTGATAAGCACGATGTCCAATCGCCAACTTTTCCTCCTACATCGCCCGCTTTCCTTCTTTCACCGTAACTGGGCCAAACGGAATCCAACTCACCACAACGTTGATGCTGTCACTAAAATCATCGACCCTGGCACCATGGCAGTGAGCAACCCAGCGGCGCCAATCAATCCCGCCACCCAAGGATCAAACGTTTGAACTGACAATCTTGGATATGTCAAGCGAAAACAGCTATTCCGCCCCCGCCAACAGTTTCAACGTCGCCGCGACAAACATTTGCACGCCAATCTCAAGCGCGTCTTCGTCAATCGTAAAGCGCGGGTGGTGGTGCGGGTAAACGATGCCTTTTTCTACATTGCCCGCGCCGACGTAGAAAAAGCTGCCGGGCGCTTTTTGCAAAAAGGCGGAGAAATCTTCGCCGCCCATGTTCGGTTTCAAGCGGGCCACTGCCTCTTCGCCGAACAGCTCGCACGCCGTTTCCTCCATGACGCGGGTCACTTCATCGTAGTTGATGACCGGGCGGTAGCCGTAGTCAAATCGAAACTCATACGAGGCGCCGTGCGCTTCGGTGATCCCTTTGACAATGCGCTCCATCCATTGCGGCACCGTGCGCCGCAGCGTCTCATCGAACGTGCGCACTGTCCCTTGGATTTCGACCTCCCCAGGCAGGACATTATGCGCCGTACCCGCCACAAATTGCGTCACGGACAGAACAAGCGGCTCGAGCGGGTCGACATAGCGCGAGACAATGTGCTGCAAGTTCGTCACGACTTGCGCTCCGATGGCGATCGCATCGATCGTTTGGTGCGGCATCGCCCCGTGGCCGCCTTTGCCGATGATGCGGATGAAAAAGCGGTCGGGTGCGGCCATCATCGGCCCATACACAATGCCGATTTTTCCGCGCTCGAGCGGCGACCAAAGGTGAGTGCCGATGACGACGTCCACCCCGTCCATGACACCAGCTTGCACCATCTCCTCCGCCCCGCCGGGGAACAATTCTTCCGCGTGTTGGAACAAAAAGCGGATTTCACCGCGAATGTCATCGCGCAGCTGGGAGAAAATTTTCGCCGTCCCGAGAAGCATCGCCGTATGGCCGTCATGTCCGCACGCATGCATCACGCCTGGGTTTTTTGAGGCAAACTCAAACGTGTTTTCCTCTTGAATCGGCAATGCGTCCATATCAGCGCGAATGGCGACGACCCGGCCTGGCTGTTGGCCAATGAGCCGCGCCATGACGCTCGTTTTCGTCGGCCGCGAAAGTTCAAGATGACCGAATGATTGCAGCGTCTCATAGACAAACTGCGCTGTTTTCTCTTCTTGGAACGACAATTCCGGATGGGCATGCAAATGACGGCGCCAGGCGATGACGTCCGTTTTCACTTCATCGACGAGTCGTTTGATTTCTTCACTTGTCATCCATGGTCTCCCCCTGTTCGTTTGTCTTTTTCGTTATTCCCCTTGGGCCAGTTGCCACACTGTATGATAAAGCACCTCTGCTCCAGCGGCGCAGTCTTCTTTAGTACTCCATTCCGCCGGACTATGACTCACTCCGTCTTGGGAGCGGACAAAAATCATCCCGATTGGGCAAATCGGAGCCAACTGTACGCTGTCATGGGCTGCGCCGCTCGGCAGCCAAAACGACGGGTAGCCAAGCTTTTGGCACGCCGCCTCCGCCGCGCGCTTCACCTCATCGGAACATAGCACCGGCGGCATTTCTTGCAGCCGCTCGGTCGTGACGCGGACGTTCCGCTCCTTGGCGATCGTCTCTGCCCGCACGGCTATGGCTTTCCATACTTGATCGCGCACCTCAGCCTTCAAGTCGCGCAAATCGAGCACAAATTCGACCCGTTCCGGAATGACATTAATACCGCCCGGATATACATGCAACTGTCCTACAGTACCGACCGTTGTCCCTGTTCGTCTTGCTTCCTCTTCGATCACTATGATGATCTGGGCGGCCGCCGCCATCGGGTCGCGCCGCAATGACATCGGCGTGGCGCCGGCATGTTCCGCCTTTCCTTCGATGGTAAATTTCACCCAAATCAGACCGGCGATGCCAGTGACGATGCCAACTGGAAGTCCTGTCTCCTCAAGCACCCGTCCTTGTTCGATATGCAATTCGACATAGGCTTTCACCGTTCCTGGTTTTCGCGCTGCCTGCGGCAAGCGGTCCGGGTCAAGCCCCGCCTGTTTCATCGCTTCAGCGAGGGAAATCCCTTCCGCGTCGCGGCACTCGAGCGCTTCCGGCGGCAGTGTTCCGGCCATGGCGCGGCTGCCGATCATGCCGAAACGAAAGCGCGCTCCCTCTTCGTCAGTGAACGCCACTACTTCAATTGGGTGGTGCGTCACAACACCGTGCTCGTTCATCGTCTGAACGACTTCCACGCCGGCCAACACCCCGAGCGGTCCATCAAAGCAGCCGCCGTTGTAAACCGAATCGAGATGAGATCCAACAAGGACGACCGTGGCATCCGGATTCGTCCCTTCTTTCCGTCCGATCAAGTTGCCAGCCGCGTCTTCATATACGAAAAGCCCGGCTTCGCGCATGTAGGAAGCGACGAGATCTTTGGCCCGCCGCTCTTCAGCAGTGAACGAGAGGCGCGTGACGCCGCCGCTTGGTTGCTTGCCGACCTCCCCTAGTTCCATGAGCCGTTGCCAAAGACGTTCCCCTTGAATCAAGCTATCCTCCCCTCACGCCAATTACGGATAATTTTCGGATATGTCCTTAATTATAATGGAAACAGATGAAATTTTCAAATAATACAAATAATACAAACGCCTTCAAGACAACAAAAAACTTCTGCCTGTCGCTAAAGGCAGAAGCTGATCGAGCAATTATAAGAAAATGCGGTATACTTTGCGCGGACGCCCGCGCGGATACGGGTTTGTTTCCCCGGCCACTTCGGCAAGGCCCACGGTCTCCAATTGGTTTAAAATCCGGCGGGCGCTGCGCGGCACAATCCCCATGTAAGAGGCCAACTCATGCGCTTCGATCTCGTTGGTTCCTCGTTTTTGCAATATTGCTTTCAATTTGCAGAGCGTCGCGGCGCTTAATCCCGTCCGCTCCGCCAGCTGCCGCAGTTCTCCGCCGCCGAGCGAATAGCGGAGGTGCACACTTTTTCCTAACGGACCCGAGATCGTTCCGTCATCAAACACCACCATCCACGCACCCCGTCCGCTTTGTTTCGCATGCAAAAACGCCTTCCCAGCCTGAATTTCGGCCTCATACGCCGTTCGGCCGATGCCGATTCCGCACGCGATGACCTCGCTGTACAAGAGCTCCGTCTCCTCCGCCGAGGGGACCGTTTTATAGCCATCGGTGATCTCTTTTAATGCGCCCCTTGTCGTAAAAATGACATAGCGGCCCGGCCCGGCGCTTTTCAGCGACCCTTGGACTTTTTTTGCATACCGTAGCAATTTTTCCGTTGTCTTCATCTCCAGACGATATATGTCATCGGTCGAAAATGTCTCTGGGGAGGCCGCCTGCATCGCATCGACTTCAATCATTTGCACGGCGATTTGCGCATCTTGCACCTGCAGCATCTGTCCGGTGCGAATGATGGTTTGGATGACCGCTTCCACCGCCGAGCGGGCAGGCAATACCCGATACACCGGCATTCCGAGTTTCTCCAGTTCGAGATGGGCTGTCCGCAAACAGGTGACCGCTGCTTCCGTTTTCCCTTGTTTCCAAAGGGTGTAATGATAGTCGGACAGTTCCTGGGCCGAAATGCCTCCCTCGTAATGCTTGACGTATGGAATCGGCTCCTCGATGCCCGCCTCTTCGAGCAGCCGTTCGATTTCGCGGCGCTCGTACGTGTCAAAACTAAGCCGGCTGACCGGAATCTGCTCCGTATAGTGCGCCTGCAGCAGTGTGCGGTACAAGCTGGCACCAATATGTGGCACATAAAACAGCGGCGCATCGACCTCACTGGACTGCTTGACGATCGAATACGGCACTTGTCCGGAAAACAGCCACATATCAACTTCTGACGCGAGCGGGCGGATCAAATCGATCACTTCACTTTCATCCCAATACACAACGGGAACGCAAACAAGCTCTTTGTACTCTTGCGCCACCGCCTGAATAATTGACAGCGAATCGTCCGCACCAAACAGACCTAAGCGAATGCGGATGATACATCCCTCCTTTTGCCGCCTGCCCATAGCGGTGGGAAAAGACGGCTTCTTCAGCCGCTCTCTTCCCCGCCTGTCTCCGCTTTCAAAGTGGCGGGCCACGACCCCACGTTTTCCCATAAAACCACTGGAAACATAACCTTCTCTTTCTTTGAAACGGCGATTGATGCCCCGCGCCCGCCGGCATGTCTACTATCCCACTTCCATCGAACGGACAGACCGCCTTATTCCCTTTTTTACAAAAAAGCCGTCGTGGCGATGCGAACGGGACAATTAAGCGGCATCCCTATTCACTTTGTTTGTGGAAAAAGGCAGCTGAGGCGCACTGGAGAACGTCAACAGCCCGATCCACTTTCAGCTGCCTATGCCCCACCGGCCGACCGATCGACTCGTAGATGAGGCCGGCGGCGTCGGCTTGTTTCGGGTCGTAGCAGTTGCGCCCGTCAAGCACAATTGGCCGATTCATCAGCGTCTTGTAACGGTGAAGGTCAAATTGCAGCACAGCCGGCCATTCGGTGAAAATGAAACAAACATCCGCGCCGCGAATGGCTTCCTCCATTGTCTCGCAACAAACAACCGCATCGCCAAAACGGCGCGAGACATGACCGAGGGCGGCCGGGTCCCAGACGCGCACGTCGGCTCCTTCGGCAATGAGCCGTTCGATGTTCGCCAATGCCGGCGATTCGCGCACATCGTCAGTGCCGGGCTTGAATGCGGCGCCAAGCACAGCAACAGTCCGGTTGCGAAAATCTCCGATGTGCGGACGCGCTTTGTCAAGAAGCTTCCATTTTTGTTTCTCATTGACGTCCATCGCCGCCCACACGGTTTTGAGCGAATAGCCATGGGAGGCAGCCAACGCATAAAGCGCCTTCGTATCTTTCGGCAGGCAAGAGCCGCCGTAGCCGACGCCGGCGCGCAAAAAGCGGCGGCCAATGCGCGGATCCATGCCGATTCCTTCCGCCACCGCCTGAATGTCGGCCCCTACCAACTCGCATACGTTGGCGATCTCGTTGATGTACGAAATTTTCAGCGCCAAAAACACATTGGCAGCGTACTTGATCATCTCTGCGCTTTTGCGGTCGGTGACAACGTACGGGAGCGCAAACGGGGCGTAGAGGTCCTTCATTATCCGCTCAGCTCTCTCCGATTCGACGCCTAACACAATGCGCGGCGCCTGCAACGTATCGCGCACCGCCGTTCCTTGTGACAAAAACTCCGGATTGGAAACGACATCGATACGCACCCCCCGCGTCCGTGTTCCGCCAAAAAGCGAGCCGCTTCGTCTCCCGTACCGACTGGCACGGTCGATTTGATGGCCACAAGGCAGTCGCGTTCGGCCGACGCGGCGATGCGGCGCAGCGTTTCCCATACGTCATCGAGCTTGACCGATCCGTCCGGCAGCGGCGGGGTGCCGACCGCGACCATGATCACTTCCGCCCATCGATACGCTTCCGCATCGTCTGTGGTAAAGCGAAGGCGGGCGCTGTTCCGTTGGATGAGCGGTTCGAGCCCCGGTTCATAAATGGGGACGATTCCTTCATTCAACCGCCGAATTTTTTCCTCATTGACATCCACGCATATGACATCATGACCTTTATCAGCCAGGCAGGCGGCGGTCACAAGCCCAACATACCCCGCCCCGGCGATCGTGATTTTCATCGTTCCTCACACCTTTTTGATCCATTGCGGCTATTGTCGCTTGTTCTCATTATATCGAATCGCCTGGGGATTTTCATTGTTTTCGCCTAGCCGCTGAGTTCACCGGTTGTGCTCTGCGGCCAAAAGAAAACCGGGAGGAGCCACCCCCCCGGTTGCACGGCGTGTTTCCGTTTGCTTGATGACGGCCGATTGATCACAAAAACGAACAGACCGCCGATCAACGATTTCTCCACGATCATTTCTTATTCAAAATAATGCCGAACCGCATCCGCGATCGCGGCCGTCACTGCTTCCTGATAGTCGTCTGTCGCCACCGTCGCCGCATCTGTGCGGTTGCTTACATAGCCGAGCTCAAGCAATACAGACGGTCTGTCGTTTTCCCGCAGCACGTAATAGTCGCCAAACGCAACGCCGCGGAAAGGCAGTGCGGCCAATCGGGAAAGCGGGTCTTCGAATGATTGCGCTAAGCCGTAATCGGCAAAACGGTCGTAATAATAAACGGTGATGCCGCTCGCCTGTTGGTCATCTGCGCTGTCATAATGCAGGCTGATAAACGCATCCGCTTGATACAGGCGCGCCATCGCCACGCGCGCGGACAGCGGCACATACTCATCGCTAGAGCGCGTCAGCACGACGCGGGCGCCGTAAGATTGCAACTTGTTTTTCAGAAGCTTGGCGGTTTCCAACGTCAACTCCTTTTCCTTGATGCCATCGACACTTTGGGCCCCGCCGTCTTTGCCTCCGTGGCCAGCGTCAAGAACGATCGTTTTTCCGGCCAGCGCCTGAACAGGACCGCGCGTCCAGCTGTCTACATAAAGGCGGGAGTCGCTAGGCGCGATGGCTGAAAGCAGCGAGCGGTCAGCCGACTGGGGCGCTTCCGCTTCCTTTTCATTAGCTTGTCCACCCTTTACCTGCACATATGCGGATGACACCCACCCATCAAGCCCTGTTTGGGAGGCAATTTTGTACCATCCCGGTTTCTTTTCCACAATCTCGACCTCTTCACCACGGACAAGGCGTCCGACGCGCGCTGCCTTCAATAACGGCTCAGCCCGAACGTTGAGCGAACTGGCGTTGACGATTCCGGTTTGATGCGAAATCGATGACTCCCGAGCCGCAGTGAGGTATGCTGAAGACACCCAGCCGATCGCACCGTCTGCGATCACTTCCGTCCATTCCCCATCTTCCTTGATGACCCATACCGTTTCTCCCCGCGCCAAATGCCCGATAATTCGCCCATCTCGGCTCGGCTCTTGTCGAAGGCGGAGTCGGTTTTCTTGCACGACGGCCGTCTCTTTTGCCAACGCGACGTACCGCGCGGCGATCCACCCGGTTCGATTCGGTTTCCACTCGATGTTCACCCATCCATCCTTGACCTCGATCAGCCGATACGCCTCGCCGCGGTGAACGTTCGCCAATGGACGGTATGGCACCCCCGGCCCTTGGCGGACGTTCACCTGATCCGCCGTCACCACCGCCAACTGAGCGGTTTTCCCACTCTCCCCTTTCGCCCCCACCGGCCAAGCAGCCGCAGCCAGCCATAGCAAACAAAACAACAGGGCGAGCCATATTCCTCGCCTCATGCGCATTCCCTCCCCCGTTGTCTCCAATTTGTCTACTATATCGTTCGCGCACAACGGGGAATTTCCTGTCTGTCACTTGGGAAAACCGCTCGACAAAACTAGCGGGGCGGCATCCATCAACCGACAATAGCTCTCCTTTTTCTGCATGATGCCTCTTCACACGACAGCAGCCACAACGCGCAACCCAGTCGAACCATCCAGCTACGGCCGACATACCACCATCGCTTCTCTAACCGATGTCCGAATGGATAAGCCGTCCCCATGAAGAAACACGCAGAAGCGCCAAAAGCGCTCCGTGCTCCAACGGGAGACGGTGTCCTTTGTCGCGCTGGAACCATTCAATGACGCGCATTCCATTGGGAAAACGGTGAATGAACAAGCACCAAAGTGTTTCAAAAAATCCAAAATATTACAAATACTTCATACCCTCTATTTTTTGGTAAAACGTCCGTCTCGCCACTGCTTGTTCGTTGTAAGACAGCGATTCATCCAAAAATCGCTGCACCATTTGCGACAGCTCATATTTTTGGCCAAAAAAGCGGCGCTGGCGCACCCGTTTGATTTCATGATTCTGCTGTTTGTTCATGCAGCACTTCTTATACTTTTTCCTACTTCCACACGGGCATGGGTCATTCCAGCCGATCGACATGCGTCATCCTCCTCTCCCATCTTTCTTTATTTCAATATTTCCATCAATAATGTTTAAATTCTACTATGGACAGGATAAACTACTATTATACAAAACGTTTATCCGAAAGGAGACGAGGGCTATGAACCCCGACAATCTTGCTAAACTGATCGACGAATTGTCTGCCATGTTCCATCCGACAGAGCGGGACCGTCCACACGGCAGATGGGTTGAGGCGCCAAAGAGCGCACCCCCCTCCAAACGGCGGCGGTCCAAAACAGCCTACCAGCTGAAAATCACATTAAACGGCATCCGCCCGCCGATTTGGCGGCGCGTCCTTGTTCCCGGACATGCGACATTTCACGAGCTTCATCTCATCATCCAAGAAGCGATGGGATGGGAACAAGCCCATTTATACGAATTCGATTTCGGAAGCGTTCTCATCGGCATCCCTGACGGCTGGGATTCGTTTCAGCTGGAAAAAGAACTGATGGACGCCCGCCGCATCCCATTACAGCAATGGCTGACGGAAGAAAAACAAAAGTTTCTATATATTTACGATTTTGGCGACTACTGGCGCCATACCGTCACTGTTGAAAAGATTGAAACACTCCCAAAACCGTTGGAACGCGCCGCTTGCCTGAAAGGAAAACGGGCGTGCCCTCCCGAGGATTGCGGCGGCGTCTATGGCTACCTGGAGCTGCTGGAAGCGGCGGCGCAAAAAGACTCTCTTGCCGATCCCGAATTGCGCGAGCTGGTAGACTGGATGTACGACATGAAAGGCGAAGATTTTGACCCTGATGCCTTTGACGTCGAGGAAGCGAACGAGCGGCTGGCCTATATCCGATTGTAACGCATGCGAAAGAAGGTATCCGTCATCTCTCAAGGGCACCTTCTTTCGCACCCATCTGTCCTTTGTTGCCTGCTTTGTCCATCGCCTTACAAAAATCCCCGTTCGGCAAACGTCTCCCAGACGAGCTCCTCGAGCTCCTTGCGCAACTCAGCTGCATCGACTCCTTCAAGCAACCCGTCCTTTTTCCATGTTCGGATCGCTTTGTCGATCAAGCGATGGACTTGATCAACGTCCCAGCCCTCGCAATCAAACAACTCCTCAACTTGGTCAAGCCATTCCTCAATCGCACGGTCCAGCTCATCGCCATCCTCCATCCCACCGTCGTCGAACCAGATCTCATCACCGTCATCCCCATCGTCAAAGAGCCACTCATCATCATTCTCGCCCTCATCATCTCCATCATCGAGCAACTCTGTGCGAAATAAAAACAATTCCATCACAGCGGCTTCCACTTCCTCTACAGGAACGCCGTAGTGTTCCGCAACCTTTTCCATATTGACAAATTCTCTTCCAGCCATTTCACTCGCCAAATAACGGAGTGCAGCCGCATACACAGCAGGATTCTTGATGACCGGTTCATCCATTTCGCAATATGCGCGCCAAAGGAACGCAGCCTCGCTGAGCACTAAGGAGGAGGTTGTTTCTTCCTTTTTCTTTAATTCGCGAAAAACATCATCTTGATCTCGATCCCCCCAGTCCTTTTCGCTCAGCAGCTGCCACAACAGCTCATGGACCGCTATTTCAAGCAATTCCGGAAACGACTCGCGCAAAAACACTTCACACGTTTTCGTATCCGGATTCCATTCCGCTTGAAGCGCCCGCGCAAGCCGATCCTTCCCGCTCTTTGGAATCGGCAGCACCTTCATGAAGTACGCCCACTCGTCCCCATGTGGAACGAGGCATCCTACTAACACGTCCCCCTCCCTAGCAGACGGAAGCTCCTCCGGCGTCAAAAAACGGACGTACTTTTCTTTTCTGGTCAACAGATCGCGTACAAGGAAACGCCGCTCATCCTCGATATGAATGATCTCGTCAAACGACGGAACCGCCTCGTCCCATCGCTTCAAATGAGTTTGCACTGCTGGACGCCACCGCGTGCGGCGCCGGCTTCTCATATAGGCTGAAAAAATTGTCATCCCTTTGTCATCAACGTGTCTGTGAAAAATCGCCCAGTTCGTCAGCAATAAATTGGCGCTGGTCTCCAGCTCGTTAGGAAGCCCTTGAAATGGAGAACCAGACATCATGAAAGCAAGCTCTTCCTCATATCGCTCTAACGCAAACGAAAACACATCTTGCATACATTTGGCCACTTCACGGTCAATTAGAGATTCTATCGATACTGCTTCTTTCTTCCCACAACAATGCTTGTACGTTTTCCCACTGCCGCATGGACAAAGATTGTTTCGCGATGCCTTCACCATATAGCTACCTACTTTCTTTGTATCATAGTCATTGAACGTTCTCCCCCTCTACGCTAACGCTCGGGCCAGCTAAACACTTTGGGGAGACATTCACGATCAACGTGTGATGGAACTGCTTTCAGCAACACATATCGCAAGCACTTTGGGACTTCCGCCGCTCATGTCGAGAACATCGATTCGCATTCCATTTTTATCAAAAGGTGCCCTTGGCTTTTTCAAAACATGCCATATTTCCTTCTCCAAGGAGAAATCAGCCAATCCATGATTTTCATGCCGGTTGACACTCCGCACTCCTAAAGGTGTAGGATTCTTGGATCATTCGCGTCCTCATCCGTTTCTCGGTAAAACGAGAAAAACCCTGCTTCTCAAGCACACGTTATGGTGATGGACCAAAATCCTAAGAATATGAATGACTCTTACCATTGGGCTTGCCTGCATAATGGAGAATCATAGAGGCCGAGCCGAGAGAAACAAGCGCCCCGTCATTCATCGGGACGCCTACGGCCGGCGAAGCAAACGGGACAACGAGGCAAGCAGGCGCTCTTGAAACGCAGCCCGTTCTTTCTCCACCTTGTCTGGCCACTCTTGCAGCGCCTGAAGCCACGGCTCTACGTACGGTGAGAAAGACGGCGGATATACGCGGGCAAGATCGTCCAGCTTGCCGTTGCGATCGGTCGCGGCGACGATATACATGCCCGGCAACAGATGCGGCTCTGCCCGCTTCGGAATGTCCCATGTCACCGTTCGGTTATGGGCAAGCCAATCCAGCACCGCCTTCCCCTGTTCCACACGCTTGACGCGGAAAAACGAGAAACCGACGGAAAGGGAAATAGGCAAACCAAACAAACGAGCAAGCTGCCAAGCCATCAGTTCCTCATCCCCCTTTCCGTTCTCGCCCCTCCATTCATCCAGCAAAGCAAAGCAATGTTCCAATTCGCTTCTGACCTCTTCCAGCACGGCACCAATAACAGTTCGATGATTCGTTCCATAACGGCGGTCCAGCCAATCGGCCCACTCAAGCAACATATCGAGCGCTCGGCTCACCACTTCCCATGAAAACGAACTCCATCTTGACGGGATTTGATCGACGATGCATTGTTTCCAGTCTTCTTCTCCTACGTCCTCCCACGATGAAAACGTCCGCCCGGTCATATATTCACACACGAGCAAAACCACGGCCCAACACGCCTCTTTGGCCTCTTTTTCTCCGCTCACGATGACTTCGTTATAAAACGCCAATGCGTCATCGGTAAAATACATCCCTTCCCATTCCGCGCGGATCAACAATGTCTCGGTTCTTTCCGGCCCCATCCATTTCATTTTCCATAAGTCCGAAAGACGATGTGATGAGCTAAACGGAGATGGGGGCAATCCATAACGGGAGCGAATGGGATTCACTCCGATGAGCACCGGCAAATTGGCTCGTTCTTGCATGTTAAACAAATGGAATTCATACTCTTTCAGCCACTCATCCACTTCCTGCACACGCCCCTCGCGCGCCATTTCGTGAGGGGTTTTTCCATTCCATTTCTCAAGCGGGGTGTGAAGGGCTTTTTCCATTTGAACATCCAATCCGGCCATCGTTGCCACCCAAGGGGGAGAGTCTGGGTCTGAATCAATATGAAGCGAAACGTTTTCGATCCCTTTTCGGCGCAAAACGGCTTCTGTCCCCCGTTTTCGTTCTTTTGGGGAATACCCAAACGCCTGCAGCAGCGACACGAGCTGTTCGGCCGTCCCTTCCTCCTCGGTAGACAACACGAGACGCGACCGATGAGCGGATAATGACCCGCCTAATTCAAACACATGAATCGGCTTGGGGGAAATCACTCCGACATAATGGTACACATTGGTGCACCATGAACCTTCCACTTTCTCCCCATCGTCATGATCAATGTGAGCGCGTCCGATCGAAGCAAGCTTCCTCATCGCCTCAGCGGCTTCCTGGCATTCGTATTCATACGTCCATCGCGTGCGCTCCTCTTGCACATCGTCCGCCCTCGGAGGATAGCCTGCATCGACGATATCGAGAAAATGTTCAACGGCTACCTTGTCATACGGCCAATCGGTTTGCGTCAACAAGACGCGAATGTTCTCTTCCGCCCGTTCCACGCCCTTCGGATCCACAATCGATGATACACCGCAAACGTAATAGCCGCCGTCAAATGGCTCCAAAAAGGCAAACATGCCGCCCCAAGGGCGCACAACCTCCAATGTCTCGCAATACGGCATGAGAAGTTTCTCGCCCGTCAACCGGTCAACCGCCACTCCTCCTTCATCATCCAAATCGACAAATTGCACAAGGCGCGGCACAAGCCGAACCCAGCGGTCCAACATTTCCTTGAGCTCCGGAGACAGACGACGCCCTTTTTCCTGTTGAAACCATTCAACGCCGCGCAATCCATTCGGATAACGATGGAGGAAAAAACGCCAAAGCGTCTCAAACACCTTCAACTCTTCACGATGATCCTTTTGTTCGATCATTCGGCGAAATGTACGGTTGACCGCTTCGCGTTCATCATAAGACAGCGATTCATCCAAAAACCGCTGCACCATTTGCGACAGCTCATATTTTTGGTCAAAAAAGCGGCGCTGCCGCACCCGCTTGATTTCACGCTCCTGCTGTTTGTTCATGCAGCACTTCTTATACTTTTTCCCGCTTCCGCACGGGCACGGGTCATTTCGGCCGATTGCCATGCAAAATCCTCCCTTCTAATCATTCCTTTCCAAAACGGCGACCAAGATATTAAAAACGGTCGGAATCGCGCACAAAGCCATTTTTCCCAATCCATTATGGATTCGGTCAAAACCGATCGTTCCCCGCCGCTTTTTTTGGAGTTTCACGAATGGAACGCATTCCATTCCCTGTTTCTACTTATAGAGGGCTTGGGTTGAGCCCAATGATGTTTGAATGAGAGAGCCCTTATGGAACCGGCTTTCCTTTCTGACGAAATGCCGCTGACTTGCGCGCAGCGCCCGTTTTTCTGCCAGCTTCTAGATGAATCCCCGATCGGTGAAGATCTCCCACGCTACATCGCGGAGTTCTTTACGCAATTCTTTTTCATTCACTTCCTCGAGCAGGCCCTCATTCCGCCACGAACGGATGGCGCGGTCAATATGACGGTTGACTCGCTTCTCGTCCCATCCTTCACGCATCAACATCAGATCGATGTCATCGATCCATTCATTGATGCGCGCATCAAGCTCATCCCCTTCCTCTTCGAACCAGTCTTCCTCCCAGTCATCGAGCCATTCCTCGTCGTCTTCATCATCAACAGCCATCAGGAAAAAATCCAACGCCGCCGATCGCACATCTTCTGGCATCACGTCATACCGATCGGCGATGTCTTCCACCTCCGATCCTTCCGCCTTCATCAAATGCCCAGCCACATAGCGGAGCGCCGCCGCGTAGACGGGGACCGAATAAGGGAGGCGGGATGTTTTTCCGCAATAGATCGCCCATATGGCGAACGCTTGATTGAGCAGCGCCGCTGGCGCCTCCAGCTCGTTTTCATCGAGCTCGCGAATGACGGCCGCTTGTTTCGGATCATCCCATTTGAACTGTTTGGCGAACTGCCAAAGCCACTCCAAGAGCACATCGGAAAGCACAGCGACGAACCGATCGCGCATCCATAAAGCCGATGGCTGACCGCTCCACTCCCCTTCTTGTTGAATCGCCCGAAGCAATCGATCTTTCCCTGACGCCGGGAGCGGAAACACCGCTGTGAAACACGTGAACACGTCTTGGTACGGCACAAGGAAGCCGAACACCACATCTCCTGTTTCGATCACGCTCGGCCATTGATGGGAAGCCAATAAATGAACGATCTTTTCCCCTCCCGTCAACAAATCCCGGACAACGGGGCGATTGTCGTCCTCATAGCCGATGAACTCGCCAAGCGACGGAACGGCTCCTTCCCACCTCTCGATGTGAGCCTGAACGGACGGGCGCCACCGCTCCCAATGACGGCTTTTCCGGTAAGCAGAAAAGATCGTTTGTCCTGTTTCATCAAGCGGCCAACAAAACAACATCCAGTTCACCGCCATGATCTGCACGCCAAGCTCGAGTTCCTCCGGCATCTCATCAAGCGGGAACTGGTCTAAAAGCTCTTCCGCCTCCCTCTCATACCGCTGCAAAACAAACTGACGCATATCATTCATGCATTCGATCAACTCGCGGTCAATCAATGACGAAATCGAAACCGCCTCTTTTTTTCCGCAACAATGCTTGTACTTTTTCCCGCTTCCGCACGGGCATAACGCGTTCCGCGGCGTTTCCGCCATATTCGATGCACCTGCTTTCTTTTCCATTTGGACTTTTTCTATTCCTATTATACCATCATCGATAGACGTTCAACCATCACCAGCTTTCTTTCTATCAAAACGCGTACACGTTCAAAAGCTCGCAATGTCCTTTCATGCCGGCTCGAGAACAGACGCGTTTTGTCACATTGCCCCTCTTTTTTCGACACGCTGTCACATGCTATAATAGGATGATAAGGAATGGATCGGAAAGGACGGACCGACATGTTGCAGACCACGATCTCCAAACCGCTTTTGCGGCAAGCGGCAGAAGAATTGGTGAAAGAATTGCCGTTTCCTATTTTCCACAATCTCATTCAAAAAGGGCGCGACTTATCAAGAAACGGGTTGGTCTATAACGTCATGGTGATCAACAGCCACGAAGTGGAAGGGGTCGTTTCCGACATCACCCCCCATGATGTCATGCTTGATTTGTCCAACGTCACCCGCCGCCATCGCTGCCCGTGCGGGACGGAAGGGCTGTGTCCACACGTTTTGGCGCTGTTCTTTTATATATACGGCAACGTGTTCGACGTTGGCGAGCTGTTCCGCCTTTGGAAAAAAGGGCAAATCGGCGCGTTGTGGAAAGAATCCGCTGTCCATGAACCAAAAACGCCTGCTCCAAAACGCGCGGGGAAAACGGCAGGCCTTTCGATCACAGCCAATGAAACGGTTGAAGATTGGCGGGGCCAGTTCGAGAAACAGTATGAAGACTTTTTCTCCCGCCATCAAAACGGCCAAAACTGGCCGTACCGTTTAGCCTTCCAGCTGCTCCCGAAACTTGGCAAAAACGAAGGGAAGCAAGCTGGCGCCCGTCCGTTGCGGGAGCTTCATGCCGCCCTCTTTTTGTTGGAAAAGCTTCGGCAGTACGGGGAGGCGCAAGGGTGGAACGACGTCGTATTCGCCTCTTACGGACAGTTTTCCTGGCAGCAGGACGTCAACTATGTCGCCGACCGCGCCTTTGACGCCTTGGAAAAATTGTCTACTCAATCGCTGCCGCGGTCGCTCAACGCGTTGATTGAACAGACGATTCCGTATGTTCGTGATGTACTGTTTTTGGACGGAGGGCTGTCATCATTCGGCTATGACTTTTACACAACCGCGTGGGAATCGCTGTTCACCAAGCCCACATGGCGGCAAGAGGAACGAGCCGAACTCCTTCGGCTCGCCAAAGACCGAGACGACATCCGCGCCGCTATGGCGGCGGCTCATCTTTCCTTTTTGCTTGGCGAAGACGACGAAGCGATGGCGCTTTACCGCGCGTTCCCCGATCAGGCAGGCTTGTTTTTGATTGAATGGATCGGGCGATTCATCACCAACGGCCTCGTCAAGCGGTTTGAATCCGTTTGGGAAAAAGCGAAGGACGATTGGCCGCTTTATCTTTCGCATATACCCGCTCCCATCCGAAGCCGTTTTTTGGACGAAGCGGCGCACTGGTTTGAAATGTACGCCCGGCAACGAAACCGCTCGGACGCATGGGAAGATTTTTTGCAGCGAAGCCTTCCGTACAGCGTCAACGAGTACACCAACTTTTTGTATCGGCAAGGACGCTACCGGGAAGTCGTGGACCTATTCTTATGGGCGAACATCACCGCTGATGAGCTGCATCCGCAGCTGCTCAAAACATTGCAAGCGCGCGGGACGGATCTTGTCATGCCGTTATATCATCGGACCGTGATCAAGCTGCTCAACGAGAAAAACCGGTCAAGCTACCAAAGGGCGGTCCGCCACTTGAAAACGATGCGGGCTCATTACCGCTCGATGAAGCGATTCGATCAATGGGAAGCGTATCTTGAACAGCTGCTCGCCAAAACGGCGCGCCTGCGCGCGTTTCATGAAGAATTAAAGAAAGGAAAACTGCTTCCATGAAGGCATTGGAGACGATTCAGATTTCCTGCAGATGGAATGAAGAGATTCGATGTTTCGAGCTCTCTGGTTCCACCCATCCCTCATCATGGGTTTCGCCTTTATTGGCTTGGCACGAAGAAACCTTTTACGGGACCATGATTGATATCGAAGACGACATCGTGCGGCTGTCGCCGTGGCAAGCGCTCACTCTGTTCGCGTTGCGTCCGCACTCGCGCTTTTCCGTCATCGAATGGGCGGATGAATTCACCGCCCGATTGGAAGAGTGGGCGAGACACATTTGGAATGGGTTGGGGGAACGCCGCTTCCTTCCAGATGCTTCCTTGTGGAAAAGCACAGGCGGCGCATGGAGCGAAGCAGGACGCACCCGCTGGCGCGGCGCGGATGACGATCCCGATCCGTTCGTCGCCACATGGCGGTCGCTTGCGGTCGCCGACTGGCTCTCACGCGACCCGGAACTTCGCGGCATTTGGGGCGAAATCGTTCGCACTTATCCATTGATCGCCTCCCCCAGCGGCCAATGGACCGGAACGGAAGACGATTGGCTGGAACAAATCGGCTGGCTCGGCGACCGGCCGCCGTTTACGGTCGGGCTTCGCCTCGTCGAGCCGCCTGAGGACGGCGACGCATGGACGCTGGAAGCGGTGTTCATCGCCATCGACGACAGCGTCATCGCCTCTGCCCGTGATATTCCGCGCGCCTGGCGCCCATATGAATCATCGATCCAGCGCGCCATTCGCCGCATTTGCGCGATCGTGCCGTGGCTTGACGCCGGGGAGGGTCTGCGGACGGAACTGTCTAATGAAGAAGCGTGGCGTTTTTTGTCCGAAGACAGCTTAAAGCTCACCGAAGCGGGCGTACGCCTCTTGCTTCCCGACTGGTGGCACGACATCCGCCAGGCGCAGCTGTCGATCAAAGCGAAACTGTCGCCTTCCGTCAACGCCGAATCACTGTTCGGCCTTGAGCGGCTCGCTGATTTCGATTGGCGCGTCGCGACCAACGGGATTGAGCTGACGGAAGAGGAGTTTGCCGCTTTGGCGGAACAAAAGCGGCGCCTCATTCGCCTGCGCGGCCAATGGCTCATCCTTGACCCCGCCCTTGTCCGCCGCGCCCAGGCGCTCATGGAAAAGGCGAAAAAAGAAGGCGTGCCGATCCACGATATCGTGGCGCAAACGCTGCTTTCAGAAGCAGAGGAGCGCGAAGAGGCAACGGACGAATCGATCCCGATCCACATTGACGTCCATGATCAGTTCCGCGCGTTCATCCGCCAGCTCCAGCAGCTGGATGGATTGCCGAAAGCGAATGTGCCGCCGTCGTTTCGCGGCACGCTCCGCCCGTACCAGCAGCGCGGCGTCGACTGGCTCGTCTTTTTGCGCCGATTCGGCTTTGGCGCCTGCTTGGCCGATGACATGGGGCTAGGCAAAACGGTGCAGCTGCTTGCTTATTTGGCGCACGTCAAAGAAATCGAACGCCCGGACACGCCGGCGTTGCTCATCTGCCCGACAAGCGTGATCGGCAACTGGCAAAAGGAATGCGCCCGCTTCACCCCAGACTTGCGCGTCTACGTGCACCATGGACCGAACCGGGCGAAAAACGATGCGTTCGTGCAAACGGCAGGCGAGGCCGATCTCGTCATTACGTCTTACAACCTTGCTCATTTGGACCAAGACGATTTAAAACAGATTCATTGGCATGCGATTTGCCTTGATGAAGCGCAAAACATTAAAAACGCGCAAACAAAACAAGCGCGCGCCATCCGCCGCTTGAGCGGAAAACATAAAATCGCCTTATCCGGCACGCCGGTTGAAAACCGTCTCGGCGAACTTTGGAGCATCTTCCATTTCCTCAACCCCGGCTATCTCGGCAGCCGTGCGGAGTTTGAGCGGCGCTTTGCCGGGCCGATTGAAAAAGAAGGAGATGCCCGCAAAAAAGCGGCGCTGCAGGCGCTCATCCGCCCATTTCTCTTGCGGCGGACGAAAACGGATGAAGCGGTTGCGCTCAACTTGCCGGATAAGCTTGAACAAAAAGAATATTGCCCGCTCACGGCCGAACAGGCTGCCTTGTACGAGCAGCTCGTCAACGACACACTCGAACGGGCAAAGGAAGCCAGTCCGTTTGCGCGGCGCGGCTTGATTTTGCAAATGCTAAACGGTGTGAAGCAAATTTGCGACCATCCGGCGCTGTATTTGAAAGAACGCCGCCCCCGCCAGCTCGTTGAACGGTCGCACAAGCTCGAAAAGCTCATCGAACTGATCGAGCAAATCCGCGCCAACGACGAATCGTGCCTCATCTTCACGCAATACGTGCGAATGGGCGAGATGATCCAACAGCTGCTTTCCGACTTGTTTGATGAGCCGGTGTTGTTTTTGCACGGAGGCGTCCCAAAACAAACGCGCGACCGGATGGTGGATGAGTTCCAAGCGAAAAAAGCGCCGATTTTCCTTTTGTCGCTCAAAGCAGGCGGCACCGGGCTCAACTTAACAGCTGCCAACCACGTCATCCATTTCGACCGTTGGTGGAACCCGGCGGTGGAAAACCAGGCGACCGACCGCGCCTACCGCATCGGACAGACGAAATTCGTCCACGTCCATAAATTGATCACCGTCGGGACAATCGAAGAAAAAATCGACGAGATGCTCGAACAAAAACAAGCGCTCGCCGACATCATCACCGAAGGCGAGGCATGGATCACCGAACTGTCCGATGACGAACTGCGCGACTTGCTCGCCTTATCGGCCGCAGCGAAAGGAGGCGCTTGAGCATGGCGGAAGAAAAACGAAAGCGCAAGAAAAAAACGGCGGAAAACCCGTGGGAAAAGCTGCTGAAGCGGATGGAAGAGAAAATGAAGGAGCGGGAAAAGCGGCAAAAACAACCGTAAAGGAGCATCACGCGGGCGATGAACGTCGCCCCGATCCCGTTGGACACAGAAAAGATCCATGAGCAACCTTTGCCCTTCACCTGGGCATGAAAATGCCCCATCAAGACGCGTGCATTTTCACGGAAACAGCGTGGGAAGAATCCCACGCTGTTCGCTTTTAAGCAGTCCTTTCGAAGACCGTTGAAAAACGACGGATTTGTTCGATTTGGGAGAAGCCGAAAGGGGTCACGCGACGGTGTTGCAAAGTTTTGAACTGAAGAAACGCTGTGAGGAAGCAACATTTCCTCTTTCATCACGATAATGCAAACAAACAAGGTTGAACATCCGCCTGCTCATATAGCCGTTCCTCATTGAGCACATACACCGTCACCGAACAAGTCACGTTTATGTCAAACCGAAGTCCTTCGCACAAGGCAAGAAACCGGCCAAATGCAAAAAAGGACCGGCCGCCAACCTTCCTCATCAAGAGAAGGTCTGTCGCACCGATCCTTTCGCTAAACGGAAGCATACATCCGATCGAGCTCTTGCGCTTCGTATTTCGCAAACGGGTCGATGAGCGAAATTTTTTGCGCTTCCGCATCGCCGACGCCGGCGTACAGCTCGGCGGTGCCGTCGCCTTTGCGGATGAGCCCGCCGCTGAAGACAACGTTCGCCAAATCCGGCCGTTTCGCCGGCCCGTCTAAAAAGTGGGAGCGAAGCGCAAGCAATTCCAGCTCCGAACGCTCCATCGTCTCGGGGTTCAACACGAACACCATCGGGTAGTAATGGCGGTTGCCTTGCTCGTCAAAGCAAGCGATATGGCCGAGCGCCCCAACAAGCCCGTTTGCAAGCAAATGCGCCTCGTTCACGCCGCCCCATTCTTCATCCGTAAATTGGGCATCAAGAATCGGCGCAGCCTCGATCACGTCCGGCGTCAACTCATCGAGCGAGAAAATGCGGGTGAAACCGATTTTCCCGCGGCCGCCTTTTTCCCCTTGCGGTCGGGTAAACACGCCGATCGAGCCATCTTTCAACTCGACGAGGCGAATGTCTTTCATCCCATCCGGCCCTTCGGCGAACTTTTCTAAGCGGCGAATGTTCGGTCCACGGTAAAAGACCGTCCGCCAGCTATGCTCGCCAACAAACACCGGATGCGGAAACGTCTCCACGCCGCCAAACACAAGCTGACCGTGAATGCGCGACACGAACGGGTCTTGCAAGGCGAACACCGGCGCCCCTTCACGAGGGACCCAAACGCCGTCACGCTCGACGAAAAAGTACACTTCCGACTGCTCGCTGTCGCGCGCCTCGACGCGCCCAGCGATCACCCATTCTCCTTCATCCACAAACGGTGCGGAAATATTATAAACGTCTCGGTCCCCAACACCCGCAAAGCGGAGTTTTTCCGGCTCAAACGGCTGTGGGGCCAGGCGGAATTCATCGACTAATACTTGACATGTCTTCAATGTTGGCGATTGGAATAACATGATCATCCCCCCAGGCGTTGCCAAAAACGCCGTATGCATCGCTTTTGGCCATTTTCCCTGAACAGGTTCGAACAGGAAACGCTCTCCAACTTCCTTTCATGCCAGTCCAATCAATCGGACATGGATGGCTGCGCCACCTCCTAGGCTAGGCAAGGAAGTCAATGAAACTGGTTTGTGTGTTATATTATAATATGATATGAAGGATTGTGAAACACGTTATTCTTTGCCAAAAAAAGAAGGGCCAAGCGTCTGTCAAGGCCCTTTTTTTCTTAATTTTTATTTAATATGAATCAACCATTTGGATAAATGACTCGTCGATATCAACGACCACAAATTCCACATCCTCAACCGGCGCGAGCACCTCGCGAAATAACCTAGCCACTCTCGCTTTGTCAAGCCGGCCGACTCCGGTTCCCAAGGCCGGCAGCGCCACCTTCTTGATCCCGTGCTCCCGACAGTGCGCGACAAGCCGCTCAAGACACGACCGGACGATCTCATACGACGTTGCCCCAGCCGGCTGCTTCATCGTCACAAGATGAATCACACCCCGAAACGGCAACGAGCCTGCCCCTGTCACGTACAAATCGCCCGGCTGTGGATCTTGCGCTTGACAGACGCGGATCGCTTCCTCTTCAATCACGCGCCCGCCTGCCCGACAGATCGCCGCTGCCACCCCGCCGCCCATCGGTCCGATGCCGTTGGCGGCATTGCAAATGTACTCGACCCCTTCAACCTTCGTCAAATCGCCGACCATCGCAGAAATCACCGTTCATCCCTCCTGGCTTCGCCTCTCGGCTATTTTGCGCAAAAAATCACAAAGGACAACGGCATGGTTATGTCGTTCATTTTTTGCTGCATACAACAGCGTCACCACTCCGGAAAGCGACAACAGCTCATCCACAAGCTCCTGCTTCGTTTCCTCTGTTTCCAACTCCCGCTCATATGCCCGCGCAAACTCGGCAAACCGCTCTGGCCGATGGCCAAACCATTGCCGCAGCGCTGGACTCGGGGCAATCTCTTTCATCCAGCGGTCGATGCGCGACTCGGCCTTTGACACCCCGCGCGGCCAAAGGCGGTCGACGAGAATGCGGATGCCGTCATCCTGTCCGATTGGGATATGACTCCGTTTTAGCCTGTAATAACCCATACCGGTCGCCTCTTTCCTGCCCTATACGTTTACCTCGTCCCACTTGGCTTTTACCACTAATGTCCCACCCGTTCTCCTCAACATTTTTTCCAGCTTCATCAAATAAGTCGATTTCAAAGCAGGCGTTCTCACACGGGTAGTCACGATTCTCCCTTCGAATCGATATCCAGGCAGCCATTTCCCTAACTGTTCGATTGTTCGGGCGATCTGGTGTACAGCTTGCTTAAGGTCAGACCCTTTTAGTTCGATGAAAAATGCCCGATCTCCTTCGATCACTAAAAATAAAAAGTCGCATTTTACCCCCTCTTTAATCAAACAACCGTCTACACGGTACAGGGCCACCCTCTTTTCCCTCTCATTGACAAAACGAACCCCTCTCCCGTTTTCCTCAACAACTGCTAGTTTTCGACGGTCGCAATAGTGTAAACAACTTTCCCAACCTACAACCGCCATGTTTACTCCCCCGCTTCCTCTGCCTCCATGAGTTCATCAAGTACGCGGTTGATCGCAGATGATGCTTCATCGATCGCTTCGGCCTGTATGAACTGTAATTCATTATCAATAATGCTTCGATAATGGAATTTCCCTCCTTCACTCTCTAGCATGTAGGCCTTTAACCGCTCTGGAGAAAGGCGCAGCTTTCGGTCCACAATTGGATGCACACGTTGATCCAGTTTGTTTCCGATTTTGGCAGCGTACAAATAAATATTAAAAGCAGACAAAATGTACGGGCTATGAGTCGTAATCACGAGCGTACTATTCGTCACATTCAGCAACAACGCAAATAAGGCAACCATTTCTTTTTGTGCGTTCGGATATAAGTGTGCCTCGGGTTCTTCAATCACCATAAACACTCGCTGCCGTTCCAGAATGATTGTAAATATCAGCAGCAAAATCCAAACGACTTCCTGTTGTCCAGAAGATGAAAATTTCAGTTTTGTATACTCTCTTTCATTAAAAAAAATCCTTTCCCCATAATCAGAGAACATGTATTTCCCTTTCATCACGCCTTCGATCATCTTGATGGCCAGTCGGATTGCCTCAAAGTCAATTTTTTCTGTCGAGAATTTTTTTCGATCTTCGATGATTTCCTCAAACGAATGCGAAAACATCTTCTTTAGTAGATTAATTCGCTCGATAAACTGTTCTGTCAACACATCGAGTTGCTGCGGGTTAATATCCTGAAGCTGATCCGACAATGTGGCAACTAAACTCCTCCCTGCAGGGATAAAAATGGGTGTTTTGGAATCGCCGAATACCTCAGTGATCGCTGCTTTGACCTTTTCTAACACATTTTGTTGACGCACTTTCCACGAGGAGACATTCCAAAAATCATCCAACTGTTGTTCTTCATATTGCATTTCCTTTTTCATCTGCACAACATGTTTAAAATTTTCCTGAATCTCCCGTTTTAGCGGATCGCTGAAATGGATTTGTACATAACCGTCCTTTAAATCAAGACGGACAAACTTTTCAACATCATACTCATAACGAATATGAAACGGTTTCATATGTTTGGTTGTGCCAAAGTACCCAACAAATTTTCTCCGAAGACGTTTATTGAACTCAAAAAATGGGTTGTTTTCTTCCGTTTGACGTACTGAAAGCAAATAGTTTACCCATTCATCAGGAATCGATTGAAAGAAAAAAATCAATTTGCTGATCGTACTTTTTCCGCTCGCTTGGGGGCCAATCAAAACGGTAACATCCGTGATCTCCTCATCAAACAGCTTCACAGGACCAAAATGTTCAATCCGTATGCGCGCCACATCCTACCCTCCTTTTTTGTCTTCATCTTCTGAAAAATTTGATTAGTTGTTCTTCGATCCCTTCGCCTCTGCCACCACCCGCTCCAAAAACGAAAGCAAGTCATCCCGCAGCTCCTCGTTTTGCAAGGCAAACTCAATCGTCGTTTCGATAAAGCCGAGCTTTTCGCCGACATCGTACCGCTTTCCTTCAAATTCATAGGCAAACACGCGCTGAATTTCATTCAACCGCCCGATCGCATCGGTGAGCTGAATCTCCCCGCCTGCGCCGGCTTCCTGTTTCTCTAAAAACAAGAAAATTTCCGGCGTCAACACGTAGCGGCCGACGATCGCCAAGTTCGACGGCGCTGTGCCCGGAGCTGGTTTTTCCACGAAGCGGCGCACTTGGTAGCGCCGGCCTTGCTGCTCGAGCGGGTCGATGATCCCGTAGCGATGCGTTTCTTCCTCCGGCACGCGCTTGACACCAATCACCGAGCTGAACGTTTGTTCATACTGCTCAATGAGCTGTTTTAAACAAGGCTTTTCCGCCTGGACGATATCATCGCCCAACAACACCGCAAACGGCTCGTCTCCAATGAAATTGCGCGCGCACCAAACCGCATGCCCGAGCCCTTTCGGCTCTTTTTGGCGAATGTAGTGGATGTCCACCTTCGACGGCTCTTTCACTTTCTCAAGCAGATCCAGCTTCCCTTTTTGCTTGAGCATCTGTTCCAGCTCAAACGCGTAGTCAAAATGATCCTCAATCGCCCGCTTCCCTTTCCCGGTGACGATAATAATGTCCTCAATGCCTGAGGCGATGGCTTCTTCGACAATATATTGAATCGTCGGCTTATCAACGATCGGAAGCATCTCCTTCGGCATTGCCTTCGTCGCCGGCAGAAACCGCGTCCCAAGCCCGGCCGCCGGAATGATCGCTTTGCGTACTTTTTTCATCTCCGATGGTTCCTCCTCTATCCGATGATCATCTGTTCTTTCGAGTCATGGCCAGTGTCTTTCATTGCCCAGCCGCAAACCGCTCTGCCGACCTGACCGATGAATCGGCGTTGTTTTTATTATACCAAATCCTGTTGAACGGAAAAGAAACGAAACGACGCAATGAGCGTTGAACGCTCTCCCACCTGCGCTCACGGTATGTTCGCGGCAAACCAAAAAAGAAACGCCCGGCCATCCAGGCGTTTCCGTTCTTACACCGCAACGTGCGGGCAACTTCGCTTTCATACTTTCACAAGCGAATCCAAAATCTCGTCCAGCTTCAGCTCGACGCACGCCATCGACGTATCGGCGGCGCCGTAATACATTTTCACAACATCGCCGTCAACAAGCGCCCCGCATGAGAACACGACGCGGCCGAAAAAGCCGTTCACCTCATAATCCGCTTCCGGCTCAACAAGCGGCCGCTCCGAGCGGGCGATAACTTTTGCCGGGTCGTTCAAATCGAGCAGCACCGCCCCCATGCAATAGCGGTGGTCATCCGACGCCCCATGGTACAACTCGAGCCAGCCGTGCTCCGTTTTGATCGGCACCGCCCCGCCGCCGATGCGGGCGCTGTCCCACTTTCCTTCGCGCAGACCGAACAAAAAGCGGTGATTCCCCCAATGAAGCAGATTCTCCGACTCCGCGATCCACACCTCGGGGCGGCCGTTGCTTCGCGGCACTGGGCGATGAAGAGCGTAATATTTGCCGTTGATCTTCTCCGGAAAAATGAGCACATCTTTATTTTCCGGAGCGAAAATCATGCCGTGGTGCGTCACCGTCCGGAAATCCGTTGTGGACACCATCGCCTCGCCGACTCCTTTTGGTGAGACGGCGCTGAAATAAATGTAATACGTGCCGTCAATGTACGTAATGCGCGGATCTTCAATACCAAATGTCTCGAGTTCATTCGATGGATAGACGAACGGGCGGTCGTCGATCGTAAACCGCCGCCCGTCTTGACTCCGGGCGAGGCGCAAATAGGAGAGCGACGTCAAATACAAAAACCGCTCCGCCCCCGCCTCTTTGATCACCCGAGGATCGGAAAAATCATAGCGCGGATCGTCTTTGCGAAATTCGTAAACATCGACCTTCCCCGTCTCTGGGTTCCATACCGGTGCTTTCACGATGTTCGGGTCATCCGACATCGGCCGCTCCGCCACCCGAAGAAGCAGCAACACTTCCCCTTGAAATTTCGCCACCCCAGCGTTAAACGCCCCGATCACTTCAAACCCGTCGTGGTGCGGCGGCACATCGTTCGGTGTAATCAGCGGGTTTTCTTCGTAGCGGTAAAGGTGCATCGTCACCCCTGCCTTTCGTATTTCGTAAATGGATCAACGATTGTTAGTTTTTGCGCTTCTGCGTCACTTGTTCCAGCGTAAAAATCGGCCGTGCCGTCCCCGTTGCGAATCAATCCGCCGCTAAACACGACATCCGCCAAATCCGGACGCTTCGCCGGGCCATCGAGGAAATGGGCTCTTGTGGCGATCAACTCCATGTCCGACGCTTCCCCCGTATCTGGATTGAACGCAAACACCATCGGATAATAATGACGGTTCCGCTCCTGATCGAAACAAGCGATATGGCCCAAGACGCCGACGAGCCCATTGCCAAGCAAATGCACTTCGTTGGCGCCTCCCCATTCTTCATCGGCAAATTGGCCGTCAATCAATGGGGCATTCTCAATCGCCTCCACCGTCAACTCATCGAGCGTACCGATGCGGGTGAAGCCGATTTTTCCGCGTCCGCCTTTTTCCCCTTGCGGACGGGTGAAGACCCCAACCGACCCATCCCGCAGCTCGACAAGACGAATGTCTTTCATCCCGTCGGGACCGGTGAAAAAATGCGCCAATTCATTGATCGTTTTTCCGCGGTAAAACACCGTCCGCCAATACAACTTCCCGTGAAGCACGGGATGCGGAAACGTCTCCACGCCGCCAAACACGAGATGCCCGTGCACCCGCGAAACAAACGGATCCTGCAAGGCAAACACCGGCGCCCCTTCCCGCGGCACCCATGTCCCTTCACGCTCGACGAAAAAGTATACTTCTGATTGCTCGCTGTCTCTTGCCTCCACCCTTCCGGCAATGACCCACTCGCCATCGTCTTCAAACGGCGCGGAAATGTTGTACACATCCCGCTCACCGACACCGGCAAACACGAGCTTCTCCACCCGAAGCGGCTGAGGAGCACGCTGAAATTCCTCAAGCAGTGTCTGGCATGTTTTCATCGTCGGCGTCCTCAATAGCATCCATATCCCCCTAACTCTCTCATTTATCACACGAATAATCAAGTTACAATATAGTAATTAACAATATGCATTTTCACATTACAAAACGATAAACTATCAAGTCAATATCTTTTCGATATTTTTACTCAATATTACACGCACCATGTTAGGTTCATACCTACAGTATCAAATAAATAACGCAAAACGATGTCTTGTAAGCAAAAATGAAAACGACCCCTCCAAACTATGTAATTTAAGTTTTGTTAATTGACAAAATCGAAAAATAATGTAATAATCAGGTTACAAAATACTTTATTTTTTAACTGCTATTGTTAGCGCTACCAAAACAGTTAACAAAAAGGGGGAGAACAATGTGAAAAGAAACTTTTGGCGAAAAGTCATATCTGGAGTCGCCGTTGCTTTCATGTTAACTGGAATGATTGGATGCTCTGACAGTTCAAACACAGCGAAAGAGGGCTCCTCTTCGTCTAGCAACAAAAAAGTAGAATTAAAGGTTGGAACCTGGGCAGGTGCTCAGGAATTAAAAGAATTCCAAGCAATCGTCGACAAATTAAATCAACAAGCAAAGGACTATCATCTAACAATCCAAAGCATTCCAGCTGATTATTACAAGAAAATTCAAACGATGGCTGCTGCTAAGCAAGCCCCTGATTTATTTTGGCTATCCCAGGAGTACATACCTATGTACGCGAAGTTAGGAGTAATCTCACCAATTGATGAATATGTAAAGGATCACCCAGAAGTAAACCTTGATGATTACTTTGAAGGGCCATTGAAAATTGGGGAAGTAGATGGAAAATTGTATGGCCTTCCTTGGATTAACCAACCAGTAATGCTCTATTATAACCAAACACTCTTTGAAAAGTATGGAGTGGAACTTCCGAAACCGAACTGGACATGGGAGGATTTTAGAAAAGCAGCCATCAAGCTGACAAAGGATACAAATAACGATGGGAAAGTTGACCAGTTTGGAACTGTTGTTGATGGATGGCCGCCAATCGCACTCTGGATTTGGACATATGGTGGAGAAATTGTCGACAAAGATGGGAAAGTGCGCATCGATGAGCCTGAAGCAATCGAAGGCATTAAAATGTTTGATCAACTAATCAACAAAGATAAAGTAACCCCGTCTAAAACACAGGCCCAAAATACCGGTGGACCTGAAATGTTCAAAACTGGAAAAGTAGCTATGTTCTTCGGTGGGGCTGGTGACGATTTGGAAAAACAAATCGGGGACGCATTCAAAGTCGGTATGACAAAAGTACCTCATGCAACGAAAGAAGCGACATTCAGTTGGATCGCTGCCACCGTTATGTCAAGTACAACGAAAAACAAAGAAGTAGCAGCAGAAGCGCTGATCGATCTAACGAACGCGATTCACGAGTGGAAAATACTTCCCCCAACAAAATCAGATTTAACAAATGTAGCGAAAATTCGCCCTGACAAAGCATATGCTATTGATGTAATCAAAGAAAGCTCGACCATTTCGCGTGGCTTCAATAACCAAGATAAACAAAATGAATTGGATACAGCGATTTGGCAACAGTTGTATGAACCAATCCTTTTAGGCAAAAAATCGCCTGAACAGGCTGCAAAAGATGCTGGGAATGCTCTTCGCAAAATTTTAGGTCAATGAAAATTAAAGAAGAGGCTGTCTACCTCGCGATTTCAAGACGGCCTCTTCATTTCTGTATTTTTTGATGATTCATTGAATGGTTTTTATCCTAAACAATATGAAGGTGGGACTCGTGAAAAAGAACATTAAGAAATATGAAGGGTATATATTTATCCTACCATGGATCTTAGGATTTTTTATTTTTACTATTTTCCCCATTGGATTCGCCTTCTATATCGGTTTTACTGATTGGAATTCGTTTACTGAACCTAAATTTATTGGTCTAGATAACTATATTTCCCTTTTCAAAGACCCAAATTTCTTAAATTCTTTAAAAGTTACCGTTATCTATGCTGCATTCGCTATCCCTTTAGGTATCGTATCTTCTCTCTTAATTGCTGTAATTGTTAATGTAAAAGTGAAAGGAATCTACCTTTTTCGTACTGCCCTTTATCTCCCAGCTGTCGTTTCGGGCGTATCGATTGCCCTACTGTGGAGATGGATTTTAGACCCCGACTACGGTTTGATCAATTTTCTTCTTTCTTATATAGGGATTTCAGGGCCTAATTGGCTCGGTGACCCGGCTTGGGTATTGCCTTCGTACGTGATGATGGCCATTTGGGGAGCGGGGGGTGGAATGTTGACTTACCTTGCCGGCTTACAAGATATTCCTCGAAGTTTATACGAATCGGCTGAAATTGACGGAGCCGGTTGGTGGACTAAATTTCGTCACATTACCCTTCCGATGCTTAGCCCCGTGATTTTTTATAATCTTGTCATGGGCATCATCGGAGCATTTCGTAAATTCAATGATGCCTACATCATTGGAGGCGCAGGTAATCAAGCACAATTTTACATGGTTTATCTATATGAGAACGCCTTTAATTTTTACAAAATGGGATATGCCACAGCGATGGCTTGGATTTTATTTATCATTATTTTATTGTTGACTTTACTCGTGTTCAAAACCTCTCCCCTCTGGGTCTTCTATTCAGGGGAATTAGAGAATGGCAAAAAGAAAAAAACAAAAAATAAAAGTAGGTGAGTTAACCATGCCATCATTGACGATCACTCAACGGAAACGCATCCAAACCATTTTTGTCTATCTGTTCTTGATCGTCTCTTCAACAGCTACAGTGTTGCCTTTACTATGGATGATTTCAACATCATTAAAATCTGGAAGTGTTATTTTCCAAATCCCTCCTCAGTGGTTTCCTGATTCTCTTCATTGGGAAAATTATCAACGCGCCATTACGGATATTCCATTTTTCTTATACTTAAAGAACACTGTCATTATTACATTTTTTCGTATGATTGCTGAGGTGTTTGTTTCTGCTTTAGTAGCTTATGGATTTGCCCGTTTTGACTTCCCCGGAAAAAATATTTGGTTTATGATTTTATTATCAACGATTATGTTGCCGGGAGAAATCACAATGATTCCTGTATTCATCATGTTCAGCAAATTAGGATGGATCAACACCTTCAAACCGCTGATTGTTCCTGCCTTCTTCGGGGGACAAGCTGTATTCGTATTTTTGTTGCGCCAGTTTTTTCTCACCATTCCGCGCGAGTTAGAAGAAGCGGCACTTATGGATGGCGCGTCACGATGGCAAATATTTTATAAGATTTTCTTACCTTTATCAAAACCTGCCTTAGTAACAATCGCTCTGTTCTCGTTCCAGGGTTCATGGAATGACTTGCTCGGACCCTTAATGTACCTGAACGACTCGAATAAATTTACTCTCCAACTCGGACTTGCCATGTTTAATGGAATGACAAAAGTCGAGTGGGGCCCTCTGATGGCAGCTTCCTTGCTTGTGTTGCTTCCAACATTAGTTTTATTCTTTTCCTTGCAGAAATACTTTGTCGAAGGCATTTCCATTACCGGCATTAAAGGATAAATGGGGGAAGAAAAGCAGAATTCCCCTGCCTCGACTAATTAGGAGGAATAGAGGGTCATGTCAACAATGGATATGCAAAACAATTTGTTTTATCGGCTGATTTTACATATTTATTGGCTCACTGTCTGTAATTGTTATTTCTTTTTATTTTGCATCCCATTTTTATTATCTTTATTTTGGTTTTGGAATCACCCGAACACTATCACGTTGTTACTCACATTGGTTTCCTTTATTCCGATTCCACCTGCTTTAACAGCCTCGTATCATGTAATGGGAAAAATCATCAGGGAAAAGCAGGTAGAACTCACAAAATCATTTTTTTACGGAGTCAAAACCAACTTTATCCAATGTTCTATGCTGGGGCTCTTCCAAGCAATCCTTACTATCATTTTGGCAGTCGATATCTTATTTATGAAACAACATGCGCTCGGTTTATATGTCATACCATTTTTATATATCTTATTATTGTTAAACGTATGTGTAGGAATATACTTATATCCTTTACTTTCTTATTTTCAAATGAAAAGTTGGGCTGCCATAAAATTAGCCATTTGGTGCTTCACGACAAAGTGGAAAACGACAATCATTTTATCAGCTCTTATTGCATTATTATATTTATTATTGTACCATTTTCCTAAAATACCTTGGTATCTTGTTGTTGGACCTTTTTGCTTTGCTGTTATGTATATCACAAGTCATCTATTTATGGAAATCGAAGAGCACTTTCAATCCAATTAAACTTTTTATGACAATAATGATAAGCAAATCGAATAGTAGGTGTAGACTACATGAAAAAACGCATCACCATGCAAGACATCGCCGATCGACTGAACATTTCCAAAAACTCGGTCTCTCAAGCGCTGCGCGGCAAAGAAGGGGTCAGCGAAGAAACGAGGGAGCTTGTGAAGCGTGTAGCCAAAGAAATGGGGTATGAATATCCCGCCTCCCGCGCGAAGTCGCGCGGCAAACCGCCGAGGCAATTCGCCCTCATCGCCTCCGACCGCACGTTTTCGCTGAAATTTTTTGGCGAAATCTACTTAAGCATTGAACAGGAAGCGCTGTCACACGGCATGAAGCTGCACATCCAATCGGTGAACAAAGAACAAAAAGAACGGCTTCTTTTGCCTTCGTTCATCGAGGAAAAACAAGTCGACGGCGTGATCGTCCTTTCCCACATCAGCACCGAGTACATCCAACAAATCGTCGCCACCGGCATCCCGACCGTCCTGGTCGACCATCACCATCCGAACATTCCAGCCGATGCGGTGCTGACAAACAATCGGTTCGGGGCGTATGTGGCCGTCCAGCATTTGTTGGAGCTCAACCATACTGACATCGCGTTTGTCGGCGACGTCAACTATTCGCCGAGCTATCAAGAGCGGTATGAAGGGTACTTATTGGCGCTGAAAGACTATGGAGTGAAACCGAACGAGGAGTGGATGTTCTGCCAGGCGCAAGAGGACGAAACGGTCATCGCAGGCTACATCCGCGAGCTGAAGCGGCAGCCGACCGCCTGGTTTTGCGTCAATGACGGGCTTGGCTTTTTCGTCAGCACCAGCCTGCAGCAGTACGGGCTAAAAGTGCCCGATGACGTTTCCGTCTGCAGCTTTGACAACGGGCAGCTGTCGCAAATCGCGACGCCGAAAATCACGACCGTCGACATCGACCTGAAGCGCTACGGCAAACGAGCGGTGGAATTGTTGCGATGGCGGTGGGACAACCCGAACGAACCTTTTCAGGAAGTGCTATTGTCTACGAAACTGATCAAACGGGAATCCACAGCAGCAAAACCAACGCGCTAGGGCGGGGCTGGCCTTTTGCCCCGCCTGTTTGATTTCCATTCACTTGAAGCCGCTTTGTTTCATTTCCTCAATCTCCGTCACAGGCAATCCGGTCAGTTCGTGAATCGTCTGCGCATCAAACCCTTTCATCAACATCCGTTTCGCAATGTGCCGTTTTTCTTGTTCCGCTCCCTCTTTGCGCCCTTCCTCCCGTCCTTCCTTTCGGCCTTGAATTTTTCCCTTTTGCTCGTACGAAATGATCAATTCCAGCACGCGTTCTTTTTCTTTCGTCTCCATTTGTTCCACCTCGCTTCGAAGCTGTTGTTCTTCTTCATCGGACAGCTTCACATACGTTTCAAAAAAGCCCATCAACAAACGCTGTCTTGCCTCATCTAGCTCGAGACGCACCAACATGCGCAAAAATTGCTTTTTCAGTTCCACTCGTTCACTTTCAGTATAACCCATTTTGCTAAGCAGCGCAGCCGCCACCGGGTTGTCGGTGCGGATGAATTGGCGCCAGTTTTGCTTGCGCAACTCCACATGGAAAAAGCGAAAGTCAAGCACATCGCCAAACGGAAAGGAGAGCGTGAACGAAGAGGGTTCATCTCGGATGGCATCATAGCTGAAGATGGCAATCGGAATGATCGGAGTGCGGTATTTTTCAAACAAGCGGCTGAAGTAAAGAAACATTCTTTCTGGAAATGACGATTGAACGTACGCTTGGTTTTCTACGTGAACAATGATCAATCCGTCTTTTCCTTTGAACTTCGTCTCGACGAGCAGGTCAACGCGGTACTTCTCCCCAGCCGTTACGTCCGTAAACAGCTCTTCGGACAAAAACGACAAATGGTTGAAATCAATATGCTCGTGCATATCCGGAAAGAAGAGAAGCACAAATTCCTCAAAAAACGTCTGCAACAACTCCTTGAACAACCGGTCGTGATCGATCGCCATACATTCACCTCACACGAATACGTTTCGTATTCTCTTTTTCGACATCATCAAGCAAAATCCTGCCGATGGCACAAAAATGGCTGTCCCTTTTCGAGAAGAGACAGCCAAGACGCCAACCGCAATGTGAATCCCTTATTCCTGGAACTATAAATGTTCCGCCACTTGCACGCAAGGCCGAAAAGCAGGGGATGCCAAGGCGGCTACATCCCCGCCTTCCTTCCGCCCTCCACCGCCTTCGCCCGGCGGAAACGGGCGATCACGTCATCCATCCCCCCGCTGCCGAACATCACGCCCACGACGATGAAAAGAAAACCAGCCAGCTGCATCGGCGAAATCGGCTCGCCCAGCAGCCAATGCGCCCCAAGAAGCGAAAAAAACGGATTGAGATTGATGAACACCGCCGACTCAGCGGGGCCAAGATGTTGAACAGCCTGGTTGTGAACTACCCCCACTTAATTTTCTAGCGAAAATTTGAAGTGGGGGCTTCCAAAGAAGTTTGACTGCTTCAAGCAATCCTTATTCTTTGAGGCGTGTCCACTTCGCCGCTAGAGCATAAGACACTCAGGTCTACAGCTTTACTTTTCTTTAAGATGTTTAATGCGCCATTGACATCAGCATTAATTAGTTCAGGCATTTCATATTTGTACTGAATCTCAAAGAACCTGGCATGATGCTTAGGAATGATTCAATCTGCTTAATCTTTTTGTCCAGTAACACAGGCGGAATCGTTATCGTGATAGGCTTGTGAGTCTTTTTAAATAGGCGAGAATACGGTATCGTGAATTTGTTGCCGTCTATACGAATCTGGCCAATGATCAGTGAATGAAAGCCATCTTTTTTAAGATATTTTGGAATACTGATAGCCTTGTGGTCATATTTTCCTTGTTTGGCAAGACTGATCAAACCAAATAAATAAATGATTTCCGCATCGCTCTCTACCTCTCCTGCATCTCTGTTTTCAGCGGAACGGCAAAGGAAAAACGGAGCCCTAAACGCTCCGCCTTTTCACCCGCCTCCAAATAGGACAAACCACCGTTTCTCACGCTAGTGCATCATTTCCAACAACTTCTGCCATCCATTTTACTACACTCTGATGAATTTTTTGACTAAAAAATGCGGCCGTATGTCTATCCTGTGACACATGCCACGGCGCTTCCGCCCTTTCCCTGCCCATATCCGCCGCCCATCGTGCATATGGTATAACAGAGAGGAGAGGAGACCCCATGTTCCCACGCTACCGCCAAAAGACGATCCGAGCCAGGACTGGGGTGGCGGTTCTCACTGCCGTCGCCGTGTTGGTGGCGATCTTGTCTCTGTTTCTTTCGAACGAACGGAACGAGGCAAAGGAAATCGTTGACACGTTTTACCGCTACGAGCAGGCAGGGGATTTTGGCAGCTCTTGGGAGCTGTTTCACCCGCTTATGAAAAAGAAATTCCCAAAAGACGTCTACATCCAGCGCCGCGCCCACGTCTTTATGCAAGACTTCGGCGTCGAGACGTTCGACTACCGCATCGATGAGGTGGAAAAACTGTCGTCATGGTCGATGTCTGATGAGAACAAACCGCTTCACGACGTGTATCGCGTCCGCGTCATTCAGACGTTCCATAGCGCTTTTGGCGTGTTCGAAATCCATCAAGACGTCTTCGTCGCCAAAGAAAAAGGGGAAAAGAACATTTTGTTCCCTTACCGCCCGTAACCCCCAACATCGATGCGGCCCCGATATCGACCGGGCGCCGCTTTCACCGCTCCTTCCATTCCTCGATGATCTCAAGCGTCCGATTAATGCCGACATTGTATATCAACAGCTTAAGCAAGTTTTCCCGCTCCTCTTTCGTAAAAAAGAGATCGCCGTCAATGATCTCAAGCGGGACAGGGGAGAGCTCGGCATACAGCTCATAATCAACCTTCTGTCCTTCCGGTTTTAGGACAAACGTTCTCATTCGCGCCATCCTCCTTTTTCACCTACACGTTTTGACAAGAAACACCCGTTAGGCAACGCTCCCTATCAAGTATAGACTAACGCACAGCGCGTTCATACGGCATTGGCGGCCGCATGCCATGCGCATGAGACTCTCTTCCCATTTGAGCAACCTTATTCGAATCTTCTCATACACTAATGTATCATCAATCGGAGCTATTTTCTCCATCCAGCGAAAAAAAGGAGCGAAATGCCATGTACAAACATATCGTCAAACACGGGGAAACGATCGCCTCCATCGCCCGCGACTACCGCACATCTGTTGAGGCGCTCCTTCGCGCCAATGGTTTGACCGCCGCGTCCGTCATCTTTCCCGGGCAGGAGATCGTCATCCCCCACCTTCCGCCGAAAGGATCGATTCCCTACACGATCCACATCTCGATCAGCCGCCGCCAGCTGACGTTAAAACACCGGGGACGAACGATCCGCACGTATCCGATCGGCGTCGGCAAAATGGTCACCGCCACGCCTGTCGGCGATTTTGTCATCGTCAACCGCCAGCCGAACCCGGGCGGTCCGTTCGGCGCCATGTGGCTCAGCTTATCCAAAGTCCATTACGGCATCCACGGCACGAACGACCCGTCCTCGATCGGCAAATACGTATCCAAAGGCTGCATCCGCATGCACAACAAAGACGTGCTCGAACTCGCCTCCATCGTTCCGAACGGAACGGAAGTGTTTATCCGGCCGTGAGGGCAAAACAGCGTCATTCATCCGTCTGTTCCGGGTCGCAACCCGTTTTATTTTTCAAGAAGATGTCATTCACTCCCACCGAACGAACACCGTGTTTCCGCTCACGATGGCAGCTGACAATCGATCGGGCAAGTAGTATAATTAGGTCAAAAGCGAATGGAGTGAAGACGATGCCAGGCGGGATCTCGCATCACGCCAAAGACATTTTGTTCAAGTCGCTGAGCGCATTGTACCAAAACCAAGCCCTCGATGTATACGGACTTCACGGACTCCCACGGATCAAAGCACTGCTTCCAAACGAATTTCCGTCTGTACGGGCGGATGAACGGCGCGCCGACACCGTGTTTCTTCTCGAAGACGATTCCATTTTGCTTCTGGAGTACGAAAGCAATGAACGATTTCTCGACAACCATTTAAAGTATCTTGATTATGCCTGCCGCATCCTTCACACATACTATCAACAGGAAAAACGAATACGCCCGATTCGCATCGTTGTGATCTACACAAGCGATGTCACGACCGCCCGCGAACGGCTTGACGCCGGCGATGTGTTTCTTTCATCCAAAGCGGTGTTGCTTGGCGAATTCAACGGCGATGCGATTTTCCATGCCATTGAAGAAAAAGTCCACAACGGCGAACCGCTCACTCCGGAAGAAACGATGAAACTCATCCTCGTGCCGCTCATGCACACCCGCTTCGACCGGCAAACGATGATCGAAAAAACGATCGAGCTGGCGAAAGCGATCGGCGACGAACCGAAACAGCTGCACATCATCGCTGGCGTTCTGACCGCCACAGACAAATTCATCGACCGGTCATACGCCGAAAAAGTAAAGGAGTGGATCAAAATGAACAAAGTGTTTCGCCTGTTAGTCGAAGAACTTGAACAAGAAAAAGAAGAAATGTTGAAGAAAGTGATGCAGGAAAAAGAACAAGCAGTGCAAAGAGCGATACAAGAAAAAGAACAAGCAGTGCAAAGAGTGATACAAGAAAAAGAACAAGCAGTGCAAAGAGTCATGCAAGAAAAGGAGCAGGCGATCAAGCAAACGGAAAAACGGAAGGCCATCGAAATCGCCAAAAATTTGCTTGATGTTCTTCCCATTCACGAGATCGCCAAACGAACCGGCCTGACCGTCGCCGAAGTCGCCGACCTTGCAAAGGAAATGGACAAATAGGCAGCACAAAAGAGCCGCAACCGCGCGGCTCTTATCACTGGTCTTTTCCCTATGGCTCTTGGCGTGTGGAACAAGCAACAGTCGGACTTTTCCCTTGGCCTTTGGCCGCCAAAGCGAGCGCACTTCCCAGTGTGTCAATCCCTCTACTCGCCGCTTGCCAATCGCTGACGGGCTTCATCCGTTAACAACAAATACGGACGGCGTTTCCCCTCCTCCTGGCGCACCACTTTCTCCGTCCACGGGTGAAGCAAAAACAGCCCTAACTTTAGACGGAATTCCGGGTCCACCATTTTTTTCCGCACGCCATCTTCATGGGCGATGAGCTTCTCAATCACGTTAAGCATCGCCCTCTTGCTTAGAAACACCTCCTTCTCCTTCGAACTCAATCGCACAATAACCCCCTCATCGGAAAACGAAACAACGCGAAACGCTTCCTTCCCTTTGAACGTCGATACCATTTTTCCTTCGTAAAGCTTATCCAGCAACGACTTCCACATTTCCTCCGCAAATAGCTGTTGGTTCATGCCCTCTCCCCAACGATAACAAGTGCCTTTTTCCGTCCCCCTACCCCTGCACAGCTTCCGATCCAAACGAACTTCGCATATCGGCCAGTTGCACCGCCAGTTTTTCCAATTCATAAATATTCTATTTCCATTTGTCTGCTGTCCAGCAGCCAATGTATCTGTTCCGGTTTTTCCACCAAGTTTTCCCCCTTTGATCTCCCTGCGAATACGTCGTTCCAAGGCATTTGTTCCTTTTCCTTGAAACTTGAAATATAAACCAAAACCTCTCCCCTACAACATCCTCCCGTCCCGCTCACTCCACTTTCTTACCCATCACCCGCTCGATCATCGCAAGCAGAGCCAGCCTTCTTTTTTCAAAAAACTGGTCAAAATCATCCGCTCTTATCGATGCCACATCAATGACATGCGTTTGCAGGATGTCATCCAACACCGCTGCCGAAACGCCTTTCCTCTCCTCTAGTTTCTTCAAATATACACTTGGAGCATCACGGCCAATCATCCGATTCGTTTTATAGGACAATGGGGTTTTATTCATAATGCAATCGTACTTCGCTTTCTCAATCCCCCGTTTTTCGCAATAGTCACGAGGGAAAATATGGTGAATATCAATCGATTCGCCGTAATACGTCTGAATATCGATCGGCACCCCAGATAAGAAATCCCGCGCCCCTTCCCTCATGAGCAATGCGTGCAACCCTTTATAAGCGGCGCTGTTTCGCGTGCGCAGCGTGAAGAGGCGATCAGCGGCGAAATGGGCATCCCACACCGTCGTCGGCTCCGCACCGCCGCGAATCCATTCGACGACTTCCACCACGTCACGGGCAATCCGCGTCTCCGTCGCTCCTCCATACAATTCACCCAATACACCGCACCAATACCAACGGGCGATTCGGTCACGGACACAAACATTGTGCGCCTCTTTTCCCAGCTCGACAAAAATGGCCGCCAGCGGGATCAACTGGGTGCCGTACGGCAAGTCGCGCGCGGAAAACACATGTTGCTCATGCAAAAATTGAGCCGCCTGAATAAACCCTTCCGTCACCCGATCCGCCCATCTTTGGTAATCCGCCAACGTCAACTGCAAGATGTCGCGCCGCTTGCAGCTGACCGCCACGCCGTCCCCCGCTTTTCGTCGATTGTACGTGGCCAACAACGCAACTGCCTGCAGGAAGTCGGTGCTGCTGATATCGGCCAACACTTTGTTGTAAATTTCTCCAGATCTCTTTAATTTTGCTTCCTTCTCTTCCCAATCATCCCTCAGCTTGAAATCTTCCGCCGCAAATGTGGCGGTAAGAAGCTCGAAGACGGTCAGAGAGACGCCCCCCGTGTTTACATTCTCAAAAACTTGGCAAACCGCCTCTTTCGGAGTCGGCTTCCGAAGCATAATAACAGGCACTTGATATTGCTGAAAACGGGGAAATACGTCCGTCATCAACTTTTGCCACTTCAATGACCGTTCCGCAATTTTCGTTGAATCCGAAAAATAGCGCGTCTGCCACGCCAACAACCCCGCAGGATCGAAAAGCAAATTCACCGGAAGCATTCCCGCTTCGCATTCTTTCTCCAAGTCAGAACAATCAAGAACAACCCTCCCTCCCGGTCCGCGAATGATCCGGTCTTCCGGAACACTGACGATCGTCTCTTCTCGGTCGACGTTCGGATCTAACATTTTGTCAATGTCAATATAGTAGAACCGTTTGATTGCCTTGTCTCTCTTGTCTCTTGTCGCTACAGGCGCTTTCAATTTCAATGATTGAAACAACGCCGTCAGCCGCTGTTGACCGTCAAGAATCAGCCGTTCCGGTTCCACTTGGTTCACGTTATCGACCCCTTCGATCGGCCTTGAGGCAAAACGAACATTCGGATTTCCCGTCTGGAGCATCATCACCGCACCGATCGGATAAGAGAGAGAAACACTGATCAACAAATTCCGAATCCGCTCGTCATCCCAAACCCAGCCTCTCTGAAAATCAGGAAGCTGTGTTCGACATTCCTGAATGCTTTCAAGCAAATCAAGCAAACTTTCGACCGTACTGTCAAACGTGGTAATCGTGCTCATATCCTTCCCCCTCGTTTCATGAAAAACCCTACACTTCCATACGATTCAATCGACCAATATTCCATCATCCAATGCATATTCCTGTTGCTTTCCAAAAAACACTTTATTCTTTCGACAATGGCATTCTTTTTCCTCTTCCTGCCGCGAAGCGTTTGGCAGAAACATCCCCCAGCCAACGAAAATCCGTAGTTGAATATAAAAACAAAATATTGTATATTTATAAATATACAATGACGATTGATCGCGAGGGATCCCAATGCAAATCGACCATGCCGTCACGAGCGATGTCAAAGACATGCACGCGCTCATCCAACACTATGCAAAAAAAGGACTCGTGTTGCCCCGCTCGCTGCTATCCATCTATCAGCACTTGCAATGCATGTATGTCGCCAGGGAGAACGGCCAAATCGTCGGCACCGCTGGGTTGCATATCCTGGGGCACGATCTCGGGGAAGTGCGTTCGCTCGTCGTATCTCCTGACCATATGGGGAAAGGAATCGGCCGCCTGCTCGTCCACCATATTGCCGACGAGGCGGCCAGACTCGGGGTGAAGCGGTTAATATCCTTTACTTACCAAGTCGAGTTTTTTCGAAAATGCGGGTTTGAGATCGTAGACAAATCAACGCTGCCGGAAAAAGTGTGGATTGACTGTGTCAACTGCCCGAAACTGGACTGTTGCGATGAAACGGCCATGATGAAATACATTTGATCCTCCTCCCACCCGCATGGCGGGAAAGGAGGGAGAGCCCTTGGAAAAACCTTTTTTCCTCCGCTGTTTCGCTCTCTATACCCTTAACTAAAAACGAGTATGTTCGAAACTGGAAGGCTGGTGATTTCGTGAAAAATCGCGGAAAACGGAATCTCTTCTCAAATTGAGAAGTCCTGTAAAATCAACGCTTCTCTTTCAGCCGAAAGCAACGGGTTCGGCGAAATCGGTCGTTTTTCACCAGCCCTCTAGAAAATAAAACCGCTTTGCCCCCGACTCGTGCGCCCCATCCGCATTAAAGTAGCGAAGGATGATATAGTTGAGTCCATGCCAGAGGCAAAATCGGCCAAAACTAATGGATTTGTTCGTTAATCATATGAAAATTAATATTCACCGGTATAAACTTCTTTATACTCTCAATATCCCGCTTCTTGTAGTCCATAATCACAATGCCAGTAATGACCTCATCCTCTTCAGAAAACCGGATAAACACACCAGGAGCTGCTTCGTCATCGTACGACACTTTTGGTTCGCCCAAATAAATATAAAGAACATCGTGATCATAGTCATAGGAGTATTTAACGTTTTCCTGTAAATTTTGGACGAACATAAATCGCACCTCCTGTCTCTTGGTTTAACCTGCTTTTGGCGATGACGGTAACAACGTCACCATACGCTTCGTCTTTATGGTCGACAATAACGACCAATGCCTTTAGCGACTTAAACTTAGGCAATTGCACAAGATCTATATATTTTTGTCTTGTATCATGCTGATCGTCCGGATTATTTGGTAATATAACACAAGGATCTTGAATGACGCTCTTGACCATATCTTCTTGGCCTATAAACTCTTCCCTTGTATGATCCCCACCAACAATATGATAATTCCACGTTGTGCTTTTAAGCCGCACCTCTCTGCCTAGAGGGTCCTCAGTTATAAATATGTAGTCTGTATTGATCTTGTTACCTTCCATTATTGCTCACTCTTCACACCAATAATACCTAATTGCGAAAGTTCCTGAATCTTTTCCTCGCTTGGCGGGGAAGGGATTTCGCCGAATATCTCTTCATACTGCTTAATGTAATTCAATAACAAATAGGCAAATTGTTTGGCGTGTTGTGGGCTCATAGTAACCTTTCCGAGGTATATATTCTCATCGGGCGATTGCTGTTGAAGATTAAGGATGATATCATGAAGACTCATACTTAAACTAATGGAATTACAATAAACATTGAAGGGCCTCTTTTCCATATTCCCTTCCATATACCTTTCCTCTCCCTTTTAAAACGGTATTGTAATTATATTTTATACCTTAAAGAATTTTCTTGCACTCATTTCATTAGGGAAACCGCTGTATATAGAAAATGCCTATAAATAAACCGCCCCACCAAGGGGCGGCCTAATCATCGTCCTTTCCGCTGATGCCATTTCCACGCGCTTTCGATGGCTGACAAGTGACAGGCACCCTCACCCCCTCACAAATTCAGCATATTTTTTCTTCCGCTCTGTTTTTGTGCCTGAAAAGTAATCTAATCATGCATCCATATTCATAAATTTCGGGGGCAGCGATTTTGGATGCATATACAAATAAACTCTCCATCGGTAATGTTCCGGCGCATGCACCATATGAGTGTAAATTATCACTTTATTTCGGAACAAAAGAGCCATTTTTTTGCACATTCCTTCAGAAAGCCCTCTCCCCTTTTCTGAAAGAATGTGCTAAATTTTTTGTGAATTATTTCGGAAGAGAAAATCCATCGGTTCATAGGAGGGGGAGGAGGACGTGATTCAATTTCATGACTTTGGCATTGACGTCCAAACGTATGCAGAGCGTGGAAAAGAAAACGACTTCCCTCTTCTGAAAAAGTGTCCGCATTGCCGGGCCAAGCGCCCGTTGCACCGCCACGGTTACTATGAGCGAAACGCATTGACCCCACATGGTGATTATCGCATTTGGATTGTCCGGTATCGCTGTCGGGAATGCTTGAAGACGGTGAGTGTGCTGCCTTCCTTTCTCCTCCCGTATTTTCAGTATACGTTGTCCGCCATATGGCAAGTCGTGAAAGAGCAGTTGGGATTGATCGAGGGGACGAACCGGGCTCCGTTCCTCCTGACAAAGGACGGCATCATCTTTTATGTCCGACGGTTCTATCGAAACCTATCAAGCCTTCATAGCTTTTTTGCGAGGCGGTGGAGGATCATAGGCCCTATCGTGAAAAAAGAAAAGGAACGGGCTTCCTGGTGGATCCGGACGTTGGAGAAACACGGTCTCTATTCGGTCATCAGAGACATGTGGGAGGACGGATTCCGACACCCTTTTGCGAATCAAATGGGATCCTGATTTTACATACATGCCCTAAATTGGAAATAGTTGAGGTTCCCACAAACCTTTCCTATCGACGGAGAAAAAGCGATCCGGTACGATAAGGGCAGACGGACCGGAACGGTCCTGATTCCAAGTGAGACAAGGAGGAGATTCGAATGGATGAGTCGATGAGACACGACATTGCCCTGTTTCGGTACGGGCTAATCGCTCCGTTGGTGAATGGGCAGGTGGAACCGAAGACGTATCTGAAAGAGGTGAGCGAGCGAGTGCACCATGTTCCCCACCAGGGCGACAAACGAATCGCAGCCAAGACGATCCTCGATTGGTGCACCCGATACAAAAAAGGGGGCTTTGACGCCTTAAAGCCGAAGCGCCGTTCGGACCGCGGCCACTCAAGGCGTCTGTCGCCCGATGATGAGGATCATATTTTAGCCCTAAGAAAAGAACATCCCACCATGCCCGTGACGGTGTTCTACGAACACCTGATCGAGCAGGGGGAAATCCCAGAAAATCATACCTCTTACTTTACTATATACCGATTGTTGAAAAAACACAACCTTGTCGGGAAAGAAATCTTGCCCATGCCGGAGCGAAAGCGCTTTGCGTATGACCAGATCAATGAGCTTTGGCAAGGGGACTTATCCCATGGACCAACGATTCGAGTCAATGGGAAAGCCCAGAAAACGTTTTTGATCGCCTATATCGATGACTGCTCGCGGTTTGTGCCGTACGCGCAGTTTTTCCCTTCGGAGAAATTTGACGGGCTGCGGATCGTCACAAAGGAAGCGGTGCTTCGTTGTGGGAAGCCAAAACGCATTTACTCGGACAACGGGAAAATTTATCGGTCCGAGGTGCTGCAGTATGCGTGCGCCGAGATGGGGATTACACTCATCCACACTCAGCCGTATGACCCGCAAAGCAAGGGAAAAATCGAACGGTTCTTCCGCACCGTACAGACACGGTTTTATCCACTGTTGGAGCTGAATCCACCGAAATCGCTTGATGAGTTGAACGAGCGTTTTTGGAAGTGGCTTGAAGAAGAGTATCATCGAAAGCCTCACGCCTCGCTGGAAGGGAAAACACCGCATGAGGTGTTTCAGTCCCAAGTGGAACGAGTGGTGTGGATCGAAGACATCGATTGGCTGGATGCGATTTTTCTGAAACGGGAGCACCGCAAGGTGAAAGCCGATGGCACGATCACCTTGAATAAACAGCTATACGAAGTGCCGCCTCGGTTCATTGGGCAATCGATTGAGCTCCGCTATGACGAACGAGGCGTCTATGTGTACGAAGATGGCAAACGGGTGGCGGAAGCCATTCGGGTGCGTTTGGAGGACAATGCCTATGTGAAGCGTCACCGGTCGCCGTTTGCGGCGGTTTCGGCGAAGGAGGGCGAACAGGATGTATAAAACGTTTTATTCCCTCTCGCGGGAGCCGTTTGCGAAAGAAACAGATCCGTCCGAGGCGTATCAAGGGGCGGCGTTTCAAGAAGCGCTGCGGGCGCTGGAGTACGTGAAACGAACGCGGGGAATCGGGCTGTTGATTGGGGAGCCGGGGGCGGGCAAGACGTTCGCCCTTCGGGCGTGGAAGGAATCGTTGTCCCCTTCGTTGTATCATGTGGTCTACTTCCCGTTATCGACCGGAGGCGTGATGGATTTTTACCGTGGACTGGCCTTGGGATTAGGAGAGGAACCGAAGTACCGCAAGGTAGACCTCTTCCGCCAAATCCAGCAGGCGATCGAGCGATTGCATCATGAACGACGGATCACGCCGGTGTTCATTTTGGACGAGATGCATTTAGCAAAGGATGCATTTTTACAGGACATCGCCATCTTGTTCAACTTTGAGATGGATTCGACCAACCCATTTGTCTTGATTTTGGCCGGGCTGCCCCATTTACAGGGGAAGCTGCGGCTCAATCAGCACCGCCCGCTTGACCAACGGATCATCATGCGATGCCGGATGGGGCCGCTCGAGAAGGAGGAGGTGGCGGGCTACATCGAGCATCGGATGAAACAGGCCGGGGCGAAGCATCCGATCTTCACCCCATCGGCGTTAGAGGCGATTGCCCTGCAATCACGTGGTTGGCCTCGTGTCATCAACACGTTGGCCACGACGTGCCTGTTATACGGGTATCAGCTGAAAAAGGACGCCATTGACGAAGAAGTGGTGCGCATGGCCGCAGAGGAAATGGGGTATTAGCACGAAAGGGGCCGAATCGGCCTCTTTTGTGCTTTCTCTTTTCCATCGGTCCATCAGGCGCGCTGGAAATCTTCATCTGAAAGAGCGTGCAAACGTTCCGAAAGAATGTGCAAAATCCGGAACAATCCGCAAAAATTTTGCACATTATTTCAGAATCCATCTGAAATAATTTGAAAAAGGGATTCTGAAATAATGTGCTAATTTACAATATGAGCTTCTACAGGATTGAGATGAATATATCGACTCACTTCCAACATTCCACTGTCATTGTCAATCCATTTACCATAATAACGTTTTTCAAATACATGTCCCGTCAAACGATAGCGAGTATTATAATAATTCGCATACCGTTTGTTCATGAGCGCCATGACTTTCGAAATCGGCTCCTGTTTTGAGCGCAGCTGCAGGTGAAAGTGATTCGTCATAAGGCAATATGCGGCTACTTCAAATGGGATTTTTTCGTGAAGCTGGTGGAGGATATGAAGAAAAGCGAGAAAATCATTTGTTTCCTTGAATAGGGGATCACGCCGATTGCCGCGGCAAACGATATGATAAAACCGATGGGGCACCCAGATCCGCTTTTGCCGTCCCATTCTTTTTACCTCGCTGTTGCCTGTTGCTTCGTATATGTTTTCATCCATCTCAGCGTCATCGCTTCCCAAAGCGATTCATCCGCTATCTTTTCGGTTCCCTTTAAATCGGAAATGGTCCTTGCCAACCGAATGATTTTCGTTTGTACACGATTGCTCCATTGATGTTGGGATGCCCATTGCTGCAACAGAAGTTGCTGCCTTTTGGCAAGCGGGCTTTTTTCCATTAATAACTCAAAAGGAACACGCCCATTCGTTATTTCTTTTCCGTAACGTTCATATTGCTTTCTTCTTGCTTCTTCTACTCTTTTCCTTATGGTTTCCGAAGATTCCGAAACCCTCGTTTCTTTGGTGAAATCAATGACTTCCAATGACAATAAAACATCCATCCGGTCATAAATCGGCCCGGAAACACGATTTCGATACGCTTGAATTTGTTTCGGACTACATGTGCAATAGTGCGTTCTTGAGCCTAAATATCCACACGGACACGGATTCATCGCTCCAAGCAAAATAAAGTCCGCGGGATATGTCACCGTCGACGAAATACGGCTAATCGTCACTTTCCCCGTCTCTAACGGCTGGCGAAGCATATCCAGCGTCTTTTTCGCAAATTCCGCCATTTCATCGAGAAACAAAACACCGCGATGTGCCAGCGACACCTCGCCAGGCTTTGGGTGCGTTCCCCCGCCAATTAAAGAAACCGATGAAGCGGAATGATGCGGATGACGAAAAGGCGGATGGCCACTCTCGATTTTTTCCCCTGCCAGCTGGTACAAACTGATCACCTCTAACTGTGCATCATGAGTAAGGCTCGGCAAAATCGTCGGAAACGTTTCCGCCAACAAACTTTTCCCGCACCCAGGCGGTCCAACCATTAACACGTGATGTCCGCCTGCCGCTGCGATCTCCAATGCTCGCTTTGCTTGATGATGGCCAATAATCGATTGAAAATCCCGATGATGCTTTCGCGGGGAGTCTATGATTTCAGGAGTGCGAAAAGCTGGGGGTAACGAAAGAACACGTTGTCCTTGCAGATATTGCACCGCTTCTTCCAATGTCTGAACAAAGATACAATCGAGATCTTTCAAATGATGAAGCGGAAGTGCGGGATCATACGGAAGGTATACTTTTTGAAAACCGAGCTTCTTTGCTGCCAATATCGCTGGAAGCATGCCATCCACCGGCTGAATCGCTCCATCCAACGATAACGAACCTAAAAACGCTGCATCCGGGGAAACCGGCGCTGTCAGCTTGCCCATTGCCTTCAAAATCCCAATCGCCATCGCCAAATCAAACATCGGGCTATGCTTTTTCCGCTCCGGCGGAGACAAATGAACAACAAGCCTTTTATCAAAAAAGTCGCATCCGAAAGCATAAAGCGAAGCAAGAACACGTTCCTTTGCCTCTTTCACCGACGCATCCGGCAACCCAACAATCACCATCGCCGCAATCCCAGGCACCTCCTGCACCTCCACCTGCACCCGATACCCTTCTAACCCCCTCAACCCAATGCTTAAAATCTTCACCGTCACTCATCCATCCCTCCCAATCACAGAACATTAGTTCTCACCCATCATTGTAATACCCTCCCCTTTATCTTTCAATTACCAATATTTCGACAAATTTCGGGTGGTGAGCGCCACTTCCGGATATCGCGAAAACGCTGCAAAAAGACGACAGAGTGGATGTCATTGCCTGGATGGAAAAAGAATCCGTGCACGTCATATCTGGAGTTCGGCCGGGAAGACTCATTTTTAAACCGAATGGGCCATTGGTGGATGAGTATGAACAATCGTGGGATCTAGCAGGAGATGCAGGCGTTTTGAATCTTACGGTAAAGAACAATAAGATTTTTTATGATGAATATCCGGATGCACTGGCCCGATTGTACAGCTCGCTGACTTCTCATGGAGGAAATTATCTTGTTGCAAGTGCTAAACCGGGATTTGAATTTATCGGTGAAGGCTCTCCAACTCATGTTGGAGGAGCAAGCCACGGGGGGCTTCATAAACAAGATTCGCTAGTGCCGATGATTATAACTGGCACCGATTCGTCCCCAAAACATTTGCGCATTATTGATCTAAAAGATTAGATTTTAACAATGATTGATTGATGAAGACGGGCAATTCAGCCTCCCGCTGACAACACTCATTCAGCAGGAGGCCTTTGTATTTCCTTCACCTTTCCACTATGCCATTTCTATGCGCTTGCAATAATTTCTTCAAGCGAATATTCCGCTTCTCAGTCCAGTTTCCTTATCCATCTTCTCCGATGAGGCGACAAAGCACGTCGGAGCGCTCAGTCAGTCGTTGGATTCCATGACGGCTTTGCGACTGGTCCCTTTTTCATCTGTTTCAACGACTTCGTTGGCGGAATAGCCTAAGCCGTTGCCGAGGGTTATAAATAGCCATGGCAATGGATCAAGCCATCCCTGCTAATGTTAAATCTTTGACAAACTTCGAAGCACGGCAGGTATTATCCCATAACAGGGGCTAATTCATCCAATGTTGCACCTTGGAAAGAAGGAATCTCGCACTCAAAGGCTACTTTCAGCCACCAATGAGGAGTTGATTTTTCATTCATATACACAACACGAACAGAAGGGTTCGCTCCATTTTCTAACAAGGAAAAGACGGCCTTACTATAAAAGGCTGGAACATATCCAAGCTTCTTCCCTCCGTGAGTATAGATAGCAACAGCATGGGGATCATAAGTGTTTGTTGGTTCTTGTACTAATTTCAACGTTTCGTTAATGGCTAGCCATGTTGCCCAATTTTGAGGAAGATTTTGATAGCGCATGCCATGAACAAAAAAGCTGACACACAGCTTTCCATCGTCTTCAAGACGCAGCGGTTGCTCAAAAGAATAAGTGTCGCTGGCTAACCGCCCACGTGTTTGTTGAAGCAAGTCCATCTTAGTGGAATTCTCATCCAGACCTAAATCGGACAAAATGGCTTTAAAATCCGCACGATCTGGTGACGGCAATCGGCGTTCAAACGCCGGAAACAGCTCCTTTGATCGATATATTTTAGTTGGGTCTGGGAAAGCCGGATGCAACATATACCCGTTATTCAATGCATCTTTCAGTTTTCCGTGACCAGAGGCATTATAGGTGTAAGTGAACTCATAATAGCCATCATAATGAGAAAGAGTTCCTATATGATAAAAAGAACGGGTTTTAGGATTTTGCCAAACCACTAAAAGTGTATGAACTTTTTTCATGTTATTGATCATCCCTTCCAATCCACTCCAATATTTTCTTTCTTCGAAAAGGCACTATATTCAATAACCAGTCTTTTTGTGCCTCGCTTAAAATATCTAATGATTGAATAAAATCAGAATACCTTATTAAATCAAATTCAACTAACTTTTGGATACTTTGATTAAACTCATCTGTAAAGTTTTTACTAATATATGTTAACAAGTCTTTAGCTTTGACCTTTTTCTTTTCAAATATACCCGCCTTAACCCTTGTTTTTTCCGTATATTTGTTCATTTCTTGGGGATTCGAGACCATTTGTATCAGCTTTTCATCTTCAAATCGAAACCCTAAAGAAGCACCGTTATCATAAATGGGAGAGAATTTTGCTCCTGTTTCAAGAAATAGCAATTGCCAATTAAATGGGTGCCTATCTTGATTGCCAATAAGAATATCAAACAATTGCATATCTATAAACTCTGATTTTATGGTCTCCCAATACACAAATTTCTTCATTATTTTGAATCCAGCATCAATGAGTTCCATGTCCTTCAACGAGGATTCTTGGAGCTCCTTATAATCGTCGACTAGCGCTGATAATAAAACTCCACCTTCTTCAGTCATTTTTGCATCATATTCCTTTACAAAATTTCGTAGAAGACATCCTCTTCTACCGTTTCTGGTTACAATCTCAACACTCATCATTTCTAAACCAAATATAGCTCCAATTTCAGCGGCAATTAGTTCTGTAATATCCTCCCAAGAAACTCCTTCTTTAAACTGCCGCGGGTATTTTATAAGATAATGTATTTTCTCTGGAGATATCAATTCCTCTTTCTCCAGTGTACTTTTTCTACCATACCCGACTCGTTCCCACTTACTGACATCTCTCAACAATGCTAATCGTTCCTTTTTCGTACAATCTTACTATGTATTTTAACACTAAATGATGCAAATTTATCATTCATCATAAAATTACGGCGTAACGATTTAAAATTTCGGTCATCAAAAACCAAAAAAGGACAATATGATTGGAAACTATTTTTTAAATATTTACTGATTCATTGATTTCTATTTTTGTTGGTTCCACATTTGCGTAATATTTTGGACGATAACCTTGGAGGCACACTTTTTTGATTACCCCATTCTCAACAACAAATGTTAAATCCTCAATTTCCTGTAGTGTCCCAGTTAAAATGAGTTGTTCTACCACTTTTCCTCGGATCTGTTCCATAGTGTAACCTTTTTCTTTCAAGATACGCAAAAGGTTTGAAATCACTTGTATCTTTGCATTAGAGGGGTTTATAATCATACTTTCTAACAATACGGAAGAATGATCATACCGAGGTAATTCTTCACCAAATAATATTCTCCTTACTCGCAACATAGCAATATCATCCGCTGATAATCTTTTTCCCATCAAATTGATAGACATTTCAGGAAAGGTAAATGAACTATAGTCCCCCAAACTTACTAGGGTTATAGTAACTGTTGTATCCTCCTTTTGGGATTCAACACGAATATTTTCAATCGTAACCATATCAGCAAAATTTCGGACTGAAAGAGCATATTGACCGCTATTTTGTTGCATCAATTTTAACGTTCTTTCCGTTTTGCTATCAGGATTCTTCAATACCAATTCATATGTGCCTGCTTTTGGTTCACGGTATTCGTCATATTCGCAAGTTAAATCACCTAACCAAAAATACGCTCCTGAAGAATTTACGATTTTCGTTTCAATAGCTGGACTCGTTCCGAAACTTTGACCTTCTCTTTTCACTACTCTTTTTAATAATAACGGTTTCCCTGTGAGGGTGCTTTTCATTACAGGTGTTTGATCCTTAAACTCTTCAGCAACTTTTTTGCTTACATAGGAGTACAAATTATATACATCAATCTCACCGTTTGCATCAGCAGCTTCGCCTTCCAACCCTCTAATGAGATAATCCGTAAAAGCACCGTGGCCATTTCTGTCCCACGCCCATTGATTTGACGTACATGCAGCGATCAATACTTTCCCCGACCCTTTTACCTCTAGGCCTCTTACCATTTCATGTTGTATATTTCTTGCAATGGCACCACTATGACAAGTATCAAAAAACGCCAGTACAGTACTAGCAATAGTATGATCAATCAAATCTCTTACATCTGTCATTTTAATCATGGAATCTTCTGGATTATAAGCATCGCCATCGAAAGGAACAAAATAACCTTCATTATTATGCAAAAAGCCATGACCTGCCCAAAAAAGAAATAATATATCATTTGGAGAAGCATCTTCAAAAAAGGACGTTAAAGCGGAGTGTAATATATCCCGCTTTGCAATGTTCCCTTGAAACACCTCTACATTTTCTTTTTTAAAAAACGACGGAGGTTCTAACAACAATCTTTTTATTTCACTAACATCATTAACTGTATTAGGAAGAGGGGAAGTATTTAAATATTGGTCTACTGCTATAAGCAAAGCTTTATAAACCATTGTTGATCACCCTATCGTATCAACATCTGAATTTGATTTTTGTATGGCAATAGAGATATGATTACGAACAATCTACAAATTGGAACTGTAACCCAACACCATCACTTTATATTCAGAATCGATTATAAAAATTTGTATTTACGACAACCAATTAACAGTCGGAACTTCATAGACAACAGTAGCTACATTCAAGAAACAACAGGCATAATCCCTATTGAATTCCCCAAATTTCCATCGCCTTTTTCACCAGTTTTTCTTGTCTTGAGAGAATCTGATTCTTTGTCCATTCCTTTTCCTCTAATATTTCTTTCGTAAGATCAAACGACACTTTTTTGTTTCGCTTTTCATAAATGGGTCTTCACCATTTTCTGTGATTTCCACTCAACCCCAGAAATATGTTAGCTGGATGAAATCGGTTCATCAGTCAGGATCCTTCTTCCGCATACAGACCACGAAGTTGGTAGAATGGAAACAGTCAAGTGCTTTCCTTGACGGGTTCCATTCTACCAACTATCATACCGATAGCGGAAGAAGAGAGCGCTTAAGCAGCCTGACTACCTGTAGTGTTCCCTGTACACTCCAGAAATACACGCAAACGAAACCGTTCTCGATTTCGATAGCCATATGCCCGGCGTTTGATGTTTTTGATCTTGTGATTCGTCCCCTCGATTCGGGCATTGGTATATGGGCACAAAAAGTAGGAAAGAATCGGCTCCTTCCACCTTTCAAGCGTGTTGGCTGCTTCCTGAAAAGAAGCAAAAGGGCTCTGTTTGGCTAACTGAATCCATTCTTCCAAGCGTTCCTTTGCTTCGTTATATCCATCGGTTCGGTAAAAATCCCGAAACAACTCTTTCAGATAATAAGCAATGGAAAGTACCGGATACTCCTCCAAGATATCGTCCAATCGAAGCCGTTGGTCCTTACGAAGCTTTTCACAGCCTTTTAAGAGAAGATATCGAGCCTTTTTCAATGGAGGAAATTCCTTTCTTGCTTGATCCAAGGCTTGTGTCACTTTTTGAATCACATGGTACTTATCGATGACAATCGAAGCAGATGGAAACAGGGCGCGAACCGCCTTATGATAAGGTTCCCACATGTCAAGAATCACCGTTTGGACCCTTTCTTTCGACAGGACATTTTGGCTCAACAAGTGGAGGGCGGAGTCACATTGGCGATCGGCATGCATTCCCATGACCGATCCGGCTTTGGCATCCATCAATACGGTTTCATACTGATGTCCCTTTTTTACCGCGATTTCATCTAAGCTAAGCACCATCTCTTCTTGAGAAGATGCTTCTATCGCTGTTTGACGCTCTTTTGCTTTTTTCGATGCAATGAAGTAATAGATGCGCTCCAATGTCGTATATGGGATGCGGTGCTTTCGGCTAACCTCTTGAATGGTGGAGCCTTCACAAAGTTCATACAAGTACTCACAAAATCGATTGGTGTAGTGTTGATTGGGTTGAATCGATTCCAAAGAGGCGGAAAACACTTGGGAACAATTCCAGCACCGATAGCGCTTTACCTTTACGAACAAGTACACCGGTTGATGGAAAATCGCCAAATCCCGTACTTTTCTTGTCCGTCTGTCGTGGACAGAGGAAGTGGCAAACCCACAATGAGGGCAGCGTTCCTGTGTCTCTGTTTTCTCTACATGAATCGCATAACCATAGGAAAGAAGTTCTTGTTTAATCACTTTAAATTCTGGCAATCCTAGTGGTATCGAAAGCACTTACGAGACCTCCTTAATGTTGATTTCACCGCTAACATTATTGCCAGGATCTCGTCAGTGCTTTCTCTTTTTTGTCACTAAATCACAAAATTTGGTGATGAACCTCATAAATTTCCTTTTTACGATCAAACGAATAGTATTGCGCAGCTGAATTTTTCGTACCGCTTAATAAAGTCAAATTCCCAAGCTTATGAACCAATTCTTGATGAACATCAGGCGTGAAACGTTGGATCCAATATTCATCTTTTAGCTTTTGCGGAAGGATGTGCTCCACCGTAATTCGTCCATGGAATTGTTTTACCACGCTCTGATCTTGGCTTTCTTGTTCCAAGCGAAGGAGTATTGCTTTTACAGCAGGAGAATGGTAAATATCCGCACGTATCAATTGTTCAAATTCTTTATTATCCGCATATTTTTTAACCGTTTCAATCAGTTCATCCGCTGAACATCCTTTATTGATCAAATTAATCACTTGATAATAAACCGTATTTCGCTTTGTTTTGCCAAGCCGGCGAACCCAGTTTTGGTACGTGATTTTTTCCATTAATTCAACAAAATCAGCGAATTCCATATCCGGCACCGGTTTATTTAGAAACGCAAGCACAGGAGGTATCCACTCATCATGAGCAACCCGATGGAGGGAAGAGATGAGTTTTTGCGTCTTAAGATGATTATCGAAATCGTTTTCCATAATTTTTTCATAATGATGAGCCGAGCGCAGGAGAAATTCAGCGAAACGAGCGGGAGCTTCTTTATATTCTTCAAGGATCTCATCAAACTCTTGATAAAGAATTTCCTGCTGCTTGTTCCCTTTGATCGAAGTCCGCAAATGGCTTAAGAAATTATCCAGCTGCCGAATGCCAACGATATTCTCCAGTTCATTCCAACATTCTTCCACTCGGCTTCTCTCAAGAGGCTTGCTTTCACAATATTCAAACAGCCGGTTTTTTAATAAATCCCCGTTGGAAAGAGACATTCCTCTCGCATTTAAGACATTAAAAAGCCGATAGGCGGAGGTAAAGTTATCGGTGACCACAAAGACAACATATACATGTTCTAAAATATAATTGACCAACCGCCGCAACTCGACTTCGCTTAATTCTGAAACTACTTGTTTGATTTCAAGCATATTGTCATAAAACTTCGCTTGAGTTTCACTCATTTCTTGTGCAGAGCTTATATCTTCTCCCATGAGGATATACTTCTGAAAAAATGCTTGATCTTGCTTTCTGACTATCAGGCGAGGCTGCTCCGGTTCATCCGTATAAGGGTTTACCGGCATAATTCGTTTTTGAATATCCTCTACACTAGAAGGATGCGTGATCAACTGCTTCATAACCGCAAAAATAATATTTAAAGTCGTTAACCGCTGCTGGCCGTCTACGACTTCATAACGGCGGTTGCGTTCTTTTTCAATCGTAATAATCGATCCGATAAAGTATTCAGGGTCATTACGCTGATAAGCTTGGCAAATATCTTCTATCAACTCGCGCGCATGGCTTTTCTCCCAAGAATACGGCCGTTGATAAGGAGGAATTTCATAAATTTTGTTTTCCGTCAGTATCTCGTTGATCTTTTTTTCACTTGCCTCCATTTAGCATCATCTCCCCCAGTGGCCAGATTTACTTTTACACATACATCTATAATACAGATTTTACGTTTTTACAACTCTCCCCTTATTCACACATGTTGACCCCAACCGTATTAATGATTTCTTCTCAAAAACCAATCCATATCATAGTTTTGTAATGATTGAGGAAGAAATTTTATGTAAAAAAGGATTCCTCGTAAGCGAAGATAACAAAAAGCAATCTTGAAGCATCTATGGGGTAGTTATGGAGAAGTTCACCAATGAAATGGATGCTGCGGGTATAGCTAGAAGAGGAAGCAGAGGATCTCTATAACCATGATGCAAAACATAGAGGGAATTCGTAATTTTACATTTCAGAACATATCCGTCGTAAATAAATTCGCACAAACGAATAAAGCAATCCCCCACATGCGTCAATAACCACATTCGCCAAAAGCGCCATCCTCCCCGGTTGAAACGATTCAGTTCCTTCTTCCGTTTTTGAATATAAATCATTTTTCCATCCACTCCAACTCCTCCAGCGACTGGACATCTTGAAGAATGTAGCGGATCGTTTTTTATCGACTTTGGCAGCTGTTGAAACGATGACATACATACCTCCCAATACTACTTATGATTTCTTTTCAACATTTGTTTTAACTGATTAGCAAGTTCTTGAACCATGTCTTTCGCGGTCATATTGTCGGACAATTCCCCTCGTTGATACGCTTGGATCAATATATGTTTGAAACGCTCGGTTTCTGGTTGCAGAGGCTTTTTCCCAGTCACAACAGTCACCCTCAAATCGTAAAAATTAAATAAACCTCCCGCTGAAAGGCTTCAGCAGGAGGCTTGCAAGCGGTTATTTATCGTTTAATTGTTTTGACAATGACGTCAATGACCCGGTTTTGTTCGTCGATGGTCATGCTGGACCCAGACGGCAAACAAATGCCGTTGGCAAACAATTCATCGGAAACGCTCCAACCTTCCCGATGCGGGTAATACGTTACCCCGTTAAACACAGGCTGCAGATGAAGCGGCTTCCATACAGGACGCGCTTCAATATTTTCCTCCGCAAGCGCGTTGATAATATCCATTGGCGTCACGCCAAGCGCTTGCTGATCGATCGTCAACGTCGTCAGCCAGCGGTTGGACATCGTGCCTTCCAGTTCAGGCATAAACTGAACGCCTTCGATATCCCCTAACGCTTGTACGTAACGGTCAAAAATCGCTCGTCTCGCTTTCACCCGCTCGTCCAGCACCTGAAGCTGCGCTCGACCGATCCCCGCGACGATGTTGCTCATGCGATAATTGTACCCCATCTCGCTGTGCTGATAATGCGGAGCCGGATCGCGCGCCTGCGTCGCCAAGAAGCGGGCTCGTTGCAGTGCATCGACATCATCAGAAACCAACATCCCCCCGCCAGAGGTCGTAATAATCTTGTTTCCGTTAAACGAATAAATGCCGAACTTCCCAAACGTACCACTTTTCTTCCCTTTATATGTAGAACCAAGCGACTCCGCCGCATCTTCCACAACAGGCACGCCGTAGCGATCGCAAATCGCCAAAATCTCATCCATCTTCGCACTTTGGCCGTATAAATTTACGACAATCACAGCCTTCGGAAGCTTCCCTTCCCGCTTCGCCTCTTCCATTGCCCGCTCTAGCGCCTGTGGGGACATATTCCACGTCTCTGGTTCGGAATCAATGAAAACAGGCTCGGCACCTTGATACAAAATCGGATTCGCGCTGGCCACAAACGTCAGCGAGGAACAAAACACCACATCTTCCCGCCCAACGCCAAGCAGCCGCAGCGCCAAATGAATCGCCGCTGTCCCCGAACTGACCGCTGCCGCCCCTTTCGCCCCGACATACGCCGCCAGCTCTTTCTCAAACGCATCAACATTTGGCCCAAGCGGGGCGATCCAGTTCGTTTCAAACGCTTCTTGGATATACGTTTGTTCATTCCCGCTCATGTGGGGAGGGGAAAGGTAGATTCGTGGTTTGTTTGACATTCTCTCTCATCCTTTTATCCAAAATCAATCTTTCGATGAACTATTCCAGCAACCGCGCGGGGCATCCGACTGCTTTCTTCCCATCAGGGATATCCCGGATCACCACCGAACCCGCGCCAACCACGCTCCAACTCCCTATCCTGATTCCTGGTATCACCGTGGCGGCCGCTCCGACATGAGCGCCTTCTCCAATCACCACATTCCCAGTCAACGTTGCATTAGGGGAAATATGGGCGTAATCCCCGATGCGGTTGTCATGCTCTACAATCGCTCCTGTATTGATAATGACATGCTTCCCGATTTCCGCATGGGCATTGATTACACAATTCGGCATCACAACTGTACCCGCTCCGATTCGGGCGGATGGGCTTATGACAGCAGAAGGATGAATGACCGTCGCAAATCGTTCATGATCGGCTTGAATACGCTCAACGATATCAGCCCGCACCCGGTTGTTACCAATCGCGATGATTAGCTTCATATCCGGATTTTCGCTAATTAGATCCGAAACGACGGAAACGGGGCCGTACACCATCCCGTCCCGCTCATGCATTGCTTGATATTTGTCATCTAAAATCGCAACAATTTGATATCGTCCATCAGCGGCAATCATATCTTGAACGACTTTGCTATGGCCGCCTTCGCCAATCACAACAATTGGATTCATCGTCATCATCCACTCTTTTGTTCTTTCACACCCGTGAACTTTTCCATCGTCACATGTCCTTGATGGTTAATCCCTTCAGACTTCAGCACTTTCCATACGGTCAAAAAAAGAATTTTCACATCCAGCCAAAACGACTGATGATCCACATACCAAACATCCAACTGAAACTTCTCTTCCCACGAAATCGCATTGCGCCCGTTCACCTGCGCCCAGCCCGTGATCCCAGGTTTTACTTCATGGCGGCGGGCTTGTTCGGGCGTGTACAACTCCAAATATTCCATCAGCAACGGCCGCGGGCCAACGAGGCTGAGATCCCCTTTCAACACATTCAACAGCTGCGGCAACTCATCCAAACTATACTTCCGCAAAAACCGCCCAAACGGAGTCAATCGCATATGATCCGGAAGCAGCTCCCCCTTCTCATCCCTCTCATCGGTCATCGTGCGGAACTTGTACAAGTAAAACGGCTTCCCGTGCAAACCAGGGCGCTGTTGTTTGAACAACACTGGAGAGCCAAGCTTCCAACGCACAAGGACGGCTGTTGCCGCCATAATCGGCGACAGCACAATGAGCGCCATCAGCGCAACGATAAAGTCAAACCCTCGCTTTAGAATAGACGATCCCCCCCCTCTGTCATTGCAATGGCAAGGTCTATTCCGTGACACGTTCATATCCATTCGGATTTTGCGACTGCCACCGCCAAGCATCGCGGCACATGTCTTCGATTCCCCGTGCCGCGATCCAGCCAAGCTCCCTCTTTGCCTTCGTCGGATCGGCGTAGCACACTGCCACATCCCCTGGGCGGCGATCCACAATTTTGTACGGGATGTTCACCCCTGTCGCTCGTTCAAACGCTGACACGACCTCAAGGACGCTGTATCCCCGCCCCGTGCCGAGATTGTACGCCTCCACCCCCGTTGCCGCCAGCACCTTCTCCAACGCCTTCACATGCCCGATCGCCAAATCGACGACATGAATGTAATCGCGCACCCCTGTGCCGTCAATGGTCGGGTAATCGTTGCCAAACACGCGCAGCTCCTTCAACTTTCCAACCGCCACTTGGGTGATGTACGGCATCAAGTTGTTCGGAATGCCGTTCGGGTCTTCCCCGATCCGCCCGCTCGGATGGGCGCCGATTGGATTGAAATAGCGAAGAAGGGCGATGCTCCAAGAGGGATCGGATACATAGAGATCACGCAATATTTCTTCAATCATCCACTTCGTCCGCCCATACGGATTCATCGGACGCAACGGGAAATCCTCCGTAATCGGCACCCGATCGGGCATGCCGTACACCGTCGCGGACGAGCTGAACACGATGTTCTTCACCCCGTATTGGCGCATGACATCAAGCAACACCAATGTTCCCGTAATATTATTGTGATAATAAAGAAGGGGCACCGCCACCGATTCCCCCACCGCTTTCAACCCGGCGAAATGGATGACCGCCTCAATCGAATGCTTGGCGAAGACGGCTTCCAGCGCATCCCGTTCCAACAAATCAGCCTGGTAATACGGAAAATCCCTTTGCGCAATCTCCTGAACCCGCCGCAGCGCTTCGGGCTTGCTGTTGGCGAATGAATCAATAACGACAATATCATACCCTGCGTTCAACAATTCCACGCAAGTATGACTGCCGATATAACCCGCGCCGCCGGTGATCAAAATCGCCATATCGGTTCCCCCGTTATATGAAAATTAGTCCCTTGCCGAGGACAAATATCGCATGTACACATCTTCCATTTCCAAGAGGACATTTTCCAAACGATAAGGTTGAATGCGTTCAAACGAAGCCTGTCCCATTTCTTCCCGCAGTTTTGGATCACGGATTAACTTGATGAAGGACTCGGTTAAAGCGTGATCATCCTCTAAATCGACGACAAATCCATTGATCCCATGCTGAACCAAATCCCTTGAACCTCTGATATTCGTCACAACTAAAGGCTTTTGCGAAGCCATGGCTTCCATGACACATCGCGGCAACCCTTCCCGAAACGATAGCAACGTCACGATATCCGAGTGCGATAAAATCATCGGGATATCATGGCGAAATCCTAAAAAATGAATATGGTTTAACTCGTTTTGTTCTACATACTGTTTCAGCTCTTCCTCGTTTTCTCCTTTGCCTACAATCAAACAATGCACATTAGAGGCATGTTGCAAAATTCCCTTCCAATTTCTTAGCAGGAATAAATGGTTTTTATTGCGATTTAATTCTGCAATATAAGTTATCACTACATCACTATTTTTAATGCCCAGCTGGCCGCGAATATTTGCATCTCCACGCACGCCGTACTGATCAATCGAGACGCCAACTCCGTGAACAAAAAAGAGGGATTCATCCTCCTTGAATCCCAACCTTTTCCCATTTTGATAATCTTCCCGATTCATCACCACCAACCCATCCGTCCATCTCGCCGCTAGTTTTTCGGCTGTATAATATACGAGCCAATTTTGGATCGAAGCCCCTTGATAGAAATGAAAGCCATGAGCGGTATACAGCACAGGTCCTTGGCCGCATTTCTTTGCCATGTACCGCACCAAAAACGACGCCACTGGCGTATGGACATGAATGAGATCGAAACGATGCGTTTGAAATAACCGCTTCAGTTCCTTTACAGCCTGAATATTTGCCCGATCATACGGCGAGCGGGAAAACGGAATGTCCCAACAAATGACCCCTAATTCCTCGATTTCCTCTTTGCGCCCGTGATCTGGATTCGCAGCTGCATAGACTTCACAGCCTTTGTCTTGCAGTAGTTTGATGAACGGTTTGTGGAAGGCGGCCAAGTGAGCATACACAGTCGCAGAAAATAAAACTTTTCTTTTATGCAACGTCAATTGCTTTCACCCTGTTCTGCGTGTTACACGATGAATTCCTCAATACGTTTCGCTGGGATGTTAAATGCTGACAACGTTGGTTAACACACTTTGGCGGCCAATCGAGTGGTACTCAATCGCATGCTTTTTCACTTCTTCCAACGGATAACAATTCCGCCCATCAAACACAATTGGCGTTTTCATGTATTTTGCATACAAATCAAGCGGCAGCTGTTTAATCTCCTCCCACTCCGTCACAATCATGGCTAGGTCTGCATCTGTTAACGCTTCTTCCACCGATGAAGCATACACCACCTCATCGCCGATGATCCGTTTGGCATTTTCTGTCGCCACGGGGTCATACGCCGCAACTGAGGCGCCGTCTTGCAGCAGTTCCCGCGCAATGACAATCGAAGCCGCCTGGCGCATATCATCGGTATTCGGCTTAAATGCCAACCCGAGCAACGCCACTCTCTTCCCTCGCAAACTTCCGAAGCGGCTGCGCGCCTTTTCCACCAGCTTGAGCTGCTGCTTGTTGTTCACCTTAATGACCGCTTCTAACAATTCAAATTGATGATCGACATCCCCCGCAATTTGCACCAACGCTTTTGTATCTTTTGGAAAACACGAGCCGCCATAGCCGATTCCCGCCCGCAAAAACTGCGGCCCGATCCGCGTATCAAGCCCCATGCCGTATGCGACATCCTCGACATTGGCGCCGACCTTTTCGCAAATGTTCGCAATCTCATTGATAAAGCTGATCCTCGTCGCCAAAAAGGCGTTTGAAGCGTACTTGATCATTTCCGCGCTATAAATATCCGTTTTAAAAATTGGAATGCCAAACGGCTTGTTCACTTCCTCTATCACCGCCGCCGCCCGCTCATTGCCCGCCCCGATCACGATGCGATCTCCGTGGAACATATCGTAAATCGCTGAGCCTTCCCGCAAAAACTCGGGATTGGATACGATATCAAAACGAACGGGGCGTTGGAGATGCTGCTGAATCCACGCTCGGATTTTTTCATTCGTCCCGACAGGAACGGTGCTTTTCGTAGCGATCACCACGCCATCCCGTTCGATATGCGCCCCAATATCTCTAGCCGCCTGCTCGACAAACCGCAAATCCGCCGAACCGTCTTCCTTTTGCGGCGTACCGACGGCAATGTAAATCACCTCGGCATCACGGAACGCTTCTTCATGGCTGGTCGTAAAATGCAGGCGGCCTCGTTCAATGTTCCTCTTCATCAACTCGTCCAACCCAGGCTCGTAAATCGGGGAAATCCCTTGTTTCATCTTTTCCACTTTTCGTTCGTCAATATCGACGCATGTCACATGATGGCCGATATCGGAAAGGCAAACGCCAGTGACGAGTCCTACATACCCAGTTCCCACGACAGCGATTTTTTTCACTTTTGCTCCCCTTCCAAATCAAAAGAACCAGCACCTCGAAAAAGCACTGGCGTTTATTGATAGTACGCTTTATACCAATCGACAAACTTCTTGAGCCCATCCCGAATCGACGTGGAAGGCTGGAAGCCGACGGCCTGATGCAAGTCATCAATATCCGCATACGTTGCTTCCACGTCGCCTAGCTGCATTGGCAAAAACTCTTTTTTCGCCTCCATGCCAAGCAGCGATTCTAATGTTTGAATAAAATCAAGCAGTTTAACAGGTTGGTTATGGCCGATATTATAAATCTTATACGGGGCATAACTCGAGCTCGGGTCGGGATGAAAACGATCCCATTGTTTATTCGGAAGCGGGGGCCGATCAAGCAAACGCACCATTCCCTCAACAATATCATCGATATACGTAAAATCGCGCTTCATATTTCCATAGTTGAATACTTTGATGGGCTTTCCTTCTAGAATGCTTTTGGTAAACGAAAAATACGCCATATCCGGGCGCCCCCATGGTCCGTACACCGTAAAGAAACGAAGTCCGGTAGTCGGGATGCCGTACAAATGGCTGTATGTATGCGCCATGAGCTCATTCGCCTTTTTCGTCGCCGCATATAAACTCACGGGATGATCAACATTGTCGCTTGTCGAAAACGGCATTTTCGCATTCGCTCCGTACACCGAACTTGAAGAAGCATAGATCAAATGTTTGACGGGATTATGGCGGCATGCCTCTAAGATGTTGACAAACCCGACGAGATTCGAGTCGACATAAGCGTAAGGATTTTGCAAGCTGTACCGTACCCCTGCCTGCGCGGCAAGGTTGACGACATGCGTAAACGCATAGTTGTTAAAGAGCGCAAAAAGCCCCTCCCGATCCGCCAAATCAAGCTGAACAAACGTAAAACGGCTATACTTCTTTAATTCCAATAAACGATCCTCTTTCAACTTAGGATCGTAATAATCGTTCAAATTATCGATCCCGACCACTTCATATCCTTCTTCTAAAAGCCGTTTCGAAAAATGCATTCCAATGAACCCCGCTGCACCCGTGACAAGAATGGTCATATCGATGCCTCCGTTTTCTTTACTTGCCATAACTGTTGATACATGTTCACGATCCGTTCCACAACGATTTCCTCCGTAAAACTTTCTTCAATCCTTCTCCGGCCGTTATTTCCAAACTCTTTTCTCTTTCTTTCATCACTTAACATCACATGGATGCTTGAAGCCAATTGTTCCACATTCTTGTATTCCACTAACACACCTGTTTCTCCATCCACAACCAATTCTCTAGTACCCAATACATCCGTAGCCACAACGGGTTTGGAAAAAGCCATCGCTTCCATGATGATTCGGGGAACGCCCTCCTTTTCAGAAGTTAACACAATGAGATCCGCCATCTTGATATAAGGATAAATATCGGTTTGAAATCCTATGATTTTGACTACATCTGAAAGGTGATCGTCTTTGATTTGCTGCTGAATTTGCTCTCTCAACGGTCCGTCTCCTGCCAAAAGGCAAACAAAATCGGATCTGTGCTGTTCTTTGACCCTCTTGATCCCTTCTAGTAAAAAAAAGTGATCCTTTACAGGTTCAAATCGTGCCCCGACCAAAATGACTTTTTGATCATTTGGGATGCCTAACCGATTTTTCAAGGCCGTAAGCTGCTCACAGCTTATATGGTTATTTCGGTCATCCAGCTTAGATAAATCCACCCCGTTCCCCTCATAATACACACGTTGGCGCGGAGCATATTGCTCAATTTTTTTCATATCTTCCCGATTTTGCGAGGCGATCGCGTCACAAAACCAAGCGCCGATTTTCTCAAGAAAGCGATACGTATAATACTTAAGCTTGCTCTGCCCCTCATAAAAAGGCAACCCATGGCTTGTATGAACCACGACAGGGACGCCAGCCAACCTCCCTGCCATACGCCCGATGATCCCCGCCTTCGCTGTATGAGTGTGAACAATTTGATACTTCTCTTTACGGAACAATTGGGTCATTCGAAAAATAGACACCATATCATCGAACACATGAATTTGGCGATTCATCGGAATAAAATGCAGTTTGAAATCGTAGTTCTGCATCAATGCTTCGTTGTACCCTTCCTCGGAAGAAACAAGGTGAATCTCATACCCTTTTTGCTTTAATAACGCTAATTTGTCAACCAATATTTTATGACTGTAACTCGACGTACAAACATGGGCGACTTTGATCATCGCTGACGCACCTTTTCACTGAATTTTACAACAAGGATTGATAAACATTCTCATACTTCTCTACTACTAAATCCAACGCAAAATGCTCCTCCACCCGTTGCCTTGCCTTCTTGCCCAACTGTTTGCGCTCTTCAGTTGGAAGGCTGAGGCATCGTACAATCGCATCCGCCAGCACTTGCGGATGTTCAGGAGGCACAACAAAACCCGTATCACCGACAATATAAGCTGAATCCCCAACGTCTGTCGTGACGCAAGGAACTTCGCAAGCCATAGCTTCGCCCAATACGATTGGAAACGCCTCTCCTGCTTTTGAAGAAGAAACATACACGTCAAACTGGGGCATTAACGTATGAATGTCATTTCTTCTCCCCAGCAAATGGACATGTTTTTCGATTCCTTCCTGTCTGATAAGAGCTGACAATGTTTCATTTTCGTGCGTGACCCCATCTCCACATAACACAAAATGGACATTCGGCAACTTGTCCACTACCATTCTCGCTGCTTTGATTAAAGTAGGATGGTCTTTTTGACCATGCCAACGCGCCGCATGGCCGACCAACAAACAATCATCCGCCAAGAAAAGCTCCTTCAATAAGGATTTGGAATGACGGTTCGGTTGAAACAATCCTATATCGAAGCCGTTGGGGATGACCATCATTTTGTCCCTGCTATACCCTAATTGTTCGTGACATTGGAGTGAGGCATGGGAACAACAGATGATTTTGCTAGAGAAACGAGACAATACACCGCACCATTTCGCCACGGCAATCGTTTGTCTTTTCTCGATTTTGGGATCCAAGTTGCTGTGGTGAATGCCCCAGATAATATTCTTAACGCCTGCCAATCTCCCAGCCAAAAGGCCCAACAAGTTGGCATGATACATCCATGTTTGCAATACATCGGGCTTTTCTTTTTTTAAGATGCTGGCCAATTTCAACAAAAAAATCGGGTTCGGGACTCCTCGTTTCATCCCCAACCCAATGACTGGAATATCTAATTCTTTAATCTTTTCCCCCACCGGACCGACATCAGTCAACGAAATCACGGAAACCTCGAACTTGTTACGATCGATTTTGGACAACAACCGGTACAGCATCATCTCTGCTCCGCCCGTGTTGAGGCCGGTGATGAGGTGAATGAGTTTGTATTTGCACTTCATTTTTTTCATCTCCATCAAAGTTTTCCCTAAAATACTAATCCACCTCTGAAATACCATGCTACCAAACCATAAAAAAACATCAAACAACCAAATAAAACTTTAAAATCTTTTGTTGAATTTAACATGGATACTAGTATCAAAGGGACAAAATTTTCAAATACTCTCGCTCCAAAATCTAAAAAAAAGTATGACGCTAGATAGAATAATATTCCATAGGTTCCTAAATCAGAAATATTGTTTCTTTTTCTTCCTATAAAGAACAGCGTCCCTAAAATAAACCACCACATAAACCCCAAAAACGAACTTGATTGTGCCATATCAAACTGATACTCAGTGAAACGCCTATCTCCAGTCATTTGAATGATAGTAGGTAAAAAAAAGATTCCTGCCAATATTAGTGCAGCGAACAATGCAGCCTTAATAAAGAAAGATAATCGTAACTTACTAGTTACATGTTCATAAAACTCCACCAGCACAGTAAACCAGAGGGATGTATGCACAAAAGGAGATAAAAGACGTACAAGTAACCCTTTTCTCCCATTCAAAGCTATTCCGGTCAAATACACCCCCAAAGCTAGTCCCTGCCTCAAATGAGTTACATGATTTTTTAGTAGCTGCACAATGACGAAAAAGAATAGAATAGTAAAAAAAGAGTAATTGGTAATTCTGCCCATGGACAATAAGACCATAAAAGTTGAAAAGAAAATAACCAACCTAACAACCATTTCGGGTTGCAAAAATTCCCCCGCAAAACTATTAATAAGTAGCCATAATGGTTCATTAACAAAAAAGAACAAAGGATTAGTGACAGACCTTTCAAGTGTGTATTGAAGGAGCTCTCCTCCGTACATGGCATAGTCTAGATAGTTCAGGTCATCCTTTGCCCATGGAATAGGTCGTAATGCCAAAAACACCGATGAGAACAAGGTTATTAAGATGTACATGTTTTTTCTTTTAAATAAGGGCTCTGTCTTTGCCCCTAAGACAAAAATCCCCATGGAAATTACCTCTCGAAATTATGAACTAGTTGTAACTATCCTGCGTGCTTCCCAAAAGAGAGCGACATTCCGTGGTGCACCAGGCTGCTGGGGTCCGTCTATCCTTCGGACTTTTCCGTACCATAGATACAACGACCTCATGACCCCAGCTGCAAGGAGACCATTCGGCAGAAGGTTGTTTTCATCCTTCCGATGGTGACGAAAGTTTTTGTCATGGGAGTCTATAAAAGCTGAAGGATACGGTGATCGCGAACGCCTCTCACAAAGACCGCTATGAGATCCTGCAAGCGGTTCAGCGATTTGTTTATTACATTCAAGAACGCCCGAAGACGTGTTGCGGTGCTTGGGATGTGCTGCGTAATCAAAACGGTAGCTTTTCAAGATGCATTTTATAAGTACATCTATTCCATCCTAAGAGTTCAGATCATGACTCCTCTTTAGTTTGGTTGCAAATTTTATACATTTACAGCAAGTGAAACAAATCGATATACTCCCTAGCTATCTTTTCCACATGAAAATCATTTGATCTTGCTATCAACTTATCTTTATCTAGATCATTTTTCAATAAACATTTCAATACCGCTCCCGCTACCCCCTCTACATCCCCAACCGGCACTAGCATCCCATACGTCCCATCCTCTAATATTTCCCTTGGTCCGCTCGGACAATCTGTAGCCACTATATTTGCACCGCAGGCTAAGGCTTCTACTAAAACAGTAGGCAACCCTTCCCATTTAGAAGAAAGAACAAATACGGAACAACGTTTCATATATGCATACGGATTCTGCACAAACCCTATGATGTCCACATCCTGCTCTAATCCCATATCCTTTATTAAATTTAACAACTCTTCCCGCTTTTCGCCATCGCCCAAAATCACTAATTTCGCTTTCCTTTGTTGCCGCACATGATAAAAAGCTTTAATCAGTGTAGGATAATCTTTTTGCTCTGTCAGGCGCCCCACGGCTAAAATGACGGGATGTTGCTTATCTTGAAACCAACGATGATCCACTTCCTCATCCGCTTTTTCAAATAGATCATCGGTGACGACCGGATTATAAATGACTTTAATTTTTGATCGGGGAAGATTTAATGTTTTCGATAAATCATCCGCTACACCGTTAGACACCGCAATGACATGGTCAGCCATTGGATAGAAAAGCTTCATCAAAAAAGGCATGAGTTTCGTGCGAACATTTGCGGGATGCAACAAGGTTCGACTTAATGTATTATGTTCTGTTACTATAATTTTTGTTTTTGTCAAAGAGATTTCAGCTGCCAAAATCGCGATAATGTTGGCGTGATTTAATGCAGATATTAAAGCAAACGGCTTGTTCTTGCGCAAATATTTGGCTAATGGGAACAAACTTAGGGCAACACGGGATGCATTTAAGTCGACAATACGAATATCACTAGAAATTTGAGACAAATAAGGCCCTTCTGCTTTAGCTAAGACAAGATCAACTTGAAAGTTATTCTTAGCGAATGCTTTCGCTAAGTTCACCATCACCCTCTCGGCTCCCCCGCCGCGGAGGGAGGGGAGGAAAAGCGCAATATGTTTGTTCATCGTTGTTTTTTACTTCCTCTCCATTTTTAATTTAGCCGCCCAGCCACTTACATGTTCACGTATCTGCCAGACGTTTAAAATATACACCATCGCAAAATACACAAAAAATCCTAAACCAATCTTTGCTATTAGACGATATAAATTATCATCCGCACTATCCAAAACATAAAGAGGAATGGACATAACCATGGCACAGACAACGATTTTTGCAAAATCCCTTAATGGAATTGTCAATGGAAAGACTGCTCTACCTATCATTCCGCTTAAAACAAAAGCCGCGATATAAGCAATGAAAGTAGCATATACCGCTCCCTGAATTCCATAGACAGGGATGAAAGCGAAATTTAGGACGATATTGATCACCCCACCCACAAGGACAGGCCATATTTGCAAAGTGGTTTTTTTGCCCAGTTGGAATGATAAATCAAGATAATAAGATTTCATTCCTTGCAATAGCACACTAATTGCTACGACGGGGATGATCATCGCGGCCTTTTCTCTAAATTCCTCACCCAATATACTTGAAGAAATGCTGTTGTTCAATGTCACCATGCCTATTGTTGCCGGAGCGGCAATTAAAAATAAGCCAACAGCGCTGCTTCTTATTTGTTTTTGTGCAGCTTCATATCCTTCGGTTTCCAAAGCCCTTACACACAAAGGGTACGAAGCTAAATTCACAATCATCATTAACATAATAATTGTTTGCTGGGTTAAATCGTAGGCTGCAGAATAAATTCCAGCTTCACTTTTCCCCGCCATCCACCCCAATAATAATCGATCCGACTGATTCATAACAAATGATAATGAAAGTGTAGCGGTTAAAGGAAGACCGTAACTCAGGCACTCTTTCAGTAAAGCAAAACGAAAATTTTCTTTTCGCAAGAGAAATCGGATGTCTTGCTTCTTTTCTTGAAAAGCATATAGAATCCATAAGGATAGCAACGGGCCGAGGATCAATCCAAAAACAACACCGTTTGACCCTAGCCCCCATTGAATAAGCAGTAGACTCAGCCCTAAAGATATGGCTGCTTTTAAAACAGAAAGCAACCCGTAGGCTTTCGTTTGCAAAGACGCTCGCAACAACTCTGAAATAATATCAAAAATGGATTGGGAAATAGCGAGTAATAAGACGCCTATCGTGATAGAAAAAGTTTCAAAACCTAAAAATAAAGATAGAAAAGTAACAAAAATAAGTGCTGCTAATGTGAGGAGATAACCGATAAAAAGAGTGCTCAACAATACATATTCATTCTTTTCATCCCTATATTTTGACAAAAAGCGGAGCAGGACTAGCCTAATCCATTGAAAAAATATAGCATTTGCCAACCCTGCTGTGGCAACAATTAGTGCATATTCTCCATAATCTTCCGCACTCAACATTCGAGTATACCAAGCAAGAGCAAGGAAGTTAATAAAGCCTGTTAGTCCCCTGGAGACAAAATAACTGAAAACGTGTTTGATAAACATCTATTCTTCTTTCCTTTTCAATTCACTTTTTCAGGCACAACCCGCCCATTCGCAATCCCCACCACCGTCGCCCGCACTTCGTCCTCGCTCATCCCTTCAAACCGCTCCATAAAATCGCGGAGGATCGCTTCATCCACCGCCGTTGCCTTCCCAATATGAATTTTCGGAAACACCTGTTCCGGATGAACCTCATTTTCATTCAGCAATTCCTCGAACATCTTCTCACCCGGACGGATTCCGGTAAATTCGATGCCGATTTCTTCGACGGTGTATCCGGATAGTTTAATCAAGTTTTTCGCGAGATCGACGATTTTCACAGGTTCGCCCATGTCCAAAACAAAGATTTCGCCGCCTTTGGCAAGTGCACCGGCTTGGATGACGAGGCGGGATGCTTCCGGAATCGTCATAAAATAGCGCGTCATATCCGGATGGGTGACGGTGACAGGACCGCCGGCTTGGATTTGCTTTTTAAATAGCGGAATCACACTGCCGCGGCTTCCCAAGACGTTTCCGAAACGGACGGCGACAAATTTTGTTTTACTCTGCTTGTCCAATTGTTGAATAATCATTTCCGCGAAGCGTTTTGTCGCTCCCATCACATTTGTAGGATTAACTGCTTTGTCAGTAGAAATTAATACAAAGGTTTGGACACCAAACGTATCGGCTGCTTCGGCGACGTTTTTCGTGCCGAAAATGTTGTTTTTGACCGCTTCTTTCGGGTTGTATTCCATTAACGGAACGTGTTTGTGCGCCGCTGCGTGATAGACGACATCCGGCTTATGTTCTTCCATCACTTCAAACATGCGCTCGCGGTCTTGAATGTCGCCAATGACTGGGACAATGTCGATTTGGTCTTTATATTGATTGCGCAGTTCCATGTCGATTTGATAAATGCTGTTTTCGCCGTGGCCGAGCAGGACGATTTTTTTCGGGTTAAATCGGCATACTTGCCGGCAGATTTCCGAGCCGATCGAACCGCCGGCTCCGGTGACTAAAATGACTTTGTTTTCGATGTAGCTGGAAATGCTTTCGATATCGAGTTCGACCGGTTCGCGGCCGAGCAAGTCTTCCACTTGCACATCACGGAATTGGCTGACAGACACTTTCCCTGTCACGATATCTTCAAGTTTTGGGACGATTTGTGTTTTCGCGTTTGTTTTCGCGCACTGTTCAAAAATCCGGTTCAGCTGTTTTTTCGTTAACGATGGAATCGCGATAATAATGTGCTCAATGCGTAACGCGCGCACAACATCTTCAATGTCTTTTGTCGTTCCGACAACCGGAATGTTGAAAAACTGCAGTTTTTGCTTGTTCAGATCATCGTCAATAAAGGCAATCGGTCTCAGCTCCGCATCCGGATTGTTCACTAACTGCCGCGCTACCATCATTCCTGCGGATCCCGCTCCGATAATCAGCGTCCGCCGTTTATTCGCGTTTGGTTTTATGTAACGGTCGCGGAACACTCTCCAGACAAACCGCGATCCGCCGATGAGAATAATATGGATCATCCATGTAATCATCAACGCGCGAACGTAAATATCTTGAAAGACAGCAAACTGCACGATAGCCGTTGTAATAATCGAAAAGGTAACCGCCTTGATAATCGCCGTTAATTCGCCAATGCTCGCGTACTCCCACGCTTTTTGATACAAACGGTATATAAACGCAAAGAAATGATGGCTGACAAGCAGCGTCAGCGCCGATAAAAGAACGGATTCATACTTCCATATTTGTATTCCTGGATGAAGCGTAAACAAGCTGACGTAAATCGCCATTAGCACGATTAATGAATCCAATATTATTAAAAACGTCAATCGTTTTCGATATGCCAACGCACTGCGTCTCCCTTCGTATAATAGATAACGAGCCATGTTCGCGATGGCTCGTTATGATGCATTCGTATTTTGTTTTGTTTCCGCAACGATTTTCTCCATAAATGCGAGTAAATCGTCTCTTAACTCCTCATTCTGCAACGCAAACTCAATCGTCGTTTGGATAAATCCGATCTTTTCTCCGACGTCGTAGCGCTTGCCTTCGAATTCGTAAGCAAAGACTCGCTGGATTTCGTTTAATTTTTGAATCGCGTCGGTGAGCTGGATTTCGCCGCCGAGACCATCGCTTTGCGCACTTTTTTCAATTGATGGAACCCCCTATGTATTTTGGCCCATATGCCCCCGCGCATCGGTGCAACGCTGGCTGCGCCGATGCGCCGATGCATATGGGCATAAAAAACAGCCCCTTTTTGGGACTTAGTTTGGCATTTTTGATTTCAGATTTAAAATCTCTTTTTCATGATCGATCAGTTTGTCGAACATCACATCGGATCGGCGCTGCAAGTACGAGACGGTGACATCGACGGATTTTCTTATGCTGGTGACATCGTTTAAAATGAGTGCTTGATTGTGTTTGGAAACGCGCAGCTCTTCGAGGATTCGTTCTTGCGTCTGCTTCATGCCGGCCATCTCGTTTTCTAATTTTTGTTGGCCTTGTTGCAGCTGAGTGATGTCTTTTTGGATTTGGGAAACCGTCGTTTCCAATGTTCGTTGACCTTCTTGCAGTTGGGCGACATCACGCTGCAACGCCTTCTGCCCTTCTTGGAGCTGGGCAACATCCTTTTGAATTTGGGAAACCGTGGTTTCTAATGTCCGTTGACCTTCTTGCAGTTGGGTGACTTCCTTCTGAAGCTGGGATACGTCTTGGCGAATGTGTCCGACTGTGCCTTCCAACCGCTCAAGCCTGTCGTGGACTGGTTTCAGTTCTTCTTGCAAGACGGAACGAAGCAATTCTTTCAGCTCTTGGCTCATGGCTTCACCTCCTTGCTCTGATTATAGCATGGCCAGTGAAGCACATAGAAACAAAATAAGTTAACCCGTGGTGCTAGATAAAACTCAGACAAGCATAAAAATAGCCCTTGCTGGCGGATCTCCAGTAGAATGAAAGTGTCACCCAACATTCGAAAGGAGAGATCCCCCATGCAAGAGCACTTTCATTTTACTACAGATCCAGCCAAACTTCAAAAACAATATGCCGCTATTTTCTGTTTTGTTTCTGCCCAACTGTCGTTGATTCAAATGTATCTTCATCGCCGCAACCGTCACTTGGTCAAGCAAGAAGACGAAGTGGTCATGGCGGTTCACCTTTTGGGGAAGCTGCTGGGCTTTTCTTCCGAACGAGCCTGGCATCGTTTTGTCACGGGAAATTTGTTCACAAACGGCTCGTTTCTTGAACGCTCCCGATACAACCGCCGCTGCCGGGCGCTTGGTTTCGCCATCAAATGGATCCGTCATGAGCTGGCGAAACGTGGCCAACACCATGCTTATGCGGTCGTCGACAGCTTGCCTCTTCCGTTGTGCCATCCCGCAAGAATGCAGCGCGTCAAGCGATTTCGAGGGATCGCGGATATGGGGTATTGTGCTTCCAAAAAGCAATGGTACTACGGTTTCAAGCTGCATCTTCAAGTGACCAATCAAGGGCTGGCCATGGGCTATGTCGTGACGGAAGCGTCCTGCCACGACGTCAAAGCCGCTGAAACGGTGATGACTCAAATCCCTCATCCCTACAACTTTGGGGACAAAGGGTACATCAGCCACGCTCTTCGAGAAAAGCTGTACGAAGAACACCAAGCCGCGTTCTGGACACCGTCTCGACACCATCAAAAGCACGGCCCATCCAAGGCATGGGAAGAATGGATCCAAAAAAAACGCAAAGTCATCGAGACGGTGTTTTCGATTCTCGTAGACCAATACCGGATCACCGACATTCGAGCGAATTCCATTGCCGGGTTTGAAGTGGCACTCGATGGCATCTTGTTGGCTTATTCCTTGGTCACACTAGGGCTGGTTGAGCGCTGACGCTCAACTAGCACCACGGGTTAAGTTAGATCGGGCATCTAACCCGCCCTCACGCCACACCCTCGACGACGGGCGTCTAAGGTGCCAGGACCGTCATCGTCCCCACCCACGGCATGGCCGAGTGCCTCCATTGATAACGGTAAGGAGACATCACCGAACGAAACGGCATCAACGAAGAAAACGGCCTGTCTTTAAGACAAAGAAGCCGCCGCTATGAATCTCTTGCTGCGCGAGCCAAACTGTCTTAAAGAAAGAGCCGCCGCTATTGGATGTCGGTCGACATCATTCTGAATCGTTCTACAAGAAACAAGCCATGTTTCGACAACGAACGGGCAAAAGAAAAGAAGTATTTCTAAATTATTTTATATCATACTGCCAACTATTTCTAAAAGAGGCCAAGGAACTTTTTCTTTTTCACCCGCTGTGGTTCGTCGCGGAACACGGCTTGGCCGCGAACGAGCAGCTCGGCGTTCTCTTGGAAGTAGTACACCATGTCTGTCCCGTATTCTTTCCGGATCACCTCGTACGCCTCGCGGAGGCGAAACGGCCGCGTTTTCGTGTTGTGGGCGTCCGAGGCGATGAAATGGGCCAAGTTCGCTTCGATCAGCTGAAACGAGAACGTTTTGATTTTCTTGCCGAAATGGCCCGTAATGCTTGATGTCGTCAGCTGGGACAAGGCGCCGCGTTTGACGAGCTGGTAGAGCCGCTCGGGGGTTTCGATGATCTCGGCGTTTCGCTCCGGATGGGCGATGATCGGGATAAACCCTTTCACTTGGGCATCAAAGAGGAGTTGCTCCGCATATTTCGGCACATGATCGGGCGGAAATTCGATCAACATGTATGATGTATCGGCAAGCGTCATCACCTCGCCTCGGGCAAGGCCGTCAAGCAAGTCGCCGTGGATGCGCACTTCTTGGCCTGGAAACACGTTCAAGGCGATGCCGCGCCGTTTCAATTCGTCATTTAGTTCCGCCGCCAAGGAAAGGACGGCTGGTCTTGGGTTGTCATACGTTCCATTTTGATGATGGGGAGTGGCAATGATCGTTGTAATCCCCTCCTTGGCTGCGGCTTGCGCCATGGCGATGGCGTTCTCCATCGCCGCCGCTCCGTCGTCAACGCCAGGCAAAATATGGCTATGAATGTCGATCATCGTCCACTCCTCCTTTTTTCGCTCTACTAAACCCCTATTATGGTAACATAGGAAAAACAGGCTATCAATGGGTGAGGTTTGTCGAACATTGTCGAAATGGAAGGCAAATTCCACTGATTAGGGGGCAAGCTGGAACGCCCGCCAATGCGGCTGTCAGTTGTCTTCTTTTCGAAAACGGTCTATAATCGAAATGGTATGCACGAAAATTTCTGAATAGAAAAGGAAGAGTGCCCATGAGAGCAGAACGTCGAAAAAAGAAGAAAACATGGCTCCGCTGGGTGACGGGATTGCTCGTCGTGTTATTCGCTGGAGCAGGAATATTCGCCTATTCCATTTATCATCATGTGAAACAGACGGCGAACCAAATGCACGAGAACGTCAACTGGAAGTCGGAGAAGCGGAAAGAAAACGTTTCGTTTGAACGGAAGACGCCGATTTCCATTTTGTTGATCGGCGTTGATGAACGCAAAGGGGATCGCGGGCGCGCGGATACGCTGATTGTGATGACGGTGAATCCGAACAAGCAGTCGATTGACATGGTGAGCGTGCCGCGCGATACGAGAACGGAGATTATCGGAAAAGGGACGAAAGATAAAATCAACCACTCGTACGCCTTTGGCGGAGTGGAGATGACGATGGCGACGGTGGAACACTTTTTAGATATTCCCATTGACTACTACATTAAGGTCAACATGGAAAGCTTCCGCGACATCGTCGATGCGGTCGGCGGAGTGACGGTGAACAACCCGTTCGCTTTTACGTATGAAGGAACGCACTTCCCGAAAGGCGAGATTACGTTAAACGGGGACGAAGCGCTGAAATACTCCCGCATGCGGAAAGAGGACCCGCGCGGCGATTTCGGGCGCCAGGACCGGCAAAAGCAGATCATTCAAGCGATTATTGAGAAAGGCGCCAGCTTCTCGTCGCTCACGAATTACAGCGATGTGCTCGCAGCGATCGGGAAAAACGTGAAAACGAACTTGACGTTTGAGGAAATGAAAGAAATTCAAGCGAATTACAAAGACGCCCGCAAGCAAATTAAGCAGCTGCATATTACGGGACAAGGGACGAAAATCAATGGCATTTATTACTTGATCGTGCCAGAGAGCGAACGGCTGGCGATTTCGAATGAGTTGAAAGAGCATCTGGAGCTGAAAGCGACGGCGGCGAAGTAAATGAGACGCGCACCTTAAGAGGTGCGCGTTTTCATTGGGCGATGAAGCGCTTGGCGAGCGCATCGGCCCAAAGCGCGGCTCCTTCCTCGGTCGGCAAGTCGGTTTGCGGGTCGACGTAGCGGTTCAGCTCTTCGCTTTGATCGTCAGGCCAGGCGGGCCAATGGTTGAGGTAAGGATAGCCGTTCTCTTTGGCAAACGCTTCGAGCTGTTGGACTTGGCGCGGGTAGTAGGTCGCGTTGTAAATCGGGTTCGGCGGCTGCAAGATCACGACCGCATTCGGGGCCGCCGATTTGAGCTCGTCGATGATCGATTTGATATGGGCAAGAGTGTCGTCGATCGTCACGACACCGTTGTCGTTTAACAAAAACGGTTCAAGCAGGACAAGATCCGGCTTGTCCTTGGCCCAGTCGGCGGCGATGCGCTGTCGGTCGGCGTCGGCGGTGGTCAAGCCGTCGTATTCGTGGACGGTGATGTGAAACACGCCTTTCCCGTAGGCGTCATCGAGCGCTTGTTTCAACCGCTCAGGCCAGCCGCCGTTCTCTGGCGTTGATTCGGAGCCGGCGATGACGAGGCGGATCGGACGGTGTTCCTCCACCGCCCGCTTGATGGCAGCTTGCGCGGCCGCTGGCAGCTGCTTGGCGCGGGCGAGGATCACTTCCGTTTGGCTCGTCTCCGTTTCTTGCTTGGCGGATGTTTCGACTTTCGCCCGCGCCGCTTGCACCGTGGCTTCGATTTTTCGCTCCCAGTACAAGTGACCGGTGATCAGAAAGGCAAGGCAAGCGGCGGTGAGCAAAAGGATGAAGACGAAGTTTCTCAACGGTTCTCTCCCCTTTTCTCTATCAGAACGGCTTCCCGCGGTCGGGAAGCCGTTTGTGGTTACTTGTATTGATAGTAGTAATAGTACCCGCCGTCACGGTGCTTCCGCTTGTTCAAGACAACGCCGAGCAGTTTGGCGTTGGCCGCTTCGAGCAGTTCTTTCGCCTTGACCGCCGCTTCGATTTCGGTGCCGCCGCTTTCGATGACCAGCACCGTGCCGTCGCATTGGTTGGCTAAAATTTGTGCATCCGTCACGGCGAGGACGGGCGGGGTATCGAAGATGACAAGATCAAACGTCTCATACAACTGTTCGAGGCATTGCGCCATCGCGTTCGAGCTGAGGAGCTCGGCAGGGTTCGGCGGAATCGGGCCAGACGTTAAGATTGATAAGTGGTCGATTTCGGTCGCTTGACACGTCGGCAAAAGCGGCGCCGAGCCCGTCAAGACGTTGGTCAATCCCTTGTAGTTGTTTAAGCGGAACGTGTAATGGACGGTCGGCTTGCGCAAGTCGGCATCAATGAGCAATGTCTTTTTCCCTTGTTGAGCGAAGACGACAGCCAAGTTCGCCGCGGTGGTCGATTTTCCCTCGCCAGGGCCGGTTGACGTGACAATTAGGGAGCGGAGCGGCGCATCAATGAATGAAAATTGGATATTCGTTCGGATCGTTCGGTATTGCTCCGCGATGGGGGATTTTGGGTTGTCGACCGTGATCAGTCTCCGCTCCGCTTTGCGGATCGATGTTGCTGGTTTACGAGCCAATGGTTTCACCTCTTGTTTGTGGAATGGCGGATTCGCGTCTCGCTTTTTGGCCGCCTTCCGCCGTGATTAAACTGACCGCGCCGAGCACCGGCAGGCCGAGATGTTTTTCGACGTCTTCTTCCGTTTTGATCGTGTTGTCCAAATACTCAAGCAGGAAGGCAAGTCCGACGCCAGTCATGAGGCCGACGACGAAGGCGATGGCCATATTGAGAAGCGGCTTCGGCTTGACCGGGGCTTGATGTTCTTTCACTTCCGCTTTCGAGAGAATGGTGACGTTGTCGATGTTCATGATTTTGACGATTTCGTTTTTGAACACTTCCGCCGTTTTGTTGGCGATCTTGGCCGCCATAGCTGGATCTGGGTCTTGGACGGTGACAGAGAACACTTGTGAGTCTTTTTCGCTTGAGACTTGAATTTGTTCGTTCAGTTCGTCAAGCGTCCGGTCAAGGTGGAGCTCGTCTTTCACTTTTTCCAAAATCGTCGGGCTTTTAATGATGACGCTGTACGTGTTAATGAGCTGCACGTTCGTTTGGATTTCGTTGAAGTTGTAGAGCTGCTGCTCGGATTTCGCCTGGTTGACGAGAATTTGCGTCGACGCCTCGTAAATCGGCGTCAATATAAAGTAGCTGACCACACCGCTTACAACGGTAGCAAGCGCGGTGATCAGGACGATGAGCCAAAGCCGTTTGCGCAATGTATCGAACAGCTCGCGCAGGCTGATTGTTTCTTCCATTGTGTCCCCCCCTATGATTCTCCTGTCCGCATTTTTCGACAATCGATGGACATCCCCATTATAGCGGATATCAACAGACATATCTAGCCGAAATCGGTACTAATTTTGGCCAAATGAAAAGGCCGCCCGACAGGCAGCCTTTGTTTGCGCTATTCGTCTTTATTGTCTTTGTCATTCGCATCCCGCGGATCTTCAATCGGGTCTTCGCGGTCCGGAACCGTATCGCGCTCATCGTCGCCCGGTCCGTTGTTCGTGTCGTCTCCCGGCGGGAGTTGATTGTTTTGGTTGTCGTTCAAATCGGTATCGCGGTTGTCCGGGATGCCGTCATTGTCTTTGTCGTTGTCGACGTTATCGTTTTGGTTGATGTCATCAGCCGGGTTTACGTCTTGGTCGTTGACATCGTTTTGGTTGTTTGGCGGCGGAGGATTGTTGTTGTCGCGGTTCATATTGCATCCAGCCGCTAAAAAGAGGGCGACAAGGGCGCTGAACAGCCGGATCAGCAACGCTTTTTTCTTCATCCTATCTGCTCCTTTCTATTGGTTGTGGTGACCTTATGTAAGGCCGGTCCTTGTTTATCTTTCCCAGAAAGAAACTTTTCATTCGCACGCTATATAGCGCAGCCGACAAAAAAACGCGCTCCCCGAAGGAACGCGTTTTGTTCAGTCAGCTCGTTTGTCGCCAAGAGCGAACATCAACTCCGTTTCGCAGACAAGCTCGCCGTCGACGGTGGCGATGCCTTTGCCTTTGCCGATGGCGCCGCGGGCGCGGAGGATTTCGACTTCCAAGCGGAGCTGGTCGCCCGGCTTGACTTGCTTTTTAAAACGGCAGTTGTCGATGCCGGCGAAGAAGGCGAGGCGGCCGCGGTTTTCCTCGCTTTGCAGGAGGACGACGGCGCCGACTTGGGCGAGCGCCTCGACGATCAACACGCCGGGCATGACCGGGTATTCCGGGAAATGGCCGGCGAAAAATGATTCGTTGGCGCTGACGTTTTTGATGCCGACGGCGCGCTTGCCTTCTTCGATTTCCAGAATGCGGTCGACAAGCAAAAACGGATAGCGGTGCGGGATGATGGACTGGATTTGCTGGATGTCAAGCATGGACAAACTCCTTTCTCTCGTTTGGCGGCTTCATCAGCCGCGATCCGTTCCTTTCTCGACGATATCGATGATGTGCTTCCACGTGGACGGGCGGAATACATCGAGCGGCTTCCCATCGCCGATGGCGCTGTAGCCGACGACCGCGCCGGCGGCGAGGCTTGCGGCCATCAAGACGATCACGATGATCAGCCGAAGCCAGATCGGGATGAGCCGGGTGCGGACGAACCGGCGCGGCGCGGCCGCCTCCCCTTCCGGCGGAAGGGCTTTGGCTTCCGGTTCGGCGGGAGTCGGCGGGCTCTTTCTTACTCGGCCTTTCCGCCTCGCCATCCGGGAAGACGGCGAGCGCATAGGTTCTTGATGCCTCTCGTCACTCATCGCGATCCTCCTTATGAGGAGCGCATGCCGTTAATCAGCCCGAGCATTTGTTCGGAGATGGAAACGGCGCGGGCGTTGAGCTGATACGCTCGGCTTGTCGCCATCAGGCCGACCATTTCCTCGCCAAGGTCGACGTTCGCTTGTTCGAGCGCGCCTTGCTTGACGCTGATTTGGCCGCGCAAGCTGCCGTTCAGTTCTTCGGCCGCGCCTGGGACGTTGGGAAGCGCATAGACATTGCCGCCGCGGGCTTCCAGAAGCTGCGGACGGCGGATCATGGTGACGCCCAAATTGACGCGGGCGACAACGCGGCCGTCGGTATTGGTTGCCGTCAACGTCCCAGTCGGGGACATCTGTACGTCATGCGCATCGGCGGGAAGCACAATCGGCGCGTTCCTTTCATCAAGCACAAACAGGCCGTCGCTTGTCGTCAAAGCAAGCTGGCCGTTCATGGGCGCAAGCGAAAAGTTGCCGGCGCGGGTGTAGCCGATCGTTTCCGCACCGTTTTGATCGGCCAGACGGACGCGGAACCATTGGTTTTCGTCCGTCAAGGCAAAATCCAGGCGGCGGCCGGTTTCCACCAGCGCACCTTGCTTGGTGATGAGCATCGTCGAAGCGAGACGCGCCCCGTTGCCGTAGCGCACGCCCTCTGGCGTTTGCCGGGGCGCTTCGTCGTTCGGCAGGCGGTCGATTTGTTGGGTCAAGAGCTCGGCAAAGCTCGCTTCGCGCCGTTTAAAGCCGACGGTGTTGCTGTTGGCGATGTTGTGGCTGATCGTATCGAGCCGCTCTTGCAAGGCGTTCATCGTGTTGGCGGCGGTGAGCATCGAACGGAGCACGGGCTTGTCCCCCTTTCATCATTTCAGGCGGCCGACTTCGTTGACGGCCTTGTCCAAGCTGCGGTCGTACGCTTGGATGATTTTTTGGTTTGCTTCAAATGCGCGGTAGGCAGCGAGCAAATCGGTCATCGTCCGCTCAATGTCGACGTTCGACCGCTCGAGAAAACGCTGTTTCACCGTATACGTCACATTGCCGGGCGCCTGCGGCAACGGCCCTGTCGTGCTGCGGAATAAGCCGTTTCCTTCCTTGATCAACGTTTGCGGATTGGCGGCGAATGCAACGCCGAGACGGGTGGCCGTCCCATTCTCATCGATGATCGTTCCATCGTCGCGGACGGCAAACCGCTCGCTTGAGAGCGGAATGCGCTCGCCATTGGCATCAAGCACATACCAGCCCTCTTGCGTCGTCAAGTAGCCGTCCGGGCTCAAGGTGAAATGACCGTTTCTTGTGTAGCGGACCTCCCCTTGACCGTTGGCGACGGCAAAAAACAGCGCGCCTCGCTGGCCGCTCGCCCGGTCGACGGGGACTTGTCCGTCCACAAGGGCGATATCGGTCGCCAAGCCGGTTTCTTTCACATCCCCTTGGCGGAAGTTCGGGATGAGTTCTTGCATATAGACGCCCGTAACGAGCGGCCCAATGACGGTTTGCGTCGGGATGGCGCGCCTTGAGGCGGTCGGGATCGGCTCGTCCTCGAGGCGGCTCATCAACAGTTCCGGAAACGCTCTCATCGCTCCTGCATCAGCTTTGTATCCCGGCGTTTCGGCGTTCGCCAAGTTGTTGGTCAGCATCTCAACGCGCCGCTCCTGGGCGAGCATGCCGCTCGCGGCGGTGTACAACCCTCTCAACATGACCAGCACCTCGCTTGTCCGATCGATCAGAAAAAGCCGCGGCCGCTCTTTGGGCAGCGGCGGATGGGGTGTTCCCTATGGTCAAGCGGGCGGCGCGTTGCCCTGCCGCTCCGCTCCTTTCCATTCCATCTTTCATTATAAGCGGGCAAGGGCAGCCGCGGCATCCCCCGCCATTCCTTTTTTGCCCGCCTCGCTTGTCCCGGCGGCGGTTGTATCCATTTTGATCAAGCCATGAGAAAAACGTCCTTCCAAAGCGGTCTGCGCCTGAATGACGCAAAAGGTTGACTCTATAAGGTTGATCCAGATGAACCATCTCTTGGCCAAAGGGCATGACGGCTTTTTAAATCAATTGCGATTTTGGCGCCCGATCGATGTTTTCCAGCATAATCCCGGTGCCAAGGGCGACGCAGTCCATCGGATTCTCCGCGACGAACACCGGAAGCTTCAGCTCTTCTGACAGCAATAAATCGATGCCATGAAGCAATGCACCGCCACCCGTTAAAATGACGCCGCGGTCGATAATATCCGCCGACAGTTCCGGCGGGGTGCGCTCGAGCACGCTTTTGGCGGCTTGTACAATCAAGGACACCGGCTCGCGAAGCGCCTGTTCGATCTCCTCCGATCGAACGGTGATCGTGCGCGGCAGTCCGGTGACGAGATCGCGGCCGCGGACGTCGATTTCTTCGGACCGTGCGCCTGGGAATACCGTTGCGACCTTAATCTTGATTTCCTCGGCCGTTCGTTCCCCGATGAGCAGCTTATATTCGCGCTTGATGTAGTTTAAAATCTCCATATCGAACTTGTCCCCGGCCATTTTAATGGAAGAGGCGGTGACGATGTCTCCCATCGAGAGAACCGCGACGTCAGTCGTGCCACCGCCAATATCAACGACCATGTTTCCGCACGGCTGAAAAATGTCCATTCCGGCGCCAATGGCTGCGACTTTCGGCTCTTCCTCCAAGTACACTTTTTTGCCGCCGCTTTTTTCTGCTGCCTCTTTGATCGCTTTCCGTTCCACGGATGTTGTGTTCGTCGGGCAACAAATCAAAATGCGCGGTTTGGCGAAAAAGCCTTTTAGGTCGAGCTTGCTTAAGAAATGCTTCAGCATGGCTTCGGTAATGTCAAAATCCGCGATGACGCCGTCTTTGAGCGGCCGAATGGCAACAATATTCCCAGGAGTACGTCCGACCATTCGTCGTGCTTCTTCGCCGACTGCGAGCACTTTGTTCGTGTGTTTATCAATCGCCACGACGGACGGCTCATTGAGCACGATGCCTTTGCCTTTGACGAAAATGAGGACGTTCGCCGTGCCTAGGTCGATGCCGATGTCTCGTGAAAACATATGACTTGCTCCTCCTTGCCTCTGCCCTAAAATCATTCCTAATTGTTCATTCTACCATATTTGCCTCCCGGAATGATACTGCAAACGGCAGATGGCAAGGAAAAAGTCAGTTGTTTTTCACTGCTTGCTTTTTATACTTTTTCTTCGTTGCTTCCCCGCCGCGCAAATGGCGGATCGATTTATGGTAATCGAGGATTTGCTTCACTTCTTGGGCCAGTTCCGGGTTGATTTCCGGCAGCCGCTCGGTCAAGTCTTTATGCACGGTGCTTTTGGATACGCCAAATTCTTTCGCAATGACGCGAACGGTTTTCCTTGTCTCCACGATATACTTGCCAATCTTGATCGTACGCTCTTTGATGTAATCGTGCACACCACTCGCCCTCCCTAGGTTGGATGTGAGAAGTGAGAAGTGTGAAATGAGACTCGTCTTGCCAATGATGGGCGCCGCTTTCGTTGGATGTCTTAGAAGCGTCTTCGCCGCGTCGCTTGCCGGTTGTGAACGATCCCCACCTCAACCACTCTCATTGCTGTTCAATTTGTAACATTTTATTAGACAAATCGGGCATATATACCAGAAATATCAAGGCGGACAACGGTTTTTTCACAATTTTTTTGCGGTTTGTAACGGAAGCGAAATGGGAAACGACTATATGTATAGAGAGGAAAAAAGGAGGAGCTGGCATGGGCAAAGGAAAAATGATCGGCGTCGCAGCCGTGTTGGCCGGGGTGGCGGCGGCGAGTGCGCTGTTTATGTATAATAGCGGCAACGAGCGCCCGCAGGCGAAAGATGATTTGCTTGGCCCCGCTCCATCAGGCAAACCGGCGCCCGCGGGCGGAAAAGGCATCATCGCCGGGACGCTTGAGCCATCGCTGACATATGAAAAACAAAACGGGGCATACGTGTTTACCTTCACGGTGAAAAACCAAACCGAACGCGTGCAAACGGTGACGTTTACGAGCTCGAAAAAGTATGACTACGTTTTATACCGCGATGGACAAAAGATGAAGCAGTTCAGCGAAGGGAAGATGTTTGCGCAAATTTATGAGGAACGGCCGTTAAAACAGGGGGAAGAGCTGTCGTTTCAGGAAACGTTCCGCGGCCTAGAGCCGGGGACGTATACGCTTGAGTGGTGGCTCGCTGATCCAAACTGGCCGAACGCGCGGGCGAAGGCGACATTTACGGTCGAGTGAAGGCGCTGCCGGTTTGCCTTCGCGGCTGTTGCCGCGCTCGCCATCCGGCGTCTAAATTAGGAAAACGCTCCTGTCCCGAGCGCTTTTTGCGGCCTTTTCCAACAGGAATTTCTGCATCGATGTTCTTTTTTGCCCGCGCTGCCACAAAAAGAGGGATGCTCACCCATGGATGAAGCATCCCGTTGCAGCGCTGAAAAGATTTTCCCTGCATTACGACAAAAAGAAAGCCCCATACACAAGCGCCAAGACGATGACGTACGCTGGGTGGATGCGCCATTTGCCCAGCAGCAAAAAAGCGCTCGCGGCGGTGAGAAACGCCGTTTGGCCGAGCCCGGCCCCTTCGTACGATTCGCGGAAAAGGTCGATCGCCATAATCCCGAGCATCACGGCGATCGCTGGGCGGATGTAGGCGGTGAGCCGCTTCACTTGCGGCGCGTCTTTCCATTTGTACAAGAGCCCAAGCAGCGCCAACAGCAAAACGAGCGACGGAGCGACGCTGGCAAACACTCCGATGGCAGCGCCAAGGACGCCGGCTTGTTCGTATCCGATATAACCTGCCATTTTCGTCGCAATGGGGCCGGGAAGAGAGTTGCCAAGCGCCAGCACCTCGCTGAATTCGTTGACCGTCATCCAGCCGTAGCGGTCAACGACCTCGTGCTCGATGAGTGGGATGGAAGCCGGGCCGCCGCCGTAGCCGAGAATGCCGGGCCAAAAAAAGGCGAGAAACAGCTGCCAGTAGATCATGACGACGCCCTCCTTTCTCCGCCTTTGTCTCTATCCGCCGCCTTGGGCTTGCTTCGGCCGACAAACGCGGCCGCAAGCAACACTGCGACCACAAGCGCCGGATGAAGGCCGAGCCACTGCAAGGCCAAAAAGCAGGCAAGAAGGAGCAGGGCGGCCGGCCGCCAGCCGAGGGCGGCGCGCGCCTGTTTGGCGAACTGCCACGTCATCTCGGCAAGCATGACGGCCACGACCGGCACGACCGCTTTGGTCATCCCAGCGACCCATGGTGTGTCTTTAAACGAGGATAAGGCGGCCAACAGCACGATCATCAACACGACCGTCGGGGCGGTCGTCGCCAACACGGCGTTCACTAAACCGAGCGCGCCGCCGACACGGTAGCCGATATAGCCGGCAAGCTTCGTGGCGATCGGGCCGGGCAAAGCATTGGCGATGGCCAGAATTTCAGCGAATTCTTCATCCGCCATCCAGCGGTATTTCGCCACCACTTCAGCGCGCACAAGCGGGATCGAAGACGGGCCGCCCCCATATCCAAGCATGCCGACGCGGAAAAAAGCGAGAAACAAATGCCACTGGTTCATCGAAATCATCCCTTTATCGTGAGTCTCACCAAGCGGCCACCGCACCGTCCGTGCGCGGCTCCGTCCCGGCGGCAAGCACACCGGTGTCAGGATCGCGCCAAATGATTTGCCCGCGGCCGAACAGTCCGCTGTCCAACGCCAAGCGGATGTCATGCCCTTTGCGGGCGAGCGCTTCAGCGATATGGCGCGGGAAGTGCGGCTCGACGAGCACCGTTTTTCCTTCCATCCACTGCCAGCGGGGAGCATCGAGCGCCGCTTGCGGGTTCAAGTCAAAATCGATCGTGTTCATGATCACTTGCAAATGCCCTTGCGGCTGCATAAATCCACCCATGACGCCGAACGGGCCGACCGGCGCGCCGCCTTTGGTCAAAAAGCCGGGGATGATCGTATGGTACGGCTTTTTCCGCGGCGCCAACCCGTTCGGATGGCCTTCATCAAAGGCGAAGTTATGGCCGCGATTGTGCAAGGCAATGCCCGTTCCTGGGACGACGAGGCCCGAGCCGAAGCCCATGTAGTTGCTTTGAATATAGGACACCATATTCCCTTCGCCGTCCGCGGCGGCCAAATAGACCGTTCCGCCTTTTGGCGGCGTCCCCGGCTCCGGCGTCAGCGCCTCCTCGCCGATTTGCGCCCGGCGCATCGCGGCAAACGATTCCGACAACAGCTCGTCTGGGCTGCAGTTCATATAGCGGCAGTCGGCGATGTACGCTTTCCCATCGGCAAAGGCCAGCTTCATCGCCTCGATTTGCCGGTGGTGCGTCTCGACATCCGGCACGCTCGGCACGTCAAACCCGCTCATGATGTTGATGGCCATCAACGCGACAATCCCTTGGCCGTTCGGCGGAATTTCCCACACCTCATAGCCGCGGTAGGAGACGGAGATCGGCTCGACCCATTCCGGTTCATACTCGGCGAGGTCGTCCGCCGCCAAAAAGCCGCCGTATTGCTTCGAGAAGGCGGCGATTTTTTCCGCCAGCTCGCCGCGGTAAAAGCTTTCCGCTTCCGTTTCGGCAATGGAGCGGAGCGTCGCCGCATGGTCCGGAGACGCCCACACTTCCCCGATCTTCGGCGCGCGGCCGCCCGGCGCAAACGTCGCAAACCACGAGGCGAACTCCGGCCCGCGAAGCGCTTCTTTGTATGTACGAAACGCCGCAGCCCAATACTTTCCGAGCACTGGCGAAACCGGATAGCCGTTTTCCGCATAGGCGATCGCTGGTGCGAGCGTTTCGGCAAGCGGCAGGCGGCCGAAGCGCTTTGACAGCGCCGCCCACGCCGCCGGCGCCCCCGGAACGGTCACCGGAGCAAAGCCGTATTTCGGCATCTCCGTATAGCCGCGCTCTTTCAGCGCTTCAATCGAGATCGCTTTTGGCGCATAGCCGCTCGCGTTTAATCCGTACAGCTTCCCGTCCGTCCAAACAAGGGCGAACGCATCGCCGCCGATGCCGTTCGACGTCGGTTCGACAACCGTTAAGCAAGCAGCCGCAGCGATCGCCGCATCGATGGCATTGCCGCCTTTTTTCAACACATCAAGCCCCGCCTGCGCCGCGAGCGGCTGCGATGTCGCCACAACGCCGTTTTTGGCGAACACCGTCATCCGCTGCGATGGGTATGGGTGGTATAGGTAGTCCATGGCCACGATCCCCTTTCTTTCGTTAAGTGAAGAATAAAACATTTCACAAACGAAACTGTTTCCGTTTTCATTTATTTTAAAGGAAAGAGGGGGTTATTTCCATCCTTGTTCCCAAAAAATGAAAGAATATTCAAATCATAATTTTTGGCGGTTCATCACCGAAAGATGTACTTGACTTTTAGACACAAACATAACATCGTCCCTCCCGATCGAACAAAAAATAGCCATGACTTTTTGGGCACCTATCATGAAAAACGTTTTTTATCTTATGGTGAAGAGCTTTTTTGGCCGCCGTTTTTCCCACGTCTGACTTTAGAAGCGGCAAAGCAAAAAGACCCGCCCGCTTGTCTTGGCAAACGGACAGGCCTTTTCGTCGCGTTTTTCGTTTCCTCTTGCTCGACGCCTTGTCGATTACGCTCTTGCCATGCCGATCGAGGCGTCTGGCGTTTTGTAGGATGAAGCGTCGTTGTTTTCGTCTTGATTGTTGTCGCTTGGCGTCGTCGAATGGTCGTCAGCCGATGGTTGTTCATTCGCTGGGTTTTCGTCTGTCGGCGCTGTTTCGTCACTTGGCATCAATTCTTTTTCTTTGCTCGTGGCGGCGCGATCGGTTCCCGTTTTGTCTGCCGCTTTGTCGGTCAAAGCCGTCAACGGTTTGTCGACATAGTCGATCGGGTTGACCGCCCGGCCGTCTTTGCGAATTTCAAAATGGACGTGGATGCCGGCTTCTTTGTTGAATTCGCTTTGCCCTGCCTTGCCGATCACTTCACCTTGTTTCACCGTGTCGCCGGCTTCGACTTTCACATCAGCGAGCGATTGATAGACGGTCGTGACCCCTTGTTCATGATTGATTTCGACAACATAGCCCAAAATCGGGTCTTTTTCCGCTTTCGTCACCGTGCCGCTTAAGGAAGCGGTGACATCAAACGTTTTGCCGTCTTGGCGCACAAGATCGATGCCTTGGTTCGGGTGGTACGTATGATCATAAAAGACGAGGGCTGCTTCCTGTTCTGCTTCCGATGCTTTGTCATCGTAGAATGGCGTTTTCACTTGCACCGCATTTGGATCAAGCACCGGCATCGCAATCGTTTCGACCGTTTCATTGACCGGAACAGCCGGATTTTCTTGCTGGGCGGTGCCGTTTTTCGCCACGTTGTCTCTGCCCGTATTCTCCTCTTTGCCCAATTGGAACCAAAGCGCACCAGCGACGATCAATGCGGCAGACGATAAATAGATCGCCGGAAATACCCAACGTTTGCGGAACAGACGCTTCAGCGACGATTGTTTTTGTTCCTCTCTCATGTTCATCACCTCAGCAACCATTTTGAACAGAAAGAGGAAAAGATATACACATAGAAAATAATTTTTTCACTTATTTTTTGACATTCGACTAGATTTTATGCAAAAAAATGAGGGGCGCATGGCGAGGGGCGTCTCCCTGCCGTTTGCCCCGAACATTTGACAGAAAACCGGGGCGGCAGAACCCCGGTTCATCCATTTTTCGCGGTCAATTTGTTTAAAAACGCCGTCGCCGACGAAATATGAACGCCGCGGTAATAATATTTGACGATGTCAGCGTACGTTTTCCCTTCTTTGGCCATAAAGTTGGCTCCGTATTGGCTCATGCCGACGCCATGGCCGTAGCCTTTTGTCGTAATGATGATGTCATCTCCGTTGCGCACCCAGGTGAAATCACTCGACGGCAATCCGAGCCGTTCGCGCACATCGCGGCCCGTAAACGTCTTGCCGCCAATCTTCACTTCGCCGACGCGGCGGCCGGGAGTGCGCGATACAATGACGCCGACTGAGCCGTCAGCGGGCAGTTCGACCCCCAGTCTTCGCTCGAATTCCGCCACTGGCATCGTTTTTCGCTGGTAAAACTTCGGGGATTGTTTGTCCCATGGGCTGGCGACGCTTTTTAAATACGGAAAATCGCTTTGCCAATAGGCTTCCGAATTTTCCGTATAGCCGTTGCTTGTCGAAAAAAACAGCGCCTCGATCGGCTCATTGTTGTATGTCAAAATTTGCCCTTGCGTGTCCATCACCGCTTTTGTCACTTTTTTCATTTTCCAATCGTAGTCGCTGCCCCATAGTTTTCGCAGTTCGTCATCGCTGTAATAGACTTGATGAGCCACCGTGTCGGTCACATTCGCTCCTTTTGGCAGGCGAAACGGCTGGTTGGCGAGCAATTGCTTCACGATGTACGTTCTTGCCGTCAACGCTTGCGCCTTTAATGCCTCGAGTTCAAATTCGGCCGGCATTTCCGCCGCAACGACGCCGATGACGTATTGCTCGAGGGGAATATGTTCGACGCGTTGTTCTTTGCTTCGATAGACCGCCACGTCGATGGACGGTCCTTCGGCTGCCTGCGACCGTTGGACTTGTTCTTGCTTGTGCAGTTGTTCGGCCAATTTGGCCACCTTCCCGTCATAAAATGGAAGAACGAGCGCCGTCGGAATGACGAGGATGGCGACAAACAGCGAGAGAGCGAGCGCCATCACCGGTTTCAGTCGTTTCACCATAGCCGAGCCCCCAATATGCATTTTCCAAGCACAAGCGGACATCGCGAATGAATGCCTGCGTTGGCTTCGGTTCGTTACTATAGTTATGGGCTCGGACAAGTATATATGACAGTTTTCTTTCCAGCCAAAACCTCCATGAGCGCGTTTCGCACTCCGCCTAAAAGGCTGGTGAAAAACAACGGATTCGCTCAGTTTGTGAGAAATCGCAAGGAATGACGCTATGGTGTTGCAAGGTTTTTCCATTTGAGAAACACTGTTGGAGAACAGCATTTCCCCTTAAATCGCCATCCTGCTAAACATGAAGCCGTTGAAAAAAGTCGGTGACTGAATAGGGGGCGATGGAACAAGGGGGTTCTCGAAAGCACATGTTTCACCACCGTCGCGACTTGCTTCGCGCGATGCGATCAAGCTTATGGTGAAATTTCATACAGACGGTCTTTCTCTGAGCTTCAAAACAGACCGTTAGGAACGAACGGTTGTTTTTTACCGTCCTTCGACGGTCGCCCGTGTTCCAAGAAAAAACGACCATTCCCTGCTCGAAGGCAGTTCACGGTCGTTTTTCGCTCTTTATCCGTTCCATTGGATCGTTTGAATTTGGTCGAATTGTTCTGTTTCTTCGCGGACGCGTTCAATGTCGGCCCCAAGCGCAGCCAACTTTTCGTGGAAGCGGACATACCCGCGGTCGAGATGACGAAGCTCGGTCACGCGCGTGTAGCCGTCCGCCGCGAGTCCAGCCAAAATCAACGCCGCCGCTGCGCGCAAATCGGTGGCCGCCACTTCGGCGCCTTGCAGCTGGCACGGGCCATTGATAATGACGGAACGCCCTTCAATTTTAATATCGGCGTTCATGCGCCGGAATTCCTCCACATGCATAAAGCGATTTTCAAACACCGTCTCGGTGATCATGCTCGTGCCTTCCGCTTTCAACAAGAGAGCCATCATTTGCGACTGCATGTCGGTCGGAAAGCCCGGATATGGCATCGTTTTAATGTCGACGGCTTTCAGCTTTTCCGGACCGATGACACGCAAGCCGCTTTCCTCTTCAATGACGGTCACGCCCATTTCTTCGAGTTTAGCGATCAGCGAGCCTAAATGTTCCGGAACGGCTCCTTGCACGAGGACATTGCCGCCGGTGATTGCCGCCGCCACCATAAACGTGCCGGCTTCGATGCGGTCCGGAATGACCGTATGCGTTGTGCCGACGAGCTCGTCAACTCCCTCGATTCGAATCGTTCCGGTGCCGGCGCCGCGCACTTTGGCGCCCATCGCGTTCAAAAAGTTCGCCAAATCGACGATTTCCGGCTCTTTCGCACAGTTTTCGATCACAGTCGTGCCTTCCGCGAGCACGGCGGCCATCATAATGTTTTCCGTCGCCCCGACGCTTGGAAAGTCCAAATAAATTTTGGCGCCGCGGAGCCGTCCGTTCACTTCCGCATCGATAAAGCCATTGCCGACTTTCACAGACGCGCCCATCGCTTCAAATCCTTTTAAATGTTGATCGATCGGGCGCGAGCCAATGGCACAGCCGCCCGGCAGCGCCACGCGGGCTCGGCCGTTGCGCGCCAACAGCGGCCCCATGACAAGCACCGACGCGCGCATTTTTCGCACATATTCAAACGGCGCTTCCACCGTCAACGGACCGGTGGCATCGACGGTGACCGTCTCGTCGGCAATGTGCACATCGGCGCCTAAATAGCGGAGCACTTCACTGATTGTATATACATCGGAAAGAGCAGGCACATCATGAATCGTACTTGTTCCTTTCGTAGCCAATAAAGTGGCAGCGATGACAGGCAAAACGGCATTTTTTGCGCCTTCCACTTTGACGGTGCCGCTCAACCGGTTTCCGCCACGGACGATGATCTTTTCCAAGGTATTCCCCTCCGCGTCCAATTTCTCTATATTAGTATTCAATGGTAATGATTGGGGTTCCAGCAACGACGCGCGTCTTGCCGCCCAATTTTTCTCTCAAGGCGAGTTGCAGGTTGATCGGCTGATGATTGGCGGCCGGGAGAACGTTCTTCCACTGCCCAGTATATGCAGACAGGGAAACGAGTGACTCTTCCCGCAGCCACTCGACAGGCGTCGCTTGAAAATCGCGAAGCAATTGAGAAGCTTGATCGAACAAACCACCTTCCATATTACCACTGAACTCGCCTTCAATACAAGCGAAAAATGTAGAGTGATTCACAAATAGTCCGTTCGTCGTTTTTTGAATGTGCTGTGCTGCTTCTTTCCACCCAGCTTGGCTCCACGTTGGGCCGGTCGCTTCATAGAGGATATACGTTTGCGGCGTTCCATTTGTGACGGTCATCACGAGCTGGATTTGTTCACGAAAAAAGGAATGTTCATTCGTGCCGATCACTTTTTGCCAATGGCTAGTTTGGTGGAACGTCCAGCGGAAGGAGCGGTATGTTTGTTTGAACTCCGCCATTTTTTTGAAAAAGTCCGCATCATTTTGAATATCGTGGGCATACTCTCTTGTGTACACGACCCAGCGGCCGAGCGAGGCACCGTGTTGCGCCAATGTGTGCGCCATCATTTCCAACGGTTCGGACCATTCGTTCCCCCGCGCGCCTTCCGTCCGGTATTGCCCTGCGGCCAACAACAAGACCGCGGCGGCCAGCGCCATCAGCCAACAGATTGGATTTTTTCTCATCTTCGTTCCCTTCCTCTCCTTACTTGTTATTGTTGCCACCGGGCAAGGGAACATACGTCAAAAAAATCGACAACCGGCGATTTTTGAAATCGCTTTCATAAATAAACATCAAAGCGGAGGGCAAACAGCCGAGAATCCATGGAAGAAGGGGACGGGACGGGGAGCAAAGAGGCGGCGGCAAGAACGGATCGGCCGGACAGAGGGCGGGGCAAGCGGACAGTTGGAGGGGGAGCCGAAGCACCACGGCGCCCCGGGCCTCCCTATTCGCGGAACAAATACGGCAAATCGGTTGACCAAGCCCAATAGTCAAGGAAAAAGTTCGCCACCGTCGAGCCGATGGCAATCGTCAATAAAATGTACAGCAGCCGCCCTTGGACGACGCGGTTCGGCCGAAGCAGCACCTCGAGCCGCACCGCCTGCAGCGTCCACCACGTCACCGCTAGAAACGCCAAATGAACGATAATCGAAATCAACGCTTGTTGGCCGATGACCAGCATCATCAAGTTTCACCTCTTTCTCAAGCATATGTGAAACGGCGCATACGAAGCATTTCCTCTTTTTCGGAACGCGGCGTGCAGCCAAAGCACTTCATGCGTTTCGAAAACAGATTAAGCGTCGCATGACAAGCTCTTCTCCCCCGAAACAGCACCGGCCGCACATCCAAGGTGCTCCTCGACCCGAAACAAAGCCAGCGGGATGAGCATTCCCCTCTTTCTATGAAAATGCGCAGGCCTTGAAACTTTCATGCTAGGTGGAAAGCAAACATTGCTCGATGGAGCTTTCCTGCGCAAAGCACGCAGCGCATCCCCTCCTTTCCAAACGAAGCCGGCGGCGCAAAAAAAGAGGAGAGGCATTCTCCCTCTCCCTTTATTCTACCGTTACGGCAAAAAATCGCCAAAATGCCCAAACTGGGCAAGCATATCGTAAGCAAGCCCCGGCGCCCAGCCGATCGCCAACGTTCCAAGCGCGCAAAGAACGACGGCGGTCGACAGCCCGGCCGGCAGCCGGCCAAGCGGCGCGGTGAACGTCGGGCGGAAAAAGAGCTGGACGATCAAATTGAAATAATACACGTACGAGATGACGGTCGTGATCGCCATCACGGCGGCGAGCACATAATGGCCCGGCTCTGTGACGACAAGGCCGATGAAAATATGCAGCTTGGCGATAAAGCCAGCTGTTCCTGGGATGCCGGCGAGCGAGAGCAAAAACAGCCCGAACGCCGCAGCCAGAAATGGGCGGTGCCGATATAAGCCGGCGAGCCCATCCAAATCATCGGATCCGGTTTCATTGACAATATGGGCAATAATGGCAAACGCCCCGATGTTCATCAACGTATAGACGAGCAAATACATCCAGAGCGAATCGATCATCGCCCATGACATCGCGGCAAACCCCGCGAGCAAGTAGCCGGCGTGGGCGATGCCTGAGTAGGCGAGCAGCCGCTTTAAACTCCGCTGCCGAAGCGCCACGACGCTGCCGATGATCATCGTCAATCCAGCTAACACGGTGATGATCGGCTGCATCGACAAAAGAAGCGATGATGGGTCACGCCCTTCAGACGGCGCCGCGGCAAAGATCGTCACCAGCAAACGGAGAAGAAGGGCAAAGCCGGCCGTTTTCGACACGACGGCAAAAAACGCGGTCGCTGGAACGGGCGCTCCTTCGTACACGTCCGGCGCCCACATATGAAACGGAACAGTCGCCAGCTTAAACGAAACGCCGATGAGCAAAAGCAGAAACGCCAAAGCAAGCATGTACGGCTCGTTCGTCTCCTGCAAGCGGCGCGCGATGCCGCCGAGATTCGTCGTTCCGGTCAAGCCGAACACATAACTCATGCCAAACAGCATGATGGCGGTGGCGATGCCGCCATTGATGACGTATTTGAGCGCCGCCTCGTTCGATGCCGGCGCCGTTTTGCGCAAACCGGCCAAAATGTAGGACGACACCGAAAGCAGCTCAAGGCTGACAAATAATGTAAGCAAATCGCCGCTAGACGCCATCATCATCGCCCCAAGCAGCGCAAACAACATCATATAGACAAATTCGCCGCGGTGCGGACTGCCTTCTTTCGGCGCCCATTCGGCCACTAAAAGCAGAGCGAGCGCTCCGCCAGCCAGCAAAATGAACTTGAACGCTTTGGCGAACGCATCGAGCCGGAACGTATCATGCAAAATCGATGCCGACCCGGCCGGGATCATCGCCGCTGTCGCGATCATGGCGAGCGCCGCCGCCGCCGCGGCGCCCCAAGCAAGCGGCCGGCGGCTTCGATCACTCGGCAGCGCCAAGTCAATCACCAACAGCGCTATGGCGGCCGCGAGGACGATCCATTCGGGCGCCATCATGCTCCAATCGGATTGCCATACATCGTTCATGTGATCAACCCCCTAGCCCGTTCATCATCGTCTTGACGACGGCCGTAAGCGGCGCGGCCAATAGCTGTGGATAGACGCCGACGGCCACGATCAACGCGACGAGGATGAACGCCGGCACAGCTTCTTTTCCTTGCAAGTCAACGACGCCCCCTTGCGGTTCACCTAGGCTTGCCGCAGATGCTTGCGGCTCACGCCAGCCCATGACCGCTTCCCGCCGGTCGCGGGGGCGGCCGAACGTGATATCAAGGACGGCTTTCAGCGAATAGACAGCGGCGAAGATCAATCCAAGCGCACCCACGGCGGCAAGGGCCGGCTTCGTTTGAAACAGCCCGAGAAACGACGTGAATTCACCGACAAATCCCGCCAGCCCCGGCAGACCGAGCAAGGCGAGCGCCGCTGTGAGCAAATACCCGGAAAAGAGCGGCATCGCTTTCGTCAGTCCACCAAGCCGGTTGATGTCCGTTGTTCCCATTCGATGAGCGAGCACGCCGACAAGCAAAAACGACAAGGCCGAGATGAGTCCGTGAGCCACCGATTGAAAGACCGCTCCTTGAATGCCGGCCTCATTCAACGCACCGAGTCCGATGAGCACGACCCCCATATGCGACACGCTTGAGTAGGCGAGCACGCGCTTCAATTCGCGCTGGCGAAGCGCCAACAGCGCGCCGTACAGCACGTTGATGACGCCAAATAGAGCGAGAACGCCGGCAAACGAGCGGAACTCATCCGGAAACAAGCCGACCCCGAAGCGAATCATCCCATACGCTGCGATTTTCAGCAACACCCCGGCATGAAGCATCACCACCGGCGGCGGCGCTTCGACGTGGACGCGGATGAGCCAGCAGTGGAACGGAACAGCCGGCAGCTTGACGGCAAATGCCAACAACAGCCCGCCGAGCAGCCAGCGACGCCCTTCCTCCGTCAACGGCGCAATCAGTTGCCCTTCCGCCGCTGGATTATGTAACATTTCATGAAGCAAGGCAAAGTTCGCTGTTCCAGTTCGGGCAAGCAGCACCGCGATCACAACAAGCAACAAAGCCGAGCCGAGCCCGTTGTACAACAAGTAGCTGTACGCCGCCCGCTCGCGCTCAAACCCGCCCCACTTGCCGACAAGCAAAAACATAGCGACCAACGTCACTTCTAAGAAGAGGAAAAACCAAACGAAATTGGCGGCGGAAAATACGCCGAGCATGCCAATCTCAAGCGCCAGCAGCCAGAGAAAATACCCTTTTTTCTCCGTTTTGACAAGCATCGACGCCAAAGCGGCCAACGTCGCCAACACCGCGGTCAGAACGATAAAGACAAGCGACAGCCCATCGATGCCGAGCTCATAGCGGATCACATACGCCGCGTCCGTCAAAAATGGCAGGTCAGCAAGCCGCACCCAGTCCCGCGCTTCGTCGAGCCGCTCGAGGCGAAACCCGCGCCCGGACTGAATGAAAGCAAACAACGCCAAAATGAGCGGCGGTACGGTGGCAGCCGTTCCGAGCCATTGAATCATTCGTTCATCCGTTTTGCGGACAAACATCAGCAACACGATGCCTAACAGCGGCGAAAAGACGAGCAGCGATAAAAACATCATAGCCAGTACCCCCCTGTTAAGGCGAAAATGACGACCAAAATCGCCAATCCGGCCACCGTCACCGCCCCATACGTCTGCGCCTGCCCGTTTTGCCCGCGCGACCCAGCCGAGGCGGCCGCGCCGACAATGCCGGCGGCAAGCCGGGCGAGCCCTTCAACAAGGAAGCGGTCGACATACGTCAACAGGCGGCTGATCCATGACACAAGCGACACGACCGTCAAACGGTAAATGTCATCGATGTAGTAATGACGGCGCAGCAGCTCATCAACATACGGAACACGCGCGGACAGCCAATCGCGCGGCATTTTCTGCGCCCCGTACATCAGCCAAGCGAGAAAAATCCCTGCAAACGACACGATCGTCGCCAAAACAGCGATCCATCCCGGCGCCGCTTCATGACGATACGCTCCATCCGTCAACCATTCGCCAAGGAACGAGCCAAACCATGGCGTTTGCATGTATCCGGATGCAATCGACAGCACGCCGAGCACAAGCATTGGCGCCACCATCGAGGCTGGCGCATCATGAGCATCCTCATGATGCCGCGCTTTGCCGGCAAAGACGAGGAAAAAGAGCCGGAACATATAAAACGACGTCAACAGCGCGGCAGCGACCGCGAGCCAAAAGAGGAGGCGCGGCCCGTTCGTCCAGGCGGCGGCCAAAATTTCGTCCTTGCTGAAAAAGCCGGCGAATAGCGGAACCCCGCTGATCGACAGCGCCCCAATGAGGAATAGCGGCGCGGTCCATGGCAGCCGCCGCCAAAGCCCGCCCATTTCCTCGATGTTTTGCGTACGGACGGCATGAATGACGCTCCCGGCGGCCAAAAAGAGGAGCGCTTTAAAGAACGCATGCGTCGTCAAATGGAAGATGGCCGCGACATAGCTGCCGGCGCCAAGCGCCAACATCATATAACCGAGCTGGCTGATCGTCGAATACGCGAGGACGCGCTTAATGTCCGTCTGCACCAAGCCGATCGTCGCGGCGAAAATCGCCGTCACCCCGCCGATCGTCGCCACAGTCATCATGGCTGCATGGCTTGCCTCATACAGCGGAAACAATGCCGCCACAAGGTACACACCGGCCGCCACCATCGTCGCAGCGTGGATGAGCGCCGACACCGGCGTCGGGCCTTCCATCGCGTCTGGAAGCCATGTATGGAGCGGAAATTGCCCCGATTTGCCGATGGCGCCGATGAAAATCAAGATCGCCGCGAGCGTCGTCATCCCCGGCGACAGCGTCCCGTCGCCGACGGCGCGGAAAATGTCGTCGTAATCAAAGCTGTGCGTTTGCCAAAAGAGCAACATCATGCCGATGAAAAAGCCAACGTCGCCGATGCGCGTCATGATGAACGCTTTTTTCGCCGCCGCTTTTGCTTCTTCCTTATAGAAGTAAAAACCGATCAGCAAAAACGATCCAAGCCCGACGAGCTCCCAAAAGATGTACGCCTGCAGCAAATTCGGCGACAGCACAAGACCGAGCATCGCAAACGTAAACAGGCCCAAATACGCGTAAAAGGTGGAAAACCGTTCATCGCCAGCCATGTACCCTTGCGAATACACATGGACGAGCCAGCTGACGAGTGCGACGACGACGAGCATCCAAGCGTTTAGGGCGGTGGCGGAAATCCCGACCGTCAACGTCACGCCGCCTATCGTCATCCATGTCCAGTTTGCCTCATACGTCGACCCGCCGAGGCGGTCCACAAGCACCGCGAGCGCCAAAAGCAGCGACAAGAACGCCGCGGCGATGCCGACATAGGCGCTTGCTTGTTTCCATCTCCGTCCGAACAGCAGCAACAGAATGAACGAACCAAGCGGGAACAGCGGCACGACCCAAGCTAGGTTCATCATCGTTCCCATCCCCTTCTCTAATGTTTCAACGAATTGGCTTCATCGACTTGAACCGTCTTCCGGCTGCGGTAAAAAGCGATGAGCGCAGCTAAGCCGACGGCTGCTTCCGCCGCCGCCACGGCGATCGCAAACAGCGCGAACACATGCCCGTGAACGCTGGGATGGGCGCCGTATTTGGCAAACGCGACGAAATTGATGTTAACCGCATTTAACATCAGCTCAATGCAGATGAGCACAATGACCGTATTCCTCTTCGTGAGCGCCCCGTACAGCCCGATGCAAAACAAGATCAGCGCCAACGCTAAATAGGCCGATAATGTCATTCGTCTTCCGCCCCCTTGCCGTCTTTTTTCGCCAACACGATCGCGCCAATTAAGGCGACAAGCAAAATGACAGACACGATTTCAAACGGAATCGTATAATACGAGTAAAGCAACTTGCCGATCGCCTTAGCGTTGTCGCCCGCCAGCGCGCTGCCGTCAGCGCCGAAGTCGAGCTGGCGGATGCCGAAGTAGACGGCAAGGCCGAAGGCGATGACGGAGAGGGCGGCAACCGCTTTATGCCAGACGCCGCCGGTGGTTTGGCGCTCCCTTTCGTCTGTGTGATGGCGCGTCAGCATGATCGCAAACAGCATGATGATCGTGATGGCTCCGGAATAGATGAGCACTTGCACAACAGCGACAAATTCGGCGGACAACAGCACGTACAGCCCGGCAATGCCCAAAAATGTCATGACGAGGGCGATGACCATATGGACGACGTTCGTCAGCTGGAGCATCGTCACTCCCCCGGCAATCGCCGCGAGGGCGAGCAAGAAAAAGGCGATGTCCGTTCCGCTCACGGCTTATTCTCCCTTCTTATGTTCGTATCGTTTTCATCAAGCCAGGCCAAATCTTTATACAGAGCGTCGCGGCTGTATTCCGCGAGCTCAAAGTTGTTCGTCATGACAATCGCTTCCGTTGGGCATACTTCCGTGCACAAATCACATAAAATGCAAATTTCAAAGTTGATGTTGTACGTCTCAATCACTTTCCCTTTTTTCGTCGGATCGGGATGTTTTTTCCCGGTCAGCTGGATGCATTCGGTCGGGCAAATGTTGACACACTGGTTGCACACGATGCATTTTTCGGGATAAAATTTCTGGATGCCCCGAAACCGATCCGGGAGCGGGAGCGGTTCGTGCGGGTAATCGTACGTCACTTTTTCGCGCGTCAACTCTTTTAACGTATACGCCAATCCTTTCATCAACCCTATCATCCGTCTACCCCTCTCATGGGAAAAGTGGCGTTCCGACACGACCTCTGCCCGAAGAAGGAGGCCATGCTCATGGGCGGCTGCCCCCTTCCTGGCAAGACAAGTTGCTTTGTTTCTTTAGAGGACTGGCGAAAAACGACCGATTTCGCCGAATCCGTTGCTTTTGGTTGAAAGAGAGACGTTGATTTTACAGGACTTCTCAATTTGAGAAAAGTCCGTTTTTCGCGACTTTTCACTAAATCACCGGCTTTTTTAGAAAAACCACGCTTTAACGACCGCCGTCAGCACAATGTTGACGAGCGAAAGCGGAAGCAGCACTTTCCAGGCGAACTCCATCAGCTGGTCGGCGCGCACGCGCGGAAATGTGGCGCGAAACCAAATGAGGACGAAAACAACCGCACAAAACTTCAGCGCAAACCAGACCGCGCCAGGAATCCAGCCGAGAAAGGCGACCGGATGCCAGCCGCCGAGAAACAAAATCGTCACAAGCGCCGCCATGGCGAACAAATACACATACTCGGCGAGCATAAAGAACGCCCAACGGAATCCGGAATATTCGACATGAAAGCCGGCGACCAACTCGGACTCCGCCTCCGGCAAGTCAAACGGCGTCCGGTTCAACTCGGCCACCGCGGCAATGAGGAAAATCAAAAACGCCAACGGCTGGGCGAAAATGAACCAGACGTCTTTTTGCGCCGCAACGATGTCGACTAAATTCATGCTTCCAGCCAAAAGCACGACGCCAAGCGCTGACATGACGAGCGGAATCTCATAGGAAATCATTTGCGCGGCTGCCCGCATGCCGCCAAGCAGAGCGTATTTGTTGTTTGACGCCCAGCCGCCGGCGACAACGCCGACGGTCGTCAAGCCGGAGACAGCGATATAATACAGAAGGCCGACGCCAATATCGGCGAACCGGAACGCATCGGTAAACGGCAATACCGCCAACACCATAAACGACGGCACAAAGGCGATGATCGGCGCCAGCACGTAGAGCGGACGGTCGGCCGCTTTCGGGATCGTATCCTCTTTCAAAAGCAGCTTCAACACATCGGCAACGGTTTGCAGCAGTCCGAAGCGGCCGCCGACTTGGTTCGGGCCGATGCGCCCTTGCATAAACCCCATCACTTTCCGTTCGGCCAAAATGCCGTATGTGACAAAGGCGAGCACAACCGCCAAAAGCAGCGCCCCAAGCCCGAAAAACAGGGCGATGTTCGACCAGCCAGGCGTGGATTCAAGCCATTGTTCCATCATCCGTCGACCTCCCCAAGCACAATGTCAATCGACCCAAGAATGGCGATGACATTGGCCAAGTTTTCCCCTTTGAGCAGCTTCGGGAGTATTTGCAAGTTGTAAAACGATGGGCGCCGGAATTTGAGGCGGTACGGCTCTTTTTTGCCGTCGCTCGCAATATAGCAGCCGATCTCGCCGCGCGGCGCTTCGATGCGGACAAATGTCTCACCCGGCGGCGCTTTAATGATGCGGGGCACTTTTCCCATGATCGGCCCCTCAGGCGGAAATTGCTCGCACGCCTGCTCGATGATGCGGAGCGACTGTTCGATTTCCGCCATCCGGCATTCATAGCGGGCGAGGCAATCGCCGCCCTCGCGCACCGGCACGTCAAAATCAAAGCGGTCATAGATCGAATACGGTTCATCTTTGCGCAAATCCCATTTGACGCCGGTCGACCGCAAGTTGACGCCGCTCAGCGAATAGCTGATCGCCTCTTCTTTCGTATACCGCCCGACGCCGGTGACGCGCTGGCGGAAAATTTCATTGCCGGTGACAAGCTCATGATAGCCGTGAAGTTTCTCCCGCATGTACGGAACGAACTGCTTCACTTTGTCAATCCAACCGTCCGGCGCATCCCATTTGACCCCGCCGATGCGCATATAGTTGAACGTCAACCGCGCTCCAGACAGCTCATTTAATAGATTAATAATCATTTCGCGTTCGCGGAACGCGTACAAAAACGGGCTCGTCGCGCCAAGGTCAAGCAAGTACGTCCCCCACCAGACAAGGTGGCTGGCGATCCGCCCAAGCTCCATGGCGAGAACGCGCAAATATTCGGCCCGCTCCGGCACTTCAATGCCCATCATCGTTTCGACCGCATGGCAAAGCACATAGTTGTTCGTCATCGCTGATAAATAGTCCATCCGGTCGGTGTACGGGATGATTTGCGTATATTGCAGCCCTTCGGCAATTTTCTCCGTTCCGCGATGCAAATAGCCGATGACCGGTGTCGCTTCTTGAATGATCTCGCCGTCAATTTTTAAAATGAGGCGGAACACCCCGTGCGTGCTCGGGTGTTGAGGGCCGACGTTTAAAATCATTTCTTCTGTGCGCAGCATCATCTACACCTCCGCATCATACGGCTCGTAATCTTTGCGCAACGGATGCCCGACCCATTGCTCCCCTAGGAAGATGCGGATTAAGTTCGGGTGGCCGCGGAAACGGATGCCAAGCAAATCGTACGCTTCGCACTCCGGCCAGTTCGCCCCCGGCCAAAGCGGAACGAGCGAATCGACTTCCGGGTTGTCGCGCTCGATTTTGACTTTCAGCGCCACCGGCTGCCGGTTTGGATAGGAATACAAATGGACGTACACTTCCATATGCGTTTGAAAATCGGTGCCGTGCAGCTCGGATAAATAATCAAACCGAAGCTGTTCATGGCCTTTCAACAACTCGGCGACTTTGTAGTACGCCTCTTTTTTCACGACAAGCGTCGGCACATCTTTCGCCAGCCGGTTGATGTATGCATCCTCGAGCACGTCCGAACCGAGATGCTCATGAATGATGCGGACATATTTCTCAAGCAGCGGATCGTTCGGCGACGGAGCGGCATACCGTCCGGTTCCTCCGTCAGTTTCTTCGGCCTTTGTCCGGGCGGCCGCTGCCGCTTTTTGTTTCGCCCCCTCATCGCCAGCGCTGCCTTGTTGCTTCGCCAAGGCCGCCGCCCGCGCTTTTGCCGCGGCCGCAGCTTTCGCTTTCGCCGCGGCGGCCGCTTTTTGCTTGGCTAGCTCGTCATCGTCGCCCGACGCTTCAGCGGCTTTTTGTTTGGCTAATGCAGCAGCTCTCGCCTTCGCGGCCGCAGCTGCCTTTTTCTTCGCCAACTCAAGATCATCCTCCGCACCGCTTTCCGCCGCCTCGCGCTGTCTCCGCAGTTCCGCCGCCCTCGCCCGCGCTTCCTCTGCCGCCTTTCTCTTCGCCGCCTCGAGGTCGCCTTCGGTCGCCGCACCAGACGCAGCGGCCTCGCGCTGTCTCCGCAGCTCCGCCGCCCTCGCCCGCGCTTCCTCTGCCGCCTTTCTCTTCGCCGCCTCGAGGTCGCCTTCGGTCGCCGCACCAGACGCAGCGGCCTCGCGCTGTCTTCGCAGCTCCGCCGCCCTCGCCCGCGCTTCCTCCGCCGCCTTTCTCTTCGCCGCCTCGAGGTCGCCTTCGGTCGCGCCGCCTGTCGCGGCTGCTTCCCGCTGTCTCCGCAGTTCCGCCGCCCTCGCCCGCGCTTCCTCCGCCGCCTTTCTCTTCGCCGCCTCGAGGTCGCCTTCGGTCGCCGCACCAGACGCAGCGGCCTCGCGCTGTCTTCGCAGTTCGGTGGCCCTCGCCCGCGCTTCCTCGGCTGCTCGTTTTTTCGCCAATGCAAGATCGTCGGCCGATGCCGGTTCCGTTGCCTCTCCCTTCGTTGTTTCGAGCTGGCTGCCATTCGAATTCGGGGGCGTTTTCAAACTGCCCGTTTCGGCGGCTGACTTGGCCTGTTCATCTGCCTGCCTAGCCGCGAGCCGTTCGCGCGCCAGCTGTTTTGCCCGCTCAGCGGCTTCTTTTTTTCGCTGGGCCAAATCTTTTTCTTCATCCATCGGTTACAGCACCTTCTTCCCCGTTTTGGCTTCCAGTCGGATTTTTTCTTTTAATTTATGAATACCGTAGATGAGCGCTGCCGGGTTCGGCGGACAGCCTGGTATGTACACGTCCACCGGGACAATTTGGTCGACGCCTTTGACGACGCTGTACGATTTGACGTACGGGCCGCCGGCTGTCGCACACGAACCCATGGCGATGACCCATTTCGGTTCGGGCATTTGGTCATACAACCGGCGCAAGAGCGGCGCCATTTTTTTCGTCACCGTGCCCGAGACAATCATGACGTCCGCCTGCCGCGGCGAGGCGCGGAAAAACGAACCGAACCGGTCGAGGTCGTAATGGGCGCCGCCGACCGCCATCATCTCGATAGCGCAACAGGCAAGGCCGAACGTCAACGGCCAAAGCGAACTGCTTCGGGCCCATCCTTTCAACTGTTCCAACGTCGTCAAAAAGACGTTTCGCTTCACTTCTTCCATTTCGACGCCAGAAAAACCCTCCCATTTCACATCCATCGTAACACCTTCTTTTTCCAAGCATAGATAAGGCCAATGGCAAGCAAAACGATGAAAATGATCATTTCCACCAACGCGAACAAACCGAGTTGGTCATAGACAACAGCCCACGGGTACAAAAACACCGTCTCGATATCGAAAATGACAAACAGCAAGGCAAATAGGTAGTACCGAACTTGGAACTGAACGCGCGAGTCGTGAAAGGGATTGTTACCGCTTTCATACGTTGTCGCCTTTGCATCACTCGGCACGTGCGGCCGCAGCCACCGCCCGGCCGTGAGCGCCCCGATCGGCAGCAACACACCGAGGCAAAGGAAGACGAAGATGATCAAATAACTGTTTGCATAGATGTTGCTCAACCAGCTCGCCCCCTTCCGGTTTACTACATACGTATGGTGTTAATGATGAAATTTTTCAATAATTCCTTCGATTTCATTATAACATTTATATCCAGCCGTGTCAGCAAAACTTCAAGTTAACACTGTCAACACTGTATCCATTCATGTAAGCGCTTCATCTTTGTTGAAACGACGGAATGCGAGGAACGAAAAAAGAGAGAGCGTTTGCCTCTCTCCTTGACGGACGATTCTTCTGTTTTCATCAAAAAAAGCAGGGGAGTTTTCCCCTGCTTTTTACTTCATTTCCGCAACACTCAAACGGTTCATGGCGCGTTTTAACGCCAGTTCAGCCCGCTTGAAGTCGATGTCATCCTGCTGGCTTTGCAGGCGGCGCTCCGCCCGCTCTTTCGCCGCTTTGGCGCGGAGGACGTCAATGTCCTCCGCCCGTTCAGCAGCTTGAGCCAAAATCGTCACTTTGTCCGGGCGGACTTCCAAAAAGCCGCCGCTGACGGCAATGTATTGCGTTTTGCCGCCTTTTTTCAGCCGGGCCGCGCTGATCTCGAGCGGGGCGACAAGCGGAATGTGCCCCGGCAAAATGCCGAGCTCGCCGCTTTTCGCTTTGACGCTGACCATCTCAACATCGTCTTCGTACACCGGGCCATCAGGAGTAACGACGCTCACGTGGATCGTTTTCATTGTCCAATCCCCCTATCCCGGGTCACACTTCGACACCCATCGCTTTCGCTTTTTCAACGACTTCTTCAATGCGGCCGACTAAGCGGAACGCATCTTCCGGAAGATGGTCGTATTTGCCTTCCAAAATTTCTTTAAAGCCGCGCACTGTTTCTTTCACCGGCACGTAGGAGCCCGGTTGGCCCGTGAACTGCTCCGCCACGTGGAAGTTTTGCGACAAGAAGAACTGGATGCGGCGGGCGCGATGAACGACGAGTTTGTCTTCATCCGACAGTTCATCCATCCCCAAGATGGCGATGATGTCTTGCAATTCTTTATAACGTTGCAGCGTTTGCTGCACTTTGCGGGCGACTTGGTAGTGCTCCTCGCCGACGATTTCCGGCGCCAACGCACGCGATGTCGAAGCGAGCGGGTCAACGGCCGGATAAATCCCCATCTCCGCGAGCTTCCGCTCCAGGTTCGTCGTCGCATCCAAGTGCGAGAACGTCGTGGCCGGAGCCGGGTCCGTATAGTCGTCGGCCGGGACGTAAATCGCTTGAATCGAGGTGATCGATCCTTTCGCCGTCGACGTGATCCGCTCTTGCAATTGACCCATCTCCGTCGCCAATGTCGGTTGGTAACCAACGGCCGACGGCATGCGGCCTAACAGCGCCGACACTTCCGAACCGGCCTGCGTGAAACGGAAGATGTTATCGATAAAGAGCAACACGTCTTGGCCTTGTTCATCACGGAAGTATTCGGCCATCGTCAAGCCGGTCAAGGCGACGCGCATCCGCGCCCCCGGCGGCTCATTCATTTGTCCGAACACCATGGCCGTTTTGCTGATGACGCCGGAATCTTTCATCTCATGGTACAAGTCGTTTCCTTCGCGCGTCCGTTCGCCGACGCCAGCAAAGACGGAAATCCCGCCGTGCTCTTGGGCGATGTTGTGGATCAGCTCTTGAATCAAGACCGTTTTTCCTACGCCAGCGCCGCCGAACAAACCGATTTTTCCGCCTTTAATATACGGGGCAAGCAAGTCAACGACTTTAATCCCCGTTTCCAAAATTTCGACTTCCGTCGCCAATTCCTCGAATTTTGGCGCCGGACGGTGAATCGGGTCGCGGCGGGCGTCAGCCGGAATGTCGCCTTCCAAGTCGATCGGCTCGCCCAAGACGTTGAACACGCGGCCAAGCGTGACTTCGCCGACCGGCACCGAAATCGGTGCACCGGTATCGATGACTTCCATGCCGCGGATGAGGCCGTCTGTGGACGCCATCGCGATCGTCCGTACTGTATCATCGCCAAGGTGCAAGGCGACTTCCAATGTCAAGTCGATGTCGACTTCGTTTTCGTTGCGCGCTTTATGTTGAATTTTCAGGGCGTTGTAGATCGCCGGCAAGTGGCCGTTCTCAAACTTGACGTCTACAACCGGACCCATGACTTGGATAACGCGTCCTCTTGTCATCGTTTTCCCTCCTAACTTGCTAGTCCGCTATTGCAAGGCGTTTGCTCCGGCGACAATTTCCGTAATTTCTTGCGTAATCGCCGCTTGGCGAGCGCGGTTGTAGGAAAGCGTCAATGTGCGAATGAGCTCGTTCGCATTGTCCGTTGCGTTCTTCATCGCCGTCATGCGGGCGGCGTGTTCGCTTGCTTTTGCATCGAGCAATGCGCCGTAAATGAGGCTTTCCGCATACTGCGGCAATAAGACGTCCAAAATTTCTTCTTGCGACGGTTCAAATTCGTACACCGTGCGCTGCTTATTCTCCGCCAAGTCAGTGAGCGGCAGAAGCTTCCGTTCCGTCACCTCTTGCTGGATCGCGCTCACGTAATGGTTGTAATACATATACAGCTCGTCAAACGTACCGTCGGCGAATAACCCAACCGTTTTGCGGGCGATTTCTTTAATATCGGCAAACGACGGCTGGTCCGGCAAGCGGGTGATGTCGAGAATGACCGGCATGTTCCGCTTGCGGAAAAAGCTCAACCCGACGCGGCCGATGACGATGATCGCATATTCGTCCGGAGAAGCATGGCGTTTTTGGATCGTTTGGTACACGAGGCGCAGCACGTTGCTGTTGTACGCGCCAGCCAGACCGCGATCCGACGTGATCACGAGATACCCGGTCTTTTTCACCGGGCGCGAAACGAGCATCGGATGCGAAGCCCCCCGGCGCCAAGCGCCACATTAGCCACGACTTCTTGAATTTTCTCCATATATGGAACGAACGATTTCGCGTTTTGCTCCGCTCGGTTCAGCTTCGACGTCGAGACCATTTCCATCGCTTTTGTAATTTGGCTTGTCTTCTTCGTCGCATTGATGCGCGTTTTAATATCGCGTAACGATGCCAAAGGTTTCACCACCTTTTTGCTGCACGGGTTCTAACAGGCGTGAGGGGGCGATATGCCCCCGCCGGTCTTATTGTGAAACGACAAACGTTTTCTTGAACGCTTCGATCGCTTTATTGAGATCGTCTTCGTTCGGAAGATCTTTCGTCGTGCGGATGTGCTCAAGCAAGTGTTGGCCGTTTTGGTCGAGCCACAAGTAAAACTCTTTCTCGAAACGGCGCACATCTTCAACCGGAATGTCGTCCAAAAAGCCGCGCGTCAATGCATAGATGATCAACACTTGTTTTTCGACCGGAATCGGCTGATGCAAATCTTGCTTCAGCACTTCGACCGTGCGCGCCCCGCGGGCGAGCTTCGCCTGCGTCGCTTTATCGAGGTCGGAGCCGAATTGGGCGAACGCTTCGAGCTCACGGTAAGCGGCCAAGTCCAAACGAAGCGTCCCGGCTACTTTTTTCATCGCTTTGATTTGCGCTGCCCCACCGACGCGCGAAACGGACAACCCTGCGTTGATCGCTGGGCGGACGCCGGAGAAGAACAAGTCCGATTGCAAGAAAATTTGCCCGTCCGTAATCGAGATGACGTTCGTCGGAATGTACGCGGAAATGTCGCCCGCTTGCGTTTCGACGAACGGAAGCGCAGTCAACGAACCGCCGCCTTTGGCATCGCTCAATTTCGCTGCGCGCTCAAGCAGGCGGGAGTGCAAGTAGAAAATATCCCCCGGATACGCTTCACGGCCCGGCGGACGGCGAAGCAAGAGCGACAATTCACGGTATGCCGCGGCTTGTTTCGATAAATCGTCATAGACCACTAACACGTGTTGGCCTTTATACATGAAATACTCGCCCATCGCCACACCGGCATACGGCGCCAAGAACAAAAGCGGAGCCGGCTGCGACGCCGAAGCGGTGACGACGATCGTATAGTCGAGCGCGCCGTGTTTGCGGAGCGTTTCGACAACGGTGCGGACCGTCGATTCTTTTTGCCCGATGGCGACATAAATACAAATCATGTTTTGGTCTTTTTGGTTGATGATCGTGTCAATGGCGACGGACGTTTTCCCCGTTTGCCGGTCGCCGATGATGAGTTCGCGCTGGCCGCGGCCGATCGGCACGAGCGCGTCGATCGCTTTAATCCCGGTTTGCAGCGGCTCATGCACCGATCTCCGGTCCATAACGCCCGGCGCCGGGCTCTCGATCGGGCGCGTTTCCGTCGTTTCCACCGGCCCTAATCCGTCAACAGGCTGACCGAGTGGGTTGACGACGCGGCCGATGAGCGCTTCCCCAACGGGCACTTCCATGATCCGGCCCGTACGGCGCACTTCGTCCCCTTCTTTAATGCCGGTGTACGGTCCTAAAATAACGATACCGACGTTGTTTTCTTCCAAGTTCAACGCCATGCCCATCACGCCGTTGGCAAACTCGACGAGCTCGCCGGACATGACGTTATCGAGCCCATGAGCGCGCGCGATCCCGTCGCCGACTTGGATGACGGTGCCGACGTCGCTCACTTGGATTTGCGATTCATAGTTTTCAATCTGCTGCTTAATGAGCGCGCTGATTTCTTCCGCTCGAATGCTCATGCCTTTCACCCCTGTCTTCAAATGTTAGCCGATCAGCTGCCGCCGAATCCGTTCAAGCTGCCCGCTGACGCTGCCGTCGTAAATGCGGTTGCCGATGCGCAGCTTCACGCCGCCGATGAGTTCCGGATCAATGATATTTTCAATCTCAAGCGTCTGTTTGCCGACTTTTTGGGCAAAGACGTCGGAAAGCGCCCGCAGTTCTTCGTCCGTCAACGGCCGCGCCGAATAGGCGACCGCCTTGGCGATGCCACGCGCATCGTCGACTAGGGCGAGAAACTGTTCCGCCAGCTCGGGCACAAGGCCGAAGCGATGGCGCTCCAGAAGAAGGAGAAGCGTGTTTTGCACCGGGGTGGACACACCGGCGAACGCTTCGCGGATGAGCGCTTTTTTCTGATCCAAGGAAAGTTTCGGATACGAAAGAAGCGATAAAAACTCGCCGTTTTCCGCCAACGCCTGGCGCACGGCGCGAACATCTTCTTCGATTCGATCAAGCTGTCCTTGTTCGAGCGCGATTTGGAACAAAGCGGACGCGTACCGTTTGGCGATCACTTCTTGGTTCATCGCGCTCCTCCTGCCTCTTGAACGTCTTTGATGTACGCTTCGATCAGCTTGCGTTGATCTTGCTCGGTCAGCTCTTTTTCAATCACTTTTGAGGCGATCAAGACAGACAACGAGGCCACTTGTTCGCGGAGCGCGGCCATCGCCTGTTCTTTTTCACGCTCGATTTCTTTTTTCGCTACTTCTTTCACCCGTTCCGCTTCCGCACGGGCCGAGGCGACAATTTGTTCTTTCTGCTCTTCAGCCAGCTTGCGCGCGTTTTCAATGAGCGCTTGCGCTTCTTGGCGCGACTGCTTCATCAGTTCGCGCTGTTCTTCAAGAAGTTTTTCTGCTTCTTGACGGCGTTTTTCCGCCTGGTCGATTTCGTTCGCGATATGTTCTTCACGTTGTTTCATGATATTCATTAACGGCTGCCAAGCGAATTTGCGCAACAAGGCCAGCAAAATGATGAACATCAGCAATTGGTAAATAATCGTGCCGCCGCTGATGCCATGCGCCGCTTCGCCGAGCACCCATACGTTTGCCTTCCACAACACCGCGTTTCACTCCTTTCGACAGCTATCGCACCGACGCGATCTCGCAAAACCGCACATAAAGGAATGGCGAAGGTGGTCGTTGACACGAACTTCGCCATCACTTTCCATATCGATTTCTTATCGACCTAAGTAAATGAACGAGAAGACGACACCGATGATCGGAAGCGCCTCAACCAACGCGACCCCGATGAACATCGTCGTTTGCAAAACCGGACGCAATTCTGGTTGACGAGCAATCCCTTCGATGGTACGGCTGACGATCAACCCGTTGCCGATGCCGGCGCCTAACGCCCCCAAACCTACCGCAATCGCAGCTGCAAGTACACCCAAACTCATGTTGATAGATCCTCCTTCGCAATGTTTAAAGTAATGTTTCATTCAAGTCTTGCTCTAATGAAAAGGAATGCTCAATGGTCATGACTGACCTTATGAGCCATATAAACCATTGTTAACATCGTAAAAATGAACGCCTGAATCGTTCCGACAAAAATACTGAACGCTTGCCACACCATCATCGGGATGGCTGCGCCAACAGCGCCAAGCACACCGTAATGCGTGCCAAGGCTGGCGAGCAAGCCAAGCAAAATTTCCCCAGCGTAAATGTTCCCGAAAAGACGCAAACCGAGCGTCAGCGTGTTGGCAAACTCTTCGATGATTTTAAGCGGGAACAACCAGGCGACTGGACGGGTGTAATCGCGCAAATAGTCGGACGCCCCTTTCATTTTGACGCCATAGTAGTGGGTGAGGCCGACGACCATCACCGCCAGCGTCAACGTAACGGTCGCATCCGCGGTCGGCGATTTCCACCAAAGTTCACCGTTTACGTGGACGGAAAACGGCAGTCCAAGCATATTGGCCACAAACACATACATGATGAGCGTGACGCCCAGCGTCAAAAAGCGGCCGCCCGTTTGCCAATCCATCGTGCTGTTAATGATGCCTCTGACAAAGTCAAAGACCCACTCCATAAAGTTTTGCATCCCCGTCGGGCGCAGCTGAAGCGAGCGAGTAGCCGCAACAGCAATGATGAAAACGATCAAGCTCGTGATCGTAATCATCAACATATCAGATAAATTAAACGTAAGGCCTAAAAATTCGACAAGCGGCGCTTTATGCTCCATCCTCTCTCACCTCGCTTTCATACCTGCAGCTTGTCGTTTTTCCATTTGTGAAAGAAGAAATCTATTATAATGACAATGTAGGATGTCATTAATCCCAAAACGGTTGGCGCGATATGGAAATATTGCGGATACGTCAGAACAATGACAGCAGCCAACGCGGCAAGCGCCAAACGCGATAAGGTGCCTAATGTGCGCACTTTTTTGCGCGCCGCCACCGCTTGTCCGAATTTTTCGATTTTCCAGGTTAAGTTCCAAACCATGAGGAGGCTGATCGATGTGCCGAGAATCAAGCTGAGAAAAACGGTTTTATACGGCGTAAATCCAAAGCCGAGCGTATAGATGGCGAGCAAATACAATATGTACCTAACTTGCCGCAAAAACACCGTTTGAAGACTTCCCATTTTATTACTCCTCAGAGAAATATTGGCGGATCAAGCGCAACATGGCATACACGCCGGCCGCCAGTCCGAGCAAAAGGCCGACGATCAAAAAGATCGGCTCGGTGCCAAATCGATCATCGATCCATCTCCCGCCGAAAACGCCGACCAAAATCGAACCGACAAGTTGGGAGACGATGGCGGACATCAACGCCATGGCTTGAAACGGGTGGCGCTGTTTTGGGGACATGCCAACACACCCTTTAACATAATGAAAACCTTCTCAATCTACCCCTTGTAAAGGATACAATACGGCCTGGTCAATGTCAATGTGTTTCCACGTAAAACCTCATTCACATAGGGCAAATATTAATAATTTGTGACAATTTCTCATTTTCTTCTCACAATGATGATGTATAATGATATATTTTATTTTTAGCCTATTTTCCTTTTCATGATTCTATATAGATGCAATTTGAAGCTTTACCATTTGCAGTTTTTACCGAGTATTTGATCGACTGTCGGGCGACCGAACAACGCCGCTTCCAGACCCATATATGGGTCTGTGAAGCAGGCGGTTGTTCGGTCCTCCGTCACGCCAAGGCGTGACGGAGAAGCCTGTGGCTTTCCTCCGACAGTCGAAAAGGGGCAAACCGCTTTTCCGTCAAGGATATGTTAAACTTCTTCGTTGCATCTATATATATACTTGGCTTTGCAAACGGAGCGGTTTCTCAGCGCCATCTTTCTGCCGCGGCCTATTCGATGCAAGCGCTTAACTGACGCATGGGCAAGGCACCCTCTCCGCCGCTCGATGGAATGCGAACCCCGCGCGGCGCGGAGCGCCTTGCAACTGTTATTTTGTGCCAAACAGCCGGTCGCCGGCGTCGCCGAGACCAGGGACAATATAGCCGTGGTCGTTCAACCGCTCATCAAGGGCAGCGATGTAAATGTCCACATCCGGGTGGGCCGTTTCCACCGCTTTGACTCCTTCCGGCGCCGCGATCAGGCACATAAATTTAATGCTTTTCGCTCCCCGCTTTTTCAGCGCATCGATCGCCGCCACCGCTGATCCGCCGGTTGCGAGCATCGGGTCGACGATGATAAAATCGCGCTCTTCGACATCGCTCGGCAGCTTGACGTAATATTCGACCGGCTTTAATGTTTGGGGATCGCGGTACAAGCCGATATGGCCGACTTTCGCCGCCGGGATGAGCTTCAGGATGCCGTCAACCATGCCGATGCCGGCGCGCAAAATCGGAATGACGCCCAGTTTTTTGCCGGCGATCACTTTCGCTCTAGCTTTACTGACGGGGGTTTCGATCTCGACTTCCTCAAGCGGCAGATCGCGTGTAATTTCAAACGCCATCAACGTCGCCACTTCGTCGACAAGCTCGCGAAATTCTTTCGTGCCCGTATTCTTGTCGCGAATGTAGGTCAATTTATGCTGGATGAGCGGATGATCAAAGACGTACACTTTTCCCATGGGTCAACTCTCCTCTTCCGTATGTATGCGCTGCACTTCTATACATTCTACTGGAAAACGAGCGCCTATTCAACTGCCGAACGAACGGAAAAAAGGCGCACCGCCAAATCCGGAGGCGGTGCACCGTACGGTTTCGGACGAAGCGGCGGCGCTTAGTCTTGATAGAGCGGAAACTTTTCCGTCAAAGCGGCGACGCGTTGGCGCGCTTCCTCAAGCGCTTGTTCGCTGCCGACGTTTTTCAGCACAAGGCCGATGATGGCGGCGATTTCGTCCATCTCTTCCAATCCGAAGCCGCGCGTCGTGACCGCGGCCGTGCCGATGCGGATGCCGCTTGTGACAAACGGGCTTTCCGGATCGTACGGAATCGTGTTTTTGTTGACCGTAATCCCGACCTCATCGAGCACTTTCTCCGCCGTTTTCCCGGTCAGCTGCTGCGGGCGCAAATCGACAAGCAGCAAATGGTTGTCCGTGCCGCCGGAAATGAGGGTGAATCCTTCGTTTTGCAAGGCGGCTGCGAGCCGTTTGGCATTCTCCACGACGCGCTTCGCGTAGACTTTAAAGTCGTCTTGCAACGCTTCGCCGAGCGCGACGGCTTTGGCGGCAATGACATGCATGAGCGGGCCGCCTTGAATGCCAGGGAAAATGGCTTTGTCGATCTGTTTGGCGAACTGCTCCTGGCATAAAATCATCCCGCCGCGCGGACCGCGCAGCGTTTTGTGCGTCGTCGTCGTAACGAAATGGGCGTACGGCACTGGATTCGGATGAACACCTGCCGCAACAAGACCGGCAATATGGGCCATGTCAACCATTAAATAGGCGCCGACTTCATCGGCAATCTCGCGGAACTTGGCGAAGTCGATGATGCGCGGATAGGCGCTCGCGCCGGCGACGATCAACTTCGGCCGGTGAAGGCGCGCTTTTTCGCGCACGTCGTCATAGTCAATGACATGCGTTTCCGGATCGACGCCGTATTCGACAAAATTGTACTGAATGCCGCTGAAATTGACCGGGCTGCCGTGCGTCAAATGGCCGCCGTGCGACAAGTTCATGCCAAGCACCGTGTCGCCGTGCTCAAGAACGGTGAAATAAACGGCCATGTTCGCCTGCGCCCCGGAGTGCGGCTGGACGTTCACATGCTCCGCTCCAAACAACTGCTTCGCTCGCTCGCGCGCCAACTCTTCGACGATGTCGACATATTCACAACCGCCGTAGTAGCGGCGTCCCGGATAGCCTTCCGCATATTTGTTCGTCAGCACCGACCCTTGCGCTTCCATGACCGCGCGGCTGACAAAGTTTTCCGAGGCGATCAGTTCAATTTTCGCATGTTGCCGCTTCCGCTCTTGCTCAATAGCGGCGAACACTTGCGGATCTTGTTGTGGCAAGTAATTCATCAATAGCTCCCCCTTATGCGAAATCAGTGAATATTCGTTTTTATTTTATCAGCTTCAGCTAGGCAAATTCAAAGAAAAAATGAATGAAACCGCTAGAAAGAACAGGAATCATTCGGATTTTCCAACGAGTAGACCGCTCGGGCGCCGCCGATCAGCTTCGGCCGCGTTTTCGCCAGCGTCACGCACGCCGATCCAATGTGCTTCACCGAAACGCGCACGGGAACGGCAACCGGCTTCAAATGCATACCGATGAGCGTATGGCCGATGTCAATGCCGGCATCGGCGCGAATCGCCTCGACAACGACCGGGTCAGCGAACTTTCGATAGGCGTAGGCGGCCATCGCCCCACCCGCTTTCGGCACCGGAACGACCGAAACGATCTCCAGCCCGTGAGTTTTGGCGGTTTCCCGTTCGACAACAAGCGCCCGATTTAAATGTTCACAACATTGAAACGCGAGCGCAATGCCGGTTTCGCGCCGCCACGCGTCAAGCTCGGCAAACAGCATGGCGGCAACGTCCATCGATCCAGCCGTGCCGATCCGCTCGCCAAGCACCTCGCTCGTACTGCAGCCGATCACAACGACATCGCCGCGGCCAAGCGGAGCCTGTTTGCGAAACTCATGCAAGATGGCTTGCCATTGCTGCCGCCATTCGGTCAATCGTGCGTCCATGTCCTCTTCCCCTCCTTCGTTCGTTTTTATCCACGCTGCCGTTGACGAACACTGGCACTTTCGACGGTGATTCGTCAAAACCGGGTCCGGCTCCGGGGATGCCTGCGATACTCACGAATATGGAGTTTTCCTAGAAGGCTGATGAAAAAACAACCGTTTCCCCTGAATCGACAGTTCTCAAGTGAAGAGAACGAAACGCTTGCCGACTACAGCAGAAAAGCTGGGAACAGAGCCTTCTCAACAGGTTTTTATTGATTAATCAACACGCCTGACTTTTTGAACGCTCTCCCACCTACGCTCACGCTTAGAGGTGGGAGATTCTTGGGAACACCCGCCCTGCGGCAGGCTGTTCACCAAGCCATCCCCGTGCGTCCCACGGTTCAGCTGTCTTACCAAAACAGCAAAATTATATAAATGCAATTGAAAGCTTTTACATTCTTCGTTTTTACCGATCATTTCATCCGACTGTCGAGTGACCGAACAACACCGCTTAAAGACCCATGAATGGGTCTGTGAAGCGAGTCGTTGTTCGGTCTTTCGTCACGCCTTAGCGTGACAGAGGCAAGCCTATGGCTTGCCTTCGACAGTCAAAAATGGATGAGCCACTTTTCCGTCAAGAATATGTTAAACGATTTCGTTGCATCTCTATACACTCCCTTGCTGCCGCCATTCTCATGAAGCAAGACGCCCACGGCCGGCATGGGGCTGCACGGCGTCTCCCGCTTATGGCCCACAGGCCGCATCCGCTCCGATGCGGCCCTGGTTCCTCCTACAAATGCTTATTTTCATACTCGGCGATTTTGCCGATTCGCCGCGCATGGCGTCCGCCTTCAAATTCGGTCTCAAGCCATGCCTTGGCGATTTCGCGCGCCAGGCCGGGGCCGATGACGCGCTCCCCCATCGCGAGAATGTTGCTGTCGTTATGCATGCGCGTCAGCTTGGCGCTGTAGACGTCGTGGCAAAGGGCGCAGCGCACCCCTTTCACTTTGTTGGCGGCGATCGTCATGCCGATGCCGGTGCCGCAGATCAAAATGCCGCGATCAAATTCGCCGCGCGCCACTTTTTCAGCGACGGGAAGCGCGTAATCCGGGTAATCGACCGATGTTTCACAATCGCAGCCAAAATCGGTGTACTCGATTCCCATTTCATCCAACAGTGCTTTAATTTCCTCACGAATGCGAATTCCACCATGGTCAGAAGCAATAGCGACTTTCATCACGTTCGGGCGGGGAGCCCTAGGCTTCGCAGTGATAGCGAAAGCCAGGGAGGAATCGCCCTTCCTCCTTTCGATGAATCATATTTGCATGTGCATCAACGGGTGCGGAACCGGGCGACAGCCGCCTGCAATTGTTCGGCCTGTTCAACCAACTCGCCAGCCAGTTTATGCACATCGTTGATCGATGCGGCCTGCTCCTCGGTCGCCGCCGCAACTTCGAGCGCGCCGGCGGACGTCTGCTCAGCAATCGCCGCCACTTCTTGCGTCTGCGCCGCGGCCCGCTCCATATGCCCCATTTGACGCTTCGCCAGCTCAGCGATGTCATGGACGGCGCGGATCACTTCATCAGCTGAGGCCGCCATGGCCGCAATGGCCTCATTCGTGCGCTCCCCTTTCGCCGCCTCAGCGTTGGCAGCAGCCACCTGCTTGTCCATTTGCGCCACCACACGGGCGACTTCATTTTGAATGTTGCCGACCAGTTCCGCGATTTTCTTGACCGCCTTGGCGCTCTCATCAGCCAGCTTGCGCACTTCCTCAGCGACGACGGCAAACCCCCGGCCGTGCTCGCCGGCGCGGGCTGCCTCAATGGAAGCATTGAGCGCAAGCAAGTTCGTCTGTTCAGCGATGTCCGCGACAAGCAACGTAATGTTGCCGATTTGATTGGCGTGTGCTTCGAGCTGCTTGACAGCCGCCCGCGACAGTTCTTGATCGTCAGCCAGCTGATCGATGCCGCTGACAAGCGAATGGATGATATCGCGGCTTGCCTTCAGCGTTTCGGCCATCCCATATACCGACTGTTCCGCACGCTCGGCTGTTTCTTTTACTTGTACTGCGATGGCGAGCACATCCTCGGCCGCCGCAGCCGCCTCTTGAATCGCCTCGGCCGAAGACGCCGCCCCTTTGGAAATGTCGTCAATGGTCGCTGCAATATCGCGTGCACGGTTTGACGCTGTTTCGGACGCCTGCCTCATTTCCGCCGTCTTTTCAGTCGTGCGCGCTGCGCTCTCTTCCACATTGGCGACGACTGCGCGCAAATGGCCGAGCATCCGGTTGAACGCGACAGCCAGCGAGCGAATTTCGTCATGGGAAGAGGGCAGCGGAACATCCTCATCGATATGCCCTTCCGTCGCCTTTGCCGCCGCTTCCTCGAGCCGTTGCAGCGGCCTTGTAATCCAGCCAGCGGCCAAATAGGCAAGCACTCCGGACCAAAAGATGCCAAGGAGCAACACGATCATCGTGAACACGCTTTTGTTCCATGAGGCGAACCACTGATCATACAAAACGTACAAGAAAAAGGCGCTCGTTGAATACGTGATCAGCGCCAACGCTGTCGTAAAGACGACGAGCTTCAGGCGCAAACCGAACCGATGACTTGTCCCCCCCATTTGTGTTCCCCCTCACTTCTTTACCTCATTGTTCTGTTTGCAACTTTTCCGCCAAGCGGTCAATGAGCGTCTCCAGCTCATCGCGCGCCGCCCGGTACACTTCAATCGGCCCGCCGAACGGATCGGCGATGTCGCCGTCTGTTCCCGAGACGAACTGCTTCAACGTAAACGTTTTGTCCTTCGCTTCTGGGAAACGCTCGACGATCATTTCTTTATGGCCGGATGTCATCGCCAGCACGTGCGTCGCCCAGTCGATATGCTCTTTTTTCAGCTGCGAGGAGCGGTGGGCCGCTTCGATTCCTTTTTCCTTCAACACCGTCTTGGCGTGAACCGACGCCTCGCTCCCTTCCGCCGCAAACACGCCGGCCGATTTCACCTCGACGCCTGGCAGCTGCTTATTCTCCAACAATGCAGCGGCCATCGGGCTTCGGCACGTATTGCCCGTGCAGACGAACAAAATGCGGTATGGCATACAACCACCTCTTCACATCAATGACTTACCATCAATATACCATAGGGAAAAGAGCAAAAAAAGGCTCTTCACCACAACATGTACTTGACAAGCAATGCGGTTTCCTGCGTAAGGATAGGCAAAAAGTGCTGATTTTCCCTCACAAGCGTAAATAGGGTATGTTCAGAAAAAATCAAGTACAACTTTTGGTGAAGAGCCGCAAAAAAAGCAGGCAGTCCGCTTTTTTCCACTGAAGGAAAACCGCCTGCCGCCGTTTATAGAAAAAGCAGCTTGAGCCCGAACGCCAGCAAAATGCTGCCGCCGAGCGCTTCGCTGTAAGAACCGAGCCATTGCTGAAAATGGCGGCCGACAAAAAGCCCAACCCATGTCAGCACCATGCTGAACAGACCAAACAGCAAAATCGTCACCATCGTCCGCGCTCCGAAAATGCCGAGGCTCAGCCCGACGGAAAAGCTGTCTAGGCTGACGCTGAACGCAAAAAAAAGCAACCCCACCCCACGAGGAAACAGCGGTGAGCCATCGTCCCTCCGGAACGAGGCGATGATCATTTGCCCGCCAAGCCATAACAGCAGCGCCCCGCCCGCGTATGTCGCGACACTTCCGAACTCGCGCGACAGCAGGCGGCCGACCGCCATGCCAGCAAGCGGCATGAGAATATGAAACAAGCCGATCGTCAACCCGATATAAAACATTTGCCGCAGCCGGAGGCGCAACAGCCCCATTCCTAAAGCGACTGAAAACGCGTCCATGCCCAGCGCCAGCGCCATCATTGACAGCGCGATGATTTCGCCGATGAATGCGCCCATGTTTCTTCCCTCCCGGACCGGCCTTATTGCTAAACATATGCACGTCCAGGGCAGTTTAGAAGCAGAGCGGGCAGCCAATGGGCGCCGCCTGATTGACGGGCGGACGGAAAAGAAAAAACCGGTCCACAACAGACCGGTTTCGCGCTTGGAAACGGCATCCCCCAAATCCTCTAGTTGCCATTTGAACCTTACCGTTTGCAGAGCCGTTTTCTCGACTATCGCACGACCGAACAACGCCGCTTCCAAACCCATACATGGATCTGTGAAGCGCGTTTCCGTTCGGTCTTCCGTCACGCCAAGGCGCGACGAAGAAGCCTGCGGCTTGCCTCCGACCGTCAAAAAATAGACAAGCTGCTTTTTCGACCAGGATACGTGAAACTTGTTCACTGCATCTATACAGACGGCCGTCCTTTCATTTCCGCTGTTCGCTGATGGCGCGTCCGCCGGCTGCTTTGCGGAGCCGGTTCATGATCGCCGCGCCGATTCCTTCTTCCGGAAACGCCTCGCTGTAAATGAGATCGACGTTCGTTTCATCAAATCGGCGCAGCGTGTCGTACAGCCGGCTCGCGACCGTCTCAAGCGCCTGGCGCGTTCCGCACGGCAGCACGACATCGGCCGCATACTGATCCCGGTTCTCCTCGGTCGTCAACACGCCGACCGTTTTCCCTTCCGCCCGGCTTTCATCGACAAGCCGCTGCAAAAACGCGGGCGGGCCGGCGACGATCCAAAGCGGCGCTTTCGGCGCATAATGCGTATATTTCATCCCCGGCGCTTTCGGCGCCGCCTCGTCATCCACAGCAGCGGCCTCTTCAACGCGGCCGATCGCTTCAATAAGCGCCTCTTTCGTCACTCCTCCCGGGCGCAAAATCGTCGGCACGCCCCCACTGCAATCGAGCACCGTCGATTCAACGCCCACGCCGGTCGGCCCGCCGTCGATCACCCCGGCGATCCGCCCGTCTAAATCGGCAAGCACGTGCGCCGCCGTCGTCGGACTCGGCCTTCCTGACCGATTCGCGCTCGGGGCGGCCAACGCCAAGCCGCTCGCCTCGATCAACGCCAGCGCCAGCGGGTGATCCGGCATGCGCACCGCCACCGTCGGCAGCCCAGCCGTCACCCGTTCAGACACCGCTTTGGCCCGTTTTGGCAATACTAACGTGAGCGGCCCCGGCCAAAACCGCTCCATCAACGTTTTCGCCATCGGCGGGATCGAGGCGGCTACCGCCTCCGCTTGGGCCATGCTGGCGACATGAACGATGAGCGGATTGTCGCTCGGCCGCCCTTTGGCGGCGAAAATTTTTTCCACCGCGGCTGTATTGGCCGCATCGGCCCCCAACCCGTACACCGTTTCCGTCGGGAATGCGATGACTTCCCCGGCCCGCAGCCATTCAACCGCCTCTCGTATTTGTGGATAAACTTGCTGTTTATCCACAATATTATCCACAACCCAAACACGCGTTTTCAATCGTTTCACCTTCTCCATCGCCGTGATTCGCCTTGAAAATGGCGGCTTTTTTTACAAGCGTCAGATCGCCGCCCGATGCCTTTCCACAGTTATACACAAATTGTGAATAAACTTGTTATTTTTGTGGATAACTTTGTGGATAGATGCTTATGGAATGAGATGGCTGAGCCACTCTTTGAAGAAAAATTTTACTTCCACCGGCTGTTCCGGCTCGGCCATGACGACGAAGGACGAGTCTTGATCATCAGTGTGCCCTTTGTCTTTCTCGCCATCCGCATGGATGGACGAAGCGGCGCGATCTTCGGTTTCCGCCATCGCACCCCTCTCCTCTTTCGGTTCGTCCCGCTCGATGGCCTGCTCGCCGCTTCGCATCGCCTCAGCTTCCGCTTCGGCCGACTCGCTGTTTTGCTTCGACCCGGCTTCCATTGACCGGACGCTCTCAGCCGACACCGGTTCATTCGTTCCTGCAGGCGATCGGTTCGCCTCCATCATGACGGCATCGCTGTTGGAAAAATCGAGAAAACAAAGCGGCGGGAACAGAACGCACCACCAGTTTGCTCCTTTTCCTTCCCCAAGTGTGATCAGCACGGCATCATAGATGCCAGCCGGATATACGTAGTTGCCGTACACTTTCGTCGGAAAATGAACCGGGCCAAACTCCACTTTGTACGTTTGATTGCTTTGTTCATCGCGCAACACGCGGGCGACCGTCCGCTCGATGTCCGGCAGGTGAGAGCGGATGACGCGCTTTGCTTCCTCAAACGAAGTGAGTTCGGCCACCCAGCCGTTGATTTGCGCATTGACCGCATCACGCACTTTTCGCTTCAATTGTTGGTCTTCATCGGCGTCGCTGTTGGCTAAAATGCGCAAGCGGATTGCCTCATCAGGGATGGCGACCGCCGCGTTCGCCCCGGCGTCCGTCTTGTGGCCGTACAGCTCGACGAGTACGCCTATCGTTAATAGAATGATATATAAACATATGGCAATGGCATTTCCTTTGATGGTCATCATCGGCACCGTCCTTTCACCTTTCATTGTGGACGGCGCCGCTCGTTTTTAAACCTATCAATCTAACACGTTTTCCCGTTTTTCGGCCTCGTCATGTACACCATTCGGTCTTTGCCGTTGAGGTCAAAATCGACTTCCACTGCGGCTTCTGGAAACGCTGCGGCCAAGAGCGCCGCCACTGCTTCCCCCTTGCCCGGCGCCGACTTCAAAAGCGGCAAGCGCCGGCGCGCCGAGCACAAGCGGCAGCTCGCGGGCGAAGCGGCGGTAAAAATCGAGCCCATCGCGGCCGCCAAAGAGCGCCGTGTGCGGCTCATAGTTTTTGACGACCGGGGAAAGCATAGCGGCGTCCGTCTCTGGAATGTACGGCGGATTGGAAACGACGACATCGACCGTCCACCCCATGGCCATGATCGGCTGCAGCAAATCGCCGCACAAAAATGAAACGTTCGCCCCGAGCCGCCGGGCGTTTTCACGGGCGACCGCGAGCGCCGCTTCGGAAATATCGGTTGCGGTCACCGACAACGCTTTGTTCTCCAGCGCCAATGTCACGGCGATCGCCCCGCTGCCAGTGCCGACGTCAACGACATCGATCCGCTTCCGACCAGCAAATAGACGCGGCACCCGCTTTAGGACGCCAAGCACCAGTTCTTCCGTTTCCGGGCGCGGGATTAACACATGGCGATTGACAAGAAACAACCGGCCGTAAAACGATTCATAGCCGATCAAATATTGAATCGGCACATGGTCCACCGCATGGCGGCGCACATCGGCCGCAAATCGTTCATATACCGCTTCGTCGACCGGCTCGCGCCAACGGGCGAACAGCCCGGCCCGATCGGTGCGCAAATGGTGGCACAATAGCCACTCCGCCGCCCGCTCCTCTTTTCCGTGGGCGCGCAAAAAAAGAAGAAGCCCAGGCGAGGACTTCATGTACGTTACGACGCATCGTTCGCTTGCTCCAATTTTTTCGCTTGGTCGTCCAAAATGAGCGCCTCGATGATTTCATCCAAATGCCCATCGAGCACTTGATCGAGCTTTTGGATCGTCAGTCCGATGCGGTGGTCGGTGACGCGGTTTTGCGGGAAGTTGTACGTGCGAATGCGTTCAGAACGATCGCCGGTGCCGACAGCTTGCTTGCGCGTTTGGTCGTATTCAGCGCGCGCTTCTTGCTGGTATTTGTCGTAAATGCGGGCGCGCAATACTTTCATCGCTTTTTCTTTGTTTTTGATTTGCGATTTTTCGTCTTGGCACGTGACGACAATGCCGGTCGGAATATGGGTGAGGCGCACGGCCGACATCGTCGTGTTGACGCTTTGCCCACCCGGTCCGCTTGAGGCGAACGTGTCGACGCGAATGTCTTTTTCATTGATTTCGACTTCGATTTCTTCCATCTCCGGCAGGCAGGCGACCGTCGCCGTCGACGTATGGATGCGCCCGCCTGACTCCGTTTCCGGGACGCGCTGGACGCGGTGCGCGCCGTTTTCAAACTTCAGCTTTGAATACGCCCCTTTGCCGTTGATCATAAAAATGATTTCTTTATAGCCGCCGAGGCCGGTCGGGCTCGCTTCGATCACTTCCGTCTTCCACCCTTGCGATTCCGCATAGCGCGTATACATCCGGTACAAGTCGCCGGCAAACAGCGCCGCCTCTTCGCCGCCGGCGGCCGCGCGGATTTCCATAATGACGTTTTTCTCATCGTTCGGATCTTTCGGCAAAAGCAACACTTTCAGCTTTTCAACGAGCGCCTCTTCCCGTTCTTCCAGCTCGCCGATTTCCTCTTTCACCATCTCGCGCAGCTCCGGCTCCAGCTTTTCTTCGAGCATCGCTTTCGCTTCGGCCAGCTGCTCGCGAACCGATTTGTATTCGCGGTACGTTTGCACCGTTTCTTCCAAATCCGCCTGCTCTTTCGAATAATCGCGCAGCTTTTTCGGATCGTTGATGACGTCGGGATCCATCAACAGTTCATTGAGCTTTTCATACCGTTGCTCCACAGCTTCCAACCGATCAAACACATCATTCACCTCTGTTTTTCCCACACAGTCTAATTTTAGATTATAGCATGAAATGAAGCCAAACAAAAACCCCCGCTTTTGGCAAGCGGGAGCTCTCAGTTGACGCGCACGATGATCTCGTATGTCGGGATCGCTTTTGTCAGCAGCTTGTCAATGCGTTGCGCCTCGCGCTGCCGCTCCTCGTCAGACAGCTCTTCCGGTGCATCAACGGTCACATACATATTGCCGCCGTGAAACCAGATGGAGTCGGCGTGGTAATCGGTGTACCGCTCGATGAGTTGTGCTGCCTTGCGCGTATCGGCGCGCTGGTTTTCGCTTCCTTCGGTCAAGCTGATAAAATTCGGGTTTTGCCGCACGTTTTCCGGATCGTCGAAGTTGTTGTACAAGTCTCTGTCAGCGTCGATCTTCGGCCGCCCGTCCGTCATCAGCCGCGCGCCGTTTTTGTCCTCGCTTTGCTGGCGGTAGGACGGATGATCCGGAGCGAGCGAACAGGCCGAAAGCAGGAAGATCATTCCTAACAGCCAGATGCGTCTCATCCTTTTTCGCCTCCTTAGCTGTTAGGATGTCCATGATCGCCCGTCAATGATACACGGCAAGCCATAAATCTTTCTGCCATCATTCGTCTATTTTGCGGCGAACGAACAAAAGGGGCAGCCTAGTCAAGCGAACGATCAATGATGAACGAGCCGCATGCCAAACGCTTTTTCCTCCCATAGCGAATGGACGCACGAGACGGGCGAGAATGATGGCGCCGCTTCCGCCCTTCTCGGTCGGCGAAACATACGAATATGCACCGTTTCCATCAACGATGGCTGCGCTTCGCCACTTGGTCGATGAAAGCGGCCAAACAACATCAGTGACCGCCTCACCATCACTCACCCGTATGTCCAGCAAGCGGGCGGTTGTATCGCTTTTTCGGTTTGCCAGGCACTTCATGGTGATGGCGGCAGCGAGGCTCGTACGCCTCGCTGGCGCCGACGAGAATCACCGGATCGTCATAAGAGGCGGGCGCACCGTTAATGAGCCGCTGCGTCCGGCTGGCCGGGGAACCGCATACCGTGCAAACCGCCTGCAGCTTCGTCACCGACTCAGCGATCGCCATCAGCGCCGGCACGGGGCCAAACGGTTCGCCGCGAAAATCTTGGTCGAGCCCCGCGGCGATGACGCGGTAGCCGCAATCAGCGAGCGTTTGCACCACATCGATGATGTCGTCGGAAAAAAACTGTATTTCATCGATGGCGACGACGTCGGTGGCGGCGGAAATGTAACGGAACATTTCCGCCGGCGTCGCGACCGGAATGGCGATCACCGAATTGCCGTTGTGCGACACGACTGCGTCTTCGCTATAACGATTGTCGATCGTCGGTTTGAACACTTTCACTTCCTGCTTGGCAAACTGAGCGCGGCGGACGCGGCGAATCAATTCTTCTGATTTGCCGGAAAACATGCATCCACAAATGAGCTCAAGCCAGCCGGACTGCGTCATCACGTACATCGGGGCCTCTCCTTTCACACAACACTGTCCTCAAACCATCGGCCGCTCCTTGCCGTCTGCCATCGCAACGATCAGCGGGATCAGCTTGATAAGCAACCGGCCTTCCATCTGCTCTCACGAAAAAGCAGGCAAGTTTCGCTTGCCTGCTTTCGTCACGTCCTTGTTACTTAAGGCCGTATTTTTTATTGAATTTATCCACGCGGCCCGCTGCCGTAACAAATTTTTGTTTGCCCGTGAAGAACGGATGGCATTCCGAGCAAATCTCCACGCGCAGCTCGTCTTTGACCGAACCGCTTTCGAATTCGTTGCCGCATGCGCAACGGACGATGACTTTTTTGTACTCTGGATGGATGCCTTGTTTCATCGTTTTCATCTCCTTCCGCCCTGTATCTTATCGAAACAGAGTGATTCGTAGCATGGAACGCTTCATGCTTATGCGCGCCCGCCCGTTTGGCAAGGCGCAGCGCATGGAACAGCTGGGACTCCACCGAAGCGAACCCAGCCGGTGCAAATCACGGATCGCACAAACCAAAAGGCGATAGCCAAAACACACATGTTAAGATTATAACAGCTTTTCTGTCAGTTTGCAACGGGCGATTCGCGGCAAATTCCGCCAACTGCCTACAGACGGGGCGGGCCGCCCTGTTTCCACTCCTGATCGAGCAAGGCGAAAAACTCTTCGTTTGACTTCGTCCGGCGCAATTTGTTCAAAAACCGCTCGATAAAGTCGGGCGAATCGGCCATCGTTTTGCGGATCGCCCACAGCTTTTCCAAATGTTCTTTCGGGATGAGCAGCTCCTCTTTGCGCGTTCCCGAGCGGCGAATGTCAATCGCCGGAAAAATGCGGCGCTCGGCGAGCGAGCGGTCAAGATGGAGCTCCATGTTGCCGGTGCCTTTAAATTCCTCGTAAATGACGTCATCCATGCGCGACCCGGTGTCAATGAGGGCGGTCGCCAAAATCGTCAAGCTGCCGCCTTCTTCGATGTTGCGCGCCGCGCCGAAAAACCGCTTCGGGCGATGAAACGCCGCTGGGTCGATCCCGCCCGAGAGCGTGCGTCCGCTCGGCGGAATGACCAAGTTGTACGCCCGGGCGAGGCGGGTGATGCTGTCCATTAAAATGACGACGTCACGCTTATGCTCAACTAATCGCATCGCCCGTTCTAAGACAAGCTCGGCCACTTTAATATGGTTTTCCGGCACCTCATCAAACGTCGAGCTGACGACATCGCCTTGCACCGACCGCTCGATGTCGGTCACTTCTTCCGGCCGTTCGTCAATGAGCAAGACGATCAACTCGACATCCGGGTGGTTTGTGGTGATGCTGTTGGCAATTTCCTTCAGCAGCATCGTCTTGCCAGCTTTCGGCGGCGCGACGATCAACCCGCGCTGGCCAAAGCCGACGGGAGCGATCAAGTCGATGATGCGGGTCGACAGCTTGTCCGGCGTTGTCTCCAGCTTCATTTGCCGATTCGGGTAAAGCGGCGTCAACGCTGGAAAGTGAACGCGCTCCTTGGCGACTTCCGGGTCTTCGCCGTTGACCGCTTCGACATGAAGCAAGCCGAAGTAGCGTTCATTTTCTTTCGGCGGCCGCACTTTGCCGGATACTTTATCCCCGTTGCGCAAATCAAAACGGCGGATTTGGGAAGCGGAAATGTAAATGTCTTCCGAGCTCGGGGAATAGTTGATCGGGCGCAAAAAGCCGAATCCTTCCGACGGAATGATTTCGAGGATGCCTTCCATGAAAAAGAGGCCGTCTTGTTCGGCACGCGCTTTCAAAATCGCAAAAATAAGCTCCTTTTTCGTCAACTTGCTGTAGTATGAAATTTTGTATTGCTTGGCGAGCTCATACAGCTCCTTCAATTTCATGTTTTCTAGTGCTGCTAACGTTAATTCCATCTTGACACCACACTTTGCAAATTTTCCTATTCTCCCATCGTTCGTGTTCGGACGTATTGGTCATCAATTCGACAGGCGAAGGGATTCATTTCGAAGATGATGAAGGCTGAAATGAAATAAAGAAGTAGAATGGCAGAGCTTATTTTTGCATAAGCAACACGACTATTTTACCCTTTTTTCTTCTTTTTAATCAATATTTTTTTGTTTTTCCGAGCCAGGCGCGGCTCCGGCGCCCGGCCGGATGGTAGGATATCATTTGATGACTAAGTTCGGTTTTTTCTTCAAACTGTGCCGCCCTTCGATGAAGCGGACCGTGCCGGACTTGGCCCGCATGACGACGGAGTGGGTGAGGCCGTACGCCCCTTTCAGCCGCACGCCGCGCAACAGTTCGCCGTCGGTGACGCCGGTGGCGGCAAAAATCGCGTCGTCTCCTTTCACCAAATCGTCCATGCGCAGCACTTTGTTGACGTCAATGCCCATTTGTTTGCACCGCTCGACTTCATCGTCGTTTTGCGGCAGCAGCTTCCCTTGCAGTTCGCCGCCAAGGCATTTCAACGCGACCGCCGCGAGCACTCCTTCCGGCGCGCCGCCCGAGCCGAACAAAATGTCAACGCCGGTATGGTCAAACGCCGTGTTAATGGCGGCGGCGACATCGCCGTCATTGATGAGCTTAATGCGGGCGCCGGCTTCACGCAGCTCATGAATGAGACGCTCATGGCGCGGACGGTTGAGAACAACCGCGACGACGTCTTCAATATCTTTGTTTTTCGCCTTCGCCACCGCCTTTAAATTGTCGATGATCGGCGCCTCAATGTCAATCATCCCGACCGCTTCCGGCCCGACGGCGATTTTCTCCATGTACATGTCCGGCGCGTGAAGCAGATGGCCGTGGTCAGCGACAGCGACGACAGCCAAGGCGTTCCATCCCCCGGAAGCGACGATGTTCGTCCCTTCAAGCGGGTCGACAGCGACATCGACGCGCGGGCCATAGCCGTTGCCGAGCTTTTCCCCGATATACAGCATCGGCGCTTCGTCCATTTCTCCTTCTCCAATGACGACAGTGCCTTTCATCGGCACGGTGTCAAACACGTCGCGCATCGCCGACGTCGCGGCGTCATCAGCCTCATTCTTTTTCCCGCGCCCCATCCAGCGGGCGGCGGCAAGCGCCGCCGCTTCGGTGACGCGCACGAGTTCCATCGATAAGCTTCGTTCCATCGTCGTTCTCCCCTTCCCCTTTGTCGACTGGACGTTACGCGTTTTTCACTTGCTCGATTTCTTCATCGGTCATTTTTTCGCGCCAAATGGTGGCGCCGATGTCAGACAGTTTTTCGACGAGGTTGCTGTAGCCGCGGTCGATATGCTCGACGCCGGTGATCTCCGTCACTCCTTCAGCCATCAGCCCGGCAATGACAAGCGCCGCCCCGGCGCGCAAATCGCTCGCCTTCACTTTCGCCCCTTGCAGTTTGACGGGGCCGGTGACGATGGCTGAGCGGCCTTCGACTTTTACATTGGCGTTCATGCGCCGCAATTCATCGACATGCTTGAAGCGGGCGCTGTAAATCGTGTCGGTGACGACGCTTGTGCCGTTGGCTTTTGTCAGCAGCGCGGTAAACGGCTGCTGCAGATCAGTTGGGAAGCCCGGATAGACGAGCGTCTTGACGTCAACCGCTTTCAAAACGTCGGTGCCGCAGACGAGAATTTGATCTTCCCCCGTCTCCACGCGCACCCCCATTTCGCGCAATTTGGCCGTCAGCGATTCAACGTGCTGCGGGATGACGTTGTCGACGACGACTTCGCCATTGGTGGCCGCGGCGGCGATCATGTACGTCCCGGCTTCGATCCGATCCGGGATGATGGCATGGCGGCAGCCCGATAATTTTTCGACGCCGTCAATGCGGATCACATCGGTGCCGGCTCCTTTGATTTTCGCGCCCATATTCGAAAGCAATGTCGCTACATCGATGATTTCCGGCTCTTTCGCCGCATTTTCGATAATCGTCCGCCCTTTGGCGCGCACCGCCGCCAGCATGATGTTGATCGTCGCGCCGACGCTGACGACGTCCAAAAAAATGCGGGCTCCGCGCAGTTCCTCCGCGCGCAAGTAAATGGCGCCCTGCTCGTTCGTTACGGTGGCTCCTAGCGCCTCAAACCCTTTGATATGCTGGTCAATCGGGCGCGGACCGAGATGACATCCGCCCGGCAAGCCGACAACCGCTCTTTTGAAGCGGCCAAGCATCGCCCCCATCAAATAGTAGGAGGCGCGCAGCTTTTTCACCTTCCCATTTGGAAGCGGCATGGACACCATATTCGTTGGGTCGATGACCGCCTCTTTGCCGTCAAACGAAAACGAGCCGCCGATTTCTTCGATCAAGCTTCCTAAAATGTGCACGTCGGAAATGTCCGGCAACCCCTCGATCGTCACCGGCGAATCGGCCAAAATCGCTGCAGGAATCAAAGCGACCGCGCTGTTTTTCGCACCGCTCACTTTGATCGTTCCCCGCAGCCGATCTCCGCCGATAATTTTCATTTTATCCATCGTCGTCTCCCTTCTTTGCTCGGAAGTTGGCTTCACCCCTGGGACGAAAAAGCAAAGCCGGGCGGGCTCATCACGTCCGGCCTGAACGCGGCAGAGCGAGCCCGCTTCACCCAAGAGGCAAACGGCTTACTTTCATTTTTGCCGATTCCAGTCGGCGAGAAACTTCTCAATTCCTTGATCAGTCAGCGGATGGTTGAACAATTGCATAAGCACCTTGTACGGAACCGTGGCAATATGCGCCCCGCGCAACGCCGCTTCTGTCACATGGTGCGGATGGCGGATCGAAGCGGCGATGATTTCCGTTTCAATGCCATGAATGTTGAAAATCTCAGCGATGGTGGAAATGAGCTCTAAACCGTTATGGCCGATGTCATCGAGGCGGCCGAGGAACGGAGAGACGTACGTCGCGCCGGCGCGTGCGGCCAAGAGCGCCTGGTTGGCGGTGAACACAAGCGTCACATTCGTTTGAATCCCTTTTTCGCTGAACGCCTTGACTGCTTTTAAGCCTTCCGGCGTCATCGGCACTTTGATCGTAATGTTCGGGGCGATTTTCGCCAGCTCTTCGCCTTCCGCGATCATGCCAGCGGCGTCGGTCGAAATGACTTCAGCGCTCACCGAACCAGAAACGATCGATGTAATTTCGCGCAACCGATCATGGAACGATACGTTCTCCTTCGCCACGAGGCTTGGGTTGGTCGTGACGCCGGCCAAAATGCCGAGTTCATGGGCGTGTTTGATTTCTTCCAAGTTGGCAGTGTCGATAAAAAATTTCATGCTGAACCCTCCTTGTTATTCGTTGCACATGCAAAGGCAGCCGCGCGGCGGCCAAACGCCGCCCGCGAAGCCGATTCATCGCGCCGCTTTTCCGGACGAGCCAAACTCGCGCATTTTGCCGATGACCGTCGCTTTGATGGCGTCGCGGCCCGGGCCGATGATTTTGCGCGGATCATAGACGTTCGGGTCTTTCGCGAGCAGTTCGCGGACGACTTTGGTAAACGCCATTTGGTTTTCGGTATTGACGTTGATTTTCGATGTGCCAAGGGAGATCGCGCGTTGAATTTGTTCGGTCGGAATGCCGGTGCCGCCGTGGAGCACAAGCGGAACGCCGGTTAAATCGCGGATTTGCTCCATTTCGGCAAATCCGAGCTTCGGCTCTCCTTTGTACGGGCCGTGCACAGAACCGAGCGCCGGGGCGAGACAGTCGACGCCTGTCCGTTTGACAAGCTCTTCGCACTCTTTCGGGTCGGCGTAAATGATCCCTTCTCCGACGACGTCGTCTTCCTGCCCGCCGACGATGCCGAGCTCCGCTTCGACCGAAACGCCGCGCGCATGAGCATATTCAACGACTTGCGAGGTGATGCGGACGTTTTCTTCAAATGGATGGTGGGAGGCGTCAATCATAACCGAGGTGAACCCGGCGTCAATCGCCGCTTTGCATTTTTCAAAGCTCGATCCATGGTCGAGATGGATGGCGACCGGAACGGTGATGTTCATGTCTTCCATTAACCCTTTGACCATATTGACGACCGTTTTGAATCCGCTCATATAGCGGGCCGCCCCTTCGGAGACGCCGAGAATGACCGGCGATTTTTCCTCTTCGGCCGCCGCTAAAATGGCTTGTGTCCATTCCAAGTTGTTAATGTTAAATTGACCGACCGCGTATTTGCCGCGCAGCGCCTCGTTGAGCATCTCTTTCATCGATACTAACGGCATGGTTCCATCCTCCTTAGCTGATCGTCGTCTTTGTCGCCCTGGCGGTGACTGGGTCCACAGGCGCAAAATCCATCTACGTTATAAGCATACCAACTTGCCGGCAAAACGGCAACATTTCCACCCTTTATTCTCCTAAAGACGACAGCGTCATCAATGTCCATCGATGCGCTTTCTTTGCCAAAGGAAAGCCGCTCGTCGATGGCGCTGTCTAGGCGGTAATGTATTTTTTGACGGCAACGCGCAAATCGTCAATATCAAACGGCTTGGCAAAATGCATCAGCGCCCCGAGCTCTTTCGTTTCTTGAATCATATCGAGCTCCCCGTAGGCGGTCATGATGATCACCTTAATATCCGGATCAATCTCTTTCAACCGTTTTAAAATTTCAATGCCGTCCATGCCAGGAATTTTCATATCAAGAAGCACAAGATCGGGGTGATGTTTGCGGGCGATTTCGAGCGCCTGCATGCCGTTGGCGGCCTGATACGTTACATACCCCTCCCGCTGAAACACTTCGTTGAGCAAAATGCGGATGCCATACTGGTCGTCGACAATCAAAATTTTGTTTCCCACAGTTATGCACCTCTATTCCCTGTTTTCTCCCTATTAATGTTTCGCATTTGGCAAACCCATTTCCTGCTTGCTTTTCTTGTTGTTTGCCGATTTTGTATAATAGCGGCGAAGGGAGGCCGAACCGTGAAAATTTTAACGACGCAAACGATCGGATTGTTGCAAAAAATCGCCGCGGATGAAGAGCTGGCGCTCGAAGACGGGGCGCGTCTGCTCGCTCAGGCCGCCATCGGTGATGGGCGCATTTGGCTGTATGGCATAGGTGAACTCGATGCGGTCGTCACCGCCGCGCTTCTTGGCCCCGATCCGCTGCCGAAAGCCAAACGGCTTGAGCCGACAGCAACCGATGACTGGCAGGAAACGGACCGAGCGCTTCTATTTGCCCGCTTTTCCGCCGATCCTGAGGCCATTCGCCTCGTCGAACAGCTGCAGGCGCACGGCGTTGATGCAGTGGCCGTCGCGGCGCTCGTCAAGGATGAACCCGGACTGGCCGATATGGCCACCGTCTTTATCGACAGCAAACTTTCCCGCCCGCTCGTGCCGACCGAAGACGGCCGCCGCATCGGCATGCCGACGATCATCACCGCTTCATTCATCTACTACGGACTGCGCGTTTTGCTCGATGAAATTTTGGCGGAATATGAATAACAGCCGCCATGAAAGCGAGCGCTCTCCGACCGGCCAAAGGCAAAGAGGTATAGAAACCGCCCAAAAAACGGCGCCTGATCAATGGGCATCGTGCTTGACAAGATGAAAAATATCCAAAAAAGAAAGGGGGCTGAACCCAAAAGGCCGTTCTACGGCTTTTTTGGGACAGCCCCTTTTTCGTCACTCTTTCAGCGACGCTCTGACAAACTCGCGGAACAGCGGCTGCGGCCGCGTCGGGCGCGAGGTGAATTCCGGATGGAATTGCGCGGCGACGAACCACGGATGATCCTTGAGTTCGATCACTTCAACCAACCGTCCGTCCGGACTCGTGCCGGAAAAGACGAAGCCGTGCTCTTCCATGATCGGCCGGTATTGGTTGTTGAATTCGTACCGATGGCGATGGCGCTCGTAAATGACTTCATCGCCGTAGGCGGCGTAGGCAAGCGTCCCTTCCTGCAGCTTGCACGGATACAAGCCGAGGCGGAGCGTGCCGCCTAAATCTTCGACATCCTTCTGCTCCGGAAGCAAGTCGATGATCGGATGCGGCGTGTTCGGGTCAAACTCGGACGAATGGGCGCCGGACAACCCGACAACATGGCGAGCAAATTCAATCGAGGCGAGCTGCATTCCTAAGCAAATGCCCAAAAACGGCACGCGCTGCTCGCGGGCGTAGCGGATCGCCTCAATCTTCCCTTCGACCCCGCGGTCGCCGAACCCGCCCGGAACCAAAATGCCGTCCGCATCTTTCAACAGGTCGGCTACATTGTCACGCGTCACATGCTCAGCATTGATCCACTGAATATCAATGTCGGTGTCAAACGCATACCCCGCATGACGGAGCGCCTCAACAACAGAAATATAGGCGTCCGGAAGCTCGACGTATTTGCCAACCAAAGCGATTTTCGTCGTTTTCGATAAGTTGCGCACTTTCTCGACGAGCGCCTTCCATTCGGTCATATCCGCTTCGCGGCAGTTGAGGCGCAAATGTTCGCACACGATTTGGTCCAGTTTTTGTTCTTGAAGCATAAGCGGGACCGCATACAGCGTGTCGGCATCGCGCGCCTCGATGACCGCTTTCGGATCGATGTCGCAAAAGAGGGCGATTTTCTCTTTCATTTCCTGCGGCATCGGCATTTCCGTGCGCACGACGATGACGTTTGGCTGAATGCCGAGGCTGCGCAATTCTTTCACGCTGTGCTGCGTCGGCTTCGTTTTCATTTCCCCAGCCGCCTTGATGTACGGTACGAGCGTGCAGTGGATGTACATGACGTTTTCGCGTCCAACATCGCTTTTGATTTGGCGGATCGCTTCTAAAAACGGAAGCGATTCAATATCGCCGACCGTGCCGCCGATCTCCGTAATGACGACATCGGCGTTCGTCTCTCTTCCGGCCCGGAAGACGCGCTCTTTAATTTCGTTGGTAATGTGCGGAATGACTTGCACCGTGCCGCCTAGGTAATCGCCGCGGCGCTCTTTGCGGATGACGGCGGAATAAATTTTTCCTGTCGTCACGTTGCTGTATTTGTTTAAATTAATATCGATGAACCGTTCATAATGCCCTAAATCCAAATCCGTCTCTGCACCGTCGTCCGTGACGAACACCTCGCCGTGCTGATACGGGCTCATCGTCCCTGGGTCGACGTTAATGTACGGGTCAAACTTTTGGATCGTCACGTTCAACCCGCGGTTTTTCAACAAACGTCCAAGCGAAGCCGCCGTAATCCCTTTCCCGAGTGAGGAAACAACGCCGCCCGTCACAAAAATGTATTTCGTCATTTTGTCTTCCCCCTTGCCGAAATTGCGGTAACAGTTTCAGTGTTTGCGAAAGGCGCAAATAAAAAACGCTCCGCTTACCGTACGTAAGGGAGCGATCGATTTGTTCGTTTTCAAGAGCCCAACACACATTGTACCGGGTTCCCCTGGCAAAGTCAAGCGGTTATTCGTCTTCGTCCGGCTCTTCGAGATCAAGCTCTTCATCAAGCGGCGCATCGTCCAGCTCAAACTCTTCATCGCCGAGAATGTCATCGTCAAACGCGACGTCTTCGTCCAGATCGAATTCTTCATCTTCCAAGAGCTCGTCTTCATCAAGCTCGAGCTCTTCCCCATCATATTCATCCAAATCGTCGTAATCGAGATCTTCATCTTCAAGCAACTCATCGTATTCATCGTATTCATCGTCAAGCGCTTTTTTCTTCTTCTTCGGCTTGACGATCGTCACCGTTTCGTCTTCTGTCTGGTCAAACGGATACCATGCGCGCAATCCCCAGACGTTTTCCCCAACGCAAATAAACCGGCCGTCGATGTTTAAATCGGTGTAATATTGGGCCAGCCGCGCCTCCATCTCTTCTTCCGATATGCCGGCCAGCGCTGCTGCTTCACGAACGAGTTGATCAAACGGCAGCGCCTCCCGCTTGTCAAGCAAAATGAGGTTCGCCAGCTCGACGAACGACATCTCCTGCAATTCCTCCGGCGAGTATTGTTGCTGCAGGCTCAAGTTCAGCACTCCCCTTCTATATTAATGAAACAAATGAATGCAAGTGGAATACATACCATTCATTATAAACAAATTGTCGGGGTTTATGCTACCCATTTGCCGAAAAAAGCAAAGGAGGGCAGCCCTGCGGCGAGGGCGGCCCTCCTTCCGATTCCGACATATCCGTTGTCACAATCACCTTTGTTCACACCGCTCCACTTTTTCCTTACGAAGCCCATTCGTCTTGATCTTTTGGCCCAATCCGCGTTCCGTTCGTTTCGCCTCCGGCGGGCCAGTACGCCAACAGCCGCTGCCCATCATTCTACCGATCTGCTAAAGTTCAACGGGCCGTTGTCCATTGTGATCAAGGGCGCCCATCGAAAGCAGAAAACAACGAAACTCCCTCGAATTACATATTCCGCCGGTATTGTCCGCCGACTTCGTACAAGGCGCGGGTGATTTGTCCAAGGCTGGCGACTTTCACCGTTTCCATCAATTCTTCGAAAATGTTGCCGCCGCTTGTCGCCACTTGCTTCAGCCGTTCGAGCGCCGGGCCGGCTTTGTCTTTGTTCCGCTCTTGGAATTCGCGCAAGTTGCGGATTTGCGTCTCTTTTTCTTCATACGTCGCCCGGGCGAGCTGGATGTTGTTCAGTTCGTCCTCTGACGGCGGATTCGGGTTCAAGAACGTGTTGACGCCGATGATCGGCAGTTCGCCGGTATGTTTTTTCGTTTCATAGTAAAGTGATTCGTCTTGAATTTTGCCGCGCTGGTATTGCATCTCCATCGCCCCGAGCACGCCGCCGCGGTCGTTGAGCCGTTCAAACTCTTGCAACACCGCTTCTTCAACCAAATCGGTCAGCTCTTCAATGATGAACGACCCTTGGAGCGGGTTTTCGTTTTTGGTCAGGCCAAACTCTTTCGTGATAATGAGTTGGATCGCCATCGCCCGACGGACCGACTCTTCGGTCGGTGTCGTGATCGCTTCGTCATAGGCATTCGTATGCAGCGAGTTGCAGTTGTCATAAATCGCCAGAAGCGCCTGCAGCGTCGTGCGGATGTCGTTGAAATCGATCTCCTGCGCGTGCAATGAACGGCCGGACGTTTGGATATGGTATTTCAGTTTCTGGCTCCGTTCGTTGGCGCCGTATTTTTCGCGCATGACGATCGCCCAAATGCGGCGGGCGACGCGGCCGATGACCGAATACTCCGGATCGAGGCCGTTGCTGAAGAAAAACGACAAGTTCGGCGCAAAATCGTCAATGTGCATGCCGCGGCTCAAGTAATACTCGACATACGTAAAGCCGTTCGCAAGCGTAAACGCCAGCTGCGTGATCGGGTTCGCCCCCGCCTCGGCGATATGGTAGCCGGAGATCGACACCGAGTAGTAGTTGCGGACGCGGTGCTTGATGAAATACTCTTGAATGTCGCCCATCATTTTTAAGGCGAAATCGGTCGAGAAAATGCACGTGTTTTGCCCTTGGTCTTCCTTCAAAATATCGGCTTGAACCGTGCCGCGCACCGTTTGCAGCGTCCATTCCTTCACTTGTTCGTACTCTTCCGGCGTGAGCGGGCGGCCAAGCTCGGCTTCCTTTTTCTCGACTTGCTGGTCAATCGCCGTATTCATAAACATCGCCAGCAAAATCGGAGCCGGACCGTTGATCGTCATCGACACGGATGTGAGCGGGTCGCACAAGTCAAACCCTTTGTACAGCTTTTTCATATCATCAAGTGTACAGACGCTGACACCGCTTTCCCCGACTTTGCCGAAAATGTCCGGCCGGTAGTCCGGGTCTTCGCCATAGAGCGTCACGGAGTCGAACGCGGTGCTGAGCCGCTTCGCCTTGTCTTCTTTGCACAAGTAATGGAAGCGGCGGTTCGTGCGCTCCGGCGTCCCTTCGCCGGCAAACTGCCGTTTCGGGTCTTCGCCTTGGCGCTTGAACGGGAAGACGCCGGCCGTATACGGGAACGAGCCAGGGACGTTTTCTTTATACACCCAGCGCAAAATCTCTCCGTAGTCTTTGAATTTCGGCAAGACGACTTTCGGAATGTCCAAACCGGACAACGTTTTCGTCGTCAGTTCGGTAACGATTTCTTTATCGCGCACTTTCGTGACAAATTGTTTTGCCGCATATTTCGCTTTCGTTTCTTCCCATGTCGCCAAAATGCGCTTCGATTCCGGCGTCAATTTCGCCTCATAATCCGCTTTGAGCGTCTCGAGCGCGCGGATCACGTCTTCCGCTTCGCCCCGTTCCTTCGCCGCTTCGATGGCCCCTTCGATTTGGAAGAGGCGTCGGGCCACCTCGACTTGCTGCTCGGCGCGGCGGTGGTACGAGCGGACCGTTTCCGCGATTTCACGCAAATAGTAGCGGCGCTCGTTCGGGATGATGACATTATGCTTTTCGACATTGGCGACCGTTTTTAAGCTTGTTTTCCAATTCGTTCCTGCTTTTTTATTGATCGTATCCACAAGCGCGACAAAGAGCGTATTCGTGCCTGGGTCGTTAAACTGGCTGGCGATCGTGCCGTACACCGGCATTTCCGAAACATCGCGGTCAAACAGCTGGTGGCTGCGCTGATATTGTTTTTGCACTTGCCGTTTTGCGTCTTCTGACCCTTTGCGCTCGAATTTATTAATGACAATCAAATCGGCATAATCGATCATGTCGATTTTCTCAAGCTGCGTCGGCGCGCCGAACTCGCTTGTCATGACGTACATCGACACGTCGCACACTTCGGTAATGGCGGCGTCGCCTTGGCCGATCCCGCTCGTTTCAATGATGACAAGATCAAATCCGGCCGCTTTGACAACCGAAATGGCGTCGCGAATTGCCGGCGACAGTTCCGTGCGGGAATGGCGCGTCGCCAAGCTTCTCATGTAAACGCGCGGCGAGTTGATCGAGTTCATCCGGATGCGGTCGCCCAACAGCGCCCCGCCCGTTTTTTGCTTCGTCGGGTCGACTGACAAGATCGCGATTTTGATATCAGGAATTTCGTTTAAAAAGCGGCGGACGAGCTCATCGGTGAGCGAGCTTTTCCCAGCTCCGCCTGTGCCGGTGATGCCGAGCACCGGCACGCGCTTCTCGAGCGCCTTCACTTGTTCAATGGCGGCTTCCGCCGCCGCGGCCGCCTCTCTGTTTTCCCCCTCGGCGCGATATTCGCACAGCGTGATGAGCCGGGCGATCGCCTGCACATCGCCGGACGGAAGCCGCTCCAGTTCATCGGTCACCGTCGTCACGGTCGGAAAATCGCACTCTTCAAGCATGACGTTGATCATCCCTTGCAAGCCGAGGCGTCGGCCGTCTTCCGGCGAGAAAATGCGGGCGATGCCATATTCGTGCAGCTCTTTGATTTCCCGCGGGATGATGACGCCGCCCCCGCCGCCGTAAATGCGGATATGGGACGCCCCCCGCTCTTGGAGCAGGTCGTACATATATTTAAAAAATTCCATATGCCCGCCTTGATACGAGGAGACGGCAATGCCTTGCACATCTTCCTGAATGGCGGCATTGACGATTTCCTCCACCGATCGGTTATGGCCTAAATGGATGACCTCGGCGCCGCTCGCCTGCAAAATGCGGCGCATAATGTTGATTGAGGCGTCATGGCCGTCAAACAAGCTCGATGCAGTCACAAAGCGGACGTGATGCTTCGGACGGTAAATGTGCGCCATCGTTTCTTCTCCCCCTTTTAGACTCGCTGTTTCTCCATAATCCCCTTTAATAAAAACTCGGTTTGCAGTTCGATATATTCATCGAGTGTATACATTTTCCGCAGCACCCAACGGCGGAACGCCCACATTTGCCCAAGAACGACGATGTTGTGGGCGAACAGGCGGATCTCGCTTTCAGAAAGCTGCAGCGCCCCGCTCTCAACGCATGCGCGCAAAATATGTTCGAAAATCGCCGCCATATCGAGTTCTTTATTCAACACATACGGCAGCGATTCTTTGCTTAGCGCTTTCACTTCTTGATACATGACGAGCACTTCATCATCGAGTTCATCAACAACGCGGAAATAGTGGGCAATGGCGCGCCTTAACCCTTCGATCGTGCCATGGTGGGCACCGAGGTCTTGTTCCGTCCGCTCCCGCACTTCGTCGTAAATGCGGTCGCACACGAGATAGAGGACGTCTTCTTTCTTGCGGATGTACTCGTACAACGTGCCGATGCTGAAGCCGGACGCTTTGGCGATCTCCCTTGTCGTCGTTTGGTGGAAACCTTTTTGTTTAAACAAGGAAATCGCGCCTTTGATCATCTCATTGCGCCGTTTTTTCACGAGCTTTTCGTCTTTGACCGATGCAATCACTTCCCGTTTTTTCATGTTCGTTGTCTCTCCCCCATTCCCATTTGACGGCGGGGCGCCGCCCCGCCCCATGCCTATCCGTGCGCCCTTCCCCAAAGCGCCAAGCCGCCGTTCAGATCCAAAACCATTGAAATGACGCACAATGTTTCAATCGCGCGCCAACACGAATGAGTGGACGCGCAGTGTTTAATTGTGTGTCAACACGAATGAGTGGACACGCAATGTTTAATTGCGTGTCAACATGCGCGAAATGACAAGGCGTTGGATTTCTTGCGTTCCTTCGTAAATTTGCGTAATCTTCGCGTCGCGCATAAACCGCTCGACCGGGTAGTCCTTCGTGTAGCCGTTGCCGCCGAAAATTTGCACCGCCTCGACCGTCACTTTCATCGCCGTGTCGCCGGCAAACAGTTTCGCCATGGCGGATGCTTTGCCGTACGGCAAGCCATTCGACTCCAACCATGCCGCTTGATAGGTCAAGAGCCGCGCCGCTTCAATGGCAGTCGCCATGTCAGCGAGCTTGAAAGCGACCCCTTGCTGCTCGATGATCGGTTTGCCGAACTGGACGCGCTGTTTCGCATAGTCCACCGCCGCATCCAGCGCGCCCTGGGCAATGCCGACCGCTTGGGCGGCGATGCCGTTGCGGCCGCCATCGAGCGTCATCATGGCGATTTTAAACCCTTCTCCTTCTTGACCGAGCAAGTTTTCTTTCGGAATGCGGCAGTCTTCAAAAATGAGCTCCGTCGTCGGCGACGAACGAATGCCGAGTTTCTTTTCCTTTTTGCCGAACGAAAAGCCCGGCGTTCCTTTTTCCACGATAAAGGCGCTGATCCCTTTATGCCGCTTTTCCGGATCGGTGACGGCAAATACGACGTAAATTTCCGCTTCGCCGCCGTTGGTGATCCATACTTTCGAGCCGTTTAAAATGTAGTGGTCCCCGTCTTTTACCGCACGCGTTTTCATCGAGGCGACATCCGACCCCGCCCCCGGCTCGGACAGAGCGTATGCCCCCAGTTTTTCCCCAGTCGCTAAGGCGCGCAAATACTTTTGCTTTTGTTCTTCGTTGCCGAACTTGTAAATCGGCCAGCTGGCGAGCGATATATGCGCGGAAAGCGTCACCCCGGTCGAGGCGCAGACACGCGACAGCTCCTCAACGGCAATGACATAGGCCAAATAATCGCTGCCAATGCCGCCGTATTCTTCCGGCCACGGAATGCCTGTTAAACCGAGTTCAGCCATTTTGTTGAAAATGCCGCGGTCAAACCGCTCTTCTTCGTCGCGCTCAGCGGCAGTCGGCGCTACCTCATTTTCGGCAAATTCGCGCACCATTTTTCGCAGCATTTCATGTTCTTCGCTCAATCGAAAGTTCATCGTTTCATTCCCCCGTTTTCCTATATATCCGAAATCCTCGTCCCCCGTGCCAGCGTGATCACCGTTTTCCAAAAACAGACAACGAATCGTTGTGCCGCGACGTTGCCATCCAGTTCGCCGCCCATTCCGGGTTTTCCAAAGACAGACAACGAATCGTTGTTGGGAAAAGAGAATAGGATCGCTCCGGCTGCACAACAAAACGCAGCAAATGACAGAGCCCCGTGTTTATGCCTCCATCCCTGAAAGCGGCGTTGTTCAGCCTTCCGAAGACCCGACGGTTTGCGGCTCATTCCACCATTTCATTCGGTTGCCAATCATGAGCTGACTGAACACAAGCTTTTCTGCCTCTTCCCTCGAACAAGAACGCCGACGGGCAAATGCCATTTGCCCGCAAAACGTTCATTGTTCGAGGAGGGCATGCTGTCGCATGCCCAGTCGGCAAGCGAACGGCTTGCCGACTACGGCAGAAAAGCTAGGAACAGAGCCTTCTCATCTGGTTCGGATTGGTTCATCAGCATGCCTGGCACAAATGTTTGCTGATGACGATGCGCTGAATTTCGCTCGTTCCTTCGTAAATTTGCGTAATTTTCGCGTCACGGAACAGCCGCTCGACCGGGTAGTCTTTCGTGTAGCCGTTGCCGCCGAAAATTTGCACCGCCTCGATGGCATTGTCCATCGCTGTTTGTGAAGCGAAGAGCTTCGCCATCGACGCCTCTTTTCCGCACGGCAGCCCTTGCGCGCGCAGCCAAGCGGCGCGATAGACGAGCCATTTCGCCGCTTCCGCCGCCGTCGCCATATCGGCAAGCTTGAAAGCGACGCCTTGCTGCTCGATGATCGGTTTGCCAAACTGCACCCGCTCTTTCGCGTAGGCGACGGCATGTTCGACTGCCGCCTCCGCGATGCCGAGCGCTTGGGCGGCGATGCCGATCCGACCGACGTCAAGGTTGGCCATCGCGATTTTAAATCCTTCCCCTTCCTGACCGAGCAAGTTTTCCGCCGGCACTTCGGCGTCTTCAAACGTAATGGTCACCGTCCGCGACCCGTGCAGCCCCATCTTCTTCTCATCTTTGCCAATCGACATCCCTGGCGTCCCTTTTTCCACAATGAACGCGGAAATGCCGCGGCTTCCGGCTTCTTCCGGATTCGTGCGGGCGAAGACGATGTACGTATCTGCCTCCCCGCCGTTGGTGATGAATATTTTTGAGCCGTTTAGCACATAACGATCTCCACGGCGCACCGCTTTCGTCTTCAAGCTTTTCGCATCCGAGCCGGCGCTCGGTTCAGTAAGGCAAAACGCCCCCAAGTACTCACCTCGGGCGAGCTTTGTCACGTATTTTTGTTTCTGCTCTTCGGTGCCGAAATACAAGATCGGATTCGTGCCGACCGACGTGTGCACGGATAAGATGACACCGACGGTCGGGCTCACTTTCGAAATTTCATGAATGGCGATGATGTACGACACAAAGTCCATACCCGCGCCGCCATATTGCTCCGGGACAGTGATGCCCATTAGGCCGAGTTCGGCCATTTTCGCTAAAATCGGGCGCGGAAACTCCCCTTGTTCCATGCGCTCGACAAATGGGGCGATCTCCGCCGCGGCGAACTCGCGCACCATTTGCCGCATCATTTCCTGCTCTTCGGTGAAGCGAAATTCCATGAAATGGCCTCCTTCCGATGTCGCTGACACAATGGTGTTTTCAGGCACTCCTCCGCTCCATGGGGTAGCCAGCAGGCAGCTGAACGATTCTATAGATTTGCCTTATAGGCTGTAAAACAGCGTTCCCGCATGCACCTAACGTGCGGCGTTACGGTCGGCAGACAGCATAGCGGGCGCCGCCCCACGCACATTGCGGCACGCTTCGGCGTTGTCCTGGAGCGACGCCAAGCGGTTTATTCATACGTGTAAAATCCGCGGCCCGTCTTGCGGCCGAGCCAGCCGGCTTTCACATATTTGCGCAAGAGCGGGCATGGGCGGTATTTGTCATCGCCGAACCCCTCATGAAGCGTTTCCATAATGTATAAGCACGTATCGAGCCCGATAAAATCAGCGAGCGTCAGCGGACCCATCGGATGGTTCATGCCGAGCTTCATCACTTCATCGATGGCTTCTTTGGTCGCCACCCCTTCGTATAAGGCGTAAATCGCTTCGTTGATCATCGGCATGAGGACGCGGTTCGAAATAAAGCCCGGAAAGTCGTTCACTTCGACCGGCACTTTGCCGAGCTTGCGGGCAACGGCTTCGATCGTTTCATACACGTCATCAGCCGTCGCCAATCCGCGGATAATTTCGACGAGCTTCATCACCGGCACCGGGTTCATAAAGTGCATGCCGATCACTTTCTCTGGCCGTTTCGTCGCGGCGGCAATTTCCGTAATCGGCAGCGACGACGTGTTCGACGCTAAAATCGTCTCCGGGCGGGCGAGCGCATCGAGCTCGGCGAACAGCTTTGTTTTCACGTCCATGTTTTCGACGACCGCTTCAATGACAAGATCCGCTTCAGCGGCGGCATGCAAGTCGGTCGAGCGGGCAAGCCGCGCGAGCGCTGCGTCTTTGTCCACCGCTGTCATTTTCCCTTTTTCCACTTGGCGGGCGAGCCCTTTTTCGATGTTGGCGATTCCTTTGTCCAACTGCGCTTCGCTAATGTCGTACAAAAACACTTGATAGCCGGCGACGGCGCACACTTGAGCGATTCCTGACCCCATCTGTCCGGCGCCGACGACCATGATTGTTTTCACATCCATCTTCTGTTCCCCCTATCGTCCGCTTTGCGTTTCCTGTTCCGCGCTCAAACTCATATGCCTCACTGCCGCCAGCAGCCAACGGCAACCGGTCTTTGCATCGTCATCACAACAACCCCTGCTGTCAACCGTTGATACCGCGGCTGTTGCGGCAATGAGCAACGTGCCGCACGTTGCGGCAGAGACAGCGGCGGCATGCCGCACCATATGGCGCGATGCCTCATGACGCAACGCTTGGGGCAGACGGTCACACGCCGCATCCTATGCCTTGGCGCAACACTGGAAGGCGACGGCGGCATGCCGCTTGCCCGCCGCGCCCCGCTCGTTATACCTCGACCAAGATGGCGTCGCCTTGGCCGCCGCCGCTGCAGATGGCGGCGATGCCGAGGCCGCCGCCGCGGCGTTTCAGCTCATAAATGAGCGTGAGGATGATGCGTGCGCCGCTCGCGCCGATCGGGTGGCCGAGGGCGACAGCGCCGCCGTTGACGTTCACTTTTTCCGGGTCAAGGCCGGCGATTTGGATCGCAGCAAGAGCAACAGCGGCAAACGCTTCGTTTATTTCGAACAAGGCAATGTCGTCGACCGTTTTTCCCGTTTTGCGGAGCAGCTCGTTGATGACAAGTCCCGGCGTTTTTGGGAAATCTTTCGCCTCAACGGCGATGGCGGTGTGGGCGACAACAGTCGCGAGCGGCTCAAGCCCCTCGCGGGCGGCGCGCTCCTCGCTCATCAAGACGAGCGCCGCGGCGCCGTCGTTGACGCCCGGGGCGTTGCCGGCAGTGATCGTTCCTTCCGGGTCAAACACCGGCGGCAGTTTCGCCAACGCTTCAAGCGACGTGTCTTTGCGCGGCGCCTCGTCGTGTTCGACGACAAGCGGCTCTCCTTTGCGCTGCGGAATCGTCACCGGAACGATCTCTTCCGCGAGCCGACCGGCTTCGATGGCGGCAATGGCTCGCATATGGCTGCGGTACGCCCACTCATCCTGCGCCTCGCGTGTAATGCCAAGTTCACGCGCTGTATTCCCGCCATAAACGCCCATATGGACGCCGGTAAAACTGCATGTCAAGCCATCATACACCATTAAATCCTTCACCGTGCTGTCGCCCATTCGCAACCCCCAGCGCGCTTTCGGCAGCACGTACGGGGCGTTGCTCATCGATTCCATCCCGCCCGCGACAACGACATCGGCGTCGCCTAAGCGGATGAGCTGATCCGCGAGCGTCACGGCGCGCATGCCCGATGCGCATACTTTATTGACCGTCTCGGTGCGAACATGCCACGGAATGCCGGCATGGCGCATCGCCTGCCGTGATGGGAGCTGTCCTTGTCCGCCTTGCAAGACGGTGCCTAAAATGACATGATCGACTTGTTCCACGCTCACATCCGCGCGGGCAAGCGCTTCTTTCACGGCAATGCCGCCGAGTTCTGACGCTGACAGCGCTTGCAAAGAACCGCCGAGTTTTCCGAACGGGGTGCGCGCCCCGCTGACAATCACTGTTTTTCCCATATTCCTCTCCCCTTTTCATCGGATAAGAAAGCGATTACAAAACACAGACTGAACGCTCGCTCGGTCGTGGTGCGAAAGAGAAGGTGTACGATCATACACCTTCTCTTTCATTATACTTATTATTTTAAAAAATAGAAATTGTCTTCGCAACTATTTTTACGACGCCGCTTCTTCTTTTTCTTCACCAAATACTGATTTTGCCAAAATCTCGGCGACATCGTACGTAAAGACGCGGTCTTCCACTTCCTTGGCCTTCGTGCCGTCTGACAACATGGTCAGACAGTACGGACAGCCGGAGCTGATGACCGTCGGATTGACAGCGAGCGCTTGCTCAGTGCGGGCGACGTTGATCCGGTTGCCGGTCGTCTCCTCCATCCACATGAGGCCGCCGCCGGCGCCGCAACACATGGCGCGTTCGCGGTTGCGCTCCATTTCGACAAGCTCGACGCCCGGGATAGCGCGCAAAATTTTCCGCGGCGCGTCATAGACGTCATTGTAGCGTCCTAAATAGCACGAGTCATGGAACGTAATGCGTTCATTCACTGGATGTTTCGGCACGAGCCGCCCTTCTTCGATGAGCTTGGCGAGCAGCTCGGTATGATGATACACTTCGGCCTCGAACCCAAAATCCGGGTATTCATTTTTGAACGTATTGTAAGCGTGCGGGTCGATCGTCACGATTTTCTTGACGCCCGCTTTTTCAAATTCCGCGATGTTGTTCGTCGCTAATTCTTGGAACAAAAACTCATTTCCTAACCGGCGCGGCGTATCGCCCGAGTTTTTCTCCTTGTTGCCTAAAATCGCAAACTTGACGCCCGCTTCGTTCAGCAGTTTGGCAAACGCAAGGGCGATTTTTTGGCTCCGGCTGTCATACGACCCCATCGAGCCGACCCAGAACAAGTACTCGATTTCCTCTCCCGCTTTCGCTGCCTCTTTGACGGTCGGCACATGCACATCATCGCGCAGCTCGCGCCAGTTCTCCCGCTCTTTTCGGTTCAAGCCCCACGGATTGCCTTGGCGTTCGATGTTCGTCATCGCCCGCTGCGCGTCCGGGTTCATCCGTCCTTCCGTCAGGACAAGATAGCGGCGCAAGTCGATGATTTTATCGACATGCTCATTCATGACCGGGCATTGGTCCTCACAGTTGCGGCACGTCGTACAGGCCCAAATCTCTTCTTCGGTGATGACATCGCCGATTAAGCTTGGCATTTCGATCGTCGCCGCCTGCTCCGACGCCGCGGCGAACGCGAGCTGATTGCCCCTTGTATGTTTGAAAGCGAACGCGGGCACCCACGGCGTGCGTGACGTGACGACCGCCCCTTTCTCCGTCAAATGGTCGCGCAATTTTAAAATCAAATCCATTGGCGACAACATTTTCCCCGTGCCGGTCGCCGGACACATGCTTGTGCAGCGGCCGCATTCGACACAGGCATACAAGTCGATCAATTGCTTTTGCGTGAAATCCTCAATTTTGCCGACGCCAAACGATTCTTGGCTTTCGTCTTCAAAATGGATCGGCGCAAGCTTCGGCCGCGTCAGCCGGCTGAAAAAGACGTTGATCGGCGCAGCGATCAAATGGGCGTGCTTTGATTGCGGCACGTACACGAGGAACGTGAGCAAAATCAACAGATGCACCCACCAGGCGATAAAGAAGAGCACCGCAGCCCCCGTTTCGCCGACCCAGGAAAACGCGGCAGCAATAAGCGAGGCGACCGGCTCGCTCCATGTCGCTTCTTCGCCGTGCCAAATGATGCTCATCCCGTTGCCGAACAACACCGACAGCATGAGCCCGGCGATGAAGATGAGGACAAGCCCAGCTTTCAAGTCGCGCTTTAAACGGACGAGCTTTTCAATGTAACGGCGGTAAAAGGCGGCGAGCACCGCGATCAAAATAAGCAAGGTGACGATTTCTTGGAAAAACGTAAATCCCGCATACAGCGGCCCAAGCGGCAAATGCGCCCCCGGCGCAAGCCCTTTGATGATGAAATCAATCGCGCCAAATTGGACGAGAATAAAGCCATAGAAAAAGACGACGTGGATCAGTCCGCTTTTTTTGTCCTTGAGCAGCTTTTTCTGGCCGAACACGTTGACCCAGATGTTTCGCAGCCGCTCTTTTACTTTGTGGTCAAACTCGAATTTTTTGCCGAGTTTGATGTACATCGCCCGCGTTTTTACGACATATGCAAACAAGTAAATTGCGTAAGCGGTTACAAGCAAAAACGCGAGCCAGTTCACCACCAACAAGGCATTCATCTTCTCTCCCCTTCCCCCGTTTTTCGAGCGAATGTGTTGCCATAACAAAAGAAATTTTCAGAATTCGCTTTATGTCTATTGTACAAATGAATGAGCATTCAGTCAATAGCCTTTTTTTCATCCCAGCCGCGAAAACTTTCCCTTTGCAACGGAGCGGTCGCGGGGGAATCATCGATTTGTTCAGCCCTCTATAGACTCCCATGACGAAAAAAATTCATCAATATGGAAATTTTATTCATTTGGAGTTTGGGTATGTTCACGGTAGATGCAATTTGAAACGTTTTGCGCGTTCTCGGGCACATTAATAAATACCGAATCGACATAGGAGGAGAAGATATGGTCGTCATTTCCGTCATTGCCATCGTATTGCTGCTCGTTTATCTTGATGACAAGCTTGGACAGTTCATCTTCCGCAATGGGCGCAAAAAAGTCGTCTACCCGGAGCGGAGAAGCGATATTTCCCTCTATATCAACGGCAGGCATTTATTTTCTGATTACTTCGCTGAACTAGGCCGCGCCCGCGATCATATTCACGTCTTGTTTTACATTATAAAAAATGACGAAACGAGCGCGCCATTTTTCCAGATTTTAAAGGAAAAAGCAGCTGCCGGCGTGAAAGTGCGAGTGTTGACCGATTGGATCGGCAGCTTTGGACTGCCGAAAGCGCTCATCCGTTCGCTCGAGGAAAGCGGGGTGGAGTTCGCCTATGCCCGAAAGCCGCGCTTTCCGTTTTTCATTTACCGCCTCAACCGCCGCAACCATCGGAAAATTACGGTCATCGACGGTCGGGTCGGCTACATCGGCGGCTTTAACATCGGCCGTGAATACAACGGAAAAGACGCCAACTTCGGCGAATGGCGCGATTACCACTTAAAAGTGAACGGCGAAGGGGTTCACGACTTGCAAGAACAGTTTTTGCACGACTGGGAAGAAGCAACGGGCCGGACGGTGCCTGACAAACATCGCTACTTCCCGCCGCTTTCGGCCGGCGCCATTCGCCATCAGCTCGTCGCCACCAACGGCGCTGCCCTTGAAGAACAGTTTATCGAGGTCATCCGCCAGGCGAAAAAAGAAATTATGATCGGCAGCCCATACTTCATCCCAAGCCGGCCGCTGTTTAACGAGCTCATGCAAGCGCTTCGGCGCGGGGTGCGTGTGACCGTCCTTGTGCCGCTGAAGGCGGACCATTTATTTGTCAAAGAGGCTGCCTATCCGTACTTTTATCGACTCTTGAAAGCCGGCGCGCGCATTTACCGCTTTTACCAAGGATTTTACCATGCAAAAACGCTCGTCATCGATGAGGAGTGGTGCGACGTCGGCACAGCAAATTTCGATCGGCGCAGCTTGTTTTTAAACAGCGAAATCAACTGCTATGTGTTTGACCGCGCGTTTACCCGCCTCGTCAAACGGGCGATCGAGCGCGATTTGTTGCGCGCCGAGCCGCTGACGGTCGACTTTTGGCAAAAACGTTCGCTTCTTGACCGCGGCAAACAGTCGATTTCCCAGCTCATCTCCGCCTGGCTTTGACCGGTCTGAAGTTCCATTTCCCTCCCAAGCAACAGAAGAAGCAAAAAAACCCGGCCGGCGCTTCCGGCGGCTTGATGCTGCCAAAATTGCGCCAACCGGGTTTTGTTCCCCGTTTGATCATGCAAGTGCTTACTTCCAAAACACCGTGAACCATTGAAACAACCGCATGCCGAGATACACCCCGACGATGCCGGCGATGCCGGCCAACGCCGGGGGAGCGGGAATCGGCAACCGAAGCAAGGTGAACAAAAAGCCGACAACGATGCCGGTGATGAGCGATAGTACAACTTCTTTCATTTGTTGATCCTCCACCACTGTTTTTCTTTAGAATGCCCAAACAAAAGAGGGAGCAGTCGCTCCCCCTCGTTCGTTTACATTTGTTCCGGCGCTGAAACGCCAATGAGCGCTAACGCATTTTGCAGCGTAATTTGCACCGCCTTGACAAGCGCGAGGCGGGCTTTTGTTTTTTCGATGTTGTCCAGATCAAGCACTTTTTCCGCGTTATAAAAGCTATGGAGCGCGGAAGCCAAATCGAATGCATAGGCGGTGACGCGATGCGGCATCCGCTTGAGCGCCGCCTCGGCGACGACATCGGGGAAATCGCCGAGCACTTTGAGCAGCTCGATTTCCTTTTCCGTTTCCACAAGATGGTGAAGCGCTAAGTCGCCGTCATAGGAAATGTGTTGTTCCTCCGCTTGGCGAAGAATGCTCGAAACGCGGGCGTGCGCGTATTGGACGTAGTAAACCGGGTTTTCATTCGACTGCGACACGGCCAAGTCCATGTCAAAATCCAAATGCGTATCGCCCGAGCGCATCGCAAAGAAATAGCGGACGGCATCGACGCCGACTTCTTCCATGAGCTCGCGCATCGTCACCGCCTTGCCGGTGCGCTTGCTCATTTTGACGCGCTCACCGTTTTGGTATAGGTTCACCATTTGAATGATTTCCACTTCAAGCGCCTCCGGATCATAACCGAGCGCAGCGATCGCCGCCTTCATGCGCGGAATGTAGCCGTGGTGGTCCGCCCCCCAAATGTTGATGAGCTTTTTGAACCCGCGCCGCAGCTTGTCTTGATGGTAGGCGATGTCCGGAAGCAAGTACGTATATGTGCCGTCCTGCTTAATTAAGACGCGGTCTTTGTCGTCCCCAAACGCCGTCGAACGGAACCATGTCGCCCCGTCCTGCTCGTAAATATAGCCGCGCTCGCGCAAAGTGGAAAGCGCTTCGTCGATTTTTCCGCTTTCATAGAGCGATGTTTCCGAATACCAGACGTCAAACGGCACACGGAAGTCGGCCAAGTCTTTTTTGATTTTTTCAAGCTCATAGCGGAGCCCATAGTCGCGGAAAAAGGCAAGCCTTTCTTCTTCCTCCATTTCGACAAACCGGTCGCCGTACTCTTCGGCAAGCTTTTTGCCGATTTCGACGATATCGTCGCCGTAATAGCCGTCCTCCGGCAACGGCATATCGACACCGAGCGCCTGAAAATAACGGGCTTCGACCGATTTCGCTAAATTGTAAATTTGCTTGCCGGCGTCATTAATATAGTATTCACGCGTCACGTCAAACCCGGCTTTCGCCAAAATGTTGCAAAGCGAATCGCCGACCGCCGCGCCGCGGGCATGACCTAAATGCAGGTCTCCGGTTGGATTGGCCGAGACGAACTCGACTTGCACTTTTTCCCCGTTGCCGACGTTCGATTCGCCATACGCTTGTCCCGCCTGCAAAATCGCCGGCACGACCGCCGTCAAATAGCGGTTGTCCATGTAAAAGTTAATAAACCCCGGCCCGGCGATCTCGATGCGGGCGACCGACATGCGTTCGCGGTCAAGCTGCCCGACGATGGCTTCGGCGATCGCCCGCGGCGGTTTTTTCGCGATGCGGGCGAGCTGCATGGCGATGTTCGTCGAGTAGTCGCCATGCGCCTTGTCGCGCGGCACCTCAAGCAGCACATCCGGCAGCTCGTCGGCCGAAGCCAGCCCTGCTCTTACCGCCGCCTGGCGGATTTCTTCTTTCATCTTTTCCTTGATTTGTCCGACAATGTTCACCGCTTATACCCCCTTAAATGTCAACGTCAACGTATGGCGCCCGCTTCGCTCATCGCCTAGCATCAGTTCATAGGAAAGAAAAAGCCGCCCCTTTTTCCGCTGCTCATCATAGTGAAACTCCATGGAGCTCGTTTTGGCCGCCAGCGCCCATCGTCCAAACGCTGTCCCATAATGGCCCGGCGTTTCTTGCCGGCGGCGGAACGTTTGCCGCATCTCGACCGCTCCGGAGCGAAGGATGGTCACCTCGTCAGGCGCGATTTTCACAATGTTGTTCACCCGCCCGAGTTCGTTTTCTTCGGCAAACTGCAAATAAACGGTTTCCCCTTTTATGTAATACGTGCCATCCGCCTCAAGCACAACCGTCTCTTGGCGCGGACCGTCGCGAATGACAGCCACTTGGCGGAGGCGCGCCGGGATGCCGTTTGTTTCCTTCATATCGATGAACACACCTTTGCGAACAAACAGTCATAATTTATAGTATAATGAACTGTTTCGCTCCATTCAAGAGGGGACAAACCCGATGGCAGATTTCCGCTCCAGTGGGCAAAAAAAGGGGCTGACCCAAAAGGTTGTTTTTCCTTAAACAAAACACAACATATCGTTTCTTAATGATTGTTTTATACCTACATACGGTAATAAGAAAAGGTGTCCCGATCCTTTTGGGACACCCTCTTTGTTCCATCGGTATTTTATGATGACGCCCGAACATTTTTTAACACGTTAATAGCAAAAAGAATGACACCTATCACGACGAGCACCCCGCCAATCGCTGTCACCGGCACGAACGCTTCGTTGCCGTAAACGACGAAAATGAGACCGATCATCATGACCGGCAGGCCGATATTGTGCAGCCAGAAATGCACTTTCGCCCATTTCGTCGCCGCCGCTTGTGGAAATAAATGATAGATGATGCCAGCAAGCGTCAAGGCCGTCCAGCCAAGCAAGTTGATATGGACATGGACCGGGGTCAGCGCAAACGAATGGGTCATCGACATGCCAAGCCCCATACAGACGCCAATGACAAAGTACACAACGGAAATTTTGATCAGCTTCACGCCCATCTTCATTCCCCCTCTCCTTTTTCTGTAAATACATTACATATTATTACGCTCCGTACGCTCATATTCCTGCATCTTTTGTCCCACCAAAGAAAAAAGCGCCCTCGCAAACTTGCGATTTAGGCGCTTTTTCTCATTTTTCACTTCGCCACCCAGCCAAGCAGCATTTCTCTCACAAGCTTGCTCGCCGTATTGGCCGTTTGTTCGGAATGGTCGTAAATCGGTGCGACTTCCACCAAATCGGCGCCAACGACTCGCACGTCGGAGCGGGCGATCTCGTGAATGGCCGAAAGCAGCTCTTTTGACGTAATGCCGCCGGCATCGACCGTCCCAGTGCCTGGGGCATGAGCGGGATCAAGCACATCGATGTCAATCGTCACATACACCGGACGGCCAGCGAGCTTCGGCAACACGGAGCGGAGCGGTTCAAGCACCTCAAACTTGGCGATGTACATGCCGTTTTCTTTCGCCCATTCGAACTCTTCCTTCATGCCGGAGCGGATGCCGAACGAAAAGACATTCGTCGGGCCGATCAGGTCAGCGACCTTGCGGATCGGCGTCGCATGCGACAGCGGCTCGCCTTCGTAATGTTCGCGCAAGTCCGTGTGCGCATCCATATGAATGACGGCCAAATCCGGGTAGTATTCATACACCGCTTTCATGACCGGCCAGGAGACAAGATGCTCGCCGCCAAGGCCGAGCGGAAATTTGCCGGCGTCAAGCACCTTTTTCACGAACTGTTCAATCAGCTCCAAACTGCGGGCCGCATTGCCAAATGGCAGCGGAATGTCCCCAGCGTCAAAGTAGCGGATGTCTTTGAGTTCGCGGTCCAAATATGGGCTGTACTCCTCAAGCCCGATCGACACTTCGCGGATGCGGGCCGGGCCAAACCGTGAGCCAGGCCGGTAGCTGACCGTCCAGTCCATCGGCATCCCGTAAATGACGGCTTCGCTTTCTTCAAAATTCGGATGGCTGCCGATAAACACGTTGCCCGAATAGGCTTCATCAAATCGCATTGCCTGCGCCCCCTTACTTCGTTAAATCCGCGACAAATTTCGGCAAGACAAAACACGCTTTATGCAGCTCTTTCGTGTAATATTTCGTCTCAATGTCATGGAATCGGTCGTCGCTCACAGCGAGCGGGTCGTATTTTTTCGAGCCGAGCGTAAACGTCCAGAGCCCGCTCGGATACGTCGGAATGTTCGCCGTATACAAACGGGTGATCGGGAAAATTTCTTTCACATCGCGGTATACGTTGCGAATCAAATCGGCCTTAAACCACGGATTGTCCGTTTGGGCGACGAAAATGCCGTCTTCCTTCAACGCGTTGGCGATGCCGGCGTAAAACCCTTTTGTGAACAAGTTGACCGCTGGGCCGACCGGTTCGGTTGAGTCAACCATAATGACGTCATACTCGTTTTCGCTTTTGGCGATATGCATAAACCCGTCATCGACTTTCACTTCGACGCGCGGATCATCGAGTTTGCCGGCAATCTCCGGCAAGTAGGTTTTCGAGCACTCGATCACTTTGCCGTCAATTTCGACAAGCGTCGCTTTTTTGACGCTTGGGTGCTTCAGCACTTCACGAATGACGCCGCCGTCGCCGCCGCCGACGACAAGCACGTTTTCCGGATTGGGGTGGGTGAACAGCGGCACATGGGCGACCATTTCATGATAGACGAACTCGTCTTTTTGTGTTGTCATGACCATGCCGTCTAGAATGAGCATGTTGCCAAACTCCGCCGTTTCGACCATATCGAGCTTTTGGAACGGCGTCTGTTCTGTATGTAAAGTGCGGATGATGCGTGCGGTGATGCCAAAATGCTCCGTTTGCTTTTCGGTAAACCAAAGTTCCATCGGTAACATCCTTTCTCCGAGCGTTGCTTACTATACAAGTTTTCCTTAGCCAACGAAAAACTAAACATGAAAAAGTATAGAGCAATCTAGCAAAAATGCAAGAGGAACAAGTTTAAAATAAAAAATTTTTTTTCATACTGGTAAGAAAAAGCGGAAAACCTCGCTGGCGAAGCCTTGACAAAAGCAAGGCGGCGCATTCAGCCGGGCGTCCGCCCGCATGTCTAAAACAACGCCAAAACCGTTGAGGTGATGCGCAATGGAACCGATCCCGGGCAGCCGTTTTCGCGGCACGTGGAAATATGTGCGCGCCGCCGTCTTTATCGGCTTTTTTCTCGTCATCTTTGCCTTCGCCGCTCTCGGGAGCTTTGTGTTGTTCGCGAAAATCGAAGGCGCCCCGCCGGTCGCCGTGCCGCAGACGACGATTTTTTATGCCGCTGACGGCAGCAAAATCGGGGAAAGCGACCATGGTCAAAAACGCTATTGGGTTCGGCTCAAAGACATGTCCCCGCACATCATCGAAGCGACGATCGCCGTTGAAGACCGGAAGTTTTACGAACATCACGGGTTTGATTTGAAGCGAATCGCCGCCGCCATCATTGCGAATGTCGAGGCGATGGCAAAAGTCGAAGGGGCGAGCACGATCACCCAGCAGTATGCGCGCAACTTGTTTTTGACGCATGAAAAAACGTGGTCGCGAAAAATCCAGGAAGCGTTGTACACCATCCGGCTTGAAGCCAACTACAGCAAAGATCAAATTTTGGAAGGCTATTTGAATACGATTTACTACGGCCATGGCGCCTACGGGATTGAGGCGGCAGCCCGCTACTATTTCGGCAAGCACGCGAGCGAGCTGACGCTCAGCGAGGCAGCCATGCTCGCCGGCATTCCGAAAGGGCCGTATTACTACTCGCCGTTTGTCAATGAACAGCGGGCGAAAGCGCGGCAAAAAATCGTGCTCACCTCCATGGTGGAAGCCGGCTACATCAGCCGCCAAGAAGCGGAGCAGGCGTACCGCGACAAACTCGTCTACGCCCGGCACCACAAACAAGAGCAGCCGATCGCTCCGTATTTTCAAGATGTCGTCAAACAGCAGTTGCGCACGAAACTCGGCCTGGATGAGCGGACGATCGAGCTTGGGGGGCTGCGCGTCTATACGACGCTGGATCCGCGTCTGCAACGGATTGCCGAAGAGCAAATCCGTCGCATCATCGACCCGCACTCCGCCATTCAAGCGGCGCTTGTGTCGATGGATCCACGCACCGGGGAAGTAAAGGCGCTCGTCGGCGGACGCAACTACGAAGAGAGCCCATTCAACCGGGCCGTGCAGGCGGAACGCCAGCCAGGGTCGACATTTAAGCCGTTTTTGTATTACGCGGCGATCGAGCAAGGATTCACCCCATCGACCCAACTGCGCAGCGAGCTGACGACATTTACGTTTAACGGCGGCCGATCGTCGTACACCCCCCATAATTACAATGACTACTATGCCAACGGCCCGATCACGCTCGCCGAGGCGCTCGCCGTATCCGACAACGTCTTTGCGGTGAAAACGCTCCAGTTCATCGGCGCCGACAAACTCGTCGACACAGCGAAAGCGCTCGGCATCACAAGCAGATTGAAAGCAGTGCCGTCGTTGGCGCTCGGCACCTCGCCCGTGAAAGTGATCGACATGGTGGCCGCGTACAGCACGCTGGCCAACTACGGCAAACAAACCGAACCGGTGTTTATTCAAAAAGTCGTGGATGCAAACGGAAACGTGCTATATGAACATAAGCCGGAGAGCCGGCAAGTGCTCGACCGCGACGCGGCGTTTGTGACGACCCATTTAATGACCGGGATGTTCGACCCGAAGTTAAACGGCTATACAACCGTCACCGGGCAGTCAATCATCGATGACATCACGCGTCCGTACGCCGGCAAGTCGGGAACGACGAAAACGGACAGTTGGATGATCGGGTTCGCCCCGCAACTAGTCGCCGGCGTCTGGACCGGCTACGATCGCGGAGAAACGATGGATCGTCCTGCGGAAAGGCAATATGCCAAACAAATATGGGTTCACTTTATGGAACAAAGCCTCGCTGGCGAACCGAAAAAATCGTTCAAACCGACCAAAGGCGTCATCGGCGTCTACATCGACCCGCAAAACGGCAAGCTGGCCACCGACTCCTGTCCGGTGAAACGAAAAACGTACTATCTCATCGGTACAGAACCGACCGACTATTGCACCGACCATTTGGAAAAGAAAAAGAAGAAAAAAGAAGACAATCAAAGCTGGTTCGAGAAATGGTTCCCATGGTTTTAAACAAGAAAATCCCCTGCGTGCATACGCAGGGGATTTTCTTGTCCTAGTTTTCCTGTGTTATACATGTAGATTTAGTTTATCCTTTTTTTCAAACAAGAACAAGCCCTTGCCCATATCTTTTCACAAAACCGTCACATTTCCACTTCCAAATCTTGTTTCAGCTTGTCGCTCGAACGGTTCCACATCCCGATGTCATGCCCTTTCAAAAAGTCGGCGAGCACCCGTTTTGATTTCGCGTCCATATGATCGACAATAATGTGCCGCTTTAGCGATTTATCAAGCCGATTCACATGTTCCGGCAATAACTTATAGCCGCGGCGCGCCTCACGGTCGATCGTCATTTCGCACGCCGTCACCCCGGCGTAATACGGGCCGTCCTCGCGTCGTTCAATCGTCACCCAGACGATCCAATACGGCTTGCCGTTTGGCACGGCGGAACGGTCGGGCAAAAACTTGATGCCGCGCTCGACGGCGCTGCGCGCATGCATCGCCCCCATATCGACGAACGCTTCGCCCGCTTCGACGTCAATGATGACCGGCGAAACGTTTTCTAAGCTCAACGCCCCGGCGCCAAAGCCGCGGTGCCCGTCGGTCGGATCGTCTTTGATGATATTAAAGCCGATGTTTTTTTTCTTTTTTTGCTCCATTCCGCTTGTTCCTCCTTCCTTACATAAACAAATTGGCGACCAACGACTGCAAGTTTTCCAATACAAACGGCAGCGCCACTTGAAACACCGGCTCAATCGTATAGCGGTCAAGCGGCGTGAGCACAAGGATGAGAAAAATGAGCGCCCCGTAGCTTTCCCATTGCGTCATTTTCGCCCGCAGCCCATCCGGGGCCAAGTCTTCAATAATACGATACCCATCAAGCGGCGGAAACGGCAATAAATTAAACAAAAACAAGACAGCGTTCAAGCTGATAAAAATTTGGAAAAACAGATCAAACCCGGCCGCAAACCAATCTGGCAGCGCCCGCATGAGGCCGAAATCGATCATCGCGTACCAAATGACAAATCCAAGCGCGGCAAGCACGAGGTTGCTCAGCGGTCCGGCAACCGACACGAGAATGCCGGCAAGGCGCGGATTTTTGAAATAAAAGCGATTGACTGGCACCGGGCGCGCCCAGCCAAACCCTGCGAGAAAGATAAGCAGGGTGCCAAGCAAATCCAAATGGGCAAACGGTGATAACGTCAGCCGCCCTTGATTTTTCGCCGTCGGATCGCCGAACTTGTAAGCAACGTAGGCATGGGCGAACTCATGCACGGAAAATGCTAACGCCAGCGTCAAGAGCACGTACGGAATTTCACTTAACGAATACGGCAAAATTCGATCCACTTCATAAACTCCTTTTCCCTATATTCACTATCTTTAGTATACATGATTAGCAGAAAAAAGTGGACTGAACTTCCTCATCCCGTGGTATAATAAGCGCGACAGCACTCGACAATGAAATGGGGGGACAACCGTGCCGTACGTAACGATCAAAATGCTCGCCGGCCGCACGGATGAACAGAAGAAAGCGCTTGTTGAAAAAGTGACGGACGCCGTCGTCGAGACGACAGGGGCGAAACGGGAGAGCGTTGTCGTATTCATTGAAGAAATGACGAAAGACCATTATGCGATCGCCGGAAAACGGCTGAGCGACACAGAGTGACACAAGAGCGGGGGCGCATGAAGCGCTCCCGTTGCATTTTTAGGAAAAAACGAATATTATTTATAATGGTTTCTGACATTGTTCGTTTTTTAGGAGGTGGCCCATGATTCGTTTCGCAGAGAAACAGACTGACCGCAAAACGGAATTTCTCGCTGGCCTGACGACTTTTTTCACCATGGTGTACATCATCGTCGTCAATCCGGTCATCTTATCAGATGCCGGCGTCCCGTTTGAACAGGCGTTCACCGCCACCGTCATCGCGACCGTCGTCGGCACGCTATGGATGGCCATCTTTGCCAACTATCCGATCGCCATCGCGCCCGGCATGGGGCTGAACGCCTATTTCGCCTATTCCGTCGTCGGCTCGCACGGCGGCATTTCGTACGAAACCGCGTTTTCCGCCGTGTTTGTGGCAGGAATGTTGTTTTTGCTGCTGTCGCTCACCCCGCTCCGCAGCAAGCTGATCGAAGTGATCCCCGACAGCTTAAAACACGGCATCACCGCTGGCATCGGGCTGTTTATCGCCTTTATCGGCCTGCGGCTGACCGGAATCATCCAAGCCCATCCGCAAAATTTGGTCGCGCTTGGCGACTTGCATGCCCCGTCGGCCGTGTTGACGCTCATCGGCCTGGCGGTGACGCTCATTCTGATGATGCGCGGCGTCAACGGCGCCCTGTTTTACGGCATGGTCGTCACCGGCATCATCGCCTATGCGACCGGGCAACTTCACTTTGACAAAGGCATCGTCTCGCTGCCGTCGCTGCCAGAAGGGCTGATCATTACCAATCCATTCGCGGCCATCGGGGACGTCATCGGCCATAGTTTGTACGCGGTCGTCTTCTCCTTTTTGCTCGTCACACTCTTTGATACGACCGGCACAATGATCGGCGTCGCCCAGCAAGCCGGACTGATGAAAGGGAACACGCTGCCGCGCGCCCGCGAGGCGCTGTTGGCAGACTCGGTCGCGACGACCATCGGCGCCATGTTTGGCACAAGCCCGACATCAGCGTACATCGAGTCATCAACCGGCGTCGCCGCTGGCGGACGCACCGGCTGGACGGCGCTCGCCGTCGCTGTCCTGTTTGTCATCGCGGCCTTTTTCAGCCCGCTGGTCGGCGCGGTCGCCGGGTTATCGGCCATCACCGCCCCGGCGCTCATCATCGTCGGGAGCTTGATGATCAGCAATATCGCCCATATTTCGTGGCATCAGCTCGACGAGGCGTTCCCGGCCTTTCTCATCATCTTAAGCATGCCGCTCACCTCCAGCATCGCGACCGGCATCGCGCTCGGCTTCATCTCGTACCCGCTCTTAAAAATCGCCCGCGGCCGCTGGCGCGATGTGCCGTTGCTGCTGTACGTGCTGGCGGTGCTGTTCTTTTTGCAGCTGGCGTTTTTGCCGCATTAACCAAAAAGAAGAAGGAGGTGTCCCAAAAGGATCGGGACACCCTCTTTCGTCTCTATATATACGCACTAACCGCTTCTTTCGCACTATATTTTGTGTCTATCCTGAAGACAGACGGCTTTTTGGGTCAGCCCCTTTTCGTCTATGGCCAACTGATGATACGTTGAAGCAGCTTTTTCCGCCCGCCTACACGCGAGTTTTGTTGTGGCATCGGCTGCGCAGCGCCTCAATGTACGCGTACGCCTCCTCGATTTCTTCTTCCGTATAGCGCTGCTTGCTTTTTAACACCGCAATTTTCTCTTTCACTTCGTCTTTCGGCAAATGTTCAAAATAAAGTACGGTGGACACAAGTTCCAAAAAACGGGCATTTTGTTCGTTCATCGCTTGCATGCATTCGGCAAGACCCGGCATGTCCCAGTCATAATGGCGCAAAAACTGTTCGCCCGCTTCGGTCAATGTATAGCGATATTGCATATAACCGCTCTTTTTCTCTTTCACTTCATGCAAAAAGCCGAGCGCGCACAGCTCTTCGATGCGGCATGTCAGCTCTTCCGAATACGGGCCGTAAAAGTGGAAATCGAATTTCTCGTAAAACGGAAAGTCGAGCTTTTTCGCGATGTAGATCATTTTTTGCAGCTTTTTGCGGCCGGCAATTTCCCCGGCGGCCGCCAACGCCTTCATTACTTTCGCATGCTCTGTGAGCACTCTCCGTCATCTCCTAACCCTTTAAAATTTCCATAATCTTTTTCTTCACTGTCCGCTTCGTCGACAAGTCTTCCAGGAAATCAGCTGGGAAATACAGCTTATGGTCGGTGCGCCGTTTCCCGGAAATGGCGTCAACGAGCACCGATTCGCGCGACAGCTCGCGAAGCTCCCCGTTTGGCATCAACAAATAAATCGGCAGGCGCTCTCCTTCCTCGCCCGGCCGGTAAAAGTCATACGGCAAATCGGACGACGAATCGACGACCAAGTAGTAGTCCGGGTCAATCCCTGCTTTTTGAAACAAACCGGTCAGCTCAATGAGCTTCGCCATTTGCTCGTTCGTCGGATGGAACTCCGTATATTTGAACAGGCGGCGGCGGACAAACCGCTGGCACAGATCGCTTAAAATCGGATCCCGTTCGTATTGCCATTGCTGGAAGTAAAACAAGATGACTGCCTCATCCAGCGCCAAGTAATCGCCAAGCGGCGCGTTTCCCGCAAAAAACGACAAAAAGTGAACCGGCTTCGTCTGAAAACGATACCCCTCTTCATACAGCTTTTTCGCCCGATGCAAAATTTTCGTCAAAATGACTTCCGCACTGCGCGTCACGGGATGAAAGTACACTTGCCAATACATTTGGTAGCGGCTCATGATGTAATCCTCGACCGCATGCATGCCGCTTCGTTTGATGACGACTTGGTCTTCGCGCGGGCGCATGACGCGCAAAATGCGCTCCATGTCAAAATAGCCGTAGCTGACGCCGGTGTAGTAGGCATCGCGCAACAAATAATCCATCCGGTCGGCGTCAATTTGGCTCGAAATGAGGCTCACAACAAGCTTGTTCGGGTACGTTTTGGCGATCACTTCAGCGACCCTTCGCGGAAAATCGTCATCCACTTGGCGAAGTGCGGCGTTCACTTCTGTATCGCCTAAAATGATGGCCTGTGTAAAATCTTCGTGGTCAAGGCGAAACACTTTTTCAAATGAATGGGAAAACGGGCCGTGCCCTAAATCGTGCAAGAGCGCCGCGCATAGGCAAAGAAGGCGCTCGCTATGATCCCAATGATCGCGGCCGACAAACACGTCGTCAATGATGCGGCGGATGATTTCGTAAACGCCGAGCGAATGGTTAAACCGGCTGTGCTCGGCGCCGTGAAACGTCAAATATGTCGTGCCGAGCTGCTTGATGCGGCGCAGGCGCTGAAATTCTTTTGTGCCGATCAAATCCCAAATCACTTTGTCGCGAACATGTATGTATCGGTGCACCGGATCTTTAAACACTTTTTCTTCGTCAAGCTGCCCGCCGGAATACATCGCATCCTCCTCTTCCGTCTCCAACATACATCTATTATACGCCGTTTCTTTTGGCAAAGAAATAGTTGACTTTTTTCTCCGTCTTTCTCCATTATTGACGGAAAAAACAAAAAATCACCTTCTTTCGGCAAAGAAGGTGATCGGTTATCGCTTTTTCAACCTTTCAGCAATTTTATCAATCAGTTCGTCTTCCGTCAGCGCCGCCACCGGACGGTTGTTGACGAAAGCAAACGTCTTTTTCCGCCCTGGGCCGCAATACGACTGGCAGCCGATTTTGATGACCGCATCCGGATCCAGCTTTTTGAGGCGCGGAATCAATGTTTTTAAATTCGGCGCCTTGCAGTCGTCGCAAACGCGAAACTCATTCGCCATCACTCGTCATCCCTTTCCGCAGCGTTTGCTTTGTGTATTCTACCGCTTTCGTGAGAAAATTGCAAGTTGGCATGCTTTCACCCTTGTAATTTGCCAATCCCATAAACTTGCAACGTATAATTTTTTTCCTTTTGGTCCACCCTTTTACTAGCATGGGAAAAAGGAGTGGAGAACAATGAAACAACGGCAAGACGCTTGGACGGAAGAAGACGATTTATTGTTGGCAGAGACCGTATTGCGCCATGTGCGTGAAGGGAGCACCCAGCTGAACGCGTTTGAAGAAGTCGGCGACAAGCTAAATCGGACATCGGCCGCCTGTGGCTTTCGCTGGAATGCCGTCGTCCGCCATCAGTACGAAGAAGCGCTGCAGCTGGCGAAAAAGCAGCGAAAAGAGCGGCTGCGGCTGCTGGCCAAACAAGGCGGCGCGAAAAAGCGGCGCCTGTATGAACCACCGATGCCGTCATTGGAGGAGTTGGGCGATGTGATGCAGCTGCCAGCTGTCGTCCCATCCTCTCCGCCGCAACAAGTGACGCTTGATCAAGTGATCGCTTTTTTAAAAACGTTCCAATCCCATGAGCGGAAACGGGAGGCGCTGATCAAAGAAAACGAGCGGCTGCGCCGCGAAATTGACGAACTAAAGCAAAAAAATAAAGAACTTGAAGAAAAGGTTGCTAAATTAGAAGAAAATTCGTCGACCGTCCAAGAAGATTTTGAGACGCTCGTGAAAATCATCAACCGAGCGCGCAAAATGGTGTTAAAAGAGGAAGAAGAGCGGGGGCTGACCTTCCGTATGGACCCGAACGGAAACTTAGAGAAAATCGCCGAGTAACGAAAAAGGATGCCGGGTGAAAAGCCGGGCTGATCCCAAAACGCACTCGCGTTTTGGGATCAGCCCCTTTTTTGTTGGCGAACGTCCATCATTCGCGCCAAGGTTGGGCAGGGCATGGGTCGCGGTCAGCAGCGACGAAGCGCCTTATCGAAGCGAAAAGGGCTTTACGGCTCGACTTCTCTCATCGGCTCTCCTGAAGATACGTTGGCATTTCGTTCGACGATGCGCGCCCAATACTGCTCATACCAATTCCATTCGCCGTTCTCGAGGGCAGACGAATATAGCTCGCCGCCAAACGACTGCAGCGTGCGCCAAAGGGCGACAAGCAGCTCATCGATCGACAACTCGCAGCCGAGAAGCTCAGACAGCGACGCCATGACAGCTGGGACAACATCGGGGTAGGCGAATTTCGTTTTCTCTCCTTGGCGGCCGAGCTCATAAAAGCGGCGAATCAGCTCAGCCCGCGCGGCTCCGCTCCCGTTGACGCAAAGGTAGATTTGCACGGCAACGCCGCCGCGCACCCGACGTTGCGAAATGCCGGCAAATTTTTTGCCGCCAATGCTCAAGTCATAGCTCCCCGGGCAATACGAACCGACGATTTCCCCCGCCTCAACGCGGGCGCCGTATGAGGCAAGCATGGCGGCCATGAGCGCGTACATCGCCTCATACCCTTGCTCGATGGCAATCGTGTTTTTCGTTTCCGGAAAAATGAGCGAAATATTCAACACCCCGCTGTCAAGGACAACGGCCAACCCGCCGGAATTGCGGACGACGACGCGATACCCTTCCTGGCGCAAAAACGAAATGGCCTCATCGATGTACGGAAGCTTCGTATCAGCGGCGCCTAAGACGACGGTATTCTCATGCATCCACGTGCGGACGACCGCATCCGACTGTCCCGCACCAACCGCGGTGCATAATGCATCATCGATGGCAAACGATTGTTTCGCATCAAACAGCGGACCGAAATGCGACTGGTCGATGACCCGCCATTTCGGCTGCCGCAGCAATTCATGGCCCATCGCGAGCAACCCCTTGCATAGATCATTCCAACTCTATTCATTATAACATAATCGCCATTAGCAAATGGCGCAAAAAGGACAAGGGGCGCATGCCTCCCTCGTTTTTATCGAGCGGCAGCCCCGTCACTCCCCAAGCGACTGGGCAGCGGTGATGAGCGCGAGCTTGTAGGCGTCTTCGGCGCTGCAGCCGCGCGATAGGTCGTTCACCGGTTTGTTCAGCCCTTGCAAAATCGGGCCGACCGCTTCAAAACCGCCGAGGCGCTGGGCGATTTTGTAGCCGATGTTGCCTGCCTCAAGGCTCGGGAAAATAAAGACATTTGCGTCCCCTTGAATGACCGAGTCCGGCGCTTTCTTTTTCGCCACCTCTGGCACAAACGCGGCGTCAAATTGAAACTCACCGTCTAGGATCAGATCCGGCGCCATTTCCTTCGCCAACCGCACCGCCTCAACGACTTTTTCCGTCTCCGGCGACGAGGCCGACCCTTTCGTGGAAAAGCTTAACAGCGCCACGCGCGGCTTAAGGCCGAACATTTTCGCCGTCTGCGCGCTCTCGACCGCAATTTCAGCCAAATCTTGGCTGTTAGGAGCAATGTTGATGGCGCAATCGGCAAACACATATTTTTCGTCGCCGCGCACCATGATGAACACGCCGGACGTTTTGCGAACGCCTGGCTTCGTTTTAATGATTTGCAAGGCTGGTCGGACCGTATCCGCCGTCGAATGTGCCGCCCCGCTGACGAGGCCGTCGGCCGCTCCCGTATAAACGAGCATCGTACCGAAATAGTTTTCATCGAAAAGCAACTCGCGCGCCGTTTCTTCTGTCACTTTCCCTTTGCGCCGCTCCACAAACGCCGAAACCAGCTCATCAAACCCGCCATAGCGGCGCGGGGTGACAATCTCCACCCCTTCAAGCGGCAAGCCAAGCGCCGCGGCTTTCACCCGCACAGCTTGCTCATCGCCAAGGACGATCGGCTGCAGCACTTGCTCCGTCGCCAAACGGCTCGCCGCCGTTAAGATGCGGTCATCGGTTCCCTCGGGAAACACGATTTTTCGACCCGTACCGGTTACTTTCGCTTTTAATGCCGTAAATAAATCGGTTGTCACGATCCAATCCTCCTTATGCTAGGCCAGCCTGCCCCGGTTAAAGCGCACCCGGCTCATTTCGGCATCCACAAGCCATTTCCACTATTAAGCATACCGCTTCTCGCCAGAAACGCAACGCAGGTAAGCCTTTACAACAAATAATTCACCTTTTGCCACAATTCAGTCTACTTCCACTTTGATACGCTGATAGCCGCTTTTTTGGGCAAACTGTGATATAGTGATACTGTACAATTTGTTGATAAGGAGTGACGATGATGAGCGAAGCGGCCCAAACGTTGGACGGTTGGTATTGTTTGCACGATTTCCGCACGATCGACTGGAGCGCGTGGAAAACACTGCCGAACGAAGAGCGCGAGGCAGCGATCAGTGAGTTTTTAGCGCTTGTCGACCAATGGGAGACGACTGAAAGCGAGAAGCAAGGAAGCCATGCCGTCTACACGATCGTCGGGCAAAAAGCCGATATTTTGTTCATGATTTTGCGGCCGACGCTGGATGAGCTGCATGAAATCGAAACAGCGCTTAACAAAACGAAACTCGCCGACTATTTATTACCTGCGTATTCGTACGTTTCGGTCGTGGAGTTGAGCAACTACTTGGCGTCCGGCAGCGAAGATCCGTACCAAATTCCAGAGGTGCGCCGCCGTTTGTATCCGATTTTGCCGAAAACGAACTACATTTGCTTCTACCCGATGGACAAGCGGCGCCAAGGCAACGACAACTGGTACATGTTATCGATGGAACAGCGGCGCGAACTCATGCGCGCCCACGGCATGACCGGCCGAAAGTACGCCGGCAAAGTGACGCAAATCATCACCGGCTCCGTCGGCTTGGATGATTTTGAATGGGGCGTCACCTTGTTTTCGGATGATGCACTCCAGTTCAAAAAGCTCGTATATGAAATGCGCTTTGACGAAGTGAGCGCCCGCTTTGGCGAATTTGGCTCATTTTTCGTCGGCACCCGGCTGCCGGTGGAAAAGGTGCCTTCTTTCCTCCATGTATGAAGCAAAGCCCCGAACGATACGGGGCTTTGCTTCGTTTTCGCTGCTTTTTGGACAATCATCCCGCTTTTCTGTCATATGCGGCCTGACCGCTCCATACACATAAAAACAGAAAATCTCTTCAGAAACATTCTATTCGTGTGTCACCATTTTCTTGTTCCACCAATAGCCTATTACTGTCGAAATTCACAACGACTGAGGTGACGATATGGGTCAGATCGCTCCCTCCATTGTAGCCCACACAGAAGAGGAAGTAAAGTTGTTGGCTCGGCTCATGCGAGCTGAAGCGGAAGGAGACGGGCGGCTTGGGATGCTCATGGTCGGCAACGTCGGCGTCAACCGCGTCATCGCCGACTGCCTTGACTTCCGCGGCATCCGCTCTATCCGGCAAATGGTGTTTCAAAGCCCGGGCGGTTTTGAGGCGGTGCAAAAAGGGTACTTTTACCAACGGGCGCGCGAAGTGGACATCGGCCTAGCCCGCCAAGTGCTCCGCGGTTGGCGCTACCACCCAGCGACAAACGCCCTTTGGTTTTTTAAACCACCTGAAGGCCAACCGTGCCCACCGCAATGGTTTGGCCAGTGGAACGTCGGCCGCTACAAATCGCATTGCTTTTTTGCACCGACTCCATCCGACTGCCCACGCGTCTATTCTTAATATTGAGGAGGGTTCTTTATGCCGAACAATCCAGAAAATCAATTTTATCCACCTGATGAGGAGCAACAATCATTTTATTATTCGCCGTTCGGTCAAGAACGGCAACAACCGTATGCATCCTATCCATACGGCTATCCGTATCCGCAGCCGTACTATCCGGCGGCGTACCCGTATTATTACTATCCGCAAGCGGCTGCCGCTCCAACCGTGACGCCGGCGACAGCCGCCGCTCCGACGTTCGGTTTGCAGGCGCCGACGTTCACGGCCCCGACACCGACGCCGACCACCGCCGCTGCGCCTGCGGCGGCAGGAGCGGCGATCCCGGGGATGCTGCCGCTCGAAGAGTCGTACATTGAAAACATTTTGCGGTTAAACAAAGGGAAAGTCGCTACCATCTATGCGACGTTTGAAAACAACCGTGAGTGGAATGCCAAGGTGTTTCGCGGCGTCATTGAAGCGGCTGGACGTGACCATGTCATTTTAAGCGACCCACAAACAGGCACACGCTATTTGATCCCGATGATTTACCTCGATTATGTCACGTTTGAAGGAGAAATCGCCTACGAATATCCGTTTGCCGGCGCTACAGCCGCAACACCGCTTGCTACGTATTCTCCACGCTAAACGGAAAAACTGTCTTTTGACAAGAAGGTTGCCGATGGCAACCTTCTTTTTTTGGTTGACGTGATGGCCATCACAAGCTGCTACTACACGGCCTTATATAATGGTGGTAAATGACACAAAAGAGGTGTCTACTGATGGTTTGGACGTCGCGTGATTTCCTGCTGGGGGTACATCTTATCGCGGCGATCATGTGGGTGGGGGGCGTGGCATTCATCGGCTGGGCAGTGTATCCAGCCTCCCAATTCATGCCGCCTCTTGAGCGCCGGCAATTTTTCCGCTCGCTCATGCAGTGGTCGCATCGGCCGCTCGCCGCGGCAAGTGCCGTCGTCATCGCCACTGGCATATGGCTTGGCACAGCCGCCGGACCGATCAACCGTTGGGCAGATGTATGGCAGACCGCCTATGGCCGTGTATGGCTGACCGCCCTTCTCACAGGCATCGCAACGCTCGCTTGGGGGATGTTCGTCGGCTACCGCAAGGCGATGACGGTGTTTTCCAATGAAGACCTTTGGCGCCAAGCCAATGGCGGTGACGATGCGCCGTTAAAAAAAGCGATGACCTCGATCATTGCCGTTCAGTCGGTCGAAGCGGCCGGATTTGTCGTGCTCATCGTATGCATGCTTTTACTCTCCTAACGGAAACGAGGGGTTCGCATTGCGATATGAACATCGTGAAGAAGATCGGCATTGGGTTTACCGTTTTTCATGGCTTCACTTAATGCGCCCGCCGACATGGAGCGGAACGATCAGCCCTGTGCTGGCCGCCACCGCGCTGGCGGCGAAAAAGGGCGCCGTTCGGATCGAGGTGCTGCTGGCGATGTTAGCCGCCTCTGTGCTGATTCAGTCAGCCGTCAACATGCTGAATCTCACATTTCGCACCCTAACAAGGTCAAAACAAAGGATTTTTTATTTAGTTTTTCAGAATAACTTTTTGACCAACACGACGAGCGATGGCTATCCTTTTTTTACCATCGCTGGTCGTTCCGTATGACGTTACACGTAAATGCTCTCATCCAGCCCCAACCCCTGCAGAATCCTTCGTTGTTCAGGGGTGAGGGAGCGATCCAGTGAGCGTTGGATGCGTCCATCCGGCAGCTCCAGGAGGACGACGTTCACATATTGAAACAGCTGGAAAATCGCCTGCCCCGTCGGTCGGGTCAGCTTGCGGCCTCCGGCGCCCTTTAATGGGTGTTCGGGTGTGATGAACTGGCGCACCCGGCGCTGAAAGACGCGGTAAATGGCCAAGGCCAAGAGAAACAAATAGCCCAATACCGCAACTCGTTCTGGCTTTTTGACATAGATCTCATCCGTGAAAAAAGGGTCTTTCAAAAAAGCGAAGTTCATTTCCACCGAGATCTGCCCTTTATATAGCTTCAAGATCTCTTGGGCATCCATTTGTTGGCCCTTCCATTCCTCCGGAACGGTCGTGACGAGGACAAACCGGGACGCTTTCCGTCTTGCCTGTTCCCACGCGTTTGGGTCGAATTCGACGTCAAGGCGCAAGAGATACCGCGTCTCCATCTCGGGTTCCGCCCCTTTTTTCGGCCGTCCGCGCCGTTTTTTCGGGCGTACGATCTCTTCGACCGCGGCCTTGACCTGATGAAACCGTGGGCGAAGGGACGTCTTGAGGGACGCCAAGGCTTGTTCAGCGTCTTCCCGGCACGAGAAAGGGTGGCGCTCCCAATGGGCTTGTTCCTCGCGAAGAAGCTCCGCTTCTTTGGTTCGTTCTTTTTCGAGCGTCTTTCCTTTTCGCTGGTCGAGCGCACTCGATTCGACGACGATCAGCCGAACGGGGTGGCCTTCATAGGTGGAGGATGTTTCCCATACCCGGTACGTGGCGCCGTTTCTCTCCGCCAGCGTAAAGGGGTCGCTCCACGGGATGTGGGCCGAATCGGCCTCCGCGAATGCCCGTTTGACGATGCGGAGCGACGAAGGGCCTCGGGTGATCAAAAAGGCGTTGACCGCTTTGGTTTGCGCCAGAGTGTCTTTTGTCATCGCGGCGGAATCGGCCACATAAATCCATTCGTCTTCAATCTTGGCTTGTTTGAGCTGTTCGTGGACACGGGACAGCACCTCCGGATTCCACGTTTTGTCAGGCAGGTTGCCGTCGTGCACATCGCCGTAAAACGGGATGCCGTCCTCGTTGCCGACCAGTCCGAAGCCGATCTGTTTTTGCCAACGATGATGGCGGTTATAGCCATGTGTGATCTGCAAAGCCTCTAATGAGGCCGATTCATACGCGCCGTAAACCGTCTTGTCCGTCGTATCGGCGTGAAAGGCTCGGAGGGAAAGGCCTTCTTTGCGATAAATGTGAATCAAGCAAGTGCTGATCACCTTGTGAATATCGGCCTCATACAAGCGGTCGAGATGACGAGCCAAGGCATCGTCGTTCAACCAGGAAGGATGGAGACCGGGACGGATGAGTTTCTCTAGATCGATCTCCTGAGCCCATCGTTCCACGTGAACGAGGGCTTGCCGGCCGTCAAACATATTGTAGATGATGGCCTGAACGGCATCGCTGACTCGAGTCTGGCACTGTGGATCAACGGGAACGAGATGGTCAATCAATTGGGGCAGGCCCAGTTTCTTGAATAGGGCACTTATTATATTCAAATAATAATTGCGATAGACCTTTTTGACTTGAACGTTCATGAGAGAAAAACTCCTTCACTTTCCTTGTATGTCAAGGATTCATTCGACGATGGACACAAAAAATCCTCCCGATTTTCGTTGGGAGGGTGCGAAATGTGAGCTGAATGACTATTTTGATCGGTTGCGCGGCCAAGACGATGACAAATGGACGAACGGGCATGGCCATGGACCTGCCCATCGCTCGATCCCTGCCGTTGCTGGCGCCATGCTGGCCGTCGCGGTTGCGTTAGGCGCGTACTTGGCGTGGCAAAGCGATCCAGCCATCGCGTGGATCGGCGCCGCAGCGATCATCTGCGGGATCGCCTACTCAGCCGGGCCGCGTCCGCTCGCCTCGCTCGGTTTAGGTGAGTTGACCGCCGCCGTTTGCATGGGGCCGGTCGTGACCGCACTCGCTTATGCCGTACAAGGGCATGTTCCAGACACCGCTCTGTTTGCCTTGTCCATCCCGTTCGCCTTGCTGATCGCCTCGATGATTTTGACAAACAACATCCGCGACATCGAAAAAGACCGGCCGTTTCGCCGCACATTAGCCATCCGGCTCGGACGGAACAACGCCGTGCGCCTTCTCGGGCTTCTTCTCGTCTCCGCCTACTTGTCCATTGCTGCTTTGATCGTTTGGCATATCGTTCCTTTGCTTGCCGCGGTCACAGGGCTCGCGATGCCGCTTGCCATCCGGCTTCGTCTCTGTTTCCGCCCCGGCGCTAGTCGAACCGAGGAAAGAAGCGGCATGAAATGGGCCGCCCGCCATCATTGGGCCGTTGGACTGTTGTTGACGTTGAGTCTATGGCTTTCGCTATAGAGCGGAGAGGGACGGCGGCAAAAAAACGGAGCGCTCCGCTCCTGCGCTCCGTTTACAACCATTTTAATGCCGCATATCCGATCATCACCCAAGCGATTAAAAAGGCGACGCCGCCAAACGGGGTGATGGCGCCAAGCGGCTTGATTTGCGTAACACTTAATACGTACAAACTGCCGGAAAACAGCACAATCCCCGCCAGCATCACCCAGCCCGCCGCACCGATCAGCCCGACATTCGGCGCCTTGCCAGCGAGCAATCCGACAACAAGCAGCCCTAATGCGTGGAACATCTGGTATTGGACCGCCGTTTTCCAAATCTCCAAATAACGATCCGGAATCTTCCCTTCCAGCCCGTGCGCGCCAAACGCTCCCAATGCGACGGCTAAAAACGCATTGAGCGCGCCGAGAAGGATGAATGTTTTCATAGCTGTTCCGCCTTTCTAATGAAAGATTGTTTTCCCTCATTCATTAATAATAATGGGAATGTTCCCCGACAACAAATTACTAATGTATGTCAGCCACTTCACTCGACAGAACCGGTCAATGGGGAGCGCTACCGACAAGACCCGCATCCAAGCCGGAGAACCGCTTCTTGTTCTTTGGCGCAAACAAGGACAAGCGGTTTAAAGGAGTTCTGTTGATCAAGAATCCCTGTGGAGAAGGCCGTTCCACGGGGATTCGCTGTCCCACTCTCAGAAATCCAGCAACGACTCTCCGTTCGCCTCATCGTCAATGTCAGGGGAGCGTCCCCCGACAGAAACGGCTCCAAGCGAAAGCCCGCCAGCAACCGAAATCGGCCCGCCGACGACAAGCGGCCCGGCTGCGGCAGACGAAGCGGACGGCTGCGGATGGCTTGTTGCCTCCAACATCAAATCGCATAAAACGCGAATGGCGGCGACGTGTTCACGCACCCGCTGCAGGTCGTTCGTGGACCTCGCTTTCCGCAGCTCATCTTCCATCTTGGCGATAACGGCCGCAAACGAGATGGACATCATTCTCTCCTCCTTATTCAGCACGGACGCCGATGTTTTCGATTTGCCAGTCGATCGGTTCGCGTCCGCATTTCATCAAAAACGCGTTCGTCCGCGAAAACGGGCGATGGCCGAAAAAGCCGCGCGCGGCGGAAAACGGGCTCGGGTGCGGCGCTTCAATAATCAGATGGCGCGGATTCGTAATCCGTTCTTTTTTCTCCTGAGCGTTCCGGCCCCAAAGCAAAAAGACGACCGGATCGTCTTTTTCATTGACGAGTTCAATGACGCGGTCGGTGAATTGTTCCCACCCTTTGCCGCGGTGGGAGTTCGCCTGGCCGCGGCGGACGGTCAGCACCGTGTTTAACAATAACACCCCTTGCTCGGCCCATTTCACGAGATAGCCGTTATCTGGTATGTAGCAGCCAAGGTCATCATGCAGCTCTTTGAAGATGTTGACTAATGACGGCGGCACCGGTACGCCGGGCTTGACGGAAAAACTCAACCCGTGCGCCTGCCCCGGGCCGTGGTACGGATCTTGCCCGAGCAGCACGACTTTGACGTTTGCATACGGTGTATAATGAAGGGCGTTGAAAATATCGTGCATATCCGGATAAATCGTCCGCGTTCGGTACTCCACTTTTAAAAATTCGCGCAGCTTCAAGTAGTATGGTTTTTGAAACTCCTCTTCAAGCAGCGGAGCCCAGTCGTTTTTGAGAATCGGCATTGCGAGCAACTCCTTTGCCATCGGCTTTTTCCTTTTATCATTGTAACCAAAAAGACCCCAGCGTCAAAGCGAAGTGAATGTTCAGATTGAGGCAACCACAGCGAAACCTGTTTCCCCAACAGGAAATGCGCCAATCCCCTGCCTCAGCCATCAAAAATTGAGGGAAAGATCAAAATATCCACGAAATCAACCAGCGGAGCAGCCAGACGCCAAGCAACACGTATAAAAAAATGATCAGCGCCCCAGCGGCCCAATTCGTCGGTTTGCCTTGCTTGGCGAGCTCTTCCGCCCGCGCCCGGTGTTCGGCGACGATGTCTTTCGGCAGCCATTTCAGCGCCAAGTAAATGCCTAGCGGCACAAGCAACAAATCATCGATATACCCAAGAACCGGAACGAAATCGGGAATCAAATCGATCGGGCTGAACGCATACGCCGCAACGCCAAGCATAAAGAGCCGCAGCCAGACAGAGATGCGCCGATCGCGGCTGGCCGAATACAAGACAAAAATTTCCCGTTTCAGCGCCCTTGCCCATTCTTTCCACTTTGTGAACATCGCGTTCCCCTGCCCTTTCCTGTTTCATATAGTATAAAATATGGGTATAGGAGTGTAAACATTGCAAGGTGGACAACCTTCCCGCACCATCATCCAGCTAACTCATTGATTATGTGAGGTGAACGGCTATGGACAGGAAACGATTTCATATCGTGCATGATGAACAGCCGGATCGGCATGTTGTATACATAAAAGGGGAGCTTGATCTAGCGACGGCCGAACAGTTTCAACGCGCCGTCGAGCCGCTCGCTGGCGATGCGTCGAAGCCGCTCGTCATCCGCCTTGAAGAGTTGTCGTATATCGACAGCACCGGCATCGGGATGTTTGTCGCACTGCTGAAAACACGCAAAAAACAAGAAGCGCCGTTTATGATTGAGAACGTGCCGCCGAAAGTCCAACGCTTGTTTGATTTAACCGGCGTATCCTACTTGTTTTCGACAATGAATGACACGACAGAAAGGATCGAGGGGCAATCATGAAAGAGCATGAAACCGTCGTACAGCTGTCGATTCCTGCTGATGCGCAGTTTATCGATGTCGCTCGTTTGACGCTATACGGGCTGGCCGCCAAGATGGGATTTTCCTATGAAGAGATTGAAGATATGAAAGTGGCCATCTCAGAAGCGTGCAACAACGCTGTTTTGCATGCGTACAACGGAAGGGGCGGCGTCATTCATCTTCGCTTTGAGATGCGCGCCGATGCACTTTCAATCATCATTAAAGACGAGGGCAAAGGGTTTGATTACAAACGGGTGGCCAAGCAAGCAGCGCCCCTGTCCGCGAAGCCGCTTGAAGACGTCAAAGCTGGCGGCCTCGGCCTGTTTTTGATGGAAGCGCTCATGGACGATGTCACCGTCACCACAAAGGGCGGAACGGAAGTCCGCCTGACGAAATTCCGCCATCGCGGCGAAGGAGAGCATGCCCATGACTGTATATCCCCCTCCTCTGTCCAAGAGCAAGCTTGACGCCCTCATTTCCGCCTATCAACAAACAAAAACGGAAGAAGCGGCGACCGCCTTGCTCGTGCGCTTCGAGCCGCTCATTGCGGCCGCAGCGAAAAAAATGGCGCGCAGCCGCCCTGACTTTTACGAAGACTTGTTTCAGATCGGACGGCTGTCGTTTTTGCGCCTCCTCGATCATTATGACCCGAGCCAAGGTGCAAGCTTTGAGTCATACGCCATGAAAAGCTTGATCGGCTATATGAAAAACTATTTGCGCGACAAAGCATGGTACATCCAAGTACCGCGCAAGGTGAAAGAAAAAGGAAGCAAAGTGCAGCAGGCGATCGATGAGCTGACCGTCAAGCTCGAGCGTTCGCCGACGCTCGATGAGATCGCCGGCCACTTAGGCTTATCGGTCGAAGAAACGATCGAAATTTTGGCCGGACGGGACCATTACCAAGCCGTTTCGCTCGATGCCCCGGTGCAAGATGGGGAAAAGGATGCGACGACGATCGGTGAATTCGTCGCTGATGAAGCGAACGAAATCGAGTCACTGATCGAGCGAATGGATTTAGAGCAGGCGATCGGCAAACTGAGCGAGCAAGAACAAATCGTCATCGACGCCATCTTCCGGCGCGGGGAAACGCAGCGCTCGTTAGCCGAGAGGCTCGGCGTCTCGCAAATGACAATCAGCCGCATTCAAAAGCGGGCCATCGCGAAATTGAAGCGGCAGCTCGCCGCCTATTCGCCATAACGGTCAAACATCGCGCCGCCTTACGCATCAAGCAGTCGAACTGCCCATGCTAGCGGCGGCGCAGCAGCAACAACGTCTGGTCATCTTTTTGTTCGTATTGATGATACGCTTGAATATGCTCGTACAACTCGCGCACGATCTCCGGCGCCGGCTGATCAAGGTTGACGCGGGCGACCATCGCGGCGAGAACGGAAAAGTCATCGTCCGCCTCTTCGGTACGCTTTTCCGTCACCCCGTCGGTGTACAGCAGCACAAAATCGCCTGGTTCGAGCACAACCGATTTGGTCTCAAATGAAAATTGCGGAAACAAGCCGAGCGCGCAGCCTTTGGCGCCTAGCGGCACGCATTGCTTCGTTTTCGCCCGATACCAAAGCGCCGGTTCGTGTCCAGCGCACGCGTACGAGAACGTATGTGTTTTTTCGTTGTAATTGCCGACAAACATCGTGACAAACATCGACGGCTCCGTGTAGTCGTAGGCGAATCGGTTCAGCAGGTCAAGATATACGTGCGGCTGTGTTCCGTAATGGACGGTCCGGTCCAGAATAAATTTCATCAGCGTCATGAGCATCGCCGCTGGAATGCCTTTTCCCGATACATCGGCAATGCCGACGGACACCGATGTTTGATGGACAGCAAAGTGATAAAAATCGCCGCTCAACACTCGGGCAGGGACGCTGAGGACACCGATGTCGATGTACGAAGGCAAGTTCACTTTCGAAGATGTCTGCAAAAGCGACCGCTGCATATTTGCGGCAAGCGACAGTTCAAAGTCGAGTTGTTCGCGTTCACGCTCAAGCCGCTCTTTCTCTTTTTTCTCCGTCATGTCGCGCAAGACGGCGACAAGCCCCGCCAGCGCACCGTTTTCCAACACCGGCGCCAGCGTATAACCGACTGGCAGGCAGACGCCGTCGCGGCGGCGAAACGGCTCCTCCTCGACGCGAATCACCTCGCCGCTTTTCAGCCGTTTGACGACGCGGCGCAGCTGCTTCCAATCCCACTTGTCGCCGTCTGGCCCCGCGAGCGAGACAAACGAAAACAGTGGCTTGCCTTTCGCCTCTTCCAAAGTGGCGCCGATCAACCGGCTCGCCTCCGGATTCATCCAAACGATTTGCCCGTCGCGATTCACCATCAGCAATCCTTCTCCAAGGGCATTCGCCATCATCTCGAGCTGTTGTTCACGGTGCTTCAGCTCCACGTACGGCTTTTCCACCGTTTCCATATACATGGCACGCACGACATACAAAAATCCAGCCATTTCATAAAGCTGCCCCCATAGCCCGTACCCGCTGCCAAGCATGAGCAACCATTGACCGAGGGCAAATAATAGAAGCGCCATAGACCAGTATAGGGAAGCGGGAGCCCTCCCTTGCCGAAAACGCCGCCATGCGAACACGGCCGCCGCTGCATCAAGCAAACCGACCGCTCCTTCCCCTGCGCGCCACCAAAACGGCCAGCGGCTCGTCCCATGCGCCGGCCAAAACAGGGACGTGATATGGATGAACAAACTAACAGCCGCCGTATACAAAAACGCGGCCAAAAACGCCTGCCAGCGTTGCCCGCTTTGCCGTTCCATCACCTCATCGGGCCGTGAAAAGAGAAAGAGCAGCCCCCAAGCAAGCGTAAAGCGGGCAGCGAGCGAAAATAGCGCCGCCAAAACGTCATCCTCTGTGAAGGAAAGGACAAAATGAACAGAAAAGAGCGCCCCCGCAGAAAAAAACAACGCCCCCATCATGAGCCGCTCGGTTGACAGCGTATGCGGAAATACAGCCCATCCTTGCAAGGCGACAAGCCAACAGACGACGACAGCGGCAAACCCTAAAGAAAGATGAATAGGATGATAGAATTCGGGTAAAAGCAGCAGCTGACCGCCAGCGAACAGAAGCACGCCAAACAGCCCGGCCGCCAGCGTTGCCGCCATGCCGTGCCAACGCGCTGGCTGATATCGTTGATCCTTGTTCACAAATGGTGAACCTCCACTCCTCACGGCTATATGGCTTATTATACCATACGTTGGACATCAATCGCATACGAACGTCGCCGCCTCCTCATTTTCGCTTCCGCCGCCGGAACAACAAAAAGAACGCTCTCTAAACAGAGAGCGTCCTCAACCGCGGTCATTTCCCATGCAATTTTGAAATCGACATCATGAGGCCGGCCGCGCCGGCGGAGACGGTGAAGCGTCATTTCTCATGACATTTCGAAATCGCCAACCTATTCAAAGCGTCTCATTAGAACGTGTGAGCCAAGTCTTTCGCTCGGGCGATGGCGTTCGCTTTTATTTCTTCCGCCTTTTCCGGCATCGCCGCATGCCCTTCGACAAACAGTCCTTCAAACGACGGCACGCCGAAAAACTGCATAATGACACTTAAATACCGATGTCCCATCTCCATTTGTGCCGCCGGGCCTTCCGAATAAAATCCGCCGCGCGCCTGAATATGGAGCGCTTTTTTATCGGTGAGCAGCCCGATCGGCCCTTGTTCTGTATACTTGAACGTTTTTCCGGCCACCGCCACGGCGTCAATGTACGCTTTCAATACGGGCGGGAAAGAAAAGTTCCACATTGGCGTCACAAAGACATATTTATCGGCGGAAATAAACTGTTCGCACAGTTCGTTCATCCGCCCGACTTTCGCTTTTTCTTCATCAGACAGCTCTTCAAACGATTTCCCGGAGCGAAGTTTGCCCCAACCGCTGAATACGTCAACATCGATTTCCGGAATGTATTCTTTATATAAATCGAGATGGATCACCTCATGGTCCGGATGCACTTGTTTGTACGTCTCAATGAACGCCTTTCCAACCGCCATGCTGTACGATTGCGTGTCGTCGTGAGGATGGGCGGTGATGTACAATACTTTCGTCATGATGCATACTCCCTTTCTTGATGATCTGAGCATTTTAGTGTTTGCCATTTTTAAACATGACATGCATTTTACCTCTACTTCAAATATCTCGAACAAGAGATAATTATAGAAAGATGATGCGAATTTGGCAAATCATTTGCCCAAAAAAAAATTGCCCTTGAGGCAATTGGCGTGCGGATCGGTTATTCGCTTTGTTCAACAGCAAACGGATTGCCGCTAATTTGTTTTCTTATTTCATCCGTCAACGTAAACGGTTCGTTTTTCGCGGCGTTTTCGCCGGCGTCACTAGGCTGATGGCCACTGCCATCGTAATAGATCGGTTTTCCTTCCATGATGGCTAACCCCCTTGATTCGTGCAGGATGCAGGAACTAGTCTATGCTTCTATTTTACCATTTATGCGGCGGAAATTCGATGGTTTTTTGAAATTTTAACTATAAAAGCGGTTCCGTTTCCAGACTTTTTTCAATCGCCTGCTTCCTTGTTTGGCAAAAAAGCCGATAAAAAACCGGGGCCTCACGAATGCCCCGGCGTTCCCGTCATCAAAAAGCGATTTTTTCATCCAAAAAGGCTTTGAGCTCCCCAATCGGCAACCGCACTTGTTCCATCGTGTCGCGGTCGCGCACGGTCACTTGGCCGTCTTGTTCAGACTCGAAATCGTATGTGATGCAAAACGGCGTGCCGATTTCATCTTGGCGGCGATACCGCTTGCCGATCGAGCCGGTTTCATCATAGTCGACCATGAAATGTTTCGCCAGCTCTTCGTAAATGCGGCGCGCCCCATCAGCGAGCTTTTTCGACAACGGCAAGACAGCCGCTTTGTACGGTGCAAGCGCCGGATGCAAATGCATCACCGTCCGGGTCGTGCCGTCTTCCAGCTCTTCTTCGTCATAGGCGTCGATCATAAACGCCAACGTGACGCGGTCAGCGCCAAGCGACGGCTCAATGCAGTACGGGATGTAGCGTTCATTCGTTTCTTGGTCGAGATAATGGAAGTCCTCGCCCGAGTATTCCATATGCCGCTTTAAGTCGTAATCCGTGCGCGACGCGATGCCCCACAGCTCGCCCCAGCCGAACGGGAAATGGTACTCGATGTCAGTCGTGGCGTTGCTGTAGTGGGACAATTCTTCCTTCGCATGGTCGCGCAGGCGGATGTTGTCCTCCTTCATGCCAAGCGACAGCAGCCACTCCTTGCAAAACTGCTTCCAATACTCAAGCCATTGCAGCTCTTCGCCCGGTTTGCAGAAAAACTCGAGCTCCATCTGTTCAAATTCGCGCGTGCGGAACGTAAAGTTGCCCGGCGTAATTTCATTGCGAAAACTTTTGCCGATTTGCGCGATGCCAAACGGCAATTTTTTGCGCATCGTGCGCTGGACGTTTTTGAAGTTGACGAAAATGCCTTGCGCTGTCTCTGGGCGCAAATAAATTTCGTTGGCGCTCGACTCGGTGACGCCTTGGTACGTTTTGAACATTAAGTTGAACTGGCGAACGTTCGTGAAATCGCGGCTGCCGCATTCCGGACAGGCGATGTCGTATTCCTTGATGAGTTCATCCATCTTGGCAAGCGGCAAACCGTCGACGATCATCTCGATCCCTTTTTCCTCGAGCGCCTTCTCAATCAACTTATCGGCGCGATGACGCGCTTTGCACTGTTTGCAGTCGACCATCGGATCGTTGAAGTTGCCTAAGTGGCCGGACGCTTCCCACGTTCTCGGGTTCATTAAAATGGCGGCGTCGAGCCCGACGTTGTACGGCGACTCTTGAACGAATTTTTTCCACCACGCCCGTTTAATGTTGTTTTTCAGCTCAACGCCAAGCGGGCCGTAATCCCATGTGTTCGCCAGCCCTCCGTAAATTTCCGACCCCGGAAAAACGAAGCCGCGATGCTTGGCATGTGCGACGATTTCTTCCATTGTGACAGCCATCGTGTTCATCCTCCTTCAATGTGATGTCCACCAATCAAAAACGCCCTCGCCCCTAGGCCTGACGCCTAGGGACGAGAGCGTAGCTCCCGCGGTTCCACCCTAGTTGATGCGCAAATCACGCATCCCCTTTTTGCCATTTCCGCTCCGGACTGCCGTTTCATTAACCATCTTCGCCGGGCTTCCACCGTCCCCGGCTCGCTTGGGAAGAGAGGGTTAACTACTATTGATCCGTCATCGCGATCCATATATGATTTTGTCCACTATCATAACAAACCCCAAAACCTTTTGTCAACGCCATCCTGCCTTTTTTTGCATCCAAAACCGCGACACGATCGGCTGACCGTTCCAAATGACTTCGGTGTCCGCCCGGCGCTTCGCGACTTCCGGCTCGTCAAGCAAGAGCCAAAAGTTTTTCACCGGCAAGTCGCCGAGCCCATGCTTCTCGCAAAGCCGCCGCAAATATTGGCGCCGCTTGCCGCCTACCTGTCGCGACACGTTGTCGCCGTCCGGGCTGAATGCATACAAGACCGTCGCCGCCGCGACACGGGCGACGCGACAGACGACCGCCGCGCGCAAAAAGAAGTCCCAATCCCAATAATGGTGGACAGACGGGTCAAAGCAGCCGATCTCGTCATGGAGCGATTTTCGATACACGCTTCCAGACGGGACGTACGTCGAAAACGTCCGCATCGCTTCCAAATCATACTCATAGGCAAATAAAAAACGGGCGGATGGGACGCGCTGATCGTTTTCCACCCGATACTGGACAATTTCCGCATCGGCATAGGCGAAGTCCGCATGCTCGAGCGCTGCGACCATCCGCTCGAGATGGCACGGCAACACTAAGTCATCGTCGTCGCAAAGCATGATGAATTCGCCGCGCGCCGCTTGGACGCCTGCGTTGCGGGCCGCGACATGTCCTTCGTTGTCGCGGCGGTCGATGAGACGGATGTCAAGCTCCGGGTACAAGACGACGACATCATGAACCGGAACGCCGCCGTCATTGACAATGATGACCTCAAACGGCTTGTACGTCTGCCGGCTTAACGACTCGAGCAGCTCGGCAAGCGGATACGGGCGATTGTACGTCGGAATAACGACAGACACGGACGGACGCAAGATTGATTCACCGCCTCTCGCACTGGCTTTCCCCCTTGGCGTCCGCGGGCGTCGATGCGCACACCCACCAAAAGCTTGGCCAATCAAAAAAGGGGCTTACCCTTAAGGTACCGCCCCTGCCGTTTGTTTGTCAATTTCGGCGTGCCTCCCCTAACGAGCGCCACGAACCAAAGCCCGCAACTCTCATGAGAGATCTGTCTTAGAGAATGTCCCTTACAACGATTTTCCTCATGCAAGCTCCTGCTGCTTCGTCTCGCTGCCCAACACCGCGACCGCCAAAACGGCGACAAGGACCGATAGACAAAACAGCGTGAAAATGGCCGTCACCGACACCCCTTGGGCGACAAGCGAGCCGACCAACAGTGGGCCAAAAATGCCGCCGATGCGGCCAAACGCCGCCGCCATGCCGGCGCCGGTCGCACGAATCGACGTCGGATACTGCTCCGGCGTATACGCATACAGCGCTCCCCAAGCGCCGAGGTTGAAAAACGACAAGAAAATGCCGGATGCCATCAGCCCGACGAGCGACTCGGCCGTGCCGAAAAAGTAAGCGCTCAATGCTGTGCCAAGCAAGTACGTCACCAAGACAAATTTCCGCCCCGCCCGCTCGATCAGCCATGCGGCGCTGAAATAGCCGGGCAATTGCGCCAGCGTCATGATGAGCACATATTCAAAGCTTTTAATTAAACTAAACCCTTTCATCACCATAACGCTCGGCAGCCATAAAAACATGCCGTAATACGAAAAGACGACGCAAAACCAAAGCAACCAAAGCATAACCGTCTCTTTCCGATGGGGAGCGGACCATACTTTGACGATATTGCTCCACACCGTCTCCTCTTTTTGCGCGGCCGCAAACCGCGGCGAATCAGGCAGACGGAGGCGCAAATAGATCGCATACAGCGCCGGGATCGCCGCCAGCCATAACGCCGTCCGCCAGCCGTAAGCCGGTATGACGAAATACGAGATGAGCGCCGCCAACAGCCAGCCGCCCGCCCAAAAGCTCTCGAGCAGCACGACAACCCGTCCGCGGTCTTTAGCCGGCACCGCCTCCGAAACGAGCGTCGACGCGACCGGCAGCTCACCGCCAAGCCCCATGCCGATCAAAAAGCGGAACGCCAAAAACGCCGCCAACGTCGTCGTGAGCGCCGACAGCCCGCTGCCAAGCGAGAACAGCAACAATGTGAAAATAAAAACGTTTTTCCGGCCGATCCGGTCGGCGAGCAGCCCGAACACGAGCGCCCCGACCGCCATGCCGATCGAGTTGACGCTGCCGATCCAGCCGACTTGCCCGGCCGTCAAGTTCCAATCTTTTTGCAAGGCGGCCATCAAAAACGACAACATGCCGACATCCATCGCGTCAAACAGCCAACCGAGACCGGCAATGCTTAACAGCTTGCGCTGGGAAATCGTCGGTTCGTTCATGTGTATCCTCCTGTCATTATTAATGTCAAGACATATTCATTATAAAAGAAAACCGTTGGCCTGTGCACTATACGGTTGATAATTTTTGCGAAAAATCAGCTCGAAGCCTTGAATAACAGGATCAAACACCAACATCGCGATCCAGCCATCGTTCCATGGCTGGAACAAAAAGTTCGGCTAAAATCAGCTGCCATGCTTTTCATGATAGACGCCAGTACAACCTTTTGATAAAGCATCAAATCCTTTCTTCGTTCCCTTATTCATGATGTTGATTTCGACCTCACATTTCGCACCCTTCCGACAAAAATCGGGAGGATTTTTTCGTTCAAATGTCGAATAAATCCTTGACACACAAGGAAGTATTCTGCAGGGATTGAGCATGGATGAGAGCATTTACGTATAACGTGATACGAAATGACCATAGATTGTAAAAAAAGATTTTCATCACTCGTTGTGTTGGTCGGAAAGTTGTTCTAAAAAACGAAACAAAAAATCCTTTCTTTCAACCCTGTTAGGGTACGAAATGTGAGTACTAATATAGGTTATATGAACTTTTTGTGAACGACAAATTGCGACATACTTTTACTTTTTTAACCTTTTATAGTATTCATTGAAATAAATAAACCGATAAAGGTAGCGTCAAAAGTTCTATGAAAACTCCACACAGATCATCCCATTGAGCATCGTGGGGCATGCGGAGGGCCGGATTCGCCGATAAAAGGGAGGGGGAATTTATGAAGCTGTCTATGAAGTTGTTCAAAAGAATTTTATCTCCTGTTTTAGCTCTGTCTGTTTTGGCGGTAGCAGTACCTACCTTCTGTTTTTGCCGCAGAGACAAACACGGTGTCACAACTCACCCCTTCTGTGGCGAAGGTCAACACAGTGTCGCCAAAGGTAGAAACACAGGGTATCAAAACTGCAGCTCTCAAGAAAGCGGTATTGACGTTAGCAGACATGCTGGAATCGCAAGCCATTAAAAAATTGCTCGACTTTGTTGAGGACTACGGCAGTAAAAAGGTAGCAGATACTATCAGGGAATATACCGATAATATTACTGATACCTTGCGGACTATAGCTTCTTGGAAAGACCTTTCTATCCAAATCATTCAAGATCAAGTTAGCGGGCGTTATATGATCTGGGAGTACCACTGAGTACAGCGAGACAGGTTGGTTGGGTCATTTCAAAATTCGTAGACTGGGTATTACTATAGTACAAGGAGGGTGCTATGAACGAGGAAAGAATCAAGGATCTTGAAGCAAAATTGAGTCTATATACATGCAACGAAAAAGTTTAACATATCATTGACGGAAAAGTCGCTTATCCACTTTTCGACTGGCGGTGACCGAACAATCACCCGCTTCGCAGCCCCATGCATGGTTCCGGAAGCGGCATTGTTCGCTCGCCCGACAGTCGATCCAATCGCTCTGTAAAAACTACAAATGTTAAAGATTCAAATTGCACCTATATAGCCACCGACGCAATTACGTTACTCTTAGATATGGTGAACAAGGAGCACAAAAGCTTTGCGATTCTGGCCTTAGCCACTGGCTTTACTGCCGACGAGTTGGAACGCCTGGAAAAGCTGTTTTATCACGCTGGCAAATCACAGTGGGACAAGGACACATTTGTCGCAGAGTTCGAGAAGCAGCTTCCCAAAAGAAGTGCAATGTTGAGAAGCATTTTGGAAGGGCTAAAGTCAGATGGAAAGTTCGTATCGTTATGCGAGAAGTATTTGGATTGACAGAAAAAACCCGCCCATGTCGATGAACATATCCCTGTCAAGTAGACAGTATGAAAAACGCCCACCTTCTTCAGCTGCTTGCAGGATAGTTGAATGAGGGGAAGCTGTCAAGGAAAGCACTTGACAACTTCCCCTTCATTCAACTTTAACGGTTGGTAAGCTGAAGAAGGAGTCCATATCATCCGTTCGTCTGCTAAGCTACCTTGGTGGTTCGATATTCGACAGGACTGAGGTAGCCTAATTTTTTTGAAAACGCTCATGATTATAAAAATGCATATACCGGTCTATGGCCAGAATCACTTCCTCGTCCGTTCGAAAGGTGCGAAGGTCCATCACTTCAGATTTCAAATGTCCAAAAAAGTTTTCCATGCAGCATTGTCTAAACAATTCCCTTTTCTGGACATACTAGGGATAATGTGGATGATCCTTAAGCAGTTTATGGTATTGACGAGATGTGTATGGCGAGCCTTGGTCACTGTGGAGAATGACTCCTCGCACATCTCGTTTTTTTATGGCCTCTTTTACGGTATCAATCACTAATTCCAAATTATTAGAATGACTGATGCGATACGCAATGATTTCATTGTTGTACAAATCTTTAATGGCCGAAAGATATAAATATTTTCCTTGAAACGGCAAATACGTAATATCCGTCACCCATTTTTGATTGGCCTCGGTCACTGTAAAATCGCGGTTCAACACGTTCGAAACAACGATATTCTCCGTGCTTTTTTATACTTTCTCTTTTTTTGCCGGATTTTTGCTCTAATCCCCAATTCTTTCATTAGTCGGTAGACTCTTTTATGATTCACTACCTTCCCATATTTCCGTTGAAGCCACGCTTTCACACGATAATACCCGTAGATCCCGTTGACCTCTTGATGGCATTCCAAGATCATTCGCTTTACCATCTCATCTTCTTTTTGCTTCTCCGTCATCATTCCCCGTCGGTTTAACCATTTATAGTAACCACCCCTTGTGACTCCTGCCATTTCACATAGTAAGGAAATGGGGTATGTCACGGATAACTCTTGGATGATCTGAAATCGTTCTTCCGGTTTCACCTCCTTGCGAGGGATCGCAACTTTTTTAAATATTCATTCTCTGCTTTCAGTCTCCGATTTTCTTCTTCCAGACGTAACTTCTTTTTTCTTGGTCCTCCCTTTAGCGGGGACTTGGATTTTCCGCGCCGTTCTTCCAGTCCGTCAAGACCTGTCTCATCGTAATTTTTCACCCAAAGCCTGATAGTTTTGGTGCTAGGAATTCCTAATTCTTTGCATACACGCTTATATCCGTATCCCTCTTCTATGTACATCTTGACAGCCTTTAGCTTAAATTCCGGTGAATACGTGGTTTTTCCTTTTCGTGTTTTTTTCATTTCGAACATAAAAATAATCCCTCCAGTGTTTTTGTTTACAGTATGGGCTTTTTCCCAACTGTCTACACTAGAGGGATAATATCACGAAGGCGGGTTTATTTTTCTTCAAAACATCCAAATCTTCACCAAACGATTCTGTCAATGTCAAGAGAGTATGGGGAGATCGCGAAACTCAAAAAACTGTCGCTGCTGGCCGGCATGACCGGCGACGTTGGGTGGCAGCATAAGTTGTGCGCGAGGCTGAAAAAATTGTCGAGATGAAAAAATGACTACATTTTTTCCGGTTGATCCGGCTCCAGTAGCAGCATGACGAGTACAACCAAACACACAACAGCCGCACTTTGTTTGACAGGCGCTAGTGCATCTTTTGGCCAACCTCAAATCTGTTCTTCTTTCCTTTTCCGTGAAAATCCCGTCAGCCAGCGGTGATTTTCATCCCCGGGTGGAGGGCAGATCGTGTTGCCCATGGAACTTTTCCGTGATGTTGTTCATTTTAGCCTATAACAATCGCTTTGCTTAAAAGGGCTGGAGCTTCCATTCATTCCTCATCATATTGGAACTAGAAATGCGTTGCATAGCGAAATTAACACAAAAGGCACAAAATATTAATACACTTTAAATAAAACAAAATATTCATTTTACACTTTTCTCATATAATCGTTTATGCTTAGGAAAAATTTCTTAAATCCTTTGAATGGAAAGGAGGATCGCCTTCCATCGAACAATGAAACCAACTTCTCATGCAAAAGGAAAAATAGAAAGGAGAGGCTCTCGTGAAAAAAATCATTGCCGGAACTGTCATGGCAACAGCTTTGCTAGCGGCTTCCACCTCATCATGGACAACGCTCGATGGACATGCCTATGCCGCAGTGGAGAAGAATACATCCGCATCTCACTATATTGTCAATGTCAACGGCAAATTGATGACGGTCCGTTCGCTCCATCGTTCGGGAACTGTTTTATTGGCGGGGAGCGATATGGCCAAGCTGTTTTCAGCCGATTATCGGTATGATCAAAAACACCAATATTATGAAATTCGACGCACATCTCCCAACGTACGGATCGTGCTTCAGATAGGGAAAAAAGCGGCATTGGTGAACGGCAAATCCGTTTCATTGTCTGTCGCCCCACAGCGTTTTGGTCAAGAACTGTATGTCGATGCCAAGCAAATCGCCGCTCTCTTAGGTGGACAATGGAAAGCAGAAGCTGGCGTCTCCATCGTGTCGACATCCGGCAGCTTGCGCCCATTTCGCGAGACATGGCAAGTGAACGGCTCCACAGCCACGATTCACGGTCTCGTGTTAGGACAAACATCTTTTTATTCCGTCAATGATGTTGCCGCTGCTTTTGGCGCTACTGTGCACGTTGACAAAAAAACGAGCATGGTTAAGGTGGAAAAAGGCAACCGGACAATTCTCTTCCACCCGTTTAGTTATGTATTGAACGCCGGCGGCAAAAAAACCTCCTTGCCAACCGCGCCATTCATTCAAAACGGGGTGCCGTACATCAATCTGTCCGCCATCGTCTATGCACTAGGGGGAGATATCGAGGAGGAAGATCGATTTATCGCCACGTCTGGTTTCATCAAAGGAACGAGCATCAATCCACAATGGATCGATCAAAATACATTGCTCATCAGCCGGCCGGATGAAGCCTCTTCACTGCTTTTGGACATTCGCTCGCGAACGGCCATCCGTTCCATCAATGAAATGGATCTTACGTTATCACATGATGGAAAAAAAGCTGCTTACGTCGATGAAAACGGTCATTTGTTTGTCATAGACTTCGTTTCCAACACGGTCCAACAAATCGGAGAAGACGATGAGGTCAAAACCGATCTCGTTTGGTCCAGCGATGGCCGCTCACTCTATTGCATTTACGGCAGCAACAATGAGGCGGTCGCGGTCGTTGCCTTAGACAATGGAACCGTCACCAAGCTCATTGATGACAAAGTGAAGTACAAAACAGATCTTCGTCTTTCTTCCGATGGAACAAAGTTATTATACACAGTAGCGAATGAAGGGAAAACGAATTACACGGACGATCAAAAAACCGATGTCGATTCCATTGATACAAGCGGAACCGATCCGCAGCTGATTCTTGTCGACCTGTCTTCACCAACAAAACAGCCGACACCATTAACTTCGTCGCCAGACAATAAGGTTGACAGCGCGTTTCTATCAAACCATGACATCGTATATGTAAGCGCAACGGATGATGAAATGAGTCCGCCATCATTGAAAGTGATTCGAAACGGAGTAGAACAAACATTGCTTGATAAGCAGAACATCATTGACATGGCGGTTGTCAAAAGCCGCATTTACGTTGTTGTTGAAGCAAATGACCTTTACACAATCCGCTGCTTCGATCCATCTACCAAATCGTGGACAACAATGGGAAGTACGAAAAATGAAATCACCTCGATTGCGCCATCACCATATGACGATCAAATTGCGGTAACGATGGCGACCGACGGTGGAGAAAAAGTATCGCTTCTTCGCCATGGTGCATGGATTAATCTTACAAAATGACAATTAAACATGATGATGGAGGGAGATTTATGAAACGCAGCACATTATGGAAAAGAGTCATTTCTGCTGTTCTTTCATCCACGTTGTTGCTCGGAGCAGCCTTCGCCACCGAGCATCGCGCCGATGCCGCTGAAGTATCTGGAAAAATTGTGATCGCCGGCTCCACAGCTTTGTTGCCGTTAACTCAACAAGCGGCAAAAGAATTTAAAAAGAGCCATCCAAAAGTCAAAATTGTGGTTTCCGGCTCTTCTTCCATCGCCGGTCCGCAGTCTGTCACAAAAGGAGTCGCCACCATCGGAGCATGCGACTGGGATGCCACCAAAGCGGTCGGAGGGTTCCCCGCTTATAAAGGATTAAAAGCATACAAAATTGCCAAAATTCCGTTCGCTGTCATTGTCAACAAAGACAATCCCATCAGCAACCTGTCCGTCGAACAAATCCAAGACATTTATGAAGGAAAAATCAAAAATTGGAAACAATTAGGCGGAAAAGATGAAGAAATCGTCGTCATCAACCGAGCCAAAGGATCTGGAACACGCGTCAATTTTGAAGACAAAATCATGGACGGCCATACTATCAAAACGACAGGAGATAACTATAAAGAAGTGCAAAAATCAGGGGATATGGTGAATGCCGTTGCGTCGAATCCAAACGCCATTGGATTTGTTGATTTGGCGTATGTGAAAGGCGGAATTAAAGCCGTCAGCATCAACGGTGTCAAAGCAACCACAGCTAATGCCGCCAGCGGCAAATACATCTTTTACGGCTATGGATACTTACTGACCAAAGGGGAAGCCAAAGGCGCGGACAAAGCTTTTATCGATTATATTTTAAGCAAAAAGTTCCAAAATGGCTCTTTGAAAAAATTAAAATTCATTCCCGTGAAATAACGACCTCTTTTCAGCCTCTCCTTATATTGGCGGAGAGGCTGATTTTCCGTTCGATGAAAGAAAGGGGAAAGGAAAATGGAAAAGCTGTCTCCTGATTGGACTGAGGCCACCCACTTGTTGACTGCTCAACGTCAACGCTGGATCACAAAATATAGGTCCGACCGCCTGTTTCGTTTTTTTTGCTTAACGAGCATCGTATTTCTGATTGTCGTATTGGGCGCCATCGTTCTATTCGTCAGCAAAACAGGCCTTCTCGTGTTTCGAGATATATCTCCGTCGGAATTTTTCTTTTCCTCCCGATGGGATCCGGAACATCATCGATACGGCGCTGCCGTCTTTATCACCGGAACGCTATATTTAATGTTCGTGACGCTGTTGATGGCCACACCGATTTCCATTTTGACAGCCATATTTATTGCGGAGATGGCCCCTCCCCGGCTTCAACAATGGCTTCGGACGTTGCTTGATTTATTGGTCGGCATTCCATCCATTGTTTACGGGTATTTGGGAGCCACCCTGCTCGTTCCATGGATTCGTAAGCTTACGGGTGCTCCAGTGGGAGATGGAATTCTTGCGGCAGCGATCGTGCTATCGATGATGATCTTGCCTACCATCACCCGCATCACCGACGATGCGCTTTGCGCGGTTCCCAACGAATGGCGGGAGGCCAACTATGCCCTTGGAGGAACCAAAATAGAAATGATTGCAAAAGTGTTGCTTCCTGCCGCCAAATCTGGGATTGCGGCTGCTGTCATCCTCGGTATGGCACGCGCCATTGGCGAAACAATGGCCGTGGTGATGGTCATCGGCAACGTGGCGCAATGGGGATTTGATTTGGTCACTCCATCAAGTGTATTGACCAGCCATATCGTGATGCAAATTTTAAACGTCGATTTTCAATCAACAACCAACCATGCCCTTTATATGATGGCGCTTTTGCTGCTTTTCATCTCAATTTCTTTAATTATGATTATTCGCCGCTTGCGGCTGAAAGGAGGACCGTCATCATGAACAATCAAGCCCTTGGCCTTCATGGAAAAATGAGTCGGCTCCGTATCCGTCGTCTCATGAATCGACTCGTACTGGGTATGATCAGCATCATTTCCGCAACCGTCTTTTTTATCATCTTATCCCTTCTTTATATAATCGTGCGAAAAGGGTTGTCGGACATTGACATCCATTTCCTCATTGGACTGCCCGAAGAAATCGACGCTGGAGGAGGAGTTGGACCGTTCTTATGGAACTCGATTTACATTCTCGTGTTATCATTGCTTTTGTCGTTGCCCATCGGAATTGGAGCCGGTATTTTTTTAGCGGAATACGCCCCAAACAACCGAATCATGGAATGGGTGAGGGCGGCCATTGAAAGCTTGGCATCTGTCCCGTCGATTGTGTTTGGTCTATTCGGTTACGCCTTGTTTGTGGAATACTTTCAAATCGGCGTGACCATTTTAGGAGCATCCATCACATTAGCATTGCTCAATCTACCAGTTTTAGCCCGCGTCTCCGAAGAAGCGATCACGGCGGTTCCCTCCGCTTGGAGGGAAGCCTCCTTCGCTTTAGGCGCAACCAAAGCACAGACCATTGTCAAAACGGTGCTCCCTGCCGCCATGAAAGGCATCTTGACCGGCATCAGCCTTGTCGCATGCCGAGCATTTGGCGAATCCGCCATCATTTTGCTAGTCGGTGGGACATCGTCATCTGGCGAGATGTGGGATTTCCATCTCCTTTCCGAAGGCGCGACTCTTCCGGTCCATTTGTGGTACATTCAATCTGAAGCGCTTGTGGCCGATGCGCAGCAAATTGCCCAAAAAACATCCGCCCTCCTTGTGTTGCTAGTGCTGTTCCTTAGCTTTATCATTCGTTTTCCGCTATGGCTTAGCCAGCGGAAAAAGCGATAATGAAGGGGCTGACCCAAAAGGCCGTCTGTCTTCAGGATAGACTCCCTTGACCCAAAATTTCGTCACCATCGGAGGGATGAAAATATCCCTATGTTGAACGCTGCCACTTTACGCATTTTGGAGTTCGGGTATTTTGAGGATAGACTCCCATGACAAAAAAATTTCGTCACCATCGGAAGGATGAAAACAACCTTCTGTCGAATGGTCTCCTTGCAGCTGGGGTCATGAGGTCGTTGTATCTATGGTACGTAAAAGTCCGAAGGATAGACAGACCCCAGTAGTCTGGTGCACCACGGAATGTCGCTCCCTTGAGGGAAGCACGCAGGATAGAATGCTTGAACAAAGGCTGCTGCACCAGCTGTTTTTGAGAACGAAGCAGGGAGGAAGACCGATGCGCGTCTTGTATGAACGCTGTTGCGGATTGGACGTGCATAAGCAATCGATTACGGCTTGCGCCCTTACCCCTGAAGGAAAAGAGATTCGCACGTTTGGTACGCTGACCGACGATCTCGAGGAGTTGGTGGATTGGCTGAAAGAAAAAAAGGTGACGCACGTTGCCATGGAGTCGACGGGCGTATATTGGAAGCCGGTGTATAATCTCCTCGAAGCAGAGCCGATCGAAGTGCTTGTCGTCAATGCCCAACACATCAAAGCGGTTCCCGGGCGAAAGACCGATGTCAAAGATGCTGAATGGATCGCGGACTTGCTTCGCCATGGATTGCTAAAAGGGAGTTACATCCCTCATCGGGCTCAGCGGGAGCTCCGGGAACTGGTCCGTTATCGGCGCAGTTTGATCGAGGAACGGGCACGGGAGCTCAACCGCATCCAAAAAGTGCTGGAAGGAGCCAATATCAAGCTTTCTTCGGTCGTATCCGACATCAACGGGATGTCGGCCCGGCTCATCATTCGCGCCCTTATCGAAGGAAAGGACGATCCGGCGGCCCTCGCCCAACTCGCCAAAGGGCGGCTGAAACAAAAAACGGAAGAGCTCCGGCGCGCATTGAAAGGAGTGATGGGGCCGCATCAACGCATGATGCTGGCCGAGCAATGGCGTCATGTGGAGTATTTAGATGAAGCGATTGCCCGGTTGGATCGGGAAATCGAGGAACGAACGAGCCCTTTTCATGAAGCGCTGGAGCTCATCGATACGATCCCGGGAGTGGGGCGGCAAAGCGCGGAACAAATTGCAGCGGAAATCGGGACGGATATGAGCCGGTTCCCTACCGCCGCGCACTTGGCCTCATGGGCCGGAATGGCTCCCGGGAATCATGAGAGTGCAGGGAAACGGTTGTCAGGTCGAACGAGGAAAGGGAACAAGAAGCTGAGGTCGTGCCTCGTGGAATGCGCCCGTGCCGCCGCCCGAACGAAGAACACGTACCTATCGGCCAAGTATCATCGGATCGCCAAACGAAGAGGAGCGAATCGAGCGAGTGTCGCGGTCGGGAGAACGATTTTAGAAATGATCTATTATATCTTAACTCGAAAGGAACCGTATAGAGAGTTGGGAGCCGACTACTGGGATCGGCAGCAAGAAGCGCGCATCGTGCGTCAAACGGTGAAACGATTAGAGGGGTTAGGGTACGAAGTGAAACTAGAAAAAACGAGTGCATAGCACTTATTAACCATATATATACTGAAATACCTTCCTTTGGAATCCGATTCCGAAGGCTAGGTGGGCTCCGTTTTTTGTCTTAAATGGTGTTTTCAGGATAGACACAAAATATAGTGTGGAAGAAATAGTCATCGTGCATATATAGAAACGAAAGGGGGTGTCTCGATCCTTTTGGGACACCCTCTTCATTAATGATCTCCTTAAATATATAGGTAATATGTTATGATTTAAAACATCCGTATTTTTTAACAGAGAGATTTTTTTCACCACCATCATGACGAACTGTCCGATCGCTTATTCCTAATTGCTTTGCCATCCACTCATCTGGAATGAGATCCTTGCTGTGAGCTAAAAATGATAAGATCTCTTTTTGTCGTTTTGTAAACATACATCCCCCTCACCGCCCTTATTTCATGTTGACATGAAATAAGACCGTCTCGCCTTTTTTGGCTGATGCCTCGGCCTCTCTCTCGAGGCTTTCGAGGGCGTCGCCGTTCGTGATGATGATCGGCGTCACCGCGCTTTTCGCTTTCTCGCGCACAAGCGGCAAGTCGACAGAAAGAAGCCGATCGCCCCGTTTCACTCGGTCGCCGGCTCTGACATAGGCAGTGAATCCTTCCCCGTTCATTGACACGGTGTCGATGCCGACATGGATGAGCAGCTCCACACCCGCTTCCGAACGCAAGCCGATGGCGTGTTTCGTCGGAAAGAGCTGGATGATTTCACCATCGCCCATCATGTTTTGCGCAAACACCGGATCCGGCACGTCTTCAAGCCGCATGATCGTCCCGTCAAGCGGCGCGGTGATCGTCTCTTCCTTCGGCTGTTGCTTGCCAAACCATTTTTTGAACAATGGGCGTCATCCTTTCTGTTCAGTTCGTCTGACAACAAGTATACCTGAACAGAAGGAAACTGCAAACGGTGCCGCTTGCCCTTTTGAACAGGTCAGGCTTGCTCACGCAGACGCCGGCAAATTTCTTCCACCACTTCCTTCGTCGTCGCCGTGCCGCCAAGATCCGGCGTTTTGATGCCGTCAGAGGTGACATCCTCGATCTCTTGCAACAAGAGGGCGCCGAGCTCTTCTTCAACGAAATGGTCAGACATCAACTTCGCCGTCTAAATTTACCCGATCGGATCGGCGATACCTTTGCCGTAAATATCCGGCGCCGAACCGTGCACCGGTTCAAACATCGACGGATATTTGCCGTTGACGTTCGTGTTCGCCACGGGAACGGCTTTCTTGCCAATTCCGTCGCTGGGAATGACGGCAATGTCCCATTTTTTCATTCTTGGGAGAATTCCTTCTTTCCTTCCTTGGACAGAAAGCGCAGCCATTCCTTTCTTTCATCATACAATAACGGTGGTGGATTCACATTTATGATAAAATGAAACTACAAATCATATGGACGATGCGAGGGAGTCAATATGTCTTATGATACCGACCCGTTCCGCGGCGAATTTGACAGCCTTGAAGAGTTTGCCGACCGCGTCAGCGACGTGCTGAAATGCCCGGTGACGATCGAAGACGCGAGCCATCGGCTCATCGCCTACAGCGCCCATGATGATTACACCGACCCGGCGCGGACGGCGACGATCATCAGCCGGCGCGTTCCGGAAAAAGTGATCAACAGCTTATGGAAACAAGGCGCCATCCCGGCGCTGCTCAAAAGCCGCGAACCGGTGCGCGTGCCGCCGATTCCAGACGTGGGCCTCGGCAGCCGCGTCGCTGTCTCGATCTGGAAAAACGATGAGGTGATCGGCTTCATCTGGGTGCTCGAAACAAACCGGACGCTTTCGCCCGAGGAGATGGAATGGCTGAAGCTGGCGGCAAAAGCGGCGAAAAACAAAGTGCTGCAGCTGTATATGCGCAAAAACAAAAAAGAAGAGCGGGTGCAAGAGCTGTTTTGGAAGCTGCTCACCGGCCACATTGCGCGTGAAGATGACATCCGCGCTCATCTCGCCGCGATGCAAATCCCGACCGCACCGCAGTTTGCCATTGTCGTTTTCCGCTTTGCCGCCGATTTGACCGCCGAAATGGAGCGGCAAATTTCCTACTTATTGCAAACAACCCAGCAACTCCCGCTCCTTCTTTATACGACCGACGGCCGCGATGTGATTTTGCTTGGGGCGCCCAAAACTGACCAGCCGCTGAAAGAGCTGAGTGCATTCATCGAATCGTTCGCCGCCAAAATGAAAGAACGATTTCACATCCACGATGTGCAGTGCGGATTTGGCGGCGTGTACAGCGTCTATCGCCTCATTGAAAAAAGCTACCGCGAAGCGCTCGCCGTGCTAGCGCTGAAGGAGAAGCTTGGGGATGACATCAACGGCGTCTACGGCTACGCCCAACTCGGTATTTACCAATTTTTTGACTTTTTGCTTGAAAAAAAACGGCAAGGAGGCTGGACCAACCCGGCGCTTGAGAAATTGCAAGTCTATGACCGCAAACATCACAGCGACTTGGTGAAAACGTTTGAAACATTTTTTGACCATAACGAAAATGTGCAAGAAACCGCCGACGTCCTCAACGTTCACCCGAACACGCTTGCTTATCGGCTCAAGCGGATTGCCGACATCGCCGAGCTTGATCTCAATGACATGAATCAAAAAATCAAATTATACATCGATATTAAATTAGCGAAATACGAAGCGCGCGGTTGAATTTGTGGAAATCCACAAAACCCACGCGCTTCTTTCTCTTTTTTGAACAATGCCCGGCCCGTTCCGTCTCTTTTATACTATAAGTAAGGCCACTTTTGATGAGGAGGAACCATATTCATGATTATTGGAGTGCCAAAGGAAATTAAAAATAACGAAAACCGTGTCGCCATTACGCCGGCTGGCGTATTGTCGTTCGTTCAGGCAGGACATACGGTGCTCATTGAGAAAGAGGCAGGGGTTGGAAGCGGTTTCAGCGACAATGATTACGCCCGTGCCGGAGCACAAATCATCGAGCGAGCGGAAGATGTGTGGGCGCAAGCAGATATGGTGATGAAAGTGAAAGAGCCGCTGCCAAGCGAATACCGCTTCTTCCGTCCGGGGCTTGTGCTGTTCACCTACTTGCATTTGGCCGCCGACCCAGAGTTGACGCGCGCGTTAAAAGAAAGCGGCGTTATCGCCATCGCCTATGAAACTGTGCAAGTCGGCCGCACGCTGCCGCTGTTGACGCCGATGAGCGAAGTCGCCGGGCGGATGGCGGCGCAAATCGGGGCGCAATTTTTGGAAAAGCCGTACGGCGGCAAAGGCATTTTGCTTGGCGGCGTCCCTGGCGTCGCCCGCGGCAAAGTAGTCATCATCGGCGGCGGGGTCGTCGGCACGAATGCGGCAAAAGTCGCGGTCGGCCTCGGGGCAGATGTCACGATCATCGACTTGAACGCGGATCGCCTGCGCGAGCTTGACGACATTTTCGGCAACCAAATTACGACGCTCATGTCCAACCCGATGAACATCGCCGAAGCGGTCGCAGAGGCCGACCTTGTCATCGGCGCCGTCCTCATCCCGGGAGCGCGGGCGCCGAAGCTCGTCACCGAGGACATGGTGAAAGCGATGAAACCGGGGTCGGTCATCGTCGATGTCGCCATCGACCAAGGTGGCATCGTTGAGACAAGCGACCACGTCACGACGCACGACGACCCGACGTACGTCAAACACGGCGTCGTCCATTATGCGGTCGCCAACATGCCGGGTGCTGTCCCGCGCACCTCGACGATCGCCTTGACGAACGTCACGATCCCATACGCCTTGCAAATCGCCAATAAAGGCGTCATGCAAGCCATTACGGACAACCCGGCGCTCGAGCTTGGCGTCAACGTCGCCAACGGCGAAATCACGTACGAAGCCGTCGCCCGCGACCTCGGCTATCGCTACGTCCCGGCCCGCGAAGCGCTCGGGAAAACGTTGGCCGCCAACTAACCATGATGGACGCGGCCGACAACGCGCGCTGCCGGCCGCCTGTTCATCATTGTCCATTCCCATGACCGCCCACTCATAGCGGGCGGCTTTTTTTATCGTCCTAACCCGACAAGGCCGCCATTTCGGCAAGTGAGCGCAGGCGGTGGGAGTATGCCCCCTGTTGCGTTATGCCAAATCATTTTCGTTCAGCAAAGCGGCCAGTGTATAATGAAAATAGAAAGCTGGAAAGAAGGTGATTTCGTGAACGTTCCGGGAAAACAGGCGGTATCGCTTGAAGAATTTTATCGCATGCGGGAAACAACCGACCGCGTTTTAGAATACATTGATGGCGCTGTGTTGATGTCTCCCTCCCCTTCGACCCAGCACCAACGCATATCGGGACGGCTGCACGTCCAACTGTTCCATTTTTTAGAAGGAAAGCCGTATGAAGTGTTTCATGCCCCGTTTGATATCGAACTAAAGAACGAACGAATCGAAGGCAAGAAAATTGTCGTCCCTGATTTAACCGTGATCTGTGATCGAAGTGGATTAACGGATACAAAATTTGTCGGCGTCCCAACGCTGATCATCGAGATTTTAAGCCCTTCCAACCAGGCGTACGATCTCGTGTTCAAATTGAATTTGTATATGCAATACGGAGTCTATGAATACTGGATCGTGAACCCTATGCACTCTGTTGTGCAAATCTACTCGCTCAATGACGACGGACAATATGAACAAGCCGGCGTCTGGAAAGAAACCGGCATGGCATGTTCGCGCGCGCTTGACGGTTTTTCTGTTGATGTAGAACAACTATTTCGTCCTTGAGGGCGGCTTCATGGTATAATCTTGTAGAACAAAGGAGTGATGACGATGACAATGCCAAAAGCATTAACGATCGCCGGGTCGGACAGCAGCGGCGGCGCCGGGCTGCAGGCGGACTTAAAAACGTTCCAAGAGCTTGGCGTTTACGGCATGACGGCGATCACGACCATCGTCGCCATGGACCCGCACAACCGGTGGGCGCACCAAGTGTTCCCCGTTGACCTAGCAACGATCGAAGCCCAGCTTGAGACGATCATCGTCGGCGTCGGGATTGATGCCTTAAAAACAGGCATGCTTCCGACAACTGATATCATTGAATTAGCGGCGCGGACGATTGAAAAGCATGGTTTGAAAAATGCGGTCGTCGATCCAGTTATGGTGTGCAAAGGGGCGGATGAGCCGCTCCACCCGGAAAATACGGTGTGCTACCGGGAAACGCTCGTGCCAAAAGCGATGGTCGTGACGCCAAACTTGTTCGAAGCAGCGCAGCTTTCCGGCTTGCCGCGCATTGAAACGATCCAGGACATGAAGGAAGCGGCCGGGCGCATTCATGAACTCGGGGCCCAATATGTCATCGTCAAAGGCGGTCGGAAAATTCCGCATGACTATGCGGTTGACGTCCTTTACGACGGCAAAACGTTTGAACTCCTCGAATCGGAGCGGATTGACACGACGTATACGCACGGAGCAGGCTGCACGTTCTCGGCGGCCATCGCCGCCGAACTGGCGAAAGGCCGGCCGGTGAAAGACGCCATTGCGACGGCAAAAGCGTTCATCACCGCCGCCATCCGCCACTCGTTCCCGCTCAACGAATACGTCGGGCCCACACATCACGGTGCGTACCGCCGCTACGGCGAACAATAATAGACAAGACCTCGTCCTTGTCTTTTTCCGCAACTCCCCTCCTTGAAATAGGAAGGGAGCGGGGCCTGCGCATATTGAAAAATCAAATGCCTCGAAACGGTTTGCATGGTGCTAAGATAGATGCCATATGGAAATAGAAAGGAAGGTGCCGCCATTGCGCGTCTCGGCTGTCCAATATCATCTTCACACCATCCGTTCGTTTGACGAGTTTGCCGCGCAAGTGACGCATTACGTCAAAACGGCGCAAGAGTTTGACGCCGAGTTCGTCTTGTTCCCAGAATTTTTCACGACCCAATTGCTTTCCATTCCACTTGATGACGGACGGCAAGCGACGATTGATGACTTGCCGAATTATACCGAAAAATACACTGAACTGTTTGTGTCGCTCGCCAAAGACACCGGCATGTATTTGATCGGCGGCACGCATGTCATCCGCCAAAACGGCAAGCTGTACAATGTCGCTCATTTATTCACGCCGGATGGGCACATCCATCAGCAGGCGAAATTGCACATCACCCCGACGGAAGTGAACGAGTGGAATATCGCTCCAGGCGACGGCGTGCATGTGTTTGAAACGGACAAAGCGACGATCGCCATTTTGACGTGCTATGACATCGAGTTTCCGGAAATCGTTCGTATGGCGCGCGCCAAAGGGGCAGATGTCATCTTCTGTCCGTCGTGCACCGATGACCGGCACGGGTTTTACCGTGTACGGTATTGCTGCCACGCGCGGGCCATCGAAAACGAAGTGTATGTCGTCACGACCGGCACGGTCGGGTCGCTTCCGACGGTCGACTTTATGCGCGCCAATTTCGGCCAAGCGGCCGTCATCACGCCAAACGACATCCCGTTCCCGCAGAGCGGCGTCCTTGCGGCGGGCGAGATCAACAGCGACATGGTCATTACCGCTGACCTTGACTTGTCGCTCCTTCGCAAAGTGCGGGAAAAAGGATCGGTCGCGACATGGCGCGACCGGCGCACTGATCTGTATCCAGACTGGAACACGATGGCGTAACAGCGGCGGCCCTTCGCCCCGCCTCCGGGCGGAGGTGCCAAGGGGGGGCTGCGGCCGGACTAAAAGGGTGCGGCGCCGCGACATGTGTTGGCATCCGAACCAAAGCAGGGTGCGGCACCCCTTTGCCTCGTCTTAAAGCTGATCATGGCGACACCGCCTCAACACTGCCATCGCCCAGCCGAAACAGCATAGCGACGCGGCGACACGGTAAGGCGGTCGGGCGAATTGCGAGGCCGCAACAACGCCTATATGATGAAGGACAAAATGCCGATCATGACAACAGGGTGTCCCCACCGAGGAACACCCTGTTCATTTCGCTTATGACAGCGACTTCTTAAACTGATCAAACTGTTCCGCCACTTTCCCTTCCGGCGCTTTTGTCAACAGGCTCACGACGACAATAGCGGCGAGGCTCGCGGCGAAGCCCGGAATCATCTCATACAACAGCCCTTTCAAATACTCCGACTGCGTCCACAAAATGACCGTTGCCGCCCCGGCGACCATGCCGGCGAGCGCCCCCCATTTCGTCATCCGCCGCCAGCATAAGCTCAACAGAATAACTGGGCCAAACGATGCGCCAAATCCAGCCCACGCATAGCCGACCAAGTTTAAAATCGTGTCGTTTTTCGTGTACGCCAGCGCCGTTGCGACAATGGCGACAAGGAGCACCGACAAACGCCCGACGAAGACAAGCTCCTTATCCGAAGCCGCGCGGCGGAACACGACTTTATACAAGTCTTCGGTCAGCGAGCTCGAGGTGACGAGCAGCTGGGATGAAATGGTGCTCATAATCGCGGCTAAAATCGCCGCCAGCAAAAACCCGGTAATAATCGGATGGAACAAAATTTGACCGAGCTGAATAAACACGGTTTCCGGGTCGTCGAGCTTCATGCCGCGCTGCGAAAAGTAAGCGATTCCAAAAAGACCCGTCAACATCGCTCCGACAACCGAGAAAATCATCCAACCCATGCCGATGCGCCGGGCGCTTTTCATTTCTTTGACCGACTTGATCGCCATAAAGCGGACGATAATGTGCGGCTGGCCAAAATAGCCGAGCCCCCAGGCGAATAACGAAATGATGCCAAGAACACTCGTTCCTTTCCATAAGTTCAACAAGTTGGGATCGATGTCGCGGATCGTCTCAATCGTATCTACTGGCCCGCCTGTATGGAACAGCGTCACCACCGGCACCAGAATCAACGCAATGAACATAATCGTCCCTTGCACAAAGTCCGTCCAGCTGACGGCCAAAAAGCCGCCAAACAGCGTGTAAGCGACGACAACGCCGCCAACGATCCACAAGCCCGTATGGTAGCTGACACCAAACGAGTTTTCAAACAACACGCCGCCCGAAACAAGACCGGACGATACATAAAACGTAAAAAAGACCATAATGACAATGCCAGACACCATGCGCAACAATTTCGTGGCATCCCCGAATCGGTTTTCTAAAAACTCTGGAATCGTAATCGAATCGTTCGCCACTTCTGTATAGACGCGCAAGCGCGGCGCAACGAACAGCCAGTTTGCATAAGCGCCAAGCGTCAAGCCGATGACGATCCAGGCGGCGCTCACTCCATCGATATACATCGCCCCCGGCAGCCCCATGAGCAACCAACCGCTCATGTCGGAAGCCCCGGCGCTAAGCGCGGTCACCGCCGGCCCGAGCGTCCGGCCGCCAAGCATATAATCGGACAAATTCGACGTCCGTTTATACGCCCAATAGCCAATCCAAAGCATGCCGACTAAATACACAATGACGGAAAATAAAACCATATGGACTCTCCTTCCTCTACTGTCTTGTCACCACTTTCATCATAACGAAATTGATAGTATTTACACAATAGTATTTATTTTTCCATACCGCTATAATAAACAAATTGACAAAACCTTTGCCAACTCTACCCTCTTTCTGGTATAATATTCTGTAAATTCAAAATCAATCGTTTATGTCTTTTTATACATAAAAAATTATTTTATAAAAATGCACACGAAATGATATTAGCCATATGCCCTTCAGTTAATGTGGCGAAAAACATTGAAAAATGCGCCTTTTCCCCATTTATACGGCAGCACCAAAATGTTCAAACAATTATTTTTATAAAACCTATTGCATAATAACAAAAATATTGATAGTATGATAATCGTTCATCGACAATGATTCCAAAGGGGGATTTTATAGGATGTTAAAAATGAAGAAAGGTTTGATCGTAGCGGTCGTTGCTGCGTTGTTTATGGCGCTCGCCGCTTGTGGCAAGTCGACAGAAACAAGCTCTCCGTCAGGCGCTGAAAAAGAAGGGAAGCAAAAAATCACCGTCGGGACGGACGCGGCGTTTGCGCCATTTGAATATATGCAAAAAGGAAAAATTGTTGGGTTTGACGCCGACCTTTTGGATGCGGTGATGAAAGAAGCCGGCTTGGATTATGAATTAAAAAACATCGGCTGGGATCCGCTGTTCGCTTCGCTGCAAAGCAAAGAAATCGACATGGGCATTTCCGGCATTACGATTACGGACGAGCGGAAACAATCTTATGATTTCTCAGCTCCGTACTTTGAAGCAACACAAGTCATCTTAGTCAAACAAGGCAGCCCGGTGAAAAACGCCCTTGACTTAAAAGGGAAAACGATCGGCGTTCAAAACGCGACAACCGGTCAAGAAGCTGCGGAGAAGCTATTTGGCAAAGGCGATCATATTAAAAAATTCGAAACGAGTGTTGTTGCCATTATGGAACTGCTAAACGGCGGTGTTGATGCTGTCATCACGGACAACGCGGTGGCAAACGAATACGTGAAAAACAATCCGGACAAAAAATTGCAAGTCATTGAAGATCCACAAAACTTCGCTTCGGAATACTACGGCATGATCTTCCCGAAAGACAGCGAATTGAAAGCCAAAGTGGACGAAGCATTGCAAAAAGTGATCGACAGCGGCAAATATGCAGAGATTTACAAAAAATGGTTTGGCAAAGAACCGAATATGGAAGGCTTAAAACAACAACAATAAGCGCACGAACATAGAAAAATGCGTAACTACTAGCAAGTTACGCATTTTTCTTAGAGAAAGGTGAGATCGATGGATTTTCGTTTTGATATTATTGTTGAATACGCCCCTTACTTTTGGCAAGGGCTGCTCGTAACGATCGGCGTATCATTAGCCGGCATCGTGTTCGGCCTCATTCTCGGCCTGTTCATCGGCCTTGGCAAAATGTCGTCCAACCCGATTATTCGTTTGCCGTTTTCGTGGTACATTAACTTTTTCCGCGGTACGCCGCTTGTCGTGCAAATTTTGCTCGTCCATTTCGGCGCCATGCCGCTCTTTTTCGCCCAGCCAAATGCCGTCGCTTCCCTGGCCGTCTCGCTGTCGCTCAACTCGGCCGCGTATGTGGCCGAGATTTTCCGCGCCGGCATCCAGTCGATCGACAAAGGGCAAATGGAAGCGGCCCGCTCGCTTGGGATGACGCATGCGCAGGCGATGCGCTACATTATTTTGCCGCAGGCGTTAAAGCGAATGATTCCGCCGTTTGCGAACGAGTTTATCGTCTTAATTAAAGATTCGTCGCTTGGGATGGTCATCGCCGCCCCGGAAATCATGTATTGGGGGAAAGCGGCCGCGGGTGAGTATTACCGCGTTTGGGAGCCGTATTTAACAGTGGCGTTCATCTATTTGCTCTTAACGCTTTCGTTAAGCAAACTGTCACACTATCTTGAAAGGAAGTATTCGACCCAATGATCGACGTACGCCAGTTGAAAAAATCGTTTGGATCGCTTGAAGTGCTGAAAGGGATCAATGTCCATATTCGCGAAGGGGAAGTGGTCGTTGTCATCGGGCCGTCCGGCTCGGGGAAATCGACGTTTTTGCGCTGCTTAAACTTGCTTGAAGATTTCGATGAAGGAGAAATTATCATTGACGGCATCAACTTAAAAGCGAAAGACACGAACTTAAACAAAGTGCGTGAAGAAGTGGGCATGGTGTTCCAGCGCTTTAACTTGTTTCCGCATATGACGGTGCTGAACAATATCATGCTGGCACCGATGAAAGTGCGCAAATGGCCGCGTGAAAAAGCGGAAGCGAAGGCGATGGAGCTGCTCGCCAAAGTCGGGCTGAAAGACAAAGCGCATGCCTACCCGGACTCCCTCTCCGGCGGACAGGCGCAACGCGTTGCCATCGCCCGGGCGCTCGCCATGGAACCAAAAATCATGCTGTTTGACGAGCCGACATCAGCGCTCGACCCGGAAATGGTCGGGGAAGTGCTCTCGGTCATGAAGCAGCTGGCCAATGAAGGGATGACGATGGTTGTCGTCACCCATGAAATGGGCTTTGCCCGCGAAGTTGGCGACCGCGTCCTGTTTATGGACGGCGGCTACATTATCGAAGAAGGCAAGCCGGGAGATTTATTCGACCGCCCGCAGCACGAGCGGACGAAAGCGTTTTTGTCAAAAGTATTTTGACACTCCACACGGCTAAAACCGTGGGATTCTTGGGTCGTTGGCGTCCTCATCCATTTCTGGTTCGGACAACGCCCAAGTTCAGGGGTGTGCCATCACCCCGTCCCATCGGGTTAAGATGTACCCCGATGGGCGACGCACCTTTGACCAATGCGCTAGGTTAGGGGGCAAGGCCCGAAATCGCTTTGGCGATGTTGATCGCGCCATTCAAGTCGGCGTGGAGGGTGTATCCGCATTTTTGACATCGGAAGCGGGTGCCGTTTCGGTTCGCTTTCTCTCGATGACCACACTTGCACGTTTGGCTCGTATAGGTCGGATTCACCCACTCCACCCGAATGCCTGCCTTTTCGGCTTTGTAGGCAATCATCGTTTGCAGTTGGTGAAAGGCCCAAGAATGAAGGCTTCGTCCTGCTTCTTTTACCGAAGCGGCTCGTTTCCGAATCCCCGTCAACTCTTCCATGCGAATCACGCCAACACCGTTGGCGAAGGCAAAATTGGCAATTTCACGACTGATTTTATGGTTCATCTCCTTCATCCAGCGGGACTCTTTGTTTCCGATTTTTCGCACTGCATGGAGTTTCTTATTTCTTTGCAATGTGCGCCGAAGGGCGGCATACCGCCGGCGAATAAAGGCGCATTGGTTCCCTTTGAAAAACAACGATTTCGTGCCTACGCTGGCAACGGCGATATAGCGAAGTCCCAAATCAACGCCCATCACCTTTGTTTCGTGTCGCGGCTCCACTTCAAAGGTGATGGCGATCGCCAAATACCATTTCTTTCTCTTTTTGTAGAGCTTGGCGGCCCCTTGTTTGGCGGTTCCATTGATAAGCCGATTCAGCCACGTTTCCTGATAGGAACGCGCGACGACCGGTACGCCAATTCGTTTCTCCAGTGTGGGGAATGAAACCGTGTAGAACTCTCCTTTCTTTTCCACCTTTACGTTTTGGTTGTTAAAGCAACACCATAATGTTCGGAACTTCTTTGTTTTCTGGTTTTTCTTTTGAGACTTCACTTCTCGAATCGTTTGATTCACGACGGCGGAAGGAAACCGCTGCAGCGAAAACTCCTTAAAAATTTTGCTCGTCGCTTGATTCAGCTCGGGATGATTCAACAGCCAATTCGCAAACGCGGTATTCACTTCTGTCATCCGTTCATACATGTCTTGTTTGACTTTCGTTGGGTTGTGCAGTTCCAGCCTGAGTGTGATCGTGGGCATGGCTTCACCCCCTTTTCTTTTGAGATTCCACATAGCGTTTTATTGTTTCACTTGATACATTCCCTGCTGTACTAACGAAGAAAGAGCGTGTCCAAAGACTAGGCAAATGAGACAAGTGTTGAAATTCTTGTCTTAATCGTCTGGAAGTCACTCCTTTCACTCTTGCCATAATATTTGATGGAGAATCAGAAGGGAGACAATTCAAGAACAAATGGCAATGATCAGGCATCACTTCCATAGCAAGGATGACCCAATCATTCTCTTGGCAAATTTCTTCTACTAACTGCTTGAATCGCTCTTCCACTCTGCCTACTAACACTTTTCTTCGATAACGCGGACAGAAAACAAAATGATAGTTAATTAAAGATACAGTTGTTTTCGTTCTTCGATATTCTTGTTCCATATTATTAATTGTATCAGTTTAATGGTTATACTGCAACATCTAAAGATAAAAATGGTTGCTCTAAGCAATCCCATTAAAGGATTACTGAGCAACGCCGTCTTTCATCCCACGATTGAAACCGCGGGCTTTCAGAAGCCTTTTTGATGGCGGAAATGCCGCTGGCCTTCAGAGACGGAAAAAAGCCGGCCGAATCCCCGGCCAGCCCGCTTTACAACACAAACTGCATCACCCAAATCGAACCGGCGACAACGACAATGGCGATAAAGAAGCTGTACGCCATGTTGAATGTTTGAATGCGGCCGCTGTCGCTTTCGTTGACATGCATGAACATAAACAGCTGCAAACTTGCTTGAATCACCGCAAACACAACAATGATGACAATGACCGCTTTGAGCGGCAGTCCGGATGAGAGCGCCACCCAAAGGGCGGCAAACGTCAAGACGAGCGACAACAAAAACCCAATGATATGTTTCCACGGAAATGATTCGTGATGGCCGTTCGTGCCCATGGTTAGATCACCATCCCTAACAAATAGACGAGCGTGAAGATGAAAATCCAAACGACGTCCAAAAAGTGCCAGTACAAGCTGACAATAAACACTTTCCGCGCTGTTTTCGGCGTAAAGCCGCGCTGGAGGAGCTGGATGATGATCAAAATCATCCAGCCAATTCCTAAACTGACGTGGGCGCCGTGCGTGCCGACGAGCACGAAAAAGCTTGATAAAAATGCGCTCGTCTGCATCGTCGCTCCTTCATGGACATAATGAATGAACTCGCGAATTTCAAATGTGATGAACCCTACACCAAGCAGCAACGTGACTAGCAGCCAAGCGATGAGCCCGCTTATGCGGCCGCGGCGCATTTCAAAAATGGCCAACCCGCACGTAAAGCTGCTCGTTAAAAGCAACAGCGTTTCAATCAGAACGTCTTTTACCTCAAACAGCTCCCCTGCCGTCGGCCCCGAGCCGGTCCGTTGGAACAAGACGAGATACGTCGCAAACAGCGTCGCAAACAACGCGACTTCCGCCCCGAGGAAAATCCAAAAGCCCAATATGTTCAACCGACTCTCTTGTGTCCGATACTCCAACGGCAGCGTTTCATCATAGCGATGTGCAGCTTCTCCCATTCGTTACGCCCCCTTTCGCGCCGCCTGCTCCATTCGTTTAATCTCATCAACCGGAATATAGTAGCCATCATCGTCTTCAAATGAGCGGAGAATCAATCCAAGCACAATGAACAACGCGCCAACAATGGCCAACGCAAACCATTTGAACACGAGGCCGAACCCGGCGACGAAAAACGCTACCGACATCCAAAACGGGCGTCCTGAGTTGCTTGGCATATGGATCGGCTTCAAGTCTTCTTCTTTCACTTGGAAGCCGCCATATTTTTTCTTCATCACCCAATATGCATCCACATCTTCGACAACCGGCGTCACCGGGAAGTTGTAATGCACCGGCGGCGACGCGGTCGCCCACTCGAGCGTCCGCCCGTTCCACGGGTCGCCGGTCATGTCGCGCTCGCCGTAGCGCGCGCTGTAATAAATGTTATAGCAAAGCACAATGAACCCGATGCCCATCAAAGCCGCCCCTACCGTCGCGACGACGTTGAGCGGCGTCCAGCCGAGACCAGCCGAGTACGTGTACATGCGGCGCGTCATCCCCATCAACCCGAGGAAATACATCGGGAAGAAGCAGACGTTAAACCCGATCATAAACAGCCAAAACGTCCATTTGCCGAGCCGCTCGTTTAAAATATGGCCAAACATTTTCGGATACCAGTAATGCAAGCCGGCAAAGCAGGCGAACACCGTACCCGCGATCAACACGTAATGGAAGTGGGCGATGAGAAAATAGCTGTTATGGTATTGATAATCGGCCGCGGCCATTGCCAGCATCACGCCTGTCACGCCACCGATGACAAAGTTCGGAATAAACGCCAGCGACCAAAGCATCGCGGTTGTAAAACGAATTTTCCCTTTTCGGATCGTAAACAGCCAGTTGAAAATTTTCACCCCGGTCGGGATCGCGATCGCCATCGTCGTGATCGAGAAGGCAGAGTTCACTGCCGGCCCTGCGCCCATCGTAAAGAAGTGGTGCACCCAAACGATAAAGCTCAGGAACGCAATGCCGACGATCGAACCGACCATGGCCTTATAACCGAACAAACGTTTTTGGGCAAACGTGCTAACGACCTCCGAGAAAATGCCGAACGAAGGCAAAATGACGATATACACTTCCGGGTGACCCCAAATCCAGAACAAGTTCGCCCACAACATTGACATGCCGCCATTGGCCATCGTGAAAAATTGCGTGCCAAATACGCGGTCGAACGTCATTAATGCCAAGGCGACGGTCAATACCGGGAAGGCGAAAATAATGAGCACGCACGTAATGAGAATCGTCCACGTAAACATCGGCATGCGCATCAATGTCATGCCCGGCGCGCGCATTTTTAAAATCGTGACAAGGAAGTTGATCCCGGTCATCAATGTTCCGATCCCGGAAATTTGTAAAGCGACAGCGTAATAGTTGTTGCCGACGCCATGGCTGAATTCGTTGCCGGCAAGCGGGAAGTACGCCGTCCAACCGGCATCCGGCGATCCGCCGATGACGAACGAAATGTTAAACAGCAACGCACCGAAGAAAAAGAGCCAAAAGCTTAACGCATTCAAATATGGAAACGCGACGTCGCGCGCCCCGATTTGCAGCGGAACGACAATGTTCATCAAACCGATGATGAACGGCATCGCCATAAACAAGATCATAATCGTCCCGTGCGTCGTAAATATTTCATTGTAATGTTGCGCGTCAAGAAACTTCATGTTCGGCGCGGTCAGCTGCGCCCTCATCAAAAGCGCATCGACGCCGCCGCGGAAGAGCATCAAAACTGCGCAAATAATGTACATGACGCCAATCTTTTTATGATCCACCGTCGTGAGCCATTCGTTCCACAGCCATTTCCATTTTTTAAAATATGTCAACACAAACACAATGCCGACCATCGTCAAGACGATGGCGACATCGGCGGCATAAATGAGCGGCTCACCCGTGACAAAAAACTCGCTCCATTTCATCTTTCGCTCCTCCTTTCCTACTCCCCATGATGGTGACTGTTTGTCATCGCTTCATCGCTTTGATCGTCGTTTTTCATTGGCTTTCCATCTGCATGATGGCTGTTTTGTTTCGCATGGTCAATCCATTGTAAGTGGGTGTTCGAAAACGTCATTCGCCCAACAAGCCCCGGTTTTAAAATTTGTGTATATTTTTTCTCATCGAGCTTCGGGGCGGTTTGTTTCACTTCATTTACCCATTTGCGGAAGTCCGTTCCCGTTTGTGCGACGACCTCAAACTCCATATGGGCGAACTTTTCCCCGGAAAAGTTGGCGCTCCGCCCCATGTAGGAACCGGGCTTATCGGCTTGCAAAATCAGCTCTGTCTCCATGCCGTCCATCGCATATTTTTGCCCACCTAATTCCGGCACCCAAAACGAGTTCATCGGCCCGACCGAAGTCAGCTTAAACTTGACCGGCACACCGGCTGGAATATGGACGTAGTTGACCGTTTCAATGTTTTCTTCCGGATAGCTGAAAATCCATTTCCAGTTCGCCGCCGTCACATGGATCGTGATCGGTTTCACTTTCTCGGTCGGCGGCTTTTCCAACGCAAACGTCGCCTTCACTGTTGGAACAGCGAGCGCAGCGACAATCAAAATTGGAATGGCCGTCCAGACGACTTCAAGCAACGTGTTCCCTTCCTCATCCGGCGGCTCATAGCCGGCATTTTCCGGCTTCTCGCGATAACGAATGAGAAAAACGGCAAATAACGTAAATACAACAACAATAATGAACAACATAAAGCCGACAGACCACATGATCAAATCATACTGCATGCGCGCCACCGGCCCTTGCGGATTGAGCACGGCCGTGCGCTCCACGCAGCCCCCAAGCAAAAACAAAAACGGCAAAACCAGCACCGCGCGCCATCTCGCCCGTTTCATCGCTATCGGTCCTCCCTCTTCTGCCCCAACCATTTCGGGGCCTTCCATGCATTTTCTTTTGTCTCTACCATATCAAAATTGAAAATGTTTGAAACGAATGAGCGAAAAAGTTCATAAATCAGCAAAACATTTGTCACAAACTGTTCAATCATTGTTCAACAAATCGCCACTTGTTTTCCTCGTTTAGGGAAATATTGATGAGAAAGGAGAGTTGCGGAAAAGCCCGCCATAAAACAAGACAGCTGAATTCTTTATGAAAAAGAACCCAGCTGTCCTTCGTTCGTTTGAATGGCATATCCTTGTTGCTGCAACTGTTTGCGAATGCGTGGGTTTAACGTTTGCCACATCCATTGTTCATACAACGCCTTTTTCTCTTCAGGCAATAAATAGTAGTGTCGGCCGGCCTGGCGGCGCGCCCGCTCGGTGACATCATAGAGCGCTAACGCAGCGGCGACGGAAATGTTAAAGCTTTGCACAAAGCCGTACATCGGAATGACAAACGTTCCGTCCGCCAAGCGGAGCGCCTCTTCCGACACGCCGCTATGCTCGTTGCCAAACAACAGCGCTGTCGGTTGGGACAGATCGATGTCGGAAACCGGAATCGTCTCCTCACCAAGATAGCTTGCATACACTTGATACCCTTGACTTTTCAAATCGGCAATGGCCGTTTTGATATCTGGCTTATGGTGGAGCGTCAGCCACTGATCGGCATAGCGCGTCACAAGCCGGTTCGGCGAAAACGGCGCCTTTCCCGTCACGATATGAACGTCTTGAACGCCAAACGCTTCAGCCGTCCGCAGCACCGCCGCTTGGTTATGCGGGTCATCGACCGCTTCGATCAAGACAGTAATATAGCGGGTGCGCTCATTCAAAACCTCATACATCCGCCGAAGCCGCCTTGGCAAAATCATTTCCCAAACCGGACGCGTCGATTCGGTGATCAGCCCTTCTTGCCGCAGCTGTTCCAAAAATGATGTCGCTTCCCGTTCTTCCACAACGCATCCCCCTTTCCAAGCCTAGCGTATTCTGTGTTTCCCATTGTACAAAATGACAGGATGCCAAGGCAATTCATGTATTTTTAAATACTATTCAGATTATTAAATATATAATAACTTGAAAACATTGCTCATTTACAACCTCTTTATCTATCGGTTAGTATTATAATGTAAGCGCTTCAAAAATACTTTTTCAAAAAATATTATTTATTATCAAGCTGTTTAACCTTGCTGAACAGCAAGAAGCGCCGAGCGCATTCGGCCGGCTGACAAAGCGCGGCATTCCGGGCGCGGCCTTGATCGCCACTGCGCTTGTCATGCTTGTCGGCGTATATTTGAACTACGTATCGGAAAAAGTGTTCCAATGGGTGACAAGCATCGCCACATTCGGCGCCATTTGGACGTGGGCGGTAATTTTGCTGTCCCAGCTGAAATTCCGCAAACAGTTGAGCGCGGAACAAGCACAACGTCTCACGTTCAAACTTCCGCTTTATCCGTACAGCTCATACGTGTCGCTTGCCTTTTTGATCGGCGTTGCCGCCCTAATGGCGTATTTCCCGGATACGCGCATCGCTTTGATCATCGGCCCAGCCTGGCTGCTGCTTTTGACGGCAGTATACTTCGCCAAAGGAATGCATCGTCGCCAGCATGGCCAAGCCGAAGAAAAGCAAGCTGGATGACAAGTCCGATCAAAAGAGAGGGTGTCCCCATCCTTGCGGGACACCCTCTTTCTAAAACAAAAAGCAGGAAATGTGCAATCGCAGACCCCATCCTTCCGATCGGTCTATTTCCGTTTGGATCATGACTCGCTTTCACCCTCCAATCCTTTCATTCATCAACCGCTATGTAGGCTTGGCGCGGATGATTCGGCTGATCCGGGTATTTTAAGCGGATTTTCCCTTCCTCCAACAGCTTTCCTAAATAATTGTTGCGCAATCCATCCGGCGTCCGTTCGAGCAGCTCTGCCAGCTCTTTCAGACGCAGCGGCCGCTCGCGGCATAACCGAACGATCAATTGTTCCATGACCGCTGGAGCCAACCGTTTTTTTCGCCGTGCCAATTCTGCCATCTTCCATAGCCGTTCGTCGATCGTTTCCCCTTTTTCGTTGCTGTCATGCATACTGATGTCGTTGTTTACGGAGCTAAGCAAGCTATTTACGAACTCCAGTCCATTATTTATAGAGTTCAACGTTATATTTACGGAGTCAGACTCGTTTTTTATGGAGTTCGACCCGCTGTTTACGGAGTTTTTGGTTATATTTACGGAGTTTTCTTCATTGTTAACGGAGTTTGTGTCTATACTTACGAAGTTTAGTTCGTTAGTTATAAAGCTCTCGGTTTCCTGTCCGCTGCCCGCATCCAGCCATTCGGGTTCCGGCTGTTCCAGCTGTCCAGCCGGTTCTGTTTCCATTGTTGCGCTAATTTCAGCTGGAAATTGCAGCGGACACAACACAACGATTGTACGGTCTGGATTCGTTTGCTGCGAGATATCGATCGGGCAAGCAAGCGCCTGTTCCTGCATATCGCACATTCGCTTGAGGCCCGATCCCGCGCGTTTGCATACGTCGATCAGCAAAAACATTTTAAAAATATTCGGGTTGCGCAAATTGCTCGTATGCCCCGCCATTGCCGCTTCAATCGGGATGCGAAACCGTCCCGGGTTGGCAAAGCGAAATGAACGATCCTCTTTTTCGACGGTGATGCCGCCTTCCTCCCCATAATCGGCATGAACGAGCGCATTGACGAGCGCCTCGCCAAGCAGAGCGCGCCCTTCATCCGACCAAACGTGACGCTCCAGCTCAGCCAACACGCGAAAATAAAAATCGTAAATGTTGCCCGACCATGTGCCGTCTTGTGATGTGAACCGCTTCGTCCATCCTGCCGCTTCACCGTCAGTGTGCTCTCGATATTCCAAAAAGTATTGCGGCAGCACCTCGGTGATGATCCGCTCCTCACTGAACATCAACAATCCCGCGAGCGTCAGCCCTTCTTTGCTGCTGTCGCGCAGCTTGCCCCACGCGCCGATTTTGTATAAAAATTCTTTTGTCTCGAGCCCGTTCCACGGATGGCCCGGTTTCACCCGAGCAAACCGCTCGCGGTAATGGCTGACGGTCTCGAAATTGAGCTCACTTAAGCTGTAATGCTCTAAAATCAGGCTGTCTGCCAGCGCATGGGGGCGTTCATGAAACGAATTTGTATATTTATTCACTCCCGATCTTCCTTTGACGTTATTTTTGCAAAACAGTTTGATTCTCTTTTTCTATTGTACCATCTTTCCTTCTCCTTGCGGATAGTTGCCAAAAAAAGAAAACGGTTGTGGATATGTGGAATAGTTCGCCCGATAAAAGGAAAACTACAGAAGACAACATTGACATGCAAGGAGGAGGTAATCATGTCGTCCCTTCCTTCCACCGTAGAGCCTTACTGGCGCGACTCCGTTTCGCTTCCGTCGTTTCCGAAGCTCGATGCGGACATTTCCGCCGACGTCGCAGTCATCGGCGGCGGCATTTCCGGGATTACAACAGCGTATTTGTTGTCGGCGCAAGGGGCGCGCGTCGCCCTTCTGGAAGCCGACCGGCTCCTGAACGGCACGACCGGCCATACGACAGCGAAAATCACCGCCCAGCACGATCTCGTCTATGATGAATTTCTCAACCATTTCGGTGCAGAAAAGGCGCGACTCTATTATGACGCCTGCATGGACGCACTCCAGTTTATCCGCCGCACGATCGAAGAACAACAAATAGACTGCGACTTTTGCGAGCAAGATGCCTATATTTATACGATGTCTTCCTCTTCTTTCCAAAAACTAGTGAAAGAATGGGAAGCGTACGAACGGCTCGGCATTGACGGCGCCTTCGTTGAGTCGATCCCGCTCCCGCTGCCGGTGGCGGCAGCGGTCGTGATGAAGAGGCAGGCGCAATTTCATCCGCTCAAATATTTGGCCAAACTCGTCGATTCGATCACACAGGCTGGCAGCGCCATTTACGAACACACACCAGCGGCGGATATTGAACAAGGAAAAAGGATGACAGTCATTACGCGAGACAAAAAACGGGTTGAGTGCGACCATGTCGCCGTCTGTTCTCACTTTCCGTTTTACGACGGCGGGTTTTACTTTTCGCGCATGTACGCTGAACGGTCGTACGTATTGGGAGTGACGATCACTGAACCGTACCCGGGCGGCATGTATTTAAGCGCCGATGAACCGAAACGCTCGATCCGCTCCGCAGCGGCAGGCAGCGAGACGCTTATCCTAATTGGCGGCGAAAACCATAAAACCGGCCAAGGCGTGCCGACGATGCGTCATTACGAGGCGCTGTCCTCGTTCGCTTCGCAGCTGTTTACGGTGAACGACATCCGTTACCGTTGGTCCGCCCAAGACTTGACGACGCTTGATAAATTGCCATATATCGGCCCGATGACGGCAGGGACGCCAAACATTTATGTCGCGACAGGGTACCGGAAGTGGGGGATGACGAACGGGACGGTCGCCGGGATGCTTTTGTCTGACCTCATCCTCGACCGCGACAACCGATACCGCGACTTGTACTCCCCGTCGCGCTTTTACGCTGATCCAAGCATGAAGCAGTTTTTCACGACAAACCTTGACGTCGCCAAACATTTGCTGGAGGGAAAGATCGAACCGGTTGTCCGCCGGCCGCAAGATTTGGCGCGCGGAGAAGGGGCGGTTGTCTCGGTCAACGGAAAGCGGGCTGGCGCCTATAAGGACGAAGCCGGGGTGCTCCATGTCGTCGACACGACGTGCACCCATATGGGTTGCGAGCTGGAGTGGAACAGCGGCGACCGGACATGGGACTGCCCATGTCATGGCTCGCGCTTCTCGATCGATGGCGATGTGATCGAAGGACCGGCGAAACAGCCGCTCGCGCGCATTGAACTTGATGACGCGAAGTGACGCGCTGACGCAGGACGGCGGCGCGTGCAGAACATCGTCGCAATCGGCATGTCGACCTTGAGTTCCAATGGGGGTTGGGAGCGTATGTTCCTAACCCCCTTATCGTTTTCATTTGCCGATAGCGCATTTCATGATAAGATGAAAATTAGAGTGGACTGCATGTTGTATGATGTTTTCGGGAGGGATGACGCATGGACCTTGAACCGATTTTTCTCACCCCTGTCTTCCAAGAACGGATTTGGGGCGGCACGAAGCTCGCCGAACGATTCGGCTACGACATTCCGTCTTCGCAAACAGGGGAATGCTGGGCGGTGTCCGCCCATCCGCACGGGCAGACGGTCGTCGCCCGCGGACCGTTTGCCGGGATGACGCTCGGACAATTATGGGAGGAACGCCGCGATTTGTTCGGCCACTTCCCGTCTGACCGCTTCCCGCTGTTGACGAAAATTTTGGACGCCAACGCCGACTTGTCAGTCCAAGTCCACCCGGACGATGAATACGCCAAAACGCATGAAGGCGGAGAACTCGGCAAAACGGAGTGTTGGTACATCATCGACTGCAAGCCGGGCGCTGAGCTCATTTACGGCCATTACGCCGAGACGAAGGAGCAGCTGCGCGCGATGATGGAAGCGGGGGAATGGGATCGTTTACTTCGGAAAGTGCCGATCCGCCCCGGCGACTTCTTCTATGTCCCAAGCGGCACGATCCACGCCCTTTGCGAAGGGACGCTCGTCCTTGAGACGCAGCAAAGCTCAGATACAACCTACCGCGTCTACGACTACGACCGTGTCGACAGCCAAGGGCGCAGGCGGGAGCTTCATCTTGACAAAGCAATAGATGTCACGACTGTCCCGCACCGCGACATCGACATCCGCCCCCATGTCGCCGAATTTCCCGGCGCGACGGTGACGACCTTCGTGGAAGGAGACTACTTCGGCGTCCAAAAATGGGACGTCCATGACGCGTTCGCGTCAGAACAGACGAAACCGTTTCTCATCGTCAGCATCCTAAAAGGTGAAGGTGAGCTCGTTCATAATGAGCGGATATACGCGATCCGCCAAGGCGGCCACTTTATTTTGCCGCACCAATTTGGCCGGTTCACGATCCGTGGGATGCTTGAGGCGATCGCCTCATGGCCGCGGGCAGGCAAATAAACGACTGACTTCCTCAACCAATGGGTTGCAACATACAAAAAAGGTGTCCTCTTGCCTTTGGGACACCTTTTTCTATTGTCCACCCGAGAAGGGGACGGCTGAACAGAACATGCCGTTCAACAATAGGATTTCACCCATGAAGAAATCCCATCATCTTCCCCGCTTAGGAGAAAGATGTCCCTTTCATTTGACCGAGACGATACACAGAGGCAATATGCCGCGCCGTTTGTGTCACATAATGTTCTGCCTGCTCCAACGCTTTTTCAAGCGGCACGACGCCGGGCACGATCGTAAACAGCGCGTCGATGCCATGATCCAACACGACGGCGCTGTCGTCGCCCAACGACCCGGCGATGCCGATGACGGGGACGCCGAACTGTTTCGCTGTCTTGGCGACGCCGATCGGCGTTTTGCCGAACACCGTCTGTCCGTCAATCCGCCCTTCGCCGGTGATGACCAAGTCAGCGTCTTTGACGCGCTCCGCGAGCTGAACCGTCTCGATCACAATCTCTACGCCGCGCTTTAGCTCGGCCGGGAGAAACGCGAGCAGTCCCGCCCCCAACCCGCCGGCCGCACCCGCTCCCGGGATGTCGCCGACTTGTTTGCCGAGATCGCGTCGGATGACATCTGCGTAATGCGCCAAATTCCGGTCGAGAACGGCGACCATGTCCGGTGTCGCCCCCTTTTGCGGACCGAAAATGGCCGACGCTCCGTTCGGACCGGTAAGCGGGTTGTCGACGTCGCACGCCACGTCAATGCGGACTCCCCCAAGACGCGGGTCGAGACCGGAAAGGTCAATCGCATGCAAATCGGCCAGCGCGCCGCCGCCCGGACCGATGTCGCAGCCGTCTTCGTCCAAAAGCCTTCCCCCGAGCGCCTGCACCATGCCGGCCCCACCGTCGTTCGTCGCGCTGCCGCCAATGCCGATGATGAGGTGGGTGGCGCCGGCATCCAGCGCTGCAAGGATCAACTCCCCTGTCCCTCGCGTCGTCGTCACCAATGGGTTGCGCCGGTCGCGCGGGACAAGGTGCAGCCCTGAGGCGGCGGCCATCTCAATCACCGCCGTCTTCCCATCGCCAAGCAAACCAAAAAACGCCCGCACCGGCTCGCCGAGCGGCCCGGTCACTTCCGTTTCGACGATGCGGCCGCCGGTCGCATCAACGAGCGACTGCACCGTCCCTTCCCCGCCGTCGGCCATCGGCACCTTAACGTATTCCGCCTCCGGAAACACCGTGCGAAACCCACGCTCGACCGCCTCGGCGACTTTGAGCGCAGAAAGACTTTCTTTAAATGAATCAGGGGCAATAACGATTTTCATTCTTTTTCCCTCCTCTTTTGTCTCCATCCAAACCTTGGAAACGAAAAGTCATCGGAAACGGCTGTCTTGGCACAAACGATGACAATAGCCTCCACTATAAGTTGTTCGCCAACCGAAGCGCTGCTTCCTTTGAGCGCAAACAAATCGCCAACATACTTACGCCACGAACAAGTCATGGCTGCTCGTAGCCGCCATAAGCGGGAAAAGAGAAGCGCCAAACACCTCGGCCGCCGCAATCGTATTCGGATTCGGCGATATGATATTTCCGTCCTTTCCGTCGCCGACAACGCCGCAATCGCGCTAGCTGTACTGGAAGAACCACCTATGCTTTATCTGCTTCCCTTTTCATTCAGCGAAACAAGCACGATCCAGCTGTATGGTTCACGAAAGAATCGGCATCGATTGGAACCAACTTTCACTCAATATGTGTCAAATTTTGTGGAAAAAAGGCGAAAAACAATGCCATTTCGTCTATTTTCACAATTGTGTATATAGTACTATAATAGATGTAACCATATGTTCGTTTGTTCCAATTGGGAACATCTTGATTCTATAAAAAAGACGGTTTCCAAATTCACCGTTCGCCATCGCCGGCTATAATCCGTATTTTTGCTGAAAGCCACTGGCATGTGAGCGGCCTTCCTCTTTTTGGAATCACTTCATCAACGCCGAAGTTGTCAGAGGTCAGATTTATAGGAGAGAGAGCTGTGATGTTACTCCGAGCACGACCGATGATTTTTGCTGTTTTTTCCGCATCCATTGTTGTTGTTTTTGTGTCAGAACCGCCTTCCTTCGATCGCACCTATGTCATCGCTTTGCTGTTTTATTGGCTGTTTTCCAGCTTGTATTCACACTTGCGCGTCATAGACAAAACGAAAAACAATATTCCCGTTGATTACGGCATTAACTACAGTTTATCCTTCTCCTTATTTGCCGGCCCGTTCGGGCTGTTTATCTTTGAAGCGTTGTTTCGCTTGACTGAACATATAGCAAAAAAATATTTGAAAACAGCGGAACCCGATGAATGGCTGCACACATTGTACAACATCGGCTCGTTTGTGACGTTCAATTCGCTCGCGTTTGCCTTATACAATCTCCTTGGTCCGCTGTTTCAGTCTATTCCGTTCATTGGCTTCTGGCTGCTTTTATTCCTGCTCGTCATCGTCGTTTCCTTTTTGACTGACTGTTGCCTGATCATCATTTTTTATATAACCGGCGACATTCAGACACAGCGCGAGGCGTTGGATTTTATTAAGACGAGAAGCTGGATGGACATGGGAAAAACGGCGCTGACAAACGGTCTGTTATTTCTCTTTTTGCAAGAACAGCGGTGGGATATGCTTTTGAGCTTATTTTTGCTGAATTACTTCGTCAGCCGCTCGTTCTTTTCCAAATCGCAAAGCATCCAGCATAAACTAGAACGCGACCACTTCGAAAAAATGGCCTACACCGACTTTTTGACCGGCATCCATAACCGCGCCTACATGGATCAAACGATCGCCAAGCTAAACGGATCCGGTGAATGGATTGGCGTCGTCGTCGCCGATATCGACAATTTTAAAACGATCAACGACACGTATAACCATGCCGTCGGCGACGAGGTGATCCGCCATTTCGCCTCAACCTTGAAACAGTTTCTCAAAGAGGGCGATTTTTTGTTCCGCAGCGGCGGTGAAGAATTTACGATGTTTTTGCGTAATCGCACATTTGAAGAGAGCGTCCGGCTTGTCGAGGAGATTCGAGAAGCAGTGCGCCATAGCACTGTGTTGGTCGATTATATGGCGGCAAAACGTCCCATTGCCTATACGTCGTCGTTCGGTCTTTACTTTTGTCAAGCAGAAGGAACGATGTCAATTGAAAAAGCGTACATTTATGCCGACCATTTATTGCTCCGTTCGAAAGAAAGCGGCAAAAATAAAGTATCAGCCCAATGCGGGGGAGTTGCATAAATTAGGCGGCTCTCCCCTGACTTTTCCTTAGCGCAACCCTCTTTTCCTGCTATATTTCCCTAAACGTCATTTGGCATAACACCTTAATCAAGATTCGCGATCTGTCAAACCAATGCGGCGCCCCTTGAGTGAATAACCTAAAAATTCCTTAATTGAAAAAGATTTCCATAAAATAATGAGACCGCTTCATCATTACACAAACGGTGATTGATGAAGGATAGCCGTTGTGCTGCATTGGCGGCAACGGCTATTTGAATCAAATGTCTCATACTTTATCCCCCATATTCAACCGTAATGGATAAATCTGCGATAGAACGTCTTCATCCCATCATGAAACTAAGAAATGGAAAAACCCCATTTACTTATGATACGGTTCCCCGCGGTTAATGCGAAATGCGCGGTAAATTTGCTCGAGCAAAATGAGGCGCATCAGCTGGTGTGGAAACGTCATTTTCGAAAACGACAGGGTCTCATCGGCGCGCGCCATCACTTGTTTGCTTAAGCCAAGCGAGCCGCCGATGACGAACACCACTTTGCTTTTGCCGTAGGTGGCGAGCTCATCGAGACGGGCGGCGAATTGCTCGGACGATTGCATCTTCCCTTCAATCGCGAGCGCGATGACGTGAGCGTCATGCGGAATTTTCGCCAGCAGCCGTCCTCCCTCGCGCTCTTTGATTTGTTCCTCCTCAAGTTCGCTCGCCCGCTCCGGCGTTTTTTCATCAGCGACTTCGATGATGTCGATTTTGGCGTATGCGGACAGACGCTTTGTATATTCATTAATTCCAGCGATTAAATATTTTTCCTTCAATTTACCCACAGCGACAATGGAAATATGCACAAACAACCCCTGCCTTATAAACAGCTTATCAACAAGATTTATCCACATATACACAACACATATCCACATGTTGTGAAAAAACTGTTATCCTCCTACGACATATACAGCTTGTTTCGAGCAAAAATAGCACTGTTTTTCGCTGTTGTCCACAGGCAGGAGATCCGGCGCCTGTTCCGTTTCATCTACATATTGATCAATGGCGATGTCGACATGTTCTTCACATGTGAATATCATCATTCTCGCCCCTCTCCTTGTGGAAAAAAGAAGGAGCGTTTTCGCTCCCTCCATTCGTTTAATACGACTCACGCGCCAGCTTCATCGTGACCGTGCGTTTTTTCCCATCACGATAAAACGTGACTTCCATCCGGTCGCCGATCGATTTTTTCGTATACAAATATTTGCGCAAATCAAGCACGTTGCGGATTTTTTCGCCGTCAAGCGCCACGATGACATCAAACTGTTTTAAGCCCGCCTGTGCGGCCGGCGACATCGGCACGACTTGAATGACCGCCGCTCCTTCCGTTACGTTCGGCGGCAAATGGAGCGTCGCCTGCAAATGGTACGATGGGATGTCGCTCAGCGAGCGAAGTTCAACGCCCATGTACGGACGGCGCACTTGTCCGTATTTTTCCAAGTCCGAAATGATCGGAATGGCCGTGTTGATCGGGATCGCGAACCCGATGCCTTCAACCGCCTCTTGGGCGATTTTCATCGAGTTGATGCCGATGACTTGCCCTTTGATATTGACAAGAGCGCCGCCGCTGTTGCCCGGGTTGATCGCCGCATCTGTCTGCAATACTTCTGCGTTCCAGTCTGGAGCGCCGTCTTGGTCCAAATCGACTTCGACCGTCCGGTTCGTTCCGGAAATAATGCCTTGTGTCACCGAGCCGGCAAACTGCAAACCGAGCGGGTTGCCGATGGCAATGACTGGCTCGCCTGGCTTCACCGTATCGGAGTTGCCGAACTGGGCGACTTTTTTCACATGCTTCGCGTCAATTTCCAAGACGGCTAAATCCATAAGCACATCACTGCCGAGCAGCTTCGCCGGCACTCTCGTCCCATCTTTGAGGCTCACTTCGAGCTGACTGGCGTTTTCAACAACATGATGGTTCGTGACGATAAACGCCCGGCCTCCCGCTTTCTTGTAAATGACGCCCGATCCGACGCCAGCCTCGCCTCCTTGCGACCAGAAGCTGGCTTCTTGAATGTTGACAACGCCGACAACCGCATCCGACACTTGGTCGATCGCCTTTGTCACCGCCGTCGTCACATCTACGGAAACACTCTGCCGAATCGGTGGAGTTCCATTTTCCTCTGTTTTTGGCTCTTCCTCTGCTCTTTGATTCGGCACAACATCATACGGGAGGATATCCCAACGGGAAAGCGCCGGAATGGACATGAGGACGAGCAGCCCTCCTAACACGGCGCCGACAAGCGCGGAAACAAACGATCCGCTGCGCCGCTTCCTCCTCGTTTGTTCGTACGGCTCATAATGGTCGTCGTAGTATCCCATGCTCACCCTCCTTTCCACATTCGTCTCCATCCCTCATTATAATCATGAACAGGAGAAAAAATCCAACAAATGTGTCTCCCTCAGTTTCGGCAAAACGGGCTTTATACATACGCTAGTGCCGTCGCCCGACGCGGATCGGTATCATACAAACGAAAGCGGGCGCCGACCGCTAAGCCTTTCTGTTCCAACACTTGCGTCACGGTCATGCGCGCCAGCTCTTTCATATTGTTATCTTGGCTCAAATGGGCCAAATAAATTTGCTTTGTCCGGTCGCCGATCACGTCAGCAAGCGCCAAACCCGCTTCCTCATTCGAAATATGGCCGACATCGCTTAAAATGCGGCGCTTGACGCTCCATGGATATCTCCCCATCCGCAGCATGCCGACGTCATGATTGCTTTCAAACACGAACACATCCGCGTTTTCAATCGTCTTTTTGATCCGCTCGCTCACATAGCCGGTATCGGTGAGCAACGCAAGCTTTTTCCCTTCATAGTGGAAAACGTAAAACATCGGCTCGGCGGCGTCGTGAGAGACGCCGAACGATTCGACGTCAACATCGCCGAACGTCCTTACCGCGCCGAGCGGAAAGACAAATTTTTGCTCGGGCGGAATGTCGCCGACCGTTTGTTCCATCGCCCGCCACGTTTTTTCATTGGCATACACCGGCAGCCGATACTTGCGGGCAAGCACCCCGAGCCCTTTAATATGGTCGCTATGTTCATGGGTGACAAGCAGCGCATCAAGCTGCTTTGGATGGCGGCCGATCTCAGCAAACAACTCCTCAAGCTGCTTGCCGCTCAAACCGGCGTCAACAAGCAGGCGCTGGCGGTCTGTCTCAATGTAAAAGGCGTTGCCGGTGCTGCCGCTGGCCAGCACACTAAATCGCATCGTCATGTTCTTTCACTCCAGCACATTTCCTTGATCATTGATCACTTGCCCTTCAAACGCATTGACGAAATAGTCTTCCTTCCGATTGACAACAATATGCCAAGTTGGAGTCAACACTTGGGATGCAGTAAATTGAACAAGCCCGTAATAGCCAAGCTCCACTTTCGTGACGCGGTCGCCCGGCTGCAAATGCCCTTTTCGGTACAACGTCTCAATGGCTTTAATCGCCGGGACGATATCTTGCTTCCGCTCGTACTTTTCCAAGTCGCTGAGCATCGTCTGTTCATACGACAGCGCTTCCCGTCTCCCGTTGACATGGATGACGAGCTTGCTGTTTTCATTGCCGTAAATCATCTTGCCGTCATACATTTGGTAGCAGGTCAAGATTCCTTGTTTTTCATCAAACGACCAAAAGGCATATTGCCCGCCGCCGATGATGTAGCGCTGCAAAAACTCACGCAGCTGGTATGGATCGTCAATCGGCAGCGCAACCGGATCGATGAACGTCCCTTTGACTTTCGTTTCTCCTTCGATTTTCACTTTTTGCCCGGGCAGCTTTTTTACATCCGCCATGGTGAATGAGCGGCTTTTGCCGCTGACATACGCCGCTTTCGTCACTTCTTTAGGCAGATCCACATACGTAATGCCGTTCGCCTCAAGCTGCTCTTCAATCGTCGTTTCCAAAATGACATCGAGCTGGCTGCTGTTTCGTTTTTCCATAAACTGATAGCCTAAAAAGCAGTCGAGGATGAGGAACACGATAATAAAAATCGTCTTCGTTTTACTCCAGTCCATTTGTTCCCCCTCCTCCCGCCTCATCGCCCATGTTTACCTTTTTCCACGTTTGTCCGTACAAGTAGAACCATGCCGGTTCAAGGCGGATGACTTTTTCCCGCTCCGGATCTTTGATGAGCTCATAGCCGATGGCGATATCTTTGATGAGCGATTTGCGAACGCCTTTCGTCTGTTCGAACCAGTTGACGACCTCATGGCCGGACGGCAGCGTTTTTGGTGTGCGGTTGCGATCCGCGATTTCAAGGCGGAAGAGCGGACGCTGGTATTTCATCAAATCGGACGCTCCCCACGTCTCCACGATTTCTGACATGCCGTATTCATTAAAGACTGGATAGCCGTTGACGACAAGCCGGAACGTGACTTTTCGATCCTCCTCGCTCCAGCGGGCGAAATGATACAGATCCGTCCAACCGCCATGCTCATTGACGAAATCAATGCTTTTTTGGATGATATGGGTTTCTTGCTCCGTTTGTCCCATATTCGAGACGCGCGCCGCTGGATTCACATACAGCAGCATCCGTTGAAGAAAATCGACGTCCATCAGCCGCGAACCGTCTGTATATTCTTCGCCAAACGGAATCAAATCTTTTTTGACAAAGCTTGGATCGCTAAAGAGCGCTTCTTTAAACTTGTCTGCGTCCAGCTCGTCGGTATAATATTGCAGACTGCTGAGCACCACTTCTTTTTCCGGCAAATACAACTGCTTCGTTTCGCTGACCGGATAAGCGAAATAACGCGGAAAATGGCTCGCTTCTTTCGCCAGCCGGCCGATCGCCGATAAGGAGGCATCGCTGGCAATCGCCTTGTAAATTTTGCGCTTGTCGGTCGCGATGAAGTAGATGGGGAACTCGTCCTTCCCGCCGAGCGGGACGAGCAGGCGGTCAAACGCCAAGCCGTCGAGCCCCCTGTCATCGATCGTGAAAATCAATCGGTATATGTCGATCGGCACCTCATCGGGGTAAATGATCTCAAGCCGCTCTTTGCCGTTTAAAAACGATAAAAACTTCCCTTGCGGAACAGAAGACGAAACATCTTCGAAATCATCAAGCGTCCATCTTCTCATTTCTTTCAGCACTTCATTTTTCTCTTCGTCTTTCGTCACAGCATAGGGGACGCCGTTTTTATGAATGAGAATCTGCTTTGGCTGCACGACCATCGCTGTATCCACTTGCGTATTGCTCACGGAGACGTGTTGAATGTATTCGTCGTTTTGCAGCACGTCGTATTTCGGATGATATGTCCATAAGGCAAACGTTAAGGTAATGCTGATGAGCACAAGCAACGTCAACACGATGGTTTTGATCGTTTCATACATCGCACCAGTCATCCTTTTGCTCGCGTTCTAGCGGCAGCGTAAAATAAATCGTCGTTCCTTTATGCTCCTTGCTTTCTGCCCAAATCGTCCCGCCATGGGCAAGAACGACTTCTTTGGCAATGGCCAGCCCAAGCCCCGTACCGCCCAATTTGCGCGACCTGGCCTTGTCGACCCGGTAAAACCGTTCGAAAATTTTTGCCAAGTCGGCTTTCGGAATGCCGACTCCTTCGTCGCTGACGCTGACAATAATTTCATCAGCAAGTTTGCGGACGCGAAATGTAATCGTCCCTCCTTGCGGAGAGTACTTCAAAGCGTTCGAAATAATGTTGTCTAACACTTGCGTAATTTTATCTTCATCAACTTCAATAAAAATCGCCTCGCGCGGAATTTTGCGAACGAACCGGATGTTGTCGCTTTTCGTCAACTCAAATCGGTCAATGACTTTATGGAAATAGGCTGAAAAATTGATCCACGTTTTCTTCAGCTTGTAGTCTTTGCTGTCGAGCTTGGACAGATGGAGCAAGTCGTTGACAAGCCGAATCATCCGTTCCGTTTCATTTTGCACGACTTGAATGAACCTCGGCGCGATGTCTTTATCTTGCCAAGCGCCGTCAGCGAGCGCTTCTAAGTAGCTTTTCATCGTGGTGAGCGGCGTGCGCAATTCATGCGACACATTGGCGACAAACTGCCGCCGCTCGCGGTCGATTTTTTCCTGTTCGGTAATGTCGTGCAAAACGACGATCAACCCGTTGACAAATCCTCCCTCTTTTTGAATCACCGACAACGACGCGCGCAAAATATACAGTTCCTCATCCGTGCTGAAATCTAAAATGAGCGAATCGCGCTCCTCAAGCAGCGTTTCAAACGTATACTGGTCGGCAATGCCAAGCACGTCGACGATCGAACTCGACAGCACTGTTTCACGTGAAACATTCAAAATGTTTAACGCTGCATCGTTAATGAGAATGACGCGCCCGCGACGGTCGGTCGCAATGACGCCATCAGTCATATGCGTCAAGACGGACTCGAGCTTGCGCCGTTCCCCTTCCGTCGTCGCCTGCGCTTCCTGCAGTTTTTTGGTCAGATTATTGAACGTCATCGCCAATTGGCCGATTTCATCATAGCCGTACACTTTAACCTTGCGGGAGAAATCTCCCCTCGTCATCGCCAGCGCTTGCCGGCGCATATCGGAAATCGGCCGGGTGATCGTGCGGGACAAAAAAATGCCGAGCACGGCGGTAATGGCGAGAGCGATCCCCGTCCCGGTCGCCAAAATCATATTGATTTGCCGCATTTGCGAAAAGACGTTTTCCATCGAGGCGATGACGTAAATGACACCTTTGATTTCGCCGCTCGTTTTGATCGGAGTCGACGAAATGTACATGCGATGACCTGTTTTCGAATCGAGCAGCATCCGGTCGACGATTTCGCCGGTGACGAGGGAACGTTTTACATAAATCTCGGTCGTCCGCTTTCCGACGATGTTTTGCATATACGGATTGGATGTCGCAAGCACTTTCCCTTTCTCATCGATGACGCGCACTTCGGAAATGTCTTGGGAAACGAAATCATGAAGAAGCGAACGGATGTCTTCTTCCAATGTCGGGCTTTTTTCATCGCGCTCCCGATTCATCGCCTGCTCGACGTTATAGGCGAGCAAGGTCACCCGTTCGTTTAATGAGTTTTTAAAGTTCTGCACAAGCTCCGTTTCCAGCTTGCGAACGAAGTACACGCCGATGATTTGCATGGCGACGAGAATCAGTAATACATAAATGATGACAAACTTAAAATGAATCGAACGGAATGGACCTACTTTTTTCATGCTGGCTCATGACTCCTGTTCCGGATTGCGCAAGTAATAGCCGACTCCCCGTCTTGTGACGATCCAATTCGGGTGGGAAGGGTTGTCCTCAATTTTTTCACGCAGACGTCTTACCGTCACGTCCACGGTGCGCACATCGCCATAGTAATCGTAGCCCCAGACGGTTTGCAGCAAATGCTCGCGCGTCATCACTTGGCCGATATGCTTCGCTAAGTAATGAAGCAGTTCAAATTCGCGGTGGGTCAGTTCAATTGTTTCCCCCCGCTTTTGCACGACATACGCGTCCGGACGGATGACGAGCGGGCCAATGACGATTTCATTTGTTTCGTTTTCTCCTTCTTCTTGGTTGGCCGTTTGCGCATGGCGGCGCAAGTTTGCCTTCACCCGCGCCAGGAGCTCGCGCGTGCTGAACGGCTTTGTCACATAATCGTCCGCACCAAGCTCCAACCCAAGCACTTTATCAATCTCGGAATCTTTCGCTGTCAGCATAATGATCGGCATATCATACTTTTTCCGCACTTCACGGCATACTTCCATGCCATCTTTTAACGGCAACATAATATCCAATAAAATCAAGTCCGGCATCGTTTCTTCAACTTTTTGCAGCGCTTCTTCGCCGTCGTAGGCGCAAATGACTTCATATCCTTCTTTTTGCAAATTAAATTGCAAAATATCGGCAATCGGTTTTTCATCATCAACGACTAAAATGCGTTTTTCCATCTCGCTCACATCCTTCCTTTTGCGATGGAATCCTATCATTACTAATTTACCATGTTATGAACATGAAATCATCCTTTGCCGATTGCCATTTTGAGGAGCCTATCAAAGAAAAAAGCATAGACGCGCGCGCATCTATGCCTGTCGTTTGCCTTGTTTATACGCTGCCTGCCACCGTCCACTGTTGCCGCTTACGCGTAGACGCTGCGGACGACGTTCGTTTGCGAACGGTCCGGTCCGACGGAGAAAATCGAAAGAGGGATGCCGGTGAGCTGGGAAATGCGCTCGACGTAATGGCGGGCGTTCGCCGGCAGCTCGTCTAGACTTTTCACCCCGGTGATATCTTCCGTCCAGCCAGGAAGTTCTTCATAAATCGGCTCGCATTCGGCCAACACTTTTAAGCTGGCTGGAAATTCTTCGAGCACTTGGCCGCGGTAGCGATAGGCGACGCAAATTTTCAACGTTTCAATGCCGGTCAACACATCGATCGAGTTAAGCGACAAGTCCGTAATGCCGCTCACCCGGCGGGCATGACGGACAACAACACTGTCAAACCAACCGACGCGGCGCGGACGGCCGGTCGTCGTCCCATACTCGCGGCCGACTTCGCGAATGCGGTCGCCGATTTCATCGTGCAGCTCTGTCGGGAACGGCCCGTCGCCGACGCGCGTCGTATAGGCTTTCGCCACCCCGACGACATGCTTGATTTTCGTCGGCCCGACACCGGCGCCGATCGTTACCCCGCCAGCGACTGGATTCGACGACGTGACAAACGGATACGTTCCTTGGTCAATGTCAAGCATGACGCCTTGCGCTCCTTCGAACAAGACGCGGCGCCCTTCATCGAGCGCATTGTTCAATACGACCGATGTGTCGCAGACGTATTTGGCGATGTGCTGGCCGTACTCGTAATACTCCTCAAAAATGTCCTCCAACCGGAAGCCTTCGACCCCGTACACTTTTTCAAGCAGCGTATTTTTCTCCCTCAAGTTGCGCTCCAGCTTTTCGGCAAACACGTCGCGGTCAAGCAAATCAACAATGCGGATGCCGATGCGCGCCGCCTTGTCCATGTACGCCGGCCCAATTCCTTTTTTTGTCGTGCCGATTTTGTTTGCCCCTTTCCGCTCTTCCTCAAGCTCGTCCAATTTCAAATGATACGGCAAAATGACATGAGCGCGGTTGCTGATGCGCAAATTATCAGTCGAAATGCCGCGCTCGTGCAAATACGAAAGCTCCGCAACGAGCGCCTTCGGATCGACGACCATCCCATTGCCGATGACGCAAATTTTATCTTTATAAAAAATGCCCGACGGGATCAAGTGCAGCTTATACTTTTCCCCGTTGAACACGATCGTGTGTCCGGCATTGTTTCCCCCTTGATACCGGGCAATCACTTCCGCATTTTCCGATAAAAAGTCCGTAATTTTCCCTTTCCCTTCATCGCCCCATTGCGTGCCGACAACAACGACTGACGACATGGCGAGCACCTCCAGTTTCCTCGGTCTAAACATTGTCAGTGTACCAGTTTTCAGCCATAAAGTCAATGAAACACGAACATTAAAAGAAAATATCGTCTTTTTTATTCGTTTATCAATGATCAGGAAGGCTCCCTCTTTAACGCCGCGGGTGTAAACGAGGAAATAGTCAAAGGCCAAAAGAACAAAAAGGCGCCCGCCGCCGGCAGCGCGGTCCGTCTTACGCCCCCGGTGGAATTTGCGCCTCATCGAAACGGCGCTCTAAGTTGACGAATTTATTGTACTCTTTAATAAAGGCGAGCTGCACCGTCCCGACCGGGCCGTTCCGCTGTTTGGCGATAATGATTTCGATGATGTTTTTGTTCTCGGAATCTTTGTTGTAGTAGTCGTCGCGATACAAAAAGGCAACGATATCAGCGTCTTGCTCAATGCTCCCCGATTCGCGAAGATCGGACATCATCGGCCGCTTGTCCTGGCGCTGCTCAACGCTGCGCGACAGCTGTGACAAAGCGATGACCGGCACTTCGAGCTCGCGGGCGAGCGCCTTTAACGAACGGGAGATTTCCGACACTTCCTGCTGGCGGTTTTCCCGGTTGCGCCCACTTCCTTGAATGAGCTGCAAATAATCGATCACCACCATGCCGAGGCCGCTTTCCTGTTTCAAGCGGCGGCATTTGGCGCGAATGTCGCTGACGCGGATGCTCGGCGTATCGTCAATATAAATGCCGGCGTTTGACAAACTGCCCATCGCCATCGTCAGCTTGCCCCAATCTTCCGGCGTCAGCTTGCCAGTGCGCAAGTTTTGGGCGTTGATGTTGCCTTCGGCGCAAAGCATCCGCATCACAAGCTGCTGGGCGCTCATTTCCAAGCTGAAAATCGCGACATTTTCGTTCGTCTTCGTCGCCACATTTTGGGCGATGTTTAATGCGAATGCCGTCTTCCCGACCGATGGCCGGGCGGCGACGATAATCAAGTCGCTGCGCTGAAATCCGGACGTCATCCGGTCGAGTTCAGTGAATCCGGTCGGGATGCCGGTGATGTCCCCGTTCCGGTTATGGAGCATTTCAATGTTGTCATACGTCTGTACGAGAACATCTTTAATATTTTTAAAGGCGCCTGAATGTTTCCGTTGGGAAACCTCCATAATTTTCCGTTCCGCTTCATCGAGCAAAACGTCAATTTCATCTTCCCTTGTATAGCCATCTTGGGCAATCGATGTCGCCGTGCGAATGAGGCGGCGAAGCAATGATTTTTCTTCAACAATGCGGGCGTAGTATTCGACGTTGGCCGCTGTCGGCACAGAATCGGCAAGCTCGCTTAAGTAGGAGACACCGCCCACTTCCTCCAGCTGCTCCAAAGCGGCCAGTTCCGCCGTCACCGTCACTAAATCGACCGGCTCGCCTTTATCAGCGACGCGAAGCATGGCGTGGAAAATTTTTTGATGGGCCGCGCGGTAGAAGTCTTCGGGAATTAATCGTTCCGAGGCGAGCGTCAGCGCAGTGGGATCCAAAAACACAGCGCCAAGCACGGCCTGCTCGGCTTCAATGCTTTGCGGAGGAATTCGTTCTGAAAAAAGTTCGCTCATCGTCTCACCGCCTTTCCCCCGTTTCATCTCCGTCGATAATGCCCCCGCCATAGCGGGCGGGGGCATCATTGCTGCCGTTATTTTTGTTCCTTGACGTGCACTTTTAAGGTCGCTGTCACTTCCGGATGGAGCTTCACCGGCACATTCGTATATCCGAGGGAGCGAATGGCATCAGCAAGCTCGATTTTCCGTTTGTCAAGCTTCAAGCCGTGCTGGGCCTGAAGCGCCTCAGCGATTTGCTTGCTCGTGATTGAACCAAACAAACGGCCTCCCTCGCCCGCTTTCGCCGGAATTTCCACCGTCAGCTTCTCGAGCTCTTCTTTCAGTTTTTTCGCATTGGCCAGTTCTTCCGCCGCTTGGCGCTGCTCTTTTTGTTTTTGCGCCTCGAGCGCTTTGATGTTCGCCGGCGTCGCTTCAATGGCGAGCCCTTGTTTGAACAAAAAGTTGTTTGCGTAACCGTCGGCGACGTCTTTGATTTCCCCTTTTTTCCCTTTTCCTTTCACATCTTTTAAAAAAATGACTTTCATGATGGCTTCCCCCCCTCGAAATAGTCATGAATGGCTTCACGCAGCTGCCGCTCCGCCTCTTCCACCGTCACTTCGGACAATTGGGCAGCGGCGTTTGTCAAATGTCCGCCTCCACCAAGCCGTTCCATAATGACTTGCACGTTGACATCGCCGAGCGAGCGGGCGCTGATGCCGACCGTCCCGTCGGACCGCTTGGAAATGACGAACGAAGCAACGACGCTGCTTAAAGTGAGAAGCGTATCGGCCGTTTGCGCAATCAACACTTGGTCGTGCACCTCGTTCTCGCCCCCTTTGGCGATGGCGATGCCATGCTCATCGATCACCGCCCGTTCGATCAATTTCGCCCGTTTGATGTAGTTGGCGATGCTTTCCCGCAGCAATTTTTGCACAAGCACCGTATCCGCTCCTTGGGCGCGCAAGTATGACGCGGCGTCGAACGTCCGCGAGCCGGTGCGGAGCGTAAAGCTTTTCGTGTCGACGACGATGCCGGCAAGCAGGGCGGTCGCTTCGAGCATCGTCAGCTTCATCCGTTTCGGTTGGTACTCTAACAGCTCGGTGACGAGTTCCGATGTCGAAGAAGCATAAGGCTCCATATAGACGAGAATCGGCGCCTCAATGAACTCTTCGCCGCGGCGATGGTGATCAATGACGACGATATGGTCGGTGCGATACAATAGCCGCTCTTCAATGACGAGCGACGGACGATGCGTATCGACGACGATCAAAAGCGTATCCTCGGTGACGAGCTCAAGCGCCTGCTCCGGCTTTAGGCATCTTGACCATAATTCAGCATGTTTTTTCATTTCCTCAAGCAACCGTTGCGCCCCGGCATCCGTTTTGGCCGGATCGACGACGATAAACCCTTCCTTTTGGTTCGATTGGACGACTTTTAAAACGCCGATCGCCGCTCCCATGGCGTCCATATCGGGATATTTATGGCCCATGATGAGCACTTTGTCGCTTCCTGCAATCAGTTCGCGAAGCGCATGGGAAATAACGCGGGCGCGGACGCGCGTCCGCTTTTCCATCGGGTTCGTTTTGCCGCCGTAAAACTTCACTTTTCCATTTCCTTGCTTAATCGCGACTTGATCGCCCCCGCGCCCCAACGCTAAGTCCAAGCTTGATTGAGCGAGCGCCCCGAGCTCCGGGAGCTGGGACACGCCGGCGCCGATGCCGATGCTCAGCGTCAGCTGGGCATGATGTTTTGCCGTCTGCTCTCGCACTTCGTCGAGAATGGAAAATTTGCTTTTCTCGAGCCGCCCAAGAATATGTTCGTTCAATACGGCAATAAATCGGTCGGATGACGTCCGCTTCAAAAAAATGCCATAGTCGTTCGCCCACCGGTTCAACACGGAAGTGACGAGGCTGTTTAGTTGGCTTTTTGCCTGATCGTCCATCCCTTGCGTAATTTCATCATAATTGTCAAGAAAAATAATGGCGAGCACCAGCCGTTCCGCTTCGTACTGCCGCTTCAATTCCAAATGCTCAGTAACATCAAAAAAGTAAAGAAGCCGTTCAGGGCGGCGAATGACCACTTTCAGCTGCTTTCCGTTCAATTCGACGATCTCTTCGTCCGTTTTTCCCCTTTTCACAAAAGCGGCCAACGATTCGGAAAGCTCGGCGAGAGAGCGGCCGACAAGCGTCTGTTCCTTAAAGCAGGCGGCCAAAAAACGGTTCGACCACTCGATTTCTCCCCCTTCATCGATGAGCATAATGCCGATCGGCATTTGCATCAACGCTTCCTCGCCTACTTTTTTCACCCGGTGCGACAAATTGGAAATATAGTGCTCCAACTCTTTATGCAAGGAGCGTTGCGCCCCAATGACATAATAAAGCACAAACCCGACGCCAAGAAGGGCGACGAGGCCAAGCAGCCATTGGAAGTAAAACAAGCCAATCGCCATAAGCACCGCCAGGGCGGCTAACGCATATAACGGATAGCGATACGCTTTCCTTTCATAAAAATGGGACATTCAAGTCAGCTCCTACACTGAAGAAATGACTCGCCTTATCCAATTATCATATGCGGCGGCGCAAATCAAATCCTAAATCAATTATACCGAATATCGCCACAAGATAAAGTAGAAAAGGCAGGAATAAGCAAACGACCGTCCCTGCCGCCACCACACCTTTGCCAACCCCTTTTTTGTAAGCGGCGTAGTAAAGAAACGAAAATCCTTGCACAATCATCGCCAGCTGCAACACATACGATAAGTTCAACACGGCGATATAGGCAAACGATCCTTCTTTGAACGGGAACAAGGAGAGAAGGAGCACAAAGACATACAACCACAATACAGTTTTCGGCCACATAAGCTCGCGAAACGGCGGCCATGAACCGACCGGCAGCTTCAGCCTCTTCATCACCGGCAGCGAGACGATGATCGTCGCGTACGCCAGCGCAAACGAAGCGATGACAAACAGCGTCGGAACCATATAGCCGATCAGCTTCAGCCCTTGTTCGAACTGCCTTTGCATCTCCAAAGGCGGCGCTTGTCCCATTCCCTTCATTAGATTCATTGCCGTGTCAAACGATTCTCGCACGAGCGCAAGCGTATCTTGGATCATATCGACGTGCAAAAATTGAATCGAGATGATGTAATCAAGCACGATATTCGCCAAAAATACAAGCGCGCCGACAAGAAGAACAAGATAACGGTTTTTCTGTTTCGAAAGCATCGCGCCGACTGCCATGCCGACGGTGCCGAACATAAGCGCCATCGGCAGCGACAAAAGCGAGCCGATCAAACCGGAGATGACAAGGGCCGCCGCCAGCAGCAACATAGCTGGAATCCACCCATGGCGCATCGTAAACACCATAAACGGAAGCGCTAAAAACAAAGCGGCGACAATCCCAATGACCGGCGCGTACAGCGCAAGCAAAAACAAAACAGCAAACAGTGCGAGCTCAATCGCCGCTTCGGTGAGGGCGTGCGTTTTTCGCAATGGACGTTCCCCTTTCTTTGTTTTTTGGTGATTTGACCTCCTTCCCCACTTTCACTCTGCTTGGGAGTGGGAGTCCGCTCAGTCAGAGGAGATAAAAAAAGCAGTAAGGATCCCCCCTTACTGCTTGCTTTCGGCTCACTCGTCCGCAACGTACGGCAGAAGCGCCATTTGGCGCGCGCGTTTGATCGCGACCGTCAATTTGCGCTGATATTTCGCGCTCGTTCCCGTTACACGGCGCGGCAAAATTTTACCGCGTTCAGAAATGAACTTTTTCAGCAAATCGACATCTTTGTAGTCGATATGCGTAATGTTGTTCGCCGTGAAGTAACATACTTTGCGGCGTTTGCCGCGGCCGCCTTTCCGTCCTGCCATGCTATTTCCTCCTTTCCGTTGCCATCGTTTCCTCATCGGTGGAATGGCCCGCTGCCTGCGCGTTGTTTAGAGACAGGGGCTTCAAGCGACTTGTTTATTAAAACGGCAAATCATCATCAGAAATATCGATCGGCTGGCCGTCATTGGCGAAAGGATCGTCATCGATGCGGCCAAACCCTTTTTCGTTCGGATATTGGTGGTTCTGATCTTGCCCGAATGGGAATGGATCCCCATAGTAGCCGCCTGCTGTTGCCCCTCGCTGCTCGCTCGTTCCTTTCGGCTCAAGAAATTGGACGCTATCAGCCACCACTTCCGTCACGTACACGCGCCGACCTTCTTGATTTTCATAGCTGCGGGTTTGCAGTCGGCCATCGACACCAGCCAAGCTCCCCTTTTTCAAAAAGTTGGCGACGTTTTCCGCCTGGCGGCGCCAAACGACACATTGAATAAAATCCGTTTCCCGCTCGCCCTGCTGATTTGTAAACGGACGGTTGACCGCGAGCGTAAACGTGGCAACAGCCACTCCGCTTGGAGTGTAACGCAACTCCGGATCTCTCGTTAACCTGCCGACCAAAATGACGCGGTTAATCATCAGAACCACCTCTTAATCATGTCGAAAAGATTATTCTTCTTCTTTGACGACGATATGACGGATGATGTCTTCACTGATGCGCGCTAAGCGGTCGAATTCTTGCACCGCTTTCGGCTCCGATACGACATTGACGATCATGTAATAGCCGTCGCGGTATTTTTGAATTTCATAGGCTAAGCGGCGCTTGCCCCAATCCGTCACGTTCGTAATCTCCGCGCCGTTTTCTTTCAACACGTTGTTGAACCGTTCCACGAGAGCTTGTCTCGCTTCATCGTCCATGTTCGGGCGGATGATGTACATGATTTCGTACTTTCTCACGCTCGTCACCTCCTTTTGGTCTAAGCGGCCCTTCCATTCGAAGAGCAAGGAGCAATCACCATTACTCACATTTGTTGATTATACCATGACCGACAACGATAAGCAAGGCAGTTTGCCGCATTCCGTCGGCGCAAACATCTTCCATCCGTATGACCAAGCCAAAAACGGCCCCATGCCGTGACCTGCTGCATCCGCCCTGCCCTCGAACCGATGGTTACACGTTGAACCGGAAATGCATAATGTCGCCGTCTTGCACTTCGTAGTCTTTTCCCTCCAAGCGCACTTTTCCGGCTTCGCGCGCCGCCGCCATCGATCCAGCCGCGACAAGGTCATCGTACGACACCGTTTCCGCGCGAATAAACCCTCGCTCAAAGTCGGAATGGATGATGCCGGCGCATTGCGGCGCTTTCATCCCTTTGCGGAACGTCCACGCCCGCACCTCCTGCTCGCCGGCGGTGAAAAACGTCGCCAATCCGAGCAAGCTGTAAGCGGCGCGGATAAGCTGGTCAAGGCCAGACTGCTCGATGCCGAGCTCCTGTAAAAATTGCCGTTTTTCCTCATCGCTGAACTCAGCGATTTCCTCTTCGATTTTGGCGCAGACAACAATGACTTCAGCGTTGTCGCGCTTCGCAAACTCGCGCACGTCCTTGACAAACGGATTGCCGCTAGGGTCAGCGATATCTTCCTCGCCGACATTGGCGACGTAAAGCATCGGCTTTATCGTCAACAAATGCAGCTGCTTGACGACTTTCATCTCTTCATCAGTGAACTCGAGTGTGCGCGCCGGCTTGCCGTCTTCGAGCGTCTCCTTCAACCGCCGCAAAATGTCGTATTCAAACGCCGCCTCTTTATCCTTTTGCTTGGCGATTTTGCCGACCCGCTCGATTCGTTTGTCAATCGTTTCTAAATCAGCCAACACGAGCTCCAAATTGATCGTTTCGATATCGGCGAGCGGGTCGACTTTGCCCGCCACGTGGGTGATGTTTTCATCACTGAAGCAGCGGACGACTTGGCAAATTGCATCGACTTGCCGGATGTGAGACAAAAACTTGTTGCCAAGCCCCTCTCCTTTGCTCGCCCCTTTGACGATGCCCGCGATATCGGTAAATTCAAAAACAGTCGGCACCGTCCGCTTCGGCCGAAACATTTCCGTCAATACATCGAGCCGCTCATCGGGCACTTCGACGACACCGACGTTCGGCTCAATTGTGCAAAACGGATAGTTGGCTGACTCAGCACCTGCTTTTGTAATGGCGTTAAACAGCGTCGATTTGCCGACGTTCGGCAATCCGACGATTCCTGCTGTCAATCCCATTCGTTCCACTCCTCTTTCCCGTTCACATCTTTCCTCATTATATGGGCTGGCGCAGAAAATGACAAGCGCGCCGCAAGCGGGGAATGTTTCCTCTCCCACCCGCTTCAAAAAAGGCGGAAGTTTGCGCCCTTTTCCCAACACTTGGATGACAAAATCATCTTTTCGGATCAACAGCCTCAAACCGCATTTTGTCATCGACAATATCTTTTTTCTACTGATCCGAAGCAACTGTGAACCGCTTACTTTGCTTCCGACGTGACTTTTTCAATATTGACCAAACAGTCATACAGCGTGCTGCCGCAGCCGTTATCCGACTCCAAATCGGACGTGAGGACGTTGACCGGCCCGCCGAACACTCCCCATTGTCCTTCGTCAATGTTGATCGTGCCTGGATAGGCGCCATCAAGCACCTTGACCGTTCCCACGAGCGATCCACGGTCGTTGTAAACACGCGCCCGGTCGCCATCGGCAAGACCCTTTGCCGCAGCAACATCAGCCGCTACCTCAATGCGGACTGTCTGAAGCGCTGGGATGAGCGGATAATGTTGCGAATGATTCGAACGGAGCGGATGGATCGTCAACAGCCGATACGGATATTTGGCGGCTAGTGCCGGATTGGACTCCTCCGATTCGGCCGGATACATGATTTGCAGCCGGCCATCCATCCCTTTTTTCTTGGCGATGGTTGACGTAAATTCGTATTTTCCGCTTGGCGTTTGAAACCGGCGGTCGCGCCATGGCACCGGTTCGACAGGCAAAAGGACGCGGTGTTCTGTTTTCAATCGCTTCAGCGTAATGCCGTGATGCTCCAACGGCCGGAGCGCCATTGCAAGAAACTGCTCACGCGTATAGGCAAAATCATCCCCAAACCCGAGCCTTTTTGCCAGCTCCGTCCAAATCCACAAGTCCGGCTTCGCCTCACCCGGCGGGTCGACAAGCTTCGGCCCGTAGTTCAAATACGCATGGTACATCGATGAACAATAGACGTCTTCCTCTTCAAACGAAGCCGCTACTGGCAAAACATAATCAGCCATTGCAGCCGTATCGGTCATGAACTGCTCAAACACAACCACCGTTTCAATGGAAGCGAACGCTTTTTTCATCAAGTTCGTGTTCGGCACTTGAGCGAGCGGGTTGCCGCACGTGACGATCACCATGCCGATCGGTGGATCATCCGCCCGCAATATCTCTTCTCCCTGCTTCATCATCGTCCATGTGCGCGATGCCGTTTTCCGCTCTGGGAGCGTCAATGCGGCTTTATCAAAACACTCGCCCACCTGCAAGTTGCCAAAATTCGCCCCTCCACCCGGAATGCCAACGTTGCCGCTTGCGGCGACAAGGGCATCGATCCATCGGATTGTATTGCCGCCGTTCGCATAGCGTTGCATGCCAAGGCCAAGATACGTTGCGGTCGGCCGGTCCCCGTAAAGCCGGGCCAGCTTCGTCATTTGATCGCGGCTAACACCGGTATGCCGCTCAATCTCCGCCAACGAAATTGTCTGCAATAGTTGTTTGACATCATCAAACCCAATTGTGTGTTGCTTGATAAAGGCCCGGTCCTCCAACCCGAGTCGAAGCAGCTCTTTCATAATGCCCATCGCCAAAAAAGCGTCCATTCCCGGCTTGATGCATACGTACTGATCGGCGATGCGCGCCGTCGGGCCAAACAGCGGATCAATGACCACAATTGTCGCCCCGCGTTTTTTCGCGGCAAGCAACCGCTCGAATAAATGCATGTTCGTGCGGGCGACGTTTCGCCCCCAAATGACGATGTGGCGGCTGTTGTCGATATCTTCTGGCGCATGGCTGTAGGCGTTGCCAAAATCCCATGTCTGCGCCTCAATGCCCGCGCCCCAGCAAAGGCTGCCGATAAGCTCTGTTGCCCCACCATAACAATTAAAAAAACGGCGGTCCAGGTTTTTCAGCAGCCCGTTGTTGGCGTAATCATGGCTGTGAAGCACGGCTGTCGGCCCAAATTGTTCTTTCAACTTCCGCATTTTCCCAGCGATGTCATCAAGCGCCTCTTCCCAAGAAATGCGAACGAACTGCCCGTTTACTTTTTTCAACGGATAGAGAAGGCGTTCTTTGGCGTTTACCCGCTCTTTCAACATCCGCCCGCGTCCGCAAATGTTCCCTTTCGTGATGGGATGGTGTTCGTCGCCGTCAACCCGTACGACTTTTCCCTCGTTCACCGTCACCTTCAGCCCGCATACGTCCCAGCAGTTGAGCGGACATGATGTTACATGCGTCGTTTCCGTCATTTTCTCCCTCCCCTTCGCAACAAAAGAGCATGGCCTCGCCACCATGATTCATTTGCTTATTCTTCATGCTTGACGAGCACTTTTTTCATTTTGCGGATAAACTCTTTGCGCGGCAACAAAACGCTATGGGCGCACCCTTCGCATTTAATGCGGATGTCAGCGCCCAAGCGAATCACTTTCCAACGATTCGTTCCACATGGGTGCGGCTTTTTCATTTCGACGATATCGTATAGGCCGAACTGTTTCTCTTCCATCGATCCACCTCCCTATGACAACGATTGCTCCCGTTGCGGCTTTGCCTCGGGCTGCTCTTGTTCGTCGCGGCGATGCAGCACAAGCCGTGGGTATGGGATTTCGATTCCCCGTTCGTCCAACAGCAGCTTTACTTCCTTGCGGATCGCCCGAGCGACCGCCAGATGGCGCATCGGCTTCGTTTCGCACGTGATGCGCAATATGACTTCCGAGCTGGCTAAATTTTGCACGCCAAGCAATTCCGGCGGGGCGACCATGTCTTCATACTTCGCCGGCAGCTGCGGAAGAAGCTCGCGGATGGCTTCCTCCGCCTCTTCAATGTCTTCTTCATAGGCGATGCTGACGTCAACGACAGCGAGGCTGTTGTGCAGTGAATAGTTCGTCACTTGAGTGATGCTGCCGTTTGGCAAAATGTGCACTTCCCCGGTCCAACTTTTAATTTTCGTCACCCGAAGCCCAATCGTTTCAACATACCCTTCAAAATTGCCAATGCGCACATAATCGCCGACCGCAAACTGGTCTTCAAAAATGATGAAAAATCCAGTGATGATGTCTTTCACTAAGCTTTGTGCGCCAAAACCCACGGCCAGCCCGACGACCCCAGCCCCGGCGAGCAGCGCTTTGACGGGAACGCCAAACGTATCTAAAATCATCAAGAGCGCAATAAAATATAGTACGTACGTAATGACGTTGTCGAGCAGCCGAACGAGCGTCGCCTCCCGCCGTTCGGAAATGCGGATCGGCGCCTTCTGTCGCACTTTGAACATGTTATGAACGGCAATTTTCAACACTTTCACCGCAATGGCGCATATGAGTAGGATAAGAACAATCTTCAGCGTCCCTTTTCCGATCTGGAGCCACAATTTCTCATCTATCAAAAATGCGAACAATCGGCTCATCGTTTTTTCCATCGTGTTCAACGTTGGCGACACCTCAATCTTTTTTCTTGTTCTGCGCTTTTATTTTAACAAGACCGGCCGCTGATTTGTAGCCCGATATCCCGTTATCGCGAAGAAAAGGCAAGAAAACGAACAATGAAATGTATATCATTCTTTTATTTTCCGTATACTGTTAATACTTTTGAAACGAAAGTAGGAGTGAAGCGAATGAGCATACCATCGATATTTTACTCATCCAAGGAGGAAAGGGACCGCGTGTTTTACGATGAGCAAGGGGCGGTGTCGTCGATCGCTTGGCGGGTCGCCTCACTGCTTCCCGACCCGCTCGCTCAGCCGGTCGCTATCGTTTGCATCGGCACAGACCGCTCGACCGGCGATTCGCTTGGACCGCTCGTCGGCACGATGCTCAAAGAGAAGCCGTTGGCTCGCTTCCACGTGTACGGAACACTCGAAGAACCAATCCATGCCGTTAATTTGGAAGAAAAGGTAGAAGCCATTCGACTCATTCATAACGATCCGTTCATGATCGCGGTCGATGCCTGCCTCGGGCGGCTGAAAAGCGTCGGCGCCATCACGATTGCCAAAGGACCCGTCCGCCCTGGGGCTGGGGTCAACAAACAGCTCCTTCCCGTCGGCGACGCCCATATTACTGGGGTTGTCAATGTCAGCGGGTTTATGGAGTTTTTCGTCCTGCAAAATACGCGCCTCCATCTTGTCATGAATATGGCGAAAACGATCGCCAATGGCATTTACGAAGCGGAGCGGTTCATCCTCCGAAAAGAGCGGCTCGCTGCCCCTCCGCTCTCAACAGACCGGCATTCATTATGGTAGGCAGCAAATCCCCCTCTTGGTCAGCTGTTCAAGGAGGGGATTTCTTTTCTGTCCGGCCAAAACAACCGGTCGTTAAACGAGTGAAAGAATGAAAACGGCGGCTGCCGTAATGAGAATGCTCGGCAGCAAATTGGCCACGCGAATGTTCGTCAAACCGAGCATATTGAGTCCAATGGCCATAATTAAAATGCCTCCGGTCGCCGTTGATTCGGCGATGAACGAATCGAGCACTTCCTTCGGCACAAACCGTTCGATTTGCGTCGCCAACAGCGCGATGCTCCCCTCATAAACAACGACCGGCAAGGCGGAGAAGATGACGCCGATGCCGAGCGTCGTCGTCAAAATGACACTGGCAAAGCCGTCTAAAATCGATTTCGTATACAAGACGCTATGGTCGCCGCGCAGCCCGCTGTCAAGCGCTCCGACGATGGCCATCGCCCCGATGACAAACAACAACGTTGCGCTGACAAACCCTTTAGCGATGCTTCCTTGCCCGTTTCCGCTCACTTTCACCTCGAGCCATTGACCGAGCCGGTTCAGCTTTTCCTCCCAGTTCCACCACTCCCCGAGAATGCCGCCGAAAACAAGGCTGAAAATAACAACGAGAAACTGTTCGCTTTTCATTCCCATTTGTATGCCAAGCAGCGCCACCGCAAGCCCAATCCCCCCCATCACCGTTTCCTTCACTCGCTCGGGGATGCGATGAAGCCATTTTCCAATCAACGCCCCGGCGATAATGCTCACTCCGTTGACAATCGTTCCTAACAACACCATGATGTCCAACCCTCTCTTGCAAAAAAATAAACCGGCCTTGATCAAAGGGCCGACTTACTCGTCGAACCGCACATCGAGCAGTTCTAATATTCTCTCTAAATCTTCCGGAGAAAAAAAACTCAATTTCAATTTTTCCTCTTTTCCTCGTTTGTTTAATCGTGACGTTCGTCCCGAATTTTTCGCGCAGCAACGATTCGCTTTCCCGAATAAACACGCTTTTTTCCGGCGGTTTCCGCTTCGATGTTTCACGTGAAACATTTTCGTTCGCTTGTTGGATCAGTTTTTCAAGCTGGCGGACGTTCAACCCTTCGCGAATCGTCCGTTCCACGATCGATTTCATTTTGCTTTTTTGTTTCAGCCCTAAAAGCGCGCGGCCATGTCCCATCGAAAGTGTGCCATCAATGAGCAGCTTTTGCACATCTGAAGGGAGGGACAACAAACGCAAATGATTAGCGATGTGCGGACGGCTCTTCCCAACACGGCTCGCGACTTCCTCCTGGGTTAAGTGCAGCTTGTCCATCAACATTTTGTACGCCATCGCTTCCTCGATCGGGTTCAAATCCTCGCGCTGCAAGTTTTCAAGAAGGGCGAACTCCATCATTTGCTCATCAGTCAACTCGCGCACCACGACCGGCACTGACGGCAAATTCGCCTCTTTGGCCGCCCGATAGCGCCGTTCACCAACGACGATTTCAAATCCGTTCGGTACACGGCGGACGATGAGCGGCTGCAAAATGCCGTGCTGCAAAATCGATTGCTTCAACTCCTCAATCGCCTCAGGCTGAAACGTTTTCCGCGGCTGGTACGGGTTTGGATGAAGGTCGTGAATGCTTACTTCCCGCACCGTTTCCTCTTTCCCATTAAGTTCATTGAGAGAAAGGTTGTCAAACAGCGCACTGATGCCTTTGCCGAGACCTTTAGCCACGTTCAAGCACCTCCTTCGCCAGTTCCAAATACACTTCCGCCCCCCGCGATTTCACATCGTACAAAATGATCGGCTTGCCATGGCTTGGCGCCTCACTCAGCCGCACGTTTCGCGGGATGATCGTCTGGTACACCTTTTCGCGGAAATACTTTTTGACTTCTTGAATGACCTGCAAGCCTAGATTCGTCCTTGCATCAAGCATCGTCAACAGAACGCCTTCGAGGCGCAAATCATAGTTTAAGTGCCGCTGCACAAGCCGGATCGTGTTAAGCAGCTGGCTGAGCCCTTCTAACGCATAATATTCGCATTGGACAGGGATGAGCACAGAATTGGCCGCTGTCAACGCGTTGAGCGTCAGCAAGCCGAGCGAAGGAGGACAATCGATAATAATGAAGTCGTATTTGTCTTTCAGCGGCTCGATCGCGTTTCTCAGCCGGATTTCGCGGGAAACGACCGAGACGAGCTCAATTTCTGCGCCGGCGAGCTGGATCGTCGCTGGAATGACGTATAAATTTTCGATGTCCGTCGGTCGAATGACATCTTTTGCTTTCATGTCGCCAATGATGACATTGTAAATGCATTCGTCCACATCGCCTCGCTCAATGCCGATGCCGCTCGTCGCATTTCCTTGCGGATCGGCGTCAACAAGCAGCACTTTTTTTCCAAGATGCGCCAAACATGCCGATAAATTGACCGCCGTCGTCGTTTTTCCAACTCCGCCTTTTTGGTTTGCAATAGCAATGACTTTTCCCACGATGCCACCTACCTCTATCTCTTCCTCAATCCATTTTATTTTAGCACGAAAACAGGAAAATGACTTTGTTTTCTGAAAGAAAAAACCCCATCAGCAGTGCTTGATGAGGCAAAAGGTGACTTTCGTTATTTTTTCGCGATTCGAATCGTAATTTGATAGTAGTCATCGAATTCTTCTTCTTCCGATTGAACGGACACCCCGCTGCTTTCGACCATGGAAAGCGACTGGCGGATCGTGTTGACGGCGATGCGCATATCGCGGCTGAACGCCTTTCGCTTCGGTTTTGGCTTCCGTTCCCCCGCCTCGAGCAGCTTTAACACCCGATCTTCCGTCTGCTTGACATTCAACTGTTTGTCGATGATTTCTTGCAGCAGTTTCAGCTGTTTTTCTTTATCTTTCAAGGCAATCAACGCGCGCGCATGACGTTCCGTAATCGCCCGTTGCAAGAGCGCCTCTTGCACCTCTTGCGGGAGTTTCAGCAGACGCAGCTTATTGGCGATCGTCGACTGTCCTTTGCCGAGCCGCTGAGCGAGCGCTTCTTGCGTCAAATCATGGAGCTCGATCAATTTGGCGTACGCCATCGCCTCTTCAATCGGCGTCAACTCTTCGCGCTGTAAGTTTTCAATGAGGGCGACGGAGGCGGTTTCTTTGTCATTTAAGTTTTTGATGATCGCGGGGATTTCCGTCCAGCCAAGCTTTTGCACCGCTCTCCATCTCCGCTCGCCCGCGATGATTTCAAACCGGCCGTTCCCGCATTCGCGGACGACGATCGGCTGGATGATGCCGTGCGTGCGGATCGTCAGCGCCAACTCGTCGATCTTCTCTTCATCAAACATCGTGCGCGGCTGAAAGCGGTTCGGAATAATGCTTTTGACCGGAATGTGGCGAACTTCCTCCCGCTCTTGCTTTTCCTCCATTTCTTCCTGTTCTTTTTCTCCAAAGCTGAACAAGCGCGAAAATGGATGCTTCATCCCCCTACACCACCTTTGGACATACTTGGCCAAAATGTCTCTGTCTCGCCCGGCATACGCCGCCTTACGGTCGGTTTTTTGGCGCGGGACGAAGGCGGGGAGCGAAACAGCTTGTTTCTCTCTTTCAGCCGGCAAAGCCCTCCCCCGCCCGCAAAGACGCTACTGAATCGGTTGTTTGTTCGGCGTTCCCGGTTTGCGCGGGTATTGGTTCGGCGTTTTTCTCATTTTTTGGATGAAAATGATCGTTCGTTCGCCTTCGTCAAACGGCAACGTGAACGTTTCCGTCGCCGTCACTTCTCCGCCAAGCACAGAAATCGCCTTGTTTCCCTCTTTCAGCTCCTCGAGCGCCGAAGCAGCTTTCATCGCAATGAATGTCCCGCCCATTTTCACGAGCGGAAGGCAAAGTTCGACAAGCACTGGCATGCGCGCCACCGCTCTGGCCGTGACGACGTCAAATGATTCGCGCATCCCCTTTTGACGGGCGAACGTCTCAGCGCGTTCGTGGTAAAGCGCCACGTCCGCAAGCCCGAGCTCGGTGATCAGATGCTCTAAAAAACGGATGCGTTTTTGCAGCGAATCAACGATGGAAACGCGCAAATGCGGAAAACAAATTTTGAGCGGAAGGCTCGGAAATCCCGCCCCGGATCCGACGTCGCAAAGCGCAAGCGGCGCTGAAAAGTCGTAGTAAAAAGCCGGGGACACCGAGTCGAAAAAGTGCTTCACATAGACGCCGGGCTTGTCCGTAATAGCGGTCAAATTCATTTTCTCGTTCCACTCAACGAGCAGTTCGTAATAGCGCTCAAACTGCGCAAGCGCCCGGGAAGAGAGGAGAATTCCCCTCTCTTCGAGCATGGTTTGAAATTGTGTCGCCTCCATAAGCCAATCCTTTCCCTCATTGTTTATTCATTCGACACGCGCGCGATTCTTCCTTGTTCCAAATACACTAATAATATCGAAATATCGGCCGGATTGACGCCGGAAATGCGCGACGCCTGGGCGATCGAAAGCGGGCGCACTTGTTTGAGCTTTTGCCGCGCCTCGGTTGCAAGCCCTTGGATGGCGTCGTAATCGATATCTTCCGGGATTTTTTTGTTTTCCATTTTTTTGAGCCGTTCGACTTCTTGCAACGATTTTTGGATGTAGCCCTCGTACTTGATTTGAATTTCGACTTGCTCAGCCACTTCCGGAGCGATCTCCTCGTCAGCCGGCGCCAGTTTTCGGATGTGCTCGTACGTCATCTCCGGGCGTCGGAGCAAATCGGCGGCGCGAATGCCGTCTTTCAGCTCGCTTCCACCCGCTTCACGGATGACTTCCTGCACTTTTGGCGTCGGTTTGATGATCACCGTTTGCAGCCGCTTTTTCTCTCGTTCGATCGCCTCTTTTTTCGCCAAAAATTTTTGATACCGCTCTTCGGAAATGAGACCGATCCGATAGCCGAGCTCGGTCAGGCGCAAATCGGCGTTGTCATGGCGAAGCAAAAGCCGGTACTCGGCACGCGACGTCAGCAGGCGGTACGGCTCATTCGTCCCTTTCGTCACCAAGTCGTCGATTAAAACGCCGATATAGGCATCCGAACGGCTTAAAATGATTTCTTCGCGGCCGAGCGCACGGTGGGCGGCGTTAATGCCGGCCATAATGCCTTGGCCCGCCGCTTCTTCATAGCCGGACGTGCCGTTGATTTGCCCTGCGGTATACAAGTTTTTCACAAGCTTCGTCTCGAGCGTCGGCCATAGCTGCGTCGGCACGATGGCATCATACTCGATCGCATAGCCAGCCCGCATGAGCTGCGCCTTCTCAAGTCCCGGGATCGTCTCGAGCAGCTTGCGCTGGATATGTTCCGGCAAACTTGTTGACAACCCTTGCACGTACACTTCTTCTGTTTCCCGCCCTTCCGGCTCGAGGAAAATTTGATGGCGCGGCTTATCGTGGAACCGGACGACTTTATCCTCGATCGATGGGCAATAGCGCGGCCCGGTTCCTTTGATCATGCCGGAGTACATCGGCGACAAGTGCAAGTTTTCATCGATGATGCGGTGTGTTTCCTCCGTCGTGTACGTCAGCCAGCACGGCAGCTGATCAGTGATGTATTTTGTCGTCTCGTACGAAAACGCGCGCGGCTCCTTGTCTCCCGGCTGAATTTCCGTTTTGCTGTAGTCGATCGTCCGGCTGTTGACGCGCGGCGGCGTGCCCGTTTTGAAGCGAACAAGCTCAAACCCAAGCTCTTCTAAATGCTCGGACAGCTTAATCGACGGTTGCTGGTTGTTCGGGCCGCTCGAATATTTAATGTCTCCGATGATGATTTCCCCGCGCAAAAACGTCCCGGTCGTAATGACGACCGCCTTGGCGTAATAATGCGCCCCCGTGTGAGTGATGACACCTTTGCAAACGCCGTCTTCGACGATCAGCCGCTCGACTTTTCCTTGCAGAAGCGTCAAATTTTCTTGATTTTCGAGTGTTTTTTTCATTTCCCGCTGGTACAGCACTTTATCGGCTTGCGCCCGAAGCGCGCGGACGGCTGGCCCTTTGCCGGTGTTTAGCATCCGCATTTGAATGTATGTTTTGTCAATGTTTTTTGCCATTTCCCCGCCGAGAGCGTCGATTTCGCGCACGACGATTCCTTTCGCCGGGCCGCCGATCGACGGGTTGCACGGCATGAACGCGATCATATCGAGGTTGAGCGTAATGACAAGCGTCTTCGCCCCGATGCGCGCCGAAGCTAATGCCGCTTCGCAGCCGGCATGGCCAGCGCCAACGACAATGACGTCATACGTTCCTCCATGGTAATCCATATGGCATTTCCTCCTCGCTTATTTTCCTAAACAAAACTGAGCAAACAGCTGATCAATCAAGCTTTCATGGACCGTATCACCAATGATTTCGCCAAGCAACTCCCATGCCCGGCGCAAATCGATTTGGACGAGATCAATCGGCATGCCGGCGTCAATGCCGGCCAAGGCATCCTCGATCGCTGTTTTCGCCTGCTCGAGCAAGGCGATATGGCGAGAGTTTGAAACGTACGTCAAATCGCCGGCTTCCAGCTCACCCCCAAAAAACAGGTCAGCAATCGCCTTCTCCAGTTCATCAATTCCTTGTTCATGCAACAGGGATGTCCCCACGACCGGCCGGCCGGCCGCCAGCTCCTTGACCCGCTCCATATCGATCCGCCGGGGCAAATCGGTTTTATTCACAATGACGATGGCGTCCATTCCCTCGATCATGGCAAACAGCCGCTCGTCCTCTTCCGTCAGCGGTTCATGATAATTCAAAACGAGCAAAATTAAGTCGGCCCGCTTCAACATTTGCTGCGAGCGCTCGACGCCGATCCGTTCGACGACATCTTCGGTTTCGCGGATGCCAGCCGTATCGATCAAGCGAAGCGGTACGCCCCGGACGTTGACATATTCCTCGATGACGTCGCGCGTCGTCCCCGGAATATCGGTGACGATCGCCCGATTTTCATGGGCGAGCGCATTCAAAAGCGACGATTTGCCGACGTTCGGCCGCCCGATGATGACCGTTGCCAGCCCTTCGCGCAATATTTTTCCTTGCGCGGCGGTCGACAGCAGCTTTTCAATTTGCCCGCGCACATATTCCGCCTTTTCCCGCAAAAGGCGCGGCGTCATTTCTTCGACATCATCGTATTCCGGATAATCGATATTGACTTCAACATGTGCCAGCGTCTCCAAAATCGTCTGCCGCAACTCGCGAATCAATTTTGACAGGCGCCCTTCCATTTGCTGTAGGGCGACGTTCATCGCTCGGTCGGTTTTGGCGCGGATCAGGTCGATGACTGCCTCAGCTTGAGATAAATCGATGCGCCCATTTAAAAACGCCCGCTTCGTAAACTCCCCCGGCTCGGCGAGCCGCGCCCCGTTTGCCAGCACGAGCTGCAGCACCCGATTGACGGAAACAAACCCGCCATGGCAGTTGATCTCGACCACGTCCTCGCGCGTAAACGTCTTCGGTGCGCGCATAACTGATACCATTACTTCTTCAACGACCCGTCCGCTTTTCGGATCGATGATATGCCCGTAGTGGATCGTGTGTGATGGAACGTCTTTGAGCCGCTTTCCGCTCGGGCTGCGGAAAAGCCGGTCAGCGATCTCAACCGCTTGATCTCCGCTCAACCGAACGATGGCAATCGCCCCTTCGCCCATCGGCGTCGAAATGGCGGCGATCGTATCAAATTCCGTCAAAGCTGTTCACCTCTCTTTGCTCCGCTTTCTCTATATCCACAGCCCGTTTTGGCCGCTTTTTTTCCTTGTGCATATTCACTTAGTTCAATTTTAACTTATCCACATGTGAATAACAATACGGCGCGCTCAACGCGGTTGTTGAAAAATATAAGCGGCGGCCGTCAAAAAAAAAGTTGGTGGAAACTAGTGATTGCTTCACAATCATCTGGACGGATAGGCAAAAAAGACCGTTGCTGCGCTGTTTCCCCATTTGAAGAAGCTCTTGCTGGAGCGTTCCCCCATTTCCATCGCCAATCTTCCAGGCGGCGCCAATACCGTAAAAAAAGAGGCCGCCTCTCTACAGTTTAGCGAGGCGCCTCTTTTTTCGGCGACATTTTGCCTGTTTTCGGAGCGACGACAATCGAACGGTGCGGATCAACGCCAACGGAATAGGTCAAGACGTGCTTGTTGTCAGCCAGCGCTGCATGGATGATCTTCCGTTCATGCGCCGGCAACGGCTCCAACCTTACTTCTTTTCCCGTCTTCACCGCCCGGGCGGCCAGCTTGTGCGCCAGTTCGATCAGCGCCTTTTCCCTTCGTTCGCGGTAATTTTCGACATCGACGGCAATCGACACGTATTCGTCAGCATGGCGGTTGGCGACGAGCTGCGCCAAAAACTGAAGAGCGTTTAACGTTTGCCCGTGCTTGCCGATCAATAGACCGACCGGCCCCCCGTGCACATGAAGCGTCACCTGCTTGCCGCGGCGGACGGCTTCGATGCTTGCCCCTTCCGCCCCCATTTGCGCGATGACTTGCTGCAAAAAGCGAACCGTCTCCTCAACCGGGTCGATTTTCAGCACGGCTTTCACAACCGCCGGCCGGCCGCCAAACAAGCCAAACCAACCTCTTTTCCCTTCATCGAGCACAACAATAACCGCACGCTCTCGAGGCACGCCAAGCTGCGCGAGCGCCAACTGCACCGCCTCTTCGACTGTCCGGGCAGTCGCGGTCACTTCTTTCACTTTTTCGCTCCTCCTGAATGGGCGGCAATCTCCGGCCCTTTAATGAGATACGTTTGCACAATGGAGAAAATATTTCCGACGACCCAGTAAAGCGACAAAGCAGCTGGGAAGTTGATCGCGAAAATGACGATCATAATCGGCATCATCCAAAGCATCATCGCCATTTGTGGATTTTGCTGAGCGGAGCCGGCCATCATGATTTTCTGCTGGATGAACGTCGTCACGCCGGCAATGACCGGCAAAATGTAGTACGGGTCTTTTTCGCCAAGGTCAAACCATAAAAAATTATGTTGGGCAATTTCTCTCGTCCGCATGATGGCATGGTAAAATCCAATTAAAATCGGCATCTGGATCAAAATCGGGAAGCAGCCGGCCATTGGGTTGACGCCGTGCTTTTGGAATAAGAGCATCATCTCTTGCTGGAGCTTTTGTTGAGTTTGCGCGTCTTTTGAGCTGTATTTTTTGCGGAGCGCTTCAATTTCCGGCTGAAGCGCTTGCATCGCCTTCGCGTTGCGCGTCTGTTGAATCATCAGCGGCAAAATCAATAAGCGGATCAAAATGGTGACGACAATGATGGACAACCCAAAGCTTCCGCCGAGCAGCCCGGCGACATATTTGATCAGCCAAGAAAGCGGATAAACGATATACTCGTTCCAAAACCCCTTGCTTTCCGGGGTGATCGGTTTGTGAATTTCCGTGCATCCGGCCAGCACAGCCGCTAACGCACCGAACAAAATGATGAATCTGATTCGCCTTTTCACCTTCTTTTTCCTCCCACATATACAAGTTCACGTATGTATTTTACCATTTTTTTTGCCGCGTGGAGCATTTTTTCAAGCCGAATGCGACGGTTGGCCTCCTTTTTTCAGCCCTCCGGATTTCCGGAGCACATGGATTAAACTTTTTTTTACTTCCGCATAATTCATCTCCGCCACCGGCTGCCTAGCGATAACGACATAGTCTTTGCCAGGGGCAATCTCCTCTTTCAATTCGAGGAAGCATTGGCGGATGTAGCGCTTGATTCGATTTCGGACGACAGCCTTGCCAAGTTTTTTGCTGACAGACAGCCCGATGCGAAAATAAGGCTGCTCCGGGCGGTCAAGCGTGTAGATGACAAACTGGCGGTTGGCCGTTGAAGCGCCCCTCTGAAACACTTCCTGGAACTCTTCGTTTTTCTTGATCCGATACTTTTTTTTCATTCTCCCCAAACACTCCATTTGCCTAATTTCCCGGCGGCAAAATATTGAGAAAAAAGACCACTGAAACTTCAGTGGCCTATTATGCAGACAAAACTTTTCTTCCTTTGCGGCGGCGGCGCGCCAACACTTTTCTGCCGTTTCTCGTGCTCATGCGCGCGCGGAATCCGTGCACTTTGCTTCGTTTCCGTCTATTCGGTTGATACGTCCGTTTCATCTATGACACCTCCCTAGGGAATAACAGTTACGGGCAGTCTTTCTCATTATATTGAACAATCTTAGCAAATGTCAACCGCCTCTTCGTTTTTCCAACTCTGATCAGCGCTGTGGATAAATTTTTTCTCCCTATCAACAATCCACAACATTTATCGACATTTTTTTCACATGTTCAATGGTGTGGATAATGATTTTTTCACATCCCGTCCATTTTGTGGATAATCAAAAAAATCCCGTTGCAACAAGCCGCTTTATTTGCTATTATTATTGTGTTTTCACTATGGATAATTATGTGGATAAGAGGAGTCTATCCACATTTTGTGGATAGATTGTGGATAGTTTTTTCACAACGCGTTAATAATGTTACCCACAGATGGTGGATTTTGTCGAAAAGCTTCTTTATTTCCTTAATATGCTTTTTCCACAAACTTATTTTTTTAAACAAACGATCATCCTCTGACTTAAGGGAGGGGCAACGGGTGGAAAATATCCATGACTTATGGGATCGCGTGCTCGCGGAGATTGAACAAAAAATCAGCAAGCCGAGCTTTGAAACTTGGCTCAAGTCAACAAAAGCCCACTCTTTACGAGGTGACACGCTCGTCATCGTAGCCCCGAACGAGTTTGCTAGAGATTGGCTTGATTCTCGCTACTCTCATTTGATTGCGGAAACGATCTACACCATCACGGGCGAAGAATTGGCCGTCAAGTTTATCATTCCGCCAAATCAGGATGATGAAGAACTAGAGTTCCAGTCATCTAAGAAAAAGCAACGGAAACCGTATGAAGAGACAAACGATTTCCCACAAAGCATGTTAAATCCGAAATACACGTTCGATACGTTTGTCATCGGCTCCGGCAACCGGTTCGCCCATGCCGCTTCACTGGCGGTCGCTGAGGCTCCGGCCAAAGCATACAACCCCTTGTTTATCTATGGCGGCGTCGGACTTGGAAAAACACACTTAATGCACGCGATCGGCCATTACGTGATTGAACATAACCCATCGGCGAAAGTGGTCTATTTATCTTCAGAGAAATTTACGAATGAGTTTATTAACGCCATCCGAGACAACCGCCCTGACGACTTTCGCAACAAGTATCGGAACGTTGACGTCCTACTGATCGATGATATTCAGTTTTTGGCCGGAAAAGAACAAACGCAAGAAGAATTTTTCCATACGTTTAATACGCTGCACGAGGAGAGCAAGCAAATCGTCATCTCAAGCGATCGACCGCCGAAAGAAATCCCAACACTCGAAGACCGCTTGCGTTCGCGCTTTGAGTGGGGGCTCATCACCGACATTACGCCGCCTGATTTGGAGACGCGGATCGCTATCCTCCGCAAAAAGGCGAAGGCGGAGGGGTTTGACATTCCAAACGAGGTAATGCTTTATATCGCCAATCAAATTGACTCGAACATCCGCGAGCTTGAGGGCGCTCTCATTCGCGTCGTCGCTTATTCGTCGCTCATCAACAAAGAGATCACCGCTGACTTGGCAGCAGAGGCATTGAAAGACATCATCCCGAGCGCAAAGCCGAAGGTAATCACGATTCAAGACATTCAGCGCGTTGTTGGACAGCATTTCAACATCAAGATGGAAGATTTTAAAGCGAAAAAGCGAACAAAATCGGTCGCGTTCCCTCGGCAAATTGCCATGTATCTCTCCCGCGAACTGACCGACTGTTCGTTGCCGAAAATCGGCGATGAATTTGGGGGACGCGATCATACAACCGTCATCCACGCCCATGAAAAAATATCAAAGCTTTTGCAAACCGATACGCAGCTGCAAAGGCATATACAAGAGATTCAAGAAAAGCTGAAGCAACTGTGAACAACTGTCTCGGTTTTATGCACAGCTTATCCACATGTGGACAGGCTGTGCTTGCTTCGCTTTTTTTGTTTATCCACATACTAACAAGCCATACGACTAGTACTACGGTTTTTGTTTTTATATTTTTATAATTTATTTCCGACGATCTAAAGAAACGGGGAGGAACAGCAACGTGAACATTTCCATTGACCGCGAAGCGTTGGCCAAGAGCGTCCAAGACGTGATGAAAGCCGTATCGACAAGAACGACGATTCCGATTTTGACCGGAATCAAACTAACAGCAACCGCCTCGGGAGTAACGCTGACCGGAAGCGATTCCGACATTTCAATTGAATCGTTTATTCCGCTTGAAAAAGAAGGCAAGTTGCTCGTTGACGTGAAAAGACCGGGGAGCATCGTACTGCAGGCGCGCTTTTTCTCTGAAATCGTGAAAAAACTGCCGCAACAAACGGTGGAAATCGAAACGGAAGACAACTTTTTGACGATCATCCGCTCGGGGCACTCAGAATTCCGCCTCAATGGGCTAAACGCCGACGAATATCCGCGCCTGCCGCAAATTGAAGAAGAAAACGTGTTTCAAATCCCGGCTGATTTATTGAAAACCGTGATTCGGCAAACGGTGTTCGCCGTTTCTACATCGGAAACGCGCCCAATCTTGACAGGTGTCAACTGGAAAGTTGAACATGGCGAGCTTGTCTGCACAGCGACCGACAGTCATCGCTTAGCCATGCGCAAAGTGAAAATTGAGTCGGAAAATGAAGTATCATACAACGTCGTCATCCCTGGAAAAAGTCTTAATGAGCTCAGCAAAATTTTGGATGACGGCAACCACCCGGTGGACATCGTCATGACAGCCAATCAAGTGCTATTTAAGGCCGAGCACCTTCTCTTCTTTTCCCGGCTGCTTGACGGCAACTATCCGGAGACGGCCCGCTTGATTCCAACAGAAAGCAAAACGACCATGATCGTCAATACAAAAGAGTTTCTGCAGGCAATCGACCGAGCGTCCTTGCTTGCTCGAGAAGGAAGGAACAACGTTGTGAAACTAACGACGCTTCCTGGAGGAATGCTCGAAATTTCTTCGATTTCTCCGGAGATCGGGAAAGTGACGGAGCAGCTGCAAACGGAGTCTCTTGAAGGGGAAGAGTTGAACATTTCGTTCAGCGCGAAATATATGATGGACGCGTTGCGGGCGCTTGATGGAACAGACATTCAAATCAGCTTCACTGGGGCCATGCGGCCGTTCCTGTTGCGCCCGCTTCATACCGATTCGATGCTTCAGCTCATTTTGCCGGTGAGAACATATTGACCCACCGCCCTCCTATTGGCGAAAACCATTCAGCTTCAAGGGCAAAAGCCGCCCGACAACGCTGCTTTTTCTCAAGTCCGATGAGAAGGCGGGCAACATCTATGCCCATCCTTCCCATCGGCTTTCTTTGCGAGTGGGCGGATTTTTCGGTAAAATAAAAGAATAGGCAGTTTGAAGGAAAGCGAGCGATGACACGGATGGAACAACGGGTGACGATTACAACGGAAACGATTACGCTGGGGCAGCTTTTGAAACTTGTGCGATTGATCGATACTGGCGGTGCGGCCAAATGGTTTTTGCAGGAACATCACGTGCTTGTCAATGGAGAACGGGAAAACCGGCGCGGGCGAAAGCTGAGAGACGGCGACCGGATCGACATTGAACCGTTTGGCACGTTCGTCGTCGTAAAAGCGGAGTAGGTGAAGGTTCGGTGTTTTTGACCAACTTAACGTTGACGAATTACCGGAATTATGAGTATGAAACGCTGAATTTTGGTGAGGGCGTGAACGTCATCTTAGGAGAAAATGCCCAAGGAAAGACGAACATGATGGAGGCCATTTATGTTTTGGCTATGGCGAAGTCGCACCGCACGTCCAACGATAAAGACCTTATCCGTTGGAATGAAGAGTATGCTAAAATAGAAGGAAGAGCGGAAAAACGAAGCGGGTCGTTAACGCTTGAGTTGCTTATTTCAAAAAAAGGAAAAAAAGCAAGATGCAACCATATTGAACAGCAGCGGCTCAGCCAATACGTCGGCCATTTGAATGTCGTCATGTTTGCTCCCGAAGACTTGAATTTAGTCAAGGGAAGTCCGCAAGTGCGGCGCCGATTTGTCGATATGGAAATCGGGCAAGTGTCGCCTGTGTATATACATGATTTGAGCCAATACCAAAAGCTGCTGCAACAACGCAATCATTACTTAAAAATGATGCAGGCGCGCGAGCGGAGCGATGAGGCGGTTCTTGATGTGTTAACTGAGCAGCTTGTATTGCTGGCGGCCAAAATTACGCTGCGGCGCCGCCAGTTTTTGTCGCTGCTTGAGCAATGGGCGATGCCAATCCACTATGAAATCAGCCGCGGCGCCGAACAGCTTTGCATCCGATACGAACCGTCGGTCGACGTATCAGAAAAGGCGGAATTGTCGAGAATAGTAGAAGCATACAGTGAAACGTTCGCCGCCATGAGGGAACGGGAAGTTCAGCGGGGAACAACGCTGGTCGGCCCGCATCGTGATGACATCGCGTTTTTCGTGAATGGAAAAAACGTGCAAACTTTCGGTTCCCAGGGGCAACAACGTACAACCGCGCTAGCGGTCAAGCTGGCAGAACTTGAGCTCATCTTTTCCGAGTTAGGCGATTACCCCATTTTATTGCTGGATGATGTGTTGTCAGAACTTGATGACTTTCGGCAAACCCACCTCCTTGATGCCATCCGGAAAAAAGTGCAAACTTTTGTCACAACAACAAGCATTGACGGCATTAAGCACGATATCATTCAAGAAGCGGCTATTTATCGAGTCCATTCTGGTTCGGTAACCGCTCCTTCTTGACCGCGAGACCGTTGAACGTTTGCAAAGAAAGCGTAGGTGATCAGGCATGACAATGGAACAACGGGTTGAGCAGACGTACGATGCAAGCCAAATCCAAGTGCTTGAAGGCCTTGAAGCGGTCCGCAAGCGCCCGGGGATGTACATCGGCTCGACGGGGCCGAAAGGACTGCACCATCTCGTTTGGGAAATCGTCGACAACAGCATCGACGAGGCGTTGGCGGGCTATTGCACAAACATCGATGTGACGATCGGCAAAGACAACAGCATCACCGTCGCCGACAACGGGCGTGGCATTCCGGTTGACATTCACGAGGCGACCGGGCGTCCCGCCGTCGAAGTCATTATGACCGTCCTTCATGCCGGTGGGAAATTTGGCGGAGGGGGCTATAAAGTGTCCGGCGGCTTGCACGGCGTTGGCGCTTCGGTCGTCAACGCCTTATCGGAATGGCTCGAAGTTTACGTCTATCGGGATGGAAAAATCCATTACCAGCGGTACGAGCGCGGAGAACCGTGCACCGACTTGCAAGTCATCGGCGAGACAGACCGGACCGGAACGACGACCCGTTTTAAGCCGGACCCGGAAATTTTCACTGAGACGACCGAATTTGACTATGAAACGCTGGCCACTCGGTTGCGTGAGCTCGCCTTTCTAAATCGCGGCTTAAAAATCACGCTGACGGACGAACGGGTTGACAGCCGAAAAAACGAATATGTTTACGAAGGCGGCATTCGTTCATACGTCCGTCATTTGAACCGAACACGAGAAGTGCTGCACGAAGAGCCAATTTATATCGCTGGCGAGCGTGACGGCATTGCCGTAGAAATCGCCTTGCAGTACAACGACGGCTATACGAGCAATATTTATTCGTTTGTCAACAACATTCATACGCATGAAGGCGGCACACATGAATCTGGCTTTAAAATGGCGCTGACGCGCATTATCAATGATTACGCTCGCAAGCAGCAAATTTTTAAAGAAAACGACACGAATTTGACTGGCGAAGATGTGCGCGAAGGGCTGACGGCCATCGTGTCGATCAAGCATCCATCGCCGCAGTTTGAAGGGCAAACGAAAACGAAGCTCGGCAACAGCGATGCGCGCACGGTGACCGACGCTGTCTTTTCCGAACAATTTGAAACGTTTTTGCTTGAAAATCCGACGATTGCCCGAAAAATCGTCGAAAAAGGCATGATGGCGGCGCGGGCGCGGCTGGCGGCGAAAAAAGCGCGCGAACTGACGCGGCGCAAAAGTGCGCTTGAAATTTCCAATTTGCCGGGCAAACTGGCTGACTGTTCGTCAAGAGACCCGTCGATCAGCGAGCTGTATGTCGTCGAGGGCGATTCGGCCGGCGGCTCCGCGAAACAAGGGCGCGACCGCCATTTCCAAGCGATTTTGCCGCTGCGCGGGAAAATCCTTAACGTGGAAAAAGCGCGCTTGGACAAAATTTTGTCGAACAATGAGGTGCGGGCGATTATTACCGCCCTTGGCACGGGCATTGGCGAAGAGTTTGACATCTCAAAGGCGCGTTACCATAAGGTCATCATTATGACCGACGCCGATGTTGACGGGGCCCATATTCGCACGCTTCTTTTAACATTTTTTTACCGTTATATGCGGGAATTGATTGAACACGGCTACATTTATATCGCTCAGCCGCCGCTGTATAAAATCGAGCAGGGAAAACAGGTGCGTTATGCTTACAACGACCGCCAGCTTGAGAAAATCCTTGCTGAGCTGCCGGACCAGCCAAAACCGACGATTCAACGCTATAAAGGACTGGGCGAAATGAATCCGGAGCAACTTTGGGAAACGACGATGAATCCGGAAACGAGAACGTTGCTGCAAGTGAGCTTGCAAGACGCCATTGACGCAGATGAAACGTTTGAAATTTTAATGGGCGATAAAGTTGAGCCGCGCCGCCAGTTCATCGAAGAAAATGCCCGTTATGTGAAAAACTTGGACATTTAGGATAAAAAAAGAGGGAATCAGCCGCCCTCCTCGCTTCACCTTGCCGACGGGGACACCCGGCGCGCGAGCGAAGCGGCGCCCGCCGTCCGTCCGCGTCCGCCTGGCCAGGCGGTCCGGACTGGAGGAGGTTTCAAAGGGAGGTTTGAACGAATGGCAGAACACGAACAACCGCGCATCCGCGAAGTGAACATCAGCCAGGAAATGCGTTCTTCGTTTCTTGACTATGCGATGAGCGTCATCGTTTCGCGCGCCCTGCCGGACGTGCGCGACGGGCTGAAGCCGGTGCATCGCCGCATTTTATATGCCATGCACGACCTCGGCATGACTGCCGATAAACCGTATAAAAAGTCGGCTCGCATCGTCGGCGAAGTGATCGGGAAATATCATCCGCACGGGGATGCCGCCGTGTATGACACGATGGTGCGCATGGCGCAAGATTTCAACTACCGCTACATGCTTGTCGACGGACATGGCAACTTCGGATCGATTGACGGCGACGCGGCAGCAGCGATGCGCTACACGGAAGCGCGCATGTCGAAAATCGCCATGGAGCTTTTGCGTGATATCAACAAAGACACGATTGACTATCAAGACAACTATGACGGTTCGGAAAAAGAACCGGTCGTGCTGCCGTCCCGGTTTCCTAATTTGCTTGTCAACGGTTCATCCGGCATCGCTGTCGGAATGGCGACGAACATTCCGCCGCACCAGCTTGGCGAAGTGATTGATGCCTTGTTGGCATTAAGCCAAAATCCGGAGATGACGGTTGCCGATTTGATGGAATACATCCCAGGACCTGACTTTCCAACCGCTGGACAAATTATCGGCCGCAGCGGCATCCGCAAGGCGTACGAAACGGGTCGCGGCTCCATTACATTGCGCGCCAAGGCCGAAATCGAGCAGCAGCCAAACGGCAAGGAAACGATCATTGTGACCGAGCTACCTTACCAAGTAAACAAGGCGAAACTGATCGAGCGGATCGCCGAACTTGTGCGCGACAAAAAAATTGACGGCATCACCGACTTGCGCGACGAGTCGGATCGGAGCGGCATGCGCATCGTTATCGAAGTGCGGCGCGATGCCAACGCGAAGGTTGTGTTGAACAATTTGTACAAACATACGGCATTGCAAACGAGTTTTGGCATCAACATGCTTGCTTTGGTAAACGGCGAGCCGAAAGTGCTGAACTTAAAAGAGTGTTTGGAGCATTATTTAAACCATCAAAAAACCGTCATCCGCCGGCGGACGGCGTTTGAGCTGAAAAAAGCCGAGGCGCGTGCTCACATTCTGGAAGGGTTGCGCATCGCCCTTGACCATTTGGATGAAGTGATCGACCTCATCCGCCGCTCACAGACAACGGAGGCGGCGCGCGAAGGGCTGATGGCGCGGTTCTCACTCAGTGAACGGCAAGCGCAGGCGATTTTGGATATGCGCCTGCAACGGTTAACCGGCCTTGAGCGGGAAAAAATCGAACAAGAATACCAAGACCTTGTCCGTCTGATCGCAGAACTGAGAGGCGTATTGGCCGACGAAGAGAAAGTATTGCAAATCATTCGCGATGAACTGAGCGAAATTAAGGAGCGGTTCAACGATGAGCGGCGCACGGAAATCGTTTCAGGAGCCGTTGAGCAGTTCGATGACGAGGATTTAATTCCGCAAGAGCATGTCGTCATCACGCTTACTCATAAAGGCTACATCAAGCGCTTGCCTTTATCGACGTACCGGAGCCAAAAACGCGGCGGACGGGGCGTGCAAGGCATGCATACGGCGGAAGACGATTTTGTCGAACATTTGCTCATTACGTCGACTCATGACACCGTGCTGTTTTTCACGAATAAAGGGAAAGTATATCAGGCAAAAGGCTACGAGATTCCGGAATTCGGCCGCACAGCCAAAGGGCTGCCGATCATCAACTTGCTTGAGCTCGATAAAGATGAGTGGATCAACGCCATGATTCCGATTGAAAGCGAGTTTAGCGATGAACGCTACCTCGTGTTTGCGACAAAGCAAGGAATTGCCAAACGTTCCCCGCTTTCAGCGTTCGCCCATATTCGCAACAACGGGCTTATCGCCATCCATTTGCGCGAAGGGGATGAACTGATTTCTGTCCGGCTGACGGATGGCAAAAAGCATTTGATCATCGGTACGAAAAACGGCATGCTCATCCGTTTTCCGGAAACCGACGTGCGGGCGATGGGCCGCAGCGCGACTGGAGTCAAAGCGATCACGCTTGATGACGGGGATGAAGTAGTTGGCATGGAAATTTTAGAAGACCATCATGATGTGCTTGTCGTCACGAAAAAAGGGTTCGGCAAGCGCACTCCGGCCTCGGAATACCGCGTGCAAAGCCGCGGGGGCAAAGGATTGAAAACGTGCAACGTCACGGATAAAAACGGTCCTGTCGTTGCGGTGACAACCGTCGTCGGCAATGAAGACGTCATGGTGATCACGACCGGCGGCGTGCTCATTCGCATTGCCGTCAGCGATATTTCTCGGACGGGAAGAATCGCCCAAGGCGTTAAGCTCATTCGCCTCTCTGGCGAAGATGGGCATGAGTGCGTCGCTACGGTGGCGAAAGTGCCTGAGGAAGAAAGGGACGAGGAATAAAGAAGAAGATCATTCAGCCTAACGGAAACGGCGCTTCGCCTATAGGCGCGGGGCGTCGTTTTTCTGTTTCAAAAGCCTGCCATCGCGGCCAAAATCATGTTACGATAGAAATACAGAGAAAAAAAGACAAAGGGGGCACTAATCGATGGTCCGTGTGAAACGCTCCCAGCTTCGCGAAGGATGCGTGCTCGCTGAAGATGTGCTCGGCAAGACGAAACGTCCAATTATACCGAAAAACACCGTGATCACGAAACCGTTGCTACTCGTACTTGAAAAATTCCTCGTTGAGGAAGTGGACGTTGAACCATTGCTTGCTAACGGTGAACCATTTCCCAACGTCGATTCCGCATCAACGGCGGTTGCCAAACAGCCGATGGCCTTCTACTTAGAGGCGGTCCAACGATACAAAACATGGTTTCAATCGTGGCAAGCCGGTTTGCCGGTTGATATCGGCGAAATCAGAGGGGTCATCATTTCGCTTTTTGAACGAATGGCGGGCCAAAAACGGGAGTTGCTTATGTTGCATCATTACGCAACAAAGGACGAATATTTGCACCATCATGCCGTCAGCGTCGGGCTGCTCGCGGGCTTTTTGGCCATGCAGCTTGGATACAGCGAAGGGGAATGCCACCAAATCGCCCTTGCCGGTGTGCTAGCAGACTGTGGCATGGCGAAAGTAAGTAAGAGAATTTTGACAAATCCGTCAGCGCTCACTGAAGCCGAGTTCAATGAAGTAAAGCAGCACCCTGTCTTCAGCTACCGCATGGTGCAAAAAATCCCTGCGCTAAACCATGGGGCAAAACTTGCTGTGTTGCAACATCATGAACGAAATGACGGCAGCGGCTACCCGCTCGGAGTAAAAGCAGAAAGAATTCACCCTTACAGCCAGATCGTTGCCGTCGCTGATGTCTACCATGCCATGACTTCAGAACGGTTATACCGTCGCAAACAGTCGCCGTTTCGGGCCATTGAAACGATGCAAAGGGAGCAGTTCGGCAAACTGAGTACAGAAGCTGTCGCCGCGCTGGTGAACAATCTCATCGGCCTACAAACAGGAGCCGTCGTCAAACTCTCCAACGGCGAAATGGCTGAAGTTATGTTTATTCCTTCGGACGAGCCAGCCCGGCCAATCGTCAAGATCATCGAAACCGGACAGTTGCTGTCACTAAGCGTTCAGCGGGACATATATATCGAGGAAATGGTGCAAGGTTGATCAGTGTCAGTTCCAAAAAATACTATTGCCTAAACAACATCCACATGATACAATCAACATTGCTTGTGACGGTAAAGAAATAAAAAAGTTGTTGACTTTTCGTTGTCCATGGGTTATTATTTAATAGCTGTCATCATTAAGGGACAGCGAAAAAGCTCCTTGAAAACTAAACAAAACGCAAGCGTCATAAGAAAAGCTGAGGCTCGCGGGTCGCCGCGATGGGCAAATGTTCTTCGCCTGCAGGGATTTACAATCCCGAAGGCGAAGGTTATTTGACCCCGAGAGGCGGCGGGCCGAAGCTGGACAATGCGAAAAGCCAATCAACTTTCTTTGGAGAGTTTGATCCTGGCTCAGGACGAACGCTGGCGGCGTGCCTAATACATGCAAGTCGAGCGGACCAAATCGGAGCTTGCTCTGATTTGGTCAGCGGCGGACGGGTGAGTAACACGTGGGCAACCTGCCCGCAAGACCGGGATAACTCCGGGAAACCGGAGCTAATACCGGATAACACCGAAGACCGCATGGTCTTTGGTTGAAAGGCGGCCTTTGGCTGTCACTTGCGGATGGGCCCGCGGCGCATTAGCTAGTTGGTGAGGTAACGGCTCACCAAGGCGACGATGCGTAGCCGGCCTGAGAGGGTGACCGGCCACACTGGGACTGAGACACGGCCCAGACTCCTACGGGAGGCAGCAGTAGGGAATCTTCCGCAATGGGCGAAAGCCTGACGGAGCGACGCCGCGTGAGCGAAGAAGGCCTTCGGGTCGTAAAGCTCTGTTGTGAGGGACGAAGGAGCGCCGTTCGAAGAGGGCGGCGCGGTGACGGTACCTCACGAGGAAGCCCCGGCTAACTACGTGCCAGCAGCCGCGGTAATACGTAGGGGGCGAGCGTTGTCCGGAATTATTGGGCGTAAAGCGCGCGCAGGCGGTTCCTTAAGTCTGATGTGAAAGCCCACGGCTCAACCGTGGAGGGTCATTGGAAACTGGGGGACTTGAGTGCAGGAGAGGAGAGCGGAATTCCACGTGTAGCGGTGAAATGCGTAGAGATGTGGAGGAACACCAGTGGCGAAGGCGGCTCTCTGGCCTGCAACTGACGCTGAGGCGCGAAAGCGTGGGGAGCAAACAGGATTAGATACCCTGGTAGTCCACGCCGTAAACGATGAGTGCTAAGTGTTAGAGGGGTCACACCCTTTAGTGCTGCAGCTAACGCGATAAGCACTCCGCCTGGGGAGTACGGCCGCAAGGCTGAAACTCAAAGGAATTGACGGGGGCCCGCACAAGCGGTGGAGCATGTGGTTTAATTCGAAGCAACGCGAAGAACCTTACCAGGTCTTGACATCCCCTGACAACCCAAGAGATTGGGCGTTCCCCCTTCGGGGGGACAGGGTGACAGGTGGTGCATGGTTGTCGTCAGCTCGTGTCGTGAGATGTTGGGTTAAGTCCCGCAACGAGCGCAACCCTCGCCTCTAGTTGCCAGCACGAAGGTGGGCACTCTAGAGGGACTGCCGGCGACAAGTCGGAGGAAGGTGGGGATGACGTCAAATCATCATGCCCCTTATGACCTGGGCTACACACGTGCTACAATGGGCGGTACAAAGGGCTGCGAACCCGCGAGGGGGAGCGAATCCCAAAAAGCCGCTCTCAGTTCGGATTGCAGGCTGCAACTCGCCTGCATGAAGCCGGAATCGCTAGTAATCGCGGATCAGCATGCCGCGGTGAATACGTTCCCGGGCCTTGTACACACCGCCCGTCACACCACGAGAGCTTGCAACACCCGAAGTCGGTGAGGCAACCCGCAAGGGAGCCAGCCGCCGAAGGTGGGGCAAGTGATTGGGGTGAAGTCGTAACAAGGTAGCCGTACCGGAAGGTGCGGCTGGATCACCTCCTTTCTAAGGATGTTATTGACAAAATCGAATGGTTTGATTATAATGACGCTTGCTGTTTTGTTTAGTTTTGAGGGAACTTATTGTTCCTTGCAATGTGTATATGGGCCTATAGCTCAGCTGGTCAGAGCGCACGCCTGATAAGCGTGAGGTCGGTGGTTCAAGTCCACTTAGGCCCATTGGATGGGGCCTTAGCTCAGCTGGGAGAGCGCCTGCTTTGCAAGCAGGAGGTCATCGGTTCGATCCCGATAGGCTCCACCATATCAAGGTAAGAGGTTTCAACGTAGTTGCTTTGCGTCTGCGTCTACAAGCGGATTCGGAGAAGCCGAATTCCTCGACGCAAACCAGCGAAGAAGCGAATTCAAAGGAGCTGCTTTGCGTCTGTGCCTGCGTCTGCTAGCAGGTTCAGGGAAGCAAGATTCCTCGGCACAAAGCCGCAAGGAAGTTTGTTCAAAGAAGTCGCTTTGCGTCTACAAGCGGATTCGGAGAAGCTGAATTCCTCGACGCAAACCAGCGAAGAAGCGAATTCAAAGGAGCTACTTTGCGCCTTCGTCTTCTAGCAGGTTCAAGGAAGATGGATTCCTCGGCACAAGACTGCAGAGAAGCAAATTCAAGAAGCAGTCTCGTTCCTTGAAAACTAGATAACCGATAAAGCAAAGGAAGAAGCCAGAGCGCAATAGGTTAAGCTGGAAAGGGCGCACGGTGGATGCCTTGGCACTAGGAGCCGATGAAGGACGGGGCAAACGCCGAAACGCTTCGGGGAGCTGTAAGCAAGCGTTGATCCGGAGATGTCCGAATGGGGGAACCCACTGTCCGTAATGGGGCAGTATCCATGCCTGAATCCATAGGGCATGGAGGGCACACCCGGGGAACTGAAACATCTTAGTACCCGGAGGAGAAGAAAGCAACCGCGATTCCCTGAGTAGCGGCGAGCGAAACGGGAACAGCCCAAACCAAGAGGCGTGTCCTCTTGGGGTTGTAGGACCGCTCACGATGGGAGTGAGAAAGGGACGGGGTAGACGAACCGGTCTGGAACGGCCGGCCAGAGAAGGTGAGAGCCCTGTAGTCGAAACTTCGTTCCCTCCCGAGCGGATCCTGAGTACGGCGGGACACGAGGAATCCCGTCGGAAGCAGGGAGGACCATCTCCCAAGGCTAAATACTCCCTAGTGACCGATAGTGCACCAGTACCGTGAGGGAAAGGTGAAAAGCACCCCGGGAGGGGAGTGAAAGAGAACCTGAAACCGTGTGCCTACAAGTAGTCAGAGCCCGTTGATGGGTGATGGCGTGCCTTTTGTAGAATGAACCGGCGAGTGACGATGGCGTGCGAGGTTAAGCCGAAGAGGCGGAGCCGCAGCGAAAGCGAGTCTGAACAGGGCGTGTGAGTACGTCGTCGTCGACCCGAAACCAGGTGATCTACCCATGTCCAGGGTGAAGGCCGGGTAACACCGGCTGGAGGCCCGAACCCACGCACGTTGAAAAGTGCGGGGATGAGGTGTGGGTAGGGGTGAAATGCCAATCGAACTTGGAGATAGCTGGTTCTCCCCGAAATAGCTTTAGGGCTAGCCTCGGGTTTGAGAGTCTTGGAGGTAGAGCACTGATTGGGCTAGGGGCCCCAAACGGGTTACCGAACCCAGTCAAACTCCGAATGCCAATGACTTATGCCCGGGAGTCAGACTGCGAGTGATAAGATCCGTGGTCGAGAGGGGAACAGCCCAGACCGCCAGCTAAGGCCCCGAAGTGCACGTTCAGTGGAAAAGGATGTGGAGTTGCCGAGACAACCAGGATGTTGGCTTAGAAGCAGCCACCATTTAAAGAGTGCGTAATAGCTCACTGGTCGAGTGACTCTGCGCCGAAAATGTACCGGGGCTAAACGTGCCGCCGAAGCTGCGGGATGACCGTTGGTCATCGGTAGGGGAGCGTTCTAAGGGCAGAGAAGCCAGACCGGAAGGACTGGTGGAGCGCTTAGAAGTGAGAATGCCGGTATGAGTAGCGAAAACAGAGGTGAGAATCCTCTGCGCCGAAAGCCTAAGGGTTCCTGAGGAAGGTTCGTCCGCTCAGGGTTAGTCGGGACCTAAGCCGAGGCCGAAAGGCGTAGGTGATGGACAACAGGTTGAGATTCCTGTACCACCTTCTTCCCGTTTGAGCGATGGGGGGACGCAGGAGGATAGGGCGAGCAGGCGGCTGGAAGAGCCTGTCCAAGCCGTGAGGCTGATCCGCAGGCAAATCCGCGGATCATAAGGCTAAGCGGTGACGGCGACGGAGTAATCCGGAAGTCCCCGATTTCACACTGCCAAGAAAAGCCTCTAGCGAGGGAAGAGGTGCCCGTACCGCAAACCGACACAGGTAGGCGAGGAGAGAATCCTAAGGCGCGCGGGAGAACTCTCGTTAAGGAACTCGGCAAAATGACCCCGTAACTTCGGGAGAAGGGGTGCTCTTTGGGGTGAAGAGCCCTGAAGAGCCGCAGTGAAAAGGCCCAAGCGACTGTTTATCAAAAACACAGGTCTCTGCGAAGCCGAAAGGCGACGTATAGGGGCTGACACCTGCCCGGTGCTGGAAGGTTAAGGGGAGCGCTTAGCGGAAGCGAAGGTGCGAACCGAAGCCCCAGTAAACGGCGGCCGTAACTATAACGGTCCTAAGGTAGCGAAATTCCTTGTCGGGTAAGTTCCGACCCGCACGAAAGGTGTAACGACTTGGGCGCTGTCTCAACGAGAGACCCGGTGAAATTATACTACCTGTGAAGATGCAGGTTACCCGCGACAGGACGGAAAGACCCCGTGGAGCTTTACTGCAGCCTGATATGGAATTTTGGTATCGCTTGTACAGGATAGGTGGGAGCCTGGGAAGCCGGAGCGCCAGCTTCGGTGGAGGCGACGGTGGGATACCACCCTGGCGGTATTGAAATTCTAACCCGCACCCCTTAGCGGGGTGGGAGACAGTGTCAGGTGGGCAGTTTGACTGGGGCGGTCGCCTCCCAAAAGGTAACGGAGGCGCCCAAAGGTTCCCTCAGAATGGTTGGAAATCATTCGGAGAGTGCAAAGGCACAAGGGAGCTTGACTGCGAGACGGACAGGTCGAGCAGGGACGAAAGTCGGGCTTAGTGATCCGGTGGTTCCGCATGGAAGGGCCATCGCTCAACGGATAAAAGCTACCCCGGGGATAACAGGCTGATCTCCCCCAAGAGTCCACATCGACGGGGAGGTTTGGCACCTCGATGTCGGCTCATCGCATCCTGGGGCTGTAGTCGGTCCCAAGGGTTGGGCTGTTCGCCCATTAAAGCGGTACGCGAGCTGGGTTCAGAACGTCGTGAGACAGTTCGGTCCCTATCCGTCGCGGGCGGAGGAAATTTGAGAGGAGCTGTCCTTAGTACGAGAGGACCGGGATGGACGCACCGCTGGTGTACCAGTTGTCCCGCCAGGGGCACCGCTGGGTAGCTATGTGCGGACGGGATAAGCGCTGAAAGCATCTAAGCGTGAAGCCCCCCTCAAGATGAGATTTCCCACCGCGCAAAGCGGGTAAGATCCCTCGAAGATGACGAGGTCGATAGGTCCGAGGTGGAAGCGTGGCGACACGTGGAGCTGACGGATACTAATCGATCGAGGGCTTAACCAAGAAAAGCGCAGGCGAGCGGGTCGCCGCGACGGGCAAATGTTCTTCGCCTGCAGGGATTTCCGATCCCGAAGGCGAAGGTTATTTGACCCCGAGCGGCGGCGAGCCGGAGCTGGACAATGCGAAAAGCGCAGGCGAGCGGCTTCTTCCAACGGTTATCTAGTTTTGAGGGAATGAACATCCTGTTGACAAATCCAACAGGATGGATATAATAATTACTGTCCAAGATGATCATCATTGCCTAGTGGCTATGGCGGAGGGGAAACACCCGTTCCCATCCCGAACACGGAAGTTAAGCCCTCCAGCGCCGATGGTAGTTGGGGCCAGCGCCCCTGCAAGAGTAGGTCGTTGCTAGGCGAAAATCCCCTGCTGTATATACAGCAGGGGATTTTTGATTTGATTCAACCCAAAAATTTCCGCATTAAGTATTCATGAAGCAGCAACGGCACTTTTTCCGCCGACACGGAGAGAAACTCAAGAATAAAAGTGTATGCCTTGCTTGGGTAAGAATGGAGAAGCTCGCTCCACCATTCCGTCTCATAGCGCGAAATCATGCTCAAGTTATACAGCAACAAGTAATGGGCGTGTATTTCTGGAAGCGAGAATGTTTTCTCTTTCTTGACTGGAATTCGGAGTGTACCGTCAAGATGGAATAAAAACGGACCTTCTCCGGCCGGCGACAGCGGCGATTCTATATGAAAATACAGAAATTCTCCTTCTTCTTTGGCGAACGAAAGCCGCTTTCCTTGTCCTTCTTCACAGAGATATTGGACAAAGCGGGACAACGACATATGGTAGTGGTCCAAAATCACTTTTGGGATGGCGAGCATCGGCGGCGAAGCAGTATGTACAACAGGCAAGGATAACGGTTTTTTTCGCCCGCTTAGAAGAAAAAACGTTTCATGCAACTCGCTAATTCGTTGCAACAGCGTGCCCATGCGAAATTTTTCCCCAGCTTCTTGTTTCACATGAAACATTTTTTCAGAAAAATGTGCGAATAAACCGTTTTTTTGTATTTTCACTTCATCATCTAAAAATTCGTAGCCCTGTTTTTTTCGTTTTCTTGCTGATACACCATGGGCCAAGACCGATGTTGATTCCGGGTAGTCGGGGTCGACAGTGAGCAGGCATGCTTTTAAGAGCTGCACCATGCCGTAAAACAAGAGAACTGGCTTGATGGACAGCGGCGCCTGCTGGGCAGCGGCGTAAAAGTTTTGCCCGTGTTCCAGATAATATAAAAATGGGTAACAGTTTGCATAACTGCGTTGGACGGCGTCATCCCGCTGCAGCTGTTGATAGCATTGCCGCAAAAATTGCTGCGCAGTATCGGCCGAGCGGAAAACAGAAAGGCGAAACAGTTGACCGTGATTTCCGAACATTTTTACCCCCTTACATAGAATTGTCTTGAAATAACTGAAAAGTTGGACATTTTCTTGATTCCTTGACAGTAGTTTAACCAGTTGTTAAGCTACTAATAATATTTCCGGACAAGGGGGAGAAAACATGTGGGAAGCGAAATTCGCCAAGGAAGGATTGACGTTTGATGACGTTCTTCTCATCCCAGCGAAGTCGGACGTATTGCCGCGCGATGTTGATGTAACCACGAAGTTGAGCGATACGCTGCAGTTGAACATCCCGATTCTCAGCGCTGGGATGGATACGGTCACCGAAGCGGAGATGGCAATTGCGATGGCGCGTCAGGGAGGCCTTGGCATCATTCACAAAAATATGTCGATCGAACAGCAGGCCGAGCAGGTCGACAAGGTGAAACGGTCGGAACGAGGCGTCATTACGGACCCGTTTTTCCTAACGCCGGATCATCAAGTGTATGATGCAGAACACTTAATGAGTAAATATCGGATCTCGGGGGTGCCGATCGTCAACAACCCCGAGGAGCAAAAATTGGTCGGCATTATTACGAACCGTGACTTGCGTTTCATTCAAGACTATTCGATTAAAATTTCCGAGGTAATGACGAAGGAAAACTTGATCACTGCTCCGGTGGGGACAACGTTGGAGGAAGCAGAGAAAATTTTGCAGCGACACAAGGTCGAAAAACTGCCTCTTGTTGATGAAAACGGTGTGCTGAAGGGATTAATTACGATCAAGGATATTGAAAAGGTCATTGAGTTCCCGAATTCGGCGAAAGATGCGAAAGGGAGGCTGATTGTCGGGGCGGCCGTCGGGGTGACGGCGGACACGATGATTCGCGTCAAAAAGCTTGTTGAGGCAGGGGTTGATGTCATTGTCGTTGACACGGCGCACGGCCATTCGAAAGGCGTCCTAGAGACGGTGGCCAACATCCGACGCCAATACCCGGACTTGAACATCATCGCCGGCAATGTCGCGACAGCTGAAGGGACGCGCGACTTGATTGAGGCTGGGGCGAACATTATTAAAGTCGGAATCGGTCCGGGGTCAATCTGCACGACCCGGGTTGTCGCCGGGGTTGGTGTGCCGCAAATTACGGCGATCTACGACTGTGCGACTGAGGCGCGCAAACATGGCGTCCCGATCATCGCTGACGGCGGGATCAAATATTCCGGCGACATTGTGAAGGCGATCGCGGCTGGGGCGCATGCGGTTATGCTCGGCAGCTTGCTTGCTGGTGTTTCCGAAAGCCCGGGTGAGACGGAAATTTACCAAGGCCGCCGCTTTAAGGTGTACCGGGGCATGGGATCGGTCGCAGCCATGGAGCGCGGCAGCAAAGACCGCTATTTTCAAGAAGATGCGAAAAAGTTTGTCCCGGAAGGCATCGAGGGACGCGTTCCATACAAAGGGCCGCTTGCCGACACGATTTATCAGCTTGTCGGTGGGTTGCGCGCCGGCATGGGCTATTGTGGAACCCGCAATTTGGAAGAGCTGCGCGAAAAAACGCAGTTTATCCGCATGACGAGCGCGGGGCTTCGTGAAAGCCATCCGCATGACGTGCAAATTACGAAAGAAGCGCCGAACTACTCTGCTTTTTGATCGGAGTTGCGCCGATCGGCTCAACTTTGACGGAGACATGTCCTCCGTCTATTTTTTTGGCCGACGGTATGTTACAATAACGGTTGTGTGAGGAGGGTGTCATTGTGAGGAGGAGAAAACAAAACTGGTTGTTTTGGTTGCTGTCGATTTGCCTTTGTTTAACGTTTGGTCCGTTTCAACAGACGGTGAAGGCGGAAAGCGCCCCGCTTGACATCCGGGCGGACGCTGCGATTTTAGTGGATGCACAAACGGGAAGAATTTTGTATGAAAAAAATATCGATACGGTGCTTGGGATTGCCAGCATGACGAAAATGATGACCGAGTATTTGCTTCTTGACGCCATTAAGGCGAAGCGCGTCAAATGGGATCAAATGTACACGCCAAGCGATTACGTGTACCGGCTGTCGCAAGACCGGGCGCTGTCCAATGTCCCGTTGCGAAAAGATGGCAAGTATACGGTGCGTGAGCTGTACGAGGCAATGGCCATTTATTCGGCGAACGGGGCAACGGTCGCGATTGCTGAGATCATCGCTGGATCGGAGAAAAATTTTGTGAAAATGATGAACGACAAAGCGAAAGAGCTTGGGCTGAAAGATTATAAGTTTGTCAATGCCACAGGGTTGAGCAATAAGGATTTAAAAGGATTCCATCCGGAAGGGACAAGCACAAATGAGGAAAACGTCATGTCCGCACGTGCGATGGCGATGCTTGCCTACCGGTTGCTGAAAGATCATCCCGAAGTGCTGAAAACAGCGAGCATTCCTCATAAAGTATTCCGGGAAGGAACAAAAGATGAAATCAAAATGGACAACTGGAATTGGATGCTGCCTGGGCTTGTGTACGGATACGAAGGTGTAGACGGGTTGAAAACCGGCTATACGGAATTTGCCGGCAACTGTTTCACCGGGACGGCGAAACGAAACGGCGTCCGCTTGATTTCGGTTGTCATGAACGCGAAAGATGCGAGTGGGAAAACAACAAAAGAGGCGCGCTTTAAAGAGACAGAAAAACTATTTAACTACGGATTCAACCAATACTCCCTCGAGACGCTTTATCCAAAAGGGTACCAGCTGAAAGGAAAAGAAACACTTCCGGTCGTGAAAGGGAAAGAAAAAGAGGTTCGTGTCGCGACAGGAAAGAATCTGGATCTGCTTGTGAAAAACGGCGAGGAAAAACAATACAAACCTGTATATGTGTTGGACAAGAAAAAAATGACAAAAGAAGGAAAGCTAGTCGCCCCTTTGAAAAAAGGGGAAACGGTTGGATATATGACGCTCGAATATAAAGGGGACGACTCCCTTGCCTTCTTAAGCCCAGACATGCAAAAAAACATCCGTGTGCCGCTTGTCACAACAGCTGAAGTCGAAAAAGCCAATTGGTTTGTTCTTTCGATGCGCGCGGTCGGCGGACTGTTTGTTGATTTATGGACAAGCGTCGCCAAAACAGTGAAAGGCTGGCTGTAAAATCGACTCCCCTTGATGGGGAGCTTTTTTCCATTGTGATTTTTGTAAAAATTGAGGTAAAATAAAACAGTGGAATCGTCCTTTTGCATGCCTCGCAAAGCATAAGGATTAGGAATAGGGGGAATCAACGTTGGCATTGACAGGTACGGACCGCGTCAAACGCGGCATGGCGGAAATGCAAAAAGGCGGCGTCATCATGGACGTCGTGAACGCAGAACAGGCGAAAATCGCTGAAGCGGCAGGGGCTGTCGCGGTTATGGCGCTCGAGCGCGTCCCGGCGGACATTCGCGCCGCTGGCGGTGTCGCGCGCATGGCCGACCCGACGGTGATCGAAGAAGTGATGAACGCCGTTTCGATCCCAGTCATGGCGAAAGTGCGGATCGGTCACTATGTTGAGGCGCGTGTCTTAGAGGCGCTTGGTGTCGACTACATTGACGAAAGCGAAGTATTAACGCCGGCTGATGAGGAGTTCCATATTGACAAACGGCAGTTTACCGTTCCATTTGTGTGCGGTTGCCGCGATTTAGGGGAAGCGGCGCGCCGCATTGCAGAAGGGGCATCGATGTTGCGGACGAAAGGAGAGCCGGGGACAGGCAACATCGTTGAGGCCGTGCGCCATATGCGCAAAGTGAACGCGCAAATTCGCAAAGTCGTCAACATGAGCGAAGATGAGCTTGTCGCTGAGGCGAAACAGCTCGGGGCTCCGGTTGAGGTGCTGCGCGAGATCAAGCGGCTTGGCCGCCTGCCGGTCGTCAACTTTGCCGCCGGCGGTGTCGCGACACCGGCTGACGCTGCCTTGATGATGCACTTGGGTGCGGACGGTGTCTTTGTTGGGTCTGGCATTTTCAAATCGGAAAATCCGGAAAAATACGCGCGCGCGATCGTAGAGGCGACGACTCATTACGAAGACTATGAATTGATCGCACACTTGTCGAAAGGATTGGGCGGCGCGATGCGCGGCATCGATATCGCGACATTGTTGCCGGAGCACCGGATGCAAGAACGCGGCTGGTAAGCTAAATAAAGGAGCAAAGCAACGATGAAAATAGGTGTACTTGGACTGCAAGGAGCTGTGCGGGAGCATGTTCGCGCCATTGAGGCGTGCGGCGCCGAGGCGGTCATCGTGAAAAAGCCGGAGCAGCTTGAAGGGTTGGACGGTCTTGTGCTGCCGGGCGGCGAAAGCACGACGATGCGGCGGCTCATCGACCGCTATGGGCTGATGGAGCCGCTCAAGCAATTTGCCGCTGCCGGCAAGCCGATGTTCGGCACGTGCGCCGGACTCATTTTGCTGGCGAAACGAATCGTCGGTTACGACGAGCCGCACTTAGGTTTGATGGACATTACGGTGGAGCGGAACTCGTTCGGTCGGCAGCGGGAAAGCTTTGAGGCGGAGCTGTCGATTAAAGGCGTCGGCGATGGCTTTGTCGGCGTCTTCATCCGCGCTCCGCATATCGTGGAGGCCGGGGACGGGGTCGATGTCTTGGCGACATACAATGACCGCATTGTCGCCGCTCGACAAGGACAGTTTCTTGGCTGCTCGTTCCACCCAGAGCTGACCGACGATCATCGATTGATGCAATACTTCCTCAACATGGTCAAAGAAGCGAAAATGGCGTCAAGCCTCAAGTAAAGTGATCAAGCGAAAGCGATGAGAGGAACGAGTAGCGGGATGCCTTCCTTATCAGAGAGCCGGTGGGCGGTGCGAACCGGCAGGGAGCTCCTGTGAATCCATCCTCGAGCAAAACGTTGAACGCCCAAAGGGCCAGTAGGCGTTTTCGGCCGCCGCCGTTAACGGCAAAAGGGGAAGGCATAGCAAGCCTTCAATAAGGGTGGCACCGCGGGATGGCTCCCGTCCCTTTTTTGGGACGGGGGCTTTTTTATGTATAATATTGAATGGAAAAGGAGGTAAAAGCCATGCTGGATGTGAAAATATTGCGCACCCAGTTTGAAGAAGTGAAAGAAAAACTAATGCAGCGCGGCGGGGATTTGACGAACATCGACCGCTTTGAACAATTGGACAAAGACCGCCGCCGCTTGATCGCGGAAGTCGAAGAGCTGAAAAGCAAGCGCAACGATGTGTCGCAGCAAATCGCTGTCCTAAAGCGCGAGAAAAAGGACGCCGAGCCGCTGATTGCCCAAATGCGCGAAGTCGGTGACCGCATTAAACGGATGGATGAACAAATTCGCCAGCTTGAGGCGGAACTCGACGACTTGTTGTTGTCAATTCCAAACGTGCCGCACGAATCAGTGCCGATCGGCCAATCAGAAGAGGACAATGTGGAAGTGCGGAGATGGGGAGAGCCGCGTTCGTTTTCCTTTGAGCCGAAGCCGCATTGGGAAATCGCCGATCGGCTCGGTTTGCTCGACTTTGAGCGAGCCGCCAAAGTGGCGGGAAGCCGATTTGTCTTTTATAAAGGGTTAGGAGCGCGGCTTGAGCGGGCGCTCATCAACTTTATGCTTGACATCCATCTCGACGAATTCGGTTACGAAGAAGTGTTGCCGCCATATTTAGTGAACCGGGCGAGCATGATCGGAACCGGACAGTTGCCGAAATTTGCCGAGGATGCGTTCCATTTGGACAGCGAAGATTATTTCCTCATTCCGACCGCTGAGGTGCCGGTGACGAACCTGCACCGCGACGAAATTTTGGCCGCAGATGATTTGCCGATTTACTATGCGGCCTACAGCGCCTGCTTCCGCGCGGAAGCCGGGTCGGCCGGCCGTGACACGAGAGGGCTGATCCGTCAGCATCAGTTCAATAAAGTCGAGCTGGTAAAGTTCGTAAAGCCGGAGGACTCGTACGATGAATTGGAAAAGCTGACGCGCCAGGCAGAGACGATTTTGCAACGGCTCGGGCTTCCGTACCGCGTTGTCGCCTTGTGCACCGGAGACCTTGGATTCTCGGCGGCGAAAACGTACGATATTGAAGTTTGGCTGCCAAGTTACGGAACGTACCGGGAAATTTCGTCGTGCAGCAACTTTGAGGCGTTTCAAGCGCGCCGTGCCAACATCCGCTTCCGTCGGGATCCAAAAGCGAAACCGGAGTACGTGCATACATTAAACGGTTCGGGGCTAGCCATTGGGCGGACGGTCGCCGCCATTTTGGAAAACTACCAGCAAGAAGACGGCTCGGTCATCGTTCCGGAAGCGCTTCGTCCTTACATGGGGAATCGGGACGTCATTCGCTGAAAAAAAGGTGCTTGAGGCAAATCGTTGGTTGACTTTTCCCGACTGCCGTGTTATAGTGAATGACGTTGGCAATGAGGAACAAGAAGTCTTGTTCTTGGCCAAGACGATGATGAAGAGGACTGACGCGCATAAGAGGAGATTGTCATCTGAAACGGCTGACCGCCGAAAGCCGTTTCCCATCATAAAAAAACCCGCCGTTGACCGGCGGGTTTTTTATGCCTTTATTTTTTTACAACAGTAAATTGATCAGCGATCAGCAGCCAGTTTTGTGGAAAATCAATGCCAAGTTTCCAATAGCTGACCCCGCGCAAACCAAGTTCCTTCACGAGATTAAATTTTGCTTGAATGGAGCGGGCGTCCTCAAACCATACTTCATGCTCGCGTCCGTTTTCGTCGCGATAGCGAAAATGCGGTGCCTGCGCCTCCGTATCGTATTCGATGGCAACGTTATACTTTGCGGCGAGGGCGATGGCTTGCTGCGGGCTGATGGCCTGGGCGTACGGGCCGCCGGGTACATATGGCAGCGTCCAGTCGTAGCCATACAAGTTTTGCCCCATCAAAATTTTTCCGGCTGGCATTTCAGAGATGGCGTACTCGAGAACGCGGCGGACCGGACCGATCGGGGACACCGGCATCGGCGGCCCGCCGCTGTAGCCCCATTCATACGTCATGATCACGACAAAGTCGACAATTTGTCCATGGGCGCGGTAGTCGTGTGCTTCGTACCAACGTCCGCGCTGGGTCGCGCTCGTTTTCGGCGCCAAGGCGGTCGACATCATCCACCCTTCTCGTGCAAACCGCCGTTTCGCTTTGCGCAAAAACGCATTATACGCCTCACGGTCTTCCGGGCGCAAATATTCAAAATCAAAATGGATGTCGCGGAAGCCATACCGTCTAGCGGTCGCGACAATGTTGTCGAGCAGACGATTTTGCAGCGTTTCGTTTGTTAACATAAGCGCGCCGAGCTCGTCGCTGAACTGCCCGTTTTCAATGTTGGCGACAACCATAACGAGCGTGACGCGGTTGGCGCGGGCAATATCCGGAAAGTCGTCAAGCGGCGGCTCTTGCAATGTCGCGTCGCGTCGGATCGCAAAATAAAAAGGACTCAAATAAGTCAAATACGGAGCGGCTTCGCGAGCGCTCGCCTCCAGCGCTGGGCTGACAGTCGCGCCGCGCGGTTCAATATAGGCGTTAAACTCCGCTCTTCGCTTGGCGCCGGGCGGTATATAAAGCCGCTGCCCGACCTTAAGCGGAGCGTTTAAGGAGAGGCGATTCACTTCGGCAAGCCGCTGCATCGGAATCGAAAATCGGCGTGCAATCGACCATAACGTGTCGCCGCGCTGCACCCAGTAAAAACGACCGACGATCGGGATCACGAGCGCCTGGCCGACAACGAGTTTATCAGGGTTTGGAAGCTTGTTGGCCCGGACAATGTCTTCCGCCGTGGTCCCGTATGCCTCAGCAATTCCACTTAACGTTTGTCCACTCTGCACTACGTGGATTTGCATACTTGACCTCCTAGTTGCGTCTTTATTCTCCATATTCTATGATGAAAAGAAAGGAGAAATGACCGTTTGTGTGAAGGGGTATACGATGAACACCGACGAGTACTACATGCGATTGGCAATGGAAGAAGCAAAAAAAGCGGAGCAGATCGGCGAAGTGCCGATCGGCGCTGTCATCGTTCAAGACGGCCGCGTCATCGCCCGCGCTCATAATTTGCGGGAAACCGAACAACGCGCCATCGCTCATGCAGAAATTTTGGCAATCGATGAAGCATGCCGGGCAACCGGTTCATGGCGGCTTGAGCGGGCGACGTTGTACGTAACGCTTGAGCCGTGCGCCATGTGCGCAGGCGCCATTGTTCTTTCCCGCATCGAACGGGTTGTATTTGGCGCGTTTGACCCAAAGGGAGGGTGCGCTGGGACATTGATGAACTTATTGCAGGAAAGCCGATTTAACCATCAGGTTAAGGTGGTAAGCGGGGTGCTTGCTGACGAGTGCGGTTCGCTGTTGAGCCAATTTTTTCGACGATTGCGCGAACAAAAGAGAAATGTTGGCGGGAGTGCCAACGAAAATTCCGTCGATTGACATTGCATTTTTTCCGCTAACGAGCTATACTGATAGTGCCGTGCTAAGCGGGGAGGTAGCGGTGCCCTGTACTCGCAATCCGCTCTAGCGAGGCTGAATTCCTTCTCGAGGTTAGTCTGTTGCGAGGCCTGTCTCAAGCAAGTGGTGTTGACGTCTGGGTCCCGCGCAATGGGATTCCGTGAACCCTGTCAGGTCCGGAAGGAAGCAGCAGTAAGCGGATGCTCCCATGTGCCGCGGGGACGCCTGGGCTGAGCTAACTGCTTGAGCAACGCTCGGGGCAGCTAATCGACAGAAGGTGCACGGCCTTACATAGCGATAGGGAACAAAACCCACTCATGGCGAGTGGGTTTTTTGTTATTTCAAATTGCAATAGGAAGTTATATAATAGATAGGACGAGAGAAAGAGGAGGGCCGTTTTCCGTGGCATACCAAGCGTTATATCGCGTGTTTCGGCCGCAGCGCTTTGCGGACATGGTCGGCCAAGAACACGTGACCAAGACGTTGCAAAGCGCCCTGCTTCAACATAAAATATCGCACGCTTACTTATTTTCCGGCCCGCGCGGTACAGGAAAAACGAGCGCAGCGAAAATTTTCGCCAAGGCGGTCAACTGTGAACAGGCGCCAGCGGCGGAGCCATGCAATGAGTGTCCAGCTTGCCTCGGCATTACGAATGGAACGGTTCCCGATGTGCTGGAAATTGACGCTGCTTCCAACAACCGCGTCGATGAAATTCGTGATATCCGTGAGAAGGTGAAATTTGCGCCGACGTCGGCCCGCTACAAAGTGTATATCATCGACGAGGTGCATATGCTGTCGATCGGTGCGTTTAACGCGCTGTTGAAAACGTTGGAGGAGCCGCCGAAACACGTCATTTTCATTTTGGCCACGACCGAGCCGCACAAAATTCCGACGACGATCATTTCCCGCTGCCAACGGTTCGATTTTCGCCGCATCCCGCTTCCGGCGATCGTTTCACGGCTAAAGTATGTCGCAAGCGCCCAAGGTGTCGAGGCGTCCGATGAGGCATTGTCCGCCATCGCCCGTGCTGCAGACGGGGGGATGCGCGATGCGCTCAGCTTGCTTGATCAAGCCATTTCGTTCAGCGACGGGAAACTTCGGCTCGACGACGTGCTGGCGATGACCGGGGCTGCATCATTTGCCGCCTTATCGAGCTTCATCGAAGCCATCCACCGCAAAGATACAGCGGCGGTTCTTCAGCAGTTGGAAACGATGATGGCGCAAGGGAAAGATCCGCATCGTTTGGTTGAAGACTTGATTTTGTACTATCGCGATTTATTGCTGTACAAAACCGCTCCCTATGTGGAGGGAGCGATTCAAATTGCTGTCGTTGACGAAGCGTTCACTTCACTGTCGGAAATGATTCCGGTTTCCAATTTATACGAGGCCATCGAGTTGCTGAACAAAAGCCAGCAAGAGATGAAGTGGACAAACCACCCGCGCCTTCTGTTGGAAGTGGCGCTTGTGAAACTTTGCCATCCATCAGCCGCCGCCCCGTCGCTGTCGGCTTCCGAGTTGGAACCGTTGATAAAGCGGATTGAAACGCTGGAGGCGGAATTGCGGCGCCTGAAGGAACAACCGCCTGCTGCCCCTCCGTCGACCGCCGCGCCGGTGAAAAAACTGTCCAAACCGATGAAAACGGGGGGATATAAAGCCCCGGTTGGCCGCATTTACGAGCTGTTGAAACAGGCGACGCATGAAGATTTAGCTTTGGTGAAAGGATGCTGGGCGGATGTGCTCGACACGTTGAAACGGCAGCATAAAGTGTCGCACGCTGCCTTGCTGCAAGAGAGCGAGCCGGTTGCAGCGAGCGCCTCAGCGTTTGTATTAAAATTCAAATACGAAATCCACTGCAAAATGGCGACCGATCCCACAAGTTCGGTCAAAGAAAACGTCGAAGCGATTTTGTTTGAGCTGACAAACCGCCGCTTTGAAATGGTAGCCATTCCGGAGGGAGAATGGGGAAAAATAAGAGAAGAGTTCATCCGCAATAAGGACGCCATGGTGGAAAAAAGCGAAGAAGATCCGTTAATCGCCGAAGCGAAGCGGCTGTTTGGCGAAGAGCTGATCGAAATTAAAGAATAAACCGTTTAAAGGAGGATGCCAAGATGATGCGTGGCGGAATGGGCAATATGCAAAAAATGTTAAAACAAATGCAAAAAATGCAAAAAGAAATGCAAAAAGCGCAGGAAGAGTTGGCGGAAAAAACGGTGGAAGGCACGGCGGGCGGAGGCATGGTGACCGTTGTCGCTAACGGTCATAAACAAATTTTGGAAGTAAAAATTAAAGAGGAAGTCGTCGACCCAGACGATATTGAAATGCTGCAAGATTTGATTTTGGCAGCGACAAACGATGCGTTGAAAAAAGCGGATGAGTTGGCTAATGAAATGATGGGGCAGTTTACGAAAGGACTTAACATTCCAGGGTTGTTCTAGGGGGGCGTATGCATTATCCAGAACCGCTATCGAAGTTGATTGACAGTTTTATGAAACTGCCCGGCATCGGCCCGAAAACGGCTGCCCGCCTTGCATTTCATGTGCTGGCGATGAAAGAAGACACCGTGCTTGAGTTTGCCAAAGCGCTCGTTGATGTCAAGCGGCATATTCATTATTGCACGATTTGCGGACATATTACAGATACAGACCCTTGCTATATCTGCAAAGACGAGCGGCGCGACCGGACGACGATTTGCGTTGTTCAGGATCCGAAAGATGTCATCGCCATGGAGAGGATGAAAGAATACAATGGCCTGTACCACGTGTTGCACGGGGCCATCTCGCCGATGGAAGGCATCGGACCGGAAGATATTAAAATCGCCGAGCTGCTCACGCGATTGCAGGATGAGACGGTCCAAGAGGTGATTTTAGCGACCGACCCGAACATCGAGGGAGAGGCAACGGCGATGTACATCTCCCGCCTGTTGAAGCCGACAGGAATCAAAGTCACCCGCATCGCCCATGGCTTGCCGGTCGGCGGCGACTTGGAGTATGCGGACGAAGTGACGTTATCAAAGGCGTTGGAAGGGCGCCGTGAGCTATAGAGAGAAAGAAGGTGGGGATCGGTTTGTTATGGCGGCGAAAGGGGAAACTAAAGAGACAATTTGATGAGAAGTTAATGGCTGAACTACAAAAGGCTAGAACTGAATGGCTTGAGCAGAAACAACTCATCGAAAAAAGCGTCGATCCGTCTCCGGAGGTGCTGAGCGCATTGCAACTCGCTGAGGCCAAATATTTTTTCCTCCTCCGCGAAGCGAAGCACCGCCGCATCACACTTAAGGAAGTGCGTTAACTTCCTTATTTTTTTGTTCTTTTTTCCCCTGTTTCTCATACGTTGGTAGTACAAGCGTGCAAAAAGGGGGTTCAAACGTTGGAGCCGAAAGTCGTCATTACCGTGTTGCTAGCGCTTATCGCCGTTTTGCTTATCGTCGGCGCCCGTCTCAAAGCGCTTCGCCTGATCGGCTACGCTGCTATCCGCCTGATCGTTGGGGCGCTCGCGCTGTTTGTCATCAACGCCATCGGCGGGCATTTTAACATCCATATTCCGATTAACCTCGTCACCTCAATCGTTTGCGGATTTCTTGGCCTCCCTGGAGCGGCAGCGTTAATCGTGATTGACCGATATATTTTGTAGGCATCATTATTCAAGATGCCTTTTATTTTTTTGTTTAAAAGTTATTGACTTTTATATGATAATGCATTATATTAACTAATGTCGCTGTTCATGAAAGATATGTTGACAGCAAATTAAATGATATGTATAATGATAAAAGTGTGCAAGATAAACAAGTTCCTTGAAAACTAAACAAAACGCAAGCGTCATAAGAAAAGCGGAGGCCGCTTTGGCCGAAGCTGGACAATCCGAAAAGCCAATCAACTTTCTTTGGAGAGTTTGATCCTGGCTCAGGACGAACGCTGGCGGCGTGCCTAATACATGCAAGTCGAGCGGGCCAAATCGGAGCTTGCTCTGGTTTGGTCAGCGGCGGACGGGTGAGTAACACGTGGGCAACCTGCCCGCAAGACCGGGATAACTCCGGGAAACCGGAGCTAATACCGGATAACACCGAAGACCGCATGGTCTTTGGTTGAAAGGCGGCCTTTGGCTGTCACTTGCGGATGGGCCCGCGGCGCATTAGCTAGTTGGTGAGGTAACGGCTCACCAAGGCGACGATGCGTAGCCGGCCTGAGAGGGTGACCGGCCACACTGGGACTGAGACACGGCCCAGACTCCTACGGGAGGCAGCAGTAGGGAATCTTCCGCAATGGGCGAAAGCCTGACGGAGCGACGCCGCGTGAGCGAAGAAGGCCTTCGGGTCGTAAAGCTCTGTTGTGAGGGACGAAGGAGCGCCGTTCGAAGAGGGCGGCGCGGTGACGGTACCTCACGAGGAAGCCCCGGCTAACTACGTGCCAGCAGCCGCGGTAATACGTAGGGGGCGAGCGTTGTCCGGAATTATTGGGCGTAAAGCGCGCGCAGGCGGTTCCTTAAGTCTGATGTGAAAGCCCACGGCTCAACCGTGGAGGGTCATTGGAAACTGGGGGACTTGAGTGCAGGAGAGGAGAGCGGAATTCCACGTGTAGCGGTGAAATGCGTAGAGATGTGGAGGAACACCAGTGGCGAAGGCGGCTCTCTGGCCTGCAACTGACGCTGAGGCGCGAAAGCGTGGGGAGCAAACAGGATTAGATACCCTGGTAGTCCACGCCGTAAACGATGAGTGCTAAGTGTTAGAGGGGTCACACCCTTTAGTGCTGCAGCTAACGCGATAAGCACTCCGCCTGGGGAGTACGGCCGCAAGGCTGAAACTCAAAGGAATTGACGGGGGCCCGCACAAGCGGTGGAGCATGTGGTTTAATTCGAAGCAACGCGAAGAACCTTACCAGGTCTTGACATCCCCTGACAACCCAAGAGATTGGGCGTTCCCCCTTCGGGGGGACAGGGTGACAGGTGGTGCATGGTTGTCGTCAGCTCGTGTCGTGAGATGTTGGGTTAAGTCCCGCAACGAGCGCAACCCTCGCCTCTAGTTGCCAGCACGAAGGTGGGCACTCTAGAGGGACTGCCGGCGACAAGTCGGAGGAAGGTGGGGATGACGTCAAATCATCATGCCCCTTATGACCTGGGCTACACACGTGCTACAATGGGCGGTACAAAGGGCTGCGAACCCGCGAGGGGGAGCGAATCCCAAAAAGCCGCTCTCAGTTCGGATTGCAGGCTGCAACTCGCCTGCATGAAGCCGGAATCGCTAGTAATCGCGGATCAGCATGCCGCGGTGAATACGTTCCCGGGCCTTGTACACACCGCCCGTCACACCACGAGAGCTTGCAACACCCGAAGTCGGTGCGGTAACCCTTACGGGAGCCAGCCGCCGAAGGTGGGGCAAGTGATTGGGGTGAAGTCGTAACAAGGTAGCCGTACCGGAAGGTGCGGCTGGATCACCTCCTTTCTAAGGATGTTATTGACAAAATCGAATGGTTTGATTATAATGACGCTTGCTGTTTTGTTTGGTTTTGAGGGAATTGGTTATTCTCTCGGTTGTTTTGCGCCTGCGTCTGCGAGTGATTCAGCGGAGCTGGATTCCTCGGCGCAAGGCCGCAAAGAAGCTGACTCAAGGCAGCAGCCTTGTTTCGTTTTGAGGGAACTGATCGTTCCTTGCAATGTGTATATGGGCCTATAGCTCAGCTGGTCAGAGCGCACGCCTGATAAGCGTGAGGTCGGTGGTTCAAGTCCACTTAGGCCCATTGGATGGGGCCTTAGCTCAGCTGGGAGAGCGCCTGCTTTGCAAGCAGGAGGTCATCGGTTCGATCCCGATAGGCTCCACCATATCAAGGTAAGAGGTTTCAACGTAGTTGCTTTGCGTCTGCGTCTACAAGCGGATTCGGAGAAGCTGAATTCCTCGACGCAAACCAGCGAAGAAGCGAATTCAAAGGAGTTGCTTTGCGTCTGTGCCTGCGTCTTCTAGCAGATTCGAGGAAGTGGGATTCCTCGATGCAAGACTGCAGAGAAGCAAATTCAAGAAGCAGTCTCGTTCCTTGAAAACTAGATAACCGGAAAAGCGGAGGCTCGTAATTTCGCCTAAAGGCAGCCCGCGTCCTGCGGGCAACGGCGAAATATCGCCATCGTGGCGATCGCGATGGGCAAATGTTCTTCGCCTGGAGGGATTTACAATCCCGAAGGCGAAGGTTATTTGACCCCGAGCGGCGGCGAGCCGAAGCTAGACAGTAAGGAAGAAGCCGAGAGCGCAATAGGTTAAGCTGGAAAGGGCGCACGGTGGATGCCTTGGCACTAGGAGCCGATGAAGGACGGGGCAAACGCCGAAACGCTTCGGGGAGCTGTAAGCAAGCGTTGATCCGGAGATGTCCGAATGGGGGAACCCACTGTCCGTAATGGGGCAGTATCCATGCCTGAATCCATAGGGCATGGAGGGCACACCCGGGGAACTGAAACATCTTAGTACCCGGAGGAGAAGAAAGCAACCGCGATTCCCTGAGTAGCGGCGAGCGAAACGGGAACAGCCCAAACCAAGAGGCATGTCCTCTTGGGGTTGTAGGACCGCTCACGATGGGAGTGAGAAAGGGACGGGGTAGACGAACCGGTCTGGAACGGCCGGCCAGAGAAGGTGAGAGCCCTGTAGTCGAAACTTCGTTCCCTCCCGAGCGGATCCTGAGTACGGCGGGACACGAGGAATCCCGTCGGAAGCAGGGAGGACCATCTCCCAAGGCTAAATACTCCCTAGTGACCGATAGTGCACCAGTACCGTGAGGGAAAGGTGAAAAGCACCCCGGGAGGGGAGTGAAAGAGAACCTGAAACCGTGTGCCTACAAGTAGTCAGAGCCCGTTGATGGGTGATGGCGTGCCTTTTGTAGAATGAACCGGCGAGTGACGATGGCGTGCGAGGTTAAGCCGAAGAGGCGGAGCCGCAGCGAAAGCGAGTCTGAACAGGGCGTGTGAGTACGTCGTCGTCGACCCGAAACCAGGTGATCTACCCATGTCCAGGGTGAAGGCCGGGTAACACCGGCTGGAGGCCCGAACCCACGCACGTTGAAAAGTGCGGGGATGAGGTGTGGGTAGGGGTGAAATGCCAATCGAACTTGGAGATAGCTGGTTCTCCCCGAAATAGCTTTAGGGCTAGCCTCGGGTTTGAGAGTCTTGGAGGTAGAGCACTGATTGGGCTAGGGGCCCAAAACGGGTTACCGAACCCAGTCAAACTCCGAATGCCAACGACTTATGCCCGGGAGTCAGACCGCGAGTGATAAGATCCGTGGTCGAGAGGGGAACAGCCCAGACCGCCAGCTAAGGCCCCGAAGTGCACGTTCAGTGGAAAAGGATGTGGAGTTGCCGAGACAACCAGGATGTTGGCTTAGAAGCAGCCACCATTTAAAGAGTGCGTAATAGCTCACTGGTCGAGTGACTCTGCGCCGAAAATGTACCGGGGCTAAACGTGCCGCCGAAGCTGCGGGATGACCGTTGGTCATCGGTAGGGGAGCGTTCTAAGGGCAGAGAAGCCAGACCGGAAGGACTGGTGGAGCGCTTAGAAGTGAGAATGCCGGTATGAGTAGCGAAAACAGAGGTGAGAATCCTCTGCGCCGAAAGCCTAAGGGTTCCTGAGGAAGGTTCGTCCGCTCAGGGTTAGTCGGGACCTAAGCCGAGGCCGAAAGGCGTAGGTGATGGACAACAGGTTGAGATTCCTGTACCACCTTCTTCCCGTTTGAGCGATGGGGGGACGCAGGAGGATAGGGCGAGCAGGCGGCTGGAAGAGCCTGTCCAAGCCGTGAGGCTGATCCGCAGGCAAATCCGCGGATCATAAGGCCAAGCGGTGACGGCGACGGATTGATCCGGAAGTCCCCGATTTCACACTGCCAAGAAAAGCCTCTAGCGAGGGAAGAGGTGCCCGTACCGCAAACCGACACAGGTAGGCGAGGAGAGAATCCTAAGGCGCGCGGGAGAACTCTCGTTAAGGAACTCGGCAAAATGACCCCGTAACTTCGGGAGAAGGGGTGCTCTTTGGGGTGAAGAGCCCTGAAGAGCCGCAGTGAAAAGGCCCAAGCGACTGTTTATCAAAAACACAGGTCTCTGCGAAGCCGAAAGGCGACGTATAGGGGCTGACACCTGCCCGGTGCTGGAAGGTTAAGGGGAGCGCTTAGCGGAAGCGAAGGTGCGAACCGAAGCCCCAGTAAACGGCGGCCGTAACTATAACGGTCCTAAGGTAGCGAAATTCCTTGTCGGGTAAGTTCCGACCCGCACGAAAGGTGTAACGACTTGGGCGCTGTCTCAACGAGAGACCCGGTGAAATTATACTACCTGTGAAGATGCAGGTTACCCGCGACAGGACGGAAAGACCCCGTGGAGCTTTACTGCAGCCTGATATGGAATTTTGGTATCGCTTGTACAGGATAGGTGGGAGCCTGGGAAGCCGGAGCGCCAGCTTCGGTGGAGGCGACGGTGGGATACCACCCTGGCGGTATTGAAATTCTAACCCGCACCCCTTAGCGGGGTGGGAGACAGTGTCAGGTGGGCAGTTTGACTGGGGCGGTCGCCTCCCAAAAGGTAACGGAGGCGCCCAAAGGTTCCCTCAGAATGGTTGGAAATCATTCGGAGAGTGCAAAGGCACAAGGGAGCTTGACTGCGAGACGGACAGGTCGAGCAGGGACGAAAGTCGGGCTTAGTGATCCGGTGGTTCCGCATGGAAGGGCCATCGCTCAACGGATAAAAGCTACCCCGGGGATAACAGGCTGATCTCCCCCAAGAGTCCACATCGACGGGGAGGTTTGGCACCTCGATGTCGGCTCATCGCATCCTGGGGCTGTAGTCGGTCCCAAGGGTTGGGCTGTTCGCCCATTAAAGCGGTACGCGAGCTGGGTTCAGAACGTCGTGAGACAGTTCGGTCCCTATCCGTCGCGGGCGGAGGAAATTTGAGAGGAGCTGTCCTTAGTACGAGAGGACCGGGATGGACGCACCGCTGGTGTACCAGTTGTCCCGCCAGGGGCACCGCTGGGTAGCTATGTGCGGACGGGATAAGCGCTGAAAGCATCTAAGCGTGAAGCCCCCCTCAAGATGAGATTTCCCACCGCGCAAAGCGGGTAAGATCCCTCGAAGATGACGAGGTCGATAGGTCCGAGGTGGAAGCGTGGCGACACGTGGAGCTGACGGATACTAATCGATCGAGGGCTTAACCAAGAAAAGCGCAGGCGAGCGGGTCGCCGCGACGGGCAAATGTTCTTCGCCTGCAGGGATTTCCGATCCCGAAGGCGAAGGTTATTTGACCCCGAGCGGCGGCGAGCCGGAGCTGGACAATGCGAAAAGCGCAGGCGAGCGGCTTCTTCCAACGGTTATCTAGTTTTGAGGGAATGAACATCCTGTTGACAAATCCAACAGGATGGATATAATAATTACTGTCCAAGATGATCATCATTGCCTAGTGGCTATGGCGGAGGGGAAACACCCGTTCCCATCCCGAACACGGAAGTTAAGCCCTCCAGCGCCGATGGTAGTTGGGGCCAGCGCCCCTGCAAGAGTAGGTCGCTGCTAGGCAATAAACGAGCAGCCAGTTGCATTGGTGCAATTGGCTGTTTTCGTTTTTTGAGGAAAAAACGATAAGGACCCGCTCAATGTCTCTCTTCCTTTCATCTACTAGTATAGAATGTTAGCAATGTGGGAAACATAGAGGATGGGAGGTGGAGAGCGTGAGGACATCAATAGCAGACCGGAATCAACGCGAACATGTATGCATCGTTTGTGAACAGGAAAAAAAAGGAAGGGATTTTCCTTTTTGGCCATTTTCTTTGTTTGGACTGCAACCGGGCGATTGTGCAAACGAATACGGACGACCCGAACTACTCGTTTTATGTGCGGCAGCTGCGCAAAATGTTTACATCGAAAATTCACTCGTAATCAGGTCCTGCATTTGGGCCTGTTTTTATTTGCGATTGACGCGACTCGTGCGTTTTTTCGGGCGTTTGTGATACTATATGTTTGATGTTTCTCCTGCATATCCCATGCATTTCGGCAGTCTGCCCGGATGATGGCCGTTCTGGGACAGACAGCAAGGAAAGAGGATGATGATGGATCAAACGAAAACTCCTTTATATGACGCTCTCGTGCACCATTGGGCGCGCCGCCCGGTTTCGTTTCACGTGCCGGGACATAAATACGGCGCTTTGTTTTCGAAACGAGGGAGAGATATGTTTGCGCCGCTGTTGGCGTTGGATGCGACGGAAATTTCCGGCTTGGATGACTTGCATCATCCTGAGTCGGTGATTGCCGAGGCGCAGGCGCTGGCGGCGGAGCTGTATGGCGTTAGGGAGACGTTTTTCCTTGTGAACGGTTCGACGGCAGGGAATTTGGCAATGATCGCCGCCGTGTGTGATGGAAAGAGGAAGAAAGTGATTGTACAACGCAATTGCCATAAATCGGTGATGCATGCATTGCAACTCATGGAAGCCACTCCTGTTCTACTTGCTCCCGAGTTTGATCGTGATGTGTGTGTCGCTTCGCACATTCGTCCTAAAGCGGTCAAAGAGGCGTTGGCGCTTCATGATGATGTTGCTGCGGTTGTATTGACGAACCCAAATTATTATGGAATGGCCGCCGATTTGACAGAAATCGTCCGTCTAGTTCATGAACATGGCATTCCGGTGCTGGTTGATGAGGCGCATGGCGCCCATTTCGTTGTCGGCCCCCCTTTTCCGACATCGGCGCTTCGCTATGGCGCCGATGTTGTCGTGCAGTCGGCGCATAAAACGTTGCCGGCGATGACGATGGGAGCGTTTTTGCATGTAAACAGCGAGCGGGTTGATCTTGAGCGGTTGAAATATTTTTTGCAGTTGTTTCAGTCAAGCAGCCCGTCTTACCCGATTATGGCGTCGCTCGATTTGGCGCGGAGTTATGTCGCCCAGCTTTCAAAAAGCGATGCGGCGGCGATCGTGGCAGAAATTGAGAAGTTTAAAGCAGCCTTGGCCGATATTGACGGGGTGGCAGTCGTTTGTTCCCGCCATTTTGGCGTACAGACCGACCCGCTGAAAGTAACGGTGCAGACGCGCTGTTCCTTGACCGGGTATGAACTGCAACGTTGGCTTGAGCGCGAAGGGGTGTTTGTCGAGCTTGCTGATCGAATGAACGTGCTTTTCGTTTGCCCGCTGGCGGTAACCGGGCGGCTTCAGGAAGCAGCGGAGAAAATCAAACGAGCGTGGCGCGATTTGCCAGATGGCGAGGCGCCGGTGTGTGACGCTTCGCCTTTTCTCGGACCGCTTCTATCGGTTTTAGTCCCGTATAATGAACTGCGCCATTTGCGGACAAAAGCTGTGGCGCTCGAGGAAGCTGAAGGACATATAGCGGCGGAAACGGTCATTCCATATCCGCCTGGGGTGCCGCTCGTGTGGGTCGGAGAACGGATCGGCCGCGGCCATATTGAACAGATCCGCCAGCTTCTTTGTCAGCGGGCGCACATACAAGGCGGAAGCCGGCTGAAAGATGGTCAGCTGGTTGTATACGAATAGGAAGGATGGAAAGGATGCCGCGAGTGATGAACGGATGCTTTTTTTCGTTTGAAGGACCGGAAGGAGCCGGCAAAACGACGATGATCAGCAAATTGGAGTCGTTGTTGCGTGAGCGGGGGATTGACGTCGTGGCGACGAGGGAACCGGGCGGGGTGCGCATTGCCGAGGCGATTCGCTCAATCATTTTAAACCGTGATTATACGGAAATGGACGGGCGGACGGAGGCGCTTTTGTATGCGGCGGCGCGCCGGCAGCATTTGCTTGAGAAAATCGTGCCGGCGCTTGAGGCTGGGTGCGTCGTCCTTTGCGACCGGTTTGTTGACAGTTCCCTCGCCTACCAGGGATTTGCCCGCGGGCTTGGCATTGAGGAAGTATGGAAAATTAATGAGTTCGCTATTGATGGGTATATGCCGTCGCTGACGATTTATTTTGATATCGATCCGCAAATTGGGCTTGAACGAATCCGACGAAACCGCAGCCGGGAAGTGAATCGGCTTGACCTTGAAACGTTGTCTTTTCATGAGAAGGTGCGAGAAGGGTATCGGGAACTCGCCAGACGGTTTGCCGACCGCATTGTCGTCATCGACGCGAACCGCCCGCTTGATGATGTATTCGCTGAAACAACGGCCGCGGTGCTTTCCCGTTTGAAAGGAAGATGACAGCGCCATTTCCATGAATCCGACCGTGATGATTCCTAGTGGACATGATAGAATAGAAATAAGAAATCAAGGAAGAGTGATGGCGATGCGATGGGAACAGCTAGCGAAACGCCAGCCGGTGGTGGCGAAAATGCTGCAAAGCGGCTTGGAAAAAGGGCGGATTTCTCATGCGTACTTGTTTGAGGGGCAGCGGGGGACGGGCAAAAAAGCGGCCAGTTTGTTGTTGGCGAAACGTTTGTTTTGTCTGTCCCCAATCGGAGTTTCCCCGTGTCTGGAGTGCCGCAACTGCCGGCGCATCGACTCCGGCAACCACCCTGACGTCCGGGTGATCAGCCCAGACGGAGGATCAATCAAAAAGGAACAAATCGAATGGCTGCAGCAAGAGTTCTCGAAAACAGCGGTCGAGTCGGATAAAAAAATGTACATCGTTGAGCACGCCGATCAAATGACGACAAGCGCTGCCAACAGCCTTCTGAAATTTTTGGAAGAGCCGCATCCGGGGACGGTGGCGGTATTGCTGACTGAGCAATACCACCGCCTGCTAGGGACGATCGTTTCCCGCTGTCAAGTGCTTTCGTTCCGGCCGTTGCCGCCGGCAGAGCTCGCTCAGGGACTTGTCGAGGAGCACGTGCCGTTGCCGTTGGCGCTGTTGGCTGCCCATTTGACAAACAGCTTCGAGGAAGCACTGGCGCTTGCCCAAGATAGTTGGTTTGCCGAGGCGCGAACATTAGTGCTACAATGGTATGAGATGCTGGGCAAGCCGGAGCTGCAGCTTTTGTTTTTCATCCACGACCGCTTGTTTCCGCATTTTTTGGAAAACCATCAGCTTGACCTTGGACTTGATTTGCTTTTATATTTATACCGCGATTTATTGCATATTCAAGCCGGGCAGATGGACGGCGTGTTATACCGCGATCAGCTGGGCCGCCTGCAACGATGGGCGCTTGCTTGCCCGCAGCGGCGGATTTTGGCTGGCATGGAAGCGATTTTACAAGCGAAAACGCGTTTAAATACAACAAATATGAGCACAGCGTTGCTTGTTGAGCAGCTCGTTCTTCAATTAAAGCGGTAAAGGAGGGAGAGCCGTTGTATACGGTAGTCGGCGTCCGTTTTAAAAAAGCAGGGAAAATTTATTATTTTGACCCTGGCGATGCCGTTATTCCCGTCGGCGAATTCGTCATTGTCGAGACGGTCCGAGGCATTGAGTACGGAAAAGTCGTCATCGCCAATAAACAAGTCGACGAAAACGACATCGTGTTGCCGCTCAAAAAAGTGATCCGCGTGGCGAATGAGAAAGATAAATGGATTGTAGAAGAAAACAAAAAGGCGGCGCGCGAGGCGTATGACATTTGCTTGCGCAAAGTGGAGGAGCACGGGCTGGAAATGAAGCTCGTCGATGTGGAATATACGTTTGACCGCAATAAAGTGATCTTTTATTTCACTGCCGATGGGCGCGTCGATTTCCGCGAGCTTGTGAAAGACTTAGCGTCGATTTTCCGCACGCGCATCGAGCTGCGGCAAATCGGGGTGCGCGATGAGGCGAAAATGCTTGGCGGCATCGGGCCGTGCGGCCGCATGCTTTGCTGTTCGACGTTTTTAGGCGATTTTGAACCGGTGTCGATCAAAATGGCGAAAGATCAAAACTTGTCGCTCAATCCAACGAAAATTTCCGGGCTGTGCGGCCGGCTGATGTGTTGCCTGAAATATGAAAACGAAGAGTATGAGACGGCGAAAGAACAACTCCCGGATTTAGGGGAATATGTCGAAACACCGCACGGCTTCGGCAAAGTCGTCGGCTTGAACATTTTAGAGCGGGTGCTGCAAATCGAGCTTCCAGAATTCGGACGGGTCGTCGAATATACACTCGATGAGCTGATGAAAAACGGGACGTTGTCCATTCGCGTCGCGGATTAATTTGGGGTGGGGCCAGTGGAAAAAGTAGATAAAAAAGAAGTGTTTCGATCAGTGGCCAATATGGAAGAGCAACTTAGTTATTTTTACCGCGAGCTGGTGCAGCTGAAACAGCGCGTAACGGAGCTGTTAGAAGAGAATCACCAGCTGCAAATCGAAAATGCTCATTTGCGCCGTCGGCTTGAACAATTGTCAGAAGCATGGGAAGAAGGCAAACGAAAAGGGGACAAACATGGCAAAAAACTCATCGACATTGGCGAAGGGTATGACAATTTAGCCCGCCTTTACCAAGAAGGGTTTCATATTTGTCACATCCATTACGGAAGCATTCGCACCGAGGGCGATTGTTTGTTTTGCTTGTCGTTTTTGAACAAAAACTAAAGGCAGCGCCACCCTTTCCGTTTCGGAAAGGTTATTTTTTTCAATGGAGGATCGTGCGTCATGGTGGAATTGTACGAGGATGAACGGCTCGATTATTTGTTTAACGAAGAGCTCCGCATCATTCAAAGTCCATCTGTATTTTCGTTTTCCCTTGATGCCGTGCTCCTTGCTCATTTTGCCTATATGCCGATTCAAAAGGGGCAGATTGTTGATTTGTGCACGGGCAACGGGGTGATTCCCCTCTTGTTGAGCCGGCGAACAAAAGGGACGATCATCGGCATCGAAATTCAAGAACGGCTTTGCGACATGGCGAGGCGAAGCGTGCAATACAACGGGCTTGAAGGACAAATCGAGATCATACACGGCGACATTAAAGAAGCGCCGCAACGGATCGGTTACAGCCGGTACGATGTCGTCACGTGCAACCCCCCGTATTTTCCGGCAGTCGGCAAAGACGAACTGAGCAAAAATGAACATATCGCCATCGCCCGCCATGAAATTTATTGCACCCTAGAGGATGTGATTCGAGTCAGCAGCCAGCTGTTGAAGCAAGGAGGGAAGGCGGCGTTCGTCCACCGGCCCGGGCGGCTGCTTGATCTTGTGACGCTCATGCGCCAATACCGTCTTGAGCCGAAACGGCTCCGCTTTGTGTACCCGAAAGAGGGCAAAGAGGCGAACATGATTTTAATTGAAGGGACAAAAGACGCAAGCCCGGACTTAAAAGTGTTGCCTCCGCTTGTCGTGTATAATGAGAATAACGAATATACTGAGGAGACGAAGCGGATCTTATATGGCATTATTTCATCTTAAAGGGGCGGAACAAGGATGCTTTGGCAGCAAAAAAGTTTTACCGAACAAACGGAGCAAGGGACACTGTACATCGTGCCGACGCCGATCGGCAATTTGGAGGATATGACGTTTCGTGCGGTTAGGACGCTTCAGGAAGCTGACGTCATCGCCGCCGAGGACACAAGGCAGACGAAAAAGCTGCTCGCCCATTTCGGCATTCATACGCCGCTCGTCAGCTACCATGAGCATAATAAATACGCGAGCGGCCGGCAGCTTGTCGAATGGCTGAAGGAAGGAAAAACGGTGGCATTGGTGAGCGACGCCGGGATGCCCGGCATTTCCGATCCGGGTTATGAGCTTATTGTTGCGGCGCTTGCCGAGCGCTGCCGCGTCGTCCCTCTTCCTGGAGCGAACGCGGCATTGACAGCGCTTGTCGCCTCCGGGCTGCCCACGGACCGCTTTTTGTTTGTCGGCTTTTTGGAACGGGCGAAAAAAGAGAAAAAAGAGCAGCTGCTGTCATTAAAAACAGCGGCGGAGACGTTAATTTTTTATGAGGCGCCCCACCGCTTGAAAGAAACGCTCGCTCTTATGTATGATATATTCGGCAATCGGCGCATCGCTCTTGGCCGCGAGTTGACGAAACGGTTTGAGGAGTTCATCCGCGGCGATTTAAGCGATGCGGTCGCCTGGGCGGAAGAACATGACACCCGCGGTGAATTTTGCCTCATTGTCGAAGGGGCGCGAGACGGGAATAAACAAGAGCAAGAGGGAGAGGAATGGTGGCAGCCGCTTTCGCTTGTCGAACATGTCGATTATTATATTCGCGAGCACAGCCTTTCCGTCAAGGAGGCGGTGAAACAGGCGGCCAGTGATCGAAATATGTCGAAACGCGACGTTTATCGGCAGTATCATCAACAGCAAGAAGAAGAAAAAAAAGAGTTTCTCTGAAGCCAGAGAAACTTTTTTATTCTTTTTCTTTGTCTGTTGCTGCTTCTAGATGCTGTTGGATCTCCTGCAGCAAAATTTCTGCGCCTTCGCGGCTTAAAATGATTTTGCCGCCGGCCAGTTTGAAGTTGTCGTCCGACACTTCGCCGGTGACAACACACGTCATGTTCGGCTTATACTTTTTCAAAATGATGCGGTCATCGTCAACATAAATTTCCAACGCATCTTTTTCGTTAATATCCAACGTACGTCGCAGCTCAATTGGAATGACGACGCGGCCTAACTCATCGACTTTACGCACGATCCCTGTCGATTTCATCGTCGATTCTCCTCTCCGCAAAAAAGTTTTTTGTCGTTTATTCGTCAATATTCGACAAATTTCCTACAACCTAATCATATCAGTGTTTCCATTAAGCGTCAATCCTTTAATATGTAAAATTTAAAAAAAATGTATATTGTTATTTCAAAAAAAGTTTGTTTAGAAAGAAAGGAGAAAACGAATGAATTTGCCCATCTAAACTCTATCCTTGTATAACAAATTCGCAGCGATGGCTGAAAACGCGGCCGTATTTTTGCCGGTTTGGGTATATTTTTTCAGCCCACGAGAAATAGATGTTTTTGTAGAATGAAAAAATTATGTAAAATAGAAGTAACGCCGCTCTCGTCGCCGGACGGGGGCTTTTGTGCTCAACAGTACGAGGGAGGGCCTAACCGATGGAGAAAAAAACGTTTTATTTGACGACGCCGATTTATTACCCGAGCGACCGCCTGCATATCGGTCATGCTTACACAACGGTGGCGGGGGACGCCATGGCTCGCTATAAACGGATGCGCGGCTACGATGTCATGTATTTGACCGGCACCGATGAGCATGGGCAAAAAATTCAGCGCAAGGCGGAAGAAAAAGGAGTAACGCCGCAGCAATACGTCGATGAGATCGTCGCTGGCATTCAGGAGCTATGGAAGAAGCTCGACATTTCCTACGACGATTTTATTCGCACAACGCAGGAGCGGCATAAAAAAGTCGTCGAACAAATTTTCACCCGTCTTGTCGAACAAGGCGATATTTATTTGGGCGAATATGAAGGCTGGTATTGTACGCCGTGCGAATCGTTTTACACTGAGCGGCAGCTTGTGGACGGCAACTGTCCGGACTGCGGCCGGCCTGTTGAGAAAGTGAAAGAAGAGTCCTATTTCTTCCGGATGAGCAAATATGTCGACCGCTTGTTGCAATATTACGAAGAAAATCCCGATTTTATCCAACCGGAATCGCGGAAAAATGAGATGATCAACAACTTCATTAAGCCGGGGCTTGAGGATTTGGCTGTGTCCCGGACGACGTTCGATTGGGGCATTAAAGTGCCAGGCAATCCGAAGCATGTCATCTATGTCTGGATCGACGCGCTTGCCAACTATATCACAGCGCTCGGCTACGGCACGGACAACGATGAAAAGTTCCGCAAATATTGGCCGGCGGACGTCCATTTGGTCGGCAAAGAAATCGTCCGTTTCCATACGATTTATTGGCCGATTATGTTGATGGCGCTCGGCTTGCCGTTGCCGAAAAAAGTATTCGGCCATGGCTGGTTGCTGATGAAGGATGGAAAAATGTCCAAATCGAAAGGAAATGTCGTCGACCCGGTGACGCTCATCGACCGGTATGGGCTTGATGCGCTCCGCTATTATTTGCTGCGGGAAGTGCCGTTCGGCGCTGATGGCGTGTTTACGCCGGAAGGATTTATTGAGCGCATCAACTATGACTTGGCCAACGACTTAGGCAACTTGTTGCACCGTACTGTGGCGATGATCGAGAAATATTTCGACGGCGTTATTCCGCCATACCGCGGGCCGAAAACACCGTTTGACCAAGAGTTGGCGCAAACGGCGCGCGAAGTGGTGCGTCAATATGAAGAAGCGATGGAGGGAATGGAGTTTTCCGTTGCGCTCGCCGCTGTTTGGCAGTTGATTAGCCGGACGAACAAATACATCGATGAAACGCAGCCATGGGTATTGGCGAAAGACGAACAGAAACGGGATGAGCTTGCCGCCGTCATGACCCACTTGGCTGAATCGCTTCGCCATACGGCGGTGCTGCTCCAGCCGTTTTTGACGCGCACGCCGGAGCGCATGTTCGCTCAGCTCGGCATCACTGATCATTCATTAAAAGAATGGGACAGCTTGTACGATTTCGGCCTCATTCCGGAAGGGACAAAAGTGCAAAAGGGAGAACCGCTCTTCCCGCGCCTCGACATCGAAGCGGAAGTGGAGTACATTAAGGCGCATATGCAAGGGGGCAAACCGGCCGCTGAACCGGTAAAAGAGGAAAAAAAGCAGCGGAGGCGGCGGAAATTTCGATTGACGAGTTCGCCAAAATCGATTTGCGCGTCGCTGAAGTCATCCATGCCGAACGGATAAAAAACGCCGATAAGCTGTTGAAGCTTCAGCTTGACCTTGGCGGCGAGAAGCGGCAAGTGATCTCCGGCATTGCTGAGTTTTACAAACCAGAAGAACTAGTCGGCAAAAAAGTCATTTGCGTCGCCAATTTAAAACCAGCCAAGCTTCGCGGCGAATGGTCGGAAGGCATGATTCTAGCCGGAGGCAGCGGCGGGGAATTTTCGCTGGCGACGGTTGATCAACACGTGCCGAATGGAACGAAAATCAAATAACGGTTTGCTTGGCAGGGGGGTGTTGCGCTTGACACCTCCTTGTCGCTATTTTGTAATGGAAATGTTAACGAAATGTGACGTATGTAACCAATTTCTATGCTACACTTAACATCAAGGTGGAAAAGAGGGCATTAGTATGCTGTTTGATACGCACGCACATTTGAATGCAGTCCAATACGAAGAAGATTTGGAACAAGTCATTGAACGCGCCCGCGATGAAGGGGTTTCACACATTGTCGTCGTCGGGTTTGACCGTCCGACGATCGATCGGGCGATCGAGCTGGCCGAGCGGTATCCGTTTATTTATGCGGCGGTTGGCTGGCATCCGGTTGATGCGATCGAGATGACGGACGATGATTTGCAGATGATTGAACAGCTCGCCGCTCACCCGAAAGTCGTGGCGCTCGGCGAGATGGGGCTTGACTACCATTGGGATAAATCGCCGAAAGACGTGCAACAAGAGGTGTTCCGGCAGCAAATCCGGCTGGCTAAAAAGGTGAAGTTGCCGATCATTATTCATAACCGTGAGGCGACGGCAGATATTTTAAAAATTTTGCAAGAGGAAAACGCCGCCGAAGTCGGCGGGATTATGCATTGTTTCAGCGGCAGCGTCGAGGTGGCCAAACAGTGCATGGACATGAATTTTCTCATTTCCCTTGGCGGACCGGTCACGTTTAAAAATGCGAAAAAACCGAAGGAAGTGGCGAAGGAGATTCCACTGAGCCATTTATTGATCGAAACCGATTGTCCATATTTAACGCCTCACCCTTTCCGCGGCAAACGAAACGAGCCGAGCTATGTCAAATACGTTGCCGAAGCGATCGCACAGATCAAAAACATTTCTTTTGCCGAAGTAGCGGAAACAACGGCGGAAAATGCCAAAAAATTGTTCGCCATCGACCGCTAAAATTAGGCGTCGAACAGCGGGGAAGCTTGTCGAAGGTGCGGCGAAGACGATAAAATTCTACAAATTCAGCCGATATGAGCCAACCGCGTGTCGACAAGTCTTCCTTCCTTTTTCACTGAATTTTCTGCATAATAGAGTATGCTCGTGCGTACATGTTAAAGGGAGAGGGGAATTCCGTAGAAAAAGGAGGCGTTCATCTGATGTTGCCGAATGGGAGGAAATGGCTGGACTTATGGAGGAAAAACGTGACCGTCACAGCGGGCGGGTTTCTCGCCATCTCCGCGACGACAGGGGTTGCTGGATATGAGATGGCCAAAGACGATGTGACGCTGATCAAAAACGGAAACAAACAAGAAATTCGCACTCATGCGAAAACGGTGAAAGAGCTGCTTGCGGAGCAAAACATTCAACCGCGCAAAGAAGATTATGTTTATCCGTCTCTCCACTCACCGATCACCGACGATCTCCATATCGTTTGGGAAGCAAGCAAAGAAGTGACGCTGACGGTCAATGGAAAAAAGAAAAAGATATGGACGACAGCCGATACAGTCGCGGAGCTGCTCCGTTCGCAGCACGTGGCAGTCGGGCCGTATGACAAAGTGGCGCCGGCGCTTTCGGCGAAAATTCAAAAAGGCATGGACATCGGCGTTGAAAAGGCGTTTCCAGTCCACGTCAATGTCGGCGGTAAACAACAGCAGGTATGGACAACTTCGACTACGGTCGCTGACTTTTTGAAGCAGCAAGGGATTCAGCTAGGTCAACTCGATCGGATAGAGCCCTCCTTGCACGAAATGGTCAAAGAACAGATGACCATTTGTGTGGTCCGAGTAAAAAAAGTCACCGATGTAGTGGAAGAACCCGTCGACTTTGCCGTGGTGACAAAACGGGACGACTCATTGCCGAAAGGAGAGCGGCGCGTCATTCAGCCTGGAGAAAAAGGGATGGTTCAAAAAACGTATGAGGTGACATTGGAAAACGGCAAAGAAACGGCGCGCAAACTAATCGCTGCGAAAACGCTAAAAGAAAGCAAGGCGCGCATTGTCGCCATCGGCACGAAAACTGTGCGCTCAGCTGCCGCGCCCGACCGCCCGTCCTCGCGCGGCTCGGACCATGCCGCGAAGGAATTTTACGTCACCGCCACCGCCTACACTGCCTATTGTGCAGGCTGTTCAGGCATAACAAGCACGGGCATCAACTTGCGCAAAAATCCTTCCGCTAAAGTGATTGCGGTCGACCCGTCCATCATCCCCCTTGGGTCGAAAGTGTATGTGGAAGGATACGGATATGCCATTGCCGCTGACACCGGCTCAGGCATCCGCGGATATAAAATTGATGTGTTTTTCCCGGAACGGTCGGATGCGTTTCGTTGGGGCAGAAAGCGCGTGAAAATACGGGTATTGCCATAGAGATGCGATGGGAGAACGAAGCGGAGGGTTTTTTCCCTCTGCTTTTTTTCGCTATAATGGCATTGTGCCGCGACAATGCGCGCCGTTTCTGCTAAATTAGACGATGCAAACGGAAAAAAAGTTTCAGCGAAATTCAAAAAATAATAAGGGAATGAAGCGGCTTTCGGCGATGATTCGCCTTACTTTTGATTTTACCGGAAAGGAGGCATTGCAGAAATAGGAAAAAGAGACGATTCCGTTGTTTCTGCAATGGGAGGATGAAGATCAAAGAAGTGATCGTTGTGGAAGGAAAAGATGATACGGCGGCGATCCGGCGCGCCGTCGATGCCGATACAATCGAGACAAACGGAGCAGCAGTGGGCGCGGATGTCATTGAGCGGATCAAGCTGGCGAAAGAGCGCCGCGGCGTGATCATTTTTACCGATCCCGATTTTCCCGGCGAAAAAATTCGCCGCACGATTGCCGAACAGGTGCCGGGGTGCAAGCATGCCTTTTTGCCGCGCGAGGCAGCCAAAGCGAAAAACGGCAAGGGCATCGGGGTTGAGCACGCGTCCCCTGACGAAATCCGTCGGGCGCTCGCCAACGTGTATGAAGAGGCGTCGGATTGGAAGGAAGAAATTACGTTTGCTGAACTGATCGAGGCTGGGTTGATCGGCGGTGCGATGGCGCGCCGGCGGCGGCAGCGTCTCGGCGAGGAGCTGAAAATCGGCTATGCGAACGGTCGGCAGTTTCATAAGCGGCTGCAAGTGTTCCGCATTTCCCGTGATGCTTTTTATGCCGCGTTAGCGCACGTGATGCAGGAGGAGGCAGACGATGTATAAAGATATTGCAACACCGCGGCGGACGAAAGAAATTTTGGAGCGATATGGCTTTTCGTTTAAAAAGAGCCTTGGGCAAAACTTTTTGATCGATGCGAACATTTTGCGGAAAATCGTGGATGTTGCCGACATCTCCCCTGATACAGGAGCGATTGAAATCGGACCGGGCATCGGAGCGTTGACGGAACAATTGGCGCGACGGGCGAAAAAAGTCGTCGCTTTCGAAATCGACGGCCGACTGTTGCCCATTTTGGCCGACACGCTGTCTGCTTATGACAATGTGCGCATCTTTCACCAAGATGTATTAAAGGCCGACTTGCATGCCGTCATCGCCGAGGAACTGGCTGATGTAAGCGACCGGATGGTCGTCGCCAACTTACCTTATTATGTGACGACACCGATCATTATGAAGCTGCTTACCGAGCGGTTGCCGATCCGAGGCATGGTCGTCATGCTGCAAAAAGAAGTCGCCGACCGTCTTGCCGCTAAGCCAGGGACAAAAGATTACGGCTCGCTGACGATCGCTGTGCAGTATTATACCGAAGCGGAAGTCGTCATGACGGTGCCGCGCACCGTCTTTATGCCGCAGCCGAACGTTGATTCTGCTGTCATCCGGCTCGTAAAGCGGCAGCATCCGCCTGTTGTTGTCGACGATGAGGGCGTGTTTTTCCAAGTAGTGCGGGCAAGCTTCGCCCAGCGCCGCAAAACGCTGTTCAACAACTTAACAAACAATTTGCCGGGAGGAAAAGAGAACAAAGAGAAAATTGAACGAGTGCTCGTTGCTTTGGGCATTGACCCGCGCCGCCGCGGAGAGACGCTTGACATCGCTGAGTTTGCTTCATTAAGCAACGCGTTGGCACCGCTTTTCGGCAAATGAAGGAGTCGTAAAGAAAGCGCTCCTCTAGGGGGCAGCGGTCTTTTCGTCAACCAAAGCCGTCCAAACAGGCGTCTATCACCTATTGTCCGCACGTGCATATCGTATGGATGACAACGATTATGCAATGGAGTGAGCGGTGATGGACGTCATTAAAATCGGCGATATTGTCGCCCGCAAGTCTTACCAATGTGATTTATTGTTCCGAGTGATTGATATTAAAGAAAAAAACGGCGAGTGGGAAGCGATTTTGTATGGTGAAGACGTGCGCCTCGTCGCGGACGCTCCGTGCAGCGATTTAGTCGTCATCGATGAGCAGGAGCAACAGGAACGGAAAAAGCGGGAAATCGAGCTGATCGAACAATCGTATCGGCTTTTTCGCCAAGATTATCAGGCGATCAAGCAAAAAGTCGAATATCGGGCGACCGGCGGATACCGGGTGGAGAAAGATTTTTTTCAAATTCCGGGGCGCGTTCTTCATTTGGATGGCGACCCGTTATATTTGCGCAAATGTATGGATTTGTATGAGCGGATCGGCGTGCCGGTGCACGGCATTTACTGCGAGGAAAGCGAAATGCCGGAAAAAGTTGGCTACTGGATCGAGCAGTTTCGCCCTGATATTTTAGTCATCACCGGGCATGATTCGTATTCGAAGTCAAAAGGAAAGGTGCATGAGTTAAAAGCGTACCGCCATTCGCGCCATTTTGTGCAAACGGTGAAAGAGGCGCGCAAAAAAGTGCCCCATTTGGACCAACTGATCATTTTCGCCGGCGCCTGCCAGTCGCACTTTGAGTCTCTCATCCGCGCTGGGGCGAATTTTGCCAGTTCACCAGCGCGGGTGAACATTCATGCTCTGGACCCCGTCTATATCGTTTCGCGCCTCAGCTTCACCCCGTTCACCGAAACGGTCGACGTATGGGATGTGTTGCGCAACACGTTAACTGGGGAAAAGGGGCTTGGTGGGGTGGAAACGAAAGGCGTGCTCCGCACCGGGATGCCGTTTCGCCTCATTGAGAATCGAGAGGAAAACCGCCGCAGTTGATGGGCGGTTTTTTCTATACGTCCGTCGCATTTTTTTACAAAAAAGTTCCACATCACACATAAAAAGAAGGATATTGTAGAAAAATATACATTGACAGAAATAAAAATGCCTTGATATAATCTTTATTTTTTGACTTTAGACACCATCTTTGTTATAATTACAAATAGTGAGGTGGATGATGAATGCCAAAGACTTTATCCGATATTAAAAAAACGCTGGATTCCAATATCGGGAAACGGTTGACGCTGCGGGCCAACGGCGGACGCAGAAAAATGATTGAGCGTTGTGGTATTTTGGCGGAAACATATCCATCCGTATTTGTCATTGAGCTGGATCAAAAAGAGAATTCGTTTGAACGCGTATCGTTCAGCTACGCCGACGTATTGACAGAGACAGTAAAGTTGACGTTTTGGGATGATGAGCAAGCAGGGGGGCAGTAGACAGATTTGTTTGCTGCTTTTTGTTTTTTGTTTTGTCATAAATAGGTGACGTGAACTACTCCCACTTCGTTTTGTTTGAAGCGGGAGTTTTCTTTCGGAACTATGATAAAACCGCCCTCTTTATTTCATACTAAAACTGCCGCAGCCGCCTTTTGCCCGGCCAAATGCAAAGCCGGCTTGTTGATGCGCCGGCGGGTTGCCAAACGTTTCATGCCATAAGCGCCAATGAACATGGAAAGGGGTTGCTGACATTGGGTCGACGCCGCGGGATTATGTCGCAACGCTTGAAAGAAGAGCTGGCGAAAGAGTTGGGCTTTTACGATGTCGTGCAACGTGAGGGGTGGGGCGCCATCCGCGCGAAAGACGCAGGAAACATGGTCAGATTGGCGATTGAACGGGCGGAGCGGCAGCTGGCCGGAACAACGGAATAGCGCCGGCAGCGGGGCGTGTTGCGGCGAGGGTGTCCCGGAACGGGGCGCCCTTTTTTGCATACATATATTGTTTGGCGTCGTCGCCAGAACATGGTAATATGATAAAATGGGTTGACGAAAGAAAGGCGGATGAGACGGGGCAAAGACGGCGGAGACGGAAAGCAGCCGATGGATGCCAATCCGCTTATTCATGATTGCGCGTGGAAGCAGGTGAGGATGAGTGAGGTTGTCGATAAAAGCGCCGGCGAAAATCAATTTGTCACTCGACGTTCTTTATAAGCGCCCGGATGGTTACCATGAAGTGAAAATGGTGATGACGACGATCGATTTGGCCGATCGCATTGAGCTTGTCGCGTTGCCGGAGGAAGATGCGATCCGCATCGTTTCGCAAAACCGCTTTGTGCCGGATGATTGCCGCAACTTGGCGTATCAGGCGGCTAAGCTTCTTAAAGAGACGTTTTCGATCCGCCAAGGGGTGGCCATTTCGATTACGAAGCATATTCCGGTGGCCGCCGGATTGGCGGGAGGAAGCAGCGATGCGGCGGCGACGCTGCGTGGGTTGAACAAGCTTTGGCAACTTGGATTAACGATGGATGAACTGGCAGAGCTCGGGGCGAAAATCGGATCAGATGTCGCTTTTTGCGTCTACGGCGGAACCGCCTTGGCGACGGGGCGCGGGGAAATCATCACTCCGATCGCTTCGCCGCCGCCGTGCTGGGTTGTGCTGGCCAAGCCCCCGATCGGTGTATCGACGGCGGAAGTGTACCGAAACTTGGAACTTGAGCGTGTCAGCCATCCAGACGTCGATGCGATGGTGAGAGCGATCGAGCGGCAAGATTATGCGGCGATCTGCCGGTTGGTCGGCAATGTTCTTGAGGAAGTGACGTTGAAAAAATATCCGGAAGTCGCGCATATTAAAGAACAAATGAAGCGGTTTGGCGCTGATGCGGTGCTGATGAGCGGCAGCGGGCCGACCGTGTTTGGACTGATCGAGCACGATTCGAGAATGCAGCGGGTATACAATGGGTTGCGCGGCTTTTGTGACCAAGTGTTTGCGGTGAGAATGTTAGGAGAACGACATTCTCTTGATTAAACACGTACATTTTTGTTAAAATATATTTATAATATTCGGTTTCAGGAGGTCGGCTATGAAGCTAAGGCGAAGCGGCCGTTTAGTTGATATGACGCATTATCTTCTTGAACGGCCACATCAGCTCATTCCGCTTACATTTTTTGCCGAGCGGTACGAATCGGCCAAATCGTCGATCAGCGAAGATTTGGCCATCATTAAGCAGACGTTCGAGCAGCAAGGAATCGGAACCGTTCGGACGCTGCCCGGCGCTGCCGGTGGCGTGCAATACATTCCAAAAATGGCTGCTGAGGAAGCGGAAGAAGTGGTTGCGTATTTGTGTGAACAACTGTCGCGTCCGGATCGGCTTCTTCCCGGCGGATATTTGTATATGACCGACATTCTTGGCGATCCCCGTATTATGAACAAAATCGGCCGCCTTTATGCGTCGATGTTTGCCGACCGTCCGGTGGATGTCGTCATGACGATCGCCACCAATGGGATTCCGTTCGCGTATGCCATCGCCAACTTTTTGTATGTGCCCGTTGTCATCGTCCGCCATGACAATAAAGTGACAGAAGGACCGATGGTGAGCATCAATTACGTATCCGGCTCGTCCAAACGCATCCAAACGATGGTCCTATCGAAGCGCAGCTTAGCGGAAGGAGCCAATGTGCTCATCGTCGACGATTTTATGAAGGCGGGGGGTACAATCAACGGCATGATCAGTTTGCTGCAGGAGTTTAACGGCAATGTCTCCGGCATTGGCGTGCTCGTCGAGTCGGAGGAGGCGAAAGAACGGTTGGTCGACGAATACATTTCACTCGTCAAACTGTCCGAGGTCGACGTAAAAGAAAAGCGGATCGCTGTCAAAGAAGGCAATTACAAAGCGTTTTTATAGCACTCGCTGCTTGACATAAAAATCAAGAAAGGAGACTGGCTCATGAGAAAGGTAGAGACAACGAAGGCGCCGCAAGCGATCGGCCCATATTCGCAAGGGATCATCGTCAACAACATGTTTTACAGCTCGGGGCAAATCCCGCTCACTCCAGAAGGGGAATTGGTGAAAGGCGACATTCAAGCGCAGACGCATCAAGTGTTCCAAAACTTGAAGGCCGTATTGGAAGCGGCCGGCGCTTCGCTCGATACGGTGGTGAAAACGACCGTATTTCTGAAAAATATGGATGATTTCGCGGCCATGAATGAAGTGTACAGCCAATACTTCCCGAACCATAAGCCGGCGCGCTCGTGCGTGGAAGTAGCCCGGCTGCCGAAAGATGTCCTTGTCGAAATTGAAGTCGTTGCCCTCGTTCCGTAATGATTAGCCCCACTTTTTCCCTACATAAAAATTTATAAAAAATTTTTCGAAAAAAGAAGGAAATGACTCGAGCACGTGGAATTAATTACATCGAGTCTCATATAGGGGAAAAGGTGGTGAGCAAAATGGAAGTGACAGACGTAAGATTACGCCGCGTCAATACCGAAGGACGGATGAAAGCGATCGCCTCCATTACGTTGGACAACGAGTTCGTCGTCCATGACATCCGCGTCATCGACGGAAACAATGGGCTGTTCGTCGCGATGCCGAGCAAGCGCACACCAGATGGGGAGTTCCGTGATATCGCTCATCCGATCAATTCCGCCACGCGCGGGAAAATCCAGGAGGCGATCCTCGCTGAATATCACCGCCTCGGGAAGTTGGAAGAAGAACTTGAAGAAGCTGGCGCTTCGTAAACATATGAAAGGGAGCTTAGGTGAAATTCACCAAGCTCTCTATTTTTTTGGCAACCGCATTGTTTCCTTGAAAAGTGCCACTGATTCATATATATTCAATTATGGATAAAAGGGTAATTGGAGGCCTTTCACATGAAGCGATATGCGGTCATTTTGGCGGCCGGACAAGGGACGAGGATGAAATCAAAGTGGTATAAAGTGCTTCATCCCGTTTGCGGCAAGCCAATGGTTCAGCACGTCATCGACCAAGTGTCGAAGCTTGGGGTGGAAAAAACGATTGCGGTAGTGGGATTTGGGGCGGAACAAGTGAAAGAACAGCTCGGCTCTCAGTGTGAATATGCCCTGCAGGAGGAGCAACTCGGGACGGCGCATGCAGTAATGCAGGCGGCTCCGCATTTGCGCGGCCTTGAAGGAGTGACGATTGTCGTCTGTGGGGATACGCCGCTCATCACCGCTGAGACGATGGAGACGCTCGTCGAGCATCATATGGCCGCCAAGGCGAAGGCGACCGTATTGACGGCCATCGCTGATGATCCGTCCGGATATGGCCGCATTGTCCGCAACCAGGCTGGCCATGTCGAGAAAATTGTCGAACATAAGGATGCGAGCGAGCAAGAGCGGAACATTCGCGAGATTAACACGGGAATCTATTGCTTTGACAACCAGACATTGTTTCAAGCGCTTACAAAAGTGACCAACGACAACGCTCAAGGTGAATATTATTTAACGGATGTGATTGAAATTATCAAAGCCGACGGCGGCGTTGTATCCGCCTATCAGGCGCCGTCGTTTGAGGAAACGATCGGCGTAAACGACCGCATCGCCCTCGCCGAAGCGGAGCGGATCATGCGTGCTCGAATTTGCCGTCAGCATATGAAAAACGGGGTCACGATCATCGATCCGGCTTCCACTTATATTTCCGCCGAGGCGATGATCGGACGCGACACGGTCATTTACCCCGGCACGGTGATTGAAGGCGAGACGGTGATCGGTGAAGACTGCGTCATTGGACCAAATTCGGAAATTAAAAATTGCTATATCGGCCATCGCACATCGATTCGCCATTCGGTCGCCCATGACAGCGAGATTGGTTCGGATGTGACGATCGGCCCGTTCGCCCATATTCGACCGCTGTCAAAAATCGACGATGAGGTGCGGATCGGCAATTTCGTCGAGGTGAAAAAATCGACGTTCGGCAAAGGAAGCAAGGCGCCGCATTTGAGTTATATCGGCGATGCTGAAGTCGGCGCCGATGTCAATCTTGGCTGCGGGTCGATTACGGTCAACTACGACGGCGTGAATAAGCATATGACCAAAATCGAAAATGGGGCGTTTATCGGTTGCAACGTCAATTTGATCGCCCCTGTTACGGTCGGTCAAGGCGCTTACGTCGCCGCGGGATCGACGATTACAGACGACGTTCCCGGCCGCGCACTTGCCATTGCCCGCGCCCGGCAAGTCAATAAAGAACATTATGTTGATCGCCTGCCAGGCAAGAAAAAATCTTAGCGGAGGTCTATCATGTCTGACTGTCAGCATCAATTAAAATTGTTCGCTCTGAACTCGAACATGAAGTTGGCGAAGGAAATTGCAGAAGTCATGGGAATCGAGCTCGGCAAATGTTCCGTTTCCCGTTTCAGCGACGGGGAAATTCAAATCAACATTGAAGAAAGCATCCGCGGCGACGATGTGTTCGTCATTCAATCGACGAGCGTGCCGGTCAATGAGCATTTGATGGAGCTGCTTATCATGATCGACGCGTTAAAGCGCGCCTCGGCCCGCACGATCAATATCGTGATGCCGTATTACGGCTATGCCCGTCAAGACCGGAAAGCGCGTTCGCGCGAACCGATTACAGCGAAGCTGGTCGCCAACTTGCTCGAGACGGCCGGGGCGTCGCGCGTCATCACGCTTGATTTGCATGCCCCTCAAATTCAAGGATTTTTCGATATTCCAATCGATCATTTGATGGGTGTGCCCATTTTGGCGGATTATTTCAAAAGCAAACAATTGGAGGATATTGTCGTCGTCTCTCCGGACCATGGCGGTGTCACAAGGGCGCGCAAGCTCGCTGACCGTTTGAAAGCACCGATCGCCATTATTGATAAGCGCCGGCCGAAGCCGAACGTGGCGGAAGTGATGAACATTGTCGGGCAAGTGGCGGGGAAAACGGCTATTTTGATTGATGACATTATCGATACGGCCGGCACGATTACCCTTGCAGCCAACGCCCTCGCCGAGAATGGGGCGAAAGAAGTGTATGCATGTTGCACCCATCCGGTGCTGTCCGGTCCGGCGATTGAGCGCATCCAAAATTCCAGAATCAAGGAGCTTGTCGTCACCAATTCAATTGCCTTGCCAGAAGAGAAAAAAATTGATAAAATTGTAGAGCTGTCGGTGGCGCCGCTCATTGCCGAGGCCATTAGCCGCGTGTATGAAATGAAGTCTGTCAGCGTCCTGTTCGACTAACGCAGGAAAACATGTTTAGCCCTTCTTGTTTTAGGATAAAGTAGACAATAGATTCTAATTCAGGAAGGTGAGGAAACATGGCGATTGTGTTGGAAGCGAAGGAACGCGCAGACAAAAAACGTTCAACATTGCACCGCATTCGTTCACAAGGCGGCATTCCAGCGATTTTGTACGGCAAAAAAGTCGAAAACAAAATGATTTTCGTCAGCACTGCAGAGCTGGAGAAAGCGCTTCGTGAAGGCGGGCGCACAAGCTTGCTGACGCTGAAAGTCGGCGGTGAGGAACATTCCGTGTTGTTGCGCGAACTGCAGCGCGACCCGTTGCGCGGTCATCTTCTTCACGCTGATTTTCAAGCGGTTGACATGTCAACGGAGGTCGATATTGATGTGGAAGTCCGCTTGGTGGGTGAAGCGCCTGGCGTGAAAGACGGCGGTGTGCTGCAGCAAAACTTGCATGAGCTGTCGATCCGCGTCTTGCCGGCGAACATCCCGCCAGTGATTGAAGTGGACATTTCCGGCCTGCAAGTGGGCGATACCGTCACCGTGGGCGATGTGAAAACGGACGGCAAATTTGAAATCAATCATGAACCTTCCGAGGTGATCGCCACGATCTTGCCGCCGCAACAAGAGGAAGAAATCGATAGCGGCGAACAGCAAGAGGCAGGACAGCCTGACGCTGCGGAAGGAAGAGAAACGACGCCAGAAGAGTGACAGACGTAACCGTTTCGGTTACGTCTTTTGTAGTATCATGCAAAGAGAGGAGCGCGAGGATTGAAGCTGTTTGTCGGGCTCGGCAATCCGGGCAAGGAGTATGAGCAAACAAGGCACAATGTCGGCTTTTTCGTCATCGACGAACTGGCGAAGCGCTGGAATGTATCGTTAAAAACCGCTAAATTTCGCGGCTTGTTTGGAACGGCGTCCGTTTCTGGCGAAAAAGTAGCATTATGCAAGCCGTTGACATATATGAATTTATCAGGAGAATGTGTTCGCCCACTTATGGATTACTACGACATTGCCATCGATGATGTCATCGTCATTTACGATGACCTCGATCTCCCGCCAGGGAAAATCCGCCTTCGCTTAAAAGGGAGTTCCGGCGGCCATAACGGCGTCAAATCGCTCATTCACCACCTTGGCACCGAGCAGTTTAAGCGCATCCGCATCGGCATCGGCCGGCCGGCCGGCGGTCAGCCGGTCACGGACTACGTGCTAGGCCGATTTACAGAAGAGGAGAAACCGGCGGTGGACAAAGCGGTGCTGCGGGCGGCCGATGCGTGTGAACAGGCGGTGAAGGCGCCATTTATTCAAGTGATGAATGATTTTAACGAGTGAATATTTTCCTCTGAACTGGTGCACAATGTGAGTACGGGAGGCGGCCGAAGCGTCGGCTTTTCCTGCCTTGTGGACGGAACAGCAGGTGCCCAGTGAGGAGGTTGGCTTGAATGGCGCTACATTACTATTGCCGCCATTGCGGTGCAAAAGTCGGAACGATTGAGCAAATGCCGATATACAGCGAGAAACTGGGATTCCACCACTTAACGGAAGAGGAACGGCTCGAGATGATTTCGTATGAACCGAACGGTGACATTCATGTGAAAACGATTTGCGAAGACTGTCAAGAGGCGTTGGCGCGAAACCCGGAATGGCATCAATACGAAAAATTCATCCATTAAGGGCGGCTTTGGGTGACCAAAGCGTTTTTGCGTTTGCGAAAGAATAGTGAGACGGAAAGAAACTGGCGTTGAGAGGAGGGAGAATAGGGGTGCTTTCGTTGCATCGCTATTTAGCTGAAAACCAAGATGTCCGTACGATCATTGAAGGGCTCCATGTCCGTTTGAAGGAACAGCTTGTCGCCGGGCTGTCCGGATCGGCCCGGTCTGTTTTTATTTCCACGCTTTACAAGGAGACAGGCCGGCCGCTGTTAGTCGTCTCTCACAATTTGTTTCAGGCGCAAAAAATGTATGACGATCTCGTTTCGTTGCTCGGGCCGGAAGACGTGTTCCTTTATTCAGTGAACGAAGTGATCGCCGCTGAGATGGCGGTCGCCAGCCCGGAGCTGAAGGCACAGCGCCTAGAGATTATGAACCATTGGGCGCAAGGCGGAAAAGGAGTCGTCGTCTGCCCGGTCGCCGGCTTGCGGCGTTTGTTGCCGCCGCCGTCGCTTTGGAAGCAGTATTTGTTCACCTTCTCCGTTGGACAAGAGTTCGATGTAGAACGTTGTAAACAGAAGTTTGTGCAAATGGGGTACAAACGGGTCGGCACCGTTTCCGCCCCCGGAGAGTTCAGCGTCCGCGGCGGCATCATCGACATTTATCCATTGACCGCTGAGCTTCCGTACCGCATCGAGCTGTTTGATACGGAAATCGAATCGATTCGGACGTTCACCCCTGACGACCAACGTTCGCAAGGGCAAATCGAGCGCATCATGATCGGGCCGGCCGATGAAATCATTCTCGATGATGAGACGCGGCGCCGAGGAATCGAGCGGATTGAAGCGGGACTTGCGTCGAGTTTGGAGACGATGAAAGATGAGGCCGCCAAACAGCGGATGTATGAACATATTCACGCTGAGCTTGAGCAATTGCGCGAGGGGCAGGAAATCGAGCAACAATATAAATATATGTCCCTTTTTTATGAAAAGGTTGCGAGTTTGCTAGATTACCTGCCAGAAGACGGCGTGCTGCTCATGGATGAAATGAGCCGGCTGCAAGAGGCGGCGGAACGGTTGGACCGCGAAGAGGCGGAATGGTATACGAGTTTGCTTGACAGTGGGAAAATGATTCATGGCGTGCCGCTTTCGCATTCGTTTTCTGAATTATTGCAAAAACATCGATTCCAGCGGGTATACTTATCGTTGTTTTTGCGCCATGTTCCGTATGCCCACCCACAAAACGTCGTCAATATTACGTGCAAACAAATGCAAAACTTCCATGGGCAAATGGCGCTTCTTCAATCCGAAGTCGAGCGGTGGAAAAAGGCAAACTATGCGGTCGTCTTTTTGGCGCCGAATGCAGAGCGGGTGAAAAAGCTGCAATCATTGCTTCAAGATTATGAGATTGACGCGCTGCCGCTCGCGCGCGATGCGGCTTTGCTGCATGGCAAATGCCAGCTCCTTGAAGGAGATTTAAATACCGGGTTTGAATTGCCGTTGCAAAAAATTGCCGTCATCACAGAAGAAGAGTTGTTCAAAAAACGGGTCAAACGCCCGGTGCGCCGGCAAAAGCTGTCCAACGCCGAGCGGATCAAAAGCTACGCCGAATTGCAAGTCGGCGACTACGTCGTCCATGTCAACCATGGCATCGGGAAATATTTAGGCATCGAGACGTTAGAAATCAACGGGGTGCATAAAGACTATATTCATATCCAGTACCAAGGCGGCGATACGCTGTATGTTCCGGTCGACCAAATGGATCAAGTGCAAAAATACGTCGGCTCGGAAGGAAAAGAACCAAAAATTTACAAACTAGGCGGTTCGGAATGGAAAAAGGTCAAAAAGAAAGTGGAATCATCCGTCCAGGATATTGCTGAAGATTTAATCAAGCTGTACGCCGAGCGTGAGGCAAGCAAAGGATATGCGTTTTCGCCGGACACCGAGATGCAGCGCGAATTTGAAGCGGCGTTTCCGTATCAAGAGACGGAAGATCAGCTTCGGTCGATTGAGGAAATTAAGCGTGATATGGAGAGCGACAAACCGATGGACCGCCTCCTTTGCGGCGACGTCGGCTACGGGAAGACGGAAGTGGCGTTGCGGGCGGCGTTTAAAGCCATTATGGACGGCAAACAAGTGGCCTTTCTTGTGCCGACCACGATTTTGGCCCAACAGCATTACGAAACGGTGCGCGAACGGTTTCAAGGGTTCCCAATCAACGTCGGACTGTTGAACCGCTTCCGGACGAAAAAGCAACAAGCCGAGATCATCAAAGGGCTAAAAGATGGGACGATCGATATGGTCATTGGAACGCATCGGCTGCTGTCGAAAGACGTGAAGTTTAAAGATTTAGGCTTGCTCATTATCGACGAGGAGCAACGGTTTGGCGTGGCGCATAAAGAAAAAATTAAGCAGCTGAAGGCGAACATCGACGTGCTCACCTTAACGGCGACGCCGATTCCGCGTACGTTGCATATGTCGATGATCGGCGTGCGCGATTTGTCGATCATCGAGACGCCGCCTGAAAACCGATTCCCGGTGCAAACGTATGTCATGGAATATACGCCCGAACTCGTCAAAGAGGCGATTGAACGTGAGCTCGCCCGCGACGGGCAGGTGTTTTTCCTTTACAACCATATTGAAGATATCGACTTGAAAGCGGAAGAAATCGCACAGCTTGTCCCGGAAGCGCGCGTCACTTACGTGCATGGCCGCATGTCGGAAACGGAGCTCGAATCGACGATTTTGGCGTTTTTGGAAGGGCAATACGATGTGCTGGTGACGACGACGATCATTGAAACGGGCATCGATATTCCGAATGTCAACACGCTTATCGTCTATGACGCCGACCGGATGGGATTGTCGCAGCTGTATCAGCTGCGCGGGCGCGTCGGCCGCTCCAACCGCGTCGCTTATGCGTATTTCACCTATCGGAAAGATAAAGTGCTCAATGAAGCGGCAGAAAAGCGGCTGCAAGCCATTAAAGAGTTTACCGAGCTCGGCTCTGGTTTTAAAATTGCCATGCGCGATTTGTCGATCCGCGGCGCGGGCAACATTCTCGGCGCCGAACAGCACGGCTTTATCGACTCGGTCGGATTCGATTTGTATTCGCAAATGTTGAAAGAAGCGATCGAGAAACGGCGCGGCATCAAGCGAGAAGACGAGCGGCCGGATGTCGTCATCGATGTCGAAGTCGACGCCTATATTCCGAGCACATACATTGCAGACGAGTTGCAAAAGATCGAGATGTACAAGCGATTTAAGGCAGTGGAGACGCTCGAAGACGTTGAGGCGCTGCGTGAGGAAATGGTCGACCGCTTCGGCGATTATCCAGATGAAGTTGCGTATTTGTTCCAAATTGCTGAGTTGAAGGTGTTGGCCAAGCAGCTTGGCGTCGAATCGATGAAGCAACATAAGCAGCAAATTGACATCTTGTTTACTGAACAGGCATCGAAAACGGTGGAAATCCAGCGTCTATCTGACATCGGACGCCGGCATGGCCGCTTATTCGGGTTTGGCATGGACGGAGCGAAGCTGAAAATTGTGCTCTATATCAAGGAAATGAAGCCGCACGAGTGGCTGATGATTTTAGAGGAGACGCTGCGGCGGCTGTCTGGGGTGGAAAATGAGAAGTCGGTGACGGCATAATCAAGAAAAAGTTTTATGATGTTTATCGTTTCCTGCATGTGGCGATAATGAAGGATGGGCAATTTTATCTAAAATGGCCAAAATCACTTTCATCACGTATAGAACGTGGATTGTGAAGGATACTAATGACAACAATGGTGAATTCCCCATTGAAAGGGTTCATCGGAGTATCCTTCAAATCCTAGATGAAAGTGAGGGTATACAAGGCATGAAAGCAACCGGTATTGTTCGTCGCATTGATGATTTAGGGAGAGTTGTCATTCCGAAGGAAATTCGCAGAACGTTGCGCATTCGCGAAGGAGATCCGCTCGAAATATTTGTTGACCGCGATGGAGAAGTCATTTTGAAAAAATATTCGCCGATCAGTGAATTAGGCGACTTTGCCAAAGAGTACGCCGAAGCGCTGTTTGACAGCCTCGGCCAGCCTGTGCTCATTTGCGACCGCGATGTATACATCGCTGTCGCCGGCGTTTCGAAAAAAGAGTATATGAACAAAAGCGTCAGCCCGTTGGTGGAAAAAGCCATGGAAGACCGCAATTCCATCCTCCATACGGAGGAAGGGGAAGTCGAGCTCGTTGACGGGATGACGGAAACGTTGAAGTCGTATACGATCGGCCCGATTGTCGCCAACGGCGATCCGATCGGAGCAGTCATCATTTTATCGCGCGAGAAAACGCTTGGTGAAGTGGAGCATAAAGCAGTAGAAACAGCCGCCAGCTTTTTGGCTCGACAAATGGAACAATAGGCGAAACAACAAGGCAGCTTCACAGGCTGCCTTTTTTTCCGCCCGGCAAATGGGGGCGAGATGCCTTGAATCCCGGAATCGCTTCCACATCCTGCTTTTTCGTCCGCTTGGCTTGCGGAACAGCGCATGAAGCCGTGCGAGTTGACCATCACCTTTGTCCAACAGGCGGAAGTTGCGCTATAATATCGAGCGTAGCCATAATGGCGCTTGGCGGCTTCTATCGCCCTCCGGCGTCTAGGTTGAGTGGGTTGTCTATGCGAGGGGAGAAACTGGATGGGAAACGTATGGAAAGGGGCGGCGATCTTAACGGCCGCCGCTTTGGCCGCGAAACTATTAAGCGCTTTGTACCGTGTTCCGTATCAAAATATGGTCGGGGACATTGGTTTTTATATTTACCAACAAGTGTACCCGATTTATGGCATCGTCGTCGCACTCTCGCTGACCGGCTACCCGGTTGCCGTCTCGAAGCTTGTCGCCGAGCGGTTGGCGGGACAGGATGAAGCGGGCGCTGCCGCTAGTGTGCGCGTCGCCTTGTTGGTGTTAAGCGTCCTTGGCGTCATCCTGTTTGCTTCGCTGTATCTAGGGGCGGGGGTGATTGCCTCGGCGATGGGCGATGGACGGCTTACGCCGCTCGTGCGCTTGCTTTCATTTTCGTTTTTGCTGTTTCCGCCCATCGCATTGTTGCGTGGCTATTTCCAAGGGCGGCATGATATGACGCCGACAGCGGCGTCCCAAGTTGGCGAGCAATTCGTCCGGGTGACGGCGATTTTAGGGCTGTCGTATGGAGCGGTGCAGCGCGGCGCCGACGTCTATGCTTGCGGCATGGCAGCGGTCGCAGGGACGCTAGTAGGCATGGCGGCGGCGCTTTTCATTTTGCTTTTCTTCCTGTCCCGGCGTCGGCGGCTAAAAACGTCGGGCCGCACGCCGCCAGCTTGGGATCGACAGGTGGGCCGGCGTTTATTGACGGCGGGGACGGTCATTTGCTTGACGAATATGGCGTTGACGCTGATTCCACTCGTCGATTCATTTTTATTCGTTCCGCTTCTACAGGAAGCGGGGGCAAGGCTCGATGAGGTGCAGCGGCTAAAAGGAGTGTACGACCGCGGTCAGCCGCTCATTCAGCTCGGCACGGTCGTCGGCACGTCGTTTTCATTGGCGCTTGTTCCACTTCTTTCCGGAGCGCGCCGCCAAGGTGCCGTTTTCGCCTATGGAGCGCTGTCCATCCGGCTTGCCGTTGTCATTGGGCTTGGTGCTTCGTTAGGGCTCATTTGCCTCATTCGACCGATCAATGCGATGTTGTTCGAGAATGACTACGGTTCGTCGGTTCTCGCCGTCTTGTCCTCCTCTGTCTTTTTTACTACGATCGCGTTGACCGCCTCTGCATTATTGCAAGGAATGGGGAGGGAATGGACGGCCGCTGCCGGCGTGGCGTTGGCAGTGGCGGGGAAGGCCGCGCTTATGCATTGGCTTGCTCCGCGGTTTGGAGCGCTTGGCGCCGCCGCGGCGACGACGGGTGCTTATGCGCTCATGGCAGGCTTTTTATGCGCCTTTTTGCCGCGTGAATATCGGACGGCGGGCCGGAAATACATGTACCCAACCGTGAAAGCGGCCGCTATGATGGCCGTCGTCTTGCATGGGTATAGGTGGCTGATGGACAGCTCGAGCGAGGGGCGGCTATGGGCGGCTGCCGAGGCGCTTGGCGGCGTTGCCATCGGTGCTGTCGTTTACCTTGCGTGTATTGTGAAAGGACATGTTTTTTCTGAACAGGAGTTGGCAGCTTTCCCATTGGCTAATAAATTCCGTCTACGATTAGGAGGCAGGTGATCGGCGATGAATACGATTTATGTGTTCGGCCTCGGCGCCGGAGATGTAAAACAGCTGCCGATCGGTGTGTACCGAAAGCTAAAGCGGGCGCATCCGCTCTTTTTGCGGACGAAAGAACACCCGGTGGTCAAATGGCTTACGGAGGAAGGGATTGCGTTTACGTCATTTGATGAAGTGTATGAAAAACACGAGCAGTTTGCGGATGTGTACGCTGACATCGTCGATCGATTGACGGAACAGGCGAAGCGCGGCGATGTGTTTTACGCTGTTCCCGGCCATCCGCTTGTTGCCGAGCGGACGGTGCAGCTTCTTTTCGAAGCTGAGCGGCGCGGCGTCTGCCGAATCGTGATCGAAGGTGGTCAAAGCTTTTTGGATGCGCTGTTTACGGCGGTGCGCATCGATCCAATTGAAGGGTTTCAGTTGCTTGATGCGACGACTTTTCGAGGAGAAGAATGGTCGCCCTCACTGCATGCTGTTTTTTGTCAAGTGTACGATTCGTTTGTGGCCTCGAACGTGAAGCTTTCTTTGATGGAGCAGCTTCCCGACGATTACCCGATCTACATTGTCACCGCGGCAGGCACGAAGGACGAGCAAGTAAAGCGCGTGCCGCTTTATGAGTTGGACCGCGAGACGGGGCTTGACAACTTGACAAGCGTCTACGTGCCGCCGGTGAAGGACGAGCCGTTGCTTTACCACCGGTTTGAGACGCTGCGCCGCGTCATCGCCACGCTGAGAGGGCCGAACGGCTGTCCATGGGATCGGAAGCAGACGCATGCGTCGCTGAAGCGCTATTTGCTTGAGGAGGCGTATGAGCTGCTCGAGGCGATTGACGAGGGTGACGATGATCATATGGTCGAGGAGCTCGGCGACGTATTGCTGCAAGTAATGCTCCATGCGCAAATCGGCGCCGACCGAGGGTTGTTTTCGATCGACGACGTCATCCGCACGCTGACGGCGAAAATGATCCGACGCCACCCGCATGTGTTTGGCGATGTCACGGCCGAGACGGCCGAACAAGTCGTTGCCAACTGGGAGAAGATCAAGGAGAAAGAAAAAGGAGGCGGGCTTTCGGAATCGATTCTTGCCGACATTCCGAAAAGTCTGCCGGGGACGATGCGGGCGTACGAGCTGCAGAAACGAGCGGCGAAAGTCGGGTTTGACTGGGATGATGCCGCGCCGATATGGCAAAAAGTCGAAGAAGAAATGGCCGAGTTTCGAGCCGAAACGTCCGGCGGCCGTCGCGATCGGCTTGTCGGCGAGTTTGGCGATCTATTGTTCGCGCTCATCAACCTTGCCCGTTATTACGGGATTCAACCGGAAGAAGCGTTGCAAATGGCCAACGACAAATTTGCCCGCCGTTTCGCTTATATCGAGGAACAAGTGCGAAAAAGCGGCCGGTCGATCACCTCGTTTTCGCTTGCCGAACTCGATCGTTTTTGGGAAGAAGCCAAAGAAAACGAACGGTAAGGGGGATCATGCAATGCGCCTTGATAAATTTTTAAAAGTGTCCCGCCTCATCAAACGCCGCACGTTGGCGAAGGAAATCGCCGATCAAGGGAGAGTATGGATCAACGGCCATGTCGCCAAAGCGAGCTCCGATGTGAAAGTCGGCGATGAATTGACGATTCAATTTGGGCAAAAGCGGGTAACGGTAAAAGTGACGGATCTAAAAGAAACAACGAAAAAAGAGGAGGCAACCGGGCTGTACGAATTGATCCGCGAAGAACGGACCACCCCGGCGCCGGAACAAGACGACGTCTAATTTGTCCTGCAGGCTTGTTCTAAACCATCCCCCGCTGACATACATATGGTACAAACAACGGATGAGAAAAGGCGGTTGGCCTTGCCGGCTTTCTATACTAAATGGAAATGCGGGGGATGAACATGAGTCGACACGATGAATTTGGCGGAAGCACGAACAAAGGTCCGGTCCAGGAACATGATGTGATCATGCGCGGCCGGCGCCTTCTTGACATCACCGGGGTGAAACAAGTCGAGAGCTTTGACAACGAGGAGTTTTTGCTTGAGACGGTCATGGGCTTTTTGGCCATCCGCGGGCAAAACTTGCAGATGAAAAACTTAGATGTCGACAAAGGCGTTGTTTCGATTAAAGGGCGCATTTTCGACCTCGTTTATTTAGATGACCATCAGGAGAAGGCTAAAGGATTCTTTAGCAAGTTGTTCAAATGAATGTCAGCATACAGCTGTACACCATGCTGGCGATGATTGGCATGGGCGGCTGGCTTGGCCTGGCGTGGGATACGTACAGCCGGATGTTGAAACGGCATGAGCGGGCGCACTGGCTCGTCTTTGTGAATGACGTGCTGTTTTGGGCGGTGCAGGCGCTCATCGTGTTTTATGTGCTTCTTTTCGTCAATGAAGGCGAGCTTCGCTTTTATTTGTTTCTCGCGCTTTTATGCGGATATGCCGCTTATCAAAGCTTGCTCCGCTCCTTTTATGTTCGGGTGCTCGAGTGGTTCATTGGGCTGGCGGTAAGACTCGGACAGACGCTCGTTCAGCTGTTCCGCCTCATGGTCATGCGCCCGCTCATCCTCCTTGGGCAAATGGCGCTGGCACTTCTATTGTTCGCTTGGCGGCTTTTGTTGTGGATCGTTCGGTTTGTGCTGCTGGCTGTTTGGAAGATGATCCGCCTTTTGCTTGCTCCGCTGCGTTGGACGGGCATCATGATTTGGCGGCGGGTGCCGCCGCAAAGACGAGCCGGGGTGGAAAAATTTTTTCGACGTTTAAAAGGATTTGCTGGACAAATCAAGAATACAAAAGAGAAAATAAGCATGTGGTTTGCGAAATGGCGCGAGTAAAAGAGGTGTAAACGCGATGAACGTGCCCCGGAGAACGAATGTGACGAAGCTGTCGTCGACGTACATAGCTGAGCATGAGGAGAAAAAGCAGAAGGCGGCGAGAAGACGGCGGGTTGTCGCTGTCCGTTTGGTTGTCTGGTCGTTGTTGTTTGCGATATTCGCCTCCGCTCTTGTCTACACCTTGCACTCGCAAGCGAAGGCGATCGATGCAAAAACGGCGGAACAGCAAAAGCTGAAAGAGCAGCTTGCGGAGCTTGAACGGAAGGAAAAGCAACTGAAAGAGGAAATGAAAAAGTTGCATGATGATGACTATATCGCCGAGCTGGCGCGGAAAAAATATTACTTATCGAAAGATGGAGAAATTATTTTCGTCTTGCCGGAAAAATAATTTTGCCTGCGAATGCCCGTTTTCTATGGGCATTCGTCATATTGACACGCATTTTTTTCATTCGCTATAATAAAAAAAACACCATCTTTAAAGCGTTTTAAGGAGGAGCACTTTTTTTATGTCGATTGAAGTAGGCAGCAAGTTACAAGGCAAGGTCACGGGCATTACGAAATTTGGGGCGTTTGTGGAGCTGCCGGAGGGGGTCACAGGACTCGTTCACATTAGCGAGGTAGCCGATAACTATGTCAAAGACATCAACGATCATCTGAAAGTCGGCGATATGGTGTATGTCAAAGTCATCAACGTCGGTCAAGATGGAAAAATCGGCCTGTCCATTCGCAAAGCAAAAGACACGCCTTCTTCGCAGCGGCCGCGCCATCGGACAAACGACCGCTCCGCGGCGGACAGCTTAGAACAAAAAATCAGCCGATTCTTAAAAGAGAGTGAAGACCGATTGGCATCGCTGCGCCGTCATACGGAGTCGAAGCGGGGAGGTCGTGGAGCGAGACGAGGGTAACTTGCTGCTGAAAGATTGTTTGAAGGATGACAAATTCGGAAACAAGCATCCGTCGCTATGGATGCTTTTTTGTTTCTGTATGGAATAAGAGGATATATTTCCCCTCTGCATTTTCCGCCTATATGTATTGACAATCGTCATCTCCTCCGTTATGATATAAACTGTTGTCACACGGCGGTGTAGCTCAGCTGGCTAGAGCGTACGGTTCATACCCGTGAGGTCGGGGGTTCGATCCCCTCCACCGCCACCAACAATCCAAAATGGCCCGTTGGTCAAGTGGTTAAGACACCGCCCTTTCACGGCGGTAACACGGGTTCGAATCCCGTACGGGTCATCGCAAACGAGCATGCGCCATCAAGCGACATGCTCGTTTTTCTTTTTTGCCTCTTTCTGTCGGAACAAGCCTGTTGACCGCGTTTTGCCGTGGAAAACGTCGAACGATTTTTTATTTTTCTCTGTGGTTTTGACAAATTTCTGACAATTCAAGCGATATAATAGGGGGTAATAGAAAGGTAAAGGAGAGGATCGGGAATGGAAAGAGTAGAAAGAGGGACGGTGCGCCGCAGCATTTCGGAAGTGCCGATTCATGACACGCAAGCAACGGTGTCGCGCTGGATGCGCCATGTGAAGCTGCGCCTCGGTCATCTGTTCATCCATCAAGGCTTTTTGCTTCTTCTTGTCGGCTTTTTGCTTGGACGAGCATTGATTTTATCGAAGCTGACCCCGTTCGCTTTGCCATTTTTCGTTTCGGTCTATATGCTGCGCCGCGACAAGGCCGCTTTTGCGTTGATCTCGCTGTTGGCCGGTGCTTTGACGCTGTCGCTTGATGTGGCGCTGTTTGTCGGCGTTTCCATTTTTGGCTTTCTCTTTATTTACGGATGGGTGCGGAGGGTGATCAGTGAGTCACTGAAAATCGTTCCATTTGTTGTGTTTGTGCTGTCTCTTTCCGCCAAATGGCTGATCTCCTATTATTGGCTCGGAGAGCGATCGGTCTACGGCGCCGCCATGGCGGTCGTCGAAGCCGGGCTGTCGCTTGTATTGACCTTGATTTTTATGCAAAGCATCCCGTTGTTGACAGTGCAGAAGCATAAACATGCGTTGCGAGCGGAAGAGATCATTTCGTTGATCATTTTGCTCGCCTCGATGTTGACCGGGATGATCGGTTGGGCTGTGTACGGTTTGTCGCTTGAGCATGTGATGTCGCGCTACCTCGTTTTGTTGTTCGCGTTTGTCGCCGGAGCGGCGACCGGCTCCACCGTCGGCGTTGTCACCGGGCTTGTACTGAGCTTGGCAAATGTCGGCAACTTGTCGGAAATGAGTTTGCTTGCTTTCGCCGGGCTGCTTGGCGGGTTGCTGAGGGAAGGGAAAAAACTTGGGGTGGCGTTCGGCCTCCTCGTCGCGACGCTGTTGCTTGGTTTATACGGCGAAGGGAAGAGTGAGCTTGTGCCGACGCTGTTTGAATCCGGCATCGCAATTATGCTGTTTTTTGGTACATCCCGTTCACTGACGGAGAAAATCGCCAAATACATTCCCGGCACGGCAGAATATATAAATGAGCAACAACAATACGTCCGGAAAATCCGCGATATGACGGTGCAACGCGTCTCGCAGTTTTCCAACGTCTTTCAGGCGCTGGCGGAAAGCTTTTCGCCCGAACCGCTTCCGGATGCTAATGAATACAGCGACCGTGAAGTCGACTATTTTTTGAGCGACATCACGGAAAAAACGTGCCAAACGTGCTTTAAGAAGACGCAATGCTGGGCGGACAACTTTCGTACAACCTATGCGTACATGAAGCAAATGATGGGCGAGGCGGACGAAAAAACATTGTCGCAAAACCATCAGTTGCTGCGCGAGTGGGAGCGGTATTGCGTCAAGGCCGGCAAAGTCGTCGACGCGATTGAAAAAGAGATGGTTGCTTATCAAGCAAACCGCAAGCTCAAACGGCAAATCCACGAAAGCCGGAAGCTTGTCGCTGAACAGCTGTTGGGCGTTTCGCAAGTGATGGACGATTTCGCCAAAGAAATGCAGAAAGAACAGGAAAACCATTATTTGCAGGAAGAACAAATTTACCATGCGCTGCAAGAGTTTGGCATCGAAGTGGGCCATGTCGACATTTACAGTTTGGAAAAAGGAAATATCGATATTGAAATGAGCATTCCTTACTGCGAAGGGCGGGGTGAGTGCGAAAAACTGATTGCGCCGATGCTGTCAGATATTTTGGGAGAGACGATCGTCGTCAAGCGCGAAGAGTGCGCCGCCTACCCGAACGGCTACTGCCGCGTCGCCTTCGGCTCGACGAAAGCGTTCGTCGTCGAAACGGGCGTCGCGTTTGCCGCCAAAGGAGGGGGGTTCATTTCTGGCGACAGTTATGCAACGATTGAACTTGCTACCGGCAAGTACGCCGTTGCCATCAGCGATGGCATGGGCAATGGGGAGCGGGCGCATGACGAAAGCCGCGAGACGCTGCGCCTGTTGCAAAAGATTTTGCAGACGGGAATGGACGAGTCGATTGCCATCAAATCGATCAATTCGATTTTGGCATTGCGGACGACAGAAGACATGTATGCGACGCTGGATTTGGCCATCATCGACTTGCAAAACGCGGCGACGAAGTTTTTGAAAATCGGATCGACGCCAAGCTTTATTAAGCGCGGTGACAAGGTGATGAAAGTGGAAGCGAGCAACTTGCCGATGGGCATCATTAAAGAAGTGGAATTTGACGTTGTCACCGAGCAGCTGAAATCGGGCGACTTGCTCATTATGATGAGCGATGGTGTGTTTGAAGGGCCGATGAACGTCGAAAACCATGATGTTTGGATGAAGCGGAAAATTCAAGAATTAAAGACGAACGACCCGCAGGAAGTCGCCGATTTGATCATGGAAGAAGTGATCCGCCAATGCGGCGGCGAGATTGAAGACGATATGACCGTCGTTGTCGCCAAAGTTCGGCACAATACGCCGAAATGGGCGACGATTCCGGCATACATGTATATGAAAAAGGCGCAATAGCTAGCGTATAAAAACGTTCCCCTGCGGCGATGATGGTAATACATTCGCCAAGGAGGGGAACGAACGTGCGAAAGGGAACGTTGCGGCAAATTTTGCTCATTACCGATGGCTGCTCCAACCATGGTGAGGACCCAGCCGCCATGGCGGCGCTAGCCCGTGAGCAAGGCATTACGGTGAACGTGATCGGCATCTTGGACCAAGGTGCGATGGATGAAAACGGACGGCGGGAAATTGAAGCGATCGCCGCGGCTGGCGGCGGGATGAGCCAAGTCGTGTACGCGAAACAGCTGTCGCAAACCGTGCAAATGGTGACGCGCCAAGCGATGACTCAGACGTTGCAAGGGCTCGTCAATCGCGAGTTGAAACAAATCTTTGGTTCTGACGTTTCGCTTGAGGACTTGCCGCCGGACAAGCGCGGCCAAGTGATGGAAGTCGTCGATGAACTCGGGGAAACGGTTGCCCTTGATGTGCTCATTTTGATCGATACGAGCGGGAGCATGAAAACAAAACTGCCGACCGTCAAAGAGGCGCTCATCGATTTATCGCTCAGCTTAAATGCGCGCATGGGCGAAAACCGCTTTTCGGTGTTCATCTTCCCGGGAAAACGGGCGCACGCCGAAAAAATGATCGACTGGACGCCAAGGATTGAAGAGTTGTCCACTATCTTTCCGAAATTGGCGTCGGGCGGGCTGACGCCGACCGGACCGGCGCTGCGTGAGGCAATCGCCTATTTTGAGCGTAAACGGTCGTTAAGGAGCTGGATCGGCGATGGCGATGAGCCATACATCGAAGAATCGTCTTTGTAATTTGCCGCCTGGTACGGTCATCACTGGGAAATGGCACGGCCGTTCCTACCGGCTGCTGCGGCGGCTTGGCAGCGGGGCGAACGGCGTCGTCTATTTGGCGGAGAACGGCCGGACTCGCGTCGCCGTCAAGTTGAGCGATGACTATGCGTCATTGGCATCGGAAATGAATATATTGCGCCGTTTTGCTAAGGTCCAGGGAGCCGCCCTCGGGCCTTCTTTGCTGGAAGCCGATGACTGGCAAAGCCCGTTTGCGCGGGAGACGATCCCGTTTTATGTGATGGAGTATATTGAAGGGGAGAATTTCGCTGCTTTCATCCGCCGCCGTGGAAAAGAATGGGCGCCCGTGCTCGTGATGCAGCTGTTGTCGGTGCTTGATCGGCTTCATCAAGAAGGATGGGTATTTGGGGATTTAAAGCCGGATAATTTGATCGTTACCGGGTCGCCGCCGTCGGTTCGGTTGCTTGATGTGGGCGGGACGACGCTGCAAGGAAGGGCGGTAAAAGAGTTTACTGAGCTGTATGACCGCGGCTATTGGGGGCTTGGATCGCGCAAAGCGGAGCCATCTTACGACTTGTTTGCGGCGGCGATGGTGATGATTTCTTCTTGCTGCCCGGGGCCGATTGAGAAAAAGGGTGACGGTCGGGCGCAGCTGTTGTCCATCATCGAAACGGACCGCTTTTTAACCCGATACAAGGAGGTGCTGCAAAAGGCGCTTGACGGCCGATATCGAAAGGCGGCCGATATGCGTCGCGACTTATTGGCCGCCTCTTCCCGCCATACATCGGCGGAAAACGAAAGAAAGGCAGTGCCAAGCCGTCGGTCGGGGCGGCAGGTGAAACGGCGCCGCCAAGCGAGAGGGATTGTCGAAACGGTGGTCATCGCCGCCGCATTGCTGGGCGCCTATGCCTTTTATATATATTGGCAGCTGGCGATGTAATTTTTTTTGAGAAAACAGGGCGGACGTGTTACGATGAAGCTGAAAGAAACGCAAAGAGGTTGGCTCGGATGATCGACAAAGTGCGCGCCTTTATCCACAGGCATCAACTGCTTTCAGAAGGAGCGGCCGTCATCGTTGGCGTCTCCGGAGGCCCGGATTCGCTTGCGTTGCTGCACGTTTTTTTGTCGCTGCGCGACGAATGGAAGCTTCAGGTCATAGCGGCCCATGTTGACCATATGTTTCGTGGGCGGGAGTCAGAAGAAGAGATGGAGTTTGTGAAACGTTTTTGCGTGGAGCGCCGTATTTTATGTGAGACTGCGCAAATCGACGTCCCGGCCTTTCAGCGCAGCGCAGGTCTCGGCGCCCAAGAGGCGGCGCGGATCTGCCGCTACCGCTTTTTTGCCGAACTGATGGAAAAGCATCAAGCGGGGTACGTCGCCGTAGGCCATCATGGCGACGATCAAGTCGAGACGATTTTAATGCGGCTTGTGCGCGGCAGCACAAGCAAAGGATACGCTGGTATCCCCGTCAAACGGCCGTTTCACGGCGGCTATCTCATCCGTCCGTTTTTGGCTGTCAGCCGGGCGGAGATTGAAGCGTATTGCCGGCAGATGGGGCTGTCTCCACGCTGCGATCCGAGCAATGAAAAAGACGATTATACGCGCAACCGGTTCCGCCATCATATTGTCCCGTTGCTGCGGCAGGAAAATCCGCGCCTGCACGAGCGGTTTCAGCAATACAGCGAAATGATGGCGGAAGATGAGCAATTTTTGGAGGAATTAGCCGCGGACGCGCTGAATAAAGTAATGGAAAAACAACATCGCGATGCGGCGCTTTCCATCGGACCATTTTTGGAGCTGCCGCGACCGCTGCAGCGCCGGGTGCTGCAGCTGTTGCTTCTCCGTCTTTATGGCGGCGTTCCGCCGACATTGACTTCCGTACATATCGGCCATATACTGATGCTTTGTGAGCGCGGCCGCCCTTCCGGAATGATCGATTTGCCAAAAGGGCTCAAAGTGATTCGCTCGTACGACCGCTGTTTGTTTACTTTTGACGCAGAAAGCGGCGAGAAAGGCTATTGGTTTGAACTGCCGGTTCCGGCGCTATTGCCCCTCCCAAACGGCTATGCAATCATCAGTGAATTTGGGGAACACTATCCAAGAAAGCAGGCCGGGAATGATTGGTTCGTCGTGGATCCTGCTTCCGTCTCCTTGCCGCTCCGCGTGCGGACGCGTCGGCGCGGCGACCGGATGGTGCTCAAGGGGACGGGAGGCACGAAAAAATTGAAAGAAATTTTCATTGAAGCAAAAATTCCGCGGATGGAAAGGGATCGCTGGCCGATTGTCGAAGATGCCGACGGTCGCATCCTTTGGGTGCCTGGCTTGAAAAAATCGGCTTTCGAAGCGCAAAACCGTGGGCAAGCTCGCTATATTTTGCTGCAATATCAGGCGATGAACAGCTAGGAGGAAAAATAAGATGGGGATGAAAGACGATATTCAAAAAGTGTTGATCACTGAAGAGGAAATTCAGGCAAAAGTCAAAGAACTCGGCGGTTTGTTAACGAAAGAATATGAAGGCCGTTTTCCGCTCGCTGTCGGCGTTCTCAAAGGGGCGATGCCGTTTATGGCCGATTTGCTCAAACATATTGATACATATTTAGAAATGGATTTTATGGACGTATCAAGCTATGGCAATGCGACCGTTTCATCCGGCGAAGTGAAAATCGTCAAAGACTTGAACACCTCCGTCGAAGGACGGGATATTTTGATCATTGAGGATATTATTGACAGTGGGCTGACGCTCAGCTATTTGGTCGACTTGTTTCGCTACCGGAAGGCGAATTCGATCAAAATCGTCACGCTTCTTGACAAGCCGTCTGGACGGAAGGCGGACATTCAAGCCGATTACACCGGATTTACCGTCCCGGATGAATTCGTCGTCGGCTATGGGCTCGATTACGCGGAAAAATACCGCAACCTCCCGTTTATCGGCGTCTTAAAGCCGGAAGTGTACCAAAAGTAGAACGGTTGCTGGGCGACGGCCGAATTGTTTGTATTGAAACAAATTTCTATGATAGTATTGAGTATAGTGTGTTTCATATGGGAGGAGGCAAGAAATGAACCGGATTTTCCGCAATACCATCTTTTATTTGCTGATTTTCCTCGTCGTGATCGGCGTCGTCAGCTTTTTTAACGGCACGAACCAGCGAACGGAGCCGATGACGTACGATGCGTTCATCACTCATCTGGAAAACGGGGATGTCAAGTCGTTTTCCATTAAGCCGGAGCGCGGCGTATATGAAATCAAAGGCCAGTTGAAAACATATAGCGAAGGGCAGTACTTTTCCACCTACGTCATGAACAGTGACAAAGTGCTTGACCGCATCGATGCGGCGGCGGCGCGGACGCGGGTGGAAGTCGTGCCAGCGGACGAAACGAGCGGATGGGTGACGTTTTTCACTTCCATCATCCCATTTGTTATTATTTTTATTTTGTTCTTCTTCCTTTTGAACCAGGCACAGGGCGGCGGCAGCCGGGTGATGAATTTCGGCAAAAGCCGGGCGCGGCTGTATACGGATGACAAGCGGAAAGTCCGCTTCCGCGATGTGGCTGGGGCAGATGAGGAAAAGGAAGAGTTGGTGGAAATCGTCGAGTTTTTAAAAGATCCGCGCAAGTTTGCGGAACTTGGCGCCCGCATTCCGAAAGGGGTATTGCTCGTTGGGCCGCCCGGAACCGGGAAAACGCTGTTGGCGCGCGCGGTTGCCGGAGAAGCGGGCGTGCCGTTTTTCTCGATCAGCGGGTCGGATTTCGTGGAAATGTTCGTCGGGGTCGGGGCATCGCGGGTGCGCGACTTGTTTGAGACGGCGAAAAAAAATGCCCCGTGCATCATCTTCATTGATGAGATCGACGCCGTCGGCCGCCAGCGCGGCGCCGGCCTTGGCGGCGGCCATGACGAGCGTGAGCAGACGCTCAACCAACTGCTTGTCGAAATGGACGGCTTTAACGGCAACGAAGGGATCATTATTATCGCGGCCACCAACCGGCCGGACATTTTAGACCCGGCGCTGTTGCGCCCGGGTCGCTTCGACCGGCAGATTACCGTCGACCGCCCGGACGTCAAAGGGCGCGAAGCGGTGCTGCGCGTGCATGCCCGCAACAAGCCGCTCGATGAATCCGTTGACTTGAAGACGATCGCGATGCGGACGCCTGGATTTTCCGGCGCCGACTTGGAAAACTTGCTGAATGAGGCGGCGCTCGTTGCAGCGCGCCGCAACAAAAAGAAAATTGATATGAGCGACATCGACGAGGCGACGGACCGGGTGATTGCCGGACCGGCGAAAAAAAGCCGCGTCATTTCGGAAAAAGAACGGCGCATCGTCGCGTTTCACGAAGCTGGGCATACGGTCATCGGCATGGTGCTCGCCGATGCGGAAATGGTGCATAAAGTGACGATTGTGCCGCGCGGCCAAGCCGGAGGCTATGCGGTCATGCTGCCGAAAGAAGACCGCTACTTTATGACGAAAGCCGAACTGATGGATAAAATCACCGGACTGCTCGGCGGGCGCGTTGCCGAGGAAATCGTGTTCAATGAAGTGAGTACAGGGGCCCACAACGATTTTCAACGGGCGACAAACATCGCGCGCCGGATGGTGACGGAGTTTGGTATGAGCGAAAAGCTTGGTCCGCTTCAATTCGGCCAACCGAGCGGGCAAGTGTTTTTAGGACGTGACTTACACAACGAGCAAAACTACAGCGACAAAATCGCCTATGAAATTGACTTAGAGATTCAGCGCATCATTAAAGAGTGCTATGAAAAAGCGAAACAAATTTTGACCCAACATCGGGACAAATTGGATTTGATCGCCAACACGCTGTTGGAAGTCGAGACGCTCGATGCGGAGCAAATTAAACATTTGTTCGAACATGGCACGCTGCCCAAAGACCGGAACGGGCGCGAGGAGTCCGGCAAAAGCGACGGCGATGTGAAAATCAACATCCAAAAGAAAGAGGAGTAATCGATGTCTCTGTTCGGAGGCATCTTTTTTTTTTGCCGGCGGCCCAGGGAAAGAAGGACAGTTTTTTTCCCGTAAGTATGATATGATAAAGAATGGGAATTTATCGAGGAAAAGCGAGGAATGAAGCGATGATTTTTGTATTGGACGTCGGCAATACAAACACGGTGTTAGGGGTGTATGACGGGGACGAACTGAAACATCATTGGCGCATTGAAACAAGCCGCTCGAAAACGGAAGACGAATACGGCATGATGATCAAAGCGCTCTTGAACCATGTCGGCTTGCAGTTTTCCGACATTCGAGGCATCATCATTTCCTCGGTCGTGCCGCCGATTATGTTTGCTCTTGAACGCATGTGTCTAAAATATTTCCATATCAAACCGCTCATCGTCGGTCCGGGCATTAAAACCGGGCTCGACATCAAATATGACAATCCGCGTGAGGTGGGCGCCGACCGGATTGTCAACGCGGTCGCCGGCATCCATTTGTACGGCAGTCCGCTGATTATCGTCGATTTTGGCACGGCGACGACGTATTGTTATATTAATGAACATAAACAATATATGGGAGGGGCCATTGCCCCGGGAATTATGATCTCGACAGAGGCTCTGTTCGCGCGGGCGGCGAAATTGCCGCGCATTGAAATCGCCCGCCCGGATGATATCATCGGCAAAAATACGGTCAGCGCCATGCAAGCCGGCATTTTATACGGTTATGTCGGACAAGTGGAAGGCATCGTGTCGCGAATGAAGGCGAAAAGCAAAATCCCGCCGAAGGTGATTGCTACTGGCGGTTTGGCTCCGCTCATTGCCAGCGAATCGGACATCATCGATGTCGTTGATCCGTTTTTGACGCTGACTGGCTTAAAATTGTTGTACGAGAAAAACACCGAGAAAAAAGGATGAAAGGCTTGATGAAGATGGGAGACTACTTAGTCAAAGCACTCGCTTACAATGGACAAGTGAGAGCGTATGCCGCAAGAACGACGGAAACTGTCGCCGAGGCGCAACGCCGCCACCAAACATGGCCGACCGCCTCAGCGGCTCTCGGCCGGGCGTTGACCGCCGGTGTTATGATGGGAGCGATGCTGAAAGGCGAGGAAACGTTGACGATTAAAATTGACGGCGGCGGCCCGATCGGCGTCATTTTAGTTGACAGCAACGCCAGAGGGGAAGTGCGTGGCTATGTAACGAATCCACATGTACATTTTGAGCTGAACGAGCATGGGAAACTTGATGTGGCACGGGCGGTCGGCAAAAATGGGATGTTGACGGTTGTGAAGGATCTTGGGCTGCGCGACTTTTTCACCGGACAAGTGCCGCTTATCTCCGGGGAGCTTGGCGATGATTTTACGTATTATTTTGCTTCGTCCGAACAAATTCCGTCATCGGTTGGCGTCGGGGTGCTCGTCAATCCCGACCATACCATCCGAGCCGCCGGAGGATTTATTATCCAGTTGATGCCCGGGACGGAGGAGAACACGATCACTCGCATTGAAGAGCGGCTGAAACAAATTCCGCCCGTGTCGCGCATGATCGAAAGAGGGCTCAGCCCGGAACAGCTGCTCGAACAACTGTTGGGAGATGGAGGCGTCCGTGTGCTCGAGACGATGCCGGTGTCATTCGTCTGCCGTTGTTCGCGCGAGCGGATCGCTGATGCCCTTATCAGCCTAGGGCCCGAGGAAATCCAAGACATCATCGACAAAGAAGGGCAGGCGGAAGCTTCGTGCCATTTTTGCAATGAAACGTACCATTTCGACAAAGCGGAGCTGGAACAGTTGAAACAACTCGCAAAAAAAGAATGAAAACAGTAAAATGATTGACAATTACGCCAATAGTTGATACATTGGAGACAAAGTCGATAAAATTAATGGGGATTAGAGGTGGAACAATGGCACGCACAGTCAACTCGATAACCGAATTGATCGGCGATACGCCGGCCGTGAAACTGAACCGCATCGTTGATGAAGACAGCGCGGATGTGTATTTGAAACTGGAATTTATGAACCCGGGCAGCAGCGTCAAAGACCGGATTGCGTTGGCGATGATTGAAGCGGCGGAAAAAGCGGGCAAGCTGAAGCCGGGCGACACGATCGTTGAGCCGACAAGCGGCAACACTGGGATCGGATTGGCGATGGTCGCGGCGGCGAAAGGATATAAGGCGGTATTAGTCATGCCGGATACGATGAGCTTGGAGCGCCGCAACCTGCTGCGGGCGTATGGAGCCGAGCTTGTGCTCACACCGGGTGCACAAGGGATGCGCGGAGCAATCGCAAAGGCGGAAGAGCTCGTCCGCGAGCACGGCTACTTTATGCCACAGCAATTTAAAAACGAGGCGAACCCGGAAATCCATCGCTTGACGACCGGGAAAGAGATCGTGGAGCAAATGGGCGACCAGCTTGATGCGTTTGTTGCCGGCGTTGGCACGGGCGGAACGATCACCGGAGCAGGCAAAGTGTTGCGCGAAGCTTACCCAAACATTAAAATTTACGCCGTTGAACCGGCCGATTCCCCAGTCTTGTCGGGAGGAAAACCGGGCCCGCACAAAATCCAAGGGATCGGCGCTGGCTTTGTTCCAGATATTTTGGATACGAGCATTTACGATGGGGTTATTACGGTAACGACGGAAGAAGCGTTTGCGGCGGCCCGCCGCGCGGCTCGCGAGGAAGGCATTCTCGGCGGCATTTCGTCCGGTGCTGCGATTCATGCGGCATTGAAAGTGGCGAAAGAGCTCGGCAAAGGGAAAAAAGTGCTCGCCATCATCCCGAGCAACGGCGAACGTTATTTGAGCACGCCTCTTTACCAATTTGAAGACTAAGCAGACTTTTTCGGCAGGGGCAACCCTGTCGAATTTTTTTACGAGGATGGTGACCCAGACGGACAATCATTGTACAATATAAAGTAACTATGGACATCGTAAGGAGCTGACGAGGATGGAACAGCGGCGCAGGCGACTGAAACGAACTATCGATTATCGCGGACGGGATTGGTTCCGCCAGTACGAACAGCTGGCCTATAGCCGGCCTCATCATGTGTTGCTTGAGAGCGGCCAAGGGGGAAGGTACAGCATTATCGGCCTTGACCCGATCGGAGTGATCCGCGCTGACGAGCGGCGGCTCATCATCAAGCAGCGCGGGGTTGAAACGGTGCTGGATGGCTCGCCGCTCGAAGGGCTCCGGCAATGGCTTCGGTGTTTCGCCGTGCCGGATGAGGGGGAGTCGTTGCCTTGCCAAGGCGGGCTGATCGGTTTCATTAGCTATGATGCGGTTCGCTATATGGAACGGCTCCCGGTGCTCGCGCAAGATGATTTGCGGCTGCCGCTCATGTATTTTTTCCTCTTTGACGACGTAGCGATTTATGATCACCAAACTGAACAGCTTCATTTGCTTGCCTACGCGAATGAAGGGGAGGAAAGCGAAGCAAACCGGCGGCTTGCGCGGCATGCACGGATGTGGCTCGAGGATCGGAATGAAGCGCTGGTCTGGCCGCTTGCTGCCTCGACAGCTGCGCCGTCTGTTTCAATGACAAAAGAGAGGTTTATGGATGCGGTTCGCCGCGTACAACGCTATATTGCGGCGGGCGATGTGTTTCAAGTCAACTTATCGGTGCGTCAGTCGCAGCCGCTGGTGACGCATCCATTTGCCGTCTACAAGCAGTTGCGGATGCTGAATCCGTCCCCTTACATGGCGTATTTGCATACCCCGGAATTTCAAGTCGTCAGCGGCTCGCCGGAGCTGCTCGTCCGCAAGCAGGGAGAACGGCTGGAAACACGCCCGATAGCCGGAACCCGCTCGCGCGGACGCACGGAAGCGGAAGACGGGCAAATCGCCCGCAAACTGCTAGCCAGCGAAAAAGAGCGGGCCGAGCACGCCATGCTCGTTGATCTTGAGCGGAATGACCTTGGGCGTGTCTGTGTCTATGGGACGGTGCGTGTCGATGAGTGGATGACGGTGGAAAAGTATTCGCATGTGATGCATATTGTTTCCCACGTATCCGGCATCATGGCTCCGGAACATGATGCGTTTTCTGTTATTCGTGCGATGTTTCCCGGCGGAACGATCACCGGCGCTCCGAAAGTGCGGACGATGGAAATCATCGAAGAATTGGAGCCGGTTCGCCGCGGTTTGTACACCGGTTCGATCGGCTGGATCGATTTTCAAGGGAATATGGAGCTAAACATCGCCATTCGAACGATGGTCGTCAAAGACGGATTGGCGCATGTACAAGCAGGAGCGGGCATCGTCATCGATTCCAACCCAGAGCATGAGTACAAGGAATGTGTAAAGAAAGCGGCTGCCCTTTGGAAAGCGAAAGAGCTGAGCGAAGCAGAGGCATTATTTCCGAGCATGAGGTGAGAATGATGATCGTCATGATTGATAACTACGATTCATTTACGTACAATTTGGTGCAATATTTGGGCGTGTTGGGAGAAGAGCTGATTGTCAAACGGAATGATGAAATTACGGTGGCTGAAATCGAACGACTCCGCCCTGATTTTATTATGATTTCCCCCGGTCCATGCACACCGAATGAGGCAGGGGTCAGCCTGGAAGTCATCGATCGCTTCGCCGGCCGCATCCCGATTTTTGGCGTCTGCCTCGGCCATCAGGCGATCGCCCAGGCGTTTGGCGGCCGCGTTGTCCGCGCTCCAAGGCTGATGCACGGGAAAACGTCGTCCGTTTACCATGACGGGGAAACGATTTTCCGCGGCGTGCCGAACCCGTTTACGGCAACGCGCTACCATTCCCTTATCGTCGAGAAAGAGACGCTTCCGGACTGTTTCGTCGTGTCGGCTTGGACGAAAGAGGATGAAGTGATGGCGATTCGCCATAAAACGCTGCCGGTGGAAGGCGTGCAGTTTCACCCGGAATCGATTATGACAAGCCATGGGATGCAACTGTTGAAAAACTTTATCAACACGTATAAAAAGGCGTGACAGTCATGTACGTGTATATCAACGGCGCGGTCGTTCCGCGCGAAGAAGCGCAGTTATCAGCGTTTGATCACGGCTTTTTATATGGGCTTGGCTTATTTGAAACATTCCGCACGTATAGCGGCCACCCTTTTTTGCTTGACGATCATTTGGCCCGATTGAACAAAGGGCTGTCTGAGCTTCACATCGAAAGGCAGTTCGGCCGCGCCGAAGCGGTGGCGATCATCGAGCAGTTGCTCGAGGCCAATGGCTTGCGCGACGCTTATGTGCGCTTCAATGTATCGGCCGGGGTCGGCGATCTCGGCTTGCCGATCGAACGTTACCGAAACCCGACCGTCATCGTCTATATGAAGCCGCTTCCGCCGCCCGTCCCTCCGGAAGGAAAAGAAGGGGTGGTGCTCGCGGCAAGGCGAAACAGCCCGGAAGGCAATGAGCGACTAAAGTCGCACCATTATTTAAACAATATGATTGGGAAATGGGAGCTCGGACATCGACCTCATGCGGAAGGAATTTTTTTGAATTCAGATGGTGCGGTAGCGGAGGGGATCGTTTCCAATATTTTTTGGGTGAAAGACGGCATCGTCTACACGCCAGCGCCGGCTGTCGGCATATTAAACGGCATCACAAGACAATTCATCATTGCTTTGCTCAAGCAGTTGCGCATCCCAGTTGAAGAAGGGGTATATCCGCTGTCCCATTTGTTGCAGGCTGATGAAGCATTTATCACCAACTCTGTGCAGGAAATTGTACCCCTTTGCCGCATTGGCCATTGCGTTTACCAAGGAAAAAATGGTCCGGTGGTCCGGGCCTTGCAGCACCATTACCGACGCTTGACCCATCGGTTATGGACGAGGAACGAATTGGCGGAAAGGATGAACGACTGATGACAACATCGATGCGCCCTCTTCGGCTTCAATGCCGCGGGCATGAGCTTGACTTAAACAAAAAAACGTTGATCATGGGCATTGTCAACGTCACGCCCGATTCGTTTTCCGACGGCGGCCGGTTTTACGACGTGGAAAACGCGGTCAAGCACGCGAAGCGGCTCGTGGCGGAAGGAGCAGACATCATTGACATCGGCGGTGAATCAACTCGTCCGGGGGCGGATCCAGTGCCGCTTGATGAAGAATTGCGCCGCGTCATTCCGGCGGTAAAAGCGATTGCTAAGGCGGTGAGTGTACCGATCTCAATTGACACGTACAAAGCGGAAGTGGCGCGGCAAGCCATGGAAGCCGGGGCGCACATCATCAACGACGTTTGGGGAGCCAAGGCGGACCCTGATATGGCCCGCGTCGCCGCCACGTACGGCGCGCCGATCATTTTAATGCACAACCGCCGCGATATGGCCTATCGCGATTTGATTTCCGACATGATCGCCGATTTGAAAGAAAGCATTCGCATTGTCAAAGAGGCGGGTGTGAAAGATGAGAACATTATTTTAGATCCGGGGATCGGCTTCGCCAAGACGGTCGAGCATAACTTGGAGGTGATGCGGCGCCTTGATGAATTTGCCGCTCTCGGCTATCCGCTTTTGCTTGGCACGTCGCGCAAACGATTTATCGGCCATGTGCTCGGCGTGCCTGTCGAGGAGCGGGTCGAAGGAACAGGAGCGACCGTTTGTCTCGGCATCATGAAAGGGGTGCACATCGTCCGAGTCCATGATGTATTGCCGATTGCCCGCATGGCCAAAATGATGGATGCTATGCTTGGGAAGGGAGAGAGCGGTCATCGATAAAATTTATGTGCAAGGCATGGAGTTTTACGGCTACCACGGGGTGTTTCGCGAAGAAAACATCCTCGGCCAGCGATTTTTGGTCGATGTGACGTTGGAGCTCGACTTGCAGCCTGCCGGGCGGAGCGATTGTCTTGAGTATACCGTCAACTACGCCGATGTGTACGAGCGCTGCCGGGCGATCGTTGAGGAGCGGACGTTCGCCTTGATCGAGGCGGTCGCTGAAGCGATCGCCGCCGACTTGCTCGCTGCCTTTCCTGTTGTCGAGCGCTGCATTGTCAAAGTGACGAAGCCGAATCCGCCGATTCGCGGCCATTATCAACATGTCGCAGTCGAAATTGATAGGGGTCGTTAAATGGAAAACATCGCATATCTCGCTTTAGGCTCCAACCTCGGAGATCGTGTTTCCTATTTGCGTTCTGCCATTGAAGCGCTCCATCATCATCAGGAAATTTTTATCACATCGAGCTCATCGATTTATGAAACCGATCCGGTCGGCTATGTCAACCAAGGCAAGTTTTTAAACATGGTGATCGAGGTGGCGACCACGTTGTCGCCGTTTGCCTTGCTTGACGTGACCCAGCAAATCGAACGACAACTTGGAAGAAAAAGGGAAATTCGCTGGGGACCACGGACGTTAGACCTTGACATTTTGCTGTATAATCATGAAAATATTGAAACAGAGCAGCTGACGATCCCGCATCCGCGCATGGCGGAGCGGGCGTTCGTGCTCATCCCGTTGTTTGAAGTCAACTCCCACGTGGCAATACCGAACCTTTCCGAGCCGTTAATCGACATCATTGGCCGACTACCTGACAAAAAAGGAGTTCATGTATGGAAGCGGAAAGATGGGGAAGACGTATTCGCGCTTTTCGAAAGTTGAAAGGATATACGCAAGAAAGACTGGCGAAAGAACTAGGCATTTCCGTATCGATCCTTGGTGAAATTGAACGGGGGAACCGGATGCCGTCCGATTCGCTCGTTGGACAAATCGCCGAACGGCTGAATATATCGGTGGAAGAACTGGCGCCGCCGAAACTCGAATCGAACAAGTAGAAAGGAGGCATCTGCGATGTTTCGCATTGGCGATGTCGAAATTAAAAACCGCGTCGTGCTCGCTCCGATGGCAGGCGTATGCAACTCCGCGTTCCGCCTGACCGTCAAAGAATTCGGCGCCGGGCTTGTATGCGCCGAGATGGTAAGCGACAAAGGAATCGTATACAACAACGAAAAGACGTTAAACATGTTATATATTGATGAACGGGAAAAGCCGATCAGCTTGCAAATTTTCGGCGGCGAGAAAGAAACGCTCGTCAAAGCGGCGAAATTTGTCGATAAAAATACGAATGCAGATATCATCGACATCAACATGGGTTGCCCAGTGCCGAAAATTACGAATTGCGACGCTGGAGCGAAATGGCTGCTTGACCCGAATAAAATTTATGATGTCGTTGCCGCGATCGTCGATGCCGTTGAAAAACCGGTCACGGTGAAAATGCGGATCGGTTGGGATGAAAAGCACATTTACGCCGTCGAAAACGCTCAAGCCGTTGAGCGCGCCGGCGGGAAGGCCGTCGCCGTCCACGGACGGACAAGGGTGCAAATGTATGAAGGAAAAGCGGACTGGAACATCATCAAGCAAGTGAAAGAAGCCGTCAACATCCCGGTTATCGGCAACGGAGATGTCAAAACGCCTCAAGATGCAAAGCGGATGCTTGAAGAAACAGGGGTCGACGGCGTCATGATCGGACGGGCGGCGCTTGGAAACCCTTGGATGATCTATCGCACTGTCCGTTATTTAGAAACTGGAGAGCTCATCCCGGAACCGACGCCGAGGGAAAAAATCGATGTCTGCCTGCTGCATTTAGACCGATTAATTGCCTTAAAAGGCGAATATATCGCCGTCAAAGAAATGCGTAAACACGCTGCTTGGTATTTAAAAGGCATTCGCGGCGCAGCGAAAATCCGCAACGCCATCAATGAATGTGAAACGCGGGACGAACTGGCCGCACTGTTGCTTCGCGTGGCGGAGGAAGCGGAAGTCCAAGCAGCGGCGAACGCCGAAGCCGTTTAAACAACGGAGATGACGTTCATGCAGCGGAGGACTGCCAGCGAGCGCTGGCAGTATTTTTCGTAAAAAATCGCTAAATGGAGTGAATGAGGTATGAGTCATGAAGAATTGAACGACCAACTGCGCGTCCGCAGGGAAAAGCTGAAAAAAATTGAGGAATTGGGTGTCGACCCGTTTGGCAAACGGTTCGAGCGCACTCATAAAGCGCAAGAACTGTTCGAACTGTACGGTGATTTGTCGAAAGAGGAACTTGAAGAAAAGCAAATTGAAGTCGCCGTCGCCGGCCGCATCATGACAAAGCGCGGCAAAGGAAAAGCCGGGTTCGCCCATATCCAGGATGTCACCGGGCAGATTCAAATTTACGTCCGTCAAGACGATGTTGGCGAACAGCAGTACGAACTGTTTAAAATCTCTGACCTTGGCGATATCGTCGGCGTGCGCGGCACAATGTTTAAAACAAAAGTTGGTGAACTTTCCATCAAGGTGTCGTCGTACGAATTTTTGACGAAAGCGCTGCGTCCGCTGCCGGAAAAATACCATGGTTTGAAAGACATAGAGCAACGCTATCGCCAGCGTTATCTCGATTTAATTATGAATCCGGAGAGCAAAAAGACGTTCATCACCCGCAGTTTGATCATTCAATCGATGCGGCGGTATCTTGACAGCCGTGGCTATTTGGAAGTTGAAACGCCGATGATGCACGCTGTGGCTGGAGGCGCTGCGGCGCGCCCGTTCATTACGCATCATAACGCATTGGATATGACGCTTTATATGCGAATCGCTATCGAGCTCCATTTAAAACGGCTTATCGTCGGCGGTTTGGAAAAAGTGTACGAGATCGGCCGCGTTTTCCGGAACGAGGGCATTTCCACCCGCCATAACCCGGAGTTTACGATGCTCGAATTGTACGAGGCGTACGCCGATTTCCGCGACATTATGGAACTAACGGAAAACTTGATCGCCCACATTGCCACTGAAGTGCTTGGAACGACGAAAATTCAATACGGCGAGCATGTCGTCGACTTAACGCCCGAGTGGCGGCGCCTCCATATGGTCGATGCGATCAAGGAATATGTCGGCGTCGACTTCTGGCGGCAGATGAGCGACGAAGAGGCGCGGGAGCTGGCGAAAGAACACGGAGTGGAAGTTGCTCCACATATGACGTTTGGCCATATTGTCAACGAATTTTTTGAACAAAAAGTCGAGTCTCACCTCATTCAGCCGACGTTCATTTATGGCCATCCGGTTGAAATTTCACCGTTGGCCAAGAAAAATCCGGACGACCCGCGTTTTACCGACCGATTTGAGCTGTTTATCGTCGGGCGCGAACATGCCAACGCCTTTACCGAATTGAATGATCCGATCGATCAGCGCCAACGCTTTGAGGCGCAGCTGAAAGAGCGTGAACAAGGAAACGATGAAGCACATGAAATGGACGAAGACTTCCTTGAAGCGCTCGAGTACGGCATGCCGCCAACAGGCGGGCTTGGCATCGGGGTCGACCGTCTGGTCATGCTGCTGACGAACTCACCGTCGATCCGCGACGTGTTGCTTTTCCCGCAAATGCGTCATAAATAAATTTGATCGCTCCCTGCAAAGACAAGCAGCAGGGGGCTTTTCATTTATGTAAAAATAGTTGTCGTTGTTTTGTTGAAAAACAAACACAGGAAGTCGAGTTGACAAACCACTCCCAACGTGTTATATTATGATAGCACGTTGAAATGACAGCACTAATCAAAAACAAGGATCTAGTTGACAAATAAATAAATTTAATTATAATATAACTTGTCTGTTGATTGTCTAGTGATGATAGCGGAGGGGAAACACCCGTTCCCATCCCGAACACGGAAGTTAAGCCCTCCAGCGCCGATGGTAGTTGGGGCCAGCGCCCCTGCAAGAGTAGGTCGTCGCTAGGCAATCCTGTGGAGGATTAGCTCAGCTGGGAGAGCACTTGCCTTACAAGCAAGGGGTCGGCGGTTCGATCCCGTCATCCTCCACCATCACCTATTATGAGCCATTAGTTCAGTGACGAGTATTACATCTTTGAATCTACTTCGAGTTGTCCCGACGCATCCAACATCTTCGAATATGCTAGCAGAGGAAGGGACATCGTTCATTGTGAGTGTATACTTGACTATGAGCCATTAGCTCAGTAACGAGCGCTGCATCTTCGAGTTTGCTTCGAGTTGCCTCGACGCACTAGGCATCTGTGAAACAGCTGGGAGAGGAAGAGGCAGGTAGAGTGAAACGAAGCTGTAGAGTGTTATCCTAACCATGAGCCATTAGCTCAGTAGGTAGAGCAACGAGCGAAGCATCTTCGGATTTGCTTCGAGTTGTCCCGACGCATCCAACATCTTCGAATATGCTAGCAGAGGAAGGGGCATCGTTCATTGTGAGTGTATACTTGACTATGAGCCATTAGCTCAGTAACGAGCGCTGCATCTTCGAGTTTGCTTCGAGTTGCCTCGACGCACTTGGCATCTTTGAATCGGCTGGGAGAGGAAGAGGCAGGTAAAGTGAAACGAAGCTGTAGAGTGTTATCCTAACCATGAGCCATTAGCTCAGTAGGTAGAGCAACGAGCGAAGCATCTTCGGATTTGCTTCGAGTTGTCCCGACGCATCCGACATCTTCGAATATGCTAGCAGAGGAAGGGACATCGTTCATTGTGAGTGTATACTTGACTATGAGCCATTAGCTCAGTAGGTAGAGCATCTGACTTTTAATCAGAGGGTCGGAGGTTCGAGTCCTCCATGGCTCACCACAATTGATTTGCGGGTGTGGCGGAATTGGCAGACGCGCTAGATTCAGGGTCTAGTGCCCTTTACGGGCGTGGGGGTTCGAGTCCCTTCACCCGCATGTTGATTCGAGCGGAAGTAGTTCAGCGGTAGAACACCACCTTGCCAAGGTGGGGGTCGCGGGTTCGAGTCCCGTCTTCCGCTCCATTTATTTGCCCATTTAGCCGGGGTGGCGGAATTGGCAGACGCACAGGACTTAAAATCCTGGGGTAGGTCACTACCGTGCCGGTTCGAGTCCGGCCCTCGGCACTTGCGCTCGTAGCTCAATTGGATAGAGCATCTGACTACGGATCAGAAGGTTAGGGGTTCGAATCCTCTCGAGCGCGTTGGCGGGAAGTAGCTCAGTTTGGCAGAGCACATGGTTTGGGACCATGGGGTCGCAGGTTCAAATCCTGTCTTCCCGATAGCGGATATATGGGGCCTTAGCTCAGCTGGGAGAGCGCCTGCTTTGCACGCAGGAGGTCATCGGTTCGATCCCGATAGGCTCCACTGTTGCTTTATGTCTGTGCCTGCCGCTTGCAAGGGAATTTGAAGACGTGAGGTTCCTCGGTAGGATTACAGAGAAGCAAACTAAAGTAGCAACCTTGTGTCCTGCAAGTGAATGGAGAGAAGCGGGATTCTTCGACGAAAACCAGCAGAGAAGTTGTTTCAATGCAGCAACTTTGCGCCTGTGTCTTCTAGTGAATTCGGGGGAATTGGGTTCCTCGGCGCAAGACTGTAACGAAGCAAGTTCAAGAAGAGGTCTCGTTCCTTGAAAACTGAACGAAACGAAGCGCGACGAAAAGCGGAGGTCGTTTAGCGCCTTTGGTGCTGCGGCTGAAGCAAAAAGCCAATCAACTTTCTTTTGGAGAGTTTGATCCTGGCTCAGGACGAACGCTGGCGGCGTGCCTAATACATGCAAGTCGAGCGGACCGGATCGGAGCTTGCTCTGATTTGGTCAGCGGCGGACGGGTGAGTAACACGTGGGCAACCTGCCCGCAAGACCGGGATAACTCCGGGAAACCGGAGCTAATACCGGATAACACCGAAGACCGCATGGTCTTTGGTTGAAAGGCGGCCTTTGGCTGTCACTTGCGGATGGGCCCGCGGCGCATTAGCTAGTTGGTGAGGTAACGGCTCACCAAGGCGACGATGCGTAGCCGGCCTGAGAGGGTGACCGGCCACACTGGGACTGAGACACGGCCCAGACTCCTACGGGAGGCAGCAGTAGGGAATCTTCCGCAATGGGCGAAAGCCTGACGGAGCGACGCCGCGTGAGCGAAGAAGGCCTTCGGGTCGTAAAGCTCTGTTGTGAGGGACGAAGGAGCGCCGTTCGAAGAGGGCGGCGCGGTGACGGTACCTCACGAGGAAGCCCCGGCTAACTACGTGCCAGCAGCCGCGGTAATACGTAGGGGGCGAGCGTTGTCCGGAATTATTGGGCGTAAAGCGCGCGCAGGCGGTTCCTTAAGTCTGATGTGAAAGCCCACGGCTCAACCGTGGAGGGTCATTGGAAACTGGGGGACTTGAGTGCAGGAGAGGAGAGCGGAATTCCACGTGTAGCGGTGAAATGCGTAGAGATGTGGAGGAACACCAGTGGCGAAGGCGGCTCTCTGGCCTGCAACTGACGCTGAGGCGCGAAAGCGTGGGGAGCAAACAGGATTAGATACCCTGGTAGTCCACGCCGTAAACGATGAGTGCTAAGTGTTAGAGGGGTCACACCCTTTAGTGCTGCAGCTAACGCGATAAGCACTCCGCCTGGGGAGTACGGCCGCAAGGCTGAAACTCAAAGGAATTGACGGGGGCCCGCACAAGCGGTGGAGCATGTGGTTTAATTCGAAGCAACGCGAAGAACCTTACCAGGTCTTGACATCCCCTGACAACCCAAGAGATTGGGCGTTCCCCCTTCGGGGGGACAGGGTGACAGGTGGTGCATGGTTGTCGTCAGCTCGTGTCGTGAGATGTTGGGTTAAGTCCCGCAACGAGCGCAACCCTCGCCTCTAGTTGCCAGCACGAAGGTGGGCACTCTAGAGGGACTGCCGGCGACAAGTCGGAGGAAGGTGGGGATGACGTCAAATCATCATGCCCCTTATGACCTGGGCTACACACGTGCTACAATGGGCGGTACAAAGGGCTGCGAACCCGCGAGGGGGAGCGAATCCCAAAAAGCCGCTCTCAGTTCGGATTGCAGGCTGCAACTCGCCTGCATGAAGCCGGAATCGCTAGTAATCGCGGATCAGCATGCCGCGGTGAATACGTTCCCGGGCCTTGTACACACCGCCCGTCACACCACGAGAGCTTGCAACACCCGAAGTCGGTGCGGTAACCCTTACGGGAGCCAGCCGCCGAAGGTGGGGCAAGTGATTGGGGTGAAGTCGTAACAAGGTAGCCGTACCGGAAGGTGCGGCTGGATCACCTCCTTTCTAAGGACGAAGAAAAGCAGAAGCGCCGCGTTTGGCTCTCGAAGCCAAATGTTCTTCACCCGCAGGGGTGCTTGCACCCCGAGGGGGAAGGTTATTTGGCAGAAGAGAGCCAGGCGCTGGAGCTAGACATCAGTCGTTATTCAAAGCAAAACGCGCTTCTGTTTCGTTCAGTTTTGAAGGAATGAGGATTCCTTCAAGTGTTTTGCGCCTTCGTCTTCTTGCAGGTTCAAGGAAGATGGATTCCTCGGCGCAAAGCTGCAAAGAAGCAGACTCAAGGCAGTCGCTTCGTTCAGTTTTGAGGGAACGAGTCATGTTCTCTCAAGAATCAATTTTGTTCCTTGAAAACTAGATAACCGGAAAAGCAAAGGAAGAAGCCGAGAGCGCGATAGGTTAAGCTAGAAAGGGCGCACGGTGGATGCCTTGGCACTAGGAGCCGATGAAGGACGGGGCAAACGCCGAAACGCTTCGGGGAGCTGTAAGCAAGCGTTGATCCGGAGATGTCCGAATGGGGGAACCCACTGTCCGTAATGGGGCAGTATCCATGCCTGAATCCATAGGGCATGGAGGGCACACCCGGGGAACTGAAACATCTTAGTACCCGGAGGAGAAGAAAGCAACCGCGATTCCCCAAGTAGCGGCGAGCGAAACGGGAACAGCCCAAACCAAGAGGCATGTCCTCTTGGGGTTGTAGGACCGCTCACGATGGGAGTGAGAAAGGGACGGGGTAGACGAACCGGTCTGGAACGGCCGGCCAGAGAAGGTGAGAGCCCTGTAGTCGAAACTTCGTTCCCTCCCGAGCGGATCCTGAGTACGGCGGGACACGAGGAATCCCGTCGGAAGCAGGGAGGACCATCTCCCAAGGCTAAATACTCCCTAGTGACCGATAGTGCACCAGTACCGTGAGGGAAAGGTGAAAAGCACCCCGGGAGGGGAGTGAAAGAGAACCTGAAACCGTGTGCCTACAAGTAGTCAGAGCCCGTTGATGGGTGATGGCGTGCCTTTTGTAGAATGAACCGGCGAGTGACGATGGCGTGCGAGGTTAAGCCGAAGAGGCGGAGCCGCAGCGAAAGCGAGTCTGAACAGGGCGTGTGAGTACGTCGTCGTCGACCCGAAACCAGGTGATCTACCCATGTCCAGGGTGAAGGCCGGGTAACACCGGCTGGAGGCCCGAACCCACGCACGTTGAAAAGTGCGGGGATGAGGTGTGGGTAGGGGTGAAATGCCAATCGAACTTGGAGATAGCTGGTTCTCCCCGAAATAGCTTTAGGGCTAGCCTCGGGTTTGAGAGTGTTGGAGGTAGAGCACTGATTGGGCTAGGGGCCCCAAACGGGTTACCGAACCCAGTCAAACTCCGAATGCCAATGACTTATGCCCGGGAGTCAGACTGCGAGTGATAAGATCCGTGGTCGAGAGGGGAACAGCCCAGACCGCCAGCTAAGGCCCCGAAGTGCACGTTCAGTGGAAAAGGATGTGGAGTTGCCGAGACAACCAGGATGTTGGCTTAGAAGCAGCCACCATTTAAAGAGTGCGTAATAGCTCACTGGTCGAGTGACTCTGCGCCGAAAATGTACCGGGGCTAAACGTGCCGCCGAAGCTGCGGGATGACCGTTGGTCATCGGTAGGGGAGCGTTCTAAGGGCAGAGAAGCCAGACCGGAAGGACTGGTGGAGCGCTTAGAAGTGAGAATGCCGGTATGAGTAGCGAAAACAGAGGTGAGAATCCTCTGCGCCGAAAGCCTAAGGGTTCCTGAGGAAGGTTCGTCCGCTCAGGGTTAGTCGGGACCTAAGCCGAGGCCGAAAGGCGTAGGTGATGGACAACAGGTTGAGATTCCTGTACCACCTTCTTCCCGTTTGAGCGATGGGGGGACGCAGGAGGATAGGGCGAGCAGGCGGCTGGAAGAGCCTGTCCAAGCCGTGAGGCTGATCCGCAGGCAAATCCGCGGATCATAAGGCTAAGCGGTGACGGCGACGGAGTAATCCGGAAGTCCCCGATTTCACACTGCCAAGAAAAGCCTCTAGCGAGGGAAGAGGTGCCCGTACCGCAAACCGACACAGGTAGGCGAGGAGAGAATCCTAAGGCGCGCGGGAGAACTCTCGTTAAGGAACTCGGCAAAATGACCCCGTAACTTCGGGAGAAGGGGTGCTCTTTGGGGTGAAGAGCCCTGAAGAGCCGCAGTGAAAAGGCCCAAGCGACTGTTTATCAAAAACACAGGTCTCTGCGAAGCCGAAAGGCGACGTATAGGGGCTGACACCTGCCCGGTGCTGGAAGGTTAAGGGGAGCGCTTAGCGGAAGCGAAGGTGCGAACCGAAGCCCCAGTAAACGGCGGCCGTAACTATAACGGTCCTAAGGTAGCGAAATTCCTTGTCGGGTAAGTTCCGACCCGCACGAAAGGTGTAACGACTTGGGCGCTGTCTCAACGAGAGACCCGGTGAAATTATACTACCTGTGAAGATGCAGGTTACCCGCGACAGGACGGAAAGACCCCGTGGAGCTTTACTGCAGCCTGATATGGAATTTTGGTATCGCTTGTACAGGATAGGTGGGAGCCTGGGAAGCCGGAGCGCCAGCTTCGGTGGAGGCGACGGTGGGATACCACCCTGGCGGTATTGAAATTCTAACCCGCACCCCTTAGCGGGGTGGGAGACAGTGTCAGGTGGGCAGTTTGACTGGGGCGGTCGCCTCCCAAAAGGTAACGGAGGCGCCCAAAGGTTCCCTCAGAATGGTTGGAAATCATTCGGAGAGTGCAAAGGCACAAGGGAGCTTGACTGCGAGACGGACAGGTCGAGCAGGGACGAAAGTCGGGCTTAGTGATCCGGTGGTTCCGCATGGAAGGGCCATCGCTCAACGGATAAAAGCTACCCCGGGGATAACAGGCTGATCTCCCCCAAGAGTCCACATCGACGGGGAGGTTTGGCACCTCGATGTCGGCTCATCGCATCCTGGGGCTGTAGTCGGTCCCAAGGGTTGGGCTGTTCGCCCATTAAAGCGGTACGCGAGCTGGGTTCAGAACGTCGTGAGACAGTTCGGTCCCTATCCGTCGCGGGCGGAGGAAATTTGAGAGGAGCTGTCCTTAGTACGAGAGGACCGGGATGGACGCACCGCTGGTGTACCAGTTGTCCCGCCAGGGGCACCGCTGGGTAGCTATGTGCGGACGGGATAAGCGCTGAAAGCATCTAAGCGTGAAGCCCCCCTCAAGATGAGATTTCCCACCGCGCAAAGCGGGTAAGATCCCTCGAAGATGACGAGGTCGATAGGTCCGAGGTGGAAGCGTGGCGACACGTGGAGCTGACGGATACTAATCGATCGAGGGCTTAACCAAGAAAAGCGCAGGCGAGCGGGTCGCCGCGACGGGCAAATGTTCTTCGCCTGCAGGGATTTCCGATCCCGAAGGCGAAGGTTATTTGACCCCGAGCGGCGGCGAGCCGGAGCTGGACAATGCGAAAAGCGCAGGCGAGCGGCTTCTTCCAACGGTTATCTAGTTTTGAGGGAATGAACATCCTGTTGACAAATCCAACAGGATGGATATAATAATTACTGTCCAAGATGATCATCATTGCCTAGTGGCTATGGCGGAGGGGAAACACCCGTTCCCATCCCGAACACGGAAGTTAAGCCCTCCAGCGCCGATGGTAGTTGGGGCCAGCGCCCCTGCAAGAGTAGGTCGCTGCTAGGCAAAATGGAAAGCACGTCTTTTCTTTCCTTGGAAGAAAAGGCGTGCTTTTTCATTTATTCGGCTGCTTGACGTTTTATTGTCCAAAAAAACGGATATTCTATAGTTAGTTTTCCTTCTTTGGTCACTCTTGAAATTTTCCGTAATACATTGTATAGTAAGAGTAAGGTCAAATATAGTCAAAGTCAACAAATAGGCAGTGGGGTGTCCTGGTCAGCGGACGGCCCATCGCCAGGCAGCTTGGTTGTAAGGAAGGTGGTAGGTAGAGTGCCGAACATTTCCGACATCATTGAGCAATATTTAAAGCAAGTGCTCAATATGAGCGACCAAGATATCGTTGAAATTAAACGAAGCGAAATCGCTAATAAATTCCAATGTGTTCCGTCGCAGATCAACTATGTCATCAATACGAGGTTTACCCTTGAAAGAGGGTACATCGTCGAAAGCAAGCGCGGTGGCGGTGGGTATATCCGCATTATGAAAGTGAAGACAAAGAGTGAAGCACAGCTTATTGACCAGCTGCTCGAGCTTGTCGGCCACCGCATCAGCCAATCGAATGCCGAAGATGTGGTAAAACGTCTCGTTGAAGAAAAGGTAATTTCGGAGCGGGAAGCGAAAATTATGTTAAGCGCTATGGATCGTTCTGTTTTATATATCGATTTGCCCGAGCGGGACGAACTGCGGGCCCGCATGTTAAAAGCGATGCTGACGTCGCTGAAATACAAATAGGGGGAGGGGGAGGCATTGATTTGCCAAGAATGCAAGCAGCGGCCGGCCACGATGCACTTTACAAAAATTGTAAACGGAGAGAAAACGGAGTTCCATCTTTGCGAGCAATGTGCCAGAGAGCATGGCCATATGTTTACGTTCTACGGCAATGATGATTTTTCACTCAACAACTTGTTGGCGGGGCTTCTTAACTTTCAAGCGCCGATGAAAGAGATGACGGCGAACGCGTTTCCGAACCCGGATGTACTTCAATGTGAGACGTGCCAAATGACATACCATCAATTCACACAAATCGGGCGGTTCGGCTGCGCTAACTGCTACCGGACGTTTGCACGCTACTTGCCGCCGATTTTGAAACGGCTCCATAGCGGCAATACCGCTCATTCAGGAAAAATTCCGAAGCGAAAAGGCGGCGTTCTCCATTTGCGCAAGCAACTTGCTATGTTGAAACAAAAGCTTCAGGAGCTCGTTGCTCGTGAGGAATTCGAGCGGGCGGCCGAGGTGCGCGACCAAATCCGCTCGTTGGAGGATGAACTGCGTCGACGCGGAGAGGGGGATATGTAAGCGGTATGTCGTTCGAGAAGTTTTTCAATACGGCGGTCAGCGCGTGGATGAGCCAAGAGGGGCCGGATTCGGACATCGTCTTAAGCAGTCGCATCCGACTGGCGCGCAACATCGTTGACTTTCGTTTTCCAACGCTGTTTAGCAGTGAAGAAGCGATGCAAATCGTCGCGTTGTTTGAACGGACGTTCGCCCATCGTTCTTACGGAGGGGCAGGCCGCTTCGAGTTGTTGAAAATGTCGGAGCTTCAGCCGATTGAAAAACGGGTATTGGTAGAAAAACACTTAATTAGTCCGCATCTGGCTGAGGATTCGCCGTTTGGCGCTTGTCTGCTTTCGGAAAATGAAGAAATCAGCATCATGATCAACGAGGAGGATCATATCCGCATCCAATGCCTATTCCCGGGGTTGCAGCTTGCTGAGGCTCTCGAGGCGGCGAGCGAATTGGACGATTGGATTGAAGGGTATGTCAACTATGCCTTTGACGAGCGGCTTGGTTATTTAACGAGCTGCCCGACCAATGTCGGGACGGGATTGCGGGCTTCGGTGATGATGCATCTTCCGGCGCTTGTGCTGACGCAGCAAATTAACCGTATTATTCCTGCCATCAACCAGCTTGGGCTTGTTGTCCGTGGAACATACGGTGAAGGGAGTGAAGCGTTGGGGAATATATTCCAAATTTCCAACCAGATCACGCTTGGGAAATCGGAGGAAGACATTGTTGCTGATTTGCATACGATCGTTCAGCAGCTGATCGCCCAAGAAAGAGCGGCTCGTCAGGCATTAGTGAAAACTTTGGGCATACAATTAGAAGACAAGGTGTTCCGTTCATACGGCATACTGGCCAACTGCCGCGTCATCGAATCGAAAGAAGCGGCGCAATGTCTGTCCGATGTTCGCTTAGGGATTGATCTAGGATATATCAAGAACATCTCGCGCAACATTTTAAATGAGCTGATGATTTTGACGCAGCCGGGATTTTTGCAGCAATATGCCGGCGGGGCGCTTCGCCCTGAAGAACGGGACGTCCGCCGCGCGGCGCTGATCCGGGAGCGTTTAAAGATGGAGGAACGAAGAAAGATGGAGGGTGATGAACGATGATGTTTGGCAGATTTACGGAACGGGCGCAAAAAGTGCTGGCGCTGGCGCAGGAAGAAGCCATTCGCCTCGGCCATAACAATATCGGCACAGAACATATTTTGCTCGGCCTCATCCGCGAGGGCGAGGGGATCGCGGCTAAGGCGCTCATGGCGCTTGGGCTCGGCCCAGATAAAATTCAAAAAGAAGTCGAATCGCTCATCGGCCGTGGCAGTGAAGTGTCGCATACGATCCACTATACGCCGCGGGCGAAAAAAGTAATTGAGCTGTCGATGGATGAAGCGCGGAAGCTCGGCCATTCATACGTCGGCACAGAACATATTTTGCTTGGGTTGATCCGCGAAGGCGAAGGGGTGGCCGCCCGCGTGCTGAACAACTTGGGAGTAAGCTTGAACAAAGCGCGCCAGCAAGTGTTGCAGCTGCTTGGCAGCAATGAGTCGATGTCAGGCCATGGCGGCGGTGCTTCGCACGTGAGCACTCCGACGCTTGACAGCCTCGCCCGCGATTTGACAGCGATTGCCCGCGAAGGGCGGCTGGACCCGGTCATCGGCCGCAGTAAAGAAATTCAGCGCGTCATTGAAGTATTAAGCCGGCGGACGAAAAATAATCCTGTGTTGATCGGCGAGCCGGGCGTTGGGAAAACGGCCATTGCTGAAGGGTTAGCCCAACAAATCGTCAATAACGAAGTGCCGGAAACGCTGCGCGACAAGCGGGTCATGACGCTCGATATGGGGACAGTCGTCGCCGGAACGAAATACCGTGGAGAATTTGAAGACCGACTGAAAAAAGTGATGGATGAAATTCGTCAAGCGGGCAACATCATCTTGTTTATCGATGAGCTGCATACATTAATTGGCGCCGGTGGGGCGGAAGGAGCGATCGACGCGTCGAACATTTTGAAACCGGCGTTGGCGCGCGGGGAGCTTCAATGCATCGGCGCGACAACGCTCGATGAATACCGGAAATATATTGAAAAAGACGCCGCGCTTGAACGCCGCTTTCAGCCGATTTACGTTGATGAACCGACAGTGGAAGAATCGATCCAAATTTTAAAAGGGTTGCGCGATCGGTATGAAGCGCATCACCGCGTTTCGATTTCCGACGAGGCGATCGTGCAAGCCGTCAAGTTGTCCGACCGCTACATTACCGACCGTTTCTTGCCGGATAAGGCGATCGATTTGATCGACGAGGCTTGCTCGAAAGTGCGCCTTCGTTCGTTCACCGCACCGCCGAAATTGAAAGAACTTGAACAAAAGCTCGAGGAAGTGCGGAAAGAAAAAGACGCGGCCGTGCAAAGCCAAGAGTTTGAGAAAGCGGCGTCGCTGCGCGATATGGAACAGCGGCTGCGCGAAGAACTGGAGGAAACGAAACGTGCGTGGAAAGAAAAACAAGGCCAAGAAAATTTGGAAGTGACGGTCGAAGACATCGCCGCGGTCGTCTCGAGTTGGACCGGCATTCCGGTATCGAAGCTCGCTGAGACGGAAACGGAGCGGCTGCTCAAGCTGGAAGAAATTTTGCATTCGCGTGTCGTCGGCCAAGACGAGGCGGTCAAAGCGGTCGCCAAAGCGGTGCGCCGCGCCCGTGCTGGCCTGAAAGACCCGAAACGCCCGATCGGTTCGTTCATTTTCCTTGGTCCGACCGGGGTTGGGAAAACGGAGTTGGCTCGAGCCTTGGCAGAAGCGATGTTTGGCGATGAAGACGCCCTCATTCGCATCGATATGTCCGAGTATATGGAAAAACACTCGACATCGCGGCTCATCGGGTCGCCGCCGGGGTATGTCGGTTATGAAGAAGGCGGCCAGCTGACGGAAAAAGTGCGCCGCAAGCCGTATTCGGTTGTCCTGTTAGATGAGATGGAAAAAGCGCATCCGGACGTGTTCAATATTTTGCTGCAAGTGTTGGAAGATGGGCGGCTGACTGACTCGAAAGGGCGGACGGTCGACTTCCGCAACACGATCATCATCATGACGTCCAACGTCGGCGCCGATGCGCTGAAACGGAATAAGTACGTTGGCTTCAACATTCAAGACGGGAACCAGCAATACAAAGATATGAAAAGCAAAGTGATGGATGAGCTGAAAAAAGCATTCCGTCCAGAGTTTTTAAACCGGATCGACGAAATCATCGTCTTCCATTCGCTCGAAAAAGACCATCTGAAACAAATCGTCCGATTGATGGCCGATACGCTCGTGAAGCGGCTGAAAGAGCAAGACATTGATCTTGAGCTGACGGAGGCCGCCATTGAGAAAATCGCCGCCGAAGGGTTCGATCCAGAATACGGTGCCCGCCCGCTGCGCCGCGCCTTGCAAAAGCATGTTGAAGACCGTTTGTCCGAAGAATTGTTAAAAGGCACGATCGCCAAAGGGCAAAAAGTCGTCGTGGATGTCAAAGACGGGGAGTTTGTCGTATTGTCGAAACAAGCGGTCGTGTGAGGGAAGAAAAGGCATGCGGCAGCTTCCTGCCCATGCCTTTTTTTCGTTGGAAAACGTTACAGAAAGGGTTAAGATCGATGGCGAAGAAGAAAACGAAGTTCGTTTGCCAAGAGTGTGGATATGAGTCGGCCAAATGGCTTGGACGCTGTCCGGGATGCCAAACATGGAATTCGTTTGTTGAGGAAATTGAGCAGGAGAAACCGACTGTGCGCGGCGCATTTCTTCATTCGGAGCGGGCGGGTTCGGCCAAACCGGTCCCGATTACAGCCGTGGAGGCGGTGCAAGAGCCGCGCATGAAAACGAACAGCGCGGAGCTCGATCGCGTGCTGGGCGGTGGAATCGTCAAAGGTTCGCTCGTTTTGATCGGCGGCGACCCTGGCATTGGCAAATCAACGTTGCTTTTGCAAACATCGGCGCAGCTGGCCGCCGCTGGGCATCAAGTGCTGTATGTCTCCGGTGAGGAATCGGTCAAACAAGTAAAGCTGCGCGCTGGACGCCTTCGTGCGGAGTGCGATCAGCTGTACGTGTTGGCGGAAGCAGATTTGGAATACATTGTGGCAGCGGTTGAAACGGTTCAACCTGCTTGTGTCATCATTGATTCGATTCAGACGGTGTATCGCACCGATATTTCCTCTGCACCGGGCAGCGTCGCCCAAGTGCGCGAATGCACGGCCGAGCTGATGAAGCTGGCGAAAACAAAAGGCATTGCCATTTTTATCGTCGGTCATGTGACGAAGGAAGGGGCGATCGCCGGGCCGCGCCTGCTCGAACATATGGTGGACACCGTTCTCTATTTTGAAGGGGAGCGACACCATACGTATCGCATTTTGCGAGCGGTGAAAAACCGTTTTGGCTCAACGAACGAAATCGGCATTTTTGAGATGCGCGACATTGGGCTGAAGGAAGTGGAAAACCCATCAGAAGTGTTTTTAGAAGAACGGTCGCGCGGAGCGGCTGGCTCGACGGTCGTGGCGGCGATGGAAGGGACGCGGCCGGTGCTCGTGGAAATCCAGGCGCTCGTCTCGCCGACGAGCTTCGGCAACCCGAGACGGATGGCGACCGGCCTTGACCATAACCGTGTGTCGCTTTTGATGGCCGTGCTCGAAAAGCGGGTTGGGCTGCTGTTGCAAAACCAAGATGCTTATTTGAAAGTGGCGGGCGGCGTGAAGCTTGATGAGCCGGCAATTGACTTGGCGGTCGCTGTCAGCATCGCCTCGAGCTTTCGCGATCGGCCGACGAATCCGGCGGATGTCATTATCGGCGAAGTCGGCTTAACTGGAGAGGTGCGCCGCGTCTCGCGCATCGAACAGCGCGTGCAGGAGGCGGTAAAATTAGGCTTTTCCCGCATCATTGTGCCAAAAAACAATTTAGCCGGCTGGCAGCCGCCAAAAGGTGTGCAAGTGATCGGTGTTTCGCATGTGGCCGAGGCGCTTGAGCATACAATGTGTTAATCGCTCTTTCGCCTGCGCGGCCCGCTTCTTCGTGTCCAAGGGGATATGAGCGATCAAAAATTCATCGCCTCTTCATTCTTAAGTGCTCAAGCAGAGGCATAAACAGCCTAAAAGGATTGAACCTTTTCGCTCTGATGTACGTAAAAATATAGTAGGGAGATCCGAAACAACTACGGCGTTTGGCCGGCGTTTTCCGCTATTGTTACAAGCAGATGTCGAATGTTCAAAAACGATTAAAAATTGCCTTCCAATTGGTTTCAAACATTGGAAACTGTTTATAATGTTAAATAGGGAGGTGAAGATGGGCTGATGGTCAAACGCATTGTGCAATTATTTTTCCTCGCCGTGGGCGGAACGTTAGGCGCCATGTTTTTTCCTGACTTGCTTAAGGTGATGAATGTGAGCGGCATGCCGCTTCTCAATAATTCTTATACGCTGGCGGTGCTGGGGGCAGTCGTTTTCTTTTTGTTGACGTTTTGGCTTGTCGATTATGTGGTCGACATGATTCGCTGGGTGGAGGAAACGCTCGTGAAGGCGCCGGCCGCCGACGTGCTGTTTGGCAGTCTCGGGCTGATTTTCGGTCTTATTATCGCGTTTTTCGTTGTCATGCCGTTGCAGTCGTTTCACATTCAAGTGTTGAATACGGTGTTGCCGATTTTTTTGACGGTGTTGCTTGGCTACTTAGGGTTTCGCGTCGGTTTAAAGAAACGGAATGAGTTGATGAACTTATTTTCCTTGTCCAATCGCATGGCGAAGAAAAAAGGTGGAGAAGCGGAAAACGAACCGTCAAAGGGCGGTGCTGTGAAAATTTTGGATACGAGCGTCATCATCGACGGGCGGATCGCAGACATTTGCCAAACCGGGTTTTTGGAAGGGCCGCTTGTCATTCCGCGGTTTGTGCTCGAAGAATTGCAGCATATCGCCGATTCGTCCGATGTGCTGAAGCGGAACCGCGGCCGCCGCGGCTTGGATATTTTGAACCGCATCCAAAAAGAAATGGCGATGAAAGTGGAAATCCATGAAGCGGATTTCAGCGACGTCCAGGAAGTCGACAGCAAACTCGTCAAGCTGGCGAAGCAGCTTCAAGGCGTTGTCGTGACGAACGATTTCAATTTAAACAAAGTATGTGAGCTGCAAAACGTGCGTGTTTTGAATATCAACGATTTAGCGAATGCCGTCAAACCGGTCGTGTTGCCAGGCGAGGAGCTGAACGTACACGTCATTAAAGATGGGAAGGAGCATAACCAAGGCGTGGCCTATTTGGACGACGGGACGATGATCGTCGTTGAAGATGGCAAAGAATATATCGGCAAACGGGTTGACGTTTTAGTCACCAGCGTGTTACAAACATCTGCAGGGAGAATGATTTTTGCCAAATTGAAACTGCTGCAAAAAGCGTTGTAAAACGAATAGGGGAAACGGCCAATGAATTACGAAGCGATTGTCTTGGCGGCCGGGCGAGGAAAGCGGATGAACGCCGGCATGAACAAGCAATTCCTTGAGCTTGGCGGTGAGCCGCTCATCGTTCGGACGCTGAACGTGTTTGAGCGCGATGAGCGGTGCACCCGCATCGTGCTCGTCGTCAACCCAGCCGAGCGAAGCCGATTTGAGCAGCTGCTCGCCCGCTTTCGCATTCAAAAAGTCGCCGCGCTTACCGACGGCGGCGAGGAGCGGCAGCATAGCGTCTATAACGGATTGCAGGCGCTCGCGGGGGAGGAGATTGTTCTCATCCATGACGGCGCCCGCCCGTTTGTCCGCGTCCATCATTTGCACGAGCTAGTGAACGCCGCTGTTCAGTACGGGGCGGCGATCCCGGCAGTGCGGGTGAAAGATACGATCAAAAAAGCGAACGGTTTGTTTGTCGAACAGACGATTGATCGTTCCAGCTTGTGGGCGGTGCAGACGCCACAAGCTTTTCGTCTGTCTTTGATCATGGAAGCGCACGAAGCGGCGAAACAGGCTGGCTATCTCGGCACGGATGACGCCAGCCTTGTGGAGCGAATCGGCAAGCCGGTGAAGATCATTGAGGGGGATTATCGCAATATTAAGCTGACGACGCCGGAGGACCTTTTGTTTGCTGAAGCGATTTTGGCAAGCCGGATGGCCGAATAGATGGGGGTGGAGAGATGTTTCGCATTGGACAAGGGTTTGACGTCCATCAGCTTGTTGAAGGGCGTCCGCTGATCATTGGCGGCGTTACTATTCCGTATGAAAAGGGGCTGCTCGGCCACTCAGATGCCGACGTGCTGCTTCATGCGGTGGCGGACGCATGCCTTGGGGCGATCGGCGCCGGCGATATCGGCCGGCATTTTCCAGACACAGATCCGCGCTTTAAAGATGCCGACTCGGCTGAGCTGTTGGCGCACGTATGGGCGCTCGCTCGGCAGGAAGGGTATAGGCTCGTGAACGCCGACTGCACGATCATCGCACAAAAGCCGAAGCTGGCGCCATATATTGAAGAAATGAGGGCGGTGATCGCTCGGTTGCTGGAAGCCGAGCGCTCGCAAGTCAATGTGAAGGCAACGACGACGGAGAAGCTTGGATTCACTGGGCGGGGGGAAGGCATTGCCGCCCAGGCGGTCGTCTTGCTGCAAAAAAGCTAATGGAGCGGCCTTTGGCAGCATCATTTGGGAAGGCCTCGTTCTTTAATACATAAGCGCTTTGTTCGCCGTCCTGGCTAGGAGGTGTAAAGGGGGGGCGTCGGCGGCGTGGTGCGGCTTAGGCGAGAGCTGTCTGTTTTGAACTTTGCCGCGATAAACGGTACAATAATAGCACAAGCTTTGATGGAAGTGGAGGGTTTGGATGATGGCAAAAGAGGTGCGCGTGCGCTATGCGCCGAGCCCAACCGGCCATTTGCATATCGGCGGGGCGCGGACAGCGCTGTTTAACTATTTGTTTGCCCGCCATCACGGTGGAAAAATGATCGTCCGCATCGAGGATACGGATATTGAACGGAACGTCGAAGGCGGCGAAAAGTCGCAGCTCGAAAACTTAAAATGGCTCGGCATTGATTATGATGAATCGATTGATCAAGATGGCGGCTACGGGCCGTACCGGCAAACGGAGCGGCTCGATATTTACCGAAAATATGTGAATGAATTGCTTGAGCAAGGGCATGCGTACAAATGTTTTTGCACGCCGGAAGAGCTCGAGCGCGAGCGGGAGGCGCAGCGGGCGGCCGGCATCGCCGCTCCGCAGTACAGCGGCAAATGCCGCCATTTGACGCCGGAGCAGGTCGCGGAGCTCGAGGCGCAAGGGAAGCCGTATACGATCCGCCTGAAGGTGCCGGAAGGGAAAACGTACGAATTTTACGATTTAGTGCGCGGCAAAGTGGTGTTTGAATCGAAAGATGTCGGCGGCGATTGGGTGATTGTCAAGGCGAATGGCATTCCGACATACAATTTCGCTGTTGTCATCGACGACCATTTAATGGAAATCAGCCATGTGTTTCGCGGTGAGGAACATTTGTCCAATACGCCGAAGCAGCTCATGGTATACGAGTATTTCGGCTGGGAGCCGCCGCAGTTCGCGCACTTGACGTTGATCGTCAACGAGCAGCGGAAAAAGCTGTCGAAGCGCGATGAATCCATCATTCAGTTCGTCTCGCAATACAAAGAACTTGGCTATTTGCCGGAAGCGATGTTCAACTTTTTCGCTTTGCTTGGCTGGTCGCCGGAAGGAGAGGAAGAAATTTTTACGAAAGACGAACTGATCCGCATGTTCGATGTCTCCCGGCTGTCAAAATCGCCGTCCATGTTTGATACGAAAAAGCTGACATGGATGAACAACCAATATATCAAAAAGCTTGATCTTGACCGGCTTGTCGAGCTGGCCTTGCCGCATTTAGTGAAAGCCGGGCGCCTGCCGGCGGATATGACGGACGAACAGCGGCAATGGGCGCGCGATTTAATTGCTTTGTATCAAGAGCAAATGAGCTACGGGGCGGAGATCGTCCCGCTGTCTGAGCTGTTCTTTAAAGAAGAAATCGACTACGAGGACGAGGCGCGTCAAGTGCTTGCTGAAGAGCAAGTGCCGGCTGTGCTTTCCACCTTCCTTGAGAGCGTGCGTGAGCTTGAGCCGTTTACGGCAGACGAGATTAAAGCGGCCATTAAAGCGGTGCAAAAGGCGACCGGGCAAAAAGGGAAAAAGTTGTTTATGCCGATCCGCGCGGCGGTGACGGGACAAACGCACGGACCGGAGCTGCCGTTTGCCATTCAGTTGCTCGGCAAAGAAAAAGTGATCGAGCGGCTGGAGCGGGCGTTGCAAGAAAAATTTTAATCGGCCTCTATGCACGTTTGCATGATGGATGTGGTATAATAATATAAAGTTTCGATGGAACAAGTGCATAAAGAAAAAGCGTTGACGAGGAGAAGTAGGAAGCATCGGCATCCCAGAGAGAGCCGCCTTGGCTGGAAGCGGCTTATGTTCGGTGCTGTCTGAAGTGCGCCTCGGAGTCTCCTTTCGAACCGGAACAGAGACGTTCTGCAGTAGAGGGGAGCGGAGCATCTCCGTTATCGGAATCGAGTGAGCGAAACGGCGCCCCGTTTCGCTAAACAGAGTGGAACCGCGCCAAAAGCGTCTCTGTGTCTTCGGCACAGGGACGCTTTTTTATTCAAGACAACTTAGAGGGTGGAGGGAGGACATTATGTTTAAAACGTTAAAAGAGGATATTGAGGTCATTTTTGAGCAAGACCCGGCGGCGAGAAGCTATTTGGAAGTCATTTTAACATATTCCGGCCTGCATGCCATCTGGGCGCATCGGATCGCCCATGCGCTTTACAAGCGGAAATTTTACTTTCTTGCCCGCTTGATTTCGCAAATCAGCCGCTTTTTCACTGGCATTGAAATCCATCCGGGCGCGAAAATCGGCCGCCGCTTTTTCATCGACCACGGCATGGGCGTGGTGATCGGCGAAACGTGCGAAATCGGCGACAATGTCACCGTCTATCAAGGGGTCACATTAGGCGGGACAGGGAAAGAAAAAGGGAAGCGGCACCCGACGATCAAAGACAACTGTTTGATCGCTGCCGGCGCAAAAGTGCTCGGTTCGATTACGATCGGGGAAAACTCGAAAATCGGCGCTGGGTCGGTCGTGTTAAAAGACGTACCGCCCAATTCGACCGTCGTTGGCATTCCGGGCCGCGTCGTTGTGCGCGACGGGGTGAAAGTGAAGAAAGATTTAAACCATACCGACCTTCCTGACCCGATCGCCGACCGGTTTCGGGAGCTTGAAGAGGAAATCGCCCGGCTGAAAAGCGAGCTTGAGGCATTGAAACAACAAGAAAGGAAGAACGAGTATGAGCAGCATCCGGCTTTATAATACGCTGACGCGAAAAAAAGAACCGTTTGAGCCGCTGGAACCGAATAAAGTGAAAATGTATGTGTGCGGCCCGACCGTCTATAATTATATTCACATCGGCAATGCTCGGGCCGCCATCGTTTTTGACACGATCCGCCGCTATTTGGAGTTCCGCGGCTATGATGTGACGTATGTATCGAACTTTACCGACGTCGATGACAAGCTGATCAAAGCGGCCCGCGAGCTCGGCGAGAGCGTGCCGGCGATCGCTGAGCGGTTTATTGAGGCGTATTTTGAAGACATTCAGGCGCTTGGCTGCAAAAAAGCGGACATCCATCCGCGGGTGACCGAAAACATTGATACGATTATCGAATTCATTCAGGCGCTCATTGACAAAGGATATGCCTACGAAGTCGACGGCGACGTGTATTACCGGACGCGCAAGTTCCGTGAATACGGCAAGCTGTCTCATCAATCGATCGATGAGCTGCAAGCTGGGGCGCGCATCGAAATTGGGGAGAAAAAAGACGATCCACTTGATTTCGCCCTTTGGAAAGCAGCGAAGGAAGGAGAAATTTGTTGGGACAGTCCATGGGGGAAAGGGCGGCCTGGTTGGCATATCGAATGCTCGGCGATGGCGCGCAAATATTTGGGCGATACGATCGATATCCACGCCGGCGGCCAGGACTTGACATTCCCGCACCATGAAAACGAAATCGCCCAGTCGGAGGCGCTGACCGGCAAACCGTTCGCGAAATATTGGCTGCACAATGGGTATTTAAATATTAACAACGAAAAAATGTCGAAGTCGCTTGGCAATTTCGTGCTCGTTCACGATATCATCCGGGAGATCGACCCGCAAGTGCTGCGTTTTTTCATGCTGTCGGTGCATTACCGCCATCCGATCAACTACAGCGAGGAACTGCTTGAGAGTGCGCGGCGCGGACTCGAGCGCCTGAAGACGGCGTATGGCAATTTGCAGCATCGCCTGCAGGCAAGCACGAACTTAACGGACAATGACGAGGAATGGGTTTCGCGCATTGCCGACATCCGCGCCTCGTTCATCCGTGAAATGGACGACGATTTCAACACGGCGAACGGCATTGCCGTATTGTTTGAACTGGCGAAGCAGGCCAACTTGTACTTGCAGGAAAAAACGACATCCGAGAAGGTCATTCACGCGTTTTTGCGCGAGTTCGAACAGCTGGCGGACGTACTTGGACTCACCTTGAAGCAGGATGAGCTGCTTGATGAGGAAATCGAGGCGTTGATCCAAAAGCGCAATGAAGCGCGGAAAAACCGCGATTTTGCGCTGGCCGACCGCATTCGCGACGAGTTGAGAGCGAAAAACATTATTTTGGAAGACACGCCGCAAGGAACGAGATGGAAACGGGGATAGCACGCGATGATGGCGGAGTTTGAAACGGTCAACGATGTGAAGCAGTTAAATGGACTGGCGCTTGCCTATATTGGCGACGCCGTGTACGAGGTGTATGTGCGACGCCATTTGCTTGCTGGCGGCAGCGTGCGGCCGCATGAGCTGCATCGGCGGGCGGTCCGCTATGTGTCGGCGCGGGCGCAAGCGCAAGTGATTTTGGCGTTGCTTGACGAGGGCGTCCTGACCGAGGAGGAAAAGGACATCGTCCGCCGCGGCCGCAATGCCAAATCAGGCACAATCCCGAAAAATACGGATGTACAAACATACCGGCATAGCACGGCCTTTGAGGCGCTCATCGGTTATCATTTTTTGGTTAATAATGAAAAGCGGGTTGATGAGCTGATCGGCCGTTCGTTTGCCATTATTGAAAGGGAAGAAAGGGCGTTGGAATGATGGACTACATTATCGGCAAAAATCCGGTCATTGAAGCGCTCAAAGCCGGGCGCGACATCAATAAAATTTGGATCGCGGAAGGGGCGCAGCGCCATACCGTCGAACCTGTGCTTGAATGGGCAAAGCGGCGGGGCGTGCTCGTCCAATATGTCCCGAAGCGCAAGCTTGATCAGATGGCTGAAGGAGCTCATCAAGGGGTGATCGCTCAGGCGGCGGCTTACCGCTACTATGAAATCGATGACTTGTTCGCTCGCGCCGCCGAGCGGGGCGAGGCGCCGTTTTTTCTCATCTTGGACGAGCTTGAGGATCCGCATAATTTAGGGGCCATCATGCGCACCGCTGATGCGGTCGGGGCGCACGGCCTCATTATTCCGAAGCGGCGTTCGGTCGGGCTGACCCAAACGGTGGCGAAGGCGTCGACCGGGGCGATTGAGCACGTTCCGGTCGCGCGTGTGACAAACTTGGCGCGGACGATTGACGAGCTGAAAGAGCGCGGAGTGTGGGTAGCCGGAACGGATGCATCGGCTCAAGACGACTACCGCTCGCTCGATGGCACGATGCCGTTGGCGCTCGTCATCGGGAGCGAAGGAAAAGGGATCAGCCGCCTAGTGCTTGAAAAGTGCGATTTCTTGTTCCGGTTGCCGATGCGCGGCCATGTCACCTCACTCAATGCCTCTGTCGCCGCCAGCCTGCTCATGTACGAGGTGTACCGGAAGCGGTATCCGTTGGGAGAATAGCGAATGAACATTTTGATTGTCGACGGCTATAACATCATCGGTGCTTGGCCGGAGCTGCGCCGGCTGAAAGAAGAGGGCGATCTGGCAGCGGCAAGGGATTTATTGATTGAAAAAATGGCTGACTACAAAGGATTCACCGGGGACCATGTCGTGATCGTATTCGATGCCCACCTCGTGCAAGGAAACGAGAAAAAGTATAAACATTACGACGTCGATGTCATTTTTACAAAGGAACATGAGACGGCCGATGAGCGAATTGAACGGTTGGCGAAAACATTGATGAATGCGCGCACAAAAGTGTATGTCGCTACCTCCGACTACACCGAACAATGGACGGTGTTCGGCCAAGGCGCCCTGCGCAAGTCGGCGCGCGAGCTATTGGATGAAGTCGAGACGGTTGAGCGGGACATTTCCCAAAAAGTAAAAGCGATGCGGCAGCGCACTCCGATCTCCAAAGTTCCGCTAAATGATAGAATTGCTGAAATTTTTGAAAAATGGCGAAGAGGAGAAAAATGAGCGGTTGACGCTGTAAAAATTTGTCCTGTATAATACATGTTAGCGATTGATGCGGTCGGGGGGATCAGCGTGGGGGAATGCTTGAAAGCAATGAAAGGGAAAGGTTATCATCAGCTGGACGATGAGCAGCTTGTTGCGCTCGTTCACGAAGGGGATGGGGAAGCACTTGATTTTTTAATCCATAAATATCAAAACTTTGTGCGCGCCAAAGCTCGCTCCTATTTTTTAGTCGGAGCTGATCGGGAAGATATCGTGCAGGAAGGAATGATCGGTCTGTATAAGGCCGTCCGTGATTTTAAGGGGGACAAGCTTTCCTCATTTAAAGCGTTTGCAGAACTTTGCATCACAAGGCAAATGATTACCGCGATTAAAACGGCGACCCGCCAAAAGCATATTCCGCTCAACTCTTACGTTTCCTTGGATAAGCCGATTTATGACGATGAATCTGACCGGACGCTGATGGATGTGTTGTCCGGCACGCAGGTGACGGACCCGGAACAATTGATTGTCAACCGCGAGGAAGTCGATGATATTGAACTAAAGATGGCGGAACTGCTCAGCGACCTCGAGCGGAAAGTGCTCGCTTTGTATTTGGATGGACGCTCATACCAGGAAATTTCCGAAGAGCTGAACCGCCATGTCAAGTCGATCGACAACGCGTTGCAACGCGTCAAGCGGAAGCTCGAGAAATATTTGGAATACCGCGAGATCAGTTTATAGCATCGCAACGCCGCATCAAAAGATGTCATTGACAGCGAAACAGCCAATATGATAAATTTTTATGGACATCTCGCAGGAACGGTGGAATGCTGATGCGCCAAAAAGTGACGCTGGCTTGCGTGCAGTGCGGAAGCCGAAACTATACGGCAGCAAAACAGATACGTCGCCTTGGTGAGCGCCTTATGGCCAACAAGTTTTGCTCAACATGCAACAAACATACAATCCATCGTGAAACGAAATAGACGGTGGAGATAGTTTTGAACGATGATGGAGGTACGAGTGATGCAGCGAGTAATCAACTTTTTAAAAGAAGTCGTACGCGAGCTGAAAAAAGTGAGTTGGCCAAACCGGAAGGAGTTAGTGAACTACACGGCGGTCGTGTTGGCCACGGTGGCGTTTTTCACCGTCTTTTTTGCCGTTGTGGACCTCGGCATTTCTGAGTTGATTCGCCTCGTGTTTGAATAAGCGGACGAAGGATATGTTATAATGAAAGATAATCGTGCGCGTATGGAACCCGGCAACGGGTTTTTGTTTTGCGCAAAAAACAAAACGAAAACCGCCTTGGGGAGGCTTGTTGATGGAGAAAAACTGGTATGTTGTCCATACATATTCGGGATATGAAAACAAAGTGAAAGCCAATTTGGAAAAACGCGTCGAATCGATGGGAATGCAAGATAAAATTTTTCGCGTCGTCGTTCCGGAAGAGACGGAGACGGACGTCAAAAACGGAAAACGGAAAACGACGAAAAAGAAAGTGTTCCCTGGCTATGTGCTCGTTGAGATGGTCATGACGGATGACTCATGGTATGTCGTGCGCAACACGCCGGGCGTCACTGGATTTGTCGGCTCAAGCGGAGCTGGTTCGAAACCGACGCCGCTTATGGAGGAAGAAGTAAAAATGATCTTGAAGCGGATGGGCATGCCGCTTGCCGAGGTTGACGTAGACTATGAGGTAAATGAAACGGTGCGGATCAAAGAAGGTCCGTTTGCGAACTTTACAGGGAAAATTGAAGCGATTGACCCGGATAAACATAAAGTGAAGCTGCTTGTCGATATGTTTGGGCGTGAAACACGGGTGGAGCTTGAGTTTTCGCAAATAGAAAAAATCTAATGGATAAAGAACTTGCAATTGATAGGGAAAAGTGATACTATTTTAAAGTCAGTATGTCTCTTAAACGGAGACATATGGCGGTGAACTTATACACTTGTATAAGGGAGCCGTTTTGTTTTTACGCTGATCCTCTCAACTGAACGGGAGATAGGAAAACGGCTCAGTAGACCGGAGCCGGATGAGTGGGAGGGGCAATCCCTAATACCACATCACGGACTTAAGGAGGTGTGTCTCGTGGCGAAAAAAGTAATCAAGGTCGTCAAACTGCAAATTCCTGCAGGGAAAGCGAATCCGGCGCCGCCAGTAGGTCCTGCGTTGGGTCAAGCCGGTGTCAATATTATGGCGTTTTGCAAAGAGTTTAATGCCCGCACGGCGGACCAAGCAGGGTTGATCATTCCGGTTGAAATTACGGTTTTTGAAGACCGTTCATTTACATTCATCACGAAAACGCCGCCAGCCGCTGTATTGCTGAAAAAAGCGGCGGGCATTGAATCGGGCTCCGGCGAACCGAACCGCAACAAAGTGGCGACAATTAAACGCGACAAAGTACGTGAGATCGCTGAGCTGAAAATGCCGGATTTGAATGCGGCGAGCATTGAGGCGGCCATGCGCATGATCGAAGGCACGGCCCGCAGCATGGGCATTGTGATTGAAGACTAAAGCCGGTGCGTCGTTTGTAGGGGAGGTTGCGTCATTGGGCAACCTCTCTCTCCATGAACAAAAACAGCAAGACGGGCCCGATGAATGGGCATCCGTCCGCTTCTTCGTTTTCGAAAGAAGCGAAGAACGTTCAATGTGGGAGGTTTTTCCGCTAAAACCACAATCGAGGAGGATTTTTCACATGCCGAAAAGAGGAAAGAAATACTTAGAAGCATTGAAGCTCGTCGACCGCTCCAAAGCATACCCGATTGCTGAAGCAATCGAGCTCGTGAAAAAAACGAACATCGCGAAATTCGATGCCACGGTGGAAGTGGCGTTCCGTTTGGGCGTCGACCCGAAAAAAGCGGACCAACAAATTCGCGGCGCCGTCGTCCTGCCGCACGGCACAGGGAAAGTGGCGCGCGTGTTGGTGTTCGCGAAAGGGGAAAAAGCGAAAGAAGCAGAAGCGGCTGGCGCTGACTATGTCGGCGATACAGAATATATCAACAAAATCCAGCAAGGTTGGTTTGACTTTGATGTCGTTGTTGCTACGCCGGACATGATGGGTGAAGTCGGGAAACTCGGCCGCATTTTAGGGCCGAAAGGGTTGATGCCAAACCCGAAAACCGGAACAGTCACGTTTGACGTAGCAAAAGCGGTGCAGGAAATCAAGGCTGGTAAAGTGGAATACCGCGTCGACAAAGCGGGCAACATCCACGTTCCGATCGGCAAAGTGTCGTTTGACAACGAGAAATTGGCTGAAAACTTCGCGGCCGTCTATGAAGCAATTTTGAAAGCCAAACCGGCGGCGGCAAAAGGGACGTACGTGAAAAACGTCACGATTACATCGACAATGGGCCCTGGCATCAAGGTTGACCCGTCCACGGTTGCTGTTGCACAATAACCGTTGACTTTTGTTTGTCCGTCTGTTAAAATGCCATTTGGCTGAACAAATGAATATCATTTGTACCGTAGACAGTAGGTGCCTGTTTGAGGCTTAATTTCCTACCGAGGTATGTGGACGATAGAACAGCGCGCCCTGCGTCGGGGACGAGCGGCGGTGCGTTGAACGACACCTCCATGTCTACGCGGCATGGAGGTTTTTTATTGAGCAGACGGTATAAGTGGTATTCTCTCATTTTCCTTACAGGAGGTGCAGGACGTGTCGAGCGCGATTGAACTGAAAAAACAAGTGGTCGCGGAAATCGCAGACAAATTCCGGGCCAGCAAGGCAACCGTCATCGTTGATTACCGCGGCTTGAACGTGGCGGAAATGACCGAGTTGCGCAAACAGCTGCGCGAGGCAGGCGTCGAGTTTAAAGTGTACAAAAACACCTTGACCCGCCGGGCGCTCGCGGAAGTCGGCTTGGAAGGACTGGATGAAGTGTTCACCGGTCCAAATGCCATCGCCTTCAGCAATGAAGATGTCGTGGCGCCGGCAAAAATTTTAAGCGAGTTTGCGAAAACGCATGAAGCATTGGAAATCAAAGGCGGCGTCATCGAAGGGAACATCGCCAGCAAAGAAGAAATCGATGCGTTGGCGAAACTCCCGTCCCGCGAAGGGTTGCTTTCGATGTTGCTTAGCGTTCTTCAAGCCCCGATCCGCAACTTTGCGCTTGCGATTAAAGCGGTGGCTGACAAGCAAGAGGAACAAGGCGCGTAATGGCGCATCGATATGTGCTTAACAATCATTCAGAAAACAAAGGAGGAAGTTGTGATGACGAAAGAACAAATCATTGAAGCAGTGAAAAATATGACCGTATTGGAATTAAACGAATTGGTGAAAGCGATCGAGGAAGAATTCGGCGTAACAGCTGCGGCTCCGGTTGTTGTCGCGGGCGGCGCAGCAGCTGGCGCTGAAGCAGCGGCAGAAAAAACGGAATTCGACGTCATTCTTGCCGACGCCGGCGCGCAAAAAATCAAAGTCATCAAAGTCGTTCGCGAAATCACTGGCCTCGGCCTGAAAGAAGCGAAAGACTTGGTCGACAACACCCCGAAGCCGATCAAAGAAGGCATTGCGAAAGAAGAAGCAGAAGAAATCAAAGCAAAACTCGAAGAAGCTGGCGCGAAAGTCGAAATCAAGTAATGGCTGCGCCATTGAAAAAAGAGGCTTGCCCGAAGCAAGGGACGGCCTCTTTTTTGTTACACTATATATACGGAAGGCAGTGCAGCCTGTCGACAAGGAGGAGGGGATGATGATGAGCGAGCATTATTACTCAGTCAATCCGACGTCGGAGCGAAACCCGCAAACGTGGACGTACGTGTTGCGGGGGCATGAATTCCGCTTTACGACCGACAGCGGAGTGTTTTCAAAGCGCGAAGTCGACTTTGGCACACGCCTGTTAATTGAAACGTTCGAGGAGCCGGGAGTGGCTGGGGATTTGTTGGATGTCGGCTGCGGATATGGGCCGATCGGGCTTGCCTTGGCCAAATCGTTTCCAAACCGGCGCGTTCACATGATTGATGTCAACGAGCGGGCGCTCGAACTGGCGCAGGAAAACAAGCAGGCAAACGGGATTGACAATGCGGTGATTTACAAAAGCGATCTTTTTTCGGAAGTCGGAGAACAGCGATTTGCAGCGGTCGTCACCAATCCGCCGATCCGGGCTGGCAAACGGGTCGTTTACGCGATTTTTGAACAAAGCCGCGATTATCTGCTCGATCATGGCGAGCTATGGGTCGTCATTCAAAAAAAGCAAGGCGCCCCATCGGCCTTGCAAAAGCTGAACGAATGCTTTCCTGCTGTAGAAGTCGTCGCGAAGAAAAAAGGATATTATATCATAAAGGCGAAAAAATGTTGACACCGTTTTTTTATTGTGGTAGCATTATAAAATGCTAAATATGCACATTTCCCGTGCAGAGGGGATGACGTATAATTTTGGACGTAATGGAAACAATGATAAAATCAATAAACAACGAACCATATGGTTTTCTATTGGAATAGAAACCATTTTCTTTTTTTCTCCATTCAACTCAACGCCTGGTTTCCTCGCGCCGGGAGCGTGTTAAATCCCCTAAATGAAACGGCGGTGCACGCAACGAAGCCGTTTCCGCCCGGATGGCGGGGGCCGGCCGCATGCATGCCTAGTGCTTTGCCCCGGAATGACGGAGCGGCCAGTCCGCCTTGAAGGCATTGATTGCTGAGCAGAGCGGATGATGGAGCTGTTCCGGTTCCGGTTTTCACTAATGTCTACATTTGAGGGGTGAATCACTCTTGACAGGCCGACTAGTTCAATACGGGCGACACCGCCAACGCAGAAGCTATGCACGCATCAGCGAAGTGCTGGAATTGCCGAACTTGATCGAAATTCAAACGTCCTCCTACCAATGGTTTCTCGATGAAGGGCTGCGGGAAATGTTTAGGGAAATTTCCCCGATTGAAGACTTTTCCGGCAATCTCTCGCTTGAATTTATCGACTATAGTTTAGGAGAACCGAAATATACGGTCGAAGAGGCGAAAGAACGCGACGTTACATATGCGGCGCCGCTTCGCGTCAAAGTTCGCTTGATTAATAAAGAAACGGGCGAAGTGAAAGAACAAGACGTGTTTATGGGCGATTTTCCGCTCATGACGGAAACCGGAACGTTTATTATCAATGGGGCGGAACGCGTCATTGTTTCCCAGCTCGTCCGTTCGCCAAGCGTCTATTACAGCGACAAAGTTGATAAAAACGGCAAACGCGGCTACTCGGCGACAGTGATTCCGAACCGCGGCGCATGGCTTGAATATGAAACCGATGCGAAAGACGTCGTTTACGTTCGCATCGACCGCACCCGTAAACTGCCCGTTACGGTGCTTCTCCGTGCGCTTGGGTTCAGCTCCGACCAAGAAATCATCGATCTGCTCGGCGACAACGAATACTTGCGCAATACGCTTGAAAAAGATAATACCGACAGCACGGAAAAAGCGTTGATTGAAATTTACGAGCGTCTTCGTCCGGGAGAGCCGCCGACGCTTGAGAATGCGAAAAATTTGCTGGCGTCGCGCTTTTTTGATCCGAAGCGCTATGACTTGGCGAGCGTAGGCCGTTATAAAATCAATAAAAAACTTCATATTAAAAACCGCCTGTTCAATCAGCGGCTCGCGGAAACGATCATTGATCCCGAAACCAAGGAAGTCATCGCCGAAGCTGGAGCGATGATCGACCGCCGAACGCTGAATCGCCTGCTCCCGTATTTGGAAAAAGGGGTCGGCTTACAGACATACCGCCCGGCCGAAGGGGTGGTGGACGGGGACATTTCGGTGCAAACGATCAAAATTTATGCCCCGAATGACCCGGATGGCGAAAAAGTGATCAACGTCATCGGCAACGGCTTCATCGCCGAGGATGTCAAACATATTACACCGGCTGACATCATTGCGTCGATCAGCTATTTCTTCAACTTGCTCCACGGCGTCGGCGATACGGATGACATCGACCATTTAGGCAACCGCCGCCTCCGTTCGGTCGGCGAACTATTGCAAAACCAATTCCGCATCGGCCTGTCGCGCATGGAGCGCGTCGTGCGCGAGCGCATGTCGATCCAAGATACGAACACGATTACGCCGCAGCAGCTGATCAACATCCGCCCAGTGATCGCGGCGATCAAAGAGTTTTTCGGCAGCTCGCAGCTGTCACAGTTCATGGATCAAACGAACCCATTGGCCGAACTGACGCACAAGCGGCGTCTGTCCGCGCTTGGCCCTGGCGGATTGACACGTGAGCGCGCTGGGTTTGAGGTGCGCGACGTTCACTATTCGCACTACGGGCGGATGTGTCCGATTGAAACGCCGGAAGGTCCGAACATCGGACTCATCAACTCGCTGTCCACTTACGCGAAAGTGAACAAGTTCGGCTTTATTGAAACGCCATACCGGCGCGTCGATCCGGAAACAGGGCGGGTGACGGACCAAATCGATTATTTGACAGCCGATGAAGAGGACAATTACGTTGTAGCGCAGGCGAACGTACCGCTTGCGGAGGACGGCACGTTCCTTGAAGAAAACGTTGTCGCCCGTTTCCGCGGCGAGAACATCGTCGTCAAGCGCGATCGCGTCGACTACATGGACGTTTCGCCGAAGCAAGTCGTCTCGGCAGCGACGGCGTGCATCCCATTTTTGGAAAACGACGACTCGAACCGCGCGCTGATGGGAGCGAACATGCAGCGGCAAGCCGTGCCGCTGTTGGAACCCGAAGCGCCGATCGTTGGCACGGGGATGGAGTATGTTTCGGCGAAAGACTCGGGCGCAGCGGTCATTTGCAAGCACCGCGGCATCGTCGAGCGCGTCGAAGCAAAGGAAATTTGGGTGCGTCGGCTGATTGAAGTGGACGGCAAAGAAGTCAAGGGTGATCTAGATAAATATCGGTTGCTGAAATTCGTTCGTTCGAACCAAGGCACGTGCTACAACCAGCGGCCGATCGTGAAAAAAGGCGATATCGTTGAGAAGGGCGAAATTTTGGCCGATGGCCCGTCGATGGATAAGGGCGAATTGGCGCTTGGCCGCAATGTGCTTGTCGCTTTTATGACATGGGACGGTTACAACTACGAAGACGCGATCATCATGAGCGAACGGCTCGTCAAAGAAGACGTGTATACATCAATTCATATTGAAGAGTATGAAGCCGAATCGCGCGATACGAAACTCGGTCCGGAAGAAATTACGCGCGACATTCCAAACGTCGGCGAGGATGCGCTGAAAAACTTGGATGAACGCGGCATCGTCCGCATCGGCGCAGAAGTCAAAGACGGCGACTTGCTCGTCGGCAAAGTGACGCCAAAAGGAATGACCGAGTTGACGGCGGAAGAGCGGCTTTTGCACGCGATCTTCGGCGAAAAAGCGCGCGAGGTGCGTGATACGTCGTTGCGCGTCCCGCACGGCGGCGGCGGCATCGTCCTTGACGTGAAAGTGTTCAACCGCGAAGACGGCGACGAGCTTCCGCCGGGTGTCAATCAACTAGTGCGCGTCTATATTGTGCAAAAGCGGAAAATTTCCGAGGGCGACAAAATGGCAGGCCGCCACGGAAACAAAGGGGTTATTTCCCGCATTTTGCCGGAGGAAGATATGCCCTTCTTGCCGGATGGCACGCCGATTGACATCATGTTAAACCCACTCGGCGTTCCGTCGCGGATGAACATCGGGCAAGTATTTGAGCTGCACCTTGGCATGGCGGCGAAAAAACTCGGCCTGCACATCGCCTCCCCGGTCTTTGACGGGGCGACGGAGGAAGACGTTTGGAACATCCTCGAAGAGGCAGGTCTAGCGCGCGATGCAAAAACGGTGCTGTATGACGGACGGACGGGTGAACCGTTTGATAACCGCGTGTCGGTTGGGATCATGTACATGATCAAGCTCGCCCACATGGTCGACGACAAGCTTCATGCCCGTTCCACCGGCCCGTACTCACTCGTCACTCAACAGCCGCTCGGCGGCAAGGCGCAGTTCGGCGGCCAGCGCTTTGGTGAGATGGAAGTATGGGCGCTTGAGGCGTATGGGGCGGCATACACGCTGCAAGAAATTTTGACCGTCAAGTCCGACGATGTCGTCGGCCGTGTCAAAACGTACGAGGCGATCGTCAAAGGAGAAAACATTCCGGAGCCGGGTGTGCCGGAGTCGTTTAAAGTGTTGATCAAAGAGCTGCAAAGCTTGGGCATGGACGTCACGATTTTGACGAGCGATGAACAAGAAGTGAACATGGAAAACTTTGATGATGATGATGACCATGCACCGGATGCCATCATGGTGGACGTCAAACCGGCCGAACGGGAAGAAGCCGGCGAAGAGAAAGATGCGGTGACGAAAGAATAAACCGGCCATAACGGCCAGGCGGGGAGCTGTTCCCCGCCATTGGCCGCTTGAGCGAACGGAAAACCGACGGATCAAAAAGGGAGGTATACCCCTTGCTAGATGTCAATAAGTTTGAGTACATGAAAATTGGGCTCGCTTCCCCGGAGAAAATTCGTTCTTGGTCGTATGGCGAAGTCAAAAAGCCGGAGACAATCAACTATCGGACGTTAAAGCCGGAAAAAGACGGCTTGTTTTGCGAGCGCATTTTCGGTCCGACGAAAGACTGGGAATGCCATTGCGGCAAATATAAACGCGTTCGCTACAAAGGCGTCGTCTGCGACCGCTGCGGCGTCGAAGTGACGCGCTCGAAAGTCCGCCGCGAACGGATGGGCCATATTGAGCTCGCCGCCCCGGTTTCGCACATCTGGTATTTCAAAGGCATCCCGAGCCGGATGGGATTGGTTCTTGACATGTCGCCGCGGGCGCTCGAAGAGGTCATTTATTTTGCATCCTATGTCGTCACCGACCCGGGTGATACGCCGCTTGAGAAAAAGCAGCTGTTGTCGGAAAAGGAATACCGCGCCTATCGCGAGAAGTACGGTCAATCGTTCCAAGCGTCGATGGGGGCGGAGGCGATCAAAAAGCTGCTCCAAGACATTGATTTGGATAAAGAGGTGGCCGCGCTGAAAGAAGAGCTGAAAACGGCGCAAGGGCAACGGCGCGCCCGCATCATTAAGCGGCTTGAAGTGCTTGAAGCGTTCCGCAGTTCAGGGAACGATCCGGCATGGATGGTGCTTGATGTACTGCCGGTCATTCCGCCGGAGTTGCGCCCGATGGTTCAGCTTGACGGCGGGCGGTTTGCAACATCGGATTTGAACGATTTGTACCGCCGCGTCATCAACCGCAACAACCGGCTGAAACGGCTGCTTGATCTCGGTGCGCCGAACATTATCGTCCAAAATGAGAAGCGGATGCTGCAAGAGGCGGTTGATGCTTTGATCGATAACGGCCGCCGCGGCCGTCCGGTGACCGGTCCGGGGAACCGTCCGTTAAAATCGCTTTCTCATATGCTGAAAGGGAAGCAAGGCCGCTTTCGGCAAAACTTGCTCGGCAAGCGCGTGGACTATTCCGGCCGTTCCGTCATCGTCGTCGGCCCGAACTTGAAAATGTATCAATGCGGCTTGCCGAAAGAAATGGCGCTAGAGTTGTTCAAGCCGTTTGTTATGAAGGAGCTTGTCGAGCGGGGCTTGGCGCACAACATTAAAAGCGCGAAACGGAAAATCGAGCGCGTCCATCCGGAAGTATGGGATGTGCTGGAAGATGTCATTAAAGAACATCCGGTGCTGTTAAACCGCGCCCCGACGCTGCACCGTCTCGGCATTCAGGCGTTTGAACCAACGCTTGTGGAAGGGCGGGCGATCCGTCTTCATCCGCTTGTTTGCACGGCGTACAACGCTGACTTTGACGGCGACCAAATGGCGGTGCACGTGCCGCTGTCAGCTGAGGCGCAAGCCGAAGCGCGCTTGTTGATGTTGGCGGCGCAAAACATTTTGAACCCGAAAGATGGGAAGCCGGTCGTGACACCATCACAAGACATGGTGTTGGGCAACTACTACTTGACGATGGAGCGCGAGGGAGCCATCGGCGAAGGCATGGTGTTCAAAGACACGGACGAGGCGCTGCTTGCTTACCATAACGGCTACGTCCATCTCCATTCGCGCATTGCCATTCATGCCGGTTCGCTGAAAAACGAAACGTTTACCGAAGAGCAAAACAACAAGTTGCTCTTAACGACCGTCGGCAAGCTCATTTTCAACGAAATTTTGCCGAATTCGTTCCCGTACATCAACGAGCCGACGACGGAAAACATTGAAGGGCGGACGCCGGACAAGTACTTCCTTGACAAAGGGGTCAACGTGCGCGAAGAAATTCGCAAGCGCGAACTCGTGCCGCCGTTTAAGAAAAAAGTGCTCGGGCAAATTATCGCTGAAGTGTTCAAACGGTTCAAAATCACCGAAACATCGAAGATGCTCGACCGCATGAAAGACCTTGGCTTCCAATATTCGACGAAGGCCGGCATCACGATCGGCGTGGCCGATATCGTCGTCCTGCCGGAAAAACAAGAAATTTTGGATGAAGCGCAAGCGAAAGTCGATACGGTTTTGAAGCAGTTCCGCCGCGGGTTGATTACCGACGAAGAGCGGTACGAGCGCGTCATCTCCATCTGGAGCGCGGCGAAAGACAAAATTCAAGACCGGTTGATGAAGTCGCTTGATAAACGCAACCCGATCTTTATGATGAGCGATTCCGGAGCGCGCGGGAACGCGTCGAACTTTACGCAGCTTGCGGGGATGCGCGGTTTGATGGCCAACCCGGCCGGCCGGATCATTGAGCTGCCGATCAAGTCGTCGTTCCGCGAAGGCTTGACGGTGTTGGAATACTTTATCTCGACGCACGGCGCGCGAAAAGGATTGGCGGATACGGCGCTCAAAACGGCCGACTCAGGCTATCTCACGCGCCGCCTTGTCGACGTGGCCCAAGACGTCATCGTCCGCGAAGAAGATTGCGGCACCGACCGCGGCATTTTGGCGCGGGCGCTGACGGATGGCACGGAAGTTGTCGTCAAGCTTGAAGAGCGGCTTGTCGGCCGCTATGCGCACAAAACGGTGCGCCATCCGGAAACGGGCGAAGTGATCGTCCGCAAAGACGAGATGATCACCGAAGATATCGCCAATGAGATCATGAAAGCCGGCATTACGGAAGTATGGATTCGCTCCGTATTCGCCTGCAACACGCGCCATGGCGTCTGCAAAAAATGTTACGGCCGCAACATGGCGACCGGCATGGACGTCGAAGTTGGCGAAGCCGTCGGCATTATCGCCGCTCAGTCGATCGGCGAGCCGGGCACGCAGCTGACAATGCGGACGTTCCATACAGGCGGCGTCGCCGGCGACGATATCACTCAAGGTTTGCCGCGGGTGCAAGAGCTGTTTGAAGCGCGCAACCCGAAAGGGCAAGCGGTCATTTCGGAAATTGACGGCACGGTCATCTCGATTAACAAAACGCGTGACAACCAATATGAAGTTGTCGTGCAAGGTGAGGTTGAAACGCGGACATATGTAGCGCCGTACAACGCGCGGCTGAAAGTCGAAGAAGGTCAGCGCGTCGAACGCGGCCAAGAGCTGACAGAAGGCTCGGTCGACCCGAAACAGTTGTTGCGCGTGCGCGATATTACATCCGTTCAAGAGTACTTGCTTCGTGAAGTGCAAAAAGTGTACCGGATGCAAGGGGTGGAAATCAGCGATAAGCATATCGAGGTCATGGTGCGGCAAATGCTGCGCAAAGTGCGCGTCATCGATGCCGGCGACACCGATGTGCTGCCGGGCACGCTGTTGGATGTCCACCAGTTTACGGATGTCAACGCCAAAGCTCTTCGCGAAGGGAAACGGCCGGCGACGGCCCGCCAGGTGTTGCTCGGCATCACGAAAGCGTCGCTTGAGACGGATTCGTTCTTGTCGGCTGCTTCGTTCCAAGAAACGACGCGCGTCTTGACGGATGCGGCCATCAAAGGAAAACGTGATGAACTGCTTGGCTTGAAGGAAAACGTCATTATCGGCAAACTCGTCCCGGCTGGAACCGGTATGGCCCGCTACCGGAAAGTGAAGCCGGCCGTCAAAAAGGAAACGGCTAGCGACACGGTGTCTTCCAAATAACGCGAACCAAGTGGCCGGCTAAGGCGCTCCTTGGCCGGCCATCATCTAATGAAAAATCCAGTTGACAATCGACAAAGAAAATGGTAGTCTAATAAAGGTGTTCCAACAACCTGGTACTTTGGAGGATATGTTACATGTCTTATGAAAAAGTATTACAGGCTGGAAAAATTGTCATTGGAACCAAACAAACGATAAGGGCTTTAAAGGAAGGGAAAGCAGCGGAAGTGATCGTGGCGGAGGATGCCGACTTGCCGATCATCGAAAAAGTGACCGCCGCCGCCAATGAGGCAAACGTGCCGGTCACAAAAGTCGATTCGATGAAAAAGCTTGGCAAGGCGTGCAAAATCCAAGTCGGTGCGGCCGCGGTGGCGATCCTTCGGTAACGTTTTGCCTTTCTCCCCTAAAACCTTTATTTGCATAAACGATGAACCACCTGGATATGTGGGCTTAAACGATGCATGCGAAAGGAGGATCTTTTCATGCCTACAATCAACCAATTGGTCCGCAAAGGACGCGAGAAAAAAGTCGTTAAATCGAAATCCCCTGCGTTGAACAAAGGGTATAACAGCTTCAAAAAAGAGCAAACGAATGTGTCGTCTCCGCAAAAACGCGGCGTTTGCACGCGTGTCGGCACGATGACGCCGAAAAAACCGAACTCGGCGTTGCGGAAATACGCCCGTGTCCGCTTGACAAATGGGATTGAAGTTACGGCGTACATTCCGGGGATCGGCCATAACTTGCAAGAACACAGCGTTGTGCTCATCCGCGGCGGACGTGTCAAAGACTTGCCGGGGGTACGCTACCATATCATCCGTGGGGCGCTGGATGCTGCAGGCGTAGCGAACCGGATGCAAGGTCGTTCGAAATACGGCGCGAAAAAACCAAAAGCAGCGAAAAAATAATGAAATGAAGAGAATGTTTTCCTGAAGGGAGGAAACACTATGCCACGTAGAGGCCCTGTTGCTAAACGTGACGTACTGCCAGATCCAATTTACAATTCGAAGCTTGTTACCCGTTTGATCAATAAAATTATGATCGACGGCAAAAAATCAAAAGCGCAAAAAATTCTTTACACCGCGTTTGATATTATCCGTGAGCGCACGGGTAAAGATCCAATGGAAGTGTTTGAGCAAGCGTTGAAAAACGTTATGCCGGTGTTGGAAGTGCGCGCTCGCCGCGTTGGTGGGGCGAACTACCAAGTTCCGGTCGAGGTTCGTCCGGACCGCCGCGTTTCTCTCGGTTTGCGCTGGCTCGTGCAATATGCACGTCTTCGCAACGAAAAAACGATGGAAGAGCGCTTGGCAAATGAAATTATGGACGCTGCCAACAACACGGGTGCAGCGGTGAAAAAACGCGAAGATACACATAAAATGGCTGAAGCGAACCGCGCGTTTGCCCATTACCGCTGGTAAGGAGCGTCGCCTAAAGGAAATAGGTGAGGAGGCACTGCGGTTGCCTATTCACCTATCTTCCTATATATTGCGGCCTTTCCGGTCGCGCGTGGGACAACTTCAAAGACAAGGGGATTGCGCCATCGATGGCGGCGCCATCTACTTATATTTCATATTTGAAGGAAGGAGAAAATAACCACTATGGCAAGAGAGTTCTCCTTGGAAAAGACTCGCAACATAGGGATTATGGCGCACATTGACGCCGGGAAAACGACGACGACTGAACGGATCTTGTTCTATACCGGCCGCGTTCATAAAATCGGGGAAGTGCATGAAGGTGCGGCAACGATGGACTGGATGGAACAAGAACAAGAGCGCGGAATTACGATCACGTCGGCGGCGACAACGGCGCAATGGAAAGGCCATCGCATCAACATCATCGACACGCCGGGGCACGTCGACTTTACGGTCGAGGTTGAGCGTTCGTTGCGCGTATTGGACGGGGCCATCACAGTCTTAGACGCGCAATCGGGTGTTGAACCGCAAACGGAAACCGTTTGGCGCCAAGCGACGACATATGGCGTCCCACGGATCGTGTTCGTCAACAAAATGGATAAAATCGGCGCCGATTTCTTGTATTCGGTGAAAACGCTCCATGACCGCCTGCAAGCGAACGCCCATCCGGTGCAACTGCCGATCGGCGCTGAAGATCAATTCTCCGGCATTATCGACTTGGTTGAAATGTGCGCGTACCATTACCATGATGAGCTTGGCAAAAACATTGAGCGCATTGACATTCCGGAAGAATACCGCGATATGGCAGAAGAGTACCATAACAAGCTGATTGAGGCGGTCGCTGAGCTGGACGAAGAATTAATGATGAAATATTTGGAAGGGGAAGAAATCACGACGGAAGAGCTGAAGGCCGCGATCCGCAAAGCGACGATCAGCGTTGAATTCTTCCCGGTCTTCTGCGGTTCGGCATTCAAAAACAAAGGTGTTCAGCTGCTTCTTGACGGCGTTGTCGACTACTTGCCGTCTCCGGTTGACATCCCGGCGATTCGCGGCGTCGTTCCGGATACCGAAGAAGAAGTGACACGTGAAGCAAGCGATGACGCTCCGTTTGCCGCTTTGGCATTTAAAATCATGACTGACCCGTATGTCGGGAAATTGACGTTTATTCGCGTCTACTCTGGAACGCTTGATTCCGGTTCATATGTGATGAACACGACGAAAGGGAAGCGCGAACGGATCGGCCGCTTGTTGCAAATGCACGCGAACCACCGTCAAGAAATTTCGAAAGTCTATGCCGGTGATATTGCCGCAGCGGTAGGTTTAAAAGATACGACGACCGGTGATACTCTATGTGATGAGAAGCATCCTGTCATTTTAGAGTCGATGCAATTCCCAGAACCGGTCATTTCGGTGGCAATCGAGCCGAAGTCGAAAGCCGATCAAGACAAAATGAGCCAAGCGCTGCAAAAATTGCAAGAAGAAGACCCGACTTTCCGCGCTCACACCGACCCGGAAACGGGACAAACGATCATCTCCGGAATGGGCGAGTTGCATCTTGACATCATCGTCGACCGGATGCGCCGCGAGTTCAAAGTCGAAGCGAACGTCGGGGCGCCGCAAGTTGCCTACCGCGAAACGTTCCGCAAATCGGCGCAAGTCGAAGGCAAATTCATCCGTCAATCCGGCGGCCGCGGTCAATACGGCCACGTTTGGATCGAATTCTCGCCGAACGAGCGCGGCAAAGGCTTCGAATTCGAGAACGCCATCGTCGGTGGGGTTGTTCCGAAAGAGTATGTGCCGGCCGTCCAAGCTGGATTGGAAGAAGCGATGCAAAACGGCGTCTTAGCCGGCTATCCGGTTGTCGACATTAAAGCGAAACTGTTTGACGGATCGTACCACGATGTCGACTCGAGCGAAATGGCATTCAAAATCGCTGCTTCCTTGGCATTGAAAAACGCCGCGACGAAGTGCGATCCGGTTCTTTTGGAACCGATCATGAAAGTCGAAGTCGTCATCCCTGAAGAGTACCTCGGTGACATCATGGGCGACATCACGTCCCGTCGCGGCCGCATCGAGGGGATGGAAGCGCGCGGCAACGCCCAAGTCGTCCGGGCGATGGTGCCGTTGGCTGAAATGTTCGGTTATGCGACATCGCTCCGTTCGAACACGCAAGGACGCGGAACGTTCTCGATGGTGTTTGACCACTATGAAGAAGTTCCGAAAAACATCGCCGATGAAATTATCAAAAAAAATAAAGGCGAATAATTGATTTCTCTTGCTAGTTTCGCTATAAATACTTATGTAAGTAAGACTTGGGAACGTTTTGTTCCCAAGCATCCTATACTTACCCAACCATATAAATTCATATCTTACTTTTAAGGAGGATATCTCTCATGGCTAAAGCGAAATTTGAGCGCACGAAACCGCACGTCAACATTGGCACGATCGGCCACGTTGACCACGGGAAAACGACGTTGACAGCTGCGATCACGACGGTTTTGGCGAAACAAGGGAAAGCCGAAGCAAAAGCGTACGACCAAATCGACGCTGCTCCGGAAGAGCGTGAACGCGGGATTACGATTTCGACGGCGCACGTCGAGTATGAAACAGATGCTCGCCACTATGCGCACGTTGACTGCCCGGGCCACGCTGACTACGTCAAAAACATGATCACGGGCGCGGCGCAAATGGACGGCGCGATCCTTGTTGTCTCGGCGGCTGACGGTCCGATGCCGCAAACGCGCGAACACATTCTTCTCTCCCGCCAAGTCGGTGTTCCGTACATCGTTGTATTCTTGAACAAATGCGACATGGTGGACGACGAAGAATTGCTTGAACTTGTTGAAATGGAAGTTCGCGATCTTCTCTCTGAATACGACTTCCCAGGCGATGAAGTGCCGGTCATCAAAGGTTCGGCATTAAAAGCGCTTGAAGGCGACCCGCAATGGGAAGAAAAAATCATTGAACTGATGAATGCGGTTGACGAATACATCCCGACGCCGCAACGTGAAGTGGACAAACCGTTCATGATGCCAATCGAGGACGTCTTCTCGATCACGGGCCGCGGTACGGTTGCAACAGGCCGTGTTGAACGCGGTACGTTGAAAGTTGGCGACCCGGTTGAAATCATCGGTTTGTCGGATGAGCCGAAAACGACGACCGTTACGGGTGTAGAAATGTTCCGCAAACTTCTCGATCAAGCGGAAGCTGGCGACAACATCGGTGCGCTTCTCCGCGGCGTATCTCGTGATGAAGTCGAGCGCGGCCAAGTATTGGCGAAACCTGGTTCGATCACGCCGCACACGAAATTCAAAGCGCAAGTATACGTCCTGACGAAAGAAGAAGGCGGACGCCATACTCCGTTCTTCTCGAACTACCGTCCGCAATTCTACTTCCGTACGACGGACGTAACGGGCATTATCACGCTTCCGGAAGGCGTCGAAATGGTTATGCCTGGCGACAACGTTGAAATGACGGTGGAACTGATCGCCCCGATCGCGATCGAAGAAGGTACGAAATTCTCAATCCGCGAAGGCGGCCGTACGGTCGGCGCTGGCTCTGTATCGGAAATCATCGAGTAATCACGGCAAAAAAGGGTGTCCAGCAATGGACATCCTTTTTTTGATGCCATCTTGACCGTCAGATTGGCGGCTGTGTTGAAAACGGGATGGCGGCTATGTATAATAGAAGAAGTGTGGGAAAAGCAAAGAAATCACTTGCAATCTTGCTTACATACCAGTATAATATCAAATGTTGGTCTTTGACTGCGATGAAGCGGAAGGTTGCTGACACACCCGGCCGCTTTGCCACGGCGGTGTGCAGGAAATTTCCGTGGAGAAGTCTATTTTCAAAATAGGCGAAGAAGGAGGGAAACCAAATGGCAAAAGAAAAAATTCGCATTCGTTTAAAAGCTTACGATCATCGAATTTTAGACCAATCGGCGGAGAAAATTGTGGAAACCGCAAAACGTTCCGGGGCAAAAGTGTCGGGGCCGATCCCGCTGCCGACGGAAAGAACGGTGTATACGATCTTGCGCGCCGTTCATAAGTACAAAGACTCCCGTGAACAATTCGAAATGCGGACGCATAAACGTTTGATCGACATCATCAACCCGACTCCGCAAACGGTTGATTCGTTAATGCGTCTCGATTTGCCGTCGGGCGTTGATATTGAAATTAAACTTTGATCGACTGGGAGGTGTGACACATGACGAAAGGAATCTTAGGAAGAAAGATCGGTATGACGCAAATATTTGCGGAAAATGGCGATTTGATTCCGGTAACCGTCATCCATGCGACGCCGAATGTCGTCCTGCAAAAGAAAACGATCGAAAACGACGGTTACGAAGCGATCCAATTAGGTTTTGAAGATATTAGCGAAAAACGCGCCAATAAACCGCAAATTGGCCATGCTGCCAAAGCTAACACGGCACCTAAGCGCTTCATTCGTGAAATCCGCGGCGCCAACATCGATGAATATGAAGTTGGCCAAGAAGTGAAAGTTGACATTTTCAGCGAAGGCGAAATTGTCGATGTCACGGGCATTTCGAAAGGGAAAGGTTTCCAAGGGGCGATCAAACGCCACGGTCAATCACGTGGACCAATGGCTCACGGTTCCCGTTATCATCGCCGTCCGGGTTCGATGGGGTCCATCGCGCCAAACCGCGTTTTCAAAACGAAAAACTTGCCGGGCCGCATGGGCGGTGAGCGCGTGACGATCCAAAACTTGAAAATCGTGAAAGTGGATCCGGAGCGCAACTTGCTGCTCATTAAAGGCAATGTGCCGGGTCCGAGAAAAGGCTTAGTCATCGTCAAAAGCGCCGTGAAAGCGGCGAAGAAGGCGAAATAACATCCGGCCAAGAAAGGAGGAACTACGTAATGCCAAAAGTAGCATTATACAACCAAAACGGTCAGACGGTCGGCGAAATCGAGTTGAACGACGCCGTTTTTGGGATTGAACCGAATAAGCATGTGTTGTTTGAAGCAGTGATTATGCAACGCGCCTCGATGCGTCAAGGAACGCATAAAACGAAAAACCGCGCTGAAGTGAGCGGCGGCGGCCGCAAGCCATGGCGCCAAAAAGGGACAGGACGCGCCCGTCAAGGTTCGATTCGCGCTCCGCAATGGCGCGGCGGCGGTACGGTCTTTGGTCCAGTTCCGCGCAGCTACAGCTACAAACTTCCGAAAAAAGTTCGCCGTTTAGCCATCAAATCGGCATTGTCTTCGAAAGTGCTCGAAAACGACATCGTTGTATTGGATCAATTGTCGCTTGAAGCACCGAAGACGAAGGAAATGGTCAAAATTTTAAACAATCTCTCAGTGGATCGGAAAGCACTCATTGTGACCGACGAGCTGAATGAGAATGTATATCTGTCGGCGCGCAACATTCCAGGCGTCAAAGTGGTGGCAGCCAACGGCATCAATGTGCTCGATGTGCTCAACCATGACAAACTCGTCATTACGAAGGCGGCCGTGGAGAAAGTAGAGGAGGTGCTTGCATAATGAAAGACCCCCGCGACATTATTAAGCGCCCCATCATCACGGAAAATACAATGAATTTGATCGGGCAAAAAAAATATACGTTTGAGGTCGACGTCAAAGCGAACAAGACGGAAGTGAAAGACGCCGTCGAGAAAATTTTTGGCGTTAAAGTAGCCAAAGTGAACATCATGAACTATAAAGGGAAATTTAAACGCGTCGGCCGCTACAGCGGCTATACGAACCGCCGCCGCAAAGCGATCGTCACGCTGACGCCGGACAGCAAAGAGATCGAACTGTTTGAAGTGTAACATAAACGATGAAGGAGGGACATTCCGATGGCGATCAAGAAGTACAAACCGACATCGAACGGCCGTCGCGGCATGACGGTGCTTGATTTCTCGGAAATTACGACAGATCAGCCGGAAAAATCGCTGCTTGCTCCGTTAAAGAAAAAGGCGGGCCGCAACAATCAAGGGAAAATTACGGTGCGCCATCAAGGCGGCGGCCATAAACGCCAATATCGGATTATCGACTTTAAACGCGACAAAGACGGAATTCCAGGACGCGTTGCTACGATTGAATACGATCCGAACCGTTCTGCCAATATCGCGCTCATCAACTATGCAGACGGTGAAAAACGCTACATTATCGCGCCGAAAAACTTGAAAGTCGGCATGGAAATCATGTCCGGTCCGGATGCGGACATTAAAATCGGCAATGCGCTTCCGCTTGAGAACATCCCAGTCGGTACGCTCGTCCACAATATTGAGCTGAAACCGGGCCGCGGCGGACAATTGGTGCGTGCAGCTGGTACGTCGGCGCAAGTGCTCGGGAAAGAAGGAAAATACGTCATCGTTCGTTTGGCTTCCGGCGAAGTGCGCATGATTTTAGGCAAATGCCGTGCAACGGTTGGTGAAGTCGGCAACGAGCAACACGAACTTGTCAACATCGGGAAAGCAGGACGCGCCCGCTGGTTGGGAATTCGCCCGACAGTTCGCGGTTCGGTTATGAACCCGGTTGACCATCCGCACGGCGGTGGTGAAGGGAAAGCGCCAATCGGACGCAAATCGCCGATGACGCCATGGGGCAAACCGACGCTTGGATACAAAACACGCAAAAAGAAAAACAAATCGGATAAATTCATCATCCGTCGCCGCAAGAAATAATGAACGAGCGCAATTCAGAAGGGAGGTTCACTTATGGGTCGCAGCTTGAAAAAAGGTCCGTTTTGCGATGAGCATTTGATGAAAAAAATCGAAAAACTGAATGCAACAGGGCAAAAACAAGTGATCAAAACGTGGTCTCGCCGTTCGACGATCTTCCCGCAGTTTGTTGGGCATACGATCGCGGTGTACGATGGCCGCAAACATGTTCCGGTCTACATCACGGAAGACATGGTCGGGCACAAACTCGGCGAATTTGCGCCGACGCGCACGTTCCGCGGCCATGCTGGCGATGACAAGAAAACGAAACGGTAATGAGAGGAGGTTCTAGATATGCAAGCCAAAGCTGTTGCAAGAACCGTTCGCATCGCTCCTCGTAAAGCGCGCTTAGTCATTGACTTGATTCGCGGGAAAGAAGTGGGCGAAGCGTTCGCTATTTTGCGCCATACACCAAAAGCAGCTTCCCCGATCATTGAGAAAGTGTTGAAATCAGCAGTCGCCAACGCTGAACACAACTATGACATGGACGTCAACAACTTGGTCATTACTCAAGCGTATGTCGACGAAGGCCCGACGCTGAAACGGTTCCGTCCGCGCGCCATGGGACGGGCAAGCGCCATTAACAAACGCACAAGCCATATTACGATCGTCGTTTCAGAAAAGAAGGAGGGATAATCCGTGGGTCAAAAGGTCAACCCGATCGGTCTGCGCATCGGCATCATTCGTGACTGGGAATCGAGATGGTATGCGGAAAAAGACTATGCAGATCTGTTGCACGAAGACTTGAAAATCCGTGAATACATTAGCAAACGCCTGCAAGACGCGGCCGTCTCCCGCGTGGAGATTGAACGGGCAGCCAACCGGGTCAACGTAACGATCCATACCGCCAAACCGGGCATGGTCATCGGGAAAGGCGGTTCGGAAGTGGAAGCGCTCCGTAAAGCGCTCGCGCAATTGACCGGTAAACGCGTCCATATCAACATTGTAGAAATCAAAAAACCGGACTTGGATGCACGTCTTGTTGCTGAAAATATCGCTCGTCAGCTTGAAAACCGCGTATCGTTCCGCCGGGCGCAAAAACAAGCGATCCAACGTGCGATGCGCGCTGGGGCGAAAGGGATCAAAACGATGGTATCCGGCCGTTTGGGCGGGGCTGACATCGCTCGTTCGGAGCATTACAGCGAAGGGACGGTTCCACTCCATACGCTGCGCGCTGACATTGACTATGGAACAGCAGAAGCCGATACGACGTACGGAAAAATCGGCGTGAAAGTATGGATTTATCGTGGAGAAGTCCTTCCGACCAAGAAAAAAGCTGAGGAAGGAGGAAAATAATCATGTTAATGCCAAAACGCGTCAAATATCGCCGTGAACATCGCGGACGGATGAAAGGCCGGGCGAAAGGCGGCACGGAAGTTCATTTCGGTGAATTTGGGTTGCAAGCATTAGAATCAGCTTGGATTACGAACCGGCAAATCGAAGCAGCCCGTCGGGCGATGACCCGTTACATGAGACGGGGCGGGAAGGTATGGATCCGCATTTTCCCATCCAAACCGTATACGGCAAAACCGCTTGAAGTGCGGATGGGTTCTGGTAAAGGGGCGCCGGAAGGCTGGGTCGCCGTTGTCAAACCAGGCAAAGTGATGTTTGAAGTGGGCGGTGTTTCTGAGGAAGTGGCACGTGAAGCATTGCGTCTCGCTTCTCACAAACTTCCGATCAAATGCAAATTTGTAAAACGTGAAGAAACTGGTGGTGAAGCGTAATGAAAGCGAAAGAAATCCGTGAGTTGACCACTGCCGAGATCGAACAAAAAATTAAAGCGTTGAAGGAAGAATTGTTCAACCTTCGCTTCCAACTGGCCACAGGTCAATTGGAAAACACGGCGCGCATCCGCCAAGTGCGCAAAGACATCGCCCGCATGAAAACGATTATTCGCGAACGTGAGCTCGCTGCCAATAAATAATGTGTTTGAGAGGAGGTTTGTGGAATGAGCCAACGCAATCAACGCAAAGTGTACGTCGGGCGGGTTGTATCGGACAAAATGGACAAAACGATCACCGTGTTGGTCGAAACGTACAAAAAACATCCGCTGTACGGCAAACGCGTGAAATATTCGAAAAAATATAAGGCGCATGATGAACATAACATCGCGAAAGTCGGCGATATCGTGAAAATTATGGAAACTCGCCCGCTGTCGGCCACAAAACGCTTCCGCTTAGTGGAAGTCATTGAAAAAGCGGTTGTTCTGTAATCGTTCTTCACTTAGTTCGGAGAGATAATTCCGAAAGGAGGTTTCGTCGATGATTCAACAAGAATCTCGCTTGAAAGTAGCTGATAACTCTGGTGCACGCGAAGTGCTTGTCATTAAAGTGCTCGGAGGCTCGGGTCGCCGCTATGCGAACATCGGCGACGTCGTTGTGGCGACGGTCAAAGATGCGACACCAGGTGGCGTTGTTAAAAAAGGTCAAGTCGTGAAAGCAGTTGTTGTTCGTACGAAACGCGGGGTGCGCCGTCCGGACGGCTCGTACATCCGCTTTGACGAAAACGCCTGCGTCATCATCCGTGATGACAAAAGCCCGCGCGGCACGCGGATTTTCGGACCGGTTGCCCGTGAATTGCGCGATAAAGACTTCATGAAAATCATTTCTTTAGCTCCGGAAGTTATTTAATGGAACGGAACAGCGTTTCAAGGAGGTGCGAATGCGATGCATGTAAAAAAAGGCGATAAAGTGCAAGTAATCTCCGGCAAAGACAAAGGCAAGCAAGGCGTCATTCTAGCGGCGTTTCCGAAGAAAAACCGCGTCATCGTCGAGGGCGTCAATATTGTGAAAAAGCATGCGAAACCGTCGCAAGCGAACCCGCAAGGCGGCATCATTGAGAAGGAAGCGCCGATCCACGTTTCGAAAGTCATGCCGCTCGACCCGAAAACGGGTGAACCGACGCGCATCGGCTATAAAATTGTCGATGGCAAAAAAGTGCGCTATGCGAAAAAATCCGGCGAGATTTTGGATAAATAACCGTGACGCAGGAAGGGAGGTACTTTTATGAACCGCCTGAAAGAGAAGTATGTAAACGAAGTCGTACCTGCTCTCATGAGCAAGTTCAACTATAAATCGATCATGCAAGTGCCAAAAATCGAAAAAATCGTCATCAACATGGGTGTCGGCGATGCGGTGCAAAACCCGAAAGCATTAGACAGCGCCGTTGAAGAGCTGACGCTGATCGCCGGTCAGCGTCCGGTGGTAACGCGTGCGAAAAAATCGATCGCCGGCTTCCGTCTTCGCCAAGGGATGCCGATTGGTGCGAAAGTGACGCTGCGCGGCGAACGGATGTATGAGTTTCTCGATAAGTTGATTTCGGTCTCGCTTCCGCGCGTGCGCGACTTCCGCGGCGTATCGAAAAAGTCGTTTGACGGCCGCGGCAACTATACGCTCGGCATTAAAGAACAGCTCATTTTCCCTGAGATTGACTACGATAAAGTGAACAAAGTGCGCGGCATGGACATCGTGATCGTCACAACGGCCAACACGGATGAAGAAGCTCGTGAACTGCTGACGTTGCTCGGCATGCCATTCCAAAAATAATGATCCCATAACGCAAGGGAGGCGAAATCGTGGCTAAAAAATCGATGATCGCGAAACAAAAACGGACACCGAAGTTTAAAGTGAGAGCGTACACCCGTTGCGAGCGCTGCGGCCGCCCGCACTCGGTCTATCGAAAATTCAAATTGTGCCGTATTTGTTTCCGTGAGCTCGCATACAAAGGTCAACTTCCAGGCATCAAAAAAGCCAGCTGGTAATCAACCCATTGATTGGGAAGGAGGTAAAACATAATGGTGATGACAGATCCAATTGCTGATATGCTGACTCGCATCCGCAATGCGAATATGGTGCGTCACGAAAAGCTCGAAGTCCCGGCTTCGAAAATCAAGCGGGAAATCGCGGAAATTTTAAAGCGCGAAGGGTTTATTCGTGATTATGAATATATCGAAGACAACAAACAAGGCATTCTCCGCATCTTCTTGAAATACGGTCCGAACAACGAACGTGTCATTACCGGGCTGAAACGCATCAGCAAACCGGGGTTGCGCGTTTACGTCAAAGCCCATGAAGTGCCGCGCGTCCTGAACGGCTTAGGGATCGCGATTCTTTCGACATCGCAGGGCATCTTAACAGACAAAGAAGCACGGCAAAAAGGCACGGGCGGCGAAGTAATCGCCTACGTTTGGTAATCTATCTGCTCAAGAATGGAGGTGTTTTTGACATGTCACGTGTCGGCAAAAAACCAATTGAAATTCCTGCCGGTGTCACCGTTACGGTCAACGGCAACACGGTTACGGTCAAAGGGCCGAAAGGGGAGCTGACCCGCACGTTCCATCCAGATATGACGATCACGGTTGAGGGCAATGTCATCACGGTTACGCGTCCAAGCGATGAAAAACATCATCGCGCGCTCCATGGCACAACGCGCAGCTTGCTTGCCAACATGGTCGAAGGCGTTTCGAAAGGTTATGAAAAAGCGCTCGAACTCGTTGGTGTCGGGTACCGGGCGTCGAAACAAGGGAAAAAGCTTGTATTGAGCGTCGGTTATTCTCATCCGGTAGAAATTGAGCCGGAAGAAGGGCTTGAAATTGAAGTGCCATCCCAAACGAAAATCATCGTCAAAGGGGCAGACAAACAGCGCGTCGGCGAACTGGCCGCCAACATTCGCGCGGTTCGTCCGCCAGAGCCGTATAAAGGCAAAGGCATCCGCTACGAAGGTGAGCTTGTGCGCCTGAAAGAAGGCAAAACTGGTAAATAACGCGGCATAGCGAAGCGAAAGGAGTGACATTCGATGATCACGAAAGTGGACCGAAACGCGGTTCGGAAGAAAAAGACACGCGCGCATCCGCAAAAAAATCTTCGGCACGGCTGAACGTCCGCGGTTGAGCGTGTTCCGTTCCAATAAACATATTTACGCGCAAATTATCGATGATACAAAATCGTCAACGATCGTCAGCGCCTCGACGTTGGACAAAGAGTTTGGCTTAGATTCGACGAACAACATTGAGGCAGCGAAAAAAGTCGGCGAACTTGTCGCCAAACGTGCATTGGAAAAAGGCATTAAAAAAGTCGTGTTCGACCGTGGCGGGTATTTATATCACGGACGGGTAAAAGCATTGGCAGACGCCGCCCGCGAAGCCGGCTTGGAATTCTAATTACAAAGGAGGGACAACGATGCGTCGTATCGATCCAAACAAACTTGAATTGGAAGAGCGTGTAGTCGCGGTCAACCGTGTAGCAAAAGTCGTAAAAGGCGGACGTCGCCTGCGCTTTTCAGCTCTCGTCGTCGTCGGCGATAAAAACGGCCATGTCGGATTTGGCACCGGAAAAGCACAAGAGGTTCCAGAAGCGATCCGCAAAGCGATTGAAGATGCGAAGAAAAACTTAATTGAAGTGCCGATCGTCGGCACAACGATTCCGCATGAAGTCATCGGCCATTTCGGTGCCGGGGAAATCATTTTGAAACCCGCTTCCGAAGGTACCGGGGTCATCGCTGGGGGTCCGGCGCGTGCTGTATTAGAGCTGGCGGGCATCAGCGACATCTTGTCGAAATCGATCGGTTCAAACACGCCAATCAACATGGTGCGCGCAACGTTTGATGGGCTGAAACAATTAAAACGCGCCGAAGACGTAGCGAGATTGCGCGGCAAAACAGTCGAGGAACTGTTAGGATAAGGAGGGAACGATCATGGCAAAAAAACTGGCGATTACCCTCACGCGCAGCGTGATTGGCCGTCCGGAAGACCAACGCGTTACCGTCAGAACGCTCGGCCTGCGAAAAATGCACCAAACGGTCGTCCACAATGACAATCCTGCAATCCGCGGGATGATCAACAAAGTGGCCCACCTTGTCAAAGTCAAAGAAATTGAAGAATAATGAATCATAAGGAGGTGCTTTGCCATGAAACTTCATGAACTAAAACCAGCGCCGGGATCCCGAAAGAAAGCTGTGCGCGTCGGCCGCGGGATCGGTTCGGGCAACGGCAAAACGTCCGGCCGCGGTCAAAAAGGTCAAAATGCCCGCTCAGGTGGAGGAGTTCGTCTTGGGTTTGAAGGCGGTCAAACTCCGCTGTTCCGCCGTTTGCCGAAACGAGGATTTACGAACATCAATCGGAAAGAGTATGCGGTTGTGAATCTGGAAAAACTGAATCGTTTTGAAGACGGAACGGAAGTGACGCCGGAATTGCTTCTTGAGACGGGCGTCATCAGCAAGTTGAAATCGGGTGTGAAAATTTTGGGCAAAGGCCAAATCGAGAAAAAGCTGACGGTCAAAGCGCATAAGTTCTCGGCATCGGCGAAAGAGGCCATTGAGGCGGCTGGCGGTAAAACTGAGGTGATTTAATGTTTCGGACAATCTCCAATTTTATGCGCGTCAGTGATATTCGAAACAAAATTATTTTCACTCTTCTTATGTTGATCGTGTTCCGCATTGGAACGTTCATCCCTGTTCCGGGCGTGAACGCGGATGTGTTAAAACTGCAAGATGAATTGAATGCATTCGGCGTCCTGAACATTTTCGGCGGCGGGGCGCTGCAAAACTTTTCGATTTTTGCCATGGGGGTTATGCCCTATATTACGGCATCGATTATCGTCCAGCTGCTGCAAATGGACGTTGTTCCCAAATTTACGGAGTGGTCGAAGCAAGGCGAGGTAGGCCGGCGTAAATTAGCTCAGTTTACCCGCTATTTCACGGTCGTGCTCGGGTTTATCCAAGCCATCGGCATGTCGTACGGCTTTAACAACTTGGCTGGCGGGATGCTCATTCGAAATCCGGGCATCGGCACGTATTTGTTGATCGCGGTTGTCTTGACCGCCGGCACCGCATTTTTAATGTGGCTCGGCGAACAGATCACCGCGAAAGGCGTGGGCAATGGCATTTCGATCATTATTTTCGCCGGGATTGTCTCAGGCATTCCGACGGTCTTGAACCAAATTTACGCCCAACAGTTTGAAAATGTCGGGGAAGATGTGTTTTTGCGCATCGTCCGGCTCCTGCTTGTGGCGTTGGCGGTCGTTGCCGTCATCGTTGGTGTCATTTACATCCAGCAGGCGTTCCGGAAAATTCCGATTCAATACGCAAAGCGGCTTGAGGGCCGAAGCCCGGTGGGCGGCCACTCGACTCATTTGCCGCTCAAAGTGAACCCAGCGGGAGTCATTCCGGTCATTTTCGCTGTATCGTTTTTGATTGCACCACCGACCATTGCATCGTTTTTTGGCACGAATGATGTAACATTGTGGATTCGCCGAACGTTTGATTATACGCACCCGGTTGGGATGATCATTTACGTCGTGCTCATCATCGCGTTTACGTACTTTTATGCGTTTGTTCAAGTCAATCCGGAGCAGATGGCGGACAACTTGAAAAAACAAGGCGGCTACATCCCAGGTATTCGCCCTGGGAAAAACACACAAGAGTACGTGACGAGAATTTTATACCGGCTGACGCTGGTCGGATCAATCTTTTTGGCGGTTGTCGCTGTGCTGCCGGTGTTCTTTGTGAACTTTGCCAACTTGCCGTCTTCCGCACGAATCGGCGGTACGAGCTTGCTTATTGTCGTCGGCGTGGCGCTTGAGACGATGAAGCAGCTTGAGAGCCAGCTGGTGAAACGCCATTACCGTGGATTCATCAAATAAAGAAGGCAAGAACGGACGTCCCTTGCCGATAGGGGGAGTTAGGATGAATTTAGTGCTGATGGGGCTGCCGGGTGCCGGCAAAGGCACGCAGGCCGGGAAAATTGTCGAGGCTTACGGAATTCCGCATATTTCAACGGGAGATATGTTTCGAGCGGCGATCAAAGAAGGGACGCCGTTAGGGTTGCAGGCAAAGCAGTATATGGACCGCGGTGATCTTGTGCCGGATGAGGTGACGATCGGCATCGTCCGCGAACGGCTGAGCAAAGAGGATTGCCAAAATGGTTTTTTGCTCGATGGATTCCCGCGCACGGTCGCCCAAGCAGAAGCGCTTGAGAGGTTGCTTTCGGAAATCGGGCGCAAGCTTGACTATGTCATCCATATCGACGTTCGCCAAGAGGTCTTAATGGAGCGCCTGACCGGCAGACGTATTTGCCGCAACTGCGGAGCAACGTACCATCTCGTTTTTCATCCGCCGGCGAAACCGGGCGTATGCGATAAATGCGGTGGCGATCTGTACCAGCGCCCCGATGATAATGAAGCAACGGTGGCCAATCGGCTTGAGGTGAATATGAAACAAATGAAGCCGCTCCTCGATTTTTACGAGCAAAAAGGCTATTTGCGCCACATTAACGGCGAACAGGAAATGGAAAAGGTGTTTGCTGATATTTGTGAAGTGCTCGGGGGACTTGCTCGATGATTCGTTGCAAAACCGCGCAGGAAATTGCTTTGATGCGCGAGGCGGGAAAAATCGTTTCCCTTACATTGAAAGAATTGCAAAAGCACATTCGTCCCGGGATCACAACAAAGGAACTGGACGCCATCGCGGAGGAAGTGATTCGTTCCCATGGCGCCATTCCGTCGTTTAAAGGGTATCAAGGGTTTCCAGGGAGCATTTGCGCCTCGGTGAATGAAGAGCTTGTGCACGGGATTCCCAGCAGCCGCGCATTGCGGGAAGGCGATATTATTACGATCGATGTCGGCGCGCAGTATGAAGGCTATCACGCCGACTCGGCCTGGACGTATCCGGTCGGGGAGATCGACGCCGAGACGAAACGGTTGCTTGACGTGACAGAGCAATCGCTGTACGTCGGGCTCGCCGAGGCAAAACCGGGCGCTCGTTTAACGAACATCTCCCATGCGATTCAAACGTATGTCGAAGCGCATCACTTTTCCGTTGTTCGCGAGTATGTCGGGCATGGAATTGGTCAACACTTACATGAAGACCCACAAATCCCACATTATGGGCCGCCGAACAAAGGCCCGATTTTGCGGCCAGGGATGGCGCTGTGCATCGAACCGATGGTCAATGCCGGCAGCCGTTACGTGAAAACGTTGGCCGACGATTGGACCGTCGTCACGGCCGATGGAAAACGGTGCGCCCATTTCGAACATACGATTGTCATTACAGAAGATGGCTGCGAAATTTTAACACATTGTGGAAATGAGTCTCCCACTTCATAAGTGGGAAGGGGTAAACGTCTTCTCGATCATCATGGATATCACGTTCGGTTTTGCGTAACACAATGTTACTCATTCGAAGGAGGGAGAGCCGCTCGATGGCGAAAGATGATGTAATTGAAGTGGAAGGCACCGTCATCGAAACATTGCCAAATGCGATGTTTCGTGTAGAATTAGAAAATGGGCACACGGTGTTGGCTCATGTATCCGGCAAGATCCGCATGCATTTCATTCGCATTTTGCCTGGCGACCGGGTGACGGTGGAGCTGTCGCCGTATGATTTGACGCGTGGACGGATCACGTATCGATATAAATAAAGGAATGCACTCCGTTCAATTAGGGAGGTAAACAACATGAAAGTAAGACCATCTGTCAAACCGATTTGCGAAAAGTGCAAAGTTATTCGCAGACGCGGCAAAGTTATGATCATTTGTGAAAATCCGAAGCATAAACAACGCCAAGGGTAATTTTCAAGGAGGTGTATCATATGGCACGCATTGCAGGTGTCGATATTCCGCGTGATAAACGGGTAGTCATTTCGTTAACATACATTTATGGGATCGGCAAACCGACAGCACAAAAAATCTTAAAAGAAGCCGGCGTATCGGAAGACACACGCGTTCGCGACTTAACGGAAGAAGAGCTTGGCCGCATTCGTGAAATCGTCGGCCGCTTAAAAGTGGAAGGCGATTTGCGGCGTGAAGTATCGTTAAATATTAAACGGTTGATGGAGATCGGCTGCTATCGTGGTCTTCGCCATCGCCGCGGATTGCCGGTTCGCGGCCAAAACACGAAAAACAATGCCCGCACGCGCAAAGGTCCGCGCCGCACGGTAGCGAACAAGAAAAAATAATTACGCAAAGGAGGTCATTTGACGAATGGCACGCAGAACAAACACTCGTAAACGCCGGGTAAGAAAAAATATTGATACAGGCATCGCCCATATCCGTTCAACGTTCAACAACACGATCGTGACGATTACGGATGTTCATGGCAACGCCATTGCTTGGGCGAGCGCTGGTTCGCTGGGGTTCAAAGGTTCGCGCAAATCAACGCCGTTTGCGGCGCAAATGGCGGCTGAAGCAGCAGCGAAAGCGTCGATGGAGCATGGCATGAAAACGGTCGAAGTGAACGTCAAAGGTCCGGGGGCTGGCCGCGAGGCAGCGATCCGTGCATTGCAAGCAGCCGGGTTGGAAATTACGGCGATCAAAGACGTCACTCCAATCCCGCACAATGGATGCCGTCCGCCAAAACGTCGCCGCGTGTAACGCCCCTGTATAGAATTTGCACCATTGTCAATAATGGGATATGATAAAGACCATGGCAGGCAAGCGTAAAGAGAGATTCATGGGGGAATGTTGTTAGGCGTGTACCGTTTGATCGGGGTCTCGACGTTTTGAAGGAGGGTATAATAATCGATGATTGAAATTGAAAAGCCGAAAATTGAAACGGTCGAACTGAGCGAAGATGCCAAATATGGCAAATTCGTCGTCGAACCGCTTGAGCGTGGATATGGTACAACCTTAGGGAACTCCTTGCGTCGTATCCTATTGTCTTCACTCCCTGGTGCAGCTGTAACATCGGTGCAAATCGACGGCGTCTTGCATGAGTTTTCAACGATTGACGGCGTTGTTGAAGATGTGACAGCTATCATTTTGAATATCAAAAAACTAGCGTTGAAAATTTATTCAGACGAAGAGAAAACGTTGGAGATTGATGTGCAGGGTGAAGGAGTTGTCACGGCTGCCGATATCACTCACGACAGCGATGTAGAAATTTTAAACCCGGACCTTCATATCGCGACGCTGGCGGAAGGCGGCCGCCTGCGCATGCGCATGACCGCCAAGCGGGGGCGCGGATATGTTCCTGCTGAGGCGAATAAGCGCGAAGACCAGCCCATCGGCGTCATTCCGATCGATTCCATTTATACGCCGGTCTCCCGAGTTTCCTATCAAGTCGAGAATACAAGGGTCGGCCAAGTGACGGACTATGACAAGCTGACCATTGATGTGTGGACGGATGGAAGCATCGGGCCGAAAGAGGCCATTTCCCTTGGAGCGAAAATTTTAACGGAGCATCTGAACATTTTTGTCGGCTTGACGGATGAGGCGCAAAATGCGGAGATCATGGTGGAGAAAGAGGACGATCAAAAAGAAAAAGTGCTCGAAATGACGATCGAGGAACTCGATCTTTCGGTTCGTTCCTACAATTGCTTGAAGCGGGCCGGCATCAACACTGTTCAAGAACTGACGCAAAAAACGGAAGAAGATATGATGAAAGTGCGCAACCTCGGCCGCAAGTCGCTTGAGGAAGTAAAAGCGAAACTGGCTGAGCTTGGCCTCAGCCTGCGCAAAGACGACTAAGTGCCGGCCTCCGCCGGCAAGCCGGAAACACACTTTCACCATATTGCTTTGATGATGGCCACCATGAGGAACACATCACTTTAAAAGGGAGGGACATTTGATGTCGTACAGAAAATTAGGACGCACGACTTCGCAACGAAAAGCACTGCTTCGCGACTTGGCAACAGACTTAATCATCAACGAACGCATTGAAACGACGGAAGCGCGGGCGAAAGAACTGCGCTCGGTCATGGAAAAAATGATTACGCTCGGCAAACGCGGCGATTTGCATGCCCGCCGCCAAGCAGCGGCATTCATCCGCAAGGAGGTCGCCAACAGCGAAACCGGCCAGGATGCGTTGCAAAAGCTGTTCAGCGACATTGCGCCGCGCTACCAAGATCGCCAAGGCGGCTATACGCGCATTATGAAACTTGGTCCTCGCCGCGGTGACGGGGCGCCGATGGTCATTATTGAACTCGTGTAACGGTTTCATTTCAACAAGGGCGAGACAGTTTCGTTTGAACTGGATCTATGCCCTTTTTTTGTTTACCATCATTTAGCAGGCTGCGTTTGCAACGCGGCGAAGCAAGGGGAAACGATCATGGCCGAACCAATCTTGTCGATCGAGGGAGTGTCCTTTCGCTATCCAAATCAATCCGACTATGCGGTGCAAAACGTCAGCTTCACGGCCGAGCGCGGGGAGTGGTTAGCGATCGTCGGCCATAACGGATCCGGCAAATCGACCATCGCTCGGATGCTGATCGGCTTGCTTCGGCCGGAGCGGGGCGCCATTCGCTTGTTTGGACGCCTTTTGAACGACGCAACCGTTTGGGAGGTGCGCCGCCGCGTCGGCCTTGTGTTCCAGAACCCGGACAACCAGTTTGTCGGTGCGACCGTGGAAGACGACATCGCTTTTGCCCTTGAAAACAACGGCATTCCGCGCTTGGAAATGGTCGAGCGCATTCGCGAGGCCATTCGCCAAGTCCATATGGAGCCGTTTCTCCATTATGAGCCGCACCGGTTGTCTGGGGGGCAAAAACAGCGCGTCGCCATCGCTGGCATTTTGGCGCTCCGCCCCGATATGATCATTTTGGATGAAGCGACATCGATGCTTGACCCGCGTGGAAGGGAAGAAGTGCTTGAGACGGTGCGCCGCCTGAACCGCCAGCAGCGCATTACCGTCTTGTCAATTACCCATGATTTGGAAGAGGCAGCGAAGGCGGACCGCCTCATTGTGATGAACAAAGGCGAAGTGATGGCAGAAGGGACGCCGGAGCAAATCTTTCGGCTCGGAAGCAAGCTCGAGCGCATCGGTCTTGATTTGCCGTTTGCCGTGAAAATGGGCAGCCGCTTGCGGGAACGAGGCATTCCGCTTCGGATTGGGTATTTTACGACAGAGGAGTTGGTCGAGGAGCTATGGACATTGTATTCGAAAAAGTAGAGCATGTGTACAACGCCCGTTCACCGCTTGCCCGTCGGGCGCTCTATGATGTCAATGTCGCCATCCGAAGCGGGGCGTACGTCGCCGTGGTTGGGCATACGGGCTCAGGAAAATCGACCCTCCTTCAGCATTTAAACGGGCTGCTGCAGCCGACAAGCGGAGCGGTGAAGATCGGCGAAGAGACGATCACGAGCCATAAGCGGCCAAACCAGCTGAAACCGCTGCGCAAAAAGGTCGGGGTCGTCTTCCAGTTCCCGGAGCACCAGTTGTTTGAAGAAACGGTGGAGAAAGATATTTGTTTTGGCCCGCTCAATTTTGGCGTGCCGGAAGACGAGGCGAAGCGGAAGGCGCGGGAGCTCATTAAGCTCGTCGGATTGAGTGAAGACGTATTGGTGAGATCGCCGTTTGATTTGAGCGGAGGGCAAATGCGGCGCGTCGCCATCGCCGGCGTGCTCGCGCTCGAGCCGGAAGTGCTCGTGCTCGATGAACCGACCGCAGGCCTTGATCCGCGCGGGCGCAAAGAGATGATGGAGATGTTTTATCGCCTCCATCGGGAAAAGCAGTTGACGACGGTCCTCGTCACCCACAGCATGGAGGACGCCGCCCGGTACGCCGATGAAATCATCGTCATGCATGAAGGAACGGTATGGGGCCACGGAACGCCGGAAGAGATCTTTCGAAACGCTGACAAACTGGCTGCCATCGGTTTGAGTGTGCCGGAAACGGTCAAATTGAAACAGCAGCTCGAAAAGCGGTTCGGCGTTGTCATTCCGTCGCCATGCTTGACGTTGGAACAGACAGCGGAAGCCATCGAGCAATTGTTCGCCAAAGGTGAGCGTCCATGACGAATCATTTGATTATCGGCCAATATGTGCCTGGTCATTCCGTCATTCATCGCTTAGACCCGCGCGCCAAACTATTGATCGTGTTTGCTTACGTCCTGATCGTCTTTTTGGCAAACAATGCGGTGACCTATGCACTGCTGTCGCTGTTTGCGTTTGCCTTTGCCGCGCTGTCTCGCATCCCGTTTTCGTTCATTGCCCGCGGCTTGAAACCGATTTTATGGGTTGTGTTGTTTACATTGCTGTTGCATCTCTTCATGACGAAGGAAGGAGACGTCATCTGCCAAATCGGTCCGCTCTCTGTATATGAAGGCGGCATCAAGCAAGGGGCCTTTATTTCCCTAAGGTTTTTGCTCCTTGTATGGATGACGACGATGTTGACGTTGACGACGACGCCGATTGAAGTGACCGATGGCGTCGAAAGTTTGCTTGGGCCGCTCAAAAAGATGCGCGTTCCTGTCCATGAGCTCGCCTTGATGATGGCCATTTCGCTTCGATTCATTCCAACGTTGATGGAAGAGACGGAAAAAATTATGAAAGCACAGGCGGCCCGCGGCGTTGATTTTTCTGGCGGCCGTTTTTCCGAACGGATGAAAGCCATTGTCTCACTGCTTGTGCCTCTGTTTATCAGCTCGTTCAAACGAGCCGATGAGCTGGCGACAGCCATGGAGGCGCGCGGCTACCGCGGCGGGGAAGGGCGGACGAAATTCCGCCAGCTCGCTTGGAAGCCGGTGGACACCGTGTTTTTAGCGGCCGTGGCGTTGCTTTTTGCATTGCTTTGTCTATTACGATCATAGCGGAGGAAGGCCATGACAACACGGATCAAATGCATCATTGCCTATGATGGCACCCACTTTTCCGGCTACCAAATCCAGCCGGGAAAGCGGACGGTGCAAGGCGAGTTTGAGGAAGTGCTTCGGCGGATGCATAAAGGGACAAAAGTGCGTGTGGCGGCTTCCGGAAGGACGGATGCCGGCGTTCATGCCTATGGCCAAGTGATCCACTTTGATACGCCGCTTTCCCTTTCCTCGGAGCAGTGGAAAAAGGCGTTGAACGCCCAGCTGCCGGATGATATCGTCGTTCGCTTTGTACAGGAGGCCGATGCAGACTTCCACGCCCGTTTTTCGGCGAAAGCGAAAGAATACCGCTATAAAGTATGGACGGCTGCCGAGCGCGACGTGTTTCGCCGCCATTATTGCGCATGGCATCCATATTCGCTTCATATCAGCGCGATGAACGAGGCGCTTGGTTTGCTTCATGGAACGCACGATTTTACAAGCTTTTGTTCCGCCAAAACGTCGATCGAAGACCGGGTGCGCACCATGTATCGGGCTGAAGTGAAGGCCGACGGCCCGATGCTCGAGTTTCGGTTTGTCGGCAGCGGCTTTTTGTACAACATGGTGCGCATTATCGTTGGCACGGTGTTGGAGATCGGCCAAGGGAAGCGTTCTCCCGCCGACATTTCGATGCTGCTTGCGGCGAAAGATCGGCGCCTCGCTGGTCCAACCGCGCCGGCCGAAGGGCTGTATTTATGGCGCGTATACTATGAGGATGAATGTTTGGACCACTCATTGGCGGATGGCTGATGGTTTTCCCCGGCTTTTTAACATCTTTCCGAAAGAAGTCCCTCACTTCGAAACGAAGTGAAAGTGGGAGATGAATTTCGGTTAGGTATAGGTGTGAGTAAAATATTTGTGGGTGACATTCCGAAATGATCCCCGACGAGGGTTGCGAACTTTTGTTCGCGACGCTCGTCGGGGCCACCAAGCGAAGCGCGGTAGAAAAAAGCAAATGTCATGCAAAAAGGACTCTCTCCCTGCTATGATGGTGATTGTCAACATCAACCGAAAACAGGAGGGAGAGAGTCCATGAAACATCTTACCACAGAATGGCCTTTATTAAAAGAGCTGGAGGAACAATTAGTCAGAACTCTTCAAAAGGTGTTCGCTGTCTTGTTGGCGGCCCTTTTGGAGGAGATTGATCAACAACTGGCGGAAGCGCGGGACAAGCGCCGGTATCAGCTGAAAGACAAACGGCCGACTACGATCCAAACGCTGTTTGGAGAAGTGACGTTTCGACGGAACTACTACTATGACCGGCAAACGGGGAACTATACCTTCTTGCTGGATGCCGAATTAGGCTTTGATGGGGCCCGATCGATCAGTCCTTGCCTCGAGGAAACGGCGGTCGAGTTGGCCGTAGAGTGCTCTTCCTACCGCAAAGCGGCCCGTACGTTGGAGTCGATCGTGGGGTATGCGGTCATGAGCCACGAGGCGATTCGCCAACTGGTGCTGGAGGCCCCTGTCTCGCTGCACCGCCCTGTTTCCCAACGGCACGGCCGGGTGCTGTTTGTGGAGGCGGATGGACTGTTTATTTCCCGCCAGGGGAAAGGGAAACGGGCGAAAGAAGAGAAAATCCTGGCGGTTTACGAGGGATGGAAACGAAACGGTTCGCAGCTCGAGCTCGTGAACCGGCGCCACTACCTCCATGAAGGGGAGGGAGACGTGTGGGAACGGTTCGAAGAGTGGCTGATGAACGAATATGCCTATGATCCGTGCCGGGACCTGTTGATCATCAACGGCGACGCGGCGTCGTGGATCACGGCCTGCCGGGAGTATTTTGGGAAGCGGGCGTGCTTTCAGCTGGATCGATTTCATGTGGCGCGGGAGCTGCGTCAGTGTCTGTCCGGCCATCCGCGTTGGCGGGAGGTGCGGAAGAAGCTGGCGAAACAAGACGAAGAGGGGCTTCTCGTGGAGCTGAACAGCGCGGTCGGCACGTTGGGGGACGAAGGCAAAGAACAACAGCTGGCCGCCTTGATTCGCCGGATCGAGTCGATGCCGGGATGCATCCGGGACTACCGGGAGTGGCTGTCGGAGCAAGGGGTGGAGACGACCGGCATGCGTCCGATGGGCCACGCCGAGAGCGTGATGAGCCGGTTCGCGCATCGGGTGAAATCCCGCCGCAGCTGGAAAGACCAAGGGCTTCGGGCGTTTCTGAGGGCGATGGCGGCCCGAATCGACGGGATTTGGCGGAGAAATGGGCAGTTGGTGGAGGAAGAAGAGACCCGAACGGCGGCCTCGGCCTCAACAAAGTCCAAGCGGATCGAACAGGCCAAACGGAAGGCCGGACGGTTATGGGCAGATGTGGTGCGTCAGAATCTACCGTGTCTGCAGCGGTCATCCGGGACACCGATCCATCAAGCGTTGTCGGCGCTCCGGGATGGTGGTTGGGTATAAAAAAATGGAATATCGTATCATCGCCTCAAGATGAGGGATGAGAGTCCGAAAGCGCTTACGATATTAATTCCTGAAAATGGTTCGCTAACTAGTGATTGACAACGCCCGTAGTGAACCGAAAAAATGTTCTCCACAAAGTCTTGACTGACTCCTTGTGTAACATCTTCTTGACATTGGCGCGCCGGCAAGCTATTATATCATATGGCATGTATTTTCCACGATTAGCCCCGGACCATAATCGTGTTGAAATAAACGACCATTTTGTTTGTTCATTTTTTTATTTTAGGAGGGAACTGCATTGCGTACGACTTATATGGCGAAACCGAATGAAGTAGAGCGTAAATGGTACGTTGTCGACGCAGCTGGCAAAACGTTAGGCCGCTTAGCCAGCGAAGTAGCGGCGCTGTTGCGCGGCAAACATAAACCGACGTTCACTCCGCATGTTGACTGCGGAGATCACGTCATCGTCATCAATGCGGACAAAGTTGAACTGACTGGGAAAAAGTTGACGAAAAAACTGTACTATCGCCACAGCTTATATCCGGGTGGCTTAAAAGTAAGAACAGCGCTGGAAATGCGTACGAACTACCCGGAACAAATGATCGAACGTGCGGTGCGCGGCATGCTTCCAAAAGGCAGCCTCGGCCGGCAAATGTTCAAAAAGTTGCACGTTTACCGTGGAAGCGAACATCCGCATCAAGCACAAAAACCAGAAGTGTATGAACTTCGCGGATAATCATAAGGGAGGGTATGATTTTGGCACAAGTACAATATTACGGCACAGGTCGTCGCAAAAGCTCGGTCGCCCGTGTCCGCCTTGTCCCGGGCGATGGCCGCATCATTGTGAATAAACGTGACATTCGCGAGTACATTCCGTCGGAAGCGCTCATCGAAATGGTCAAACAGCCGCTCGTACTGACCGAAACGCTTGGCAGCTACGACGTTTTGGTGAACGTCCAAGGCGGCGGATTTGCCGGCCAAGCCGGTGCGATTCGCCATGGCATCGCCCGTGCGTTGCTTGAAGTCGATCCGGAGTTCCGCACGGTGCTGAAACGGGCCGGTTTGCTGACGCGCGATGCTCGCGTTAAAGAACGCAAAAAATACGGGCTCAAAGGCGCCCGCCGTGCTCCGCAATTCTCGAAACGTTAATCGCGCGATGTTCCAACCCAGCCGATTTGGCTGGGTTTTTTGCTTATTTCTGCTTTTCGCCCGCGCGTATGATTGTGAGCGATCGTTAGACACTACATCGTAAAGGAGCGTGAAAGACGATGACAGTCATCACTTCATTGGCGGAAAAAAGGCAGGAAAAGCAGCTTCGCTATGAACGGAACATGTTGCGCGAACTGTCGCTTGAGAAATTACGGACCAAAGCGCTTGAGCACTTTGTTCCGTTTTATACGGCGTATCGGATGTTCCCATCCGTTGTGGAGGAAGGCTGCATTGATCTGGCCATTGAAGCGTATTTGCTCGGCGCTCGCTACAGCCGATTCGGCTATTATGGGGAGCCTGCGGCCAGCGTACGCTGTCGATGTGCTCAAGAAGAAAAATATTTGATCGATACGCTGTTTGATTTTCTTTGCTTTTGGGGCAATATCGACAACGATTTCCTCAGCCAGTCGCTGTATGACGCGTGTGAACAATATATCGGCAACTGGTGGACGGAAGGATTTGAGCGGGGCAAAAAACGGCATCGTCTAAAACTTCGCTGAATGAGTTCTATTCCCGCGCCTTGTCCCATATAAGATAGAGAAGGGAAACGTGCGGGAGGAGAAACAATGAAAGAAAAATGGAAGTGGCTGGTCGCTTTTGCTGCCGTCGCCCTTATGAGCACTTTGCTATTTCCGTCTTTATTTTCCGATTTGACATCAACAAAACCATGGAATCTCCCATTATCGGGGAGAATCATCGTATTGGACCCCGGCCATGGTGGGCCGGACGGCGGCGCCGTCGGTGGTGAGGCGGTGGAAAAGGACATCGCGCTCAACGTGGCGAAAAAGCTGCGCGATTATCTGCAGCAGCAAGGGGCGCTCGTCCTGATGACGCGCGAGACGGATCGGGACTTGGCCAGCCCGTCCACACGCGGCTACAGCCGACGGAAAACGGAGGATTTGCTCGAACGAACGGCTTTCGTCAATCGATCGAATGCCGATCTTTTCATCAGCATCCATCTCAACGCCATCCCGTCGCCGCGTTGGCGAGGGGCGCAGACGTTTTATTACGGGTCTTTCATCGAAAACGAGCGGCTGGCGAGATTTATCCAAGCGGAATTGCGGCGCAATTTGGAGAACACCCATCGACTGGCAAAAATGATTGATACCGTCTATTTGCTCAAGCATGCAAAAATCCCCGGCGCGCTTGTCGAGGTTGGGTTTTTGTCGAATCCCGATGAGCGAGAGCTGCTTGTGTCTGATGGCTACCAAACGAAGCTGGCCGCCTCGATTTATAAAGGAGTGCTCCGCTACTTTTCCAATGAACATACGCCTCGCGAGTAGCGGGGATTTTTTAAGGTCGGAACAGAGGAGACAGATAGCCGACCGGCCTTGTTTCGCCAAAAGGAATTCGAAATTCCCCTTTTTCAACCGCGGGGACGTGCGGGAGCAAGTCAAACATGGCGGCCGTCTGCCGATTTATGGTATGATAACACGTAGAAATGACCATTGATTTGCAAAAGGGTTGGTGAATACGATGTTGACGGAAACTGAAGTGCGCGCCATTCTTGAAAAGATGAAAGATCCCTTTTTAAACAAAACGTTTAAAGAGACGAATGCCATCCAAGAAATCAAAATTAAGGAAGAGAAAAACCATGTCAGCGTGAAAATCGCGCTCGCCAAAACCGGAACGCCCGAGCAGCTTCGCGTGCAAACGGCGATCGTCGAGCAGCTGAAAGACGCGGGCGCTGCGACGGTCGGGCTGCGGTTCGCCGAACTGCCGCGCGATGTGGTGGAGAAATATAGCGAAAACAAGCAAAAAACGACGTATATCGCCATTGCCAGCGGCAAAGGTGGTGTCGGCAAGTCGACCGTTTCCGTCAATTTGGCGGTGGCGCTCGCCCGGCTCGGCAAAAAAGTCGGGTTGATTGACGCGGACATTTACGGGTTCAGTGTTCCGGACATGATGGGAATCACCGAGCGCCCGACGGTGAGGGGCGACAAAATCATCCCGGTCGAACGGTTTGGCGTAAAAGTCATTTCGATGGCCTTTTTCGTCGAGGACAACGCCCCGGTCATTTGGCGCGGCCCGATGCTTGGGAAAATGTTGAACAACTTTTTCAAAGAGGTCGAATGGGGAGACTTGGATTACTTGCTGCTTGACTTGCCGCCTGGTACGGGCGACGTCGCCTTGGACGTCCATACGCTCTTGCCGTCGTGCAAAGAAATTATCGTCACGACTCCGCATCCGACCGCTGCGTTTGTCGCTGCCCGCGCTGGGGCAATGGCGTTGCGCACCGAACATGAAATTATCGGCGTGATCGAAAATATGTCGTACTACGAGAGCCGGAAAACAGGGGAGCGGGAGTATGTCTTCGGCAAGGGTGGCGGAGAAAAGCTGGCCAAAGAGCTGCAAACCGAGCTGTTAGGGCAGCTGCCGCTTCAGCAGCCGGATTGGAACGACGACGACTTCGCTCCGTCCGTTTACGCAGAAGATCATCCGATCGGGAAAATTTATATGGATATCGCCCGCAAAATCGTTGCAAAATATTAATCGGTTTCACAAAAAGCGTCCGATGGCGAGAAACCGCCGATTAGAGCGTTGGCGGTTTTCAGCGCACGGACGCTTTTTTTGCTTGATTAACCTCCTCCGCCTTGTTGGTTGCCGGTGCTTTCTTCTCCCTCTCCCCCTTCCCCTCCGCCTTCTTCTTGTTTTTCTCCGCCTTGCTGAACCTTTTCAGCTGCTTTCATCAACATATCTTGAATTTTCGCCTGATACAGCGGGCTGTTCAACGTTTCCGTGATCACCTTTTGCAAATGCTGGCGGAACTCTTTGCTTTTTAAGACATCGACCATGGCTTTTTCCATTTCTGGATCTTTTAAAATATCGATCATCAGCGCCTGGTAATCGGGATCTTTCATGAGCGCCTTCATCATTTTTTCATGTTCTGCTTGCAGCCCTTTGGCAAAACTTTCAGCGAATTTCGGGTCTTTTAACGCACTTTCCCAGAACTTTTTTCCTTGATCGGATGTCAGCATTTGTTGCAGCGTTTCTTTTACAGCTTTTTGATCTATGACTAGTTGCTGCTTCATCTGATCTTCCGACATAATATCTTGAATCGCCTTTTTCCCCTCGTCGGTTTTTAAAATGTCAACAACCATCTTTTTCGTTTCGTCATAATCCGGGGGAGGGGGGCTGATTTCTTGAGGGGCACAGGAACCAAGAACGAGAAAACTGAGCAAGAGGAGCGGTAGGCATTTGTTCATGAAAGTGAGCTCCTTTCTGCAAAAATCCCTCACCCTTAATATGAATGTTGGCGAAAAAAATATACATGGGGGAGATCGGAGCTGGCTTTTTCACAAGGGCGCTGGTAAAATGGTAAGCGGGTTATGCTGAAATGATGGAGGATGAAGCTGTGAACAGCCGCAAATGGGTGCGTTTATTTTTATCGACGCTGCTGATCGGCGGCATCGCCACGGCGGCCGTCGGCATTGTGTTCAACTGGGAAGAATTCGGGCGCTTGCTGTTGCGCCTGGAAATGGTCGAATTTATGGCTGTTTTGTTATGGCATATCGGTGTTGGCTTTATTTTCAGCGTCATCAGTCAGGCGGGGTTTTTTGCTTATTTAACCGTCCACCGGTTCGGGCTTGGCATCTTCCGTTCGCTATGGAACGCTGTGCAGGTTGTTTTGATCATGTTCGTGCTGTTCGATTTAGTGTATTTCCGCTACATGGCGTTTGCGGACAAGGGCGATTCAATCATTCCGTATCTATTGACCGCATTGTTCATTTTGGTGGTTGGTCTCGTTGTTGCCTACGTCAAGAGCGCACAGACGAACAAAGGGGCGTTCGTTCCGGCTTTGTTCTTTATGGTCGTCGTTACGGTCATTGAATGGTTTCCCGTGTTGCGCATCAACGACCGTGATTGGCTGTATTTGATGTTGATTCCTTTATTAGTATGCAATGCATACCAGCTTCTTATACTGCATAAATTGACAGGCAGCGCGAAACAATAAAGAAAGCAAGGCGCCGCCTGTTTTCTTATGGCAGCCGCGAAAAAACGGCTGTTCGCCAAAAGCCAATCATTCCAATTGGCGGCTTGTCTGCCGCCGCAATCCAGCCGCACCGGCGCAGGCCGCTGTCGGAACGTGTCACTCGATCCCGCGGCTTTCGGCTTCGCCATTCGCCAACAGCTCGGAGAGGTTGACGTTTTTGTAGCCGTTTTCTTTCATGGAAGCGATAATTTTCGGCAGCGCTTTGGCTGTCTGTTTTGCCGAATCAGATGCGTGAAGGAGCACGATATCGCCCGGTTCCAGGTCCCTCGTGACGTTCTCAACAATTTGGTCTGTCCCAGGGTTGAGCCAGTCTTTCGAGTCAATGCTCCAATGGACGACAGTGTAGCCGAGGGACTGAGCAACTTTTAACACATTTTTGTTGAAGTTCCCCCCAGGGGGCGCAGCAGCTCAACCTGTTTAATTCCCAACATGTCAAACACTTTTTTCGCCATGATTAAATCTTGACGGATTTTGGCGTTCTCAAGTTCCGTATAGTTGACAAAGTTATATCCCATACTGCCAATCTCATGCCCCTCCTCTTTGATCCGCTTCACCACGGCTGGATGGCGTTCGGCCCATGAGGCGGATAAGAAAAAGGTCGCGTTTTGAATCCCATGCTGCTTCAAGACATCCAAAATTTTGTCTGCATTCTCATCTCCCCAGCTGATATCGAACGTCAACGCCACCTCATTGCGGGCGTTGTCCACTTTATATACCGCCTTCGGCCCAGAAGGAAGCGAAAAAACGGGACGGTTCATTTCATAAGCGTACAAGACAACGGCGGTGAAAAAGGCGGAGCAGATAATAATGAGAGCTTTTTTCAGCGTCCGTCCGTTCAACGCGTAAAACATGACATCGGCCCCCTTTTTTGCATTGTAAAATCGTTGTCCTAATAACATCTTATGCGGACAGCCATGGCGGTTATGAAACTTATTTGCCAGTCCTCTTACCGTCGAAGAGATGGAGGAAGCCTAAAGGAACGGTCTGGCGTCGGTTCTTGAAATTCCCTTAAAAAAGATATTGCATTTTTGATTGGTAAGTGGTATATTAAAAATCGTCGCTAATCCGACAGAGTGTTCGATAGCGGTGAGTGACGAAAAGCAACGGAAAAGATCTTGACAAGAAAAAAGAGGCATGTTAGTATAAAAGAGCTGTTTGCAATAGGAAGCTTCAACTATTCTTCAGTTCAAGACTGCAAATCAGCAGAGAAGTTGTTTCAATGCAGCAACTTTGCGTCTGTGTCTTCTAGTGAATTCGGGGGAATTGGGTTCCTCGACGCAAGACTGCAACGAAGCAAGTTCAAGAAGAGGTCTCGTTCCTTGAAAACTGAACGAAACGAAGCGCGAAAGAAAAGCTGAGGCCCGCGGGTCGCCGCGATGGGCAAATGTTCTTCGCCTGCAGGGATTTACAATCCCGAAGGCGAAGGTGATTTGACCCCGAGCGGCGGCGGGCCGAAGCTGGACAATACGAAAAGCGGAGGCCGCTTTGGCCGAAGTTGGACAATGCGAAAAGCCAATCAACTTTCTTTTGGAGAGTTTGATCCTGGCTCAGGACGAACGCTGGCGGCGTGCCTAATACATGCAAGTCGAGCGGACCGGATCGGAGCTTGCTCTGATTTGGTCAGCGGCGGACGGGTGAGTAACACGTGGGCAACCTGCCCGCAAGACCGGGATAACTCCGGGAAACCGGAGCTAATACCGGATAACACCGAAGACCGCATGGTCTTTGGTTGAAAGGCGGCCTTTTGGCTGTCACTTGCGGATGGGCCCGCGGCGCATTAGCTAGTTGGTGAGGTAACGGCTCACCAAGGCGACGATGCGTAGCCGGCCTGAGAGGGTGACCGGCCACACTGGGACTGAGACACGGCCCAGACTCCTACGGGAGGCAGCAGTAGGGAATCTTCCGCAATGGGCGAAAGCCTGACGGAGCGACGCCGCGTGAGCGAAGAAGGCCTTCGGGTCGTAAAGCTCTGTTGTGAGGGACGAAGGGGCGCCGTTCGAAGAGGGCGGCGCGGTGACGGTACCTCACGAGAAAGCCCCGGCTAACTACGTGCCAGCAGCCGCGGTAATACGTAGGGGGCGAGCGTTGTCCGGAATTATTGGGCGTAAAGCGCGCGCAGGCGGTCCCTTAAGTCTGATGTGAAAGCCCACGGCTCAACCGTGGAGGGTCATTGGAAACTGGGGGACTTGAGTGCAGGAGAGGAGAGCGGAATTCCACGTGTAGCGGTGAAATGCGTAGAGATGTGGAGGAACACCAGTGGCGAAGGCGGCTCTCTGGCCTGCAACTGACGCTGAGGCGCGAAAGCGTGGGGAGCAAACAGGATTAGATACCCTGGTAGTCCACGCCGTAAACGATGAGTGCTAAGTGTTAGAGGGGTCACACCCTTTAGTGCTGCAGCTAACGCGATAAGCACTCCGCCTGGGGAGTACGGCCGCAAGGCTGAAACTCAAAGGAATTGACGGGGGCCCGCACAAGCGGTGGAGCATGTGGTTTAATTCGAAGCAACGCGAAGAACCTTACCAGGTCTTGACATCCCCTGACAACCCAAGAGATTGGGCGTTCCCCCTTCGGGGGGGACAGGGTGACAGGTGGTGCATGGTTGTCGTCAGCTCGTGTCGTGAGATGTTGGGTTAAGTCCCGCAACGAGCGCAACCCTCGCCTCTAGTTGCCAGCACGAAGGTGGGCACTCTAGAGGGACTGCCGGCGACAAGTCGGAGGAAGGTGGGGATGACGTCAAATCATCATGCCCCTTATGACCTGGGCTACACACGTGCTACAATGGGCGGTACAAAGGGCTGCGAACCCGCGAGGGGGAGCGAATCCCAAAAAGCCGCTCTCAGTTCGGATTGCAGGCTGCAACTCGCCTGCATGAAGCCGGAATCGCTAGTAATCGCGGATCAGCATGCCGCGGTGAATACGTTCCCGGGCCTTGTACACACCGCCCGTCACACCACGAGAGCTTGCAACACCCGAAGTCGGTGAGGTAACCCGCAAGGGAGCCAGCCGCCGAAGGTGGGGCAAGTGATTGGGGTGAAGTCGTAACAAGGTAGCCGTACCGGAAGGTGCGGCTGGATCACCTCCTTTCTAAGGAGAAAAGCGGAGGCCGCAATGGCCAACCTACCAATCCATCGCGCTTCTGTTTCGTTCAGTTTTGAAGGAATGAGAAATTCCTTCACTTGTTTTGCGCCTGCGTCTTCTAGCAGATTCAAGGAAGATGGATTCCTCGGCGCAAAGCTGCAAGGAAGCAGACTCAAGGCAGTCGCTTCGTTCAGTTTTGAAGGAATGAAAAGTTCCTTCAAAAGCGCCTGTGCCTGCGTGTGCTAGCAGGTTCAGGGAAGCAAGATTCCTCGGCGCAAGACTGCAGAGAAGCAAATTCAAGAAGCAGTCTCGTTCCTTGAAAACTAGATAACCGATTAACATAAGGAAGAAGCCGAGAGCGCAATAGGTTAAGCTGGAAAGGGCGCACGGTGGATGCCTTGGCACTAGGAGCCGATGAAGGACGGGGCAAACGCCGAAACGCTTCGGGGAGCTGTAAGCAAGCGTTGATCCGGAGATGTCCGAATGGGGGAACCCACTGTCCGTAATGGGGCAGTATCCATGCCTGAATCCATAGGGCATGGAGGGCACACCCGGGGAACTGAAACATCTTAGTACCCGGAGGAGAAGAAAGCAACCGCGATTCCCTGAGTAGCGGCGAGCGAAACGGGAACAGCCCAAACCAAGAGGCGAGTCCTCTTGGGGTTGTAGGACCGCTCACGATGGGAGTGAGAAAGGGACGGGGTAGACGAACCGGTCTGGAACGGCCGGCCAGAGAAGGTGAGAGCCCTGTAGTCGAAACTTCGTTCCCTCCCGAGCGGATCCTGAGTACGGCGGGACACGAGGAATCCCGTCGGAAGCAGGGAGGACCATCTCCCAAGGCTAAATACTCCCTAGTGACCGATAGTGCACCAGTACCGTGAGGGAAAGGTGAAAAGCACCCCGGGAGGGGAGTGAAAGAGAACCTGAAACCGTGTGCCTACAAGTAGTCAGAGCCCGTTGATGGGTGATGGCGTGCCTTTTGTAGAATGAACCGGCGAGTGACGATGGCGTGCGAGGTTAAGCCGAAGAGGCGGAGCCGCAGCGAAAGCGAGTCTGAACAGGGCGTGTGAGTACGTCGTCGTCGACCCGAAACCAGGTGATCTACCCATGTCCAGGGTGAAGGCCGGGTAACACCGGCTGGAGGCCCGAACCCACGCACGTTGAAAAGTGCGGGGATGAGGTGTGGGTAGGGGTGAAATGCCAATCGAACTTGGAGATAGCTGGTTCTCCCCGAAATAGCTTTAGGGCTAGCCTCGGGTTTGAGAGTCTTGGAGGTAGAGCACTGATTGGGCTAGGGGCCCCAAACGGGTTACCGAACCCAGTCAAACTCCGAATGCCAACGACTTATGCCCGGGAGTCAGACTGCGAGTGATAAGATCCGTGGTCGAGAGGGGAACAGCCCAGACCGCCAGCTAAGGCCCCGAAGTGCACGTTCAGTGGAAAAGGATGTGGAGTTGCAAAGACAACCAGGATGTTGGCTTAGAAGCAGCCACCATTTAAAGAGTGCGTAATAGCTCACTGGTCGAGTGACTCTGCGCCGAAAATGTACCGGGGCTAAACGTGCCGCCGAAGCTGCGGGATGACCGTTGGTCATCGGTAGGGGAGCGTTCTAAGGGCAGAGAAGCCAGACCGGAAGGACTGGTGGAGCGCTTAGAAGTGAGAATGCCGGTATGAGTAGCGAAAACAGAGGTGAGAATCCTCTGCGCCGAAAGCCTAAGGGTTCCTGAGGAAGGTTCGTCCGCTCAGGGTTAGTCGGGACCTAAGCCGAGGCCGAAAGGCGTAGGTGATGGACAACAGGTTGAGATTCCTGTACCACCTTCTTCCCGTTTGAGCGATGGGGGGACGCAGGAGGATAGGGCGAGCAGGCGGCTGGAAGAGCCTGTCCAAGCCGTGAGGCTGATCCGCAGGCAAATCCGCGGATCATAAGGCCAAGCGGTGACGGCGACGGAGTAATCCGGAAGTCCCCGATTTCACACTGCCAAGAAAAGCCTCTAGCGAGGGAAGAGGTGCCCGTACCGCAAACCGACACAGGTAGGCGAGGAGAGAATCCTAAGGCGCGCGGGAGAACTCTCGTTAAGGAACTCGGCAAAATGACCCCGTAACTTCGGGAGAAGGGGTGCTCTTTGGGGTGAAGAGCCCTGAAGAGCCGCAGTGAAAAGGCCCAAGCGACTGTTTATCAAAAACACAGGTCTCTGCGAAGCCGAAAGGCGACGTATAGGGGCTGACACCTGCCCGGTGCTGGAAGGTTAAGGGGAGCGCTTAGCGGAAGCGAAGGTGCGAACCGAAGCCCCAGTAAACGGCGGCCGTAACTATAACGGTCCTAAGGTAGCGAAATTCCTTGTCGGGTAAGTTCCGACCCGCACGAAAGGTGTAACGACTTGGGCGCTGTCTCAACGAGAGACCCGGTGAAATTATACTACCTGTGAAGATGCAGGTTACCCGCGACAGGACGGAAAGACCCCGTGGAGCTTTACTGCAGCCTGATATGGAATTTTGGTATCGCTTGTACAGGATAGGTGGGAGCCTGGGAAGCCGGAGCGCCAGCTTCGGTGGAGGCGGCGGTGGGATACCACCCTGGCGGTATTGAAATTCTAACCCGCACCCCTTAGCGGGGTGGGAGACAGTGTCAGGTGGGCAGTTTGACTGGGGCGGTCGCCTCCCAAAAGGTAACGGAGGCGCCCAAAGGTTCCCTCAGAATGGTTGGAAATCATTCGGAGAGTGCAAAGGCACAAGGGAGCTTGACTGCGAGACGGACAGGTCGAGCAGGGACGAAAGTCGGGCTTAGTGATCCGGTGGTTCCGCATGGAAGGGCCATCGCTCAACGGATAAAAGCTACCCCGGGGATAACAGGCTGATCTCCCCCAAGAGTCCACATCGACGGGGAGGTTTGGCACCTCGATGTCGGCTCATCGCATCCTGGGGCTGTAGTCGGTCCCAAGGGTTGGGCTGTTCGCCCATTAAAGCGGTACGCGAGCTGGGTTCAGAACGTCGTGAGACAGTTCGGTCCCTATCCGTCGCGGGCGGAGGAAATTTGAGAGGAGCTGTCCTTAGTACGAGAGGACCGGGATGGACGCACCGCTGGTGTACCAGTTGTCCCGCCAGGGGCACCGCTGGGTAGCTATGTGCGGACGGGATAAGCGCTGAAAGCATCTAAGCGTGAAGCCCCCCTCAAGATGAGATTTCCCACCGCGCAAAGCGGGTAAGATCCCTCGAAGATGACGAGGTCGATAGGTCCGAGGTGGAAGCGTGGCGACACGTGGAGCTGACGGATACTAATCGATCGAGGGCTTGACCTATGAGCGGCTTCTTCCTGAGCACGGTTATCTAGTTTTGAGGGAATGAAAAAGTCTTGACAACAGGTCAACTTTCCTTATAATAAGACTTGTCCATTGTTGCCTAGTGGCTATGGCGGAGGGGAAACACCCGTTCCCATCCCGAACACGGAAGTTAAGCCCTCCAGCGCCGATGGTAGTTGGGGCCAGCGCCCCTGCAAGAGTAGGTCGCTGCTAGGCAATGTTTCATTATTCTGCAATAGTTCAGCGACGAGCTTCACATCTTCGAATTCGCTACGAGTTGCCTCGACGCATCTCGCTCCCTTGAATTAGCTGGCAGAGGAAGAGGCAACGAGCACATTGGGAAAATGTGCATGACATATAGTTATTCATCATTCCGCAATAGCTCAGCGGTAGAGCAACCGGCTGTTAACCGGTAGGTCGTAGGTTCGAATCCTACTTGCGGAGCCATTTTTACGCTTCCATAGCTCAGTAGGTAGAGCACTTCCATGGTAAGGAAGAGGTCACCGGTTCGAGCCCGGTTGGAAGCTCCATTTATTTTCCGGCCCGTTGGTCAAGTGGTTAAGACACCGCCCTTTCACGGCGGTAACACGGGTTCGAATCCCGTACGGGTCACTCCATTTCGGCCAGTCGTCCTTTCAAGGATGATTGGCCGAAATGAAAAGTGTATACTTCCCTGATTGCTGAGATATAATAGCAATTGAATACAGCGTTTCTTTCTCATCGCGTTGGGCTATAGCCAAGCGGTAAGGCAACGGACTTTGACTCCGTGATGCGCTGGTTCGAATCCAGCTAGCCCAGCCATTATTTTTTTGTACATAAAAATGGTCATGAGCCATTAGCTCAGTAACGAGCGCTACATCTTCGAGTTTGCTTCGAGTTGCCTCGACGCACTTGGCATCTTTGAATCGGCTGGGAGAGGAAGAGGCAGGTAGAGCTAGGTAGTACCTAGAGTGTATACCCAACCATGAGCCATTAGCTCAGTAGGTAGAGCAACGAGCAAAGCATCTTCGGATTTGCTTCGAGTTGTCCCGACGCATCTTGCTTCCTTGAATATGCTTGTAGAGGAAGGGACATCGTTCACTGTGAGTGTATACTCAACCATGAGCCATTAGCTCAGTAGGTAGAGCATCTGACTTTTAATCAGAGGGTCGGAGGTTCGAGTCCTCCATGGCTCACCATAGCGCGGAAGTAGTTCAGTGGTAGAACACCACCTTGCCAAGGTGGGGGTCGCGGGTTCGAGTCCCGTCTTCCGCTTGGGGCGGGGCCTTAGCTCAGCTGGGAGAGCGCCTGCTTTGCACGCAGGAGGTCATCGGTTCGATCCCGATAGGCTCCATCAAGAGCAGACTGCTTGACAACCAAAAGCAGCCTGCTCTTTTTTGTTATATCGGTATAAATATTCAAAATTTTGTCAAGTTGAGTCATCCCCTTTCTTTCCTCTACAATAAAGACGTAACAGGAACCGGAAAGGAGTGGGAGACAGCATGAAGCCAATTTCAATTATCGGGGTTCCGATGGATTTAGGGCAGACACGCCGCGGCGTTGATATGGGGCCGAGCGCAATGCGTTATGCAGGCGTCATCGAACGTCTGGAACGTCTTCATTACGATATTGAAGATTTGGGAGATATTCCGATTGGAAAAGCAGAGCGGTTGCACGAGCAAGGAGATTCACGGTTGCGCAATTTGAAAGCGGTTGCGGAGGCGAATGAGAAACTCGCGGCGGCGGTTGACCAAGTCGTTCAGCGGGGGCGCTTCCCACTTGTGCTGGGCGGCGACCATAGCATCGCCATTGGCACGCTCGCCGGGGTGGCGAAACATTATGAGCGGCTTGGAGTGATCTGGTATGACGCGCATGGCGACGTCAACACCGCGGAAACGTCGCCGTCTGGAAACATTCATGGCATGCCGCTGGCGGCGAGCCTCGGGTTTGGCCATCCGGCGCTGACGCAAATCGGCGGATACAGCCCCAAAATCAAGCCGGAACATGTCGTGTTGATCGGCGTCCGTTCCCTTGATGAAGGGGAGAAGAAGTTTATTCGCGAAAAAGGAATCAAAATTTACACGATGCATGAGGTTGATCGGCTCGGAATGACAAGGGTGATGGAAGAAACGATCGCCTATTTAAAAGAACGAACGGATGGCGTTCATTTGTCGCTTGACTTGGATGGCCTTGACCCAAGCGACGCACCGGGAGTCGGAACGCCTGTCATTGGAGGATTGACATACCGCGAAAGCCATTTGGCGATGGAGATGCTGGCCGAGGCACAAATCATCACTTCAGCGGAATTTGTCGAAGTGAACCCGATCTTGGATGAGCGGAACAAAACAGCATCAGTGGCTGTAGCGCTGATGGGGTCGTTGTTTGGTGAAAAACTCATTTAATGCATGTGGGCAAAGAGGGTTGGTTGCGGGATTCACGGATATGATGATGATTTGTTCCCGCTGTTTGTGAAAGAGGGGCTGCCATTTGTTTGGCGTCCCCTCTTTTTCCGTTGTATGATACAATAAATATGTTGCATGAAACTTTTCTTGATCGAGCGCCGTAATATACGGTAAGCCGTGAGGCGGGGGTATTGTATTTTATGGATCTATTTATTAAAAAGAGAATTAAGGCGATCCAAAAAGGGGATCAAAACGCATACGCGGATCTTGTCGATTTGTATAAGGACAAGATTTACCGTCTTTGCTATCGAATGCTTGGCAATCGGCATGAGGCGGAAGATGCGGCGCAGGAGGCGTTCATCCGCGCCTACATCCATATTGATACGTACAATCCAGAAATGAAGTTTTCCACTTGGCTGTACCGGATCGCGACGAACTTGACGATCGATAAATTGCGGAAACGGAAGCCGGACGTGTATTTAGATGAAGAGGTCGGAGGCACGGACGGGTTGACGATGCAGGCTCAGCTTCCTTCCCGCGAAGCATCCCCGGAGGAGGCAGTGGAAAGCCTGGAGCTGCAAGAGACGGTGCAGCGAGCGATTGAGCAGTTGCCAGAAAAGTATCGAAGCGTGATCGTGTTGAAATATATGGAAGATTTGTCCTTGCAAGAAATCAGCGAGATTTTAGGGTTGCCGGTCGGCACGGTGAAAACGCGGCTGCATCGCGGCCGTGAAGCGTTGCGCAGGCAATTGGGTCATTTATAAGAGGGTGGGAGACTATGGAATGTCCGAAAGAAATCGTGTTGCTCATGCACAGCTATTTTGATGGAGATCTCCAGCCAGAAGGAGAGCAGCAGCTGAAAGAACATTTGCGTTCGTGCGCTGCGTGCGCTGCCCATTTTCACGAGCTGAAAAAGACGGTTGCTTTCCTCCAATATGCCGCCCACGTTGCGGCGCCGCCGTCGTTTGCAGCCAAGGTTATGGAGGCGATGCCGAAAGAGAGAAAGACCGCGCGGCTGCGCCGTTTTCTGCATCGTCATCCGCTGCTTACGGCTGCCTCGTTGTTTTTCGCGCTTACTTTCGGCAGCTTAGCCTCTTCATGGGGGGAAAGAGGCGCGTTTTCCGTCTCAGCTGATGAACATGTCATCATCCGCGATCATACTGTCATCGTGCCGAAAGGAGAAACGGTCAAAGGAGATATTGTCGTCCGCAATGGCTCGATTCGGATTGAAGGAACGGTTGATGGGGACGTGACTGTGATCCATGGAAAGAAATATATGGCGTCCGCCGGGCAAGTGACAGGGGAAGTGGAGGAAATTAATCAAGTGTTTGAATGGATTTGGTATAATATTAAAGAAAGGTTCAATCGTGCGCTCCAATCGATTGAATGATGGCAGCCATCGTTCGATGGCTTTTTCCGTGGCCATCAACAGATTGGAATTAGAGATAAAGGAAGTGTGAAGATGTCCTTCGGAGAGCTCCCCATCGTGTCATATTTGTTAAAAGTGGTTGATATCCTTGTCGTTTGGTATGTGATTTACAAGTTGATCATGATGATTCGCGGGACGAAGGCCATTCAGTTGTTAAAAGGCATTTTTTTAATTATTTTGGTTCGTTTCGTGAGCAATTACCTCGGATTGACGACGTTGCAATGGCTGATGGATCAGGCGATCATTTGGGGATTTCTCGCGATCATCATCATTTTTCAACCAGAATTGCGGCGCGCCCTTGAGCAGCTCGGCCGCGGACGGCTGTTCACCCGCAATACGGTCAATGAAGAGGAAGAGCGGATGCGAATGGTGGAAGCCATTGTCAAAGCGACCGAGTATATGGCGAAGCGACGCATCGGCGCGCTGATTTCCATTGAGCGGGAAACCGGAATGAACGATTATGTCGAAACCGGCATTATGTTAAACGCTCATGTATCGCCGGAACTGCTCATTAATATTTTCATTCCGAACACGCCGCTTCATGATGGGGCGGTCATTATTCAAAAAAACCAAATCGCTGCGGCGGCCTGTTATTTGCCATTATCGGAAAGTCCGTTTATTTCGAAAGAGCTCGGAACACGCCATCGGGCGGCGCTCGGCATCAGCGAAGTGACGGACAGCGTCACCGTCGTCGTGTCGGAAGAGACGGGAGCAGTATCGTTGACGAAAAACGGCGAGCTGTACCGCGATTTAACGATCGATGAGTTTCGGGAGCTGTTGACCGGCGAACTTGCTCCAGCGACGAAGGCGCCTGCTTCTTCCCGTTGGCAGTGGAGGGGGAAGAAACATGGATAAGTTGATGGACCATCCTTGGTTTATTCGCGTTGTCTCCTTATTGCTGGCGATTATGCTGTATATGTCGGCCAATGTCGGGGCGAAAACTGGTGAGACGCGCAACACGTTTGGCCAGGAAGATACGGAAACGTTGGTCGATATTCCGGTGGTCGCTTACTATGATGAAAACAACTTGGTCGTATCGGGTGTCCCGAAATACGTGAACGTTACGCTCCAAGGACCCGCCAGCATTGTCAAGCCGACGGCTCTACAACGAAATTTCGAGGTGTATGTCGATTTAACGGAATTGCCATTAGGGACATACACGGTGCCGATCAAATACAGGGACATCTCCGACAAGTTGAAAGTGACGATTCAGCCTTCCTCGGCCAAAGTGACGATTCGTGAAAAAGTGTCGAAACAGTTTCCGGTCGGTGTTGAATTTTTCAATCGAAACAAAATGCCGGATGGCTATTCCGTTGGAGAACCGACGGTGAAACCAGATGCCGTGACGATTACCGGGGCGAAGGAACGAATCGACGAGATTGCCTTTGTCAAAGCCATCGTCGACTTAGATGGGGCGACGGAAACGCTGACGAGAGAAGCGCGCGTTCGAGTGTACGATCGACGGGGAAATGAGTTGGATATTGAGCCAGAGCCATCGTCGGTGGAAGTAACCGTGCCGGTGAAAAGCCCGAGCAAGACGGTGCCGGTTCAAGTGCAGACAACCGGAGAGCTGCCGGATGGTGTGCATCTTGTCAGCGTCACGCCGGAGCCGGATCGGGTCACGATTTATGGACCGAAGGAAGTGTTGAACCATATTGACAAGCTGGAAGGATTGACAGTTGATTTGGACGACATTACCGACGATGCGACGGTAGAACTTGACGCTCCGCTCCCTGATGGAGCAAAAAGCGTCAACCCAGACAAAATCAAGGTCCATATTGATGTGGAAAAAGACGTCACGCAAACGTGGAAAGACGTGCCGATCGCTGTCATCGGCTTGCCGGATTCATACAAAGCCGAATTTGTCAAACCGCTTGAAGGCAAAATTACGGTCCGCCTTGTCGGTCCGCCCGATGTCGTCCGCGGGTTGACAAAAGACGATATTCGTTTGTATGTCGATGTCGGTGGACTTGACACCGGCGAACATCAAGTTCCCATTCAATGGAACCACCCTGAACAAGTCCAATGGCAGCCGTCGGTGGAAACGGCGATGGTCCAGATTAGCGAAAAAGCGGCTGCACAATAAACTGCATAGTAAGGAGAGAGTGAACGAATGGGCAAATATTTTGGCACTGATGGTGTACGAGGAGTCGCAAATCGTGAATTGACGCCAGAGTTGGCGTTTCAAATCGGCCGCTGCGGCGGATACGTGCTGACCAAAAGCGCTGAGCGCCCGAAAGTGCTGATTGGGCGCGACACCCGCATTTCCGGCCATATGCTTGAAGGCGCCCTTGTCGCCGGGCTTTTGTCGATCGGGGCGGAAGTGATGCGCCTTGGCGTTATTTCCACGCCAGGCGTCGCCTATTTGACGAAGGCGCTTGGAGCACAGGCCGGCATTATGATTTCCGCCTCCCACAACCCGGTGCAAGATAACGGCATTAAATTTTTCGGTCCGGACGGGTTCAAGCTGTCGGATGAGCAGGAAGCGGAAATTGAGGCGCTGATCGACAGCGCGGAGGATATGCTGCCGCGGCCGATCGGGGCTGGGCTTGGGCAAGTCAACGACTATTTCGAAGGCGGGCAAAAGTACTTGCAGTATTTAAAACAAACGATTGATGAAGAAGATTTTTCCGGGATGAAAATCGCCCTCGACTGCGCGCACGGGGCGACGTCATCGCTGGCGACGTACTTATTTGCCGATTTGGATGCGGATGTCGTGACGATGGGGGCGTCGCCCAATGGGCTCAACATTAACGAAGGGGTCGGGTCCACCCATCCGGAAGCGCTCGCCGCATTTGTCAAAGAAAAAGGAGCGGATGTCGGGCTCGCCTTTGACGGCGACGGCGACCGTCTCATTGCCGTCGATGAGAACGGCAACATCGTCGATGGCGACCAAATTATGTACATTTGCGCCAAATATTTAAAAGAAACCGGCCGCCTCAAGCACCAAACCGTCGTCTCAACCGTCATGAGCAACCTTGGGTTTTACAAGGCGCTTGAGGCGCAGGGAATCAAAAGTGTACAAACGGCGGTCGGCGACCGCTATGTCGTCGAGGAAATGAAGAAGAACGGCTATAATCTCGGCGGCGAGCAGTCCGGACATATCATCTTCCTTGACTACAACACGACGGGGGACGGAATGTTGACGGCGCTCCAGCTTGTCAACATCATGAAAATCAAAGGCAAGCCGCTTTCCGAATTGGCGGGGGAAATGAAAAAATACCCGCAGCTGCTTGTGAACGTCCGGGTGGCCGATAAGGAAAAAGCAATGGAAAACGAACAAGTGAAAAAAGTGATCCAGGAAGTGGAGGCAGAGATGAACGGCAACGGCCGCGTTCTTGTCCGCCCATCGGGGACTGAGCCGCTTGTGCGCATTATGGCGGAGGCCCCGACCGAAGAAGCGTGCCGCGCCTACGTGGAGCGGATCGCCGATGTCGTCCGCCGTGAAATGGGGACGGAATAATCGACCGTCTGGACAACCACCCTATGCATAAACGGAACGTTCCCTTTCGTTTATGCATAGGGTATTTATATAAATAGTTGACGCCGCTGGGAATGTCCTGTAATATTAACGTTGTTGCCTTTTTTTGAAAGGAGGCGATGGCAGGGCGGAACAAGGAGATCAGGAACAGCAGTTGTTCCAGCGGATGGAACGTTTCAAAAAGAAAAACCGGTTGGTTGTTGCAATCGTTTTGACGACAAAAGCGCCTGGACTAAGCGTTGGACGGAAGAACGCTTAGTTGACGAGGAGGAGGTTTATCGAGGTTTTCGGCGGATGCCTCCCGGCTGGGGCGATGACAGCCGCAAGTCCTCTCTTAAAACAAAGGGGCGACCCTTTGCACAAAGGGGAGGATGTCATCGCGCGAAACGAAGAAGGGAGTCTGCCGCCCGTGGATCGGCGAGACCCCGAACATGTTCTTTGACAACTGAACAGGAAAGACGGTTCTCGTTAGCGGCAGCCTCCAAGATGAAAAGGAGGAACATTTGCCATGTGCGGCATTGTTGGCTATATCGGTTATCAAGATGTGAAGGAAATTTTATTGCGCGGATTGGAAAAACTCGAGTATCGCGGCTACGATTCGGCGGGGATCGCTGTGTTGAACGAAAGCGGCGTGCATGTGTTTAAGGAAAAAGGACGGATTGCTGATTTGCGCCGCATCGTCGACCCGAACGTCAACGCGACGGTCGGCATTGGCCATACACGCTGGGCGACACACGGGGCGCCAAGCCGAGTGAACGCCCACCCGCATCAAAGCGCTTCAGGCCGTTTTACGCTCGTGCATAACGGCGTCATTGAGAACTATGAAATGGTCAAGCGCGACTACTTGGCCGATGTCACATTCCAAAGCGACACGGACACGGAAGTGATCGTTCAGCTCGTGGAGAAGTTCGTCAACGACGGACTGGCAACGGAAGAGGCGTTCCGAAAAACGCTCTCGCTGCTAAAAGGATCGTACGCCATCGCCATGATCGATGCGCAAGACGAAAACACCATCTATGCGGCGAAAAACAAAAGCCCGCTTCTCGTCGGCTTGGGCGATGGGTTTAACGTCGTGGCGAGCGACGCGATGGCGATGCTTCAAGTGACGAATCAATTCGTCGAACTGATGGATGGGGAGCTCGTTATCGTCACGAGCGAGAACGTCACGATTCAAACGCTCAACGGCGAGACAGTCGAACGGAAGCCGTTTACGGCCGAGCTCGATGCAAGCGACATTGAAAAAGGAACGTATCCGCATTACATGTTGAAAGAAATTGACGAGCAGCCGTTCGTCATCCGCCGCATCATTCAAAAATACCAAGACGAAAACGGCGGATTGACGATTGACCAAGCGATCATCAACGAAGTGCTGAACGCCGACCGCCTGTACATTGTCGCGTGCGGAACGAGCTACCACGCAGGTCTCGTCGGCAAGCAGTTGATCGAATCGTGGGCGAAAATTCCGGTGGAAGTGCATATCGCCAGCGAATTTTCGTACAACATGCCGCTGTTGTCGGAAAAGCCGCTCTTCATCTTTATCTCGCAAAGCGGCGAAACGGCCGACAGCCGCGCCGTGCTCGTGCAAACGAACAAACTCGGCCATAAAGCGATTACGATCACGAACGTCCCAGGTTCGACGCTGTCGCGGGAAGCGAACTATACGTTGCTTTTGCACGCCGGTCCGGAAATCGCCGTTGCCTCGACAAAAGCCTATACGGCGCAAATTGCCGTGTTGGCAATTTTGGCGGCGGCCGCGGCAAAAGCGAAAGGCTTTGAGCTGGACTTTGACTTGACGAAAGAGCTCGCCATCGTCGCCAATGTGATGGAAATGCTGTGCGATGCGAAAGAGGAAATGGAGAACATCGCGAGCGACTACTTGACCCTGACGCGCAACTGCTTTTTCATCGGCCGCGCCGTTGACTACTATGTCTGCCTAGAAGGCGCGCTGAAGCTGAAGGAGATCTCGTACATTCAAGCGGAAGGGTTCGCCGGCGGCGAGCTGAAACACGGCACGATCGCCTTGATTGAGGACGGCACGCCAGTGATTGCGCTTGCCACTCAGGAGCACGTGAATTTGAGCATTCGCGGCAACGTAAAAGAAGTCGTCGCCCGCGGCGCGAACCCGTGCGTCATCTCGATGCGCGGCCTGGAAGGCGACGGCGACCGCTTTATCATCCCATCCGTCCATCCGGATCTTACGCCGCTTGTGTCCGTCGTGCCGTTGCAGCTGATCGCCTACTATGCCGCCTTGCACCGCGGCTGCGACGTCGACAAACCGCGCAACTTGGCGAAGAGCGTGACGGTGGAGTGAGCGGTTCGTTGGTCGGAAAGGCTGTTGTTAAGTGACAAAAAAAGCCTTATACTCGCGATCGTATCGAAGCGAAATAAATTCAATTCAGTTTGATTGGCAACGAGGATGGGATTCCAATTAGGGAGAAGGAAATAGGATTGAAGGGAATCGAGAAAGGCACCTAAAGGTGCTTTTCTCGATTTTTTATTTGGAACTAAAAGAGGAGACCTTCATGTCGCCAAACTAGTCATAGAAGAAGGAATCTGCTAAAGCCGGATAAAATCCAAATATAGCGGGAATAAAATTCCACCTTCAAGATAAGCCCTACTGCAGCTAATTGAGTTTCTAAACTTATTTAGTCATATAAAAACTGCGCCTCCATTGGTTAGTGGTGTCTAACAATTGGAGTGCAGTTCATGATAGGTCATCATTTACCAGAAAAAATTAGGAACCCTATACAGTTGATAAAGCAAGGCTTCGCAAAGGGATAAATTGGAATAGTAACAAAAATTTCATAATATAAGGAGTTTATCAAGATAAAAATATGGTATGATTTATAGAAAATGGATCTCCACCACAAAATGTACTTGACAAAAAAGTTTTTCATGATGAAGATGTAAAAAAGATGGGTTTCCATTTTTGGTTATTTTTGTTCAGTTGGAAGGGACACTACCATGCTTCTTCCTAAAAGTCAAGTACATCTTTCGGTGATGAACCTCTTTATTGAAAGATGCTTATACATACAATATAAGGAGGGTTTTTATGAAGGATATCCGAATGACGGTGGTCCTTACGTTGTTGTTGCTATTGGTGCTAGTTGGCTGTGCCAAACCGAAAGTGGAGCAAACGGTAAAATTAGGTGGTGCGGTCAAAACAATCGGTGACCTAGTGGTGCTAAGCGGAAACAGCAATCTGCCAAAAGGCGCCGTCGTGCAAATTGTGATGAAAGAAATCGAGGGGGGCAAACAGGTACTCGAGGAAAAAGTAAACGTTGGGGAAGACGGAAGTTATTCATGGAGCGCGAAAAGACCGGAGCGAGCTAAGGAATATGAGCTGGATGTGATGTTTTTGCCAGAATTGCAGCCGAAGCACGTAAAAGAGAAGTATGGTGAAAAGGGAGAGCTTATCAAAAAAGACTCGTCGGGCAGAGTAGAATATCAAACAGACGGACAAACCTATGTAGGAATTAAAATGTATGACCGCATCTTGAAAATAGGCGATGGAATGGGAGGACAGCAATCCATGTTAGCAGAAACATTGCCTCCCCCGGCACCATCTTATTAAAATGCAAGCACTGGCAGCTTACAGCCGAAAGGAACATCAAGCAATCGGTTGCCCATGCTCCGAAGGAGGGGGATCAGCCTTATGAAGAAATGGAAACTCGCCTTGACGGTGCTGGCGGATTTGTTGCTTACCATTTTCACGATTATGGCGATTATCGCGTTTGCGCAAAGCTATTCCTTGTTTCCGAGCCCGCAAATGGTCACGGTATTTTGGCAGCAATTTCAGCAGCTGTTTTGGAGCTTTTTTTCTATTCGTGATATAACGGTTTCGCTCTCGCAATGGCACAATGCTCCCCTGCTCTCAACGATGATGGAGCCGTATGCCTATTCCCTTATTATTTTATGGGGGGCGCTGGCTGTTTCCTTCCTTATAGCCGTTACGGGAGCCTACATCTGCTTTTTGCTTCCGCGTCGGCTGCAAAAAATGGTTAAAGGAATCGCGTTTTTTCTTGAGTCGATCCCCGATGTTATTTTTATTTTTTCTACGCAACTGTTTGTCATCTGGGTGTTTAAAAAGACAGATTTGCTTATTGTCAATCCTGTTGCCGGTTTTGACAATGTATACGTGCTGCCGATTGTCATGATTTCCATTTTGCCTTCCATTCTGCTGTTCCAAATGACATTTCTTGCGTTTACGGAGGAAAAAGACAAGCCATACGTCGAATATGCGCTAGCGAAAGGATTGTCAAAAACGGCAGTGCTATGGCGCCATATGTTCCGCAACGCGCTGATCACCGTGTTTTCTAACGTCCAATATTTGTTTTGGTTTATGCTGTCGAACTTGTTAGTGGCGGAATATTTGTTTAATATGCACGGATTGTTCCGGTTTTTGTATGAGCAGCTCCATACGCCGGAAGTAGTGGCTATCGGTCTTGCCATGCTGTTTTTGCCGTTTTACATCATTGATGTGGCCGGGAAACGAGTGATTGCTTATTTGACGGGAATCGAGAGGGGGGTAGCGTGATGCGCGCATTCCGCAACGTTTATTTTACGATAGGGTTTATCATCGCGGCCGGTCTATTGCTGGCCAGTTTTTTATATTCTTATTGGCTGAAAGACATCATTCCACAGCCGCCGAAGCAGATCTACAATGAGGCTGGTCGGCTCGTTGACGTTCCTCCGTACCCGCCGAGCTGGGCCCATCCGTTTGGCGTCGATCGCCAAGGCGAAGATGTGTTTTGGAAGGTCATCGATGGGGCGAAATATACGATTTTCACCGCATTGGCGGTCAGTTTGCTGCGGCTGGCGTTCGGGACGGTCGGCGGAATCATGTATGCTTTTTATTTACAGAAATTTCGTTTTATTGCCGAGTCCATCGTCCGCGCCTTTCGGTTTGTGCCGGCGATATTTTTAACGATGCTCTTTTTTGCTTTCATTCCATTGGAGGAGCAAGGAGCTGGAATGGGAGTGTTGATAAAACAACTATTGGTGCTTGCGGCTGTTGCGCTTCCGCCGTTAATGCTGGTCATCGGCAATGATATCGCTGTCTTTTTGCAAAATGAATTTGTCGTTTCTTCCCGGCTGATGGGAGCTGATAACGTTTGGCTCATCCGCAAGCACGTTCTCCCGTATATGCGGCCGCGGCTGTTTTTGCTGTTTACCCAGCAGACTGTGCAGTCGCTCTTGCTGCTTGTGCATCTCGGGGCGTTTCAAATATTGCTAGGAGGCGTAAAAGTTATATACGATTCCGATGGGTTGGGCCCTCCCGAGAAGGTGGCGTTCTCCCTTTCGAATGAATGGTCCGGCTTGATCGGTCTTTCCTATCGGGAAATGATGCTTGACCAATGGATTGTTGTCGGGCCGTGTGTTGCCTTTATCGTTGCCATTTTTGCCTTCAAATTAATGGGAAAAGGGTTAGAGCAAGTGATCGCTGGAAAAGGAAAACGGAAGCAGCGGAAAAAACAGCGGAGTTCATGGGGAAAAACCGCTTCTTTTCCGCCGCAGCAGGGCGATTTTGAATTTGTACTTTATAACTCACATTTCGCACCCTAACAAGGTCAAAACAAAGGATTTTTTATTTCGTTTTTCAGAATAACTTTTTGACCAACACAACGAGCGATGGCAATCCTTTTTTTACCATCGCTGGTCGTTCCGTATCACGTTACACGTAGATGCTCTCATCCATGCCCAATCCCTGCAGAATCCTTCGCTGATCAGGGGTAAGGGAGCGATCCAGTGAGCGTTGGATGCGCCCATCCGGCAGCTTGAACAGGACGACGTTCACATATTGAAACAGCTGAAAAATCGCCCGTCCCGTCGGCCGGGTCAGCTTGCGGCCTCCAGGACCCTTCAACGGGTGTTCTGGAGTAATAAACTGACGCACTCGGCGCTGAAAAACGCGGTAAATAGCCAAGGCCAACAGAAACAAATAGCCTAATACTGCGACCCGTTCTGGTTTTTTGACGTAAATCTCATCCGTGAAAAACGGATCTTTCAAAAAAGCGAAGTTCATTTCCACCGAGATCTGCCCTTTATACAGCTTCAAGATCTCTTGGGCATCCATGGGTTGGCCTTTCCATTCCTTCGGAACGGTCGTGACAAGGACAAACCGGGACGCTTTCCGTCTCGCCTGTTCCCACGCGTCTTGGTCGAATTCGACGTCAAGGTGCAAGAAATACAGCGTCTCCACCTCGGGTTCCGCCCCTTTTTTCGGCCGTCCGCGCCGTTTTTTCAGGCGTACGATCTCTTCGACCGCGGCCTCAACCCGATGAAACCGGGGGCGAAGGGACGCCTTGAGGGACGCCAAGGCTTGTTCGGCATCTTCCCGGCAGGAGAAGGGGTGACGCTCCCAACGGGCTTGTTCCTCGCGAAGAAGCTCCGCTTCTTTGGTTCGTTCTTTTTCAAGCGTCTTTCCTTTTCGCTGGTCGAGCGCGCTCGATTCAACAACGATCAGCCGAACGGGGTGGCCTTCATACGTCGAGGCCGTTTCCCATACCCGGTACGTGGCGCCGTTTCTCTCCGCCAACGTAAAGGGATCGCTCCACGTCGTGTCCTCAGCATCCGCTTCGGCCAGCGCGGTTTTCACGATCCGGAGCGACGAAGGGCCTCTGGTGATCAAAAAGGCGTTGGCCGCTTTGGTTTGCGCCAGGGTCTCTTTCGTCATCGCGGCGGAATCGGCCACGTAAATCCATTCATCGTCGATCTTGGCTTGTTTGAACTGTTCGTGGATCCGCGACAGCACCTCAGGATTCCACGCCTTATCCGATCGATTGCCATCGTGCACATCGCCGTAAAACGGGATGCCGTCCTCGTTGCCGACCAGTCCGAAACCGATCTGTTTTTGCCAACGATGATGGCGGTTGTAGCCATGTGTGATTTGTAAGGCCTCTAACGAGGCCGATTCATACGCGCCGTAAACGGTCTTGTCCGTCGTATCGGCGTGGAAGGCTCGGAGGGAAAGGCCTTCTTTTCGATAAATATGAATCAAGCAAGTGCTGATGACGTTGTGAATGCCAGCCTCATACAGGCGATCGAGATGACGGGCCAACGCATCGTCGTTCAACCAGGAAGGATGGAGATCGGGACGGATGAGTTTCTCACAATCGACCTCCTGAGCCCAATGTTCCAAGTGAACAAGGGCTTGCCGGCCGTCAAACACATTGTAGAGGATGGCCTGAACGGCATCGCTGACTCGCGTTTGGCACTGCGGATCGACGGGCACGAGATGGTCAATCAATTGAGGCAGACCCAGTTTCTTGAATAGGGCACTTATTATATTCAAATAAGAATTGCGATAGACCTTTTTGACTTGAACGTTCATAAGAGAAAAACTCCTTTACGTTCCTTGTGTGTCAAGGATTCATTCGACATCGGAACGAAAAAATCCTCCCGATTTTCGTCGAGAGGGTGCGAAATGTGAGTTATAAGAAGAAGGAATTATACACTAAATTATAGTGTATATCAACCTATACAGGGAGGTGATTGGGTATTATGACAAAAAAGGAATTTTTTAAGTTGATGGTTCATGCAATTATTCTCTCTATTATTGTATATACCGTCTATGCAATTATCGGATATGGCTTTGGGGTTGATTTCTTTAAATTTTACAAACATCAAACAAGCGTTGGAACGACATCTGATTATTTTGATTTTACTCCTATTGTCATTTCGTTCATTGTTGCTTTCTTCTATAATAGAAAAGAGAATAACGACATCCATAGTAATGGGGAAAAAGTAAGTGAATGATTTGTTTTTCACTTACTTTTTCTTTTTTGAAGATATTACTCACATTTCGCACCCTCTCGACGAAAATCGGGAGGATTTTTTCGTTCCGATGTCGAATGAATCCTTGACACACAAGGAACGTAAAGGAGTTTTTCTCTTATGAACGTTCAAGTCAAAAAGGTCTATCGCAATCATTATTTGAATATAATAAGTGCCCTATTCAAGAAACTGGGCCTGCCCCAATTGATTGACCATCTCGTTCCCGTTGATCCACAGTGCCAGACTCGAGTCAGCGATGCCGTTCAGGCCATCATCTACAATATGTTTGACGGCCGGCAAGCCCTCGTTCACGTGGAACGATGGGCTCAGGAGATCGATCTAGAGAAACTCATCCGTCCCGGTCTCCATCCTTCCTGGTTGAACGACGATGCCTTGGCTCGTCATCTCGACCGCTTGTATGAGGCCGATATTCACAAGGTGATCAGCACTTGCTTGATTCACATTTATCGCAAAGAAGGCCTTTCCCTCCGAGCCTTTCACGCCGATACGACGGACAAGACGGTTTACGGCGCGTATGAATCGGCCTCATTAGAGGCTTTGCAGATCACACATGGCTACAACCGCCATCATCGTTGGCAAAAACAGATCGGTTTCGGACTGGTCGGCAACGAGGACGGCATCCCGTTTTACGGCGATGTGCACGATGGCAACCTGCCCGATAAAACATGGAATCCCGAGGTGCTGTCTCGTGTCCATGAACAGCTGAAGCAGGCCAAAATCGAAGACGAATGGATTTACGTGGCCGATTCCGCCGCGATGACGAAAGAGACCCTGGCGCAAACCAAAGCGGCCAACGCCTTTTTGATCACCAGAGGCCCTTCGTCGCTCCGGATCGTGAAAACCGCGCTGGCCGAAGCGGATGCTGAGGACACGACGTGGAGCGATCCCTTTACGTTGGCGGAGAGAAACGGCGCCACGTACCGGGTATGGGAAACGGCCTCGACGTATGAAGGCCACCCCGTTCGGCTGATCGTTGTTGAATCGAGCGCGCTCGACCAGCGAAAAGGAAAGACGCTTGAAAAAGAACGAACCAAAGAAGCGGAGCTTCTTCGCGAGGAACAAGCCCGTTGGGAGCGTCACCCCTTCTCCTGCCGGGAAGATGCCGAACAAGCCTTGGCGTCCCTCAAGGCGTCCCTTCGCCCCCGGTTTCATCGGGTTGAGGCCGCGGTCGAAGAGATCGTACGCCTGAAAAAACGGCGCGGACGGCCGAAAAAAGGGGCGGAACCCGAGGTGGAGACGCTGTATTTCTTGCACCTTGACGTCGAATTCGACCAAGACGCGTGGGAACAGGCGAGACGGAAAGCGTCCCGGTTTGTCCTCGTCACGACCGTTCCGAAGGAATGGAAGGGCCAACCCATGGATGCCCAAGAGATCTTGAAGCTGTATAAAGGGCAGATCTCGGTGGAAATGAACTTCGCTTTTTTGAAAGATCCGTTTTTCACGGATGAGATTTACGTCAAAAAACCAGAACGGGTCGCAGTATTAGGCTATTTGTTTCTGTTGGCCTTGGCGATTTACCGCGTTTTTCAGCGCCGAGTGCGTCAGTTTATTACTCCAGAACACCCGTTGAAGGGTCCTGGAGGCCGCAAGCTGACCCGGCCGACGGGACAGGCGATTTTTCAGCTGTTTCAATATGTGAACGTCGTCCTGTTCAAGCTGCCGGATGGGCGCATCCAACGCTCACTGGATCGCTCCCTTACCCCTGATCAGCGAAGGATTCTGCAGGGATTGGGCATGGATGAGAGCATCTACGTGTAACGTGATACGGAACGACCAGCGATGGTAAAAAAAGGATTGCCATCGCTCGTTGTGTTGGTCAAAAAGTTATTCTGAAAAACTAAATAAAAAATCCTTTGTTTTGACCTTGTTAGGGTGCGAAATGTGAGATATTACTTAATTTCCATGCCAATTTTACTTATTGCTTTTTTAAATAAGCCGTTGTGTGAGAACAGGTAAAGAGCTTTCATTAATGGAAATAATTTGGTATTATGCTGGAATTTTAGTCGGGTAAATTTGAGCTTTTGTTTTTTGATAAACCTCTCTGTCCCCAATTTAATATTTTTGTTGATCAAAATTATTTTTAATGTTAGAATAAATTCGAAATTGTTTTTGTAATTATTGGTTATATTTCCTTGATTTGTTCTTATGGTACTAAGTTTTTTATAATTGCAATCTACTCATATACGATTTACAACACAAACATTTTTAAGTGTGTTTTTTGATTATAAATCAAAAACAAGAAGGTGAAACAATGAATATCGGATTAGCCATTTTATTAATTATAATTATTATTCTCTTATCAATGTTTTTAATTCCTTTAAAAAAAATTAAACCTAATTTATTCAAAATGGGGCTAACTTTTATTGGTATTTTAATTATTATTGTATTTTTACTTGTAACAGGAATATATGATCCTTATGCAGATCACATACCAAGCAAAAAATAAAGGGGCTGAATGCTTTTCGGCAAGCCCCTTTATTTTTTTATATTAGTAATGCCATTTAGTTCCTTCGAAATTATCGTGCCAGTGGAATTTTGTAGGATGTCCCATAGCTGGTGAGCAATTTCTCGTACCATCACAATATTCTGTGCTGTCCCATTTATCTAAAGCGCATTGAGGTGTACGCATCCAAACCGCAAATACCCAATAGCAATCGCTTCCTTTGAAGTGGGTCCAGTCATGCACATGTCTGCCATCTGAATCTACGCCATTATAATCATTACAAGGAATATGAGGGGATTTATGGCTCTGAATAGTTATCGTCCCCGTGTTATCCATGCTATTATCGTTATGATTGTCGTTTTCATCTATAGCAGGATGCATTTCATCCAAAAAATCTTTAAGAGGAATGAGAGCCTTAAATTGATATGTTTTTTTATTGCCGACTTTTACTTTATCTGTATAAATGGTTTTCTCTCCATATAAAACATTAATTTCGTATTTACCTGGATCCAGTTGTGGTGATTCGAATAAACCATTTACATCAGGATGTAATGTTGATACTGTATTTCCATTGGAATCATTTATATTTATCGTTAGTCCTTGTGGGTTTAAGACTATTCCTTCTTTTTTATCTTTACCAATAAAATGTACTCCATCTTGTTTCATATTGTCGATTAAGTCTTTTGGTGCATCATCCAAAGAAATTCCAAATGTAACTTGTCCATTAAGAGTTAAGTCTTTTTCCTTAGCATAAGTAAATGATTTAACAGATATTGCAATAAGAGAAAAAAACAATAATACACCTACAAATAATACACCTAAATTTTTCGTTCTTCTTGACAGAATCATAGCATTCCCCCTCTAATCTTTTAGATTCTGTTTTCAAGTATATTAAACCATTATTGGTTTTTAATGTCAATTCATAATTTAATCATTTTTTGGGTCTTCACCATTTTCTGTGATTTCTACTCAATCCTAGATACATGTTAGCTGGATGAAATAGGTTCATCAGTCAGGATCCTTCTTCCGCATACAGACCACGAAGTTGGTAGAATGGAAACAGTCAAGTGCTTTCCTTGACGGGTTCCATTCTACCAACTATCATACCGATAGCGGAAGAAGGGAGTGCTTAGGCAGCCTGACTACCTGTAGTGTTCCCTGTACACTCCAGAAATACACGTAAACGAAACCGTTCTAGATTTCGATAGCCATATGCCCGGCGTTTGATATTTTTGATCTTGTGATTGCTGCCTTCCATTCGTGCATTCGTATACGGGTACAAAAAGTATTGAAGAATAGGCTCCTTCCACCTTTCAAAAGTGTTAGCTGCTTGTTGAAAAGAGACAAAAGGGCTTTTCTTTGCTAACCAAATCCATTATTCCAAGCATTCTTTTGCTTGGTCATAATGATCGGTTCGGTAGAAATCTCGAAATAGCTCCTTGAGATAATAAGCAATCGAAAGTGCGGGATATTCCTCCAAGATATCGTTCAATCGAAACTGCTGATTCTTACGAAGTTTTTCATACCCTTTTAACAGAAGGAATCTAGCCTTTTTCAATCGCGGGAACTCTTTTCGCGCCTGATCCAAGGCTTGTGTCACCTTTTGAACCACATGGTACTTATCGATAACAATCGAAGCAGATGGAAACAGAGCGCGAACCTCCTTGTGATAGGGTTCCCACATGTCAAGAATCACCGTTTGGACCATTTCTTTTGACAGGACGTTTCGGCTCAACAAGTTTATGGCAGAGTCATATTGGCGATCGGCGTGCATTCCCATGACTGATCCGGCTTTGGCATCCATCAACACGGTTTCGTACTGATGTCCCTTTTTTACAGCGATTTCATCTAAGCTAAGCGCCATCCCTTCCTGAAAAGATGCCTCCGTTGCTGTTTGGCGTTCTTTTGCTTTTTTTGACGCGATGGAGTAATAAATGCGCTCCAATGTCGTATATGGGATGCGGTGCTTTCGACTGACCTCTTGAATGGTGGAGCCTTCACACAGTTCATACAAGTACTCATAAAATCGATTGGTGTCATGCCGGTTTGGTTGAATCGACTCCAAAGTGGCGGAAAACACTTGGGAACAATTCCAGCATCGATAGCGCTTTACCTTTACGAACAAGTACACCGGTTGATGGAAAATCGCCAAATCCCGTACTGTAAATTATCACTTTATTTCGGAACAAAAGAGACATTTTTTTGCACATTCCTTCAGAAAGCCCTCTCCCCTTTTCTGAAAGAATGTGCTAAATTTTTTGTGAATTATTTCGGAAGAGAAAATCCATCGGTTCATAGGAGGGGGAGGAGGACGTGATTCAATTTCATGACTTTGGCATTGACGTCCAAACGTATGCAGAGCGTGGAAAAGAAAACGACTTCCCTCTTCTGAAAAAGTGTCCGCATTGCCGGGCCAAGCGCCCGTTGCACCGCCACGGTTACTATGAGCGAAACGCATTGACCCCACATGGTGATTATCGCATTTGGATTGTCCGGTATCGCTGTCGGGAATGCTTGAAGACGGTGAGTGTGCTGCCTTCCTTTCTCCTCCCGTATTTTCAGTATACGTTGTCCGCCATATGGCAAGTCGTGAAAGAGCAGTTGGGATTGATCGAGGGGACGAACCGGGCTCCGTTCCTCCTGACAAAGGACGGCATCATCTTTTATGTCCGACGGTTCTATCGAAACCTATCAAGCCTTCATAGCTTTTTTGCGAGGCGGTGGAGGATCATAGGCCCTATCGTGAAAAAAGAAAAGGAACGGGCTTCCTGGTGGATCCGGACGTTGGAGAAACACGGTCTTGATTCGGTCATCAGAGACATGTGGGAGGACGGATTCCGACACCCTTTTGCGAATCAAATGGGATCCTGATTTTACATACATGCCCTAAATTGGAAATAGTTGAGGTTCCCACAAACCTTTCCTATCGACGGAGAAAAAGCAATTCGGTACGATAAGGGCAGACGGACCGGAACGGTCCTGATTCCAAGTGAGACAAGGAGGAGATTCGAATGGATGAGTCGATGAGACACGACATTGCCCTGTTTCGGTACGGGCTAATCGCTCCGTTGGTGAATGGGCAGGTGGAACCGAAGACGTATCTGAAAGAGGTGAGCGAGCGAGTGCACCATGTTCCCCACCAGGGCGACAAACGAATCGCAGCCAAGACGATCCTCGATTGGTGCACCCGATACAAAAAAGGGGGCTTTGACGCCTTAAAGCCGAAGCGCCGTTCGGACCGCGGCCACTCAAGGCGTCTGTCGCCCGATGATGAGGATCATATTTTAGCCCTAAGAAAAGAACATCCCACCATGCCCGTGACGGTGTTCTACGAACACCTGATCGAGCAGGGGGAAATCCCAGAAAATCATACCTCTTACTTTACTATATACCGATTGTTGAAAAAACACAACCTGGTGGGAAAAGAAATCTTGCCGATGCCGGAGCGAAAGCGTTTTGCGTATGACCAGATCAATGAGCTATGGCAAGGGGACTTATCCCATGGACCCACGATTCGCGTCCATGGGAAAGCCCAGAAAACGTTTTTGATCGCGTATATCGATGACTGCTCGCGGTTAGTGCCATATGCCCAATTTTTCCCTTCGGAGAAGTTTGACGGGCTGCGGATCGTCACGAAGGAAGCGGTGCTTCGTTGCGGGAAGCCGAAACGCATTTACTCGGACAACGGGAAAATTTATCGGTCCGAGGTGCTGCAGTATGCGTGCGCCGAGATGGGGATTACACTCATCCACACCCAGCCGTATGACCCGCAAAGCAAGGGAAAAATCGAACGGTTCTTCCGCACCGTACAGACACGGTTTTATCCACTGTTGGAGCTGAATCCGCCGAAGTCGCTTGACGAGTTGAACGAGCGTTTTTGGAAGTGGCTTGAAGAGGAGTATCATCGAAAACCGCACGCCTCACTGGACGGAAAAACGCCGCATGAGGTGTTTCAATCGCAAGTGCATCTCGTGTCGTTCATCGAAGATGGCGATTGGCTGGATGCGATTTTTCTGAAACGGGAGCACCGCAAGGTGAAAGCCGATGGCACGATCACCCTGAATAAACAGCTATACGAAGTGCCGCCTCGGTTCATTGGGCAATCGATTGAGCTCCGCTATGACGAACGAGGCGTCTATGTGTACGAAGATGGCAAACGGGTGGCGGAAGCCATTCGGGTGCGTTTGGAGGACAATGCCTATGTAAAACGCCATCGGTCCCCGTTTGCGGCGATTCCGGCGAAGGAGGGAGAATACGGTGTATAAATCGTTTTACTCCCTTTCGCGGGAGCCGTTTGCGAAAGAAACAGACCCGTCCGAGGCGTATCAAGGGGCGTCATTTCAGGAAGCGTTGCGGGCGCTGGAGTACGTGAAACGAACCCGGGGGATCGGGCTGTTGATCGGAGAGCCGGGGGCGGGCAAGACGTTCGCCCTTCGGGCGCTGAAAGAGTCATTGAATCCATCATTGTATCATGTCGTCTACTTTCCGTTATCCACCGGAGGCGTGATGGATTTTTACCGTGGACTGGCCTTGGGATTAGGAGAGGAACCGAAGTACCGCAAGGTAGACCTCTTCAGCCAAATCCAGCAGGCGATCGAGCGATTGTATCATGAACGGCGGATCACGCCGGTGTTCATTTTGGATGAGATGCATTTAGCGAAGGATGCATTTTTACAGGACATCGCGATCTTATTCAACTTTGAGATGGATTCGACCAACCCATTTGTCTTGATTTTGGCCGGGCTGCCCCATTTACAGGGGAAGCTGCGGCTCAATCAGCACCGCCCTCTCGACCAGCGGATCATCATGCGATACCGGATGGGGCCGCTGGAGAAGGAAGAGGTGGCGGGCTACATCGAACATCGGATGAAACAGGCCGGGGCGAAGCATCCGATCTTCACCCCATCGGCGTTAGAGGCGATTGCCCTGCAGTCGCGGGGATGGCCTCGGGTGATCAACACGTTGGCCACGACGTGCCTGTTATACGGGTATCAGCTGAAAAAGGACGCCATTGACGAAGAAATGGTGCGCATGGCCGCAGAGGAAATGGGGTATTAGCACGAAAGGGGCCGAATCGGCCTCTTTTGTGCTTTCTCTTTTCCATAGGTCCATCAGGCGCGCTGGAAATCTTCATCTGAAAGAGCGTGCAAACGTTCCGAAAGAATGTGCAAAATCCGGAACAATCCGCAAAAATTTTGCACATTATTTCCGAATCCGCCTGAAATAATTTGAAAAAGGGATTCTGAAATAATGTGCTAGTTTACATTTTCCCTCACAAGCGTAAATAGGGTATGTTCAGAAAAAATCAAGTACAACTTTTGGTGAAGAGCCCACTTTTTATTTTCTTGGTATTTTGTACCAACTAGCTCCTCAAAACCTGAAACCCTTTGTGCGGCAAGGGATTGGAGGCTTTGGTGGGGCTTGAGTGGGATGGACATGAATTATTTTCTCTTGACATAGTAGGGAATTTAAAATGGGTTGATCAGGATCCTGCGGTTGGTTTGCCAAAGTAGGCAAGGGGAAGGTCGTTTTTTAATATTGCCACACCTGGCATGTGATACAATATTGAAAAGATAGAAAGTCGGTATAACCTTGGATACTTGCAATAACACTGCATGAAAGGGATGGAAATATGGACTGTTGTGCTCCGACAAACCGTGTGGGAACGATGAAAACGAATTGCCCGAACTGCGGGCAAAACGGACGACGGGTGCCGCTGATCACGCTCAAGTCGTTGTTGAAACCTGCGGCTTTGGCGACGCTTGAACCTGACCGTGATTACGCCTTTTGCCCGAACCCGTCCTGCGAAACGGTCTATTTTGCGTGGGACGGTTCGCTGACTTTTGCCGTAGGAGACTTGAAAGTGCCCGTGTTTCAAAAGGATTCGGACATGGATGTTCCTGTTTGTTACTGTTTTGACTGGACGCGGGAACGCATTGAGCGAGCTGTGCGGAACGGCGGAGAGCCGCTTCAGGAAATCAAAGCCCATGTCCAGGCAGGGCGATGCGGTTGTGAAGTGAACAACCCCCAGGGGGCTTGTTGCATGGGGAACGTGGCGGAATTTATATTCGACAGGTGAACGGGAACTGACCTGTTGAACATGGATCGGTTGCACGCTTATCCAACCATCTTTTAACCAATCATCGACCTGCACAATTATCAGCACCTGCCCATCCGCATATGACATAGAAGTTCTTCAAAAAAACAGGAGGGAACTTCTATGTTTTTGATTCCAGAGCACCAGGAGAGGTACGAGCATTTCTTGAAGCCTTTGTATGGAATGCTACTTGAAATTTCGTGGTTGTTGCGGCTCTTGCAGTACCAGTTTTTTGCCTGCGGAGTTAAAACCGAATGTGAACTACCAGATAAGGGTGAAGTTCGTAGGGACAGGGGATAGGAATTATGTGGTATGCGACGAATGTTATAATTTAATTCGAAGCGAGTTTCCTGATTTATTTGCAAATCAATGATTTTACATAGATGCGAACAGTGTTCATGAAAGGATGGGAAAAATGACCCTAACAGATAGGATTATAACTTTATTAACAGAGAAGGATGGGTTAACAGATCGGGAAATTACTGATATCTTATTGGGTAAAAATAATCCGCAACAATCAGTGAATCAAGCCTGTAGAAATTTGGCGAATAGAGGTTTGCTTAGGCGGGTTGTCCGTAAGGATGGTTTAATAGGTAATTTTTTAACCGATGACGGATTAGTAGTGAATTCGGCTCAAGGAAACGATTCCAAGATAACAGAGAATACAGATTCGAAGTTGAAAGAAGACTATATTAAAGAGGTCTTGCAGGCATACCTGCATTCAGAAGGATGGGAAACACAAATTGCGTGGGGAAAAACACCTGGAATTGATATAAACGCAATCCGAGGTAATGAGCGTTGGATTATTGAGGTGAAGGGTCTAGGAACATCAAATCCAATGAACGTGAATTATTTCTTAGGGGTATTGGCGGAAACTTTGCAAAGAATGGAGGATCCCAATGCCAAATACAGCATCGCATTACCAGATGTGAAACAGTTTCGAAATCTTTGGGACAGGCTACCTCTGTTAGCGAAGAAGAGAACAGGAATCACGGCATTATTTATCGATGAACAAGGCAATGTCAGCGAGTGCCTATGATAAAACCTAAAGATTGGTCTGTCATACCTAGCACCCTCTTTAGCTTTCCTGTCACGAATTGACACTTGAAAAATGGAGATCATTTGGCTGAGTTGGTTAGACAGGCGGGAAGAGTCTAACCTGTTCGGGTTTCATGGCGGCGAATGGCCACCGCTTTTTGAGGGTTTCTTTTCCTCGCGATGCTTCGCCCGTGTGCTCTTGTCACGCCAGACTGGGCCATTGCATAAGATAGTAGCAGATTCCAAGTGTGAGGAGAGTGAACAGGCAATTGAATCCGAATTACGCCCATCCGTATATTAGCACTCAGTGGCCTTACCCGATGTCCAGTTACTGCCCCCCTCATTATGACTGGTGGAGCTGGTCACCGTATGCTTATGGTATGCTACAACATGCAAGGAACGACAGGTTTCCTCCCATCAAATTGAGAGATTACGGCGGAAAACCGTTCGTTGTCAATATTGAGAGAGCCGCCGAGCAAAATCAAAATTTCCGAACCGCATTATGGACAGGAAAACATTTGCAAGTGACGTTGATGAGCATTGAGGTAGGAGGAGATATTGGACTGGAAGTTCATCCGAATGTGGACCAGTTTATTCGTATTGAACAAGGACAGGGTCTTGTGCAGATGGGGGAACGAAAAGACCGTCTGGATTTTGAAAGAAGAGTGTCCGAAGGTGACGCGATCATGATTCCAGCTGGGACGTGGCATAATGTGACCAATATAGGGCATGTTCCCTTGAAGCTATATTCCATTTATGCTCCGCCCGAGCATCCGTTTGGCACGGTTCACAGGACGAAAGCCGAGGCCATGGCCGCTTATCGGTGACTGATTTGGCAGTTTCGTTGGAAACCAGAGTTATGTCAGGTTTTCAATTGATTATGGGAAAAAGTAGCCGCAGAGCCCTTCGTCAGGGGTGTTCTGCGGTTTTTGCTTTCAAACGAGGGGTGCCGCCTGCAACATTTAGGGGTTCGTTTGGCAGAACGTCGCGGCTCATCAAAGCGTTTGTGCAGCTTGTTCGCTTCGGTTGGGTGCGGGCGCAATCTTGCGTGTTTCCGGTTGTCATTTTTGCCTCATTGGCGCTGACGAAGATCGCGCCGCTTCCGCTATTGCCGCGGTATGATTGGCTGCTTGTTATTTGCCTGCTCATGCAATGGTGGATGGTGCGGTCAGGGATGGAAACGCGGGATGAACTCAAAGTGATCACCTTGTTCCACGTCATTGGACTTGCGCTCGAGCTGTTTAAAGTGCGCATGGGTTCGTGGTCGTATCCGGAAGAGGGGTATACGAAAATCTTTGGCGTGCCCTTGTACAGCGGCTTTATGTATGCGAGCGTCGCCAGCTATCTTTGCCAGGCGTGGCGAAGGCTGAAGGTGGAGTTGGTGCAATGGCCGCCGTTTTGGATGGTCGTTCCTCTCGCTTCGGCGATTTACTTGAATTTTTTCACCCACCATTATTGGGTGGACGTTCGTTGGTGGCTCTCAAGCCTCGTCATGCTTGTCTTTTGGCGGTCATGGGTGACGTATGAGGTCGGGGGAATCCGCTACCGGATGCCGCTTGTTTTGTCGTTTTTGCTGATCGGGTTTTTCATCTGGATCGCGGAAAACATCGCCACCTTTTTTGGCGCTTGGCAATATCCAAACCAGGCGAAGGCGTGGAGCCTTGTTCATCTTGGGAAGGTGAGTTCGTGGTGTTTGCTCGTTATTGTCAGTTTTCTCATCGTGGCGACGTTAAAGCAAGTGAAAACAATGGCTGTGACAGGGGCAGTGGAGCGTTCACATGAAGATGGAAAATCGTTGTAAGCCGAGCAGGGCGGGATTTGGCTGGTCGTTGCTCGGCTTTTTCCTTGATGAGCCGCCCGCTCCTCACGGAAGCTGTGCCTTGATTTCTTCAATTTGCGCGAGGTGGCGCTGTTCATGGTAGCCGACAAATTCCACCCATTGCTTCAAATTCAGTGGCCCAAAAATGGGATGCGGGAACGATTTGGCTTCCAAGTCAGCCGGATTGGCTTGCTCCGTGATTTGGCGCAACCGCTGCCGCGATTGATGCAATTTTTCTTCCAGTTCGTGTCGAGTGAAAAAGCGGTTGCCCGGGCGGGCGAAATCAGGCGCCTCCACTTTTTTAGAACGGTCAACGGTCAAGTGGATCGGTTTTTCCTCAACCGGCTGGCTCTCGCCATGCTTTAATGTATGGGCGATCATAGCTGCGATCGATGTTTCAATTAAGTACAGGTGTTCGAGCACTTGGGCGATGGTCCAACTCCCTTTCGCCGCCCGGGTGTTCAGCTGTTCGTCCGACAGCCCGGAAACGCTTTTGATCAGCTGTTGGCGCACTCGCTCATTATGATCCATCATGTTTCCCTCATTTCGATGTAGATTTGGTTTCATCGTACGATAAGGAAGATCAACCGTAAAGCCGTTTTGTGTTCGCCGTGATCATGGTTTTGACTTGTTCGATATCTCGGCCATAGTGTGCCGCCACGGCTCGCGCGGAGTCCAATAGCCATAACGGCGTTGTCAGTTTTCCGGCAAACGGGCCTGCAAACGGCCATGGGCCATCGGTTTCAAGGAGCAGCTGCTCGATGGGAACGAGGGATAACAGCTGCTTGTCGCGCTCGCGGTAGCACACTTCTGGAGTGACGGAAATGTAGCAGCCGTACTCGATGATTTGTTTGACCACGGCAGGCTCGGCCTTCAGCCAGTGGAAATGGGCTTGTCGGACGCCAGCTTGCTGCAAGATGGCCAAGGCGGTTTCAGCGCGGTCGTAGACGGCGTGAAGAACGAGCGGCAAGGAGGCATCCGCGGCGATGGCCGCGATTTCGGTTAATCGTTCTTGATACGCGGGCAGCTTGGCGCATGCTTCCGCTGAATAGTATGGCAGCCCGACTTCGCCGATGGCGGCGAGCAGCGGCCGCTCTTGTTTGACAAGCTCTGTCCATTCGTTCCAATCGGCTGCGCTTGGCAGCGGTTGCTCGGGATGAAAACCGATGGCGGCGTAGACGAAGGAAGGGAATCGCTGTTTCAACTCGAGCGTTCGGTGGCTTGAGCGCAAATCGGTGGATACGGCGACGACGCCGATGATGCCCGCTTCTTGCCAACGGTTGATTTGTTCCTCGATGTCCGTGTACTGATCGAGATGAATATGAGCGTCGATCATCCACAGCGACCTCCCCTGTCCTTTTGGCCGTACGATCGCCAACTGCAGCTTATCCCCATTCCTTATCAATCTGGTACTTGCGGATGCGGTATTGCAAGTTTTGTCGGCTTAAGCCGAGCGCTTTGGCCGTTTTTGTGATGTTGAAGCCGTGATGCTGCAGCGCCTTGCGGATGTAGTAAATTTCGACTTCTTCCATGTATTTGTCAAGAGGCAAAATGTCTTCCGTATCAAATAAAAAGTCCGTTTTCGTTTCGTCGGGCGCAAGCTTGGCTCGAAAAGGGGCAGGCAGATGGGCGAGGGTGATGGTTTGTTCTTGTTCCATCGTCGCCATCGTTTCCAACATGACGGCCTCCAGTTCGCGCACGTTGCCGGGCCAGCTGTAAGCAAGAAACGCCTCTTGCACGTCATCGCTGAGTCCTTCGACATGTAGGCCATAGCGCTCGTTGCCTTGACGGATGAAATGGATGGCGAGCGGCAAAATGTCCTCTTTCCGTTCGCGCAACGGCGGCAGGACGATGCAGTGGACGGCAATTTGGTAGTAAAGCGATTTGATCAATTCTCCGTTTTGGACCGCGTCAATCGGGTCGCCGCTTGTCGAGGCGATGAGGCGAACGTCCGCACGAACCGGTTCTTGGCCATGGGCGCGGACAAACTGTTTTTCTTGCAGGAAACGGGCAAGTTTTTGTTGAAGCGGCAGGCTTAACGAGTCAATATCGTCAAGCAGGACGGTGCCGCCGTCCGCTTGTTCAAACAAGCCGGGCTGGATCTCGCCGTCTTCTTCGCTGCCAAACAGCATCGTTTCCATCCAATCGTCCGGAAGCGACAAACACGTTTGCGCAAAAAACGGCTTAGCTCGCCGTTCGCTTTCGTGGTGAATGCAGGAAGCGAGCAAGTCTTTTCCTGTCCCTTTCTCCCCAATGAGCAGCACAGACGCCTCGGAGCGGGCGGCATGACGAGCAAGGCGGATGGCCTTTTGCATGGCTTCGCTTTGGCTGATGATATCGGCAAACGTGCGACTGGCTTCCTTGCGTTGGTGGTGTTCTTGGATCAGTTTGCGGAACTTCGTGATGTCTTTGGCGATTTCCACGGCGCCGATGATGCGCCCGTCTTTTTGCAGCGGGTGCGTTTGATTGACCGTTGTCACGGCTTGCCCTTTGTTATTGAAATACGTTTGCTGTTGATTCAGAATGCTCTTGCCGGTGCGCAGCGCTTCTAGCAGCGTGCTCGGCTGCTCCGGGTTGAAGCGGAAGACGTCCAAAATGTTTTTATCGAGCACGTCCTCGATGTTCATACCCTCGATGTCCCGCATTTTCCGGTTGTAAATGACGGTTTTCCCATGTTGATCGACGGCATGGACGCCAAGGTCGATCATTTCGAGAATTTGCTCATACATTGATAAAAGCGTTTCCATATCCCGGTTCACGATCAGCACCTCTCTTTTTTGTATTATAGCATAAGGTGGACGGGAGACAGGAAGGGAAAGAAAGATGTGAAAAAATTTTTTGCTAAATATATTGAAAATAGAAAAAAATAATTTCATAATAAAGTTGTAATACATTATAAATTGAAAAATAATTTTGCATAAAAGGAGGTTGCTATTCGTTTGATAAAAATGTAAGCGATTGCGGAATCTATCATAGAGAGGGGAGAGTTTTCGGATGCAACCAGTGCAAGAACTGAAACGAGAGCTAAAAAGCAGGCATTTATTTATGATCGCGCTAGGCGGAGTGATCGGCACCGGTTTGTTTTTAGGATCGGGTTATACGATTCATGAGGCGGGGCCAGGAGGGGCCGTCGTTGCTTATCTTTTTGGCGGATTGGTTATGTATTTGACCATGCTTTCGTTAGGAGAATTGGCCGTGAGAATTCCTGATGCCGGGTCGTATCAGACGTATGCGACGAAATTCATCTCGCCGGCAGTGGGGTATTGCATCGGTTGGCTGTCATGGCTGAACTGGTCGGTGACGGTCGGCATCGAGCTGCTCACGGTCAGCATTTTGATGAAGCGATGGTTTCCTGATGTGCCGACATGGGTGTTTTGTGCGGTCTTCGCTTTGCTCTTGTTTTTGATCAATGCGTTGTCTGTCAAAGGATTTGGCGAGGTGGAGTTTTGGTTTTCGAGCATTAAGGTGTTGACGGTCATCGCCTTTATTGTTCTCGGTCTGGCGGCCATGTTTGGCGTCATTCAGATGAAAAATGGACAGCCCGCTCCGTTTTTCTCGAATTTTACTGATCATGGCGGATTGTTTCCAAACGGGTTTTGGGCCATCTTTACGACGATGATCCTCGTGAACTTTTCGTTCCAAGGGACGGAATTGGTCGGCGTGGCGGCAGGGGAAAGCCGCGAGCCGGAAAAAACAGTGCCGGTTGCGTTGCGCAACACCATATGGCGCATTTTGATCTTCTTTATTTTGGCCATTTTTGTGCTGGCTGGCTTGTTTCCGTGGGAGAAAGCCGGCGTTGTGGAAAGCCCGTTTGTTGAGGTGTTTGACAACATTGGCATTCCGTATGCGGCCGATATCATGAATTTTGTCATCATTACGGCGGTGCTGTCGGTGGCCAACTCGGGCTTATATGCGACATCGCGCGTCCTCTGGTCGATGTCGCGCCAAGGCATGGTCAGTCCGTTTTTCAGCAAGCTATCGAAACGCGGCGTGCCCATCAATGCGCTTATTGCCAGCATTGCCATCGGCTGCTTGTCTCTGTTGTGCAGCGTGTATGCGGAAGATACGGTGTACGTCTGGCTGACGGCGATCGCCGGTTTTGGCGCCGTCACGGTGTGGGCTTCCATCGCGCTGTCAAGCTATTTCGGCCGGAAAGCGTTTTTGCGCGAAGGCGGCGATGTGCGCGATCTGAAATACCGGACGCCGTTGTATCCGTTCGTGCCGCTCGCGGCGTTTGCGCTGAATATGGCGACGATCATCGGACTGGCGTTTATTCCAGATCAACGGATCGCTCTTTACTGCGGCATTCCGTTTCTCCTTGCGTGTTATGGGTACTACCACCTTGTGGCGAAAAAACGGGTTCAGCTCCTAGCCGCAGAAAAAGGGGAGCTCAAGGCCGCCAAGTAAAAATCATTGAAAAAAGCCATAATCATTTGCATAATATAACTATGAAACCGTTTTATAACGAAAAATTTTTTTGCCTTTAAAAAGGAGGATGACGAAATGGTGCAGCCGTACAGACACGAACCGCTCACCGACTTTACCGTAGAAGCAAACCGTGAGGCGTTTTTAGCAGCGCTCAAAAAAGTGGAATCGGAGCTTGGGCGCGATTATCCGCTTGTGATCGGCGGCGAACGGGTGATGACGGAAGACAAAATCATTTCGATCAATCCGGCGAACAAAACGGAAGTGGTCGGCCGGGTGGCGAAAGCGACCAAAGAGCTGGCGGAGCGGGCGATGAAATCCGCTGATGAGGCGTTTCGCACTTGGAGCCGGACGAGCCCGGAAGCGCGGGCCGATATTTTGTTCCGGGCGGCGGCGATCGTGCGCCGGCGCAAGCACGAGTTTTCCGCTTGGCTGGTGAAAGAAGCAGGCAAACCGTGGCGCGAAGCGGACGCCGATACCGCGGAAGCGATCGACTTTATGGAATATTACGGCCGGCAAATGTTGAAGTTGAAAGACGGCATTCCGGTTGAGAGCCGTCCGGGGGAAACGAACCGGTTCTTCTACATTCCGCTTGGCGTCGGGGTTGTCATTTCGCCGTGGAACTTCCCGTTTGCCATTATGGCGGGAACAACCGTCGCTTCGCTTGTGACCGGCAATACGGTGCTGTTGAAACCGGCAAGCGCAACGCCGGTCGTGGCGTATAAATTTGTGGAAGTGTTGGAAGAAGCGGGGCTTCCGGCTGGTGTGTTGAACTATATTCCGGGCAGCGGAGCCGAAGTCGGGGATTATCTCGTCGACCATCCGCGCACACGATTTATCAGCTTCACCGGATCGCGCGATGTCGGCATCCGCATTTATGAGCGGGCAGCGAAAGTGCATCCGGGGCAAATTTGGCTGAAACGCGTCATCGCGGAAATGGGCGGCAAAGACGGCATCATTGTCGATAAAGAAGCGGACCTCGAACTGGCGGCGCAATCGATCGTGGCGTCGGCGTTTGGCTACTCTGGGCAAAAATGTTCGGCGTGCTCGCGCGCCATTATCGTCGAAGATGTGTATGACCAAGTGTTGAATCGCGTTGTCGAGCTGACGAAGCAGCTCAACGTCGGCGATCCGGCGGAGCAAGCGACGTTTATGGGGCCTGTCATCGACCAAGGGGCGTACAACAAAATTATGGAGTATATCGAAATCGGCAAGCAGGAAGGCCGTCTCATGACCGGCGGGGAAGGAGACGACTCGAAAGGGTTCTTCATCCAGCCGACCGTGTTTGCGGATGTCGACCCGAACGCGCGCATCATGCAGGAGGAAATTTTCGGACCGGTCGTGGCGTTTGCGAAAGCGCGCGATTTCGATCATGCGCTTGAGATCGCGAACAACACGGAATACGGCTTGACGGGCGCCGTCATCTCGCGCAATCGGGCGAATCTTGAAAAAGCGCGGCACGAGTTCCATGTTGGCAATTTGTACTTCAACCGCGGCTGCACAGGGGCGATCGTCGGGTATCAGCCGTTTGGCGGCTTCAACATGTCAGGTACTGACTCGAAAGCGGGCGGCCCGGACTATTTGATCCTCCATATGCAAGCGAAAACGGTGTCGGAAATGTTTTAAACCAAAAAAGGGCGGCGGCGTCCGCCCTTTTATAGCGAAGAAACGCAGATAAGGAAAGGAGCGGTTGATGATGGCTACGAAGTCCGAACAGCTGATCGAACAAACGGAACGATATGGAGCGCGAAATTATCATCCATTGCCGATTGTCATTTCGGAAGCGGAAGGGGTATGGGTGAAAGATCCAGAGGGCAACCGTTATATGGACATGTTAAGCGCTTATTCGGCCGTCAACCAAGGACATCGGCATCCGAAAATTGTGGAGGCGTTAAAGCGGCAAGCTGATCGCGTCACGCTCACATCGCGCGCCTTCCATAACGACCAGCTTGGCCCGTGGTATGAAAAAGTGTGCCAGCTGACGAAAAAGGACATGGTGCTGCCGATGAACACCGGCGCCGAGGCGGTGGAAACGGCGCTCAAGGCGGCGCGCCGCTGGGCGTATGATGTAAAAGGCGTTCCGGACAACAAAGCGGAAATCATCGTTTGTGAAGGCAATTTCCACGGCCGGACGCTCGCCGCGGTGTCGTTGTCGTCCGAACCGGCCTATAAACGGGGTTTTGGTCCGCTGTTGCCCGGGGTGAAAATCATCCCGTACGGCGACATCGAAGCGTTGAAAGCGGCGATTACACCGAATACGGCGGCGTTTCTTGTCGAACCGATCCAAGGAGAAGCCGGCATCCGCATCCCACCGCAAGGCTTTTTAAAAGCGGCTTATGACGTGTGCAAAGAAAACAACGTGTTGTTCATTGCGGATGAAATTCAAACAGGTTTGGGGCGCACTGGAAAGTTATTTGCTTGCGACTGGGAAGATGTTGTGCCTGACATGTATATTTTAGGGAAAGCATTGGGCGGCGGGGTGTTCCCGATTTCGTGCGTCGTCGCCAACCGCGACATTTTGTCGGTGTTTGAACCCGGCTCGCACGGATCGACGTTTGGCGGCAATCCGCTCGCCTGCGCGGTGTCGATCGCGGCGCTTGAGGTGATCGAAGAAGAGCGGCTGGCGGAGCGGTCGCTTGAGCTTGGCGAATACTTCCTTTCGAAACTAAAACAAATCCGAAACGCCGATATGAAAGAAATCCGCGGCCGCGGCTTATTTATCGGCGTCGAGCTGCATGTGCCGGCGCGTCCGTACTGTGAGGCGCTGAAAGAGCAAGGATTGCTTTGCAAGGAAACGCATGAGACGGTCATTCGTTTCGCACCGCCGCTCATCATTACGAAAGAGGAATTGGATTGGGCGTTTGAACGGATTGCGAATGTCTTGTCCCGTCCATAAATCGAGTCAAAGAGGCGAATGAGACGATGGAAGAAAATATGTTTCTCTCCACCCAGCGTGTGATCAAAGCGGCGCTGGCCAAACTCGGCTACGGTGAGGAGATGTATGAGCTGCTCAAAGAACCATTGCGCGTCCTTACCGTACGCATTCCCGTCCGTATGGATGACGGAACGGTGAAAGTGTTTACCGGCTACCGCGCCCAGCATAGCGATGCCGTAGGGCCGACCAAGGGAGGCATTCGTTTTCATCCGGATGTCACCGAGGAAGAAGTGAAGGCGCTGTCGATGTGGATGACGATCAAAGCCGGAATTGTCGGTTTGCCGTATGGCGGCGGCAAAGGTGGCATCGTCTGCGACCCGCGGAACATGTCGATGGGTGAGCTGGAGCGGCTCAGCCGCGGCTATGTGCGGGCGATCAGCCAGATCGTGGGGCCATCCAAAGATATCCCGGCGCCGGACGTGTTTACCAACTCGCAAATTATGGCGTGGATGATGGATGAGTATAGCCGCATCCGCGAATTTGATTCGCCTGGCTTTATCACTGGCAAGCCGCTTGTGCTCGGCGGCTCCCAAGGTCGGGAAAAAGCGACGGCGCTCGGTGTCACGATTTGCATCGAAGAAGCAGCGAAAAAAGCGGGAATTGAGTTGCAGGGGGCGCGGGTCATTATTCAAGGATTCGGCAATGCAGGCAGCTTTTTGGCCAAGTTTTTGCATGAAGCTGGAGCTCGCGTCATTGGCATTTCCGATGCGTATGGCGCGTTGTATGACCCGAACGGACTGGATATTCCGTATTTGTTGGATCGCCGCGACAGTTTTGGCACGGTGACAACGCTGTTTGAGAATGTCATCACCAATCAAGAGCTGCTGGAAAAAGAGTGTGATATTTTAGTTCCGGCCGCGGTAGCGAATCAAATTACGCGTGACAATGCCGCGAATATTCGCGCTAAAATTGTGGTCGAGGCGGCCAACGGCCCGACGACGCTGGAAGCGACCAAAATCTTGACGGAGCGGGGCGTGCTATTGGTGCCTGATGTGCTGGCGAGCGCTGGCGGGGTGACGGTTTCCTATTTTGAATGGGTGCAAAACAACCAAGGCTATTATTGGACGGAAGAGGAAGTCGTCGAGAAGTTGAAAGAGAAATTGACGAGCGCGTTTCATCGCGTCTATGAATTGGCGGAATCGCGCCGTGTGGATATGCGCATGGCGGCGTACATGATCGGGCTGCGCCAAACAGCAGAAGCAGCTCGCTACCGCGGTTGGGTATAATCATGGAAAGGTTGTTGCTAGGGGGACGTGCCGTCCATCCTCATCTGCTTGGGGGTGGGCGGCCTTTCGTTTGCGAGACGCCGATGAAGCCGGTGATATCGAAGGGAGAGCGAAAGCAAGCTGCTTTTCTTTTTTGCAAAGGATCTTTTTTTGTACTACCATATCATATACATACATTAATGAGGAAAGAGACATGCATACATACAATGAGCCGGGCGGAAGGGAGAGAATGGCGCCATGCAGGCGTGGATCACGAATGTAATGGAACAATTCGGCTATATCGGCATTTTTCTGATCATCGCGCTGGAAAACATTTTTCCACCGATTCCGTCGGAAGTCATTTTGCCGTTTGGCGGGTTTATGACGACGTACACGTCTTTGACGGTGCCCGGCGTCATTGCGGCGGCGACCGCCGGTTCGGTTGCCGGGGCATTGGTGCTGTACGGAATTGGCCGGCTGTTGTCGATTGAACGGCTCGAGCGGATCGTCGACCGTTGGGGGAGATGGCTGCGGGTGAAGCCGGAAGACATCGCCAAGGCGAACCGGACGTTTCACCGTTATGGGGTATGGGCCGTCTTTCTTGGCCGCATGATTCCGTTGGTGCGCAGCTTGATTTCCATCCCGGCGGGCATGGCGAAGATGAATATAGGGCTGTTTGTCTGGCTGTCGGTGCTGGGCACGCTCATTTGGAATACGATTTTAATCTCGATCGGGGCGGCGCTCGGTGAGTCGTGGGGGAAAGTGTCCGAGGTGATTGGGATGTACGCCGAAGTGGTGTATGTCATTATTGCTGCCATCATTTTGATTGGAGCTGTCCGCTTTTGGAAGCGGTGCCGGGCTTCTTAATTCCGGCATTTTAAGGAATGGTTTTGCCAAAAAGGGCTGCGCGCCCAAGGCTGTTTTTCGGTCTTGGAGCCAGCCCTTTTCACATCGCAAACGGAAAAATTCCCGTTTCAAAGTGAAACGGGAGTAGAGATGAAGATGAAGGCAGTTGAATGAGCTTATCCGCCATCCTTGATCCGTCTCATGGCCATCAAAAGGTTCAACGCTTCAATAACAAATAAATGAAGTATGGTGCACCGATGAATGACACAACAACTCCGGCCGGAAGCGGTTCGGCGAGAACGTTGCGCCCGATCGTGTCAGCGGCAAGCAGCAGCCAGCCGCCGATGAGCATCGCTGCCGGAATGGCTCGCTCATGGCGCGGGCCGACGATCATTTTGGCGATGTGCGGCGCCATTAAGCCGATAAAAGAGATGCCCCCGGTTACAGCGACGGCCGCTGCAGCGACGGCGACCGCTGTGGCCATCAGTACGAGCCGCTCGCGGCGAACATGAACGCCGACGCCGATGGCGACCGGATCGCCTAAATACAAAAGGTTTAGCCGTTTCGCCCGATATAGACCGATCAATGCACCGATGACAAGCCACGGCAGCATCGCCCAAATAAACGGCCAATCATCGCCCCAAATGTTTCCGGAAAGCCATCTGGCGATAAAGTCGACTTTCGTTCGGTCCGCGGCGGAAATGAGGATGATCATGAGCCCGGAGAGCGCCATCGAAAACCCGACCCCGGTCAGGACGAACGATACCGGCTGCAGCCCGGTTGTTTGATGGTAGGAAACGGCGTACATGGCCGCCGCCGTCAACAGTGCTCCCACTAAGGCGACGAGCGGCAGAGCATAAAGGAACGTCCCGGCTTCAATAGGGAAAAATAAAAAGAATATAGCGACGCCTGCGCCGGCACCGGCGTTGATGCCCAATATGCCCGGATCGGCGAGCTCATTTCGGGTGGTGCCTTGCAGCATCGCTCCCGACAAGGCGAGCGCCATCCCGGCGAGCAACGTAATCACGATGCGCGGCAGGCGGAGAGAAAACAAAATAAACGCTTCTTGCATCGAACCGTAGCCGAACAGTGTCGGCGCGATGCGTCCGTACGAGAGCGGCGCTTCGCCGGTGCCCAACGCGATGGCGGCTGTTGCGGCAATAAGCAACAAAAGCATGCCTAACACTGCTGTGATGCGCATTCTCATTCAAAGCCCCTCCCTTTTTTCCGCACGACAAACAGGAAAAACGGCAAGCCGATCACCGCAACGATGGCTGCCACTGGCGTTTCAAATGGGGCATTGACCGTGCGGGCCGCCGTATCAGCGACGATCATGCCGGTCGCGCCGACCGTGGCCGACAGCGGGATGATGAATCGGTAATCGGCGCCGGCGATTGCGCGCACAAGATGAGGGATCATCAAGCCGATGAAGGTGATGTTGCCGGCGATGGCGACCGATGCTCCTGTTAATAAAAACACAGCGGAAAACAGCCACGTTTTGACGGCTGTTGTTTTTTGTCCGACGCCAACGGCGACGTCTTCGCTCAAGCTAAGAATCGTCAGCTGCCGCGAATACCATACGGCAATGGCGAGCCCGATCACGATGAGCGGAATGATGACTGACAGCTGTTTCCACGACGTTCCGGATACCCCGCCCGATGTCCACATCGAAACGTCTTTGGAAATATGAAAATAAAGGCCAACTCCTTCAGCGACGGCAAACAAAAGCGCTGAGACCGCCGAGCCGGCTAGGACGATGCGCAATGGCGAAAAGCCGCCTTTGCGGGCGGCGCCGATGCCAAAGACCATCCCTGCTCCGGCCGCCGCCCCAAGCAAACAGGCGATGGTGATTGCGAGATAATGGGCGGAAGGAAAAAAGGCCATCGTTATGGCCAACGCTGCGTTCGCTCCAGCGGTTAAGCCGAGCAGTCCTGGGTCAGCAAGCGGGTTGCGTGTCATTCCTTGCATGATCGCCCCAGCGACGGCGAGTCCGGCGCCGACAAAGGCCGCCGCGGTTTCCCGAGGCAAACGGAGCTCGCGAATCAAGTCCAGTTGTTTACCTTGTTCATCGGAAAAGAGCGCGCGCCATACGTCACTCCATGTCGTATCAGCGACGCCGATGGCCATGGATCCGAACCAGATGGCCATCAGCAGGATAAGAGAGAAGAGAAACGTATAACGAAATGGCCATAGCCGGCGGTTTGCTTCCATCGGCGGTTTCCTCCTTTTCACAAGAAAGGACGGGACATTCACTGTCCGTGAACGCCCCGTCTCGTCATTATTGGCCTAAAAAATGCTTTTTAAAGAAATCGAGCTGGTAGTCTAACGTAATCGGGTCATTGAAATAAAACGCCTTGGCATCAGCGACGAACATACGGCCGTTTTTGACAGCAGGGATGTTTTTAAACGTGTTCGTTTCCATAAACGATGTATCGCCGTCGCCGTTTTTGCTTAAGATGAGGTAATCGCCGACAAACTGCGGCAGCGCTTCAAGGGAAACGGCATAGTAGCCCGGTTTGAGCGCCTGCTCTTCGACCGCTTTTGGCATTTTCAGCTTCATTTCTTGATACAAAATTTCTGTGCCGCGCGCCCAATTGTTGCCGAACACATACAGCTGCTTATCAAAGTTTTCGGCTACGGTGACCGTTGCGTTTTCGCCAATTTTCGCCCGGATTTCTTCCCCGGCTTGTTGCGCCCGTTGTTTGAAGTCGTCAATCCATGCTTTCGCTTCTTTTTCTTTATTTAATAGTTTACCAATCTCTAGAAACTGTGTTAAATAATCGACCTTTCCGTATGTAAACGTGACGGTCGGGGCGATTTTGCTTAATTTATCGACGTTTTTCGTATTGGATAATCCGATAATTAAGTCCGGTTTTAACGCCATAATTTTTTCAATGTCTTCGTCTGTCACCACTTGTGCGTCTTTCAGTTTGTCCTGAAAGAGCGGGCTCATTTTTGACCACGAATCCACACCGACGACGGGAACGCCTAAGGCAAGCACATGGCCGGCAAACGTCGATAAGACGACGACGCGTTTCGGATCAGCCGGTACTTCCACCGGTCCGTTTTCCGATTGGTATGTAATCATTTCCGGCTTTTTTTCTTTTGGTGAAGCGCTGTTGTTCTTGTTGTCGTCCGCTGTGTTGCCGCACGCGCTTAACACAAGAATAAAAAGAAGCAACAAGGAAAGCCATGTTTTCCTCATGACGAATCAAGCCTCCCTAAGCAGTTGATAAGTGAAGCAAATCGGTTTGTTCGTCCGCGGGTCGCGGCCGATGTCAGCGTCAATGCCAAACACGTCGCGAAGCACATCGCGGCAAATGACGTCTTCGCTCGGCCCGGCTTTGACGATCGTGCCCGCCTTCATGGCGATCACATAGTCGGAAAACCGCGCCGCTTGGTTAATGTCATGGAGCACCATCACAATTGTCCGCCCTTCTTCTTTGTTCAGCCGTTCAAGCAGCTCGAGCACCTCGAGCTGGTGGGCGATGTCCAAATACGTCGTCGGTTCGTCCAAAAAGATGATGTCCGTCTCTTGAGCGAGCGCCATGGCGATCCAGACGCGCTGCCGCTGTCCGCCGGAGAGGGCGTCAACCGGCCGGTGTTTCAAATCGGCTGTTTTCGTTACGGCAAGCGCCCAGTCGATTGCTTCGTAATCTTGTTTCGTTAGGCGGCCCCATCCTCTTTGATAAGGGAAGCGGCCGTACGAGACGAGCTCAGCGACGGTCAATCCGCTTGTCGCTTCCGGCGTCTGCGGCAAAATAGCTATTTTTTTCGCCAGTTCTTTCGTTGGCTGTTGCGAAATGGCCCGGCCGTCCAAAATGACGGCGCCGGACTGCGGGGAAATGATGCGCGTCAACGTCTTGAGCAGCGTCGATTTTCCGCATCCGTTTGGTCCAATAATGGCTGTGATTTGTCGGTCGGGAATGCGGACGGATAAGCGTTCGAAAATCGTCCGGTCATCGTAGCGGACGGTCAACTCCTCGGCGTATAGGCGGACCATGAGGCCACCTCCTTCCGGATCAAGAAAATGAGAATCAATATCAATATTATTATAGCGCATCCAATGAAAAAAACAATGATTTTTTGAAAATGGGAATCAATTTTAGTTGCAAAGAAGTGACTAATGAGTGTTGCGAAATAACAACATTTTTAGCTGAATAACGGTAGAACTGCAACAAATTCGTTCTGTTTGTTGCAAACTTACAACAATATGTTGTTGTTTGGCAACAAGCGATCAAGTAAGATGAATTTTAGAAGGTTGGTGATTTAAGGGGAAATGCTGCTCTCCAACAGTGTTTCTCAAATTGAAAAACCTTGCAACACCATAACCTCCTTCCTTACGATTTCTCACAAACCGAGCGAATCCGTTGTTTTTCACCAGCCTTCTAGGGGTTTGTTTTTTCTGAATAGCGGGAACTTTTTTGGCACAAAAATTGCTTGAGTAGAAAATAAGGCGGAACGGTGGGAGAGGAAATGGCAATGATGGTCGGAGACATCATGGTGAAGACAAAGGCAGTAATTTTTGAAAGCGATTCCCTTGATGAAGCGGCTCGGACATTCGTTGAATATGGACTTGATGGGATGGTCGTATGCCGTTGCAGTGAGGAAATCGTCGGCGTGGTGGCGGTCAAAGACGTGTTGTTCGGTCTTGCCCAAGGGAAAACAACTGTGCGTGAGGTGATGCGCCCGTCGCTGCCGCCGCTTTCCATTCACGACCGTGTGGAAGCGATCGAGTTTGGCGGCGGTCCGCTCCGGCCCGTTGTCGATGAGAGCGGACGCCTTGTCGGTGTGTTGACGAAAGAGCAGCATTTGACGGCATATGCGAAGGTGGCACAACTCCGCTTAAAACATTTGGATGCCATTTTCAACGCCGCCCATAACGGCATTTTATCGATCGACGCAAAAGGGCGGATTACATCGATCAATCCACCGGCTGAGAAAATGGCGCGGACGACGAAAGAAGAAGCCATCGGCAAGTTTTTGACCGATGTCGTGATCCCGTCTGGCTTGCTCGAGGTCGTGCGCACCGGCAAAGGGCATACGGAAAAATACCGCGTCGGCAAGCGTGTCTATATTACAAACCGCTCGCCAATTATCGACGAGGGGAAGGTCGTTGGGGCGGTCGGGGTGTTTCAAGACATTTCCGAGATTGAATTTATCTCCAACGAACTTGAGACCGTCAAGCGCATCGTCAATGAATTGCAAACGGTGATGGAGGCATCCAGCGACGGCATCGCTATCACGGACCGCAGTGGAATGATCACGCGGCGAAACAAAAAATGGGATGCGCTGTTTCTAGGAACGGAGCAAGAGCGGGTGACTGCCTCGCTTGACCGGGTCGTTCGACAGGCGCTTGATGGACGTCAGCCCTGTTCGATGCTTCATCAGGGGACGGAAACAGGAAATATTTGGATCGTTTCCGCGGTGCCGATCATCGAGGAAGATGGGCGGGCAGAGCGGGTTGTTCTCTACGTCAAAGATATGACCGAGATGGAACAGCTGCGCTCGGAACTGGAGGAGACGAAACGGCTCCTTCATATGTTGGACCGTCAGGAAGAAGATCATCTCATTTATCGCGCTCCAGCGATGGCGCATGTTGTCAATATCGCCCGCCAAGCGGCGGCTGTCGATGTGACGTTGTTGTTGACCGGAGAGTCGGGCACCGGGAAAGAGGAATTGGCGAACTACATTTGGAAACAAAGCGCCCGCCGCGCCCGACCGTTTGTGAAAGTGAATTGCGGGGCGATCCCCGAGACGTTGATGGAGTCTGAACTGTTCGGCTACGAGCCGGGGGCGTTCACCGGAGCGGCGAAGAAAGGGAAAAAAGGCTATTTCGAGCAGGCGGATGGCGGGACGATTTTTCTGGATGAAATCAGTGAAATTCCGCTTCACTTGCAAGTGAAGCTCCTTCGCGTGTTGCAGTCGATGGAAATCATGAGGTTGGGGGCGGAGGCGCCGAAGCGGATCGATGTGCGTGTCATCGCCGCGACGAACAAGCCGCTTGAGGAGCTTGTTGCCGCTGGGCGGTTTCGCGCTGATTTGTTTTACCGGCTGAACGTGATGCCGATTGCCATTCCGCCGCTGCGCGACCGGAAAGAAGACATCCCGCTCTTGGTTGACCATTACCGAAAGCGGTTTGCGGAAAAGTATCAAAAGCCGCTCGTGTTTACCGATGGGGCGCTGGCGGCGATGATGGACTATCACTGGCCCGGCAACGTTCGAGAGCTCGTTAATGCTGTAGAACGTATGTTTGTGACCGCCGTTTCCCCAGTCATTGACGAACACCAAGTGGCGAAATGGCTCCACCTTGAACCGGAGCCAGCTGCGAGCCCGGTGGCGGTCGGAGAGATCATCCCGCTCAAACAGGCAACGGCTGAGGTCGAGCGCCAGCTGATCATCAAGGCGCTTCACAAGGCGAAGACGTATCGGCGGGCTGCGAAACTGCTTGGTGTCGATGCGTCGACACTCGTGCGCAAGGCGCAAAAATATGGAATTCAATCATGGGGAGGGGAAGAAGATGGATTTCACGCTGCCAGCCGAGATTGAATTTTTAAAAGAAAACGTCCGCAAATTTGTGAGAGAAGTTGTCGAACCGGTGGCGATGGATATTGAGGAAAATGACCAGATTCCGCAAGATATCATTGAAAAGTCGAAAGAAATGGGGCTGTTTGGATTAAGCATTCCGGAAGAGTACGGAGGCCTCGGTTTGTCAATGGTCGGCAAATGCGCCATTTACGAAGAGCTCGGCAAAACGCATAACGGCTATACGACGTTAATCGGCGCCCATACCGGCATCGGCACCGTCGGCATCGTTGAGCTCGGCACGGAAGAACAAAAGCAGCGCTATTTGCCAAAGATGGCGACGGGCGAATGGATCGGCGCTTTTGCTCTCACTGAGCCCAGCGCCGGATCAAACGCCGCTGCGATCAAAACGACCGCCGTCCGCAAAGGCGACCGCTACATCATCAACGGTTCGAAGCATTACATTACAAACGCCATTGACGCCCACGTGTTTACGGTGATGGCCGTCACCCATCCGTCGAAAGGCCCGAAAGGCATCACGTCCTTTATCGTAGAAAAAGATTTTCCCGGCTTTATCGTCGGAAAAGTCGAGCGGAAAATGGGGCTGCGCGGATCGCATTCGGCTGAGCTGTTTTTTGACAACTTGGAAGTGCCGGCCGAAAACGTGCTCGGGAGAGAAGGCGAAGGGTATGTCAACGCCTTGAAGATTTTAGCGAACGGCCGTGCTGGTCTTGCCGCGCGCAACCTCGGCTCGTGCATCCGCCTCTTGGAATACTGCATGGAATACGCCGAACAGCGTGAACAGTTCGGCAAGCCGATTATCGAGCAGCAAGCGATCCAGCATATGCTGGCGGAAATGAGCATGTTGATCGAAGTGCTGCGTTCGACCGTCTACCGCGTCGCCTGGATGGTCGACCAAAAGATGCGCGTCGTCAAAGAAGCGGCCATCGCCAAACTGTTCGGCTCGGAAGTGTACAACAAAATCGCTGACATGGCCGTGCAAATCCACGGCGGCCTCGGCTACATGAAAGATTACCCGATCGAACGTTACTTCCGCGATGCCCGCATTACGAAAATTTACGAAGGCACCTCGGAAATCCAGCGCAACATCATTGCGAGCGAACTGCGGAGAGAATACGGAAAAGTGCGGGTCTGACCGAAACGCCGTCTGCTGACAGCAGGCGGTGTTTTTTCACCGTTATTGTCGGAAAATGTCATTCGCTTTTTGTTGACGAAAGAAAGGGAAGGTTGCTAGAATGAGGGGAAATGATTGACTATTCATAACATTTTGGTCATTTTTACAACCTGCCTTTTTGCCAGCAACCCGCCTATTGTCGCAACAGCCTATTTGTAAGCCTTTACATTGATTGGTTGTCCCCGCGTTCATCTATCCAGAAGTACAACACCAGCCGACATTTCAAGAAAAATGGAAAAGGAGTGGTGACCGTGCGGCGGGCCGAGCCGTTGGTTACAACAGGCAGCCGCGGGCTGCAGGAAGATTCGTTCCCATTTCGGCTTTACCAAAAGGCCAAGCGGTTGGAAGCGGCGGCCCACGATTCGATGTTCGGCCCCGATCACCATGCCGACATCATGAATTTCACCGCCCGCCAACTGGCAGCGAGGATGGAAGTGTTGAAAAAAGCGCAGGAGAAACCGTTTGACGAGCTGTTCGGTCTTGAGGAAAGCGAAAACGTTGGCTAGAGGTTGAGAGTCGAAAACAAGGAAGGGAGAAATCGTCATGACCACTCATGTGCAAGTGCATCATTTTCCACTCTTCATTGACGGCCAATGGCAGCCGGCAACGAGCGGGGAAACGTTTCACGTATACAATCCGGCGACCGGAGAGGTGGTGGCGACTGTCGCGAAGGCGACAGCGGATGATGTTGACCGGGCGGTGAAGGCGGCGCGCAAGGCGTTTGACGAGACCGATGGAAGGCGATGAAACCGAAAGAACGGGCGCGCGTGCTGAATGCGATCGCCCAAGCCATTGCCGCCAACGCTCAAGAGCTCGCCTATTTGGAAGCAATCTCAAGCGGAGGGACGATCCGGCGCATCAGCTCGATCGATATTTTGCAGACGGTCGATCTATTCCAAACGATGGCAAACATCGTCCAAGAGTACCCGTTTTCGGAAACACTGCCGATTCCGCCGTTTCCCGGACCGGCGCATAACTTTGTTTGGCGCGAGCCGATCGGGGTTTGCGCGGCGATCACACCATGGAACTTGCCGCTCATGATCGCGTCGTGGAAAATCGCCCCGGCGCTGGCAGCGGGCAATACGATCGTCGTGAAACCGGCGAGCTACACACCGCTGTCGACACTGAAGCTGGCGGAAATCATTTCGTCCTTCGTGCCGCCGGGGGTCATCAACGTGGTGGCTGGTCCCGGCGCCGATGTCGGGGAGGCGCTTGTCCGCCATCCGCAAGTTGACAAGGTGGCGTTCACCGGTTCGACGGAAGTCGGCCGCCGCATTATGGCGTTGCGGCGGAAACGGTGAAAAACGTTACGCTTGAGCTTGGCGGCAAGTCGCCGAACATTTTGCTCGAAGATGCGGATTTGGACCTTGCCGTTCCCGGCAGTTTGTTTGGCGTCTTTTTGCACTCTGGTCAGTTGTGCGAATCGGGAACAAGGCTGTTTGTGCCTGAACGGCTCCATGATGAAGTGGTCGAGCGGCTTGTCGCCCTGACGAAGACGCTGCAAATCGGCCATCCGCTCGATCCGGCGACCGACGTCGGGCCGGTTATCTCCAAGCGGCAAAAAGAGACAGTGCTCTCCTATATTGAAGCCGGCAAGCAAGAAGGTGCGACCATTGTATGCGGAGGTCATGAAGTCGAAGTGCCCGGCTGTGAAGGCGGCCATTTTGTCGCGCCGACGATTTTTTCGAATGTCACGAATGACATGAAAATCGCCCAAGAAGAGATTTTCGGTCCAGTGTTGTCGATCATCCGCTATCATGACGTGGAAGAGGCAGTGGCGATGGCCAACGATACGATCTACGGGCTGGCGGCCGGCGTCTGGACGCGCGACGTCAACAAGGCGTACGCCATCGCCGGGCGTCTGCAGGCTGGGGTCGTCTGGATCAATGACTGGCATATGCTGCGCAATGACGCGCCGTTTGGCGGCTACAAGCAAAGCGGCATCGGGCGCGAGATGGGCAAATATTCGCTTGATGCTTACACGCAGCTGAAGCATGTGCACACATCAATGGTGCCGGAGCTTGAAAAGCGGAAATGGTATCAAGTGCTGTTTTCCCGCCTGCACGCTATGATGAAAAAGTAAAGGGGGACGAAGGAACATGACGACGTTAGCGAACTTTTGGCTGCGCACCGCCATTTACACCGGATCGAACGCCCGCGCGCTCGTGCCGGACTTGTTCCGCGGGCTGGGTGCTAAGCGGGTGCTATTGCTTTCCGACCGAGGACTCGAGCAGGCTGGGGTCGTGGAGAAAGTGGCCGATCTGTTTCGGCTGACAACGCGCGGCGTTGGACCGGAGCTGGCCGGCATCTTTTTAGATATTCGCCAAGATGCGGAGAGCGAATGCGTCAATGAAGCGGTGCGCTATGCGCGCGAGATCGGAGCTGACGCCTTGTTGGCGGTCGGCGGCGGCAGCGTGCTCGATACGGCCAAAGGGGTGAAATACGCCCTGTTTAAAGGGTTGCGTGACATTAAAGAGGCGATTCCAGGCGGGCTGCGGTACGAGTCGTTCCCGCAGGCGCAATTCATGCCGATTCCGCACATCGCCATCCCGACGACGGCCGGCACGGGGTCGGAAGTATCGCCGATCGCAGTCATTTATAATGAAGAGCTGCGCTTGAAAACGAACATCATCAATCCGTTTATCAATGCTGATGTGGCCGTTTTGGATCCTGATTTAACGGTAGGGCTTCCCCCGAAGGTGACGGCGTTTACCGGCATGGACGCGCTCACCCATGCCATTGAAGCGCTCGCCTCGCCGATGGCGACCGCGCTCACCGATGCATGCGCCTTGCAGGCGATCCGTTTGATTCGTGACTACTTGCCGGAGGCGGTTCGTGACGGCGGGGACATCCGCGCCCGCTTGGAGATGCTGCATGCGAGCTTGCTTGGCATCACCGCGTTCAGCTTTGCGTTAAACGCCATTCCGGTGCACAATTTCGCCCATGCGTACGGAGCGATGTTTCGCATTCCACATGGCTTGGCGAACGCCGTCTTTTTGCCAGTCGTGATGGAAGCGATTCCGGAATTGTATTTGCCGAAAGCGAAGCTGTTGGCTCAAGCGCTTGGCATTTATGATCACGGTCAAGGCAATGAAGCGCTGTTGGTAAAGTCCATTGAGCGAATTCGCCAATTGCGCGATGACATCGGGCTGCCGGCTGATTTTGCCGACTATCCGATGACGGAAGAACAATTCGCGGCGACGATTCCAGCGGTGGCATCTGACCCGGCTGCGATCAGTTTCCCGATGCCGCCGGAGTTGATTCGGGCCATCGGCGAGCGCGTCGTCAAGCTGACAGTGGAAAAAGGATGAAGCAGCGTACCGACAAGCAAGGACAAGATTTGTCCAGTCTTATTCAGCCTTATTAAGCAAGAAAAAGGTGTCCCGCTGTGAGGGACACCCGTTTTTGTGCCTACTTAGCCCCGCGGCCGCCCGATAACCGTGTCTAACGACCAAAGCCGGCTGCCGTTCAGCCACAAATATACGGACATAGCGAGCAAGGCGAGATTGAATTCATAGCCCGTTTCCCGGCCGTTGCCGAGCAAACCGGCGTCGACTTTCGCCGTGGCGATGGCCCCGACCATGATGACGGCAAATGCCGCGGCGATCGGGCGTGTGCCAAGGCCAAGCATCATCGCCCAGCCGCCAGCAAGCTCTATGATCGTCACGATGTAGGCGAGCCAGCCGGGAAGGCCCATAGCAACAAACGAATCCGCTGCCGCCTCAAGCCCCCGTTGCCATTTCACCCACCCATGGGCGAAAAAGATGAATCCGGTGACAATCCGCAATAGAAAGGCGCCTAGTTCGTGAGAATGCATCGGTTTTTGTCCTCCTTGTCCCAACAGCATGGTAGTACAATGTATGCGGGCGGGTCCGTCCCCATGCCTTTCGTTAGCCATTCGACCGGCAATGGGCTACAATGGAGGGGAAGCGCGTCAAAAGTAGAGGAGGATATGGCCGTGAAAATTGAAGTATGGTCCGATTTTGTCTGCCCGTTTTGCTATATCGGCAAACGTCGCTTGGAACAGGCGCTTGAACAGTTTCCGCACCGAGAAGATGTTGAGGTTGTATTTCGCAGCTTTGAATTGGATCCGAATGCGAAAAAAGAAACGCCATTGACGATTCACGAAATCATTGCTAACAAATACGGCATTTCAATCGAGGAAGCGAAGCGGGCCAATGCCGATATCGGCAGGCAGGCGGAAGCGGTCGGATTGACATTCCGCTTTGAGACGATGAAGCCGACGAATACGTTTGACGCCCACCGTTTGGCTCATTATGCCAAGGAAAAAGGGAAGCTGAATGAAATGGTGGAACGGCTGTTTTATGCATATTTCACGGAGTCAAAGCGAATCAGCGACCGCGATGTGCTGCTTGCGATCGCCGAAGCAACCGGGCTTGACCGGGCGGAAGCTGAGGAGGTGTTGGCAAGTGGTCGTTATACGAAAGAGGTGCGCCGCGATGAGGAAGAAGCAGCGGCGTTGGGCGTCCGCGGCGTGCCGTTTTTCGTGCTGAATGGGAAGTATGCGATTTCGGGGGCCCAGCCGGTTGACGTGTTCCGGCGGGCGCTAGAGAAAGTATGGGAGGAAGAACAACAAGCTTCCCCGTTGCGGTCGTTGGCGGGTGAAGGCGGAATGTGCGCAGACGGAAGCTGCTCGATTGACTAAATCGCCTCAACCAAAAAGGAAAAGCCGGCTAGGGGTTTCTTAGCCGGCTTTTTTGTTATTTTCACGGAGAAGCTTCTCGTTTAGTTAGATGAAACAAAAATGGGGAAGATTAACCGCGTTTCACAAACAGCGGTAAGTCCGTATGCCCCATGCCGCGGACGTAGACGAACAGCTGGCCTTTATGATGAATTTCGTGATCCATTGCCATTTGCAACAACTGCTTGGCTGGAATTTGAATGCCGAAAATCGATGTTAAATCGAGCGTCCGGTCGAAGTCGTCATCGCTCATCGATTCGATGAGCTGCCTCGTTTTTTCCGTATATGTTTCCGCCAGCTTGGCCAAATTCGTCTCCGGCTCCTCGATTTTTTGCCGGAACAGCGATGGATCGCCGTGTTTTGCCGTATTAGCGAAATTGTAGAAGCTGAACAGCATATGCGTCGCCAGCTGCTTCGCTGTCATCGAGGTCGGCGTCGGTTTGTAATCATAATGCGCTTCGTCGATTTTGTGGATCAGTTCCAGCGTGACACGGCGGTGCGAAAGGAAATATTGCACCCATTGTTGTGCGCGGGACATGGCCATTCCTCCCTTTGGTTATGGACTTCTATTTTCTATTTTACCATAAAGGCTCTTCACCAAAAGTTGTACTTGATTTTTTCTGAACATACCCTATTTACGCTTGTGAGGGAAAATCAACAAATCCGTGATTTTTGCACATCTTTGTGCAGGAAACCGTATTGCTTGTCAAGTACATGTTGTGGTGAAGAGCCAAAAAAAAAAACGATTTTGTCCTTGACAAAATCGTTTTTCAACAGTCTGGGGTATAAATATTTATACCTTATTGTTTTGCTGATACAGTTGTACGATTTGTTCCTCCTGTTCGCTAATGATGACTTTTGGAACAGGCGTCGGTTTTTTGTTTTGATCGATGGCGACCATCGTCAAAAAGCATGTAGTGGTCAAGTGATGTTCGCCTGTAAATAAATCTTCTGTTTCGACTTTGACGAATACCTTCATGGATGTGCGTCCAGTCGAGTAGACGAATGCTTCAAGTTTTAAAATATCGCCTACTTTCGCGGACGAAATGAAATCAACTTTGTCGATCGAAACGGTGACGACCGCTTTTCGTGCATGGCGCATGGCGGATATTGCTGCAATTTCATCAATATACGCTAAAACGGTGCCGCCAAAAATCGTGCCAAGATGGTTCGTATCAGAAGGCAAAACGAGCCGCATTTGAATCGTTTTTGATTGCTCGACGTTTACTTCCATGACGGTTTCCCTCCGCAAGCCAAAAGTCGCTCCCGGTATTCGCGCGCGGCTTCCACCATCGCTTTGAGTGCGGCAATTGCTTCCTTTTCTTTTCGCGTTTTTAATCCGCAATCGGGATTGACCCAAAATTGTTCTGGACGAAGGACGCGAAGCGCTCGCTCGATTTGTTCGCTTATTTCTTTTTTTGTCGGAATGCGTGGGCTGTGAATGTCATAAACCCCTAAGCCGATTTCTTTTTTGTACTCATATGTTTCAAATGCAGCAATAAGCTCACCATGGCTTCGCGATGATTCAATGGAAATGACGTCGGCATCAAGTTTATCGATGACATGCATCATCTGTTCAAACTGTGAATAGCACATATGGGTATGAATTTGCGTTTCCTCTTTCACTGATGAGGTAGCAAGACGAAACGCCATAACGGCATCTTCCCAATAGGATGCGTGTTTTTCCTTTTTCAATGGCAATCCTTCCCGCAATGCTGGTTCATCGACTTGAATGATGCGTATGCCTTTCGCTTCCAAGCGCAACACTTCTTCACGAATGGCCAAGGCGAGCTGTGTCAGCACATGTTTTCGTGGAATGTCGTCGCGAACGAACGACCAGTTTAACATGGTTACAGGGCCTGTCAGCATGCCTTTGACAGGTTTATGGGTCAGCGACTGGGCATATACCGTTTCTTCTACGGTCATCGGTTGTTGGTAGGACACATGGCTAAAAATAATGGGCGGGCGAACACAACGTGATCCATACGATTGTACCCAGCCGTTTGTCGTGCATGCCATGCCTTGCAGCTTTTCACCGAAAAATTCTACCATATCTGTGCGCTCAAATTCCCCATGGACAAGCACGTCGAGCTGCAGTTGCTCTTGAATGTCGATCCATTTTGCGATTTCTTTCTTTATAAAGGACTTATATTGATGATCGTTCCATTCCCCTTTTTTCCACTTCATCCGAGCTTGACGCACGTCGCTCGTCTGCGGGAAGCTGCCGATTGTCGTTGTCGGCAACAGCGGGAGTTGCAAATGTGATTGTTGTATCTTTCGTCGTTTGCTGTAAGGTGTTCGGCTTACCGGAACGGCTGTGATCTCGTTTATTTGTTCTTGTTGTTTGCGGAACTTGGCTAAATTACTGTTTGTTTGTTCGTCGTATTGGATTAGCTTGTCGATTGTTGTGTTTCCTTTCATATATTCTGTCAGCATACGTATTTCATCTAATTTTTCATCGGCAAATGATAAAGCCCCAGCGAGCTCCGGCGGCAGTGAATGTTCGTGTTTTGTCGTGACAGGGACGTGCAGTAAGCTGCAAGACGGTTGAATGATCAGTTGTTCAGCAACGTTTGCTAGATGGTGAAGGAGCGTCGCTTTTTGGGCAAGCGAACTTTTCCATACATTGCGGCCATCTACAATCCCAGCAACTAATATTTTATCTTTCGGAAATCCATAGGTGTTTATGTTTTTCATGTTTTCGCCATTATCATGTACAAAGTCAAGCCCAATGCCTGCGACAGGTAAAGCAACGATTTCACGATAATGCGACACGCTATCAAAATATGTTTGTAAAATAAGGTTTATATTTGGTACACCGCGATGAAAAACTTCATATACATCACGAAATGCATCGACGATGTCATCGTCTATATCTTGGACGAGAATCGGTTCATCGATTTGGACGAATGACACGCCCGCTTCGCTTAGTTGTTTGAATAATTCTACATAAACAGGAACTAATCGTGCGAGATGTTTGCGCCACTCGTGTCGATCGTATTGCTTAGAAAGCAAAAGAAACGTAATCGGTCCAAGCAACACAGGTTTTGTTTCTAAATCGAATGTTTCTTTTACAAGGTTGTATTCTTTCAATAGGCGATTCTCCACTAATCTTGGCTTTGTTTGTCCAATTTCAGGCACGATGTAATGGTAATTTGTATTAAACCATTTCGTCATTTCAAGCGCATGTTGCCCATTTGTCCCGCGTGCCATCGCAAAATATTGCTCAAGTGTATCGTCTATTTGTTGAAATTGCTCTGGAATATATCCAAACATGAATGCTGTATCTAATACGTGATCGTATAAAGAAAAATCTCCAATTGGAATGAGATCGATTCCTTTCTCCATCTGTTTACGAATCGAATCAAGTCGAATCGCTTCCATCATTTTGGTGCATTGTTCTTTGGTGATCTGCCCATTCCAAAACGATTCTAACGTCTTTTTCCATTCTCTTTTCTCCCCAATGCGTGGATACCCTACATTTGAACTGCGGATGAACATGTGGAAGCACCTCCAGTTATTTGATCCCAATCAAGCAAAAAACCCTCTTCCAACGGAAGGAGGGTATAACTAGCTTGTATTGAGATACGTGAAGTGCCTCAATATCATATGTCCTCACTCCTCCCTATGACGCGTAGGTCGAAAGTGCATACAACAGGCAGGTCTCCTGACTTAGCTTCATCGCTGTTTATCTCCTTCCCATTTCAAATGAAACAGTGGATTGTGATAAACAGCTCTGCATCACAGTGGCGCGACCGTGTTGGATTTTCACCAAACTTCCCTTTTAAGGTTCACCACATGTGTGAACCACCTGTTGCGTGAACTGATTATTTGGTTGTATAAAATTTAGAATAAAAGAATTTTTTGTTTTTTTCAACCGAAATGTTTTTGTGAAGGGGTTTTAAGAGGCATAACGGCATAGTAAGCAGGGATATTTTTTGAGTTAATATTAGTATTTTATGTAAAAATATGTTTTTTGTGAAAATGCAGGACTGACGTGTGATTTTCATCCCCGGGTGGAGGGCAAAGTGCGCTGCCCATGGAATTTTTCTGCGAAAACAAAACACCGTTTCTTGTACATTCTTTCAGAAAGCCTTTTCCCTCTTTTCTGAAGAGTGTGCTAAATTTTTTGTGAATTGTTTCGGAGGCTCTTCACCAAAAGTTGTACATGATTTTTTCTGAACATACCCCATTTACGCTTGTAAGGGAAAATCAACAAATCAGTGATTTTTTCAAATCTTTGTGCAGGAAGCTGTATTGCTTGTCAAGTACATGTTGTGGTGAGGAGCCGTTTCGGGCGGAAATTTCCATTTGTTTCAAAGATGGGGAGGAAATTTGATCAAGTTTCACGACTTTGTCATTGACATTCAAATGTATATGGATGGTGGGAAAGACGAGGAGGAGATCCAGATGGATAAGTCGATGAGACACGACATCGCACTGTTTCGGTACAGGATGATCGCTCCGTTGGTGAATGGGCACCTCGACCTGCCTTCCGTTTTGCCTATTCGATCGAGCTTGGCTCTGTTCCCATGTCTTGATCCGACAGCTACTCTTGGCAACACCGGACGCATCCCAGCGTCGACTCGGTTCGGCCTGCTCTTGCTTTGGTTCATTTCCTCTGTGGCAACGGAAAAAATCGCCCTTATTCATTACAGAAATCTTGTGCTCCTCTCCCCCTTAAAGGAGTGGGAGGAAGCGCAATATGGTATAATTTTCTTGACGATTGGAATGCGCCAAGCCTGTTCCGTCCGTCTCTATCCGACAAAAGAACAGGAACCGTATATCCGGAGCATCATAGGATGTTGCCGATTTGTGTACAATCATTTTCTCACTCGCTGGACAGAAGGCCGCCTTGAAGGCATATGTTTGTGTGCACGAATGGTCCACGTTGAAAGAATAGTTCCTCCGGTTTTGGAAAGATGAAAGTAAACCATGAAAATCATGCACGCGAGGTAGTGGACAGGCGTCATGATGAAAAGGGGTGGGTAAAGATGGAACATCACTCTTCGTCCCATGTTCCGCGCATAAAAGTGCTCATCGCCGATGACAATCCCTTTGTCCGCGAAGGGCTGCGGATCATCTTAAGCACGTATGACGAGTTTGATGTCGCCGCGACTGTAGGCGATGGGAAAGAGGCAGTGGAATATTGTCGACATCATGAAGTTGATGTCGCGTTATTGGATGTGCGCATGCCGAACATGAATGGAGTGGAAGCGACAAAGCTTCTATGCGAGCAGACGAAGACAAAGCCGCTCATCTTGACGACGTTTGATGATGATGAATACATTCTAGACGCCATTCAATACGGTGCAAAAGGATATTTTTTAAAAAATACGGACCCGGAACGAATCCGCGAAGCGATCAAAGCGGTTTATCACGGCCAAGTGGTGATGCAGGAGATTGTGATGGACAAAATTAAGTCCAACTTAAAAGAAGAAACAGAAGCAGCCCCGAAAATCGATAAAAGCCTGTTTACGGAACGAGAGTTGGACATTATGGCGCTCATTGCGAAGGGGCTTTCGAATAAAGAGATTGCCAAACAGCTATTTCTCTCCGAGGGAACGGTGGCCAATTACATCACATCGATTTTGGACAAAACCGGACTGCAACATCGAACGCAAATTGCCGTTTATTATCTGACGGGAAAAGTCGGCTGAGGGGATGTTATGGAATCGCTGCTGATCATTTACAAGCTGATTGTATGGGGCTATGCGGCATTCGATTACATTTCATCGAAACAGAGAACGGGAGCGGGCTTTGTTCTAGTCTCTCTGATCTATTTTTGTCTTCAGCTGTTTGCCCTGATCGTTCGCCATATGAGTTGGAAAAGGGGAGCGGCGTTTGGTTCCGTTGCTCTTCTCGTTCTAGCCGCCGCCTTTGTGGAGCCGTTATGGGCGTTGTTGCTGCCTCTCAATGGGTATGAGCTGGCCTCCGTGTATATCCACCGAGTTTGGGGGATCGGGGCGGTGTTGTTGACGCCGATGATTTGGCTTGATCCATCGGCGGGGAAATTATACGGCTTTGTGGCATTGTTCAGTTTTGTCAGCGTGACGGCAGTCAAGCGGCACATCGAGCGGATGGAACAACAAGAAGATCGTTTGGATCAAATGCGCAACGATTTGCATCGGCTGACAAGAAGGATCAGCGAATATCATCAATACATCAAGCAGTCGGAATATACGTTGCAGTTGGAAGAACGGAACCGTCTGTCGCAGCGCATCCATGACCAAATCGGCCACTCGCTCGCTGGAGCGCTCATTCAGATGGAGGCGGCCAAACGGTTGATGGATGGGGACCGCGACAAGGCGAAACAACTGTTGGAAAACGCCATCCATATTTCCAAAGAAGGCATGGAACAAATCCGGATGACATTAAAACAGATCAAGCCACCGCTCGAGCAAATCGGGCTGAATCGGGTGAAATTATTCATTGAGGAATTTTCCGCCCAACATCATCTCCCGGTTCCGCTCGTATGCAAAGGGGATTTGGATGTGATTACACCAATCCAATGGAAAGTGATTTATGAGAACATTGCCGAAGCGTTGACGAATGCGAGCAAATACGCTGAGGCCACGGCCATTGCCGTTGAAATTCACGTGTTGAATCGAGTCATCAAGGTGGAAGTGAAAGATAACGGGAAAGGTGCGGCCAAGATCAAGAAAGGACTCGGGATCATCGGCATGGAGGAACGGGCGGCCTCTGTTCATGGCACGGTCATTGTCGATGGAACGAACGGTTTCTCTGTCACGACGTTGCTTCCGATTCATGAGTAAATCGTGAATTTTCTCATGTCAACGAGATGAATTCCTGCACTTACAGGAGTTCATCTTTTTTTCTATAATCAATAACACCAAGCATGGAAAGAAGGTGGAACGATGAACATTTTAGAGATCAAACAAGTGACCAAAAAATTTGGTGACTTCATCGCTGTCGATCATATGTCTCTTACGGTTGCCGAAGGAGAAATTTTTGGCTTCCTCGGAGCCAATGGCGCGGGAAAAAGCACAACCATCAATATGATTGCTGGGTTGCTGCGCCCGAATGCAGGAGAAATCAAGATTCTCGGCAAGGACATCGCCAAGCATCGCCAGTTTGCCAAACGACAGATCGGCATCGTGCCTCAAGAAATCGCCATCTATGAACATTTGACGGCGTATGAGAATGTTGAATTTTTTGCCGGGTTGTATGGACTGCGCGGCGCGGAGTTGCGCCAGCGGGTTGAAGAGGCGCTCGAGTTTGTCGGTTTAAGCGATAAGCGCAAAATTTATCCGAAACATTTCTCAGGGGGAATGAAACGGAGGCTCAATATCGCCTGCGCTCTTGCCCATCGGCCGAAGCTCATCATTATGGACGAACCAACAGTCGGCATCGATCCGCAGTCGCGAAATTATATTTTGGCTTCGGTGAAAAAGCTCAATGAGATGGGATGCACGATCATTTATACAAGCCACTATATGGAGGAAGTGGAGGAGATTTGCACACGGATCGCCATCATTGATCATGGAAAGATCATCGCAGAGGGGACAAAGGAGCAGCTGGAAGCGATTATCACCGATACAAAAGATATTTGGCTGGAAATCAGGGGGATGGATCGGCTCAACAAGCAGCATCTTCAAGACATTCCCGGGGTCAAGGCGGTGCAATGTGAAGAAAATATGATCAAAATCAGTTCGGATATCAGTGTCAATAATTTAAACGAAATTGTGCAATGCCTGATCAATGACGGTGTCGAAATCCGTTCGCTTGAAGACAAATCACCGAACTTGGAAACGGTCTTTCTGGCGCTGACGGGGAGAAATTTGCGGGATTAGCTGTTTGGAGTGCCATCATGCGAGGGAGGTGCTTCTTTTGAATATTTTTCGCATTGCAGCCAAGGAAATCAAAAGCGATTTTCGTGATGTCCGGACGCTATTTTTTATGCTGCTGTTTCCGATCGTACTGATGTTCATCTTAGGAACAGCCCTTTCCAACACGTTTCACTGGACGATTTCCGTCGGTGATGTACACGTCTTGTACAACGATCAAAAAGCAGGGCCGTTGTCGCCGTATATTCAAACGATGATCCAAGCAGGGAAGAAAGCCCACATCGATTTTCAAAAGGCATCCGACCGGATAAAAGGAACGAAAGCGGTGCAGGAAGGAAAAGCGGATGGATACATTGAGATCCGCCCGCATGGAGTGGAGTTGTACACCAATGAGCGCAACAAGATCAAAGGAAGCATTGTAGAGGGGGTGATGGCCGCGTTTGTCGGCCGATGCCAGCTGGCGATGGCCGTTTCAGAGGTGAAGCCTGGTTTTGTTCCATCCAATAAACATGTGCATGATGAGTATATTCAAGAACGGTCGCTGCATTCCAAGCGCAAACCGGGAGCGATGGATTATTATGCGGTGGCGATGACAACGATGATTGCTTTATACAGCGCATTGCCGGGCAGTTCGTTGCTGCGGGGGGAGCGGACGCGGAAGACGGCTGATCGCCTTTTGGCTGCTCCTGTTCGCAAAAGCGAGATTTTTATTGGAAAGCTGACCGGGAACGTGGCGGCGAATTTTCTTTGTGTTGCGGTCGTCATGTTGTTCAGCCAATGGGTGTTTCATGCCGATTGGGGGCATCACGTCAGCCTCGTATGGCTGCTTCTGTTGACCGAGGTGGTCTTAGCCATCAGCTTTGGTCTAGGGATGAGCTATATGGCAAGGACGGAAGGAGCGGCGCGAACGATTGCGATGGTCATCATTCAGCTGTCTTCCTTTTTCGGCGGCGCTTATTTTCCGATCGATGAAACAGCATGGTATGCCCATTTGTCTCCGCTTTCTTGGATGAATGACACGATTTTCAAAATCGTGTATGCGAACGATTTGTCAAGCGTCGTTCCTACTATGCTGCTGAATATCGGTATAGCGGCGTTGTTTTTGATGATCGCTGTCGTGTCGATGGCGAGACGGGAGGGATTATAAGGTGAATGACGTCATCTGGTTGGTGAGATATACGTTAAAGCGAACGTTTCGTTGGAAAATCAATTTTTTGCTCTATTTCGGCACCCCTTTGGCCGCGATTCTGTTGTCCTTGTTTGCTTACGGAAGCTCCCCGGCCAAGGATGTGCGCATCGGGGTGGTCAATGAGGATCATGGGCGGATTTCCGATGATACGATCCGTTTTCTGAAAAGCCTTGATCATCTCTCCGTGAAAAGCGTGAAGTTATCAGCGGTGGACGACCAAATCACCTCGCAAAAGGTGGATGGCGTGCTGATTTTCCCCCAAGGGTTTTCCGAAAGCGTTCAGCACGGCCAGCCCCGGCCGATAGAACTTGTCTCGCTCAAGGGAGCGGAAATCACGATGTTCATCAAGTCGTACTTGCATGAATACATCGATCATTTGGCGACATTGGGGCGATTGGCCAATGGGGATCGCGATCTCTTTTGGAAGATGTATGAACGGTATCAACAAGCGCCGTTCCGCCTGTCCGTTCACTCGCTGTCCGACACAGCCAAACAAAAAGGGGTCACGTATCAAACGATCGGTTATTTGGTCATGATTATGTTGATGTCAGCGGGAAATTTGACGGAGATCATCATCAAAGAAAAAGAAGAGCGCACCTATTCCCGCTTATTGACGACGCCGATTCAAGCGAGAACGTATGTGTTATCGAATATCGTGGTGAATTTGTTGATGATGACGGCACAAATCATCGTGACACTCGTGGCCATGAAGAACATCTTTCATATTGATCCTCATATTCCGATGTGGCAAATGGCCCTGGTGCTCCTGCTTTTCTCTTTATCCGCGATCGGCTTGTCTTTGATTACAGTGATGTTTGCGAACAGCTCTGCTTCCGCCGGGGCGCTGCAGCCATTGATTACCGTGCCGACATGTATGCTGGCCGGCTGTTTTTGGCCGGTCGAGCTGATGCCGGAATTTTTGCAAAAAGCGGCGTATTTTATACCGCAGCGGTGGGCGCTCGATTGTTTGGTAAAGCTGCAGGAGGGGCGCTCTTTCGGAAGTTTGTATTGGCATCTGTTGATTCTTCTCGCCTTTGCGCTGACCTTTTTCCTTCTGGCTGTTTACAAGTTCAGTCGAAGCCAACAGAGTGGACAGTTTGTATAATGCCTAGCGGTCTATGTTTTCTTGTATGGCTGTGTGGGGGGCTTTCATCATATCGAACAAGTCGATCAGCGGGAATGTCAGGTGCAGTCGTTTTTTTGACTGCGCCTTATTTGTTGGCCTTGGGGAAGTATCTATGGCATTTTGGAGTGCCACGCTTATGCTAACAGTGCCATATTCCGAAACGACGAAGGATGTGAAAGGAGAAGAAAAATGGTTAAAATTTTTCTCGATCCAGGTCACGGTGGGAACGATGCCGGCGCGGTCGGCAACGGGTTGTTGGAAAAAGACATTACGTTGTTTATCGCTCTCGAAATCAATCGTCTGCTGCAAAATGAGTATGAAGGAGTTTCCGTGCAGCTAAGCCGAACAAAAGATGAAACGGTGTCACTTGATGAGCGGACGGACCGGGCCAATCAATGGGGGGGCGGATGTATACGTCGCGATTCACGTGAATGCCGGTGGCGGCACGGGGTATGAAGATTATATTTATGATCGGCTCGATGACGATTTGGCAACAGCCCGCATCCGTGATGCCATTCACGAAGAAGTCGTCAAAGCTACAGGATTTCGCGACCGCGGGAAAAAGAAAGCGAATTTTCATGTGCTGCGGGAGACCGCGATGCCAGCCGTGCTCACGGAGAACGGGTTTATTGACCGGGAAGAGGATGCAGAAAAACTGAATGACACCCGTTTTTTGCGCATGGTCGCCCGCGGGCATGTGAACGGGTTGGAGCGGGCGCTTGGGCTGCGGAAGAAACCGAATGCTCCGAACGATCCTCCGCCAAGCAGGCCGGACGAAGGAGGGGGACAGGCGCCAAGTGGGAGTGATTTGACGCGCGTCATCGTGGATGGAACGCAAGTCGGGGCATTTGCGGAGAAGGAAAATGTGCTGCGCCAAGTGGAGCGTTATTTAGGAAAAGCAAAATACATTGTGTTGGAGCGGATTGGAATGTAAATAAGAAAGGCTTGCCTAGTTTTCGCTGGGCAAGCTTTTTGTCTGTTTGTCTTAGTGAGTTCGCCGCTTCTTTCGCCGTCTTTCCTTCATATGAGTATAGCGAAACACGCAAGGGGGGAAAGAATGTGTTCACCTATTCGATCGTGCAGCTCGTCCGCCGCCATGCGGGACGGCTTGACCGTCCGCTTCGTCATGCGCTTGTGAATATGTATAAGCCGATGACACGAATGCCGTGCATTTTTCACCGCTGGATGGAGCAGTGGTTGCGAAAATGGAGGACCGTTTCTGTTTTGATCGAGGTTGAAGGCACAGAGGGCATTGAGGCGCTGGCCAAAGCGGAGCGGGATCATTTCCGCATGAAACTGCATCACCATTTCCGCCATGTCCCGCTATGGAGCGCGCGGGTGACTCCGGCAGCGATTGAGCAGCTGCTCGAGCATCCGAAAGTGAAAAAAGTGTACCTCAATCGGCAGGTCAAGGCGCTGTTAAACAATGCAGTCCCATCGGCCAATGCTAAACATGTGGCTGTCAACGGAACGGAGTTAAGCGGAAAAGGAGTGACGATCGCCATTGTCGACACAGGCATTTACCCGCACCCGGACTTGGAGGGGAGGATTGCCGCCTTTGTCGATTTTGTCAATGGGCGCACAACCCCGTATGATGACAACGGCCACGGTACGCATTGCGCCGGCGATGCGGCGGGAAATGGGCGCATGTCCGCTGGACTGTATGCCGGCCCGGCGTATGAGGCAAACCTCATCGGCGTTAAAGTGCTTAATCGTTCAGGGAGCGGGACGTTGGAAACGATTATGCGCGGCATTGAATGGTGCATGGATTACAATAAGAAAAACTCGACCAAGCGAATCCATATTATTTCCTTATCGCTTGGAGGGGAGCCGCAGCCGTTTCCGATAGAAAATGATGATCCGCTCGTGCAAGTCGCGGAGCGGGCGTGGGAGCAGGGCATTGTCGTCTGTGCGGCGGCAGGGAATGAAGGGCCGAATTATGGGACGATTTCAAGCCCGGGCATTAGCGACCGCATCATTACCGTCGGTGCTCTTGACGATCATGATACGGCGGCAACGCGCGCCGACGATGAGGTGGCGTCGTTTTCGAGCCGAGGGCCGACCGAGTATGGGGTGACAAAACCGGATCTCGTCGTTCCCGGGGTCAACATTATATCGCTTCGCGCCCCGCGTTCATTTCTTGACAAGATGAATAAGCAAAGCCGGGTCGGTGACCATTATATATCGATGTCCGGTACATCGATGGCGACGCCGATTTGCGCCGGCATTGTCGCGTTGATGCTTCAGGCCAAACCAAATGCAACGCCGGATGAAATCAAGCAGGCGTTAAAAGACGGCGCCGATTTGTGGAAAGGGCGCGACCCGAACGTATATGGGGCGGGTTACGTGAATGCGAAGCGGGCCATTGAGCAACTGCTGCAGCGCTAGAAAAAAGAGGGAGGCGATCATTGATCGCTTCCCTCTTCACGGTTATTGTAATCATATTTTGACGGATCGACCGGCTTGAAGCCTTTCGGTGTATAGAACCGGAGCAAATCGCCGTAAACAACCTTATCCGACAGGTCGAGCTTCGTGCGGATGATTTGTTCGAGACGTTGAATCTCCGGCGTTTCTTCAAGCGGCTCGCCCGTTTTCGTATCATAGTACTTGCCGTTGACCGCTGTCACGGTTGGCGTTACGAAGTCACCGTTGCGGAACGGGATGATTTCTTGATGGTCCGGCGACAACAAGTCCGTTCCGAAGTGGACGTAATTTTTCGTGTCGATGCCAAGCAAATGCAGCAAAGTCGGCAACAAATCGATTTGGCCGCCAAACTCGTGAATGACGCCGCCTTTTATGCCCGGCACGTGGATGAACAGCGGCACCCGCTGCAATTGCGCATGTTCATACGGCGTAATTTCTTTTCCTAAAATTTGCGCCATGGCTTTGTTATGATTTTCCGAAATGCCGTAATGGTCGCCGTACAAAATGATGACCGAGCGGTCGTACAGACCGGATTTTTTCAAGTAATCAAAGAACTCTTTGACGGCCTCATCCAAGTAGCGGGCCGTTTGGAAGTAACGGTCGACCGAGTCGTCTCCCGTCGTTGCCGGCGGGATTGTGGCATCTTCCTCGCTGATCGGGTACGGGAAGTGGTTCGACAGTGTAATAAATTTCACATAGAACGGCTCTTTCAACGTTTCCAACAGCGGGATCGACTCCCGGAAGAACGGTTTGTCTTTCAACCCGTAGTTCAAGACGTCCTCGTCGTTCATATCATAGTAGCTGGCGTCAAAGAAATGATCGAACCCGAACGATTTGTAAATTTCATCGCGGTTCCAGAACGATTTGTAGTTGCCGTGGAAAACCGCGCTTGTGTAACCGTATTGGCGCAAAATGGCAGGAGCCGCATGGTACGTATTTTGCCCTTTCGTCGTGAAGACAGCCCCTTGCGGCAGGCCATAGAGCGAGTTTTCGAGCATAAACTCTGCGTCCGATGTTTTCCCTTGACCCGTTTGATGGAAGAAGTTATCGAAATAGAATGTGTTCGGATCGCGGGTGAGCGAGTTTAAGAACGGGGTGACTTCTTCACCGTTCAACTTATAGTTAATCACAAAGTTTTGCAGCGACTCTAAATGAATGTAAATGACGTTTTTCCCTTTCGCCACGCCGAAATATTTCGGGTTCGGTTTGGCATACGTCGCCTGCACATAGTTCAGCACAGTCGTGATGTCGCTTTTGTTTGCGAACGCCCGCTGCGTCGATGATTTCATGCTTTGGAATGCATCGTAAATCAAATAGTTGTACACGCCTAAATATTTGACGATATAGTTACGGTCGAACGTTCTTGTCAAGAGCTGCGGGCGGTCGGTCTCAGCGAGCGCCAAGTTGATGCTGAACATCAGAATGGCCGAAGCGAAAATGGCGCCTTTTTTGAATCGGCCGGCCTGCACTTCCGGGAGCGAGAATCGCTTCGAGAAAACGATCACCGCCAAAATGATCGTATCCAAGAAATAGAACACGTCATACCAGCGGAGCAACTCCCAAATGCTTCTGCCGAGATCGCCGAAGTTTTTCGTTTGCGTCAACGTCGGGAATGTAATAAAATCGCTGAAAAAACGATAATAAACGATATTGGCGTATAGAATGAACGATAAAACGAAATTAATAATAATGAGCCATTTGTACACACGCGTTTCCTTGGCCAACAGCGCCAACCCAAGGAAGAATACCGCCGAGCTGATCGGGTTGATGAACAATAAAAACTCCTGCATGGAGTTGCTGATGCCAAGGTTAAATTCCGCTAAATAGGCGGCGTACGTCTTCAACCAAAATAAGAGCACGGCAAAAATAAAAAAGCCAATGTATTGGTTAGGGAGAGAACGACATTTTTTCAACCATTTTTCCCAAATTGCCTTCACGTCCTCTTCTCCTCCTTTGCCTCGTATTCTTAACGATGCTTCTATGTTTATATCAACAGCCGTTGCCCACAGCAACAAACGTTTTATTCTTACATGATTTTACATCGGAACGTCTCCATGTCAAGTAGCATAATACGTCTGTTGCCAAAAGTCAATGGAATGTTTTTATGGGACTGGTGCAAGCCCCCTTCCGCGCTTCAATGCCTGTGTGGTCCCAGTCGGACTGCCATTTGCCATTCATATAGACGAACGGAGACGGAAAAGGTTTCAATGCATCCACATTCTTGAAGTCGGTGGCCATGCCCTTTATCCATTTTATTATGCAGAAAGAATGTTATGATGAAAATGGTTTAGAGTACCCGAACAAGCTTGTTTTTGGTATATTTTTTCTATGCATCATCCACAACTATAAAGAGGCGATTATGTGAGCGAGGGGGAAGGGATGGGGCTTTGAATACGAACCGTAAATTTTTCGATCCGCCGAAAGTATTAGTGTCCGGCTTTGCCTTGATTATTTTGGTTGGAGCTTTCTTGTTGATGCTGCCGACGGCGACCGTTGACGGAAAAGGACTTCCGTTTTTAGACGCCTTGTTTACGGCGACATCTGCTACGTGCGTGACCGGACTTGTTGTGGTTGATACGGGGACGACGTTCACGTTGTTCGGCCAGCTGGTCATTTTAGCGCTGATCCAAGTGGGCGGGCTTGGATTTATGACATTTGCTACGTTGTTTGCCTTTTTGCTCGGCAAGCGGATTTCCTTGAAAGAGCGGTTGTTGCTGCAAGAGGCGCTCAATCAGCTGAGCATCGAAGGGATTGTTCGGCTCGTGAAACGCATTCTCGTTTTTACCGTCGTCATTGAGGGCATCGGCGGATTGCTGTTGGCGATTCGTTTCTCGTTCGATATGCCGTTTTGGAAAGCCGTGTACTTTGGGTTCTTTCATGCGATTTCCAACTTTAACAACGCCGGCTTTGACTTGATGGGCGAGTTTCGCAGTTTGACCGGCTATGTGGAAGATCCGGTCGTGAGCCTTGTCGTGCCGATTTTAATTATACTGGGCGGCATCGGATTTATTGTCATGAATGAAGTGTATGAGTACCGGCAAACACGGCGGCTGTCTCTTCATACGAAGGTGGTGGTGATCACGACGGCATGGCTGGTGTTGGCCAGCATGGCGCTGATATTGCTGCTGGAGTGGAACAATCCGAAGACGATGGGGCCGCTGTCGCTCTCAGGCAAGTTTTTGTCCGCGTTTTACCAAGCGGTCACTCCGAGAACGGCGGGCTCGAATACGCTTAACATCCCGGATTTGACGCAACCGACGCTGTTTTTGATCGTGTTTCTCATGTTTGTCGGCGCTTCCCCGGGTTCGACGGGCGGAGGAATCAAAACAACGACCTTTACGACGTTGCTCGGCGCGGTTTGGTCGCAAATCCGCGGGAAAGAGGATGTCATTTTATTTCGGAAACGGATCGTGTACGATACGGTGTACAAGTCGCTGACCGTGACAATGAGCGGGCTGTTTATCGTCATGTTTGTGACGATGGTGCTGACGATCACCGAGCGCGGAAAAGACTTTCTCATGATTTTATTCGAAGCGACGTCGGCGTTTGGAACCGTCGGGCTGTCGATGGGACTGACTCCGGAGTTGTCTCCGCTCGGAAAGGTGATCATTGCCTTGACGATGTTTGCCGGCCGCGTCGGCCCGTTGACGATCGCGTACGCGGTCACGCTGCGCCGTCAGCCCGATCCGTTCCGCTATCCGAAAGGGAAAATGATGATTGGATGAGTGAAAAACAGAAAAATGTCGGGAGCGTGAGCGAAGGGGAAATAATAAAGAAAAAATAAGCCCAAAAGCCTAAAAACTCGCTGTTTTCCTCCTTTTTCAAGGTTGGCGGAGGGACAAGAAAAGGGGTAACATATGGAAGCAACAATCACTTGATTCGATGCGCTGAATCCGGCATGGAGCGGGGGACCCAATCGTTGCAACGCTCGTTGCTAGGGGTGAATCCGAAAGGACGGGCATCTCTCCAAGCCCGAACCCGACAGCTAACCTCGCAAGCGCTTTGGGGAGGGACGAGTATGGCTTTAGAACATTTGTAGCCGTTGAGTGCGTCCTCAGCGGTTTTTTCTTTTGAATCGATGAGTCAACTCTTATGCTTTTGGGAGGAACGGAAGCATGGCTTCGTTAAAACGTTTGTTGATTGGGAAACCGATGGAAACGAAACGGTTGAAGCATGAAAAATTACCCAAATGGAAGGCATTGGCCGTTTTTTCTTCCGATGCCCTGTCATCGGTGGCTTACGCGACGGAAGAAATTCTGCTTGTGCTTGCTTTATTAGGGACAAGCGTCTTTTTCTATTCGCTGCCGATCGCGGTGGCGATTTTAGTACTGCTGTTGTTAGTAACGTTGTCGTATCGGCAAATCATTTATGCGTTTCCATCTGGCGGCGGAGCGTATGTCGTTGCCCGCGACCACTTGGGGACGAAAATTAGTTTAGTGGCCGGGGCGGCGCTCATGATCGATTATATTTTGACGGTCGCTGTCAGCATCAGTTCCGGCGTCGCCGCGCTGACATCGGCGTTTCCGGGGTTGCTGCCGTGGAAAGTGGAGCTCGCTGTCGCCCTTGTCTTGTTTTTGATGGTGCTCAATTTGCGTGGCATTACCGAATCCGCAACAGTTTTCGCCTACCCGACGTATGTGTTCATTGGCTTCGTTCTCGTGATGATCGCTGTCGGCGGGTGGCAGTTGTGGCATGAAGGATGGCATGGGTTTACGATGCATGAGCATGCTTCCTCAGCTCACATGTTTGCGTCCGGTTACAGTTTGTTTATTTTGCTGCGCGCCTTTTCGTCGGGATGTTCGGCGATGACCGGGGTCGAAGCCATCAGCAACGGCGTGCCGGCGTTCCGGCCGGACAGTTCAAAAAACGCTGCCATTACGATGGGATGGATGTCCGCATTGCTTGGCGTGATGTTTTTAGGCATCACCGTGTTGGCGGCGGGATTCGGCGTTACTCCGACCGAGCATCAAACGGTCATTTCGCAAATCGGGCGTCATGTATTTGGGAATGGTCTTGTGTTTTACTTGTTTCAGCTGGCCACGATGGTCATTTTAGTGCTCGCGGCGAATACGAGTTTTGCCGGATTTCCGCAGCTGACGTCGATTATGGCGAAGGACGGTTTTTTGCCGAGAAGCTTGGCGGCCCGGGGCGATCGCCTCGTGTTTTCCAATGGCATCATGTTGTTGAGCGTGCTGGCGATCGTATTGATCATCGCGTTTCATGCCAAAACTCATTCGCTCATCCCGCTTTATGCGGTTGGCGTCTTTCTTTCCTTTACCATCGGTCAGAGCGGGTTGATTAAAAAATTATGGAAACGGGAAGAAGGACGGAAGTTCGGCGTGCTGCTCACCGTCGGAACGGGAGCGGTGGTCACCGGGATCGTCACGCTCGTCACGATGGTCGCTAAATTTACGCAAGGAGCGTGGATCGTTATCGTGGCGATTCCGTTGTTTGTCTGGATGTTCATCCGAATTCACGAGCATTACAAAAAACTTGGCGAGCAATTGCGGCTTGACGAACGGGAGTGGCAACAGCGCGAGAAACTGTTGAAACCAAAAGTCATTATTCCCATTTCCGGCGTCAGCAAAGTGGTCGCCCAATCCGTTCAGTACGCTCGCAGCATTTCCGACGACATTACGGCACTGTCGATTATTTTCGACGAAAAAGACGAACAAAAGCTGCGGCAAAAGTGGGAGAAGTTTTATCCGGACATTCCGTTGGAAGTCATCTATTCACCGTACCGAACCATTTTGTCGCCATTATTAGAATACATCACGAAAGCGGAAAAAGAAGCAGACCGCGCGCCGGTGACGGTGCTCTTGCCGCAATTTATCGTGAAAAAATGGTGGCATACATTTTTGCATAACCAAACAGCCATCATCTTGCGCTTTTTCTTGATCATGAAAAAAGATGTTGTCATTGCGACGCTGCCGTATCATTTGCGGGAATAATGTCGAGAAAAGGGGAAACATTTCCCCGGAAATCGATGCGTGTCGAATGGCAAGAAAGTCCCCTCTCCGTACGGAATTGCATATTGTACGGCAGGGGGGATTCATATGTGGTTATGGGTGTCCATGATTTTGCTCGCTTTCAGCGTGAGCATGGACAGCTTGAGCGTAGGCATTACGTATGGAATGGGTGGTGTCCGTTTTTCCTGCTTTTCGTTGGCGCTTATTGCATGCATGTCTGGAATGATGGTGTTTGTGTCCATGAACATCGGCCGTCTGTTGGCGCTTGTTTTGCCGTTGCAAGTCGAGAGAGGGCTTGCTTCAGTCATTCTCATGGCGCTTGGCGGTTGGGCGATTTATAACGTCTATAAGCCAAAGGGAGACGGAAGCGATTCCTCTATGGAATGTGATGGAACAGGGGAGGCTAACCGATTCAGCGGCGCTGTTCAAGTATTGAAACGGCCTGAACTTGGGGATCTTGATCGTTCAGGCACGATCAGCCAAAAAGAAGCGTTGTTGATCGGGATCGCTTTGTCGATGGATTCATTTGGCGCCGGGATCAGTTCGTCGCTTTTGCATTTCCCGCCGCTTTCGTTTTCCCTGTTGGTTGGCGTATTTACTCTCATGTTCATCCGAGTCGGCTTATCGTTGGGGTACATGGTGTCGAAAACGGGAATCATGAAAAAGGCGACAATGCTGCCTGGGGTTGTGTTGATTGTCCTAGGGTTGATCAAATTATTTCGGTGACACCATTTTGGCGGCTCGTTCGTAATTCAAATGTGAAAATAGGTTGATGAAAAAGGAGAGAGGTCCGATGTGGAAAAAGTTTTTATCGAAATTCGGCATTGGCGCTGCCAAAGTGGATCTCGTGCTGCATCGCCCTCATGTGCGCCTTGGTGAAACGTTGGAAGGGGAATTTTTGCTGGAAGGTGGTTCGGTCGCCCAACACATTCGGAACCTAGATGTCGTATTGCAATTGGAGGTGCACGCGGAAGGAAAGGCATATCGCCGAACCGCAGCGGTGATCCCGGTCGCTTCCTCGTTTACGATTCAGCCCGGTGAGCGGAAAGTGCTCCCGTTTTCGTACGCATTGCCGCTCCATTTGCCGATCAGCCGCCCCACGGTCCGTTATACGTTCGTCACCCGGCTCGATATTGCCGATGGGGCGGATGCATATGACCAAGACGCCATTCACATTTTGCCGCCGACGGCCTTGGAGCAAGTGTTTTCCGCTTTGGCCGCCCTGGGATTCCGGGAGAAAGCGACATCCGGAAGCATTACGCCGCATGGCCAGGAATTTTCGTTCTTCCCGACGAGCGAATTTCAAGGGATCGTCCAAGAAGTCGAGTTTTTTGCCCTTGTCGAGGGAGAAGGGGTGCGTTTGTATATGGAGATCGACGTCCGCCACGGCTTTGGCGGGGAACGCGAAATGAAACGGGAGCTGTTGATCACTCACGAACAGCTTCGCGATTCGGCGACGGCAGCCCGTCTGCTTCGGGAAGCCATCGAAGAGGCGGTGTGGGCGGCCGGGGCGTTCGGCCAGCTGAGCGGGCATCCGTTGGCAACGCCGCATTCGCCTATTTATAGCCATCCAGTTGGCCATTATCCACCCGTCCATCATTCGCATCATGGCGGACATGGGTGGGCTGGCGCCATTGGAGGATTTGCGGCCGGGATGTTGGCGGGAATGGTGGCGGAAGAGTTGCTTGACGATGTGATCGATGATGTCGCTGACGGGTTGGACGTGGATGATTGGTTTGATGGCGGCGATGGATTTGATGGCGGGGATTGGCTGTAATGATGATATGGAAGGTGCTTCGCATTTCGCGAAGCGCTTTTTTGCTGATGCGGATGTCTTGTACAACGGTGACCGTTTCTCCTTAGTGGGCATATACAATAAATGGAAAAATAAAACAAGGAGGAAACAAAATGAATGATACGTACGGTCATCGCCATTTGGCTTGGCATGAAACGTTGGAGTTGCATGAACTGATCGCTTTTCAAGCAAACGGTCTCATAAAAATGAAAAAGGCGGTCGGCAAAATCGACTGTCCTGAATTAAAAAGATTGTACCTTGAGACGATTCAAGGGCTGGAAACGAATTTGCGCGAGTTGCTTGCCTTCATCCCGGCCGCACCGATGATGGAAGAAAGCCGTGACCATGATGATGGCGACCGCGCCTTGCACGCTGGCGACTTGCTTGGCTTTTCAAAAACGGCAGTGCGTAATTATGCTGCTGCCATTACCGAGGCGGCGACGCCGGTGCTGCGCAAAACGTTTGTCAAACATCTGCTTAAAGCCATTGACACGCACGAAAAAGCGTTCAACTATATGTATGAACGAAGTGATTATCCAGCGTACGATCTCGTCCAGCTCCTTCACAACGACGTCCGCAACGCGCAAAAAGCGTTGTCGATTAGGATATGAACGATAACAGAAACGAGCCGCTCCCCCAAGTGGAGCGGCCTCTTTCATTGCGGCAGGGAGGAGCGGATGGACCGACGGCGAATACATAAAAGCGGAGAAACAGCTAAGCCGAATGGAGCTAGAAGAGAGGAAAGATAAAAAACGAAGGAGGCGTCATCGGTGCGTTACTATATCGTTTTTGATATTGGCGGCACATATGTCAAACATGCCGTCATGAACGAGCATGGCGACTTTTTCGAAAAGGGGCGTTACCGTTCGGAGCGGCATGACTTTCATCAATTTCGCGATGACTTGCTTAACGTCGTCCGCCAGGCGCAGGCCAACTATCCACTTTCCGGCATTGCGATCAGTTCCGCAGGAAGCGTGGATAGCGACATCGGCGTCATCGGCGGAAGCAGCGCCTTGCCTTGTATTCACGGCCCAAACTTTAAAGAAGTATTCGGCGGGGCGACGGGCCTGCCGGTGGAACTGGAAAATGACGCGAACTGCGCAGCGCTCGGTGAATTATGGAAAGGAGCGGGGCGGCACTGCCGCGACATCGCCTTTGTCATTGTCGGCACCGGCATTGGCGGGGCGATCGTGAAAGACGGACGCATCCATAAAGGGGCGCATTTGCACGGCGGGGAATTTGGCTATATGTTGATGGATGTCCGCTATGAGAACGGAAGGATCGAATGCAAAACATGGAGCGAACTGGCGGCGACAAGCGCGTTGATCCGGATGGCGGCTGAGGAAAAGGGGATGCCGGAGAGGGAGCTGGACGGAGAAAAAGTATTTGCGTTGGCCGAGAGCGGCGATGAAGCCGCGCAAAAGGCCATTGACCGGTTTTATTTTTCATTGGCCCAAGGGATTTTTAACTTGCAGTACGCATATGACCCGGAAAAAATCATTTTGGGCGGGGCCATTAGCAGCCGCCCCGATTTCGTCGACGAAATCAACAAGCGGCTTTCGGTGTTATTGTCGCTCGTTCCCATTGCCAAAGTCCAGCCAGTGGTGGAGACGTGCCAATTCAAAAACGATGCGAACTTGCTCGGCGCTTTGTATCATTACTTAGAGCGGCGCGGGGAATTAGGGGAAGCGTCCGGCCCGTCCCATTAGGCAGCAACAGGAAGTCGACTGTTCTGTCTTGAAAACAAGGTCGCTGACTAGAAAAAGCGCGGGTAGTACAAGACAAAGATTTGTAGTACAATAGAGCAGGCGCGGCCAAAAGCGGAGTGTTATTCCACCCGCTTGGCCCATATGTATAGAAAGGACGACCCCGCGCAGAAAGGATGGAAGGACATGCACTGGATGGAATTATGGAAGGCGATCATTTTAGGAATGGTCGAAGGGCTGACCGAGTTTGCCCCGGTTTCCTCGACCGGCCATATGATTATGGTCGACGATCTTTGGCTGAAATCCACAGAGTTTTTAGGCAAGTACGCGGCGAATACGTTTAAAGTCGTCATCCAGCTCGGCTCGATTCTAGCCGCTGTGGTCGTGTTTAAAGACCGATTTCTCGACTTGCTTGGCGTTCGCGGCCGTCATCCGGGCGGACATCCGCGCCTTAACCTCATTCACGTCATCATTGGTCTGCTGCCGGCTGGGGTGCTCGGCGTCTTGTTTGAAGATTACATCGATGAACATTTGTTTTCGACCAAAACGGTGCTGATCGGCCTTGTGCTCGGCGCGTTGCTCATGATTGCCGCCGACCAATTCGCCAAAAAAGCCGCGCGGACGCAGACGGTCGACCAAATTACGTACAAGCAGGCGTTTTTTGTTGGTTTGATGCAATGTTTATCCTTGTGGCCCGGCTTTTCCCGCTCCGGCTCGACGATTTCTGGCGGGGTGCTTGTCGGCATGAGCCATCGCGCCGCCGCCGATTTCACGTTCATTATGGCTGTTCCGATCATGGCTGGGGCGAGCGGGCTGTCGCTGTTGAAAAACTGGCAATACGTCACCACCGCCGATATTCCGTTTTTCATCGCCGGCTTTTTGAGCGCCTTTGTCTTCGCCTTGCTCGCGATTCGCTTTTTCCTTGAGCTCATCAACCGCATCCGCCTCGTGCCGTTTGCCGTGTATCGGATCGTGCTGGCCATTGTCATTTATTTCTTATACTTCTAGTCGTGCCGCCTGGCGGGGTGTTCCGCCGGGCGGGTTGCTTATCTTCACTTGGATGGTGTACATTCCGCCTAAGAGGATAAAAGATAACGGATGGATTGCAAGTAAAAATATGCTTAGATTGGGAAGGTTGTTGAGAAGAGTAGAAAAAATGGTTGTTGCTTATCTGTACTATGAGTTATAATACAGATAAGTAGTTCACGTTTATTAGTCATTTCCATGCAAAACAAGGCGATGCCGAAAAACGGCCGTGGTTGGCCGCATCGGGCATCGCCTGTTTTTACCGGCGGGCGGTGTCTTGAATGATTGCAAGCAACGTTTGCAGCGGATCGCTTGCGCCGGCTTTCTCCATGTTTTTTCGGTAGCGGTCTTTGTTTTCGTATAGGCGGTGAATGGCGGCTTGCAGCGATTCGTTCGTCAAGTCCTCTTCCATCAGCACTTCCGCATAGCCGGCTTTTTCAAACGAACGGGCGTTAAGGATTTGGTCGCCGCGGCTTGCCGCTTTCGAGAGCGGGATGAGCAGCATCGGCTTGCGCAAGGAGAGCAGTTCGAAAATGGCGTTCGCCCCGGCGCGGGAGACGACGATGTCGGCTAAGGCGAGTAAGTGGGGCAGCTCTTCGTTGACGTATTCGAACTGTTTGTATCCTTTTTGGCCTGCGAGGCTTCGGTCGATGTTCCCTTTGCCGCAAATGTGGATGATGTCAAATTCGGCAAGAAGCGTCGATAGGTTGGCGCGCAAGGCGTCGTTAATTTTTTCGAGCCTAAGCTGCCGCCCATCGCCAGCAAGACCGGTTTTTTTCCGTCGAACTGGCACATCTTCCTCCCTTGTTCGGCTCTGCCATCCTTCAACTCTTCGCGGACGACGGCGCCCACGTAGACAGCTTTATCGGCATTGACATATTGCTTCGTTTCCGGGAAGGTGAGGCAGATTTTTGTCGCAAACGGCATGGCAATTTTATTCGCAAGCCCCGGGGTTAAGTCAGATTCATGGATCACCGACGGCACACCGTTCAGCCAAGCGCCGAGAATGACGGGAACGGAGACGAATCCGCCTTTTGAGAAGACGACGTCCGGTTTTTCTTTTTGGATCAGGAGGTACGCCTGCCAAACGCCTTTCAGCACGTTGAATGGATCTTTAAAGTTTTTCCAGTCAAAATAGCGGCGCAGTTTTCCAGTCGAAACCGAATAGTACGGGACGCCGTCGATGCGGCCGATAATCTCCCGTTCAATCCCTTGATGAGATCCGATGTAAACGATATCCCATCCAAGCTCTTTCAATTTCGGGATGAGGGCGACGTTGACCATCACGTGGCCGGCTGTGCCGCCGCCGGTTAAAATGATTTTTTTTCGCAATGCGGATCACCTGTCTTTTTTTAATCGCTCGTGTATCGTTATGTATTATAGCAAATTCCACCGAGCTTCGGGAGGAAACCAAGCGATGGCGGTTTTCGTATAGGAAATAAGAAGACTGGACGGTCTGCATGAAATTTTCATGATTTTCTTTTCGATTTCTCATTTGTTTGTTATATGATAAAACACCTACATCGTGATGATCTCGAATATAGAAAATTCATTTTTCTATTTTCAGAGAGAAGAAATATTGGTAAAGTACAATCAAGAGGTGAATGCCATGTGGGCTTGGTTGTTCGTTTGTTTCATTGTGGGAATTGCCATTTATGGGATTGTACCGACGATCATCATTCGCAAAAAGCGGGTGCGTTTGTTTCGGGAGGGAACGGCATCCGATTGTCTGGCGCTGACGTTTGATGATGGCCCCGACCCGTATTATACGCCAAAGTTGCTTGATTTATTAAAGAAATATGGCGTGAAGGCGACGTTTTTCGTTGTCGGCCGCAAAGTCGAGCGCTATCCGGATATTGTGCGGCGGATGGCCGAAGAAGGCCATGAAATTGGGATTCATAATTACCGCCACATCAGCAATTGGCTGTTGCCGCCGCTTTGGTTGGATTGGGGGGTGCGCCGCGCCGCTAAGGCGATTGAGCGGGCGACGGGCCAACGCCCGGTGTATTACCGCCCGCCGTGGGGGCATTTTAACGCTTGGACGCCGATCGTGCAAAAGCGGTATACAACGGTGCTATGGTCGCATATTCTTGGCGATTGGAACGAAAAAATTGGTACAATGGAATTGTTCCACCGCTTGCGTTCGTCCATCCGCGGCGGGGCGGTGATTGTGCTTCATGACAATGGGGATGCGCTGGGTGCTGACAAACGCGCGCCAGAGCAAATGTTGTCAGCGCTCGAGCTGCTGTTTAAGGATGAAGCAGCGAAAAAGATGCGTTGGGTGACGATTACGGAACTGCGAAATGTGCAAACTAATACACAAATCTCGGCGATGTAGCGGGGGAGCTATGGATACAAGCGTATGGTTGCCGTATGTCCAGTCATATGGATATGTGATGCTGTTTTTCTTTTTGTTTTGCGGCATTGTCGGCATTCCGGCGCCGGAGGAAAGCTTGCTCTTTTTGGTCGGCGTGATGGTGGCCAAGGAGCAGTTGCTGCTTGGACCGTCGCTCGCTTCATGCTGGGGCGGGGCGATGGCCGGCATGGTGACGGCATACGGCGCCGGCCGGTGGTGGGGGGCGCCGTTTGTGCAAAAGTACGGCAAGTGCGTCGGAATTACGGCTGAACGTTGGGAGCGGGCTCGCCGCTGGTTTGGCCGCTATGGCAAATGGGGGATTTTGTTCGGCTGCTATGCTCCCGGGGTGCGGCAAATTTGCCCGTATATGGCGGGAGTGAGCCGGTTTCCGTTCGGGCCGTTTTTGTTGCTGTCGGCGCTTGGAACGGCAGGTTGGGCCGTTCCGTTGACCGCGGCGGGGCTTTGGCTCGGCCAGCGCATCCATATCCCCCTGATTTCTTTTCCGCTTGCCGGTTTGGCGTTGTTTTTGCTTTTTTTGCTTGCGGCATGGGTTGGGCAGCGGAGGCGCAAAAAATCTTTCGAAAGCTAAAGGGTGCGATCGATGATGAAAGTATTGTTTTTGCCGCTGTTTCAAATGAATACGGGACACCATAAAGTAGCCGATACGTTGATGGATTTTTTGCGCCGCCAGTTTCCGGCGGTCGAAAGCAAAAAGATCGATTTTTTGAGCTATTGCAATGAACTGATGGAAAAAATGGTGTCAGAGGCCTACTTGCGCTGGATTCGCTCGCATCCTGCTTCGTACCACCGTGTGTACAAAACGCTGATGTACCAAGAGCCGCCCCGGTTTGAGTTCATTTCGTTTGAGCCATGGCTGCCTTATTTTGAAAGCAAAATGAAAAAGATGGTGGAAGAAGAACAGCCGGATTTAATCGTCTGCACCCATTCGTTTCCGTCGCGCATTTTGCAGCGGCTGAAGCGAAAACGGGTGCTGACGGTTCCAGTTGTCAATGTCTACACCGACTTTTTTATGAACAGCATCTGGGGGAAACGGTTTATTGACTATCATTTTGTTCCCCATCAAGAGGCGAAATGGGAGCTGATCACGAAGTACGGGGTTGACAAAGGACGCATCATCGTCACTGGCATCCCAGTGCACGATGTGTTTATGAATCGGTCGGAAGCGAGACGCAAGCGGGACCTCGCTCATGTGCTTGTCGCCGGTGGAAACCAAGGGCTTGGCAATATGCTGGCGTTTTTGCGGGCGGCCCGCACGTCAACGTTGTTCCGCTATTCGGTGCTGTGCGGCGCCAATCGCCAGCTGTACGAGGAAATCGCCAGCTGGCAGCTGCCTCATATCCGGCCGCTTCCATACATCGCTGACCCGGAAGAGATGAATCGGCTGTATGAAGAGGCGGATGCCGTCATTACGAAACCAGGCGGGGTGACGGTCAGCGAGTTGCTTCATAAGCGCATTCCGATTTTTACGATTGATTGCTTGCCTGGCCAGGAGCGCATCAATTTGCAATATTTACAGCAAAATGGTCTCATTTATCATTTGGTCGGGCCAGAAAGCGGCGAGCAGCACATGCTTCGCTTGTTGATGGATGATGTGGAGAAAAACCGGTTTTTCCGCCGTGTGTCCGATTATTTTGCTGGCGTGGAAAAAACGGGGCAAGAAGCGCTCGCCGAAGTGGTAGCGGCCATGCCGCAACGCATGGCTTGGCGCGCGTTGCATCCGTAGCGACAGAAGGTGTCCCAAAACGGTCGGGGCACCTTTTCTTATTCCTGTATATACGTGTAAAACAAATGCTGGAAAACGATATGTTGTGCTTTGCTGAAAGAAGAACCACTTTTTTAGACACCCTCACTTTTTTGTTCCTTATCGCTTATGGGGGGTGGCGAAACAACCTGCATCGTACATATAAAATATCAGACCGTTGGGCGCGAAACGTGTTACAATAGGAACGATGGCCAAGGAAAGAGGAGGAACGATGATGAAAACGAGAGTTGGCGTGTTATACGGCGGCAAATCACCGGAGCACCAAGTATCGTTGTCGACGGCGATGGCGGTGATGAACGCCATTGATCCTCATAAATTCGATGTCATTCCGATTTATATTACACCGGAAGGTCAATGGATCAAGGGCAAACAACTGACCGGACCGATCGAGGAAATCAAGCAGCTGCAATTCACTTCGGCGGCGACCGCCTTGATTCCGGTTTCCTTGAACCAAGTTCCGGCTGCCGATTCGGCTGCGGGAGGAAACGAGGAAACGATCGATGTCATTTTCCCGCTTTTGCATGGGCCGAACGGTGAAGACGGAACGGTGCAAGGGCTGCTTGAGATATTGAACATTCCGTATGTCGGCAACGGGGTGCTTGCTTCCGCGGTCGGCATGGATAAGGTGATGATGAAAAACTTGTTTGCGCAGGCCGGGTTGCGCCAAGCAAAATATATCGCCGTGACGAAGTACGATTGGCAAAAAAGCGGCGAGACGGTGTATGACCGGATCGAACGAGAGCTTGGCTACCCGTGCTTTGTCAAGCCAGCCAACGCCGGTTCGAGCGTCGGCATTTCCAAATGCAAGCAGCGCGGCGATTTAAAAGCCGCATTTATCGAGGCATTTCAGTATGACCGAAAAATTATTATTGAAGAGGCGATTGTCGGCCGCGAAATTGAAATCGGCGTGATCGGAAATGATGAGCCGATTTGTTCGGTCGTTGGCGAAATTGTCCCCAAAAAGGAATTTTACGACTATGAGGCGAAATACGAAGACGGGCAAACCGAATTGATCATCCCAGCGGACGTAACGAAAGAACAGTATGAGACGATCAAACAAATGGCCATTACGGCGTTTCAGGCGCTGGATTTGTCTGGACTTGCGCGCGTCGATTTTTTCCTCGCCGAAGATGGCGCTGTTTATATCAACGAAGTGAACACGATGCCAGGCTTTACGCCATACAGCATGTTCCCGCTTCTTTGGCAGCACAGCGGTGTGCCGTACCCGGAGCTGATTGAACGGCTTATCGCGCTCGCATTGGAACGACATCAAGAAAAGCAGACGATTACGTACACGTTCAAAAAAGAAAAGAGGTGAGAGCCGATGATCAAACGGACAGTGCGGCAAATCGCCGAAATGGCTGACGGACAGTGTTTAAAGCCGGAATGGGAGAATATGGTCGTAAGCGGTGTGTCAACCGACACAAGGACGATCCAAGCCGGCAGCTTGTACGTTCCGTTGCGCGGTGCGACCTTTAACGGCCACGATTTCGTGCAAGAAGCGGCGCAAAAAGGAGCCGCCGCCGTACTGTGGGCGGAAAGGGAAGGAACGCCGCCGGAAGGTGTGCCAGTGGTCGTTGTGGATGATACGCTTTTGGCATTGCAGCGGCTCGCCGCCCGCTACCGCGAGCAGCTTGGAATGAAGGTGATCGGCGTCACTGGCAGCAACGGCAAAACGACGACGAAAGATATGATTGCCGCGCTGCTTTCAACCCACTATCGAGTGCAAAAGACCGAAGGGAACTTGAACAATCACATCGGCGTGCCGCTGACGCTTCTTTCGCTTGACGAAGGGACGGAGATGGCCGTTGTCGAAATGGGGATGAGCGGGTTTGGCGAAATCGAGCGGCTGACGATGATCGCTAAGCCGGACGCGGCTGTGATTACGAATATTGGGGAGTCGCACCTGCAAGAGCTCGGGTCGCGGGAAGGCATCGCCAAGGCGAAGTTGGAAATTTTGGCGGGTTTGCACCATGATGGTTTATTCGTCTACCATGGCGATGAGCCGCTCTTGACGGAGCGCGTGCCGAAGCTGCCGCTTCCCCGCCATGTCGTGACGTTCGGGGCGGGCGAACAGAACGATTATTATCCGACCGATGTGCGCATTGAAGCGGGAGGAACATCGTTTGTCATCAATGCGCTCCCCGGCCGGACGCTGTTTATGCCGGTATTAGGCAAACATCATGTATACAACGCGCTCGCCGCCATTGCGGTCGCCCGCTTTTTCGGCATCGATTGGGAAGGTATTGATGCGTCTCTCTCCCGCCTGCAAGTGACGCGCATGCGTACGGAAGTCGTCAAGACGAAATATGGCTTTACCGTCATTAATGACGCCTACAATGCCAGCCCGACATCGATGCGCGCCGCCTTGATGCTTCTTCAAGAATTGAGCGGTTATCGGCAAAAAATCGCCGTATTGGGCGATATGTTGGAGCTTGGTGACGAAGAAGTGGCGTTTCATCGAGAGATCGGGGAGGTGCTGCGGCCGGGAATGGTGGACTATGTGTTCACTTACGGGCCGCTTTCGCACCATATCGCCGCGGCGGCCGCCCCATTTTTTGATGATGGACGGGTGAGGGAGTTTGACGATAAAGCAGCGTTGGCCGAGGCTGTGCGTTCCGTCGCGACTTCGGATGACATTGTTTTATTGAAAGCATCGCGCGGCATGAAATTGGAAGAGTTGCTTCGATATTGGGTGTAACATCAAGCAACCCGAGAGAAACTAAAAGCGGCGTCACAGGCGCCGCTTCTCATTCGGGCGGGGGTGGAAATGATGATCGGCTGTTTATGTATTCACGGGTTTACGGGAAGTCCAGAAGAAGTGGCGCCGCTGGCCGATTATTTGCGGGAGCGGACCGATTGGATGATCGAAACGCCGACCTTGCCGGGCCACGGAAGCGAACTGCGGTTGAAAGGAATTACATACGACCAATGGATCGCGGCGGCGGAACAAGCGTTTTTAGCGCTCCATCACCGTTGCAGTGTGGTGTATGTCATTGGGTTTTCAATGGGTGGAGTGATCGCCGTCTACTTGGCGGAAAAATACCCGGTCGCCAAACTCGTGCTGCTAAGCGCTGCGTTTTACTATGTCAACCCGCGCCAATTATGGCGCGACATCCGCGAGATGTTTGCCAATGGATGGAAAGGAGCGCGGGAGCACCCACTGTTTCTCCGCTATCGAAACAAAATGATGGCGACGCCGTTTTCAGCTGTCAGGGAGTTTCGCAAACTCGTTCGCGATGTGCGTCCCCGACTTCCGCGCGTCGCGGCACCCGCGCTCATTGTGCAAGGAGAAAAAGATGGGATCGTGCCGTTAAAAAGCGCCTGCTATTTATATGAACGCATGGGGTCTTCAGAAAAAAAGCTGTTGCTTTTGCCCAATTCGTTCCATCATGTTTGTCATAGCATCGATCGGCACGTTCTGTTTGCTGAGGTGGAAACATTTTTGCGCGCTGCCCATGCCCATCATTGCAAATCACCGCATAACATGGTATGATAACTGTCAAACCTTTCTCTCGGATAAAGGGACGATTTTTTATAAGGAGTTTGGATAACATTGACGACATTTCAAGAATTAGGATTAAGCCAAGAAGTGATGAAAGCGATCGAGCGGATGGGGTTTGAAGAGACGACTCCGATTCAAGCGAAGACGATTCCGCTCAGTCTGCAAAATAAAGACGTAATCGGTCAAGCGCAAACCGGAACGGGGAAAACGGCGGCGTTTGGCATTCCGATCGTTGAGAAAGTGAATGTGAAAAACAGCGCTGTTCAAGCGCTCGTTGTCGCGCCGACGCGTGAGCTCGCCATCCAAGTATCAGAAGAGCTGTACAAAATCGGCGCCGTCAAGCGCGTGCGCGTCTTGCCGATTTACGGCGGTCAAGATATCGACCGGCAAATCCGCGCTTTGAAAAAACATCCGCACGTGATCGTCGGGACGCCGGGCCGTATTATCGACCATATCAACCGCGGGACGCTCCGCCTTGAGCATGTGCATACGGTCGTTCTCGATGAGGCGGATGAAATGCTCAATATGGGCTTTATCGAAGATATTGAGGCGATTTTAAGCCATGTGCCGGCCGAGCGGCAGACGTTGCTGTTCTCGGCGACGATGCCGGATCCGATTCGCCGCATTGCCGAGCGCTTCATGAACGAGCCGGAACTTGTCAAAGTGAAGGCAAAGGAAATGACCGTGCCGAACATTCAACAGTACTACTTAGAAGTGCACGAGAAAAAGAAATTTGACATTTTGACGCGGCTTCTTGATATTCAGGCGCCGGAGCTCGCGATCGTGTTCGGCCGCACGAAGCGTCGTGTCGATGAGCTGGCAGAGGCGCTCAACTTGCGAGGCTATGCAGCGGAAGGCATTCATGGCGATTTAAGCCAAGCGAAACGGCTGTCGGTGCTGCGCAAGTTTAAGGAAGGTGCGATTGAAATTTTAGTGGCGACGGATGTTGCGGCGCGCGGCTTGGATATTTCCGGCGTAACGCACGTGTACAACTTTGATATTCCGCAAGACCCGGAAAGCTATGTCCACCGGATTGGGCGCACCGGGCGCGCCGGCAAGACAGGGGTGGCGATGACGTTTGTCACTCCAAGGGAGATCGGCCAGCTTCACCATATTGAGCGGACGACGAAGCGGAAAATGGAGCGGATGAAGCCGCCGACACTTGATGAGGCGCTCGAAGGCCAACAGCGTATCGCGATCGAAAAGCTTCTCAACGTCGTGGAGACCGAAAACCTGTCATTTTACAAACGGGCAGCGGAAGAATTGCTTGAAGAGCACGATTCGGTAACGATTGTCGCTGCCTGCTTGAAAATGTTGACGCGCGAGCCGGATACGACGCCGGTGCAATTGACGGAAGAGCCGCCTTTAGCGGTCAAGCGGGAGAAAAAACGGGGCGGCCGCCCGGACGGCTCAGCCCGCAGCCGGACGAAGAAACGGCGGATTACGGCGCATTAAGCGCCGTTTTTTCATAGCCGAGGCATGTAAAACGACGGCCGCTTGGGGCGGATGGACAAAAAGGGGGCAAGCAGGCCGCCGACGGCGAAGCCAAATAGATGGGCCAATAAATTCCCATGTGGTGTCATGATGCCAAGCAGCAAATGAACCGCCATGACCGAAAGCAGCAGCTGGGCGTGGCGGGGGGCGACTAAGTCGCGGCGGAATAGGGCGAGGTAGCTGTACATGCCAAACAAGGCGAAAATGGCGCCCGACGCCCCGACATGGGTGTACAGCGGCGGCAGAAGGAATAAAGTGGCGACATTGGCGCCGATTCCGCCTCCGATATACAGAAACAAAAACTTTCTTTTCCCAAGTGCGCGCTCCAGCCAGGGGCCAAACAGCCATAAGGACAAACTGTTGGCGGCCATATGGTGGAAATCGCGATGCAGCACGATTGGGCTGACAAGCCGCCAGCACTCTCCATGGCGGATCGCGCCGTTCGTCCCGACGGCGTATTGCCAAATGGGTTCAAGCGCTGTCAAGGGAAGAGAAAACAACAGCCATGCGGCGATATGGACCAATAATAAGGCGGCAACGACGGGATAAAGGCGGACAAATGAGCGGACATCGCTTGCATGTTGAAACACGGGTTGGTCTCCCTTCTTCGCGGAAATGGGGCGTTTTTTATAAGCCATCTTATGCGGGTCTCTCATAAAAAATTTGTCCGACCATCAGGGCGGATAGGATAGGTGAGGAAGCAGTGATCGTCGGCATTGGCATTGATATTGTAGAGTTGGAACGGATCCGCTCCCTTCTTGAGCGGAGCCGCAAATTTCCAGAGCGAATTTTGACGCCGCGTGAAAAAGCGCAGTTTGGCGAGTTGCCGCCCGCAAGACAGGCAGAGTTTCTCGCCGGGCGATTTGCGGCTAAAGAAGCGTACGCCAAAGCGCTCGGAACGGGGATCGGGCGGCATCTATCGTTTCAAGACATCGAGATCGTTTCCGATGAGCACGGAAAGCCGAGCATTGCTGCCCGCCGCGATGGCGAGACGGTTCATCTGTCCATTTCCCATAGCCGCGATTACGCCGTCGCCCAAGTCGTCATTGAGCGTCTTGACCGATGACGCCGGCTGATGCTTGCCATGGCTAGTCTGCATATTCCCGAAAGTTGTCTCATATATTGTAGTGCATGGGTAGAAATCGATATATGAGGCAAAGGGGTTGAAGCGATGGGCAGAAACGTGCTGATGGCGTTGGTCGGCATCATTTTTCTGTTTGCTTTGGCTGGCTGCGGGTCGAAATCGCAGGAAGAGGTGCTGAAGGCGCTTGATGAAAAGGTCGATGAGATGACGGGTTATCAGGCTGAGGCGAAAATGACGTTCCGCACCGGGGAAAAGCCGCAAGTGTATCATGTCGAAGTGTGGCACAAGCAGCCGTCCTACTACCGCGTCAGCTTGAAAAACGCCGACAAAGGACAAAGCCAAATGATTTTGCGCAATGACGAAGGGGTGTTCGTCTTCACGCCGGCGCTCAACAAAACCTTCAAGTTTGTGAGCGATTGGCCGAAAAACAGCAGCCAAGCGTATTTGTACGAATCGCTCGTCAAAGACATTTTGAGCGATTCGAAGGCGAAGTTTAAGGCGACGGACGATTACTATGTGTTTGAGACGAAAACGAACTACCCGAACAGCCAAGTCGTTCCAACCCAAGAGATTACACTGCGCAAAAAAGATTTGGCGCCCGTCTCGGTCAAAGTGATGGATACGGACCGGAAAGCGCTGTTGACGGTCGAATTTTCCAACGTCGAGTTTAACAAAAAGTTTGATGATGACGCGTTTGATACAAAGAAAAACATGACTGGCGCCCGTCTTGAGGTGCCAACGATGGCCGAAGGAAAAGAGCAAGTGATGGCCGTCATGTACCCGAGTCAGCTTCCGAAAGGGGTTCAAGCGCTTGAGGAAAAAGAAGTGAAAGGTGAAAACGGCACGCGCGTCATTATGACATTCGGCGGCAAAAAATCGTTTACGCTCGTGCAAGAAAAAGCGGATGTGCTTCCGGCGACAAGCATGCCAGTTCTTGTCAACGGCGACCCGGTTGATTTAGGATTCACCATTGGCGCCCTCACCGACCGAACGTTGACATGGTGGTACAACGGGGCGGAGTTTACGCTCGCCTCGGACGATTTGACGCCGGAAGAAATGGTGATGGTCGCCAGCTCCGTGCAAGAAAAAGCGGCAAAATGACAGTGCGGATTTGCAAACAGGCGGCTCTCCGCGTTGAAGCGGAGAAGCTGCTTTTTGTTTTTGTGCAGAAGCAGTGAAGGCAGGCCAGTGGACGAATCGTTGCGATCTCCAATGTTTTCCGCCGTTTTTCTCATTTTTCCGCCGCTCATCCTATTCCTTCTTCCCTAGGAACATGGTAAACTAAAAAAGGAATCCAATCGATTCAAGCGCTTTCAAACTGGCTATGACTAGAAAGGCAGCGAGAGAGGATGGACGAGTTTCACCGCGATACGTGGGTGGAAATTGATTTGGACGCCATTTACGACAACGTCGCGAATTTGCGCCGCTTTTTGCCGGAGGGTACGCAAATTATGGCCGTTGTCAAGGCGAACGCCTACGGGCACGGCGATGCCCAAGTGGCGGCAACGGCGCTCGAAGCGGGCGCTTCCCGCTTGGCCGTCGCCTTTTTGGACGAGGCGCTTGCCTTACGAAAAAAAGGCATCGATGCCCCGATTTTAGTGCTTGGGGCGTCTCGTCCCGAGGATGTGGCGTTGGCCGCCGAACACCGCATCGCCTTAACCGTGTTTCGCTCTGATTGGCTCGAGAAGGCGTCATCGCTGTATAACGGTTCGACCCCGATTCATTTCCATTTAAAGATGGACACGGGAATGGGACGGCTTGGGGTGAAAGACGAAGAGGAGACAAAGCGAATAGCGGCCTTGATCGATCGCCATCCGCCCTTTGTGCTTGAAGGGGTGTATACGCATTTTGCGACCGCTGATGAAGTGAATACGGATTACTTTTCTTATCAATACGCCCGCTTTTTGCATATGCTTGACTGGCTGCCGTCGCGGCCGTCGCTCGTTCATTGCGCCAACAGCGCGGCGGCCCTTCGTTTTTCCGATCGAGCGTTCAACATGGTTCGCTTTGGCATTTCGATGTACGGGCTCGCCCCATCGCCGGACATCAAGCCGCTCCTCCCATACGAATTGAAAGAGGCGTTTTCGCTCCATAGCCGCCTTGTACACGTCAAAAAACTGCAACCAGGCGAAAAGGTGAGCTACGGTGCGACGTACACCGCGCAGACGGAAGAGTGGATCGGCACGATTCCAATCGGTTATGCGGACGGCTGGCTGCGAAGGTTGCAGCACTTTCATGTGCTTGTTGGCGGGCGGCGGGCGCCGATCGTCGGCCGTATCTGCATGGATCAATGCATGATCCGCCTGCCGGAGCCGCTGCCTGTCGGGACGAAGGTGACATTAATTGGCCGCCAAGGGGACGAAGTCATTTCCATCGATGATGTCGCCCGCCATTTGGACACAATCAATTATGAAGTGCCGTGCACGATCGGCTACCGGGTGCCCCGTATTTTTTTCCGAAATAAGCGTATAATGGAAGTGAGAAACGCCGTTGGTCGCGGATGAAGCGATGCATAATCTGCTTCGGAAGACAAAGGATAGAAAATGGAGAAATGACTTTGCAGCGCCGTTGTTTAATGGTATCATGAAGTGGAAGCAATCAATGGCTGCAGTTCGTGGAGGTGTATATTTGTGTCGGAATCTGGCGCAACAGCGGAAATCGTCGTTCGTTTGCCGCAGTCGCTGCTGACAGAACTGGACGTGCTCGTAAAGCAGGAAAACGGCAACCGCAATGAACTCATTTATCAAGCGACGAAAATGTACATTCGCGAGCGGAAGAAACGGCAAATTCGCGAGGCGATGAGACGAGGCTACATGGAAATGGCGAAAATCAATTTATCTATCGCTTCTGAAGCGTTTCATGCTGAATACGAGGCCGACCACACCGTTGAACGCTTAGTTAGCGGGGGGTAATGCTTTGATTGTCAAACGTGGCGACGTGTATTTTGCGGACCTTTCCCCGGTTGTTGGCTCGGAGCAGGGCGGCGTGCGCCCCGTGTTGGTGATCCAAAACGATATCGGCAATCGTTTTAGCCCGACGGTGATTGTCGCGGCGATTACGGCGCAAATCCAAAAAGCGAAGCTGCCGACGCATGTCGAGATTGACGCGAAACGCTACGGGTTTGAACGCGATTCGGTCATTTTGCTTGAGCAAATTCGCACGATCGACAAGCAACGGCTGACCGATAAAATCACTCATTTGGACGATGAAATGATGGATAAAGTCGATGAGGCGCTGCAAATTAGCTTAGGACTGATCGACTTTTGATAGAGCGAAAAACCTTTGCTTTTGGCATAACAGCGAACAGGAGAAACGGCGTTTTCGGTTGCCAACGGGCGGCCGAGCGGATGGGGAAAGCGGCGTTGACGTGCGGCATCGGTCTTGATTATCGAGTGTTCACGTTGGTGAGACGGGCAGATCGGTCTTCCCGGAACGGTCTGTCCTTCCATTTTCATCTATGTATACTGTTTCACAAAGCAGCTGCGTACAGGTAGCGCTTTTTTATTTTCCATGTCATTAAGGAGGGAATCGCTTGGCTAACGAACAGCGGCTCATTGAAGTCATTGCCGTCGAGCAGCAGCTGGCAGCGAAGCAAGTCGAAAACGTCATTGCGCTCCATCGAGAAGGAAACACGATCCCGTTTATCGCCCGCTACCGGAAAGAAATGACTGGGGCGCTCGATGAAGTGCAAATTCGTGAAGTACTGGAGAGATGGGAGTATTTGCAGCATTTAGAACAACGGAAAGAGGAAGTGCTCCGCCTCATTGACGAGCAAGGGAAGTTGACGGAAGAGTTAAAGCGCGACATTCTTGAGGCCACGAAGTTGCAACAAGTCGAAGATTTATACCGCCCGTATCGGCAAAAGCGGCGCACGAAAGCAACCATCGCAAAAGAGAGAGGGCTTGAACCTCTTGCCGAATGGCTCCTTTCGTGTCCACCGGCCCCAACTCCGGAACAACAGGCCGAAATGTTCGTCAACGAAGATAAAGGAGTCGCAACCGTTGAAGAGGCGCTTCAAGGTGCGAAAGACATCATCGCCGAGAAAGTGGCAGATGACGCTGCTCTTCGTCAATGGGTGCGCGACGAGACGCGGCGGAAAGGAACGATTGCTTCGGTTGCCAAAGCGCCGGAAAAGGACGAAAAGAGTGTGTACGAAATGTACTACGACTACGAGGAGCCCCTGGCTAAAATCGTTCCGCACCGCGTGTTGGCGTTAAACCGTGGTGAAAAGGAAGAGGTGCTGCGCGTCTCGATCAAGGCGCCTGTTGAGGACATCATTCGCTATTTGCGGCGAAAAACAGTCGCTGATGAATCGTCCCCGGCCGCTCCCATCGTGGCAGAAGCGATCGAGGACGGATACAAGCGGCTGATGGAGCCTGCCATTGAACGCGACATCCGCAACGAGTTGACGGAGAAAGCGGAGGAGCGGGCCATCCATATTTTCGCTGAAAACTTGCGCAAACTGCTTCTCCAGCCGCCGCTCAAAGGAAAAACGGTGCTCGGCATCGACCCAGCCTATCGGACTGGGTGCAAGCTCGCCGTTGTCGACGAAACGGGGAAACTGCTTCGCATTGATGTGATCTATCCGCATCCGCCGCAAGAGCGAAAAGAAGAGGCGCGCGCGAAACTTCTTCGCCTGCTTGATGACGATCACGTTGATATGATTGCGATTGGCAACGGAACAGCATCTCGGGAAACCGAACAGTTTGTCGCCGACACGCTGAAGCATGTGCAACGCGATATTTTTTATTTGATTGTCAATGAAGCAGGAGCGAGCGTCTACTCTGCTTCCGACCTTGCACGCGCTGAGTTTCCCGACCTGCAAGTCGAAGAGCGGAGCGCCGTCTCGATCGCCCGCCGCGTCCAAGACCCGCTCGCCGAGCTTGTCAAAATCGATCCAAAATCGGTCGGCGTCGGCCAATACCAGCACGATGTGTCGCAAAAAAAGCTTGCCGAGTCGCTTCGTTTCGTCGTCGAGACGGTCGTCAATCAAGTCGGTGTCAACGTCAACACCGCCTCCGTCTCCCTGCTTCAGTACGTGTCCGGGCTCACGAAAACCGTTGCAGAAAACATCGTCAAGCGTCGCGAAGAGCAAGGGAAATTCCGCAACCGTGAAGAGCTGAAAACGATTCCTCGGCTCGGAGCGAAAACGTACGAGCAGTGCATCGGTTTTTTGCGCATCGTTGATGGCGACGAACCGCTTGACCGCACGCCGATTCACCCTGAGCGGTACGCGGAAGTGAAGCAACTGTTGCGTAAGTTAGGATTTACGACCGCCGCCATTGGCAGTGATGAACTGCGCCAGGCGCTGCAAGCCATTGATATCGAAGCGACAGCAGCTGAACTCGGCATCGGGGAACTGACGCTCCGCGACATCATCGATGCCTTGCGCCGCCCAGAGCGCGACCCGCGCGACGAGCTGCCCAAGCCGCTATTACGCAAAGATGTGTTGAAGATGGAAGATTTGAAGCCAGGCATGGAGCTGGAAGGAACCGTGCGCAACGTCGTTGACTTCGGCGCCTTTGTCGACATTGGGGTCAAACAGGACGGGCTCGTGCACATTTCCAAACTAAGCAAACAATACGTGCGCCATCCGCTCGATGTCGTTTCGGTCGGCGACGTCGTCAAAGTATGGGTCGAGCATGTCGATGTGGCGAAGGGAAGAATATCGCTGTCGATGGTGCCGCCGAAAGAGTGAAATGGAGAAAGCACTGCCTTAGGAGCAGTGTTTTCTCCGATAAAAAAACCAGCATTGGTTCAACAGTTTAATTTGCTCACGGTTTTTCTCATAGTAGGCTCGTCTCATCTGATTTTTCAGCCATGTAGGCAAAATCAGTCACCTCCCTGACAGTGGAAAGGTAATATATGTGTATGTAATGGTGAATTGTCCTGTGCCAAAAGATGAAGGAGAGACCCGCCATGGACCAAAAGCAGCTGCAAGCCCTTGTCGAACAAATTTCCATTCGCGTGTTCGGCAAGCCGTTCCGCCATACCGCTTTCTTCAACCCTCGTTTGCGCACCACCGGCGGGCGCTACATGTTGCAAACGCACAACATTGAGCTCAATAAAAAACATTACGAGCAGTTCGGCGAGGAAGAATTGATCGCCATCATCAAACACGAGCTTTGCCATTACCACTTGCACCTTGAGGGAAAAGGCTACCGCCACCGCGACCGCGACTTCCGCGAACTGCTGCAAAAAGTGGGGGCGCCTCGCTATTGTCGTCCGCTTGCTCGAAATACAAAAGCGCCGAAAACGATCTACACATACATTTGCACGTCATGCGGCCTCACCTACCGCCGCAAAAGACGGATCAACATAGACCGTTATGTTTGCGGCCGCTGCCGAAGCAAGCTCAAACGATCCTAGACTCCCATGACAGAAAAATTTGGTTGCCATCGGAAGGATGAAAATATCTCTATGTCGAATATTACAGTTTTACACATTTTGAAGCTCAGGTATTTTCAGAGTAGATGCAATTTGAAACTTTAACATTTGTAGCTTTTACATAGCCCGATCGACTGTCGGGCGACTGAACAACGCCGCTTTCAGACCCATGCATGGGTCTGTGAAGCGGGTGGTTGTTCGGTCTTCCGTCACGCCTTGGTGTTCGTCAGTCGAGAAAATAGACAAGCTACCTTTTCGTCAAGAATTGTTAAACTATAATGTCCAGTCAACGCCCATAATCAAACAAAACATTTTGCGAAAAAAGGTTGACAATCAGGATGATCGTGTGCTAAATTATAAAAGCCGTCGCTAAACGGCGGAAAACAGCAGAGGAAGTTGCGGGAAAACGTATTGACAAACGACAAGTTGCTCAATATAATAAACAATGTCGATTGTCAAACATCATTCCGCAATAGCTCAGCGACGAGCCTCACATCTTCGAATTGGCTGCGAGTTGCCTCGACGCATCTCGCTTCCTTGAATTAGCTGGCAGAGGAAGAGGCAACGAGCACATCGTAAAGATATGCATGACATATAATTTTTTCATCATTCCGCAATAGCTCAGCGGTAGAGCAACCGGCTGTTAACCGGTAGGTCGTAGGTTCGAATCCTACTTGCGGAGCCATTTCTTTGGAGAAGTACCCAAGTGGCTGAAGGGGACGGTTTGCTAAACCGTTAGGTCGTGGCTTTACGGCGCGCGGGTTCAAATCCCGCCTTCTCCGCCACTCCAATACGTATATGCGTGGCCCGTTGGTCAAGTGGTTAAGACACCGCCCTTTCACGGCGGTAACACGGGTTCGAATCCCGTACGGGTCACTGAATAGCGCGGGGTGATCCCCGCGATTTGTGGTCCCGTAGTGTAGTGGTTAACATGCCTGCCTGTCACGCAGGAGATCGCGGGTTCGAGTCCCGTCGGGACCGCCATTGCACTAAATCGCTGGGCCATAGCCAAGCGGTAAGGCAACGGACTTTGACTCCGTGATGCGCTGGTTCGAATCCAGCTGGCCCAGCCATTTTTATGTGTTAAATACATGAGCCATTCGCTCAGTAACGAGCGCTGCATCTTCGAGTTTGCTTCGAGTTGCCTCGACGCGCCTAGCTTCTTTGAATAGGCTGGCAGAGGAAGAGGCAGGTAAGCTAGGTAGTACCTGGAGTGTATACCCAACCATGAGCCATTAGCTCAGTAGGTAGAGCAACGAGCGATGCATCATCGAGTTTGCTTCGAGTTGTCCCGACGCATCCTGCATCTTTGAATATGCTAGTAGAGGAAGGGACATCGTTCACTGTGAGTGTATACCTAACCATGAGCCATTAGCTCAGTAGGTAGAGCATCTGACTTTTAATCAGAGGGTCGGAGGTTCGAGTCCTCCATGGCTCACCATATTAGCGGGTGTGGCGGAATTGGCAGACGCACCAGACTTAGGATCTGGCGCCTCACGGCGTGGGGGTTCAAGTCCCTCCACCCGCACTGATTAGTCAATATGCGGTCGTGGCGGAATGGCAGACGCGCTAGGTTGAGGGCCTAGTGGGGGCGACCCCGTGGAGGTTCAAGTCCTCTCGACCGCATTTTTTAGATAAACTATTGACAGCAACACAGTGAGTTGCTAAAATGTAATCCGTCTCTTTGGTGCAATAATCTATTGCGCTCGTAGCTCAATTGGATAGAGCATCTGACTACGGATCAGAAGGTTAGGGGTTCGAATCCTCTCGAGCGCGCCATCATCGGGAAGTAGCTCAGCTTGGTAGAGCACATGGTTTGGGACCATGGGGTCGCAGGTTCAAATCCTGTCTTCCCGATTTTGTTAAACTAAATATTATGCGGGTGTAGTTTAGTGGTAAAACCTCAGCCACGAGCCTTCACTTCGCCGAATACGCTTCGAGTTGCCCCGACGCATCCAGCTTCTTTGAATCAGCTGGCAGAGGAAGGGGCATGAAAAATTGTGATGGGTGTTTCATCAAAAAATATGCGGGTGTAGTTTAGTGGTAAAACCTCAGCCTTCCAAGCTGATGTCGTGGGTTCGATTCCCATCACCCGCTCCATGAAGAGTCCATAGGATTATTTTGTTCCTTGAAAACTGAACGAAACGAAGCGCAACGAAAAGCGGAGGTCCGCGGGTCGCCGCGACGGGCAAATGTTCTTCACCCGTAGGGGTGCTTGCACCCCTAGGGGGAAGGTTATTTGACCCCGAGCGGCGGCGGACCGAAGCTAGACAATTCGAAAAGCGGAGGCCGCTTAGCGCCTTTGGTGCTGCGGCTGAAGCAAAAAGCCAATCAACTTTCTTTTGGAGAGTTTGATCCTGGCTCAGGACGAACGCTGGCGGCGTGCCTAATACATGCAAGTCGAGCGGACCAAATCGGAGCTTGCTCTGGTTTGGTCAGCGGCGGACGGGTGAGTAACACGTGGGCAACCTGCCCGCAAGACCGGGATAACTCCGGGAAACCGGAGCTAATACCGGATAACACCGAAGACCGCATGGTCTTTGGTTGAAAGGCGGCCTTTTGGCTGTCACTTGCGGATGGGCCCGCGGCGCATTAGCTAGTTGGTGAGGTAACGGCTCACCAAGGCGACGATGCGTAGCCGGCCTGAGAGGGTGACCGGCCACACTGGGACTGAGACACGGCCCAGACTCCTACGGGAGGCAGCAGTAGGGAATCTTCCGCAATGGGCGAAAGCCTGACGGAGCGACGCCGCGTGAGCGAAGAAGGCCTTCGGGTCGTAAAGCTCTGTTGTGAGGGACGAAGGGGCGCCGTTCGAAGAGGGCGGCGCGGTGACGGTACCTCACGAGAAAGCCCCGGCTAACTACGTGCCAGCAGCCGCGGTAATACGTAGGGGGCGAGCGTTGTCCGGAATTATTGGGCGTAAAGCGCGCGCAGGCGGTCCCTTAAGTCTGATGTGAAAGCCCACGGCTCAACCGTGGAGGGTCATTGGAAACTGGGGGACTTGAGGGCAGGAGAGGAGAGCGGAATTCCACGTGTAGCGGTGAAATGCGTAGAGATGTGGAGGAACACCAGTGGCGAAGGCGGCTCTCTGGCCTGCAACTGACGCTGAGGCGCGAAAGCGTGGGGAGCAAACAGGATTAGATACCCTGGTAGTCCACGCCGTAAACGATGAGTGCTAAGTGTTAGAGGGGTCACACCCTTTAGTGCTGCAGCTAACGCGATAAGCACTCCGCCTGGGGAGTACGGCCGCAAGGCTGAAACTCAAAGGAATTGACGGGGGCCCGCACAAGCGGTGGAGCATGTGGTTTAATTCGAAGCAACGCGAAGAACCTTACCAGGTCTTGACATCCCCTGACAACCCAAGAGATTGGGCGTTCCCCCTTCGGGGGGACAGGGTGACAGGTGGTGCATGGTTGTCGTCAGCTCGTGTCGTGAGATGTTGGGTTAAGTCCCGCAACGAGCGCAACCCTCGCCTCTAGTTGCCAGCATTCAGTTGGGCACTCTAGAGGGACTGCCGGCGACAAGTCGGAGGAAGGTGGGGATGACGTCAAATCATCATGCCCCTTATGACCTGGGCTACACACGTGCTACAATGGGCGGTACAAAGGGCTGCGAACCCGCGAGGGGGAGCGAATCCCAAAAAGCCGCTCTCAGTTCGGATTGCAGGCTGCAACTCGCCTGCATGAAGCCGGAATCGCTAGTAATCGCGGATCAGCATGCCGCGGTGAATACGTTCCCGGGCCTTGTACACACCGCCCGTCACACCACGAGAGCTTGCAACACCCGAAGTCGGTGAGGCAACCCGCAAGGGAGCCAGCCGCCGAAGGTGGGGCAAGTGATTGGGGTGAAGTCGTAACAAGGTAGCCGTACCGGAAGGTGCGGCTGGATCACCTCCTTTCTAAGGAGAAAAGCGGAGGTCGCCCGCCTATCGGCGAGGTGCGCTGGAGGGCCTGCGAGCGGGCTTAGCCCGCCGCAGCAGGACCGAAGCGTCGCGAGCCGATGGCGGCCGGAGCTAGACAATCCGAAAAGCGGAGGCCGCAATGGCCAACTGTCGATACACAGCGCTTTCGTTTCGTTCGGTTTTGAGGGAATGAGAAATTCCTTCAAAAGCGCCTGTGCCTGCGTCTGCTAGCAGGTTCAGGGAAGCAAGATTCCTCGGCACAAAGCCGCAAGGAAGTTTGTTCAAAGAAGTCGCTTTGCGTCTACAAGCGGATTCGGAGAAGCCGAATTCCTCGACGCAAACCAGCGAAGAAGCGAATTCAAAGGAGCTACTTTGCGCCTTCGTCTTCCAGCAGGTTCAAGGAAGATGGATTCCTCGGCGCAAAGCTGCAAAGAAGCGAATTCAAAGGAGCTACTTTGCATCTGCGTCTTCTAGCAGATTCGAGGAAGTGGGATTCCTCGATGCAAGACTGCAGAGAAGCAAATTCAAGAAGCAGTCTCGTTCCTTGAAAACTAGATAACCGATTAACATAAGGAAGAAGCCGAGAGCGCTGTAGGTTAAGCTAGAAAGGGCGCACGGTGGATGCCTTGGCACTAGGAGCCGATGAAGGACGGGGCAAACGCCGAAACGCTTCGGGGAGCTGTAAGCAAGCGTTGATCCGGAGATGTCCGAATGGGGGAACCCACTGTCCGTAATGGGGCAGTATCCATGCCTGAATCCATAGGGCATGGAGGGCACACCCGGGGAACTGAAACATCTTAGTACCCGGAGGAGAAGAAAGCAACCGCGATTCCCTAAGTAGCGGCGAGCGAAACGGGAACAGCCCAAACCAAGAGGCATGTCCTCTTGGGGTTGTAGGACCGCTCACGATGGGAGTGAGAAAGGAACGGGGTAGACGAACCGGTCTGGAACGGCCGGCCAGAGAAGGTGAGAGCCCTGTAGTCGAAACTTCGTTCCCTCCCGAGCGGATCCTGAGTACGGCGGGACACGAGGAATCCCGTCGGAAGCAGGGAGGACCATCTCCCAAGGCTAAATACTCCCTAGTGACCGATAGTGCACCAGTACCGTGAGGGAAAGGTGAAAAGCACCCCGGGAGGGGAGTGAAAGAGAACCTGAAACCGTGTGCCTACAAGTAGTCAGAGCCCGTTGATGGGTGATGGCGTGCCTTTTGTAGAATGAACCGGCGAGTGACGATGGCGTGCGAGGTTAAGCCGAAGAGGCGGAGCCGCAGCGAAAGCGAGTCTGAACAGGGCGTGTGAGTACGTCGTCGTCGACCCGAAACCAGGTGATCTACCCATGTCCAGGGTGAAGGCCGGGTAACACCGGCTGGAGGCCCGAACCCACGCACGTTGAAAAGTGCGGGGATGAGGTGTGGGTAGGGGTGAAATGCCAATCGAACTTGGAGATAGCTGGTTCTCCCCGAAATAGCTTTAGGGCTAGCCTCGGGTTTAGGAGTCTTGGAGGTAGAGCACTGATTGGGCTAGGGGCCCAAACCGGGTTACCGAACCCAGTCAAACTCCGAATGCCAATGACTTATGCCCGGGAGTCAGACTGCGAGTGATAAGATCCGTGGTCGAGAGGGGAACAGCCCAGACCGCCAGCTAAGGCCCCGAAGTGCACGTTCAGTGGAAAAGGATGTGGAGTTGCAAAGACAACCAGGATGTTGGCTTAGAAGCAGCCACCATTTAAAGAGTGCGTAATAGCTCACTGGTCGAGTGACTCTGCGCCGAAAATGTACCGGGGCTAAACGTGCCGCCGAAGCTGCGGGATGACCGTTGGTCATCGGTAGGGGAGCGTTCTAAGGGCAGAGAAGCCAGACCGGAAGGACTGGTGGAGCGCTTAGAAGTGAGAATGCCGGTATGAGTAGCGAAAACAGAGGTGAGAATCCTCTGCGCCGAAAGCCTAAGGGTTCCTGAGGAAGGTTCGTCCGCTCAGGGTTAGTCGGGACCTAAGCCGAGGCCGAAAGGCGTAGGTGATGGACAACAGGTTGAGATTCCTGTACCACCTTCTTCCCGTTTGAGCGATGGGGGGGACGCAGGAGGATAGGGCGAGCAGGCGGCTGGAAGAGCCTGTCCAAGCCGCAAGGCTGATCCGCAGGCAAATCCGCGGATCATAAGGCCAAGCGGTGACGGCGACGGAGTGATCCGGAAGTCCCCGATTTCACACTGCCAAGAAAAGCCTCTAGCGAGGGAAGAGGTGCCCGTACCGCAAACCGACACAGGTAGGCGAGGAGAGAATCCTAAGGCGCGCGGGAGAACTCTCGTTAAGGAACTCGGCAAAATGACCCCGTAACTTCGGGAGAAGGGGTGCTCTTTGGGGTGAAGAGCCCTGAAGAGCCGCAGTGAAAAGGCCCAAGCGACTGTTTATCAAAAACACAGGTCTCTGCGAAGCCGAAAGGCGACGTATAGGGGCTGACACCTGCCCGGTGCTGGAAGGTTAAGGGGAGCGCTTAGCGGAAGCGAAGGTGCGAACCGAAGCCCCAGTAAACGGCGGCCGTAACTATAACGGTCCTAAGGTAGCGAAATTCCTTGTCGGGTAAGTTCCGACCCGCACGAAAGGTGTAACGACTTGGGCGCTGTCTCAACGAGAGACCCGGTGAAATTATACTACCTGTGAAGATGCAGGTTACCCGCGACAGGACGGAAAGACCCCGTGGAGCTTTACTGCAGCCTGATATGGAATTTTGGTATCGCTTGTACAGGATAGGTGGGAGCCTGGGAAGCCGGAGCGCCAGCTTCGGTGGAGGCGGCGGTGGGATACCACCCTGGCGGTATTGAAATTCTAACCCGCACCCCTTAACGGGGTGGGAGACAGTGTCAGGTGGGCAGTTTGACTGGGGCGGTCGCCTCCCAAAAGGTAACGGAGGCGCCCAAAGGTTCCCTCAGAATGGTTGGAAATCATTCGGAGAGTGCAAAGGCACAAGGGAGCTTGACTGCGAGACGGACAGGTCGAGCAGGGACGAAAGTCGGGCTTAGTGATCCGGTGGTTCCGCATGGAAGGGCCATCGCTCAACGGATAAAAGCTACCCCGGGGATAACAGGCTGATCTCCCCCAAGAGTCCACATCGACGGGGAGGTTTGGCACCTCGATGTCGGCTCATCGCATCCTGGGGCTGTAGTCGGTCCCAAGGGTTGGGCTGTTCGCCCATTAAAGCGGTACGCGAGCTGGGTTCAGAACGTCGTGAGACAGTTCGGTCCCTATCCGTCGCGGGCGGAGGAAATTTGAGAGGAGCTGTCCTTAGTACGAGAGGACCGGGATGGACGCACCGCTGGTGTACCAGTTGTCCCGCCAGGGGCACCGCTGGGTAGCTATGTGCGGACGGGATAAGCGCTGAAAGCATCTAAGCGTGAAGCCCCCCTCAAGATGAGATTTCCCACCGCGTCAGGCGGGTAAGATCCCTCGAAGATGACGAGGTCGATAGGTCCGAGGTGGAAGCGTGGCGACACGTGGAGCTGACGGATACTAATCGATCGAGGGCTTAACCTAGAAAAGTGGAAGCGCCGCGATTAGCTCTCGAAGCCAAATGTTCTTCACCCGCAGGGGTGCTTGCACCCCGAGGGGGGGAAGGTTATTTGGCAGAAGAGAGCTAGGCGCTGGAACTGGACAGCAAGAAAAGTGGAGGCCGCCCGCTTATCGGCGAGGTGCGCTGGAGGGCCTGCGAGGAGGCTGTCGCCGCCGCAGCAGGACCGAAGCGTCGCGAGCCGATGGCGGCCGGAACTAGACAGCGAAAAGCGCAGGCGAGCGGCGGCGAGCCGGAGCTGGACAATGCGAAAAGCGCAGGCGAGCGGCTTCTTCCGACGGTTATCTAGTTTTGAAGGAATGAATTTCCTTCTTGACATTGTTTGTTTTTCAAGTATAATAAATGATGTCAAAATCCAACCGCTTGCCTAGTGGCTATGGCGGAGGGGAAACACCCGTTCCCATCCCGAACACGGAAGTTAAGCCCTCCAGCGCCGATGGTAGTTGGGGCCAGCGCCCCTGCAAGAGTAGGTCGCTGCTAGGCAGCTTCATTCACCAGGGAGTTTCGACACGCCTCATTCCCTTTTTCTTTTTAGGGGCGATTGCGCAACAGGGCGATCTGTCAGCGAGCCAAAAGGCTGCGCGGGATCGTCCTTTTTGTTTTTCCTTTTCTCCTATGCCTATTTTTCGTTTTGGAAGTGGCGGCAAGATGTTCGGATATGATACAATTTCAAAAGCAAGAGTGAAGATGATAAAAGGGGATAAGGTAGAACAAAATGAAAAAAATTGAAATTTTGGTGCATTCTCCGGAAGAAACGAAGTCGGTGGCCCGCCGGCTGGCGGAACATCTTGAGCCGGGAATGGTCATCGCATTAGAAGGTGATCTCGGGGCGGGAAAGACGACGTTTACGAAAGGTCTTGCTGAAGGGCTGGGCATTACGCAAACGGTCAATAGCCCGACGTTTACCATTATTAAGCAATATGATGGTCGGCTTCCGCTTTATCATATGGATGTATACCGACTTGAAGATGAATGGGAAGATCTTGGATTTGACGAATATTTTGCTGGCGATGGCGTCACGGTTGTTGAATGGGCGCATTTGATCGCCGGCCAGTTGCCTGAGGAACGGCTGACCGTTTTCTTGTTTCATCGTGGCGGCGATGAGCGGTTGCTTCACTTTGAGCCGTCGGGGGAGCGTTATGAACAGTTGTGCAAGGAGATTTTTCCGTCATGAAAGTATTGGGAATTGATACATCGAATATGCCGCTTGGCATTGCGTTGGTAGATGGTGATGTCGTGAAAGGGGAATTCATCACCAATGTGAAAAAAGACCATTCATCCCGGGCGATGCCAGCCATTGAGTTGTTGCTTCGACGATGTGACGTTGCTCCAAAAGATCTCGATTTAATCGTTGTAGCGAAAGGGCCGGGGTCGTATACCGGGGTGCGGATCGGCGTGACGATTGCGAAAACGCTTGCCTGGTCGCTCGGTATTCCGATCGCCGGAGTGTCGAGCCTTGAGGTGCTCGCCGCCAATGGCCGTTATTTTCCTGGGGTGATCGTTCCGCTGTTTGACGCACGGCGCGGACAAATTTACACCGGGCTTTATCGCTACGAAGGCGGTGCGCTCCGCTGTCTTGAGGAGGACCGGATTGTGGCGGCGGATGAGTGGGCGCGTCGGTTGAGCGAGCGGGAAGAGGATGTATTGTTCATTGGTGCGGATGCACCGCTATATCGTGATTTGTTTCGAAGTCATTTAGGCGAACGGGTTCACGTGGCCCCGCCGTCTTTGGCGTTGCCGCGTCCGAGCGAGTTGGTGATGCTAGGCAAACAAAAAGAGCGCGAGAACGCCCATGTGTTTGTGCCGAACTACCTCCGCCTTGCCGAGGCGGAGGCGAAATGGCTCGCGAAACAAAAAGGGGAACAGAACGATGGGGATCAATGTTCAATTTCGGCCAATGACCATTCATGACATTGATGAAGTCGTGCAAGTCGAGCGGGCATCGTTTACTTCGCCTTGGAGCCGTGAATCGTTTTACAACGAGCTCATGTACAACCGCTACGCCAAATATATCGTCATGGTGTACAACGGGCGGATCATCGGGTATGGTGGGATGTGGCTTGTCATCGATGAGGCGCATGTGACGAATGTAGCCGTGTTGCCGCAGTTTCGTGGGCAAAAGCTTGGTGAAGCGCTCATGCGGCGCTTGATGGACATGGCCAGGCAGCACGGGGCGGCGACGATGACGCTTGAGGTGCGCGTGTCCAATCATGTTGCCCAGTCGCTGTACCGAAAGCTAGGGTTTCGCAACGGAGGCATTCGCAAACGGTATTATCCGGATAACTTTGAAGACGCGTTAGTCATGTGGGTGAAGCTGAGATGAATGAGGACGTATATGTATTAGGCATTGAAACGAGCTGCGATGAAACGGCGGCAGCAGTCGTGAAAAACGGAAGAGAGGTTTTATCGAATGTAGTGGCGTCGCAAATGGAAAGCCATCGGCGGTTTGGCGGCGTCGTGCCGGAAATTGCTTCCCGCCATCATGTGGAGCAAATTACGCTCGTTATTGAAGAAGCGATGCAGCAGGCCGGCGTATCGTTTGCGGGCCTTGATGCGGTGGCGGTGACGGCCGGACCGGGGCTTGTCGGAGCGCTTCTTGTCGGGGTCAACGCGGCGAAAGCGTTAGCGTTTGCCCATGGATTGCCGCTTATTGGGGTGCATCATATCGCCGGTCATATTTACGCCAATCAATTAGTGGCTGAAATGAAGTTTCCGCTGTTGGCGCTCGTCGTTTCCGGTGGTCATACGGAACTCGTGTTCATGAAGGAGCATGGGAATTTTGCGGTGATCGGTGAAACGCGCGATGACGCTGCCGGTGAGGCGTATGACAAGGTGGCGCGGGCTTTAGGCCTTCCGTACCCAGGAGGACCGCACATCGACCGGCTGGCTCATGAGGGAGAGCCAGTGATTGATTTGCCGCGAGCGTGGCTTGAGGAAGGTTCGTATGATTTCAGCTTCAGCGGCTTAAAATCGGCGGTTCTCAATGCGCTCCACAACGCGAAGCAGCGCGGCGAGGAGATCGATCCGAGACAGATGGCCGCGAGCTTTCAGGCCAGCGTCGTCGATGTGCTGGTGACGAAAACGGTGCAGGCCGCCAAAGAATACCGCGTACGGCAAGTGCTGCTCGCCGGGGGGGTGGCGGCCAACCGCGGGCTGCGGGCTGCACTGCAGGATAAAATGAAAGAGCTCCCCGATGTGGAGCTTGTCATCCCGCCGTTATCGCTATGCACCGATAATGCTGCGATGATTGCCGTTGCGGGAACAGTGTTATATCAACAAGGAAAGCGGGCTGATTTGGCGCTCAACGCCAATCCAAGCTTGCCGCTTGTCTAGGCAGTTGGCTGAAACGCGAAAGACACCGAAGGGCGATCCGTTTGCGGCAGGCAAACGGATCGTCCTTTTTGTTTTCATGTGAAAAAAGTTTGTGTATATTTTTATCCACAAATCTGTGGACAATGTGGAAAAAGCGGTAAAACATGATCAACATAAGAAAAACAATACACAGCGATTTTTGTGCAAAAGGAAGATGTTTTTTGTGGATAATGTGGAAAAGTTGGTGAATAACTTATATTCCATGGTGGAAATTGTGGATTCTTTTGTGGATAATGTGACTAACTAAAGAACAACCCGCCGAAACTAGAGGCGGGTTGTCGGTTATAGTGAAGTATAAAGCTGTTCCCATTCGGCCAATAACGTTTCGACTCGCTGCTTCCGCTCGTCGTTTTCTTGCGTCAATCGTTGCATCGTCTCATAGTCGCCGTAAACGGATGGATCACAAAGTTTTTGCTCGATCTCAGCGATTTGTGCTTCAAGCGCTGCAATCTCGGCTTCGATTTCATCCAAGCGGCGTTGGCGCTGGCGCCGTCGTTTTTTTTCCTCTTTTTCTTGCTCGTATGTCGTTTTGGCAGAATCACTTGCCGTTTCTGTCGGGCGGACGTTCAGGAGCGCCAATTCGCGCATTTCTTCTTTTTTGGCGATGTAGTAATCATAGTCGCCTAAGTATTCCGTTAGGCCTCCGCTGGAAAGTTCAAACACCTTTGTTGCGATTCGGTTGATGAAATAGCGGTCGTGGGAAACGAACAAAATCGTTCCCGGGTAGTCGATGAGCGCTTGCTCGAGCACTTCTTTGCTGTCAAGGTCGAGATGGTTTGTCGGTTCGTCCAAAAGAAGGACATTTGCTTTTTGCAGCATCAGCTTGGCGAGCGAAAGGCGTGCTTTCTCCCCGCCGCTTAAAGCGGAGACCGGTTTTAAAACGTCATCGCCGGAAAACAGGAAGTTGCCGAGCACGGTGCGAATTTCTTTTTCCGTCTTTTCGGGGTAGGCGTCCCACAGCTCGTCAAGCACCCGTTTGTTCGATGACAAATCAGCTTGGTCTTGATCGTAATAGCCGATTTGGACGTTTGCGCCGTAGCGGAGCTCTCCTGTTTGGATAGGGAGTTTTCGGGCGATCGCCTTCAGCAATGTCGACTTGCCGATGCCGTTCGGCCCGACTAGGGCGACGCTTTCGCCGCGCGTGATGCGGAAGCTGATTTGGCGGATGATGGGTGCACCGTCGTCATAGCCAACGGCTATGTCTTCAGCGGTGAGCACTTCATAGCCGCTCGGTCGATCGATCGAGAACGAAAAGGAGGCTGATTTTTCATCGCCGACAGGCCGTTCGAGCCGTTCTATTTTTTCCAGTTGCTTTCGCCGGCTTTGCGCCCGTTTGGCCGTCGAGGCACGTGCGATGTTGCGCTGGATGAAGTCTTGGAGTCGGGCGATTTCTTCTTGCTGTTTCTCGTACCGTCTTAACTCTTGTTCGTATTGCTCGGCCCGCAACTCCAAATAGCGGCTGTAGTTGCCGGCATAGTGTTTGAGCGTGGCATTCGACAGTTCGTATACGTCGGTGACGATTTTGTCTAAAAAGTAGCGGTCGTGGGAAACAACCAGGACGGCACCGGGATAGGCTTGCAAGTACTGCTCCAGCCAGGCAAGCGTCTCAAGATCCAAATGGTTCGTCGGCTCGTCCAAAATCAATAAATCCGGCTTGGACAACAGCAATTTCCCAAGGGCAAGCCGCGTCCGCTGTCCGCCGCTTAACGACGAGACCGGCGTAGTTTTATAATCATATGAGGAAAACTGCAGCCCGTGCAAAACGGAGCGGATGTCGGCTTCGTATTGGTAGCCGCCTTGTTCTTTGTATTGTTCTTGCAGCTCGTCATACATTTTCAGCGTTTTTTCATAGCGAGCGGGATCGGCGAGTACGTCCGGGTCGCCGAGTTGCATGCTGAGTTCGGCGAGCTGTTTTTCGAGTCCTAGAAGCGGGGTGAATACCTCAAGCATTTCGTCCCAAATGGAACGCGGCGAGTCGAGCCCGCTGTTTTGCGCCAAATAGCCGATTTTGATATGGTTTGGTTTGATGATTTTGCCGCTGTCGAAAGAGAGTTCACCGGCGATGATTTTCAACAATGTCGATTTTCCCGCTCCGTTGCGGCCGACAAGGGCGATTCGGTCGCGGGACTGTATTTCTAGTTTTATATTCGATAAAATAAGGTCAGCGCCGAAATATTTCGTGAGCCCGTGCACTTGCAAAATGATCATGTCCGTCACCTCGCGAATAGTTTAACGCAAGTCGCGAAAACGGTCAAAGACGAATGATGAAAAATCGTGTATAGTGTATAAATGGAGGAGATTGTATTGTCATCGTTCACTCATTTCAATGAACAAGGGCGCGCGAAAATGGTTGATATTACGCACAAAGAAGATACTGTGCGAGTGGCTGTGGCGCAAACGAGCGTGACTGTCAGCCGGGAAATTTACGAAAAAATGACGAGCAATGCGATCGAGAAAGGGGATGTGCTCGCCGTCGCTCAAGTGGCGGGGGTGATGGCGGCGAAGAAGACAGCTGACCTTATTCCAATGTGTCACCCGCTTATGTTAAAGGGTGTGGACATTGCTTTTGCTTGGGAAAACGATGGAGAAGCGCATAAGCTCGTCATCACGGCAACGGTGAAAACGAAAGGGAGCACAGGAGTGGAAATGGAAGCGCTGACGGCCGCTTCGGTCTGTGCGTTGACAGTGTACGATATGTGCAAGGCGCTTGATAAAGGAATGGTCATCGGTCCGACGTATTTGGTCGAAAAAACGGGCGGGAAGTCTGGCCATTACCGACGGAAAACCGATTAGCTAGGGGATGAGATCATGAGCAACGAACAACCGAAAATTCCGCAGGCAACCGCCAAACGGCTGCCGCTTTACTATCGGTTTTTGAAAAACTTGCACGCTTCCGGCAAGCAACGCGTCTCCTCTGCCGAGTTGAGCGAGGCGGTGAAAGTCGATCCGGCGACGATCCGCCGCGATTTCTCCTATTTTGGCGCGCTTGGTAAAAAGGGATACGGGTATAATGTCAATTATTTGTTGTCGTTTTTCCGCCGGACGCTTGAAGAGGATGAGGTGACCGAAGTCGCCTTGTTTGGCGTCGGCAATTTAGGCACCGCCTTTTTAAACTATAATTTTTCGAAAAACAACAATACGAAAATCGTGATGGCGTTTGATGTCGATGAGCGGAAAGTAGGAACGACAGTCGGCGGGGTGCCGGTCTATCATCTCGATGAGTTGGAGGAGCGGCTTCACGAAAACATCCCGGTCGCCATTTTAACCGTGCCGGCCGCCGCGGCTCAAGCGCTGACCGACCGCCTTGTCGCCCAAGGAATTAAAGGCATTTTAAACTTTACTCCGGCGCGGTTGAACGTGCCGAACCATATTCGCGTCCATCATATCGATTTAGCCATTGAGCTGCAGTCGCTCGTCTATTTTTTGAAAAACTATCCATCGCCATCGTAAAAGGAGAGAACAACACATGAAATATTTGTTGCTCGTTGCTGTGATTTTGTTGCTGTTTGGCACGAAAAAGCTGCCAGAATTAGGGCGGTCGTTCGGCCAGTCGCTTCGCGAGTTTAAAGACGCCACAAAAGGGCTCGCTGATGACGAAGAAACGAAAACCGACCGATGACAAGGCAGGATGGAGAAACAATGAATGACAAAGAAATGTCGGTGTATGAGCATCTGGGTGAACTGCGAAAACGGCTCATCATCGTGCTCATCTTTTTTGCTGCGGCGCTTGTCGTTAGTTTCTTTTTTGTCGATGATGTCATTTTGTATTTGCAGCGAACGGCCGAGGCGAAGCATTTGACCATGAACGCCTTCCGCCTCACCGATCCGATTAAAGTGTATTTTCAGTTTGCCTTTGTCATCGCAGCTGTGCTGTCGGCTCCGGTGCTGTTGTATCAAATTTGGGCGTTTGTCAGCCCCGGTCTGTATGAAAAAGAGCGGAAAGTGACGTTAAGCTATATCCCGGCGTCGATCGTTCTTTTTTTAGCAGGCGTCAGCTTCGCTTATTTCGTCTTGTTTCCGTTTGTCGTTCGATTTATGAGCCAGCTGGCTGACCAACTAGGGGTTCAACAAATGATCGGCATTAATGAATATTTTCAGTTTTTGCTTCAGCTCGTGCTGCCGTTTGGCATCGTATTTCAGCTTCCGATTGTTGTGCTGTTTTTTACCCGCTTAGGGCTTATTACGCCGCAGCTTCTTGTTCGCATCCGCAAGTATGCGTATTTAGCGCTGCTTATTTTAGCGGCGGTCATTACGCCGCCGGATGTGTTGTCGCAAGTGATCGTCATGATTCCGCTCACCATTTTGTATGAAGGAAGCATTTGGGTGGCGCGCATCGGCTATCGGAAAGCGCAGCGAGCAGTCGAGCAGGAAGGCAATGAGTGAGGCGGGACGAAAAACATTGAGAGGAAAGCGAGCAAGGCCGGGCCAAACGAAGGGGCTGTCTCAAAAGCCGCAAAACAGGGTTTTGAGGCCGGCCTCTTGTTTTTTTGTTTCCATTTTCACGATATGATCGCCGTCATGGGATTGATGTTCTGGTCCCTTCCCGCGCGAATCACGGGAAGGGGGTCAGCGTTTTGAGGCGAAAAGAAGGCGAAGGGCGGTGCCGAAATCAAAGGCAGCGAGCGCCGCTAAAGCGATGGTGGAGACGTTCCAAACCGTTTCATGAGCACTTTCGATGGCCAAATACGTAAACATTGAGCCTAAGACGAAATACAGAAGCGAAAACAGCCGAGGGTTTCGCATCATAGCCAAACCCTCCAAACGGCGAGCGGCAGCTCGGACTGGCGCATCATTTTCTCAATCTCGTCGGCCAATAGCGTCTGCATGACGACGACGAACGTATTCATGGCGACATGGGCGAAAATCGGTACGAAAATGCGTCCGGTTTTTGCGTATAAAAACGCGAATACCATCCCCATGGATGTGTACAGAAGCAAATGTTCCGGCTCCATATGGACAATGGCAAACAAAAGCGAACTGACAAGCGCAGCAAGCCAAAAGTTGTATTTTTCATAAAGCGAGCCGAAAATGATTTTGCGGAAGATGAGCTCTTCCAAAATCGGGCCGATGACGGAGGTGACGACGATAAGCAGCGGCGTCAGGCGGATGATATCGATGATTTGCCTTGTATTTTCCGACCCTGGTTTGATGCCGAGCAGCCGCCATTCGATGTTGGCGGCGATGCTTTGGGCCGCGAGCGCCAAAAAGACGCCCAAGACCGCCCACATCCACGAGGAAGCAAGCGGCAGCCGCCGCATCATTCGTTCGTTGCGGTCACCGCGGAGCAGCCATAGGATAATGACAAAAGCGAGCAGGAAACTAATGATCGCCCAATACCCGGAAGCCAGTTTGGCGGCTTCGAGGCGGCTTTCCGTTCCTTGGCCGACGCCGAGGGCGCGAAGAAGCGGCACGCCGACAAAGGCGGACAGCTGCATGACGATATACGTGATGATGACGTACCAGTGGTTGCGTTTCAAACCCTCTACCCCTTTTATTTCAAATTATATCCGTATTGTAGCACATGTATGGCGAAAATAGTAAGAAAACTGCATCCTCGCATCCCACCTCACCGCCGTAAAAAAAATTAACCGGAGCCGTTTATCAGTCCGAGGAATGTGAAATAATGAAAACGGGCTCCGCGCGGATGGGGAGTAGAGGCAAAACAACCGGCTCCTTTTGCTCTTTCTTCTTTAGGAGAGAAAAACAGTTATTTTTTTGCATTTCCTACTTGCAAAACTGAAAGAAGTTCATTAATATTATAAGTGTGTTAGCACTCAATAGTGATGAGTGCTAATAAGAACGGCGAAAACTATCGTTAAGGAGGTTGTTCCCCGTGTTGAAGCCATTAGGCGATCGTATTGTCATTGAAGTCGTGGAAACAGAAGAAAAAACGGCTAGCGGTATCGTTCTGCCGGATACGGCGAAAGAAAAACCGCAAGAAGGCCGCGTTGTTGCTGTCGGTGCAGGCCGCGTGCTCGATAACGGCCAACGCATCGCGCCGGAAGTCGAAGTTGGCGACCGCATTATCTTCTCGAAATATGCGGGCACAGAAGTGAAATACGACGGCAAAGAATACTTAATTTTGCGCGAAAGCGATATTTTGGCTGTCATCCGCTAATATATGCGTTCATCACATAAACATTCCGAAAACATACTGGGTACTTAATCGGATACTTAACTTGTGGCACGCAGTCCAACAATTTCATAAGGAGGTAACGGGGTATGGCAAAACAAATCAAGTTCAGTGAAGAAGCGCGCCGTGCGATGTTGCGCGGGGTGGACAAACTTGCAGACGCAGTGAAAGTCACATTAGGTCCGAAAGGCCGCAACGTCGTATTGGAGAAAAAATTCGGTTCGCCGCTCATCACGAATGACGGGGTAACGATCGCGAAAGAAATCGAGCTCGAAGATCCGTTTGAAAACATGGGCGCGAAATTGGTCGCTGAAGTCGCCAGCAAAACGAACGACATCGCTGGGGACGGTACAACAACCGCTACGGTATTGGCTCAAGCGATGATCCGCGAAGGCTTGAAAAACGTAGCAGCTGGTGCCAACCCGATGGGCATCCGTCGCGGTATCGAAAAAGCGGTTGCTGTTGCGGTTGAAGAATTGAAAGCCATCTCCAAACCGATTAAAGGAAAAGAGTCGATCGCCCAAGTTGCTGCGATCTCGGCTGCTGACGAAGAAGTCGGCCAATTGATCGCTGAAGCGATGGAACGCGTTGGCAATGATGGCGTTATCACGCTTGAAGAGTCGAAAGGCTTCACGACGGAACTCGACGTTGTCGAAGGGATGCAATTCGACCGCGGTTACGTTTCACCGTACATGATTACGGATACGGAAAAAATGGAAGCTGTCCTTGAAAATCCGTACATCCTCATCACGGACAAAAAAGTATCGAGCATTCAAGAACTGTTGCCTGTTCTTGAGCAAGTCGTGCAACAAGGCCGTCCGCTCTTGATCATTGCGGAAGATGTTGAAGGCGAAGCATTGGCGACGCTTGTTGTCAACAAACTGCGCGGCACGTTCAATGCGGTAGCTGTCAAAGCGCCTGGCTTCGGTGACCGCCGCAAAGCGATGCTCGAAGACATCGCGATTTTAACGGGCGGTGAAGTCATCTCCGAAGAGCTCGGCCGCGAACTGAAATCGACAACGATCGCTTCGCTCGGCCGTGCGTCGAAAGTTGTTGTTACGAAAGAAACGACGACGATCGTCGAAGGCGCTGGCGATTCGGAGCGCATCAAAGCGCGCATCAACCAAATCCGTGCGCAGCTTGAAGAAACGACTTCGGAATTCGACCGCGAAAAACTGCAAGAACGCTTGGCGAAACTCGCTGGCGGCGTAGCGGTCATCAAAGTGGGCGCAGCGACAGAAACGGAATTGAAAGAACGCAAACTGCGCATCGAAGACGCGCTCAACTCGACTCGTGCGGCTGTTGAAGAAGGCATTGTCGCTGGCGGCGGTACGGCATTGATGAATGTCTACAGCAAAGTCGCGGCCATCGAAGCGGAAGGCGATGAAGCAACCGGCGTGAAAATCGTCTTGCGCGCAATCGAAGAACCGGTTCGTCAAATCGCGCAAAACGCTGGTCTGGAAGGCTCGATCATCGTTGAGCGCCTGAAAAACGAAAAACCGGGCATCGGCTTCAACGCGGCAACAGGTGAATGGGTCGACATGATCGAAGCTGGCATCGTGGACCCGACGAAAGTCACTCGTTCGGCGCTGCAAAACGCTGCCTCTGTCGCCGCCATGGTCTTGACGACAGAAGCGGTCGTTGCCGACAAACCGGAAGAAAACAAAGGCAACAACAACATGCCGGATATGGGCGGCATGATGTAATCTCGCCGCAAAAGCCTTGGAACACTGGGGGTTTCCCCGGTGTTCTTTTTCTTTTTGACTATATATGCCTCAGCCAGGTGTTCTTACAGCCGCTGATCGGGTGAAGGGCAGCTGTTGTTTCTCCCTCATATCGCTATTCTATTGCACCTTTTCCTCCGCTGTGCTAGTTATCGCACCTCAATGAAAAACGCATAAATCGCATCCCCTTTTTTCCAAGAGGCGTGAATGGCATAAATGTATGCCCCTTTCTTTTCCGGAAGAGTAATGATTCCGTTTTGCACCGGGCGCCAGTCGGCATCTCCGCCGTTCCATACACCCGCTTCGATCGTCAACGGGCGGTCGTCAAATTGGAGGTGTAATTTTGCCCCAGGGGCAACCGGATAGGGATTCATGTTTTTCACGAGCAGCGGCGGGGCGGCAGCGTCGGCCACGACTCCGCGGCCGCCTGTTGACCATGTATATGTTCCGAGGCGGTGGTCGATTGTCTCTCCGTCGACGGCCAATCGTAAGTCAGGCGGTTGGATGTCGCCCGATTGGCAACCGGACAGCCATACAGCGATGAGGAGCCATAGCCATCTATTTTTCATGTCGTTTCCCCCTTTCTCAGTTAGACGTTTTGCCTGCTCATTTGTTTCATTGTCGATTGTGATTTTGGGTAAAATTAGAAATGGAAAGGCGATATCCAAAGGAGGAGAATGGAATGAACGTGCGGATTGAACGCGATTCGCTCGGTGAGGTGCAGGTGCCGGCTGATAAGTACTGGGGGGCGCAGACGGAGCGAAGCCGGCAAAACTTTCACATCGGCACGGAAACAATGCCGTTGGAATTGATCTATGCGTATGCCGAGCTGAAAAAAGCGGCGGCCATCGTCAACCACCGAGCCGGGAAGTTGAGCGAAGCGAAGCAGCGGGCAATTGTCGCCGCGTGCGAGGAAATTTTGGCGGGCCAATGGGATGAGCATTTCCCGCTCGTCGTCTGGCAGACGGGAAGCGGGACGCAGACGAACATGAACGTCAATGAAGTCGTGGCGAGACGGGCGAGCGAGCTGCTGGATGAGGGGGAAGGGCGCATTCACCCGAACGATGATGTGAACATGTCGCAAAGCTCGAACGACACATTCCCAACTGTGATGCATATCGCGATCTTCACGAAGATCCAAACGCACCTCCTGCCAGCGCTTGATGGCTTGATCGGGACATTCGCGACCAAAGAACGCCAATATGGGAAGACGATCAAAATCGGGCGCACCCACTTGCAAGACGCGACGCCGCTCACATTTGGGCAGGAGATTTCCGGTTGGCGGGCGATGCTTGAGAAAAGCAAGGCGATGATCATGGAGGCGAGTGAGAAGCTGCTTGATTTGGCGATCGGCGGCACGGCGGTTGGCACCGGAATCAATGCGCCGCCGGGATTTGGCGAGCAAGTGGCCGAGCAGCTAAAAACGCAGACGGGCTATCCGTTCCGTTCGTCAACCAATAAATTCCATGCGCTGACAAGCCATGATGAGATCGTGTATGTCCACGGAGCGTTGAAAGCGCTCGCCGCCGATTTGATGAAAATCGCCAACGATATCCGCTGGCTGGCGAGCGGGCCGCGCTCCGGGCTCGGGGAGATCACGATTCCAGCCAATGAACCCGGAAGCTCGATCATGCCGGGGAAAGTGAATCCAACGCAAAGCGAAGCGATGACGATGGTCGCTGTGCAAGTGTTCGGCAATGACGCCACGATCGGCTTTGCGGCGAGCCAAGGCAACTTCCAATTAAATGTGTTCAAGCCGGTCATCGCCTATAACGCCATTCAGTCCGTGCAGCTACTCGGCGATGTGATCCGCTCGTTTGATGAACGGTGCGCCCAAGGGCTGGAGGCGAACGAAGCGAAAATGAAAGAATACGTGGACCGCTCACTCATGCTCGTGACGGCGTTGAGCCCGCGTATCGGCTACGACCGGGCGGCGGAAATCGCGAAGCTCGCCCATCGCGAAGGGTTGACGCTCAAGGAAGCGGCATTGAAAACCGGGTATGTGACAGCTGAGCAGTACGAAGAATGGGTGAGGCCGGAGAAAATGATTTAAGGGAAAAGCGCTCATCCCGCTTCCGTGGGATGGGCGTTTTCATTTTTGACTTCTCCCTTTTTTTCTCCTTCTCCCCTTTGTTGCAAATCCATTCCAAAAGTTGTGTATATTCGATATTATATTAATAGTAGAAACTAGATAGTGCCTACTCCTAAAAGTCCCATTGATCACCATAAAAGGAGTTTGATGTCATGACGATCAACGAACCGTTGCTTTCCCCGCTTGAGCAAGTTGTCCGCAATATTGAACAAGTCATTGTCGGAAAACGCAATGTCATTGTGCTCAGTTTAACGGCGCTGTTGGCCAAGGGCCATGTGTTGCTTGAAGATGTGCCGGGCGTCGGCAAGACGATGCTTGTGCGCGCGCTGGCGAAATCATTCAACGTGGAGCTCAAGCGCATTCAGTTTACGCCGGATTTGCTGCCGAGCGATGTGATCGGCGTTTCCGTCTATAATCCAAAAGAACGGCAGTTTGAGTACAAGCCCGGCCCGATTGTCGCTCATATTGTGTTGGCTGATGAGATTAACCGGACGTCGCCGAAAACGCAGTCGGCGCTGCTTGAGGCGATGGAAGAAGGAAGTGTGACGGTGGATGGTGTCACCCGGGTGTTGCCGCAGCCGTTTTTGGTGATGGCGACGCAAAATCCGATTGAGTATGAAGGAACGTACCCGCTCCCCGAGGCCCAGCTTGACCGGTTTTTGTTGAAATTGCACATGGGCTATCCGTCCCCTGACGAGGAAATCGAAATGTTAAACCGTCTAGAAAAGACGGCACCGCTGGCGGAGATCGGCCCGGTGATGTCGCTTGATGAATTGCTTGCGTTGCAACGAAAGGTAGCCGACGTGCATGTGAGCGATACCGTGAAACGATATATCGTCGATCTTATCCAGCAAAGCCGTCAGCATGAAGCGGTCTATTTAGGCGTCAGCCCGCGCGGGTCCGTCGCTTTGATGAAGGCGGCGCAAGCGTACGCGTTCATCCATGGCCGCGATTTTGTCATCCCCGATGATGTGCAGCACCTTGCTCCCTATGTGCTGGCTCATCGCCTGCTTATTCGCCCGGAAGCGAAATGGGACAAGCTTGATGCTGAAATGGTCGTCAGTCAGCTTGTTTCCCGTACGCCGGTGCCGGTGCAAGGGCGGAGATAAAAGCGATGAACGCGAAGCGAATGAAGAAGGGGAGGCGTTGGCTCCCGCTTATTGGATTGTTGCTGTTGACCGCAATCTTGTTTTCCTACGCCATGTTTCAAGGTGGATTTGTCAGCTGGTTTTTGTTTTACAGCTTTTTGCCGTTCGGTTTGTATGCGTTCTTGGTCGCGATGTATCCGCTTCGACGCGCCGCGGTAAGCCGGACGGTGCCGGCGCGGCGCTACCATGCGGGTGAATCGATTCCGGTGATGGTTCGTATCGAGTTGCCGTGGGCGGTTCCGCTGGCGGCGCTTGCTGTTGCTGAGGAAGGGTGGAAGCACGGAGGAGAGATGATTGCGATTGCTTGGCCGTTTCGCCGCCATCTTTCTTGTACATGGCCGCTTTCCTTGCCGCGCGGCCGTCATCAATTGGAAGCTGTTCGCTTGGAAGCGCGCGATGTCTTTGGCTGGGTGAACAAAACGGCATCGTTTTATGCCCCGTGCACGGTCATCGTCTATCCACGTTATATCGAATGGCCGCCTGAGATGGTGCGCGAATGGTTTGCCCAAGGAAAAGCTGCGCGCACGCTTGCCTATCGCCGCGATATGGCCGTGGCGGCCGGCGCCCGTGAATACGTGCCTGGGGACAAAATGTCGTGGGTGCATTGGAAGGCGTCAGCGCGCAGACAGGAACTGATGACCAAAGAGTTTGATGAACAGCGCAATGACGATTGGATCGTTGTGCTCGACGGCGCCGCGTCTCCATGGTTTGAGGAGCTTGTCACGTTAGCGGCTTCCGTATCGAAGGCGTTGATAGATGAAGGGGTGCCGGTCGGGATGCTCGTTGCTGGAAAAGAGCGTTCTTTCTTAGCGCCGCGCCGCCATGACGGACAGTGGCAGTCGATTCTTCTCCGGTTGGCGGAAGTGGACGTCGGCGGCCAAGAGCCGCTCGCGCATGTTTTAGCTGAGGAGGCGAACTGGAGGACGGCTGCTGGTTGCATCATTGTGACGTCCGCGTTGTCCGCCCAGTTGGCCGGGCAGCTGCGAGCAATGGCGCCAAAACGCCATATTGTTCTGTATGTTGTCAACCGTGAATGGGGAGAGGATGAGCGGAATTGGGCGGACAGGCTTCGCCGCAGCGGAGTGTACGTATCGCGCATTGACCCGCAGGCGTTGCAAACCGTCCGGCAAGGAGGAGGAGACGGATGAGACCGTTAGGGGCAAACATGTTATCTACCGTGCTGTCTAACGCCCTAGCCGCTTGGCTGCTCACGGAATGGCTTTGGCCGTTAGAGGCCGTCACCGATACAGCGCATATAGGCGTGTTTGTATCATTTGTCGCCCTTTGTTTCGGACTTCATTTGCTCCGTGTTCCCATATGGCTTTCCGCGCTCGGGAAAATGGTTTATATATGGTGGGCGCTTTCTCGTCTATTTTCTTTTGCTTCGATCGCCGCTTTGCCTCATGCACTTTGGCGGGATAGCACCGTCTGGTTGTTGGGCGACCGGTCTTCTATGCCGGGTGATGCGCTGCGCACCTTTGTCTTTTTTCTGCTGTTATGGGCCGTTTCGTTCCTGTTGCATTGGCTTATTGTACGGCGGAATCGGTGGTTTGTCCCATACGCGTTGACAGTTGGGTATATCGCTGTGCTTGATACGTTTCTGCCATATAGCGGCAACGGGGCGATCCTTCGTCTTGTTGCGCTCGGCTTTTTTGCCTTCGTTTGGCTCCAGGGCGAAGAGCTGCAGGCAAAAGCGCCGTCTTTTCGCATCGGAAAGTGGCGGGCGGCCGCTCTATTCATTCCTGCCGTCGCTCTTGCGGTTGGGTATGCGGGTCCGAAGCTGCCGCCGCAATGGCCGGATCCGGTGGCGTTTATCCGCAGCTATCACGCCCAGCCGGAAGAAACGAACGATGACTCACCTTCTCCTGGTGTGGCAAAAGTGGGATATGGGCAAAATGATTCCCGCCTCGGCGGGCCGTTTATTGCTGATGATGCCGTCGTTTTCATTGCCAAAGACCAAGGCCGTCATTATTGGCGCGTCGAAACGAAAGACATTTACACGGGAAAAGGGTGGGAAGCGTTTCAAAGCGAACAAGTCCAGTCGTTTGGAAACGGTGAGCTGATTAGGTATGAATGGTGGAGCGACAAAGTCAAGACGGTCGAGCAGACGGCGGAAATCACCCGCCAAGACCAGGCGTTTCATCTCGTCTATCCGCTCGGCTTGCAACAGGTGCAAACGTCTGACCATATCGTCTACCGCATGCATATGGCGACGGAAAAAATTTATACGAGCGATCAAAACGCCAACGCGCTTCCGATCCGTCAGTATATGCTGACGTATATGGAGCCAGATTTTCCGATTGAGGCATTGCGCGCCGCGCCTCCTGTCCAAGACCCGCCCTTTTTGAAACGTTATACGCAATTGCCAGAGACGCTTCCGCAGCGGGTTCGCGAGTTGGCGAAGCAAATTACTGATGGAAAAGAAACCGTGTACGACAAGGTAAAAGCGATCGAGCAATACTTCCATCTGAACGGATACACGTACGAAACGACGGACGTCGCTGTTCCCGGGCCTGATCAAGATTACGTCGACCAGTTTTTATTTGAGACGAAGCAAGGGTATTGCGACAATTTTTCCACCTCGATGGCGGTGCTCGTCCGCACACTGGGCATTCCAGCGCGCTGGGTGAAAGGGTACACATCCGGACGGTTGGTTGGGGAACAAGACGGGCAATCGGTTTATGAAGTGCGCAACAACGACGCCCATTCATGGGTCGAAGTGTATTTTGAAGGCATCGGCTGGGTGCCATTTGAACCGACGCAAGGGTTTGTCAATCCATATGCGTTCTCGCTTGCCGCTTCGAATCCAGAGGAGCCAGAACCACAGCTGCAGCCGGAAGAACGGGAAACGCCGCGTGTGCCGCTCGATCAATTACTTGAGCAACCTTCGACGGCACAGGGGGAGCATTGGTGGGAGAAGCTGGCGGATGTTTGGTCGTGGAAAATGGGGTTGACCACGCTGGTCGTGTTGGCCGTGTTGGGCGGAGCGGCCTATGCGACAAGGCGGAAATGGTGGCCGCGCTTTACGCTGTTTCGGTTCCGCCGCCGGAAACTCGATGGGGCCGCCTGGCTCATTTCTGCGTACGGGGCGCTTCTTCGCCATTTGCAAGATTATGGACTTAAGCGTCGGCCGCATGAAACGCTGCGTCAATACGCCGCCGAAGTGGATCGCCTGTTTGAAACAGATGAAATGAATCGGTTGACGAAACTATATGAACGCGCCGTATACGGAACGGGAATCAAGGAAGCCAATGTCCGTGAAGCGGTGGAATTGTGGGAAAATTTAATAAAAAGGACGATCTCTTGACCGTATGCTGGCAAGTTGATAGAATGAACTCAAATTTGCATACGGATAGACGAAAGCCCTTCATATAAGCGCAAGAATATGGCTTGCGCGTCTCTACCGGGCCGCCGTAAACGGCCCGACTATGAAGGCAGAAGACGCTGCTATTCTGCCTTCATCCATGTTTTGGGCAATGGCAGCGTTATTTTTTTGACGGGGTGGAAAACATGAACCAAGAAATGATCGTCGTCTTGGACTTTGGCAGTCAATATAACCAGCTGATTACCCGCCGCATCCGAGAGTTTGGTGTCTACAGCGAACTGCATCCGCACACGATCCGTGCTGAGGAAATTCGTGCGCTGAACGCCAAAGGAATCATTTTCTCGGGCGGTCCAAACAGCGTGTATGATGAACGAGCGTTTACATGCGACCCAGCGATTTTTGAGCTGGGGCTGCCGATTTTAGGGATTTGCTACGGGATGCAGCTGATGGCGCACCATTTAGGAGGTAAGGTGGAAAAAGCGACGCACCGTGAATACGGCAAAGCGCTCATCCAAGTGAAAAACGATTCTTTGCTTTTTCATGGTTTGCCGGACGAGCAAGTCGTTTGGATGAGCCACGGCGATTTGGTGACCGCTCCGCCGGCTGGTTTCGCTGTCGATGCGACGAGCCCTTCGTGCCCGATTGCTGCGATGAGCGATGAACGGCGGAAGTGGTATGGAGTGCAGTTTCATCCCGAAGTGCGCCACTCGGTCTACGGCAATGATCTATTGAAGAAATTTGTCTTTGAGGTGTGCGGCTGCCGGGGCGACTGGACGATGGAAAACTTTATTGATGAGCAGGTGCGCCGCATCCGTGAACAAGTGGGCGGAAAAAAAGTGCTGTGCGCCTTAAGCGGCGGAGTCGATTCGTCGGTTGCTGCCGTTTTGGTGCACCGCGCCATTGGCGATCAACTTACTTGTATTTTCGTCGACCATGGCCTTTTGCGCAAAGGTGAAGCCGAAAGCGTCATGAAGACGTTCCGTGAGCAATTCCAGATGAACGTCATCAAAGTCGATGCGAAAGACCGCTTTTTGGCGAAACTCAAAGGGGTTACGGACCCGGAACAAAAGCGGAAAATCATCGGCAACGAGTTTATTTACGTATTTGACGACGAGGCGGCCAAGCTTGAAGGCATTGAATTTTTGGTGCAAGGGACGCTCTATACCGACATTATCGAAAGCGGCACGGCGACGGCGCAAACGATCAAATCGCATCATAATGTCGGCGGTTTGCCGGAAGATATGAAATTCGAACTGATCGAACCGCTCAATACGCTGTTTAAAGACGAAGTGCGTGCACTCGGCACGCAACTAGGAATCCCAGACGAAATCGTCTGGCGGCAGCCGTTCCCGGGGCCAGGGCTTGGCATCCGTGTTCTTGGAGAAGTGACGGAAGAAAAATTGGAAATCGTTCGCGAATCAGACGCCATTTTGCGCGAAGAAGTGAAAAAAGCGGGGTTGGACCGCGAAATTTGGCAATACTTTACCGTCCTTCCCGACATTCGCAGCGTTGGGGTGATGGGGGATGCCCGCACGTACGATTATACGGTGGCCATCCGCGCGGTGACCTCGATTGACGGGATGACCGCCGATTGGGCGCGCATCCCGTGGGATGTGCTCGAGCGGATTTCAACGCGCATCGTCAATGAGGTGCCGCATGTCAACCGCGTCGTCTACGACATTACAAGCAAGCCTCCGGCAACGATCGAGTGGGAATAAAAACGAACAAAAGACGAACATTTCCAAAGAAATGTTCGTCTTTTTTTCTTGACAGGTCATCTTCAGGCTGATACAATAGCCGTGGAATCATGAATATTGTTGAATTCCGTCGTATAATCCCGGGAATATGGCTCGGGAGTTTCTACCAAGCTACCGTAAATAGCTTGACTACGAGGGATGCGGGATCGGAGAGTGCTTGTTTGTCCTCTCTCTGTTCGTCATTCCTTCCTAGTCAACGCTTCTGGTAGCTGCTAGAAGCGTTTTTTATTTTATGTATAGGAGGGGGCAGACGTGAGAAAGTACTTCCAGTTTGATGAGCTCGGCACGAACTATCGAACGGAGATTATCGCCGGGCTGACGACGTTTTTGTCGATGGCGTACATTTTGTTCGTCAACCCATTTACCTTGTCGTTAGGGGCTGTGAAAGATTTTCCTGACGAACTGCGCATTGACCAAGGAGCCGTCTTTGTCGCCACGGCTTTGGCGGCGGCATACGGGTCGATTTTAATGGGAGTGCTGGCCCGCTATCCAATCGCCTTGGCGCCTGGGATGGGGCTGAACGCTTTCTTCGCCTTCACGGTTGTCTTGCATATGGGCATTCCGTGGCAAACGGCCTTGGCGGGAGTGTTTGTTTCCGGCATCATTTTTACGATTTTATCGCTCACCGGCATTCGAGAAAAAATCATCGATGCCATTCCCGTTGAACTGAAATATGCAGTCAGCGCCGGAATTGGGCTGTTCATCACGTTCATCGGCCTGCAAAACGCCGGCATTATTGTGAATAACGACGCCACCCTGGTCGGATTGAGCGATTTGAAGGATGGCAATACGCTGCTCGCCATTTTCGGATTGTTCATCACCGTTGTTTTAATGGTGAAAAAGGTAAACGGCGGCGTCTTTTACGGCATGGTCATTACGGCTGTCGTTGGCATGATTTTCGGACTGATTGAAGTGCCGAAACAAATTGTCGGCGCGATCCCGGACATTTCCCCGACGTTCGGCGTCGCGATTGAACACTTGCCAGATATTCTTTCGCTGAAAATGCTTGGCGTCGTCTTGACATTCTTTATTGTCGACTTTTTCGATGCGACCGGCACCCTTTTGGCAGTGGCCAACCAAGCCGGACTGCTGAAAAACAACAAACTGCCGCGCGCCGGCAAAGCGCTGCTTGTCGATGCGACAGCAGTGATGGTGGGGGCGGTGTTTGGCACATCGACGACGACATCGTACATCGAATCGTCAGCCGGCGTCGCCGCCGGAGGACGCTCTGGGTTTTCGGCCGTTGTGACGGGGATTTTGTTCTTGCTGGCGCTGTTCTTCTCCCCGCTCCTGAGCGTCATTACCGCACCGGTCACCGCACCAGCGCTCATCATCGTCGGGGTGTTGATGGCTTCGTCGATCGGCGAAATTGACTGGAAAAAGTTCGAAGTCGCCGTGCCGGCGTTCTTCACGCTCATCACGATGCCACTTTCCTACAGCATCGCCACTGGGATTGCCGTTGGATTCATCTTCTACCCGATCACGATGATTTTAAAAGGCCGCGGCAAAGATGTTCATCCGCTGTTGTATGTGCTATTTGTCGTCTTTATCTGCTACTTCGTCTTTTTGCGGGAATAGTAACGGAGACGCAAGACTGTTCCAAAAGGCAGTTTGGATAGCCTTTCGGAGCAGTCTTTTTTGTATGTCTTAAAAGGTCGGTCAAGGATTGCAGAAATTTGCTGCTGGCAATGGTTTTGAGGCAGGGATTTGGCATCGTGGCCAATTGGCCGGTGTCATTGGAATTCATTATATTGATCGAGTGAATCGAAAAACGAGCATTGGCTACTGGCTTGGCGAATCGTTTCAAGGAATGGGATTGATGACGAAAGCATGCAAGGCGTGCATTGACTATTTGTTGGTTGAGCAGGGGATGAATCGTGTCGAAATCCGCTGTGCGGTAGAAAATCAACGGAGCAGAGCGATTCCTGAACGGCTGGGATTTACGAATGAAGGGACGATTCGAGATGCGGAGTGGCTTTACGATCATTTTGTTGACCATGTTGTGTACGGGATGTTAGCAAGAGAGTGGAAGAGATAAGAACAAAGCGGTTTTGATTTGAAAGAAAAAATCTTGAATGAACAGTTGACACATCAAAACAGAGGTGCTATATTAATAAAGCCGTTTCGGTGCGGCGAAAAAAAGCAAAAAATGTGTTGACAAAAACAAAAAAAGGTGATATATTATAAGAGTCGCTTTCGAGGAGGCGAATTCCTCGAACAAAGAAAGAATAGCTCGTTCCTTGAAAACTGAACGAAACAAAGCGCAACGAAAAGCTGAGGCCGCATTGGCCAAAGCAAAAGCCAATCAACTTTCTTTTGGAGAGTTTGATCCTGGCTCAGGACGAACGCTGGCGGCGTGCCTAATACATGCAAGTCGAGCGGACCGGATCGGAGCTTGCTCTGATTTGGTCAGCGGCGGACGGGTGAGTAACACGTGGGCAACCTGCCCGCAAGACCGGGATAACTCCGGGAAACCGGAGCTAATACCGGATAACACCGAAGACCGCATGGTCTTTGGTTGAAAGGCGGCCTTTGGCTGTCACTTGCGGATGGGCCCGCGGCGCATTAGCTAGTTGGTGAGGTAACGGCTCACCAAGGCGACGATGCGTAGCCGGCCTGAGAGGGTGACCGGCCACACTGGGACTGAGACACGGCCCAGACTCCTACGGGAGGCAGCAGTAGGGAATCTTCCGCAATGGGCGAAAGCCTGACGGAGCGACGCCGCGTGAGCGAAGAAGGCCTTCGGGTCGTAAAGCTCTGTTGTGAGGGACGAAGGAGCGCCGTTCGAAGAGGGCGGCGCGGTGACGGTACCTCACGAGGAAGCCCCGGCTAACTACGTGCCAGCAGCCGCGGTAATACGTAGGGGGCGAGCGTTGTCCGGAATTATTGGGCGTAAAGCGCGCGCAGGCGGTTCCTTAAGTCTGATGTGAAAGCCCACGGCTCAACCGTGGAGGGTCATTGGAAACTGGGGGACTTGAGTGCAGGAGAGGAGAGCGGAATTCCACGTGTAGCGGTGAAATGCGTAGAGATGTGGAGGAACACCAGTGGCGAAGGCGGCTCTCTGGCCTGCAACTGACGCTGAGGCGCGAAAGCGTGGGGAGCAAACAGGATTAGATACCCTGGTAGTCCACGCCGTAAACGATGAGTGCTAAGTGTTAGAGGGGTCACACCCTTTAGTGCTGCAGCTAACGCGATAAGCACTCCGCCTGGGGAGTACGGCCGCAAGGCTGAAACTCAAAGGAATTGACGGGGGCCCGCACAAGCGGTGGAGCATGTGGTTTAATTCGAAGCAACGCGAAGAACCTTACCAGGTCTTGACATCCCCTGACAACCCAAGAGATTGGGCGTTCCCCCTTCGGGGGGACAGGGTGACAGGTGGTGCATGGTTGTCGTCAGCTCGTGTCGTGAGATGTTGGGTTAAGTCCCGCAACGAGCGCAACCCTCGCCTCTAGTTGCCAGCATTCAGTTGGGCACTCTAGAGGGACTGCCGGCGACAAGTCGGAGGAAGGTGGGGATGACGTCAAATCATCATGCCCCTTATGACCTGGGCTACACACGTGCTACAATGGGCGGTACAAAGGGCTGCGAACCCGCGAGGGGGAGCGAATCCCAAAAAGCCGCTCTCAGTTCGGATTGCAGGCTGCAACTCGCCTGCATGAAGCCGGAATCGCTAGTAATCGCGGATCAGCATGCCGCGGTGAATACGTTCCCGGGCCTTGTACACACCGCCCGTCACACCACGAGAGCTTGCAACACCCGAAGTCGGTGAGGTAACCCGCAAGGGAGCCAGCCGCCGAAGGTGGGGCAAGTGATTGGGGTGAAGTCGTAACAAGGTAGCCGTACCGGAAGGTGCGGCTGGATCACCTCCTTTCTAAGGACGAAGAAAAGCGGAAGCGCCGTAATTTCGCCTAAAGGCAGCCCGCGTCCTGCGGGCAACGGCGAAATATCGCCATCCTGGCGATCTCGAAGCCAAATGTTCTTCACCCGCAGGGGTGCTTGCACCCCGAGGGGGAAGGTTATTTGGCAGAAGAGAGCCAGGCGCTGGAGCTAGACATCAGTCGTTATTCAAAGCAAAACGCGCTTCTGTTTCGTTCAGTTTTGAAGGAATGAGAAATTCCTTCAGTTGCTTTGCGTCTGCGTCTACAAGTGAATTCAGAGAAGCTGGATTCCTCGGCGCAAAGCTGCAAGGAAGCTGTTTCAACGTAGTTGCTTTGCGTCTGTGCCTGCGTCTGCTAGCAGGTTCGGGGAAGCAAGATTCCTCGGCACAAGACTGCAGAGAAGTGAATTCAAGAAATAGTCTCGTTTGCGTCTGCGTCTACAAGCGGATTCGGAGAAGCCGAATTCCTCGACGCAAACCAGCGAAGAAGCAGGTTCAAGGCAGCAACTTTGCATCTGCGTCTTCTAGCAGATTCGAGGAAGTGGGATTCCTCGATGCAAGACTGCAGAGAAGCAAATTCAAGAAGCAGTCTCGTTCCTTGAAAACTAGATAACCGGAAAAGCAAAGGAAGAAGCCGAGAGCGCAATAGGTTAAGCTGGAAAGGGCGCACGGTGGATGCCTTGGCACTAGGAGCCGATGAAGGACGGGGCAAACGCCGAAACGCTTCGGGGAGCTGTAAGCAAGCGTTGATCCGGAGATGTCCGAATGGGGGAACCCACTGTCCGTAATGGGGCAGTATCCATGCCTGAATCCATAGGGCATGGAGGGCACACCCGGGGAACTGAAACATCTTAGTACCCGGAGGAGAAGAAAGCAACCGCGATTCCCTGAGTAGCGGCGAGCGAAACGGGAACAGCCCAAACCAAGAGGCATGTCCTCTTGGGGTTGTAGGACCGCTCACGATGGGAGTGAGAAAGGGACGGGGTAGACGAACCGGTCTGGAACGGCCGGCCAGAGAAGGTGAGAGCCCTGTAGTCGAAACTTCGTTCCCTCCCGAGCGGATCCTGAGTACGGCGGGACACGAGGAATCCCGTCGGAAGCAGGGAGGACCATCTCCCAAGGCTAAATACTCCCTAGTGACCGATAGTGCACCAGTACCGTGAGGGAAAGGTGAAAAGCACCCCGGGAGGGGAGTGAAAGAGAACCTGAAACCGTGTGCCTACAAGTAGTCAGAGCCCGTTGATGGGTGATGGCGTGCCTTTTGTAGAATGAACCGGCGAGTGACGATGGCGTGCGAGGTTAAGCCGAAGAGGCGGAGCCGCAGCGAAAGCGAGTCTGAACAGGGCGTGTGAGTACGTCGTCGTCGACCCGAAACCAGGTGATCTACCCATGTCCAGGGTGAAGGCCGGGTAACACCGGCTGGAGGCCCGAACCCACGCACGTTGAAAAGTGCGGGGATGAGGTGTGGGTAGGGGTGAAATGCCAATCGAACTTGGAGATAGCTGGTTCTCCCCGAAATAGCTTTAGGGCTAGCCTCGGGTTTGAGAGTCTTGGAGGTAGAGCACTGATTGGGCTAGGGGCCCCAAACGGGTTACCGAACCCAGTCAAACTCCGAATGCCAACGACTTATGCCCGGGAGTCAGACTGCGAGTGATAAGATCCGTGGTCGAGAGGGGAACAGCCCAGACCGCCAGCTAAGGCCCCGAAGTGCACGTTCAGTGGAAAAGGATGTGGAGTTGCCGAGACAACCAGGATGTTGGCTTAGAAGCAGCCACCATTTAAAGAGTGCGTAATAGCTCACTGGTCGAGTGACTCTGCGCCGAAAATGTACCGGGGCTAAACGTGCCGCCGAAGCTGCGGGATGACCGTTGGTCATCGGTAGGGGAGCGTTCTAAGGGCAGAGAAGCCAGACCGGAAGGACTGGTGGAGCGCTTAGAAGTGAGAATGCCGGTATGAGTAGCGAAAACAGAGGTGAGAATCCTCTGCGCCGAAAGCCTAAGGGTTCCTGAGGAAGGTTCGTCCGCTCAGGGTTAGTCGGGACCTAAGCCGAGGCCGAAAGGCGTAGGTGATGGACAACAGGTTGAGATTCCTGTACCACCTTCTTCCCGTTTGAGCGATGGGGGGACGCAGGAGGATAGGGCGAGCAGGCGGCTGGAAGAGCCTGTCCAAGCCGTGAGGCTGATCCGCAGGCAAATCCGCGGATCATAAGGCCAAGCGGTGACGGCGACGGAGTAATCCGGAAGTCCCCGATTTCACACTGCCAAGAAAAGCCTCTAGCGAGGGAAGAGGTGCCCGTACCGCAAACCGACACAGGTAGGCGAGGAGAGAATCCTAAGGCGCGCGGGAGAACTCTCGTTAAGGAACTCGGCAAAATGACCCCGTAACTTCGGGAGAAGGGGTGCTCTTTGGGGTGAAGAGCCCTGAAGAGCCGCAGTGAAAAGGCCCAAGCGACTGTTTATCAAAAACACAGGTCTCTGCGAAGCCGAAAGGCGACGTATAGGGGCTGACACCTGCCCGGTGCTGGAAGGTTAAGGGGAGCGCTTAGCGGAAGCGAAGGTGCGAACCGAAGCCCCAGTAAACGGCGGCCGTAACTATAACGGTCCTAAGGTAGCGAAATTCCTTGTCGGGTAAGTTCCGACCCGCACGAAAGGTGTAACGACTTGGGCGCTGTCTCAACGAGAGACCCGGTGAAATTATACTACCTGTGAAGATGCAGGTTACCCGCGACAGGACGGAAAGACCCCGTGGAGCTTTACTGCAGCCTGATATGGAATTTTGGTATCGCTTGTACAGGATAGGTGGGAGCCTGGGAAGCCGGAGCGCCAGCTTCGGTGGAGGCGACGGTGGGATACCACCCTGGCGGTATTGAAATTCTAACCCGCACCCCTTAGCGGGGTGGGAGACAGTGTCAGGTGGGCAGTTTGACTGGGGCGGTCGCCTCCCAAAAGGTAACGGAGGCGCCCAAAGGTTCCCTCAGAATGGTTGGAAATCATTCGGAGAGTGCAAAGGCACAAGGGAGCTTGACTGCGAGACGGACAGGTCGAGCAGGGACGAAAGTCGGGCTTAGTGATCCGGTGGTTCCGCATGGAAGGGCCATCGCTCAACGGATAAAAGCTACCCCGGGGATAACAGGCTGATCTCCCCCAAGAGTCCACATCGACGGGGAGGTTTGGCACCTCGATGTCGGCTCATCGCATCCTGGGGCTGTAGTCGGTCCCAAGGGTTGGGCTGTTCGCCCATTAAAGCGGTACGCGAGCTGGGTTCAGAACGTCGTGAGACAGTTCGGTCCCTATCCGTCGCGGGCGGAGGAAATTTGAGAGGAGCTGTCCTTAGTACGAGAGGACCGGGATGGACGCACCGCTGGTGTACCAGTTGTCCCGCCAGGGGCACCGCTGGGTAGCTATGTGCGGACGGGATAAGCGCTGAAAGCATCTAAGCGTGAAGCCCCCCTCAAGATGAGATTTCCCACCGCGCAAAGCGGGTAAGATCCCTCGAAGATGACGAGGTCGATAGGTCCGAGGTGGAAGCGTGGCGACACGTGGAGCTGACGGATACTAATCGATCGAGGGCTTAACCTAGCAAGAAAAGTGGAGGCCGCCCGCTTATCGGCGAGGTGCGCTGGAGGGCCTGCGAGGAGGCTCGAACCAAGCGAAGCTTGGTTCTGCGTGGGTGGTGCCACAGGAGCGTATGCAATGTGTCGCCGCCGCAGCAGGACCGAAGCGTCGCGAGCCGATGGCGGCCGGAACTAGACAGCGAAAAGCGCAGGCGAGCGGCTTCTTCCTGAGCACGGTTATCTAGTTTTGAGGGAATGAACTTCCTTCTTGACATTGTTTGTTTTTCAAGTATAATAAATGATGTCAAAATCCAAATGCTTGCCTAGTGGCTATGGCGGAGGGGAAACACCCGTTCCCATCCCGAACACGGAAGTTAAGCCCTCCAGCGCCGATGGTAGTTGGGGCCAGCGCCCCTGCAAGAGTAGGTCGCTGCTAGGCAGGCAAAAAAATGAGGGAGCTGAATGGTTCTCTCATTATTTTTGCCTAATGGGAAATGAGTCATTTTGAATGACGCCATTTTCAATCCTCTCCCCCAAAATGTAAAGCGTGATCATCGTTTCCTAGACCCCCTTTTTCATAAAAGCGATAGGAAACGGAAACTCGCGTAAGGGTGTCCTGTACGGCATGGACACCCTCTTTTTTTACTTTTTTTGGAAAGGCAGGTATCTTCTTTTTTTGCACTCGTGGGGAGATTATTCGCTTTTTTTGATGACAATTTTCTTTTTCGGCTCGTCAGGGATAAGTCGATGCAGGTGGATGAACAACAGGCCGTTATGGTATGTTGCTTCGATGCGGTCCTCTTTGACGGCGAACGGCAGTGGGATTGTTTTTTGGAATTGGCCTTGGAAAAGGCCTTCTTCTACTAGCTCAAACCCTTTGAAGTTTAGATTAATGGTTGCCTTCACTTCCAACGTTTTGTATGATACATACACTTCTGCATCTTCGATTTTTTCGAGCCCCGGGAGGCTGATGACAACGAGTAGCTCGTTGTCTTTTTTGTAAATGTTCATGCCGGATGATGGTTTGTTTGAGTTTGATGACGGCAGCAACGGCTGGATGCTTCCCCAAAAATCATTTTGGAAAAATTGCTGCCAATGTTTTGTCCAATCGGAAAACGGCATAAATGGATTTTCGTTGGTCATAACGTCTCCCTCCTCCGCTCCTTCATCATATGCCGTCTTCTTCGTTTGGTGATTCAAAAAACACGAACATTTGCTTTGGTGAAATACTAAATGTTCGATTTTTTCCTTGACACGCCGAAAAAAAACCTGCTACTATAAAGGTAACTTCATAGTGTATGAGAAGATCCCTCATATAATTTTGGGAATATGGCCCAAAAGTTTCTACCCAATCACCGTAAATGATTGGACTATGAGGGAAAGGATCGGTTTTGGCTTTTTTTCGATCAGCAACTGTCAAAGCCCAGAACGATGCTTTCCCTCGTTTATGAACGGGAACGCATGTTCTGGGTTTTGTTGTGCTAGCAAAAGGAGTGAAACGGTATGAGCCCGCTCGTTGGGGTGATCATGGGAAGCCATTCGGATTGGGAAACGATGAAACATGCTTGCGCCATTTTGGCGGAATTGGGTGTTCCGTTTGAGAAAAAAGTCGTATCGGCGCACCGGACGCCGGATGAGATGTTTCGGTATGCGGAGACAGCCGAGGAGCGCGGCATCCGCGTGATCATTGCCGGCGCTGGCGGAGCGGCTCACTTGCCGGGGATGATCGCGGCGAAAACGACGCTGCCGGTGATTGGGGTGCCCGTGCAGTCAAAAGCATTGAATGGACTTGATTCGTTATTGTCGATTGTGCAAATGCCAGGCGGGGTGCCGGTGGCGACGGTGGCGATCGGCAAGGCGGGGGCGACCAACGCCGGACTGCTCGCCGCATCGATTCTTGGACTGCTTGAGCCACGCTATATGGAGGCGCTCAAAGCGCGGCGGGAAGCGATTCGCAAACAAATCGTAGAAAGCAGTGATCAATTTGACTAAGCAACGGATCGTTCCTGGGCAGACGATCGGCATCATCGGCGGGGGGCAGCTCGGGCGGATGATGGCTTTGGCGGCGCGCGAGATGGGTTTTCGCATCGCCGTGCTCGACCCAACGCCTGACTCCCCGTGCGGGCAAGTGGCCGATGTGGAGATTACGGCGCCTTATCATGATTTGGACGCCATCGCTGAACTGGCCCGCGTGAGCGATGTCATTACGTACGAATTTGAAAATATCGATGCGCGAGCGCTTGAGTGGCTGGAGGCAAACGCCTATGTCCCGCAAGGAAGCCGACTGCTTGCGGTGACGCAAGACCGGGCGCTGGAGAAAGCGGCGATCGTTGATGCCAGCTTGCCGGTGGCGCCCTATGTCGAAGTGAATGGAGCGGAGGAACTTGAACAGGCCGTTCAGACGATCGGTTTCCCGTGCGTCTTGAAAACGCGGCGCGGCGGCTACGACGGCAAAGGACAATATGTGCTGCGCGGCGAAGGCGATCTAGCCAAAGCGGCTGATTTGCTTGGGCTTGGCCCATGCATTTTGGAAGGCTGGGTGCCGTTTGTGAAGGAAATGTCGGTCATTGTCGCCCGCAACCTCGATGGTGAGACGGCTGTTTTTCCAGTGGCGGAAAATATTCATATCGAGAACATTTTGCATCAAACGATCGTTCCGGCTCGAATTCCGGAAAGCGTGCAAGAGCGGGCCATTCGCTACGCGGAAGTGTTGGCCGCATCGTTTTCGCTCGTTGGGACGCTGGCGGTGGAAATGTTTTTGACTGCGGACGGGGATATTTATATTAATGAGCTGGCCCCTAGACCGCACAACTCCGGACATTATACAATCAATGCATGCGCGACGTCGCAGTTTGCCCAGCACATCCGCGCCGTCTGCAACTGGCCGCTCGGATCGACCGAATTGTTGAAGCCGGCGGTGATGGTCAATATTTTAGGCGAGCACGTCGAGCCGGTCATTCGGCATATCGGTGCGTTCGACGGGGGGACCTACGTCCATCTGTACGGCAAACACGAAGCGAAGCCGAAGCGGAAAATGGGGCATGTGACGGTGCTGGCAGACGATGTCGAGGCGGCGTTGGCGAGAATCGAATCGTGGCAAATTTGGCATGATCGGAGGCTGGAACGAGGATGATTGAACGTTACACAAGACCGGAAATGGGAGCGATTTGGACCGAGGAAAACCGCTTTAAAGCATGGCTTGAGGTGGAACTGCTCGCGTGCGAGGCGTGGGCCGAGCTTGGCGTCATCCCAAAAGAAGATGTCCGCCGCCTGCGTGAAAACGCGTCGTTTGACGTCAACCGCATTAAGGAAATCGAAGAAGAAACGCGCCACGATGTCGTCGCCTTCACCCGCGCCGTTTCTGAGACGCTTGGGGAAGAACGAAAATGGGTGCATTATGGTCTCACGTCGACCGATGTCGTCGATACGGCGCTCGGCTACTTGTTAAAGCAGGCGAACGCGATTTTGCGGCGTGATTTGGAAAACTTCATTCAAGTGCTGAAAGAGAAAGCGCGCGAACATAAATACACGGTCATGATGGGGCGCACGCACGGCGTTCATGCCGAACCGACGACGTTCGGGCTGAAGCTGGCGCTTTGGTATGCCGAGATGGTGCGAAATTTGGAGCGGTTTGAACAAGCTGCCAAGATGGTGGAAGTAGGGAAAATTTCCGGCGCAGTCGGCACGTACGCCAACGTGGATCCGTTTGTGGAGCAGTATGTGTGTGAAAAACTCGGCTTGACGCCGGCGCCGATTTCGACGCAGACGCTGCAGCGCGACCGCCACGCTTACTATATGGCGACATTGGCCTTAATTGCGACATCGATTGAAAAATTTGCCGTCGAGATTCGCGGCTTGCAAAAAAGCGAAGTCCGCGAAGTCGAAGAGTTTTTTGCCAAAGGACAAAAAGGCTCATCAGCGATGCCGCATAAGCGCAATCCGATCGGTTCGGAAAACATGACCGGCATGGCGCGCGTCATTCGCGGCTATATGGTGACAGCGTACGAAAACGTGCCGCTTTGGCATGAACGCGACATTTCCCATTCGTCGGCCGAGCGCATCATTTTGCCGGATGCGACGATTGCGTTGAATTATATGTTGAACCGATTCGCGAATATCGTGAAACATTTGCTTGTGTACCCGGAAAACATGAAAAAAAATATGGAGCGCACGTTCGGGCTCATTTATTCACAGCGAGTCTTGCTTGCTTTGATCGACAAGGGGATGACGCGCGAGGAGGCGTACGATTTGGTGCAGCCGAAAGCGATGGAAGCGTGGGAGAGACAAGTGCCGTTCCGCTCGCTTCTTGAAGCGGATGAGCGGATCATGAGCCGGCTGACGAAAGAGGAGCTCGATGATTGTTTTGATTATCGCCATCACTTGAAACATGTCGATACGATTTTTGCCCGCTTAGGGTTGGAGTGAGCGGCCGCCGGCTGGTCGAAGCCGGCCGGCTATACAAAAGATTTTCAATCTTCTGGACAAATGGAGGCGTTGATCGTGCCGACGAAACAACAGCTGTTATATGAAGGGAAAGCGAAAAAAATTTACGCGACTGACGAGCCAGATGTGCTTTGGGTCGAGTACAAAGACAGCGCAACGGCGTTTAACGGCGAAAAAAAGGCGACGATCGCCGGCAAAGGGCGGCTCAATAACGAGATTTCCAGCTTGTTGTTTTTGAAGCTGCGCGAAGCAGGCATTGCCAATCATTTTATTGAAAAGCTGTCGCCAACGGAACAATTGGTCCGGCGCGTGACGATCATCCCGCTTGAAGTCGTTGTCCGCAATGTGGTAGCGGGAAGTTTAGCCAAGCGGATCGGTCTAGAGGAAGGGACGCCGCTTGAGGCGCCGCTTGTTGAGTTTTATTACAAAAACGACGACCTTGGCGACCCGTTGTTGTTGGAAGATCATATCTTCATTTTAAAACTCGCCAGCCGCGAGGAAGTCGCCGCGCTGAAGCAGGCCGCGCTTGCGGTGAATGACGTGCTGCGCCTCCATTTTGCCGAGCGGAACGTGCGGTTGATTGATTTTAAGCTTGAGTTCGGCCGTACAGCAGACGGAGCCATCCTCTTGGCGGATGAGATTTCACCGGACACGTGCCGGTTATGGGACGCAAAGACGAACGAAAAGCTCGACAAAGACGTGTTCCGCCGCGACTTGGGCAGTTTGACGGACGCATACGAAGTCATTTTACAACGGTTAGGGGGAGAATCGGCATGTACAAAGTAAAAGTGTATGTCACGTTGCGAGAGAGTGTGTTGGATCCGCAAGGGACCGCTGTAAAAGGGGCGCTGCACAGCTTATCGTATACGGAAGTGAAAGATGTACGAATCGGGAAGTTTATGGAGCTCGTGATTGAAGAGAGCGACCGCGACATCAACGAGCTCGTTCGCGAGATGTGTGAAAAACTGCTTGCCAACCCGGTGATTGAAGACTACCGCTATGAAATCGAGGAGGCCGTCGCCCGATGAAGTTTGCCGTCGTTGTGTTTCCGGGATCGAATTGCGATGTCGATATGTATCATGCGATCGCCGATGAACTTGGCGAAGAGGTCGAATACGTTTGGCATGACGAGGACGATCTAGACCGTTTTGACGCCATTTTGCTTCCAGGCGGGTTTTCGTACGGCGATTACTTGCGTTCCGGAGCCATTGCCCGTTTCTCCAAGGTGATGGCTGCCGTAAAAAAAGCCGCCGAAGCGGGAAAACCGGTGCTTGGGGTGTGCAACGGGTTTCAAATTTTGCTCGAAGCCGGCTTGCTTCCTGGGGCGATGCGCCGCAATCAAGGGTTGAAATTCATCTGCCGGCCGGTCCAGCTGACGGTGGAAAATCATGAAACGATGTTTACGTCTGCCTACGAAAAAGGCGAAGTCATTACAATTCCAATCGCCCATGGTGAAGGGAATTATTATTGCGATGAACAGACGCTCGAGCGCCTTGTCGAGAACCGGCAAATCGTGTTCCGTTACCATGGAGAAAATCCGAACGGCAGCTTGGCGGATATTGCCGGCATCGTCAATGAACAGGGCAATGTGCTCGGCATGATGCCGCATCCGGAGCGGGCGGTCGACGCCTTGCTCGGCAGCGCGGACGGATTGAAACTATTCCGATCGATCGTCAACTATTGGAGGGAGACGCATGTCGTTACTGCTTGAGCCGAGCGCGGCGATGATCAAAGAACAAAAGTTGTACCGTGAGATGGGGTTAACAGATGAAGAGTTTGCGCGCATTGAAGCGATTTTGGGGAGACTGCCGAACTACACGGAAACCGGCATTTTTGCCGTCATGTGGTCGGAGCATTGCAGCTACAAAAACTCGAAGCCGGTGCTGAAAAAATTCCCGACTGATGGTCCGCACGTGCTGCAAGGGCCGGGTGAGGGTGCGGGCATTGTCGATATTGGCGACGGGCTGGCGGTGGCGTTTAAAATCGAAAGCCATAATCACCCGTCAGCGATCGAGCCGTACCAAGGAGCGGCGACCGGGGTCGGCGGCATCATCCGCGACGTCTTTTCAATGGGAGCGCGGCCGATTGCGCTGCTGAACTCGCTTCGATTTGGCGAATTGACGTCGCCGCGCGTCAAATATTTGTTCGAGCAGGTCGTCGCCGGCATTGCCGGGTACGGCAACTGCGTCGGCATCCCGACCGTCGGCGGCGAGGTGCAGTTCGACCCGGCGTATGAAGGCAACCCATTGGTCAACGCCATGTGCGTCGGGATCATCCGCCATGAGGACATTCAGCGCGGCGTGGCGACCGGGGTCGGCAACACGGTCATGTACGTCGGGGCGAAAACGGGCCGCGACGGCATCCACGGGGCGACGTTTGCTTCGGAAGAGTTGAGCGAACAGTCGGAAGCAAAGCGTCCCGCCGTGCAAGTCGGCGACCCGTTTATGGAAAAACTGCTGCTTGAGGCGTGTCTTGAAGCAGTCAAGTCCGATGCGTTAGTCGGCATTCAAGATATGGGGGCGGCAGGACTCACGAGTTCATCCGCCGAGATGGCAAGCAAAGGCGGATTTGGCATTGAAATGAATTTGGATCTCGTCCCGCAGCGTGAGGCAGGCATGACGCCGTACGAAATGATGCTGTCCGAATCGCAGGAACGGATGCTGCTTGTTGTCAAGCAAGGTTGTGAAGACGAAATCGCCGCGATTTTTGCCAAATACGGCCTCGAGGCCAAAGCAATCGGCAAAGTGACCGATGACAAAATGCTCCGCCTCTTGTTCCGAGGCGAGGTGGCGGCGGAAATTCCGGTGGACGCCTTGGCGAAAGACGCGCCGGTGTATCATAAACCGTCTGCCGAGCCGGCTTATTACCGCGAGTTTCAAGCGATGCCGCCGTATACTCCGCACATCGAAGACTACAATCAAACATTGCTCGGGCTGCTCGCCCAGCCGACGATTGCGAGCAAAGAATGGGTGTACGACCAGTACGACTATATGGTGCGGACGAATACGGTCGTCGCCCCGGGATCGGACGCGGCGGTCGTGCGCATCCGCGGCATGAACAAGGCGCTCGCGCTGACGACGGATTGCAACTCGCGCTACTTGTATTTGGATCCGGAAACGGGCGGGAAAATCGCGGTCGCCGAGGCGGCGCGCAATGTCATCTGCTCCGGAGCAAAGCCGCTCGCCATTACGGACTGCCTCAACTTTGGCAGCCCGGAAAAGCCGGAGATTTTCTGGCAGCTCGAAAAAGCGGTCGACGGGATGAGCGAAGCGTGCCGGGCGCTCGGGACGCCGGTGGTGAGCGGCAACGTCTCGCTGTACAATGAAACGAACGGCGAGGCCGTGTACCCAACCCCGGTCGTTGGCATGGTCGGTCTCATTGACGATCTTTCCCATATTACGACTCAGTCGTTTAAACAAGCGGGCGACCTCATTTACGTGATCGGCGAGGCGAAGCCGGAGTTTGGCGGCAGCGAGTTGCAAAAATGGCTGGAAGGCCGCATTTTTGGAAAAGCACCGGAGATTGACTTAGAGGTGGAAGCAAGCCGCCAGCGCCAGCTGCTTGCGGCGATCCGCGCGGGGGTGGTGGCGTCAGCGCATGATATTGCCGAAGGAGGATTAGCCGTTGCGCTTGCTGAGTGTGTCATGGGTGCCTCGGGGCTTGGCGCCAAGGTGACGATCGGCGGTGACCTCGTCAGTGAACTGTTCAGCGAAACGCAATCACGCTTTGTTGTCTCGGTGAAAAAAGAGCAAAAAGAGGCGTTTGAGCAACTGGTTGAAGCGAAACAAATCGGCGAAGTGACAGACGACGGCGCATTCGTGGTGAACGGGGAGCACGGTGAGACGCTCATTCACCTTTCCGTTGCCAAGATGCGAAACGTCTGGAAAGGGGCTATTCCATGCTTGCTGAAATCAAAGGATTGAACGAGGAGTGCGGCATTTTCGGCATTTGGGGGCATGAAGACGCCGCCCGGCTCACATACTACGGGCTTCACAGCCTGCAGCACCGTGGGCAGGAAGGGGCCGGCATCGTTGTCGCGCATAACGGGAGCTTATCCAGTCATAAAGGGCTGGGGCTGGTGACCGATGTGTTTCAAAGCGGTACGCTCGATGCGCTCAAAGGGGCGGCGGCCATCGGTCATGTCCGCTATTCGACGGCGGGCGGGGGCGGCTATGAAAACGTTCAGCCGCTCTTGTTCCGCTCGCAAACCGGCGCGATGGCGCTCGCCCATAACGGCAACTTGACAAACGCCATCGAGTTGAAGCTCGCGCTTGAAGGGCAAGGAAGCATTTTTCAGACGACATCGGATACGGAAGTGTTCGCCCATCTCATCCGCCGCAGCCAAGCGCCGACGTTTGTCGAGCAAATGAAAGAGGCGCTCAGTCAGATCGAAGGGGCGTTTGCGTTTTTGCTGCTGACGGAAAAGGCGCTCTATGCGGCGCTTGATCCGCACGGGTTTCGGCCGCTGTCGCTCGGCCGGCTCGGTTCGGCGTATGTCGTGGCGTCGGAAACGTGCGCGTTTGACGTCATCGGCGCCACATACGAGCGGGAAGTGGCGCCTGGGGAATTGCTCATCATCAGCCGCGAAGGGGTGCGTTCAGAACGGTTCGCTCCTAGGCAGCCGCGGTCGATTTGCAGCATGGAGTACATTTATTTCGCTCGTCCGGACAGCCATGTCGACGGCATCAATGTCCATAAGGCCCGAAAAAACTTAGGAAAGCGGCTGGCCTTGGAAGCGCCGGCAGAGGCCGACATCGTCACCGGCGTGCCGGACTCAAGCATCTCTGTTGCCATCGGCTACGCTGAGGCGAGCGGCATTCCATACGAATTGGGGTTGATTAAAAACCGATATGTCGGGCGGACGTTCATCCAGCCGTCGCAGGCGTTGCGCGAGCAAGGAGTGAAAATGAAGCTGTCGCCGGTGCGCGGGGTTGTGGCCGGCAAACGGGTTGTGATGGTGGATGATTCGATCGTGCGCGGGACGACGAGCCGGCGCATCGTCGCGATGCTCCGTGAAGCCGGGGCGGTTGAAGTGCACGTGCGCATCAGCGCGCCGCCGATCACCCATCCTTGCTTTTACGGCATTGATACGTCGTCAAAGGAAGAATTGATCGCGGCGAATCGCACTGTTGAAGAGATTCGGCGCTTGATTGGCGCTGATTCCCTCGCCTTTATCAGCCAGGAAGGGATGCTTGAGGCCATCGGGCGTCCGGACGTCTCGCCGCAGCGTGGGCAATGTTTGGCGTGTTTCACTGGCCAATATCCGACCCGCCTCGGTCAAGCGGCGCGGCCATGTCTGACGATGAAATGATGGAGGAAGTATAACCGGTGCAGCTGACGAATGTGGTGGCGCGTTTCCGCGAGAGAAACGCTGCGCAACAAGAGCGTCGCCTGGCGTCCTGAGCGTGATGGGCGGCGAAAAGGAGGAGTTGACGTGGCAAAGGCATACAAACAAGCAGGGGTCGACATCGAGGCTGGTTATCAGGCCGTCGCCCTCATGAAAGAGCACGTGCAAAAAACGATGCGTCCCGAAGTGCTGGGCGGGATCGGCGGGTTTGGCGGCTTGTTTGATCTATCCGCGCTTGGTTACCGCCAGCCGGTGCTCATCTCCGGCACGGACGGTGTCGGAACGAAGTTGAAACTAGCGTTTTTGCTTGACCGGCATGATACGATCGGCATCGACTGTGTCGCTATGTGTGTCAACGATATTCTTGTCCAAGGGGCGGAGCCGCTCTTTTTCCTCGACTATATCGCTTGCGGCAAGGCGGTGCCGGAGAAAATCGCCGCCATCGTCAAAGGGGTGGCCGACGGCTGCGTCGAAGCCGGCTGCGCCTTGATCGGCGGGGAGACCGCGGAAATGCCAGGAATGTATGATGAAGATGAGTATGATTTGGCTGGGTTTGCGGTCGGCGTTGCGGAAAAAGAGCGACTCATAACCGGAGAGACGATCCAAGCGGGCGATGCGCTTGTCGGCCTGCCATCAAGCGGCCTTCACAGCAACGGCTATTCGCTTGTGCGCCGCATCGTGTTTGAACAAGCGAAATTGTCGCTTGATGAGATTTACGAGCCGCTTGATGTTCCACTCGGCGAGGAGTTATTGAAGCCGACGCGCATTTATGCGAAACTGTTGCGCTCCGTGCGCGAGCGGTTTACGATCAAAGGGATGGCGCATATTACCGGCGGCGGGTTGATCGAAAACATTCCGCGCATGCTGCCGCCGGGAATCGGCGCGCGCATTCAGCTCGGTTCATGGCCGATTTTGCCGATTTTTGACTTTTTGCGTGAAAAGGGCAGCCTTGAGGAAGAAGAAATGTTTTCCGTCTTTAATATGGGCATCGGCCTTGTGCTCGCTGTCAGTCCGGAAACGGCGGCTCCTCTTGTTGAGTGGCTTTCGGAACGAGGCGAACCGGCGTACATCATCGGCGAAGTGGCCGAAGGAGCGGGCGTGTCGTTTGCTGGAGGGGGCTGGGCATGAAGCGGCTGGCGGTGTTCGCTTCAGGAAGCGGCACGAACTTTCAAGCGATCGTGGACGCGGCCAAACGCGGCGATTTGCCGGCTCGTGTGGCGCTTTTGGTCTGCGACCGCCCTGGTGCGAAAGTCATTGAACGAGCGGCGCGCGAAAACGTGCCGGCGTTTGTGTTTTCCCCAAAAGACTACCCGTCCAAAGCGGCGTTTGAGAGCGAGATTTTGCGTGAGCTAAAGGGGCGCCAAATCGACTGGATTGCGTTGGCCGGCTATATGCGCTTGATCGGGCCGACGCTGCTTTCGGCTTATGAGGGGAAGATCGTCAACATCCATCCGTCGCTGTTGCCCGCGTTTCCGGGCAAAGATGCGATCGGCCAAGCGTATCGGGCTGGTGTATCGGAAACGGGCGTTACCGTTCATTACGTCGATGAGGGAATGGATACCGGGCCGGTCATCGCCCAGCGCGTTGTTCCGATCGTGCCGGGCGAGCCGATCGAGGCGCTTGAGGAGCGCATCCATCAAGTCGAACACGAGCTGTACCCGACGGTGTTGCGCATGCTGCTAGGGGAAAAGGAACAACAGGAAGAAAGGATCGAGAACGATGGCAGTGAAACGAGCATTGATCAGCGTGTCCAATAAGGAAGGCGTCATTCCGTTTGCGAAGCAGCTGGCTGAACTTGGCATTGATATCATTTCGACCGGTGGGACGAAACGAGCGCTTGAAGACGCCGGCGTTCCCGTCATTTCGATTTCCGATGTCACCGGCTTTCCGGAAATTTTGGACGGGCGCGTCAAAACATTGCATCCGGCCATTCACGGCGGCATTTTGGCGGTGCGCAGCGATGAGCGCCACCAAGCAGCGCTCGCAGAGCATGGCATTCGCCCGATCGATTTGGTCGTCGTCAACTTGTATCCGTTCCAACAAACGATCGCCAAACCGGATGTGACGCTCGCGGAGGCGATTGAAAACATCGATATCGGCGGCCCGACGATGGTGCGTGCGGCGGCGAAAAACTATGCTGATGTCGCGATTGTCGTCGATCCAGCCGACTATCCGATGGTGATTGAAGAACTGAAAACGACCGGTTCGATCCAAGCAAAAACGCGGCAACAACTGGCGGCGAAAGCGTTCCGCCATACGGCGGCGTATGACGCGATGATCGCCGAATATTTGACCGGTCTCACCGGCGAAGAGTATCCGGAAACGCTCACCGTCACCTACACGAAAAAACAGTCGTTGCGCTATGGCGAAAATCCGCATCAATCGGCGGCGTTTTACGCCAAACCGCTCGGCGCGGCGTTCTCGATTGCCAAAGCGGCACAGCTGCACGGCAAAGAGTTGTCGTACAACAACATTAACGACGCCAATGCGGCGATCAACCTCATTCGCGAATTTCAAGAGCCGGCTGTGGCCGCCATCAAACATATGAACCCGTGCGGCGTCGGGGTCGGTGCCACGCTTCTTGAGGCATTTACGAAAGCGTACGAGGCCGATCCGGTCTCGATTTTCGGCGGCATTGTCGCCGTCAACCGGGAAGTGGACAAAGAAACAGCCGAACGGATGCACGACATCTTTTTGGAAATCGTCATCGCCCCATCGTTCAGCGACGAGGCGCTCGCCATTTTGACGAAAAAGAAAAACATCCGCTTGTTGACGCTTGATTTTGCCGCGCCGGACGTCAAGGAAAAAATGCTCGTTTCCGTCAATGGCGGCTTGCTCGTCCAAGAGGCCGATACGTTCACGCTCGAAGACGCTGAATGGAACGTCGTTACGAAGCGCGAGCCGACCGAGGCGGAGCGCGAACAGCTTCGGTTTGCTTGGAAGGTTGTCAAACATGTGAAATCGAATGCGATTGTACTGGCCAAAAACGGGATGACAGTCGGCGTTGGCGCCGGGCAAATGAACCGGGTCGGCGCGGCCAAAATTGCGATCGAACAAGCCGGGGAACAGGCGGTTGGCGCCGTGTTGGCGTCCGATGCGTTCTTCCCGATGGACGATACGGTTGAAGCAGCAGCAAAAGCCGGCATTACCGCGATCATTCAGCCGGGCGGCTCGATTCGCGACGCGGATTCGATCCGCAAAGCGGATGAATACGGCATCGCCATGGTCTTCACCGGCGTGCGCCACTTTAAACATTAAGCGTGGCAAAGGAGAGGGAGACGATGAATGTACTGGTCATCGGACGAGGCGGGCGCGAGCACGCCATCGCCTGGAAAGCGGCGCAAAGCCCGCTTGTTGGCAAGCTGTATGTAGCGCCGGGAAACCCGGGCATCGCGGACGTGGCGGAACTGGTCCATATTGATGAGCTCGATATTGAGGCATTGGTGCAGTTTGCGAAACAACAGGCGATCGATTTGACGATCGTCGGGCCGGAAGCGCCGCTTGCTTCCGGCATTGTTGACCGTTTTATGGCCGAGGGGCTTCGCATTTTCGGCCCAAGCCAGAGGGCGGCGCTCATCGAAGGAAGCAAGGCGTTTGCCAAAGAGCTGATGAAGAAATACGGCATCCCAACGGCGGACCATGCGGCCTTTACGTCGTACGAAGAGGCGAAAGCTTATATTGAACAAAAAGGCGCGCCGATCGTCATTAAAGCGGACGGATTGGCCGCCGGAAAAGGCGTCACCGTCGCCCAAACGGTGGAAGAAGCGCTTGCCGCGGCGAAGGCAGCGCTTGTCGACGGACAATTCGGCACAGCCGGCAGTCAAGTTGTCATTGAGGAGTATTTAGAAGGGGAAGAATTTTCGTTTATGGCGTTCGTTAACGGCGAGAAGGTGTATCCGCTCGCCATCGCCCAAGACCATAAGCGGGCGTATGACGGAGACGAAGGACCGAACACCGGCGGCATGGGAGCCTACTCGCCGGTGCCGCAAATTTCGGATGAGATGATGGATGCCGCGCTAGAGGCCATTTTGCGGCCGGCGGCGAAAGCGTTGGCGGCGGAAGGACGGCCGTTTCTTGGCGTGCTGTACGCTGGATTGATGGCCACGGCAAATGGGCCGAAAGTGATCGAATTCAACGCCCGCTTCGGCGATCCGGAAGCGCAAGTCGTGCTGCCGCGTCTGAAGACCGATTTGGTGGAAGCGGTACTAGCGGTGATGGATGGAAAAGAGTTGGAGCTTGAATGGACGGATGAGGCGGTGCTTGGCGTCGTGCTGGCAGCTAAAGGTTACCCCGGGGCTTACGAGCGCGGGGCCGAAATCTGCGGGTTGGACCGAATTTCCCCTGATGCGTTGTTGTTCCATGCTGGCACCAAACGAGAAGGCGGCGCATGGTACACCAATGGCGGACGCGTTCTCCTGTTAGCGGCCAAAGGGGGAGACGCTCGCAAAAGCGAAGGAAAAAGCGTACGAGCAGTTGGCGGCGATCGACTGCGACGGCTTATTTTACCGGCGCGACATCGGCCGGCGCGCTATCGAACGCGCCTCCGCCGCATATACACGTATGAAAGGGCGATAATGCCGCCGATTAACGCGGCCAATACGAACGACATATCGGTCATATACTCGAGCAGCATGGTGGTTCACTCCTTTGTAGTCGAAGGTGTCCCAAGTATGGGACACCTTTTTTGATGATGTTTGGCTAGTCCACAATGCCAAGCCGCGAATCATGTTGCTTTCTTCTCTTTCGTTGACAGTTGGCACTCTTCATTGGCCGTTTCGATACATAGCAGCACGTATCGCTCACGATGCGAAAAATGTTGCCGAATGACGGTGGAATGGAAGACATCGGCAAAAGCGGTGCGCAACGTCGGACGGATGTCCTCCCTCATGTCGGATTGACGACCGCTTCCTTTTCCTCTTCAAACAGCTGCCGGCGCTGCATATTGTCAAACAGGGCGGTCATCGGACAAAAACGGGTGATCCCTTCTCCGACTTTCATCGCCCCAAGCAAAGCGGCCCACAAATAGGATGTGCACCATGGCCGCCGGGCGAGGCGGGCGGTGGCCCAGGCGATGACAGTCAGGCCAACCGTGATGCGAATGAATGCGTTCACAATGCCGATATTCGCCATCGGTCTGTCCCCTCCTTATATTTTTATTGTGAAAGTCGCTTTTGTGCGTTAAAATGGTTGTATGGAACGATTAGGAAACAAGGGACGGGGTGTCAATGGGCGAACAACGTTACCGATGGAAAGGCAGCGAACTGCGTGCACAAGCAGCGGTGATTGATGGCAAACAATCGCCGACGAAAGTATTGGTGAACGCCACATATTTGCATTCGTATTTTCGTGAATGGGTAAAAGGAAACATATGGATCCATGGCGACCGCATCGTGTATGCCGGAGAGCGTCTTCCCGATCGTGTCGACGAGGCGTGTGAGATCGTCGACTGCCGTGGGTACGTGCTCGTTCCCGGCTACATTGAGCCGCATGTTCATCCATTTCAATTATATAATCCCCATTCGTTTGCCCGTTATGCAGCGGCGCACGGAACAACAACACTCCTCAACGATAACTTGTTTTTGCTTTTGCAGCTCGATGATGAAGAAGCGCTTTTCTTTTTACAAGAAATGAATGCGCTTCCAACGTCGATGTATTGGTGGTGCCGGTTTGATGGGCAAACGGAGCTCGAGCGCGAAGAGGAACAAGTGTCCAATGCTCGGATCAAGCGCTGGCTTGACCAAGAGGCGGTGCTTCAAGGCGGTGAGTTGACCTCATGGCCAAAAGTGGCGAGCGGCGATGACATCATCTTGTACTGGATGCAAGAAGCGCATCGGCGACGCCGCAAAATTGAAGGGCATTTTCCGGGGGCGTCGGAAAAGACGCTTGTCAAAATGGCGCTCTTTGGCGCAGATGGCGATCATGAGGCAATGACGGGAAAGGAAGTGCGCATGCGCCTTTGGCACGGCTATACCGTCGCGCTTCGGCATTCCTCGATTCGCCCCGATTTGCCGGTGCTGCTTGAAGAGATGAAAGCGCTTGGCATCCGGCATTATGATAAATGCTTGTTGACGACGGATGGCTCGCCGCCGGCGTTTTATGAGAATGGGGTGATCGATTGGCTGATCCGCATCGCGATCGAGCATGGCGTGCCGGTGATCGATGCCTATGCGATGGCGACGATCAACGCCGCCCGCCACTACGGCATCGAGCATCTTCACGGCAGCATTGCCACCGGCCGCATCGCTCATATCAACTTTTTGCGCTCGGCTCACGATCCGACGCCGGCGCAAGTGCTCGCCAAAGGCGAATGGGTGAAGCGCGATGGAGAAGCGCCGCCTCTCTGGCCGGCGCCGGAATGGTCTCGGTTTGGCATTCGGCCGCTTTCGTTGTCATGGGAGCTTGAATGGGATGATTTGCAATTTTCCATGCCGATGGGGCTGCGCATGGAAAACGCCGTCATTTTAAAACCGTATTCCGTGTCGATCGATACGTCGCGCGATCGTTTAGGGCATGACCATGATGAGTGTTTTCTGGCCTTGTTTGACCGAAACGGCCGCTGGCGCGTCAATACGATGTTAAAAGGTTTTTCATCGGTGCTTGGCGGGCTGGCGAGTTCTTACTCGAACACCGGGGATTTGATTTTGATCGGCAAGCATAAGGAAGATATGATGCTCGCCTTCCGGCGGATGAAGGAGATCGGCGGCGGCATTGTGCTCGCTGAGGACGGAGAGATTTTGTTTGAGCTCTCGCTTCCTTTAGGCGGCATGATGTCCTCCTTGGAGGTGGATGAATTGATCAACGAAGAAAAAACGTTCGTCCGTTTGTTGCGCGAGCGTGGATATCCGTTCGAAGACCCGGTGTATTCGTTGCTCTTTTTGCAATCGACCCACCTGCCGTATGTGCGCGTCACCCAACGCGGCATTTATGATGTGATGCACAAAACGGTACTCTTTCCTTCGATAATGCGGTAAAATAAAAAAGAAAAGGTTGTGTGTCCATTGAAACATTGGCTGTTCGTCATCAGCTGCGCGGCATTGTTGTTAGGGGGCTGCACGACCAAAAGCGAGCCGAAGCAGGCTGAACCAGCCAAACCGGCTCCTCGGCAGGAGCAGCCGTCCAAGCCTCGGGCGGAGGAACAACAAACGTTCCCGCTGACGGGGCTGCCGGCGAAAGGGAACATCCATCAGCGGGTCGTCGGCGTGATGATCAACAACCACCCGAAGGCGCGGCCGCAATCGGGGCTTCGTGCGGCGGACATCGTGTATGAGGTGCTTGCCGAGGGCGATATCACCCGTTTATTGGCGTTGTACCAAAGCGAATTGCCGGAGCGGGTCGGACCGGTGCGAAGCGCGCGTGATTACTATATTGACTTGAGTGAAGGCTACCATGCACTGTATGTATGTCACGGCTGGAGTCCGGAGGCGAAAGCGCGTCTTGAGGGAGGCGGAATCGACTATTTGAACGGATTGTTTTACGACGGCACATTGTTTCAGCGCGTCCCGTTCCGCAAGGCGCCGCACAACTCATACATTTCATTCGCCAACATCGAAAAAGGAGCGAAACAAAACGGGTATGCTTGGACGGACCACGTTGCCCCGCTATCGTTTCGCACCGATGAGCCGAGCGGCCAAAAGGTCGAGACGGTTCACATCGCCTATTCGCATCGCGCCTATGCCCAGGTTGAATACCAATATGTTTCGGAACAAAAGGGGTATTACCGGTACAGCGGCGGCGAGCAAACGATCGATTATGATACGCATAAGCCGGTTGTCGTGCAAAACGTCATGATTATCGCTGCCCGGCATCGAGTCATCGATAGCCACGGACGGCGCGACATCGACCTCGCCTCTGGTGGCAAGGGGTACTTGCTGCAGGGCGGCGTCATGCAGCTGATCGAATGGAAAAACGTCGACGGCCGGCTGCTGCCGTACCATAACGGGGCTCCGATCGGATTCGTGCCGGGAAAAACGTGGATCAATATCGTGCCGGAACTGGCGATCGTCCAGTGGAAATCATAACCGCCTTGTCTGTTGCAAGGCAAAGGGGCGGTGGATTCGCAGATTGGTTGGCTACAACATTTTTCCCGCCAAAACGCAAGGAGGAAGCAACTATGCAAATTGACAAACTGCGCGGCAGAGAGTTGGATCAACTGTTTAAAGCGATTTTATCGCTGCGCGATTTAGAAGAGTGTTACCGTTTTTTTGATGATTTATGCACCGTGAATGAAATCCAGGCGCTCGCCCAGCGGCTCGAGGTCGCCCGCATGCTGCGCGAAGGATATACGTATCACAAAATCGAAACGGAAACCGGAGCGAGCACGGCGACGATTTCGCGCGTCAAGCGCTGCCTCAACTACGGCAATGATGCTTACGCCATGGCGCTCGATCGCATTAAAGAGGAGCAACAGCAAGAAGAGAAAGAAGCCGACGAAGCGGTCACAGACTGACGCGGCAAGGAGATTCCTTCCATTTGCAAAGGAACTCCTTTTCTTTTTGCGGATTTGTTATAATGGAACAATGGAGACGGAGTGGAGGGTTGCCGCTATGGAGGAGATTCGCGCTTGGCGCCATGTGTTTAAACTCGACCCGAATAAACCGATTGATGACGAGCGCCTTGAGCGCCTTTGCGAGTCGGGAACGGATGCCGTCATCGTCGGCGGAACCGACGGGGTGACCATCGACAACGTGCTTGATTTATTGGCTCGCATCCGCCGTTTTTCGGTGCCATGCGCGCTCGAAGTCACCGACGTCGAAGCGCTGACGCCGGGATTTGACGTATATTTGGTTCCGATCGTGTTAAACAGCCGGCAGGCGGAGTGGATCATCGGCCGTCATCACGAGGCGGTGAAACAATACGGTGATATGATGAACTGGGATGAGATTGCCGCAGAGGGCTATTGCATTTTAAATCCGGAATGCAAGGCCGCCAAGCTGACGAGAGCCGATACGGAGCTTGACGTCGACGATATTGTGGCCTATGCCCGTTTGGCTGAGCATTTGTACAAGCTGCCGATTTTTTACCTTGAGTATAGCGGAGTTTATGGAGATCCGTCTGTCGTGGAAAAAGTGAAACAAGCGCTTGATCAGACGCAGCTGTTTTACGGCGGCGGCATCACAACTCCTGAGCAGGCGGAGCATATGGCGCGCTATGCCGATACGGTGGTCGTCGGCAACGCGATTTACGACGCGTTCGAACAGGCGTTGGCGACGGTGGCGGCGGTGAAGCAGATGGCTGGTCAACGCAGCGGCGATGATGGAAAATAGAACATATGTTTTGTTGGTGGTGGACATGATGAATTTTTTATCGGAAAAGCTGCTTGCGCATTTAAACAAAGAACAGCAAGAAGCCGTTAAAACGACAGAAGGCCCATTGCTCATCATGGCGGGAGCGGGCAGCGGAAAAACGCGCGTGCTGACGCACCGGATCGCCTATTTGATGGCGGAAAAACAGGTGGCGCCGTGGAATATTTTAGCCATTACGTTTACGAACAAAGCGGCGCGTGAAATGAAGGAGCGGGTGCAGGCGCTCTTAGGCGGGGCGGCGGAAGACGTGTGGATTTCGACGTTCCATTCGATGTGCGTCCGCATGTTGCGCCGCGACATTGACCGCATCGGCATCAATCGCAATTTTTCCATCCTTGACCCGACGGATCAGCTTTCGGTCATCAAAGCGATTTTGAAAGACAAAAATATCGATCCGAAAAAATTTGAGCCGCGGACGATTTTAGCGACGATCAGCGGGGCGAAAAACGATTTGCTCACGCCCGAGCAATTCGCAAAGCGGGCATCGACGTACTACGAAAAGATCGTCGGCGACGTGTATCAAGAGTATCAACAGCGCCTTCTCCGCAATCATTCACTCGATTTCGACGATTTGATCATGACGACGATCCACTTGTTTGACCGCGTGCCGGATGTGCTTCAATATTACCAGTATAAGTTCCAGTACATCCATATCGATGAGTACCAGGATACGAACCGCGCTCAATATACGCTGGTGAAAAAGCTCGCAGACCGGTTTCAAAATATTTGCGCCGTCGGCGATGCCGACCAGTCGATTTACCGGTGGCGCGGGGCGGACATTCGCAATATTTTATCGTTTGAGCGCGACTACCCGAACGCGAAAGTCATTTTGCTTGAACAAAACTACCGCTCGACGAAACGCATTTTGCAGGCGGCAAATGAAGTCATTGCGCATAACGTCAATCGAAAACCAAAGCGGTTGTGGACGGAAAACCCGGAAGGGAAGCCAATCGTCTATTATGAAGCGATGAACGAAGTGGACGAAGCGCAATTTGTCGCCCGCCGCATTCAAGAGGCGGTTGAGAGCGGGGAGCGCCGCTACCGCGATTTTGCCGTGCTTTATCGGACGAACGCCCAGTCACGCGTCATCGAGGAAATGTTTTTAAAAGCGAACATTCCGTACCAAATCGTCGGCGGCTTAAAGTTCTATGACCGGAAAGAAATTAAAGACATTCTCGCTTACTTGCGCGTCATCGCCAACCCCGATGACGATTTGAGCTTGCTTCGCATCATCAACGTGCCAAAGCGTGGCATCGGCGCCTCTACGATCGACAAACTTGTCCGCTATGCGGCCGAGCATGAGCTGTCCTTGTTTGAAGCGCTCGGCGAGCTGGAGATGATCGGCTTCAGCGCGAAGACGGCCGGGGCGCTCGCCGCGTTTCGCGGACAGCTTGAGCAATGGACGCAGCTGCAAGAATACGTTCCGGTGACGGAACTTGTGGAGGAAGTGCTCGACCAATCGGGCTACCGCGAGATGCTCAAGGCGGAACGGGCGATTGAAGCGCAAAGCCGGCTTGAGAACTTGGACGAGTTTTTGTCGGTGACGAAGCATTTCGAAAATGTAAGCGACGATAAATCGCTCGTCGCCTTTTTAACCGACTTGGCGCTCATTTCTGATTTGGACGAGCTGAATGGGACAGATCAGGCGGCCGAGGGCGATGCCGTCGTCTTCATGACGCTGCACGCCGCCAAAGGGCTTGAGTTTCCGGTCGTGTTTTTGATTGGCATGGAAGAAGGCATTTTTCCGCATCTTCGTTCACTGGAGAATGAGGATGAAATGGAAGAAGAGCGGCGGCTGGCGTATGTCGGCATCACTCGGGCCGAGGAAGAGCTCGTATTGACGAACGCGCAAATGCGGACGCTGTTTGGCAACATCCAAATGAACCGGCCGTCGCGCTTTTTAGATGAGATTCCCGCGCATTTGCTGGAGACGGTCTCGCGTGGGAAACCGTCTGTTTCCCGTTCAGCGTCCGCTCGCTTGCAGGCAGGCGGCGCCATCAGGGTGTGGAAAGTCGGAGACCGGGCGAACCATCGGAAATGGGGAATCGGTACGGTTGTCAGTGTCCGTGGCGAAGGTGACGACCAAGAACTCGATATCGCCTTCCCGAGCCCGATCGGCATTAAACGTCTGCTCGCTAAATTTGCGCCGATTGAGAAAGTATAGAAAGGAGAACGGGTGAACGTATGGACCGCCAACAAGCCGAACGGCGCGCGGCCGAGCTGCGCGAACTGCTGCACCGCTATGGCTACGAATATTATGTGCTCGACCGGCCGTCCGTCCCGGACGCCGAGTATGACCGGCTCATGCAAGAGTTGATGGCCATCGAGGAACAGTATCCGGAATTGAAAACGAGCGACTCGCCGACCCAGCGCATCGGCGGCCCTCCGCTTGAGGCGTTTCGCAAAGTGACGCATGTTGTTCCCATGATGAGTCTCGCGAACGCGTTTGACGAAGGGGATTTGCGCGATTTTGACCGCCGCGTCCGCCAAGAGGTCGGCGAAGCAGCGTACGTGTGCGAGTTGAAAATCGATGGTCTCGCTGTCTCCGTCCGCTATGAAGATGGTTATTTCGTCCAAGGGGCGACGCGCGGCGACGGAACGACCGGCGAGGACATTACGGAAAATTTGAGAACGATCCGTTCACTGCCGCTTCGGCTGAAGGAGCCGGTGTCGCTGGAGGCGCGCGGCGAGGCGTTCATGCCGAAAGCGTCGTTTTTGCGCTTGAATGAGGAGCGAAAAGCCCGAGGCGAGGAGCTGTTTGCCAACCCGCGCAACGCTGCGGCTGGCTCGCTCCGCCAGCTCGATCCGAAAGTGGCGGCGTCGCGCCAGCTCGATTTGTTCGTTTATGGTTTGGCCAATGCTGAAGAGCTTGGCATTGAGTCGCACAGCGAGGCGCTCGACTACTTACAGGCGCTTGGGTTTAAAGTGAATCCCGAGCGGCGGCGCTGCGCCAACATCGATGAGGTGATCGCCTTCGTCAACGAGTGGCACGAAAAACGGCCGCAGCTGCCGTACGAGATCGACGGCATCGTCATTAAAGTCGACTCGTTCGCCCAACAGCGGGAGCTTGGTGCGACGGCAAAAAGCCCGCGCTGGGCGATCGCCTACAAATTCCCAGCCGAGGAAGTGGTGACGACGCTCATCGGCATTGAGGTGAACGTCGGCCGCACGGGCGTCGTCACTCCGACAGCGATCTTAGAGCCGGTCCGCGTCGCCGGCACGACCGTGCAGCGCGCCACTCTTCATAATGAAGATTTTATACGGGAAAAAGACATTCGCATCGGCGATGCGGTCATCATTAAAAAAGCGGGCGACATCATCCCGGAAGTGGTCGGCGTCGTCGTCGACCGGCGCGACGGGGATGAAACGCCGTTTGTGATGCCGACGCATTGTCCGGAATGCGAAAGCGAGCTCGTCCGCCTAGATGGAGAAGTGGCGCTCCGTTGCTTAAACCCGAAATGCCCGGCCCAGCTGCGCGAACGGCTCATCCATTTTGCCTCAAGAGCAGCGATGAACATTGAAGGGTTGGGCGAAAAAGTCGTCACCCAACTGTTTAACGCTGGCCTCGTCCACGATGTCGCCGATTTGTACCGGCTGACGAAAGAACAGCTCATCGGTTTGGAACGGATGGGCGAAAAGTCAGCAACCAACTTGCTTGCAGCGATTGAGGCATCGAAGCAAAACTCGCTCGAGCGGTTGCTGTTCGGTCTTGGCATCCGCTACGTCGGAGCGAAAGCCGCCCAACTTTTGGCTGAGCATTTTGAAACGATGGAGCGGCTGGAAAAAGCGACGAAAGAGGAATTGATGGCCGTGCCGGAAATTGGCGAGAAAATGGCGGACTCGATCATCGCCTTCTTTTCCCAGCCAGAAGCGGCCGAGCTGCTCCATGAGCTGCGGCTTTACGGCGTCAACATGGCATACAAAGGGCTGAAGCGGGCGGCTGAAGCGCCTGCTGACTCCGCCTTCGCCGGCAAAACGGTCGTCTTGACCGGCAAACTCGCGTCGATGTCGCGCAATGAGGCAAAAGAAGAGATTGAACGGCTCGGCGGGCGCGTCACCGGCAGCGTCAGCCGCAGCACCGACATCGTCATCGCCGGTGAGGACGCCGGATCGAAGCTGGAGAAAGCCCAGCAGCTTGGCATTGAGATTTGGGACGAATCACGATTTTTGCAAGAGATCAGCAGGGGGAAACGATGAAACGAATCTCACCACTTCACAGTTTGGTTGCCTGCCGTTGGACGAATCGGGCCCGAAAGCGGTTGGCCGCTGTCGGCCTCGCTTCGATTTGTTTGTTGTCTGCGTGTGCGCCGAAGTTTGACAAAGGTGAGGAAGTCGTGCAAGACAAAGGCAGCAAACAGCAAGAAGCCGTCATCCCGAAATACAACATTGCCGACTCGTATTACCGCGTCATCCTTCCGTTCAAACCGTCCGGGGCCCGTGGGGAGGTCGTCAATGATTTAAATACGCGCCTTGATGTCGACGAATTTGAGACGGGGCTCATGCGCTTGGCCACTGAGCAGTTTCCGTCGGATGAGTACTTGTTCCAAGAGGGGCAATATTTAGACAGCGAGACGGTTGGAAAATGGCTCGCTCGCAAGAAGACGACTCGCCAGCTGAAGGAAGAGAAAATGAAGCCGGAAGACAACATCGGCTTAAACCCACCGATCAGCGACACGGGAACAAACGAACAAAAAAACAAACAAAGCCCGATTTATTTGGCAAGCATTTTGGAACATGATTATTTGGTGAAGATCGACAACGACAAAGTGAAGCTCGGCGGCATCGCTATCGGCCTGGCGTTAAACTCCGTCCACTATTATTCGACCGAGCAAGGCTATCCGCGGGAGGTCAAAATCAAAGACGATGTCATCGAACGGGAAGGAAAGCGGATCGCCGCCGAGGTGCTGAAGCGGCTGCGGAGCATGAAAGGGCTTGGGAACGTGCCGATTACGATCGCCCTGTACAAACAAGCGCCCCGTTCATCTGTTGTTCCAGGCCACTTTTTCGCCGTCGCCCATGTCGATGAAGGAAGCAGCACCATCGATGATTGGGAGGCGGTAAACGAGGAATATTATTTATTCCCGTCCGATGAGGCGGAAGAGAACCATCGTGATGACTGGCTCAAATTCAACAATTTTAAATCAGATGTTGAAGACTTTTTCCCGAACTACACGGGCATCGTCGGCAGAGGGTTGTACGTCAACGACCAGCTTCAGAAGTTAACGATCAACATTACGATGCCGTTTTACGGCAAAGCGGAAGTGATCGGCTTTACCCAATACGTGACCGGCTTGGTGATGGAAAAATTCCCGGACTACATCACCGTTAATGTCTACATCGCCTCGGCCGGCCAGCCGGAAAGCCTCATCGTGCGCCAGGCGAAAGCAGACGAGCCGTTTGTGCATATTTATCAATGACAACGTGCCGCATCCTCTCTGGACGAGCCAGAGGGGATGTGTTTTTTGCGACGTTGCGGTTCGAAAAGGCTGGTGTAAACGGATTCGGTGGCAGCCCCTGTCGGTGTGATTTGCCGGATGGGGGACAGACTGGTGAACTACCCCCACTTAATTTTCTAGCGAAAATTTGAAGTGGGGGCTTCCAAAGAAGTTTGACTGCTTCAAGCAATCCTTATTCTTTGAGGCGTGTCCACTTCGCCGCTAGAGCATAAGACACTCAGGTCTACAGCTTTACTTTTCTTTAAGATGTTTAATGCGCCATTGACATCCTGTTTACGAGTGGTGCCTTTGATTTTTTGCTTATCTTTCATGCTTTGAAGTCTGGCATTTTCTTTGTTAAACCATTGATTTATACTTTTTAATCTCCGCCCATCAATGATGAATGATCTGCCGTCTGATGTGACACAAGTGGCAAAATTGTTTAATCCTAAATCAATTGCCAGTGCTTTTTGGTCATTTAATTCTCTTTGATCTTCAGGCATTTCATATTTGTACTGAATCTCAAAGAACCTGGCATGATGCTTAGGAATGATTTCAATCTGCTTAATCTTTTTGTCCAGTAACACAGGCGGAATCGTTATCGTGATAGGCTTGTGAGTCTTTTTAAATAGGCGAGAATACGGTATCGTGAATTTGTTGCCGTCTATACGAATCTGGCCAATGATCAGTGAATGAAAGCCATCTTTTTTAAGATATTTTGGAATACTGATAGCCTTGTGGTCATATTTTCCTTGTTTGGCAAGACTGATCAAACCAAAGAAAGATTTAAAGGCTTCATTGACCTTTTTTAAAATTTGCTGTGCCATGTTGCTGTTTAACAGCTTATAGTTTTCGTTAGTTTTTGCAAGATGATCGTTTTTCTCATAATTAAGAAATTCCTTGTGTTCAAAATAGTATTGTCTGACATTGTACAATCCGACGTTGTACATGTTCTTGGCAATATGGCACAGTTCTCGAAGAGTCAAGTATTCTTCTTTGGTCAAACCATTTAGCTGTTGTTTGATACAAAAATACATGTTTTCACCTCCCATCTAACTATATTATACTATATTTTACTGAATCTATCCTATTTTCAGCAAAATATAGTTAAGGCGATTCATCTCCCACTTACTCCGCTTCGCTTTGTTGAAGTGGGAGTCTTCTCGCCTAATTAAGATAAAATAATGAAGACCTAGATGCGAGTAAAGGTGTGTCGCGATCATGAAAGCCATCTGTGTGTTTTGCGGATCAAGTTATGGACAAAGCGTAAAATACAAGGAAGCGGCGAAAGCGCTCGGAACGTTTTTAGCCCGAAGCGGCATTACGCTCATTTACGGCGGAGGGACACGGGGCTTGATGGGAGAGGTTGCTGAGGCGGCGCTCCGTCATCAAGGGCGCGTGGTTGGGATCATTCCGCAATTTTTGAAGGACCGGGAAGTGGCGCATAATCGGTTGAGCGAACTGTTGGTCGTCGATACAATGCACACCCGCAAAGCGAAAATGTACGAGGCGGCCGACGGATTTATCGCCATGCCAGGGGGTTATGGAACGTACGAGGAGCTGTTTGAAGTGCTCTCGTGGTCGCGCGTCGGCCTCCACCAAAAACCGATTGGCCTGCTTAACGTGGAAGGGTTTTTCGATCCTCTTCTTCATTTGCTTCGGCATACAGTTGACAGCGGATTCGCCGCGCCGGAAGACCTTGAGCTGATTGTCAGCGCCGAAGACGTTCCGACGCTGTATGGACAGATGAACACATTTTGCCGTCGCCGCCACTCTTGACCGTGGACGGGTGAAGCGGCAAGTTGAATTTTTGGATGTATTCCAGCGTCAAAGCATGGGTGTGAGGAATGCGCATCGCGCCGGCTTCGAGATACTGGTCGTCGCGAAAGTGGGAGCGGAGCGTGTAGATGCGGCCGCCGACCCGCTCGGATGCTTCTAAGATGGTGACGCGATGACCCGCCTGCTTCAGCAATGACGCTGCGACAAGTCCGGCCATTCCGGCGCCGATGATGACGATATGTTGAGGCGCCGTCGTTTTCTTTAAGCCGTGGCGAATAATCGAGATCATCGTTTCCATTGAGAGTTTTGGAGAAACATACGGGTGGGACACGGTTGGACTCCCCCTTTGCCGTTTTCACCGCGCGAGGATGAAGGTGCGGTTATTCCATCTTATTCCGCGGCAAAGGGGAGTATGTGAGAATAGGAATGCCCGTCACGGCCTGGAAACGATATACGTCGCGCCATCGATTTCGATGGAGCGCTGTTCCTGCACCCCCACAATCCGGCACGAAAACGGGCGCGTTGATGGATGACGTCGGTCAGCCTCATAGAACCGAATCGCAATGCCGCCGACAGCGAGCTTCGCATACGCTCCCGCCTCATCGCGCCCGACATCGGGTTTGGGCAAGTCAAACAGCCGGCGGTAGCCGTTGACTGCCCGCTGGAGACCGAGGGTGTAGATGCTAATTGACGACAGCGAAACAGAGCCAATCGGGTGTCTCATGAGCGGCGCCAGCTCGTTCATCCGCACGTCATCGCCGTCGCCCCATTGGATGAAAAACGGATAGCGAAATGCACCGTCTGTGTCGTCTTCGATAAACAGCATCGACCATGTCAGCCGCTTGCCGTCATCGCGCTCGCGGCTGCCGGGGAGCGGACCGATTGGGGTAAACCCGTTTCGTTTGAGATGTGCCGCCACCGCTTCGATGTTGTTCGTGCGGAAGGCAAATTGGGAGAAGCCGTTTCCTTCTTGGCGGTCGGCGACAAGCTGGGCGATGAGCGGATTTCCGCACGTTCTCGCCGTCTGTCTATCAGCAATGCCGATCCATTCAATGTAGCGCAAATGCTCAAAGTAACATAAGGCGTTGTACGTTCCCCATGACGGATGGCGGCCGCCGTGGATGGCTGTAAACCCCCATTGTTCAAACGCCGTTTTCGCTTGCTCCGGTCGTTCGGTTAAGTGGACGAGATGGTCAAACGCGACATTCATGGCGGCGACCTCCTCCTAGATGGAATCGATCAGCGGAACAACATTTCTTTCAGCTTGTAAATGATTCGTTCGTTGTCGACGGTGCGGTGGGCGATAAAATTCAAGTCCAGCTTGATGTCTTCGATTTGGGCAGTCAATTGTTCGTAACGGGAGTCTATTTTTTGTTCGAGGCGGTCCACCGTTTGTTTCAATGAGGCAAATTCCTGGTGAAGCTGGTGGACGTCGGCGGCGAGAGCTTCCAGTTTGGCGTCTGTTTCGTCTTGGCGGTGGAGGAGAGCAGCTACGATGCCGTTCAATTCCGTTTGCCCAGCGCGAAGCGAATCTTGTTCTTGACGCAGACGCTGTTGTTCCAGGCGGATTTCCTGCTGCTCTTTTCGAATCTCTTGTTGTTCTTTTCGGATTTCTTGTTGTTCTCTCCGAATTTCTTGTTGTTCTTTTCGGATTTCTTCTTGTTCCTGGCGAATGGCGATTTGTTCACGCTCGAGCCGCTCTTGCCCTTCGACAAGCAGGCGGAGCGTGCCGTCCATCGCGTTCAAGCGGTCGAGCACTTGGGCGAGCAAAGCGTCACTCATCGTCATGATTCCCCCTTTTTCGTCCGTTACAGCCATTATAGTACATATGTTCGGGATTGTCAATCAAGAAAATTTGAACATCCATGGCGGACAAACTCCTTCACATTCCTTGTTTGTCAAGGATTTATTCCATATCGGTGCAAAAAAATCCTCCCGATTTTTGTCAGGAGGGTTCTCCCATGGAAGCGAATACTTTTGGCAATGCGATGAAGATTACGTAATCTGCATATGTCCATGGATGATTTTGATTTGGCAGCGACATGCAATTTCCCTCCTTGTGCTTTCATTTTATCGTATTTCTTTGAATAAAAAAAGGCGTCACGAGCGATTCCTTCCTGTGTCTAAAATAGGAGCTCGTCCTTTTCCTCCCATCAACCGTTTACTCATGCGTGTGCCATCCCATCGTGCGCTGTTCAGGAAAACGAAATATTCCTACATCAAACATCAAATCCCCCCGGTTTCACGCCTGCCTTCGCTATTGGGAGATGTTATGGAACGTTGTATTCATTTGCATCGTGAATATATAGATTGATTCTCGCCCAGAACACGTGGCAACGGTTGCTTCATTGGATAAAAGTTTGGTATCATCATGGTATTGTGATAGGTCGAACTCGTTGGAGGTGAAACTATGTCGCGAATTTCCATTGACCAAGTGAAACATGTCGCCGATTTGGCGCGGTTGGCGATTACGGATGAAGAGGCCGAGATGTTTACGAAACAGCTCGATGCGATTATTACGTTTGCTGAGCAGCTGAATGAATTGGATACGGAGAACGTTCCGCCGACTTCGCACGTGCTTGATATGAGAAACGTGATGCGCGAGGATATTCCAGAACCGGGGCTGCCGCGCGAAGAAGTGTTGAAAAACGCGCCAGATCAGCAAGACGGCCAGTTCCGTGTGCCGGCCATTTTAGAGTAAGGAGGGGGATTTATGTCGCTTTTTGACCATTCCGTGTCAGAATTACATACGTTGCTGAAGAAAAAAGAAGTGTCGATTTCCGATTTAGTCGACGAATCGTACCGCCGCATCGATGAAGTGGAAGAGAAAGTGCAAGCGTTTTTAACATTAAATGAAGAACAGGCGCGGGCGAAAGCGAAAGAGTTGGATAACCAGCTCGCCAAAGGCGAAGAAACGAACCCGCTGTTCGGCTTGCCGATCGGCATTAAAGACAACATCGTCACAAAAGGGCTGCGTACGACATGCGCCAGCAAAATTTTGTACAACTTTGACCCGATTTACGACGCCACTGTCATGGAGCGGTTGAATGCCGCAGGGACGATCACGATCGGGAAGTTGAACATGGACGAGTTCGCCATGGGCTCGTCGACGGAAAACTCCGGGTTTCAGCTGACGCGCAACCCGTGGGACTTAGAGCGCGTTCCGGGCGGCTCGAGCGGCGGTTCGGCGGCGGCGGTGGCGGCCGGCGAAGTGCCGTTTGCTTTAGGTTCTGATACGGGCGGTTCGATCCGCCAGCCGGCAGCGTTTTGCGGGGTTGTTGGCTTGAAGCCGACGTACGGACGCGTCTCGCGCTTTGGCCTCGTCGCGTTTGCCTCGTCGCTTGACCAAATCGGCCCGATTACGCGCACGGTCGAAGACAACGCGTATGTATTGCAAGCGATCGCGGGCGTCGACCCGATGGATTCGACTTCAGCGAACATTCCAGTGCCGAACTATGTGGAGGCGTTAACGGGCGATATCAAAGGGTTGAAAATCGCTGTGCCGAAAGAATATTTAGGTGAAGGCGTCGATGAAGGCGTGCGCCAGTCAGTGCTTGCGGCGCTTGCCGTGCTTGAGAAGCTTGGCGCGGCGTGGGAAGAAGTGTCGCTGCCGCATTCAAAATACGCCTTGGCGACGTACTATTTGCTCGCTTCGTCCGAGGCATCAGCGAACTTGGCTCGCTTTGACGGCGTCCGCTACGGCTATCGGACGGACAACGCGAAAAACTTGATCGATATGTATAAACTGACGCGAAGCGAAGGGTTTGGGGCGGAGGTCAAGCGCCGCATTATGCTCGGGACGTTCGCGTTAAGCTCGGGCTATTACGATGCGTATTACAAAAAAGCGCAAAAAGTTCGGACGTTGATCAAGCGCGACTTCGAAAACGTATTTGAACGATATGACGTCATCATCGGCCCGACAACGCCGACGCCGGCGTTTAAAATCGGCGAGAAAACGAGTGATCCGCTGACGATGTACATGAACGACATTTTAACGATTCCAGTCAACCTTGCGGGTGTACCGGCGATTTCTGTGCCGTGCGGCTTTGTTGATGGCTTGCCGGTCGGCTTGCAAATTATCGGCAAGCACTTTGATGAAAGCACCGTCTACCGCGTCGCCCACGCTTTTGAACAAGCGACCGACTACCATAAGCAAAAACCGGTGTTGTAAGGGAGGTTAGGTGATGAACTTTGAAACGGTCATCGGACTTGAGGTGCACGTCGAGCTGAAAACGAAATCGAAAATTTTCTCCAGCAGCCCGAACGCGTTCGGCGCGCCCCCGAACACGCAAACGAACGTCATTGACTTAGGGTATCCAGGCGTGCTGCCGGTGTTGAACCGACAGGCGGTCGAGTTTGCGATGAAAGCGGCGATGGCGTTAAACTGCGAAATCGCGACCGAGACGAAATTCGACCGCAAAAACTACTTTTATCCGGACAACCCGAAAGCGTACCAAATTTCGCAATACGATCAGCCGCTTGGCCGAAATGGCTGGATTGAAATTGAAGTAAACGGAAAAAAGAAAAAAATCGGCATCACCCGCATCCATCTCGAAGAAGACGCCGGCAAGCTGACGCATACGGGCGACGGCTATTCGCTCGTGGATTTTAACCGTCAAGGGACGCCGCTCATTGAGATCGTCTCCGAGCCAGACATCCGCTCGCCGGAAGAAGCGTACGCCTACTTGGAAAAATTAAAAGCGATCATCCAATATACCGGCGTTTCCGACTGCAAAATGGAAGAAGGGTCGCTTCGCTGCGACGCCAATATTTCGCTTCGCCCGCTCGGTTCGGACAAGTTCGGCACAAAAACGGAATTGAAAAACCTCAACTCGTTCAACTTCGTCCGCATGGGGTTGGAATACGAAGCGAAGCGGCAGGAGAAAATTTTGCTTTCAGGCGGCGTCATCCGCCAAGAAACGCGGCGCTTTGACGAAGCGACGAAAACGACCGTCCTCATGCGCGTCAAAGAAGGATCGGAAGACTACCGCTACTTCCCGGAGCCGGACTTGGTCATGCTCTATATTGACGACGAATGGAAAGAGCGTGTCCGCGCCTCGATTCCGGAGCTGCCTGACGCCCGCCGGAAGCGGTATATCGAGGAGTGGGGCTTGCCGGAATACGACGCCAAAGTGCTGACGCTGACCAAAGAAATGGCGGATTTCTTCGAAGCAACGGTCGCAAACGGCGCCGATCCGAAACTGGCGTCGAACTGGCTCATGGTCGAAGTATCCGGGTACTTAAACGCCGAGCAAAAAGAGCTCCATGACATCGCGTTGACGCCGGAAAGTTTGGCTGGGATGATCAAACTCATCCAAAACGGCACGATTTCGTCGAAAATCGCGAAAAAAGTGTTCAAAGAACTCGTCGAACACGGCGGCGACCCAGAGAAAATCGTCAAAGAAAAAGGGCTCGTGCAAATTTCCGACGAAGGAGCGTTGCGCAAAATTGTGCTCGAAGTGCTCGACGCCAACCCGCAGTCGGTCGAAGACTATAAAAACGGCAAAGACCGCGCGCTCGGCTTCCTTGTCGGCCAAGTGATGAAAGCGACGAAAGGACAAGCGAATCCGCCGCTTGTCAATAAGCTGTTAGTAGAGGAAATTGGAAAACGATAATGAAACAATAGGAGGCCTGCCCACCGGCAGGCTCTGTTTTCAATAAAAATTTTTGCACTATTAAAAAAATACAATTGACAAACGTTGTGATCGAATGATAGATTTTTTATAAGAAAAAACCAATTGATTTAGTAGGATATGAAATCTCGAAGGGTCAAAGAGGGGAGAGGAAACGATGAGCAATGAACAAACTTTCCGCCCGGAGACGCTCGCCATCCACGCCGGGCAAAAACCGGATGCGGAAACGGGCGCGCGGGCGGTGCCGATTTACCAAACAAGCTCGTATGTATTCCGCGACAGCGAGCATGCGGCCAATTTGTTTGGCTTGAAAGAGGAAGGGTTTATTTACACGCGCATTATGAACCCGACAAACGATGTCTTGGAAAAACGGATCGCGGCGCTTGAAGGCGGCATTGGAGCGCTTGCGCTGTCATCGGGGCAGGCGGCGGTGTTTTATTCGATCATCAACATCGCCTCGGCGGGCGATGAAATCGTCTCGTCGTCGTCCATTTACGGCGGAACGTACAACTTGTTCGCCCATACGCTGCGCAAGTTCGGCATTACGGTGAAGTTTGTCGATCCGTCCGATCCGGAAAACTTTGAGCGGGCGATCACCGACAAAACGAAAGCGTTGTTTGCGGAAACGATCGGCAACCCGAAAAACGATGTGCTCGACATCGAAGCGGTGGCCGACATCGCCCATCGCCATGCCATTCCGCTCATCGTCGACAACACGGTGGCCAGTCCATACTTATTGCGGCCGATTGAATTCGGCGCCGATATCGTCGTCCACTCAGCGACGAAGTTCATCGGCGGGCACGGCAATTCGATCGGCGGTGTGATTGTGGACAGCGGCAAGTTCGACTGGAAAGGGAGCGGCAAGTTTCCGGAGTTCACCGAGCCAGACCCAAGCTACCACGGGTTGGTGTATGTGGACGCCGTCGGCGAAGCGGCGTACATCACGAAAGCACGCATTCAGCTCTTGCGCGACTTAGGAGCGGCACTGTCGCCGTTTAATGCGTTTTTGCTTTTGCAAGGATTAGAGACGCTTCACTTGCGGATGCAGCGTCATAGCGAAAATGCGCTCGCTGTTGCTAAGTTTTTAGAAGAGGAAGAAGCCGTCGAATCGGTCAACTACCCAGGGCTTCCGAGCCATCCGTCGCATGAACTGGCGAAAAAGTATTTGCCGAATGGGCAGGGCGCGATCGTCACGTTTGAAATCAAAGGCGGCGTCGAAGCCGGGAAAAAATTGATCGACTCGGTGAAGCTGTTCTCGCATTTGGCCAACATCGGCGATTCGAAATCGCTCATCATCCACCCAGCCAGCACGACGCATGAGCAGCTGACCCCGGAAGAACAGCTGTCCGCCGGCGTCACCCCAGGCCTTGTGCGTCTGTCTGTCGGCACCGAAGCGATCGACGATATTTTGGACGACTTGCGCCAAGCCATTCGCCAAAGCCAGACGGTGGGGGTGAAGTAGAAGTAGCGAAGCGGATATAGGAAACATTTAGAAAATATAAAGAGTGTCCTAAGCGAAAAAACAGGGCGCTCTTTTTTGATTTGCGGAGCAAACCGTTCTTCTCCTTCCCATTGTTCACGGCTTTCACTTTTGCGCAATTCCGGCACGCAAAGCAGCATCCTGAGAGCTGGCTGGCAACGATCGTGCGGAGGCCAGCGAATACACGACGGGCAGCGGGCATCACCCCCGCTTCCTTGATAGAAACCGCATCGCCTTGGCCCGAGATCTTTCTTACGCGTATGATAGCATTTAAGTTGCATATAGTGATGCTAGTTGAACGCAGCGTTCCACTAGCATCACGGGTCAATGATTTTGTATAAGCATGGATAAAATCTTCTGTTCGAAATTTTTGGCTCTTCACCACAAGTTGTACTTGAGATTTTAAGATAGGTATGCATAGAGAAAATAGAGGGTACAAAAAATGCGAATTTTCCTGTATGGTAAAGGTGACCAAGCCAACCCATTGGAGGAAAATTCGCATGTACGCTCAGTTTATCAAAGAACTCATCGATTTACCAGATGTTTTGATTCAAAAGGTGCGAAAAGAAGAAGAACGTTGGATTTTCGAACTTTCTCCCACCGAACAATGCCCGTTATGTCCTGTCTGCTTGAAGCGTACGATCAAAATGACAGGCAAAAAGAAGCAATGGATGCATGGGTATGCTCAACGGATCGGCATCTTTTGGGTGGAACTCCCTGTGGAGCGTAGACGTTGTGGCACGTGTGGCATGACATTCAGCACTTCTTATCCCGGAATTTCCCCTCGAAGTGTAGCGACGGATGCGTTTCAGCAATGGGCAGCGCAATGTTGCATCGGAACCTCCATTCAGGCGGTGGCTCGAATGCTCCAGCTTCCTTACACGACCGTTGAACGTTGGTTTTATACCCATGCCCCTTCCTTCCTATCGAATGACATCCAACCAAAGGCAGTTTGTGTCGATGAGTTTGCGTTTCGAAAAGGACATGACTACGGAGTGGCGGTCATGGATGCCGAAACGGGAGAAGTGTATGCCATTGAAGCAGGAAAGAACGAGGAAGCCATTGGACGTGCGTTGGCTCATGTGTCTGATTCTGTTCAGTATGTCGTGAGCGATTTGGCTCCAGCGATGAAAAAAGCCATTCAAGGGATGTGTCCGGAAGCGAAGCATGTGGTCGATGATTTTCATGTGATTCAGTTGTTTACAGAAGCGTTGGATCGATGCCGCAAATCCTTAGGAAAAGAGGGCAAGAAACATGGGCATGTTCGGTATGTTTGCCGCTTCTTGACCCAGTGCCCCGAGAAACTCACCGAGGAGGAACGCCAAACGGTGCAGAAGTGGCAGAACGCTTGGATTCATCGATACTTGTTTTGTCCTTGTTCCGCTGTTCGTGCCATCGCAAAAGCACTTGTCAAACGAACAGATGAAATCATTTCATGCATATTGTCTCCTTATTCGAATGGGAAGATGGAGGGAACGAATAACAAGATCAAGCTGATGAAACGTCGGGGATACGGATACCGAAATATCCAGCGTTTTGCACTGCGGGTTCGGCTAGAAACAGCTAACATACTTTCATGACAGGTGCAAGTACATCTTTTGGTGATGAACCAAATATATACCGGCACATTAGAAAAACCTTAGAATTTCAATCTATTCTAAATGTGAAAAAGGAGTTTTTCAGCTTGCTCATTAACTGCTTGGTGAAAAAAGATGGAATCTATGATGTCTTTATACATCTTTCATCAAGTAGTTAATGATAGATATCAACATATGGAAAGGAGCATTCCCGTTAGGAGCTTTTCCGGGGACTTGATCAAAAAAAGCCCTCTTGGTATGATGCAGGGGTGTCAACCACATCTCTCACCATACCAAGGAGGACTTCAGATGAATTGTACACAAAACTATAAAATTGATCAAGTTACGGAACAAACGCTTGTCGTGGGCATCGATATCGCGAAACGAGCCCACTACGCCTGCTTCGTGGATGACCGGGGGCGCGTGCTTCGCAAGTCGTTCCCGATCTTCCAGTCGAAAGAGGGGTTTCAGCAGCTGTATAAAGCGATTCAGGAGGCGATGCAAGCGTTTGGGAAGTCAGAGGTGATCGTCGCGGTGGAGCCGACCGGGCACTACTGGTTGAACCTGGCCTACTTCCTCGAGGAGCACGGGATCCCGTTGGTCATGGTCAACCCGGCGCATGTGTGCCGGTCGAAAGAACTCGATGACAACCTGCCGACGAAACACGACGCCAAAGACGCCCTGGTCATTGCCAGACTGGCGAAAGACGGACGATTCCTCGTCCCCCGGCTGCTGCACGAGATTGAAGCCGATTTGCGCGTGGGGAGCACGCTCAAAGAGAAGCTCCGCAAGGAACAGACGGCGGTGAAAAACGCGATCGTCCGCTGGACGGATCGGTATTTTCCAGAGTTTTGGACCGTGTTTCGTGACTTGGGGAAAACGGCGCTTTCGGTGTTGGAGTGGACGCCGCTTCCGGCTGATATGGCCGGCCGGACGGTGGAGGAGCTTCTTGAGGTGTACCGGCAAAGCGAAGGGATGAAATGCCCGCAGAAGGCCAAAATTCAGGCGTTGATCAACACCGCGAAGGACTCGATTGGGGTGACGGAAGGGACAGCGATGGCCCGGTTTGAGATCGCCGCGCTCGTCCGCCGATACCGCCAATTGGAGGCGGAGATCGCTGCACTGGACGCCGAGTTGAAGGCATTGGTTCAAACGACGATGGAGTACCAATGGTTGAAAACGGTCGACGGGTTGGGAGACGCCATGATCATCGATCTTCTGGCGGAGATCGGCAGCTTCGCCCATTATCGGGACCCGCGCCAATTGGTGAAGTTGGCGGGCCTGACGCTCAAGGAGAACTCCTCCGGCCAGCGCAAAGGGCAAAAGCACATCTCCAAACGGGGACGGAAACGGCTGCGCTCGGTGCTGTTTCGGGCGATGATTCCGCTGATCCGGCACAACGAGGCGTTTCGCGAGCTGCATGAGTATTATACGACCCGATCCGTCAATCCGCTGACCGGAAAGCAGTCCATCGTCGCCTTGTGCCGGAAGCTGTTGAATGTGCTGTTTGCGATTTGTACGAAGAAACAAGCGTTTGACGCGGAGCGAATGAAACAGGACGTCTTGTCCCAGGTGCAACGGGCGGCCTAAGGCCTCCCCCTGCGAACGGAAGAATCGTTGGACAACGAGATGACACCGGAGAAGCTGGCGTGATTTCATCCATTCGACCTTGAGTCCCTAAAGGAGCTTGGCCGGCCTCCGCCTGATGACGAGACCGAACGAGGGAATGTTGGCGCGAAGACGCCCGGAGACATGGGAGGGTTCGTCCTCATCAGCGACGCGGAGATCCAAAGGGTGCATCGAATATGCTTCCCCCCCGCGGCAGGAAAATATAACCAGCCGTGGCCGCGAAGCGCACCCTAGGTCTGTAAGATATCCACAAAACTGAAAAAGGATGTAAGGGATTTTGTCGAAAAATATTTTTTGGACACCCCTGAGAGGCCGAAAAGCCTTGATAAATCAACATTTCTAGAGGGAGGACGATCCTGCGTTTTCAAAATTTATTAGGGGAGAGGGGATCGAATCATGAAGGAAAAACTTAAAATGGTTACTACTTTGCTTGCTTTTATCTCATTCATTGTGGTAGGGGGAGTCAGCGCCGCATCTTATGTTACGTATGCTGGGGTTCTCCCTCGTTTTCAAGGCGATACGGAATTAGCAAGCGCCAATAAAGCGACAAACAGTAAAAGTAAAGTGGAAAATTCGGTTGTGGGCGCCGATTATAAAGCAAACATGTGGATTCAGCAAGGTTCCACGAAAGTGTCGCCAACCGCGCTGAATGTAACCGATAATGACACGCGTTATTTCACTGTCGACCAAAGTGCTGTTGGCAAAAAAGTTTCATTAATGGCGGAAAATGCATCCTTCACTTACGTTACAGTTGACATCGCAGGCAAATTTTATCCCGACAATTGATCGATTTATAGGTATGTTCAGTCAACTTGGACAAGAAAGAGGTTTTCTTGGTCGGGGCGGTCTTCTTCAATATCACAAAGAAGACCGTCCTTAACAGAAGAATTAGGAGATGATAGTATGTATATAGAATTGATCAAACTTTTGAAAAATAGGAACTTTTACATCAGCGCAGCCTGCCTGTTGCTGCTTGTCATCGGCGCCGTCGTGTTGGGGGTGAAAGATTATCGTGAAAATGTGCAGTTGCTTGAACGAATTTACCACGACAATCCAAATGTTTTCGCCTTGGCATCGCCTCACCTTGAATGGGTTGGTCTAGGAGGCTTCCGCTTTAACGTATTTTCATCTCTATATTACTTCCTTTTTCCATTATTGTTGTCGATTCCATTGGTGGATTCGATTGATCGTGAGCGAAAGAGCGGAAATGTTCATTATCAATTGACACGGATGGGAAGAAGCGCTTATTACTGGGGGAAATTTTTGTTTTCTTATATCAGCGCGTTTTTCTTGTTTCTCCTTCCTCTTCTTTTTGGCGTCGTGCTCGTCAACCTTTTGACCAACCATTGGGATTATTCGAGCTTTTCCCAGGCATATCGGCAATTGGTCAATGGCACGTTGCCGTTGCCGGACAATTCGTTTGAAGGGGAAAAGAAAAGCCTTTTTTCTCCTTTATTGGAGATCTCCCCTTATTGGTATGTTCTCGCGTATTATATCATTGGCGGATTGTTTGCCAGCGGCTACGTCTGCCTTGGGTTAGGATTTTCCTTGTTGTTGAAAAATCGGTATTTGATTACTTTGATGCCACAAATCATTTATATGGTTTGTTGGGCGGCGCTGACTATCACCAACCAATTGGCTTGGGATCCGTTTAATTTCTTAATCCCTTCACAACCAGTGGAAGGATTGTCCTATTGGAAAATCGTCATCGTGTTTGTCCTCCAATTGTTGATTGCGGTAGCGGTATTTTCATATGGAGTGAAGAAAAGTGAAGATGTTCTCTAGACAGAACGTTTTTTTTGTTTGGCAAGATTTGCTGTTGCATCGAACCGTCATCAAAATGATTTTGGGCGTCATGGCTTTGTTGATGGTGGCGGGCATCTTGCCGCTAGGAATGGTGGTGGTGGGGAAGTGGCACAGCCTCAAAGATTTTATCTTGCTTTATCGGTATGAATTTTTTCATCTCCCTGCTTTTTTGTTTCTTTTAGGTTCCGCGCTTCAAACCAATGCGTGGGTGGTGCTAAGAAGATACCGCACGCGGAGGCAAATCGGTCTTCATAAAGCGTTGCTGGTCGTCGTTCTGGCGGGGGGCGTGTCTCTTTGGGTTGCCGCAGTAGGCGGATTATGTACAATGTTTGTGAAATACGTCATCTATCCTAATATGCCAAACGCCCATGCGGCTTTTTTGTACGTGCCGCATAGTGGGGATAAAAGCTCGTTTCTCTATTTTCTTGTCATGTACTTTTTCGTCACCGCGATATACGGATTGTTGTTTGTCGCATTCATTGATTTTGGGGGGAACCGCTTTTTCGCCTTCGCTGCCGTCATCATACTGGCTGTATTGGATATGTTCACTGTGCACATGCTCCCTTATTTGTTTTACATAAGTGAACAGACGGCTCCCGTTTGGACAATCTTAGTTCTCATTGCGATGATGCTGGTGCTGGTCTATACCATTTGCCTTTCGTCAAGCCAAAAAAACTACTATGTTCAGGATGATCTTTTATGAAACCGATGCATTTGGAGTTTACCCTGATCAAAATGGATGTCAAAAGAATTGTCATCACCTGCCTCCTGTTCCCACTGTTGGGCACTTTGATGTCCAGCTGGTCAGAGGCGTTTTCTTCCCAATGCCTATCGGAGTTGTTCTCCCGCTTATTCGGAGCGGTGACGATCTCGAATTGGATGTATTGGCTGATGATTTGCTTCGGCTATGTGGTGTTGCTCCAAATCGTTTGGAAAAAGCGGGATAAATATTTTGAACATAAACTGTTCATTTTGTTGAGGGATACGACGTCGTACACGATGGCTAGGCTGCTGGCAGGTGTTCTATTTACATTGGTGTATGTCTTGTCGGTGTTTTTGATCGCTGGCGGCTTCGGTCTCTTTGTGTCGCATATGGCGTTTTCGTTTGACCGTTCGCTCGTGCTCATGTTCGTGGGCATCGCCGTGAATTTGTATTGGCACGCCAGCGTGTGGATGTTGTTGAACGTGTATGCAACCCATCACTTGGCGAATGTTGTCATTCTCGCTTTGTTTTTTGTGGGTGTCAAGATGCCAACGCCTTTTATTCCTTTGTACTACAGCATGGCGGATCTCGTGCGGAGCAGCTCGATGTTCTGGTCGGCGTTGATGGTGGAGCTCTTGTCGATCGTTGCGTTCGGGTATTGGACGATCAAGAGAGTGAAGAACGCGGATTATATGTAGGAGGTTTTCAATTATGAAGGCGATCGTCTTATCCAATGTTTCCAAAACGATAAAAGCAAGGGAAGTTTTGCGCAATATCAACTTAGAGTTGGAAAGAGGAAAGATTTATGGATTTGTCGGGCCGAACGGGTCGGGAAAAACGATGTTATTCCGAGTCATCAGCGGACTTGTGAAGCCGTCCAGCGGCACGGTGGCGGTATTTGGCCAGACGTTGCACCAAGATGTATCATTTCCGAGCGATATTTCTGTTTTGTTGGAAAAACCAGGTTTCCTTGAACAATACTCAGGATTCGATAATTTGCATTTTTTAGCCATGATTCAGAACAAAATCGGCGAACGTGAGGTAAAAGAGGCGATCGAGCGAGTGGGGTTGAATCCGCATGATAAAAGGCCGGTGAAAGCGTACTCTCTTGGAATGAGACAAAGACTGGCCATCGCACAATGCATCATGGAGAAACCGCAGCTGATGTTGCTCGATGAACCGATGAATGCTTTGGATGAAAAATCGGTGGACCAAGTGTACCAAATTATTCGGGAGGAAAACAAAAGAGGCTGCACCATTTTGTTGACGTCTCACAACAAGGTGGACATTCAGTCATTATGCCATGAAGTATATTCGATGAATGAAGGGGTGATTACGGGTATGACCCATATTACGGCAGAATGACTGTCATGTGTGTAATGTCGAAATTCGCGAGGGGGTGGCCATCTTGAACAACCAACTGTGCGAAGGTGCCGCTTCCGTGTTCATGGGACAATCAAAAGTGAACCAATAGCTTCCTGCATCTGAGGAGGATGCTGGGAGCTTCAGTGCAGCAGCTCTTCTTCGTTGCGCCACTCCCCCATCCTACTCTTGAACAGGAGAGCCGCCATGGAAATGCCAAGATGTTGTGTGTTTTGCTTGGGTCAACAACTCTTTGAGGCAATCCCCATAGCCATCAAGTGAAGCCTTGGAGCGAGTAGCTCCAAGGCTTCACTCTTCATCTTTGGAGGCTGTGACCGTGAGAATATATAAAGATAGGCATGCCAAATACACCTTCCCGATAGAAGGTTTTTTTCATGGTATGAGGCGGGAATTTCTTACGACACCGGCATGATGACCAAACTCTCGATAATGTCTAAAGCGCTCTTTTTTGTATAACGCCTTGATTTTTTTCCGTGTTGAGCGATGATGTCACACAGTTTTAAAAGAAGTTGGACAGCTAACGCCTCCGAACACCATAAGGCTTGAAATAAATCCATACCGAACTCCTTGATCATACTCATCGCCTTATATTCGCTCAATTCCTTTTTCTGTTTTCGATAGAGCCATTCCCGCATTTTAAACATGACAGTGGAGCTGATCAATAAGGCAATCAATGTTCCATACAGGTGGCACTGAAAGCGAGCCCCTTTCATCGGTTTGAATCGATGAATGTGAAACAGGGATTTCCATGTCTTAAATACCACCTCAATCTGCCAGCGAAGAGAATACAGCGTATGAATTTCGTGCAAAGAGGTATAAATCGCTGGAATATTGGTGATATATACATATATTGGGTGGGGGCGTCGCGTCACGTACGCGGCCCCTTTTTGTTTCGCCTTCTGTTTCCATTGTCCTTCCTTCTGTCGCTCCTGTTCTTCTGTCAGCCGATACACAATGAGCCGCGGTTGATGAACTTTCTTTCCACTGACATACGCATGTTCCAGTTCCATGGTTTCTCCCGGTTGCAGCACCGCAAGGAAATCCTCTGGTTCCCATTTTCGAAATCGGTCCCCTTCTTTTTGGTAAATCCCTACATTGTGTTTGAGCCGTGAAATATAAAAGGCCCCGGCGTCATGAATGGCTTGCAATCCCTCAAGCGAAAAATAGCCTAAGTCTTTCAAACAAAGGTCTCCCTCTTGGATGGTCGATAGAAGGGACGCTCCGTAGGCGGCGTCGTGATGACGGGCATCTTCGACGTCCACATGGAGAACCTTCCCTTCTAGCCATTCATATTCTAGCTGAATTTTCACCCCAGGCCCCGTACATCCCTCGTAAATCCCCTGGATTTCAGGAGGCAGTTGAAACGACGTGGAATCGAGAATGCGAATCCGGAGAAACAGCGAATGTCTTGGACATAAGCGACGGGCCTCCTGAGTCTGATGAATGAGCAGTTTTTCAAACACCGCTTTGAGGAAACTCACCGCTTTTTCATGAAACCGTTGATTGAGCCCTTCCGCACTCAGAGAGGTGTTTTGCTTGAGAGCTAGAGCACTGCAAAGCTGCACCAATGATTTTTGACCGCCTCCTTCCTGGAGAAATGTGCAAAGTGCCACGAAATCATGGGCGCGTAACTTCCCCTTTCGTTGAATAAATTGATGATCTCGGGCCATATGTTCAAGTTCTTCGCACGATAACACGCTTCTTAATCCGTCTAAAAAACAATGCCATTCTTCTTGGAGAGATAAGGACGTCTTCAAAAAAACCACCCTTTCTAAGACATTATGAGGTCTTCAAAAGGATGGTCCAATGAGGCATATATTTATTCCTGTTTTCTTAACTTGATGGCTATGGAGGCAATCCCATATTATAATCACAATAAATTAAAGAAAATTATAAAAAATATATACCAATACATTAGAAAAATCTTAGAATTTCGATCTATTCTAAATGTGAAAAAGGAGCTTTTTAGCTTTACATTAACTGCTTGGTGAAAAAAGATGGAATCTATGATGTCTTTATACATCTTTCATCAAGTAGTTAATGATAAATATCAACATATGGAAAGGAGGGAATGAAGAATGGCGAAGTTGGATGATTTCGATTTGGACATTGTTGTCAAAAAACAGGACAACATTGTACAACCTAATATTACAAGTAAATCTCTTTTGTACCCCGGGTTGCATCACAGGCATCTTAATGTGCTTAACGCAAAATTCTTGTGTATCTTGTAACTCTTGCATTCGATGCTAATAACTTATAATTCTCAACATCCATATTGAACCATGGAAGAGTTGGAAAATTCCAAGAGAATTGATCACAAGACAACTTTCCAAAGAAAATAAAGGGGATTTAACGCTTGGATTCACCCTTGATCGACACTCGTCAAGGGAGAAAAGGAGTCAGTATAAGGGCAAGGGCGGGAAGAAGCCCTTGTCCATTATTCGCTTCGCCGAATTTGGCAGGTCTTTAGCTCAGCGAGCTTGGGAGGACAAAAAAGCTAAGCCGCTTCTTGTTGGAGAAACTCTTGCGTCAAAGGGACGGGGATTTGTCCGTCGGACCATCATATGCGGAAGATCGGCGAGTTTTAGGATGACGCCGGAACCCAGCCCTTGAGTGCGCTGTGCATGTGCAGGAAGTTGAAATACACCACAAGCTGAAAATGCTATATACATGCTCATTGAAAAGTTAACCTTCGCATAAGTGGTGCCCACTCCGGTTATACTGCTCCTAAGGAAAAGCATGGAAAAGGAGCGGAATCAGACATGAAACGGCTGAAAATCACCCATGATCACGGATGGACGCCTCGGAAACTCCGCAAGCAGGAACGGAAGATCAAAAACGCTCATCTCCGCCAACGTGTGATGGCAGTCCGCCTTGTCATGGAAGGCTATTTGGGCAGAGAGGTTGCTTCCATGGTCAATGTGTGCCGCCCAACCGTTTCCCATTATGTGTCGCTTTTTAACGAAGGCGGCCTTGAACTCCTGCTTCATCGGGATTTTGCCCCTGGTAGCCGTTTCTCACCGAAGAACAGCAGGAAGAGATCAAACACACCTCGTGTTGACCACGACACCTGTGGAGCTGGGCTGGGACATCGCTTCGGCGTGGAATACGAACATCCTTCAATCCTATAAGGCTGGTGAAAAACAAGTTTTTTGCTCAAACCAGCGGTATTTGATCAGCAAGGAGAACAGATCTGACAAAGTTTCTCTAATTGAAAAAGAGTTGGGATGAGTTGCCTTTTTCATTAATTCACCGGCCTTCTATGTGTACCACCATTACAGCATATCCATTTCCCGCGAAGCATTACGAAAGCTCTTGCATCGAAAAGGGCTTTCTTGGACCCGGACGACCTACACGTTGGCGAAAGGAGATCCGGACCGGCAAAAAAACTTCGAGAAACAAATGGACCTGATAAAAAAACTTAATGGATTCGGATTTCATCCTGTTGTACATCGAATGAAACGCATATCCGGTCGTATCATGTGTTGCGTACGACATTGTCAGAGGTTGGCCGTCAAAAGCAAGTGCCTACGTTCGGCCATCATGCTCACATATCGCTGTTTGGCGCGGTCAACGTCCACGATGGCGAAACGGTTCTTCATCAAGCAGGGGCAGCCAATGCCACAACGTTTTTAGATTTCCTGCGAGTTCTCAAAGAGCGTTACTCGGACCGACTCGTCGTCTTGGTGCTGGATAACGCTCGAATTCATCACACCAAAATGGTGAGAGAATTTTTGCGGGAAGAAGGATAGTGTTTTCACTTCATTTACTTTCCTCCGTATTCACCGCAACGGAACCCGATCGAACGCTTGTGGAAATGGCTGAAAGATACTGTCATTGCCAATGTGTTTCACAAAGATCGAAACGATATCGCCCAAGCCGTTTTTGCATGTTTCTCAATTTAAAAAATATCGCTGGAAAGCGGTATTTTCAGTTAAAACACCGGCTCTCTAGAATATCAAGTGAAGCTTGTGCTTAAGAACCCACTATATAAATGAAGAAATTGTAATAAATATCATAATTACTACTAGCAACCTAATAAGTGTTGAGGTGAGCGCAACATCATCAACTAAAGAATACGAATTCAGTCAATGTCAAAAAATCGAGAAACATTTTATCCGGCTGTAGGACAGTTAACATTCGGAAGAAATCACTCAAATCATGAATACAGGTCCCTCCATACCTACTTTGCAACGTGGTTCAGGACAAATTCAGCACTGTAATTGGGTGCAGATCTTGTAAAAAGAGTCACGCAATTTACGGAAGATTGAGAATCATTGAGTTGGAGGCTTGATTTATGAAAGATCTTATCTTTAAAAACATCGATACGTTTATGATTCGAACACCGGTTTTATCAGTAGACAACTATTTAAGATTTTTTGATCAAAAATTGACTGAGGGAGAAATGAAAGAGCGTCTGTTGGAAATTTGTCATAACCCTGTATTTAGAGAGAGTATCTTAGTAGCGAGTAAAAGTTTATATAATAAAATGATTGATTTTTGCAACGGCAAGGAAATAAAAAAATACGATTATTTTATCAAAGCCATTTATAAGTATTTGATAAGAATTAGCACGAGACCAACGCCATTTGGTCTTTTTGCAGGAGTAGACTTTGGTGAATACACGGATGAAAATACATCAATAAGATATGGAACGAATAAATATAAGAAATTTGCTAGGCCAGATTTAGAATGGCTGATGAAGATTGTAAAGAAATTGGAACAAGAACAATATGAGCAATTATGGTTCACGGTGAATGACAGTATATTTTTAAAAGGAGAACGGGCATATTTACTACATTCGACACGAAAAGACGATGACAAGCGAGTCAATGAAATCAGCGTCAGAGTCACCCTTCCTTTTAAAATCACGTGTGAATTAGCTCGTCACTTGATCCATTACCAAACATTAAAAAAAGAATTAATAAAACAATTTCCAAATACGAGTGAGGAAAAAATTGAACGTTTTCTCAAGCAACTAATAGAAAACGAATTTTTAATTTCCAATCTCCGCCCACCATTAACAGTAATGGATCAGCTTGATTATCTGATAAAGCGATTGAAAGAAAGCCATATAGAAGAGTGGAGTAACGAATTAATTGATATTCAACAAAAGATTCGCACATATACCATGACTCCGTTAGGAGAAGGGGAGCAAATATATAAAGAGTTACATAAAAAAATGAAAAAGTTAGCCGATACCAAAAATGTGTTACAAGTTGATATGAAGTTAAACTTACAAGAAAAGAAACTGAACAAGCAAGTGATAAAAGATGTAAATGAACTAATGCACATACTTCTACCTTTTTCGATGACCTATCAACAAACAGATTCTCCACTTTCGAGGTACAAGCAAGAATTTATCGAAAAATATGGGGTGGACAGAGAAGTTCCTTTACTAGAAATGCTTGATAATGATCTTGGTATAGGAGCACCTATGGATTATACAAACCCGAAAAACGCAAGACTCGCTGTAGGTGTACCCCATCAATTGATTGATGAGCAGTTAAGAGAATATTTTCTTCATAAATATATCGAGGCGGTTAAAGACAAAAAAAGTATAACAATAACAGAAGACGAGATAAAAGAATTGGGTCTAGATGATTATGATTACCAAAGCATCCCGGATTCATTAGACATTAACGTCATTATAAAATGTGACTCGGAACAAGATCTTGAGCACAATCATTTCAAATACTATATTGGTCCTAATTTAGGATCGACCCATGCGGGGAAAAGTTTTGGAAGGTTTTCTTATATGATGGAAGGGGAAGAGAAACTCTTCGAAACGTTAAATAAAGAAATGTTGAACTTGAATAATGATAGTGGCGAGTATGTAACTTGTGAGCTTGTTTATTTGCCAAATGAAACGAGACATGCCAATGTGACAAGAAATATTCATAACAGCGAATACGAACTTGCGTTGTTTACTAACAACAGCAAAGATGAATATCATCGATTGAGCTTAAATGATATTTTGATCGGCATAGAGAACGATATGTTTTATGCCAAAAGCAAAACACTAAATAAAAAGTTGATTATTACTATGAATAATATGTTGAATACCCAAAATGCCCCGAATGCGATTCGTTTTTTGTATGATATAAGCTTAGATGGCAAAAAAATTTGGTGTAATTTCCCTTGGGATACAATCTTTCAAGACTATGCTTACATACCGGCAATTGAATACAAAAATTTCGTCATAGCACCGCGAAAATGGGTGATCAATAAGATTATTAAAACAAACGACAAAATTAGTTTTACGGAATTTGAAAAACGCTTTAAAAAATTTTGTTCTGATTACGATGTGCCGAAATATGTTTATTTGACTTTTGCAGATAATCGGATTTTGTTGAATACAGAGGATGAAAATTGTTTAAGAATTCTTCATCACGAATTTAACAATAGATACGGAAACATTATTCTAAGTTCTTATGAAGAGGCTGATCTTCATTTAGTTAAAGATGATGCCGAAAAAGAGTATGTTTGTGAATTGGTCATTCCGCTAGTGAAAGTAAAACAAGAAAATCGTCAATGGTATGCCAAAGCGAAAAAATCAAATCATATCCCAAGTTTTTCAGATATAAGAGTCAAGTTGCCTTTTGAAAATTGGCTTTATTTAAAATTGTACGGGGTCCATTCTAGAGCGGATGATTTCATCGCCTTTTATCTTTCAGAATATTGTCGCGAAAAATTGGCTAAAGGAGAAATTGAAAAGTATTTCTTTATACGGTATGCCGACCCGGAGCAACATATAAGATTAAGGCTGAATGCCAGTGAAGAGAAACTTCTGCAGATTTATCCGGATATGAAACAATGGCTGCGAACGTTAATCGACAAAAGAGTGGTGAGTCGTTTTTCCATCGACTGCTATGAAAGAGAAATTGAGCGTTATGGTGGAACAGAATTGATCGATCTTGCAGAAAACTTATTTTTCTTCGATAGCATAGTAGTAGAGGACATATTAAAGTTAAAACGTTTGAAACATATTCAATTTAGCGATGAAGTGATCGGAATGGTTTCCATCATTCATTATATGGAACAGTTCGGCCTAAATTATGAAAGTCAATTGGATTTCTTGCAACAGCAAGTCAACAAACAAGACTATCGTGAAGATTTTCAAAAGAATCGATCTGTTTACATGAAAGTTTGTAATACGGATAATGATTGGCAAGGGTTAAGAGACACTGATGAGGGGATGTTATTATTAAACGTTTTGAACCAAAGAAACAGAAGCATAAAAGAGTATGCAAGCAAGATCCAGGACGGTCTCGAAGCTTCTTCTGAATTATCTATTTTAGACAGTGTGATTCATTTACACTGTAACAGGCTATTCGGCATTGATCGAGAATTTGAAAAGAAAATCCGTACATTAGTTGCCCATACGTTATATGCATTAAAGTATATTAAAGCTCATGGATTAGTGTTAAAAAATTAAAGATGTTATCCATTTGTCCAAGCATTGGGGAGACGATATATAATGGACCCACGACTTGGACTTTTTTCAACAAAAGCTCGACAAGCTCTCTTTTGTGTATTCAGGTGAAAAAACTTTTATGACGGGAAGAAGATCTCATTTTAGCATGCGGGGATTGAAAATGTTATGAATATAAAAGAGTATGATGATCACGTTACTATCAAAGATATTGTGAAATCAATAAGGATAGTTCCCAAGACGCTTGTTCTTATAAAGAACGTCGACAAACAAAGTTTTTTTATCATTATTTTCTTAAGCTTATTAATGGGAGGCGCACCGATTGTTACATTGCTCGGTTCGCAAAACTTGTTGAATGCAATCGGGTCCCAAAATATTCATATTATTATATCGGCATTGATCTTTTATATTTCTGCTGTTTTACTCAGCGAGATCATCAGCAGTTTCATGGAATATTACCAAAATAAGTTTCAAACTCTCATCAACTACAAACTTAATTTGCAAATCATGGACAAGTGTACAAGATTGTCTTTACAGCATTTTGAGGATGCCGAAGTTTATGATATGTTGCAAAGAGTACAGAATGAAACGCCGTATAAACCATTTGAAGTGTTTTTATCCATATTAGGTGCAATATCGGCGATTGTAACCTTTTTTTCATCGATGATGATTCTGATCCATTGGAAACCGTGGGTGTTGATTATATTAATCTTCATACCACTCGTTTTTTCTTTTTATTTTTTCAAGATTGGCCAAAGAGAGTTTAATGTTAGTTGGTTGCGTGCACCGGAAAAAAGGAAATCATGGTATTTGTCTTACCTAATGACAAGAGACAACACGTTCAAAGAAGTCAAAATATATAACTTGGCAGGCTATATTTTGAACAAATTTAAAGAAATCAACAAAACGTTCGTCGAGCAGGATATCCATCTTTTTAAAAGAAGAACGGTTTTTACATTTATTTTTGAGCTCGTTGAACAAATATGTATCAATACCGTACTTGTTATCATCATCATTTCGGCGTTGGCAGGTGAAATCCTTATAGGTCACGTCGTAGGGCTTATTCAGGCCTTGAACTTAATTTCTAGCAACTCTAAGAAAATATTGAATATCATCCATTCCCTGTATAAAAACAATTTATATATCAACCAACTGTTTGAATTTTTGGGGTTAGACGAAGAAGTATTGGACAAAGGAGATCGATTCGTATCAGGGATAGACAAAATCGAAAATATTAAGATAAGAAATTTAACGTTTCGTTATCCAACGAAACCAAAAGTAGTATTGAAAAATATTAACCTCGACATCAACAAAGGGGAAAGAATAGCCATCGTCGGTGCAAATGGATCAGGAAAAAGCACCCTTATAAAACTTTTATTGAAATTGTATGAACACGATGAGGATAGCATTTTTTATAATGGTGTGTCCATCAATGATTTGGATACGGAACAATTGAGAAAAAACATTGCCGTGTTGTTCCAAGATTTTGTGAAGTATGAATTGAAATTAAGGGAAAACGTGGGGTTTGGCGATATTACGCGCATTGATCGTGACGGAGAATTAAAACAAGCCATGGAGAGGGCGAGAGTAAATTTTATCGAGGATTTAGATACTCAGCTTGGTTTATGGTTTGTCGACGGTGTTCAGCTTTCGGGAGGACAGTGGCAAAAAGTAGCGATTGCTAGGGCGTTATTTCGGGATGCATCCGTATATATATTGGATGAACCTAGCTCGGCACTGGATCCCATTTCCGAGAAAGAAGTCATTGATATGTTTATCAATATGACAAAAGATAAAATTGGTATCTTTATCTCACATCGTCTATCAACAGCTAAGCTTGCCGATAAAATCGTAGTAATGAATGATGGTGAAATTGTCGGTATAGGTACGCATTGGGAATTGTTAGCTACGAATGAGTTATACAGAAGAATGTATGAATTGGAAGCTTTGAAAAACGAGGAGGAGTATGAGCATCTCAATGAAAGCGCTGGTTTGTAATCTTGCGAAAAAATTGTCGGATTATGAGAATATGAAGCGAATCGTCAATCACCCAAGTAATTATATTAAAATTGGAAACAAGACGATAAATCCGTTTAATGAGTTAAGTTTAAGCCATGGGTTACCAGCCTTATGTGCGCTGTACGGCGAATTGGGCGAACAATATCCGGATGAAGGTTGGGATTTATTAGGGCATCAATACATCAAAAAAATCGGTGAACAAATGAATCAACACGGCTTCCCTTCTTTATCCATGTTTACCGGATTGGCAGGGATCGGCCTTGCTGCAGTATGTTTATCCAAGGGAGGAAAAAGGTATCAAAACTTTATCTCAACGATTAATCAAGCCATCGAAGAAAGAATCGGAGAAATGATCGAGTATTTGAAACAGAAACCGTATCCGAATATGGACGATTACGATGCTATTTCGGGAGTAGCGGGTATAGCGAGCTACTGCCTATTATTTCCGCAAGAGATGAAAAAAAGTATTACGTTAATCTTAAAATACATTATAGATTTATCTCAAGATAAACAAATGGAGGATATCAACGTTCCTGGCTGGTATATTCCCCCAAAGAATGCTTTTTCAGACACTGAAAGGAGAAAATGGCCATCGGGTTTCTTTAACATTGGGTTGTCTCACGGTATACCTGCTTTACTCATTGTCTTGTGCAATGCTAAAAAACTGAATATTTACGTAGATGGGCAAGATGAATGCATTCAAAGAATAGCTGATTTTCTTATGAAGTTTCAAATTAAAGATGAAAATGGCTCTTATTGGGGGACTCATGTTTCTCTAGAGGAATACAAAAATGGCTCTGTCCTAAACAAAGATACAAGGGATGCCTGGTGTTATGGCACGCCTGGTGTTGCTTATTCGTTACTTATAGCAGGTAAAACTCTAAATAATCAATCATACATTGATTGTGCTGTCAGCGGAATGAAACTGGCAAGCAAACGGCTTTACAACATTTTTTCTCCTTCCTTCTGTCATGGTTTATCGGGAGTTGCGTATATATGCAACAGATTTTATGAAGAAACGAATATCAGCGATTTTAAGGAAGCCGCCTGCAAATTAGTCGATGATATAATAAAATTTTATAATGAGGAATTCCCTTTTGGCTTTAAAAATATTGAGGAGAGCGAAGGAAGCACGAAATATTATGATTATGTGGGACTAATCGATGGAACAGCGGGAATTTTATTGACGATATTAGCTATACAAAACTCGAAAAAAACGCCTTGGGATTGTGCATTTTTATTATCTGAAGTTTAAATGTTGTTTATATACAATGGAAAAGCCGACTGATCGATGGTTAGAGGCAAGCCGCAGAGGGGGCTCCATCATACCTTGGCGTACCGATCGGTCGAACAACTCCCTAAAAAGGGTGTTGTTCGATCAACCGGTCATCGATCAAATATGTTGGAAAAGGTTCATAGACAAGAGGTGTCTTTCACCCGGGCGTCACTCAAGACGTGCGCATTTTTTAGTAAAAAGCAACAAAGAGTAAAGCTTCACATTGCACCTATGAACAACGCAACGGTGTTATGAGATTACCCCATGATATGGGGATGGAATAGGTTAAAATGCGATTCAACTGTATGGGGGATCAAAAGATGAATAACAAGAAAATTTTGGTCGTTGATGATGATGAAGATATTTGCTGCACCATTAAACAATATTTGGAGCTTCATCATTATCAGGTAGAAACGGTCCACAGCGGTGTAGAAGCGTTGAAGATGATAAACGACGATTTTGATTTGATTGTGTTGGATATCATGATGGAAGGAATTGACGGAATGGAGCTGTGTACAATCATTCGTGATCGGGTTGATTACCCTATTGTATTTGTTAGTGCTAAAACGCTGGAGGAAGATAAGGTTCAAGCTCTGGCGATCGGTGGGGATGACTACATCACCAAGCCGTTCAGCTTAAAGGAGTTAAAGGCGAGAATTGATTCTCATTTAAGAAGGGAAGAACGGATTCGTTCAAACGAGAGATATCTTTTGAGTTCTAAAAATATTACGATTGATCTTTTGGCTAATGAAGTCTTTTGTAAAGGAAAGAAATTACCGTTAACAAAAAAAGAATATGAGATTGTGAAGTTGTTGATGCTCAATAAAAAGGTCGTTTTCTCCAAAGAAAGAATCTTTGAACGAGTATGGGGGATTGACTCCGACAGCCAGTTAGACACGGTTACAGAAAGCATCAAAAATATTCGAAAAAAAATCAAGGACGTCGATCCAGAAACCTCTTATATTCAAACATTATATGGGCTCGGCTATAAATGGGATGTGAGCAATGAAAAACGATAAAACAATCAAACGAGATTTTTACTTGTTGGTTGTGAAGGTAGTGTTGGCAACAGTGATCTCTTCGGCCGTTACCTATTTATGCGTAATCTATTTGATTATGACATTAACCACGAACGATGTGGTGAAACCGACCAATTATTTCGTGAAGGATTTGGATTTGATTGAAAAAAAGGTGAAAGAAAACGAAGAGGCGATTTTCAAGGGGAGATTAATTCCCATTCATCGTTACAGTGAAAAGATACAGGGAGAAGTTGTAGACATCAGCGGTAAGCATCTGTATGGTGATCGAGAAATTATAGACGATCAAGTAGATATTAGTCAATCGATCAACCGTGAGATTGTAAAAGGAAGCTATGTGTATCGGTTCATTCCCCTGAAGCATGATAACGCCATTCAGGCGGTATATGTGTTGAAAGCGCCTTTTGGGTTCATCATTAACAATCAAAATCGCTTGGAAGCCGTGTTGATTTATGCTGTGATGTTTATTTCTCCGTTGATCTTTTTTATTGTCTATTTGATTTTCTTTACATCTAGGCTGTACAAATCATTGTTTCATAATGTCAAATTGTTGCTCCAGGCTTCTGATCACATTGCAAGCGGGAATTTTGATTTTCAAGTCTCGGGGTTGAAAAGAAAAGAGTTTATCAAGATCCAGGATTCCTTTAATACCATGATCAGTGCACTGAAAGAAATGGTGGAACGTTTAGCAAAGACCGATGACGAACGAAAAATGATGGTATCATCGATCGCACATGATATCAGAACCCCGTTAACGGTCATCCAAGGACAAATTGATTTGATTCAAGATTTGAGAAAGTTGGACCACTTTGATGTCACTCCCCATTTAGAGATTATTCGCAAAAACTGTGGGAAGATGACCATGTTGACAGATAATTTGTCGTTGCTCTATAAAGTGGAGAATGACCACTTCTCATTGAATGGAAAAGAAGTGGATGTAAGGCAAATCCTTGAGGAGAAAAAACTAGAGATCTCAACAATGGTTTACCATCAAAAATCGATAAACATTTGCTTTGATGTGAATTTGCAAAAATCATCTTACATACTTGATGAAGCGATGTTAATGAGAGTGTTGGACAATATTTTATACAACAGCCTGAGGTTTACAAAAAGCGGAGAAATTAAGTTGGAAGTACATGATGAAAAAGAGGGGAATGAGTGTAAAATCTATTTTCGCTGTTCAGATACAGGAACGGGATTTAAAGAAAACGATACGTCTTTGTTGTTCCAGCCTTTTTACCAGGATAAGCAGTATAAAAATCATGTTGGATTAGGACTGTATATTGCTAAAAGAATTGTGAATCATCATGGCGGTGAAATTTGGGCCTACAACAATGAAAAAGGTGGAGCGACGGTTGAATTTTATATTAAGGAGCTATCTGATTAATCATCCAATCTTATGGGCTTTCCGCCGTTATCGAGAGTGGAGAATGCAGCTAGGGAGGAATTTCTCTTTCCCTAGCTGACAGTCTCTAAGCCTTTATTTTCTTTTAGCAATCAAAAATTGGTGGTTCACCGTAACAGCTACTTCTTCATCTGGGTTTACGCCTTTGATGCTGTATACCCAGCCAAAGTTCAAGTGAGTTCGTTTTTCATCCGTTTGATCGGGAATGACTTCGATCTTTCGCAGCTCTTTTTTACTCAAGATTTGATGATGCTCATTGATGGTAATCGTCTCCGCTACTTTCCCGATCGGTTTGTTCAATTGATTCCGATCGACTTTTGCTGCTTGAATCATGTACGTTCGGCCTTGATAGTGAATTTCTTGCAAATTTTCTTTGTTCAACTCGTATTTTGGTAATTTCCGATCGATCTCCATATTTTGTGTGGCTGTCTTTTTTAAGTTACTGACAAGTGAACAACCTGCTATAAAGAGGATTCCAATCAACATGAGGAGTAAGATAGAGTTTTTCATCGTTACTCTGAAACCTCCTTTTTTACCATCCCATTGAGAGGGAGCAGTGAACTTTCATTCATGTGGTTGATTTCCTTCCCAACGATGAAACCAGATCGAACCGATGATGGTGACGATGATGAAGCTTAGAAGGGCATAGGCTATTCCTTCCCATAATGATAGCGAAAAGGAACTTAATAACTGCGCCCCCAAGGTTTGCTTTACTTCGGGCATCATAAGAATCGGAAATTGTGAGAGACGAACAGCCCAAGCCCAAGGAATATAGCTCCATACGTGATCACCTAAGGAAGTTGCGCCAATCAGGGCAGAAATGAGAAATCCGCCGCTTCCTACTGCGATCGAGGCTCCCATTCCAAAGGCAAAGCTGATGAACAGATGCAAAGAAAAAAGGATGAGTGAGCCCACGATGGAGAGCATGGCTCCTTGCAAAAATAACTGATAATGAATGTGCGCCACTTTGAGTACGTATTTCATTCCAAAGAGCATGAGAATCGTCGCTAGCAAGATGTCCGCGCATGCAATAAAGATGAGCAGCGTGAGTTTGCCAACATACCATTGAACTTTGGATACAGGACCGGTCAAGATGTTCATGAAACTTCCTGCTTTTTCTTCTTGATAGGACATCAGCCCAGTCAGTAGGGAGATAATGATCGGTAAGGAAACGGCCATTACTTCAAAAAATCCTTGATAGATTTTCATCTGCCAAAACGTAGAGGTACGGTAGTGCGAAAAATACCATACCATAAAGAGAGAATAAATGATTGGCGTGATGATGACCATCATCCGAATCGCTGTGCGTTTTGTTTTTATCCATTCGGATGACAGAAGGCGAAGAAACGACATGTCAATACACTTCCTTTCGCGCAAACCAAACGGCGGTTAAAAAAGATAACAATAGAAACATGACAAGGGCGATCGCCAGGCCTATTGGAATGACAGAAGGATCCAATAGCGGACTCCCTTTTTCCAAAGGAACACCGTTCGGATGAACCCCGACGATCGGGCACATCATCCTCATTCCCCAGCTCCATGGGATGAACAGCCAATACGGTTGTGCGGCCATGACTACCCCTAAGGCGAGGCCAATGACACTGACAATGATCGAGACTACCATCCCGAACCGCTCGGCCACAAATAATCCGATCGGGATATAGGCTAAAGAGGTCAACCAAATGACCAAGCTGGCGAATACGGCGACCGTAGCTGATGAGAGGCTGTTGGGAAAAAGCCATTTCAATAAAACAAGTAAGATGATCAGCTCTATTGTTGAGAGCAACATGTAATAGGCGATGACGGTGATTTTGCTCCACCATAGACGCACGATGCTAATGTCGTGACAACGCAACACTTTATCGTTTCCTGACTTTTTCTCCCTTACCGTTGACAAGGAAGCGATCAAGGCTGTTCCAATCGGAACAAAAATCAATGGCCACCAATTAAATACGGCATATTCAAAATAATTGTGTGTGGAATTTATAGTTGGCATGGTGATGATGGCGTACAGGACAAAGAAAAGCGGAGCGATGAATACAAGTTTTTTCGCAAACGTCCGCTTATATTTTAAACGTTCTGACTCGAACATATTGAGCATGATTTCCATCCTCCTTCATTACTCGTTCACTACATCGACAAAGAGTTTTTCGAGATCTTGGCTTTCGTCTATTTTCCCTTCGTACCTGAGTTTTCCGTTTTGGATAATGCCAATATAATCGGCTAATTGCTTAACTTCGGACAAAATATGGCTCGATAGAATGACGGTGATCCCGTTTTCGGTAAACGATTGAATGAGTTTTCGCAAGTCCTGTATGCCTAATGGGTCCAAGCCGTTTGTTGGTTCGTCGAGAATGAGCAGCTTTGGATGGTTTAAAAGCGCTTTGGCAATTCCTAATCGCTGTTTCATTCCGAGGGAAAATTGAGATGCTTTCTTTTTCCCTGTATTTTCTAAGCCGACGATGTTCAAAACTTCTTGGATCCGCGACTCAGGCAAATGAAGCAATTTAGCGTGAACAAGCAAGTTTTCATGAGCCGTTAGATTGCCGTAAAGAGCAGGGGATTCGATCAGCACACCGATATCTTTTAAGTCTTTTCTGCTCCAAGGATGGCCGTTGATCATGATTTCCCCTTTCGTAGGACGCAAAAGCCCTGTCAGCATTTTTAAAAGGGTTGACTTTCCGGCTCCATTTGGTCCGAGCAATCCATAAACCGTCTGTTTCTTGACTTTAATGGATACATCATCTACGACGAGTTGTTTCCCAAACGCTTTGCTTACATCTCACATTTCGCACCCTAACAAGGTCAAAACAAAGGATTTTTTATTTAGTTTTTCAGAATAACTTTTTGACCAACACAACGAGCGATGGCAATCCTTTTTTTACCATCGCTGGTCGTTCCGTATCACGTTACACGTAGATGCTCTCATCCATGCCCAATCCCTGCAGAATCCTTCGCTGATCAGGGGTAAGGGAGCGATCCAGTGAGCGTTGGATGCGCCCATCCGGCAGCTTGAACAGGACGACGTTCACATATTGAAACAGCTGAAAAATCGCCTGTCCCGTCGGCCGGGTCAGCTTGCGGCCTCCAGGACCCTTCAACGGGTGTTCTGGAGTAATAAACTGACGCACTCGGCGCTGAAAAACGCGGTAAATCGCCAAGGCCAACAGAAACAAATAGCCTAATACTGCGACCCGTTCTGGTTTTTTGACGTAAATCTCATCCGTGAAAAACGGATCTTTCAAAAAAGCGAAGTTCATTTCCACCGAGATCTGCCCTTTATACAGCTTCAAGATCTCTTGGGCATCCATGGGTTGGCCCTTCCATTCCTTCGGAACGGTCGTGACGAGGACAAACCGGGACGCTTTCCGTCTCGCCTGTTCCCACGCGTCTTGGTCGAATTCGACGTCAAGGTGCAAGAAATACAGCGTCTCCACCTCGGGTTCCGCCCCTTTTTTCGGCCGTCCGCGCCGTTTTTTCAGGCGTACGATCTCTTCGACCGCGGCCTCAACCCGATGAAACCGGGGGCGAAGGGACGCCTTGAGGGACGCCAAGGCTTGTTCGGCATCTTCCCGGCAGGAGAAGGGGTGACGCTCCCAACGGGCTTGTTCCTCGCGAAGAAGCTCCGCTTCTTTGGTTCGTTCTTTTTCAAGCGTCTTTCCTTTTCGCTGGTCGAGCGCGCTCGATTCAACAACGATCAGCCGAACGGGGTGGCCTTCATACGTCGAGGCCGTTTCCCATACCCGGTACGTGGCGCCGTTTCTCTCCGCCAACGTAAAGGGATCGCTCCACGTCGTGTCCTCAGCATCCGCTTCGGCCAGCGCGGTTTTCACGATCCGGAGCGACGAAGGGCCTCTGGTGATCAAAAAGGCGTTGGCCGCTTTGGTTTGCGCCAGGGTCTCTTTCGTCATCGCGGCGGAATCGGCCACGTAAATCCATTCGTCTTCGATTTTGGCCTGCTTCAGCTGTTCATGGACACGAGACAGCACCTCGGGATTCCATGTTTTATCGGGCAGGTTGCCATCGTGCACATCGCCGTAAAACGGGATGCCGTCCTCGTTGCCGACCAGTCCGAAACCGATCTGTTTTTGCCAACGATGATGGCGGTTGTAGCCATGTGTGATCTGCAAAGCCTCTAATGAGGCCGATTCATACGCGCCGTAAACCGTCTTGTCCGTCGTATCGGCGTGAAAGGCTCGGAGGGAAAGGCCTTCTTTGCGATAAATGTGAATCAAGCAAGTGCTGATCACCTTGTGAATATCGGCCTCATACAAGCGGTCGAGATGACGAGCCAAGGCATCGTCGTTCAACCAGGAAGGATGGAGACCGGGACGGATGAGTTTCTCTAGATCGATCTCCTGAGCCCATCGTTCCACGTGAACGAGGGCTTGCCGGCCGTCAAACATATTGTAGATGATGGCCTGAACGGCATCGCTGACTCGAGTCTGGCACTGTGGATCAACGGGAACGAGATGGTCAATCAATTGGGGCAGGCCCAGTTTCTTGAATAGGGCACTTATTATATTCAAATAATGATTGCGATAGACCTTTTTGACTTGAACGTTCATAAGAGAAAAACTCCTTTACGTTCCTTGTGTGTCAAGGATTCATTCGACATCGGAACGAAAAAATCCTCCCGATTTTCGTCGAGAGGGTGCGAAATGTGAGTTACATGATGGGTCTCTAACATATACTCTCCCATGTTCATTCTCCTCCTATATATAGAAAATTGGGTGGTGATGTTGCTTTTAGCTGGCATTAGCGAAAGGAGCGATGGCGATATCCGTGCTGTGTTTCATATTAATGGCTCAATGTAATGTTTTTATAAGAAAATGAGCACATGGATGATGTTTTTTACAGATTGGGCTTCGTACCTTGGTTTATCGTTTGCTGTTGCCGTGATCAGCGTTCTTCATTGATCAGTGAATGAAAATGATTGGAAATATCGATGGATTTGAGCGGTTAAGCTGATGTCACATGTGGTGAGGAAACAGAATGGTCAAGGGGGATGTTGTAGTTCGTACATAGGGAGTGGGAGGCGGTTGACTAATGAACAAAACATATCATTTGTGGGGTGGGAATCACCCAACCCACAATGATTTTCAAATCTTATTTATGGCAGCAAAAACTGGACTGAACTTCCTCCGTTTTGTATCCTTACTCAAATAATCATTGACAAGCATTCATTTTGATTAATACGAACGTCAGGGGTTATATCTATATAAATATTCTCGCCCGCTCCGGGGCGAGTAAGCAGGGGAGAGTGGTGTTCAAATTCTTGTTGGGGTGGCGCCAAAGGGCTGATTACAGCCCCTTGGGCGTCACTTTCTTTTCCACTTTGCGCAGCAGCCAGTCAAACACAATCGCCAACATGGCGGCTGGGATGGCGCCGGCTAAAATTAAGTTTTTGTCGGCGATGCGCAGACCGCGGTCGATCAAGTCGCCAAGCCCGCCGGCGCCGATAAACGTCGCTAAGGCGGCGACGCCGATCGTCAGCACCGTCGCGGTGCGCACGCCGGCCATAATGACGGGAAGCGAGAGGGGAAGCTCGACCATCCATAAAATTTGCCGCGATGTCATCCCCATCCCTCGTCCGGCGTCAACGAGCGTCGGGTCAACGCCGAGAATGCCCGTGTACGTGTTACGCAAAATCGGCAATAGGGCATAAAGCGTCAAGGCGATAATCGCCGGCAGTTTGCCGATGCCGAAAATCGGCAGCATAAACCCAAGCAACGCCAAGCTCGGAATCGTTTGGATGATGGCGGCAATGCCGATAATCGGCTCGGCGAGTTTGCGATACCGCGTCAACACCACACCGAGCGGCACGGCTATGACGATCGCAATGCTCATAGCGATGGCGGATAAGAGCACATGTTCTTGAAAGGCGATCCAAATATCATTCTTTCGTTCGATAAACGTCTGCAATAATTCCATCGTATCCCTCCTTGGCGGAAAAGCGGCAGCGGGTGGCTGCCGCTTGGTCATGGGCTGAGACCGAAAACTTGAAAAGGTTTTGGTTCACTAGCGGAACGAATCCCATCGGCAAGCCCGCTTGGAGCGGCCTTGTCTTTTCAAAATGAGACGTGTGATTCAGGCGGGGCGACGGCCGCGGCAACGTTTCTGGCTAGATGACAAGAAACGGGGCGGCATCGTTTTTTCAAGCCCCCATTCGCCCGTCTTCGTTGGCATTAGGCATGTTGCTGGAACGTCCACTCCGCGAGTGCGCGCATCATGCTCGAGCGCGTGATCCCGCCGACGAGCCGGTCGCCGTCCAACACCGGAATGATGCGCACATCCGGGTCTTGGAACAGGGCGGCGACGTTGGTGACGTCCGCTTCTTTCGACAACGTCGTCACATCGTAGTCGGCGATGTCGGCGACTAATAAATGTTCTTCTTGGTAGCGCTGTTCGATTTGTTTTAAGGTGACGATGCCGAGAAAGACCTGCTTTTTATCGACGACGACCAAACTGTCGACCTTTTTCGCTTTCATCAATCGGAACGCTTCGGCCAAGCCGCGCCGCGGCGAGATCGTCGCGACGTCAGCCGACATTAAATCCTCCGCCGTCGGCACGGCCGTATGGCGGATCCGCAGCCGGTCTTCACCAATAAACTCGCGGACAAAGGAGTTCGCCGGCCGCCGAAGCATTTGGTCCGGCGTCGCAAACTGGACGATTTCCCCGTCTTTCATGAGCGCAATCCGATCGGCGATTTTAATGGCTTCATCCATATCATGGGTGACAAAGACGATCGTTTTGTGAATCTCCTCTTGCAAGCGGACGATGTCATCTTGCAGCTGTTCGCGGCTGATCGGGTCAAGAGCGCTGAACGGCTCATCCATCAAAATGATATCCGGTTCTGCGGCCAACGCGCGAACGACGCCGACGCGCTGCTGTTGCCCGCCGCTGAGCTCCGACGGATAGCGATGCTTGAATGTCGCTGGATCCAATCCGACGAGCTCAAGCAATTCGTCAACCCGTTTTTCATAGGCGTGTTTTTCCCACTTTTTTAGTTTCGGCACAAGTGCGATGTTTTCTGCGATCGTCATATGCGGAAACAGCCCGATTTGCTGGATGACGTAGCCGATGTTGCGCCGCAGCTCAACCGGGTCAAGCTGGGAAATGTCTTGCCCATCGATGTACACTTTGCCTGATGTCGGCTCGATCAAGCGGTTGATCATCCGCATTGTCGTCGTTTTCCCGCAGCCGCTCGGCCCGATGAGGGCGACAAGCTCGCCTTTGCGAATTTCAAGATTGATATTTTTTAAGGCGACAAAGCCGTCCTCATACTGTTTCGTGACGTTTTCAAATCGAATCATCCAAATTCCTCGCTTTCTAGTCGATCAGTCCTTCCGCTTTTAAGAAGTCAATCGCCACTTCACGCGGCCGTTTTCCTTCCAAGTTCACTTCGCCGTTTAGTTCCATCATTTTTTCATCGGTCAAAATGTTGGCCAACTTGTTCAGTTTTTCTTCGAGATCCGGGTTGGCATCCAACACTTCCTGGCGGATGATCGGCACGGCGTGGTACGGCGGGAAGTACTGTTTGTCATCTTTCAATACGACCAAATCATATTTTTTTATCCGGGCATCGGTCGTGTAGGCGGTGATGACGTCAATCTCTCCATTTTTCGCTGCTTCGTATTGCAAGTCTGGGTCGATCGTCACTTTTTTCTTGAACTGAAACCCGTACGTATCAACAAGCCCGTCATAGCCGTCGCTTCGCTCAAAAAACTCGGCGTCTGACCCAAAGGTGAGGGAAGACGAATGTTTCGCCAAATCGGAGTACGTTTTTACCCCGAGCTTTTCCGCCAAGTCTCTGCGCATGGCCAAGGCGTAGGTGTTGTTAAACCCGAGTGGTTTGAGCCAAGCGATGTTGTATTTTTCCTTATATAATTTCTTTGTTTCGTTGTAAATTTGTTCGGGCGTCTTTTTAGGATCGTACGGCTGTTTTAAAATGTTTAAATACCCTGTCCCCGTGTACTCGACATACATGTCGACATCGCCATTTTCAATGGCCTGCTGGAGCATAAACGCGCCGCCTAGACTGTCCTTCACTTCCACGTCCAAATCGGTGTTGGCCTTCACATACTCCGCCAGTAAATGCGTCAAAATAACTTGCTCGGTAAACTTCTTCCCACTGATAACAATTTTTCCTTTCGCATCACTCGTTCCGCTGCAGGCCGCTAGTCCAAATACAAGCCCGACAGCGAGCAAAGTCATCATCCATTTTCGCAACACAATTCCTCCTTCTTTTTCAGCTGATATCATACAAATGAACGGGGATAAAAAAAGCAGCAAAAGGACGCGGAGGGAGGTGAAAAAGCGTCACAAACAAAGGATACCGTAATTTGGGTGCGGCTGGCAAATTTGGTATCGGCCGATATGTTTGCTTCTCGCTTGCTCTCGCGGCGATGAGCGTTCTCTCCTCCTTGATCCTGAAAAATGCTCGGGAATGCTTGCGAATCCTCCTAGATGCTCCGAATTCGAGATGTTTGCATAAGCCTCGTGTTCATCCATCGATGCGCCAGCCAGGCATGACCCGCGCCGTTCATCGAGAGTGCGGGGTGATGCTACCACTTGCCGCGAGAAGGCCGGCGCCTTGGCAAATGGTCAAGGTGAAGGCTAATCGATAAACACTCGAACAAAAAAGGCAGCTCACGGCTGCCTAGTGAAAAGGGAATAGGTGTTGAACATTTCTCTGTGGGGAACGTGTTACGCCTCACATTTCGCACCCTCCCAACGAAAATCGGGAGGATTTTTTGTGTCCATCGTCGAATGAATCCTTGACATACAAGGAAAGTGAAGGAGTTTTTCTCTCATGAACGTTCAAGTCAAAAAGGTCTATCGCAATTATTATTTGAATATAATAAGTGCCCTATTCAAGAAACTGGGCCTGCCCCAATTGATTGACCATCTCGTTCCCGTTGATCCACAGTGCCAGACTCGAGTCAGCGATGCCGTTCAGGCCATCATCTACAATATGTTTGACGGCCGGCAAGCCCTCGTTCACGTGGAACGATGGGCTCAGGAGATCGATCTAGAGAAACTCATCCGTCCCGGTCTCCATCCTTCCTGGTTGAACGACGATGCCTTGGCTCGTCATCTCGACCGCTTGTATGAGGCCGATATTCACAAGGTGATCAGCACTTGCTTGATTCACATTTATCGCAAAGAAGGCCTTTCCCTCCGAGCCTTTCACGCCGATACGACGGACAAGACGGTTTACGGCGCGTATGAATCGGCCTCATTAGAGGCTTTGCAGATCACACATGGCTATAACCGCCATCATCGTTGGCAAAAACAGATCGGCTTCGGACTGGTCGGCAACGAGGACGGCATCCCGTTTTACGGCGATGTGCACGACGGCAACCTGCCTGACAAAACGTGGAATCCGGAGGTGCTGTCCCGTGTCCACGAACAGCTCAAACAAGCCAAGATTGAAGACGAATGGATTTATGTGGCCGATTCCGCCGCGATGACAAAAGACACTCTGGCGCAAACCAAAGCGGTCAACGCCTTTTTGATCACCCGAGGCCCTTCGTCGCTCCGCATCGTCAAACGGGCATTCGCGGAGGCCGATTCGGCCCACATCCCGTGGAGCGACCCCTTTACGCTGGCGGAGAGAAACGGCGCCACGTACCGGGTATGGGAAACATCCTCCACCTATGAAGGCCACCCCGTTCGGCTGATCGTCGTCGAATCGAGTGCGCTCGACCAGCGAAAAGGAAAGACGCTCGAAAAAGAACGAACCAAAGAAGCGGAGCTTCTTCGCGAGGAACAAGCCCATTGGGAGCGCCACCCTTTCTCGTGCCGGGAAGACGCTGAACAAGCCTTGGCGTCCCTCAAGACGTCCCTTCGCCCACGGTTTCATCAGGTCAAGGCCGCGGTCGAAGAGATCGTACGCCCGAAAAAACGGCGCGGACGGCCGAAAAAAGGGGCGGAACCCGAGATGGAGACGCGGTATCTCTTGCGCCTTGACGTCGAATTCGACCCAAACGCGTGGGAACAGGCAAGACGGAAAGCGTCCCGGTTTGTCCTCGTCACGACCGTTCCGGAGGAATGGAAGGGCCAACAAATGGATGCCCAAGAGATCTTGAAGCTATATAAAGGGCAGATCTCGGTGGAAATGAACTTCGCTTTTTTGAAAGACCCTTTTTTCACGGATGAGATCTATGTCAAAAAGCCAGAACGAGTTGCGGTATTGGGCTATTTGTTTCTCTTGGCCTTGGCCATTTACCGCGTCTTTCAGCGCCGGGTGCGCCAGTTCATCACACCCGAACACCCATTAAAGGGCGCCGGAGGCCGCAAGCTGACCCGACCGACGGGGCAGGCGATTTTCCAGCTGTTTCAATATGTGAACGTCGTCCTCCTGGAGCTGCCGGATGGACGCATCCAACGCTCACTGGATCGCTCCCTCACCCCTGAACAACGAAGGATTCTGCAGGGGTTGGGGCTGGATGAGAGCATTTACGTGTAACGTCATACGGAACGACCAGCGATGGTAAAAAAAGGATAGCCATCGCTCGTCGTGTTGGTCAAAAAGTTATTCTGAAAAACTAAATAAAAAATCCTTTGTTTTGACCTTGTTAGGGTGCGAAATGTGAGTTACGCATAAACAAGGCGATGAAGGGCGCTTTCCGTTTTGAAGACGCGGGCGTTTAAAACAGAGAGTCCCGCTTCATGTTCGGCGAGGGCAGGCAGCACTTTGTCTTCAAGGATGGATGTGATACGGGTGAGGTCGCCTTTCATATGATGAAGGTCGTGCGCCATCGCCTCGTATTTGGCGGTCAGCACTTCTTGCCCATGGCGGAGCGCTTCAACGATCGCCTTCGTTTCGTTCGTGCGCTCATCAAGCAGGTCGATTCGCCGTGCAAGCGTGTTCGTCTGTTCGTTCAGTTGGGCGACTTGGTGTTCGACGGTGCCCATGCGTTCGTTCAGTTGGGCGACTTGGTGTTCGACGGTGCCCATGCGTTCGCTCAGTTGGGCGACTTGGTGTTCGAGGTTGCTTGTCCGCTCGTTCAGCTGAGTGAATTGTTGCTCAAGGGCGCTCGTCCGCTCATTGAGCTGGGCCATTTGCGCTTCGAGAGCGCCCGTTCGTTCATTAAGGTTGGCCGCCAGCACTTCAAGGGCACCCGTTCTTTCATTGAGATTGGCCACTTGTCCCTCCAAGGCGCCAACCCGCTGCTCGAGCGACTCGACCGCCGTGCGCGTCGCTTTCACTTCATGCAAAATTTCCCGCAGCAACGCTTCCATTCGTTTCACCTCCTTTTCCCCTCTATTTTACAAAAAACGCGCGCCGATGGCGAGAAAAAATAGGAAAACGGTTTTTGCTAGAAAAAGAGCGGAGAAAATCGTTACAATAAACATAGGAAAAAACCGAAGCAAAGGTGGACGGAGATGGACGCCACGTGGTTGAAGCCCATTGTCGAAACAAAATATTTATCGACGGAAAACGCGCACCGCTACCGGGCGATTTTGCGCTATTTCTACATTCAGCACGAGCGGATGCGGCAATATTTGTTTCCGGAAGAAGTGTACGCCTTTTTAAAGCAGCACGAGGAGTTTGCCGATTACACTGAGGAAGAGCTGCAGCAAGACCTCGACCAGCTCGTCAAATGGAACAACTTGATCGCCCGTCAAGAGACTTCTCACGTGCGGACGATTGAAGAGTTTAAGAAAAAGCGGTTCCGCTATCAATGCAGCCCGTACACGGTCGAAATCGAACGGATGATCCGCACGCTCGAGCAGCTTGGGGATTCATTTGGGGGGTCGCTCGAGAGAACGCGGTTTGACCGTTTGTATGCCTCTCTTTCTCGCATGGAAACGATCATCGCCTCTGATTTTCAAGAGCAGCCGGATGAAATGCATCAAGTATGGGAAGAGACGTTCGATTATTTCAAAAAAATCATCCAAAATTCCGCCGACTATATCGCTTATTTGCACGGTGAAAATTTGGAAGAGCGGATGACATCGGAGTCGTTTCTCGTTTATAAAGAGCAGTTTACTGCTTATTTGCGCGATTTTATCGTCGCCTTGCAAAAAACGTCGATGCAGATTGAGCAATTGCTTGAAGACTTGCCGGAAGACGGGGTTCGGCAGTTCATCGAGCATGTCGTCGACTATGAGAGGTCCATCCCTCGCTTTGCCGATGCGCTGCCGCCGCGCGCTGTCCAGATTGAAGAAAAATGGGAGACGTGGCGCAGCCTGTGCGAATGGTTTTTAGGCCGCGATGGGCGCGAGAGCGAGCTTTCGTTTTTGCAATACCAGACGAATGAGGCGATTCGCCGCCTGACGCGCGTCGTGCAACGGCTTGGCGAGCGGCATCACCATTTTCGCAGCCGCAAAGGCGACTACTTGCATTTGGCCCGTTGGTTTTCCCGCCTTGAATCGATTGAAGAGGCGCACTGCCTGTCAGCGGTCGTGTTCGGTTGCTTCCATACGAAACATCTCGTCGCCGATTTCGGGGCGACAGACAACATATACCGCGACGTATGGGACGAGCCGCCAGCCGAGTGGGTGACGAAACCGCGCGTCCGCCATTATGGGGAAAAGAAAAAGCCGCAGGCGATTGAAGACAAAGAACGGGAGAAAGAAGAAGCGCGTCTTCGCTATTTGGAAGAAAAAGCGCGCGAGGAAGCCGAGCTGAAGCAATTTGTGACCGACGGGAAAATCGTGCTTGCCGACCTTCCTGAGGTGACCCCATACGTACGGAAAACGCTGCTCGGCTGGATCGCCAAAGCGATGGGGCGCGAGGGGCAAGCAATGAAGACGGAAAACGGGTGGGTTGTCAACGTGGTGAACAAAGAGGGGACGATTTGCCTTCGCGCAGAAGATGGAGAACTCGTAATGCCGAACTACGAAATTCATGTGCTTTCGCGAGGTGAGTGAGGATGGAAACGGCGTTTGACGACAAGGCGAAAGAGGCGCTCGCCGCGCTGTTCGAACAATTTTGGATCATTCGCGACAAAGAGCCGGATTTGTATCAGCTCGTCCGTGAGCGCGAACATGTGTTGAAAAAGTATGTGGAGGAGAAGTTTGGCTATCGGCTCATCGTTCACCGCTATTTTGCCAAGCTCGAGAAAATTCCCGCCGAACCGGAGCCGTGGATGGGCATCGAGTCGTTTCAAGAGCCGCTTGACTATGCGTTGTTTTGCTGTTTGATGGCGTATTTGGAAGGAAAAGCAGTGGAAGAAAAGTTTTTGCTTTCTGACGTATGTGAAGAAATCCGCGCCATGTACCCGGGTGATCTACCGGTCGATTGGACGAACTATTCGCATCGGCGCGCGCTCATCCGCGTGTTGAAAACGGCGGAACAAATCGGACTCGTCCGCCGGATGGATGGGGAGATTGAGGCGTTCGCCCAGCATGTGGAGGAAGAGGCGTTGTACGAAGTGCCAGTGTTGGCTCGTTATTTTATGCGCACGTATCCGAAAGATTTGTTGCAATATGAATCGATCGACGAATTGCTCGCCGAGGAGTGGAAAGCATCACCGCAAGATTATCGGCGCCATCGCCTGTATCGAAAGCTGTTTTTATCCCCGGCGGTGCACCGGACGGAAGGGGACGAGCAAGACTTTTACTACTTGCGCAACTTCCGCCATCGGCTGCGGGATGATATCGAAGCGCATACGCCGTTTCGGTATGAATTGTACAAAAACGCCGCCATGTTGACGCTTCCCGAACGGCAGGCGCCGTACACCGTATTTCCTGATCAGAAAGGAACGTCGGAGGTCATCCTTCATTTTGCCGCCTTGGTGCGCGAGCGGCTTGGGGAATATCCGCCGGATGAATACGGCCGCATACGATTGACGCCTGAACAATTTTCCGCCTGGCTTGCCGATTGCCGGCGCCGCTACGGGGCTGGGTGGGGGAAAACGTACCGCGACATGTCGGCTGCCGAGCTTGTCCGCGAAGTGCTTTCGGCGCTCAACGAATGGCGCATGGCCGATGTGGAGCACGACACCGGAATGATCGTCCTTTATCCCCTCCTCGGGCGGATGTCGGGACGGTATCCGGATGATTTTGACGCGAAAGAGGGAGGAGAACATGGCGAATCCATGGGTGCTTCATCGTGCGGGGCTGATTAATTTTTGGTATTACGACGAGCAGTATTTTCATTTCGCTGACGGTAAGCTGCTCTTGCGGGGAAGCAACGGGGCGGGCAAGTCGGTGACGATGCAAAGCTTGATCCCGGTGCTTTTAGACGGCAAGAAGACGCCCGATCGCCTCGATCCGTTCGGTTCACGGGCGCGGCGCATGGAAGACTACTTGCTTGGGGAAAAAGATGTCGTCAATCGCGATGAGCGGACCGGGTATTTGTTTTTGGAATATAAACGGAAAGAATCCGACCAATACGTCACAACGGGCATCGGCCTGCGCGCGAAGCGGCAAAAAAGCCTCGATTTCTGGGGGTTTGTCCTCTTTGACAACCGCCGCATCGGCTATGACCTTCAGTTGTATAAACAAGAAAAAACAGGTGAAAAAATCCCGCTGACCAAGCGGGAGCTGGCCACAGCGCTCGGCGCGGGCGGGACGGTCGTCGAGACGCAAAAAGACTATATGGAGCTCGTCAATAAGCATGTGTTTCGCTTTGAATCGCTTGAGGCGTTTCAAGAATTGATCGAGCTGCTCATTCAACTGCGCAGCCCGAAGCTGTCCAAAGACTTTAAGCCGACCGTGATTTATGAAATTTTGGAAAGCTCGCTGCCTCCGTTGACCGACGACGAGCTCCGCCATTTATCGGACACGATCGAAAACATGGACCAGGCGAAGCAGCAGCTTGAGCAGCTCGAACGCGACGAGCGGGCGTTGAAGCGTCTTTGCGATCAATACCGCCTTTACAACGAATATATGATCGCCGAAAAGGCGACAGAATACGTAAAAGCGGTCAAGCAAGCCGAACAGCTCGCTGCTGCACAACACCGCCTTCACGATGAAGAAGAGCAGGCGCGAAAGACGCTTGATGAGCTTGATGAGTCCATCACCCGCCTCCGCCGTGAAGAAGACGTGCTGCGTTCACGCGAAATCGACTTGGCTGGCCACGAAGTGTTCCAGCAAGCGGAGAAGTATGAACAGTTGAAATCGGAGAGGGAGCGTCTGCAGGAGCGGTGGGAGCGGCACGAGCAGACGATCGCGGAAAAAGAACGGCTGGAACGCCAACATCGCCGCCGCCTCGATGAATCGGAAGCGCGGCTGGATGACCTTGAACGGAAACTTGAAGACGAGTTGGCGCAGCTGCGAGCGGATGCGGAAGAAGGAGCCTTTTCTTTGCATGAAACGAACGAAGACGATTTTCACCGCCATCGCCAAAAGCAACAAGAGTTTTCGTTTGCCGCTTGGAAACAGGAAGCTGACCGCCATATCGAGCAGCTCGAGGAGTTGGCGCGCCTTTGGCGCAGGCATGACGATGTGAAACGACGCTATGAAGAAGCGAGCACCGAAGCGGGCGAGCGGCGGCGGGAAATGGACGAATGGCGTCATCAGCAACAGAAATGGGAAGAGCTGCTCGAGCAGGAGAAAGAGCGGTTTGAACAAGCCGTGCTTGCCTGGGTCGAGCAAGGAGGAATCGACGTTTCCGAAGCGGACATTCAGGCGTTTTTGCGACAAATGGGCGCCCTCTATGAGCTGTATTCGCTCGATGATCTGAAGCGCCCGTTCGTTCAAGCGTATTACGATGCCGTCGGTAAGAAAAAGGATGAGAAATGGCGGCTCGAACATGACATCCGTCTGTTGGAAGAGAAACGGGCAGAACGTGAGGCCGAACTGCGTCAATGGCGGGAACAACGCGACCCTGAACCCGAACGGGATGAACAAACGACAGCCGCCCGCTTGGCATTGGAACGGGAAGGGATTCCGTTTGTCCCGTTTTATGCCGCGGTCGAATTTGTCGACGATGTGCCTGACGATGTGCGCGAGCGGATCGAATCGGCGCTTTCGCACGCTGGGTTGCTTGACGCCCTCATTGCGGCCCGCGATGTCGACGTCGACTGCGACCGTGTGCTCATCCCGAAACCGGTTCATATGGTGCATACGTTGGCCGATTATTTGCGCCCAGATGCGGATGCCCCTGTGTCGGCGGAGCGGATTGACGAAGTGCTCCGAAGCATCGTGATCACCGATGCGGAACAAGAAGGCGGCATGACGATCGACGAAACAGGACGCTATTCGCTCGGCCTTGTCCGTGGCCATGCGCCGCGGAGAGCGCGGGCGATGTTCATCGGCCGTGCGGCGCGGGAGCGGTGGCGGCTTGAGAACATCGCGGCGCTGGAAGCCGAGATCGCCGCTGTGGGACAAGAGATCGACCGTCTACGTCGTGAGCATCAGGCGGTGGGAGCGGCCATCCAAGCGCTCGCCGACTGGTTGGCGTCCTTCCCGGCGGACCGCGATGTGCGCACCGCGTTTGAGGAAGGGCAAGAAGCCCGCCGCCAAGCGGAAAGCAAAGAGCGGGAATGGAAGCGGCAAGAAGAAAAAGCGGCCCTCCTTGCGCGCGAATGGAAACAAATCAAACAGCAGCTTCGTGACGAATCGGCTGAGCTTGATTTAGCCTTCACCTTGGACGGCTGCGAACAAGCCCAGCTCGCCATGAAATCGTACGTCCGCCATTTGCACGAACTCGAAGTGCTTTACCGCGAAACGCGCCATACCGAGGCCATGATCGCCCAACAGCGCGAGCGGCTCGCGGCGCTGGAAACGGAGATCGACGAAGCGAAAGGCGAACGAAATCGGATTCGGGATGAAAAAGAGCGGATCTCCTTGGAGATCGTTGAGATGGAACGGACGCTCGCACAAATGGGAGCGGATGACATTCGCGCCGAAATCGCCCGCATTCAAGAACGGTTGGCGTCTTTGCGCCGCGAAATTCCGCGCCTTGTCAACGAACGGGCGCGGACGGAACAGCAGCTCATGCGCCTGGCCGAAGAACGGGAAAAAGAGGCGCGGCGGGAAGCGTTCGCCCGCGAGCTCGCCGCGATGTGGGAAAAGTCGTTTGCCCGTGAAGCGGCGCTTGGGCTTGTGGATCTTGATCGTTCCCGCTCCCTCCTGGAGCAGGCGAAAGAAGCGAAACAACGGTACGAAGCAGTGTTAAAAGAGACGCGTTCCTCGCTTCTGGCGCGGCTGAACACCGTCTTTTTCCAAGAGTCGTCCAACTTGACCGAATATCGGGCGTCCTTCGAGCCGCTGGAAGAACAAACGAAGCCCGAATGGACCGCCGCTGCCCCAGACGATGAGATGGCCATGAAAGCCGCGGACTGGCGGGAGAAACAAGAACGGCACGTCATTTACCTCGACTACAAAGGCGAGCGCGCCACGCCGTTTGCGGTGCTGGCGGAAGTGGAGCGCGACATCGTCTTGCAGCACGAGTATATGAAAGAACAAGACCGCGAGCTGTATGAGGACGTCATCTTAAAATCAGTCGGCCGCATTTTGCGCAGCCGCATTCAGCGCGCCGAACGGTGGGTGAATGATATGAATAAACTGATGGGCGGCCTCGACACATCATCAGGGCTTGTGCTGTCCATTCAATGGAAGCCGAAAACGGCGGAGACGGAAGCGGAGCTCGATACGAAAGAATTGGTGCGCCTGTTGCGGCTCGATCCGCGGCTGCTTAGAGAGGAAGATTTACAGCGAGTGACGAACCATTTCCGCTCGAAAATCGCCCGCGCCCGCGAATTGCTTGAAGAGCGCGGCCAAGGCAGCACGCTCCATCAAATCATTAAAGAAGTGCTCGACTATCGGAAATGGTTTTCCTTCACTTTGTACTATGAAAAAACAAACGAGCCGAAACGCGAGCTGACGAACCACCGCTTTTACCAATTCAGCGGTGGGGAAAAGGCGATGGCGATGTACATTCCGCTTTTCGCCGCGGCGTATTCGCGCTACCAAGAAGCGGGCGATGATGCCCCGTACATCATTTCGCTCGACGAGGCGTTCGCCGGCGTCGATGAAAACAACATCCGCAATCTGTTCGGCCTTGTCGAACAGCTTGGCTTTAACTATATCATGAACTCGCAGGCGCTTTGGGGCGACTACGACACCGTGCCCGCGTTGTCCATTTGCGAACTCGTCCGCCCGCGCAATGCGTCGTTTGTGACCGTCATTCATTACCGTTGGAACGGCCGCGTCAAACAGCTCATGGTCAATGATAAAGAATGGGAGACGATCGAGACGTGAGCACGGCCAAGGAGGCGGCTGCCTTTTTCCGCTCTGAACCGGGCTTCCGCCGTCTGTTTATCGAGATGAAGCACAAGTACGAGTCGCTCGGCCGCGTCGGCGGCGCGGTGTCTTTAGAGGCGTTCACCGATGAAGAGCGGGAGGCGGTGGCCGCCTTTTTCGGCAAAGACGTCTCCCGCGTCTCCCTTATCGCGTTTGAAAAACAGCTCGGACAGACGAGGTTTGCGGGCGTTGGGCTTGTCGAGCTGCTTGAACAGTACTTCGGCGCCCCGCTTGTCTCAAACAAAGAACGGCGCCAGGCGGAGGAAGAGGAACGGGATCGTTTTTTTGCGCGTCTGACCGAGGAGCATCATTGGGTTGAGTCGGTCCGCCCTCAGCGCTTCGTCCAAACGGCGTACGAAACCGACCGCCGCAGCCTGGAGGAGGCCATCCGCCTTGTCAGCGCGGCTCTCGGCCGCCTCCCGCTCCCGTCATACATGCGCCTCCCGCTCTTTGCCCAGCAAGTGGCGGGCGACCCGCATGCGTTCGATTTGTCCACGCTACCGGGGAGATTGTTGCTTTCGGCGTTGCAAGCGACCGTGCCCGGGGATTGGGACATGGCATCTGTAGAGAGCGTCAACGAGTTGCTCCAGTCCGTCGGCTTGCTCCGTGAGGATATCCTGAACTTTGTCACATGCGCCAACATTCTTGCTGAAACCAAGGACGGACCGCATCCTGTTTTCTCCGCTGCCTGGGAGGCGAACACGGCGCTGAACATGCCGCTTAGAGATGTGCTGTCGCTTGTCCGCGCCCGCCCTGCCCATGGGGGGACGGTGTACATTGTCGAAAACGCGGGCGTCTTTTCGACGCTGCTTGACACCCGCGCCCCGCTTGTCAGCACGAACGGGCAAATGAACTTGGCGACGATGAAGCTGCTCGATCTTCTCGCCTCTTCAGGCGCCAAGCTGTATTATTCCGGCGACTTCGATCCGGAAGGATTGGCCATGGCAGAGCGGCTGCTTGAACGGTATGGACAGGCCGTCACGCTCTGGCGCTTTTCCTTGGACGATTATGCGGCCGCCAACCCAGTCGTTGAACTCACACCCGAGCGCCTCGCCAAACTCGCATCCGTCACATCGGAACCATTGCGGCCGGTGAAAGAAGCCATCGGGCGAAAGAAAAAAGCCGGGTATCAAGAGGCGATCATTGGGAGGTTGACAGGGGATATCAACGGGTAGTCCATTCACGAGCTAGAGGAAGGACAAGGGAAGGAGCCCAAAGCGATCGGGCCTCCTTCCTAAAAAGTTACATTCATGAGAAGGAATTGCGTCGCGTAGAGCGAATACATATCGTGAATTCCATGTCGCAAGGAGGGGAAACGTGGCCAAACAGCGAATCGATCACGACCGGTTGTTCAAAGAGCTGCTGTCGACGTTTTTCGAAGAGTTTTTGCTTCTTTTCTTTCCCAACGTGTACGAGCACATCGACGTTCGCCACCTTTCTTTCCTCACAGAAGAACTGTTTACCGACGTGACGGCCGGAGAGAAGCACCGCGTCGATTTGTTGGTGGAAACGAAGATGAAAGGGGAAGACGGGCTCGTCATCGTCCATGTCGAACACCAAAGCTACGCACAGCGGACCTTCCCCGAGCGAATGTTCCTCTACTTCAGCCGCTTGTTTCAAAAATACCGCCGCCGTATTGTTCCGATCGCCATCTTCAGCTATGATGAACACCACGATGAACCTTCCTCATTGGTCGTCCAGTTTCCGTTTTTGACGGTTCTCGATTTTCGTTACTTGACGGTGGAGCTGCGCAAACTGCCGTGGCGCGCGTACATCCGCCATGACAATCCCGTCGCCGCTGCCTTGTTAAGCAAAATGGGGTATAATGAAGAGGAGAAAGTCGACGTGAAAAAGGAATTTTTGCGCATGCTTGTCCGTCTCGAACTGGATGAAGCGAAACAGCGGCTGTTGTTCGGTTTTTTTGAGACGTATTTGCGGCGATCCGAAGAGGAGGAAGCAAAACGGCGAAACGAGGTGAGCCAAATGGAAACGAAGGAAGCAAAGCGTGTGATGGAGCTCATCGTCTCATACGAACAGCGGGGGCTGGAAAAGGGAATCCAACAAGGAATCGAACAGGGGATAAAGCAAGGGATGAAGCAAGGGATGAAGCAAGGACGCCAAGAAGGGATCGAGGAAGGGAAGCTCGACGTGGTGAAGAGAATGCTGGCGAAAGGATACGATGTCGACACGATCCACGAACTGACCGGACTGCCGGTTGAGAAGATCGAACGGGTGAAGGGGTAAGCAGAGCAGACTCTTCGCCGTCGAGCCTCACATTGTCGTCGACCCCCAATCGTGCAAAAATCCCGGGGGATCGACGACAATGTTTTTTGCGCAAAAATCCTACAGCCATCACGGCTGAACCATATTGACAGAATTTTTGGAATGTGGTATTCTGGAAACAACCCAAAGGGAAAAAGCTTGATTTGATGCGCATGGTTTGGGGTTTTTATCGTACCTATGAGGGATTGAAACTTTCATTCATCATTCTACGTACTTAGACGACGAAAAGGTTTTTATCGTACCTATGAGGGATTGAAACACATGGGCAGTCGGCAACGCGGTGACACGAAAAGACGTTTTTATCGTACCTATGAGGGATTGAAACCAACAAAGAGTCCGACGACGATACGCTTGAGATCATCGTGTTTTTATCGTACCTATGAGGGATTGAAACCTTTTTGCAACGTCCGGGACCGCAAAAACGATAGGTGTTTTTATCGTACCTATGAGGGATTGAAACGCAATACCTTTGAATCCAACCTTGCTGGATAAAGGTTTTTATCGTACCTATGAGGGATTGAAACTTTGGTCCATGATCGAAAAGATAATAAACGGCGCCGACTGTTTTTATCGTACCTATGAGGGATTGAAACTTCGTTGGATGACGTCGAGATTGTCACGGTTCCGTCGTTTTTATCGTACCTATGAGGGATTGAAACGGTTCTTGTGACAGAATGCCAACTTGTACAGCGGCATTGTTTTTATCGTACCTATGAGGGATTGAAACGCAGCGCCGGTTGTCGAGGTGTACCTTGCGATTGAGTTTTTATCGTACCTATGAGGGATTGAAACCGGCGACAACGGGAAACGAATCATTACGGACATAATCCGTTTTTATCGTACCTATGAGGGATTGAAACCACTTGTAGAGCTAGAAGGTTCCCTTCGGAATACGATGGTTTTTATCGTACCTATGAGGGATTGAAACGATTGGTGAACTCCGGTCTTACCGCGGTGATGCTCCGTTTTTATCGTACCTATGAGGGATTGAAACTCCGGAAGGGATTGAAAATATTCGCGCCAAGCTCAGTTTTTATCGTACCTATGAGGGATTGAAACATGCGCGTCTGAATGTCTTTTGGAACGATCAAGGACGTTTTTATCGTACCTATGAGGGATTGAAACAGTGCTTCGCGTCCTTTAAATGCGGGTGATATTTAGTTTTTATCGTACCTATGAGGGATTGAAACGCATGTTGTTGGAGAACGCCGCCAGCGTCGCGTTCAGTTTTTATCGTACCTATGAGGGATTGAAACCTAGTGGCGATATTAGCAATTGTACTACGTTTGGAGGTTTTTATCGTACCTATGAGGGATTGAAACCTCGTCGCGAAGAGTGGATGTGCGCCCAAGCATTGTGTTTTTATCGTACCTATGAGGGATTGAAACAAAATTGAAGTGTACCGTGAGGAGGTGGCTTCATCAGTTTTTATCGTACCTATGAGGGATTGAAACCATCGAAGGAAACTCTTCGCAATCATTCGAAACAGTACGTTTTTATCGTACCTATGAGGGATTGAAACAAACGCAGATGGAGGCCCTATCGAAAGGAGTCAACAACGTTTTTATCGTACCTATGAGGGATTGAAACTCACGAACTAATTAAGCAAGTAAAATCAGAGCGTAGAGAGGTTTTTATCGTACCTATGAGGGATTGAAACTGAAGGGGACGATGTTTTTGAGTTTACAGACGGTTTGTTTTTATCGTACCTATGAGGGATTGAAACTTCATGAGCGGTGAGGATACATCCATACTCATTCCAGGGTTTTTATCGTACCTATGAGGGATTGAAACAATCGGTCGGGAGCTGATCCCACGAATGAAAAAACCAGTTTTTATCGTACCTATGAGGGATTGAAACCCGTTCGGCTTCACGATGATTTGCGCAGGCTTCCTGGGTTTTTATCGTACCTATGAGGGATTGAAACTCAAGGAGCAGGCCGAAAAAACCGAGGAAGAGCTCGGTTTTTATCGTACCTATGAGGGATTGAAACGCGATCGATACGGATGAAACGGAGGAGGAAAGCAGCGTTTTTATCGTACCTATGAGGGATTGAAACAGCTTTCTTTCTGTCTCCACCATCTGTTGAGCGTACAGTTTTTATCGTACCTATGAGGGATTGAAACGGCGATTCACTGCACGCACAATTCGGTTCATGTATTCGTTTTTATCGTACCTATGAGGGATTGAAACGAGATGCGGTGATCAGCAAACTCAAAACAGCCTTCCCAGGTTTTTATCGTACCTATGAGGGATTGAAACTCAAAAACTCATATGTCTCTTTGAGTTCTTCACGCGTTTTTATCGTACCTATGAGGGATTGAAACCTACATACGCCGCTTTCCACCGCAACGCTTCCGCGTTTTTATCGTACCTATGAGGGATTGAAACGTTGACTCCTCCTTTTAGTTTTGCGATTTCAATGTTGTTTTTATCGTACCTATGAGGGATTGAAACAACTGACGGATAGCCAATTTTTCGAACTGAAAAAGGTTTTTATCGTACCTATGAGGGATTGAAACACACGTAACCAACAATGTTAAGTTTTCGTCAAATCGTTTTTATCGTACCTATGAGGGATTGAAACACACTCGACGACTATGACCGTCCAGCGCGAAGAGAGGTTTTTATCGTACCTATGAGGGATTGAAACCATCTTTTACTTTCTCTTGGTCGGCTGGACTCATAGCGTTTTTATCGTACCTATGAGGGATTGAAACAACAATTTATTGCCAGCAATCATCAAATTGCCGTTAGTTTTTATCGTACCTATGAGGGATTGAAACCAGCTAGGTCCATTTGCCCAGCCATCATTTGTTGAGGTTTTTATCGTACCTATGAGGGATTGAAACTAAATGTTCCCAGTAGCGCTTTTTCCGCGATCATACCGTTTTTATCGTACCTATGAGGGATTGAAACAACATTCGAGGAAATGTGCAGGAAGTGGTGGCTCGTTGTTTTTATCGTACCTATGAGGGATTGAAACCTCGTTGGGAGTAGGCTCTAATCCTCAAACACCTCATTCGTTTTTATCGTACCTATGAGGGATTGAAACTCCGAACGTGCAGCGATCGCAAACAAACTGAATGCCGGTTTTTATCGTACCTATGAGGGATTGAAACAACAATAAGGAGCGATGACTATGCCGTTGCCGAAACAGTTTTTATCGTACCTATGAGGGATTGAAACCACTCCAGCGCTCCTACGGGCTTTTCCCCGCTCCCGTTTTTATCGTACCTATGAGGGATTGAAACAGAAATAGAATGGGTGATTCCATGCCGCCCATAAAAGTTTTTATCGTACCTATGAGGGATTGAAACCAATTAGTTTCAGAATACACTACTCTAAAACCGGTACTCATATTGTTCCAACTGTAAATTAGCACATTATTTCAGAATCCCTTTTTCAAATTATTTCGGACGGATTCGGAAATAATGTGCAAAATCTTTGCGAATTATTCCAGGTTTTGCAGATTATTTCCGAACATTTGCACATTATTTCGGATGATTAACTAGAATGAGGATGGATCGGGATGAAACATAACAGGGGCCGATCAGCCCCTGCTGTGTCAGTACCCCATTTCTTCGGCTGCCATACGCACAATGTCTTCGTCAATCATATGTTTTTTTAATTGAGCGCCGTATAACAGGCAAGTGGTGGCGAGGTTGTTGATGATCCGCGGCCACCCCTGCGACTGCAGGGCGATCGCTTCTAAGGCAGCTGGGGTAAAAATCGGGTGTTTCGCCCCCGCCTGTTTCAGGCGGTGTTCGATATATCCTACCACTTCTTCCTTATCAAGAGGCCCCATCTGGTATCGCATGATGATTCGTTGGTGAAGCGGACGGTGTTGATTCAAGCGTAGTTTTGCCTGTAAATGGGGCAGCCCCGCCAAAATCAAGACAAACGGATTTGTTGAGTCCATGTGAAAGTTGAACAGGATCGCGATATCCTGCAGAAAGGCATCCTTCGCTAAATGCATTTCATCGAGGATGAACACTGACGTTACCCGTTGTTCATGATACAAGCGCTCGATCCCTTGTTGGATTTGATAAAACAAGTCGACCTTGCGGTATTTCGGCTCTTCCCCGAGCCCGAAGGCAAGGCCGCGATAAAAGTCCATCACGCTTCCCGTTGACAATGGAAAATAAACGACGTGATACAGTGACGGATTCAGGGATTCCTTAAACGCCCGAAGGGCGAATGTCTTGCCGGCCCCTGGTTCACCGATCAATAGCCCGATCCCTCTTGTTCGTTTCACGTAGTCCAAAGCGGCGAGGGCCTCTTGATACGAGGCCCCTTGATAAGCCTCTGGTGGATTCGTCTCCTTCGAAAACGGCTCTCGGGAAAGGGAATAAAACGTTTTATACATCGTTTTCGCCTCCCTCTACCGGAACCGCCGCAAACGGTGACCGATGGCGTTTCACATAGGCATTGTCCTCGAAGCGAACAAGGACCGCTTCGGCGACCCGTTGACCGTCTTCGTACACATACACGCCTTGTTCATCATAACGGAGTTCGATCGATTGTCCGATGAACCGGGGCGGAACTTCATACAGCTGCTTGTTCAACGTGACCGTACCATCGGCCTTCACTTTACGGTATTCGCGTTTCAAAAAGATCGAGTCGAGCCAATCCGAATCCTCGACGAACGACACCAAATGGACTTGCGATTGAAACACTTCATGTGGCGTCTTCCCGTTCAACGAGGCATGCGGTTTTCGATGGTAATCTTCCTCCAACCACTTCCAAAATCGCTCGTTTAGCTCTTCGAGCGACTTCGGTGAATTCATTTCGAGCAACGGGTAAAACCGCGTCTGTACGGTGCGGAAAAATCGTTCGATTTTCCCTTTGCTTTGCGGATCGTACGGCTGGGTATGGATCAAGGTGATCCCTAACTCCGCGCAGGCGTACTGCAAGGGTTCCGCCCGATAAATCTTGCCGTTATCCGAGTAAATTCGCTTCGGCTTTCCGTATCGAAGCAGCGCTTCCTTGGTTACGATCCGCAACCCGTCAAATTTCTCGGAAGAGAAAAACTGAGCGTACGGCACGACCCGCGAGCAGTCATCGATATAGGCAATCAAAAACGTTTTTTGCGTTTTGCCATTCACGCGAATCAACGGGCCATGGGACAAATCACCTTGCCAGAGCTCATTGACCTGATCGTACGCGAATCGTTTTCGTTCAGGAATCGGTAAAATTTCTTTCCCCACGAGGTTGTATTTTTTTAAAAGTCGGTATATAGTGAAATAAGAGATGGATTGGATTTCCCCCTGCTCGATAAGGTGTTGGTAAAACACCGTCACGGGCATGTGGGGGTGTTTTTTTCTCAGGGCTAAAATGTGATCCTCTTCTTCAGGTGACAGCCTCCGGGAATGGCCACGGTCCGACCGTCGTTTCGGCTTCAGCGCCTCAAAGCCCCCTTTTTTGTACTGCGTGCACCAGTCGAGGATCGTTTTGGCGGCGATGCGTTTCTCTCCATGGTGGGGAACTTGATGGATCCGTTCCGCTACTTCCTTCAAGTACGTTTTTGGATCGACTTGTCCATTCACCAATGGAGCGATCAATCCATACCGAAATAAAGCGATCTCCTGTCTCATCGACTCATTCATTTCGATCTCCTCCTTCGTTCATCCCATTCTAGGACCTTATCGGTCCATCCTGTCTCTATCCTATCGGATCATTCCCCCGACCGTCGAGAGGAAAGGTTTGTGGAATCTATAAATGATTCCATATAAGGGGATATAAGTAAAATCAGGAAATGAATGTACGTGCAAAAAGATGCGTCGATCGGTGCTCCCATATCTCTTGGATGACGAAAAAGAGGCCGATCTCCTCCATCGTCTGGATCCACCATAGGGCTCGTTCTCTCGCTTGGGCGATGGCAGGACCAATTTTTCTCCAGCGCTCCGCAAAAAACCAATGAAGGTGGTTCAAATTTCGGAATAAACGTCGGACATAAAATAAAACCCCTTCATCCGTAGGAAGGAGTGGAGCCTCCTCCATCCCCCGTTTCGGAGTCAGGCCCAACCGTTCTTTCACCACTCTCCATATGGTGGGCAACGTATACTGAAAATAAGGGAGAAGAAATGAAGGCAACACGGCCACCGTCCTCCTGCACTCCGGGCAGCGATACCGAGCGATCCAAATGCGATAAGACTGATGCGACGTCACGGCATTTCGTTCGTAGTACCCATGGCGATAAAGAGGGCGTTTTGCCTGGCAATGAGGGCACCGCTTAAGAAGGGGAAAGTCGTTTTGTTTTCCCCGCTGGGCATATGTCTGGACATCGACCTGAAAGTCATGAAACCGAATCACGTCCTCGTCCCCCCTCTGGAAATCACCCATGTCCCATTCCGAAATAATTCACAAAAAATTTAGCACATTCTTTCGGAAAGGGGGAGAGGGATATTCCGAAGGAATGTGCAAAAAAGAGTCTTTTTTGTGCGGAAATAAAGTGATAATTTACATTCCAACAATAAAGAAAGGTGAGGAATGATGAAGCTGTGGGAATATGTCGGTAAAAGGGTAAGAATTATATACAAAGACGGAGATGTGCTAGAGGGATTTGTCCGTGATTACTGCGATGGAGAGGATAGTGAGGATGGGATTGACAGCTTGGTAATTACAAACCAAGAGGCAAAAGAACTGGGGATTGTTTATGGGGTTCTAGAAAACGAAATAAAATCTATTGAAATTATTGGTTAAAAGCGCTGAATCACATTTAGGTGGTTGAGTTTTTATCGTACCTATGAGGGATGAAACCTTGATAAACGTACATAAAATGCTTTCATATAGTTTTGTTTTTATCGTACCTATAAGGGATGAAACCTGCGCCAACGTCATAAAACGTTCGGCGTTTTTTTATGAGAGTTACATGTTTTGCGGTAGCATCGTAATTCTGAATTTTATAAAAACAGTCTCGATTTTTATACCATTTTTTTGTCTATATGGTATAATTAGATTAGTCCAAACGATGCGGAGGGGTGATAGATTGATCGAAGCAATCGCCCGAATCGGAAAGATGGTGCTCGAGAAGCAAGGAGAAGTGTCGGTCATTGATCAGCTGGTTGAGAATCCAGGTTATCCTTCTTGTGTGCTCATTTCATTGCGTGTGGATGGTGAGGGAAACGCTGTCTGGGAAGGATGCGAGGTTGAGGAATGCGGAAGTGATTATAAGAAATATTTGTTTCGTTCCGGATCAACGCGCGGAATCAATTATTCTCCGACAGCGAGAATTACGACGATCGAAAATACATATGATCAAAAAGTTCTCGGATGGTTTCGCAAAGTGAATCGGGTGATGGATGACCCGTTTCTCCGTTCTATCGAGCATGTGCTTGTGCAGCAACAAGAAGCGATTTTGCACGAAATGAAAGACAAGCTTTCGCTTTCTGGCGAACGTGCCATCGTCTCATTGAAAATCAATGGTGCTTATTTGTACGGTTGGACGCCATTTCAGGACGCTTTTTTGTATTTGGTGAATGAAAAAGATATGGAATTGGCAGCCCGCCATCAAGTGTGCGCGATTTGCGGAGAACGCAAGGAAACGGTGATTGGTAAGTTATCCGTCTTTCGTTTTTATACGTTGGACAAACCGGGGTTTATTACCGGGGGGTTCGATGAGGCAAAGGCATGGCGAAATTATCCTGTCTGTTTGTCCTGCAAATCCCATATTGAGGAAGGAAGAAAATTTATTGAATCGTATTTGCAGTATCGGTTTTATGGGTTTTCTTATTTGGCGATTCCCAAGCTGCTGATTCCTGCCGGTCGTGATGTATTGGATGAGCTGTTGGAGTATTTGGTGAATGGGAAAAAGGATATCCGCATCCATCAAGACCAAGCGGAATCGTTTATGACTACGGAAGAAGATTTGCTTGGAACGTTGCAGGATTATGACAATTCTCTTTCGCTGCAGTTGTTGTTTTTGCAGAGAATTCAAAGTGCGGAGCGGATTTTGTTGCTGATTGAGGATGTATTGCCGTCGCGAATCAGCGAACTGTTCCGAGCGAAAAAGGCGACGGAAACATTGTTGTACAGGGAAGGTAATCATCCCTTCCATTTTGGCTTTATTCGCACGTTTTTTCCTATCGGTGTCTATGATAAATATTTTTTGCAAGTGGTGGAATGCGTATTTCAAAAGAAAGCGTTGCCGCTTTCGTTTTTTGCTTCTTTTTTTATGGAGCAGTTGCGGGCTGATTTTCACGATTATGAAACCGGTGATGGGTTCTTTGCCGCTAAGACGCGTCAAGCCATTGCGGTCATGGTTTTCTTGGAGCAGGCTGGAGTATTGATAAGGAAAGGGGATCGGGTGGTGGAAGGAAAATTTGCCCGTTTGTTCGAAGCATATGGAGGACAACTGGATTCAAAGGAGAAACAAGCGGTTTTTCTGCTTGGGGCATTGACGCAAATGCTGCTGGACATCCAGCAGAAACAACGCGGCAGCAAGCCATTCTTGCAACAACTCATGGGGCTCAAAATGGATCAGCGGGCCATCAAAGGGCTGCTTCCGAAAGTGATTGGAAAGCTGGAAGAATATGAGTCTTACTACGGCGGGCATCGCCAGCTCGCTGAAGAAATTTCCCGTTTATTTTTGTCCTCTTCCCCAAGGTGGAAATTGTCGGTGGATGAACTGAATTTTTATTTTGCATGTGGGATGAACCTAACATCGCAAGTCAAAGAAATCATCTGGAGTAAGGAGGAACAGTAATATTATGGTGAAACAGCGTTCAGAACTGCTCTTTTTGTACGATGTGCAGTGGGCGAATCCGAATGGCGATCCGTTGGATGGCAATAAGCCGCGCATTGATGAGGAAACAGGGAAAAACATCGTCACCGATGTGCGCTTAAAACGGACGATTCGCGACTACTTGTATGAGTATCGCGGGCAAGAAATTTTCGTCCGTGAAATTGCGCAAGATGATGAGTATATTCAAGATGCGAAGGCAAGAGCGGAAGATTTTTTGGTTCGAGACGGGGGGAAATTAGAAAAATCAAAATTAACCTTAAGTGAAATGAAAAAAATCATCAATGATGAGGTGTTGCGTCAATGCATTGATGTAAGGCTGTTCGGCGTCACTTTGCCGATTGAAAAAAGCTCAAGGGAAAAAGGATCGATTACTCACACAGGGCCTGTCCAGTTTAAAATGGGGCAGTCGCTCCATCGTGTCAAGCTGGAATATATCAAAGGAACCGGCGCGTTTGCCTCGGGCGGGCAAATGACGCAGAAGACGTTTCGTGAAGAATATGTGCTTCCGTATTCTCTTATTGCGTTCTATGGGGTGGTCAATGAGACCGCGGCCCGTTCGACGAGACTGACAGAAGAAGATGTAGAGCTGCTGGTTGAAGCGATGTGGGAGGGGACGAAAAATTTAATTTCCCGCTCGAAAGTCGGCCATGTCCCAAGGCTGCTTTTGCGTGTCGTTTATCAAGAGCCTCACTTCCATATCGGCGAACTGGATCAATACATTTCCCTGCATACGGAAAAGGCGGAAGAGGAAATTCGCGATGTCCGAGATTATGTGCTGGATGTATCTCCGCTCATTAAGGTATTGGTTAGGGAAAAGGAAAAGATTGCGAAGATTGAGCTGCGGCAAGATGAAAGGCTTGTGTGCAGCGAACAGCTCGCTGACCGATTGCGTCAAGAAGGCATTGTTGTGGATATTCGATCATAAGGAATGAGCGCGATGAATGTGCTTGTATTTGATATTCGGGCCGATTTCGGGCATTTTCGCCAGCTGTACTCGACTTCTTCTCCGCTCACATATTCTTTCATTCCGCCGACCGCGCTTTTTGGGTTGCTCGGCGCGATCACAGGGGCGGGAAAAGAGGAAAACGAGTATTTGCGAGTGTTCAACCATGAGACGACCAATGTGGCCGTACGCCTCATGGGTCCAGTGCGGAAGACAAGAGTGGGCATCAACTATGTAAATACGAAAGGGAACATATGGGTGCCAAAACAGCGGCGTGAAGGAGCGCGGACGCAAATTCGTGTGGAGTTTTTGCGTTTTCCTCATTTCCGTTGTTATGTTTCGCTCAAGGACGAGGAACGGTTTTCGCAGCTTGTGGATCTTGTTCGCCAGCACAAAAGCGTATACACGCCATGCCTTGGTTTGAGCGAATGTTTGGCGAATGTCCAGTTTGTCGCGATGGAAGAGTTTCGCTTCGTCAAAGTGGATGGAGAGGATCACGTGCCGATTTGTTCGGTGATTCCTGGAAACGGGATGCGAGCGTTGAAAGTGGAGCCAGGCAAAGAGTATCGCAAAGAGCGGGTGGCTTGGAAGATGAATGCGGAACGGGTTGTTTCCCAGTACGAAGAGGTGGTGTTTGAGGCGGGAGGACAGCCCATTCTCGCCTCTGTCCCGCACTATTGGGAGAATGAACACGGGGAGCGGATCGTCTTTTTCTATTCCGATGGAAGGGGAGAGTAAGATGTATTCCCATCCTCACTATTTATTATCTGAACATTTGCGGGGGGTGGAGCAGCTTTCCTCCCTCTTTTTGTCTGAAAAGTCCATTCGCTTAGCCGATCCAGTGCTATTGGGTAAGATGAACCGTTGGATCGCACTTTTTCACGATCTTGGCAAGGGCCATGCCTTCTTCCAGCAATACATCCAATCGCCTGATGCGTTTCAAGGTCCGCCAGCGCTCAAAAGCCACGCTCTTTTATCGGCAGTCCTATTAGCGATGTTCCTTAAGGAGAAGGGGATTGACGAGTTTTGGCGGTTGTTGGCCTTTCTTGTCGTGAAGCGTCACCATGGGAACTTAGATGACTGGCTCGAAGAGTTGAAACGGATGGGGGAGGAGACGAAGGCGCTGCTTAGGCGTCAAGTTGAAGCCGTCGATTATGCAGCATTGGCGGAACAAATGGCGCTTGCTGGCTTAGGGAAAGAGGGGATCTGGACAAAAGAAACCTGGTCGGCATGGCTCGATGAATTTTTCACCGAGGCCCGGTCCTTGCGCCGTTTCATCATGTCATGGAACCGGGAAAACAAGTCCCTCGCTCCGTATGTACGAGTATTGTTTCTTTTTTCTTTGCTGATTGATGCGGACAAGTCGGAGGCAGGGATCGTCCAAAAGCAGTCATGGTCATTTTCCGCGCGCAAAGAGATCCCCGCGGATCTCATTTTGCGCTACAAACAGAGACAATCATGGGAAACAACAGCGCTCAATCAGCTAAGGGAGCGGGCGTTCCGTGAGGTGGATGAAACGCCGATCGACCTAAGCCAACACTTTTACCGACTCAATTTGCCGACAGGGATGGGGAAAACGCTGGCAAGCCTCCATTTTGCGTTGCGCTTGCGTGAAACCATTGAGCGGCAACAAGGGATCAAGCCGCGCATCATCTATACCTTGCCGTTTCTTAGCGTCATTGACCAAACGGCGAATGTACTTAAAGAGATATTTTCTTGCAATGGAGTCGGGGAAGATCACCAACTGTGGCTCGCGCACCATCACCTCGCTGACATTCGCTATACGACCAAGCAAGATGATGAACGATATGATGCGGATTATGAAGCTGCTAAGCTATTGATCGAAGGTTGGCATTCGGAATTGATCGTGACGACCTTTGTGCAATTATTTGAAACGATCTTTTCCAATCGCAATGCCTCGTTGCGCAAATTTCATCGGCTGGCCAATTCCATTATTTTGATTGATGAAGTGCAGGCCGTGCCTCATCGATATTGGCTGGCCATTCGTCAGTTGTTTGAGGCCATGGCGGAAGAACTTGGCTGTTATTTCCTGTTCAGTTCGGCCACGGATCCGAAATGGTTCCCTGAAGCGATTTCACTTGTGAATGAACAGGCCTATTTCCAGCCGCTTTCCCGTGTGGCACTGTATCCCGATATCGACAAACCGATGACGATCGAGGAGTTTGTCCGCCGCATTGAGTGGGACGAAGAGAAAACGTATTTGTTTATCTTGAATACGATTGAAAGCGCTAAAACCTTTTACAAGACGCTTTTAGACGAAGGCATCGATGAAGCGGAGGTTGCGTTTTTATCCACTCATATTCCACCTAAAGAGCGTCTGCGGAGGGTGAAGGCCGCGAAAAATGGCGAATATCGAATTGTCGTCAGCACTCAGCTGATTGAAGCGGGCGTCGATATTGATTTTGACGTGGTGTACCGCGACTTCGCGCCGCTTGATTCCATTCAACAGGCTGCCGGGCGGTGCAATCGCCACGGGCATCGAACCGGGGAAGTGCACGTTGTGCGCTTGACAGACAACAGGCGGTTATATGCAAGCTATATTTACGATGCCATTCGGTTGGATATTACCCAAACGTTGTTAAAAGGAAATAAGGAAGTGCATGAAGGGCAGTTTTTGCGGCTGATTACATCTTATTTTGAAACATTGGCAGCCCGGATGAGCAATGCGGAATCGGAGCGGTTGTTAAAAGGGATGATGACGCTGTATTTTGATGGCGAGGAAACGATTGACCGAATCCCTGTGTCTCATTTTCGTTTGATTGAAGGGGATGGAGAAAAAATGAATGTCTTTATTGAATTAGATGAAGAGGCTGTTGATGTATTTCGCGAATATGAGGCCATTTTGCGCCTGCATGACCGTTGGGAGCGCCGAAAACGGTTTGCGTCGTTAAAGAGCCGCTTTTCCCAATATGTGATTGCCATTCCTGCGAAAGTGGACCATCAGCCCCCGATTGTCCATGGCATTGGGTATGTAGGGAGAGACTCCCTGAACGATTTTTACGACGAGAAACTCGGTTATCGAACGAAAAGCGAAGGCTTGATCTGGTAGGTGAAGTCAATGGAATATGAAATGCCTGTCACCGGAACGGATATTTGGTATTATTACATTTGCCCGCGCGAAGTTTGGCTTATGAAACATCAAATTGCCCCCGATCAAGAGGATGAGGCGTTAGAACTTGGACGATTTCTTTCTGAAACATATTATCAACGGGATAAAAAGGAACTGTCGATCGGCCATATTGTCATTGACCGCATTCGTCAAGAAGAAGGAGAGCTGATCATTGGGGAAGTCAAAAAATCATCGAGCTATTCCCAAAGCGCCCGAATGCAGCTGCTATACTATTTGGATACGTTAAAGAGAGCGGGAATTGAGGCGAAAGGGGAACTGTTGTTTCCGAAAGAGCGGAAGAAAGAACGGATCGAATGGACGGAAAAAGCGCGGAGCGAGCTGGAACGCGCCGTGGCAGACATCCGCCGCATCGCGCGAATGCCCGTCCCACCGCCGCCAAAAAAGATCTCATTCTGCGGTAAATGCGCCTATCGTGAATATTGTTGGGCGGAGGAATAAGAATGAAAAAGACGTTGTATATTTTCCAAAATGGTGAACTGCGCCGTAAAGATAATAGTTTATACTTTGAAACGGAAGAGCGGAAACGGTACATTCCGGTTGAAAACACAAATGATATTTATATTTTCGGCGAAGTGGATGTGTCCAAGCGATTTTTGGAATTTGCGGCGCAAAAAGAGATCATCGTTCATTACTTTAACCATTACGGGTACTACGTTGGTTCTTTTTATCCGCGGGAACACTTGAATTCAGGTCATGTCGTGTTGAAGCAGGCAGAACATTATCTCGATCCTCGAAAACGGTTGGAACTTGCCCGTCTGTTTGTCCAAGGCTCCATCCGTCAAATGGAGCGGGTGCTAAAATATTACCGCCCTCGCCTTTCCGAACCAGAGGAATTGGAAAAGGCGCTGCAATCGATTGAACAAGAAGAGGCGAAGCTTGATCAGGCGGAAACGGTGGAGCAGTTAATGGCGGTAGAAGGTCATATTCGCGAGGTATACTATGCATCGTTTGATTCCATCATTCGCCATCCGGACTTTGTGTTCGAGAAACGGACAAAGCGTCCTCCGCATAACCGTTTAAATGCGCTGATCAGCTTCGGCAATTCGATTGTGTATACAATGTGCCTCAGTGAGATTTATAAGACATACCTAGACCCGCGCATCGGGTTTTTGCACAGTACGAACTTTCGCCGTTTCTCCTTGAACTTGGACATCGCGGAAATTTTCAAACCGATCATTGTAGATCGCTTGATCTTTGCATTAGTAAATAAGAAAATGCTGTCCAGTAAACATTTTGAGAAGTTGACAAACGGCATTATGCTGAATGAAGAAGGAAGAAAACTGTTCGTCAGTGAACTCGAGAAAAAAATGCAGACGACCGTCCAGCATCGCCATCTTGGCAAGTCTGTATCCTATCGCCGTCTGATTCGACTTGAACTGTATAAAATTCAAAAGCACATTCTTGGCGAAAAAACGTACGAGCCATATGCGGCTCGCTGGTAGGTGGGATCGTTTGTTCGTGATTCTTGTGTATGATTTCAATGAAAAGCGTGTAGCCAAGGCGTTGAAGATTGCCCGCAAATATCTCCACTGGGTGCAAAACTCTGTATTCGAAGGGGAAATTACGTCAGCCAATTACGAAAAGTTAAAGATGGAATTGCGCCAACTTATGGATCCCGATGAGGATTCAGTTATTTTTTACACGTTTCGCACCCAAAAGTATTCGAAAAGAGAAGAGATGGGATTGAAAAAGGGTGGGGACGAATTCATTTTATAAGAACAAAGGACGGCACTCAACAAGGAAGGCAGGATAACATATGAGATTGACAATCACGATGAGCGGGCGGCAAGGGCCTGTTTCCTTGCCGCTCCATTACCAGCATTTGTTGCAAGGGATGTTGTATCGTTCGTTAGAAAATGAGCAGTTAGCTGCATTTTTGCATGACAAAGGATTCCGTCACGGGAAACGGTCATTTAAACTCTTCACGTTTAGCCGTTTATTTGGAACGCACCAAGTGGATCGGGGAAAAAAAGCGATTCGGTTTTTGGATGATTTCCAATGGCATATCGACACCGTTCTCCCAGAGCTGACTCAGCAACTTGGACAGCGATTTTTGTTGCAGAGAGAGATTGAGCTTTACGGACAGCTGATCGAAGTGAAAAGTGTCAAAATGGAGAACATCGACATACGCGAAAACGAAATTGACATTGTCATGCTCTCTCCATTGACCGTATATAGCACATATGAAACGTTCGACGGAAGAAAGAAAACGCAATTTTTTGACCCCGATGATGAGGTGTTCCCCCACCTGATTGAATTGAATTTCCGTCATAAATATGAAGCGTACTACGGCGTTCCGCCGACGGAAAGACTGTTGATCGAGCCGGTTCACGTTCATCATCGTCATCGTGTGGTGACAATGTTCAAGAATATGTATATTACAGGGTGGCTTGGCTATTACCGCCTCTGTTCTTCACCAGAACAGCTGACATTTTTATATCATGTCGGCCTAGGCAGCCGAAATTCACAAGGATTCGGCATGTTTCGCCTTAAAAGCGAATAAACGGGTCAAGAGATTGTCGTCGACCTCCAATCGTGCTAAAACCCCGGGGGATCGACGACAATGGTTTTTAGCGCCTCAAGCCTACAGCCATCAAGGTTGAAAGCCGTTGACAGAATTTTTGAAACGTGGTATGCTGAAAACAGCTCCAAACCGAAAAGCTTGATGGAACAAGCATTTTTGGGGGGTTTTTATCGTACCTATGAGGGATTGAAACACGTGAACGCGCTCGCGGCATATTGTGATGCCTATGTTTTTATCGTACCTATGAGGGATTGAAACCAAGATTAGCAGGTTACACACTTGAAGAAATCGCGGGTTTTTATCGTACCTATGAGGGATTGAAACCGGCACCTATAGCTGCGGACATGAAGGGCGGGTACAAGTTTTTATCGTACCTATGAGGGATTGAAACTTGGATATGCTAGCAGATACGGCACATATGCAGGTAGGTTTTTATCGTACCTATGAGGGATTGAAACGACGTAAGACGAGCTACGCTTCGGTGCCAAAGGCATGGCGTTTTTATCGTACCTATGAGGGATTGAAACCTCGTTTGAGTAAAAGGAGGTGACAAAAGATGAAAAGTTTTTATCGTACCTATGAGGGATTGAAACAGGCCGAAATGGCTCGGAGAGGAGTAATGGTGAAGGAGTTTTTATCGTACCTATGAGGGATTGAAACTAAAGTGTCTGGAAGCCGTTTTTCCGCGCCTTTACCGTTTTTATCGTACCTATGAGGGATTGAAACATTTCCGAAAAAAGAAAAGACGCAGTGTCCGCGTCCTTGTTTTTATCGTACCTATGAGGGATTGAAACTCACCTTTGACGATGCGCGCTAGAAAGGAGCATTCCCGTTAGGAGCTTTTCCGGGGACTTGATCAAAAAAAGCCCTCTTGGTATGATGCAGGGGTGTCAAACACATCACTCACCATACCAAGGAGGACTTCAGATGAATTGTACACAAAACTATAAAATTGATCAAGTCACCGAACAAACGCTTGTCGTGGGCATCGATATCGCGAAACGAACCCACTACGCCTGCTTCGTGGATGACCGGGGGCGTGTGCTTCGCAAATCGTTCCCGATCTTCCAGTCGAAAGAGGGCTTTCGCCAGCTGTATGAAGCGATTCAGGAGGCGATGCAAGCGTTCGGAAAGCCGCAGGTGATCGTCGCGGTGGAGCCGACCGGGCACTACTGGTTGAACCTCGCCTACTTCCTCGAGGAGCACGGGATCCCGTTGGTCATGGTCAACCCGGCGCATGTGTGCCGGTCGAAAGAACTTGATGACAACCTGCCGACGAAACACGACGCCAAAGACGCCCTGGTCATTGCCAGACTGGCAAAAGACGGACGATTCCTCGTTCCCCGGCTGCTGCACGAGATTGAAGCCGATTTGCGCGTGGGGAGCACGCTCAAAGAGAAGCTCCGCAAGGAACAGACGGCGGTGAAAAACGCGATCGTCCGCTGGACCGACCGATATTTTCCGGAGTTTTGGACGGTGTTTCGCGACCTGGGGAAAACGGCGCTTTCGGTGTTGGAGTGGACGCCGCTTCCGGCTGATATGGCCGGCCGGACGGTGGAGGAGCTTCTTGAGGTGTACCGGCAAAGCGAAGGGATGAAATGCCCGCAGAAGGCCAAAATTCAGGCGTTGATCAACACCGCGAAGGACTCGATTGGGGTGACGGAAGGGACAGCGATGGCCCGGTTTGAGATCGCCGCGCTCGTCCGCCGATACCGCCAATTGGAGGCGGAGATCGCTGCACTGGACGCCGAGTTGAAGGCATTGGTTCAAACGACGATGGAGTACCAATGGTTGAAAACGGTCGACGGGTTGGGAGACGCCACGATCATCGATCTTCTGGCGGAGATCGGCAGCTTCGCCCATTATCGGGACCCGCGTCAATTGGTGAAGTTGGCGGGCCTGACGCTCAAGGAGAATTCCTCCGGCCAGCGCAAAGGGCAAAAGCACATCTCCAAACGGGGACGGAAACGGCTGCGATCGGTGCTGTTTCGGGCGATGATTCCGCTGATTCGGCATAACGAGGCGTTTCGCGAGCTGCATGAGTATTATACGACCCGATCCGTCAATCCGCTGACCGGAAAGCAGTCCATCGTCGCCTTGTGCCGGAAGCTGTTGAATGTGCTGTTTGCGATTTGTACGAAGAAACAAGCGTTTGACGCGGAGCGAATGAAACAGGACGTCTTGTCCCAGGTGCAACGGGCGGCCTAAGGCCTCCCCCTGCGAACGGAAGAATCGTTGGACAACAGGATGACACCGGAGAAGCTGGCGTGATTTCATCCATTCGACCTTGAGTCCCCAAAGGAGCTTGGCCGGCCTCCGCCTGATGACGAGACCGAACGAGGGAATGTTGGCGCGAAGACGCCCGGAGACATGGGAGGGTTCGTCCTCATCAGCGACGCGGAGATCCAAAGGGTGCATCGAATACGCTTCTCCCCACGGAAGGAAAATATCCCCAGCCGTGGCCGCGAAGCGCACCCTAGGTCTGTAAGATATCCACAAAACTGAAAAAGGATGTAAGGGATTTTGTCGAAAAATATTTTTTGGACACCCCTGAGGGGCCGAAAAGCCTTGATAAATCAACATTTCTAGAGGGAGGTGGAGGTTTTTATCGTACCTATGAGGGATTGAAACATCTGTTCATCAAACAGCCCGCGATTGAGGGCTGCGTTTTTATCGTACCTATGAGGGATTGAAACCCCTCGCAAGAAAAACGCCATACGGGCTAAAATTTGAAGTTTTTATCGTACCTATGAGGGATTGAAACCTCATGTCCTAACCTCGCATCGATCATCTCAATGACGTTTTTATCGTACCTATGAGGGATTGAAACATTGAACCAAAAATCAAAAAGGGATCGGAAGAAACAGTTTTTATCGTACCTATGAGGGATTGAAACGCGGAATCGCAACAGCGAATAGTACAGGTGATTTTAGTTTTTATCGTACCTATGAGGGATTGAAACTTGAAGCGGGACCGGAGAAATTCGATGAACTCACAAAGTTTTTATCGTACCTATGAGGGATTGAAACTGCCAGGCTATAAGAAAGTATGGTAAGGAGAATTTTGTTTTTATCGTACCTATGAGGGATTGAAACCTCCTCGACGAGTGGCAGAAGCGCACCCTTTTGTAGTTTTTATCGTACCTATGAGGGATTGAAACACAAGAATTTCCGATGGTTTGTTATGACTGTAACACGTTTTTATCGTACCTATGAGGGATTGAAACCATGATGCTATGATGCATGACATCGAAGCGAAAGTGTTTTTATCGTACCTATGAGGGATTGAAACAATGCGTTTGGTGATGTTGACGGCATCCCAAACCGTTTTTATCGTACCTATGAGGGATTGAAACCATGATGTGCGGTGATCCGCGAATTGAGGCGCACCGTTTTTATCGTACCTATGAGGGATTGAAACTCACATCGTTGAGATCGATCACCAGCAAAAAATGAGGTTTTTATCGTACCTATGAGGGATTGAAACGTACATCTTCAACGGTAGTTTCCCTAAACTCTCGGAGTTTTTATCGTACCTATGAGGGATTGAAACGAAACAGATCCCGATGTGTCGACGAACACGCATACGGTTTTTATCGTACTTATGAGGGATTGAAACTTTTCGCTTGCGGCGGTCAAGCCAATCTATGATGTTTTTATCGTATCCACAAGGAACTGAACCCTCTCCATCTTCGCGCGCAGGTGTGATGGGGGGCTCGTTGTTATCGCAGAGTTAGTTTAGACCACATCTCTCATGTGCTTCGTTTGCGGAGATGAAGCGTTGTGCGCAACGGATGGGCGCCTGCGGAACAGGCAGCACAGCATTCTAAGTTGGGCAAAGGCATTTCTAGTCTCACAGGTTGCCTTTCCAAGAGGCGGGAGAAAAAATAAGATGGCGGCGATTTATGTCGGCGGCATCTTTCGATCGAGGGAATCCCTTTTGAGCAGGGGATTCTTTTTTTGTGTTTCGTCCTCCGACGTTGTTTTGTGTCACTCCTTAAGAGGGGGGTGAAACAGTTAATAAATTTCTATAATTTTTTATAAAACTCTCTACAAAAATAATAAATTTTATGGTGTTATTTATGTAGGGAGTTGATTGTTGTGAAGTATTATAGTATTGGCGAATTTGCAAAACTTATCGGAAAAAGTCAGCAAACTTTGCGAAATTGGGATAAAAATAATGTTTTAAAGCCTGCTTATGTTGCACCGTCAGGATTTCGCTATTATTCAGAAGAACAGCTTCATCAAATACTTGGGATCAAAAAGGCAACTCCTCCTAAAAAAGTCGTTGGTTATTGTCGAGTATCGAGTCGGAAACAAAAAGATGAGTTGGAACGGCAAGTTGAAGCAGTACGCACGTATATGATTGCAAAAGGGTATTCGTTTGAAATCATCGAAGATATTGGAAGTGGAATCAACTACACGAAAAAGGGATTAAGCCGCCTAATCGACATGGTTTGTAATCATGAAGTGGAAAAAATTGTTGTTTTGTATAAAGACCGATTCGTTCGTTTTGGGTTTGAACTGATTGAACAAATCTGTCAACGTTATGGGACAGAAATTGAAATCATTGACCAAACAGAAAAAACAGAAGAACAAGAGCTGGTCGAGGATTTAGTCCAAATTATTACCGTTTTCAGTTGTAAACTTCAAGGGAAAAGAGCCAACCGAGTCAAGAAGATGATAAGGGAGTGGCTTGAGGATGATTCGGTCCATCAAAGTTAGGCTAGAGCCAAACAACAAGCAAAAGACCGCATTATTTGGCTCCGCTGGTGTGGCTCGTTGGGCATACAATTGGGCGCTTGAACAACAAGAAGCCAACTACAAAAAGGGCGGCACATTCATCAAGGATGGGGAGTTGCGAAAAAGGCTGACGGCTTTAAAACAAAACGATCCAAATTATCAATGGCTATATCAGTATTCCAACAACATCACCAAACAAGCCATTAAGGATGCTTGCGAGGCATACAAGAAGTTCTTTAAGGGGCAAGCAAGAAAGCCGAGGTTTAAAAGCAAAAAGAGAAGCAAACCGTCCTTCTATCACGACACAGCCAAAATCAAGTTTCGCGATACGCATGTATATCTCGAAAAAGTCGGCTGGGTGCGCCTATCCGAATGAGGAAAAATTCCAACGAATACAAAGTATAAAAACCCTCGGATCACGTTTGACGGTGTGCATTGGTATGTATCCGTAGGATATGATATCCAAAAGCCGCCTATCGCATTAAACAGCCATACGCTAGGAATTGATGTGGGAATACAAAATCTGGCCGTTTGTTCAGACGGTCGGGCATTCCAAAACATAAACAAAACGAAAGAAATCAAAAAACTAGAAAAGCGTTTGCGTCGGTTGCAACGCCAATGCTCAAGAAAGTATGAAATGAATAAAATTCAAGAGAAAGGTGGTGCAGTCCGTTACGTCAAAACACGCAACATTGCAAAACTCGAGAGACAGATGCAGAAGATGCGGATTCGATTGGAACATAAACGCGTGGACTACGAAAACAAAGTCGTCAACGAGTTGGTGAGAACCAAGCCTTCTCGTATGGTAATGGAAGATTTAAACATTCAGGGGATGATGAAAAACCGTCATCTATCCAAAGCCATTCAACAACAACGTTTGTACATGCTGAAACAAAAAATCAAACACAAATGTGAATGGCATGGGATCGAATGGGTGGAAGCCGACAGATGGCATCCATCATCGAAAACGTGCAGTTCATGCGGGGATGTAAAACAATCATTCAAGCTGTCAGAACGGGTATTTCGATGTGAGGCTTGTGGACTTGAAATGGACAGAGATTTAAATGCAAGCATCAATCTTTCGAGATATCCTGCATAGTGACGGGTACCGTGAGTTACACGGGAAGTGAAGCCTTCGGAGCGTCAACCAAACGAGAGTAGCTTCGGCGAAATCGGACGCGATGAACAAGGAAGCAAACGAAAACTTCTGCAAGTCTCTTGTAGAGTTTTGTAAGTTTTGCGTAACGGGAGCAGCGGAAAAACCAGCTGGAAGAGACGCTCTTTTACTTTCGAGGGGCCTTGTTATTTTCCATTCGCCTTCGCGGAGTTGGGTGGAAAATTCGTTTTTCACCCGTCTCTTCAGCGGTAAAATGTTTGGAATTGTTGAAAAATATCTCCCTCTATACTTGAAAAATAGGATATAATTGATATAAACATAGCTATATTTTCCCAAGATGAAAGAAATATGGAGGGGAAGGGCGGTTGTACCAGCATATTGTTGTAACGTGTGGTGTGTCGCTGTTGACAGGAAACAGGAACGTTTTCTCGATGAATCGGGATGAAATCATGGGGGAGATTCGTCCTTGGTTGAGCGCGGCCAACATCAATGAGGAAAAACAACGAAAAATTGACGAATGGATTCGTCATGCCAGGCAGTTTGCTCATGAGGCCGCCCGGGATCCCAACCGTGTGTCGGCGGAGTATTCGATGATTTATGAACTTCGTCGACAAGGGAAATTGGCGGAGAGGCCGACGGTTGTCCTCATTGCGACAGACACGGTGGGAGGACGGATTGTGGAAGCCGTGTTGACGAGATTGCTTGAGGAAGACTTTGCGGCAAATGTTCGCGTCATGTACGTGGATGTGGATGTGAATCATCCAAGACGGATGCAAGAGACATTGGGGGAATACATGTGGAAGGTGGCGGATGCTCTCTCCCACGGGGAACCGTCAACAACTTGTTTTGCGCCGATTGGCGGGTATAAAGTGATGACATCGTTGGGCTACATCGTCGGGGCGTTTCTGCACTACCCGACGGCTTATATGCATGAGGACGGCCAAGTGTTGCATGAGATTCCTCCTGTGCCCATACATATTGACGAGCAGTTTGTCCATGAGCATTTCGACTTGTTGCGGAAATGCCAGAAAGATATGGTCAGCGTGGATTCGCTTTCCTACCATGAAAAACAATGTGTTCTTCAGTATCCATTTTTGTTTCATCAAGAAGAGGAGTTGGTGTATTTAAGCGCGTTTGGGCAATTTTTGCTTGAGAATGAAAAATATAAACATTTGTTTGCGACAACGTACCTTGTATCGAAACAAGTCGCCGATCTACTTCGGCATAATCACCATCAGTCGTTGTTTGTGCACCAGCAGATGCGGGAGCTGGCGAAGAAGCTGAAGCATAAAGAGGGCGACGTTGCGGTGTTGCATCATGAAAAAGCCTTCAAAACGATCGATGGGCGCAAAGTGAAATATCACTTGTACAAAGGAGCCAGCAACGGGCAAACAGCGTTTCGCCTTGCCTACCGGTATGATGAGCGGGAAGATCGGCTGTACGCCAACTATTTATGGCTCGACCATAATCGTTATGAGCGGGAAGCGTCGAAAGGGAAAGGGATTTATGAAGATAATTCGCCGTTTGTCGATATGACGAGACGGTTGGTGGGAATGGAGAGATGAGCGTGGGAAGAAAAGTACTGTTGTCATTTCTCGGATTGAGCGATTATGAATATTGTTATTACACATACGAGGGCAACGTGTCTTCTTATACGCGTTTTATCCAGACAGCGGTGTATGAGTTGTTTCGCGGGGATGGGCCGATGGATGTGGTGGTGTTTGCGACGAAAGAGGCGCGGGAGCGGAATGGGCAAGACCGCTTGAAAGGGGAGGAGCGGCTGGAGGGCTTGACCACCGCTTTTCAGCGCATCGCCCCTGAGGCGAATGTGAAGCTCGTGGAAATGGAAAGCCGTCAGGATGAACAGGCCAATTGGCGGTTGTTTGACTGCATTCTGAATGAAATTCGGGAAGGGGATACGATTTATTTTGACATCACCCACAGTTTCCGTTCCATCCCGTTTGTCGCGCTCATCGTGTTGAACTACGCCCGCTTTGTGAAAAAAGCGGACATTGGCGCGATCGTTTACGGCTGGTTTGAAATGCTTGGGCGTCCAGCCGATGTCAAACAGCTGCCTCCAGAACGGCGGTTGGCGCCGATTGTCAATTTGACGGGCATGGCGGGGTTGCTCGATTGGACGAACGGGGTCGACCAATTTTTACGCACCGGAGATGCTTCCATCATTCGGGCGCTGACCAAGAAGGAAAACAGTGAAGTGTTCCGCAATCCGTCTTCGAGCCAAGAGATGCGGAAGGAGGTGGCGGGGTTAAACAAGTTGACGGAACAGCTCGATCAGACGGAGAAAGCGATCCGCACGTGCAGAAGCCTGCAAATCGATGAGGAAGTGCAGAAATTTCGCCAGCAGCTCGACCGTGTTCGTTCGTCGCCGACGGAAGCGATCAAACCGCTCGTTCCGTTGCTGGATGCCATGGAGAAAAAGTACGCGATGTTTGATGATGACCCGATTATGAACAGCTGGAAAGTTGTACGTTGGTGCCTGGATCACGGTCTTATTCAATCGGCGTTGACGATGTTGGAGGAAAACGGGGTGACGGCCATTTGCCGGGTGTTTGGGTTCGACCCGCGAAATGAGGGGATTCGGAGCGACGTTCATTCTGCCATTCAAATTTTGTTGCGCAATATTCCGAAGGACCAATGGCGTGTTCGTTCTATGGAGCGGGTCGAACAAATGGTCAACGCCTTGTCTCCTTATCGGAACGACTTGGAACCGTTTGGCTTGGTGAAGGAGCGGCGCAACGATATCAATCACGCTGGGGCGCGCCCGCAGCCGTTAAAAGCGGAAAAATTTTGGCCGGATGCCGAGACGACATTTAAGGAACTTTTTACATTCTTTGAGAAAATGTCGATGTTGGCAAAGTCGATGCAAACGTAAAGGAGAGCGGATGATGGAACGTTTGAAATGGAACGAAGCGTCTGCCATTGTTCAGTCGCCGTATCAGCTTGTTCTGTTGACGCCGGCCGCCATTCACGGGTTTGATCCGAAGGCAAAGGCGGAGTTTCGCATTCCGTCGCTGCGCGGGGTATGGCGGTACTGGTGGCGGACGTTGCAAAGCGAGACGAACCACCGCGATTTGCTTGCCAAAGAAGAAGAATGGTTTGGCGGCACGCGAGAGACGAAGCAGCAATCCCCCGTTCATTTATCCATGGCGGGCGTGATGGAAGGAACGAAACGGGAAAACATGTTGCCGCACCGCACATCTCCTGTGCCTGTCCCCGCCCTTCCTGCCGGTGGGGAGGTGACGGTGACGCTTTCGGTGCGGAAGCGGCATGAGCAGCTGCTTCCGGCGTATGAATGGCACTTTCAGTATATGCTTCACCTGGCGGGATTCGGGCAGCGGTCGCGCCGCGGGTTCGGAGCTGTGCAATGGACGGGGCATCAGTGGAATAACGTTGGGGAATACGCCAAAAGTTTGCGTACGGTGCTTGAGCACATCGGAGTGGCGGAGGCGTTTTCCTTTGCGGAGGACGGCTGCCTCGTGGCGCGCCGCGAGGACATTCGGACGCTGCACCCTGTGTTGTCCGCAGTGTGGATTGGGGAGGGGAAAGAAAGCGCCGCGGAAGTGACAAGGGCGTTTGGAAAAGCGTCGCATGAAGCGAACCGCTATGGAAATCTCGGTTTTGTGCAAGGAAGCAAAAAGCTTTCTTCGCCATTATGGTGCACGGTGAGAAAAATTGGGAATCGGTACCACCCGATTGTGACGGAAGTGAGAAGCGGCGGCTCGCGCTACAGCGAGCCGCGCTATGAGCGGGATCGAAACCGGTTTTTAGAGATCGTTGGGGTGAGGATATGACCAATCGCTATATCGTCATTTTTACGGTCGGGCCTGTGCAGTCGTTTATCGCTTCAGCCCGCAAAACGGAAGATTTTTGGAGCGGAAGTTATATTTTGTCCCACTTGGTGCGAGAGGCGATCAAACAGTTTTACCAATTGGACGCCAACTGTGAAGTCGTATACCCGCTCGTCACAAGGGAGGAGTTGCGGTCGCCATCTGCGCGGGATTTTCGCATTGCTTCGATCCCGAACCGCGTGACGGTGGTGATGAAGGGAACAGAAGAAAAGGTTGGCGGCTGGCTGCGCGAAGTGGAGGACAATGTTCGCCAAGTGTTTCTGGACTTCTGCTTTCAAGCCATTCGACGCGTGTTTCCACATCTCACTGCTGAAGAGTATGAATGGCTGGAGATGATGGTGGAACAACAAGTGCAGTCGTTTTTAGAAGTGTACTGGGTCGCTGAACCGTATGAGCCGTCCGCTTCGTTCCGGACCGTGCGTGAACGCGCCGAACGGCGGTTGGGGGCGCTGAAAAATGAGAAGCATTACATTCCTGTTTCCCAATCCGGCCTTGTTTGCTCCGTCTGCAAGGAAAGGGAGGCGTTGCGGCTTGCCGAGATGAAGGAAACGGATCATTACGGTGAGATCAAGCGGAAAACGCTCCACCTTTGGAAGCGGCGGGCGGCGGAATTTCAAGGAGCTGGGGGCGAAGAAGATGACCGCCGCGCGGGACGGATTCAAGACAATGAATTTTTATGCGGCATTTGTTTAGGAAAACGGGCCGCCCGCGATTATTTTTCCAAGTTGTTTGGCGCCTCGTTTTTGTCGTTTCCGTCTGTCCTCGAGATCGGAGCGGGCGATTATTACGCTGTGCTCATGATGGATGGGGACAACATGGGGAAATGGTTCTCCGGGGAGCGGAAAGAGGAGTATAGCGAAACGAGTAAAAAGTTGGCGCGATTTGCGAAAGAAGTCGTTCCTCAAATTGTCGAAGAACAATGCCACGGCAAGCTTGTTTATGCAGGAGGCGATGATGTTCTCGCCTTCTTGCCGACCGAGACGGTGCTGAAAGCGGCGGAGGAGCTCCGATTGGCGTTTGGCGATGAATGGAAAGGATTAGGTCATGGAGCGACCGCCTCGTTTGGCGTGGTCATCGCTCACAAAAAGTCGCCGCTCCATCTCGTTCTTAACGCTGTCAGAGCGTTGGAGAAAAAGGCGAAACAGTATTCCAACGACAAGACGGGGCAGCAAAAGGACGCCCTTGCTTTAGCGCTTCACACCCGCTCTGGTGAGATTTCGGAAGCGGTTCTCCCATGGATGATTGGGGGAGAGAAGGTTTCACAATTATTGGATCAATGGATTCATCTGTTGAAAACATCCCTGTCGCCGAACTTTATTTTTCATTTCGCTTCCGCGTTTGCCCCGCTGCTGCATGAGCGGCACTGTCCTAAATGGGAGAATGGCGACATGCTCGCGACAGAGCTTCGGCGTTTGCTTAAGCGGTCTGTAAAAGAGGGAAGCCATCTGAGCGTCCAAGAGATCGCCAATCACGCGCAAGTTCTTTTGTCTTTGCATGAAGCGGTTCGCAGCGGCTATGACTTTTTGTATCTGTTAAAGATATTGACCTTTTTCAAACGGAGCGAGGGGAACGGGCAATGACAAAATTAGTCTTGACACCGGTAGACACGTTTTTCTTTAAAAACCATCATGCGACGCAAGCGGGGGAGGCGACGGTGATGGAGTCGATATTCCCTCCGCGCCCGAATACGATTTACGGCGCGCTGCGGGCGGCGTACATTTATGCGTACAGCACGTTTGACGACTTTGCGAGGGGCAGTGATGAACAGGTGAGGAGATGGATGGGCACCCCGACAGAGCGGGGGCAGTTCTGTCTCCATTATTGCACGCTGGCGAAAGAAGACGTCTTGTTCTTTCCCCTGCCCTTTGATTATCAAGTCATAGAGGAGGAAAAATCGCTCAAAGCGTATCCATTGCAGCTTGTCCGAGACCGGAAGCTTTCGTCATCTTCTTCAATGTGGCGACTTGCTTCTTCACGGCGTGACAAAACGAAAAGTCCACAGCACTATTACGTCCCGATGGAGGAATGGAAGCAGGCGCTTCTGGAGAATAAGCCAATCTCTTCCCTTTGTTCATTGTCATCGTTCATCGCTTGGGAAGATAAGGTGGGAATTCAACTCGACACGTCCAGCCGAACAGCCCAAAAGGGGCTTTTATACCGGGTGGCGAAAGGGCGTTTTGTAGACGGGGCGTCCCTTGTCGCTTTCGTCGGTGATGGACCGGATTTCTCTGATGTCAAGTGGGCTCGGATCGGCGGGGAAAACCGGCCGTGGTCTGTCCGCCAGCAGCCGGAAATGCTTCGTATATGGAATCCGGACGAGAAAAAGAGGATTGAACAAGACATCGAGCGGACGAGGCTGGCAAAGATTATCTTTTTGTCCCCTGCGATTTTCGCCAACGGCTCTCGTCCGATTGCGATGGACGGTGATCGGTGGACATGGCCGAACGGAGCGGTGGTGACATGGCTTGCCGCTTCCATCGGACGACCGGAGTTGTACGGAGGATGGGACATCGTCCGACATCGTCCAAAACCGCGAAAATGGATGGTTCCAGCGGGTTCTGTCATTTACGTGAAGATCGAGCGGGATGATGATTTGCCCCATGTCTTTTCTGCCCTTGACGGTGTTCATTTCACTGATGAAGGGGCAGAGGAAGGGTTTGGGTTTGCGGTGATCACGAGTGCAAAAGAAAGCGAGGAGGAGTTGTAATGTATTCGATCGTACGGCCTTTTCTTATGCATGCCATTACGTCTGTCCATGCGGGGAGTGGGAGCGAGATCGGGTTTGTCGACTTGCCTATCCAGCGGGAGAAGCATACAGGATTTCCAAAAATCGAAAGCTCCTCGCTCAAAGGCGCGCTTCGGTATCACATGACACAGTCGCTTCCTGAAGATAGGAAGAAGCTTGAACTGATTTTCGGCGCGGACAAAGGACAGGAAAGCGTCACACAAGCGAGCGCCATTGCTCTGAGTGATGCACGTGTTTTGCTGTTTCCGGTTAAATCGCTTCGCGGCGTATTTGCTTGGATTACGTGCCCGTTTGTGATTGAGCGGTGGAATCAAGAGATGAGCGTTCATCAGCAATCGATCGGGAAAGAAGTTCAACTTCTTCCGATGCCCGCACCGAACACGGTCAGTTCCGACCGGTTGATGGCGGTCAATGGACGCATTGTGTTGGAGGAGTATGCGTTTTCGGTCACCGTCTCTTCTGAAGCGAAACAGCTGGCGGAACAACTTGCCGCCCTCCTTGGGGAGCATTGCCGCCTGCGTCTTGTAGATCGACTCGTTGTTCTCTCCGATGACGATTTCACGGATTTCGTCAAATTGTCGACCGAAATTAACGCGCGCATTCGCATTTCACCGGAGACAGGGACCGTTGACAACGGTGCGCTCTGGTATGAGGAAAATGTTCCGCCAGAAACGGTTTTTTACAGTTTCCTCTACATTGGTGATGTACGGGGAGACGGAATAGACGGTCTTGCGAAGGCTGCGGATATTGAACGGTACTTTCTGAATGAAAACAAATTTCCATCCGTCTTTCAGCTTGGCGGGAACAGTACATTAGGTCGCGGAATGATGAGAACGATTTGGGTGTGAACGGAGGAGAAGCCATGGAAACAAACGTGAAGCGTGTGGGGATTGAGAACGGGAGAGCCGCATTTGCGTTTCAAGAAGTGAAACAGGCAAAAGAACGATTGAGAGGAAGCTTCGAAAACTATCGTTCTTACGTCAAAAAAATGCCGTCCTTAATTCAAGTCAACGGTCTCGGACAAGCATTGGCGTTTTGTTTTCAAAAAGGGAAGGAATACAAGGCGATTTATCAATCCCTCGCAAAATGGATGAGGGAACAGTTTCCGGATCAATTTTCATCGGCAAACCAAGAACTCGTCGAGGCTGTCGTCAACTTATCGAGCGCTGATTACCGGTTATGGACGATGGAAGCCATGGCGCTGTTAGATTGGATGCGCAAGTTTGCCGACGGGATGGCGAAAGACGATGCAAAGGCGGCAGAGTAAGGAGGGGAGGGCATGCTTTTTCATCCAAAGGACACCCTAGAAGTCGTGCAAAAGGCCAATAAATCGATCGGGCATTTGGCGTACCATCTCCATTATTTTATTGAGCATCGGTGGAATGACCGTAAAAAAGTGTGGGAACCTTCGAAACAGTTGAAATCCGCCCCGATTCTCCCAGAGCTGAAAGAGGTTGGCGAGCAGCTGCGGGCGCAGCGAGAACAGGCCATGGTGGAATGGGCGCAAACAGGGGGAGTCAAGAAGCTGAAAGCCCGCCTCTCTGGCCGAATTGTCCACGGACTGGGCGCGGGGCATGTTCGCGAGACGTCATTGACGATCCACCCCGTGTACGGTCTTCCTTACATTCCTGCCTCCAGTCTGAAAGGCCTTGTGCGCCATTGGTTTATCGAGGCGTATTGCGAAGGGGACGAGAAACGGCTCGGCGAGCATGAAGACGGACGCGCGATTTTTGGGACGCAAGGCAATAAAGGACAGGTGCAGTTTTACGACATCTTTCTCATCGATGGATTGCGGTTGGAAAAGGATGTGCTCGCTGTACATATGAAGGAGTATTATGAGGGAAAAAACGCTGCGACAGATAATCAAAAACCTGTTCCCGTTTCGTTTTGGACGGTCATGGCTGCAGAGGCAGACATTTATTTAACGGCCTATGGCTTTCGAGACGATGAAAAAACCGCCCGTTTGTTGGAGGCAGCATCGTTATACACAAAACAGGCGTTGATGGAATGGGGGATCGGTTCGAAAACATCGTCAGGCTACGGTCGATTTTCTGAAGTGGACGACGTGACGGAAACCGAATTCCTCCCAATGGTGCAAAAAGAGCGCGCCCGTCTTGAGCGTCGAAAAATCGAGCAGGAAATGGTGGAGCGAAAGAGACGCGAGGAAGAAGAACGAGCAAGGCTGGCTCTTCTCTCCCCCGAAGAACGGTTGGTGGCCGAAATTGAACGGCTCGCCGACAGCGAAGCGGATAAGCAGCGAAGCAAAGACGTGCTGTACCAGCAAGTCCTTGAGCAGCGAAACAAACAAGCCGCCCTTGCCTTGCAGGCGTATTGGCAACGCATCGGCGAATGGGGAAAAGGCATCAGCAAAAAACAAAAGCAAAAAATTGACAAGCTTCAACAGCTGCTAAATGACGAATGACACCATCCCAGTTGTCGTCGACCCCCATTGTGTCCAAATCCGGGGGATCGACGACAAGATTTCGAACTTCAATAGAACCTGTTTTCTTTTATGGATAGATCATTTCTCTAGATGAGCAAATGAACTGTAATAAATTTGCAACCAAACAAAAAAGGAGACATGAACCGGACTCCTTGGTTAGAATCAATGTGCCAACCATTCCTACAGGTTCATGTCTCATGAATGGATAAGCACGTTATCAAGGAGCTCACAAGTTTTTCATAACATTGGGGTTCACCTTTTCGGTTTTGAAGCATCACGTTCGTCTCGTCGCCGCCTTGATCACCAAGGGATTTTCCGGAACGTTGACCGTTCTCGATGATGCAATCAAAAACCAGCCTCATGCCGACTAAGGGGCCCCTTGTTTGCCTCTCTTAAAAATGCACATCTACTAATTTGAAGGCAGGATTCTGACACAATGTGCTGATGTACATCCTAGCTCTCCATTTTTTCTATCTTCCATGCAGGATTTTTGCCTCTTGCCCGCGAATCGATATGTTGAACATGTTCAAAGAGGGGTGATGGAATGGCCATTGACCATGACCGGCTGTTCAAAGAACTGATCCAAACGTTCTTCGAAGAGTTTCTCCTTCTCTTTTTCCCCGACATCCACGAGCATATCGATTTCCGCCATTTGTCCTTTTTGTCCGAAGAACTGTTCACTGATGTGACCGCAGGAGAAAAGTACCGCGTCGATCTGTTGGTCGAGACGAAGCTGAAAGGAGAAGATGGGCTGATCATCGTTCATGTGGAGAATCAAAGCTACGTGCAGCCATCGTTTCCAGAGCGCATGTTTGTCTATTTCAGCCGTCTGTTTGAAAAATACCGCACCCGCATCGTTCCGATCGCCGTCTTCAGCCATGATGCCCTCCGCGAGGAGCCGTCCGTGTTTTCGATCGAGTTTCCCTTTGGCGAGGTGCTGCAGTTCCGCTTTTTCCCGGTGGAGTTGCGCAAGAAACATTGGCGGGACTACATCCGGCATGACAATCCGATCGCGGCTGCCCTCCTTGGCAAAATGGGGTATACTGAAAGTGAGAAAGTCGAGTTGAAAAAAGAGTTTTTGCGCATGTTGGTGCGATTGGAGCTGGATGAAGCGAGGCAGCGGCTGCTCTTGGGTTTTTTTGAAACGTATGTGAAGTTGTCGGAGGAGGAAGAGCAACAACTCCAAAGAGAGGTGAGGGCGATGGAAACGAAAGAAAAAGAGAACGTGTTGGAGCTGATCATTTCCTATGAGCAAAAGGGAAGGAAACAAGGGTTGGAAGAAGGCATCAAACAAGGAATGAAACAGGGAATGAAACAAGGAATGAAACAGCTGATTCGTAACATGGCACGCAAAGGAATGACGGTGGAAGACATTGCTCGGTTGGTGGATCTTTCAGAGGAAGATGTTCGGGGATTGCTTAGAGAGTAGGGAAATCAAACACAAGAGGTGGCCATCTAACGAGGGTATTTCGATGTGATGATTGTGGAATTGAACTTGACAGAGATCGAAACGACAGTATCAATCTTTCGAGATATCCTGCATAGCGACTGGTACCGTGAGTTGCACGGGAAGTGAAGCCTTCGGAGCGTCAATCAAACGAGAGCAGTTTCGGCGAAATCGGACAAGGATCAAGCAGGGAATGAAGCATGGGATTGAACAAGGACGCCAAAAAGGATCGAGGAAGGGAAACCCGACATCGCGAAGGAAATGTTGATGAAAGGGTAGGATATCGACACGATCCACGAACTGACCGGGCTGCCGGCGGAAAAGATCGAACAGCCGAAGAAGTCAACCCGCCTTTGCATTGTCGTCGACCTCCAATCATGCAAAAAACCCGGGGGATCGACGACAATGGTTTTTGACGCTCCAAGCCTACAGCCATCACGATTGAAAGTCATTGACAGAATTTTTGAAACGTGCTATGCTGAAAATAGCTCCAAACCGAAAAGCTTGATGGAACAAGCCTTTTTGGGGTTTTTATCGTACCTATGAGGGATTGAAACTCGCGAAGATGTTGAGAAGTATAAACAGCAAGTCGAGTTTTTATCGTACCTATGAGGGATTGAAACGACGGGGGAAGTTTCGCCCACACGAAGCACGAAAAAGGTTTTTATCGTACCTATGAGGGATTGAAACCAAGAAGCGATCGAGGACAAAGCAGAAAACATCGCCAGTTTTTATCGTACCTATGAGGGATTGAAACTCGCTGAAACAGCTGACTCGGTACAGTGAAGCCGAGTTTTTATCGTACCTATGAGGGATTGAAACACACAACGGTACGGACATATCAGCTGACGCCGGAGCGTTTTTATCGTACCTATGAGGGATTGAAACTCCACGCTTGTAGTGAAAACAACAGCCGGAACTACGTTTTTATCGTACCTATGAGGGATTGAAACGCCGAGGCCGAGGCGAAAGCGTTGGTGAAACTATTGCCCAGTTTTTATCGTACCTATGAGGGATTGAAACGCATCTCGTTCCGGATGCGTGTCAGCACATTCAGCACATGTTTTTATCGTACCTATGAGGGATTGAAACAGGCTCGCTATGGCTACGACAACATCAGTGGAATACGTTTTTATCGTACCTATGAGGGATTGAAACTTATATCATCATTTGGTGATTTGTAAACATCTTTTCGTTTTTATCGTACCTATGAGGGATTGAAACCAATCTCAAAAACTCGGTTGCGATCATCGAGCGATGTTTTTATCGTACCTATGAGGGATTGAAACCGTTTCCCAGCTCGAAAAAGTGGCGCAGAAGCAACAAAGTTTTTATCGTACCTATGAGGGATTGAAACCTATTTCCCCAAGCGTGTGCTGGCACGCTGCAAGCATAGTTTTTATCGTACCTATGAGGGATTGAAACCATTCGATATATGGACGACGTCATTGTACTGCACGAAAGTTTTTATCGTACCTATGAGGGATTGAAACACCAAACAACTCAACCAATTTTTTAAAACTAATTCCCGTTTTTATCGTACCTATGAGGGATTGAAACACCGTCTACCCATTCAACAAGAAAGGCTGTTTTTCTGTTTTTATCGTACCTATGAGGGATTGAAACTAAGCGTCTGTCAATGTTTCTTGACGTTCGCTTTCGTTTTTATCGTACCTATGAGGGATTGAAACTCTATGAAACCCTTCGTACCGAAGAGAAACAGCGGTACTAGTTTTTATCGTACCTATGAGGGATTGAAACTGATCGCTCTGGCCGCAGTTAACTTATTAAATTTATCGAGTTTTTATCGTACCTATGAGGGATTGAAACTGAAAATCAGCAGATATTGCAAAAGCTCGAGGAAGTTTTTATCGTACCTATGAGGGATTGAAACTCAAAGGTTGGCGTGATTACTAACGCTGTGAGAAAGTTTTTATCGTACCTATGAGGGATTGAAACTTCAGTCACTCCTTGTTCTGTAGATTCGTTTTGGCGTTTTTATCGTACCTATGAGGGATTGAAACCCTCAACCACTTTAAGTGTCTTTTTGAGGTCGCCCCGTTTTTATCGTACCTATGAGGGATTGAAACCGGGTTTTGTTGGTTCCGGAAAGTCGTACAATGCTACACGTTTTTATCGTACCTATGAGGGATTGAAACAAATTTTTCAATATCCCCCTAATATAGCTCCATCTCCGGTTTTTATCGTACCTATGAGGGATTGAAACAAGATATTGCGATCAACGAGGCGGTCGAACTGGATAAGGTTTTTATCGTACCTATGAGGGATTGAAACACGGACGAGATGCCCGTAAACAAACCTGTTTTGGCTTTCAGTTTTTATCGTACCTATGAGGGATTGAAACTCTTGTCCGGCTTCGAAGCCGAAAACCAGCCAAGATTCGTTTTTATCGTACCTATGAGGGATTGAAACGTGACAAACGGGCTTGCAAGTAAGAAACTAGCGATTGTTTTTATCGTACCTATGAGGGATTGAAACTCTCTAGAAATAGAGGTGAAGGAAATTGCAAAACGTGTTTTTATCGTACCTATGAGGGATTGAAACGCTCGAGATTTTCGATATGGTCAATCAAGTTCATGTTTTTATCGTACCTATGAGGGATTGAAACACCTTTAGCTCCTTCGCTGTGTCTCGGAAATTTGTCGTTTTTATCGTACCTATGAGGGATTGAAACCCGTTTGACCTTTATAATATTTTGGCTGTTATCAATGGTTTTTATCGTACCTACGAGGGATTGAAACCGGAGTCGGCCGCTTTCTCCACGCGTTTCCGCCCAGTTTTTGTCGCGCCTATAAGAGGCGAAACCCTCTTCAATGTCACGCCATCGTATGAACGTCTTCCGTTTGAAGAAACCGGATGGCTGCACTTCCCCGATCGACCGCTTCGTTTTGCTTCGGCTGCTCATTCTTGCGCCGCTTGCTTTGCAGGAAGCCGCTTTTTTGTTTCGCACATGGAGAACGTTTTGGCATCTGCTTTTTTTGTATGGCCCCATTGATCCACCAGGCATGGTTGTTCACCGCCTTTCTTTGCCGCTGCTGCATTTCCTCAGTCCGATGCGATATACTTGACATGGGAACAATCACGCTTCTTTCTCGTTCACCGTCGTGTCGGCGGACATGCTGCGTTGGCGTTGGACGGTTTGAAAGAAGGCGGAGAAAAGCGACAGGGGTGGGATGGATGCGCCGCAAACTTCGCGATCTTGGTTTTTCCATCGGCACGCTTCCGACAGGGGAGCGCAATCAAGTCACCGATGTGCCTGGGGTGCGGGTCGGTCATGTGACGATTCGGGAAGATATGAATGAGCGGACAGTGATCCGCACTGGGGTGACGGCGGTGTTGCCGCATGGGGGCAACTGGTTTTTGGAGAAGGTGCCCGCGGCTTGTTTTGTTTTGAACGGTTTTGGGAAAACGGTCGGGTTGGTGCAGGTCGAGGAACTTGGGTTGATCGAGTCGCCGATTATGCTGACCAATACGTTCAGTGTCGGCGCTGTCTGGCAAGGGACGCTTGAGTATATGCTTGCGATGACGCCGGAGATCGGAGATACGACCGGGTCGGCCAACATTGTCGTCGGGGAATGCAATGACAGCTATTTGAATACGGCGCGGGCGCTTTCGGTGACGAAGGAGCATGCGAAAGAGGCGATTGCCGCGGCGCGGGTGGAGATGGAAGAAGGAGAGGTCGGGGCAGGAACGGGGATGATGTGTTTCGGTTGGAAAGGGGGCGTTGGCAGCTCGTCGCGGGTCGTGAGCAGGGGATATACGTGTTTTTTGCAAGAAAAAAGTGCAGAGTATTGCAGTATATAAATTCGTTTATACCGCATAAAAATTCAATCTGAATTCTCGCTATTAAGGGCTTGACATGGAGCCTCTGCAGCCATGATTCTTTTGCCAAGCGGCCAGCTGTAACAGATTTGGCAAACCCAAACAGGTTATCATGGCTACCCCTCCATGTAAAGCCCCTCTGCATAACCATTTGCATAGAAATTTTGCACATCTCTGCACTTTAATTTTGCAATAAACAGATATACGGTCGGGGCGCTGGTCGTGAGCAATTTCGGGCGGCGTGAAGAGCTGCGGTTTGTGCCGTATGTGCCGCCGTCGTTTGATGAACGGGATGTGCCGGCTGGTTCGATTATGATGATCGTCGCGACCGATGCGCCGCTTGATGCGCGGCAGTTGAAGCGGCTGGCGAAGCGGGCGGCGGTGGGGCTGGCGCGGACGGGAAGCCACGTTCATCATGGCAGCGGCGACATCGTCATCGCCTTTTCGACGGCATACACGGTTCCGCATTTTGTGGATTCAGCGCATCAGGCGCTGCCGCCGCTTGTCCGCGATGATGCGCCGCTCATGAACGAGTTGTTTCAGGCGGCTGTTGAGGCGACAGAGGAAGCGATTTGGAATTCATTGACGATGGCGGAGACGACGACCGGGCGAAATGGACGCGTCGGGGAAGCGATTCCGTATTCGTTGCTTCGATGGATCAAATGGACGGAGAAATGAAACGATGAGAGGAAACGGCCCGAAAGGAATGGTTCTTCGGGCCGTTTCGTTTTTTCTGCCGCGCCTCTTGCCGCTGTGGTTGTCAGTACCGACTATGGAGACGATGTGTCCAAGCGGCGATCTTCTCTTTCATTTCCTCGCGCCATGCACGGTCATGCGTCGCATACCCGACCAATGCGCCGGTGGCGATCAACAAGAGACCAGATAAGACGAAAATGGAGGAAATGGAAAAGAACCCTGCGATCGCGCCTGCGGCGGTCGGGCCAGTCAAGTTGCCGAGGAAGCGGCTGCTTGCCGTGACGCCGAACACCCGCCCTTGAATGCGGCGCGGGCTTTGCGCGTTGATGAGCGCTTGAATAGACGGCCATACGCCGCCAACAACAAGCCCTTGCAAGAAGCGCCACACGTACAGCTCATAAATGTTGTCCGTCCATACTTGCGGCAAGGCGAACAAGCCGGACAGCACAAGCAGTATCGGTAATGTTTTCTCCTGCCCGATTCGGTCGCCGAGTTTCCCTAAGTACGGTGCGCCGATGATCGTCGCGATGCCGGTGATCGACGAGGCGAGGCCGGATAGAAAGGCGAGATTGCTAGAATGGCCGATGAGCGATTGGACAAAAATCGTCATCATCGAGTTGACGCCAAGAACCGCAATTTGCACGAGAAACGTGGCGATAAATAAGACGATGAGCGGCCGGTGTCTGAATACTTCTTTGAAGCTGGCCTTGTTTTCTTTTGTCTGCGGCACGACGGGATCTTTTTCGAGCCAAAAAATGACCGGCAAGAGCGTCAGTAAAATGCAAAGCCCGGTCACGAGAAACACCGGGCGGAAGCCGAACAGGTCGGATAAGGCGCCGCCGATGAGCGGCCCGATGATGTTGCCGGCGATGCTTCCCGTCTGCAGCGTCCCGAGCGCCTCGCCGCTATGGTCTCTCGGCACAACGCGGGCCAAGTATGAAAACGAGACAGTGATAAATCCAGAGAAAAAGCCGACAAGAAATCGGAGAGCAAGCAGCGCCATCGGTGAGGCGGCGAACGCCATGCATCCGGTGATCAAGCCCATGCCGATCCCCGCGCGGATGAGGTTGGCGCGCTGGCCGTACTTATCGGCGAATACCCCCCAAATCGGCGCCATGACAGCGGCTGATAGGAACGTGACGGAAAACACAAGTCCTGTCCAGATGCTCAAGGCGTGGTGCTCAGTGACGCCCATTTGCCATAAAAAGAGCGACAAAAAGGGAATGACCATCGTCATCCCGGCAGAAACCATGAAATTGCACAGCCAAAGAACGCGGACGCTTCGCTTCCAGTTCATAGGAGGTCATCTCCTGTATTATTTCGTTTCTCTAATGATTTTACCACGATGGAAAAACAAAGGAAACGATTTTGCTTCCGAACGGGGGAAAGCGAGAGTCAGGCCGTGCGACGGTGGGGAGCGGTGTCATTTCCCTGAACAAACACCATCCCCCTTGCCTGCCCGGCAAGGGGGTCATCTATGTCAAAGGGGGAGGGGATTAGGCGTTATTGGCTTGGGCTTCTTTCCACTTGGCTAACTCACGTTCGACTTCTTCATCAAATGGCACGGGGGACAACGCAGCATTCGTACCGAACCGGGCGGCGGCCGCTTCGGCTTCTAAGGCGATGACGCGCTCTTCCATGCGGGCGAAGCCGCGCAGCGCCTCATCGGCGGAAAACGAAGCGAGCGCCGTGTCGATTTGTTTCAACGCTTGAGCGGCGTTCACCCGCGCCGCGAGCTCGAGCTGCTTGGCGGCGAGTCCGTCGTACCGTTCGCGTAGTTGGTTCAAGCGATTGGCGACCTCAACTGTTTTCGCTTTGATGGCGTCGTATTGTTGTTTGTACGCCTCCAGCTTTTTCTCGTACAACAGTTTATCACGCAGCGCCAGTTTGGCGACCGATTCTTCGTTGCGCTCGAGCGCCAGTTTCGCTTGGCGGCTTCGTTTCTCAATGGTCGCTTCGGCTTGGGCGATGAGCGTCTCATAGCGCCGCTCGGCGACCCATTGTTGGGCGAGCGCTTGGCGGCCTTGTTCGAGTTGTTGCTCAAGCTGGCGCAAATATTGTTTCGTCATGGCAACGGGGTCTTCCCAGCGGTCAATTTGTTCATTCGCCTCAGCGAGAATAATCGTTTTGATCCGGCGAAAAATGCCCATGTTGTTTGGCCTCCTTTTGTATTGTTTTTTCCCATTCATCCAACCAATCGACGGGAACGGACGGCAGTGCTGGCGCCCATGCTTCGGCAATTGCCGTTTTTCGCGCTTGACGGCGCCCTAAGGTGTACACGGCGGCCAGCGCCAGCAAGATCAGCACCCATTTCGGCAAGATCGCAGCAACGCCTAAAGCGACAAGCGCCCAACCGATCCAGCGCTTCGACCGCGCCGCGGCGAGCCATATCGCCCCCGCGCCCACGAGCAAAAACGGAATGAGCCACCACATGAACAAACCTGCCATCATCCAGCCTTCGCGCGATCCCATGCCGAACTCTCGATGGTGATGTCCGAATCCATCGTGCACGCCGGCAAATGGAACGCCCGGACGGCCGTGCGCCATCACTTCATGCGGCGTCAGAACATGAAACGCGCTCCATCCAACGAGAGCAGCGAGCGCGATGAATAGGAACGTTTGTGCCTTTTTCACATCGTCACCTCCTTTTTTCGGCAGTGGACTGGCTTACGGTTTGTATTGTAGAGGGGGAAGGAGAAAATTAGGTGAAAAGCGAACATTTTTTTGAAGGATTTTTGAGTATATCATGAATAGGGGATCCGCCGCGAGATGGACGATGATTTTGACGGGCATCTGTTTTTTCTGACATTGTGGGGACGAAGGAGGGGAAGACGTGGTTCGGTCGTATGGGCTTGATGTTGGCGGCGCTTTGTTTTGTGTTCTTGTTTTCCTTTTTGTTTCCGACGTTTGATGTCGGATATTATGCGTACGGCTCGTTTCTCGGATTCGCCATCGGCTCGTTGATCGTCGGCTTGGCGAGAATTCGATGGAATCCGCATGCGCGGTTGGGTGGCGCTCTAATCGGTTTGTTCCTCATCATCGCGATCTCTGTCATCATCATCCGCCTGTTTCCCATCGAAATCCGAGATGTCGGAGACTTGGTCATGCCCTATGTCAATGCCATCGTGAATGCGTGTTTTTGTTGCAACTTGTTCTAGGGGCTGTATAATTTCACCGTATGTTTCTAAAATCTTTCCCGATTTTTTATCGACTAGGCTAAAGGATTTTTTATCTCGCTTTTCAGAATAACGTTTTGGCCAACACGACTAGCGATGGCAATCTTTTTTGACCATCGTTAGTCGTTCCGTATCATGTTAGACGTAGATGCTCTCATCCATGTCCATATCCGTCAAGTTCAGCGTTAAAAATCGCTCTATCCATACATAGTGTTTGTGCCATGGGATGAAGAAAAGAATATTTCTCATTTTAGGCATGGGACTGACTCAAAAGGAAATTCATTTGATATCAGAACTCACATTTCGCACCCTAACAAGGTCAAAACAAAGGATTTTTTATTTAGTTTTTCAGAATAACTTTTTGACCAACACAACGAGCGATGGCAATCCTTTTTTTACCATCGCTGGTCGTTCCGTATCACGTTACACGTAGATGCTCTCATCCATGCCCAATCCCTGCAGAATCCTTCGCTGATCAGGGGTAAGGGAGCGATCCAGTGAGCGTTGGATGCGCCCATCCGGCAGCTTGAACAGGACGACGTTCACATATTGAAACAGCTGAAAAATCGCCTGTCCCGTCGGCCGGGTCAGCTTGCGGCCTCCAGGACCCTTCAACGGGTGTTCTGGAGTAATAAACTGACGCACTCGGCGCTGAAAAACGCGGTAAATCGCCAAGGCCAACAGAAACAAATAGCCTAATACTGCGACCCGTTCTGGTTTTTTGACGTAAATCTCATCCGTGAAAAACGGATCTTTCAAAAAAGCGAAGTTCATTTCCACCGAGATCTGCCCTTTATACAGCTTCAAGATCTCTTGGGCATCCATGGGTTGGCCCTTCCATTCCTTCGGAACGGTCGTGACGAGGACAAACCGGGACGCTTTCCGTCTCGCCTGTTCCCACGCGTCTTGGTCGAATTCGACGTCAAGGTGCAAGAAATACAGCGTCTCCACCTCGGGTTCCGCCCCTTTTTTCGGCCGTCCGCGCCGTTTTTTCAGGCGTACGATCTCTTCGACCGCGGCCTCAACCCGATGAAACCGGGGGCGAAGGGACGCCTTGAGGGACGCCAAGGCTTGTTCGGCATCTTCCCGGCAGGAGAAGGGGTGACGCTCCCAACGGGCTTGTTCCTCGCGAAGAAGCTCCGCTTCTTTGGTTCGTTCTTTTTCAAGCGTCTTTCCTTTTCGCTGGTCGAGCGCGCTCGATTCAACAACGATCAGCCGAACGGGGTGGCCTTCATACGTCGAGGCCGTTTCCCATACCCGGTACGTGGCGCCGTTTCTCTCCGCCAACGTAAAGGGATCGCTCCACGTCGTGTCCTCAGCATCCGCTTCGGCCAGCGCGGTTTTCACGATCCGGAGCGACGAAGGGCCTCTGGTGATCAAAAAGGCGTTGGCCGCTTTGGTTTGCGCCAGGGTCTCTTTCGTCATCGCGGCGGAATCGGCCACGTAAATCCATTCGTCTTCGATTTTGGCCTGCTTCAGCTGTTCATGGACACGAGACAGCACCTCGGGATTCCATGTTTTATCGGGCAGGTTGCCATCGTGCACATCGCCGTAAAACGGGATGCCGTCCTCGTTGCCGACCAGTCCGAAACCGATCTGTTTTTGCCAACGATGATGGCGGTTGTAGCCATGTGTGATCTGCAAAGCCTCTAATGAGGCCGATTCATACGCGCCGTAAACCGTCTTGTCCGTCGTATCGGCGTGAAAGGCTCGGAGGGAAAGGCCTTCTTTGCGATAAATGTGAATCAAGCAAGTGCTGATCACCTTGTGAATATCGGCCTCATACAAGCGGTCGAGATGACGAGCCAAGGCATCGTCGTTCAACCAGGAAGGATGGAGACCGGGACGGATGAGTTTCTCTAGATCGATCTCCTGAGCCCATCGTTCCACGTGAACGAGGGCTTGCCGGCCGTCAAACATATTGTAGATGATGGCCTGAACGGCATCGCTGACTCGAGTCTGGCACTGTGGATCAACGGGAACGAGATGGTCAATCAATTGGGGCAGGCCCAGTTTCTTGAATAGGGCACTTATTATATTCAAATAATGATTGCGATAGACCTTTTTGACTTGAACGTTCATAAGAGAAAAACTCCTTTACGTTCCTTGTGTGTCAAGGATTCATTCGACATCGGAACGAAAAAATCCTCCCGATTTTCGTCGAGAGGGTGCGAAATGTGAGTCAGAACGAAAAAATCCTCCCGATTTTCGTCGGGAGGGTGCGAAATGTGAGGTGAAAAATAAAGCTTCTGAAGCATATTATGCCTCAGAAGCTTGTTCGACGGCTGTTGCAAATCGCCGGCGATGTTGCATCGTAAAATACGCCATCGTTCCAACCATCATGGCGACGATAAACAGTAGCAACTTACCGATGTTTTCCCACATAAATGAGAAATCGCCGCTTGAGATGACCGCTTTGAATCCGAAAACAGAATAGGTCATTGGGAGCCATGCGTTAAAATGCTGCAACGAACGCGGAATGAGCTCGAGCGGGAACGTTCCGGCGCTTGTTGTTAATTGCAAAATTAATACGACAATCCCAATAAACCGTCCCGGATCCCCGAAGGTTGTGACGAGAAATTGAATGACAGATAAAAAGGCAATGCTTGTGACAACGCTAAACAAGATAAAGAACGGAACGCTTTTCACTTGTAAGTCAAGTCCGTAAAGCAATACGCTATCGGCCAGAAGCGCTTGAAAAATCCCAACCCCAATGAGCACACCAAATTTTGCAAAAAACCAATGAAATGGCGAACGTGGAACCGCTGCTGGTTCGCGAAGCGGGAAGACAATCGAGAGTAAAAGCGCCCCAACAAACAAGCCTAACGACAAGAAATATGGTGTAAATCCTGTTCCGTAGTTTGGCACTTCATTCACTTTTTCATTTTTTACTTTCACCGGTTCTGCAAACATGTCGTATACGTCTTTATTTGCTTTTACGTCGCTTGCTTTTTTGGCCCCTTCTTTTAACTGATCCGCTAGTTCTTCTGAGCCGTCTGTCAGTCGATTCATACCATCTTGCAAATGCCTTGTCCCACTCGTTAATTCATTCATTCCGCTTGCTAGTTGCTGCGAACCATCCGCCAATTGATGGGCGCCGTCTTGCAGCCGATCAGCTCCTTGAGCAAGCACTTGCAGACCAGAGGTCAGTGTTTGGCCGCCCTTCGCGAGTTTGTCAGCTCCTTGTTCCGCTTCTTTCATTTTTTCGTGCAACGTGTTCATGCCTGCGACAAGCTTTTCTTGGCCGTTCAAGAGTGCATTGGCGCCATTGACAAGCTGCTGTTGTCCAGAAAGCAGTTCGTCGACCCCGCGGTCGAGAGCAATATGCCCTTCATGCAGCTGTTTCGCCCCGCTGTTTAACGACGCTGCTCCTGATTGTAATGCTTTGGCTCCATCGTTTAACTGCGCAATGCCGTTTTCGACTTGTTTGCTTCCGAATGATAATTTCTCAACATTTTCCTTTAGCCGCTCATACACCGCCTTTTGTGTCGGATCGGGGGTTTGAGCAATGAGTGCATCAAGCTGCGCCGCTAACTGTTCAAGCCCGCCTGTTACTTGGGTCGCCCCTGTTTGAACCCGAGCCGCCCCTTGTTGCCATTGCGCAAGCGATGATGCTAGCTTTTCGGCTCCCCCGCTTAATTGTTCCGAACCTTGCAAAAGCTGCGGCATGCGGGCATCGAGTGTTTGCATTCCTTCATATACGCGTTTTGCACCGGAAGCAAGATTTGCGGTTCCCTCTTGCGCCTGTTTTGCTCCGTCAAGCAGCTGCCCTTGCCCGTCGGCCATGTGTTTCATCCCGTTGTCAAGCATTTGAACCCCTGCTTGAACTTGCGTGGAACCATTGACTGCTTGATTCAATCCGTCAGTAAAGGCCATGGATTTTTCGGCAAGTGTCGCTAAATGATGATGCAAATCTTTGGATCCATCCTCCGCTTTTTTCATTCCATCATACAGTTTGTTTGTTCCATTTTTTGCCTCGCCGAGACCATCATGTAATTGTTTGGCTCCATCGCTCGCTTTTGTTAACCCGTCTGCTAATGTTTGAATGTTTTCAAACATATTTTCTGCGTACGTTTCCGTTAACGTTTTGGCTACTTCTGTTTTGATTTTTTCAACCGCTGTTCCGCCAATTTGGGCTGATAAAAAGTTAAATCCTTCATTGGGCTTGTAAATAAGTTGAAGTTTTTTCGGGTGATCGTCTTGCAACGTCGTCGCATTTTGTGAAAAATCTTCAGGGATTTGAATGAGCATATAGTACTTTTGTTCTTTTAATCCTTTTTCCCCTTCATGTTCGTTTACAAAATGCCAGTTAAACTGTTTTTTTTCTTTTAACTTTTCAACAAGATCATCGCCGAGATGAAACGCTTTCCCCTCAAACGTTGTCCCCTTGTCTTTGTTTACCACGGCGACAGGAAGTTCGTCCAAATGATCGTATGGATCCCAAAACGCCCATAAAAACATGCCGCTGTATAGAAGCGGAATAAATAAGACAGCTATAATCGGAATCAGTGTTTTCCGATTGGATGCAACTGCTTTCCATTCCTGCATCCATAATTGAAATGCACGCACATGCGGAACCTCCTTTTTAATAATATTGACCGATTTGTCCATTTAGTCATTTTTTGTAAAAAAGAGAAGGATGGTCATGGAGACAATCCTTTTTACCGATATCAGCCGAACCGTTGGGCAATCTTTTGTTGAAACAATGGTTCGCGTTCCTTCCCCCAATCAACGTTTAAAGTCATGTGCCATTCACTCTGATGAGTTGTTGCATCAATCATTTGTTTCTTTTTATCTAACAGGGGCGTTCATCTTTTTGACCAAATGGACGTTTCGGTCATTTCGTTTTATATCTTATCATAAACAATACCTGCATGCAATAAGCAGAAATGATTCATTCATGTTTGAAGTGCGATAAAATATAAAGCCCATCGTTCATCTATAAAATTTCCGATTTTCCGTTTTCATCTTCCATACAAGCTGAGTGTGAAACGTGGCGAGTAGCCAGCTGAATGCAAAATCAATTTCATCATGTTCAAAAAGAAGGCGCGCCTTGCCGCCTATCAATGACAGCGCGCCGCAAGATCTAAAAGGCTGGTGATTTAGTACAAAATGCTGCTAGTTCCATCTATTTCCCAATTAGAAAAACCTTGCGAAATCATCCTTCTTTTTTGGCGAAATGCCGCTGATTTGCTCGTGACAGCCGTTTTTCACCGGCCTTCTAAGCAGGCAGACGGACAAGAAACTCCGACCCTTGCCCGAGTTGGCTTTGGACGTGGATCGTGCCGCCGTGAGCCTCGACGATCCACTTAGCAATCGACAGCCCAAGGCCGTGGCCGCCTTGTTGGCGCGAGCGCGCTTTGTCGACGCGGTAAAAGCGGTCGAAAATGCGGCCGATGTCTTCCGGCGGGATGCCGATGCCGGTGTCTTTGACGGAAAGGAACACGTGCTTTGGCTCGGTGCGGATCGACAGCGTCACCTCGCCGCCTTCGGGGGTGTATTTGATCGCGTTGTCGAGCAAAATGTACAACAGCTGCGTCAATTTGTCCGGGTCAGCGGTGACGAGCGCTTGCTCGGGAGCGTGAAAATGCATCGTAATCTGTTTTTTCGCCGCCAGTTCCGACATGAGCTGGAACGTGCGCTCGGCGTGCGGGCGGAAATCGAACGTTTGTTTTGAAAGCTCCAGCGCGGCGTGTTTCGCATCCGCGCGGGCGAGCGTCAACAAGTCGTTCATCAGTTTCGTGATTCGCTTCAATTCGTCACGCAGGCGGTCGAGCAGGCGGCGGGCAAAGTCGTTTTTCATCACATCTTCCTCAAGCGAAAGCGCCTCGACGGACGAGAAGACGACGCTGAGCGGCGTCCGCAGCTCATGAGAGGCGTCGGCGACGAACTGGCGCTGCCGCTCGTACGCCTCTTCAATCGGTGCGAGCGCACGCTTGGACATAAAGAAGCTGAGCGCGACGCCGACGGCGAGAAACAAAACGGCCAAGCCGATGAGCACAATGAGCAGCCAATGGAACACGCCGAAAAACGACGTGACGTCCATGCCGATATACAGCATGCCCACGAAATCGCCGTGGATGACGAGCGGACGGGCGGCGGCGAGCACGCGCCAGTCGCGGGCCGCTTCGCGCGCGAGGCCGGGCATATGTTCCGGCAAAGAGACGCTCATGTAGACGGGAGCGCGCTCATTTGCCTTGAGATGGGACAAGGCGTTTAAAAAATACGGACGCAGGCGCGGGTGGACTTCATCCCCGGCGAGCAGGCCCCCGTCCGGGCCGATGACGTAAAAAAAGAGTTGGTCTTCGCTTAACAAAATGACATTTTCATCATCAAACAAGTCGAAATTGCTTTGCTTGAGCAGCACTTGTTCGATCGTATTCGCCTCTTGCTCGGCGAGGCGGCTGATGCGCCGCTCTTGGTCAGAGGTAGCGATCCAGTAAAACAAGGCCGCGGCGATCATGACAAACAAGGCGAGAAACAACGTGAAAATGCCGCTGTAGAGCGCCGTCAGCCGCCAATGGGCGCGGCGGAACAAGTCGGCGCTTCCTAGGCGGCGCAGCCAGTCGCGCCATTCCCTCCAGTTATTTTTCAATTTTATACCCCACTCCTCGAACGGTTTGGATGACATCGTCTTTCAACTTTTTGCGCAATAGCTTGATTGTCGCGTCGATCGTTTTCATTGACACATCGGCATCCCACCCCCAAACGCGGTCCAATATCGTTTCGCGCGGCACGACTTGCCCTTGGTTTTGCACGAGCAAATCGAGAAGCTGAAACTCGCGTGGAGTGAGGAAAATCTCTTCATCGCCGCGATGGAGCGTATGGCTTGTCCGGTTTAAGGTGAAGCCGTGAAACGCCACTTTTTCCTCTTGAAGCGGGACGAACGTGCGCCGGGCGAGCGCCTTGAGCCGCGCGACGAGCTCGTCGATTTCAAACGGTTTGACCAAGTAATCGTCCGCTCCCGCCTCAAGCCCGGTGACGCGGTCGTGGACGGCGTCTTTCGCCGTCAACATCAAAATCGCGCCTGTGTAGCCGTTTTGCCTCAACCGTCGACAAATGTCCACCCCATCGCCGTTTGGAAGCATCCAATCGAGCACGACGACATCGTAAAACTCCGCCATGGCGTAATCGTACGCATCTTCCCCTTCCTGCACCCAATCGATATGGTCGATGCCTTTCTTTTTCAATAAATGAACGATCAGCTCCCCTAGGTGAAGATCGTCCTCGGCCAGCAAAATTTTCATCGCCATTCCTCCCGTTCTGTCTCTCTTCCTTCTTAATCATATCAAATCGTTCGTGAAAAAACGGTGAAAACGCAGCCCATTCGCCGTGCAGATGACGGTTCTCTGAAAGAGAATTTTCACCATTTTTTCACCTTCCTTGGCTATCATGATGGACGAAGAGGAAAAGGAGGCAAACGGCGATGAGGAAAATGAGGAATTTGCATCTTTGGATTGGGCTGATCAGTTCGATCTTTTTGCTTGTTGAGGCGGTGACGGGGCTCCTTCTATCCGAGCCGTGGCTGATCGGCCAGGCGGAGCGCGGCGAGATGCACCGCGCCGCGCAGGAAAGAATGAACGCGTTCGGGGCGGGGCAGACGTCGGGAGCGGGGGCATCTACGGCCCCGATGGCACCGCGCGCCGAGGGAGGCGGATCGTCGCTCATGATGTTCGTCCGCCAGCTGCACGAAGGGAGAATCGGTTCGCTTGACATCCGCTGGGCGGTTGATGTCGCGGCGGTGGCGATGATCATTTTGACCGCGACGGGGATTTTCCTGTCGATCCGCACGCTCGCAGCGGGACGGAGGCGGAAGCAGAAGCGGATGACGCCAGCGCCGGAGACGACATAACGTACGCAGGAAGGGATGAAACGATGCATCAGAACAACCGAAAGAAACAGCGACGCTGGTCTTCTCTTTATGCAAGGCCGATCGATGTCGGTGGCATCGTCGTATTTCGCCCGCCATTTCACTGCTTGGCGGCCATTCGCACAAAAATGTCGTATATGCGATTAGGGATCACGAAGGAGGAGATGAGCCATGGACATGATGCCATTTGAACCAACCCCAACGCCAGAACCGAAACGCCGCGGCCGCTTCGTATCGTGGCTCGCCGCTTCCGTCGCAGGGGCGGTGATTGGGAGCGCGGCGACGTGGTATGTGGCGCCGAAATGGATGCATGAAGAAACGAATTCCCAAACGGAAACAGCGGAAACGACCGCAAAAAGCGAGGCGCTGCCGCTGCAGCCGACGGCGAACGTCAACACGAACATGATCGCCGCCATTAATAAAGTGGCCGATGCGGTCGTCGGCGTCGTCAACATTCAAAAGCAAGTCGACTTTTTCTCTGATCAAGCACAAGATACGGAAGCGGGGACGGGGTCGGGTGTGATTTTCAAAAAAGAAGGCGATGCGGCCTACATTGTGACGAACAACCATGTCATTGAAGGGGCGAACAAAGTCGAAGTGGCGCTCGCGAACGGGAAAAAAGTGAAAGCCGAGATCGTCGGCGCGGATGCACTCACCGACCTCGTCGTCTTGAAAATCCCTGCTGAAGGGGTGACGAAAGTGGCGAGCTTCGGCGACTCGTCGAAGGTGAAAATCGGCGAGCCTGTCGCGGCGATCGGCAACCCGCTCGGCCTTGACTTGTCGCGGACGGTGACGGAAGGGATCGTCAGCGGCAAACGGACGATGCCTGTTTCGACGTCAGCGGGGGATTGGGAAATCGACGTCATCCAAACGGACGCCGCGATCAACCCGGGCAACAGCGGCGGAGCGCTCATCAACAGCGCGGGGCAAGTGATCGGCATCAACAGCATGAAAATCGCGGAAACGGGCGTCGAAGGGCTCGGCTTTGCCATCCCGAGCGAAAACGTCAAACCGATCGTCGAGCAGCTGATGAAAGATGGGAAAATCAAACGCCCGTACCTTGGCGTCCAGCTTGTCGATGTGGCGGATTTGTCCGATGACGTCCGCACGAATGAATTGAAATTGCCGTCGAACATCACAAGCGGGGCGGCCGTCACGTCCGTCGAACCGTTCTCCCCAGCCGCCGAGGCCGGATTGAAATCGAAAGACGTCATCACGGCGATCAACGGGGAGAAAATCGACAGCGTCAGCGCGTTGCGCAAATATTTGTATACGAAAACAGCGGTCGGTGATCGCATCAAACTGACGATCTATCGCGACGGGTTTGAGACGACCGTATCGGTTACCTTAAAAGCGAGAGACAGCAGCCAGTCATAAGAAGACATCGCCTCTTTTCCAGCGAATCGGCGGGGAAGGGGCGATTTTTTGTGGATCCAACAAAAGCGGGTCTGTGTCAGTGGTCCCATGTTGTCTTAGGATGGCAAGAAACGGCTGCATGTCCACAAGCAAGTGTGTGTACAATGGGGAGTGCCCATGACTGAAACCGCAACGCCGCTCGGAAGACTGTTGCGTGGGAAGGGCCATGTTGGCTGTTGACTGAAGGCAGCCAAGCGCTACGGGACGGATGTTCCGAAGATTCTCTCACATCTATCTACACGCAGATAAGAAAGTGTTAGAGATTTTTGATTTTTATGAACCCGTGGTGCTAGATAAAACTCAGACAAGCATAAAAATAGCCCTTGCTGGCGGATCTCCAGTAGAATGAAAGTGTCACCCAACATTCGAAAGGAGAGATCCCCCATGCAAGAGCACTTTCATTTTACTACAGATCCAGCCAAACTTCAAAAACAATATGCCGCTAGAGTCAGTCAAGACTTTGTGGAGAACATTTTTTCGGTTCACTACGGGTGTTGTCAATCACTAGTTAGCGAACCATTTTCAGGAATTGATATCGTAAGCGCTTTCGGACTCTCATCCCTCATCTTGAGGCGATGATACGATATTCCATTTTTTTACACCCAACCACCATCCCGGAGCGCCGACAACGCTTGATGGATCGGCGTCCCGGATGACCGCTGCAGACACGGTAGATTCTGACGCACCACATCTGCCCATAACCGTCCGGCCTTCCGTTTGGCCTGTTCGATCCGCTTGGACTTTGTTGAGGCCGAGACGGCCGACTGGGGCTCTTGCTCCTCCCACCGTCCCTTTCTCCACCCGATCCCGTCGATTCGGGCTGCCATCGCCCTCAGAAACGCCCGAAGCCCTTGGTCTTTCCAGCTGCGGCGGGATTTCACCCGATGCGCAAACCGGCTCATCACGCTCTCGGCGTGGCCCATCGGACGCATGCCGGTCGTCTCCACCCCTTGCTCCGACAGCCACTCCCGATAGTCCCGGATGCATCCCGGCATCGACTCGATCCGGCGGATCATGGCAGCCATCTGCTTCTCTTTCGCTTCGTCCTCCAACGTGCCGACCGCGCTGTTCAGCTCCACGAGAAGCCCCTCTTCGTCTTGTTTCGCCAGCTTCTTCCGCACCTCCCGCCAACGCGAATGGCCGGACAGACACTGACGCAACTCCCGCGCCACATGAAATCGATCCAGCTGAAAGCACGCCCGCTTCCCAAAATACTCCCGGCAGGCCGTGATCCACGACGCCGCGTCGCCGTTGATGATCAAAAGGTCCCGGCACGGATCATAGGCATATTCGTTCATCAGCCACTCTTCAAACCGTTCCCACACGTCTCCCTCCCCTTCATGGAGGTAGTGGCGCCGGTTCACGAGCTCAAGCTGCGAACCGTTTCGTTTCCATCCCTCGTGAATCGCCAGGATTTTCTCTTCTTTCGCCCGTTTCCCTTTCCCCTGGCGGGAAATGAACAGCCCATCCGCCTCCACAAACAGCACTCGGCCGTGCCGTTGGGAAACAGGGTGGTGCAGCGAGACAGGGGCCTCCAGCACCAGTTGGCGAATCGCCTCGTGGCTTAGGACCGCATACCCCACGATCGACTCCAACGTACGGGCCGCTTTGCGGTAGGAAGAGCACTCTACGGCCAACTCGACCGCCGTTTCCTCGAGGCAAGGGCTGATCGACTGCGCTCCATCAAAGCCCAGTTCGGCATCCAGCAAGAAGGTATACGCCCCCGCCTGCCGATCATAGTAGTAGTTCCGTCGAAACGTCACTTCTCCAAACAGCGTTTGGATCGTGGTCGGCCGTTTGTCTTTCAGCTGATACCGGCGCTTGTCCCGCGCTTCCGCCAGTTGTTGATCAATCTCCTCCAAAAGGGCCGCCAACAAGACAGCGAACACCTTTTGAAGAGTTCTGACTAATTGTTCCTCCAGCTCTTTTAATAAAGGCCATTCTGTGGTAAGATGTTTCATGGACTCTCTCCCTCCTGTTTTCGGTTGATGTTGACAATCACCATCATAGCAGGGAGAGAGTCCTTTTTGCATGACATTTGCTTTTTTCTACCGCGCTTCGCTTGGTGGCCCCGACGAGCGTCGCGAACAAAAGTTCGCAACCCTCGTCGGGGATCATTTCGGAATGTCACCCACAAATATTTTACTCACACATGCCGCTATTTTCTGTTTTGTTTCTGCCCAACTGTCGTTGATTCAAATGTATCTTCATCGCCGCAACCGTCACTTGGTCAAGCAAGAAGACGAAGTGGTCATGGCGGTTCACCTTTTGGGGAAGCTGCTGGGCTTTTCTTCCGAACGAGCCTGGCATCGTTTTGTCACGGGAAATTTGTTCACAAACGGCTCGTTTCTTGAACGCTCCCGATACAACCGCCGCTGCCGAGCGCTTGGTTTCGCCATCAAATGGATCCGTCATGAGCTGGCGAAACGTGGCCAACACCATGCTTATGCGGTCGTCGACAGCTTGCCTCTTCCGTTGTGCCATCCCGCAAGAATGCAGCGCGTCAAGCGATTTCGAGGGATCGCGGATATGGGGTATTGTGCTTCCAAAAAGCAATGGTACTACGGTTTCAAGCTGCATCTTCAAGTGACCAATCAAGGGCTGGCCATGGGCTATGTCGTGACGGAATCGTCCTGCCACGACGTCAAAGCCGCTGAAACGGTGATGACTCAAATCCCTCATCCCTACAACTTTGGGGACAAAGGGTACATCAGCCACGCTCTTCGAGAAAAGCTGTACGAAGAACACCAAGCCGCGTTCTGGACACCGTCTCGACACAATCAAAAGCACGGCCCATCCAAGGCATGGGAAGAATGGATCAGGAAAAAACGCAAAGTCATCGAGACGGTGTTTTCGATTCTCGTAGACCAATACCGGATCACCGACATTCGAGCGAATTCCATGGCCGGGTTTGAAGTGGCACTCGATGGCATCTTGTTGGCTTATTCCTTGGTCACACTAGGGCTGGTTGAGCGCTGACGCTCAACTAGCACCACGGGTTTATGAACATATTACTATACTTTAAATGGTAATAAAGACTCTGTTTTTTTTTTTTTTTTTATTTCTAATAAAATTTCAATTGTTAAAATATAAAATTAAAGGAGGTATTTGTATTTTATGAACAAATCTTTCCTGCTTTCTTCGATTGTAGCTTTAGGCCTCATTGGCACCTCAGGAGTTCCGATGGCGTACGCTCAGGTGGATGCGCAAGTGAATAAGGCGAAGATCCAAATCGAACAAGAGATGGAAAAGAAACAACGAGAAGAGCGGCAAGAAATCATAAATTTAATCAATGAACCTGTTGATCAAGAAGCCGTGAAGAAAGAAATAGAGTGGATGAAAAAGAATGCTCCTGACAAGTATAATCAAGTTATTAGCGGGCAACAGGCAAAAGGGGTATCAGCATTAGCATCAAGTGGTGCCTTAGGAACTAATGGGGACATCTTAATTACTTATGATAGTGAAAGTTCTGGATGGAATCATGGTCATGCTGCCATTGTCCGTTGGGATGGTGAATATATAATTGAAGCATGGCCAGGTGAAGGAGTCCGCTACTACGTTAACAACTGGAAAACACGTTGGAAAACATGGAAAGGACTTTGGGTGAAAGGGGCAATGGGAGAGGATTATACATCAGCACAGTCATACGCTAGAGCACAAATCGGTGAGCCGTATAGTTTAACAGCCACAAAAGGTCAATCATCAAAATGGTATTGCTCGTTGCTCGTGTGGAAAGCGTGGGAGAATCGAGGATTTGATTTGGATGACGATGGAGGCATCATCGTGACCCCGTCTGACTTGGATCAAGACTCTGAGACAATAACCTATGCTAGCAGCAACTAAAAGAGCGGACGGAGGATATTTCAATGTGTGTGTAGAAGGGTATACCATCCAAATAACGGTTATGCCCTTCTATTTTTATCCGTTCATCCCCGCAACTTGAAAACATTACGGAGGGAAAAACGTGGATTTACTGACTTTGAGGGTGTAAGCAAAGCGTGTTGTGAATTTGAGCAGTTGCTTCATCATAGAGGGGGTGCAAATCTTTCTGCAAGGAAGGAAACGTTCTCGATTTCATAGAACTCACATTTCGCACCCTCTCGACGAAAATCGGGAGGATTTTTTCGTTCCGATGTCGAATGAATCCTTGACACACAAGGAACGTAAAGGAGTTTTTCTCTTATGAACGTTCAAGTCAAAAAGGTCTATCGCAATCATTATTTGAATATAATAAGTGCCCTATTCAAGAAACTGGGCCTGCCCCAATTGATTGACCATCTCGTTCCCGTTGATCCACAGTGCCAGACTCGAGTCAGCGATGCCGTTCAGGCCATCATCTACAATATGTTTGACGGCCGGCAAGCCCTCGTTCACGTGGAACGATGGGCTCAGGAGATCGATCTAGAGAAACTCATCCGTCCCGGTCTCCATCCTTCCTGGTTGAACGACGATGCCTTGGCTCGTCATCTCGACCGCTTGTATGAGGCCGATATTCACAAGGTGATCAGCACTTGCTTGATTCACATTTATCGCAAAGAAGGCCTTTCCCTCCGAGCCTTTCACGCCGATACGACGGACAAGACGGTTTACGGCGCGTATGAATCGGCCTCATTAGAGGCTTTGCAGATCACACATGGCTACAACCGCCATCATCGTTGGCAAAAACAGATCGGTTTCGGACTGGTCGGCAACGAGGACGGCATCCCGTTTTACGGCGATGTGCACGATGGCAACCTGCCCGATAAAACATGGAATCCCGAGGTGCTGTCTCGTGTCCATGAACAGCTGAAGCAGGCCAAAATCGAAGACGAATGGATTTACGTGGCCGATTCCGCCGCGATGACGAAAGAGACCCTGGCGCAAACCAAAGCGGCCAACGCCTTTTTGATCACCAGAGGCCCTTCGTCGCTCCGGATCGTGAAAACCGCGCTGGCCGAAGCGGATGCTGAGGACACGACGTGGAGCGATCCCTTTACGTTGGCGGAGAGAAACGGCGCCACGTACCGGGTATGGGAAACGGCCTCGACGTATGAAGGCCACCCCGTTCGGCTGATCGTTGTTGAATCGAGCGCGCTCGACCAGCGAAAAGGAAAGACGCTTGAAAAAGAACGAACCAAAGAAGCGGAGCTTCTTCGCGAGGAACAAGCCCGTTGGGAGCGTCACCCCTTCTCCTGCCGGGAAGATGCCGAACAAGCCTTGGCGTCCCTCAAGGCGTCCCTTCGCCCCCGGTTTCATCGGGTTGAGGCCGCGGTCGAAGAGATCGTACGCCTGAAAAAACGGCGCGGACGGCCGAAAAAAGGGGCGGAACCCGAGGTGGAGACGCTGTATTTCTTGCACCTTGACGTCGAATTCGACCAAGACGCGTGGGAACAGGCGAGACGGAAAGCGTCCCGGTTTGTCCTCGTCACGACCGTTCCGAAGGAATGGAAGGGCCAACCCATGGATGCCCAAGAGATCTTGAAGCTGTATAAAGGGCAGATCTCGGTGGAAATGAACTTCGCTTTTTTGAAAGATCCGTTTTTCACGGATGAGATTTACGTCAAAAAACCAGAACGGGTCGCAGTATTAGGCTATTTGTTTCTGTTGGCCTTGGCGATTTACCGCGTTTTTCAGCGCCGAGTGCGTCAGTTTATTACTCCAGAACACCCGTTGAAGGGTCCTGGAGGCCGCAAGCTGACCCGGCCGACGGGACAGGCGATTTTTCAGCTGTTTCAATATGTGAACGTCGTCCTGTTCAAGCTGCCGGATGGGCGCATCCAACGCTCACTGGATCGCTCCCTTACCCCTGATCAGCGAAGGATTCTGCAGGGATTGGGCATGGATGAGAGCATCTACGTGTAACGTGATACGGAACGACCAGCGATGGTAAAAAAAGGATTGCCATCGCTCGTTGTGTTGGTCAAAAAGTTATTCTGAAAAACTAAATAAAAAATCCTTTGTTTTGACCTTGTTAGGGTGCGAAATGTGAGATAGAATATTACAACCACCATGGATGGAAGGGGATTCAACATGGGCCCAAGTGCACCGCTATGGATGTCAATGTTGTACTACCTCATGTGCACCGCGACGTTGCTCGCCGGTGTGGTGATGCTGGTGAAAGGAACGGTTCGCCGCTTGTATTCGCTCGTTGCAGTGATCGCAGTGCCGCTCTTTTTTCTGAACAATTTTCACACGATCGCCAGGGTCGGTGTCGATCCGTTCGACTATTGGCAGCAATCCCTTATCGAAGGGCAATGGTGGGCGTGGCTGTCGCTTGCGTTGTTCCTTTACATCGTATGGTACTGGGGATTGCTTGTCCAGCGCATAGGAGGTAAAAAGGAAGGGCAGGCTTGGTGGAAGCGGCAGAGATGGATATGGGTTGTGCTGGCTGCAGCCGCGCCTGTCATCGTATATTGGGTGCAGAACATTGACAATTCCGTTGTCTCCTCGGTGCGGACGTACGAACCGTCCAACGCTCATTTGCCGCACGGTCCGTCAGCGCGTATTTTCTTTTTGTATTCTCACCCGTTGGAGCGGGAGTCATATATCGTGGAGGCGGACGAACATCATGTGCGCAAAGTGGTGACGCTGAAAGCAGTTGGAATCTCTCACCTTTCGCCCGCTTCTTCAACAAAGGAACTGTTGTTGTGGTCCGATTATACAGGAAAGTATGTGTATCGACTAAATCCAGACACATGGACGGTTGTCGATCAAAAGCGGTCTCCAGCCCTCTTTCCTTTGCCTCATTGGAGGGAGAGTGGGATATTCGTTCGCTGAACCAAGATGTAAAAACCAATAAACTAGAAGTAAGAAAAGAGGGAAAATTGTTATTTTCTAAACGATTCCCTCCCTACGTTCTTCAAGTTTTGCACGTAGCGCCGTATTTCTATGTGTTCGCCGATGTGATTGAAAAGGAACAAGGCGTATTGTATGTGATCGATCAACGCGGTGAGGTCGTGAAAGAAATTCCGTTGCTCACTTCCTCCGCCCGATCGATGGCGGCTTTCCGCAACTACCTTGTCATCGCCACGAAACCTCGTCTCACAATCATTGATCCGCATTCATGGCGAGTGACATATTGGGACATGGGGCAAGAGGAAACACGATTCGATCAGCTCCAAGTGAAAGGAGACGCGCTGTGGGTGAGCTATGTCCAGAGGGAAAAGTCGGGGTGGATTGCTTTGAACGATCAGTTCAAGCTGATCGAAAAGCATGAACTGCCTTCTGTGTACTGGGAAGCACGGTTTCACGGCGATTATGTGTATATATTGTTCGAGCCGCAGGAGGGGAACAAGGCGGACAATGCAGGAGAAATGAACATCTTCCAGCTGCGTACGGCCCAACTTGCCGCCAAGTTTACTGTGCCGAAACAAAAGCACAACTTGCAGACATTTTACGTGATGGATGAAATACAATGATAGTGCAGGAGATGACGGCAAGGGGGGAGAGGGACATACAATTCCGAGACTATGAAGAATTTTGGCCGTTCTATTTGACCCAGCATCGCAAACGAGCGACGCGGCGCTGGCATTTTGTCGGAACGAGCTTTGTCTTTTTGTTCATCATCATCGCGGCTGTAACGGGAAACGCATGGTGGCTGCTTGGCGCGCCGATTGCCGCCTACACGCTCGCTTGGTTCAGCCACTTTTTCATCGAAGGAAACAAACCCGCCACCTTCGGCCATCCGCTTTGGTCGCTTCGAGCTGATTTTCACATGTACGGGCTGATGCTTGCGGGACGCTTGGGGCGTGAGCTTGAGCGGATTGGGCTTTCAGAGGATCGGGATGTCAGCCAAAATGGATAAGAATCACGTTGAGAGGCCTTTCTCCCGACTGATTTCTTCTATCAGTGATTGTCGTCGATCCTCAAGGCTTTTGAGGGATCGAAGGACGACGACAATCCGGGATGAAATATCAGGGAGAAAGGCCCTTGTCCCCGCATTACTTCTTCATTTGTTCAATCTTTTCAAGCGGCAGCCCGGTCAGTTCATGAATCGTGTCGGCATCATATCCTTTTGCCAACATTCGTTTCGCAACATCCATCTTTGCTTTTTCCATTCCTTTCTCCATTCCTTTCTCCATGCCTTTCTGCTCGTATGAAACGATGAGTTCCATGACTTTGGCAGCCTCCTTCTCCTCCATTGTATTCACCTCATTTCGCAGTCGGATTTCTTCTTCATCCGATAACCGCAAATATGTTTCGAAAAAGCCGAACAACAGACGCTGTTTCGCCTCATCGAGCTCGAGGCGGGTGAGCATGCGCAAAAATTCCTTTTTCACTTCCACCTTCTCATCTTCATTATACCCCATTTTGCTTAACAGGGCGGCGGCGACCGGGTTGTCATGGCGGATGTACTCGCGCCACGGGAGTTTGCGCAATTCGATGGCCAAAAAACGGAAATCGAGAACAGCCCAAAACGGAAACTCCACAGTGAAAGAGGAAGGTTCATTACGGATGGCGTCATAGCTGAAGATAGCGATCGGAAGAATACGGCGGCGGTGTTTTTGAAATAAACGGCTGAAATAAATGAACATTCGCTCCGAAAAAGCGGGTTGGATGTAGCTTTGGTGTTCGATGTGGACAATGATCAGTCCATCTTCCCCTTTTAGCTTTGTCTCGATCAATAGATCGACTCGATGTTTTTCCCCTGCAGTAACATCAGTCAACACTTCTTCTGATAAAAAGGAAAGATGGTTAAAGTCAACATGCTCGTATACGCGCGGGAAGAAGAGGAGAACGAATTCTTCAAAAAACGTGCTTAACAACTCTTTAAACAGGCGATCATGGTCAATGCGCGTTTCTGACATGGTCTCCCTCCCTATTTATTTTTAGACTCCCATTATTTTATTCGATCCATGCAAGGCAAAATCCTGCCTGATCACAGCTTTTTCACAGAAGTTTTTTGTTCGAAGACAGGAAATAAGAGAAATGCTGTCGAATTTTGATGCTGATGGAAAAATGATGAAACCAACTGATGCTTCGGCCGTATGAATCATTGACGGGAAAGGAGGGGAGGGGGATGTGGTTCGGTCATCCGCCTGAAGTCGTATACGGAGCGGTGTTGGTGGTCAGTGCGCTGCTGACGGTGTTGTATTTTTTCTTCAGCGACGTGCTTGACGGCCTGTTCGATGTAGCCGATCATCCGCTGTTCAGCCCGCAGCTAGTTTTATCGTTTTTCATTGTTGGCAGCGCGGTCGGATTGCTGGCGGAATGGTACACAGACTGGGCATCGAGCTTGGTTCTGTGGCTTGCCATCGGTGTGGCGCTTGTTGCTGTGTTGCTGTTGCACTTTTTCGTTTTTTTGCCGCTCCGCTCGGCCGAGGCGTCGCTTGGGTATACGGACGCCGATTTGGAGGGGGCGCTTGCTAAAGTGATCGTCTCGGTGCCGCCTGACGGGTTGGGCGAAATTCTCATCTCCCGTAAAAGCGGCGCGGTGGCCAAAGCGGCGAAAAGCGCAAATAATGAGGCCATTCCGTCAGGGGAAGAGGTCATCATCGTACAAATGGAAAACGGCGTCGCTGTGGTGGCGAGGCACGATCCGTATCACCTTTCCATCTAAAACAAAGAAAGGGGACCTGTCAATGGTTGCGCCATGGTTGATTGTCATTGGTGTCGTCGTCCTGCTTCTTGTCGGACTCATTGCCATTTTCATCGCCCGCTACCGCACGGTCGGGCCGGATGAGGCGCTTATTGTCACTGGCAGCTATTTAGGAAGCAAAAACGTCCACGTGGACGAATCGGGAAACAAAATTAAAATTGTCCGCGGCGGCGGCACGTTCGTCGTGCCGATTTTCCAGCAGGCCGAGCCGCTTAGTTTATTGTCGATCAAATTGGATGTACAAACGCCGGAAGTGTATACGGAACAAGGCGTGCCCGTGATGGCGGACGGGGTGGCGATCATCAAAGTCGGCAGCTCGATTGGCGAAATCGCGACTGCGGCCGAGCAGTTTTTAGGCAAAACGCGTCAAGACATGGAAAACGAAGCGCGTGAAGTGCTTGAAGGCCATCTTCGCTCCATTCTCGGGTCGATGACGGTTGAAGAAATTTATAAAAACCGCGACAAGTTTTCGCAAGAAGTGCAGCGTGTCGCCTCGCAAGATTTGGCGAAAATGGGGTTGGTCATCGTCTCGTTCACGATCAAAGACGTGCGCGACAAAAACGGTTACCTCGATGCGCTCGGGAAGCCGCGCATCGCCCAAGTGAAGCGCGATGCTGACATCGCCACGGCCGAGGCGGAAAAAGAGACGCGCATCAAGCGGGCTGAAGCAGACAAGGAAGCGCGCAAGGCGGAGCTCGAGCGGCTGACGGAAATCGCGGAGGCGGAGAAAATCAACCAGTTGAAGCTCGCTGAGTTCCGCCGCGAGCAAGACATCGCCAAAGCGCGCGCCGATCAGGCGTACCACCTCGAAGAAGCGAAGGCGAAGCAGGAAGTCATGGCGCAACAAATGCAAATTAAAATCATCGAGCGGCAAAAACAAATCGAGCTGGAAGAAAAAGAAATTTTGCGCCGCGAGCGCCAGTACGATTCGGAAGTGAAGAAAAAAGCCGACGCTGAACGCTATGCGATTGAACAAAAAGCGGCGGCGGAAAAGGCGAAGCAAATCGCCGAAGCCGATGCGCAAAAATACCGCGTCGAAACGCTGGCGAAAGCGGAAGCGGAGCGCATCCGTCTCGACGGGCTGGCGAAAGCCGAGGCCGAGAAAGCAAAAGGGGGAGGCAGAAGCGGAAATTATCCGCCTGAAAGGTCTCGCCGAAGCGGAAGCGAAACAAAAAATCGCCGAAGCGTTTGAGCGCTACGGCCAAGCCGCTGTGCTCGACATGATCATCAAGATGCTTCCAGAATATGCAAAACAAGTGGCGAGCCCGCTTGCGAACATCGAGAAGCTGACGATCGTCGACACTGGCTCAGGGGCAGGAGGCGGCGCCAACCGTGTCACGGGCTATGCGACGAACTTAATGGCGAGCTTGCAGGAGACGTTAAAAGCTTCGACGGGCATCGATGTGAAGCAGCTGCTTGAGAATCTCACGACAAGCGGTGCATCATCGGCCGTCACGGCCAAGCCAACCGTTGCCGAAGAGGCGAATGCGAGCCAGTCATGAACATGGTGTGCGGCGCCCTTGATCGAACGAAGGGCGCTTTTTTCGTGGTCATACTTGCGACATTCTTCGGAGTTGCGTATTAAGCATTGTTTCGCTATGATGGGAACGAGTGGAATGGAAAAAAGGAAGTAGGTTGAGGATGATGAAACGAGCTCGAATCATTTATAACCCGACATCAGGGCGCGAGCTGTTTAGGCGCCATTTGCCCGATGTGCTCGTTCGGTTGGAAAAAGCGGGCTATGAAACGTCGTGCCACGCCACCGAGGGTCCGGGAGATGCGACGAAAGCGGCGCGTCAGGCCGTCCTGCGGGAATTTGATCTCGTTGTCGCCGCGGGCGGCGATGGAACGATCAATGAAGTTGTCAACGGCATCGCCGATCAGCCGTATCGGCCGAAACTGGGCGTCATTCCTGTCGGGACGACGAACGATTTCGCCCGCGCCATCGGCGTGCCGCGCTCGATCGAAGGGGCGTGCGAGGTGATCGCCACGGGCGAGCCCGTACCCATTGACATCGGCTGTGTGACGAACGAAGACAAAACACGCTATTTCATCAACATCGCCGGCGGCGGCCGCCTGACGGAGCTCACCTACGAAGTGCCAAGCAAGCTGAAAACGATGCTCGGCCAGCTGGCCTATTACTTAAAAGGGATCGAGATGCTTCCGTCCATCAAGGCGACCGAAGCGCAAATCGAGTACGACGGCAAACTGTTTGAAGGCGAGATTATGATGTTTTTGGTTTCGCTCACGAACTCGGTCGGCGGTTTTGAAAAACTGGCGCCCGATTCGTCGCTCAATGACGGTCTGTTCGATTTCATCATCGTCAAAAAAACGAACTTGGCCGAATTCATTCGCCTTGTCACGCTCGCCGCGCGCGGCGAGCATATCAACGACCCGCATATCATTTACACGAAAGCGAACCGAGTGAAGGTGCGGTCGCCGATGCAGCTAAACTTAGACGGCGAATTCGGGGGCATGCTTCCAGGGGAATTTGTCAATTTGTACCGCCATTTGGAAGTCATCATGCCGAAAGACAAGGCGGAACAAGTGAGAACAGGAAGATAAGCCTGTTCTTTTCTTATGCCTCTAAGCCAATAAGGGAACGCTAACGGTATAAACCGATCGACAGAAAGGAGACGGACATGACCAAGCAGCAACCACCAGTCGCCAAAAACGAGTATTATGACGTCACATTCACCGATTTGACCCACGACGGGCTCGGGGTGGCGAAAGTCGACGGCTTTCCGTTGTTTGTGAAACACGCGCTTCCCGGGGAGCGGGCGAAGGTGAAAGCGATCAAAGTGAAAAAAGGGTATGGGTACGGCCGCCTCGTGGAGCTGTACGAACCAAGCCCCGACCGCGTTGAGCCGCCGTGCCCCGTCTATCGCCAATGCGGCGGCTGCCAGCTGCAACACCTCAGCTACGAAGGCCAGCTGAAAGCGAAGGAAAAGCAGGTGAAAGAAGTGCTCGCCCGCATCGGCAAGCTAGAAGGCGTCACCGTCCATCCCGTCATCGGGATGAAGAACCCATGGCGCTACCGCAACAAGGCGCAAGTGCCCGTTGGCGAGCGCGAAGGGGGCTTGGTCGCGGGCTTTTACAAGGAGCGGACGCATGAAATCATCGATATGGACGCCTGCCTCATCCAGCAAGAGGCGAACGATGTCGTCGTCCAGGCCGTGAAGCGCATCGCCGAGCGCTATGGTATTCCCCCATACGACGAAGCTACGCACAAGGGCGTTCTTCGCCATATTGTCGCCCGCTACGGCGCGGCAACAGGCGAGGTGATGGTCGTTCTCGTCACCCGCACGGACCATCTGCCCCACGAACAGGACATTGTCCGTGACATCGTCCGCGCCATTCCGGGCGTGAAATCGATCGTGCAAAACGTCAACCCCGAGCGGACGAACGTCATTTTCGGCGCCAAAACGCGGGTGTTATGGGGAAGCGAGTTCATCACCGACCGCATCGGCGGCATCCAATTCGCCATCTCGGCCCGCTCGTTTTACCAAGTCAACCCCGAACAGACGAAAGTGCTGTATGACAAAGCGCTCGAATACGCGGAGCTGACCGGGCGGGAGACGGTGATCGACGCCTACTGCGGCATCGGCACGATCTCGCTCTTTTTGGCGCGTAAAGCGAAACACGTCTACGGCGTCGAAATCGTCCCCGAAGCGATCGAAGACGCCAAGCGCAACGCCAAACTCAACGGCATCCAAAACGTCACCTTCGAAGTCGGCGCCGCCGAAGACGTCATCCCGCGTTGGTACGAAGAAGGCATCCGCGCCGACTGCTTGGTCGTTGACCCGCCGCGCAAAGGCTGTGACGCCGCGCTGCTTGAGACGATCATCGCCATGAAACCGTCCCGCGTCGTCTACGTCTCGTGCAACCCGGCGACGCTCGCCCGCGACTTGCGCATCCTAGAAGACGGCGGCTACGAAACGATCGAAGTCCAGCCAGTGGACATGTTTCCGCACACGGCGCATGTGGAGTGTGTGGCGAAAATTCGGTTGAGATAAGACAACGGGCCGGTGGATCCGGCCTTGTTGTTTGCAGTCGAATTGGGCAAACGGCCATGACGACACGAATGACATGATAAAGATTTCATCCGCCTGCAAAACTGGGGGCTGGATGAGATCCATCCTATTGAGAATCCACAACACTTGCAAGTGTTCCTCGAACGGTTATGGTGAACGACTCCCGCTTCATGCAAAGCACAGTCGGAGTTTCTTTGCCCCAAATGTCACCCTCTGTCTTCCTGAGCGTCAACCGGCATAAAACGTATTTTTCTTCCCCTTTTTGTATCGAAAACCGTATATAATAGAGATTGGAAATCACAAGGAGGTACATAGAAGCCATGCTCACAGGCGAATTGCGCCATAAAGTCGATAAAATATGGGAAACGTTTTGGACAGGCGGGATAACAAATCCGTTGACGGTCATTGAACAGTTTACCTACTTATTGTTCATCAAAGGCTTGGATGAAGTCGAAACACAGCGCGAGCAGGAGGATGCGCTGCTCGGCATTGAATCGGAACGCATCTTTCCTCCCGATAAGCAACACTTGCGCTGGAGCAAATTCAAACATTTTGAAGCCGCCCATATGTACGATGTCGTGTCCAATGAAGTGTTTCCGTTCATCAAAAACTTGCACGGCAATCGGGAATCGGCCTATGCAAAATATATGGGCGACGCCATTTTCATGATCCCGACGCCGCAAATGCTCGTCAAAATCGTCGACGGCATTGACCGCATTCCGATGAAAGACCGCGATACGAAAGGCGATTTGTACGAGTATTTGTTATCGAAAATCGCCACCGCAGGCACGAACGGCCAATTCCGCACCCCGCGTCATATCATTCACATGATGGTCGAGCTGATGAAACCGACGCCGGAAGACATCATCGTCGACCCGGCGGCGGGGTCGGCGGGGTTTTTGGTGGCGGCGGGCGAATATTTGCGCAAACATCGCAGTGACTTATTTTTAGTGCAAAGTTTAAAAGAACATTTTAATAACCATATGTTCTACGGTTTTGATATGGACCGCACGATGCTGCGGATTGGCGCGATGAACATGATGCTCCATGGCATTGAAAATCCGAATATCGAATATCGCGACTCCTTGTCGGAACAAAACAAAGATAAGGACAAATACACCCTTATCCTTGCCAATCCGCCTTTTAAAGGTTCATTAGATTATGATGCAGTTTCAAATGATTTGTTAAAAGTTGTAAAGACAAAGAAAACCGAACTTTTATTTTTGGCATTATTCTTACGCATTTTAAAAACGGGCGGACGCTGTGCCTGCATCGTGCCAGATGGGGTATTGTTCGGCAGCTCGAAGGCGCATAAAGACATCCGCAAAGAAATTGTGGAAAATCATAAATTAGAAGCGATTATTTCGATGCCAAGCGGCGTTTTTAAACCGTACGCGGGCGTATCGACGGCGATTATGATTTTCACGAAAACGGGCCTCGGCGGAACGGATCAAGTATGGTTCTATGACATGAAAGCGGATGGCTATTCATTGGATGACAAGCGCACTCCGATTGAAGAAAACGACATTCCGGATATCATTGCGCGCTTCCATAACCGTGAAGCAGAGAAAGAACGGAAACGCACGGAGCAGTCGTTCTTTGTGCCGGTGGAAGAAATTCGTGAAAATGACTATGACCTTTCGATTAACAAATATAAAGAGATTGAGTATGAAGAGGTAGAGTATGAAGCACCGAGTGTGATACTTGAAAGAGTGGAAGCGTTGGAAAAAGAGATTATGCAGGGATTACAAGAGTTGAAAGAAATGATTAGAGGGTAGTGAATTTTGTTATGGCGTTTCATTATAAAAAGTTAGGAGAGTTAGTCACGATTATCGGTGGTGGAACACCTGATAGAAATAAACCACATTTTTGGAATGGAGATATAAATTGGATTTCAGTAAAAGATCTCGTAGGGGATACAATATCTTCATCACTAGAAACTATAACCACTGAAGGATTAGAAAAATCAAGTGCCAAGTTGATTCCAAAAGGAAATATTATATTACCTACAAGGATGGCGCTCGGTAAGGTTGCAATAAATCAGATTGATGTAGCAATTAATCAGGATCTAAAAGCGTTGATAATAAAAGATAATAGTCAGTTAGACCTTTACTATTTATTTTACTTTCTGAAGAGTAAATCTAATTTTATTGAATCTAAGGGAAAAGGTGCTACGGTTAAGGGCATTACAGTTAATCTAATTTCAAATTTAGAAGTTCCTATACTTCCTCTTACACTTCAAAAGAAAATTGCATCAGTTTTACGCAAAGCACAAGCATTAATTAATAAAAGAAAAGCCCAAATCGAAGCGTTAGATCAGTTAACGCAAAGTGTGTTTTTGGAGATGTTTGGGGATCCTGTTTCCAATAAAACATGGGAGAGACGACCGCTTAAAGATATTGCAGATGTAAGAGATGGAACACACGATTCGCCTAAGTATGTTCCAAACGGTTATCCTTTAGTAACTTCTAAAAATATTAAAAACGGGAAAATTGATTTAAGTAATGTAAACTACATCTCGGAAGAAGACTTTATAAATATTAATAAGAGGTCTAAAGTTGATATAGGAGATATTATTATGCCGATGATTGGCACAATCGGAAATCCAATTATCGTCGACGAACAGCCAAATTTTGCGATAAAGAATGTAGCATTAATAAAATTTAATAATCCTCTTTTGGTCAATATATACCTAAAATATTTACTGGATTCACATTATCTTGATTATATTCTCAATAAAAATAAACGTGGAGGAACACAAAAGTTCTTGTCTTTAACGGATATAAGAAATATGGAAATTCCGTTGCCGCCAAGAGATTTGCAAGACAAATTTTCTGAAATAGTAAAAAAAATTGATTCTCAGAAGTCAATTCTTCACAAAAGCTTGAGAGAGTTAGAAAAAAATTTCAACTCCCTCATGCAACGTGCGTTTAAGGGAGAATTGTTCAACGATTAGTAATGTAAAAGAAATTCGTGCTGGTCAAGGGAGGGGTGTTTGTTGTTGTCCAACTTTCATTTTTTAGTAGGGAAGCCTCATTATGAGAGCTTTACGAATGCGTGTTTAGAGGCGGAGAAAAGTTTGGTTGTGAGTCCAGCGACGTGCGCGATTTTGACGCGCCGTGCGCTGGAGCTTGCCGTTAAGTGGGTGTACAGCTTTGACAGCGCGTTGAAAGTTCCGTATCAAGATAATCTTTCCAGTTTGATTCATGACAACGTCTTTTTGTCCATTATTGATGAAGACTTGTTGCCGTTGTTGCGTTACATTGTCAAACTGGGAAATGTCGCGGTTCATACGAACTCGATGATTACGAGGGAAGAAGCGATTCTTTCCCTGCATAATCTTCATCAGTTTGTGTCTTGGATTGATTATTGTTATTCAGATGAATATACGGCTACGGATTTTGACGAATCATTGCTGCCAATCGGCGAGGAAAAGCGCGAGCGTCCGGAAGAGCTGAAAGATTTATACGAGCGGTTAAGCTCCAAAGACAAGCGTTTGGAAGAAATGATGAAAGAAAACGAACAGCTCCGCGCTCTTCTCACCGCCAAACGGGAAGAGAATACAAAAGAGTACCACTTCCAAGTCGATGAACTGAGCGAATGGGAAACAAGAAAGAAATACATCGATTTAGATTTGAAGCTGGCGGGTTGGGAATTTAAAAAGGACGTTGTTGTGGAATATCCTGTCGTTGGCATGCCGAATCAAGAAGGAGTCGGCTATGTCGATTACGTCCTGTTTGGCGACAACGGAAAGCCGCTGGCGGTGATCGAAGCGAAGCGGACAACCGATGATCCGAACAAAGGAAAGCAGCAAGCCAAACTATACGCCGACTGCATTGAGAAGATGCACGGCCAACGTCCGATCATTTTTTACACAAACGGGTTTGAAACGTATATGTGGGACGACCTTAACTATCCGGCGCGGAGAGTTTCCGGCTTTTACAATAAGGAAGAATTAAGCTTGCTTATTGATCGTCGGACGATGAAGAAGCCGCTAAAAAATGTGCAAATCAATGACAACATCGCGAATCGTTATTATCAAAAAGAAGCGGTTTTAGCCGTATGTGACGCGCTTGAGAACAAACGGCGCAAAGCGTTGCTTGTCATGGCGACGGGGAGCGGCAAAACTCGGACGGCGATTTCGATTGTCGATGTTCTTACCCGTCATAATTGGGTAAAAAATATTTTGTTTTTAGCGGACCGCAAAACGCTTGTAACGCAAGCGAAAAATAGCTTTAGCCATTTGTTGCCGAACTTGACACTTTGTAATTTGCTTGATAACAAAGACAATCCAGAGGAAAGCCGCATGGTGTTTTCGACGTACCCGACAATGATGAACGCGATTGATGATGCGAAGTGGAAAGACGGCAGACGGCTTTTTACGGTCGGGCATTTTGATCTCATCATCATCGACGAGTCGCATCGGAGCATTTACAAGAAGTACCGAGCCATTTTCGACTATTTCGATGCCATATTGCTCGGGCTTACCGCCACACCAAAAGATGAAATTGACCGCAATACGTATGAAGTGTTTGATCTGGAAAACGGCGTGCCGACGTATGCGTACGAGTTGGACCAGGCGGTGCAAGACGGCTATTTAGTCGATTACCGCACCATTGAGACAAAGTTGAAATTTTTGGAAGATGGCATTCATTACGATGAGTTGTCGGATGAAGAAAAAGAGCGGTATGAAGAAACGTTTGATGATGAAGTAGGCGAGGATATTGACAGTACCGCGTTAAACGAATGGCTGTTCAACGATGATACGATTGATACGGTGCTGAGAGATTTAATGGAAAAAGGAATTCGCGTCGAAGGCGGGGACAAACTCGGCAAAACGATTATTTTTGCGAAAAACCATCGCCATGCGGAACGGATTGTGGAGCGCTTTGATCAATTGTTCCCTGAATACAAGGGCGGCTTTGCACGGGTCATTGATTACAGCGTGAACTACTACCAAACATTAATCGATGATTTTTCCGACCGCAACAAATGGCCGCAAATTGCGGTATCGGTTGATATGCTCGATACAGGAGTGGATATTCCGGAAGTCGTCAACCTTGTGTTCTTCAAGAAAGTACGCTCCAAATCAAAGTTTTGGCAAATGATTGGGCGTGGAACCCGTTTATGCAAAGACTTATTCGGAGTCGGACAAGATAAAACGCATTTCCTTATTTTTGACTATTGCGGCAACTTCGAGTTTTTCCGCGAAAATCCAAAGGGAATCGAAGGAAAAGCGGTGGAGAGCTTAACGGAGCGTCTATTTAATGCCAAAATCGAAATCATTAAAGAACTGCAGCATTTACAATACCAAGAAGAAGAGTATATTGCCTATCGCAATGAATTGATTGACGAGGTGCTAGCGGAAATCAATAAGTTAAACGAAGAAAACTTCCGTGTACGCCAACATATTCAATACGTACACAAGTTTAAAAACAGGACGAAATGGGACTCCTTAACAGCGATAGATGTTAATGAAATCAAAGAACATCTTTCGCCGTTGATTGTTCCGCTAAACGATGATGAGTTGGCGAAACGGTTTGATTTGCTTATGTACACGATCGAATTGGCGAAGCTGCAAACGAAAAATGCCACAAAGCCGATTCGCAGTGTGATTCGCACCGCAGAGGCGTTATCGAAGCTCGGTTCGATTCCTCAAGTGATGGAGCAAAAATACATCATCGAAAAGGTGCAGACGGAAGAGTTTTGGAGCGAAGCCGATATTTTCGAATTGGAAGCCGTTCGCGAAGCGTTGCGTGATTTAGTGAAATTCCTTGAAAAAGAAACGCAAAAAATTTACTATACGAACTTTAAAGACCAAATTTTAGAGGTCAAAGAAAACGGCCCGATGTTTAATGTCAATGATCTGAAAAATTATCGGAAAAAGGTGGAACATTATCTGCACGAACACCGCGACCAGATGGCCATTTACAAGCTGCGAAACAACAAAAAGTTAACGGTGCAAGATTTGAAAACGCTCGAGCATATCCTTTGGAGCGAGCTTGGCACAAAAGACGATTATCAAAGAGAATTCGGAGACACACCGATTACAAAACTCGTCCGCCAAATCGTCGGCCTTGACCCGCAGGCCGCCAACGAAGCGTTTTCCGAATTTTTATCAAGCGAACGGTTGAACATCCAGCAAAGCCGTTTTGTCAAACTAATCGTCGATTACTTTGTAAAAAACGGAGTCATGGACAAGCGGGTGCTGCAGGAAGAACCGTTTAAAACCGTCGGCAGCATTGTTGAACTCTTTCAAGACAACATGGATGACGCGCGGAAGATTATTCGCATTATCGATGAGATTAACAGAAATTCAGAAGATATTGTGGGGGCGTAGCAAAAGCGTTCTTTGTGGTATCTAGTTAGCCGTTGGGTGTTGTTGCTAACGTTTCAATATATTTTGTTTTTCTTTGGTGTTAAGGCATCTTTGAGAGTGAAGCATCTCAAAGGTGCCTTCTATTTCTTATACATATAGAACGAAACGAGTATAAATGTTGTGTAGATAGCCCATATTGAGTCGAAATGGTTCGGCAAATATCCATGTATTTGATAATCTAAAATTGAGCCACTTTTCAACGGTTCGATCACATAAAAAATGAGCCACCCGATTTCCAATTTTCATTACCTCCCTCCAACGATTATGATCGCCATCTTAAATTATCCCCTTTTCCCACATGAAACAGATCGCTTCCATACCGTTTTTCACATTCGTGAAGACGAAGAACAGTTTCTTTGGAGCCATCACCTTGAATTTCATGTACTCGACTTGTCACAATTTATGGTAAAATGGAAGAAATATCGGAGAGAAGTGAAACAGTCACCGGAATGGCCATGGCTAACGATGTTGTCGGCTGTCGATGGACGAACGAAAAAAATGGATGAAGAGATGTTTCGTGAATTGGAGGGAATAGCCATGACAGAACAAGACATTTTAGAAGCGCTAGAAGAATGGCAAAACTTAAGCGTCGACCCCGAAAACCGTTACGCATACGAAATGCGGCTGAAATGGCTCCTTGATCAACTCTCAAACATTCGCGGCAGTCGGGAAGAAGGAAGACAAGAAGGATTGAAAGAAGGATTAGAACAAGGTCGAGAAGAAGGGAAAAATGAAACGATTCGAAAAATGGTCGAAAAAGGAATGAGTATAACAGACGTTGCCCATATTCTCGACATGACAGAGGAGGAAGTACGGGAGCGGTTGGGAGATTAGCGAACGGTGTCGGGTGCTGTTCAACTATGTTGTGTCCCTCTTTGTCCCACGTCAATGATGTTGCACAGGTGATTGGAGAGCGATCAGAAAATCGATTCGCTGTTCAAATACGTCCTGAATTAAATCATCGAAAAAGTATTAAAATGAAAAACCGCCGTGTTGCCTTATTGGCAGCACTGCGGTTTTTCTCTTACTAGCGATGCTCATTAGCGAACGGTGCCAGGCACTGTTGTTCATGTCGCGTGCACATCGAAATAATACATACTTGGCTCCTCACGCTTCTCGTGGAAAAAAAGCGACCGATGATATCGGGATTCTTCCCCGATATGAAGGGACGATGATGCACGATGCGTTCGGTACGTATCCGAAATACACACATGCCACCCATGCCCTTTGTCATGCCCACCATTTGCGTGAGTTAAAAGGATTCATCGAACAAGGGCATACGTGGGCGATGCGCATGACCACGTTTCTGTTAGCCGCCAAGCAAGCCGTCAAAGCCCATCACGGTGCACTTTCCGAAGAAGAAGCGAGACGGTGGGAACGAGTGTATGATCGTATCCTAGCGAAAGCACAGCACCGATTGGAAACGATGACACCTCTTCCGAAAAAGCACTCGCTTTTGTTCGACGCCTTCAAAAACGAAAGGAAGAAGCGCTGCGTTTCTTACGTGAAGTACATGTTCCCTTTGATAACAACCAAGCCGAACGCGATCTTCGCATGGTTAAAGTCAAAGAGAACATTTCGGGTACGTTTCGCGAAGAAACATTCGCCCAGTCTTTTTGTATCACAAGAAGCATCGTTTCCACACTGACGAAACACGAAAAAAACGTGTGGGATTCGTTATGTCTTCTGTTGACAGGCGAAACGCTCGATCGTGTTCTTTCTACCACTTAGGGCATTTTCTATTACGGGGATGCCCTATTTGTGTTGCGCTTCTTTACATACTACTATCGGAGTGAATAGTTACAATAGAATTTTTTGATGTAGCTAATTAAATGAATCGCACGGTAAATATTGGGTTGATTTTTTTAAATTCCATTTGTAAATTATCACTTTATTTCCGCACAAAAAAGACTCTTTTTTGCACATTCCTTCGGAATATCCCTCTCCCCCTTTCCGAAAGAATGTGCTAAATTTTTTGTGAATTATTTCGGAATGGGACATGGGTGATTTCCAGAGGGGGGACGAGGACGTGATTCGGTTTCATGACTTTCAGGTCGATGTCCAGACATATGCCCAGCGGGGAAAACAAAACGACTTTCCCCTTCTTAAGCGGTGCCCTCATTGCCAGGCAAAACGCCCTCTTTATCGCCATGGGTACTACGAACGAAATGCCGTGACGTCGCATCAGTCTTATCGCATTTGGATCGCTCGGTATCGCTGCCCGGAGTGCAGGAGGACGGTGGCCGTGTTGCCTTCATTTCTTCTCCCTTATTTTCAGTATACGTTGCCCACCATATGGAGAGTGGTGAAAGAACGGTTGGGCCTGACTCCGAAACGGGGGATGGAGGAGGCTCCACTCCTTCCTACGGATGAAGGGGTTTTATTTTATGTCCGACGTTTATTCCGAAATTTGAACCACCTTCATTGGTTTTTTGCGGAGCGCTGGAGAAAAATTGGTCCTGCCATCGCCCAAGCGAGAGAACGAGCCCTATGGTGGATCCAGACGATGGAGGAGATCGGCCTCTTTTTCGTCATCCAAGAGATATGGGAGCACCGATCGACGCATCTTTTTGCACGTACATTCATTTCCTGATTTTACTTATATCCCCTTATATGGAATCATTTATAGATTCCACAAACCTTTCCTCTCGACGGTCGGGGGAATGATCCGATAGGATAGAGACAGGATGGACCGATAAGGTCCTAGAATGGGATGAACGAAGGAGGAGATCGAAATGAATGAGTCGATGAGACAGGAGATCGCTTTATTTCGGTATGGATTGATCGCTCCATTGGTGAATGGACAAGTCGATCCAAAAACGTACTTGAAGGAAGTAGCGGAACGGATCCATCAAGTTCCCCACCATGGAGAGAAACGCATCGCCGCCAAAACGATCCTCGACTGGTGCACGCAGTACAAAAAAGGGGGCTTTGAGGCGCTGAAGCCGAAACGACGGTCGGACCGTGGCCATTCCCGGAGGCTGTCACCTGAAGAAGAGGATCACATTTTAGCCCTGAGAAAAAAACACCCCCACATGCCCGTGACGGTGTTTTACCAACACCTTATCGAGCAGGGGGAAATCCAATCCATCTCTTATTTCACTATATACCGACTTTTAAAAAAATACAACCTCGTGGGGAAAGAAATTTTACCGATTCCTGAACGAAAACGATTCGCGTACGATCAGGTCAATGAGCTCTGGCAAGGTGATTTGTCCCATGGCCCGTTGATTCGCGTGAATGGCAAAACGCAAAAAACGTTTTTGATTGCCTATATCGATGACTGCTCGCGGGTCGTGCCGTACGCTCAGTTTTTCTCTTCCGAGAAATTTGACGGGTTGCGGATCGTAACCAAGGAAGCGCTGCTTCGATACGGAAAGCCGAAGCGAATTTACTCGGATAACGGCAAGATTTATCGGGCGGAACCCTTGCAGTACGCCTGCGCGGAGTTAGGGATCACCTTGATCCATACCCAGCCGTACGATCCGCAAAGCAAAGGGAAAATCGAACGATTTTTCCGCACCGTACAGACGCGGTTTTACCCGTTGCTCGAAATGAATTCACCGAAGTCGCTCGAAGAGCTAAACGAGCGATTTTGGAAGTGGTTGGAGGAAGATTACCATCGAAAACCGCATGCCTCGTTGAACGGGAAGACGCCACATGAAGTGTTTCAATCGCAAGTCCATTTGGTGTCGTTCGTCGAGGATTCGGATTGGCTCGACTCGATCTTTTTGAAACGCGAATACCGTAAAGTGAAGGCCGATGGTACGGTCACGTTGAACAAGCAGCTGTATGAAGTTCCGCCCCGGTTCATCGGACAATCGATCGAACTCCGTTATGATGAACAAGGCGTGTATGTGTACGAAGACGGTCAACGGGTCGCCGAAGCGGTCCTTGTTCGCTTCGAGGACAATGCCTATGTGAAACGCCATCGGTCACCGTTTGCGGCGGTTCCGGTAGAGGGAGGCGAAAACGATGTATAAAACGTTTTATTCCCTTTCCCGAGAGCCGTTTTCGAAGGAGACGAATCCACCAGAGGCTTATCAAGGGGCCTCGTATCAAGAGGCCCTCGCCGCTTTGGACTACGTGAAACGAACAAGAGGGATCGGGCTATTGATCGGTGAACCAGGGGCCGGCAAGACATTCGCCCTTCGGGCGTTTAAGGAATCCCTGAATCCGTCACTGTATCACGTCGTTTATTTTCCATTGTCAACGGGAAGCGTGATGGACTTTTATCGCGGCCTTGCCTTCGGGCTCGGGGAAGAGCCGAAATACCGCAAGGTCGACTTGTTTTATCAAATCCAACAAGGGATCGAGCGCTTGTATCATGAACAACGGGTAACGTCAGTGTTCATCCTCGATGAAATGCATTTAGCGAAGGATGCCTTTCTGCAGGATATCGCGATCCTGTTCAACTTTCACATGGACTCAACAAATCCGTTTGTCTTGATTTTGGCGGGGCTGCCCCATTTACAGGCAAAACTACGCTTGAATCAACACCGTCCGCTTCACCAACGAATCATCATGCGATACCAGATGGGGCCTCTTGATAAGGAAGAAGTGGTAGGATATATCGAACACCGCCTGAAACAGGCGGGGGCGAAACACCCGATTTTTACCCCAGCTGCCTTAGAAGCGATCGCCCTGCAGTCGCAGGGGTGGCCGCGGATCATCAACAACCTCGCCACCACTTGCCTGTTATACGGCGCTCAATTAAAAAAACATATGATTGACGAAGACATTGTGCGTATGGCAGCCGAAGAAATGGGGTACTGACACAGCAGGGGCTGATCGGCCCCTGTTATGTTTCATCCCGATCCATCCTCATTCTAGTTAATCATCCGAAATAATGTGCAAATGTTCGGAAATAATCTGCAAAACCTGGAATAATTCGCAAAGATTTTGCACATTATTTCCGAATCCGTCCGAAATAATTTGAAAAAGGGATTCTGAAATAATGTGCTAATTTACATCCATTCTTTTTTTGTTTTTCATTCAAATAAATACTTGAATAATAAAAGAAATGGGGTATAATATATTCAAACGGAAATTTGAATATGAAAGGGGGATAATGAATGAGTAAGAAAGATACATGTGAAATTTATTGTTATGACGAAGAAAAAGTCAATCGAATACAAGGGGAATTGCAAAAAGAAGATATATCCAGTGTTGTCCTGTTGTTTAAAGCACTGGCAGATGAAAATAGGGCAAAAATTGTCTATTCACTTTGCCAAGATAAAGAGTTATGTGTATGTGATATTGCCAATATCATTGGGGCTTCTGTTGCAACCACTTCCCATCATTTACGGACTCTTTATAAACAAGGGATTGTAAAGTATCGAAAAGAAGGAAAGCTAGCATTTTATTCGCTGGATGATGACCATATTAAGCAGTTAATCATGATTGCGTTAGTACATGAGAAAGAGGTGAAAGTCCGTGTCTGAACAACAAGCAAAATTATCTAAATCAGAAGCGAAAACCTACCGTGTTCAAGGATTTACTTGTGCAAACTGTGCGGCAAAGTTTGAAAATAATGTAAAATCATTGCCCGGTGTTCAAGATGCTAAAGTAAACTTTGGAGCATCTAAAATTACCGTTTGGGGTACAACAACCATCGAAGAATTAGAAAAAGCAGGAGCTTTTGAAAACTTAAAGGTTCGGGAAGATAAAGAAAAATCAGTCAAGCGTGAACCTTTTTGGAAGCAAAAAGAGAACATTAAAGTGTATATTTCCGCCGTTTTGCTTGTGATCAGTTGGTTTTTAGGGAAGCAATACGGAGAAGAGCATATCTTTGCGACAATTGGATATGCTGCAGCAATTTTAATCGGTGGATATTCGTTATTTATAAAAGGTTTCAAAAACCTAGTTCGATTGAATTTTGATATGAATACGCTGATGACAGTGGCGATTTTAGGAGCTGCAGCGATTGGTGAATGGGGAGAAGGTGCAACGGTTGTTATTCTATTCGCCATTAGCGAAGCCTTAGAGCGTTATTCCATGGATAAAGCTCGTCAATCCATTGAATCGTTGATGGATATTGCTCCAAAAGAAGCATTAATTCGTCGCGGAAATGAAGAAATGATGGTCCCTGTTGACGATATTCAAGTCGGAGATATTATGATCGTAAAGCCTGGTCAGAAATTAGCGATGGATGGAATCGTCATCAAGGGTACATCTACGCTAAATCAGGCTGCCATTACGGGAGAAAGTGTTCCAGTAACCAAAACAGTCGGTGATGAAGTCTTTGCAGGAACATTGAATGAAGAAGGGTTATTGGAAGTAAAAGTGACAAAACGAGTGGAAGATACAACTCTTTCGAAAATCATCCATTTAGTGGAAGAAGCTCAAGCAGAACGAGCACCTTCTCAAGCGTTTGTAGATCGTTTTGCCAAATACTATACACCAGCCATTATCATTTTTGCTCTTTTACTAGCCGTTATTCCTCCATTATTTATGGGTGCTGATTGGAGCGAATGGATTTATCGAGGTCTAGCTGTATTAGTGGTTGGTTGTCCGTGTGCGTTGGTTATTTCCACGCCTGTTTCGATTGTAACTGCCATTGGAAATGCAGCGAAAAACGGTGTGTTAATTAAAGGTGGTATTTATTTAGAGGAAGCAGGATCTCTAAAAGTCATCGCTTTTGATAAAACAGGAACATTAACAAAAGGTGTTCCTTCCGTCACCGATGTGGTCACTTATAATGGCAATGAAAATGAACTAATGACCATTACAGCAGCCATTGAAAAAGGCTCACAACATCCACTTGCTTCCGCCATTATAAGAAAAGCAGAAGAAGATGGATTGAATTTTAATGATGTATCGGTTGAAGAATTCCAATCCATTACAGGTAAAGGGGTCAAAGCCAAAGTAAACAACGAAATGTATTATGTCGGAAGTCCAGGTCTTTTTGAAGAACTTCTTCCAAATGGCATCCAATCAGAAATAAAAGAACAAATGACAACCCTTCAAACACAAGGGAAAACGGTCATGGCGTTAGGAACGGAAAAAGAAATTCTGGCGTTAATTGCCGTGGCAGACGAAATAAGAGAATCATCCAAAGAGGTTATTCGAAAACTTCATCAAGTCGGTATTGAAAAAACGGTAATGTTGACAGGGGATAACCAAAGAACAGCCGAAGCCATCGGAAAACAAGTCGGCGTTTCCGATATTAAAGCCGATTTACTTCCAGAAGATAAACTGAATTTCATCAAAGAGCTTCGTGACAAGCATCAAAGCGTGGCGATGGTTGGAGATGGTGTGAACGATGCACCAGCTCTTGCAGCTTCAACCGTTGGTGTGGCAATGGGTGGTGCTGGAACCGATACAGCCCTAGAAACAGCCGATATTGTCTTAATGTCTGATGATTTAAGCAAATTGCCATATACGATTAAATTGAGCCGCAAAGCTTTAGCGATTATTAAGCAAAACATTACTTTCTCTTTAGGGATTAAGGCATTGTCATTACTGTTAATTGTGCCTGGTTGGTTAACGCTATGGTTAGCGATATTTGCCGATATGGGAGCAACATTACTCGTAACATTAAACAGCATGCGATTGCTAAAAGTTAAAGAATACAGGCGTGTTGATTATCCAATAAAATCCAAAGGGTATAGAAAAAAGAGCACCTTTCCTGTAGAATGTGAGTAGCGACACAAACAAACCCAGGAGGTGCTCTCTATGAACAAGCATACCACACTCCCGAATTTGATGCAAAAACTTGTTTCGGATGAAGAGATTCAACTGATTGCCGAAGCGGTTGGGGATCGTGATTCGTCTCGAACCTTTACGTTGCGCGAGTTGATTCACTTCTTCCTGCTGGCCGCCATGCATCAATGGAAAAGCTTTCGCCACGGAGCCGATGTGGGGCCTCTGTATGGATTGCCGCGATTCCATTATTCAACTGTATCCAAGAAAGCGAAAGAAGTTCCCTATGACATCATGAAACGCTTGTTGGCGTTGATCATTTCCAAGTGCAACCGCCAAACCCGCCGTTCGCTTCGGTTTCCCAAACCGCTTCGGGTGGTGGATTCGACGACCGTCACGGTCGGGAAAAACCGCCTGCCATGGGCGCCGTATCACGGCGAACGCGCCGGAGTGAAGCTGCACGTCGCGTATTCGCCGGAATCCTCGTTGCCGGCAGACGTGGTGGAAACCATCGGACTGCGTCATGATGGCCCGGTGGGAGAACAGTTGACGAACGCTCAACAAGTGCTGGTGGAAGACCGGGCGTATTTCAAAATCGAACGCCTCGATCGATTTGTGGAGCAGCATCAGCTCTTTGTCATTCGGATGAAGGACAACATCGAACTTCATCAGAAAAAAAGCTTGAAACGCCTTTCCAGCACATCCTCATCGGTTCAAGCCGACTTCACGTGCCAGTTGGGGACGAAACAATGCCGCTCCACCAAGCGTCACCGGGTGGTGATCTTTCGAGATGCGAATGGCCGCGACATTCGGGTCGTGACGAACCTCTTCCATGCGTCTGCGGAAACCATTGCCGACATGTACCAACAACGTTGGACTGTTGAGGTCTTTTTCCGTTGGGTGAAGCAATATCTGAATGTCCCGACCTTGTTTGGCACGACGGAAAATGCGGTATACAACCAACTGTTTGCGGCGTTCATCGCGTATGTGTTGCTGCGATGGCTGTATGATCAAACCAAAAAACAGACGAACGTCTCTCTTTCCTTCATTTCGTTCGTTCGCCGTTTTTTTCTCTGGGCAGCTTCCTCTCGATTGGAAATCCGAGATGGCCGCTGCTTTGTTTGAGTATGCCCAAATTTATGGAAGGCGTATGTATAATTTTGGATAATCAACACTCGTGTAAAGAATAGGCTCTTCACCACAAGTGGCAGTGCATGATAAGGAGCGCTGAACGTGAGCATTTCGTCTCTCATTTTGCTTTTGTTGATCATGTCGATCGTGTTGTTCGTGTATGGCGTTGTCCAAAAGAGCAAAGCCGCCAAACGGATCGCCTTTGGTCTCTTCATAGCATCGGTCGGATTAGCGGGTTTTGTCGTGTTTCTCATCGGTTATATGTAACGGAAAGCCAAAGCCGAACACGCTGTTCTGTGTGTTCGGCTTTGCGTGTGCGCCCGGCATGGGTGCAGTCTATAGGGTGAAAGTCCCGAACTGCGAAGGCAGAAGTAGCAGGTAGCTTAACGCAAGGGTGTCTGCGGCGACGCAGAATCTGAAGGAAGCGGGCGGCAAACTTCCGGTCTGAGGAACACGAACTTCATAGGAGGCTGGGTATCATTGGGTGAGTTTGCACGACAAAACGAAGCCCTTTCTGCCGAAGGTGATACCGAGTAAATGAAGCAGATGGATGGAAGGAAAGACTGCACTCTTACCCGGGGAGGTCTGTCCGGGAAGCCAAGTGCGCTTGGCAACCGTTGGAGCGATCCAACGCTGAACGGACAGAAGTCAGCAGAGGTCATAGTACCCGTCTAGCTTAGATAGAAGGGGAAGGACCGAACCATGAAGGAGAACGGCCACTAGGCGTTCATCTTCTTTGATGAAGCAGATAACCCGAAAGGGCCTGCTTGAGGGGGGAAATGGTGAAGTCCATGGGGAACCTCAAGAGGGTGGAGAAGAAGATGGCACAAATAGAACGGACCGTTCACGTAGAGAGGAAGAATCGGAATGTGGATGAAACAGGTAATGTCACGAGAGAATCTCCTGCGAGCACTCAAACAAGTGGAAAAGAATAAAGGGTCCCATGGAACCGATGGAATGTCCGTCAAAGACCTGCGAAGACACCTCGTGGAACATTGGGACGCGATACGGCACGCTTTAGAAGAAGGGACCTACGAACCTTGCCCGGTCCGACGGGTCGAAATCCCGAAACCGAACGGAGGAGTCAGGTTACTAGGAATCCCGACCGTGACAGACCGGTTCATCCAACAGGCCATCGCCCAAGTGCTCACGCCGATCTTTGACCCATCCTTTTCGGAACACAGCTACGGGTTTCGTCCCGGTCGAAGAGGACACGACGCGGTGAAAAAGGCGAAGCAGTATATTCAGGAAGGATATACATGGGTGGTAGATATCGACTTGGAAAAGTTCTTTGATCGAGTCAACCATGACAAACTGATGGGGATATTAGCGAAACGAATTCCAGACAAAATCCTCCTAAAGTTGATACGGAAGTATCTACAGGCAGGGGTCATGATCAACGGGGTGGTCATGGAAACACAAGAGGGGACTCCACAAGGAGGGCCGCTCAGTCCACTCCTGTCCAACATTCTCCTGGATGAGCTGGACAAAGAATTGGAAAAACGAGGGCACAAGTTTGTACGGTATGCGGATGACTGCAATATCTACGTAAGGACGAAGAAGGCCGGGGAACGGGTGATGAAATCGATCACGGCATTCATCGAAAAGAAACTCCGGCTGAAAGTCAACGAAACCAAATCGGCAGTGGATCGTCCGTGGAGGAGAAAATTCCTCGGTTTTAGCTTCACCCCAAGTAAGGAGCCAAAAATCCGAATTGCAAAGGAAAGCATTCGGCGCATGAAGCAAAGGATACGCACCATGACGAGCCGATCGAAACCGATTCCCATGCCCGAACGAATCGAACAGCTCAATCAATACATTCTGGGATGGTGTGGATACTTTTCGCTAGCAGAGACCCCAAGTGTGTTCAAAGAACTAGATGGATGGATTCGACGAAGGCTGCGCATGTGCCAATGGAAAGAGTGGAAACTTCCGAGAACCAGAGTCCGAAAACTGCAAAGTTTAGGAGTGCCCAAGCAGAAAGCATATGAATGGGGAAACACTCGGAAGAAATATTGGAGAGTGGCCGCCAGTCCCATCCTGCATAAAGCCCTTGGCAACTCCTATTGGGAGAGCCAAGGGCTGAAGAGTCTTTATCAACGATATGAATCTCTGCGTCAGACTTAATGGAACCGCCGTATACCGAACGGTACGTACGGTGGTGTGAGAGGACGAGGGTTAGTCACCCTCTCCTACTCGATTTGCGGCGCTTCGGGAGGGAATCATTCGGAGAAGATGGGACTCGTGCTTAAAGGCCTCAAGGACTGGGACCCTGCTGCAAGGGGAGGCGGCCGTTCAGGGCGGGTTCACCCGCCTTGCTTCATCTACCATTTTTTGGTTTGGTAGTTATTTTAAAAAAACAACGAAGAAAGTGATTCATTTTTTTGCACAAGGAAAAGTGTAGGGGATATAAAGAAAATGCAGAAAAGAATGATATATAAAAAAATTATTGAAGCAGAAGTGTGTAGTATTTATAATATTATTTGGTTATGTGTTATACAACAAAAGTAATCAGCTGGCATAGGAGGGATTGGATTGATTGAAAAGCTCGTGGAAACGGTGAACGGGTGGCTGTGGAGCCCTTTCTTAATTGCTTTTATTGTCTGTTGTGGTTTGTATTTTAGCATTCGCACCCGCTTCCTGCAAATCCGCCACGTGAAAGAGATGATCCGGCTTGTGACGACGGGGAAGGGCTCTGAGGCCGGGGTGTCTTCTTTCCAGGCGTTGACGATGTCGTTGTCCGGCCGCATTGGCGTTGGGAACGTCGCTGGGACGGCGACGGGGATTGCGTACGGGGGGCCGGGCGCGGTCTTTTGGATGTGGGTGATCACCTTTATCGGAGCGGCGACGGCGTATGTCGAGTCGACGCTGGCGCAAATTTATAAAGAGGAACAAGACGGACAATACCGCGGCGGTCCGGCGTTCTACATTGAAAAAGGCCTTGGCTGGAAATGGTTTGCGGTTGTGATTGCCGGGGCGATCATTCTCTCCATGGCGGTATTGATGCCGGGGATTCAAGCGAATTCGATCGCGGATGGGTTTTCGAATGCGTTTGGCATTCCGAAATTGGTGACGGGAATTTTCGTGATCGCTGTTCTTGGCTTTACGATTTTTGGAGGAGTGAAGCGGATCGCCAAAACGGCGGAAATTGTCGTTCCGTTTATGGCAGTTGGCTATTTGTTGGTCGCGATTGCCATTATTGCGGCCAATATTGAGAAAGTCCCGGATGTGTTTGGTTTGATTTTCAAAAGCGCGTTTGGCGCTGATCAAGTGTTTGGCGGCATTCTTGGTTCGGCGGTGATGTGGGGGGTCAAACGCGGCCTTTATGCGAATGAAGCGGGGCAAGGGACGGGCGCCCACCCGGCAGCGGCGGCGGAAGTGTCCCACCCGGCGAAGCAGGGGCTTGTGCAGGCGTTTTCGATCTATTTGGACGTGTTCTTGGTCGTGACGGCGACGGCACTGATGATTTTATTTACTAACCAGTATAATGTCATTAATGAAAAAACCAAGGAGCCGATTGTCGTCAACCTTGAAGGGGTAGAACCGGGCGCAGGGTATACGCAAGCGGCGGTGGACACCCTCTTCCCGGGGTTTGGCTCGGCCTTTATCGCGATCGCTCTGTTCTTCTTCGCCTTTACCACGATGTACGCCTATTACTATATTGCCGAGACGAACCTCGCCTATCTTGTGCGCGGTGAAAAGAGGGGAACGGCCTTCTTTGCCCTCAAAGTGATCTTTTTGGCCGCCACTTTCTATGGAACGGTCAAAACGGCGACAACGGCATGGGCGATGGGCGACATCGGGCTTGGCATCATGGTGTGGCTCAACTTGATCGCGATCTTGTTGTTGTTTAAACCGGCCTATATTGCGCTAAAAGATTATGAGGAGCAGCTGAAGCAAGGCAAGGATCCGGAATTCAATGCGTCAAAATACGGGATCAAGAACGCGACATTTTGGGAAAATGGGTATACGAGAGTGGACGAAAAGAAGGAACAAGCGTTATAAGCCATCATACGTTGTAGAGTTGGAGGTGTCCCGCTGCGTTCGGGACACCGTTTTTGTGCGTCCGGCATCCTGGGAATGGCCGCTTTGGAATCCTGTTAGGCAAAGCAGATATTGAAAAAAAGTTGGAAACAGGAGATGATGACGAAACGGTTGATGAGCTGACGGGGATGGCGGTCGGGAAGATGGAAAAGGGGAGAGGGGGAGGAAGTTTGTTTCGTAAAAAAACCGGCCGCAGGGCCGGTTTTTGTGGAAATTAATGGGTTGTTCCCTTTAGGTCACGAACAAGTTGGGCCAGCGCGTCGTGAATCGGCGTCACCGGTCTGCCGAGCAGTTTTTCAAAGTCGTTGCTTTCGATTTCTAAGGAGCCTTCGCGGATGCCGCGTTGAATGTCCACGAGAAACGACACGAGCGGATCGGGCAAACCAGCCTTTTTCATGATATCAGCATAGGCAGCATCGTTGACTTGTTGCACCGGCACGTCTTTGCCTAAGACGGCGCCGAGGGCGGCGGCGAGTTCTTCTTGGGTCATGAGGGGGCCGGAAAGTTCGTAAATTGTGTTTTCATGGCCATCTCCGGCGAGGACGGCAGCGGCGGCTTCGGCGTAGTCTTGGCGAAGGGCCCAGCCGACTTTGCCTGTCCCGGCTGATGTCACCCAAGGCGCCCCGGCGAGGACGGCTTGAACGGTTCCGATTTCGTTTTCCAAATACCAGTTGTTGCGCAAAAAGGAGTACGGAATGCCGGTGTTTGCGATGGCTTCTTCCGTCACCCGATGCACTTCGGCCAAGGCGAGCCGGCTTTCATTCGCATTCGCCAGGCTTGTGTACGCAATGAATCCGACTTGGGCGCGTTGGGCGGCGTTGACGGCATTTGTGTGCTGGCGGATTCTTGTTTCGTTGTCTCCGTCGGTGGAGATGATCAACAGCCGGTCAATCCCTTGAAAGGCTGTCTCCAACGTTTCGGGGCGGTCAAAATCGCCATGGCGAACGTCGACTCCGCGGGCCCGAAGATGTTCGGCTTTTTCCGGCTGGCGGACGCTGACGGCCAGCTGGTGAGCCGGCACGGATTTCAACAGCGTTTCGACGACTTTCGTTCCTAATTTTCCGGTTGCCCCGGTGACTAATATGTTCATACGCCTAGACCTCCTCATTTGTTTTGTTATAACCAGTTTGGTTACAACCGATGTATAAATAAAAGCCCTGTTAAGAGCTTTTATTATTGAAATTGAGCGATCAGCCGGCTGATCGTCGTTTGCGAAAGCCGCTCTTCCATGGCCGCCTGCGCCGCTTTCAGTTCGGCTTGCAGAACCGCCTCGATATTCCGCCCGACCGGGCACTGAATGTTCGGATGTTCATGGATGCGAAACAGTTGATCCGTTTCCACGACACCGACGGCCCGATACACGTCTAACAGCGTGATTTGGTCGGGAGGTTTGCGTAGCGAAGCGCCGCCGACTCCGGGGCGGACGTCAACCAACCCCGCTTTTTTTAACATGCCCATAATTCGACGGATGATGACAGGGTTTGTATTGACGCTCTGCGCGATGAAATCTCCGGTGCAATCGGCCGGGCTGGTCGCAAGCAAGCAAAGGATGTGCACGGCCATCGAAAATCGTGTGCTAATTTGTTTCACGTAAAACACCACCGTTGTAACCATTATAGTTATATCTTCAGGAAAAGTCAACTTTGGTGCTGGCCGTTTTGGATCAATCGTGCTTCCGGTCGGAAAGGGATAAATCCCCGCCAAAGGCCGCGCCGGAGAGAAGAGGGGTTGACGCCGTGACGGAAAGGTGCTTTGGATTCGCCCGCTGATCGTGTACAATACATAAAGGGTGACAACATCGTTCATCTCGGAAGGAGGAAAGCCATTGACAGACAGCGGAAAACAATCGTTCATTACGGACATTCATCAGTTGGATAAAAAAGGAGCGGGACAAGCGGTCGTTTGGCAGGAAGAAGAAGGGAGGAGAAAAAAAGCTCAAACTCACTGTTCCGTCCACGCTTCCTGGTGAAAAGGTGCGGGTTTTGATCGATTGGCCGAAACGCCGGAGGGCCCATGCCCGAGTGGAAGAAGTGATCGAGCCGCATCCGGAACGGCTTGCGCCTTCGTGTCCGCACTTTGACCGCTGTGGCGGCTGTGTCTGGCAGCACTGGCGCTATGAAGGGCAGCTGCGCCATAAAACGGAGCATGTCAAGACGCTCTTGAAAGAGCACGGATTTGACCCTGGCGTTGTCCGCGATACGATTGGCATGGAACATCCGTGGCATTACCGCAATAAAATGGAGTTTACGTTTTCTCCGGAAGGGTTGCTTGGACTGCACGAGCGAGGGAACTTCCGGCAAGTCATTTCGTTGGAGACATGCCTCATTGCCGGCGAGAAGATCGTCAAAGCGGCCATGGAGGTGGCGCGTTGGGCGCGCGATCACCGGTTGCCTGGTTATCACAAAGATACCCACGAAGGGCTGCTTCGCCACCTCATGGTGCGCGAGTCGTTTGCGACAGGAGAGGTGATGGTGGCGCTCTTTGCGACCGAGGCGCCGGAAGGGGATCTGAAAGAAGCGGCGGCCGATTTGACGGAGCGGATCACCAAAATGCTCCCGCAAGTGAAAAGTTTGCTTTGGCTCGAGAATCGGGCGTGGGCGGACCGCACCCAAGCGGAACAAACCCATGTGTTGGCCGGACGTGATTTCATTTACGATGAATTGTGCGGCTTCCGCTACCGCCTTTGGTTTGATACGTTTTTTCAAACAAACCCAGTGCAGGCGGCCAAATTGGTTGAACTGGCGTTGGAGATGGGCAAACCGCAGCCTCATGAAAACATGATCGACCTCTTTTGCGGAGTCGGGACGTTTTCCCTGCCATTTGCGAAACGGGTCAAAGCGTTAGCTGGCATTGAAATTGTTGAAACGTCGATTGAGTCGGCGAAGCGAAATGCGAAGGACAACGGCATTGATAATACGTACTTTTTGGCTCGGGATGCAAGACGCGGGATTGATGAAGTGTTGGAACAGTTCGGGCGGCCGGAGCTGCTGCTTTTGGATCCTCCACGTTCGGGGGCGGGCGGGAAGGTGATGCGCAAAATCGGCCGGGCGCGGCCGGAGCGGGTTGTGTATGTCTCGTGCAATCCGGAGACGTTTGCGTCAGACATTACGGAGCTAGTCTCGTTCGGCTATACATTGAAAACCGTCCAGCCGGTGGACATGTTTCCGCATACGGCCCATGTCGAGTGCTGTGCGTTGCTTGTTCGGGGATCATGATGGAAGGAATCCCGTTTCTCGGATAGGGAGAAACGGGATTTATTGCTTTTGCCATCCTTTTTTGAAACAAATAGAAATCATTTACAGGGATAGATGTGCAACCTATGCCCCACCTACAAACTTCAGAAGCGGAAGGAAAAAGATGGCGGACGGCCCTTTTCGTTTTTTCCGTCTAACTGTACTTCTGGATCGCATCTGCCAGTAATTGCGGCAATGCCGGGATGTCGCCTGTGCCGTATGTGAACCGGACAAACGTCTCGTCCATATCGAGCGCCTCTGCGAACAACCCAGAAAGTCCACGTGCCTTGCGGTCGATTTCCAGCAAGACTTCTACGCTGTTTTCAGACAAAAAGAAGATCGCTTCCAATTCATCAAGACAGCCTTTGAACGGTCCACTTGCCGGCTTGAATTCAAACTCTTGGACAAACGGCAACCGCCGTTGCCAATAGCGCGGCGCTTGTTCGCACTGCACATGGTGGAGGCGGAATCCTAATTGGCGGGCTGCCTCGAGAAACGCGGCGACGAGCGGGTGCGGTTCGATGGCGAGATGGTCGCGGTCTTGCGGGTCGAGCGCCATTTTAATGTCAAGGCCGGTTTGCAGCCATACCCGCGAAGAGCCGAGCGTGACGGGCACGTCGTACGGCAAGGCGAATTGAAACGGGATCGTTTTCGTTTCGTTCGGCCCAATCGTCAGCGAGCCGCTTACTTTGTACCTTGCCAGCACCGCTTTTTCCTCGTGTTTCTTATCATCGATTTCTCGAAGGTAGGTCGTCACTAACGCTAAGTAAATTTCGTCGATATGCTGCTCGATGCTGCCGCCGCGAATGTCGACAATCCCTTCGACTGTTTCGCCTTGGACATATTGCGCTTTCGCTAATTTCGTATCAACAGTGGCTGCTCCGATGCCGATAGAACTTAACAGTTTTTTGAACAACAAGTTCTCCTCCTTGTCATCGATTTCAGTTGAGAATACGGAGCGCCTGGTGAAAAGGTTCCGTCCTTCTTAATTAAAAAGGTGGGAACGATACCGTCCCGCCAAGAGTCTGACGCCAAAGGGCGATGTTCAAGAAGCGAAACGCAATATATTGCTTTTTAACAATTATATACGGCAATCAAAAAAGGTGCCCCGATCTTTTTGGGACACCTTTCCTTTTTGTTTCGTTGTGTTAACGGATGCCGAGCGGATCGGTTTCTTCATCTGCAACGGTGCACGCTTCCGCCAAAGCGAGGTCGGCGGCGGCGTCTTCGGCGGTGACGAGGACGCGCCAGCTCGGGTTCTCGATCAAACGGCAAAAATCAAGAAAGCGCGTTTGGGCAATCGCTTCGTACCACCCGTGGCGGTCCGAGAGCACCACGGTGCGCTCGTACGGGATGCGCGGGGCGTCTGACCGTGGAACCGACGGCAACAGGCGGTTGGCCGCTTGCCTGACTTGTTCGATGGCGCGGGAGGACGGTTGTTTCGGAATGGCATCAAGCAAAGCGTCCATATGCGCTGCCTCATCGGTTGAGACGAGGCCGGAGACGGATAGCTGCGTCGGAATCCAGCCTTCAAGCACGATGCGCCCGCGTGCCGTATGAATGTCCCAGTGCGTCGATTCCGAAGCGGCGGGGTCCATCGTAAAGCCGTGGTAATAATGGACGGGGATGCGCCAGCCGTTGCTTTCATGAATCACCGTAGCGCCGACGCGCGGCCGTGTGCCGTCTGGTTCTCGCAACGCGAATCCGCGTGCGGAAGCCGCTTCGCCAAACCAGTCGCGTCCGACTTCAAAAAAGTGGACGCCGTGCTCGATCAGGATGCCGCCGCTTCGCCGCTCGTCCCAAAACCAATGGCCTTCCGCGACACGGTGAGCCGCGTTGTGAAGGCTTGCGTAGTCCACTGGGCCAAGAAACGCGCGGTGGATGAGTTGCTTGACGGCTTCTGCGAGCGGGTGGTAGCGAAGGACGAGATTGACCGCCAACGCCCGGTTTTGGCGGGCGGCGAGCTGGATGTTCGCCCGCAGCGCCTCGGCGGTGAGGCCGCCTGGCTTTTCAAGCAACACATGTTTGCCTTCCTCAAGCGCCCGCTTGGCAAGCGGGGCGTGCAAATGCGGCGGGGTGGTGAGAATGACGATGTCAACATGCGGGTCAACGATCAATTCTTCAGCTTCGCGGTATTCGCGCACGTCGCCCGCCTGTGCCTGACGGCGGCGATAGGCGTCGATGACGCGCTGGCGTTTTTCGTCCGTCCGCCCGGCGACAGCGGCGAGATGGAAGGAAGGAAGCGGGGCGAGCGCGCCGGCGAGAAATTCAGCGAATGCGCCGGCACCGGCAATGCCAACATGGTAACGGAAAGATGATGAAGAAATCATGGCGTATTCTCCTCCTCCCTCACATATATATAGCATTAACGATACTCATTATACCGCAAAGAAAAAGAAGAACGAGAAAATGAAAGTTTTGAAATTTGCAAGCATCAATCATTCCTCATCGACACCATCCGACAATTATTTCGCTTGCATAGAAGGAGGAATATTATGTATATTATTATTAGCAACCATCGCAGCCGAGTGCTAGCAATCTATGAACTACTTTCATTTTCTCGTTCATCCGTCAAAAAAGGTGTCTATTTTTGTGAAAAAAAGATATGGAGGGATGACGAAATGAAAGCATTGTTGCTGGCAGGAGGATTAGGTACGCGTCTTCGTCCATTGACCGAAAACATCCCCAAACCGATGGCCCCGATTGCGAACCGGCCATGGCTTGAACACCTCATCGTTCATCTTCGCGACCAAGGAGTCAACGAATTTGTCATCGCCGCACATCATTGTTCAGAAGTGATCCGTCGCTATTTCGAAGATGGGAAGCGCTGGAACGTCAAGATTACATACGCGCTCGAACCGTTCCCGCTCGGAACGGCTGGGGCGATCAAAAACGCCGAGCGCTGGCTGAAGGAACGGTTTCTCGTGTTTAACGCCGACATTGTGCATTTGCCGCAATTGATCCCGCTGCTTGATTTCCATCGTCAACATGGCGGTTTGGCGACGATTGTCTTAACGGAAGTAGACGATCCTTCTTCCTATGGGGTGGTCGAACAAGACGATCGTGGGCAAATTTTACGCTTTGTCGAAAAGCCGCGCCGCGAAGAAGCGCCATCGAACCGCATCAATGCCGGCATGTATATTTTCGAGCCGGACGTGATGCGTTATATTCCGGCTGAGCGGGAAGTGTCGATCGAGCGTGAAACATTCCCGCTGCTGATCGAGAAGAATGTCGGTGTATATGGCATCGTCAGCACCGGATACTGGCGTGATATGGGGACGCCGGCCCGCTACCGCCAAGTGCATTGGGATGCGTTGAGCCGGGAGTTTCCGATTCCGCTCAAAGGACGTGAAATTCAACCGGGCGTGTTTGTTGGTGAAAACGTGGAGATTGGGTCTGGCGTCTTGTTTGTGCCGCCTGTGCTCATCGGCGACCACGTGAAAATCGGTCCGCAGGCTGTCATTGGCCCAAATGCGGTCATCGGCGACCGCTGCCAAATTGGCGCCCGCGTCCATTGCGCGCAGACAATCGTTTGGGACCGCTCTGTCATTCGTGACCGCAGCCGTTTGCAAAACAGCATTTTCGGCTATCGGACGGTGACGCCGGCGGGAGAAGTGTTCGAAGATTCGATTATTAATCAGTTCAAGGAGGCGGTGCAAGCATGATTCGAATTGCCTACGTCAGCACGTACCCGCCGCGGCGGTGCGGGCTGGCGACGTTTACGGAACATTTGCGACAAAGCATTGACGGCGTCCGGGGCCCGTCCGACGGCGACCGCGTCATCGTGTTGTACAACGAAAGCGACGGCGATGACGCCTATCGCCACAACCCGGCGTATTGGCCGCTTCCGGCGCAAAACCGCGCGGCGTATGCCGAGATGGCCAAAAGGGTGAATGAAAGCGACATCGACGTCGTTTTATTGCAGCATGAGTTCGGCATTTTCGGCGGCGAGGCGGGCGAATACATTCTTGATTTCATCGCCGCGCTCAACAAGCCGCTCGTAACGACGTTCCATACGGTGTTTGCCGACCCGCCGTTGCCGTATCGCCCGATTCAAGAGAAAATCGCGGCGGCAAGCGATGCGATCATCGTCATGAACCGGCAGGCGATTCCGTATTTGGTCAAAGCGTTTGGCCTGCCGGAAGAAAAAATTGTCTACATTCCGCACGGTGCTCCAGGCCCAAGCAGCGAAAATCGCGATTCGCTTCGCCGACGCCTCGGATTCAGCGGCCGCAAAGTGATGTTGACGTTTGGGCTGCTCAGCCGCGGCAAAGGGATTGAATCGGTCTTGGCCGCATTGCCGGGCGTTGTGCGCAAGGTGCCGGAAGCGCTGTATGTCATTGCCGGACAGACGCACCCAGAAGTGAAAAAGAGGGAAGGAGAAGCATATCGCGAGGAGTTGAAATCGCTCATTCACCGTTTAGGGCTTGAGCTCCATGTCTACATGGAAGATCGGTATTTCAGCGAAGAGGAATTGATCGATTATTTGACGGCGTGCGATCTATACGTCACCCCGTACCCGGGCATGCAGCAAATCACAAGCGGCACGCTTGCCTATGCGGTCGGCGTCGGCCGTCCGGTCGTTTCGACGCCGTATGAGCATGCGCGCGATTTGTTGCAAGGTTGTGAAGAGCTGTTGTTGCCGTATGGCGATACGACCGCCTGGGAAGAGCGGCTCGGGCAGCTGTTGGCCGACGAGGCGGCGCTGAAGCGATGGGAGGAAAAGGTGCGCCAAATCGGGGCAAACACGCATTGGCCGCGCGTCGGCGAACAGCATGTCGCCTTGTTTGCGCGCATGTGCGACGCGAAACGTGGGGAGGTGAAGACCATTGGCACCGTCAGTCATTAAGTTCGACCATCTCGAGCGCATGACTGACGACACCGGATTGCTTGAGCATAGCCTTGGCCGCATCCCGCGCCGTCGCGAGGGTTATTCGACCGATGACAACGCCCGCGCCATCTGGGCGTGCCTGGAATGGATGGCGCTATGTGAAGACAAAGGAGAGAAAGAGCGGCTGCACCGTTTGCTTGACCGGTATTTGGCGTTTTTGCTTTGGGCGCAAAACGATGATGGCACGTTCCATAACAACTTTTTCTTCGATCGGACAAAAGAAGAGGAAACGCCGTCAGACGACTGCTTCGGGCGGTCGTTTTGGGCGACGGCGTTGGCTTACGTTCGCCTCAGCGATCCGGCGCGGCGCGAGGCGGCAGCAGATATGTTGCGGCGGGCCATGCCGGCGGCTTGGGAGCTTCGTTCGCTGCGCGGCGTCGCCTGGGGGGTGGCCACTTGCGGCGTCTTATTGACAGAAGGACGCCCGCTTGGCGTCGATCAAGAGGAAGTGGCAGCTTTGGCTGCACGGCTTGAGCAGCGGCTGCTTGCGGCGTATTGGGAGCATGCTGGCGACGATTGGTATTGGTATGAGCCGGAGTTGACGTACGCCAACGGGGTGCTGCCGTGGGCGCTTTGGACGGCATATCGGCGCGCGCCTCGGGATGAGGTGAAGGAAGTGGCGGAAAAAAGCCTTGCTTTCCTTATTGAAAAAATGAGCGGACCGGGAGGTGTCATCCGTCCGGTCGGCAACCGCGGCTGGTGCAGCCGCCGCTACCGCGCCGATTGGGATCAACAGCCGCTTGATGTGATGAAGCTCGCTTTGGCGGCGCGCGAAGCGTATTGGGCAACGGACGACGAGCGTTATCGCGGCGTCGTCCGCCGCTGCCTCGCTTGGTTTTACGGACAAAACGACGGCAACGCGCCGCTTGCCGACCCAAGCGACGGCAGTTGCTGCGACGGGCTTGGCCCGAACGGCCCGAACCCGAATCGGGGGGCGGAGTCAACATTGTCGTACTTGTTAACAGCAGCAATCGCTCAATCGATTTCGGTGGAGGTGGTTGTCGATGAATACGTCAACAACGAAACCGTTCGCATGGCCGGCACACGTGTTTAAAGAATACGACATCCGCGGACGAGCCGGAGAGGAGCTCGATGAGTCGTTCGCGTATTGGCTCGGACGGGCCTTTGCCGACATGATGCAAAAGGAAGGCGAGAAGAGGGCGGTTGTCGGTCATGACAATCGTCTATCATCGCCTGGCTTGCATCGGGCGCTCAAAGATGGGCTGCTCGATGGCGGCTGCGATGTCGTCGATATTGGGCTTTCGACGACGCCGATGTTTTACTACAGCTTATACTACACGAACATTCCATGCGGCATGATCATCACCGCCAGCCATAACCCAGGGGATGAGAACGGATTTAAAATCGCCATGGGAAAAACGACAATTTATGGCGAGCGCATCCAAGCGTTGCGGCGGGCGATGGAGCGGCTCAGCCAGGAACAGCCGCGGCCTGAAACAGCGCGCGGGCGCGAGGAAACGTTGGACCTTGCTCCGGCATATATCAAGATGTTGAAGGAGAAAATCCAACTCGGTCCGCGCAAGCTGAAGGTCGTCGTCGACTGCGGCAACGGCACCCCATCGATCATTGCGCCACAAGTGCTCAAAGAGTGGGGATGCGATGTCGTCCCGCTTTACTGTGAATCCGATCCAACGTTTCCGAACCATCATCCGGACCCGGTCGTGCCGGAGAACTTAACGGCCTTGATTGAGATGGTGCGCAAGGAGCAGGCTGATCTTGGCATCGCGTTTGACGGCGACGGTGATCGGATCGGGGTTGTGGATGAAACGGGTGCGATCCGTTGGGGCGACCAACTGATGGTGCTGTTCTGGCGCGAGATTCTTAAGCGCTATCCGGGAGCCGACGCGCCCGTTGAAGTGAAATGTTCGCAAGCGCTTGTTGAGGAAATTGAGCGGCTCGGCGGGAAACCGTTCTTCCATCGCACCGGCCATTCGCACGTCAAAGCGACGTTGCGCCGTCGTCCGGAGATCCCGTTTGCTGGTGAAATGTCTGGCCATTTGTTCTTCAATGATGAGTTTTACGGCTATGACGATGCACTGTACGCCGCTGGGCGCCTGCTTCGATTACTGTCGCACGATGAGCGCCCGCTGTCCGAGTGGTTTGCCGATGTGCCGCGGTACGCGGCGACGCCGGAGACGCGAGTTGCTTGTCCGGAAGAGAAAAAACCAGCTGCCATTGCTGCGGTGAAAAACCGGTTCGCTGGCCGCTATCCGGTTGTTGACGTCGATGGCGCCCGCATCCAGTTCCCGGAAGGCTGGGGGTTGGTGCGGCCGTCGAACACGCAGCCGATTCTCGTCTTACGCGCAGAAGCGAAGACGGAGGAAGCGCTGGCGGAGATTAAGCGGCAACTGGCTGATTGTCTCCATGCTCTTGAATTGTGCATCGATTGGTGATGTTCATTTCCAAGCTGCCCGAAATGCTTGGGCCTGTTCTTGATGGTGCGCTCTGTTTGGCGCAAAAACTCTTTTCCGGCGCGGCGCCCGCTATCTCGTGCGGGCCGCCGGCGCCGGTTTGTTTTTGCTGTCGCAGGGGGTTAAAGCTTGATTTCTTGCCAGTTATTTGTCCATAATAGATAGGGGTAAAAACGAGTTGTAGGAGAGTTGAAGGCGTGGTGATCCGTGAATCGTTGCAATATATTCAAGATGCATACGCGGCATTGACGGAGTTGAGCATGCTTATCGTCGATGATCACGGCGCTCCCGTGACGAAAGTATCGAATATGACCGAGCTGGCGGAGCTCGTTTTGTTTGCAGCTGAAAGGGAAGCGCCATCGTTTTTCTGCCCGCGAGAACTTGTTATTGACGGATGGCAGCGTCCATCGGTCGTACCGGTCGGGCGTTTTGGCATGAAAAGCATCGTCGCTCCCGTGTTTGTCGATGAGAAGGCGGAATATTGGATTTGGGCGGGCGTGTTTATCGAGGAAGAGACGAAATGGCTCATTTGCGAACAGCCGCTGGCAGCCGGCGGAAAGTGGGTGTCAGCCATCGAACGATCGGTGGCGCTGCCGGCGCGGGCAGTCGAAGCGAAGTTAAAAGATATAGAAAAGATGGCGGTCATATGCGGGGAATTAATCAGCGGCGAGCGCCGCAAGCAGCAATGCTGTGAATACGGAAAACGGCTTGAAGCAGTGGTCACGGACAGCTCCGCCCTAGCGGACGTGGACAAGCTGCTTTTTGAGTTGCGGGCGTTCGATGAACGCGTCGATATGGCGTTGTATATCGCCAAGTGTCCGCAAGGATGGATGGTGGCGGCGGCAAGCGGGGAAAAGGCCGGAAAGCTGCGCGGCAAGATGATCGATGCGTTGTTTCCGCCGCTTTCGTCTTCGAAGCCGCCGCTTCGTTCGGTTTACGTTCAAGATGCCGCTTTGGATCCACGCTTTTCCTTTTTTGTCCGCCATGGCATCCGCCCGAAAGCGATGATTGCGTATCCGGCGATGTACGGGAAAACAATGGAAGGATGGGTCATGATCGGCAGTGAGGCGGCCTCTTCACTGCCAGCGGCGCTTCGTTCGGTCGGCTCCGCCCTCGTTCAACATTGGCTGCTTCTGGCTAAATGTACAGAGGCCGATATGAAAATGGACCGCCATTTGATGCGCCTTTCGATGTTGATGGAAATTGGACGGGCCATGCGTATGGTGCAGAACGAGGAAGAAATCATCCGGATGATGGCCGAATTCGCCGCGGAGCTCGCTTACGGCGATTTCGTCTGCGTGGTATGGTCTAGCGATGGCCAAACAGCCGTTGTCCACGAAGGAGCGATGGACGTAGAAATGGCCGTTCGTTATCGGGATGATGTCTGCCGTCGCTATGGCTGTCACGGCGAGAAGGCGAAAAGCGAGGTGCCGGCGTTGCTTGATGTCGAGGGCAAATCGGTGATGGAAGTGCCGTTTTTCGTCGGCGATGGCCGCTATGGCGTTCTCGCCGTTCATATAAAGAAAGGAAGGGAAGCGAAAGAGGCGGAAGTGTATATGACGGCGCTGGCCGCGATTGGTGCGATGATGATTAGCGGCAAGGCCCACGGTGGGAATGATGGGACGGTCAATATCGACATGCTGTCCGAGCAGTTGACAGCCCGGGAGATGGATGTATTGGAGCTGCTCATTCAAGGCTGCAGCAACCGCGAAATTTCAGAACGGTTGTTCATTAGCGTCCATACCGTGAAAAATCATATTACGAACATTTTTCAAAAAATTGGCGTCAATGACCGGTCGCAGTTGATCGCCCTTGTGTATCAACTAAACCACCGCCGGCAGCGCCGCTAAGGGGACATCATTGGACGATGGGTGCCATGATGTCTTTTTTTTTGGATGTAGGAAATTGGAATGAACCCCATTTTGTATTATAATGAGTTGTAGTAAATAAGAACTATTTTTCGATAGATGGAACAATAAAGGAGAAAAATAGCATTCGAATCCGTTTTCCCCAGCGCTGGAACGTGGGATAGTGGAAAAGCTGCCATGTTGCTTTGGCCGGCGCATAAGCATAACAAGGATAGGGGAATGCCGATGAAGCCCAAGGCCATGATCCGAACGATGGCGATCGTGAAAACGGCGGACATTTTAAAAGCGATGGACATTACCGAGGAACTGGCGAAGAGAATGGGGTTTTTGCCGCGCGATTGCCTTTTTCTTCGGCTCGCGACAGAGGAAGCGTGCACGAATGCGTATGAATATTGTCAAAAAACGAGAAAACTGCCATTTAGGATATTTTGGAAAATTGATGCGAGACAGTTTATGATCATTGTCAAACAGCGAGGAGGATGCTTCTCCGTAGCCCAAACTGATGTCGTCAACACTGGGCCGCGCGGCAGGGGGCTGCAGCTGATCACCCATATCGTCGACGATGTATACGTGAAGCAAGCGGGAAACAACGTCTTGTTTTGCATGTGCAAATGCAAAAAAAAGAGTGACTATTGGAGGAAACAAGATGGAGACAAAACAAGGGGCAATTTGCACGCTTACATGGGCAGAAGATATTACCTTAAACAATGTCGAATCGTTCCGTCAAGCGCTGGAAAAGTTGCTGGACAAACAGGCGGATCAATTGATCGTCAACATGGAGGGGGTCAAATACATTAACAGCGCCGGACTCGGGGTCATCGCTGACAGCGTCATGGCGGCGAGAGCCCGACAAAAAGAGTTGGTCATTGCCGGAGTGGAAGGGTCGCTTGCAGAAATTTTCCATATCGTCAAATTTTCTTCGTTTATCAAACTATTTGCCACAGAGAAGGAAGCCATGGATTATTTCAGTGGAGAATGACGTTCTATGGTGGATGGGTTTTGGGAACATGTTCAACGTTATGACCACCTCGCGTGGCGAGAGTTGCTTCTCGGCTTGGAAAAAATGAATGTATTCGTTGGGCCGGGCGATTATGTGTATTGGCTCGCAGCGCCGGAACAAAGGCGGCTCTTGTTCATTTCGTCATCATGCGAGCAGCTGTACGGCCTGCCTCCGGACGACTTTTACCGCGATCAAGACATATGGGCAAAAGTGTCCTACCCGGATGACCGCGCCAAGGCGGAAAGAAAATGGTCGCTTCTTTCGGGGGCGGATGCGGGTGCCCAAACGTATCGCATCATCAATCAGCGGGATGGCTCCGTCCGCTGGGTGCTTGAACGGACGTTTCCTGTGCTTGGCCAATTCGGGGAAGTGAGGCTCGTCAGCGGAGTTGTCGCTGATCTGACAGAAGCAAAGCGAAACGAGAATGAACGGCAGCTCGCTGAACAAGTGTACAAAGCGATGGAACAGGCGATGCTCGTAACCGATGGCCAGTTTGTCGTTCAGTTTGTCAATCCGGCGTTCACAAAAATCACTGGCCATGGTGTAGAGATTGTCGGTCAGCCGCTGCATACGCTTTACGCGGGTTATTACGAGGCCTGGCTTTATGAGGTGATTCAAGCGGGAACTGGGGAAAGTGGAGAATGGAGGGGGTGGGTGCGCTGGCGGCGGAAAAACGGTTCGGTCTATGTCAGGCAGACGACGGTGCGGGCTGTGCCTGGCCATGATGGAGGAATCGCTTTTTACTTGTTTTTATTTGCCGGTCCAACTTATGAGAACCCATACATCGCAGCGATGAAAGATGACTTGCGGCTGGCCCGCGAGGTGCAAAAGCGCGTGTTGAGCAAGCCGTTGTCGGCCAAAGGAATCCAGATTGCCGGAACGTACATCCCATCACGGGAGCTGGGGGGCGATATGTACGCCTGGTATCCGATCGACAAACAGCGGTACGGCATTTTTTTAATGGATGTGATGGGTCATGGGGCAGCGGCTTCACTCATTTGCATGTCGGTCCGCTCGCTCTTAAACGGCGTCATCCGCAAAGGGATCGTTCCGACGGAAGTGTTTCGCGAGTTGAACCGCCATATGCGCCAGTTGTACCATGAAAACGGGCGGATGACGTATTATTTCACCGCCGTGTATGTTCTTGTGGATGTCAAGGAACGGATGATTGAATATGCATCAGCCGGCCATCCGCCGGGGTTTTTGTTCCAACCGGACGGAACGGTGGCGGAGTTGGACCGCGGCTGCGCGCCGATCGGGCTGCTTCCGCGCCTTTTTGTCGACAGCGGCCGGTTGCGCTACGAGCCGGGGGCGACGCTTGTGTTGTATTCCGACGGGGCGATTGAAGGGGGGGCGGGATCCGTTCGGCAAAAGATTGAAGCGTTCCGCGATGCGCTAACGCCGCATATTTTATTGGACGAGCAGGTGCTTTTGGACCATCTGCGCCGCCATTTTGCGCAAAAAGGGCCGCTTCCGGACGATTTTTCGGCGGTGGTGGCCAAGCTTGGCTAAACGAGGGGAAAAGCCGCCTGTATTCGGATGATCGATCCGCTTCACAAGCTGCTTTTTCTTTATGTATGAAACGGCACGGCAGCCAACTGTGTCTCGGTTGCAAAAATGGCCTTTTGGGCTATCTTTTTTACGAATCGTGAAAAGACGCATTCACTCCTGCCGCCCAATAATGGCGGCAAACACCAAACTATAGTATAGATTCCTTTCCACAATTCAGGTTAAAATAAAGACAATTACGCTGTTGATTGCGAATACAATATAGAAAAGGCAACAGGAGGGAAGACATATGGCGGTGACGAATCCGGCTGGATTTTGGAAGCGGCTGTTGGCTAACTTGTTGGATGCGATTGTCGTTGGCATTCCGATTTCGATCATCGGCTATTTCATCACTGGCAGTTGGGAAACGAACTGGTTTACGTCATTAGCGAACATCCTTTACGCGTTAATCGTCCCGGCTGTTTGGTACGGATATACGGTCGGCAAGCGGATGCTTGGCATCCGGATTGCGAAAGTCAACGGCGGAAAAGTTGGGGTCGGCACGATGTTTTTGCGCTCGTTCGTTGGCGGACTCGTATACTTTATCACGTTTGGCATTGGTCTCATCATTAGTGCGATTATGGTCGCTGCGAGAGAAGACAAACGGTCGATTCACGATTTTATCGCTGGGACGTATGTGACAACGGAAAAACCGACGGTGTAAAGCAGAAAACAGCAGGGGGTGTCCCAAGAGGGTCGGGACGCCTTTTCTTATCTTTCGTGACGGATCATCAACGATCAAAAGAATGACGCTTTTGAGTGGGGCCTTGTTGTTTTTTAGAAGGCCGGTGAAAAAAGGCTGTCGCACGCCAATCAGCGGCATTTCTCCAAAAAATGAAAGTTGATTTCTCAATGTTTCTCAAATGAAAAAACGACCGGGATCAGCCGCGTTTTTCACTAAATCATCAGCCCTTTAGAGGGCTGGTGAAAAACGACCGATTTCGCCGAACCCGTTGCTTTCGGCTGAAAGAGAAGCGTTGATTTTACAGGACTTCTCAATTTGAGAAGAGATTCCGTTTTCCGCGGCTTTTCACTAAATCACCAGCCTTTTAGAAGGCTGGCGATTTAAGAGGGAATATTGCTCTTCAACACTGTTGTTCAAATTGAAAAGTCTTGCGGCGCCACAACTTAATTCCTTGCGATTTCTCCCAAACCGAGCGAATCCGTTGTTTTTCACCAGCCTTTTAGACTAGAAAATCTTTGCAAATCCACACATTCATGATTATGGCCAGGAAGGAAAATGAATGATCATTCACGAATCTATTTAAGCGGTGAAGATAAAGAAAAGACGATTGCATAATGGAAAAGGAGGAGAACGACTTTGTCTTTATCCAGTTATATTATCCGCACAATGTTCGTTGTCATTCCTGGCACAGCGGCGATCGGCATGGCCACATGCCTGGTCAACGGCATTCGCGGGGCGGCATTTTGGTGGACGCTTGTTGCTACGGTGCTGTTTGGCGCGATGCTCGGCTTCGTTTCGGCAACGCTCAACTATCGACGGTTTGTTGCCCCGATTGCCGTTATTAACGAACATTTAGGCAAGATGACAGGCGGAGATTTGACGGTGCGCATACCTCTTGATCGCGTCCAGCAGCTGCGGCCGATTGCGGCGTCGTTAAACGATATGGCAAACGCTTGGCAAAGTGTGATGGGGCAAGTCCAACATCATGCCGAAGAAGTAGCGCAATATTCTCAGCAGCTTGCCGCCGTCGCCGAACAGACGACGAAAGCGACAGAGCAAATTGCGACAACGATGGAAACGCTTGCGGCAAGTGCGGAGGAGCAGGCCGATGCTGTTCGCACCACCGCCGCGTCCGTGCATGATATTTCCCAAACATTGAGCGACGTCGCTTTCCATACGAAAGAAGTGGCGCACCAGGCTGAGAAAACATCGGCGAAAGCAGAGGACGGCAAGCAGTCAATCGGACAAATGTCCAAGCAAATGCAGTTCATTTACGATCATGTGCAAACGCTCGGCCAGGTGGTGAAAGGGCTTGGGGAGCGCTCCAACGAGATTGGACAGATTACGGAAGCGATCACCGGCATTGCGTCGCAGACGAATTTGTTGGCGCTCAATGCGGCGATCGAAGCGGCGCGCGCCGGCGAGCAAGGGAAAGGGTTTGCGGTTGTCGCGGACGAAGTGAGGAAGCTCGCAGAACAATCAGCGCGCTCAGCGCAACAAATTTCCGAGCTGATCGGTTACATTCAAGAAGAAACGAAGCGGGCAGTTGCGTCTGCCGAACAGGTGATCGCCGAAGTGGCGAAAGGATTGAACGTTGCGGCGGCATGCGGCCAATCATTTGCCCATATCCGCGAGGAGGTCGGCCAAGTGAGCAAACAAATTGGACAAGTATCGTCCGCCATCGAGCAAATGACGGAGCATGCTCGTCAAGTGAACGACGCACTCCAACAGATGACCAATATTGTCGAACAGTCAGCGTCTGGTGCGGCCAACGTATCGGCAGCGACCCAGGAACAAATGGCTTCCGTCGAGGAAATCGCCTCTTCGTCGACATCGCTCGGTCAGATGGCGGACGAGATGCGGGCAATGCTGAAGAAATTTTCTGTGTGAGTGAGGAAAAGGACGCTTTCTTCGAGAAAGAGGGGCTTTCAAACGACGTGTGGGAGTCAACGTTTGGAATAAAATGGTTTGCATCTTTGCCAATTGCCTGATAGAATAAAAAAAGTCAGTCATCATTGTGATACGCTTATCTGCTAGGGGAGTCCGAGAGCCGGGCTGAGAAAAGAACGCGATGAAGTTCTTTGACCCTTTGAACCTGATCTGGGTCATGCCAGCGTAGGGAAGCAGGCAGCGGGAACAGATGGACGTGTCTTGTTCATTTGGCCTTTTGCCTTCGATCAGGTTCCGGTGTCGGAACCTGTTTTTATTTTGAATCGGCCGCCATCGCCTATTCTCGTGTTTGCCCCGCTTCAGACGGTGTGGCTTCAGATCTGATTTTTCATCATTTTATGTTGAAAGGGGAAGCCACGCATGGAAAACATCCGCTCGTTTATGTCGTTTCCGGAAAGCCGCAAAGTGTACATCGAAGGGTCGCGCCCGGATGTGCGCGTGCCGATGAGAGAAATTGCTTTATCGCCAACGAAAACGCCGCAAGGAATGGTGGAAAACAAACCGGTGCGTGTCTACGATACGACGGGCCCGTATACGGATCCCGATTTTGAACCGGACGTGGAGAAAGGCTTGCCTCCTCTTCGCCGCCGCTGGATTGTCGAGCGCGGCGATGTGGAGGAAATGGAGCGGTCTTCTGTTGCGATCCAACGTTCGCTTCCGTTTGTGCGCCGTCCATTGAGGGCAAAGCCCGGAAAAACAGTGACACAAATGCATTACGCCAAACGGGGGATCATTACGCCAGAAATGGAGTTTGTCGCGATTCGTGAACAAATCGATCCAGAAATTGTCCGCCAAGAAGTCGCCGCTGGTCGGGCCATTATTCCGGCCAATATTAACCATCCAGAGAGCGAACCGATGATCATCGGACGTCGTTTCCATGTGAAAATTAATGCCAATATCGGCAACTCGGCTGTTTCTTCATCGATTGAAGACGAAGTGGAAAAATTGCTTTGGGCAGTGCGTTGGGGCGCCGATACGGTCATGGATTTATCGACCGGCAAACACATTCATGAAACGCGCGAGTACATCATCCGCAATTCGCCGGTCCCCGTGGGAACGGTGCCGATTTATCAGGCGCTCGAAAAGGTAGGAGGGGTGCCGGAGAAGCTGACATGGGACGTGTACCGCGAGACGCTCATCGAGCAGGCTGAACAAGGAGTCGACTACATGACGATCCACGCCGGTGTGCGGCTTCATTACATTCCGCTCACCGCCAACCGGACGACCGGAATTGTCTCGCGCGGCGGCTCGATCATCGCCCAATGGTGTTTGGCCCACCATGAAGAAAACTTTTTGTATACGCATTTTGAAGAAATCTGCGAGATTTTGAAACAATACGATGTCGCGATCTCCCTTGGCGACGGCTTGCGCCCCGGCTCCATCGCCGATGCGAACGATGAGGCGCAGTTTGCGGAACTCAAGACGCTCGGCGAGCTGACGAAAATCGCCTGGAAGCATGATGTGCAGGTGATGATCGAAGGGCCGGGGCACATTCCGATGCATAAAATTCGCGAAAATGTCGAGCGGGAACAGGAAATTTGTCATGGAGCGCCGTTTTATACGTTAGGGCCGCTTGTCACCGACATCGCGCCCGGGTATGACCATATTACGTCAGCGATTGGCGCCGCCATCATTGGCGCTTATGGAACGGCGATGCTTTGTTACGTAACGCCCAAAGAACATTTAGGGTTGCCGAATAAAGAGGACGTACGCGCCGGGGTCGTGGCCTATAAAATCGCCGCCCATGCGGCTGATCTGGCAAAAGGGCATCCAGCCGCTCAGCAGCGTGACGACGCGCTCTCGAAAGCGCGCTTTGAATTTCGTTGGAACGATCAGTTCAATTTATCCCTCGATCCGGAACGGGCCCGCGAGTATCATGATGAAACATTGCCGGCTGAGGCGGCGAAAACAGCTCATTTTTGTTCGATGTGCGGGCCGAAATTTTGTTCCATGAACATTTCACATGAACTGCAACGGAAAATCAAAGAGGAGGGGATGAAAGAAAAAGCGCAACAATTTATTCGGCAAGGGTCGTCGCTGTATCAATGACAAGAAGCGGGCTGCGATGCTCGGCATGGTGGAGAGGATATGGAAGTTCGATCAACGGAAAAAGCATGAGCTGGAAAACGCTCGGTGCTGATCGAAGCAGCGGAGGGGGGCGAACGTTCATCGTCTTTGGCGAGGAGACCCCCACTTCAACGACCAAAGGGAGTAAGTGGGGGAGGAATCGCTTTTTTTGTGTTTTTGTATCACTTTTAGTGAAAGAGAGGTGAGACAAATGGACATGACGTTAACAGCCAAAATAAAAATTTACCCAACAGCGGAACAAGCAGAAGTATTGAAAGCCACCCTTTCCGCTTATCGACAAGCGTGCAACGCTGTGTCTGTTGTGATTTTTGACACAAAAGTGCTTGCACAAGCCAAGTTACACGACATGACCTATCGTCTACTTCGATCAAACTACGCTTTGCGTTCGCAAATGGCGCAATCTGTGATTAAAACGGTGATCGCTAGATACCGCTCCCTAAAAAGCAATGGTCACGAATGGACATTGGTTCGCTTTAAAAAGCCTGAATATGATCTCGTTTGGAATCGAGATTACTCCATTGTTCAAGGGTTATTTTCTGTCAATACGCTAGAAGGACGAATCAAAGTGTCATTCGAACCAAAAGGCATGGAACCATATTTTGATGGCTCATGGACGTTTGGCACAGCCAAACTCGTCTACAAGCATAACAAATTCTTTTTGCACATCCCCATGACCAAAACAATTCCAACCGTAGATGAACACAACATTCGCCAAGTGGTCGGTGTCGATGTAGGGGTTAACTTTCTTGCAGTAGCTTATGATTCGCAAGGGAAAACTATCTTTTTTAACGGACGAAAAATCAAGCATATGCGTGCCAAGTACAAACGAATGCGAAAAACCCTCCAGCAAAAAGGGACGGCTTCTGCGCGTCGGAAGTTGAAAACAATCGGACAACGAGAAAACCGTTGGATGACGGATGTGAACCATGCTGTCACGAAGGCACTCGTTCGTCAATATGGAGAACGTACCCTTTTTGTATTAGAAGATTTAACAGGCATTCGTGAAAAAACAGAACGTGTACGTATCCATGACCGATATGAAACCGTATCGTGGGCTTTCTATCAGTTCCGTCAAATGTTAGAGTATAAGGCACGTTTGCATGGGTCAAAAGTGATTGTGGTTGCTCCGCATTACACCTCTTTGACATGTCCAAAGTGTGGTCATACGGAAAAAGCCAATCGAAAGAAACGTACACACACCTTTTGTTGTCGAACATGCGGATATACCTCAAACGATGACCGCATTGGTGCTATGAACCTTCAACGAAAAGGAATAGAGTACATCGTTGAAGGAACGACACAGGCATGACCTGCGTCGTTGGGTAGTTGTCAACCTGCCCCCTGATGCAACCCCAAGTCAAGGAAGGAGGACGAAGTCCGCTCGCACTTCTGGGGAGTTGCAAGCCCCCACTTCAAGCGTTAGCTAAGTGGGGGTAGTTGACCGCCCCTCTTGTTTGTTGTGCAAATTGGTCCGGTTCCTTATTATTTTAAAAATATATAATTTTTAAAAAATATATTTACAAATCGTTTCGGATTGATTATGATAATGGCATAAGGTGCAAATTTCTAGTCATAGAATGATCATGCGGGGAAAACTGCGCAGTCTATCGCGGCGCCTTCGCCGGCGCTTCGCTTCCATAGACAGCGGCCAGTTGCGTCATCGAACCGTGGATGATGCCGGCCGCTTCTTTTTATGGCGAAAGGGCCGGGTTTCAGAAGGTTGATCGCGTTTTTCTAGCAGCTTAGTGAAAAAATAACCCCTTCTCCTGCATCGACCGCTTTTCGAGAAAAAAGATTTTGATGATGTCTTGATGTGAGAAAGCCATTGGTATGATAGGCTGCTTCTTGAACGTGAGACGGGCATGAGGGTGATGGGCGTGCGCATAAACTGAAACGAAGGGCTATGAGGAGGGATGGGATTGAACACATTTTCCGATATTGTGCAGACGATGCCGCCATATTTGTTCTCCCGATTTCAGAAGAAAAAAGAAGAATTGCTAAAGCTCGGGGTCGATGTCATTGATTTAGGGATCGGCGCCCCCGATTTGCCGCCCCCTTCCTTTGTCATCGAAGAGTTGAAAGAAGCGCTCGATGCGCCAGAACACTATACGTATTCGCCGTATGGCGGCTGCAGGGAGTATCGGGAAGCGGTCGCGCGTTTTTATGAACGGGAATATGGCGTCAAGCTCGATCCGGAGACCGAGGTGTTGGCGTTAATCGGCTCGAAAGAAGGAATCGTCCATTTGCTGCAAGCCGTTCTCAATCCCGGCGAGCTCGCCTTAGTGCCTGATCCGGGCTATCCCGTCTATCGGACGGCCGTCCATTTTGCCCGCGGCCAGAGCCTATCGCTGCCGCTCGATGCGCAACATGGTTATATTCCTCGGTTTGATGCGCTTCCCTCGTCCGTTTATGACCAAGCGAAAATCATGTTTCTCAATTATCCGAGCAATCCGACGGCCGCCGCTGTCGATTTGGATGTATTTGCCGAAGCCGTTTCACTTGCCCGTCAGCACCAGATGTTCATTGCTCATGATGCGGCCTACTCGTTCGTGACGTTTGCCGGTTTTCAAGCGCCGAGCATTTTGCAGGTGGACGGGGCAAAGGAAGTGGCGGTGGAATTTGGATCGTTGTCCAAAAGCTATAACATGGCCGGCTGCCGCATCGGATACGTAGTCGGAAACCGGGACATGATTCGAGCGCTTTCGGTGATCAAGAGCAACACGGATACGTGCCAGTTTATTCCGATCCAGAAGGCGGCGGTGGCCGCTTTGACGAACGGACGGACGTTTATTCGAGAAAATAGCCGCATTTATGAACAACGCATGAATATGATGGTCGAGAGACTTCGAGAACTGGGCATCGACGTGCAGCGGCCGAAAGCGACCTTTTTCTTGTGGATCCCGGTCTATGACGGATACTCGTCCGAACGATTTGCCGCCAAATTGCTGGAAGAAGCGGGAGTCATCGTAACACCGGGAACAGCGTTTGGATCCGCAGGGGAAGGATATGTCCGCGTATCGCTGTCAGCGCCGATGGAGCGTCTGCAGCAAGCCGTTGAACGATGGAAGCAAGTGGATTGGGAGGAATCGGCGCGATGAAGAGAACGATGCGTCACATCACGGTGGCTCAAGCCATCGTCGAATGTTTCAAACAGGAACAAATCCGTTATGTGTTTGGTGTGCCGGGGGAAAGTTATTTGCCCCTGCTTGATGCCATCTATGATGAGCCATCCATCGAGTTCATCTCCGCCCGCCATGAAGGGGGTGCTTCCTTTATGGCGGAAGGGTATGCGAAAGCGTCGCGGAAGTGCGGCGTCGTGCTGGCTACAAGGGCGGTTGGCGGGGCGAACTTAACGATCGGCGTCCATACCGCCAGGCAAGATTCCACTCCGATGGTCGTGTTTTTGGGGCAAGTGAACAGCCGCTTCCTAGGACGTGAAGGATTTCAGGAAGTCGATATGGAAGCGTTTTTTCGTCCGATCGCCAAATGGGTGGTCGAAATTCGCGAAGCCGAGCGGGTGCCAGAGCTGGTGCAACGGGCGTTTCGCACCGCGAAAACAGGGCGGCCCGGCCCCGTCGTCGTTTCACTGCCAGAAGATGTATTTTCCAAAACGATAACGGAAGCAGTGATGGCCGAGACCTATGTGCCGAAGCCGGCCCCAAGGCAAGAGGATATACGGAATATAAAGGAGCGGCTCGAGCGCGCCAAACGGCCGCTCGTGATTGCCGGCGGCGGCGTCAAATGGTCGGGAGCCGAGCAGCTGCTGCGCTTATGGGCGGAAAAGTATGCACTTCCAGTCATGGCGGCGTTCCGGAGGCATGATGTGTTTCCCCACAACCATCCGTGCTATGTCGGCCACCTAGGCCTAGGGACGCCGAAAGAGGTCATGGAAACGGCTGAGCAGGCCGATGTGGTGATTGCGTTGGGGACGCGGCTGTCGGAAGTGACGACGCAAGATTACCGTTTGCTATCTCCAACGCAGACGCTGATTCATATCGATATTGACAGCGATGGGCTCGGAAAAGTGTATGCACCGGATATCGCGGTTTGGGCTGACTGTCGGGAAGCGCTGTCCCGTTTGCTCGATATCGCGGTGCAGCCGTCTTGGCAGGAATGGGCGGCTGAACGGAGGGAACGGTACGAACAAACGGCCGCGCTGCCGCTTGAAAAACGAACTCTCCATGAAGCGGTCATGGCGAGTTTAGGTCACCATTTGCCGAAAAATGCGGTCATTACGAACGATGCTGGGAATTTCGCCGGTTGGCTTCACGCCTTTTTCCCGTTTGGGGATGGGCACACGTACATCGGCCCGACGTCAGGAGCGATGGGATATGGCATGCCGGCTGCCATTGGCGCGAAACTGGCCTTTCCCGACCGGACCGTCGTTTCTTTATCCGGGGATGGCGGCTTTATGATGACGGTGCAGGAGTTGGAAACGGCCGCTCGATACGATATTCCGATCATTAGCATTGTGTTTAACAATCATATGTACGGCACCATCCGCATGCATCAAGAATTGCAGTTTCCGGGGCGGGTCATCGGCACCGATTTAGGCCGCGTGTCGTTTGCCCGGTTGGCAGAATGCTTGAACAGCTGCGGATTCCAAGTGCAGACGGAACAACAGTTCACGGAAGCGCTTCTGTTGGCGCTTGAAGCCAAGAAGCCGACGGTGATTGAAGTGTTGACCGATCCGAACCACATTTCGGTGGCGGCAACGATCCAAGACTTGCGGGCCAAGAGGAAGTCCTGACGATCATCGCTCGGCGTTCAATGTATAAATTATCTCAATAAATCATCTAGAAAAATGGGGGGAGTATACAGTGAAAATCCAAAACTATATCAATGGAGAATGGAAGGAGCCAAGCACCGGGCAATTTGCGCCGGTGATCAATCCGGCGACGGGGGAAACGATTGCCGAGGTGGCGATGTCCGGGCCAAACGATATCGATGAAGCGGTTCAGGCAGCCAAAGAAGCGCAAAAACAGTGGGCCCTCGTGCCGGCGCCGAAACGCGCGGAAATCTTGTATAAAGTTGGGATGCTGCTAAAGGAGCGGAAAGAACAGTTGGCCCGGATGTTGACGATGGAAATGGGCAAAGTGATTGAGGAAGCGCGCGGCGAAGTGCAGGAAGGCATTGATATGGCGTTTTACATGGCGGGAGAAGGACGGCGGTTGTTCGGCGATACGACGCCGTCTGAACTGAAGGACAAATTTGCCATGAGTGTCCGCGTGCCGGTTGGAGTGGTCGGCATCATCACGCCATGGAATTTTCCCATTGCCATCGCCACTTGGAAGTCGTTTCCGGCCATTGTTGCCGGCAATGCGGTCGTATGGAAGCCAGCGCCCGAGACACCGATCATGGCGCAGGAATTAGCCCGCATTTTTGAAGAAGCGGGCTTGCCGCCGGGAGTGTTTCATGTGGTTCACGGTGACGGGCCGACAGTCGGCAATGCGCTCGTCGAGCATCCTGATGTCAAGGTCATCTCATTTACCGGATCGAATGAAGTCGGGCGGATGATTGCGGAAAAATGCGGACGACTGTTGAAAAAAGTGTCGCTCGAAATGGGTGGGAAAAACGCGGTGATCGTCATGGATGATGCCGATTTGACATTGGCGGTTGACGGCATCATCTGGAGTGCGTTCGGCACATCAGGCCAGCGGTGCACGGCGTGCAGCCGGGTCATCGTCCATGAGCGGGTGAAACAGGAGCTTGAGCGGCGTCTGCTTGAAGCCGTGAAAACATTGAAAATCGGCAACGGGTTGGATGAAACGGTCAAAGTCGGACCCGTCATCCATGAAGAGGCGCTGCAAAAGATCGACCGCTACGTGCGCATTGGTGTAGAAGAAGGGGCGAAATTGCTGATTGGCGGTCATCGACTGCGCGAGGGCGACTATGCGCGCGGCTTTTATTACGCGCCGACGATTTTCACCGATGTCACGCCGAATATGCGCATCGCCCGCGAAGAAATTTTCGGCCCGGTTGTGTCGATCATTTCCGTCCGCAGTTTGGACGAAGCGATCGCCGTCAACAACAGCGTCGATTATGGGCTGTCAAGCGCCATTTTCACACGCGATGTCAACAATGTATTCCGAGCGATGCGTGATTTGGACACCGGCATCGTGTATGTCAACGCCGGCACAACGGGAGCGGAAATTCATTTGCCGTTTGGCGGCACGAAAGGGACGGGCAACGGCCACCGCGACTCCGGCGTCGCTGCGCTTGACGTATTCACCGAATGGCGGAGCATTTATGTCGATTTCAGCGGCAAGCTGCAGCGGGCGCAAATCGATACCGATGATTGAACCGGGCTGTCGCTTGCAACATGGCCGGCAAAAGAGAAGCGAAGATCAACGTGGAACATATATCGTGAATCGAAGCAGCGGCCGCGGCAAAGATGTGAAAAAAGCGGCTGTCATGTGAGCGTATGGCAAAGAATCGGTGACAGAGGGGGAAAGAACGATGAAAGTGCTCGTGCTTGGAGCGGGGCTGATGGGCAAAGAAGCAGCACGCGATTTAGTGCAAAGCCAAGATGTTGAGGCGGTGACGTTGGCGGATGTCGATTTGGCCAAGGCGGAGCAGACGGTGCGGCAGCTTCATTCCAAAAAGCTTGCCGCTGTGCGGGTGGATGCCAGCGACAAGCAGCAGCTGTCGGCTTTCATGAAAGGGCACGATGTGGTTGTCAACGCCTTGTTTTACCAGTTTAACGAAACGGTGGCGAAAACAGCTATTGCAGCTGGCGTCCATTCTGTCGATTTAGGCGGCCATATCGGCCATATCACCGACCGGGTGCTTGAGCTGCATGAACAAGCCCAAGCCGCTGGGGTGACCATCATCCCCGACCTTGGCGTCGCACCCGGAATGATCAACATTTTATCCGGCTATGGGGCGAGTCAACTCGATGAGGTGGAATCCATCTTGCTGTATGTTGGCGGCATCCCCGTCCGCCCCGAACCGCCGCTGGAGTACAACCATGTGTTTTCGCTCGAGGGGCTGCTTGACCATTACACCGATCCGGCCTTGATCATCCGCAACGGCCAAAAGCAGGAAGTGCCGTCCCTTTCGGAAGTCGAGCCGATTTATTTCGACCGGTTCGGGCCGCTTGAAGCGTTTCACACCTCAGGCGGGACGTCGACGCTCTCGCGCTCGTTTCCGAACTTGAAGCGGCTCGAGTACAAAACGATCCGCTACCGCGGCCATGCGGAAAAATGCAAGCTGCTTGTCGATTTGAATTTGACACGCAACGATGTGGAAGTTGAGATCAATGGATGCAGAGTCAAGCCGCGCGATGTGCTGCTTTCCGTCCTGAAGCCGCTGCTTGATTTGAAAGGAAAAGATGATGTGGTGTTGCTTCGGGTCATCGTCGGCGGTAGAAAAGATGGAAAAGAAACGGTGCTGGAATACGAAACCGTCACGTTCAATGACCGCGAAAATAAGGTGACGGCGATGGCGCGTACGACGGCCTACACCATTTCCGCTGTCGCCCAGCTCATCGGCCGTGGGGTGATCACAAAGCGCGGCGTCTATCCGCCGGAGCAAATCGTTCCGGGGGATGTATATATGGACGAGATGAAAAAACGAGGAGTGGTGATTAACGAGAAGAAAACGGTTCGCTTATGAAAAAAGCATCATAGAGTGATGATAAGAGATGATGACAATGATCCGAATAAAAAACACGCCTGTTTCTCACCGAGAAACGGGCGTGTTTTCGTTTTGTCCGCAACGGTTGCTTTTATACAGTTTTCGTTGCCGATGGCTCCCGTTTGCGCCAGGCAAGGAAAAGGAATGCAACAAGCGACAGCGCCATGGCGATCATAAACGGCGCCTTTGCGGAAACGGCATGACCGATGACGCCAGATAGCACTGGAGCGATGGCCGACCCCATCCAGCGAACGAAGTTGTACATGCCGGAAGTGACGCCGCGTTCATACGGCGATGTTTCCATCACATAGCCTGTAAACAAGGCGTTGTTTAAGCCGGATACAAGGCCCGACAAAATGATAAGGACGATCATGAACCATGTTTGTTCAGCGACCGCTAAAAGCAGCAATAAAACGGCAAACAGCAATAAGCTGTAAGGCAATATTTGTTTCGGTTCGTATTTTGCTTCAAGCCGGTGGGCCAACGCTGCCGCGATCCGTAGGCGAGGCAAAGCCCCCAGCCGAAAAAGACAAGACCGATTTGAATCGCCGATAACTTCATGACCAGAGGCGAATAGGCCAAAACAACGAAAAAGCCGTAATAATAAAGCATCCCGCCGATCGCCCCTTTTAAAAACGGCGGAAAGGCGAGCAGATGCCGCATTTCCTGCCATCCGACTGCTTTTTTCGGTTTTCCTTTGTTTGGATCATACACAAAAAATGCGACAAGCAAAAAGGCGATAAAAATGAGTACGCTTGTGCCGATAAACGGGTAGCGCCATGAATGTTGGCCCAGCAGTCCACCGATGAGCGGACCGCCGGCCATGCCGAGGCCGATCGCCGCCTCATACAAGCCGACAGCGGTGCTTGCCTGCGGTGTCAAAGCGATTAACAGTGTCATAGCCGTTGCAAAAAAGGTGGCATTGCCAAGCCCCCAACCGGCGCGGAAGATCGACAGTTGTGGAATGTCGGCGGCGAAACCGCACAATAATGAGAAAATCGTGACAAGGCCAAGTCCGATCACCATCATTTGTTTATCACCAACGCGGCTGACGACAAGGCCAACGGGAATCATCATGACCGCCATCGTAAAAATATAGGCGGTAAACAACATTTCCACTTGCCAGTGGGTCGCGCCGATGCTTTCGGCGATGACCGGCAAAATCGGATCGACGACGAAAAAACGTCGCACAAAACAAAAAAAGATATCCCCGCTAGACTCGGGATATCCGGTTATGTGAAGGCTATATGTCCGCTTTTTTTGCTTCAAGCGCTTCTTTTACCGCTGCCTCGATCTCCTGATAGCTCGTGCAGCGGCAAATATTGGACTCCAGCCATTCTTGAATCGTCGCTTGATCCGCGCCCGGATGCCGCTCGATGAGTGCGTGGGCGTTCATAATGAATCCAGGAGTGCAATAGCCGCACTGAAAGGCGAAGTGGCGGACGAAGGCGTGCTGAATGGGGGCATCATCAAGCCCTTCGATCGTGGTGATTTCTTTGCCGACTGTCTCAATCGCGAGCATCATGCACGATTTGATTGGCGTGCCGTCGACTAAGACGGTGCAGGCGCCGCAGTCGCCGTTCAAACAGCCTGGCTTGGCCCCGGTCAGCCCCAGCCCATCGCGCAAAACAAACAGCAGCGTTTCGGCTTGGCGAGTGACGATCGATCTTCGTTCTCCATTAACGTGCAGCACAAGCTCCCGCTTTGTCGTTTCCTCCATGTCCGCATGCTCACCTCCTGTTTAGACGGTTTCTCCGTCTCCGAGCTCACGAAGCATATCTTCAAGCAGCTGGGCGGCCACGAACAGCCGGTAGTCTGCTGAGCCTTCAATATCGTGCAAAATCGGGCGCGGGAAGGCGTCAACCGCTGCTTGGATTCGTTCACCAACTGGGCGGTTCCGGTCGTTGAGGTGCGCCTCAACGTCAGCCGAGCGAAACGGAAACGGGCAGATGCCGCTTAGGGCAACGCGAACCGTCCCGTCTTTTTTCAGCGCTGCAATCGTCACAAGCGGGTAGCCGACTTCCCCTTGCTTGCGGCGCTTGCGGTGGAAATGGGGCAGGGTGGCGGTGGCACGGTCAACCTTGAACTGGACGACAAATTCACCGCGGCCAAGCTGCAGCTGTTGATGAAACAAGTCAAGGAAGCGGCATTGCCTGATGCCGTATGGTCCGGCGATGATGACATCCGCCTCGGCGACGAATAGCGGCAGTGCGGTCTCACGGTAAAAAATTTGTCCGCAGATGTTGCCGCCGAGCGTAATTTGGTTGCGCGCTGTCCGGTCGGCGACTTCTCGCGCCGCTTTTGTCAATAACGGGAACGGATTTGCTTCTTCGAGCTCGCCGAGGGAGAGCGCCGCTCCGAGCACGAGAGAACCATTGTCGACATCAAGCGACCGACATTCAGGGATCGATTTTATGTCAATGACGGCCGCGGTGCGGACAAGGTTCAACCGAGACAACGTGATGATTTCCGTGCCGCCGCCGTAGTAGAGCGGTCGTTTTCCATCCCGCTCGAGCGCCGCAAACAGCGCTGTCGCTTCGGCGATCGACTGCGGCCGGTAGTAGGCAAAGTCAAACGGAACCATAGGAGTCCCCTTTCTGTGTCCGCCAAATGAGTTCAGGCACAAGCGGCAGTTCATTGAGCGGCACGCCGGCAGCGAGAGACAAGGCGTTTGCCAAGGCGGCGGGCATGCCGATCAAGCCATGTTCGCCGATGCCGCGAGCGCCGTATGGGGCATCGATTTGCGGCGTTTCGACAAACTCAACGATGTACTCTGGATGTTCGCCGAAGCGAATCGGCCGGTATGTGCGCAACTGTGGGTTTAACACGCGCTGTTCGTTGTCAAAAAGAAACCCTTCGCGGCTGGCAAAGCTTAGCCCCATGCTCATCGCCCCCATCGCTTGGCCAAGCGCTGCCTTTGGGTTGAGCACTTTGCCGGCATCAATGACCGCATACGCTTTGACAATGCGATACGTGTAGTCGCGGCGGTTGAACTCAATTTCCACTCCCTCGGCGCATACGCCCCATTCCGGTCCCGGTTTGCCGGCGCCGGTCTCCGGGTCAAGCGGGGTCAAGTGGCGCAAAATGTAGTGGCCGCGCCCGATCACTTGCCCGCCGATGGCGTTGCCGTTCGGAAACTTGTAGCCATAGGCGATGTCTTTGATCGGAAGAAAGATGGCCGGGTCATCGCGCAAAAAGACGCGCCCGAATCCGACTTCCAAATCGTCCGGCGAGGCCCGCAAGACGCAGGCGGCGATGTCTTTTAACTGACGGATGGCGTCGTCGGCAGCGGCAAGCGCCGCACGTCCGGCCATAAACGTCCCGCGGCTGGCGACTGTTTTCCAATGTTCCGGCGTCGTTTGCGTATCAATATCCATTTTGACATGGACACAATCGACGTCCATCTTCAGCCGTTCAGCAACGATTTGCGCGAGCACCGTTTTCGTTCCGGTTCCGATTTCGACGACGCCGGAGATGACGTTGACGCTGCCGTCGGAGTTGAACGTTAAGATGACGCCCGAGCTAGCATCTGTGTCGATCGTCGATGTTTTCCAGCCGCTGCTGATTCCCTTTGCTCTTACCGTATAAGCGTCCACTTCGACGCGCTGCCACTCGTCCCAGCGCATCAGCTCGCGCAACCGGTCGAGGCAGGCTGATATGTTGCCGACGTTGCTTTTTGTGAGCCGCACTTGCGTCGGGGTCGTATGCCCCGGGCGGATGGCATTTTTGCGCCGCACGTCCCATGGGTCAAGTTGAAGCGTTCGTGCCAATTCATCGATGGCCCGCTCGACGGCAAATGCCTGTTCGCAATGGCCAAAACTGCGAAACGGCGTCGCGTACGGGCGATTCGTATAGACGCACAATGAATCACAAAAGACGTTTTCGACATGGTACGGGCCGGTGCAATCGACGGCTGCGGCGCGGCTGACATCGATCGCCTTGTCGGAATAAGCCCCGCCGTCAAATAGAAATAAGATTTCCATGGCCTTGAGCAAGCCCTCTTTTGTCGCGCCGATTTTGACGGTTGCCTCCAAACCGATATGGACGGGCGAAGTGACCATGTCATGCTCGCGGCTGTTCCAGACGCTCACTTTTCGGCCGCCGACCTCTTTGGAGGCAAGGTAGGCAAGCAACTCAAGCTGGACGGGCGCTTTTCCTCCGTAGGCGCCGCCGACAAGCGGCGTATGGACGATGACTTTGCCGGTTTCTTCGCCAAAATACGTATGAAGCAACTTCTTGATCATAAACGGTGACTGTGAGGAGGCGGAAATATGGATCGTGCCGTCCGGCCAAATTTCTGCCGTGGCGCAGCGTGTTTCCATCGCGATATGATCGGAAGGGGCGAACGATACGCTTGTTTCGACGATGACGTCGCTTTCAGCAAACCCTTGTTCAATGTTGCCTTTTCGGATTTTCGTCCGGTGGGCGACGTTTGTCCCTGGCTCAGGATGAGTCGTTTTGTTTTTTTCATAGCGGTCGAGATGTTCATGCAATAATGGAGCGCCTTCTTTCAACGCCTCGCGCGGCGAGCCGACGGCTGGAAGCGGTTCGTAAACGACGCGGACGAGGCGGGCCGCTTGTTCGGCTTGCGCGAGCGTATCGGCTACGACGACGGCGACGACTTCGCCATAGTAGCGCACTTTGTCGACGGCGATCGGCGGACGATCGCGCATGTCTTCACCGGTGAGCGGAAGCCCTTCGCCGGTCACAACAGCATGGACGCCGTGGACGGCGAGCGCGCGGCGTGCATCCAGCGAGAGGATGCGCGCATGGGCGTATGGGCTTGTTACTAGAGCGGCATGAAGCATCCCCTGTTCTTTGAAATCGTTCGTATATTTCGCCCGGCCGGTCACTTTATCCCACGCTTCTTTGCGGATGATGCTTTTACCGATGGCCACGGTGGCGTCCCTCCTTTTCTTCTCGATCCATGACGGCACGCTTATAATCGTCTATCGTGTCAATGTCGATGCCGATCGTCTCATCGCCTTCATACAAGAGACCGCGCCAACGCGGATGGTGAAACAGTGTGCGCCCCCCGGCATCGCCCCTTAGAGCAAGCAAGGCAGGGAACGTTTGTTTCCCAAAAATGACTGGGGGCATCGGCGTGCCGAAGCGGGTGAAGGCGACGTAATCAGGACGGTGGCGGTGGTAAAGGTCGGTAAGCGCATTGATTACGTCCGCAGTGACAAATGGTTGGTCCGCCAACAATACGACAGCGGCGTCCGCCCCGCTAGCGAGCGATTCCCGCAAGCCGCAGGCAAGCGAATGCGCCTGCCCACGGCAATGGTCAGCGCAACGGGTGAAGCGGCAGTTTTCATGATTCCGAAGCTCGTCTGGAAGCCACGCGAGCGCATCGTCCGGAGGAACGACGACGATGACGGGCGAAAGGCGGGAACGAAGCGCCGCTTTAAGGCTGGCGGCCCCCAGCGTGCTTTCTCCCCAAGGCAAAGCGCGTTTATCCGTTCCCATCCGCCGGCTTTCTCCAGCCGCCAAATAAATGACAGCGATGGTTGGGCCATTCATGATACTCTCTCCGTTGATCGCCCGCGAAGGACGCTGATCAATTCGGCGGTGATGCTAACGGCGATCTCATACGGACCGCGTGCGCCGATGGAAAGCCCTGCCGGCGAACGGACAAATGGAGGCGTCGAGCCGGAAGGAAAGAGGCGGTCCGTGCGCCGCCGCGGACCGAGCACGCCCAGATAAGCGAGCGGCATGTCGGCTAACAAGGAAACGAGTTCGCGGTCGCGTTCAAACTGATGGGTCGTGATGACGACAAAGTCGCGCTCGTTTAGGCGAAGCCGCGGAACAGTTTCATGCGGAAAGCCCATGACGAAGGCGTCGGCGTCCGGAACATGGGATGGGTGGCAAAACGCTGGGCGCCAATCACTCACGGTAACGGAAAATCCCGCCGCTTTGGCCGCCGCGACGAGCGGCGGGGCGTCCGGACCGGCGCCGAAAATGACGAGGCGCGGTTTCGGCCAAAAATGTTGGATGTAAAACGCGCCGTCATCTGTTTCCTGCACCCCGTTCCGGCCGCGGAAAAACGGGGTGCCATGCAGCGCGTTGAGCCATTCCGGCCTCGGCGGTGAAACATAGCCGCCGAAGCGTTCCCCTGTTTCGCTTTGGAAAAACGGCGGTTCCTTAGGATGAGCGATGCTTCGCGCCATCAGCACATGTTCGCCGCGGTCAAGGCGCTGTTTCAACGTAAGCCAATCCGGTTTCGTCTCGTTTGTGACCGGCTCAAGCCAAACATGGATGACGCCGTCGCATCCGCTTCCTTGCCCCCACCCTCCGTCATCTTCTGTGCGCAAGTCAAACGATAGGGCCGCCGCCTGCCGGCTTGACAGCACTTCGATCGCATGCGCAGCCACCGCTTCTTCGAGGCATCCGCCGCTTAATAAGCCGGTTGTCTTTCCGTCTGCTCCGATCCACATCCATGTTCCTTCCTTTTGGTAGGCCGAGCCTTCCACGTCAATCGTGATGGCGAATACACCATCGTTCGGCGCGGCGGCCATGGCATTGAGCGCGGCATAGTAGCTTTCCATGCTTATCCTCCTTCCGCATGGCGCCAAAGGCGGCTAAGCTGTTGAAAACGCGGCGTGACGATCAATAAACTTTCATAATGGCCGTAAGCGGCAGCCACCGTCGGCACGAGCCGCATCAGCGCGTACGTGAGCGCTTGAAGCGGCACGCTCGGGTGGAACCGACCGACCGCTTTGAGCATCTCGTTCGTTTCTGCCATGGCTTCGGCCGTGCGAAACAGCACGCTTAGATGATATTTTGCTTCGTTTCGTTCAAGCGGTCCGCTAAGAAGGGTGGAGACGTGTTCGCTGAGTTCTTCGGCCAATGCGGCGAGCCGTTGAAAAAGCGGATAGGTATACCGATGTTCTTGCACGTATGGGCGCAGCTGTTGCTGGATCGTTTCATTGGCCGCTTGAATGTCGCTGAGCAGACCGCTTATCTCTTTTCGATTGTCCCATTGTTCATTCATCGCGATCCTGTTCTCTCCCTAACCATTTTTCGACTTTGCAAACGCCGTTTTTAAAATGCGGCTGTTTTGACACTTGATCCCACGTATCGAGTGTCAGCTCGTTTGCCGCTTCCTGCTCAAGCAGTGATCCGTAGTGAAACGGAAGAAACACCATGCCCGGCAGCACGGAGTCGGTGAGGCGAGCGCGAACGATCACTTCACCGCGGCGGCTTGAGACGCGCACCCAGTCGCCCATTTGGATCTGCAAGCGGGCGGCGTCGTCCGGATGAATTTCCGCATACCCTTCCGGAGCCGACAGCTGCAAAAGCGGAGCCCGCCCGGTTTTCGTCCGCGTATGCCAATGGAAGACGTTGCGCCCGGTATTCAGCCAAAACGGGTATTCCCGATCCGGCCATTCGAGCGGCGGCGACCAGTCGATCCCGTACAAAATGGCGCGTCCGTTGGCGCCGATGGCGGCGAACTCTTCGCGCGTCCGCGCCCGTCCTGTCCGCATGTCGCGACCGTATGACTCAGCCTCATCGACAGCCGTCGGAAACACGTTGTCGGTGTACAGCCGTTTTTTTCCTTCGGGATATTGTTCGTTGCACGGCCACTGAATGCCCCCAAGCCGTTCGATTTTTTCATAGGTCATGCCCGACATGTCGCACGGACGACCTTTTGAGACGAGGCGCCATTCGTTAAATGCCTCCTCGGGTGTGCGGTAGGTGATGAGAGGACGCCCGCTTCGGTCGCGAAACCCCATGCGCCGGGAAAATTCGATCAGCAGCTCCAAGTCGGACGGCAAGCCGAACGGCGGGTCGACCGCCTTGCGAAGCACGTTGACGCGCCGCTCCAAATTCGTCATCGTGCCTTCCTTTTCTCCCCATAAAGCGACCGGGAGAACGAGGTCGGCGAACTCGGCTGTTTCGTTGAAAAACGGATCTTGGACAACAAGGAACACCTGTTTGAGCAGTTCGATCACCCGCTTGCGGTTCGGCAGCGAAACGGCCGGATTGGTGGCGATCACCCAAAACATGCGGATGTGCCCTTCCTCGATCAGCCGAAGCATCTCCATGACATGCGTTTGCGGGCCGACCGGCAGCGTCTCGACATCGACATTCCATAAATCAGCGATTTCTTGCAAATGTTTCGGGTTTTCATCGTTCCGGTATCCGGGGTAAAAGCCGGCGCCGCTGACTTCGCGGTTGGACATCGAGCTCGGCTGCCCGGCGTGCTGAAACGGCCCCGCCCCCGGCTTGCCGATTTTGCCCATGATTAAGTGCATCGAATTGACGAGCGAGGCGGCGGCCGTAGCGTCCATGCTTTGATAGACGCCTTGCAGCAGTACGGTGACGGTTGTTTTTGACGTGCCGATCCATTCGGCGCACGTTCGCAAATCGCGTTCTGGCACACCGGTAATTTGTTCCACCACTTCGGGCGTGTAGCGGGCGGCCGTTCGCTCGAGCTGCTCATACCCAACCGTATAGCGTTCGATGTAGCCGCGGTCGATCCAGCCGTTGGCGATGAGCAAATGAATCAGCCCGTTTAAGACGGCGACGTTCGTGCCGCTTTTCGGCCGGAGCGATAAGTCAGCCATTTTTTGGCTGATGTCAAGGCGCGGGTCGATTTCCACAATTTTGGTGCCGCGCTTCCGCCGGGCATCGAGTACCCGCTCCCAGAGGACGGTATTCGTCTCGTTTGAGTTCCGGCCGATAAATACGATGACTTCCGCAACATCCAAATCGTCAAGGCAGGCCGGAGGACCGTCGGCGCCGAAGCTTTGGATAAGCGACCATTCGGCTGTCGCCGTGCATAGCCTTGTATTGGCGTCAACGTGGTGGGTGCGCAAACCGGCGCGGGTGATTTTCGCGATCGTATAATATTCCTCTAAATACAGCTGCCCGCTATGGTAAACCGCGATGCTCTCCGGGCCATGAGCGGAAAGTAATTCTTTCGTTTTTTCCACCAGCAGCGAAAGGGCATCGTTCCAGCTTGCCGGTACGAGTGTTCCGCTCCGGTTGCGGATGAGCGGCCGGGTCAGCCGGTCAAGGCTGTTGTTCGCCCACCATTGGTTTTCTCCTTTCGGGCCGAGCCGACCGCGGTTGACTGGGTAGCGGACATTGCCTTTAATGCCGACGATGCGGTTGTCTTTGACCGCGATGTAGCAGCCGCAGCCGTTCGAGCAAATGCCGCAAGTGGAATACACCCACTTGTCAATTTCGCCTTGCGTATATACGCACATATCTTCGCGCGGCGTCTCCCAAGCCATAATGTCATCTCCTCACGAAGGATAAATGATCGGTGGTGATAATCGCTCGCAGCTGCTGGTACGATGGATACGAAGATGTGTAGCGGATGGAACGGTACGGCAAAAACGGGGGAGGTGCAGGCGTCGTTGCTGCGTAGATGGGAAGCTGTGACGACGGCACACCTGTTTCAGCGCGAAACGGCGGCGTGATGAGCTGCCAAAAGGCAAGCGGCGGCAGCGAATGCGGCATCGGTTCGCCCCCTTTCAAAAAAGGCTCTGCTATCATTATATTTCTGTAACAAATGCCCATGACTGAAAAACAAAGAAGCCAGCTGTTGACAGCTAGCTTCTTTTTTGATCCGTTTTTCCTTTCCTGAGCCGTCCGGCCCGCTTCGCTGCCTCCTTCAGCAAAAACTCGATCTGGGCGTTGACGCTGCGAAACTCGTCCTGCGCCCATTGTTCGAGCGCGGCATATAATTCATGGTCAATGCGCAGGGGAAATTGTTTTTTCTTTGCCATCGCACTCCACAACCGTTAATATAGACTGCCGGTATTGATCACCGGCTGGGTGGCGCGCTCGGAGACGATCGCGACCATTAAGTTGTTCACCATTGCGGCTTTTCGTTCATCATCTAACTCTAAAATGTTTTCTTTGTCAAGTTGTTCAATCGCCATTTGCGCCATCGAGACAGCGCCTTCGACGATTTTTTTCCGGGCGGCCAAAATGGCGGCTGCTTGTTGACGCTGCAACATGGCGCTCGCAATTTCCGGGGAGTACGCCAAGTGAGTGAGGCGCGCTTCCATCACCTCGACTCCGGCGACACGCAATCGCTCCTGCAGCTCAGCGGCGAGAACATCGGAAATAATATCGGCGTTGCCGCGCAACGTAATCTCGTTGTCGTCTTCAAACGTGTCGTACGGATATTTTGTCGCGACATGGCGAATGGCGGCTTCGCTTTGAATCTCGACGAATTGTTCGTAATCATCAACATCGAACACAGCCTTGGCTGAATCAATGACGCGGAAAACGACGACGGCGGCAATTTCAATCGGATTGCCTTGAACATCGTTCACTTTCAACTTGTTGCTCGTGAAGTTGCGCACGCGCAGCGATACTTTCTTTCGAACGGTGAGCGGCACGGTGAAAAACAGCCCGCTGTCGCGAATCGTGCCGAAATAGCGGCCGAAAAAGGTGAGTACTTTCGCTTGATTCGGCTGAACGATCGTGATGCCAGTCGCCAAGAGGGCGGCAAGGGTGAAGCAGAAAACGGCCAATAAGAGCTGCACTTGAATGAGGCTGACAAAACCAGCCATAACGAAAAGGGCGATGCATCCGATGCCGATAAATCCATCCATGCGCCATGCTTTTTGTTCTCTCATACCTATCCCCCTAATAGTGTCGATTTGATATTTATATGATATCATATAATCAAAAAAATGGAAACAGGGATTGATCATGTTAGGACGAGAAGAGGGATTCGCCCATAGCTCGCCACGAGGCAGATGTTTCTAACTATTTTCCATCCAGAAGCATAAAGGGCGATCGTTCAGCCTGTTAATGTTTTAATGTGCTAAAAAATGGAAATTCATAATTGACATCGCATTCATTGTCATCATACAATAGAAAAAAAGACCAATAGGTGTGTAGAAGCAATGGAAACACGACAAGCGCGCATCGGCCGGCTGGCATTGTTGCTGGCGATGCTTGACGAGGGAGAGGAAGAAGCGGCCCTCGGCCAGCTCGAGGCGCTCGCTTGGCGCTATTGTCAAGGGCGGGTCGGGGCGATGGAGCCGCAAAAAATCGTCGCGGCAATTGAGACGGCGGCGAAACGGCATGGAGTGGTTGACGGTGGCTTGTACCGTGAGATGCACGCCTTATACCATGCGATTTTAGAGGCAGTGCATGGCGTGACGAGAGGGCAGGTAGAGTTAGGAGATTTGTTGAGAACCGCTGGCCTTCGTTTCGCCGTGGTGCGCGGTATGCCATATGAACAGCCGAACGAAGGGGAATGGATCGCCGTTGCGTTGTACGGGACGATCGGCGCTCCGGTGCGCGGGCTCGAGCACGAGGCGGCCGGGCTCGGAATCAATCATATATAAGACGGTCAGTGCCTAGAGCAATAAGTCATGAGGAGGCGAACGCTGCCATATGGCAGGGCGCCTCCTTTTTTGTTTGCCCAGGCGTTCGATTGAGAAACCAAACGAAGGGAGATGGAATGATGATCGTATTGACCGGGCATACATTGACGATCGATGAGGTAAGACGTGTTGTCTATGAACGGGAGCGGGTGGCGGCCGATGAGGAAAGCATGAGGGCTGTCGAGAAAAGCCGCGCGGCAGTGGAACAAGCGATCTCCAATGGACGGACGATCTATGGCGTGAATACGGGTTTTGGCAAACTCGCCGATGTGCGCATTGAAGGAAGCGACCTTGAACAGCTGCAAATCAATCTTCTTCGCTCGCACGCTTGTGCCGTCGGCGAGCCATTTGCCGAAGATGTCGTGAGGGCGATGCTTCTTTTGCGGGCGAATGCGTTGTTGAAAGGGTATTCCGGCGTGCGTCCGGCGGTCATTGAGCAGTTGCTCGCATTTTTGAACACCGGCATCCATCCGATCGTGCCGCAGCAAGGTTCCCTCGGCGCCAGCGGCGATTTAGCGCCGCTCGCCCATTTGGCGCTGGCGTTTGCCGGCGAGGGAGAGGCGATGTACCAAGGGCGGCGGATGCCTGCCGCCCAAGCGCTTTCACAAGCGGGGATTTCACCGCTTTCCCTTCAGGAAAAAGAAGGGCTGGCGCTTATTAACGGCACGCAGGTGATGACGGCCGTCGGAGCCCTTGCTTACTTAGAGGCGGAACAACTGGCGTATGACAGTGAATGGATCGCGGCGCTGACGATTGAGGCGCTTTATGGCATTGTGGACGCGTTTGACGCCCGCATCCACGCAGCCCGCGGGTTTCAGGAGCAGGTGGAGGTGGCGGAACGGCTGCGCCGCTATTTAGCTGGCAGCCAACTCACAACAAGGCAAGGGGAGCGGCGCGTGCAAGATGCGTACTCCATCCGCTGCCTCCCGCAAGTGCACGGAGCGTCGCTTAGGGCGCTTCGTTATGTGAAGGAAACGCTTGAAATCGAAATGAACGCTGCTACGGACAATCCGCTTATTTTTGCGGACGGGACGGCGCTCTCTGGCGGCAACTTTCATGGCCAACCCGTTGCGATCGCCATGGATTTGTTGAAAATCGCGGTGGCGGAGCTGGCCAACATCAGCGAACGCCGCATCGAACGGCTTGTCAATCCGCAGCTTAGCGAAGGCTTGCCGCCGTTTTTAAGCCCACAGCCCGGCTTGCAGTCGGGAGCGATGATTATGCAATATGTCGCCGCTTCGCTCGTGTCGGAAAACAAGACGCTCGCCCATCCGGCCAGCGTCGATTCGATTCCGTCATCGGCCAACCAGGAAGACCATGTCAGCATGGGAACGACGGCCGCCCGCCATGCGTACATGATCGTGCAAAACGCAAGAAAGGTGCTGGCGATTGAGCTCATTTGCGCGTTGCAGGCTGTTGAAGCGCGCGGCATCGAGCGAATGGCCCCGTCAACGAGGCAGTTTTACCATAAGGCGCGCCGCATTGTTTCCTCCATTACAGCTGACCGCGTCTTTTCTGATGACATTGAAGCGGTGGCGGCGTGGTTGAGCGAAAGGGCAAACCATCACTTTCTCCGCGATGAAGCGAAAGCTTAGAAGTCTAGTGAGAAAGAGCCAGGAAGTTGTGGGGTTGCAAGGTTTTTCAACTTGAGAAATACTGTTGGAGGACAGCATTTCCCCTTGAATCACCAGCTTTTTCAAGAAGGGCAAAGCATAGTGGGCGTAGAGGCGTGAGAGCGTTCAAGGATAGGTGTTTGAAAAAATGGTAGTTATATAGACCTTTTCCGCTAGAGATAGGGAAGCAGTCATCAGTGAAGATGGTTTGCTTCCCTAACTTTTTCTACGGAGTTCGGACGATGCAGTGAGCCTTCCCCATAATTGGTTAGGACGAGAGCATTGACAGTCTATTCCATTGTTGTCCCCCAGTCGAATTTGCAGTATGATGAAGAAGAGAGACAAAGGGGAAAGGGTGGGTATATCATTGACAATTTCTGCCGCGGCGCTGTTGGCGTTATGGAAGATTATTGCGATTGATATCATTTTGTCTGGGGATAATGCGGTCGTCATTGCGATGGCGACGCGGCGGCTGCCGAAAGACCAGCGAAACAAAGCGATTTTTTGGGGAACAGCGGGGGCGGTGTTGCTGCGCATCTTGTTTGCAGCCATCATTGTCTTTTTACTGAACATCCCGTTCGTTCACTTCGTTGGCGGATTGCTGCTTGTATGGATCGCCTATAAAGTGCTTGTCGAACGGGAAGAGGAGGCCAAAGTGCAAGCGGCAGACCGGTTGTTGAAGGCGATTGCGACGATTATCATTGCCGATGCAGTGATGAGCCTTGATAACGTTGTTGCTGTGGCCGGGGCGGCCGAAGGGCATCTTGGCATGCTGGCGCTTGGGGTCGCCATCAGCATCCCGATTATGATTTTCGGCTCCAAAGCGATCGTCCGGGTGATGGAACAACATCGATGGATCGCGTACGTTGGCTCCGGCATTTTGGCGTGGACGGCCGGAAAGATGATGGCGGGGGATGAAGGGGTGCTGCATTGGTTTCACCTTTCTTATGGCCCGTTCGTCTACGCGGTTGCCGCCGGCGTGACGATTTTGGTCGTGTCAGCTGGCTATATCACGAATAAAAAGGCCGAGCGTGAAGAAGGGACGTTGATTTGAGCGGTTGGGGGTGGTGTGATGCCATGAACATCCAACGCATTCTCGTGACGGGAAGGCTTTATGCCGAGCTTGCCGCCCTTCTCCCGGACAAGCGGCCGGATAAAGAGTTTCGCTTTGTGGCGGAAGAAGAATTGACGGCCAATGATTTCGCCTGGGCGGATGCGTACGTCGGCTTTCGTCCGGCCGGGCCGTTTTCGCTCGCCAATTTGCGCTGGGTGCATTCGCTCGGCGCGGGCGTTGACGCGTTTTTGTGGAAGCGGGAATGGAAGAAGAACGTGTTGCTGACGCGGACGATCGGGTCATTTGGCGAGCAGATCGCCGAATATTGCCTCAGCTACTTATTGCGCGACGCCCAATGTCATGACGTGTATGCATGGTATCAAGAACAGCGGCAGTGGAAGCCGCTCGCTCCGAAACGGCTTGGTGAACAGCGGATTGTCATTTATGGGACGGGTGAGATCGGCCGGCGCATCGCGGAAACGCTTCGTCTGTTCGGCGTTTCGCCGATCGGCGTATCGCGAAGCGGCCGAGACACGCCGCCGTTTTCGGCTGTTTGCCGCCATGAAGAGGCGGGGGAAGCGCTTGCTTGCGCTGATTGGGTGATCGCTGCGCTTCCGCTGACAGAGGAAACGCATCATCTCTTTGACGAGACGTTTTTTGCCTGTTTGCACAACGCGGGCTTTATCAATGTTGGGCGTGGGGCGACGGTTGATGAGACGGCGCTTGTCGGCGCCTTGGAAAACCGAAATGTCCGCCTGGCGGTGCTCGATGTGTTCGAAGAAGAGCCGCTGCCGCCGCACTCGCCGCTTTGGGTTCATCCGAATGTCATCATCACCCCGCATATCGCGGCGCTGACATCAGTTGACGCCGCCGCCCATAGCGTTTTAGACACGCTCCGTTGCATCGAAACCGGCGAACCGCTTGCCAATGCGGTCGATGTGAGCCGGCAATATTGAAGGAAAAAGATGTCTCCAAAACACAATGGGACGCCTCTTTTCTATGGCATCATTGTGAAAGGAAGAAGGAATGTTAGAAATCCTGTTGAAATTTACAGAAAAAGCCGTCTGAAAGCCCACGGTTTCAATCGTGGGATGAAAGACGGCATTGCTCGGCAATCCCTTAAGAGGATGGCTTCGAGCCACCATTTTTCTCTTTAGGTGTGGAATCTTAAAAGAAAAGGGGGCGAAGCCATGCCCACGATCACACTCAGGCTGGGGAGGCACAACCCAGCGAAGAGTGTCGTCTGGTTCGATAGAGCGGGCCAACTGCTTCGCTTGGACGGCGATGTCGTTCGGATAGAGAATGCGGTTCGTTTTGAGCATGGCGATGACGTGAAATCCTTTTTTATATAGATGCAACGAAAGCGTTTAACATATCCTTAACGGAAAAGCGGCTTGTCTATTTTTGACTGTCGAAGGCAAGCCTGTAGCTTGCCTTCGTCACGCCTTAGCGTGACGGAAGACCGAACAACGACCCGCTTCACAGACCCATACATGGGTCTGGAAGCGGCGTTGTTCGGTCACCCGACAGTCGATCCAATGACCGGTAAAAGCTATAAATGTTAAAGCTTTAAATTGCATCTATATAGACAAGCTTTCACGAGCGCCTGCGATGGATACTACGAGTCCATCAGCACATAAACGGGACGGCGTACATCCCATTTTGTTTCGATGTCAATTTATGTTGGCGAATTTGCTCATCTACAGTTAATTAGTGAGAAAAAGACAGTAATCACGAACATGGATCGGTTAATGGTTTTTTGAAACAGCACTTGGGTTGCGGCGATTATACGGGGTGTGCAACAACATTTGTTTAATCGCTTGATCAGGTTCGATTTCTTTGAATCATTTCGAAAAAAGAAATGTATAAGATTATGATGATGTTTTATGAAAAAAGGGGTGTTGCAACAGCAACAAGAAAAAGGCATGACTAATCCAAATCATTATAAGGTAGGTGGCATTTTACTTTTATGAAACTTAGATTTTCTGAAAAAAGTGGAATATTCATGAAGGTTCTCTTGTTAGTTATTTCATGGTTTATTATTTTGGTTCATCACCAAATTTTGTGATTTAGTGACAAAAAAGAGAAAGCACTGACGAGATCCTGGCAATAATGTTAGCGGTGAAATCAACATTAAGGAGGTCTCGTAAGTGCTTTCGATACCACTAGGATTGCCAGAATTTAAAGTGATTAAACAAGAACTTCTTTCCTATGGTTATGCGATTCATGTAGAGAAAACAGAGACACAGGAACGCTGCCCTCATTGTGGGTTTGCCACTTCCTCTGTCCACGACAGACGGACAAGAAAAGTACGGGATTTGGCGATTTTCCATCAACCGGTGTACTTGTTCGTAAAGGTAAAGCGCTATCGGTGCTGGAATTGTTCCCAAGTGTTTTCCGCCTCTTTGGAATCGATTCAACCCAATCAACACTACACCAATCGATTTTGTGAGTACTTGTATGAACTTTGTGAAGGCTCCACCATTCAAGAGGTTAGCCGAAAGCACCGCATCCCATATACGACATTGGAGCGCATCTATTACTTCATTGCATCGAAAAAAGCAAAAGAGCGTCAAACAGCGATAGAAGCATCTTCTCAAGAAGAGATGGTGCTTAGCTTAGATGAAATCGCGGTAAAAAAGGGACATCAGTATGAAACCGTATTGATGGATGCCAAAGCCGGATCGGTCATGGGAATGCATGCCGATCGCCAATGTGACTCCGCCCTCCACTTGTTGAGCCAAAATGTCCTGTCGAAAGAAAGGGTCCAAACGGTGATTCTTGACATGTGGGAACCTTATCATAAGGCGGTTCGCGCCCTGTTTCCATCTGCTTCGATTGTCATCGATAAGTACCATGTGATTCAAAAAGTGACACAAGCCTTGGATCAAGCAAGAAAGGAATTTCCTCCATTGAAAAAGGCTCGATATCTTCTCTTAAAAGGCTGTGAAAAGCTTCGTAAGGACCAACGGCTTCGATTGGACGATATCTTGGAGGAGTATCCGGTACTTTCCATTGCTTATTATCTGAAAGAGTTGTTTCGGGATTTTTACCGAACCGATGGATATAACGAAGCAAAGGAACGCTTGGAAGAATGGATTCAGTTAGCCAAACAGAGCCCTTTTGCTTCTTTTCAGGAAGCAGCCAACACGCTTGAAAGGTGGAAGGAGCCGATTCTTTCCTACTTTTTGTGCCCATATACCAATGCCCGAATCGAGGGGACGAATCACAAGATCAAAAACATCAAACGCCGGGCATATGGCTATCGAAATCGAGAACGGTTTCGTTTGCGTGTATTTCTGGAGTGTACAGGGAACACTACAGGTAGTCAGGCTGCTTAAGCGCTCTCTTCTTCCGCTATCGGTATGATAGTTGGTAGAATGGAACCCGTCAAGGAAAGCACTTGACTGTTTCCATTCTACCAACTTCGTGGTCTGTATGCGGAAGAAGGATCCTGACTGATGAACCGATTTCATCCAGCTAACATATTTCTGGGGTTGAGTGGAAATCACAGAAAATGGTGAAGACCCATTATTTTATTCAGCTTGATGATTCAAAATTCTGATGCGTTCATTTATTGGTTTAATCCAAGCGTAGTATCAATTAATGATGAAAGGTATTTTTATACTTTAGTTCCTACCTTTCTCAATATCCTACTTTTATTTTTCCAAATTAAGTTTTTGGGGGTTAGAGAGAGAAAAACAACTATCCACAAAATCTTGTTTGTTACGCTTATCATTAATAGTATATTGTTTTTATATTATGTTATTTACCAATTTTTCTGGTAAATCGAAAATTATTGGCGCGTTAACACAACATGTACATGGTAAGCGAGGTGTTTTCTTAATCCGTCAATCATGTATGATTTGCTGATTTTTTTCTATGGGTGCAAGTAAGACATGATCTGAGATAGTCAAGTACAACTTTTGGTGAATAGCCCAATTAAATTATAATTACCAATATATTGAAAGAATCATAAAAGATTATATGGATCGACAATATTCTTCGCTACAAGATTCTAAAGTGAGTAATTTTGATGATATAGTAGCTGATAAATATTTATTAGACATTTTAAAGGAAACAATTCAATACAAAATCGATTTTTATAGTGAAATCAACAAAAAAGTACTAGGCTATAAATTAAGCATATCAAATATTGAGACTAAACTTGAGAATGGGAGAATTGTGGCGCATATCTTATCAAATACAGAGCTTACTTTTCAAAAAGATGAATTTGAACCATATACTTATCTTGAAGAAATAGAACATATCATAGTCATAGAAAATATCAAAGATGCTTGGAAAATCACTAAGGATATCTATGATGAACTTGGCGCTCCCAACGAGTCTGCCATTAATGACCTAAACTATAATAAGAATTTTTATGATATGTTCAAGAAGAACAAAATTCCTGTAAAAGAAAAAGCTAAACTCTCAAAAAAGCTACAAGACTCAATATCTCAATATTCTGTAGATGAAACGCAAAATAGAACAAGTTTAGCGTCGACTCAAATGTTTTATTCGACAGCTATCGAATCGACATCTCTCGACAAAGCTGTTGAGTATGCTAGAAAATGGGCCTTATCCTACAATCCGGAATATAAAAAGTATGATAATGATTGTACAAATTTTGTTTCACAGATCTTATACGCTGCTGGATTCAAAACAGATTCTACATAGAAACCTTATACGAACGCTTGGATACAAGTAGAGGCATTTCATGATTATCTTGTTGACAAAAAAGGTTTCAACAGTTATGAGTATAGTTCAGGAGATGAGGCTGGCAATGCGGCTAATAATGCAACAGTTGGTGATGTAATACAGTTCTATAATATCACAAAACTTCGATATTCTCACACCGTATATGCAACTAAGAGGGTATGGAGATCAGAGCGAGGAACTTATGACATTCTTTATTGTGGACATTCAAGTGCAAGACTTGATTATAGTTTAATTGATGCATTTGAGTCAAGCAGTTATTATACAAGATTAAGAGTGATTAAGATTTATTATGGACCACTTATTGCATAAGACAGGGTAGCGTCAAAAGTTTGATGAAAACTCCACACATGCCATCCCATGGAGCATCGTGAGGCATCCTGGGAGCCGGATTCGCCCTTGACCAACACCCGCCAAAGGTGAGAAAGCGTCGTCAAGGGCGGCGGGGACAAAAAAGAGGGCATAGGAAAGCCGCCCTTGCCCTTGCCGCATTTTCCCCTTGGCGGTGTTCGGTTGGTCAAGGGTTCGCTTCGCCGAATCCGGCAGGAGTTCTGTTCAACGGGCTCCAGCGAACAAAAAAGTCAGGGCGCCTCTTGTTGGAGAAATGCTTGTGCCATGGCGATCCGTTTCGTCCACCGGGTTGGCACAGGCGGAAGATCCGCCAGTTCCGGGATGACGACCGGCACCCGGCCTTCGAGCGCGCTGTGTGGGCGCAGGAAGTTGAAATACGCCACAAACAGTGTGACAAAAAAGGACACCGAGCCTTCTTCCGCCCCAAATCCGTGAGTCGATCAGCAGCTGCCTTGAAACGTCCGATTGAATCGCTCAATGTGGTTTTGAGTGGACGGAACTCCTCGGACACCGGATCCTCGTTGGTCAGCCGATCACTTGGCGGACATCGAACAGGATCCCGTGCTGGGCAAAGAAGTGCTGCACCAGCAGGTAAAGGGGATTGTCGTCGACGACAAACGACAAGTCGTCTAGGATGGCCGGCAGCTATTGGACCGCGTTTGCCTCATTAAAAGCCGGCGAACCGCTTGACAATGCGGTCGATGTGAGCCGGCAATATTGACGAAAAACGGTGCCCTATGATCGAGAATGGGCACCGTTTCGTTTTGGTCAACGGTCGGTGACGACGATATACGCCGCTTTCATCGGCCCGTGGACGCCGACGACCAAGTTCATTTCAATGTCGGCCGAGTTGCTCGGGCCGGTGATGAAGTTGATGCATGACGGAATGAGGACGCCTTTTTCAATTTGCTCGTGAATGACCGCCGCCGCTTGCGTCATGCGCGGCACGACCGTGCTTTTCGGGACGATGGCGATATATGTTTTCGGCAAAAAGTGAATGGCCCGCCCTTGTTCATTGCGCGAAAACAACACGACTGTCCCTGATTCCGCGAGCGTGATGTCGCTGAAGGCGATGCCGACGTTCGCCTGCTCGGCGGCGTCAATGTTTTGGCGTCCAAGCGCCGGATTCCAAATATGGACGGTCGTTTGTTCCGCGGGCCATTCGTCGCGAAGCAAGGCGGACAGCCCGTACTCGGCAAAGCGCGGGTCATCCGGCACGATGACCGGACCGCCGCCATAGGCGGCCACTTGCCGCCTCAGCGCGCCGGCCAGTTCGGCGCTTGTCGTCTCGATGTAATCGGTATGGATCAATCCGCATTGTTTTTGCAGCACGTTCAGCAAGTCGTCTTGGCTATAGCCAGCCAAGACTTTCCATTGCGGCTGATTGCTCCATTGCGGCCGGGAGACGCCGGACAGGCGGGGAGCTCTCCCGAGGCGATGGGCGATGTGTTCTAAAAACGCGTCACGGTTGTGAATAGCACCACGCGTCATGACGGATTCCCTCCTTTTTGGCGTGTTTGGAACCAGTCACGGAACCGTTCTTTGCTCGGCGCCGGAAATTCGCGGCTTTCCGTCCATGCTTTCAGCGGGCCGGGGCCTTTTGTGATGCGCCCGTCTTCGGCAAACGGGGCGAAGGCGCTTGGTGCCAACTTCGTGCCGAACCGGTACAATGACGGTGAGGCGGTCCCGAGGCGGAACGCTTTCATCGCCAGTTTTTCTGCGACCGGCGCTTTTCCTTCCCGCTCGACGATGATTTGGCGATGCTTGATGAGCAGCTCGTGAAGCGGGATTTTCACCGGGCACGCCTCGGTACAGGCGGCGCACAGCGAGGAGGCGTACGGAAGCTCCTTGTAGTCGTCGTAGCCGCCCAACAGCGGCGACAAGACCGCGCCGATCGGGCCGGAGTAAATGGAACCGTACGAATGGCCGCCGATATGGCGGTAGACCGGGCAGACGTTGACGCAAGCCGCGCAGCGGATGCACTGCAGCACCGGTTGAAACTCCGTGCCTAAAATTGATGAACGCCCGTTGTCGACGATGACGAGATGGAATTCTTCCGGACCGTCGACGTCGCCTTCATCGCGCGGACCGGTGAGAACGGTGATGTAGCTCGTCAATTTTTGTCCGACGGCGCTGCGTGTCAACATGCTGACGAGAACTTCCATCTCCTCAAACGTCGGCACGATCCGCTCCATCCCCATGACGGTAATTTGCGTTTTCGGCAATGCGGTCACCAAATCGGCGTTGCCTTCGTTCGTCACAAGCGTGATCGATCCCGATTCAGCGATGGCGAAATTGCAGCCGGTGATGCCGATGTCAGCCGTCAAATAGTCGCGCCGCAGCATTTCACGGGCGTGGCGCGCAAGCTCAACGGGGTCGGACGATTTCGTATAGCCCAGCTTCCGTTGAAAGACATCGCGGATTTGCTCTTTGTTTTTATGGAGCGCCGGACCGACGATATGCGACGGCGGGTCATGGTCGTCAATCTGCAAAATGTACTCACCGAGGTCGGTTTCGACCACTTGACAGCCGATGGCCTCAAGCACCGGATTTAAGTTGATTTCTTCTGTCACCATTGATTTCGATTTGACGATTTTTTTCGCTTGCTTTTCCAAAGCGACGCGGCGGATGTATTCGTTCGCCTCTTCGGCTGTTTGGGCGAAAAAGACGTGGCCGCCCCGTTTGGCAACGTTTTCACTGAGCTGCATTAAATAAAAGTCCAAGTTTTCGAGCGTATGCTTGCGGATTTGTTCAGCAAGCGACCGCCACTCTTCCCAATGGCCGAGCTCTTCGATGACGCCAAGCCGCCGCACATAGCCGCGGTCTTGCATGCCAGCGACCGCCCCGCGCATAAAGTCGTTGTCCAAGTTCTCTCGGACCCGTTTCCAAAACGGCCCGTTTTCGATTTTCATCGGCATGTTCGCTTCCCTCCTTTAGTTGCGCGCATTCAACACTTCGGCAATATGCATGACGCGGATCGGCTTGCCGAGCCGCGCGATGCGTCCACCGATGTTTAGTAAACAGCCGCAGTCAGCGCCGATTAAATAGTCTGCTTCCACTTCTTCGATATGCCCGATCTTTTCATCGACCATTTGTTCGGAAATCGGCCCCATTTTGACAGAAAATGTGCCGCCAAATCCGCAGCACTGGTGGGCGTTCGGCAGCGGAACAAGCTCGAGTCCCTTGACATGTTCTAATAGGCGGAGCGGTGCGTCTTTCACGCCAAGGAGCCTTGTCATATGGCAAGACGTATGGTACGTCGCCCGCCCGTGAAGCGAGGCGCCGACATCTTCGACTTTCAGGACGTCAACGAGAAATTGGGTCAGCTCGTACGTTTTCGCTGCGAGCCGTTTCGCCTCCGCTTCCCATTCCGGGTCGCCGTGGAAAATGTGCGGATATTCCTTTAACATCGCCGCGCATGAGCCGGATGGGGTGACGACATAGTCGGCATCGGCGAACGCGCGCATCATCTGTTTCATTGCCTCTTTCGCCTCTTTGACATAACCGCTGTTATACGCCGGCTGTCCGCAGCACGTTTGCGCCTCTGGAAAATCAACCTTGCAACCGAGCCGTTCGAGCAGTTCGACGGTCGCTTTGCCGACCTCCGTATAAAAGAGATCGATGAGGCAGGTGACGAATAACGAGACTTTCATCGGTTCTCCCTCCCGTGTACCGAGCTTAATGAACGGGTCATCTGATGACTATATGTCTATTATAAAATGTTTTTTTCAGATTCGTAGCCCTTTTTTGAAAAAAAGAAAAAACGCACTCAGTCGGGTTGTTGAGTGCGAATGTAGCGGCGCAGCACGTTTTCGACATTGGTCAAATGCTCCAGCATGCGCGTCCGGGCGGCGTCCGGATTTTGGTCGCGAATGGCTTCAAAAATAGCTTGGTGTTCGGCAAGCAGCTTTTCGGTTGTCGTTTGTTTCGAAAACAGCCATATGCGGCGCGTCTCCCGCATCGTTTCGACGATCATGCCGGAAACGCTGTTCATAATGCTTACAAGCATCGGATTTTGCGACGCCGCCGCAATCGCCATATGGAAGGCCAAATCCGCTTTTTCGCCAAGCTCATCGCTGCCGATCCCTTCTTTCATTTGGCGAAGCGCTTCTGTCATCGCATCGAGGTCTCGGTCTGTCCGCTTGGCGGCAGCGAGCGAGGCCGCTCCTGCCTCAAGCAGCTTGCGCACTTCAAGCAAATGCCAAATATCTTCCTTGTTCATCAAGACAGCAATGGATAGCGGAAACGTCATCACTGTCGGGTCAAACTCGCGCACATACGTTCCTTCTCCTTGTTTGAGCTCGATCAGCCCCATCGCTTTCAACGCAGTGAGCGCTTCGCGAATGGCGGCCCGTCCGACTTGAAACTGTTCGGCCAGCTGCTGAACGGAATCGAGTTTATCACCAGGTTTTAGCTCTCCGTTTTTAATCATATCAAAAATGGCTTCGGCCACTTCTTCGTAAATTTTTTTTGTTTTAATCCGTTTAAACGCCAATGGATCCACCTCAAATACGATTAAAGTAGCTTTCCGGTTGTGAAGAAGGAAATCTCCTGCACTGTCTATTATGATACAGCATCATGGATCGAGACAAGCGCTTTTTGTTGCTTGCGGCCGAGGGCGTCAGCGGTTTGGGGAAGCCAACGTGATTCCATCGCGCATGGCGAAGTGTGAAAGGGACGGGATGGGTCGTAGTCAACATCGTCAAGAAACTTCGACCGTACCGACAAGCAGGATGGTCATCCCGTTCTCTGTCAACATCGGCGTGGGGAAACACAATGGATGGAAAGTTCAAAAAAATACAAAAACAACTATTGTCTTTTGCTGAAAACGCTTTTATAATTTGAGACAGACGGCGTTCTTATCCGGTCATCTGATGACTGGAGGAGACGATCAAGGGGACGGATGACCGTTCGTGAACGCCGCCAAGTCGGGCACAAAGGGGAGGAGAAAACCGCATGTGGAAGCAAGATTTTACACCAATCGCCGACCAGCTTTGGTTATCGGCGATTGTCGCACTCATTCCGATTTTATATTTCTTTTGGGCGTTGGCCGTCAAGCGGATGAAAGGGCATGTTGCGGGGCTGACGACGTTGCTGCTTGCTGTTGTGTTGGCTGTAATCGCTTACAGAATGCCGGCTGGAAAAGCGGTTATGTCAGTGACGCAAGGCGCGGTGTACGGATTGTTGCCGATCGGCTGGATCATCATCACCTCTGTCTTTTTATACAAGCTGACGGTGAAAACAGGCCACTTTGACATTATCCGCAATTCGGTTGTCTCGCTCACCGAAGACCGCCGGCTGCAAGCGTTGCTGATTGCCTTTTCGTTTGGCGCCTTTTTGGAAGGGGCAGCTGGGTTTGGCGCGCCAGTGGCGATTTCAGCGGCGCTTCTTGCGGGGTTGGGGTTCAACCCGCTGTATGCCGCGGGCATTTGCTTGATCGCCAACACAGCGCCAGTGGCATTCGGGGCGGTCGGGATTCCAATCATTTCGATGGAAGGACCGACTGGCGTGCCGGCGATGGAAATCTCAAAAATGGTTGGGCGGCAGTTGCCGTTTTTATCAGTGTTCATCCCGTTCTATCTCGTGCTCATTATGGCCGGGTGGAAAAAGACGATGGAAGTGTTGCCGGCCATTATCGTTTCCGGTGTTTCGTTTGCGCTGACGCAATATTTCACCTCGAACTTTTTAGGACCGGAGCTGCCGGACATTTTGTCCTCGCTCGTTTCGATCGTCGCGTTGGCTGTCTTTTTGAAATATTGGAAGCCGAAAAGCACATTCCGCTTTGCAACGGAGTCGGAAGTGGCGGCCGCTGGGCAAGTTGCTCGCGCGACGCAACGCGGCGGGGAAGTATTCCGCGCTTGGTCGCCGTTTCTTGTGCTGACGGCTTTGATCTCGCTGTGGGGCATCCCGCAAGTGAAGGCGGCGCTCACCGGCCATTATGAAGGGACAAACGGCTTGTTGAAGTTGGTCAACGCTATCGGCGTCCACTTGACGTTTATGCCGCCTGTGCCGGGGCTCAACAACCAAATTTTGAACCCAAGTGGCCAGCCGATCGCTGCGGTGTATAAGCTTGAGCTGCTCGGCGCGGCTGGGACGGCGATTTTGCTGGCGGCGGTCGTCACAAAGTTCATCATCGGCATCTCGTGGAAAGAGTGGGCGCGTACGTTTGTGGAAACGCTTAACGAATTGAAATTCCCGATCATCACGATCGCTTCGGTTGTCGGCTTTGCCTATATCGCCAACTCGTCAGGCATGAGCACGACGCTTGGAATGGCGTTGGCCAAAACAGGCCCGTTGTTCCCGTTCTTCTCGCCGATTTTAGGATGGCTCGGCGTGTTTATCACCGGTTCCGACACGTCGTCGAACTTGTTGTTCGGCAACCTGCAAAAAGTGACGGCGACATCGATTGGCATGGATCCGGTGCTGGCGTTGGCGGCCAACTCATCAGGCGGCGTCGTCGGGAAAATGATTTCGCCGCAATCGATCGCTGTCGCCTGTGCGGCCGTCGGTTTGACCGGCAAAGAATCCGACTTGTTCCGCTTCACGATCAAACATAGCGTGTTCTTAATCATCTTGATTGGCGTTCTCGTTTACTTGCAATCGACGGTATTGTCGTGGATGATTCCATAACGGCCACAAAGGGGGACGAGTATTGTCGATTTGTTGATCGAAGCGGTCGAAGGAGCACAGGCGGCAAAGGAGGAAGAGCGAATTCGGAAAACGTCATAACGCGGCAGTCTGGCGTTTTTGCCGAATGTCGGTTGTTTGAAGCAAAAAAGAAGGTGTCCCGAAAGCAGCGGGACACCTTTTCCATTATGACTTGTTTGGGGAAAACGACTGTTTGGATGTTGCATTAGTCTTTTAAGGTGGCGCGGCGATGCCGATTCGAGGCGTGCCAAATGTCCAGCGGGCGCCCAGCAGAGGCTAAAGTGCTGCGCTGAGCTGTTTCGGCATTGCCCGCAGCGCTTTCCCAGTTCCGATCGCAACGGCTTCAGACGGATTGGGAGCGACATGCACCGGTACGTGCAGCTCGGCGCCAAGCCATTGCTCAATGCCGTGAAGCAAGGCGCCTCCACCGGTGAGCACCACGCCGTGGTCAATGATGTCCCCGCTCAATTCCGCCGGGCATTCTTCAAGAACGGCGCGAATGGCTTCGGCAATTTGCAGAAGCGATTCTTTCAGGGCATGCTGCACTTCGGCGGGATCAAGAGAAATGGCTTTAAGAAATCCGGTGACCACATCGCGGCCATGAATCGTCATTCCTTGTGTCAAAGACGTCCCGGGAGTGCTGCCGATTTCGATTTTCACTTGTTCAGCGGTTTGTTCGCCGATTAGCAAATTGTAGCGCTGGCGAACATATTGAATGATATCTTCATCGAGCCGATTGCCGCCGATGCGGAGCGAGCGGCAGGCGACGACGCCGCCCAACGAGATGATCGCCGCTTCCGTTTTGCCGGCTCCAAGATGAACGACGACGTTGGCGACCGGCTCGCTGACCGGCAAGTCTGCGCCGATGGCGGCAGCGACCGGCTCTTCAATAAAATGGATGTGCTTCGCCCCGCAATGTTGGGCGATTTCATAAAACGAGCGGCGTTCGACCGAGGTGGCGTGAAACGGAACGCTCATCACGACGCTCGGCTTTTTGAAGGCGAGGCCGAGCGGGTTACCGACTTGCTTGAATACTTGCTGCAACAGCATTTTGGCGCGCTCAAAATCGGCAATAACGCCGTTTTGCAGCGGGTAGGTGACTTCGATGTGGGCTGGGGCTTTGCCGATCATCTGCTTTGCTTGTTGGCCGATCGCCATCAGCTTGCCTGTATGGCGGTTGTAGGCGACCGCAGCCGGTTCGTCAAACACAATCCCTTTTGTTTGGCTGAACAGCCGAACGTTCATTGTGCCTAAATCGATGCCTAGCTCTGAAGAAGCGAACAACGGAAACACCTCCTTTGGCCGAAGCGAAGGAACGAACAACCAATCGCCATCTATACTATTCGGCAGAGATCGGTCATTTATGTCTGCTAGGATCATTCGCCGTGCATAAAAATTTTTTGATCTCATGTATAAAAAACGAAAAGGGAGGAAATGAATAATAGCGTAACGTTTTCCAAGTATTCCCCCGATCCCCTATGAAATATAGCATTGGGCTCTCCGGTTTTGGAGGGCCGCTTTTTTTTGCATAATAAAAACCCCCTGTCTATTAAGCGGACTTAATATGACAGAGAGCTTTTCCGACGGAGCTGTTACAGCCGTTTGGCTCCGATATACTTCGTTTTCCAGTAGCTGCTGTTTAAACTGTCGATTTTCACGCCACGGGAAACGGCATGGATGACTTGATTGTTGCCGATGTAAATAGCCACGTGGGAGACGCCTTTCGTCTGTTTGGAAGTGTCGAAAAACACTAAATCCCCTGGCTGTAATTGGGACTTATGTACGTATGTACCTTTTTTGTACATTTCTCGAGAGGTGCGAGGCAAGGTGACGCCAACTTTTTTATGGGTATAGTAGACAAATCCTGAGCAGTCAAATCCTTTTGGCGTCGTCCCGCCATATCGGTAAGGAGTGCCGATCAGCTTTTTCGCTTCGATGATGAGCCGTGCTTTGTTGGCGGCTGCATCTGAATTGGAAGTGCTTACAAAGAAGGAGGAAAATAGAACGATCATGGATACGAACAGGAGAGAATACCATTTTTTCATTTCCCCTAACCCCCGACAAAATCTTTTCCGATTCGACGTATCTCAACTAGAGTATAGCAGAGGAAACTAGACTTGTTTTTTACAGTTGGATTAAATAATGTTACAGCGCCGTTACAAATATAGCACCTCGTCCTAAAGGCTTATACCAATAGATAGATATTTTCGTTTCGGCCGACCTGGCTTTATGGCCGTAAGCGTGGAAATGGTGTTTCATACCCGAGTCCTATGGCCGACAGATGAATGTCGTAAGCTGTCGAACAAATAGGAACGGTGGAGGGAGGCAGCGCGAAGAATGGCCGTCTTATAATGAAAGCAAAGCGTCGAAGAATCGATGACGGTGATGGATGATGTCGAACCAACTTGAATATATCTTGTATATCTTTGGCCTTTTTTTGACGGTCGGCGGTGTCTATGTATACGGCCATTGGATGGCAAAACGGCATTGGGGGGATGCGCCATGGCTGGCGGCGCCGAGACTGACTGTTGTGTTTGCCACCGTTTCCCTGCTTTTTTTAGGGGCAGGAATGATCTATATCCATTATGCTGAAAAACAAGAACATCGTGAATATGAGGAAGCCGCAAAGCAAATCGCCGGCATGATTGCCGGCGATTTGGCCGCCATGGGGCACGAACGGCTCGATGAAAGGGCGGAACATTTGCCTGCGTATCACATGGTGATGGCGGTGCTGGAGCGTTGGCAACATTATGGCCGCGTGTTGAGTGTGTATACGTTAAAAAAGAATGAACGCGGTGAGCTATATTTCGTTGCAGCGCCAGCGACGGACTACAATCGGAACGGCCGCATTGACGGTGAAAAGGAACAAGCTGTTCCACCTGGGACGGTTTACCGCCGCCATTTTCCAGAGATCGAAGAGGCGTTCCACGGCCGGTTTGCGATGGAACAGCATCCGACAACAGATGAATGGGGAAGAAGCATCAGCGCGTTTATGCCGATTCGTCAACCGGACGGGACAGTGGATGCGGTTATTGGCATCGATTTTGATGCCAAAACGTATGAGAAACATTTGCAGCAAGGGCGGAAACAGGCGATGTGGACGATGATGGCCATGTTTTTGGCGACGGCGGTTGCCTATTTGCTCGCTTTGCATCAACAAATGGAACGGAAGGCGTTGGCTGTCTATCAAAAAACGCTTGCATCCAACGAGCATCGGCTGCGGCGGCTGGCGGAAATGACGATGGAAGGGCTGATCGTCTATGCGCATGGGAAAGTCGTTGAGGTCAATGAAGCGGCGTGCCGTTTGCTTGGCTATTCAGAAAGCGAGCTGATTCATTTGCCGATCGGGGAGTTAGTCGTTGATGGATCCATGAAACTGAATCATCCGCATGAGGAATCGGAGCGCTTTGAAATCGAGCTGCGCCGAAAAGACGGCACCGCATTTCCAGCGGAAATCGTCCGGCGCCGCTACGATTATGAGGGGGAAAAAGGACGGTGGCCGCCGTCCGCGATTTGACGGAACAAAAACAAAACGAAGAGCGGATGCGTTATATCGCCAATCATGATGAACTGACTGGGCTGCCGAACAAGGAGGCGATGTATAAAGCGGTGGAGCGTTGCCTTGTTGAGGCGAAACAGCATCGCTATGAAGCGGCAGTCATATTCTTAGAAGTGAGTGGGATGAAAACGATCAACGATTTTTATGGCTACGCAGTCGGGGACGAAGTGCTCCTCCATTTGGCGCAAGAATGGAAAGAAAAGCAAGGAATGACCGTCGGGCGCTGGAGCGGGAATGAGTTCATCGCATTGGTGCCAAACAGCACACATCAAAAGGCTGAAGAAATGGCGAAACAGCTCATTGAGGCGGCGGACGAACCGATTGTCGTCAATGGGATGGAATTGTACGTGACCGTGAACATCGGCATCAGCGTCTACCCAAAAGATGGGGAGGATGCAAAAACGTTGATTCGCAAGGCGGATATTGCTCGCTACGAGGCGCGAAAAAAAGCGGCGAGCGATTTTCTCTTTTTCACGGAGCCGATGGCGATTCGTCTCAATGAAAAGATGGCGATGGAACGCGACTTGCGGCGTGCGCTTGAAAATGAGGAATTTGAATTGTACTATCAGCCGCAAATTCGGCTTCACGACCGGCAAGTGATCGGCATGGAGGCGTTGATTCGCTGGCGCCATCCGGAAAAAGGGATGGTTTCGCCGTCATTGTTTATCCCGGTTGCCGAACAGACCGGCATGATCATCCCGATCAATGAATGGGTCATCCGCACGGCTTGTGAGCAGACGAAGCAACTGCTTGATCGTTTTCCTGACTTGTCCGTTTCCATCAACTTATCGCCATATGAATTTGAAAGCCGCCGATTTGTGGATAAACTCGCCCGCCTGCTCGCCGACGCCGGGCTGCCGCCGCACCATTTAGATCTGGAAATTACGGAGCGGATGACCATGGATACAGAACTTGCGCTTGATATTCTCTCGAAACTGAAGGGGCTTGGTGTGACGATCAGCATGGATGATTTCGGCACTGGTTACAGTTCGCTCAGCTACTTGACGGATTTGCCGATCGATCGGCTGAAGATCGACCGTTCGTTCGTTCAGCATATTCAAGGAAAAAAAGATGTCATCTTGCCGGCGATCATCCGACTCGGGCATAATATAGGTGTAAAGGTGCTGGCTGAAGGGGTCGAAACGGAGACCGAAGCGGCTTATTTGCAAGGAAAACGGTGCGACGAGGCGCAAGGCTATTATTTTTCCCCGCCGCTTCCGTATGACGAGCTCGTCCGGTTCTTAAACGGGCAGCGCGTGAGGCGGCAGGCGCAGGAGCTGACGTAACATGGACGGATTTTGGCGCATCGCCGAGGAGAAAATTCGCGAAGCGATGAAAAACGGCGAGTTCGACAACTTGCCCGGCTTCGGCAAACCTCTTGAGATTGAAGACCTTTCCCGCATTCCAGAGGAGCTGCGGCTCGGGTATTTGTTGCTGAAAAACGCCGGCTATGTGAGGGAAGAAGCGGAGCTGCGCAAAGAGCTTTTGACGCTCGAGGACTTGCTTCGTTGCTGCGAGGATGATGAGGAAAAACGGGAGCTGGAGAAAAAGTGGACGGAAAAACAGCTTCGTTTGGCCGAATTGATGAAAAAGCGGGGGCAGACGAATTCGAAGGCGCTGCGCGACTACGGGCGGCGCATTGAGGAAAAATTTCGCTGAATGCCAAGAAGGGGAGATTCGCTGAAAAGCCAATCTCCCCATTTTTTATGCAAAAATGGCCAAAAAATGGGGAAAATAAGGGAGGGACGATGAATGAAAGAAAGGAGGGAACGGGGGCATTCTCTTGATGGAAGAAATAGCAAGAACATCTCTAGACAAAAAAGGAGTGATGAAATCGTGAAAAACGTATGGTTAGCTTTTTTCACCGCCCTTGTGCTGACGATGCCGTCGACGGTGGCTGCTGCTGGCCAGAGCGGCGAAGCCGTTGATGTCCATATGCCGGCCGGCCATATGTGGAAGCACAGGGCGCTTGATGAGCAAAAGTGGATGGAAATGGTGCAAACGTACACGCCAGAGCAGATCGGTGAATGGAAAAAAGTGCTGGAGGAACGGAAAACGCTGCGCCAGCAGTTGGATGACGAAAAGGTGAAACGAGTGATCAAGGCACATTGCAAGCAAATGAAAAAAGAACGAGAAGCGGCGCTTGATCGACTCATCGACCAGCTTGCTGACAAAAAAATCACGAAAGAACAGTTCAAGCAAGAGCTGAAACAGTTACATAAAAAGAAACGCTGGATGACGAAAGAAGAAAAACAGCGGCTCCATATGCTTCATGAACAAACAAGACAGGCGATGGAGAATAACGACAAGGAAGCGATGGCCAAACTGTTGCCGCAATGGCTCGATCATATGAAAAAGGAGAACGAGCGGTTGGCAAAATGGCTTCAGGAAGTCAAAGAAGGATGATATGATGATATAATGAAAAAAAGGCCGTGTGACGCACGGCTTCTTTTTTATCTCAACATCGCCTCCGTCGCGCCGAGCGGATGGCCAGGTGTTTGATCCACGATTCCTTCACCGCTTGGACGAACAGGAAAGGGACGGCGGTGTTCAAATGTTCCCATCGCCAAAAGTTGACGGAGGGAATTCGTGCATTTTAGCATAAAGTGATTTCGTGGCGGGGAGGAAGAGGCAATGGGATACCCGGTCATTCTTCATTTGCGCGGCCGTCGGGCGGTCGTTGTCGGCGGCGGGAAGGTGGCGGCAAGGAAAATTCATGGATTGTTAGAGGCAGGGGCGGAAATCGTGATGATTGCGCCTGAAGCGGAGCCGGAGCTTCAAGCGTTGGCCGCGGGGGGGATGATCGTTTGGAAGAAAAAGCGGTTTGACCCAGACGATTTGGCGGAGGCCTTTTTGGTGATTGCCGCGACGAATGATCGCAAGGTGAATGAAGCGGTGACGCAAGCAGCAGCACCCGGTCAACTCGTAAATGTCGTGGATGATCCGGAGCGGTGTGATTTTCACGTTCCCGCTGTTGTCCGCCGCGGTCCGCTCACAATTGCCGTGTCGACCGGAGGGGCAAGTCCGGCGGTTGCCCGCCGCATTCGCCGCGAGCTTGAGGAGAAGTATGGCGAAGAGTACAGGCTGTATCTTGAGTTTTTGCAGCGGGCCCGCGGCATCGTATTGCGCGAAGTGGAGGACGCTGAGGGACGGAAGCGGCTGTTTCAGGCGCTCGCTGCTGATTCCTTCCGGCAGCGCGGCCGATGGGATGAAGAGTTGGCCCAGCTATTGGCGAACGAAAAAGAACGAAACGGAGAAAGAGGGAAAGAGCAATGAACATTCCGATGTATATTGTCGATGCGTTCACCGACCGGCCGTTTGCCGGCAACCCGGCGGCCGTCTGCTTGTTGCCGCAGCCGGTTGGGGATGAGTGGATGCAGCGTGTTGCCGCAGAAATGAATTTGTCTGAGACGGCCTTTTTAGTTCCACATGAGGGCGGCTATCGTCTGCGCTGGTTTACCCCTAAAGCAGAGGTTGATTTGTGCGGCCATGCAACTTTGGCGAGTGCCCATGTGCTGTGGGAGCGCGGGGAACACCGCCGAGATGAAGCGATTGCCTTTTTCACGAACAGCGGAGTATTGACGGCTATAAACAACGATGGTTGGATTCGGCTCGATTTTCCGAACGAAACGCCAGTGCGGGTTGAGTCGCCTCCTGCTGCGCTTGTTGGTGCCTTGCCAGCTGAACCGCTGTTTATCGGGCGCAACCGGTTCGATTATTTGGTGGAAATCGGCTCAGAACAGGAGGTGCGCAGACTGACCCCGGATTTCCGCCTGCTTCAAGAAGTAGATGCGCGCGGCATCATTGTGACAAGCCGTTCAGCGGCAGAAGAAGTGGATTTTGTATCGCGGTCCTTTTTTCCAGCTCTCGGTGTGCCGGAAGACCCGGTTACCGGCTCCGCCCACTGTTGCCTCGGGCCGTATTGGGCGGACAAGCTTGGGAAAACGACGTTAGTCGGCTACCAAGCTTCAGCCCGCGGCGGCATTGTGCGGGTGATGGTGGCAGGCGAGAGGGTTCAGCTCGAAGGAAAAGCCGTCACCGTGCTGAAAGGGGATCTGGCCGCCGAGGCCGCTTTCGGATTGCAACCCATCTGAAACATTCCAGCGGAAACAATGCCTGTTCCGGATCCGGTTGGGCGGGCTGGTGTTTTCTTCACTGCCTATGCCAACGAAAAAGGCGCCCAAGCCTCACGTGAAAGGCGGGCTTCCTTTTTTCGGCGGCGGGCCGGCCGTGCCGGTTCAGCCAGCTTGGAGGTGCGGCCGGCGCCTGTATACGTTTAGTCATCCCACCGATACGTCCAAAACCGTTCTGTTTTGAGCCAAGCAAGTGCATCGCCGCGTTTGGATGCCGCTTGCATCAGTCCTTCGGTTTGCGAACGGTGGGCGCGAATGGCGGCCAGCTTCGTATCGATCACCGAGCTGACATCGCGCACGACATCCGGCTGGCCAAGGTCTTGTTCGCAGTTTTTCGCAAACGCAACGCAATGGACGGTTGGCCGTTCTTCTTTCGGCCAGCGCTTTAAGGCGCGGATGACAGCGGCTCCACACGCATCATGGTCGGGGTGGACGCTGTAGCCGGGGTAAAACGTAATGACAAGCGATGGATTCGTTTCTGCCACGATGGCGGCGATCTGGTCAGCCAGCTCTTCTTCATCCTCAAACTCGACCGTCTTGTCGCGATAGCCGAGCAGGCGCAAATCATGAATGCCAAGAATGCGGCATGCTTCCTCCAGTTCTTGCTTGCGGATGTGTGGAAGCGTTTCGCGGTTGGCAAACGGAGGCACGCCCATATTGCGCCCCATTTCTCCGAGCGTCAAGCAAGCGTACGTCACCGGCGTGCCGTTTTGCGCATGCTCGGCAATCGTTCCCGACACACCGAACGCTTCATCGTCCGGGTGGGGAAAAACAACGAGCACATGTCGTTCGTTCAACGGAACTCCCTCCTTACACAAACGGTTCGTTGCTCAGTTCGAGAGCCACGGCCAATTTCCCTTGATCATCATGGCCTGCTAGCAGCAACTGTCCTTTTTCTGTCCATTCCCAATGGGTCAGCCCTTCGGCGTACACCCAGCCAAGATCAAGCTTCAGTCCGACGCGATATGGCCCGGGGCCGGTGATCTTGCCGCGGGTGAAGCGGATGCAGGCATTGCGGATGTAGGCGCCGACGGAATAAAAACCTTCGTTATGATGGGAGGCGTATGCTCCGTTCGTCGTTTCCAAATGAATATACACGTCACGATTGGCAAAACGATTCAGCGCCTCTTGTACAGCTGCCGTGTCGATCGGTTGCAAGCGGCTCCCTCCTTGCTGTTTGTTTTTCTATTATTGTACATGACCGAGGCGTGTGAGCGGAAATATTTCGACTCCTATTGTATAATAAAAAAAGAGACACATCTTGGACTCATCCGCACCTACAAAGCGTTGAATGCTGATTCAACGAAAGAAGGGTGATGATCGATGGGGGTTCAAGGCAATGGTGTCACGATGCTGAATTTTGACGGCGTGTACCGACCGCAAAAGCGGCTGTTTCAGTTTCCGCACGAATGGGTCGATCTTGCCGACGTGCCGGAGACGAATTTGTATTGCAGCGAAGCGGCGCTTGCTGAAATTGAGCGGCGGCTTGAGCGGCGGCGGAAGCGCGGGGCGGTGCTGATCGGCAGCGGCAACTATCATTATGTCACGTATTTATTGCTTAAAGAAATCAACGAACCGTTTACGCTTGTGCTTTTTGACCGCCATACGGATGCTGAAGGAGGGGATGATGTCATTTCGTGCGGCTCATGGGTCTCCTATGCACTTAAGCATCCGCGGTTGCAAAAAGTCGTTATCGTTGGCCCAACTGCTTCTTCGCATCAACTCCGTTTATCTCCGAACATGACTGTTCTTCCATTTGATGATCATGATGAATGGCCAAAAGCGCTCATCGAGGCCATCCCGACCGGAAGCATCTATATCAGCATCGATAAAGACGCTCTTCGCCGCGAAGACGCGGTCACGAACTGGGATCAAGGAGTGATTCCGCTATCCCAGCTGCTCGCCTGCCTGCGGTTGCTTTTATTCCATAAAAAAGTGCTCGGCGTGGACATATGCGGCGAATACCCGCCCTCCGCTGTCGACATGTTCGACCCGCTTTGTCGCGAAGCGCGGGGAAAAAATGAGCAGGCGAACATGGCCATCTTGGAGACATATTTCCACTATGCGGCGCCGCATTTGCGGCCGGCGTGAGCGGCGAGAAGCGCGGGAAAGGCAGAACCGCTTTTGGTTTGGCGATCAGAAAAGCAAGGAAGACGCTGTCCCTTCGGATTTTGGCCATCGGGCCGGCGCTTCTGCCGGCCCGATGGCCGAAAAAGCCGGGAAGGCCGCTGCTTGAGGGGATGAGCCTAGTTGTCAAAAGCCGCTCCCGTACATAATGCGAAATTGTTTTTCATCGGAGCGGACATCGCGCGGCTCGATGTGCATGCGGGCGACTTTGGCAAACATCGTTCCGGCTTCAATGGTGTCCAAAAAGAGTTGAAGGGCGCTTTCATTCCCCTGAACTTCCATTTCCACTGTTCCGTCATCATTGTTTTTCACCCAACCGGTCAGCTGCCGTTTTAGCGCTTCGTGTTGGACGAAGTATCGAAACCCGACGCCTTGCACGCGCCCTTCCACGATGACATGAACTCTTTTCACGCCGATGAGTCCTCCTTCATCACGGTTGTTCTGCTTCCATCATATAATAGATGAGGCGGAAAATACATGAAAAAAGGAGCTTGATGGTTCAAGCTCCTTTTTTTACGGATGATAGCGATAATACTTGTTGTTGAATGAGCAGCACAAGCCGCGGGTGATCGCCTAGGTAAGAGCATAAATGCCACTGCTTGTCGGAAACAGAGAACCCCTGCAACTTCCGTTCGATCGTTTTCATTAAGACGCCGGTAAACAATAAGTACGGGACGACAAACACACGCCGATACGCCGATGCGTGGGCCCGTTCGAGCCCTTCATCAAGCGTCGGGCGGATGGCAGCGAGAAAACAAACGTCCACGTGCGGCACGTTCGTTTTTTCTTTTAAAAGCGCAGCGATGGCGGACATGTCGCGCTTCGTGTCTGGATCACTGCTGCCGCGGCCGACAAGAAGGATCATCGATTCACCGTCAAGCGGTGCGGACTGTTCGCTGATGCGGTCGATCATGATGTCGATCATTGCTTCATGGACGCCGAACGGAGCGCCACAGAGGATATCAACGGACGGATGGCGCCGTCTCGCGATGTCCAATGCTGCTGGAATATCGTGTTTGGCATGCCCTGCAGAAAGAAGGAGAAGCGGAACGACGATGACGCGTGTCGCCCCTTGGGCGACACAACGGTCAACGCCGGTGACAATGTCCGGTTCCGCGAGCTCGACAAAGCATAGCTCTTGAATCGGAATATCGATGGCCCTCCGGCACTGTTCGACGAAACGCGCCGCTTCATGGCGCGCGGCGGCAATGCGGCTGCCGTGGCTGACATATAAAACAGCTTCCATCGCCATCGCCTCACGATGTTGCGCCAGCGGCTGCGGATGACGCAAGCAACGGCTCAAACCATTGAATGTTGGCGCGCAGCCGGACGACGTCTCCGATCATGATCATGCTCGGATTTTGGATGTTTTCCTTGGCGGCGATTCCGGCGATCGTCGCGAGCGTGCCGGTGACGGTGCGTTGAGCAGTTGTCGTTCCCCATTCGATGACCGCCGCCGGCGTCTCCGGCGCTTTGCCGTATTTCATCAGCTGGCCGCAAATGTATGGCAAGTGATGAACCCCCATGTAAATGGCGATCGTATCGATGCCTTTGGCGAGGCTTTCCCATTTGATCTCGTCACGACTTCCGTCGCGCCGATGCCCGGTGACAAAGGCGACGCTTGAGCTGAACGCGCGATGGGTGACAGGGATGCCGGCATAAGCCGCCGCCGCGATGGCGGAGGTGATGCCGGGAACGATCTCAAATTCGATCCCATGTTTGGCCAGCGCCTCGGCCTCTTCGCCGCCGCGCCCGAACACGAACGGATCGCCGCCCTTTAAGCGGACGACCGTTTTTCCTTTTTTGGCATGCCAGACGAGCGCATGGTTGATCGTTTCCTGCTGCATGGCATGAAAGCCGGGCAGCTTGCCGCAAAAGATGAGTTCGGCGTCCGGCTTGGCATATGAAAGCAACTCTTCATTGATGAGACGGTCGTACAAAATGACATCCGCTTGCTGGATGCATTTTAATCCTTTGACGGTAATGAGTTCCGGGTCGCCGGGGCCGGCGCCGACAAGATATACTTTGCCCATCGTTGTTTCAGCCCCTTCGTGCATGATTCAGCCAGCCGCTGGAAAGCGGCATGGATGCTCGGCTGCTTTTATTGTAAATGGTCTGCCTTGGGATGAAAACGACCTTGTCAAATGACCTCCCGTTCTTTTTTGGCAGAGGACGGGGGAATCAGTCTGTTTTCGCGGCCGGGATCATTCCTCGCTCGCGCAGGTAGGCGAGCACTTGCTCGGCACATTCGTCAACCGAATAACGGTGTGTTTCGATCGTCAGCTCCGGTGCTTCCGGCGCTTCGTACGGCGAGTCGATGCCCGTAAATTCACGGATTTCCCCGCGGCGAGCTTTTTGATACAGCCCTTTCGGATCGCGCTTTTCGCATTCTTCAAGCGGGCAGTTGACGTAAATTTCGATAAACTCGTCTTCTTCGACTAAGCGGCGGACGAGCGCCCGGTCTTCGGCAAACGGCGAGATGAACGCCGTCAGCACAAACTGGCCGCTGTCGACAAACAGCTTTGCCACTTCGCCGATGCGGCGGATGTTTTCCGTCCGGTCGGCGGCGGAAAAGCCGAGATCTTTATTGAGCCCGTGCCGGATGTTGTCGCCGTCTAAGACATAATTCTGAATGCCGAGCTCAAACAGTCGTCTGGAGACAGCGTTGGCCACCGTCGATTTGCCGGAGCCGGACAGCCCGGTGAACCAAAGGATGGCGCTATGATGGCCGTTGCGCTTGCGACGATCTTCTTTTGTGACCGATGTGTGATGCCAAACGATGTTCGTGCTCATCGCGATCCTCCTTTAGCGCGCTGACGGGGCGACCGTTTCGCGTTCTTGCAGCCCTTTGATCAAGACGGCTGCCACTTCCGGGCGGCTGAACGTGCTCGGCGGCACTTGGCCGTTGCGCAGCATTTCACGAACTTTCGTGCCGGAAAGGACGACATGGTATTTCGCGTCATGCGGACACGTTTTTGTCGATGCCATCCCTTCGCATTTCGTGCAGTAAAAGCTATGTTCGAAAAAGAGCGGCGTAATGCCAAGCTCTTCAGCCGTAAAGTTCAAGAAGATTTTTTGCGCATCATACGTACCGTAATAATTGCCGACACCAGCGTGGTCGCGGCCGACGATGAAGTGCGTGCAGCCGAAATTTTTGCGCACCATCGCGTGGAAAATGGCTTCACGCGGACCGGCATAGCGCATCGCAGCTTGGAAGACGCCGAGGAAAACGCGGTCTTTCGGGTAATAGTTTTCCAGCAGCACTTGATAGCTTTCCATCCGGATGTCAGCCGGAATATCGTCCGCTTTCGTTTCGCCGACGAGTGGGTTTAAAAACAAGCCATCAACGATCTCGAGCGCGCATTTTTGAATGTATTCATGGGCGCGGTGAACCGGATTGCGCGTTTGGAAGCCGACAACGGTGTTCCAGCCAAACTCAGCAAACTTTTTCCGCGTTTCTGCTGGATCAAAATAAAACGAGGCGAATTGGCCTTTGTCGGTCCGTTTGACAAGCGTAATCTCCCCGCCGACATACACATCCGGTTTTTCAAACAGTTTGCGCACGCCTGGGTGAGCAAGTTCATCCGTTTTATAAACGAGCTTCGCTTCTTTCGTTTTGTCTGGGCGGTAAATGTCAGCGATCTCAATGACGCCGTAGACGTCGCCACGATAAACGAGTTTCGCCTTATCGCCGACGGCGAGCTCTTTCGCTTTTTCTTCTGTTACCGCGAGCGTGATCGGAATGCTCCAGACGGTGCCGTCAGACAGACGCATTGTTTCAACAACCGCGTCGTAATCCGTTTTCGTTAAAAAACCAGTGAGAGGGCTGTAGGCGCCCGTTCCGATCAGCTCCAAGTCGCTCAGTTCGGCTTTGGAGAGCTCGATCGTTTTGGTCGCCTCATCAAGCGGATAGTCCGGATTCCAACGATTGATCAATGTGCCGCCATGCGGGATGCTTACGCTCATGTTCATAACCTCCTAGATTGATAGATGTTGTGAAATGCCGCTGCCATGTTCATGAGGCAAGCGCTCTTTTTTCAGGCTAATGACGCCAAGCAGACGCTCAAGATGGCGATGACCGTATAGACGTCGCTGTCAAACAGCAGCTTGACGATTCGGAATGGCGTCCGATTCATCAGCGACGCCTATCGAGGCCGCCGCGCCGCTCGCCTCGATGTTCATGGCGAAGAAAAAGGATGCGATCAAAGCAATGGCAAGGAGCATATCGTTTTTCTCTCCTTAAGCGAGATGGAGACCGCATTCCGTCTTTCCTTGGCCGGCCCAGCGCCCGGAGCGCAAGTCGTTCGGATCTGTAGCCGGAGCGGTGCACGGGGCGCAACCGATGCTCGGGTAGCCGCGGTCGTGGAGCACATTGTACGGGAGATGGCGTTTGTACACGTAATTCCATACGTCTTTCCACGTCCAGTGAATGAGCGGACAGACTTTAATAGAACGGAACTTGTCGTCTTTGTTAATGTACTCGACATGCCGCCGCGTCGGCGATTGCTCGCGGCGCAAGCCGGAAATCCACGCCGTCACCCCGGTCAGCACCTCGCGCAGCGGAATGACTTTGCGCAGCTCACAGCATTTGTTCGGGTCGCGTTTCCATAACTCGTCGCCAAACTGCGCCTTCTGTTCTTCCAACGTCAAGCGCGGCTGCTTCATCACGATGCGAAGCGACGGATATTTTTCTTTCACTTTCGCGATCGTATCGTACGTCTCTGGAAAATGCAGGCCGGTATCCAAAAAGACGATTTCGGCGTCCGGTTTGACTTGGGAGATGAGATCAATCAGCACAATCCCCTCGATGCCGAAGCTGCACGCGTATACGATCTCATCGCCGTATTCGCGATACGCCCAAGCAAGGACGTCAAGCGCCCCTTTTGTTTCATTATCGGACGGAAAAGACGGTTTTTCCGCCTTTTCCCACTGATCATACGTGAGCATCGGTTTCTCCTCCTCACAAAATCAAAGAAAATCCACGTAATTAGTCGGATATATAGCGGCCAAACGGCAATTCGGCGGCGAAAATCCTTCCTTGCATGAATCAGAAAGAGCGGGAGAAAGGGTGCCCCTTATTTTACTAAAGATCTTCTTTAGCTGGAATTGGCACTTTGCTATAGGCGGCAGGTTGACGGAGTTCATTGAGCCAATTCCTCCCTCACTCCCGAGCAACGTATGCAACGCATGTCATTTAATTGATTAAAATTTTAGCACAATTGACGATAATGTCAATCATAGTTTTTCGATAGGAATTGTTTTTATACGAAACAGCTGCATTGCCTGCCTAGCAGCAGATGGGAGCGTTATTTTTTGCGCAGGCTTCCGAGCTCTTCGACAATCGCCTGCATTTCGCTTGGGCTGAACGTCTCGCGTTTCATCACCATCTCGTAAATGTCTCTCAACTCATCGTACCATTCCTCGGAAAAATGGGACGGCTTGATGGCATCCAAGTTCAGCACTTTCAACTTTTGCTTCAACTGTTCGATCATGTAGGCGACGTTTTCCGCCGACCGTTTTGATAAATCCATTCGTTTACTCCTTTCATGGCAAGTTACTATGTATTGTACCATAGGTGCAGGAAGAATGGGGAGAGATTGCCTGGCTTGCTTTTCTGATGAAAAACGGATGATGTGGTAAAATGTAGGTGCACATGCATAGTGCCAGTCTAAAAGGTTGGTGAAACACCTCGTTTTCTTCAAAATGGTTGTCGTGAACGCGCACAAAAGTTGTTGGCCCATTCGCACACGCTCCCCCGCTGGAGTTGTTTTTTCGTTACATCCCCGTCCTTCTAGGGACAAAAAGGGCTAGATGAAAAGAAATGAAGGAAAACTAACGGTGGAAAGCACCGTGGACATAGAGAGAGGGGTGGCTGTTTGGATGATTAAAGTGCTGTTTGTTTGTCTTGGAAACATTTGTCGCTCGCCGATGGCGGAAGCGGTCTTCCGTCATTTGGTGAAAGAGCGGGGGCTTGACGGTCTGATTGCCGTTGATTCGGCGGGAACAGGCAGCTGGCATGTCGGTGAGCCGCCGCATGTGGGGACAAGAAGGGTTTTGACTGAAAATAAGATCGACTACTCCGGCATCCGCGCCCGGCAAGTGAATCATCGTGACTTGGAAGAATTTGATTACATCATCGCCATGGACGCAGCCAACTTGAACGATTTGCGCCGATTGGCTGGCTCCCGTTCGAAAGCGGTGCTCGCCCGGTTGCTTGACTTTGTTCCCGACCGGGAAAAAGACGATGTGCCTGATCCGTATTATACCGGGAATTTTGCCGAAGTGTATCGCCTCGTCCGCTCAGGGTGCGAGCATTTGCTTGAGAGGATCATCCGCGACCATCGACTTGGTGTGGAGGAAACAAAATGACTTTGAGGGCGGCGCACCCGTCTAGGGAAAAACGGGGAAGGAGGGCAGCCGATGGTCGTAAATTTGGCGTTCATCCGTGAGTTGGCCCGCCGTTTTACGGAAGATGAAATCCCGCGTTTGTCGGCGGAATTGGCGTATTACTTTCTTCTGTCGCTCTTTCCGTTTTTGTTGTTTTTAATGACGCTGTTGGCGTATTTGCCGATTCCGCATGAAGATGTGCTTGCGCTCGTGCGGCAATACGCCCCGAAAGAGGCGCTTCACCTCATCGAGACGAACGTTTATCGTCTCATGAATGAGCAAAATGGGGGATTGTTGTCGTTTAGCATCATCGCAGCTATTTGGTCAGCGTCTAATGGCATGAGTGCCATTATGAGGGCATTCAACCGCGCTTATGATGTGCAAGAAGACCGGCCGTTTTGGATCGTACGCGGGCTGTCGATTGTGTTGACGCTCGGCATGATCGTTGTCATCATCGTTGCCCTCGTGCTTCCGGTCTTCGGGCGGATAATCGGGCTGTTTTTGTTCTCTGCTCTCGGGTTGTCGCAACAGTTTTTGGAGGTTTGGAACGCGTTTCGTTGGGTGACGAGTTCGCTGTTATTGTTTGCTGTCTTTACTGCCCTTTATTATTTCGCGCCGAACAAACAGCTTCGCTGCGTCAACGTCGTGCGCGGCGCGCTGTTTGCCACCGCCGGCTGGATTGCGGCGTCGCTGGCGTTCGCGTATTATGTCAACAACTTTGCCGATTACACGGCGATGTATGGCAGCCTTGGCGGGATGATCGTGTTGATGGTTTGGTTTTATTTGTCCGGCATGATTCTTGTCTTGGGCGGGGAACTCAACGCCATGTTTGACTGTGAGCGCGAAGGGAAAAGACGGCAGCGTTAGCGTGCATAAACGGTGCCGAGGCGGGATATCGTAACAATGCAGGGGATCTTGGCATAGGGGGGATCAAGATGACGAAACATACGAAAAAAGACGGGGGCACGAAGCAAAAAGGAAAAAACAGACCAAAGCATAAGACGAGTGGCAGTGCCAACGGCCAAAACGGCTATCATTGAAAGAAGCTGCCTCAAAAGGTGGTTCTTCGTTCAACATAGCACAACATATTGTAATATTGTGCCCCGGCGGTCGTTTTATGTGTATAGATGGAAATCAAAAAAAGGTGCCCTTCCCTTTTTGGAGGGCACCTTTCCTTTCATGCAAACACAGGCGCATCGAGCCGCCGCCGCTTTATTCAACGATTTCTTCGTGATGGTGGTAATAGCGCTCATAAATGTATTCAATTTCTGCATCGGTCATATAGGCGAGTTCCTCGCGCGACAATCCCCGCACTTTTTCGATAAACTCGATCATATTTTTCCGTTCCGTTCTGCTCATGATCGCCACTCCTTTATACTGTTTTAAAACAGAAACTTGATATCTTGGTTTTATTATATAACAGAGGGAACAAAATGGTCAACGATTTTTTTGAAAAAAATAAAAAATAAAAAACAAAAAACGGTCAAGCCGCTGTTTCCTGTTCCCGGCGGCTGACGAGGCAAATGGCCGGAACGAGGAGGACAGCGCTGACCGCAAGGAAAAAGGCGCGAGCAGAGAGATCAACCACGCTGCCGGCAAGCGGCGGGCCCGTCATGCTGCCGAGACTGTATAGCATCCCGCACAACAAATTGCCGGCGGGAAGCAGCTCTTTCGGCAACAGGTCGGTCATATAGGCGATGCCGAGCGAGAAGAGCGAGCCGGTAAACATGCCAGCGGTGAACAAACAAGCAGCCAACCCAACCGTGGACGCACCGACAGTGAGGGCAATCAAAAAACAACCGGCGCCGGCCAAGAGTGCACCGGTGATGATCTCGCGCCGCCCGAACCGGTCGCTGAGCGCTCCGAGCGGAAGCTGAAAGATGATGCCCCCAAGCGAGAAGCATGGCAAGATGAAGGCGATCTGCTCAGCGCTCATCCGCTCACGCAAGGCGTACAGCGGGAAGATGGAATGGGCAGCCGCTTCTAAAAAACCGTAGGCAAACGGCAACAAAAGCGCTGGCCATGCCTGTTTCCAAGCGCCAATAAACCGACCGGCCGCCGACGAAGAACGTTCAAGCGGCTTTGGTTTTTCGTTCGGCAGCCAAAAGACGCCGATCCAACCGGCGAAACTAAGGAGAGCAGCTAAATAAAACGGAAGCGCCTTCTCGACCGAAGCGAGTGAAGCCAACAGCGGGCCGATGGTGAAGCCGAGGCCGAACGCCCACCCATACAGCGACAATCGCCGTCCGCGTTCAGTCGGCGGCGAAAAGTCCGTAATCCATGTTTGTGTCGCAAAATGAAGCATATGATCGCCGATGCCGATGGCAAAGCGAAGAACAAGCCAAAAGAAAAGAGAAGGAAAAAGTGGAAAAAGAATAAGCGAACATATTACAATGAAACCACCAAGGAGAATGAGGAGCCGATAGCCATAGCGTCTCAGCGGCCGTTCCAAAAATGGCGAAATGGTCAAGACACCGATATACAGGGCGGCGGCGTGCGCCCCGTTAACGGACGAAGAGACGCCGTTTTCATCAAGAAGCATCGCCAAAAGCGGCAGCAACATCCCTTGCGATAGACCAGAGACGGCGACAATCCCGGTTAAGATGGCAAAACGCATCGTGCATCCCCATTTCAGTTGAAATCGCAGGCCAATCAAACAAGCGAGGCCGGATGTTTCCTAGGGCGAATGAATGCCCTTATCCATCGTACATAGAAACGGCGGTCAATGCAACGAAAACAATCAAGAGGAAAGGTGGAAGAGAAATGAACAAGGTGTTTGCTTGGATGACATGGATCGGCGTGCCGGTGTCGGTCATCGGCGGGTTTCTTCATTGGCCGACTGTCTTGATGTTTGTGCTGTACTGTTTGACGATCATTGCGCTCGCCAGCTATATGGGGCGAGCGACGGAAAGCTTGGCGATCGTCGCCGGACCGCGCATTGGCGGGCTGTTGAACGCGACGTTTGGCAACGCGGTCGAGCTGATCATTTCCATTTTTGCCTTGCAGGCTGGACTCGTTGACGTCGTGCTCGCTTCCTTAACCGGTTCGGTGCTCGGGAACTTGCTTTTGGTGGCTGGGCTATCGTTTTTTGTCGGCGGACTAAAATATAAGCGGCAAGAATTCAACATTTATGATGCTCGTCATAATGCCGGGCTGCTGACTTTTGCTATCTTCATCGCTTTTGTCATTCCGGAAGTGTTTACCATGCATATGAATCACAGCGAACAAGTCGCGTTGAGCGTTGGCATTTCGATCATCATGATCTTGCTTTACGCCGCTGCCCTTTATTTCCGGCTTGTCACCCATCGCGGCGTATATCAGCATAAATCAGAAGAAGTGGAAGAACATGAAGAGCCCGAATGGGGCAAAGGGAAAGCGACCGCCATTTTGGCGCTGGCGACGGTTGCGGTCGCCTATTTATCGGAACGGCTCGTTCATACGTTTGAAACGGTCGCCGAGTCATTCGGCTGGAGCGAGCTGTTTATCGGGATCATCATCGTGGCCATCGTCGGCAATGCGGCGGAGCACGCTTCCGCGGTGATTATGGCGTACAAAAACAAAATGAATGTCGCGGTGGAAATTGCCGTCGGCTCGACATTGCAAATCGCCATGTTCGTTGCGCCGGTGCTTGTGCTCGTTTCGCTTTTGTTTCCGGAAAAAATGCCGCTTGTCTTTTCACTTCCTGAGCTGGTGGCGATGGCTGCTTCCGTCCTTTTGATGATCGTGCTGTCAAATGATGGTGATACGAACTGGTTTGAAGGAGCAACATTGCTCGCTGCCTATACGATCATGGGCATCGGTTTTTACTTGCTGTAAGTGACTGCATCCGGGTATTCGCCGTCCGGGTGTTTTTTTGGCGGTGCGGGAAGTGGGGCGCCAAACGGGGAAAATTTTCACCGCCGCGGATAAACGGCGCATTTTGAAAGAAACTAACAGTGAATAACGTGGGAAGAAAGGAGTGAAGACGATGAAAAAGTGGGCTGTTTCGCTGTTCGTGAGCGTGCTTCTTCTTTATGCGGCGGCGTTTTCGGCGCTGGCGGCTGCCGGCAAACCGGCGCCCGGTGCGGTGATTGATATATCGAAAGAAAATACGTATCCGAACCCGACGCAAGATTTGCCGCATTTGGAACCGAGCTCGTTTACAAAACAGCTGTTAAGATCGGCGAATGTGAAAATTGAGAATCCCGAATTGATCCATCTCTTTAATGAATCTTCGGCGACCGACACGCCATGGGCCGTTGGCTATCGAGCGACGATTTATTTAGGCCAATGGCCGCTCAATTACCAGTCGATCGAAACGTCGACGAACTGGGAATATCAAAAGGTCAACACGAATTTCCTTGATAACCGCGGCGGCGATACGGCGCAAAAGTTGTACTATAAACAAGAAATGCAAAAATACGTCCGCGGCGGGTTGACGGTGAAAGTGCCGAATGAAGACGCGGTTAAGCGGATGATGTTAAACAAAGCGATGGAAAAGACGAACTTGCCGCTCTCTTTCAGCACGGTTGTCGGCCTTGGCACGAAAAAAGACCAACCGTACAACGTACCGGCGAAAAAAATAGGTTATTTGTACGCGTACGCTCCGGCGGTGAATGAAAAAGGGAAAGTAACATACGGGGAAGTGTACGTCGTGCTCAAAGGAAACAAAAAGAAAATTGTCGTCAAAAACGTGACGACAAGAGGGGTTGGGGCGTGGATTCCGGTGCAGGATCGCCTGTACATGTCATATGTGGTGAGTGAACAGCCAAGATAAAACGTCAAGGAAAAGCTCCTTGACGTTTTTTATCGGCCAATGCGCGCGGACCGCTTCGTAAAATCGACGCCGCGGTAATACGTCTGCTTCACAAGGACGTTCGGTCCGAGGCAGCGTGCCGACGGGCAGTGGCAAAGAAGCTCCCTAGCAAGCTTTGAGCGCCGCCATTTGTCATACACGTCTGGCAGCGAATCGTGAATGATGTTGCCAAGCGGCGGTTCATCACCGAAATCGGTGACGATGACATCGCCGGTGAAAATATTGACATTGAGCCGTGAACGTCCGTCTGGATCGTTGCGCACGGTGACGTTTTTGCTTTCATACAGCCGCTTCAATAGACGCACATCTTCTTCGTTGTCGCTGCACGGGTAAAACGGCAGCGTGCCAAACAGCATCCAGACGTTTTCGTCGCGAATGTCAAGCAAATGGTGAATCGCTTCGCGCAATTCGTCCAAGCTCAACGTCTCTAAAGCGCTGGCAAAATCGCTCGGATACATCGGATGGATTTCATGGCGCCGGCAGCCCATTGCCTCGACAACTTGGCGGTGGATCGTTTCCAAGTGGCGGACGGTTCGTTTGTTTAACATCGTTTCCGCCGATACCATCACGCCGGCATTTGCCAGCGCTTTTGCATTGTCAAGCATGCGCTGGAAGTATTTCTCGCGTTGGGCGCGCGTCGGCTTCCGCTCCATCATGGCAAAACCACCTTCGACAAAGTCGTCGATCGTCCCCCAGTTGTGCGAGATATGGAGCACATCCAAATACGGAATGACTGGTTCATAGCGAGACAAATCCAACGTCAAGTTCGAATTGAGCTGCGTCCGCACCCCGCGCTCGTGCGCGTAGCGGAGAAGGGGAACGACGTATTGTTCGACGGATTTTAATGACAGCATCGGCTCGCCGCCGGTGATGCTTAATGACCGCAAATGCGGAATTTCCTCGAGCCGGCGGAGCAACATATCAAGCGGCAGCGCCTCGGGATCTTTCATTGTCAACGTATAGCCAACAGCACAATGCTCACAGCGCATATTGCAAAGCGTCGTTGTGGTAAACTCAATATTCGTCAGTTGTAGTTTTCCATATTCTTCAATATCGACGTACGCTTCCCAAGGGTCATACGCCGGTGTAATGGCTGGCATGGTGGATGAGCGCATGGTCTTCTCCTCTTTCCATTCAAAGTCCCAACGTTCATTATCGGCAACAGTCACTCCGCTTGTCAATCGTTTTGGCCGCTGATCCTCTATCCCATTCCTATGAGGCGGGCGGGGGACTGATGAGACAGAAAAGAAAGATTTTTTCCATAACCGAGAAAAAGCAGTATAATAGAAGAAGATGAGACAACTGCCAATAGGGCGATCCAAAAGGAAAGGGCGTGGAATCAGCATGGAAAAATTCCAGCAAAGCATGTATGACTTGATCGTTGAGACATCAACGAAGCTGCCGAAGGACGTTCGCCGAGCGATCGCTCGAGCGAAAGTGCGCGAAAACGCCGGCACGCGGGCGGCCATGGCGCTCAATACGATCGTCGAGAACATTCAGATGGCGGATGAAAACGTGTCTCCCATTTGCCAAGACACCGGCTTGCCGACGTTTAAAATCAAAGTGCCGGTCGGCGTCAACCAAATCGAAATGAAAAAAGCGATCCGCGCCGCCATTGTCGAAGCGACGAAAAACGGCAAGCTGCGTCCGAACTCGGTCGACTCGCTCACCGGCAAAAACAGCGGCGACAACTTAGGGGAAGGCGTGCCGGTCATTAAATTCGAACAATGGGAAAACGATTACATTGACGTTCGCCTTATTTTAAAAGGCGGCGGTTGTGAAAACAAAAACATTCAATACAGCCTTCCGTGTGAACTCGAGGGGCTCGGCCGCGCCGGCCGCGACCTTGACGGCATCCGCAAATGCATTTTGCATGCGGTGTACCAAGCGCAAGGGCAAGGATGCAGCGCTGGCTTTATCGGCGTCGGCATCGGCGGCGACCGCTCATCGGGCTATGAGTTGGCGAAAGAGCAGCTGTTCCGTCCGGTCGATGATGTCAATCCGATTGAAGAATTGCGCCAACTCGAAGAATACATTATGGAAAACGCCAACAAACTTGGCATCGGCACGATGGGCTTTGGCGGCGAATCGACGCTGCTTGGCTGTAAAATCGGCGTTATGCACCGCATCCCGGCGAGCTTCTTCGTTTCGGTCGCCTACAACTGCTGGGCGTTTCGGCGCATGGGCGTGAAAATCGATCCGGCGACCGGTGAGATCATCGAATGGCTGTACCAAGACGGCGAAGACGTCGATTTTGCAAAAGAGTTGGAAAAAGCGGAAGCAGCCGCGGCGCTTGAACAAGGCGACACACGCGTCATCGACCTTGTTCCGCCGCTGTCGGAAGAACAAGTGCGCCAGCTTCGCGTCGGCGACGTCGTCCGCATCAGCGGCGTCATTTACACCGGCCGCGATGCCATTCATAAATATTTGATGGACCATGACGCGCCGGTCGACTTGAACGGGCAAATCATTTATCATTGCGGCCCGGTCATGTTAAAAGATGAAGAAGGCCGCTGGCACGCCAAAGCTGCCGGCCCGACGACAAGCATCCGTGAAGAGCCGTACCAAGGCGACATCATGAAAAAATTCGGTGTCCGCGCTGTCATCGGCAAAGGCGGCATGGGCGCGAAGACGCTGCAAGCGTTAAAAGAACACGGCGGCGTGTATTTGAACGCCATCGGCGGCGCGGCGCAATATTACGCCGATTGCATCAAATCCGTGGAAGGCGTTGATTTGCTGGAGTTTGGCATCCCCGAAGCGATGTGGCATTTGCGCGTCGAAAACTTCACTGCTGTTGTCACGATGGATTCGCACGGCAACAGCTTGCATGAAGATGTGGAAAAATCGTCGCTTGAAAAGCTGGCTCAGTTCAAAGAGCCGGTGTTCAAGTAAGAAGGAGAGCTGAATTTCAAGCACATGGCTATTGGTATTCAAACAAGCTGATCCCGTTTTCTTCTCTGTCCCCAAAGCGCTTGCTTTTGGGGCCTTTTTTTGCAAAAAATGGCGCGCGTAAAGCGGTCAGGGGTGAAAACAATAAGAAAGAGGAAAAGATGGCGGCCAAGGAGGAACTAGGCATGAGATGGCTCATTTCTCTCGTTTTAGCGCTCTCGCTTTTTCCCGCCCCTGCTTTTGCCATAAGCAATGCGCCGATCCATTGGGGATTTAAGAGAAGCGAAAACCACGAGCCCCCATCGGCGGGAAAAGAGCTCGATGAACTGCTCGCCAAATATGACGCCTTTTATTTAGGCGACACGAGCGAAAAAACGATCTATTTAACATTTGACAACGGGTATGAAAACGGCTATACGGCGCAAATTTTGGACGTGTTAAAGGAAAAACATGTGCCAGCCGCCTTTTTTGTCACTGGTCATTATTTGCAAACAGCGCCCGATTTAGTCAAACGGATGGCGGCGGAAGGGCATATCATCGGCAACCATTCATGGCACCATCCCGATTTGACGGCGGCAAGCGAAGAGCGGTTCCGTGAAGAGCTGGAAAAAGTAAAAGAAAAGACCGAGGAATTGACCGGGCAAAAAGGGATGGCGTACCTTCGCCCGCCGCGCGGCATTTTCAGCGAACGGACGTTATCTCTCGCCCGCGACCTTGGCTATTATCACGTCTTTTGGTCGCTTGCGTTCGTCGACTGGCAAACTGACCGCCAGCGCGGCTGGCAATATGCTTACGACCAAATCATGAAACAAATCCATCCGGGGGCGATTTTGCTGTTGCATTCCGTGTCCAAAGACAATGCCGAAGCGCTGCCGAAGGTGATCGACGACTTGCGCAAACAAGGGTATACGTTTGCCAGCTTAGATGAGTTGATGGTGAAAAAGATGGGCCTCCATCCGCGGCTGTTTCGCCCATAAGCCGCTTTCATCACTTGAGCGCAAAAGTGGTACGAAACGTTGTGTGTTGGACCATTCGAAAACCCGCCTCGTTCTGTCAACCGAACCATATGCCGCTGCCTCGTCCTGCCAACAAGTTGGTTCGACGGGGCGTTTTTCGTTATAATAGGGGCACGGACAAATGAGAAAGGTGAGAACGATGTGGAAGCAAACGATTACCGTGCCCGCGCCGTACGATTTTGCGCATGCGTTGGAGCGATTGGCGCTCGATCCGCTGCTGGCGGTTGATCTAGAGCGGCAGCGCGTCACCGTGCCGCTTCATCTCGATGACGTAAAGGTGCCTGTCGTGGTGGAAAGCATCGGCGCGAAAGACGCCCCGCGCTTTATCGTGTCGGGGCCGCATCCCGAGCGGCAACAGGAGATCATCGAACGGATTTCTCATCTGTTTCAATGGCGGACGCCCCTTGCCTCGGTGCACGGCTACTTTCAGGCGACCGAGCTGGCGCCGCTGTTTGCCCGTTATGAGGGGCTGCCGTTGGTGCTTGATTTTGATTTGTATTTTTGCCTCGTCAAATGTTTGATCCACCAACAGCTTCATCTCAAAGTCGGCTATCGGCTCACAGAGCGGTTTGTGAAAACGTTCGGCGAGGAGCGGGACGGCGTTTGGTTTTACCCGCGCCCAGAAGAGATCGCGGCCCGCTCGTACGAGGACTTGCGCGCCTTGCAGCTGAGCGGGCGGAAAGCCGAATATATCGTCAATGTGTCGCGCCTCATTGCCGAGGGGAAGCTGCGGCTTGATGAACTCGAGCAGATGGAAGACGGCGAGGTGATGGAGAGGCTGACCGCCGTGCGCGGCATCGGTCCGTGGACCGTGCAAAATTTCCTCCTCTTCGGCCTCGGCCGCCCAAACGTCTTCCCGCCGGCGGATATCGGTTTGCAGCGGGCGGTCGAAAAATGGTTCGGGCTTCCGAAGCGGCCGACCACAAAAGAGATGGCGGCGCTTGGCGAACGATGGAAGCCGTACGCCAGCTATGCGGCGCTTTATTTATGGCGAAGCATTGAATGAGAGGGACCGATATGGCAAAGCAACAAATGAACATCAAAATCAAAAAAGGCGAGCAATTTCCCGTGACGATTCAACGGATCGGCATTAACGGCGAAGGGGTCGGTTATTTCCAAAAACAAGTCGTCTTCGTCCCCGGCGCCTTGCCGGGTGAAGAAGTCATCGTTGAGGCGACGGACATCCACCCAACCTACGCCGAGGCGAAAATCAAGCGCATCCGCAAGCGCTCGCCAAACCGCATCAAGCCGCCCTGTCCGCTCTATGACCAGTGCGGCGGCTGCCAGTTGCAGCACTTGGCGTACGAGGCGCAGCTCGAGGCGAAGCGCGACATTGTCATCCAGGCGCTCCGCCGCCATGCCCGGCGCCTCGATGTCGACAAGCTTGACATCCGCCCGACGATCGGCATGGACAACCCGTGGCATTACCGAAACAAAAGCCAGTTTCAAGTTGGAATGAAGGAAGGGAAGGTGCTCGCCGGCCTGTACGGCCTCAACTCCCATCGGCTCATCGACTTGTCGGAATGCCGCGTCCAACACCCGCAAACGACGCGCGTCACGAACATCGTGAAAACGATTTTGCAAGACTTGCACATCCCGATTTACAACGAGCGGACAAGAATGGGCGTCGTGCGGACGATCGTCGCCCGCGTCGGCTTTCATACCGGCGACATCCAGCTTGTGCTTGTGACAGCGACAAAAGACATTCCGCGCAAAGAGCTGTTGATCGAGGAAATCCGCCGCCGTCTTCCAGAAGTGAAATCGATCGTGCAAAACATCAACGGCGAAAAAACGTCGCTTATTTTCGGCGACGAGACAGAAGTGCTCGCCGGCGACGAATACATTCAAGAAACGCTCGGCGATTTGTCGTTTGAACTGTCGGCGCGCGCCTTTTTCCAGCTCAACCCGTTGCAGACGGTGAAATTGTACGACGAAGTGAAAAAAGCGGCCGCCCTCACCGGAACGGAGCGGATCGTGGATGCCTATTGCGGCGTCGGCACGATCGGTTTGTGGCTTGCTCGCGATGCCAAAGAAGTGCGCGGCATGGACACGATTCCGGAAGCGATCGAAGACGCACAAAACAACGCCAAAAAGCATGGTTTCACCAACACGCACTATGTCGTCGGCAAAGCCGAATATTGGCTGCCAAAATGGGTGAACGAAGGCTGGAAGCCGGACGTCATCATCGTCGACCCGCCCCGCGTCGGCTGCGACCGGGCGTTGCTTGAAACGATTCTCCACGTCCGCCCGAAAACGGTCGTCTACGTCTCGTGCAACCCATCCAGCCTCGCCCGCGATCTCGATGCCTTGGCCGCACAATACCGCATCGACTACATCCAGCCGGTGGACATGTTTCCGCACACGGCGCATGTGGAAGCGGTGGCGAAATTAACGCTGCAATTTTGACACTCCACGCGTCTTCAGCCGTGTGGAGTGTCAATGGAAAATGAAATCGGGTTCTTCCACTCCTTTTTGGGAGAAAGAAGAGAGGAAGAAAAAGTGGGGGAACCCTTGGAAAAGCAAGGAAAAAAGATCGAAATGAGAGAAAAATGAATTAAGCCAGAGGCAATAAAATATCTGTTCGTGACACACTTCCATCCTGATCATGCCAGCATGGTAGAAAACATTAAGAAATTCGGAACTTCCTTTATTTTGTTTGAACATACAGATGTCCATGAGCAATTTTTGCTCTCCCTCCATCATGAAAATGGCAACTCAAGGAGCGCACATTCTCATAGAAAACCAGAGCAAGGCTGAGCGCGCATTTTTCAATCACGGCCATGATGTGGAGGAGGGTCATGCCATCAAGTGAAACGTTTGCCTCACCTATTGCATCAACAAGAAATTCCTTCTAACAGGGCTCGCCGTTAGAAGGGATTTTTTATTTGGAAAAATAAGACGCTGGCCGCTTCGAATTCAGCAAAAGGGAAGCTGAGGCATTATATCTTAGCAAAAATACGCCTCGAGTCGTAGACAAAATATATCTTTGGAACATGATGGGATTCGGGTTGTCTGCGGTACGATGGAAGACGAAAGGAGGCGAAAGGATGGCAAAAAAGATCGGGCTGTTCGTTGCCGGCGCGGTGGCGTTGCTTGTGCTGCTGTTTCATCTTGGGCCGCTTGTCGGGTTGGCAATCACGCTGGCGGTGCTGTACTATGCGTTCAAGAAATGTTTGAAAGCCCCGTCGACGTTCGGGAAAATCGTGTGGGCATTGATTGGCTGTGCAGCGTTAGTTGTCAGCGCTTCGAATGTGCCAGCGCTCATCGCGCTTGTCGCGGCGTATGTGTTGTATGTCGTGTATAAAAAATGGAATGGAGTGAAAGACGAGCGCGTCGTTCCAGAAGCAGACGACCCGTTTGTCAACTTTGAAAAACAATGGGCGGAGCTGCAAAAGCATTATTCATGAAATCAATGGAAAAGGAGCGAATCGATGATGAGTGTGTTCTCACGTTTGAAAACGATCATTGAAGCCGATCTCCATGAATGGCTTGACGAAAAAGAAAAGAAAAACCCGATCGCGCTTCTCAATCACTATTTGCGCCAATGTGAACAGGAAGTCGAGCGGGTGCGGCAGCTGCTCGAGCGCCAATATGTGCTGAAAGAGCAATTTGCCCGCGAACATCGCGAAGCCGAACAGATGGTGGAAAAACGAAGCAAGCAGGCGGAGGTGGCGGCGCAAGCCGGGGAAATGGAGCTGGCCGAATTTGCGCGGCGCGAACAAGCGCAATACGCGGAGCGGGCGGCCCGCTTAAAACAGCTGCTCGAGCAAGCGAGCCGTGAGCTGTTTGAGTTAGAAGCGAAATATGAAGAAATGAAGCATAAGCTGAAAGATATGCAAATGCGGCGCATGGAGCTGATGGGGCGGGAGAATGCGGCTCGGGCGCACTACCGCATCCATCGGGTGGTCAACGGGGACGCCGGCCCGGCGTTGGCGGCGTTTGCTGATGCGGAAGTCTACCTTGACCGCCTTGAGCGGCAAGTTCGTTCCGATTATTACCGAAGCACGATCGATGCGCGCATCGCTCAGCTGGAAAAGCAGTTGCAGGAAGGAAAATAACCGGATATGCTAAAGGCGTACATGGTTACGCCTTTTTCATTTTGGACAACAGGGGGCTCCCCACATGCTTGATCAACGGAAGAAAACTGACTATGTCAGTTGGGTTGTTTTGGTGACACTGCTCCTTTTTGCAATCGAAATTTCGTTTTTTCGCCCGGGCGTGCTGTTTTCGTTAAGTATATCGGTCTGTTTGATTTATGTTGGAAGGAAAAAATGGCATCGGCGGAAAGGAAAATGGCTGTTTTGGCTTGGCTGCATCATGTTGGCCATTCATGTGTTAACGATGATGGCCGCTCGTTTTGTCATGGTCGCGCTGTTGGGTTATGCCCTTTGGCAATTGTTTCAGTCGAAGCGGCATCCGACGGTGATCCGCCCGACTATGGCTGAGAACTCGTATGGGGGAGAGGAAATCGTGCGCCGTCAACCACTGTTTCAAAATGTATGGGTTGGCCGGCAAGCGACCTCAGAACGGGTGTATGAGTGGAATGATGTCAATATCCAAACGGGGATCGGGGATACGGTCATTGATGTCAGCTATACTGTGCTTCCGAAAGGGGAAGCGGTCATTATCGTGAGAGGGTTGATCGGCAACATTCGAATTCTCGTTCCGTACGAAATTGAAACACGGCTCGTTCATTCCGCCATTTTTGGTGTTGCCTCGCTGTTTGGCAAGGAACAGGAGAAAATGTTCAACGAGACGCTCATTTATCAAACTTCTTCGTATGATCAAGCGGAGCAAAAGCTAAAAATCGTCACCTCGATGATCATTGGCAATGTCGAGGTGACACGCGTATGAGCCGACCGATGCTCGCTTCTGTTTTGCTTGCGCTTGCGCTTGCTGTGGCGTTGCTCATTTCCTTTCTCTATTTCCTTCCGCCTGGAATGTGGTCGTCTTTGTGGGATCAAACTGTGATGGGGTTGCCGTTTTTGTTGTTTGTGTTCGCTGTAAGCCTGTGTATGGGGATTGCTGTTGGACTTATGCTTGATTCCTTCTTTCGCCAGCAATGGCAAGCGGTTGTGCAGGCGCTTCGGCACATTGAACAAGGAGAGATGGGGGAGTTGCATCGGGAAGAGCCGCCGCCGGAACTGCAAGAGCTTTGGCGGCAAATCGTGAAGCTGCAAGCGCAATGGCGCGCGCAAACGAAACGCGTGCAAAAGTTAGCGGCGGAAAAGGCCGAACAGGAAGAACGGCTCGTTGAACGCATTCTTTCCGAAGAACGCACGCGGCTGGCGCGGGAACTGCATGATTCCGTAAGCCAACAATTGTTCGCCGCTTCGATGATGATGTCGGCCGTCATGGAAACGATGCCGCCCGATGATGAACGCCATCGGAAGCAACTGAAAATGGTCGAACAAATGATTCACCAGTCGCAATTGGAAATGCGGGCGCTGCTTCTGCACTTGCGGCCGGTGCATCTGAAAGGAAAATCGCTTCAAGAAGGGATGACCGAACTGCTTACTGAACTGGCGGGCAAAGTGCCGCTCGAGATGAAATGGAACATCGAAGACGTTCCGCTCGATAAAGGGGTGGAAGATCATCTGTTTCGCATTTTGCAAGAGTCGCTTTCCAACACGCTGCGCCATGCGAAAGCGAAGTCGTTGGAAGTATTGCTCATCGAACGGGACGGGTTTGCCATTTTGCGCGTCACCGACGATGGCGTTGGCTTTGATGTGGAACGTTCGAAAAGCGGCTCGTACGGGTTGCAGCACATGTATGAGCGGGCGGCGGAAATCGGTGGGATGTTGAAAATTGTCAGCTTAAAAGGTCAAGGAACGAGGTTGGAAGTGAAAGTGCCGCTTTTGCACAGGGGGGATGACCGTGATTAAGGTACTGCTTGTCGATGATCATGAAATGGTGCGGCTTGGCGTGTCGGCGTATTTATCCGCCCAACCAGATATGGAGGTGATTGGCGAGGCGGAAGATGGTAAAAAAGGGGTGGAGCTCGCCCTCCAGTTGCGTCCGGATGTCATTTTAATGGACCTCGTGATGGAACCGATGGACGGCATTGCGGCGACGCGCGAAATCATCGGCGCGTGGCCGGAGGCGAAAATCATTGTCGTGACGAGTTTTTTGGATGATGAAAACGTGTTTGCCGCGCTTGAAGCAGGGGCGACGAGCTATTTATTGAAAACATCGAAAGCGAGCGAAATTGCCGACGCCATTCGCGCCACGTTCCACGGGCAATCGGTGTTCGAACCGGAAGTGGCCGGAAAAGTGATGCGAAACTATCGGAAACAAGAAGAGCGCCTGCCGCATGAGCAGCTCACGAGCCGGGAGATGGAAGTGCTTTTGTTGATGGCGCAAGGGAAAACGAATCAAGAAATGGCCGATGAATTGTTCATTTCACTTAAAACGGTGAAAGTGCATGTAAGCAACATCCTCGCCAAACTCGGCGTCCAAGACCGGACGCAAGCGGTCATTTACGCGTTTCGGCATGGCTTGGTGAAATGAGGAGCGTGTGAGTGGCACAAGCGCTATGCATTGAGAGTATGCTATGTCGAACGCGATTCATTTTTTGATAGGGAGTAGGTGTTCTGTGAACACCAAAACCGCTCCGTTTCATCAAGATGAACATGGAAGATGAAACGGAAGCGGTTTTTGACGTGCGGTGGACAGGGAAAATGGCTGGCTAACTGAGAGGAGTTACGCTTGCTTGGTCAGTTGGCGAAGTTTTCGGTCGTGGTGGAGCACTTTTGTTGTCAACACTTCGATCGAGGCTTGAGTATCTGTTAATTCTTCTTCAAGGTGGTCGATTCGTTCGTTCAGTTGTCTGTTCATCTGTTGCATTTCCTCACGAAGGGAGTCGATTTTGGCCTCAAGCCGAGTCTCAACAGCGTGGATTTCTGCCCGAAGCTGTTGCCCCATTTCTTGCATCTCGCTGCGGAGTTGTTGTCCCATTTCTTGCATCTCGTTGCGGAGCTGTTGTCCCATCTCTTGCATTTCACTGCGGAGTCGTTGCTCCATTGTTTGCATTTCATGGTGAAGTCGCTGTTCCATCGTTTGCATTTCATGATGCAGTCGTTGCTCCATTTCCTGCATTTTCGAGCTAATTTTGTCAGAATGCTGTTCGAGCGCTTGAAGCACCGCTTGAATGATTGTTTTCTCTTCCACTTTTTCTCACCTCCTCACAGGTATTATACAAAGAAACGGGGCGAGAAAGAAAGAGAAAATATGGTGGTTTTCGTCGAACGTTGACGGTTCGGTTTTTGGTTTAGGATCGCGCGTTTTCGGTTTATCATGCCGTCCGCTTTGCCGTACAATAAACTCATATAAAAAGGCTGTTTTGGCCGCAAAGGAGATGACGATGTTGGACGCAGGATGGAAGTTCGACAACAGTTATGCAAGGCTGCCGGAGCGCTTTTTCAGCAAAGTCCTCCCCACGCCGGTGCGCGCGCCGAAGCTTGCGGTGCTCAATCGTTCGTTGGCAGTCAAGCTTGGGTTGAATGAGGAAGCGTTGCGAAGTGAAGATGGGGTGGCTGTGTTCGCTGGAAACCAAATTCCAGGCGGAGCTGAGCCGCTGGCGCAGGCGTATGCAGGGCATCAGTTCGGTTATTTTACGATGCTTGGCGACGGACGGGCGGTGTTGCTGGGCGAGCACGTCACCCCAAGCGGGGAGCGGGTGGACATCCAGCTGAAAGGCTCGGGCCGGACGCCGTATTCGCGCGGCGGCGATGGGCGGGCGGCGCTTGGGCCGATGCTGAGGGAGTACATTGTGAGCGAGGCGATGCACGCGCTTGGCATCCCGACAACGCGAAGTCTTGCGGTCGTCACAACGGGAGAGACCATTATGCGCGAAACGGAATTGCCTGGGGCGGTGTTGACCCGTGTCGCCTCGAGCCATCTGCGCGTCGGGACGTTTCAATACGCGGCGCAATGGGGGACGATAGAGGAGTTGCGCGCTCTGGCCGATTATGCGCTCTGGCGCCATTTTCCTGGCTTTGAGGAAGCTGAGAACCGCTATTTGTTTTTGCTTGAACAAGTGATCGAACGCCAAGCGGAACTGATCGCGAAATGGCAGCTTGTCGGCTTTGTCCACGGGGTGATGAACACGGACAATATGACGATCAGCGGGGAAACGATCGACTATGGGCCGTGCGCGTTTATGGACACATACAGCCTGGAGACGGTGTTCAGTTCGATTGATACGGAAGGGCGGTATGCGTACGGAAACCAGCCGTACATCGGGGGCTGGAATTTGGCAAGGTTTGCGGAAAGCTTGTTGCCGTTGCTTGATGAGAATGAAGAAAAAGCGATCGCGCTTGCCCAAGGGGCGCTTGATGAGTATCCGAAGCGGTATCACCACCATTGGCTTAGCGGGATGCGGGCGAAGCTCGGCCTTGCCGAGGAGCAGGAAGGGGATCAGGAGCTCATTGCGGATTTATTGCGGCTGATGGAGGCGCATCGCGCTGATTACACGAACACGTTCCGGGCGTTGACGTTAGGCGAGTATACGGGAATGGCGCTGTTTGATTCCGCTGAGTTCCGGGAGTGGCAGGAGCGCTGGCAGACAAGGCTCAGCCAAGAATCGGTGTCAAGGGAAGAAGCGTATGAGCGGATGCGCCGCCATAATCCAGCTGTGATCCCGCGCAACCACCGGGTTGAAGAGGCGTTGGCCGCCGCGGTCCATGACGGCGACTACAGCGTGATGGAGCGTTTCCTTGAAGCGCTGTCTGACCCGTACGCCTACTCGCCGGAACAAGAGAAATACGCGGAACTGCCTCCGCCGTCCGACCGCCCGTACCGGACGTTTTGCGGGACGTAATGGTGATGGCGTTTTCGTTTAGCGGCAAAGGAGAAACGAATCACCTTTTGCATCGTCTAATTTGGATAGAGGTGGTGTGAGTGAAGCGAAGTGTTCTTCTCTTTGCCGTGGTGGGAATGTTGTTTGTATGTGATGCCGTCTTTCCTTCGCAATTGGCTGAGACGGACAAAACAAAAGAACCATATGCGTCGTTTCGCCAGCGTATCATCATCCGCGATTCGGTTGATCAGCCGCTTTCTCCTCATGTGAAACAAGCAGGGGCGATGGAAACAACTAGCGAACCACAGCTGTTGCCTAACGTCGATTTGAACCATTCGATTGTGATAACGAAGATGCCGCATATCGAGGAAACGAGGAAAAATTGATGAAAGGCATCGCTTTTAACAAATGAAACAGCGATTGTTCAATGGGGGGCTGGGCTTGAGCCCTTTTTTCTTTTTTTCCTCTTTACTTTTACGTTGCGTCAAGGTGTATCGTCATGAATAGGGAGGTGAGGGAAGTGGAGTACACGGTGCATGAGCTGGCGAAACTGGCGGGGATCACGAGTCGGACGCTTCGATATTATGATGAGATTGGCTTGCTGAAGCCGGCGCGATGGAGCGAAGCCGGTTATCGGCTGTACGGGCCGCGCGAAGTCGATCGTTTGCAGCAAATTCTCTTTTATCGTGAACTTGGCGTCGATTTGGAAACGATCAAACAAATCATTCATTCCCCGTCCTTTGATGAATTGAAAGCGCTAAGGGAGCACCGCCAACAGCTGTTGGAAAAAAGACGCCATCTGGATGCGTTGATTGCGAGCGTTGAAAAAACGATTGCCGCTAAAGAAGGAGGAATCATGATGAGCGACAAAGAAAAGTTTGCTGCGTTCAAGGAGCAGCTGATTGAAGAAAACGAACGGAAATATGGAGAAGAAATTCGCCAGAAGTATGGCGATGAACAGGTCGATCGTTCCAACGACAGACTGCGGAAGATGACGAAGGCACAGTTTGATGAAGCGGAACGGCTCAGTCAAGATGTGCTTGAGGCATTGAAAGAAGCGATGCAAGATGGCAACCCGGCCGGAGAGGCGGCGCAACGGGCGGCGGATTTGCACCGCCAGTGGCTTGGCCTCTGGTGGGATCATTATTCCAAGGAAGCGCATGCCGGACTGGCGCGTTTGTATGTCGAGGACGAACGGTTCAAAGCTTACTATGACCAAGTGCATCCGGGAGCGGCTGAGTTTTTCAAAGAAGCGATTTGGATCTATACGGGGATGAAAGACCGTTAGGCAGCAGGCGGCTCGCCCTAAGAATAGGCGGGCCGCTGTTTTTGCTGGTGATGGATGAAGAGGATGGGTTTGCGGTACAATCAAAATGGTGCATAGGGGTCGTTTTAGAACAAAGGCAAGGACTGAACATTGCTATGGAAGTGTCACGCAGAATCCATTAGGCATGGCTGGGCATTCTTGGAGTTGGATCCAATTCTGAAAGGTGTCTGTTAGAAGTAGGAGTCAAGGGAAAAAGAAAGGGATGGTTGGATGGAAACACTGAGACAACGGCTGCGGTCGATCGACCAAAAAGGCTATAAGGCATATAAAGCGATCGAAGGTACGTATCGGTTCCCAACGTTTACGCTTGCAATTGACCATGTGCAAGGCGATCCGTTTGCCGAACCGTCCAAGGTGCGGGTGATCGTGCCGCGGGCGAAAACGGCGCTGGCAGCGGAGTGGACCGATACGAAACCGCGCCGCACTCGCTGTGAGGATTTGCTTTTGCGCCGCGTCCACCGCGAATTGCGGCAATGGCCGCTGCGGGCGCGCGGATCGGGAAAAAGCGGGCTCGTCTTGATCGATGCACCGGAGCAGAAGGTGCTCGAGCGGACAGCAGTGCAAGTGACGGACGAGACGGTCACTGTCTGTTTGTCGGTCGGGTTGCCGGCGAACGGGCGGCGCATTTTGGCGAAAGAAGCCGAGGCCATCTTTTTCGAGCAAATTCCATCCGTCATCGAGCGGGCGGTGTACGGCCTTCGGGAGGAGGATATTCGTGCGGCAGTCGAGCTTGCCGATCAGCAGCACGCCATTCGCCGCTATTTGCGTGAACACGGATTGGTGGCGTTTGTCGCGAACGGTGCGGTTTTGCCGCGGGAGAGCGGAGTGAGCGACAAGCCGCTGCAACGTGGAGCGGTGCCGTTTCAAAGTCCGCCAGAGCTGGAGATTGCGATCCCCGTTCCGCATCGCGCTGAACCGATCAAAGGCATGGGCATCCGCAAAGGGATTACGCTGATTGTCGGCGGCGGCTACCACGGCAAATCGACGCTGCTTCAGGCGTTAGAGCACGGCGTGTATGACCATATCGCCGGCGACGGGCGGGAGTTTGTCATCACCGACAGCGGGGCGGTGAAAATTCGCGCCGAAGACGGCCGGAGCGTCGCCAGTGTTGACATTTCGCCGCTCATTGGCGCGTTGCCGTACGGCAAAGAGACAACGCAGTTTTCGACGGAAAACGCGAGCGGCAGCACCTCACAGGCCGCGAGCATGATCGAAATGATTGAAGCGGGGGCATCGGCGTTTTTGATTGACGAAGATACAAGCGCAACGAACTTGCTCATCCGCGATGGACGCATGCAGGCGCTCGTGGCGAAAGAAGCCGAACCAATCACGCCGTATATCGACAAGGCGCGTCAACTATTTCGCGATTACGGCATTTCGACGGTTCTTGTCGTCGGCGGGTTGGGGGATTACTTGGATATCGCTGATTGCGTGATCAAAATGGAGCAGTACGTCCCGTTTGATGTGACCGGGGAGGCGAAGCGGATCGCTGCAGAGATGCCGTCGGGACGGAAAGCGGAAGGCGGAGAGTCGTTCGGCCGCATTCGCGAGCGCATTCCCCTGCCCGAAAGTTTGAACAGCCAAAAAGGAAAAAAAGCAAAAGCCGTCGCGCGCGGACGGCACGTTATTCAGTACGGGCAAACCGATCTATTGCTTTATGCGCTTGAGCAGCTGGTCGATGACAGCCAGACTCGGGCGATTGCCGCGGCGCTGCTGTATATGGAACGAAAAGGATGGCTCGACGGGAAGAAAACCATCCGCCAACTACTTGATGCGATCGAAGAACAATGGGACCGTCAAGGGCTAGGCTCAGTTTCGTTCCGAAAAGGGAATCCGGGTGAACTCGCTCGCCCGCGCCGCTTCGAGCTGGCGGCGGCGCTGAACCGGCTGCGGTCGCTCCGGTGTATCCAGCAGTAGCCAGCTTGGAAAGGAGAAAGCCGGTTTGCTTTTTCTTGGCGACGTTTCCGTGCAGGTTGGATTACGGGGTTATTGGGGAGGAGGAATGGCTTGGTTTTTGTTTTTCCCAGCTGCAACAAAAAATAGGGCCGCAGGATGTGAGGCAAGGGCGTTTGTTTTCCCTGCTGGCCAACGGAACAACGGACGCTCTTGTTTCAACAGGGGCGGCCGTGTGCCGGTATCGACCCAGGCGCGATCGGTGCGGGGCCGCTGCTCTTGTTCCAATAGACGATGCCTCATGCCTCAGGCAAAACGCGAATGAATCCGCTTTCTGTCGGCGCCTTGCCCATTTTGCTCTAGCGCTATCCACCAATTACGGCTATAATAATGTTTATCAGTGCAACGTGGCGGATGGCGGCGGGAAGCCGCGGGTTGGTTAGGGGGATCAGGGCATGAACAAGTCAAAAGGTTGGATGGAATCGGAAATCAGCAAAGCGTTGACGAAATGGGAAAAAGATTTTCTCGGCCGCGGCTCGGTGTCGGTGAAAACCGATATTTTGCGTGATATGATTATCGTTTCCCTGCATGGCATCTTGACACCTGCTGAGTACGCTCTTTGTGAATCGAAGGAAGGGATGCTGGCGGTGAAACGGTCGCGGACGAGTTTGGTGGAATCGGGCGTCGATGATTTGAAGAAGATGATTTTGGAAATCACGGGTGAAAAAGTAAAAAGCTTTCATACCGATTTAAGCACCCGAACGGGTGAGCGGATTATTGTCTTTAAGCTGTTCAACGATTTGGAGAAACAGTTGACAAAATAAATTTTTCCATGACAAATCAACAAAGTTATTGTATAATTGAAACAACTTTTGTATAGTAAGTATAGAATAAAATAGTGGACGATGCTGTCGGGAGCCCTTCAAAAAACCTACGTGGGCTTAGGTTCGTTGAAGGGAAACCGACCGTCGCCTGCCGCGCGACAACGAACGGGAGATCTTCAAACAATCAAGCGATGATTGGTTGAAGGTAAACCGGCTATGGGCAATCGATAGGCAATGGAACGGCCTTTTTCGGCCGTTTTGCCTGATTGACATAGCCGGTTTTTTCTTTTTTCTCTCGAACGATGTGCAAGCAGATGAGGGGAGGAGATGGCAATGGGGAACGAATGGTTCGCATGGGGATGGCTGGCGGCGATTGCGGTCGTTTTCCTAAGTGCGATCGTGTGGCTGTTTCCGCGCGTGTCGGAACGATATGTGCATGTGCACGTTTGGCTGTTGCTGTTGCCGGGGACGGCGGCGCTATTCGGATGGATCGGCGCCGGCGGCGCGGTCGACATCGGCCCGTGGCGGTTTGATGCGACGAGCTGGCTGTCCGCCGTTTATATTTCGCTTCTCAGCTGGGCGATTCAACGGTTTGCGGTTCGCTATTTGCACGGCGACCGCCGCTATCGGCTGTATTTCTCGCTCTTGACATGGACGTCATTTGCCGCTTCGCTCACGTGGGCGGCCGGCGACTTGCGGTTGATCGCAGTGTGCTGGGGGCTGCCGCTTGTGGGGCTTGTGGCGTTGACCGCGTTGAAAAAAGAATGGGAGCCGGCTCAGTTCGTTGCCTGGCAGATGGGCATGCTGTTTTTGGCAAGTTGGATTGCTGTGGCCCTCACCGCTGTTTGGCTTGGGGCGAGAGTCGGTGAATGGACGCTCGTCTCGGCGTTGTCGGCGGAACGTTTAGCTCGTCTCGCTCTATGGGAAAGGGCGGTGATGAGCGGATTGCTCATGTTGGCTGCCGTCATTCCAGCTGGGCAATGGCCGTTTCATCGCTGGCTGATGGAATCAGCCGTGACGCCGACGCCGGTGTCAGCGGTGATGCATGCCGGTCTTGTCAACGCTGGGGGGCTCTTGCTTTGGCGCTTTTCTCCGCTCTTTAACGAAACGTGGGCGCATGTGGCGCTGTTTCTGATCGCTTTTGCCTCGATTTTGATTGGCACGGGCGTTAGCTTTGTTCATGTTGACTATAAGCGCCAGCTCGTCGGTTCGACGATGGCGCAAATGGGCGTCATGCTTGTGCAATGCGCCCTGGGCGCTTACGGGGCCGCAGTAGTGCATTTAGTGTTGCACGGGTTGTTTAAAGCGACGCTCTTTTTGCAGTCCGGGTCCGTCGTGCCGCGAGTCGGTCGGGCAGGATTACGAAAAACAGGCAGTTCGTGGCCGGGCGGCATCATCCTCGGCGTGCTGTTTGGGTGGGGCTTTTGGCAGGCGGCTCCGCACGAACCGGCCCGGTTGTTGAGCGCGCTTTTGCTTGCGGCCTCGGCAACGGTTGCCTGGGGACGGCTTACGGATTTTCGCGAAGGCCGTTGGCTGGGCTTTGCGGTTGTCGTTGCTTTGGCGTTGGCGTCCGAAACGGTGCGCAATCAATTTATGGCGCTGCTTCATAACGGGATGCCGTCCGCGTTTCTGCCGCCCGCTTCGTTCGAATGGCTTGTCTGCGCTCTGTTTGTTGCCGCGGCGCTGGTTGCTGTATGGATCGCGAACCGGCGCAGTTCCATGCTTGCCATTCAGCTGTACATGTGGCTTGTTCACCTTGGTGAACCGCGTCCGGCGGCGACCGAAGCACACCCGCGTTATTTGGCGTCCTATCTAAAGGAGGGGATGGCTCATGAGTAGAAGCGTCATATCACTTGAACGGTCAACGGAGGCAAAAAAAGCAGCCGCTTGTCCGCTCGAGGCGATCGTCAGCGAAGCGGCGAAGGTGATCGCTCCGCTTTGGCCGATTTCCGCGTTTATCGCCCGCCATCCGTGGATGGGGATGGAAAACAAGTCGTTTGTCGACGCGGCTGACCGACTGCAAGAAGCTTACGGCATCGACTTGTATCCGCCAATGGCCGTTTTTCATGCGGCGCTATCCAAAGGGGAGATTGACGTTTCCTTCATCGAGCGGCGTCTGCAACGATGGTTGGATGACGAGCCGCTTCCTGCGCCGCGCCATGAAGCGGAACGGCTATGCCGCGCCCTCCTTTGGAACGATGCGGTGCCCGAAGAAGCGCTTCAGATGCCGAAACTGATCGAGTTGGCCGCCGCTATGCCGCTGCGCTCTGTTTCCATCCGCACGCGGTCTGTGCGCCTTGGTTTGGAAAAGCGGTTGGATCAACAAATGATCAAATGGTGCAAGCTGTTTTACGATCGGGGAGAGGCGGTGTGGGCGCTGCCGCATCGTGAACACGGCTTTTACGGGTCTTGGCGTCGTTTGGCGCCTCTTGATCCGTCCTTGTCCAAGGAGGAGCGGAAACGGCTTTTCGATTGGCCTCACCATCCAGAGGAGGCGCTGCAACGGGCGCTTGAGCAGCTCGGGGTGCAGGATGAGGAAGCCGTGGCCTATTTAGAAGCGCATTTATTAGCTCTGCCCGGCTGGGCGGGGATGATGGTCTGGCAATCGCGCCGTGCAGGTGACGAAATCGGCGGGCTGATCAACTACTTGGCCGTTCGTTTGTCGCTGGAGTGGGTGTTCACAGCGCCCCATCTGCCGCTGAAGGAGGAAGAAAACGAAGACGATCGTGCGGTTGGGCCGCTGTTGGCCGCCTGGATCCACTGGGGCGGCATGACGCTGGACGACTGGCGGCGCCTTCCGCTCGAAGACCGCCAAGCTCGTCTGGTGTTCGCCGATCGGTTCTGGCGAATTGGCCGCCGCCATCTTTGGCTTGAGGCGTGGGAAGATACGTATGAAGCGAAGCTGAAAGAAGCGGTTCTCACCCGTCAACCTGAGGAGCCAAAAGAGCAGGCGGCAGCGCAGCTATTGTTTTGCATTGATGTGCGCTCCGAGCCGTTCCGCCGTCATGTAGAGGCGGTCGGCCCGTTTGAAACGTACGGCTGCGCTGGCTTTTTCGGCTTGCCGATCCAAACGCGCGTGCTTGACAGCGATGACGCCCATCCGTCTTGCCCGGCGATTGTGGCGCCGCGGCATGAAATCAACGAAACCGCTTCTCCCGAAACGGCGGCGCCGTACCGCCGGCGGCGCGATCTGTTCCGCTTTGTCGGCCGGACGTTTAAAAAAATCAAGCAGCATCTGCTGGCTGGTTTGCTGCTTCCGGAAATGAGCGGCCCGTGGCTCGGTTTGCATACGATCGCCCGCAGCGCAGCGCCGGCTTGGGCCGGGCAAGCCATTCATCAGGCGGAAATGTCGGCGCAACAAAAACCGAAGACGACGCTGTCGCTTGATTGCCAAGGGCATGACGAAACGACTGGGCTGCCGATCGGGTTGACAAAAGAAGAGCAAGTGCAATACGTAAAACAGCTTCTCGTGAACATCGGCCTGACGTCCTCATTTGCCCCGCTTGTCGTCGTCTGCGGCCATGAGAGCGAGACGACAAATAACCCGTATGCGTCCGCGCTCGATTGCGGGGCGTGCGGCGGCGCGGCTGGGGCGTTCAACGCCCGCGTATTCGCCGCGTTGGCCAACTTGCCGCACGTGCGGGATGGATTGGCGAAAGAGGGAATCGTCATCCCGGATGAGACAGTGTTCGTCGCCGCTGAACATATCACGACCGTTGACGAGTTGCGTTGGGTGGAAGTGCCGCCGTTGTCCGAAGCGGCTGAGGCGGCGTTTCGACAGCTGAAACAGGCGCTTGCCGGCGTCAGCCGCCAAGCCAATGCTGAGCGGATGGCGAAGCTGCCGCATGTCGGCGCCATGCCGCGCGATCCGGTTGCCGAAGCCCGACGCCGCGCCGTCGACTGGAGTGAAATTCGTCCGGAGTGGGGATTGGCGGGGAACGCCGCTTTCCTGATTGGGCGGCGGGCGTTGACAAAGGGCGTTCATTTAGACGGCCGGGTGTTTTTGCACAGCTACGATTGGCGCGAAGATCCGACCGGTGAGGCGCTGGCCGGCATCATCGCTGGGCCGGCCACGGTTGGGCAGTGGATCAACTTGCAATATTATGCTTCGACAGTGGCACCGAATTACTATGGAAGCGGCGACAAAACGACCCAGACGGTGACCGGCGGCATCGGCGTCATGCAAGGGAACGGAAGCGACTTGCTAGCCGGCTTGCCGTGGCAGTCCGTCGCCGCATCTGACCGTGAGTGGTTCCACTCTCCGCTTCGGTTGCTCGTCATCATTGAAGCGCCGTCTTCCTATATCGAGCGGTTGCTCGATGAAAACAGCGAATTTCGGCGCAAAGTCCAAAACGGCTGGCTCCGTCTCGCCTCGATTGACCCAGACAGCGGGGCGTGGGTGAACTGGGAGGCAGGCCGTCTTGCGTCGGTACAGCAGCGCTAAAAAGAAACGATATGCCGCTTGCCGGGTTTGTCTGGCCGGCGGCTTTTTTTCGTTGACTGCCAAACGAGGCAGGGAAAATGGATGCACGCCGCGAAATAAGATAGCAGCTGGTATAACAGCAACAGGAAAGACGAGGAAAGAGGGAAAGCGGATGAAAACGCAGTTTATCGCCGGTCATGCGCGGCTGCCGGCCGGAATGGCGGCGAAAAGCCTTTACGATACGCTGACGATCACAGCGGAAATTGATAAAAAATACGGGGTGATCGTGGAGGCATCATGCACACTGGCTACTGAACATGGGCGCGATTACGTGGCCCGCCTGCTTCGCGGCCATTCGCTGCGCGATGGCATCGACGGTCTGCTCGCCGAGCTTGACGAAGGGTATTTAGGGAAAGCCCATTCTGCTCTGTGCGCGGCGCTAAAAGATTTGTACAAACAATATTGCAAAATGGAGGAGAAAGAGCCATAAGCCGCTGCCCCTCATCGGTTGATGGGGGGCAGCGGCGTTTTGGTGCGGGTCAGCGGCTTGGCCGCCCATGATTTCGTTGGTGATTCAGTTTTCAGCCGGCCGCCATGCCGGCAGCGTTTTGCGCAGCGGTTTGTCTTGGCGGTAACCGAGCACATATTCGGCCTGCATGATCGTATGAATTTCCCGTGTTCCTTCGTAAATGACCGGCGCTTTCGAGTTGCGCAAGTAGCGCTCGACCGGGTATTCGTTCGAATAGCCGTAGGCGCCATGGATTTGCACGGCATCGTCGGCCGCCTGGTTCGCGTAGTCGCAGGCGATCCATTTGGCGAGCGATGTTTCTCTCGTGCAACGCCGGCCTTCGTTTTTGAGAAAGCCGACTTTGTAAACGAGCAGGCGGCTGATTTGCAAACCAGCTTCCATGCGGGCGATCATTTGCTGGACGAGCTGATGGCGGCCGATTTCTTTGCCGAATGTTTTTCGTTCGTGGCAGTATTTCACGCTCGCCTCAAGACATGCCATAATGAGGCCGACCGCGCCGGCGGCGACGGTGAAGCGGCCGTTGTCAAGCGCTGACATGGCGATTTTGAATCCTTCGCCTTCTTCCCCGAGCAAGTTTTCTTTCGGGACGCGGACGTTGTCAAAAAACAGCTCGCCCGTATTGCCAGAGCGGATGCCAAGTTTCCCTTTAATCGGGCGCGACGAAAAGCCGGGCATCGTCCGTTCGACGATAAAGGCGGAAATGCCGCGGTGCTTTTTCGATTTGTCCGTATAGGCGAATACGAGAAAATGGTCAGCGATGTCAGCGAGGGAAATCCATGTTTTTTGTCCGTTTAAAATGTAGTCATCTCCGTCGCGGACGGCTGTCGTCTGGATGGAAGCGACGTCTGAGCCGGCATTCGGTTCGGTCAGGCCGAATGCGCCGATTTTTTCCCCGCGCGCTTGTGGGACGAGATATTTTTGCTTTTGTTCTTCAGTTCCCCACTGAAGGAGCGTCAAACTGTTCAGCCCGGTGTGAACCGATACGGCGGTGCGAAACGCCGTATCGCCGCGTTCGAGCTCTTCGCAGACGATGGCAAGCGAGTTGTAATCCATGCCCATGCCGCCATATTCTTCGGGAATGCAGACGCCCATTAAATTGAGCTCAGCGAGCCGCTTGAAAATGTTGCGGTCAAATTCGCCCCGCTCATCCCATTCTTTGATATAAGGCATAATTTCTTTATCGACGAATTTGCGCACCGTTTGCCGCAGCATTTCCTGTTCGGGTGTAAAGTCGAAGTTCATCATCGTTTCCATCCCCCTATGCAACTGTTTGTTTTTCATGGTTTTTTCGTGTCAACGTTCGTTTCCCTTGTTTCAGCGGGCGCTGAAGCGGTTGAGGAGAACAACGGTTTATTCATTGGCTTTTGTCGTGCGGACCGTTTTCAGCGGCCGGGTTGCCTTGCCATCCAGCTTCGACCTCGCGGTTATGCTCGCCGGCCAGCGGGGGCGGCAGCCGATAAGACACCGGCGTGTCAGACAGTTTCAGTGGGCTGGCGACAAGCGTTAACGGACCGACGATTGGATGGTGCACCGTGACTGTCATCTCGCGCGCCGCCGTTTGCGGATGGCGGAACAGTTCATCGAGCGTCTGCACCGGTCCGCATGGAATGCCTTTCTCGGCGAGAAGGCGCTGCCACTCGGCCCGCGTCCGCCGCTTGATTTCCTCGTTCAGCCGCCGGTTTAGCTCTTCGCGATGGGCGACTCGGCCGGGATTGGTTTGAAAGCGCGGATCGGTTCCAAGCGAGTGATCGGACAACAACGAGCAAAGCGCTTGAAATTGTCGGTCATTGCCGACGGCGATGACGATCGGACCGTCGCTTGCCATGTACGTTGAGTATGGCACGATGTTCGGGTGTTCATTGCCGAGCGGCTTCGGGACGTCGCCGGATAACAAATAATTGGCGGCGACATTGACAAGCGCACTCACGGCGCAGTCAAACAGTGCGAGATCAATTTTTTGCCCGCGCCCCGTTTTCTCGCGGGCCAAAAGCGCCGCTTCGATCGCGATGGCGGCATACAGGCCGGTGAACACATCCGTGACGGCGACGCCGACTTTGAGCGGGCCGGTGTCCGCAGTGCCGTTAATGCTCATCCAGCCGCTCATTGCCTGAATGATATAGTCGTAGCCGGCTAATGGAGCGAGTGGTCCTGTCTCGCCAAACCCGGTGATGGAGCAGTAGATGAGACGTGGGTTGAGGCGTGACAACGATTCATAGCCAAGTTCCCACTGTTCCATCGTTCCGGTCTTAAAATTGTGAATGAGGACATCAGCTGTTTCGGCGAGGCGGCGAATCGTCTCTTGTCCTTCTGCCGATTTTAAATTGACGGTGATGCTTCGTTTGTTTCGATTGACGGCGGTATAGTAAGCGCTCATGCCGTTTTGGAACGGCGGCCCCCAAAACCGGGTGTCATCCGACCCCCCGGGCGCTTCGACTTTGATGACATCAGCGCCTAAATCGCCTAAAATCATCGTCGCATACGGACCAGCCAACACGCGCGACAAGTCGAGCACGCGCACGCCATCGAGCGCTCCTGGCATCGATTTCCCTCCTTTCTGTTTACATGCAAAAAGCCGGTTCCTATACAGCGTGCAAGATAGGAACCGGCTTGAACGGACTGAGAAGGCATTCCGGCGCGGAGATGCCGTCAGGCCGTACAGTTCTTTTTGTGGTCGATGCATAAAAGCTGCCAACGCTGCCTGTCAGGCAACGGGGCTATCGGACAGATGGCAGGGGCCGTCCGGTCTGCACAAGCGGCCAAGCTGGCAGGAGACGGCTTATACGTTTATTATAGTGATTTGTTTGATAATTGTAAATAGTCGAACAAGAAATTCGCCAGCGAAAGCCGGCTGGCGAGGAGAAGATGCACGTAGCCGCGTGAATAGCTCTTCGATACAAATGAATGAAAAGAAATCGATCGCGCGGTCGGACAATTTGGCATGAAAAGAGCGCAACATTCACCTAAATTTCTATATAATTGTAGAGAAAGGGGAATCGATGACGCAAAAAAGGAAGTGATGGTGCGTGTTCCATGTGTTAGTGACGACAGACGCCAATTATCTTCCGCCGCTGAGAGTCTTGATGCATTCGCTGTTTTGCAACAACCGGCGCCCGTTTACGTTTTACTTGCTTTACTCGCGCATTGCCGAGGAAGAGATTCAGGCGCTTGGCGAGTTTGTTCGCCGGCAGGGGCATGAGCTCGTGCCGATTTACGTTGATCCGCAACTGTTTCATGATGCGCCTGTTTTCCGCCACTATACGGTGGAGATGTATTACCGTCTGGCGGCGCATTTGTTTTTGCCGCCAGACGTCGACCGTGTCTTGTACCTTGATCCGGATATTGTGGCGATCAACCCGATGGATGAGCTGTATGACATGGATTTCGAAGGGAACTTGTTCATTGCGGCTGAGCATACCCATTCGACGAAGGTGGCAAACTTGTTCAACAAGTTGCGGTTAAAAACGCCGAACGCGAAAGGGTATTTCAACACGGGTGTGATGATGATGAACATTGCGATGATGCGCGAACACGTTCGGCTTGCGGACATTTACCAGTTCATTCGCGACAACCGGTTCAAGCTTGTTCTTCCTGACCAAGACGTGTTAAATGGGTTGTACTGGGACAAAATTAAACCGGTCGACTGCTACCGCTACAACTACGACGCGCGCTATTATGACTTTTTGCAGCTTTTGCCCAACCCGAAACACGATTTAGCTTGGATTGAGGAAAACACCGTTTTTATCCATTATTGCGGCAAGGAAAAACCGTGGAAAGACAATTACAAAGGGGAGTTGGGGCGGTTTTACAAACGGTACAGCCAAGTGTTGGAGCTCGAGGGCGAGGCGACGGTGTAGCGCGGCTTGAGAGACGCGTTTCACAAAGAAAGTCTCTCACTCCAAGCAAAGCGAAGTGGAAGCGGTTCACAGGAAAAAGGCGCCCCATCAAAGCGGGCGCCATGTTCGATTACTGTTTGCGCTCTTGCCGGCGGATGCCGGCTGCCGCAGCGCGCGCCTGTGCTTCAAGGTCTTCATGGTCGGCAAATTCTGCCGAGTATTCCACATCGATGCCGTCAGATTTCAGCTGTTTCGGCACTTGCGGCAAAGTCGCCTTGTTTTTGTCGCGCGTCCGTTGTCCGCGAGAACGGCCCATCATCCATGCCCCCTATCCAAAAGTGTGAATCGTACGATTCAATCATTAGGATGGCATGGACGGCGCCAGCGTATAAATAGCAATCGTTTCTAGTGGCGCGCCTTTTTGGCCGTATAGCCGCCCGCTTGGTCCGCCATTTTAAAATCCCGGGCATAGCTTACTTCTTGGGCGCTTGTCAGCGTATGCTTCGATTTTTCGCGTTTTCGTTTTTCCGCCATCGCTTGTTCCCTCGCTTTGCATCAATATTCCTTTAGTTCCATTTTGCGCAAAACCAGCCGTTTTTATGCGTAAAAAAGAGGATGTCCGTTTGGACAGCCTCTTTTTGCATCAGATGCGCTCTTGCGCGGCTTATGCCTCTTTGCGCTGTTCTTCATTGTGGGCAAAGGAAGGATGGCGCATTGTATAGAGCGTGTAGTTGTCTTTTGTAATTTCGTACAAATTGTATACATCCGCGCCGATTTGCTCGAGCAGCGCCCGCCGCGTTTCATTGGCCGGCGTGACGTACGGCAGTTTTTCCGCCGCTTTGATCGAGCGCACATTGACTTTGCGGATGCGCAAAAACACCGTTTCGATGGAAAGCTCATAAAACAGTTCGTGGAAAAACGCTTCCTTGGCGCGCTGATTGTAGCCGCGCCCGTGGTACGGTTTGCCAAGCCACGTTCCTAAAAAGCCGGCGCCGTCTTGAATGTCAAAGAGGCTGATCGTGCCGATCGGGTTTCCCCATTCGTCCAAAATCGTGCGCGAAATGAGCTCGCCTCGTTCTTCCGCCTCGATGAGCTGTTTCGTCATGAACAAAAACTCCTCATACGAGCCGGCTTTTTGGCGCACAAAAGGGAAGACATCCGGGTGCACCATCAGCTCGTACAGCGCATGACAGTCTTGCAGCTCGCGTTTTTTCAACATGGCCAATCCCTCCTTTGGATGCCGAGGGCAGCCTCCCAGCGGGAACCCACCCTCGAAATTTTTTTATTAAAACTTCATTAAAAAAATTTCGGGGTGGGAATCGAACCCACTAGGACCAGCGCGAGCGCTGGTGACGCACCATTTGCCTTCCCCTTGTTCCTGTCCGTATGCGATTATGACGACAACTAGCCTAAGGTCTCCTTTATCATACACGATCGGAAGAAAAAAGGGAATTGTTTTTTTGTTAATTTTTTTTGGATATTTTTTGTCGGTCATGGGGCAAAAGCAAATCGGTGAGACAGCCTTCCAACGTTGGAAACGAAAAGCGGAAGCCGTCTTGCAATAGCTTCTCTGGAATGACGCGTTGCCCTTCGGTGACAAGCATGCTCATTTCGCCAAGGAGAAGGCGAAGCGCCCAAGCGGGAACCGGAAGCCAATGCGGGCGGTGAAGAAGCCGGGCGGCGGTCAGTCCAAATTCTTCCATTTGTACTGGATGGGGCGCGGTGAAATTGATGGGGCCGGACAATTCCTCGTGTTCGATGATGTACGAGACCGCGCGCACGACGTCTTCAAGATGAATCCACGACAGCCATTGCCGTCCGCTGCCGATTGGGCCGCCGACAAACAGCAGATACGGCTTGATCATCATCGGCAAGGCGCCGCCATGTCGGGCAAACACGACGCCAAAGCGAGCGTAGACGGTGCGGATGCCAAGCTGCTCAATCGGACGGGCCGATGCTTCCCATGCTTGGACGGTCTGGGCTAGAAAGTCGCCGCCGTAATCGGTCGTTTGCTCGGTAAATGTTGCGGAGTCCGAAGTGCCGTAAATGCCGATGGCGCTGGCGTTGATAAACAACGACGGGGGGCGGGACAGTGAATCGATGCAGCGGCCCATCGCTTCGGTGGCGCGAAGGCGGCTGTCAAGGATGATCTCTTTTTGCTTCGCCGTCCAACGTTTTCGATTGAGCGGCTCCCCGGCTAAATTAATGGCGACATCGACAGCTTCAGGCTTTCGGTGGTTGTCGAAGGAAAGGTAATGAATGTTGCCTTCGGAAGGTTTGGGAGAGCGGGTGAAAATGTAGATCTCATGTCCTTGTTTGGAAAAATGGCGGGCGAGCGCCTGGCCGATCAGCCCAGTGCCGCCGTTGATGGCGATGCGCATCTTGATTCCCCTTCCATTGGTTTATTTTATGACTTCGCTTTTGGTGTCAGAAGTTCCTGCTTATGATACGATAAAAGATAAGGGGGACAAACAATGGGAACGATTGCCGACATTGCCGCAACCGAACAAAATGCTGAACGATTTTGGATTGTCGTGCACCGTGACGGCGCACCGTCGTTGAGATTGACAGTTGATCAAGATGTATTGCTTCAATTCCGCTTGAAAAAAGGGATGGAGATCAGCGACGACCTGCTTCAACATATTGTGTATGCCGATGAGGTGAAAAAGGCGTATCAACAGGCGCTTTACTTTTTGGCGCACCGGATGCGTTCGGAGCATGAGGTCGCCGCACACTTGCGAAAAAAAGGCGCTCCGGATTCGGTGATTGATGAAGTGCTCAAAAAACTTCGCGCCGAGCGGTATGTCGATGACGAGGCGTTTGCCGCCGCTTATGTGCGCACGCAAAAAAAGACGGCGGCGAAAGGGCCGCTTCTTGTGCGCGCCGAACTGGAACGGCTCGGCGTTCCCGACCGCTTGATCGAGCAGAGTTTGGCGGAGTATACGTTGGATGAACAGATGGCCATCGCCCGCTCGCTTTACGAAAAAGCGAAAAAACAGCGCCGGGATGAATCGGCTCGCGCGTTTTTGGAACGGGTGCGGCAGCAGCTGATGCGCAAAGGATTTCCGCATGAGGTGATTGCCGCCGTTTTGGCGGATGGCGGCACTCATACTGAACAAGAAGAACGGGAGGCGCTCAGTGTTCAGGCGGAGAAAGCGCACCGCCGTTATGCGCACCACCCGCGGCCGCTTTATGAGCAAAAGATGCGCCAAGCCCTGTACCGAAAAGGATTCGCACTTGACTTGATCAATGAATGGCTGCGCATGCACGGTAATGACGAGTGATCTCGAATGAAAGGATTTGAAAAAATGGGATATATTATCAGTTTTGTTGTTAAATGTTGATCACAAAATCGTTCCAGTTCCATAAATCAAGAGATGTTCTGAGCCTTTTGCCGAGTTCCATGTGGATGAAAACGATCCATCGGGAATGCTCAAAAAGGAGCATTCCCGTTAGGAGCTTTTCCGGGGACTTGATCAAAAAAAGCCCTCTTGGTATGATGCAGGGGTGTCAAACACATCACTCACCATACCAAGGAGGACTTCAGATGAATTGTACACAAAACTATAAAATTGATCAAGTCACCGAACAAACGCTTGTCGTGGGCATCGATATCGCGAAACGAACCCACTACGCCTGCTTCGTGGATGACCGGGGGCGTGTGCTTCGCAAATCGTTCCCGATCTTCCAGTCGAAAGAGGGCTTTCGCCAGCTGTATGAAGCGATTCAGGAGGCGATGCAAGCGTTCGGAAAGCCGCAGGTGATCGTCGCGGTGGAGCCGACCGGGCACTACTGGTTGAACCTCGCCTACTTCCTCGAGGAGCACGGGATCCCGTTGGTCATGGTCAACCCGGCGCATGTGTGCCGGTCGAAAGAACTTGATGACAACCTGCCGACGAAACACGACGCCAAAGACGCCCTGGTCATTGCCAGACTGGCAAAAGACGGACGATTCCTCGTTCCCCGGCTGCTGCACGAGATTGAAGCCGATTTGCGCGTGGGGAGCACGCTCAAAGAGAAGCTCCGCAAGGAACAGACGGCGGTGAAAAACGCGATCGTCCGCTGGACCGACCGATATTTTCCGGAGTTTTGGACGGTGTTTCGCGACCTGGGGAAAACGGCGCTTTCGGTGTTGGAGTGGACGCCGCTTCCGGCTGATATGGCCGGCCGGACGGTGGAGGAGCTTCTTGAGGTGTACCGGCAAAGCGAAGGGATGAAATGCCCGCAGAAGGCCAAAATTCAGGCGTTGATCAACACCGCGAAGGACTCGATTGGGGTGACGGAAGGGACAGCGATGGCCCGGTTTGAGATCGCCGCGCTCGTCCGCCGATACCGCCAATTGGAGGCGGAGATCGCTGCACTGGACGCCGAGTTGAAGGCATTGGTTCAAACGACGATGGAGTACCAATGGTTGAAAACGGTCGACGGGTTGGGAGACGCCACGATCATCGATCTTCTGGCGGAGATCGGCAGCTTCGCCCATTATCGGGACCCGCGTCAATTGGTGAAGTTGGCGGGCCTGACGCTCAAGGAGAATTCCTCCGGCCAGCGCAAAGGGCAAAAGCACATCTCCAAACGGGGACGGAAACGGCTGCGATCGGTGCTGTTTCGGGCGATGATTCCGCTGATTCGGCATAACGAGGCGTTTCGCGAGCTGCATGAGTATTATACGACCCGATCCGTCAATCCGCTGACCGGAAAGCAGTCCATCGTCGCCTTGTGCCGGAAGCTGTTGAATGTGCTGTTTGCGATTTGTACGAAGAAACAAGCGTTTGACGCGGAGCGAATGAAACAGGACGTCTTGTCCCAGGTGCAACGGGCGGCCTAAGGCCTCCCCCTGCGAACGGAAGAATCGTTGGACAACAGGATGACACCGGAGAAGCTGGCGTGATTTCATCCATTCGACCTTGAGTCCCCAAAGGAGCTTGGCCGGCCTCCGCCTGATGACGAGACCGAACGAGGGAATGTTGGCGCGAAGACGCCCGGAGACATGGGAGGGTTCGTCCTCATCAGCGACGCGGAGATCCAAAGGGTGCATCGAATACGCTTCTCCCCACGGAAGGAAAATATCCCCAGCCGTGGCCGCGAAGCGCACCCTAGGTCTGTAAGATATCCACAAAACTGAAAAAGGATGTAAGGGATTTTGTCGAAAAATATTTTTTGGACACCCCTGAGGGGCCGAAAAGCCTTGATAAATCAACATTTCTAGAGGGAGGCTTGCCTATGATCAAAGGAGAACAAAAACGGTACAGCGAAATGACGAAAGAAGAACTGCAACAAGAAATCGCCATGTTGACGGAAAAGGCACGCAAGGCGGAGCAGATGGGGATGGTGAACGAATACGCCGTCTACGAGCGGAAAATCGCCATGGCGAAGGCGTATATGCTTAATCCAGCTGATTTTCATCCTGGGGAGATTTATGAAATTGAAGGGGCGCCTGGAGAGTATTTTAAAGTGCGCTATTTAAAAGGAGTGTTTGCCTGGGGATGGCGGTTGAAAGGAAACGGAGAGGAGGAGGCGCTGCCGATTTCACTGCTTCGTAAACCGAATTTGCCTCAATCATGACGGGCGGGACAAGTTCACAGTCGGACGGAAAGCGAGCCTAAAAACCTAGGGAGGGTGTCTCCCTAGGTTGTTCCGCTACGACTGCTTGCGCGTCTGCCGCTCTAAAATGATGAGGTCAAGCGTTTGCTGCGTTTCGCCGTTCACTTGCGAGTGGGCGTGTTTTGGATTGGCCCACGGCTGCTGAAACGGGTTCGAATAAAAGTTGTCATAAAATTTTTTGTGCCGATGGTGACCCATGATTGTTCACCTCGCTGCGGAATGTGCCGGGGGAGTGCGGCGAACGATGCCGCGCTCCCCCTTCATGTTAAAAGAAATCGCTTCGTTCGCCGGAGGCGCGCATCCGTTCTTGCGGGTGGGTGTTGGTCGTGCCGTCGGCCCGCTTCGAGGCGTACTCGGCCTTGGCGCGCGGTTCGCCTTCGAGCTTGTTGTTGTTTTGGTTCGGGAAGTTGTGCGCTTTGTTCCGCACGGCACATTCCCTCCTTAACGGCGTGCTCGTGTTGGATGGCCAACACGTATTTTTATTATGGGACACCCTGTAGCGCTTATGTGTGGCAATGATTGGGGCGGAGCCCATCAGCCGTTTGGAGCAAGTTCGAGCTTTTTGCGCAGTTTGCCTTCGCTGAAAATCCAGCCGGTGTATGAGCTGACAATATTGAGATCGCGGTCGAGCTGGACGACAGCGACAAACGGGTAATACCCTTTGCTTCGATAGCGTAAATCAGTAAAGCGCACTTCGTAGTAATCATCGTATTCGTTCATTTCCCAACGGTAAACCGGGGAAAAAGATAAGAAAGCGGCGATATTTTCGTCGCGTTTGGCGGCGTTCATCACCGGATGGTCGGGAAGCGCACGCTTTTGGAAGCGGTCAAGGATGATGAGCTCGCCGCGTTTGACGCGGGCGACGTAAAATTTGTCGCAGGTTGAAATGGCTAAATGCCATTCGCGCGGCCGCCATGTCGGTACGGTGATGATCTCGGTCACCCCGGCGATCGAGGCGTGCACGAGCCGTTTGATGTTGGCCTGCTGGCGGAAGCGAAGCCCATAATACGCAGCGATAAGCACGTAGACGACAAGAAACGTATAACCGGGATGGGCGCCGAGAAACAAGCCGCCGACGCCGACCAAATGAAGCCCAAAAATGACCGGATCAAACGTATGAATCACGCCAAGGGCGATCCATTTTTTTGTAAACGGACGCAACGCCTGGGTTCCGTAAGAGTTAAAAATGTCAACAAATACGTGCAAGGCGACGGCAACAAACGTCCAAAGCCAAACGCGAAGCCAATCCGTTTTCGGATAGATGGCAGCCATCACGCTGACGATGAGCAACGGCCAAAGAACGACGGCGGGAATCGAATGGGTGATGCCGCGATGGTTGCGAATATATTGGGCGTTGTTGCGCAATTTGAAAATCGTGTCGATATCCGGCGCTTGCGAGCCAGCGAGCGCGCCGATCAACACAGCGTGGGATAAGAGCGGATCATGGGCGATCGCAGGGTCAAGTGAAGCAAGACTGCCGAGCGCCACCCCCATCAAAACATGTGTGCCTGTATCCAACGTGAAGGCGCCTCCTTCTTGCAGCATCGTTGCATGTTCGGATGGAAACTGTCTGTTGTCTCTCGGCCGGAGCACATCTTTCTTTTTCATGCAACTATTAGTATGCCCCACCTTGTGTTCAGCCAATAACCGTTTGAGGCATTGGCCGAAAGGAGGCGAGAGACAAACAAGGTTATGGCTAGTGTATCATAGAGCGACAATCGTTGGCGAGAGGCGGAACGACCAATTTCACAACGATTCAAAAAAGGAAACGATTGATAGACAGTGGAGTGAGAAAAAGAAACAGGAAGCAAGCCGTTCGTCAGACGAAAAGGGAAGCGCTTCAACCAAAAACGAAAAGCGCCCCGCATGAGGCGGGACGTTTTGTTGATCATCTCGGACCGAGAAGCTCCCCACTTCAACGTCTATATAGGTGTAAGTGGGGAGCATTCCATGCTGATGGAAGATCGGTTCACCATCCGTTCTTTTGGCGGCTCATTGGTCAACTGTCCTTTTCTCTGCAAGCCGATCGATTAGCCGTCATTTCTGAACCGTTTGCCGATCGCTTTGAGAGCGGACAGGAAAAAGCGGATCGCGCGGTTGATGTCCGGGTCATTGAGCGCTTTAAGCAAATCAAACAACCCGATTTTTTTTGTTTCGGCGGAGTTTTGTTCGTACGCCTCCAGCGCGCCGGCGGCGATGTGCTCAAGCAGTTTCGCCGTTTTCTCCGGATCAAGTGAAGCAACAAGGCCAGCTATGGCGAACGCATGGTTGATCATCGTTGTCACCGGTTTTTGGTTGAGCTGGCCGACGACGATTTTCGCCACGTCTTCCCGCGCTTTTAACAAGGCGTTGGCCGCTTCGAGCAGGCCGCTTTCATGGAGCTGCTCGATGAACGCCAAGAGCTCGCGAACTGCCTCTTCACTGTCGCCGACAGCGGCTTTTAGCTTGGCCAGCGCTTCAGTTCGTTTTTCTTCCTCCGTCATTTGGCGCTTTTGAATGGTGGTAATCGGCTTAGCCACCGATCGTCACCCCCTTGTTTTCCTCGGTGAGCGGCACGTAGTCGCTTCGCCGCCACTTCCGCTCCACCTCGACGCCGTTTTGCGGATGCCGCTTTTTAAAGCGCGGATTTGTGCGCGGCAGCGGCGTCTTGCCGGACCGTTCAATGACTTCCATGCGCACTCGGGCTTGTTTGTAAGCCGGCGTGTTCGTGCGATGGTCGGTTTGCGGGCCGGTCAGCATGTTAATGGCGCTCTCATTGGCTGTGGAGTGCATCGGCAAGAACAGTTCATTGCCTCTGACTCGATCGGTGACGAGCACGCGCACTTTGACGCGGCCGTACGGCGAGATGAGCCGAACGAGCGCCCCATCTTCAATGCCGCGTTCTTTGGCGAGTTCAGGGGATACTTCGACAAACACTTCTGGGAATTTATGCTCGATGCCTTTGGATTTGTACGTCAAGTTTCCTTCATGGAAATGTTCGAGCAATCGGCCGTTGTTCACAAGCAAATCGTACTCTTCCGGATATTGCACCGGTTCGACCCAATCGGCTAACGCAAAGCGGGCTTTGCCGTCCGGGAAGTTGAACCGCTCTTTGTACAACAGCGGCGTGTCAGCCCCGTCATGGCTGCCCCAGCATAAGCTGTTCCAGCCCTCGAGCCGGTCGTAATGCGCTTGTGAGTACAGTGGGGCGAGGCTGGCGATTTCATCCATGATTTCTTTCGGGCCAGCGTAATTCCAATCGGCGCCAAGCCGCTTCGCGATTTCTTGAATGATCCACCAGTCTGGCTTGGAGTCGCCAAGAGGCTCCAGCGCTTGGTAAAACCGTTGGATGCGGCGCTCGGTATTCGTGAAAGTTCCTTCCTTTTCCAAACTTGGCGCTGCTGGCAAGATGACATCAGCAAATTGCGCTGTTTTTGACAAGAAAATGTCTTGAACGACAACAAAGTCAAGCTTCGCCAACGTCTCTTGCACATGGTTGGCGTTGCAGTCGACGAGCGCCATATCTTCGCCGACGATATACATCGCTTTCAGCTCGCCCCGTTCGGCTGCTTCAAGCATTTGAATGTTGTCAAGGCCTGGTTTCGCATCGATGCGGACGCCGTACGCTTGTTCAAACTTCGCTCGTGCCTCATCATCGGTGACATGTTGGTAGCCAGGCAGCCAGGCAGGAAGCGAACCCATATCGCAGGCGCCTTGAACGTTGTTATGGCCGCGCAGCGGGAATGCGCCGGCGCCCGGACGCCCGTAGTTGCCGGTGGCAAGAAGCAAGTTTGAGATCGCCGCTGACGTGTCGCTGCCGCCCGTGTTTTGCGTGACCCCCATGCCCCAGAGGACGCACGTGCCGTCTGCTTCGTGGATCATCTCGGCGATGCGGATGAGATCGGCTTTGGCGATGCCGGTCACTTGTTCAGCATAGTCGAGCGTATATTTTTCGAGCAATTGTTTAAACTCTTCAAAGAAATGGACGCGCTCGCGAATGAATGCTTCATCATGCCAGCCTTGGTCGATGATGTATTTTGTCACCGCCATGAGCCACACTTGGTCGGTTCCTTGTTTCGGGCGGATGAACAAATCGGCGCGCTCCGCCATTTCGTTGCGGCGCAAGTCGGCGACGATCAGTTTTTGCCCGAATAGTTTATGCGCCCGTTTGACGCGGGTAGCGAGCACCGGATGCCCCTCAGCTGGATTGGCACCGATGATGATGACAAGCCCCGCGGTGGCGATGTCGTGAATCGTGCCGGAGTCGCCGCCCATGCCGACCGTGCGGAACAGGCCGTCCGTCGCCGGCGACTGGCAGTAGCGCGAACAGTTGTCGACATTGTTCGTTTCAAATACTTGCCGTGCCAACTTTTGCATTAAATAGTTTTCTTCATTGGAAATTTTCGATGATGAAATAAAGCCGATGGCGTTGCCGCCGTATTGCTGTTTGATCGCGCCGAGTTTTTCCGCGACCAAAGAGAGCGCTTCATCCCATGTCGATTCGACGAAGACGTCGCCTTTGCGGATGAGCGGTTTCGTCAGCCGTTCTTCACTGTTGACGAAATCCCAGCCGAATTTCCCTTTGACGCACGTCGAAATGGCGTTAACTGGTGCTTCGGAAACAGGCTGGATTTTTAAAATTTTCCGCCCTTTCGTCCACACTTCAAACGAACAGCCGACGCCGCAGAACGTGCAAACCGTTTTCGTCTTTTTGATCCGTTGTTCGCGCATGGCGGCCTCGATTTCAGAAATGGAGAAAATACTCGTATAGTTTGGCTCGACTTCCTTGACAAAATCGATCATCGGGTTGAGGACGTCTTTGTCCAAGCCGGTGAGAAAGCCCGCTTCGCCAAGCATCGATTTTTCCATTAACGCGTTGCACGGACAGACGGTGACGCAATGCCCGCAGCTGACGCACGACGATTCGTTGATCGGCACCCCACCGTCCCAAACGACGCGCGGCCGTTCCGCTTCCCAATCGATCGAAAGCGTTTCGTTCACTTGCAAGTTTTGGCAGGCTTCGACGCATTGCCCGCAGGCGATGCATTGATTCGGGTCGTAGCGGTAGAACGGATGCGACATGTCCACCTCGGACGGGTCGACTTTCGGCCGGTACGGATATGTTTGATGTTCAATTTGCATCATTTCCGCCGTGTTGTGCAGCTTGCAGTTGCCGTTGTTGTTGTCGCACACCGTACAGTACAAGAGATGATTTTCCAACAGGCGGTCCATCGCTTCTTTTTGCGCTGCCTTTGCCCGCGGCGAGCCGAGTTCGACGACCATGCCGTCCTCAACCGGCGTCGCACAGGCGCGAAGCAGCGTTCCGTTGACTTCAGCGATGCACGTGTCGCATGTCTGAATGGCGCCAAGCTCCGGCGTATAACAAACTTGCGGATGCGGAAGACCGTGTTCATTGACGACTTCCAAAATCGTCATCCCGGGCTTGGCGCGGTAGGCACGCCCGTTGATGGTTACCGTCACCATTTGCGCTTCCATCGTCGCTCCCCCTTTGTCAAAATAAAAAACTCCACCAGCGACGAGACGAATGCTTCATCGTGGGTGGAGTAGTTCTTTAGCATAACGATACTAAACAACCAATCCAAACTTTTTATATTTAGTAGAAAAATAACAAGGCCGCTTCTTGCCTTATTATTTTTCCACTATGTATACATTTGCTATAGTTTATTATAGTACGGCAAAACGAAGAACACAACGGATGGGCTGGAACTTTTTCTGGTGGCTTTCGGAAAGGGGGAAGAAAAATGTCCAAAAAAGAAGCCGCTTTCAACGATATTGTGCGCAAAGTGCGCAAACAGCTGTTTGGCAAAGGGCCGGAGCGGATTAAAACGTATTTTGTCGACAACTTGGCGATTACGATTTTGCATGGCAATTTGACGCCGACAGAAAAATTTATCGCCCGCACGCCGGAAGGCCGAGAGATGGTGCATGCAGCGAGAACGAAAATGATCCAAGACGTGTACGCCCAACATGTGCCGGACGGCATGGAAGAGCTCATCGGTTCGAAGCTTCTTTATTTGTTCAGCGACATTAAAGTGGAAGAAGATATGGCCGTATCGGTGTTCGTGTTTGAAAAACCGATTGAATTGTGACGATTTTGTGAACAGAAACAATTGTTTTTCGTTACTGTTCGTGGTATGCTTATGAATAGTTAGCACGATGAAAATAGTAGAAGCCTTGCCGGCTAAACGGTTTCGCCGCTTGGCAGGCAGGTTTCGGAAACGGATGTGCGTTGGTTTCGCTGCAGAAGTGCTGGGCGCAAACTACCGCCGCTTTTCGCTGACAGGGGCGAGTTTGTCCTCTTGTCCGGAAGGCGGCGGTTTTATTTTGCATGGAAAGGGGGAATGGCAAGGTGAGCGGGTTTGCGGCGAAATGGCGACCGATTGCGAAATACCGGAACGGGCGCTTTGTTGAGGAAGAGGACGAGATCGCGCTCGAGTTTCCGTTGACCATAACGGTCAATGGCGAGGAGTTTGCGACGATCGTTTGCACGCCGGCGCATCTAGATGAATTGGTAATCGGATTTTTGGCTTCGGAAGGAGCCATTCGGACGTGCAGCGACATCAAAGGGATGACCATTGATGGTGAGCGGGGCTTTGCTTATGTCGAACTCGCCGCAGGCGGACTGCCGGCCAAACAGTTTTATGCCAAGCGGTTCATCGGCTCGTGCTGCGGAAAAAGCCGGCAATTTTATTTTTACAATGACATGAAGACGGCGAAAACGATCGTCGGCGGCATCACGGTGAAGGCGGATGACTGCATTCGCCTCATGAAAGCGCTGCACGAGCGGTCGACGGACTTTGCGGCGACGGGCGGTCTTCACAACGCCGCGCTCGCCACACCGGATGAGATGGTCGTGATTCGTTCTGACATCGGGCGTCACAACGCGCTCGATAAGCTGTATGGCTATTGCCTGCGTCATCAAGTTGCGATGAAAGACAAGCTCATTGTATTCAGCGGCCGCGTTTCATCGGAAGTGCTGTTAAAGGCGGCGAAAATGGGAGTGAGCGTCCTGCTCTCAAAATCGGCGCCGACGACGCTGGCCTTGGATTTGGCGGATGAACTCGGCATAACCGTCGTTGGCTTTTTGCGCGGGCAGGCGTTTAACGTGTATACGCATGAGAGTCGGATCATCATCGGGTAAAAGGGGAGGAGAGGCTGTGAAAAACCGTTGGCTCATTGCGTTATCGGCTGTCGGCATTCATATTTCGATTGGGTCTGTTTATGCGTGGAGCAATTTTACCAATCCATTAAAACAATTGTTTGGATGGTCGGACCAGGAAGTGGCGCTCACGTTCAGCATTGCGATCTTGTTTTTAGGATTGTCGGCTGCGTTCCTTGGCCATTTTGTTGAAAAGCACGGACCGCGGAAATCCGGACTATTGGCCGCCATCTTCTTTGGCCTCGGGGTGACTGGTTCTGGATTAGCTGTTGCTCTCGGTTCCAAGTATCTGCTTTATCTGTTTTATGGCGTTTTAGGTGGGATCGGGCTCGGCGTCGGGTATATTGCGCCAGTGTCAACGCTTGTCAAATGGTTTCCAGACCGGCGCGGGTTGGCTACAGGGCTGGCGATTATGGGATTCGGTTTTGCCGCAGCGATCGCGAGTCCGGTGATGAACAGTTTGATTGCCTCCGTCGGCGTCCAAAATACGTTTTTCATTTTAGGCATTACGTATTTTGTCATTATGACGTTATCTTCTCTTTATTTAGAAAAACCGCCAGAAGGATGGCTGCCGGAAGGATTTCAGGAAAAAGTGAAGGCCGGAAAAGCCAAACCTTCGCTTGATTTGGCGCAGTTGACGGCCAATGAGGCGGTTAAAACAAGACGTTTTTGGTATTTATGGTTCATGTTGTTTATTAACGTGACGTGCGGCATTGCCGTTTTAGCGGTGGCCAAACCGTTGGCGGTGGAAAGCATCGGCATCAGCCAAACGGCCGCGGCGGCATTAGTTGGCGCCATTGGGGTGTTTAACGGGTTAGGGCGCATCGGTTGGGCATCGGCTTCTGATTATATTGGGCGACCGAATACGTATACGACGTTTTTCGTTTTGCAAATCTTGATTTTCTTCCTGTTGCCGAACGTGTCCATCAAATGGCTGTTTGTTGTGATGCTGACGATTGTGTATACGTGCTACGGCGGCGGATTCGCCTGTATCCCGGCGTATATCGGCGATTTGTTCGGCACGAAGCAGCTTGGCGCCATCCATGGTTATATTTTGACCGCTTGGGCCGCGGCTGGTCTCGTCGGACCGATGTTTGCTGCGTATATTAAAGACACGACCGGTTCTTATGAAGGAAGTTTGGCCTTTTTTGGCGGATTGTTTGTCATCGCTTTCATCATCTCGTTGCTCGTGCGCATCGATATTCGCCGATTGCGCGCCCAGCATGAACAAATCGCCTATGTTTCGGCGGCTAAGGAAAGTTGAGAACGATTTCCTTCCGTCTTCCCTCGGCGTGCGGCAAGCCACGCCGGGGGTTTTTTGATATAATAAGGTGGATATGGATCATAGGCATCATGGGGGAAACGTTGAATGACAAGAGAAACAGAGCGATTTCCAGCGCGCGAGTTTCAGCGCGATTTGCTTGACTGGTTCGCCCGCGAGCGCCGCGACCTGCCGTGGCGGAAAGGCCGCGACCCATATAAAGTATGGGTGTCGGAAGTGATGCTGCAGCAAACGCGCGTCGAGACGGTCATTCCGTATTTTGAACAGTTTATCGATCGGTTTCCGACGCTGGAGGCGCTTGCTGACGCTGATGAGGACGAGGTGCTGAAGGCGTGGGAAGGGCTCGGCTATTACTCGCGCGTGCGCAATTTGCACGCGGCGGTGAAAGAAGTGAAAACGCGCTATGGCGGCAAAGTGCCGGACGATCCAGATGAATTTTCTAGGCTGAAAGGAGTCGGACCGTATACGGTCGGGGCGGTGTTGAGCCTCGCTTATGGTGTCCCGGAGCCGGCTGTTGACGGCAACGTAATGCGTGTCTTGTCGCGTCTGTTTCTCGTGACAGACGATATTGCCAAACCGTCGACGAGAAAACGATTTGAACAAATCGTCCGCGAAATTATGGCGTACGAAAACCCGGGAGCGTTTAACGAGGCGCTGATTGAGCTTGGCGCTCTTGTTTGCACACCGCGCCGCCCGTCGTGCCTTCTTTGTCCGGTGCAAGTCTACTGCCAAGCGTTCGCCGAAGGGGTGGCGGAAGAGCTGCCGGTGAAAACGAAAAAAACAGCGGTCAAACAAGTGCCGCTCGCAGTAGCGGTGCTGGCCGATGATGAAGGCCGCGTTCTCATTCGCAAGCGCGACAACACCGGTTTGCTTGCGAATTTATGGGAGTTCCCCAGCTGCGAAACGGACGGTGCAGATGGAAAAGAGAAGCTCGAGCAAATGGTTGGGGAGCAATACGGTTTGCAAGTAGAGCTTACAGAACCGATCGTTTCGTTTGAGCATGCGTTTTCCCATTTAGTCTGGCAGTTGACCGTGTTTCCCGGCCGCCTGATCAGCAGCGAGTCCACCAAGGAGCCTTTTCGGCTTGTGTCTGAAGATGAGCTCGAAGCGTACGCCTTTCCGGTGTCCCATCAACGTGTTTGGCGCGAATATAAAGAATGGGCGGGCGGAGTACGCCGCCCCGATTAATCAGGCACCGGCATCGTGCCGTGTGTATACGTTGCTTCACGGCGCCCAAGGCCGCCGCGCGCTTCGATTTCCTCGATGATTTCACGGTGAATCGTCTGCCCTTCGACGTTTAAATATGGAGCGATTTGTTGGAACGAATGATGAAAATAAGCGAGTTCGTCATCGGTCCATTCCGTTTTCGGAATCATCGACAGCTCAGTCATATCGCGGCCGACGTACATAGGCAGCCCCTCCCTCATCTATGGAATTCGGCTATATTATATGTATAAGGAGTGAAAAACATGAGCGGAAAAGTAGCAGTGGTCACCGGCAGCAGCCGCGGCATTGGCAAAGCGATCGCCTTGCGGCTGGCCAAGGAAGGATACGATATCGTGGTCAACTACGCCCGCAGCAAAACAGCTGCCGAAGAAACGGCGCGCGAAATTGAAGCGCTCGGGAGAAAAGCGCTCGTCGTCAAAGCGAACGTCGGCGACGTTGAGAAAATTCACGCCATGTTTGCCCAAATCGATGAGGTGTTCGGGCGGGTCGACGTGCTCGTGAACAACGCCGCATCCGGCGTCTTGCGCCCGGCGATGGAATTGGAAGAAACGCATTGGAACTGGACGATGAACATCAACAGCAAAGCGCTTTTGTTTTGCGCCCAGGAAGCGGCCAAAAGAATGGAGCAAGTCGGCGGCGGGAAAATTGTGAGCATCAGCTCGCTCGGGTCGATCCGCTATTTGGAAAACTATACGGCGGTCGGCGTCTCGAAGGCCGCGCTTGAAGCGCTGACCCGCTACTTGGCTGTCGAGCTGGCGCCGAAAAACATCGCCGTCAACGCCGTCTCCGGCGGGGCGGTCGATACCGATGCGCTGAAGCACTTCCCGAACCGTGAAGAGCTGCTCGCCGACGCGGCTGCGAACACGCCGGCTGGCCGCCCGGTCAAACCCGATGATATCGTCAACGCGGTTTTGTTTTTGCTCTCGGATGCAGCCGAGATGATTCGCGGGCAGACGATCATTGTCGATGGTGGAAGATCTTTACTTTTGTAACGTCAGCGGATAGAACGATCACCCCCGGGGCATAGTAAAGCACGTGGAGGTGAGAACAATGGCCAAACAACCGAACAAAACAGCAGCTGGCACAAACATTCAAGAAGTAAGACAACAAAATGCCCAATCGGCTCAAGCCGCTCAAGCTGGCCAATTTGCGACGGAATTTGCGGCTGAGACGAATGTGCAACACGTAAAACAACAAAATGCGCAAGCGGAAGCCCGCAAAGCGCAAAATGTCAATCAATAACCAACGATCATCCATGGCTGACGCCTGGCGGTTGTGACGACGGCGTATGTTGCTACAAGAGCGCAGGCGATAGGCCGAAGATGGAAGGAAAAAGCAGGGGCGGCGCGCCTCTGCTTTTTTTGTCGACAAAAGCTGTCATCTCTTTACAAGATTAGTGAAAGGGATTTGTGGGTGCGGGCGCGAAATGATGAAAGGAAATCACACGGCAAAGGGGAAGGGAGAACGGAATGGCGATGGAGCACGCATGGACGAATGTAGGCGACGAGGCGCTGTTTTTGCAACAGGAGATGGAGCGTTGCGAGGAGATCACCCGCCAGTTGGATGAACTTGAACGTGAAGCGCCGACCGCCGCCTTGCGCGAGGAAGTGCGGCAAATGAAACGGGAGGTGGAAGCCATCCGCCGCGCATTTTTAGGGCAGATGGCACCCGGTGTCTGACGGACAGGCTGCGTCCTTGAGCCAACGCGCCAGTTGCCTTTTCCTCAGTAAGGCGGCCTGCTTTTCTTTCCTTTTGCAAAAGGAACAGGGTATAATATAACGAAGAAGCTCCCATCGGAAAGTAGGGAAGAATGATGCCAGTTTACCCTCGGGAAGGGAAAATCATTCAAATCCATAGCTACAAACATAATGGGACGATTCACCGGATTTGGCAGGAAACGGTCGTATTAAAAGGGACGCCATCGTATGTGATCGGCGGCAATAACAAAACACTCGTCATGGAAGCGGACGGCCGGACGTGGGTGACGCGCGAACCGGCGATTTGTTTTTTTCATGCTAAGCATTGGTTTAACATTATCGCCATGATTCGTGAGGACGGGGTGTACTACTATTGCAATTTAAGCTCGCCGTTCGTTTGGGATGAAGAAGCGCTGAAGTACATCGATTATGATTTGGATATTAAAGTGTTTCCCGATATGACGTACATGCTGCTGGATGAAGATGAGTATGAGCGGCATCGCCGCGAAATGCACTATCCCGATGTGATCGACCGCATTTTAAAAAACAACGTTCAAAAACTGATCGGCTGGATTAAGGAGCGGAAAGGGCCGTTTGCGCCCGAGTTCATCGACAAATGGTACGGAGTGTTTCAGGCGTACCAAACGTAAATAGCGGCATGAAAAAAGCCTGTTCGGCATCGCTGGCAGGTTTTTTCTGCTTTTTTGTCGAAAGCGGCACGCATGAAGAGCTGATGGTGAGGCGGGGGATTGTCCTACGGCAGGCTGTCAGTCAAGCCATCCTCGTGCGTCCCACGGTTGGGCTGCCTTGCTAACGCTTATGCTTAAAAGCAGGGGTCTCGATTAGAGATGAGAAATAGCGACATGAAAAATCCTGTTCGCAAGTCGGCAGTTTTTCTGCTTTTTCCCGCATGCATGAGGAATGGCGACGGTCAAGCAGGAGTGATCAGTTGATTTGGAGGCGAAATCGACATCATGGAAGACTTGAATCCGACGGACTTAAAACAAGTGGAAGGAAACAAAGAGTTTCAAATTTTCAAGCGCCCGTCGATGAACGTCGCCTATGTCGGACTGACGGCGACGAGAGGGCCGCTGAAAAACAAGTTGGTTCGCCAAGCGTTGAACTACGCGGTTGACAAGAAAGCGATCATCGATGCGTTTTACGCCGGCCAGGCGGAACCGGCGAAAAACCCGATGCCTCCCAGCATCCCGGGATACAACGATGCGATTCAAGACTATCCGTTTGATTTGAATAAAGCGAAAGAGCTGCTTGCGAAAGCGGGTTATCCGAATGGCTTTGAAATCGAACTGTGGGCGATGCCGGTACCGCGTCCGTATATGCCGGACGGGCAAAAAATCGCTGAGGCCATTCAAGCGAATTTTGCCAAAATCGGCGTGAAAGCGAAAATCGTGACGTATGAATGGGCGACCTATTTAGACAAGCTCGCCAAAGGGGAAGCGGACGCCTTCCTGCTCGGCTGGACGGGCGACAACGGTGATGCCGATAACTTCTTGTATGCGCTCCTTGACAAAGACAGCATTGGCAGCAACAACTACACCTATTTCTCGAATGATGAGCTGCATAAAATTTTGGTCGAAGCGCAAACGGTGAGCGATGAAAACAAACGGAACGAGCTGTATAAAAAAGCGCAAGAGATCATTAAAGAAGAAGCGCCATGGATTCCGCTCGTCCATTCAACTCCGCTGTTGGCCGGCAAGGCGAATATCCAAGGCTTTAACCCGCACCCGACCGGTTCGGATAAGTTTACGAAAGTCGAGTTTAAATAATCGACTGAGAGAGGGGAAGGAGCGCATCTTCCCCTCTTTGTTTGCCGCATGTTAAGGGAGGGAGAGTCAGGTGCTGTCGTATGCTGTGAGAAGGGTGCTGATGGTGATCCCGGTGTTGTTTGGCATGTCGCTTGTCGTCTTTTTTATGATCCGAGCCATTCCAGGCAACCCGGCGCAAGTCATTTTAGGGCAAAAAGCGACGAAAGAGGCTGTAGCGGCTTTGACCCATAAGCTTGGGTTAGATGAGCCATGGTATGTGCAGTATGTCAAATACATCGGCGGCTTGCTGCACGGTGACTTAGGCGAGTCGATCCGCACCGGCGCCCCCATCGCCGAAGAAATTTGGCCGTATTTAGCGGCGACGATCGAACTGTCGCTGGCGGCGATGCTGATTGCGGTGATCATTGGCGTGAACGCCGGCATTATTAGCGCTTGGTTTCAAAATTCATGGTTTGATTATATTGCGATGGTGTTGGCATTGATTGGTGTTTCCATGCCGATCTTTTGGCTTGGCTTAATGGAGCAGTGGCTGTTTTCGATTGAACTTGATTGGCTGCCGACGTCCGGTCGCGAGGACGTACGCAACCCTGTTGAGCCGATCACTCATCTTTATCTGATCGATACACTTCTCTCTGGGAATACCGATCAATTTTGGCAAGTTATTCAACATCTTGTCTTGCCGAGTATGGCTCTAGCGACGATCCCGATGGCGATTATTGCTCGCATGACGCGTTCGAGCATGTTGGAAGTGATGAAATCCGACTACATTCGCACCGCTCGTGCGAAAGGATTAAGCATGTTTTGGGTCGTGTACAAACATTCGTTGAAAAACGCCATTATTCCCGTGTTGACGGTCATTGGGCTGCAAACAGGACTGCTGCTTGGCGGTGCGATTTTGACGGAAACGATTTTCAGCTGGCCCGGCATCGGACGCTATATTTATGATGCAATCGGGTATCGGGATTATCCGGTGATCCAATCGGGCATTTTGATCATTGCCACCATTTTTATTTTTATTAATTTGATCGTTGATTTACTTTATGCGATCATTGATCCGCGCATTAAGTACAATTAAGGAGGGAGGGCGCCTATGGCTGAACTAGCGCGCACGCCGGCAACACCGCCGGCGGCGATTAGGGAGACGGAATCGGTTTCTTTATGGAAAGAAGCATGGCGGCGGTTTCGAAAAAATAAAATCGCCTTGGTCGGTGCTGGGATCGTTTTGTTTTTTATCCTTGTCGCCATCTTGGCGCCGTGGCTGGCACCGTATGATTATAAAGACCAACAGTTGGCCGAGCGGTTGCAGCCGCCTTCTAGCGAGCATTGGTTCGGCACCGATGATTTTGGCCGCGACATTTTTTCCCGCGTGATATATGGAGCCCGCATTTCCCTGTGGGTCGGATTTTTTTCCGTGCTCGGCTCGGTCATGGTTGGTTCGCTGCTTGGCATTATCGCCGGCTACTATGGGCGCTGGATTGATGGGGTGATTTCGCGTTTGTTTGACATTATGCTGGCGTTTCCGAGCATTTTATTGGCGATCGGCATCGTCGCTGTGCTCGGGCCGTCTTTGCAAAACGCCCTCATCGCCATCGCTGTCATTAATGTACCGAACTTTGGGCGGCTCATCCGTTCTCGCGTGCTAAGCATTAAGCAAGAAGAATACATTATGGCAGCGAAAGCGATCGGCATGAGCGACTGGCGCATTTTAATCCATCATATTTTGCCCAACAGCCTCGCGCCGATTATCGTTCAAGGGACACTGGCGATCGCCACGGCCATTATCGAAGCGGCCGCACTTGGCTTTTTAGGCTTGGGGGCGCAGCCGCCCAATCCGGAGTGGGGGAAAATGCTATCGGATGCCAAAGATTTCTTGACTCAGGCGCCGTGGACGATGATTTTCCCTGGATTGGCGATCATGCTGACGGTGCTTGGCTTTAACTTAATGGGCGACGGGCTGCGCGATGCGCTTGACCCACGGATGAAAAATTGAAGCAGGCGGTCCGCTACGAGCGGCCGCCTGCTGACTTTCCCAGCTCTTTTTCCAGCGTGTCATCGTAATGGTAATGGTGGAAACTATCGATAAGCTTGTCTAAATGTTCGAGGCGATCCCCATAATCCATGATCGCTCCGATTAAAGAAAACAACCGATAATCGCCCGGCGGCTGGCCGTCCGCATAAAAGGCGGAAGTGAGCCGCTCGCGCTGATGATGAATTTCCTCGGCCCGTCTGCTGTGAGGGAGCGGCTTTGCCTTATGGATAAATTTCAGCAACAGTTGCTCATGGTAGTCAAGCAAGCAGCCAAGGTGCAGGCAGACGGCTTGACGAAGCTCGGCGGGCAAGCGGCTGAACTCGTTTTCGAGCCGGTGCAGCCATTTTAAGACAGATAAAGCTCGATCGGCCGCTGCTATCATTTGCCGGTACAACACGAGTTTGCGAGATTTTTGGAAGCGTTGGCGTCGAAAATACGTGCGTTCTTCTTTGTACATAAAATATAGATGCTCGAGTTTGGTCATTTCTTCGTGTCGTGCTTCAATTTCTTCCTTCAAATGGTGATGGTCGGCTGCTTGCTGTTTATGCAGGCGGATCCATTTTAAAATGGCCTCTGTTTCTTCGCTGATTTTTTCATATACCTTTTTTTCGTATTTCGGCGGCAAGAAAATCAAGTTGACGACAAAGGCGGCGAAAATACCGAGCATCATCGTTAAAAAGCGAATGGCCGCAAATTGAATGAACTGGCGGTCTGTATATTCCATAATGGCAATGACTGTGACAAGCGCTACGGAAATCGTCGATGATTCAAGGCGCATTTTCAGGCAAAGGGCGATGACGATCATCAGCGTCAAACCGACGACCAACGGATCGCGCCCAAGAATGAAAACCGCCGCGATCGCGAACAAGGCGCCGATCACATTCGCTTGCACTTGCTCGATCAGCGATAAATAGGAGCGGTAAATGGTCGGCTGCATGGCGAACACAGCGGAAATGCCGGCGAATGACGGCGATGGAAACTGGAAGAGCGCTGCTAAGAACAAGGCGAGCGCCACTGCGATCCCCGTTTTGAAAATGCGGGCACCGAGTTTCATCTATGATCAAAACTCTCCTTTTTGTTTTGGTGAACCATTCAGTACTATACACAGTTTCATCCTATGTGCGCAAGGAAAAAATATAACGCCCCGCTGGTAAAGGCGGGGCGTTGAGAAATTTCTGGTGTTCAAAGCTGCCGGAACGCCTTGCCGACCGCGTCGATCGTGTAGGCGATGTCGTCTTCCGTATGGGCGAGGGTGATAAACCATGCTTCGTATTTCGACGGCGCGAGATTGATCCCTTGTTTGAGCATGAGCTTGAAAAATTTCGCAAACAACTCGCCGTCGCTGCGCTGGGCTTGCTTGTAGTTTTCCACTTTTTCGTCAGTGAAGAAGACGGTGAGCGCGCCTTTTAAGCGGTTGACGGTCACCGGCAGGCCGCATTGGCGAGCATGGGCCAGGATGCCTTCTTCCAGCATTGCTCCCAATCGGTCGAGATGCTCATAGACGCCCTCTTGTTTCAACACTTCAAGGCAGGCGATGCCAGCGAGCATCGACGCCGGGTTGCCGGCCATCGTCCCGGCCTGGTACGCTGGTCCGAGCGGAGCGACTTGTTCCATAATGTCTTGGCGTCCACCGTACGCCCCGATCGGCAAGCCCCCGCCGATGATTTTCCCCATCGCCGTCAAGTCGGGCTCCACACCGAGCAAGTTTTGCGCTCCGCCGTACATAAAGCGGAAGGCGGTGATCACTTCGTCGTAAATGACGAGCGCCCCTTCCTTGTGGGCAATCTCATTGATCGCTTCTAAAAAGCCCGGTTTTGGCAGGACGATGCCGAAGTTGCCGACGATCGGCTCGACGAGGACCGCTGCGACTTGCTCGCCCCAAACGTTCATCGCTTCGCGGAACGATTCGACATCGTTGTATGGCACGGTAATGACTTCTTGGGCGATGCTCGGCGGCACGCCGGCTGAGTCCGGCGTCCCCAACGTCGATGGCCCCGAGCCGGCGGCGACGAGCACAAGGTCCGAATGGCCATGGTAGCAGCCTTCGAATTTGACGATTTTGCTTCGTCCGGTGTAGGCGCGGGCGACGCGGATCGTGGTCATCACCGCCTCTGTTCCCGAGTTGACAAACCGCACTTTCTCGAGCGACGGGATCGCCTCTTTTAACATTTTGGCAAACGTGATCTCATGCGGCGTTGGCGTGCCGTACAACACACCGGTCTCGGCGGCGCGGCGGATGGCTTCCGCGATGTGTGGATGGGCGTGCCCGGCGATGATCGGTCCGTAGGCGGCCAAGTAGTCGATGTACTTGTTTCCATCCACATCCCAAAAGTAGGCTCCTTGCGCCCGCTCCATCACGACTGGCGCACCGCCGCCGACCGCTTTGTATGAGCGGGACGGGCTGTTCACTCCACCAACAATGTGCTGGAGCGCTTCTTCATATAATTGTTCTGATTTGGTCCACTGCATTGTTTGATCCTCCTGTTTCCGCTGACTGCCTCTTTATATAGTAAACCGAGAAGACTCAAACTTCAATGCTATAGGTGTAAAGCGGGAGACGGATCGGTTTCTCCCATCATTGACGTGCCGATTCGAAAAAATCCGACAGGAAATCGTTTGTTTCCGTATGGGCGGAACTGACATCCAACTGTTGCCGACGGTCGATCGGCGAGTGGGCATTGATTTAGGACAAAAGCATTTTGCCGTTCTTTCCAAATCGGAGGCGGCGCCTAACGCAATGGCGTCAACAGACTGGAAAACAAAAAAGATGAAAATGGCGGCGATTCATGTATAATGCAACATAGGAGAAGGGCGCAAGCCGCCTTTTTCCTTTGACGCCAAGGAGAGGTCAGGAGGAGAACGATGAACGCGATTGAAGTAGAACATTTGCGCAAAGAATTTAAAGTGCACAAAAGCCGCTCCGGCCTTGTCGGAGCGTTTCGCGATTTATGGACGCGCCGTTATACGCTCGTTCGAGCGGTTGATGACATTTCGTTTGCTGTTAAGCAAGGGGAAATCGTCGGCTATATCGGCGAAAACGGCGCCGGCAAATCCACGACGATCAAAATGTTGACCGGCATTTTAACGCCAACGTCTGGGCGCATTGTCGTCAACGGGATGAATCCCCATAAAGAGCGCGAAAAATTCGTGCGCACGATCGGCGTCGTGTTCGGCCAGCGTTCGCAATTATGGTGGGACATCGCTGTTCAAGAGTCGTTCCGGCTGTTGAAAAAAGTGTACCGCGTCTCGGACGAGCAATATCGCCGCCATATGGCCGAGGTGATTGACATGCTTGAGATCGGCCCGCTGCTTGATAAGCCGGTGCGCAAGCTGTCGCTTGGCCAGCGGATGCGCTGTGAGCTTGCCGCCGCGCTCATTCACAACCCGCCGCTGTTGTTTTTGGATGAACCGACGATCGGCCTTGATGTGCTTGTCAAACTCAACATCCGCCAGTTTTTAAAGCAATTGAATGAACGGTATGGCACGACGATCCTGCTGACGACGCACGATATGTCAGACATTGAAGCGCTTTGCGAGCGGGTCATTATGCTCGATGAAGGGAAAATCATTTACGACGGGTCGCTTGAGCGCCTGAAAGAAAGATGGGGCCAAGGAAAACGGGTCGCCTTTACGTTTGCCGAAGCGGTGACGGCCGCTTTTTTGCAGCAGTTGACTGAAGGGTTGGATGTTGTTTGGAAAAAAGGTGAACAGCCAAACGTTTGGGTCTCGCACGTTCCATCAGGAGGCGTGCCGGAAGTTGTCAGTCGCGTCGCTGCCCGTTGTGCGTTAAATGACATCCATATTCACGAAGTGCCGACGGAGGAGATCATCCGCAATATTTATGAGGAAGGTGCGGTTCATGGGTAAGTATGTCGAAATGGTCCGCATCCGCTTTTTAATGATGCTCGCCTACCGGACAAACTATTACACTGGCATTTTGATTTACGCCATTAACATCGCAGCGTATTACTTCCTTTGGTCGGCTATTTATGGCGGCAAATCATCGATGCAAGGGATGTCGCTTGGGCAAATGACGACGTATGTCGCCATTTCCTGGCTGGCGCGGGCGTTTTATTTTAACAACCTTGACCGTGAAATCGCCATGGAAATCCGCGATGGAAAAGTAGCGATTGAACTGATCCGCCCGTACAGCTATTTAGGGATGAAAGCTGTGCAAGGGCTTGGCGAAGGGCTGTTTCGCCTTTTCTTTTTATCGCTGCCTGGGCTTTTGGTCGTATCGCTTTTTTTGCCGCTTCAGTTTCCGGGACACGCCAAAACGTGGCTGTCTTTCGGCTTGTCGCTTCTATTCAGCTTTATCATTTTTTCGGAGCTGAACTTGCTTGCGGGGGTTGTGACGTTCTTTACGTTCCGAAATGAAGGGTTGCTTAGGGCGAAGCGGTTTATCATCGACTTGTTTTCTGGGCTCATTTTGCCGCTTTCCTTTTATCCTGATTGGGCGCAACGGGCGATGATGTATTTCCCGTTTCAAGCCATCAGCTACATCCCAAGCATGATCATGACAGAAAGTTTTAAAGGTGCTGCTGTCCGTGATGGCCTGCTTCTGCAGGCAACGTGGTGCATCGTATTGCTTTTTCCGATTGGATGGTTATGGAGAGCGGCGAAAAAGCGTCTTGTTGTGCAAGGGGGGTAAACGTTGTTTTACGTATCGGTTTTTTTTCAATACATGGCGCAATATATGAAGACAAAGCTGCAATATCGAGCCGATTTGTTCGTGGAGTGGCTGTCTGACTTTATGGCTCAGGCGGTCAACTTGGTATTTTTGCTGGTTGTGTTCGGCCATACGACGCTGCTTCACGGCTGGTCGCGCGATGAGATTTTGTTTATTTACGGTTTTTTTCTTGTTCCATATGCCGTATTTGGCGCCTTTTTTAACCTTTGGGATTTTAATGAACGATATATTGTGCAGGGGGAAATGGATCGTGTGTTGACGCGCCCGCTAAACAGCCTGTTTCAAATTGTTTTGGAGCGGATGGAGCTCGAATCGTTGCTTGGCGCTGTGCCCGGGCTGATCATTATGCTGTATGCCGGCAGCCGCTTGTCTCTTTCATTTCATTGGTATGATGTCTTCGTGTTTATTTTGTTTGTCATTGGCGGTGCATTGATTTATGCCGGCATTTTCATTTCACTGGCGACGATCAGTTTTTTTGCCGACGCCCGCACATCCATCATGCCGATGATGTACAACATCAGCAGCTATGGCCGCTACCCGATCGATATTTATCATCGCGTCATCCGCTATATTTTAACGTGGGTGCTGCCGTTTGCCTTTGTCGGCGTTTATCCAGCTGCTTATTTTCTTGATAAAAAGGAATGGTACAGTTATGCCTTTTTCACCCCAGTGGTCGGCATGGTTTGCTTCACCGTTTCGGTCATGCTTTGGAACGCCGGGGTGAGACGATATCGCGGGACGGGGAGCTAGGCGCCCCGCCCGTTTTTGTTCATTTGCCATCAAAATGACAAACAATGGTCAAGCAATCGACACAACCTTGTCTGTATCGTTAGCATGTTGTGGCGTAAAATAAAATGTGAATATATTCACAAAAAGGAAGAAGAGGTGAATAGTGATGAAAAACGGGAGAGGAAATCGGGTAGCGGTCGTCGGCACCGGGTTTGTCGGCGCCAGTTATGCGTTTGCCTTAATGAATCAAGGGATTGCCGATGAGATCGTGCTCATCGATGCAAATGAAAACAAGGCTGAGGGCGATGCGATGGACTTCAACCATGGGAAAGTATTTGCGCCGAAGCCGGCTGACATTTGGCACGGCGATTACGATGATTGCCGCGATGCCGATTTGGTTGTCATTTGCGCCGGCGCCAACCAAAAACCGGGCGAGACGCGGCTTGATCTTGTGGACAAAAACATTGCCATTTTCCGCTCGATCGTTGAGTCGGTCATGGCATCCGGATTTCAAGGACTGTTTCTCGTCGCCACCAATCCGGTCGACATTTTAACGTACGCGACGTGGAAATTCAGCGGCCTGCCGCAAGAGCGAGTAATCGGATCGGGCACGATTTTGGACACGGCGCGGTTCCGCTTCTTGTTGGGCGACTATTTCGCCGTCGCCCCGACGAACGTGCACGCCTATATTATCGGCGAACATGGCGACACTGAACTCCCGGTCTGGAGCCAGGCTGATATCGGCGGCGTGCCGATCCGCAAGCTGGTCGAGTCTAAAGGGGAAGAAGCGCAAAAAGAGCTCGAGCGCATTTTTGTCAATGTGCGCGATGCCGCCTACCAAATTATTGAGAAAAAAGGAGCGACGTACTACGGGATTGCTATGGGGCTTGCCCGCGTGACGCGCGCCATTTTGCATCATGAAAATGCCATTTTGACCGTTTCCGCTTACTTGGACGGCCCATACGGCGAACGCGATGTCTACATCGGTGTGCCTGCTGTGATCAACCGAAATGGCATCCGCGAAGTGATTGAAATTGAACTTGACGAGGAGGAGAAAAAATGGTTCCACCGTAGTGCTGCGACGTTAAAAGGTGTATTGGCGCGCTATTTTGCTCAGTAAAGCGCAACGATTGGCTTCATCTGACGGGACGCTGGCTTGTCAAATGGGTCGGGTGATCCGGTGGAATACAGGAGTGCTGCCGATTCAAGCAGGGTGCGGAGGGTCATGCGGTATAATCGCCCGGTTGTCCGCGTATATATGAACGACGGACAAAAATGGGGGGAACGTGATGGATTACGCCTTCCTTGGCATTGTTGCCGCCGTACTGCTCGGCAGCATCACCTCGCTTTGGACAGTGCGCGTGCAAGCGACGCATCGCCTGTCACTCGATAGCTTATGGGTTCTCGTCCAATGGTATTTAACGATGTTGCTCGGTTTTGCCATGATTTATATGATTTTGCAAGTAAACGGCCATGCTGTGTTTACCCCATCCCCAAATAGCGCATCGAAAGATCGTTTGTCGCTGCTTGAAGACAGCTTGTATTTAAGCGGTATGACGCTTTTGTCGGTCGGATACGGTGATGTCACTCCGATCGGCGTCGGGCGGTGGATCGCCATTGCCGAAGCGCTGCTCGGCTACATTATGCCCGCTGTCATCGTGACGCGCACCGTGTTTGACTGGGATCATCGCTGATATGAGTTGCAATTTCCCTTCGTCTTCGCTACGCTAAAAGAAAACGAAGAAGACGGGGGGAACGACATGACGATTGCCATTGGCCAGCCAGCTCCAGATTTCACCTTGCCGGCAAGCAATGGGAAAATGGTTTCGCTGTCTGATTTTCGCGGCCGGTATGTGGTGCTTTACTTTTATCCAAAAGACATGACCCCGGGGTGCACAGCCGAAGCGTGCGACTTTCGCGATCGCCATGCGCAGTTCGCTGAGTTGAACGCCGTCATTTTAGGAGTGAGCACCGACCCGATGAATCGGCATGAGGCGTTTATCGAAAAATATGAGTTGCCATTTTTGCTTCTTTCTGATGAGCGGCATGAAGTGGCCGAGCTGTATGGGGTATGGAAGAAAAAGAAAAATTTCGGCAAGGAATATATGGGCATTGATCGCTCGACATTCATTATCGCCCCCGACGGAACGTTGGTCCAAGAATGGCGCGGGGTGAAAGTGAAGGGGCATGTCGATGAGGCGCTTGCGGAAGTCGCCCGACTAGCGTCATCTAGGTAAGCGTCCAGACAATGTACATCGTTTGGCGTATGATACATAGTAACCTCCTCAAATGAATGACATAAGAGGCGGAAACAATTTCCGCCTCCTTTTTTTGTTAAAATGGCGTCTGAGCCCATATATTAATGGCATCTATATTGACAAATGGCATGTATTCTTTGTAGACTAATTATAAATATTATAAAGTGATAATTTTTTTCACCTTTGCACAGAGAGTGAGGTGCATGACGGTGTCTGACAACGAGCAACTGAAGGAAGCGCTTGACATGCTGAAAAAGACTGGCATACGCATCACGCCGCAGCGTCATGCGATATTGGAGTATTTGATCAGCTCGATGTCCCATCCGACGGCTGATGAAATATACAAAGCGCTGGAAGGGAAATTCCCAAACATGAGTGTAGCTACCGTCTACAATAACTTGCGCGTCTTTAAGGAAATCGGGCTTGTCAAAGAGCTGACGTACGGCGATTCGTCAAGCCGGTTTGACTTCGTCACTTCCAATCATTATCACGTCATCTGTGAAGAGTGCGGCAAAATTGTCGATTTCCACTATCCAGCGCTTGATGAAGTCGAGCAGCTTGCCGCTCACGTCACCGGCTTTAAGGTCGACCATCATCGCATGGAAGTGTACGGAGTCTGCCCTGACTGTCAAAAAAGCGGGGCGCCGGCGCATTCGCATTAAAAAGCTGATAGCACAAGGCGGCTATCAGCTTTTTCTTTTTTTGTTGTACTTTTCGTCAAACTCTTTTCCTTCCAGTTCGCGGTCTAACGTCAACGGTTCACGGCAAAACATGCATAAATCGACGCGTCCGAGCATTTTTGTCACTTTGCCGCACGACGGGCAAACAACTTGGACGGCTCTCGTCGAGAGTGTGCCGATCCAAAAATATACAATGCCACTGGCGACAAGAAACAACATCCCAAACAACATAAACAACGTCATGATGACCGGGGACGTACGAAAAAACAGCCCAAGATACATGACAATGACACCGATAAAAATCAAGCTTAAGGCGAAAGTGCGAATTTTGTTGATTTTGCTCGAATATTTGATGCTCATCACAGTCCCTCCTACATAGACCACTATACCATAAAACGGGGTCCCATCGCGAAGAAGAAATCAACAAAATCGACGTTTTAAAGAAAGGAATTCCTCTTTTTTTGTCGAATAACGAATGACGGCAACAAACGACAGCTTCATGGATGCAAGCATTCTGGTCTTTCTGAAATGAAACAGGCGTTGACAGCATTGTTTGAACATCTGCACAAACGCAATGTGATGATTGATGACGGTGGAAGGGAGGAAAAAACGTTGCAGAAAAAACAGCCGGCTCAAAATAGGAACGTATGGTTGTCTGTCAATCGATATGTTGGGATATCTGAGGGATTTGTCCGCCCGGATATCGCGGCCGGCTTTCTGCAACGGACGCGAGGTATGAAAGAATTGCTGCATCCCATCTGTCACGAATGGGCAAACCGCTGCAACACGCACGGAATTTTAATGATTGAAAAAACGGCTTGCCATGCAGCAACAACGGATACGTTTGATGTCGTGCTGCTCGTCATTGTCGACCCGCAAAGCGAGCCTATGCTTCTCAGACAGTATTCACTAAACGAGAAAAAGGCGGTGCTTTATGCAGTCAGTGAACGGCAGTTAAATGAATGGCTTGTTCTCGGGTCACATCGAAAGGCGGTCGACTGGGTGTTCAACGGAACGGTCGTGTTTGACCGAAACGGCTATGTTCAGCAGTTGCGCCAGCGCCTTGAGCAATTCCCGCCTAAAGAACGGCGATTGAAAATGGGACTCGAGTTTGCCAAACTGATCCGCCATTATACAGAGGGCAAGGCGCTGTTTGCCGCCAAGCATTGGCTCGACTCATACAACCATATGGTGCAAGCCCTCCATCATTTGGCGCGATTGACCGTGATCGAGCACGGACTTTACCCGGAAGTGACCGTATGGAATCAAGTCAAGCGAATGGATGGAAGGATTTATAAACTGTATGAAGAACTCGTTGGAAGTGAAGAACCGCTTCCGAAACGGCTGGAACTTTTGTTGCTGGCCAGTGAATTTTTGATTCATTCTTACGTAGAATCAGGTTCCTCTCATTTATGCGAAGCGCTGAAAGAAAAAAATGGTGCTTGGAGCATTGAGGAAATGACCGGTCATCCGCAGTTTGCGCCTTACTCGGTTGATCTTGTTATCATGCTTGAGTATCTTGTCGAAAGGAAAGTGCTAACCGTCGTGGAAATGCCGACAAAAGGAAATACAATGCTCGAACGGTATTACACGTTGTAAAAAAAAGAATTTTGACGGTCCCCTTCTGCTGATCCCCAAAAATGGAAGGGAGCCGGTGAGAGGATGGATGCTATTAGGAATTTCATTGTGTTTATACAAATGTCAGTTGCCAAGATCATTGAAGGAAGGAGGCAACCCGGCCGAAAAAAGCTCTTGACTTCCTTGTCGAACGATGATATATTTTAAATCGCTGTCGCGCCGGGAAAATGTTGCGGAGCGGTATGAATAAAAGGCTGTTGACAACGAACAATAAAAATGCTATGATGTAAGGGCCGCTTTAGGAAGCGGAAAACACATTTGCGTTTGAGGGAGTCCAGAGGAGTTGGATTCCTCGGCGCAAGATTGCAACGAAGCAAGTTCAAGAAGAGGTCTCGTTCCTTGAAAACTGAACGAAACGAAGCGCAATAGAAAAGCGGAGGCCGCATTGGCCAAAGCAAAAGCCAATCAACTTTCTTTTGGAGAGTTTGATCCTGGCTCAGGACGAACGCTGGCGGCGTGCCTAATACATGCAAGTCGAGCGGACCAAATCGGAGCTTGCTCTGATTTGGTCAGCGGCGGACGGGTGAGTAACACGTGGGCAACCTGCCCGCAAGACCGGGATAACTCCGGGAAACCGGAGCTAATACCGGATAACACCGAAGACCGCATGGTCTTTGGTTGAAAGGCGGCCTTTGGCTGTCACTTGCGGATGGGCCCGCGGCGCATTAGCTAGTTGGTGAGGTAACGGCTCACCAAGGCGACGATGCGTAGCCGGCCTGAGAGGGTGACCGGCCACACTGGGACTGAGACACGGCCCAGACTCCTACGGGAGGCAGCAGTAGGGAATCTTCCGCAATGGGCGAAAGCCTGACGGAGCGACGCCGCGTGAGCGAAGAAGGCCTTCGGGTCGTAAAGCTCTGTTGTGAGGGACGAAGGAGCGCCGTTCGAAGAGGGCGGCGCGGTGACGGTACCTCACGAGGAAGCCCCGGCTAACTACGTGCCAGCAGCCGCGGTAATACGTAGGGGGCGAGCGTTGTCCGGAATTATTGGGCGTAAAGCGCGCGCAGGCGGTTCCTTAAGTCTGATGTGAAAGCCCACGGCTCAACCGTGGAGGGTCATTGGAAACTGGGGGACTTGAGTGCAGGAGAGGAGAGCGGAATTCCACGTGTAGCGGTGAAATGCGTAGAGATGTGGAGGAACACCAGTGGCGAAGGCGGCTCTCTGGCCTGCAACTGACGCTGAGGCGCGAAAGCGTGGGGAGCAAACAGGATTAGATACCCTGGTAGTCCACGCCGTAAACGATGAGTGCTAAGTGTTAGAGGGGTCACACCCTTTAGTGCTGCAGCTAACGCGATAAGCACTCCGCCTGGGGAGTACGGCCGCAAGGCTGAAACTCAAAGGAATTGACGGGGGCCCGCACAAGCGGTGGAGCATGTGGTTTAATTCGAAGCAACGCGAAGAACCTTACCAGGTCTTGACATCCCCTGACAACCCAAGAGATTGGGCGTTCCCCCTTCGGGGGGGACAGGGTGACAGGTGGTGCATGGTTGTCGTCAGCTCGTGTCGTGAGATGTTGGGTTAAGTCCCGCAACGAGCGCAACCCTCGCCTCTAGTTGCCAGCACGAAGGTGGGCACTCTAGAGGGACTGCCGGCGACAAGTCGGAGGAAGGTGGGGATGACGTCAAATCATCATGCCCCTTATGACCTGGGCTACACACGTGCTACAATGGGCGGTACAAAGGGCTGCGAACCCGCGAGGGGGAGCGAATCCCAAAAAGCCGCTCTCAGTTCGGATTGCAGGCTGCAACTCGCCTGCATGAAGCCGGAATCGCTAGTAATCGCGGATCAGCATGCCGCGGTGAATACGTTCCCGGGCCTTGTACACACCGCCCGTCACACCACGAGAGCTTGCAACACCCGAAGTCGGTGCGGTAACCCTTACGGGAGCCAGCCGCCGAAGGTGGGGCAAGTGATTGGGGTGAAGTCGTAACAAGGTAGCCGTACCGGAAGGTGCGGCTGGATCACCTCCTTTCTAAGGACGAAGAAAAGCGGAAGCGCCGTAATTTCGCCTAAAGGCAGCCCGCGTCCTGCGGGCAACGGCGAAATATCGCCATCCTGGCGATCTCGAAGCCAAATGTTCTTCACCCGCAGGGGTGCTTGCACCCCGAGGGGGAAGGTTATTTGGCAGAAGAGAGCCAGGCGCTGGAGCTAGACATCAGTCGTTATTCAAAGCAAAACGCGCTTCTGTTTCGTTCAGTTTTGAAGGAATGAGAAATTCCTTCAGTTGCTTTGCGTCTGCGTCTACAAGTGAATTCAGAGAAGCTGGATTCCTCGGCGCAAAGCTGCAAGGAAGCTGTTTCAACGTAGTTGCTTTGCGTCTGTGCCTGCGTCTGCTAGCAGGTTCAGGGAAGCAAGATTCCTCGGCACAAAGCCGCAAGGAAGTTTGTTCAAAGAAGTCGCTTTGCGTCTACAAACGGATTCGAGGAAGTGGGATTCCTCGATGCAAGACTGCAGAGAAGTGAATTCAAGAAGCAGTCTCGTTTGCGTCTGCGTCTACAAGTGGATTCGGAGAAGCCGAATTCCTCGACGCAAACCAGCGAAGAAGCAGGTTCAAGGCAGCAACTTTGCATCTGCGTCTTCTAGCAGATTCGAGGAAGTGGGATTCCTCGATGCAAGACTGCAGAGAAGCAAATTCAAGAAGCAGTCTCGTTCCTTGAAAACTAGATAACCGATAAAGCAAAGGAAGAAGCCGAGAGCGCAATAGGTTAAGCTGGAAAGGGCGCACGGTGGATGCCTTGGCACTAGGAGCCGATGAAGGACGGGGCAAACGCCGAAACGCTTCGGGGAGCTGTAAGCAAGCGTTGATCCGGAGATGTCCGAATGGGGGAACCCACTGTCCGTAATGGGGCAGTATCCATGCCTGAATCCATAGGGCATGGAGGGCACACCCGGGGAACTGAAACATCTTAGTACCCGGAGGAGAAGAAAGCAACCGCGATTCCCTGAGTAGCGGCGAGCGAAACGGGAACAGCCCAAACCAAGAGGCATGTCCTCTTGGGGTTGTAGGACCGCTCACGATGGGAGTGAGAAAGGGACGGGGTAGACGAACCGGTCTGGAACGGCCGGCCAGAGAAGGTGAGAGCCCTGTAGTCGAAACTTCGTTCCCTCCCGAGCGGATCCTGAGTACGGCGGGACACGAGGAATCCCGTCGGAAGCAGGGAGGACCATCTCCCAAGGCTAAATACTCCCTAGTGACCGATAGTGCACCAGTACCGTGAGGGAAAGGTGAAAAGCACCCCGGGAGGGGAGTGAAAGAGAACCTGAAACCGTGTGCCTACAAGTAGTCAGAGCCCGTTGATGGGTGATGGCGTGCCTTTTGTAGAATGAACCGGCGAGTGACGATGGCGTGCGAGGTTAAGCCGAAGAGGCGGAGCCGCAGCGAAAGCGAGTCTGAACAGGGCGTGTGAGTACGTCGTCGTCGACCCGAAACCAGGTGATCTACCCATGTCCAGGGTGAAGGCCGGGTAACACCGGCTGGAGGCCCGAACCCACGCACGTTGAAAAGTGCGGGGATGAGGTGTGGGTAGGGGTGAAATGCCAATCGAACTTGGAGATAGCTGGTTCTCCCCGAAATAGCTTTAGGGCTAGCCTCGGGTTTGAGAGTCTTGGAGGTAGAGCACTGATTGGGCTAGGGGCCCAAAACGGGTTACCGAACCCAGTCAAACTCCGAATGCCAACGACTTATGCCCGGGAGTCAGACCGCGAGTGATAAGATCCGTGGTCGAGAGGGGAACAGCCCAGACCGCCAGCTAAGGCCCCGAAGTGCACGTTCAGTGGAAAAGGATGTGGAGTTGCCGAGACAACCAGGATGTTGGCTTAGAAGCAGCCACCATTTAAAGAGTGCGTAATAGCTCACTGGTCGAGTGACTCTGCGCCGAAAATGTACCGGGGCTAAACGTGCCGCCGAAGCTGCGGGATGACCGTTGGTCATCGGTAGGGGAGCGTTCTAAGGGCAGAGAAGCCAGACCGGAAGGACTGGTGGAGCGCTTAGAAGTGAGAATGCCGGTATGAGTAGCGAAAACAGAGGTGAGAATCCTCTGCGCCGAAAGCCTAAGGGTTCCTGAGGAAGGTTCGTCCGCTCAGGGTTAGTCGGGACCTAAGCCGAGGCCGAAAGGCGTAGGTGATGGACAACAGGTTGAGATTCCTGTACCACCTTCTTCCCGTTTGAGCGATGGGGGGACGCAGGAGGATAGGGCGAGCAGGCGGCTGGAAGAGCCTGTCCAAGCCGTGAGGCTGATCCGCAGGCAAATCCGCGGATCATAAGGCTAAGCGGTGACGGCGACGGAGTAATCCGGAAGTCCCCGATTTCACACTGCCAAGAAAAGCCTCTAGCGAGGGAAGAGGTGCCCGTACCGCAAACCGACACAGGTAGGCGAGGAGAGAATCCTAAGGCGCGCGGGAGAACTCTCGTTAAGGAACTCGGCAAAATGACCCCGTAACTTCGGGAGAAGGGGTGCTCTTTGGGGTGAAGAGCCCTGAAGAGCCGCAGTGAAAAGGCCCAAGCGACTGTTTATCAAAAACACAGGTCTCTGCGAAGCCGAAAGGCGACGTATAGGGGCTGACACCTGCCCGGTGCTGGAAGGTTAAGGGGAGCGCTTAGCGGAAGCGAAGGTGCGAACCGAAGCCCCAGTAAACGGCGGCCGTAACTATAACGGTCCTAAGGTAGCGAAATTCCTTGTCGGGTAAGTTCCGACCCGCACGAAAGGTGTAACGACTTGGGCGCTGTCTCAACGAGAGACCCGGTGAAATTATACTACCTGTGAAGATGCAGGTTACCCGCGACAGGACGGAAAGACCCCGTGGAGCTTTACTGCAGCCTGATATGGAATTTTGGTATCGCTTGTACAGGATAGGTGGGAGCCTGGGAAGCCGGAGCGCCAGCTTCGGTGGAGGCGACGGTGGGATACCACCCTGGCGGTATTGAAATTCTAACCCGCACCCCTTAGCGGGGTGGGAGACAGTGTCAGGTGGGCAGTTTGACTGGGGCGGTCGCCTCCCAAAAGGTAACGGAGGCGCCCAAAGGTTCCCTCAGAATGGTTGGAAATCATTCGGAGAGTGCAAAGGCACAAGGGAGCTTGACTGCGAGACGGACAGGTCGAGCAGGGACGAAAGTCGGGCTTAGTGATCCGGTGGTTCCGCATGGAAGGGCCATCGCTCAACGGATAAAAGCTACCCCGGGGATAACAGGCTGATCTCCCCCAAGAGTCCACATCGACGGGGAGGTTTGGCACCTCGATGTCGGCTCATCGCATCCTGGGGCTGTAGTCGGTCCCAAGGGTTGGGCTGTTCGCCCATTAAAGCGGTACGCGAGCTGGGTTCAGAACGTCGTGAGACAGTTCGGTCCCTATCCGTCGCGGGCGGAGGAAATTTGAGAGGAGCTGTCCTTAGTACGAGAGGACCGGGATGGACGCACCGCTGGTGTACCAGTTGTCCCGCCAGGGGCACCGCTGGGTAGCTATGTGCGGACGGGATAAGCGCTGAAAGCATCTAAGCGTGAAGCCCCCCTCAAGATGAGATTTCCCACCGCGTGAAGCGGGTAAGATCCCTCGAAGATGACGAGGTCGATAGGTCCGAGGTGGAAGCGTGGCGACACGTGGAGCTGACGGATACTAATCGATCGAGGG